>NZ_JAENJH010000009.1 GCF_016595675.1 Prauserella cavernicola | reverse complement strand
GAGCGGCCTGCACCAGTCCTTCCGGCAGCTCCGACACATGCCGGCCGAGCTCGACGAGCAGCGCGGCGGCGCCGCTCGCGTGCAGCGACGCGACGTAGGCGCGAAAATCGGTGTCCGGTTCGGCCAGAACCTGGGGTTACTGTGCGCCATCAGGGACTCGAACCCCCGAACCCGCTGATTAAGAGAAAGCGGCAGGCGTATGCCAACCAGGGTTCATTTATGCAGGCCACGCCAGTATTTTTATCAATCACTATGCCGAGGAGTGTCGCGGCATATCGGGCACTCTTCAAGCAACGGAGCCCAAACGGAGACCAGAATCATCCGCGCATCTGTCTACGGTTGCGGAGAGCACTCCGTGCCTACCTACGTCCCAGCCAACCGTGAGGGTCACCCCCGGCGCCTGCGGGGAGCACACTTATCGACCTGGCCGTACGGTATCCGAACGGTCGGTTTTGATTCAGTTTCGTTCCACGCCTTCTTGCCAACCCTAGCGATGCACGGCAGAGCTGTAGACGATGGCGAGAGTGTCATAGCGGTTGCCCGGCCGCGCCATCGCTTGAGCAGGTTGAAGGGACGTTCGATGTCGTTGCGACCGTGGTAACCAACTGAGTCAAAGGCTAGCGGCCG
Source organism: Prauserella cavernicola (assembly GCF_016595675.1). GTDB lineage: Bacteria > Actinomycetota > Actinomycetes > Mycobacteriales > Pseudonocardiaceae > Prauserella_A > Prauserella_A cavernicola. Next base: position 302,080 of record NZ_JAENJH010000009.1, on the reverse strand, counting down.
CCGCTACGGAACCTGCGGCATGGCCGAGACCGACGTACGCTCCTGGCGGGCGGCCGCTGCCATCGGCGAGGTGGTGCACTTTCATGCCCCAGCCGCCGAACTACCAATCGCGTGGTCAGCCAGCTGAGCTTGTAAAATTTCGGGTAGTTCGACCAAGTTGTCGGTGGGACAATCATCAAATTCAACGCCACCGACCAATCCACCAGGCTGGCTGCATCCGCAGCAGTCACCGGACGTTGCACCTCGGGGAGTCGATGCGCGCGGCCGGGGGCCGCATCGACGACGAGGTCCTGGCCCACGTCTCCCCGGCGCACAGCGAGAACATCAAATTTTTCGGCGCCATGGCTGTCGACGTCGAAGGTGAACTCGCCCAGCTCGGCCCGACCGGGTACCGGCCGTCGCGGGTACGCGACACCTTGTACTGGCCCCACTCCTCGTCGAGGTGGTCTCGCTTTGTCAGGCTGGCAGGGCGATCACAGGACGAGCATGAGCTTGCCGCCGGGGCGGCGGGACTGGCTGAGCTTGGCCGCTTCCTGGATCTGGTCGAGGGTGTAGGTGCGGGCGACCGGTACGACCAGGATGCCTTCGCCGGCGAGCCTGGCGAACTCATTCATCTGGTCGTAGCGGATCTCGGTGGTGATCCGGACGCCCAGTTCGGCTGCGGCGGCGAAGTCCGAGACGGTGAGGACACGGTCGGGATCCCCGGTCAGCTCGATCAAGGTCGGCAGTGAGCCGCCGGCCGGGCTGGGCTGGTCGGCGCGGTCGATCCGGCCCCCGGTCGGCGCGGTGTCCAGGGCGCGGTCCACGGGACCTGGGGTCAGTGTGCTGACGCGTTCGGCCATGCCCTCGCCGTAGGCGGTCACTTGGGCGCCGATCTCTTCCAGGGCGCCGGCCCGAGTCGGCCCGGCGGTGGCGATCACCCGAATACCCCGGTGCAGCGCGAAGCGCACCGCCGCCTCACCCACGGTGGTGCCCGCGCCGTGGACGAGCAGCAGCTCACCCGGCTGGACGCCGAGGTCGTCGAGCGCGCGCCACGCCGTCTCGGCCGCCATCGGCAGCGCGGCGGCCTGCTCCTACGCCCAGCGTGCCTCGGTCGGGCTGATCGTCACCGAAGGCACCCAGCCCTCGGTGATCGGCCAGGGCTATCCGGACACTCCGGGCCTGCACTCGGACGAGCAGATCGCCGCGTGGCGCAAGGTCACCGACGCCGTGCACGCCGAGGGCGGCACGATCTTCGCGCAGCTGATGCACACCGGCCGGATCGGCCACCCCAGCCTGCTGCCCGACGGCCTGCTGCCCGTTGGCCCTTCCGCCGTCGCAGCGCAGGGCCAGGTGTTCACACACGACGGCATGAAGGCCTTCGTCACGCCGAAGGAGCTCACCGAGGCCGAGATCGCCCAAACGATCACCGACTTCGCCGACGCGGCGCGCAACGCGATCGCCGCCGGCTTCGACGGCGCGGAGCTCCACGGAGCCAACGGCTATCTGATCCACCAGTTCCTCGCCCCCAACGCCAACCTGCGCACCGACGGCTGGGGCGGCTCGGTGGCCAGCCGGATCCGACTCGGCGTGGAGGTCACCACGGCGGTTGTCGAGGCGATCGGCGGTCACCGCACCGGTTTCCGAATCTCGCCTGGAAACCCACTCAACGACATCGCCGAGACCGATCCGTCCGACGTGGAGCGGACCTACACCTCGCTACCTGCACCTGTGGGAGGGCCCCGACCACGACCTGACGAAGCGGTTGCGCAAGGACTGGCCGGGCGTGTTCGTCCTCAACCCGTTCACACACCCCGAACCGACCGGCAAGGACTCCCTCAGCCTCATCGAGGACGGCACCGCGGACATGATCGCCTTCGATGCGATGTTTCTCGCCAACCCTGATTTGCCGCGCCCCCTTGCCGAGGACGGACCGTTCAACAACCCGGACAAGGCCACCTTCTACGGCGGCGACCACCACGGCTACACCGACTATCCAGCACTGGTCTCGTAGGAGAACGCTCATGCCGTTCAAGGACCCGGCGATCGCGGTGCGGACAGCGTTGCTCGCCCGCACGTTTCAGCAGTGTTCCCATTGCTGGCCCGGTTCCAGTTCTCGTCGCCGAAACCCCGGTTCGCGACGAAACCCGTGCCGAAGCCCGAGCGGATCACCGGCGTCGAGATCCGCATCGTCGAAAGCGACCTCACCGACCCCGCCGCGGGCGTCGACCGTGGATCGGTCGACGTCGCTCTCACCCGCGGCCCGTTCAACGCCACCGGAGTCATGGTCGCCGAGATCCGCAGCGACGCGGTCGGGCTCGTCGTGACAGACACCGATCCACTCGCCACCCGTGACCGCGAAGACCGCCGCTGGGTTCGGCTCCTGGACACAAGCCCCAGGTTCAGCCGGAGGGGTGAACGGCCCAGTCGGGCATCGTGGGGAAGGGCGCTAGGCGATATGTCGGCGGTTCGGTCCCGTGCAGGTGGCGCACCAAGTAGTCCCAGGTGCGACGTGTGACGTAGTGGAATCGGCCGTGGAAAGTGTGCTCGACGCCGGGTATGAGGAGCATGTCGACGTCGGCATCGGCGTCAATGAGCGAATCGACAAGGCGCAGGCTCTGGTGGGGCAGCACGTTGTCGTCGAGTTCGCCGTCGATCAGCAGGAGCTTGCCACGCAGGTTGCCGGCGGACACCGTGTTAACCAGCGCTTGACGGTTATCCTCAGTGATCTCTCCGTGGTTCTGCTCGACCCAGAACGGTAGGTAGATCGAGAAGTCATGGGCGCCGGCCTGCGCTACACCCACCGAGTAGAACTCGGGGTGGGACAAAAGGGCTCGGGCCGTAAAGAACCCGCCGCCGGAATGGCCGGTGATCCCGACCCGTTCGGTATCGAGCCAGGTGTGGCGCCGCCCGAGTTGGCGGATCGCGGCTATGTGGTCGTCCAGTGCTGCGGCCATGCCCAGGTCTCCGTAGGAGTGGTCAAGGAATTCCTTGCTGCGCACGGGGGTGCCCCGGCCGTCGAGCGCGACGACCGCGAACCCGAGCGCGGCCAGCGCCTCGGGCTCTCCGGTGAACAGGTCTCCGAACGCCGGTGAGACTCGGTGGATGTTGGGCCCGGGGTAGGTGTGGTCGATGACGGGGTAGCGACGCGCAGGGTCGAAGCCGTGCGGGCGCCACAGCAGTCCGTAGATCGGAGTGCCCCCGTCGGCGGCGATCGCCCTGAACCGTTCGGGCGGGCTCCAGCCGACCTCCTCCAGCGCGGTCGCGTCGGGAGCCTCGAGTTCGACCAGCACTTGGCCGTCGTCGCCGAGCACTCTGGTGCGGGGCGGGAGGGCGACGGTCGAGGCGCGGTCGACTAGGTAGTCGCCACTGGGTGGGCCGACCGCGTCGTGATCCAGGTCGTCGTCGGTGATCCGCGCGAATCCACCGCCGTCGAGGTCCACCCGGCAAATTTGACGGACATATGGGTCCTCGTTCAGTCCGCAGGCCAGGAACCACACCCGGCGGCGGTCCTCGTCGACTCGTAGGACCCGGCGGACCAGCCACTGTCCGCCCGTGACTTGCCTGAGTAGTTCGCCGCTGGCTGAGTAGAGGTAGAGGTGGCCCCAGCCGTCGCGCTGGGACCACCATAGGATCTCCCCCGAGTCCAGGATTCGCACCACGGGCGGGGCGTGCAGATACGGCGAGGGATCCACCCGTGTCCGGCCGGTCTCGGCGATCACCGTCGTCATCGCACCGGAGCTGGGGTCGAGACGGCGCAGTTCGAGGGTGCGCCCGTCCCGTGACTGGTGCAGGACATGGATGCTGTCCCCCTTGTCTCCCGACCACCACCGCCTGTCGAGGGTGTAGGGAGACACCAGGACCTCTGGCTCGCCGGAGGCGGTGACGTTCTGCCCGGTACGGACGTCGAGAACGTGCCACGTCATCGTCGCCTGCGCCTCGTCGCCGGGCATCGGGTACCGCACGCGGTGCGCCAGCGGCCGTCCGCCTTCCTTCGGCGCGGCTTCCACCAGGACCTGCTCGGGCAGCCCGCGCTGGTCGATCCGATGTGTGATCAGGCGGGTGGAGTCCGGCGACCACGCCGCCACGAGGATTGAATCGATCCCCAGCAGGGGCAGTTTCACCTTCGTGGCCGCCTCGGGCAGCCCGCCGTAGTCCCAGTGCGGCTCGGCGTCGCCGGTGAGCGCGAACTCCTGCCGGCCGTCCCGGCTGCGCACCCACACGTTGCCGTCCCGTTGGAACGCCACCCACGCCCGATCCGGTGACGCGATCTCTCCCGGCCCCACTGAGGGGCCGTTCTCGACCCGCGTGCAGGTGCCGGTGTGATCAGACCACTCCCATCGCGCGTCGAACGCCGAGAAGCGGATCACCTGCGGGTGCCGGTCAGCAACCTCGAACTCCACCGAGGTGAGCGGCAGGTCGTCGGCCACCACTGCCCGCCCGGACGCTCGGGACAGCGCTGCGGCGAGCCGCTCGTGGTCGAACGCGTCGCGCCGGGTGCCCGCCGCCGGGTCGACCAGGACGTGATGTGCCCCAGACCGGTACCAGAACCGCGCACCGTTGTCGGACCATTGCGGTACCACCGCGGCCTGGGGCATCAGCCGGGCCCGGTACGGTGCAAGCATCTGTTCCGCGCGGGCGTAGTCGGTGTCGGTGAGCCGGATACGCTCAGCTGGGTCAATCACATCGGATCCTTTCGCCGGGGCCAGGCCAACCACGTCACACTGCGACGCCGCGTCGGCGTCAACGCGACTGCGAGACAGATCACAAACTCTTGCCGCACCAAATGGTCAAACCACTACTGTGCCGCGCGGTGACGCCGGCACTCGTCTCGAAGCGGGATCGGGGTGCGCATCACCCGACCCGGACTCGCACCTACCGTCCACTTCGGATGGCTGCCGAGCCGCTCCAAATTGGCTGGGATGCCCGCGGCGATCGCGCCGATCGCGATCGCCGTGCGGGTCCCGGCTGCAGCCGCGGCGCCGCCTCCCCAGCCAACTTGCTCATGTGCTTGATCACCGCGTGTGGGGGCGACCCCAGTTGATCATGGATGAAGCCCCTTGGTTGATCATTCTTCTTGCGACAGAAAGACGATCAGACCATCGGAAATACCATTTCTGGCTTATATAAGTCAGGAATGGTAGGATTTTAGTTCGTGTTGGCCCGAGGCAGGACTGCATCCCGGTCCCGGGCTTGCCAGCCCGACACGGCACCGGCGTCGGCGAGGCCCATCCGCCAATGTAAGGAACAGGATATGAAGGACGTACTGGACGAACTGGCTGCTGCGCGTCGGACGATGGGAACAGCGGCCTTGCCTGCCGGCGACGCGTACACGATGGAGTTGCGGCGGCGCTACGACGCGCCGGTCGACGACGTGTGGAGCGCCATCACCGACCCTGAGCGGCTCGGCCGTTGGTTGAAATCGGTCACCGGGGACCTTCGGCTGGGCGGGTCGTTCGAGCTGGACGGCGGTGAGCACGGGGAGATCCTCCGGTGTGACCCGCCGCGGCTGCTGCGGGTGTCCTGGCTCTTCGGGCCGGACGCCGACGAGTGGCCGGGTACGAGCGAGGTCGAGGTGCGGCTGTCCCCGGGTCCTGCCGGGGACACCGAGCTTGAACTGGTCCATGCAGCGGCCGTCGGGGAACCCATGTTCCCGACCTACGGCCCCGGTGCCGGCGGTGTGGGCTGGGACCTGCATCTCCTCACCCTGGCCCGGTTCCTGGCCGACGGCCAGACCCTCGATCACGAGAAGTTCCAGACCTCGCCCACGGGGCGCGAGTTCGCGCGGCGCAGCGCTGCGGCATGGGGCGAAGCTCACCTGGCCGCCGGTGGCGATCCAGATCACGTGGCGGCCGCCGTCAAGGCCACCACCGCGTTCTACGCCCCCGGAGGGAGCGCTTGATGAAGTACACCACCTCGATCGAGATCGCCCTGCCGTGGGAGAAGGTGCTCCAGATACTCGCCGACCCGGCGCACTTGCCGAGGTGGCTGCGGGGCTTGGTGCTGCACGAGCCGGCGAACGGGGTGCACGGCGAGCTCGGCACCACCTCGCGAGTCGTGTTTCAAATGGGGAAGCAGAGGATGAGGGCCACCGAGACGATCACGCGGCTGAAACCTGAAGACCTGCACGCCATCCCAGTTCGGTCGTCGTGCACGACGACCGCGAGATCGTCGGCGAGGGCATGTGGCAGGCGCCGCGCGACCGGCTCATCGGAGCCGGTCCGGACACCACGCTGTGGGAGCGAGTTCCGGTTCGACGGATTGCTGATGCGGCTGGTGGGGCTTGTGATGCCTGGCTCTTTCCGCAAGCAGTCGCGGCAGCAAATGGAGGACTTCAAGGCGTTCGCCCAGCACGGGACGGATGTCCGCCAACGAACGAACTGATCTGCCATTGAGTTGGGTCTGAGCATCATGGCTCGCGATGCACTCACCTCACGCGTCGACCTGTACGCCGCGATCCGACGCAACGCCAAGGCAGGGTTGTCCAAGCGCCGCTCTGCAGCGCAAGCACGGTGTCGGGTACCGCACCGTCGCAGGTCTCGGTCAACGCCTCGGAGTCGCGGTATTTCTTGGCGTTCGCGCGAACCACCCGGGGGAGGCATCAGGTGGTCCTTACTGCCCAACCTCGTTGACGGACTGCGAACGCCGTGTGTTCGAAGGCACCGACGACATTTCACCCACTCCGCCACAGCGGGGCTCACCGAGTCCTTCGTCTACGTTGCGGGACTCTCCGCGACCGGGGTAGCCCCATCGAACCCGGGACATCCTTCGATCATCGAAGCCATGGGCGACGCGGGCCATCGACCACGGCCCACACGACACCAGTCACTGGCAGGACACGGAAAGGTGCGGCGATTCGCCGGGGAGTCATCTGGCCACGAATCGTACGACGAGAAGCCGCCTATGAGGGTGTCCGCCCGAATAGGTGGCCTCTCCTATGGTTGCGCTCTCGCTCATGTCTCGCCCATGGCCATCACAGTGGATCGATCCACGGTCCGAGCGGAGTTACCGTGGTCGCCACGAGGCTTCCGTTCGGACGACGCTCGATCGCGAAGGACACGCGCTGGCCGGCGTTGAGTTCCTTGTAGCCCCTCATCTGGATCTGGGAGTAGTGCACATAGATCTCCACCGGTTCAACGGACGACTCGGACGAGCTCCGGCGTCTGCGCCACCAGGTGCGGCGGTGACTCGGCATCGAGGGGGAGATCCAACCATCAGGTTGGATCGCGCCTTCCCCTATCTCCGAGTTGAACCAGAGGACCGTACCCTCGGCCATGACGGCTCCTCCAACGTTCGGCGACTGCGCGGTCGACACATTATCGCCGGATCCCCGGCCGTAGAAGTCCCTTAGTCACGGTCACGCCGCATCTGGCCGGTCAACGAACACGTACCCATCGACCAACCGCCTGTGCGACAGGCCCGCCGCGGCCATAACCATGACACGATCGGAGAGAAAGCCGTTGACACGAGGGCGGAGCTGGGCGGCGAGTTCAGCTGGCGACTGGACGTATCTGGTCGGGGCGCAGAACGATGAGGGCGATGGTTTTTCCGTTGTTGTCGACGAACTCGACTTCGTAGGCTTCAGGTGGGTTCTGGCCTGAGGGGTGTTCGTCGACGATGGTGCCGGCCATCCCGGCCGTTAGATCATCTTCTGGTCGATCGACGGTCAGTTCGACGATGTCGTAGAGCTTCATGAGTTCCTCTTCGTTAGGGAAAGCTGATGGTGACCAGCCGGGTTTGCCCGGTCGTGGCGTCGACGACCAAACTGGTCTGGAACAACAAGGACGCCTGGATCTCCTCGACCGACCCGGTCCACGAACCCCTCGTCGACGCCGACACCTTCGCCCGAGCGCAAACCCTGCTGGCCGCCCACGGAAAAGGACGCAACACCCGCAACCGGCACCGTGTCAAGCGCACCTACGCGCTACGTGGGCTTCTGCTCTGCGGTCTTTGCCAACGCCGGATGCAAGGCCAGTACACCCGCGAGCAGCCCTACTACCGCTGCCGATTCCCCACCGAATACGGACTCGCCAACAAAGTCATCCACCCCCGCAACGTCTACCTCGCCGAACGCGACATCCTGCCCACACTCGACAACTGGCTCGTCACCCTGTTCGCACCACACCGCCTACGCGACACACTCACCGCACTCGCCGAGTCACAACCCGACCCCGCCACAGACCCCGACCGCCTCGCCGCCGAACACACCATCCGTGAATGCGACGCCAAACTGACCCACTACCGCACAGCACTCGAAGCCGGAACCGACCCCACCCTGGTCACCCAATGGATCACCGAAATCCAAGCCCGCCGCGCCCACGCCGTCGCCACCACCAAGACCACACATCCACCACAACGCCTGGCCGCCAACGACGTCGACACCCTGATCCAGCAACTGCGTGACCTCAGAACCGTCATCGACCAGGCCAACCCCGACGACAAAGCCGACGTCTACCGCAAGCTAGGCTTGGCCCTGACCTACCGGCCCGGAAAACACGAAGTGCGCGCCGAGATCACACTCGACGCGCACATGTGGGGTTACGGTTTGTGTCCGAGGGGGGACTTGAACCCCCACGCCCGTTAAGGGCACTAGCACCTCAAGCTAGCGCGTCTGCCATTCCGCCACTCGGACTTGCTGGGGAATAGAGTAGCCCACGCATCCCCGCCTTCACACCGGGGGGCACATGTCGCCGTCCCAGCAGTCTCACCTGCACCAATGATAGGAATGTCGGGTGACCGAACCCAGCCTGATCGACGCTGCCGCGGACGAGGCCGTCACGCTGACCAGCGAGCTCCTCCGCATCGACACCACCAACACCGGCGATCCCACCACGTTGGTCGGCGAGCGCGCCGCCGCCGAGTTCGTCGCCGAGAAGCTCACCGAGGTCGGCTACGACATCGAGTACGTCGAGTCCGGCGGCAAGGACCGGCACAACGTGATCGCCCGGCTCGCCGGTGCCGATCGCAGTCGCGGCGCGCTGCTCGTCCACGGCCACCTCGACGTCGTGCCCGCCGATCCCTCCGAGTGGTCCGTGCACCCCTTCTCCGGGGCCATCGAGGACGGCTACGTGTGGGGACGCGGCGCTGTCGACATGAAGGACATGGTCGGCATGACGCTCGCGCTGGCCCGGCACTACAAGCGCCACGGCATCGTTCCGCCGCGCGACCTCATCTTCGCCTTCCTCGCCGACGAGGAGGCAGGCGGCAAGTTCGGCGCGCAGTGGCTGGTCGACCACCGGCCCGAGCTGTTCGAGGGCGCCACGGAGGCCATCAGCGAGGTCGGCGGCTTCTCCATCACGCTGCGTGACAACGTGCGCGCGTACCTGATCGAGACCGCCGAGAAGGGCATCCGCTGGATGAAGCTGCGCGTGCGCGGCACCGCGGGGCACGGCTCGATGATCCACCGCGACAACGCCGTCACCAAGCTCTCCGAAGCCGTCGCCAAGCTGGGCAACCACCAGTTCCCGATCGTGCTCACCGACTCGGTCAGGGAGTTCCTCGCCGGGGTCACCGAGATCACCGGCTGGGACTTCCCGGAGGACGACCTCGAGGGCTCCGTCGCCAAGCTCGGCAACATCTCGCGCATGATCGGCGCGACGCTGCGCGACACGGCCAACCCCACGATGCTCACGGCCGGCTACAAGTCCAACGTCATCCCCTCCACCGCCGAGGCCGCGGTCGACTGCCGGATTCTGCCCGGCCGCATCGAGGCCTTCGACAAGGAGCTCGCCGAACTGCTCGGGCCCGACATCGAGCGCGAGTGGATGGAGCTGCCGCCCGTCGAGACGACGTTCGACGGCGCACTGGTGGACGCCATGTCCGCCGCGGTGCTGGCCGAGGACCCCGGCGCTCGCACGCTGCCGTACATGCTCTCCGGCGGCACGGACGCCAAGTCGTTCCAGCGCCTCGGCATCCGCAACTTCGGCTTCGCTCCGTTGCAGCTGCCCGCCGACCTCGACTTCTCGGCGCTCTTCCACGGCGTCGACGAGCGGGTGCCCGTGGATGCGCTGAAGTTCGGGACCCGCGTGCTGGACCGGTTCTTCCGCACCAGCTGACACCGGCAAATCGCCCGACATTTCGGGCCACCGCTCGCTAGGGTCGGAATCGCCATGCGAAGCGACAACCCACCCGGCGTGCTCATCGGCCGTGAGCACCCCACCGGGCAGCTGCGTGCCGAGGTCGCCAGGGCCGCCGAGAGCCACGGCGGCCTCGTGCTGGTCACCGGCGAGGCCGGGATCGGCAAGACCACACTCGTCACCAGCGCCGCCGACGACGCCCGCCGGGACGGCGCGCTGGTGCTCGGGGGGTCGTGCTGGGACTCCGACAACGCGCCGGGTTACTGGCCGTGGGTCCAGGTCGTGCGCGGGCTGCGCCGGGGCGCGACGGAGCAGGAGTGGGCCGACATCCAGCGGGCGACCGGCGACGGGCTCGGGATCCTGCTGGGCGAGACGACTCGCACCGAGCAGGCCGACGCGTTCCAGCTCTACGACGCCGTCACCAGCGCGCTCGTCACGATCTCGCAGACGCGGCCCGTCGTGGTGGTGCTCGACGACCTGCACTGGGCCGATCCGGCCTCGCTGAAGCTGCTGGAGTTCGCCGCGCAGCACACCTGGTTCGAGCGGGTGCTGCTGGTGGGGACCTATCGCGACGTCGAGGTCGAGACCGCCGACCACGCGCTGGCCCCGTTGATCCTGTCGCTGCTGGGCAGGGCCACCACGCTGACGCTCACCGGGCTGGAGGCCGCCGAGGTCGGCGCCCTCATCGCCCGCACGGTCGGGGACGAGCCCGATGCGGACGTGGTGGCCGAGGTGCACCGCCGCACCGGCGGCAACCCGTTCTTCGTCGAGCAGACCGCGCGCCTGTGGCACGGGGGCGGCACGGTGACCGCGATCGCTCCCGGCGTGCGGGACGCGGTGCGCCGCAGGCTGTCGCTGCTGCCCGAGCCCGTCACGCAGCTGCTCACGAGCGCGTCGGTGCTCGGCGGGGAGTTCCACCGCCAGGTGCTCGCCGCCACCGTCTCGGCTCCGGTGGCGCAGGTCGACCGCCTGCTCGAACGCGCGACAGCGGCCCGGCTGGTGCTCGCGCGGGGCGCGGGGTCGTTCGCCTTCGCCCACGACCTGCTGCGCGAGACGCTCTACGAGACGCTGGACGAGGCCGACCTGCGGGGCAGGCACGCCGCGGTGGTGCGCGCGCTCGACCGCTCCCCCGCGCTCGCCGAGCGCGTCTTTCCCACCGACCTCGCCCGCCACGCCTACCTGGCCGGCGACGAGGTGGAGCGCGCACACGCGGTGCGGCTGCTGCTCGCCGCGGGCAGGTACGCGTCCAGCAGGCTCGCCTCGGAGGAGGCCTGCGGGCACTACCGGCGTGGCCTCGAACTCGCCGGCGACGCCGAGCCGGGGCTGTGGACGGTGCTCGCGTACGAGCTCTTCCAGCAGCTCGACCACGACGGCGACGTCGAGAGCGCGCGCAGACTCCTGGACGACGCGATGTCCTACGTCAGAGCCCAGGACGATCCCATCCTGCTCGCGCGAGTGGCGCTGTCCGCCTACCACTCGCACCACGGATCAGGCCGCTCCCAGGCAGCCGCGTTCCTGTTCGAGGCACACCACGCGCTGTTCGGCGACGAACAGGAGACCGAGCGCTCCTCGCGACAGCTGGCCATCGAGCTCACCATCCGGCTCGAGCGCGAGGCCCGGCACGGCGGCGACGACGAGGCGCTCGGATTCAGCCTGTGGACCCAGCACGACACCCTCTGGGGCATCGGCACGGCCAAACAGCGCCTGGCGCTCACCGACGAGCTCGTCGCCATCGCCCGGCGCACCGGCGACACGGGTACCGAGCTGTTCGGCACCTCGCTGCGCTGGGTGGCGCTGCTGGAACTCGGCGACCCCGGCTATCTCGACCAGCTCGAGCACTTCACCGCGCTGGCCGCCAGGACCGGGGACAAACGCATGGCGGTCGGCTCGCTGGTCGACCAGAGCCTCATCGCGGCGTTCACGGGCCGCTTCACCGAGGCCGAGGCGTACGCGGAACAGGCGACCAAGGGCCGGGACCTCGACGACGAGGCCCACATCTACCCGATGATCCACCACATGCGCTGGCAGTTGCTCTATCTCAAGGGCGAGTACGAGCAACTGGCCGAGCTGCACCGAACCCTGACTCCGGCCCAGTACTCCCATGCTCCATGGATCGCGGCCGTCACCGCGCTGCGGGCCGGCGACGCGGGGCCCGCGCTGTGTGTGCTCGACGAGGGCATCGGCGATGTGGACGAGTCGCGCAGCTACACGCCGCTGTGGTTGCGGATCCAGGCCCAGACCGCCGTCGTGACCAAGGATCCTGAGCTCGGTGAGCGCGCGCGGGCGGCGCTGACTCCGTTCTCCGGCCAGTACCTGGTGTCGATGTGGGGCTTCGACCTCAGCGGGCCGGTGGACTACTGGCTCGCCGCGCTCGACGCCGCGCAGCAGCGCTGGGACGAGGCGATCGCGGGATTCGGCGAGGCGATGCGCTCGGCCGAGCTGATGCGGGCGCGGCCGTGGGTGCTGGAGGCGAAGCAGGGACTCGCCGAGGCGTTGCTCGGTCGCGACGCACCCGGCGACGCGGACGAGGCCGCCGCGGTGCGAACCGAGCTCGAGCGGGAGTTCGCGGAGCTCGGGATCAGTCGGACGCGACCGGAGTCCACAGTGGAGGAAGCACCGGAGGCCGAGTTCCGGTTCGCGGGCGGCGTGTGGTCGCTGGGATTCGAGGGCCACAGCGTGCATCTGCCGGACACCAAGGGGCTGCGGGACCTGCACCACCTGCTCAGCAGGCCCGGCACCGACGTGGCCTCGGTGCGACTGCTCAGCCCCGACGGCGGCGAGGAGGTCGTGGCCGCGGCCAGACTCGGCGGCGACGACGTGCTCGACGACGAGGCCAAGGCCCGCTACCGGCAGCGCCTGGCGGTGCTCGACGAGCGGATCGACGACGCGGCCGCCAGGGGCGACGACGCCGCGGCCGCGGAGTTCGACCGCGAACGCGCCGCTCTGCTGACCGAACTGCGCTCGGCAGCCGGGCTCGGCGGCCGCACCCGCAGGCTCGGCGACGAGGCCGAGCGCGCCCGCAAGGCGGTGACGGCGCGCATTCGCGACACGCTGCGCAAGCTCGACGACAGGCACCCCCGGCTCGCGAACCACCTGCGGGACACCGTCTCCACCGGAGCCAGCTGCCGCTACGAACCGGCCGGGATCTCCTGGCGGCTCTAGGCACCGCCAGGAGATCCCGGTCGCGTCACTTGCGGTTGTAGAGGCGCATCGTCAGCGTGCCGAAGATCGCGAGGATCACGCCACCGGAGACGAGCGTCCACAGGATCTCGCCACCGTCCGGCGTGCCCGCCATCAGCGAACGCACCGCCGCCACCAGGTGCGCGATCGGGTTGACGTCCACAAAGGCCTGCAGCCAGCCTGGCATGGTCTCCGGGTTGACGAACACGTTGGACAGAAACGTCATCGGGAAGAGCACGAGCATGCTCACGCCCATCACCGACTTCTCGCTCTTGAGGAATAGGCCGAACATGGTCCAGATCCACGAGAACGCGAACGAGAACACGATGAGCAATGCCACGCCGAGCACGACGCCGGTGAAGCCGCCCTCGGGACGGAATCCGAGAACGAGGCCCAGCAGCAGGATCACCGTCGAGCCGATCAGGTAGCGGCACACGTCGCCGAGCAACGCACCGACCAAAGCGGACGGTCGCCAGATCGGCAGGGTGCGGAACCGGTCGAAGACGCCCTTCTCGATGTCGGTGTTGACGCCGACGCCGGTGTACATCGTGATCATGGCGATGCTCATCACCAGGATTCCCGGCAGCAGGAACTGCAGGTACTCCCCTGTCGATCCGGCGATCGCGCCGCCGAAGAGGTAGGTGAACATCAGCGTCATCATCACCGGGAACGCGGTGACGTCGAAGAGCTGGTCGGGCACGTGCTTGATCTTGAGCATCGCGCGCCAGCCGAACGTCACCGACGCCGACCAGGCGCTCGGCCGGGGTGGCTGCTCGCCCGAGGCGAGCACGGCGCCGAGGCTCTCGGCGGTGGGAACGTAGGCGACCGACGGCGCGGTCTCCTTCTCCGGGGTCGCGGTCGTCATGCCGCCACCTCCTCTTCGGAATCGCTGGCGGAGTGGTCGGTGAGTGCGAGGAAGACCTCGTCCAAGCTGGGCTGGCCGAGCGAGAAGTCGTCCACGGTGATGCCCGCGGCGGCGAGCTCGGCCAGCGCGCGCGACGCCTGTTCGGCCGCCGCGCGGCCGGAGTCCTCGCCGGAGATGCGCGCGGTGAGGGCCACCGGTTCCGGCTGGAGCGACACGTCGGTGCCGAGCGTGCGCACGAGCACCTGCTGTGCCTCGGACCGCTGCGCGGCGTCGCGCAGCCGGACGTGGACCGAGCCGGAGCCGACCGACGACTTCAGCTCGCCGGGGGTGCCGTCCGCGATGACACGGCCCCGGTCGATCACGGCGATGCGCGAGGCCAGCTGGTCGGCCTCGTCGAGGTACTGCGTGGTCAGCAGCACGGTCGTGCCCTGGCCGACGATGATCCGCACGATGTCCCACACCTGGTTGCGGCTGCGCGGATCGAGACCCGTCGTGGGCTCGTCGAGGAACAGCAGGTCGGGCGTCTTGATGATGCTCGCGGCGATGTCGATGCGCCTGCGCATACCACCCGAGTAGTTCTTCACCTGCCGGTCGGCGGCCTCGGTGAGCCCGAAGGCCTCCAGCAGCTCGGCCGCCCGTGTGCGTGCCCCCGGCTTGCGGTGACCGAGCAGCCTGGCCAGCAGCATCAGGTTCTCGGTGCCGGTGAGGTCCTCGTCGATGGAGGCGTACTGCCCGGTGAGGCTGACCCTGCTGCGCACCGCGTCGGCCTCGCGGACGACGTCGTGGCCGAACACGGTCGCCTCGCCGCCGTCGGGACGCAGCAGCGTCGCGAGCATCCTGACCGCGGTGGTCTTGCCCGCGCCGTTGGGCCCGAGCACCCCGTAGACGGTCCCGGCTGGCACCTCCAGGTCGATGCCGCGCACCGCCTTCGTCTTGCCGAAGGTCTTGATCAGCCCTGACGCCTGGATCGCCAGTTCTCCCCTGTTGTTGCTCATCAACTTTCCTTTCTCGAAGTCAGGTGACGTAGGGCCGCTCGGCGCGAGCGGCGCGCAACGCCGTGCCCCACCAGACGAGCTGGTCGAGCATCGCGGTGACGGTGCGGCCGAGCTCGTCGTCGTCGGCGGGCCTGCCGGAGTCGTCGACACCGTCGTCGAAGAGGTCGAAGCTCACCGTGTCGCGCATGGTGACGACGTGGAGCTCGATGAAGACGCACCGCAGCGCCTCGACCGCGTGCAGGCCGGAGGACCGGCAGCCGTAGGACACGAACCCGGCGGGCTTGCCGTGCCACTCGTCGTAGGCGATGTCGATGGCCTGCTTGAGCGAGGCGGGGAAGCTGCGGTTGTACTCGGGCGTCACGACGACGAACGCGTCGGACTCCCCGATCAGCGCCGCGAGCCTCGCCATCTCGCCGGTCGGCTCCGCGGGAAGCCGCGCGGGCAGGTCGAAATCGGCGAGGTCGACGACGGTGACGTCGAGGTCCTCCCGTCTGCAGGCGAGACCGGCGAACCAGTCCGCCACGGTGTCGCCGACCCTGCCCTTGCGGGTGCTGCCGACGAGCACGGCGACACGCAGTGCGGTCGCGGGATCGCGTGCGGTCATCAGGCCTCCTCGTGCTCTCACCACCAAGGCGCGAGACCGGGAGGGGCGGGTCGCTAGATCGGATCTAGCGGATACGGTTCTTGCTGCGAGGAAAGCGAGAGCACTGCGATGACCGGACAGATCCGACAGCTGTACGTGTATCCGATCAAGGGGCTGAGCGCGCAGCCACTGGAGTCGGTGACGCTCGAGGCGGGCCGCGGTGTGCCGCACGACCGCGAGCTCGCGCTGGCGCGGCCCGAGGGCCGCTACGTGCCCGGTCAGACGAGCCCGCTGCCGAAGGACCAGTTCTTCATGCTCGCCAGGGACGCTCGGCTGGCGGGGCTCACCACGACGTTCGACCCCGGCACCTCGGTGCTGCGGGTGGCGGTGCGCGGGCACGAGGTACTCGAGGCCGACGTGTCCAGCGCGGACGGCGCCGCCGAGGTCACCGCGTTCTTCGCGCGCGTGCTCGATCGCCCTGCCGGGAGCGCACCGCTGCTGGCCAGCGCAGCGGGCAGGAGGTTCACCGACGTCTCGGTGGTCTCCGACGCGATGATGAACGCGATCTCGCTGATCAACCTGGACTCGGTGCGCGACCTGGAGGACCGCATCGGGGTGCCGGTGGACCCGTTGCGCTTCCGGGCGAACGTCTACTTCGAGGGCCTGCCGCCGTTCAGCGAGCTCGATCTGGTCGGACAGGAGCTGCGCATCGGTGACCTGCGGCTTCGCGCCGTGCTCAACACCAAGCGCTGCGCGGCCACCGAGGTCGACCCGATCGCGGCGGTGCGCGACATCCCCGTGCCCCGTCACCTCGTCGACCAGTACGGGCACGCCGAGCTGGGCTTCTACGCCGAGGTCGTCAACGGCGGCACCATCCGGCCCGGCGACGTCATCTCCTACGGGGACGCGTCGTGAGCACGCCGGCGTTTCGCGTGCGGATCACGGCCAAGGACCTGCTCACGCCCTCGATCTGCCGGTTCGAGCTGCGTGCCGTGGACGGAGCGCCGCTGCCGACGTTCACGGTCGGCGCCCACCTGACGGTGCACACTCCGGGCGGGCCGACGCGCAGCTACTCGCTCACCGGCGAGCCCGCCGAGCGCGACCGCTACGTGATCGCGGTGGCGAGAGAGGACTCCGGGCGCGGCGGCTCGGTCAGCCTGCTCGACGACACGGCGGTGGGCGACGAGCTGCTGGTGTCGGCGCCGTCCAACAGTTTCGAACTGGTGCCCTCGCCGCGCTACCTGCTGATCGCGGGCGGAATCGGAATCACGCCGATCAGGGCGATGTTCCGGCAGCTGCGCCGGCACGGTTCCGAGGTGCGGCTGGTGTATCTGACCCGATCACCGGAGCAGACGGCGTTCCTCGACGAGTTCACTGTGGACGACGACGCGGTTGTGCTGCACCACAGCGGCGCGGGACGGCTGGATCTGTGGCCGTTTCTGGCCGAGCCCCGCGACGACACGCGCATCTACTGCTGCGGGCCGGAAGCGCTGCTGGCCGACGTGCGGGCCCTGACGATGCACTGGCGGCCGAGCCGGGTGCACGTCGAGGACTTCACGGGCGTATCCGGCACCGATGGCACGGCCTCGCCGTTTCGCGCGACGTGGCGGCCGACCGGGCGGACCGTCGAGGTCCCGGCGGACAGGACCCTGCTCGACGCGCTGCGGGAGGCCGCGATCGACGTGCCCAGCTCGTGCGAGAGCGGCACGTGCGGCACCTGCCGGGTGCGGTTGTTCGCCGGAGCCGCCGAGCACCGGGATCTGGTGCTCGACGACGAGCAGCGGAGCCGTTATCTCATGCCGTGCGTTTCCCGGGCGGCGACGGAGTGGGTCGAGATCGGCCCCGACTCGGGCACCGGTGACGATTACCCGGCACGGACGGACAACGCGTAACAACATTTGCCCATCTGTCACGCAGCCGACCCCGTTTCTGCTATCCGGGGGTTAGTGCGGACCGGGGAACACGGTATTCGGTAACGTGTTCCTTCTCAGCCGGTATCCGGTACACTTCCGGCCGAGAAGGCAATTCACATTTGCATTGTCCAGACGAAACAGGAGGAACGGTGGCGCAGCAGGTTCTTGTCTCCCTCGTGGACGATCTCGACGGTTCCGAGGCCGACGAGACCATCGAGTTCGGCCTGGACGGCGTCAGTTATGAGATCGACTTGTCCGCGGAGAATGCGGAGGAGCTGCGCGATGCGCTGGCTCAGTACGTCGACCACGCGCGGCGCGCGGGTGGGCGCAAGCGCACCCCGGGCAAGCGCGGCAATGGCACCGCCGTGGGCCGTTCGTCGTCGGCCGATCGCGAACAGAATCAGGCCATTCGCGCCTGGGCACGGAAGAACGGTTACGACATTTCCGAGCGTGGCCGCATTCCGTCCGAGGTCACCGAGGCCTATCACCGACGCAACTGAAACGATCATCTCACCGCGACGGGGCAACGGTGGCGACCGGAACCCCGTCGCGAGTGGGTTCAGTGCCCGGCGAAATGAACCTCGCCCGCCGAATCGGCGACCATCGGCAATAGCCGCACGGCCGCAAGCATGATCCGGAAATGCGCTGGTCGCGGCCCCACTCGCTCACACCTGGCGCCCGGCCTCCCCCTCGCCTCCTGACCTGCGCGCACCAGACGCCGCCCCGCACAGCACCGGCTCGCGGGCGCCGCCGCCCCCGCCTTACTGGGATCGTGATCACGACTCCCGCACCGGCTGGCTCGCTGGCTTACAGTGAGAACGATGAGCACCGAGTGCCTGTTCTGCCGCATCGTCGCGGGGATACTGCCGGCCACCGTGGTCCACGAGACCGACACCGTGCTGGCGTTCAGGGACATCGATCCGAAGGCACCGACGCACGTGCTCGTGATCCCCAAGGAGCACTACGCCGACGCGGCAGCGATGGCGGGCGCGGACCCCGCACTGGCCGGTGAGGTGCTGGCCGTGGCGGGCGAGGTCGCCAAGCTCGACGACGTGGCGGGCTCCGGCTACCGGCTCGTGTTCAACACCGGCACTGACGGCCAGCAGACGGTGTTCCACGCGCACTGCCACGTGCTGGGCGGAAGGGCGATGACCTGGCCCCCCGGCTGACTTTATTTCAGCCTTGACTTATATAAGTCCTCACTGTCAGGATGGGCTCGTGCACGCGTTCGACGTTCTGGGGGATCCGGTCAGACGCCGCATCCTGGAACTGCTCGCCGACGGCGAGCTCACGTCGGGCGCGATCACAGCGACCATCCAGGAGGAGTTCGGGATCTCCCAGCCCGCGGTCTCCCAGCACCTGCGGGTACTGCGGGACAACGGCTTCGCGACGGCCCGCGCTGAAGGCACCCGACGGCTGTACTCCGTGGACACGGCGGGGCTACGGGAGGTAGACCTATGGCTGGACCGCTTCCGTCGCTTCTGGAACCAGCACCTCGACGCACTGGCCACCGAGCTCGCACGAGGCAAACGCGAGCGCCGCAGGAAGGGTACGGACAACCCATGATCGATATCGCGACCCAGCTCAAGACCGTGTATCGCGAGGTCAAGAAGAGACAGGCGGATGACGAGCAGGGCGAGTCGGTCGGCGTGCTGCTGCGCAGGCGCTACTCCGCCGAGATCGACGACGTCTGGGACGCGCTGACCGACCCGGACCGGTTGCCCCGCTGGTTCGCACCCGTCACGGGCGAGCTGAAGGAAGGCGGCCGCTTCGAGGTCGAGGGCAACGCCGACGGCGAGATCCTGCGGTGCGAGCGCCCCGAGCTGCTCGAGCTCACCTGGGGCTCCGAGGACAGCATCGTGGCACTGCGCCTGGCCTCGGACGAGAACGGCGACACGGTGGTGGAGCTCGAGCACACGGTGCCGATCGAGCTCGCGGGAAGCGGCGCGGGCTCGCTCTACGTCGGACCCGGCTGGGACGTCAGCCTGCTCGGTCTGGACAAGTACGTGCGCGGCGAGGAGATCGGCGACGTGGCCGAGTGGGAGAACTCCCAGGACACGCAACGGTTCTCGCAGCACTCGGTGAGCGCGTGGGCGAAGGCCACCGAGTCCTCCGGTACCGCGACGCCGGACCAGATCGACGAGGCGCGGAAGGTCTCACTGGCCCAGTTCGCCCCCGACCTGACCACATAGGTCTCAGCTGGGAGCCGTCCACACGCGGCTCCCGCCGACATAGGTGTGGCGCACCGCGGTCTCCGCGATCGTGTCCGGCTCGACGACCAACGGGTCGCGGTCCAGCACCGCGAAGTCGGCGAGGAATCCGGGAGCCAGCCTGCCCAACCGGTGCTCGTCACCGCTGGCCGCGGCCGATCCGATGGTGTAGATCTCGAGCGCTTCGGCCGCGCTGATGCACTGGCGGCCCCCTACCAGAGCACCGTCGTCGATCCCGCGCCTGGTGACCATGCTCTGCAGGCCGACCAGCGGCTCGTACGGGCCGCACGGGTAGTCCGACGATCCGGCGACGGTGATCCCGTGGTCCACAAAAGACCGATGAGCGAACATCCGGCCCGTTCGCTCGGCGCCGTACCAGGATTCCAGCGCCCCGCCGTGGTAGGCCGGGTAGCCCGCGAACGGCACCGCGATCACGTCGAGCGCCTTCATGCGGCGCAGGATCTCGTCGTCCACGAGTGAGCAGTGCTCGATGCGGTGCCGGAGCCCTTGACCGTTACCGGCAACGGATTCGTAGACGTCCAGCAGCACCCGGATCGCCGCGTCGCCGTTGGCGTGCACGCCCATCCGGTTGCCGTCAGCGTGCACGCGCGCCACCTGTTCGGCCAAGTCGGCGGTGCCGGTGATCTGCAGGCCGTGGTCATCTGTGCCGGTGAACGGCTCCGAGAGCAGGCACGTGCGCCCGCCGATCGCGCCGTCGACGAATCCCTTGACGCCCACCATCCGCAGGTGGTCGTCGCCGAAGCCGCTGCCGACGCCGAGCTCGCGCGCCCGGTCGTAGTGGTCGATGGCGAGCAGGAACCCGGTGCGCAGCGTCAGGTCGCCGGTGCGCCGGGCTCGCCGCAGCAGTGCGATGTCCGCTGGCGAGGCGAGCGCGTCGCAGATGGACGTCAGCCCCGCGCCGTGCCAGCGTTCGACAGCTCTGCGCACGCCGGTGAGGCGCTCGTCCTCGGTGCTGGGCCGGATCGGCGACTCGCCCCTGCCGGTGGCCGGGAGCAGCACGTCCAGCAGCGCGCGTTCGATCAGCCTGCCATCGAGCCTGCCGTCCGCGTCGCGGCCGAAGTCGCCGCCGGGCGGCGGTTGGCTGTCGTCGTGGTAGCCCAGTGCGGCGAGCGCGGCACTGTTCGCGACTCCCCAGTGCGCGGCGACGTGGCTGATGATCACGGGCACGTTGCCCGCCACCGCGTCCAACTGACGCCGCGTGACGGCGCCTGTCTTCACGTCGTCGTAGCGAGCCCCGCGCACCCAGTCCCCCGCTCCCGCACGCAGGGCCTCGGCGCGCACCACCGACAGCAGATCATCCACAGTGGACACCGCAGCGTGCGAGAGGTCCAGGTGCAGCAGATCCTCCGCTGTGAGTCCGATGTGGATGTGGGCGTCGTTGAACCCGGGCACGATCGTGCTGTCACCGAAGTCGCACACCCGGGCGCGCGGGAACGCCTCGCGCAGTTCGGCCAGCCCTCCGGTGGCGAGAACCCGCTCGCCGGTCACGGCGAACGCCTCGACCGGCGCGGCCGCCTGGGCGTGCACGGTCGCCGCGGTGAAGATCGTCGTGGGCGCGGTGTCCACGTCAGACCTCGTCCGCCAGCTCGGCGAGCACCGCGGCGCCCTCGGCGGGCCGGACCAGGAACATCGCGTGGCTCATCGGCAGCGAGCGCACGTCGAACGGGTTGTCCGGCGTCAGCGAGTCGGCCTCCTCGATGAACCGGTCCTGCAGGGCGATCGGCATCGAGGTGTCCTCGGTGAGCCGGACGTAGGTGCGCGGGACGCGGCCCCAGGTGCCGGCCCGCGCCCGGTCGTTCTCACCGCCCGCGTCGAGGTTCTCGTCGGGCTCGAGCGTACCGAGGAAGGCGAGGAACTCCGCGTCCGTGCCGTCGGCCAGCGTCGCGTGCTTGAGCGCGGCCAGCGCCAACGGATCGGCGGTGCGCCAGTTCATCCGGATGGTGCCGAGCGCGGCGGGATCGCCGACGAGGACGTCCGGCGGGTCCGCCAGGGCGCTGGTCGCGAACTCCGGCGTGGTGAGGTAGCCGCCGAGGGGCAGCTCCACCGGACACCACGCGGAGACGTAGACGATGCGGGAGAGCAGGTCGGGGATGGCGTTGCCGAGTGCGGTGAGCGTGGCTCCTCCCCTGCTGTGCGCGACCGCGATCACCGGACCGTGCTCGCGCGCTCGCCGCACGATCCCGGCGACGTGCTCCACGCAGTCGGCGAGCGTCACGCCTGCCGAGGCCGACGGTGACTCCGCGAACGCGGCGAGGTCCTGGGGCGCCTGGTACGCCGGGGAGCAGGCCGCGCCGAACCCGTGGCCGGGCAGGTCGACGGCGAGCGAGCGGTGTCCGAGCAGGGCCAGCTCACGCTGCAGCGGCGCCCAGCCGAACGAGTTGCTGTTCGAACCGTGGATGAGCACATAAGTTGCGGTCACGGCCCCATCCTGGCACCGATCACTCCGCGAGCCAGTCTGCAGGAGCCTCGATCAGCGCACTGGTGACCGTGGTGGCCGCGGCACGGGCCACGACGTCCGCGGGCAGGCGCGAGGCTCGCACCCGCACGGCCGCGCCGGGGCAACGCTGCCGCAGCGACAGGTCCACGGCGTCGAGGAAGTCACTGCCCAGTGCGGGAAGGTGCCCGCCGAGCACGAGGACATCGGGATCGAGTGCGGGCACCAGCCCACCGAGGACGGTGCCGAGCGCCGTGGCCGCCCGGCGAACCGCCGCGACCGCCACGGCCTCCCCCGAGCCCACCAGCGCGGGCAGCTCGCCGTCGCCGCCCGTGAGCCTGGACCGCACGACCTCGTCGAGTCCGGCGGCTCGCAGCAGTGCCCGCCGTCCCGCCACGGTGTCCAGGCAGCCGCGCTGTCCACACGTGCACGGGTCGTCGGCGCCGGGGATCCGGACGTGGCCGAGCTCGCCCGCGGCCCCACGCGCTCCGGCGTGCACCTCGCCCGCGATGACGATCCCGGCGCCGAGTCCGTCCTCACCGCCCACGTGGACGAGCACCTCGGCCTCGTCGCCACCGAACCAGTGCTCCGCGCGGGCGGCGAGCTGGTGGCTGTTCGCCACGGTGACCGGAATGCCGCCGGCGCCGAGCGCGCTCAGCCGATCGCCGAGCAGCCACGGGAAGTTGGTGTCCGCCCAGCCGAGTCCGTCGGCGTGGACCACGGTGGCGTCGCGCACCCTGGCGGGCAGTCCCACCGCCACGCCCACGACGACGTTGTCGGTGCTGTTGGCTGTGTTGAGCAGCCGCCGCAGCACCGGCTCGGCGGCCTTGACGGCCCGCTGCGGGTCACCGGTGAGGTCGTCGGCCTTGCGGAGTGCGCGATCGCGCACGCGCCCGGTGAGATCGAGCAGGCACCCGGCGACGTGGTCGGCCTCGATCTGCAGGCCGATGCCCGCCGGACCGAGCGAGTTCAGCACCAGCTGGTTGGCGGGCCTGCCGGGGCCGCCCGAGCGGCCGGTGCCGATCTCGCGCAGCAGTCCGCCGTCGAGCAGCTCGCCCGTCAGCTGCGTGACGGTCGACTTCGTCAGCCCGCTCTCGTGCGCGAGCCGCGCGCGCGACACCGGGCCCAGCCGGGCCGCAAGCCGCGCGACCAGGGCGAGGTTGTGCCGGTGCTGCTGGACCGGGCGCACCGGCGCGTCGCGTTCCATGTCCACCTCGCGGGCAATTAGTTCGTCTACTGGACTATTGAACTCTAGCGGTGGCGGTCCGAGATCGGCTAGACAGTGCGCCATGGCTGATGTGTCGTTCCAGGAAGCGTCCCGCGTGTTCTCCGGCAACCCGCCGGTCCGTGCCGTCGACAAGTTGTCGCTCGACATCGCCGACGGCGAGTTCCTGGTGCTGGTCGGCCCCTCGGGCTCGGGCAAGTCCACCGCGCTGCGCATGCTCGCCGGCCTCGAGGACGTGAACGAGGGTGCGATCACCATCGGCGGCAAGGACGTCACCGAGGTCTCGCCGAAGAACCGCGACATCGCGATGGTGTTCCAGTCCTACGCGCTCTACCCGCACATGACGGTCGCGGAGAACATGGGCTTCGCGCTCAAGATCAAGCGCATCAGCAAGACCGAGATCGCTGAGCGCGTCAAGGAGGCGGCCCGTCTGCTCGACCTCACCGACTACCTGGACCGCAAGCCCAAGGCGCTCTCCGGTGGCCAGCGTCAGCGCGTGGCGATGGGCCGCGCCATCGTGCGCGAGCCCGCGGTGTTCCTCATGGACGAGCCACTGTCCAACTTGGATGCGAAGCTGCGCGTCGAGACGCGCGCCAACATCACCGCCCTGCAGAGCAGGCTCGCCACCACCACGGTGTACGTGACCCACGACCAGATCGAGGCCATGACGATGGGCCACCGGGTCGCGGTGCTCAAGGACGGCGTGCTGCAGCAGTGCGACACCCCGCGCGAGCTCTACGACCGCCCTGGCAACGTGTTCGTGGCCGGGTTCATCGGCTCGCCCGCCATGAACCTGACGACCGTGCCGCTGACGGCCGACGGCGCCCAGCTCGACGGGCTGACGGTGCCCATCGCACGCGACCTGCTCAGCGGACGGGAGGCGAGCGAGCTCTCCGAGGTGACCGTCGGCATCCGGCCGGAGGGCCTGCGCCCCGCCGACGCGGGCGAGCCCGCGCTGGAGCTGAAGGTCGAGCTCGTCGAGGTGCTCGGCTCCGACGCCTACGTCTACGGACAGGTCGCCATCGGCGCGACACACGAGCGCTTCATCGTGCGCACGGAAGCCCAGAACACCCCGTCCTTCGGCGACACCATCCGCGTCACCCTGCGAGACCCGGAGGCCGCGCACACGTTCAACCCGGGGACGGGTCAGCGCCTGACAGCCTGAGTCCCTTACGTGGCAGGCATTTTCGCGGACCTACGGACCTATTGCCCGGACAGTCGCGGTGGCACGATTGCCCCATGGCCAGCCTGGATCCAGTTCCATCCGGCCCGGCCGGACCGGACCCGTCCGGCGAGCGGACGCCCTTCACGGGACCTCGCCTGTTCGGGATCATCGCGGCCGTGCTGTTGGTGCTCGCCGCCGCACTCACGGTGGTGGGGACGTTCCAGCCGCTGTTCAGCGGCCGGGTGACGGCGTTGGGCCAACCGGGCTTCGAGCTGAAGCTCACCGGCTGGGGCGTGGACACCGACGCGCCCCAGCAGAACGGCGGAGTGCCGCTGAACGGACTGCCGCTGGTGTTCGCCGCCGCGCTACTCCTCGGGGCGGCGGGGCTGTGCCTGCTGCCCGCGCTGCGCCGGGCCGCGGGCCTGCTCACCGCCGTCGCGACCGCGTTCCTCGCCGGAGCCGGCTGGGTCGTGGCCATGCAGGTGCTCAGCTGGATCGACACGTTCCGGAGCACCGAGGCCAGCGCGGAGGCCGCCCTGCAGGTGGACACCACCACCAGCGTCGGGCTTGGCACGTGGCTGTTCGCCGGCGCGCTGGTGCTGGCCATCGCCGCGACCGTGTTCGCGTTGCGCGCGCCCTCGGCGGGCACGGTGTCGGTCGCCGAACAGGCCACACCTCGCTTCGGGTTGCCCGCGCCGGGAGTCACCACCGCCCCGTACCCGCCGAACCAGGCCGGGGCTCCCGCTCCGCAGCCTCGGTCGGAGGTGCCCGGCGAGCCGGACCCAGCGAAACCCCTGGAATGACCAAAGCGCAGCCGTATAGATCGTTATACGACCAGAGTCAGGGCTGCAGCAGGATCTTGACGTGGCGCTCCGGGCGGCGGGTGAGTTCGCGCGTCGCCAGCTGGAATTCGTCGAACGGATAGTGGCCGGTCACCAGCGGCGCCAAGTCGACGCCGGGGCGGTTCGCCAGCCGGATCGCCTCGGCGAAGTCCGCCCGCATGGACCGGCCGGCGGCGATCACGCTCACTCCGTGCGCCCTCGGCAGGTCGCCGGACACCGCGACGTCGTGCCGGGCGTGCGGCGGCCCCACGGCGACGTAGCGCCCCCTCGGCGCCAGCACGGCCAGCGACGCGGTGGCCGAGGCGCGACTGCTCACGGTGTCCACCACGATCGAGGCCGGGCCGAGGTCCCGCCAGTACGCCGCGTCGAGTTGACCGCCGAGCGTCACCACCGACGGCAGCCCGCACCGCGTCGCGATCTCGCCGCGGTCGGCGAAGCGGTCGAGCAGGACCGGAGCGGGCAGGCCCAGCGCCTTCGCGGCGACGGCCACCGTCAGCCCCGCGACCCCGGCACCGAACACCAGCAGCCGGTCGGCGGGTGTCGCGGCCGCCTGCCGCAGGATCCGCACCGCCCGCGCGAACGGCTCGAGCAGCGGACCGGCCCGTTCGGCCGCGCCGCGAGGCACCGGCATCAGCTGCGTGGCTGGCAGGGTCAGGGTCGGCCGGAAGCAGCCGTAGGGATGGGTGCGCCCGAGCATCGCGGGAGTCGCGCAGTCGTCCTCGCCCGCCAGGCAGGGCGCACAGCCGCCGCACGCCACCGAGGGGAGGACGAGCGCGTGGTGGCCCCGCCGAAGCCCGGACGCACCGGGGTCGGCGATCTGCACGAGGCATTCGTGCCCGAGCACGAGCGGATAGCGGGCGTCGGGGTCGCTGCCCGCGAGCACGGAGAGGTCGGTGCCGCAGATGCCCGCGCTGTGCACGGCCGCGGTCACGAGCGGGGCGTCGCCGTGCCAGTATTGGTCGTCGCATCCCGCCGTGCGGTCCCAGCGCCAGTGGCCGGGCCCCTCGACGTACACCGCCATCCGCCGCCTGCTCCCCAGGTTGGTCCAGTCCACCGACAACAGGGCAGCTTACAACAGGCGTTTCACTGAGAAGAACACGTCACCAGCCGGCGGTCAGCGTCCCGACCAGCCGCTCGGCGAGCGCATGCACCTCGTCCGCGTCGAGCGGGCCGCCCTCGAAGTCGATCAGGAAGGCCTGCTGGAAACACGCTCCGAGCAGCAGCGCGGCGAGCGCGTCGGGATCGGCTCCCTCGGGCAGCCCGCCGCGGTCGCGCGCCCCGCGCAGGTAGCCGGCGAGCTCACGCAGGGGCCGAGCGGGTCCCGCGGTGGGGTCGACCTCGCGCAACCGGTCGCGGTGCGCGGCGAGGAAATCCCGGGAGGAGAACACCGAGACGGCGAGCGGGAAGGTCTCGGCGTAGAACTCGATGGCGGTGCGGGCCACCTCGACGAGGTCGGCCCGCACGTCCTCGCCCGGTTCCCGCGAGTTCAGCTCGGCGAGCAGCCGGACCAGTCCGGGCAGTTGCTCGGCGAGCACGCTGAGAAAGATCTCGGTCTTGTCGTCGAAGTGCTTGTACAGCGCGGCTTCCGAATAACCGGCGGCCCGCGCGATCTGTTTGGTGGTGGCGCGGGCATAGCCGTCGGATCGCATGATCCGCGCCGCGGCGGCGATGATGTCCTCGCGCGTGCCCATCGGTGCTCCCGGGAGTGAGTGTCCACTCACCCTAACCGCAGGACACGCGCGAGGTACTCAGGCCGACGTCGTGGCGGCGGAGCGATCGCCCCGCCTGCCGAGTTCCTCAGTGGGCACCTGGTAGGTCTCCTTGCCCGAGGCCACCGCGATGGCGTTGACGACACACAGCGCCGCGGTGAACACGGCGACCGCGATCCAGTTGGAGCCGTCGCCGCCGGCCAGCGCCGCCGAGATGCTGGGCGTGAACCCGGCCACCGCGAATCCGATCTGCGTACCGATGGCCATGCCCGACAGCCGGACCCGCGCGCTGAACATCTCGCCGTAGAACGACGGCCAGATCGCGTTGGTGGCGCTGTAGACCACGCCGAACATCAGGATGCCGATCGCGAAGATCAGCCCGAGGTTGCCCGTGGAGATCGCCCACAGGTACGCGAAGATCAGCACCGCGCAGCCGAGGGAGCCGCCGATGAACACGGGCTTGCGGCCGACCCGGTCGGCGAGCCTGGCCCACAACGGGATCGCGACCAGCGCGACGACGTTGGCCAGCACGCCGACCCACAGCATCGGCGTGCGCTCGATCCCCACCGTGTTGACCGCGTACGACAGCGCGTACACCGTGAAGATCGTGCTCACCGACGCGATCACGGACGCGACGATCACGCGCAGCACGTCGGCCCAGTGGTCGCGGAAGAGCACCACGACGGGCAGCTTGGCCTTGTCCTGTGCGACTTCCTCGGTGAACACGGGCGTCTCGTCGAGCGTGCGCCGGATGACGAACCCGGCCACCACCACGAGCGCGCTGAGCCAGAACGGCAGCCGCCAGCCCCACGACAGCAACGCGTCTTCCGGCAGCGCGGCGATGGGCAGGAACACCGCGGTGGCGAGGATCTGGCCCGCCTGCGTCCCGCTGAGCGTGAAGCTCGTGTAGTACGCCCTCCGGTGCGCGGGCGCGTGCTCGAGACTCATCGAGTTGGCCCCGGCCTGCTCCCCCGCCGCCGAGACACCCTGCAGTAACCGCAGGATCACGAGCAGCACGGGCGCGAGCACGCCGACCTCGTCGTAGGTGGGCAGACAGCCGACGAGAAACGTCGACACCCCCATCAGCAACAGCGTGAAGACCAGCACCTTCCGGCGCCCGAACCGGTCGCCCACGTGGCCGAGCACGAACGCGCCGACCGGGCGCGCCAGGTAGCCGACGCCGAAGGTCGCGAGCGCGAGCAGCGTGCCGGTGGCCGGGTCCGCGTCGGGGAAGAAGATGTCCGAGAACACCAACGCCGCGGCGGTGCCGTAGATGAAGAAGTCGTAGTACTCCAGTGCGCTGCCGATCCACGCGGCGAGCGCGGCCTTGCGGGGCTTGCCGCGAGGCGCGGCCGCCTCGGCGGGTCCGGAGGGAGACGTCACGTTGTGCTCCTCTGTCGCTGCTCCGTTGCGGGAACAGGGGGCGGAACCAGTTTCGTACGTACTAGATAGTTATGTACTAGATGGTTAACAGGGAGAGTGGAGCGAGGCCGCCCGGTTTGTCAAGCACGGGTTCCGCGGCGGCTCAGCGCACGGATCAGCGCGCGGTGAGGTAACCGAGCACGAGGTCGCCGAGCATCGTGCGGTAGTGCTCGCGCCTGGCGGGGTCGAGCATGTCGCGCTTGAAGATCGCGTCGAACGTGTGCTGGTTGGCCGTGCGGAACACGCAGAAGGCGCTGATCACCATGTGCACGTCGAGCGGGTCGACGTCCTCTCGGAACCTGCCCGCGGCGCGCCCGCGCTCGAGGATGCGGGCCAGCACGTCGAGTGCCGGGTTGGCCAGCCTGGACAGCACCGACGACGTGCCGATGTGCTCGGCGCGGTGGATGTTCTCGATGCTGACGAGCCGGATGAAGTCGGGGTGCGACTCGTGGTGGTCGAAGGTCAGCTCGGCGAGCTGCCGGATGGCGTCGACCGGGTCGAGGTGCTCGACGTCGAGCTCCTGCTCCAGCGCGCGGATCGTCGTGTAGGCCTGCTCCAGCACGGCGACGAAGAGCTGCTCCTTGCTCCCGAAGTAGTAGTAGAGCATCCGCTTGGTGGTGCGCGTCTTGGCCGCGATCTCGTCCACCCGCGCGCCCGCGTAGCCGTTGTCCGAGAACTCCCGCGTGGCCACCTCGAGGATCTCGGCACGCGTCCGCTCGGCGTCGCGAGCAGGCTGGGCAGCCAACAAGTTCTCCTTCGGTACTCCGGTCAGCGATTCAACTCTAGCTGGCGGTACTTCCCGGTTGCGCGCTGTGGCCCTACAATTAACTAGCTGGTTCGTTCAAAGATGTGGAGAGCTCGTGACGCAGCACCCCGAAGGCAGCCACCTCGTCGGGCTCGTGGGCGCGGGCATCGGCCCCTCCCTCAGCCCGGCGCTGCACGAGCGCGAGGCGGACGAACTGGGCCTGCGCTACCTGTACCGCAGGCTCGACCTCGACGTGCTCGGGCTGCCCGCCGCGGCGATCGGAGACGTCGTCGCGGCGGCGCGGCTCGCTGGATTCGACGGGCTCAACGTCACGCACCCGTGCAAGCAGCTCGTGCTCGGTCACCTCGACGACCTCGCCCCGGAGGCGGAGACGCTCGGCGCCGTCAACACCATCGTCTTCAGCGGTGACCAGGCCGTCGGCCACAACACCGACTCCTCGGGGTTCGCCCGCAGCGTGGGACTCGGCCTGCCGGACGCCTCGCTCGACGTCGTGGTGCTGCTCGGCGCGGGCGGGGCGGGAGCGGCCGTCGCCCACGCGCTGCTGACCCTCGGCGCGGGCACGGTCCACGTGTTCGACGCCGATCAGCACCGGAGCGCGGCGCTCGCGCGCTCGCTGACCGCCCGGTTCGGCACGGACCGCGCCGAGGCGGGCAGGCTCGACCATGACGAACTGGCGCCGACGCTCGCCCGCGCCGACGGACTCGCGCACGCCACGCCCACCGGCATGGCAGGCCACCCCGGCCTGCCGTTGCCCGCCGAGCTGCTGCGGCCAGGGCTGTGGGTGGCCGACGTCGTCTACCGGCCGCTGTCCACGGCGCTGGTCACGGCCGCCCGCGAGCGCGGCTGCCGGGTGCTGGACGGCGGTGGGATGGCGGTCTTCCAGGCCGCCGACGCGTTCCGGCTGTTCACGGGCCACGAACCGGACGCGGCCAGGATGCTCCGGCACTTCGACGAACTCACGGGAGAGACACATGTCCACAGCTGAGATCCCCCGGCACGGCATCGCCACCGTGTGCCTGTCGGGCACGCTCGAGGACAAGCTCACGGCCGCCGCCGCGGCCGGGTTCGACGGCGTGGAGATCTTCGAGAACGACCTGGTGTGCTCGCCCGCCTCCCCCGCGCGGATCGGCGGGCTGTGCGCCGAACTCGGCCTGTCGGTCGACCTGTACCAGCCCTTCCGGGACTTCGAGGCCGTGCCGCCCGACGTGCTCGCGGCCAACCTGCGGCGCGCCGAGCGCAAGTTCGACGTGATGGAGCAGCTCGGCGCCGACACGATGCTCGTGTGCTCCACGGTCTCGCCCGACGCCGTCGATGACGACGACCTCGCGGCCGAGCAGCTGCACCTGCTCGCCGAGCGGGCCGCCGCGCGCGGCCTGCGCATCGCCTACGAGGCGCTGGCCTGGGGCCGCTTCGTCGACACCTACGACCACTCGTGGCGCATCGTGCGGCGCGCGGACCACCCCGCGCTGGGCGTGTGCCTGGACAGCTTCCACGTGCTCTCACGCGGCAGCGATCCGGCGGGCATCCGTGTGATCCCCGGCGAGAAGATCTTCTTCCTGCAGCTGGCCGACGCGCCGAAGCTGCACATGGACGTGCTGCAGTGGAGCAGGCACCACCGGCTCTTTCCTGGCCAGGGCTCGTTCGACCTGGCCGGGTTCGTGGGCACCGTACTCGGCACCGGGTACGCGGGCCCGCTCTCGCTCGAGGTGTTCAACGACGTCTTCCGGCAGGCCGATCCCCGGCGCGCCGCGGTCGACGCGATGCGCTCGTTGCTGGCGCTGCGCGAACCCCTCGACGGGGACACGCTGCCCCCCGCGCCCGAGCTGTCCGGGCACGCGTTCACCGAACTGGCCGTCGACGAGGCGGCGGAGCCGGTGCTCGCCGGTGCCCTCGGCGCGCTGGGGTTCACCCACACCGGGCGGCACCGGTCCAAGCCCGTGCAGCTGTGGGAGCAGCGCGACGCGCGGATCCTGCTCAACTCGGCGCCGCGCGAGCACGCGCGCGACGGCGGCGCCGACGTGACCGCGCTGGCCGTGGAGAGCTCCGACCCCGTCGCCTCGGCGCGCAGGGCCGAGTCCCTGCTGTCTCCGGTGCTGCCGCGCGAGACCGGCGCCGACGAGGCCGCGCTGTCCTCGGTGGCCGCGCCCGACGGCACCGCCGTGTTCTTCTGCCGCACCGGCGAGGCCGCGCCGGGAAGCTGGCGCGAGGACTTCTCCCCCACCGGCAACGCCACCGTCGCCGGTACC
The DNA here is from genome assembly GCF_016595675.1 of Prauserella cavernicola. Lineage (GTDB taxonomy): Bacteria > Actinomycetota > Actinomycetes > Mycobacteriales > Pseudonocardiaceae > Prauserella_A > Prauserella_A cavernicola. The sequence goes on along the minus strand of NZ_JAENJH010000009.1, from coordinate 270,449 downwards.
GGGATCACCGGCACCGACCACGTGTCGCTGACCCAGCCGTTCGACAACTTCGACGAGGCCGCGCTGTTCTACCGCTCGGTACTGGGCCTGCGTCCCGAGCAGGCCACCGAGTTCGCGGCGCCGTTCGGGCTGGTCCGCAGCCGCGCGGTCAGCGACGACTCGGCGCGCGTGCGGATCGCGCTCACCGTGGCCCGGCTGCGCCGTGGCGACTGGGCGCCCCGCGTGCCCTCCCCACAGCACGTGGCGTTCACCAGCGACGACGCCATCGCCTGCGCCGCAGCCCTGCGCGAGCGCGGCGCACCGCTGTTGGAGATTCCCGGCAACTACTACGACGACCTCGACGCCAGGCTGGCTCCGCCCGGCGAGCTGCTCGCCACGCTGCGCGAGCACTCCGTGCTCTACGACCGCGACGAGACGGGCGCGTTCCTGCACTTCTACACCGACGTCCTCGGCGGACGCGTGTTCTTCGAGGTCGTGCAGCGGCTCGACGGCTACACCGGATACGGGGCGAACAACGCGCCCGTGCGGATGGCCGCGCACCGGCACCCGCACGCATAGTGGTGCGGGCAGCCAGCACCCCATTTAGCCGGCTGCCCGCACCTCCACTGGGGTCGTGCGGCTACCGGGCGACACCTCTGCCCGGTTGCACTCCCCCGGTACCGGCCCGGCGATTTCCCCGCCACCGAGCGGTACCTGCCGCGGATCGGACCCCGCTTTGATCCACCCATTTCACCGCGGCCCTAACGGGCGAACGAGTACAGCTTGCCGCCGGGCGACGAGGCGCGGCAGGGCCGAAAGCCCTCAATTCCGGGCGCCCGCCCCGAGCCGATCACGGGGTAACACGATGGACAGACGAGAAATCCCTGCTGTACAGCGACAAGCGTCGCCTCGCACGACGTGTGGCAGTGCGCACACTCGAACTCGACGGACGCGGCGAGGCTGTGCAGCTCGATCCCGCCGCGCACCGGATAGGACGACACGACGCGCACGGATCGCCCGTCGCCCAACATGATTCGCCCTCCGCCAGTGACGGAGACCGGGCCTGCGAGGGGCCGCGCCAACTCCGGCATCGTCGTCATGATCAGATGCGTACCCGGGACACCGGGAAGGAAACCACCCGAGGTGCGGTTTGCGATCCGGTACAAGTGGGTACACACGCCCGCGGTCGCGCTGTCGAGGCGTGGCCCAGGGAGACGAGGAGCCGCCATGACCGCCTTCACCTCGCCCCTGGACAGAGACATCTACCTCGGCTTCCAGGCGACCGAACTGCTCACCACCACGCGCAGGGGCGACTCCACGCACGCCGTGCAGGTGATCCGCCACGTCTTCGCCGAAGCGGGCACCGCCGCCGGGATGTGGCTGGCCAACTGGTACTTCGACGCCGTGTCGCGCACGAGCACCGACCCCGCCATGCACGCGATCGTCGACGACTGCATCCGCGAGCTCGAGCAGACTTACGGCTCCGACGCCTAGAGCAGCTCGGCCAGCCGGTCGAGGAACACCCGCTGGCCCTTGACCAGCTTCTCCGCCGCGTCGGCCAGCGCGAACCACTCCACGCGGTCGAGCTCGGGAAACTCACGGATCGTGCCCGATCGGGGCGGCCACTCCAGCTCGAACGTGCCCGGCACGACGGCGGCCGGGTCGAGCTCACCCTCCAGCGCCCACACCGTGACGACCTTGCCGCCGGACTGCTTCACCTCGCCGAGCGCACGGAGCTCGCCCTCGGGCGCGGGCAGGCCCAGCTCCTCCTGGAACTCCCTGCGCGCGGCCGCCAGCGGCGCTTCGTCGGCGGTGTACTCGCCCTTCGGCACCGACCAGGCCGCGGCGTCCTTGCGCGCCCACAGCGGCCCGCCCATGTGCCCGAGCAACACCTGGACGTCCTCACCCCGCACCCGGTACATCAGGATTCCCGCGCTGCGCTTCGCTGCCACGGCGCACATTCTGCCGGGTCACGACGCGGCGGCCGCTCCGGCATACCCGCGCAGCGCCTCGCGTGCGTGCTCCACGAACGCCCGCGCCGCGGGCCCGCTGGTCCCCGCCGCGCGCCAGGCCAGCGCCACGCTGCCGTGCAGCCGCGGCCGCACGATCCGAACGCCGTGCAGGTCGGCGCGTGCGGCGCCGGACGAGGGCACGATCGCGACGCCGAGGCCGCGCGCGGCGAGATCGGCGAGCACCCCGGGATCACTCGCCTCGAACACGATGCGGGGCGAGACGCCCGCGGCGGCGCACGCCTGGTCGAGAATCGTCCGCATGCCGCCGCCCGGCGGAAGGCTGATCAACGCGCGCTCCGCGAGCGCGGCGAGCGGCACCGAGTCCCGGCCCGCCAACGGGTCGCCGTGGCCGACGGCGGCGACGAGTTCCTCGTCCACCACCGTCTGGACGTCGAGCCCTGCGGGCACCTCGCTGCCGAAGGCGATGAGCGCGAGGTCGAGCCCGCCCTCGCGCACGCCCCGGATCAGCGTGCCCGCGTCGGATTCGGTGAGCGTCACCTCCACGCCGGGATGAGCGTGGTGGAAGTCGGCGAGCAGGTCCGCGATGCGGAACGGCCCGCACGAGGGCAGCACCCCCATCGCGACGCTGCCCCTCAGCAGCCCGGTCAGCTCGTCGACGGCCGTCCGCGCGCCCTCGACGGCGGCGAGCGCGGCGCGGGCGCGCGGCAGCACCGCCGCGCCGGCCTGCGTGAGCCTCGGCGTGCGGCCGGTCCGGTCGAGCAGCGGCTGGCCGAGCTCGCGCTCGAGCTGCCGGAGCTGGGCGCTGACGCCGGGTTGGGCAACGTGCAGTTTCTCCGCGGCGCGCGTGAACCCGCCCTCGTCGACCACGGTGACGAAGTACCTCAGCTGCCTCAGCTCCATAACTGAACATGCTAGCTCCGAGCAGAACCAGCTGTTGGACTTCTGATTCGCCCCGGCCGAGGCTGGACCCATGACCACGCACACCGCCCCTCATCGAGACCTGGCAGCCGCCGTGCGCGGTGCCGTGCACGTGCCCGGCGAGCCCGGGTACGACGACGAACGCCACGGCTTCCAGCTGGCGCTGGCCCACCGGCCCACCGCGGTCGTCGGCGCGCTCGACGCCGAGGACGTGCGGGCCGCCGTCGCCTACGCGAGCGCGCACGGGCTCGGCGTGGCCGTGCAGGCGACCGGCCACGGCCTGTCCGTCGCGGCGGGCGCGGACGCCCTGCTGATCAGCACCCGGTGCCTGGACTCCGTTCGCGTCGACCCGGTCGCGCGCACGGCATGGGTCGGCGCCGGGGTGCGCTGGCAACGGGTGCTCGACGCCGCCGCCGAACACGGGCTCGCACCGCTGAGCGGATCGTCCCCGCACGTGGGCGTGGTGTCGTACACGCTCGGCGGCGGGCTCGGCCCGCTCGCGCGCCGCTACGGCTACGCCGCCGACCGCATCCGCGAGGCCGAGCTCGTCACCGCCGACGGCACGCTTCGCCGGGTGAGCGCCGAGACCGAGCCGGAGCTGTGCTGGGCGCTGCGCGGCGGTGGCGGCAACGTCGGCGTCGTCACCGGGCTGGAGATCGGGCTCGTGCCCGTCGAACGGCTCCACGGCGGCGGCCTGGTGTTCGACGGCGCGCACGCAGCCGACGTGCTGACGGCCTACCGCGTGTGGACCGCGACGGTGCCCGACGAGCTGACGTCGTCGGTGAGCATGGTCCCGCTGCCGGACGTGCCCGGCGTGCCGGAACCGTTGCGGGGCAAGCACATCGTGTCCGTGCGCGTCGCGTTCCTCGGACCGGCGATCGAGGGTGAACGCCTGGTGGCGCCCCTGCGCGCGGCGGCGCCGGTACTGTCGGCGGACCTGCGCGAGCTGCCGTTCCGCGATTCGGCCTCGATCTACCAGGACCCCGTCGATCCGCACGCCTATCTCGGCGACAACGCGTTCGTGCGCGATCTCGACCCGGCCGCACTGCGCTCGATCGTCGACCTCGCCGGGCCCGGCGCGCCGGTACCGTGCGTGGTGGACATCCGGCACCTCGGCGGAGCGCTCACCGAGCGGCGCGACAGCGCCGTCGGGCACCGGGACGCCGGGTTCCTGGTGCGCGTGCTGTCCGGGCTCGACGGCGTGGGCGAGGCCGAGGTCCGCGCCGCGCACGCGGACCTGCTGACCGCACTCGCGCCGGTGACGCTCGGCCGCTCACTGAGCTTCGTCTACGGCTCGAGGGCCGACGCGCGCACCGGGTTCGACGAGGCCGCGCACAACCGGCTCGCGGCGGTCAAGGCCGCCCACGATCCCGCGAACCGGTTCCGGTTCAACCAGAACGTGACCCCCGCGGTGTGAGCGGTTCCGGTGTGTACCGCTCAGACCGGATCGAGCTCGCCGGACTCGACCGGAGTGGGCGGCACGAGCTCGGAGGAGGTGTCGCGGCCGGGGTGGGTCCAGAGCACCACCCGCGAGCCCTCCTCGGCGCCCGCCGTGCCGACCGGGCGCTGCGCGGTGACCACGCCCGTCGACGGCGGCTCCGCGCTCTCCGGCCCGACGGGCACCAGACCGGCACTCCGCACGATGGAGCACGCGTCCTGTGCTCCGAGGCCCACCACGTCGGGCACCTCGGTGACCGGTCGAGGTCGATGCATAGGTCGAGTGTAGGAGCCTTGTCGACACGGGGGCCGGGTGGAAAACCCGGTGGACAGCGCGTGCGGTCGGGTCTTCCCCCACCCCCGCGCCGGGACGCACACTGGAGACGTGGCCACCAGGCCGCGGCGCGACGTCTCCGTTCGCGAGCGGGCCCGCGCACTCGCCGAGGACCACGCCGCCGCGCCCACCGGCACGGCGAACCTGTGGTCGGCGACGCGAGAGCGCTGGCGAGCCGCGCGCGAACGGCGCCGTGTTCGCTCACCCGAGACAGACCGGCTGGCGCGGGAGTTCCTCGCCGGGCGACGGCCGCTGTTCGCCCAGCGCGCCACGACCGGCAGGGTGATCGCCGACGAACGCGAGGGCTGGGCCGACGCCCTCGACGTGGCCGCCCGCGCCGCGGCGGAGCGGCCCGGGGACGCCGCGGCACTGCTCGCCGCCTACCTCGAGTGCGCGCACGACACCGCGGCCACCACGCTGGGACACCACTTCCTCGCCTGGCACCTCGACGCGTCGGGCCACGTCGACCGCGCGGCGCGGCACCTGCGCCTGGCGACGGTGCGGCTCGTGCTCGTCGGCGGGATGCCGGGCTCGGGCAAGTCCACACTCAGCTCCGCACTCGGACCGAGACTCGGCGCGAGCGTGCTCAGCAAGCACAGCCAGGCACACCCCGACTGGTCGTACCAGGAGCTGCTGCGCCGGGCGGCGGTCGAACTGGGACTCGGCAGGCCCGTCGTGCTCGACGCGTCGTGGATGTCGCCCGAGCACCGCATCGCGGCCTCCAACCTGGCACACGACACGCACAGCACGCTGGTCTCGCTGTGCTGCTGGGCGCCGAAGGCCACCACGACCCGCCGGGGCGGCCCCCACTCCGAGCCGTGCACGCAGGCCGAGGCGCACATCAACCCGTGGCCCGGCGCGAGCACGGTCAACACGGCCGGCTCGCCCGCCGACTCCCTCACCCAGGCACTGGACCTCGTCGAGCCATTCCGGAACCACCCGGGGTAGAACACCTGTTCGATTACGGGTACGCTCGCGGGATGGAAGCCGCACTCCAGGGGTCGCTGTTCGGCGCGGGCGAGGAGCCCGCACTGGGCTCGCTCGGCGGCGTGCGCCGCACCGTGCTCGGCCATGGAGCGTGGGTCGACGTGCTGCCGGGCTGGCTCACGGGCGCCGACGCGCTGTTCGACCGGCTGGTCTCCGACGTGCCGTGGCACGCCGAGCGGAGGCGGATGTACGACCGGACGGTCGACGTGCCGCGGTTGCTCAGTTTCTACGACGAGCAGGACGCGCTGCCCGATCCCGTGCTGGCGCGGGCGCGCGCGGCGCTCAGCGAGCACTACCGGGACGAGCTCGGCGAGCCGTTCCGCACGGCCGGGCTCTGCTACTACCGCGACGGCGACGACAGCGTGGCGTGGCACGGCGACACCGTCGGCAGGGGCAGCACCGAGGACACGATGGTCGCGATCCTGTCGGTGGGGGCGCCGAGGGCACTGTTGCTGCGGCCGCGAGAGGGTGGTGGCGGCTCCGTTCGCCACGGCCTCGGTCACGGCGACCTGATCGTGATGGGCGGTTCGTGCCAGCGCACGTGGGAGCACGCCGTGCCCAAGACGACCAAGCCCGTCGGACCGCGCATCAGCATCCAGTTCCGTCCCCGGGGTGTGCGGTGACGGTCGTCAGACCGTGAGCTCGCGCGTGTCGTCGTGGTGCCGGTGACGAGTCCGTCGTGGACGGTCGGTCCACGTGCCACGGCCGCGGGAACCGGTTCGGCGGACACGTCCACTCGCCTGCTCGGCCGAGCGCTACGCGCCCGCGTCCTCCTGTTGAGTGCCCTGGGTGCCTTGAGTGCCCTGCGTGTCCTGGTCCTGGTTCCCGGTGTCACCGGGGTCGCCGCCGTCGCCGGGTTCGGGAGGCGCCGAGGACTCGGACTCCGGCTGCGGCTCGGGTTCGGGCTCGGGTTCCGGCTCCTCGCAGACGATCGTCGGCTGCGGGTTGTAGACCACGGTGCGCGGTTCGCGGCGGAGTTCCTCACCGGACTCGGCATCACGGATGATGCGCGTGTCGGTGACGCTGAACCCGCTGGAGCCGCTACTCGGCGCACACGTCGCGATGGGCTGGACCTCCACCGACGGCGAGGTGTAGCCGAAGGGCTCTCCGGTGACGGACTCGACCTCGACGTGCTTGGTGCCCCACAGCTTCACGGTGATGTCCGACTCCGTCCAGATGGTCTGGATGACCACGCCGGTCTCGGTGTCGTTGGTGAACTTCAGGTCGATCACGCTGGAGCCGTCGGGGTTCTGGAACACGGTCGCTTCCCGGCCCTGCGGGTAGCGGCTGATGTAGTAGCTGTGTTCCTGGTGCTCGACGTCGGTCATCCCGGCGAAGTAGTAGGCGTTGTAGAGCGTGGTCGCGAACTGCGAGATGCCGCCGCCCACCGCGCGTCCCGGCACGCCGTTGGAGATCACGCCCGCACCGACGTAGCCCTGTTCGGTGCCGCGGGGACCGGTGAAACCGTTGAGGCTGAACGAGTCCCCCGGTTTCACGACCGCGCCGTCGACCTCCTCGGCCACCGTGCGGATGTTGATCCCGGAGTCGTAGGCGAAGCCACTGGTCGTGAACTCTCCGATGACCTCCTCGATGCCGAGCTGCTCGGCCTCCTCGGTGGTCAACGACGCGGGCTGGGCCGCGTACTTCGCGGTGACGGCGCGCTCGCCGGTCTCGCGCAGCACGTCGGGCAGACCGGACAGGGTCGCCTTCCAGTCGATGCCCCTGCCGTGCGCGGACTCCTCGATCCGCACGGAGTCGCCCTCGAACACGAAGCTCGCGTCGCGACCGCGCTGCTCGGTCGACGCCAGCTGCGGGCCCACGTCCCCGACCACGACCTCCTGGTCGATGCGGGGTTCCAGCGAGCCGTCGTCGCGCGCGGCGAACGTCAGCGCCGCGGCGATCGTCTCGGGGCTCAGCACGGCGTCCTTGTTCTCGCCACGCACGGTCACCGGACCGGAGACGGCGGGCGTCGCTATCTCCTCCAGCGCGGTGCGCACCGACTCAGGAGTGCTGCGCACGTCCAGCGTCGACACGGGAAGCGCGACACCGCCCTCCGCGGGCCAGTGCCGAAGGATCTCGGCGCGCGCCGCGCCGACGTCGAGCCGCTGGCCGGGACGGGGATCCTCGGGTACGGGGGTGAGCCCGTCGAAGCGCACGGTGCCCTCGGCGGCCGCGCGGTCGGTGGCGGCGCGCACGCGCTCCACCTCGGCGTCGAAACGCTCCTGATCGGCCTCGGACACCACGCCGATCTCGTCGGTGGTGAAGAACGACGCGATCCGCGTGAACGGGTTCAGCGGCTGATCGGCGGCCTCGGAGACGGTGCCCGCCCAGTCGACGCGCAGGTCCACGGCGGCGGGATCGAGGGTGTGGGTCTGCTCGCCCGCCGTCAGCTCGACCGGCCCCGCGAGCCGGGGTTCCAGCTCGGAGCGCAGCAGTTGCTCGGCGTCGTCGGTGCTCATTCCGCTGACGTCCACGCCTGCCACCGTGGTGCCCCGTGCGACGTCGCCCTGGCTGATCAACAGGTCGAGCCCGTACAGCAGGGCGAGCCCGCCGACGACGGATCCGGCGATGATCCCGGCCCTGCGCAGCTTCCGGTTCCGGGCCCGGGTGTCCACTCCGGACTCCGGCGGCGTGTCCAGCTGCACCTTCGGCAGCACCACCGTGGCCTCGACGTCGTCCCGGCCGGTGTCCGGACTGGCCTGAACAGTGTCCTGCTCGGCGACCGCGCTCTCGTCCTGGGCGGTGCTTTGGCCTGCGTCCTGTTCGGCGACCGGACTGTCGTCCTGGGCGGTGTCCCGGCTCGCGTCCGCGCCGGTGTCCTGCTCGGCTGCCGGACTCGCGTCGTGATCGACGTCGTGGCTCGCGTCCGGGCTCGAGTCCTGACTGGCCTGCTCGACGGTCTGTTCTGCTGCCGCGTCGGCGGACTGCTGCCCGTCAGGACGCTCCTCGGCCGAACTGTTCTCCTGCGACAAGATGTCCCCGACTGGTCCCTGGTCCGCCACGGTCAACGAAGCTGGACAAAACTACCCCACCAGGCAGGATTCGCTGATCGGTACCCCGGGCAACCTCAGCCGTCGTCGTCGGAATCGTCGTCGCCGCGGTCCTCGTGCTTGCGGCCCTTGCCGCCCTTGTCGTCCTTCTTGTCGTCGCTGTCTTTCTTGTCCGCCTTGATCTGGCGGGACGACATGAGCTCGTCGGAGTCGATCAGCGGAGTGCCGTCCTCCACGACCAGGCCTAGCCGGTGGACCTCGCGGTACACGTCGCCGCCTGCCACGGTCAGCTCGATGCCGACCTGCACGGTCGACTCGCCGTACGTCGCGGGACCGTTCACCACCTCGACGGCCTTGATGTCGCTCCAGAACCGCTCGTACTGCTGCTGCCCCTGCTTCCGCAGTCCGGGGCCCAGCGACTGCCAGCCCGCGTCGGTGTCGTCGGGCAGCGACGCGTAGTAGCCGGCGACGGCCTGCGCGAGGTCGTCCGGGTCGACGGTCTCGGAGGTCGGTGCCGGTGACGGCGTGCTCACGGCGGTGGTCGTGGCGGCGGTGGTGAGTGCGGCCGCACCGGCCGCGGTGTCCGACGACTCGGCGGTGGCGGTCACGAGCAGCTCGGCCACCAGGATGCCGATGGCCGCCGCGGCGATGACGGCGAGCGCGGTCAGGGCGATGCGCTTGCGCGAGCCCTCGTTCTTCGGCGCCGGGCCCGACGGAGCGTGGTTGTGCGCCGCGGCGCGTTGCGGCGGGGAGGGCGGCTGGGGCGGCGGCACCGAGGGGTGGAGGTCGAGCCGGGTCGCGGGCCTGCGCGGCGGCGCGGCGGGCAAGGTCGCGGGCAGCGTAGGCGGTTCGACGAGCACCGGCGGCTTTCCGTCTGCGACGGCCTGCAGCGACTCGGCGACCTGCGCCATCGTGGGCCGCGTCGCGGGCTCGGTGCCCAGCATGGCCTGCAGCTGCGCGGTGAGCGGGCCCGCCTGACGCGGCGGGATCGTCCGGCCCGTCGCGACCGTATGCAACAACGCGATCTCGTTCTCGGTGTTGCCGAACGGCGGCTGACCCTCGATGGCCGCGTAGAGCGTGGCGCCGAGCGAGAACACGTCCGAGGCCGGGCCGGGCTCGGCACCGCGCGCGGTTTCGGGCGACAGGTACGCGGGCGTGCCCGCGAGCAGGCCGGTGCTGGTCACGCTGATGTCACCGGCGGCGCGGGAGATGCCGAAGTCGGTGATCTTGGTGGTGCCGTCGTCGCCGAGCAGGATGTTGCCCGGCTTGACGTCGCGGTGGATCACCCCGGCCGCGTGGGCCACGGTCAGCGCCGAGGCGACCTGCGCGCCGATGCGGGCGGCTTCGACCGGCGGCAGCACGCTGCGCTCGTCGAGCACCGCGGAGAGACTGCGCGACGGCAGGTACTCCATCACCAGCAACGGGTGACCGTCCTCGTCGGCGACGTTGTAGAGCGAGATGGCGTGGGGATGCTGCAACCGCGCAGCGATGCGCCCCTCCCGGAACGCGCGCTGGCGCGCCTTCTCGGTCTCGGTCTCGTTGAGCCCCGGCGGCAGCAGGAGCTGCTTCACCGCGACCACGCGGTCGAGGCGCTCGTCGACCGCACGCCACACGACTCCCATCGCGCCGCTGCCGATACGAGCCTGGAGGCGGTAACGGCCTGCGACCAGCCGTCCCTCGTCGTCACTCACCTACGCCTCCCCTTTCACGCGGACAGATTACGGCGTGTGTTCCCGGCTCACCCGCCTAGGACCCGACACATGCTGGTCCACCTGGAGTAATTCGCCTCCGGGCGACCAAAACAGCGTTTTGGTGTCACCCGATCGCGGGTAACTGGAGCGAGCAAGACCCGGCACGTTAGCAAACACCAATGATCGAAGGAGATCGATCGTGAAAGGCGGGGCACAGGTTGCCGCGGCGGTTGGAGCCGGTTACCTCCTTGGACGCACTCGCAAGATGCGGCTGGCGCTGATGATCGCCGCCGCGGGCGCCACCGGAAAGTTCGGTGCGGCACCTCGCGAGCTGCTGCAACAGGGAGTGAAACGGCTCGCAGCGTCGCCAGAACTCAGCAAGATCACCGACAGCGTCCGAGGTGAGCTGCTCGACGCGGCCAGGTCGGCGGCGGTCACGGCGGCGAGCAGTCGCATCGACTCGCTCAACGACCGGCTGCAGGACCGGATCACCAATCCGGTGCGCGGCACGCGCGGACAGGACGAGAACGGCGAACAGCCCGCGGACGACGACTACATCGACGCCGACGAGGAACCCGTCGACGACTCCGTGGAGTCCGACAACGGCGAAGTGTCCGAAGTGTCCGACGAGCCCGAGGCCGACGAGGAACCGGAACCGCCCCGGCGCAGGAACGCCCCGGCCACCCGGTCCACGCAGAGCCGCTCGAGCCGTAGCCGCGCCACCACACAGGCACGGTCCGCATCCGGACGGGCACCCGTCCGGCGCACCGGGAGGTGAGGATGATGGCCACGAGATCGGCTGCGAACGCGACGAAAGCCGCGGGAGGCACGGCCAAGAAAGCGGCGGGAGGCGCCGCGAAGACCGCGAGTGGGGCGGCGAAGACCGCGGGCGGGGCCGCGCAGGCGGCGAGTTCCGCACTGTCACCCTCGGAGTTGCTGAAGCAGGCGCTCGGACAGCTGGCCACGACCATGGCCCAGCGGGCGGCGTCGTCGGTGACCGACCGCGTGTCCGCCACGGCGGAGCGGCTCACCGACTACGCCGAGAGCGGCGGAGGCGGCGGCGGACTCAAGGCCGCGCTCACCGGAGCGTCCAAGCTTGCCGAGGGCAAGTCACCGATGTCAGCGGCGCTGAGCGCCGGGTTCTCCGGCATCAAGGACAAGGTCAAGAACGCCGTCGGGCTCGGTGGCGGCGGCGAGGGCGGCGGCACCAGCACCAAGGTGAAGGTCACCAACATCGTCGAGTCCATCGACATCGGCGTGCCCATCGACCTGGCCTACGACCAGTGGACCCGCTTCACCGACTTCCCCCGGTTCATGAAGAAGGTCGAGAGCGTGGAGCAGGTCTCCGACGAGAAGCTCGCGTGGAAGGCTCAGATCTTCCTGTCCCACCGCACGTGGGAGTCGACGATCCAGGAGCAGGTCCCCAACGAGCGGATCGTCTGGCGTTCCAAGGGCCAGAAGGGCTATGTGGACGGTGCGGTGACGTTCCACGAGCTCGCGCCGAACCTCACCAGGATCGTGCTGGTGCTCGAGTACCACCCGCAGGGCCTGTTCGAGAAGACCGGCAACATCTGGCGCGCACAGGGTCGCCGGGCCCGGCTGGAGCTCAAGCACTTCAGCCGCTACGTCAGCGCCCACGCGATCCTGCGCCCCGACGAGGTCGAGGGCTGGCGCGGCGAGATCCGCGACGGCGAGGTCGTCGAGGAGTCCGAAGAGGACACCGATGAGGCCGAGGACGAGCGCGAGGACGACGACCTCGACGCCGAGGACACAGAAGACACCGACGACACCGAAGAAGAAAAGGAAGTAGACGCCGGCGAACCGGACGTCGCCGAAGCAGAGGACGACGAGGAAGAGGAGGAGGCTCCCAGGCCCCGAAGGCGTCGCCGGGCCGCGGAGGGGACGCCGACCCGCAGGAGCAGCAGGAGCCGAGGAGGTCGTTCGTGACCACAGCCGTACAGCCGTCAGGCGGAGGAGGCGGCTTCAGCGGCCCCTCGTCGTCTGGCCTCGCCGACGTCATCGACACCATTCTGGACAAGGGCCTCGTGATCGACGCCTATGTGCGCGTCTCCCTCGTCGGCATCGAACTGCTGACGATCGACGCGCGGATCGTCGTGGCGAGCGTGGACACCTACCTGCGCTTCGCGGAGGCGGTGAACCGGCTCGACATCCCGGCCAACGACCAGCAGAAGGGGCTGCCCGACCTCATGCAGGACATGACCGAGGGCGGCGCCAAGTCGAAGACGAAGGGCGCGCTGGAAGCAGCGGGAGAGAAGCTCACGGACTTCCTCGGCGCCGACGACGACGAGGAACGGCAGACCGCCCGCCGCAAGCGGAGGGACGGCTGACATGACGACCGGCGAGCAGACCGAGCACAGAACCGCTCTCTACGTGTACGGAATCGTGCCCTCCGACGTCGAGAGCGACCCCGAGGCGCGGGGAATCGGCGACCCGCCAAGCCCGATCACGCTGGTGAAGCACGGCGACGTCGCGGCGCTGGTGAGCGAGATCGACGCCGGGACGCCGCTCGGCAAACCCGCGGACCTGTCCATGCACGCGCAGGTGCTCGACGCCACCTCGGGGGTGGCCCCGGTGCTGCCACTGCGCTTCGGCGCGGTCGTGGCCGGGGAGGACGCCGTCACCGAGGAACTGCTCGCCGAGCACCACGACGAGTTCCGTTCCGCGTTGGAGGAGCTCGAGGGCAAGGCCCAGTACGTCGTCAAGGGCCGCTACGACGAGCAGGCGATCCTGCGCGAGATCCTGTCCGAGAGCGACGAGGCCGCGCGGTTGCGGGACTCCGTGAACAGCCTGCCCGAGGACGCCGCCCGCAACGACCGCATCGCGCTGGGCGAGCTGATCAACAACACGATCGCCGCGAAACGTGAGCAGGACACCAGCCGGACGGTCGAGGTGCTCGAGGGCGCGTGTGTGGCGCTGAACGTGCGGGAGGCGACCCACGAGCGCGACGCCGTGTACCTCGCGTGCCTGTGCGAGGTGGCCGAGCAGGACGAGCTCGAGCGCGTGGTCGGCGAGCTGGCGCAGGACTGGGAGGGCAGGGTCGAGTTGCGGCTGCTCGGTCCGCTCGCCCCCTACGACTTCGTCGTGACGCAGCAACCGCAGGGGTGAGGACATGGGTCTGCTCTCGTTCATCACCGGGCTCCCGCTGGCCCCGGTCCGTGGGGTGATCTCGCTCGGCAAGGTCGTCCAGGAGCAAGTGGAGTCCGAGCTGTACGACCCGGCCTCGGTGCGCAGGGAGCTCGAGGCCGCCGAGGAGGCGAGGGCCGCGGGTGAGATCACCGCCGAGGAGGAGGCGCGGATCCAGCAGGCCGCCCTCGACCGGATGACCGGTGACCGCGAGGCTCCCGGCGCCGGAAAGGAGTGATGGCGGTGGCAGGCGAACGACGCACTTCCCGCAAGGCCCCGGCGGAACTGTCCGCACCGGATGCCGCCGAGACGGCACTCGGCCACATCTCGTCGCTGACGGGCAGGGAGCTCATCGGCGCCACGTCGGTGGAGCCGACCGACGACGGGTGGCGTGTGGGGGTGGAGGTGATCGAGGAACGGCGCATTCCCTCCACATCGGACTTGCTCGCACAGTACGAGGTGGACCTCGACCTGACCGGAGAGCTGCTGGCCTACCGCAGGGCCCGCCGCTACGTCAGGGGCAGAACGGACGCAGGGAACGGGATCGCATGACCGAGATCGGACGGCCGACCTCCACCGCGCTCGGTGGCGCACAGGGATCGAGCCGGAGCGCCAACCTCGGGGACATCCTCGAGCGCGTGCTCGACAAGGGGCTCGTGATCGCCGGGGACATCCAGGTGAACCTGCTCGACATCGAACTGCTCACCATCAAGCTGCGGCTCGTGGTCGCCTCGCTGGAGACGGCGAAGGAGGTGGGCATCGACTGGTGGGAGAGCGACCCGTGGCTCACCAGCGGCAACGACCGCCGTGAGCTGGAACAGGAGAACCGGGAGCTGCGGGAGCGCGTGGCCAGACTCGAGTCGGGGCGTGCGGAACCCAAGCAGGTCGAGGCGGCCGACGACGAGTACGACGACGAGCAGGTGGATGTGGTGGACGGCGAGTTCGCCGCCGAACAGGAGCCGGCAGAGCGGGAGCGCGGCTAAGGCGGAGGGAATCGGGGGACGATGATGGCGGACAAGGAAGGACGCTGGCTCTACGCCGTGGCTCGCGATGTGGCCGTGGGCTCCCGGACGCTGACCGGCGTGGCCGGTGAGCCGGTACGGGTGCTCGAGAGTTCGGGACTCGCCGCCGTGGTGAGCGACGTGGACCTCGCCGAGTTCGGAGCCGAACCGCTGAAGAGCAACCTGGAGGACCTGGACTGGCTCGCGGACACCGCCCGCGCCCACGACGCCGTGGTGACCGCCGTGGTGCGGGCAGCGCCGGCCGCGGTGCCCCTGCGGCTCGCGACGGTCTATCTCGGCGACGACCGGGTACGCGAACTGCTGACGCGGCGCGCGGCCGACTTCGGCGTCGCGCTGGACCAGTTGACGGGGCGCACCGAGTGGGGCGTGAAGGGCTACGCCGACCCGGACGCGCTGGCCGAGGTGGCCGAGCAGGCGGCCTCGGAGGGCTCCGGCGCGGGCACCGCGTACCTGTTGCGCCGCAAGGCGCAGCTGTCGGCGAGGGAGCGGGCCGAGCAGACGGCCGCCGCGCGAGCCGACCGGCTGCACGGCGAGATCGCCGGGCTGGCCACGGCCGCGCGCAGGCACCCGCCGCAGGACCCGAAGCTGTCCGGGCAGCGCGACTGGATGGTGCTCAACGGCGCCTACCTGGTCGACGACGTGTTGGCGGACGAGCTCGCCGCGATCGTGGAACGCCTCGGCTCCGAGCTGCCGGGCGTGCGGCTGGAGCTGACCGGACCGTGGCCGCCGTACTCCTTCGCCGGAGTCGAGCAGGAGCGGGAATGAGCGAACTGGAGCCCGCACCCGAGCGCCGGATCGCGCTCGTGGACCTCCTGGACCGGGTACTCGCCGGCGGCGTGGTGCTCTCCGGCGAGGTGACGCTGTCGATCGCCGAGGTGGACCTGGTGCACGTGTCGCTGCGGGCGCTGATCACCTCGGCGAGCACGTTGGAACGGAGCCTGTCCGGTGAGTGAGAACCCCCACAGAAACGAGCTGACCGAGCACATCGACGCCGATCCCGAGACCGTCGAGAAGGGTCTCGTGAGCCTGGTCCTGACCATCGTGGAGCTGCTGCGGCAGCTGATGGAACGGCAGGCGCTGCGGCGTGTCGACGACGGAAAACTGAGCGATGAGCAGGTGGAACGCATCGGCCTGACCCTGATGCGACTCGAGGAGCGGATGGGTGAGCTGCGGGATCACTTCGGGCTCGAACCCGAGGACCTCAACATCGATCTAGGACCGCTGGGCCCTCTTCTCGCACCCGAATAGGTGACATAGGCTCCGCCCCATGGGTTGGTTGTCGAACGCGTGGCACGAGTCTGCCTCCAGGCGGGAGCTCGCCGCGCTCTCCGACCGGCTGAGCCGGGTCGGGCTCGCCGCGAGTGGTCTGGCCCCGGGTCTGCTCGCCACGGTCGACCAGCACGCCGCGGCGATTCGCGACATCCTCGCACTGTCGGGCGACCGCGTCGGAGCCATCGAGCTGGCCGGTTACGCCCGCGGGATCCAGGACGTCGCCGAGGAGTCCGGCTGGCAGCCGCCCGCCAGGGGCGCCTTCGCCGGCGACTGGGTCAGCCTGCGGCTCCTCGCGGTGTGCCTGCTCGCCACGGCGGGCACCGTCGCGGTGACGAGCGGTGACATCGACCCGCTGCTGTTCTTCTGAAGTTCTCGGGACACGATGAGGGCGCCAGGGACATGCCCTGGCGCCCTCATCTGTTTTCCTGGTTATCGAGTGGTCACGGGTAGTCACCGCGGGAGTGCTGCGGCAGCGTTCCCGACGTGCCGGTCTGGATCGGCTCGGTCTGCGGTGACTGCGGCGATGGCATTCCCTGCTGCTCCGAGTGAGCCCGCGTGGCGTCTTCGCGGCCACGCTCGTAGGCCTCGTTCTTCGGGTTCGCCTTGGGCAGCTCGTCCTCGGCCTTGTTCAGCCAGCGGTCCCAGCGCTGCTGCATCGGGCGGACCATGCCGCCGCCGAGGCCGACGACCAGGATCCCGCCGACCGTCGCGAGCACGGTGACCAGCACCGGCGTGGTGACGGCGGTGGCGACGCCGATCTGGTTCAGCGCGGCGATGACGCCGAGGGCGACGATGAAGACCTGGGCGACCCGCGCGATGAGGTTGCCGTAGCTGAGGCCACCGAGTGCGCTGCCCGCCAGATCGCGCACCGCGCTGGCGATGGCTGCGGCCACCACGATGATGACGATCGCGACGATCGCCTTCGGCAGCCAGGCCACGATGCCCGCCAGCATGTCGCTGATCGGGTTCGACCCGAAGACGCCGAACGCCATCTGCAACGCGATCAGCAGCACCGCGTAGTACACGAGTGCCGCGATCAGTCCGCTCGCGTCGTACTTGGACCGCGCGAGCGCCTGCTTGATACCTCCGCGCTCGACGGCGCGGTCGAAGTTCAGCCGATCCAATACGACGTCGACCAGTTTGCGAAGGGCTTTCGCAACAAGCCAACCGATGACCAGGATCACCAGGAAAACGGCGAACTTCGGCAGGAAGGTAATGACTGACCGAAGCGCGTCGTTGAACGATTCCGTGATGTTCATCCGGCTTCCATCCTTTCCGTGGCCGGCCGGTTCACCGTGCCAGACATGACGTTCGCGGCACGATGTAACTCCCGTGTGGACAGTGGTAACCCACGAGACGAGGGTCACACGCCGGCGGCGAGGACGCCTTTCGGGAATTGCGGACAGCTCGATCAGGTGAGGCCGAGCGAACGCGCCAAATCTGCGATGTCACCTGGGCGCACCCGGCAGCAACCACCCACGAGGGCGGCGCCCTCGACGATCCACTGGTTCACTCCACCGGGCGAGAACGCGGATCGCCCCGTCCAGCGCCTGTTCCTGGCGTCCCAGCCCTCCCCGCTGTTCGGGTAGACCACGACGGGTTTGCCGGTGACCTCCCGCGCGATCACGACCGCGTCGGCGACCTCGTCCGGCGAGCAGCAGTTGACGCCGACGGCCAGCACCCGCTCGCGCTCCGCCGCGACGGCGAACGCGTCCTCCAGGCGCTGCCCGGCGCGGGTCCGCCCGCCCGCGACGGTGTAGGAGAGCCAGGCGGGCACGTCCACGGACTCGAGCGCGTCGAGCTCGGCGACCGCCTCGTCCACATCGGGCACCGTCTCGAAGGCGATCAGGTCCGGCTTCGCCTCGGCGAGCACCTCCAGCCGGGGCCGGTGGAAGGCGAGCAGCTCACGGTGGCTCAGGCCGTACCGGCCGCGGTACTCCGAACCGTCGGCGAGGACCGCACCGTACGGACCCACCGACGCGGCGACCCGGCGCCGCCCGCCGGAGGTATCGAAGGCACCGCCGCTCCAGCCGCCGGTTCGGCCGCCGCTCCAGCCGCCGGTTTGGTCGCCGTTTCGGCTGCCGGTTCGGTCGCCGGTTCTGCCGGACGCGCCATCGGCGTCGCCGCCCGAGGCATCGTCCGTGGCACCGCCTGGGGCGGTGCCGCTGCTGTCGCCCGCGACGGCGTCGCGCGCTCGCCGGGCCAGCTCGACGCTGCGGCGCATCAGCCGGGCGGCCTCGGCGGTGCCGATGCCGCGCGTGGCGAAGCCCGGAAAGCTCGCCTGGTAACTCGCCGTGGTGGCGACCTCGGCACCCGCGCGGAAGAACGCGGTGTGGGCGGCGACGATCGCATCGGGGTCGTCGGCGAGCAGGCGTGCCGACCACAACGAGTCGGAGAGGTCGTACCCGCGAGCCTCCAGCTCGGTGGCGAGCCCGCCGTCGAGCAGAACCGGCCCACCGGACGAGAACACCCCTCCACCCTAACCACCCGCGAGTCCCCCGCTCCGGCCCGCGAGTCCCCCGCCCAAGCCCGCGAGTCCCCCGCCCAAGTCCGCGAGTCCCCCGTTCCGGCACGCGAGTCCCCCGCTCCGGCACGCGAGTCCCCCACCCAAGCCCGCGAGTCCCCCGCCCAAGTCCGCGAGTCCCCCGTTCCGGCACGCGAGTCCCCCGCTCGGGCGCGAGAGTCCCCGTCCAGCACCGGAGTCACCGGCCCCTGAAGCCGGGTCCTGCGCCCCGTCCGCGCGTCCGCTCCCAGTGCCTCGGCCCTGCTCTCGCGTGCACGGCGGTGCGCATGGGCGCGCGAGCCCCGCTCCAGAACGCGCGAAGTTCCCCGCCTCGGCACGTGAGCCAACACTCCCGCGCGAAGTTCCCCGCCTCGGCACGCGGGCCCCACACTCCCGCCCACGAGTTCCCCACCCCCGCACGGGAGTCGCCGCCGCACCCGAGCCGCCTCAGCACCCGAGCCACCCGCGTCCCGCCCCACAACCACGGCCCCCGCTCGCAGCATCCCTTAGCACACAAGCGATCCACCCGAACGTGCCGGGCGGGCGGTGCCCGGTGGCCCCCGGGCACGCCATAGGGTGTGCGCTGCCGAGGAGGTGCCGCTTGCCCGACGTCGACTACTACGAGCTCCTTGGCGTGCGGCCCGATGCCACTCCGGCGCAGATCAAGTCGGCCTACCGCGCGCTGGCCCGGTCGATGCATCCCGACACCGGCGGCACCGCGGGCACGTTCCGGTTGTTGCGCGACGCGTACGAGACGCTCGGCGATCCGGATCGTCGCGCCGAGTACGACGCCGGCAACGGCGAGGTCGTCGAACCGGCCGTTCGCCCGTCCCCTGCCGCCACCGCCACCCGCACCCGGTGGGCGCCTCGCACTCGCACTCGCCGCTTCGGCGAGGACCCGGCCTTCATGCCGCAGGCCGCACGCGTCGACACAACGACGATTCCGTGGTGGCACAGCGTGGACTCCGTCGCGCGCGTGCACTACGCCCATCCCGGTTCGCCCGGGCACGCGCCGCCCGCGTTCGCGGCCGCCGCCGTGCTGGTGCTCGCGCTGCCACTGCTGCTGGGCGCGAGCTTCCCGGTTCCGGTGCTGGTGGTGTGGCTGCTGTTGCTCGCCGGTGCGCTGGGGGTGGCGTTCGCGCTCGGGCGGCGTCACGTCGCCGCGCTGCGGTCGGTGCGAGCGTTTCGCAGCGAGTTCGGCGGGCGCACCGTGTTCGGCAAGCCGGGACAGGACGACGACCAGATCGTCGAGCGCCTGACCGCGGACCTGCTCTCCCGCTATCTCACGCGGCTGCCCGGCGTGCGGATCTTCCACGGGCTCGCCTGGCCCGGTTCGGTGTTCGCCGATGTCGACCACGCGGTGCTGTGCGGCCGCAGGCTCGTGCTCGTGGAGTCGAAACGCTGGCTTCCCGGGCACTACGACACCGACGAGACCGGGACCCTGCGGCGCAACGGGCAGCGCTTCCGCGGCGGCGGCAGCAGGCTGGCCGAGAGCGTCGAGGAGTTCGAGATCCTGCTGCCCGGCGTCGAGGTCCGCGGCGCCCTGGTGCTCTACCCCAGCCGCGCGGGCGAGCTCACCGCTGATCCGGATCCCGAGGACCCGGCGCCGCCGATGACCCCGGACCAGCTGGTGCGGGAGCTCGGCGACTGGCTCGCCGTCGAACCATCCACAGTGGACAGGAACGTGTTCAGGACCATACTGGGCCGCGTCGTCACCTGACCGCCCGCTCACACCCTCCGTGGCTGAATAGAACGAAACGGACACGGAGGATTTTTCATGGCGGACGAACGGGCAGGCCGCGCGCTCCCGCTCGCGGGGCTCGCCGGGCTGGTGCTCGGCAGTGCGCTGATGGGGCTGCTGCACCTGCTGCCGCTCACCAGCGACGGCGTCGACCCGGTGCGCCGCACCATCAGCGAGTACGCGCTCGGCCCCGGCAGGCTGCTGTTCGACGTCGCCGTGCTGCTGGTCGCGGCCGGTTCGGCCGCGGTGTTCGTGACGCTCGTGCGCTCCGGGCGGGCGCGGCCGTTCTCGGCGGCGACGATCTTCGGCGGCGCGTGGACACTGTGCCTGCTGGTGATCGTCGCGTTCCAGAAGACGGACTGGTCGATCGGGCCGAGCGTCGCCGGCACCATCCACCGCTACGCGAGCGTGGTCGCGTTCGTGTGCCTGCCGCTGGCCGTGTTCGCCGCCGCGCGCGCCGCGTACCCGCACTCCCCCGGCCCGCGCCTGGTCGCCCGCGTGCTGAGCCTGCTGTCGCTCGCGTGGTTCGGACTGATCCTGGGGGCCGTGTTCGTGATGCTGGCCGGGGGCGAGCCGTGGTGGCGCGCGATCCCGCTCGGCCTGGTCGAACGGCTCCTCGCGCTCAACGAGGTGCTCGCGATCGCGGCGCTCGTGCCGGGCCTGCTCCGCCTCCGCTCGCCCGCTCCCGCCACGGCCGCTCCCCTGGTACCTTCCTAAGCGAACGCTTACTCAATGAGGAGGACCCACGTGACGCAGTCGCCTTCCCGTGTCGCCATCGTCACCGGAGCCGGTCGCGGAATCGGCGCCGCCATCGCCCGCAAGCTCGCCGGCGACGGGTTCGCCGTCGGGATCCTCGACCTCGACGAGGCGGGCGCGAAGGCGGCGGCCGAGGCCATCGCCTCCGGCGGCGGCACAGCGATCGGCGTCGGCCTCGACGTGAGCGACGCCGATCAGGTGGAGTCGGCTGTCGCCACCGTGGCCGAGCAGCTGGGCGCGCCGACGGTGCTGATCAACAACGCCGGGATCACGCGCGACAACCTCCTTTTCAAGATGAGCGAGACCGACTGGGACTCGGTGCTGGGCGTGCACCTGCGCGGCTCGTTCCTCATGAGCAAGGCGACGCAGAAGTACATGACCGAGCAGGGCTGGGGCCGCATCGTCAACCTCTCCTCCACCTCGGCGCTGGGCAACCGCGGCCAGGCCAACTACTCCACCGCGAAGGCCGGTCTGCAGGGCTTCACCAAGACGCTCGCGATCGAGCTCGGCAAGTTCGGTGTCACCGCCAATGCGATCGCCCCTGGCTTCATCGCCACCGACATGACCGCGGCGACCGCCGAGCGCCTCGGGATGCCGTTCGAGGACTTCAAGAAGGCCGCGGCGCAGGAGATCCCCGTGCGCAGGGTCGGCGAGCCCGAGGACATCGCCAACGTCGTGTCGTTCCTCGTCAGCGAGGGAGCCGGGTTCGTCTCCGGCCAGGTGATCTACGTGGCCGGCGGGCCGAAGGCATGACCGGCCTGCGCGTCTTCGCCAGTCTGGACGACTTCGCCGCGGCCGTGGGCCAGCACTTCGGCTACACCGACTGGCACACCGTCACCCAGGAGCAGGTCGATCTCTTCGCCGACGCCACCGGCGACCACCAGTGGATCCACGTCGACCCCGAGCGGGCCGCGCAGGGCCCGTTCGGCGCACCGATCGCGCACGGCTACCTCACGCTGTCGCTGATTCCCATGCTGGGCAAGGAGCTCTACCGCGTCGACGGCCTGCGCATGGGCATCAACTACGGCGTCAACAAGGTGCGCTTCCCTCAGCCCGTCACGGTGGGATCGAAGGTCAGGGCCGGAGCGGAGCTGACCGAGGTCTCCGATGCCGCGCAGGGCAAGCAGGCGATCGTGCGGTGGACCATCGAGATCGACGGCGAGGCCAAACCCGCGTGCGTCGCGGAGACGGTCTCCATCCTGATCGCCTGATGCGTCGGAGGGATCGAACGACCGGCCGCACCGCTGACAGGGAGGTCAGATGAGCGACGAGAACCCACCCGGGCTCGACCTGGCGCGGTTGCGCACCCACCTCGACCACGAACGGCCCGGTCTGGTGGGCGGGCCGCTGTCCGCCTCCGTGGTGGAGGGCGGCCGGTCGAACCTCACCTACATCGTCACCGACGGCTCGGCGAGCTGGGTGGTGCGCCGCCCGCCGCTCGGGCACGTGCTGCCCACGGCTCACGACATGAAGCGTGAGCACCGGGTCATGAGCGCGCTGGGCCCCACGAGCGTGCCGGTGCCGCCGACGATCCTGCTGTGCGAGGACGACTCCGTGCTCGGCGCGCAGTTCTACGTGATGGACTTCGTGGCGGGCACGCCGTTCCGCAGCGCGGAGGAGCTCACCGAGCTGGGGCCGCAGCGCACCGGGGCCATCGCCGACCGGCTCGTCGACACGCTCGTGGACCTGCACGCGGTGGAGCCCGAGAGCGTCGGGCTCGGTGACTTCGGCAGGCCCGAGGGCTTTCTCGAGCGGCAGCTGCGCCGCTGGAAGAAACAGCTCGACGCCTCGCGCAGCAGGGACCTGCCCGGCATCGACGACCTGCACGAACGGCTCGCACGCCGGATCCCGGAGTCACCGCCGCCCGCGATCGTGCACGGCGACTACCGCCTCGACAACGTGCTCGTGGGCTCCGACGACGAGATCACGGCCGTGCTGGACTGGGAGATGTCGACCCTGGGCGACCCGCTCACCGACCTCGGTCTGCTGCTGGCCTACTCGGAGCGCCGTTCGCTGGACCTGAGCTTCGTGAGCAACGTCAGCGCGGCGCCGGGACATCCGGGTGCCGACGAGATCGTCGCCCGCTACGCGCGGCGCTCGGGCCGCGACGTCTCGGCGCTGGCGTACTACACGGGCTTCGCCTTCTTCAAGCTCGCCGTGATCCTCGAGGGCATCTACTACCGGTTCAGCCAGGGCAAGACCGTCGGGTCGGGCTTCGAGGCGATCGGCGGCGGCGTGCCCGCGCTCGTGCGGCACGGCAACGCGATTCTCGAGGAGGACTGATGGACTTCGCTTACGACGCGACGACCGAGCGGCTGCGCGAACAGCTACTCGCGTTCATGGACGAGCGCGTCTATCCCGCCGAGCCGGTGTTCCACGAGCAGCTCGCCGAGCGCGAGAACCCCTGGACGAGCGTGCCGGTGGTCGAGGAGCTCAAGACCGAGGCCCGCACGCGCGGGCTGTGGAACTTCTTCCTGCCGGGCGAGCTGGGCGCGGGACTGACCAACCTGCAGTACGCGCCGCTGGCCGAGATCACCGGGCGCAGCCCCTCGCTCGCACCGGCTGCGCTGAACTGCGCCGCGCCGGACACGGGAAACATGGAAGTGCTCGCCATGTTCGGCACCGAGGCGCAGCGCAAGCAGTGGCTGCAACCGTTGCTGGACGGCGAGATCCGCTCCGCCTTCGCGATGACCGAACCCGACGTCGCCTCCTCCGATGCGCGCAACATCGCCACCAGCATCCGCCGTGACGGCGCGGACTACGTGCTCAACGGGCGCAAGTGGTACATCTCCGGTGCGATGAACCCGAACTGCCGGATCTTCATCGTGATGGGCAAGACCGATCCCGACGCGGAGCCGCACCGCCAGCAGAGCATGATCCTCGTGCCGAGGGACACGCCCGGTGTGCACGTCAAGCGCGGGATGCAGGTGTTCGGCTACACCGACGGCGACCACGGCGGGCACGCCGAGGTGATCTTCGACGACGCGCGGGTGCCGGCTGAGAACCTGATCGACGCCGAGGGCAGCGGGTTCGCGATCGCACAGGCCCGGCTCGGCCCCGGCCGGATCCACCACTGCATGCGGCTCATCGGGATGGCCGAGCGCGCCATCGAGCTGATGTGCCGCAGGGCCGTCTCGCGCGAGGCGTTCGGCAAGGCACTCGCGCAGCAGGGCGTGGTTCAGGAGTGGATCGCCGAGGCACGCGTGCGCGTGGAACAGCTGCGGCTGCTGGTGCTCAAGACCGCGTGGCTGATGGACACCCAGGGAAACAAGGGCGCGCACACCGAGATCCAGTCGATCAAGATCGCCACTCCGGCGTCGGTGGAGTGGATTCTCGACAAGGCGATCCAGCTGCACGGCGCGGGCGGGGTGAGCCAGGACTTCCCGCTGGCCGAACTGTGGGCCGCCGCGCGGATGCTGCGGCTGGCCGACGGTCCCGACGAGGTGCACAAGCGCTCACTGGCGCGCCGCGAGCTGAAGAGGTACCTGTGATGAGTGAGTCCACTATAGACGCCGCAGAGCTGCGCGACCGGGTCGCCGCGCTGCTGGCCGAACACGATCCCGCGACCACGGAGCGCCCGGAGTTCCTGCGCGCCCGGTTCGACGCCGGGCTGGCGTGGGTGCACTACCCGGTGGGGCTCGGCGGGCTGAACGCGCCGCGCGAGCTCCAGTCGGTCGTGGAGGCCGAACTGGCCGCGGCGGGTGCGCCGGACAACGACCCGCGCCGCATCGGCATCGGGCTCGGCATGGCCGCGCCGACGGTGCTGCGGTTCGGCTCAGACGAGCTGAAACAGCGCTTCTTACGTCCACTGTGGACCGGCGAGGAGGTGTGGTGCCAGCTGTTCTCCGAGCCGGGCGCCGGATCGGACCTCGCGGCGCTGGCCACCCGCGCGGTGCGCGACGGTGACGACTGGGTGGTGAACGGGCAGAAGGTGTGGACCTCCAGCGCTCACACCGCGCGGTGGGCGATCCTGGTGACCCGCACCGATCCCGATGTCCCCAAGCACGCCGGGATGACGTACTTCGTGTGCGACATGACGCAGCCGGGCGTGGACGTGCGGCCGCTGCGCCAGATCACCGGCGAGGCGGAGTTCAACGAGGTCTTCCTCAACGACGTGCGGATCCCCGACGCCCACCGGCTCGGCGCCGTGGGCGAGGGCTGGCGCGTCGCGCAGACGACGCTGATGAACGAGCGCGTGGCCATCGGCGGCAACGCGATGCCGCGCGAGGGCGGGATGCTCGGCAAGGTCGCGGCCACGTGGCGCGAGCGGCCCGAGCTGCGCACGGCGGAGCTGCACGACCGGCTGCTGACGCTGTGGGCGGAGTCCGAGGCGTTCCGGCTCGCGGGCACGCGGTTGCGCCAGCAGCTCGCCGTCGGCTCGCCGGGGCCCGAGGGCTCCGGGATGAAGCTCGCGTTCGCCCGCCTGTCGCAGGCGCTGTCCGGGCTGGAGGTGGAACTGCTCGGCGACGACGGGCTGCGCTACGACGACTGGACGATGCGCAGACCGGAGCTCGTCGACTTCACCGGCCGCGAGGCCGGATACCGCTACCTGCGCGCGAAGGGGAACTCGATCGAGGGCGGCACCTCGGAGATCCTGCGCAACATCATCGCTGAGCGCGTTCTCGGGCTGCCGTCCGAACCGCGGACCGACAAGGACGTCGCGTGGAAGGACCTGCCCCGATGAGCACTCCGGACCTGCTGTACTCCGACGTCGAGACCGATCTGCGCGCGAGCGTGCGCGATCTGCTCACCGACCGCTGCGAGCCCACCGCGCTGCTGGCGCGGGTCGAGAGCGCCGAACCGTACGACACCAAGCTGTGGCGCACGCTCGCCGCGGAGCTCGGCCTGGCCGGGCTCCCCGTGCCCGAGGAACTGGGCGGGCAGGGCGCGTCGGTGCGCGAGACCGCGCTGGTGCTGGAGGAACTGGGTCGCAGCGTGGCGCCGGTGCCGTTCCTCGGCAGCGCCGTGCTCGCGACGGCGGCGCTGCTCGGCGCCGACACCGGGCACGAGCCGGTGGCGGCTCTGCTGCGCAGGCTCGCTTCGGGCGAGGCGAGCGGTGCGCTCGCCGTGCCGCTGTCGACGGCGCCGGGCTCGGCGTTCCCGTCGGCGGTCGCGGCCGACGGCGGCGGACGGCTCAGCGGCACCGTGCGCTCGGTGGCCGACGGCGGGGCCGCCGAGGTGTTCGTGGTGCCGGCGACCGGGCCGGACGGACCGGGGCTCTACGCCGTGGAGGCGAGCGCGGCGACCGTGGCGGAACCGGTGTCGCTCGACCTCACGCGCCGGATCGCGGATGTGACGTTCGCGGGTGCCCAGGCGACGCTGCTGGCCGGCGCGAACGGAGCTCCGGCGGCGCTGGAGCACGCGCTGCTGACCGGCGCGGGACTGCTCGCCTCCGAACAGCTCGGCGTGGCGCAGTGGTGCCTCGAGACGACCGTGGCCCACGTGCGCGACCGGTACCAGTTCGGCCGCCCGGTGGGCTCGTTCCAGGCGCTCAAGCACCGCATCGCCGACGTGTGGCTGGAGCTCGTGGCCGCGAGGGCCGCGGCGCGCTACGCGGCGGACGCGCTGGCGACCGGCAGCGACGACGCGGGCGTGGCGGTGGCCGTGGCGCAGTCGTACTGCGCGACGGTGGCCGTGCACGCGGCCGAGGAGTGCGTGCAGCTGCACGGCGGCATCGGCATGACGTGGGAGCATCCGGCGCACCTGTATCTCAAGCGCGCCAAGGCGAGCCAGCTGGCACTGGGCACGCCGGGCAAGCACCGCGCCACCCTGGCAACCCTGGTGGACCTCCCCGGTTAGCCCCCGCCGACCGCGGTGAAGGGCACCTTTACTGCATCCAACGCAGTAAAGGTGCCCTTCACCGCAGTCGCGGCCAGGGTCAGGGGCGGGTTTCCGTTTCCAGCCAGGACAGGTACTCGGCGTGGCCGCCGATGATCGGCGTGACGATCACCTCGGGCACGTCGTAGGCGTGGCGGGCGCGCAGCTCCTCGGTGAGGGCCTCGGCGCGGTCGGCCGCCGTCTTCACCTCGACGCGCCACTCACGGGCGGTCTCCACGATGCCCTCCCAGCGAAAGACGCTCGTGATGGGCCCGACGATCTGCGCGCACGCGCCGAGCTTGGTCTCGACGGCCGCGGCGGCCAGTGCGTGCGCGGCGTCCTCGGAGTCGGTGGTGGTGGCGACGATGACGTGGTCCGTAGACATGCCAGACATACCGCCACCCTAGGCAACCACCCGCTCACCGCGCGATCTGTTCCTCCACTTTGCGCTGCAACTTGTTCATGCCGCCCAGCCAGCGCTCGTTCTGGGTCGCCCTCGCCGCGTAGTAGCCGGCGATCTCGGGGTGCGGCAGGATCAGGAACCGTCCGTCGCGCAGCGCTTCCAGGCACGTGTCGGCCACGTCCTCCGGCTCGATCGCGGTGGCGCCCATGATGAACTCGCCCTCCTCGCCGGTGTCCGCGAGCATCTTGGTGCGCACGCCCTGTGGGCACACGGCCTGCACCGTGATGCCGCGGTGGCGGTAGGTCGCCGAGAGCCACTCGGCGAACGCCAGGGCGCCGTGCTTGGTGACGGAGTACGGCGCCGAGCCGAGGCTCGTCAGGAGCCCGGCCGCCGACACGGTGGCGAGGAAGTGCCCGCGCCCGCGCTCCAGCCACGCGGGCAGCAGCTCGCGCGTGGCTCGCACGTGGGCCATCACGTTGACCTCCCACGACAGCGCCCAGCCGTCCTCGGGGGTCTCCGGTCCACCGTGGACGGCGACGCCCGCGTTGGCGCAGTAGAGGTCGATCTCGCCGAGTTCGGCGCGGGCGCGCTCGACGAGCCGCCGCACGCCGTCCTCGCTCGCCGCGTCGCCCACCACGGCCACGCCACCGACCTCCTCGGCCACCGCGGTCACGGCGTCGCCGTCGAGATCGGCCAGCACGAGCCGTGCGCCCTCACCGGCCAGCCGCCGCGCCAGCGCCGCGCCGATCCCGCCGCCGCCGCCGGTGACGACCACGCCCGCGCCGTCGAGCCGCGCGGTCACAGCCCGCCGCCCAGCGTGACACCGCCGTCGAGCACGAGCGTCTGCCCGGTGATCCACCCGGCCTCGTCCGACAACAGGAACGCCACGGCACTCGCGATGTCGGCGGGCACGCCGAGCCGCTTCATCGGGTAGGCCGAGGCCACCTCGTCCTCGCGGTCCTCGTACAGGGCGGTCGCGAACTTCGTCTTCACCACGGCGGGCGCGACGGCGTTGACGCGGATGCCCGGTCCCAGCTCGCCCGCGAGCTCCATCGTGAGCCGGATCAGCGCGGCCTTGGTGACGCCGTACATCCCGATGCCGGGCGAGGTACGCAGGCCCGCGATGGACGAGACGTTGACGACCGCGCCGCCGTGCTCGCCCAGCCGCGCGTCGCGCACCTTGCGGGTCCACGACAGCGGCGCGAGCACGTTGACGCCGAAGAGCTTGGCCGCCGCGTCGGTGTCCACGTCGAGGATCGACCCGAAAACCGGGTTGATGCCGGTGTTGTTGACCAGGAAGTCGAGTCCGCCGAACGTCTCGATGGTTCGCGCGATGACGTCGTCCTGGTGCTCGGGGTCGTCGGTCTTGCCGGGCACGCCGAGTGCGACCGAGGGGCCGCCGAGCTGCTCCACCGCCTCGGCGAGCGGATCGGGCTTGCGCGCCGTGATGCACACCTTGGCGCCGCGCTCCACCAGTTCCCTGGCGACGCCGAGGCCGATGCCCCTGCTCGCGCCTGTCACAATGGCCACGCGGTCCTTGAGTGAGTTCACCGGTGCCGATCTCCAATCCGCGCTAAGCGCTCGCTTACACTCTGGTCATGACGATGTCGTTGTCGGCCGAGTTGTGGCCGGAGGTCCAGCCGGAGACGGCGCGCAGACTGATGCTCGCGGGGGTCGAGTCGTTCGCGCAGCGCGGCTACCACGCCACCACCACCCGCGACATCGCGGGCAGCGCGGGGATGAGCCCCGCCGCGCTGTACGTGCACTTCCCCTCCAAGGCCGCGCTGCTGTTCGCGATCAGCCGCAGCGGCCACGAGCAGGTGCTGGCGCTGGTCAAGCAGGCCGCCGAGAACACGGACTCCCCCACCGACGCCGTGCGCGGGATCGTCGAGCAGTTCGTCGCGTGGCACGCGCGCAGGCACACCGTGGCCCGCGTCGTGCAGTACGAGCTGGGCGCGCTGCCCGAGCAGGAGTACGCGGTGGTGGCAGGGCTGCGCCGCGACATCGAACGCATCCTGCGCGAGCTCGTGGTGGCGGGTACCGAGTCGGGCGAGTTCACCGTCGCCGATCCCGGAACGGCCGCGCGTGCACTGCTCTCGCTGGGCATCGACGTCGCGCGCTGGTACACCGAGCGCCATCGCAAGACCCCGGAGAAACTCGGCACGGAGTACGGCCAGCTCGCACTGCGCATGCTGGGTGCCACGCAGAGCTGATCCGTCCCCGGAGGCGTCGTTGGCCACCGCGACATACTAAGCGCTCGCTCACCACTCTCGCCAGCGTCCGGTCGGCCCTTGTCAGCCCGGACGCGCTGCCGGACAGTGGGATCATGAAACCCATCGACACCGCCGCCCTGCTCGCCGTGGCACGCGACGAGGCCAGGACGGGAGAGGCCGAGGGCGGAATCCCCATCGGCGCGGCCCTGTTCACGGCCGGTGGCGAGCTCCTGGGCCGCGGACACAACCGGCGGGTGCAGGACGACGACCCGTCGATGCACGCCGAGACCAGCGCCTTCCGCGCGGCGGGGCGCAGGCCGCACTACCGCGACACCGTGATGGTCACGACGCTCTCGCCGTGCTGGTACTGCAGCGGACTGGTGCGCCAGTTCGGCATCTCCCACGTGGTGATCGGCGAGGCCACCACGTTCTCGGGCGGGCACGACTGGCTCGCCGAACACGGCGTGCGCATCACGCTGCTGGACGACCCCGAGTGCGTGGAGCTGATGTCGCGCTTCATCGAGCGCAGCCCCGAGCTGTGGTTCGAGGACATCGGTTCCGACGCCACCGCGCGGGGCTAGCACGCCTACGGCACCACGGGTTCGAGCAGCGTCGCCCACTGCCTCGTGATCTGGCGCCTGCGGTTGGTGTCGTCGGCGAGCAGGTTCGCCAGTCCGAGTCCGCGCGCGAGGTCCAGTGTCGCCTGCACGGTCTCGCGCACGCCCGGCCTGCTCTCGTCCGCGCCGAGCAGTTCCAGCGCCACGCGGTGCGCCTCGCGGCCCACCTTCGCCTGCAACGGCACCAGCACCTCGCGCAGCGCCTCGTCGGTGGACGCGGCGACCCACAGGTGCAGCGCGGCGCGGAACTTCACGCCCGTGTAGAGATCCAGCAGCATCTCCGCGACCGGCAGGGCACGCGACGGCCCCGCCGGCAGCGCCGCGGCGCGGGCGCGCAGCTCGGCGATCTGTTCCTCGCCGAGGTGGCCGACGGCGGCCACCACCAGGTCCTCCCTGGTCGGGAAGTGGTGCTGCGCCGCGCCGCGCGAGACTCCCGCCCGCTCGGCGATCATCGACACCGTGGTGCCGTGCCAGCCGAGCTCGGCCAGGCATTCGACGGCGGCGTCGATGAGCCGCCGTCGCGTCGTCCTGCTGCGTTCCTGCCTCGGCTCGCGCAGGACCTGTCCGTCGCGCCTGGCCGTCAAGCCGGATCAACCCAGAAGTCGAGCTGGAGGTCCTCCTCGCGCTCGCCGATCCGGTACTTCGCGAGGTCGGTGACGCCCGCGGCGGCCAGCACCTCGTCGTCGATGAAGAAGCGGCCCGTCGCCTCGCGGCTCGGCGTGGTGAGGATCGCGTACGCCGCGTCGGCCATGATCTCCGGCGTGCGCGAGCGGTTGGCCAGCTCAGCGCCCACCACGTTGCGGATGGCGGCGGTGTCGATCGTCGTGCGCGGCCACAGCGAGTTCGCCGCGATGCCGTCGCCCTTGAGCTCGGCGGCGAGGCCGACGGTCACCAGGCTCATCGAGTACTTCGCGATGCTGTAGGCCAGATGTCCCGCCTGGAACCACTTCTCCTCGAGCCGGATCGGCGGCGACAGCGTGAGGATGTGCGGGTTGTCCGACCGGCGCAGGTGCGGGATCGCGCTGCGCGCCAGCACGAACGACCCGCGCGCGTTGATGTCCTGCATCAGGTCGTAGCGCTTCATCGGAATGTGCTCCGACGGCGTCAGGTCGATCGCACTGGCGTTGTTCACGACGATGTCGATGCCGCCGAACTGCTCGGCCGCCTTCGCCACGGCCTCGGCGACGCCGTCCTCGTCCCGCACGTCCCCGACGATGGGCAGCGCCGTGCCGCCCGCCTCCTCGATCGCCTTGGCCGCCGTGTAGATCGTGCCGGGCAGTGTCGGGTGCGGCTCGGTGGTCTTGGCGAGCAGCGCCACGTTGGCACCGTCGCGGGCGGCGCGCACGGCGATCGCCTCCCCGATGCCCCTGCTGCCGCCGGACATGATCAGTGTCTTGCCCGCGAGTGTCACGGTCGTGCTCCCTCTGTCGTAGGACTCAGTAGGACTTGGGCAGGCCGAGGCTGTGCTGGGCGACGAAGTTCAGCACCATCTCCCTGCTCACCGGGGCGATGCGGCCGACGCGCACGGCGCCGAGCAACGTGCCGAGCCCGTACTCCGACGCGAGCCCGTTGCCGCCGTGCACCTGCACGGCCTGGTCCACGGCCCGGATGGCCGCCTCCGCGCCCGCGTACTTGGCCATGTTGGCCGACTCGCCCGCGCCGAAGTCGTCGCCGGAGTCATAGAGCGCGGCGGCCTTCTGCGTCATCAGTTTGGCGAGCTCGAGCTCGATCTTCACCTGGGCCAGCGGGTGCGCGAGCCCCTGGTGCGCGCCGATGGGCACGCCGAAGACGTTGCGCTCCTTGGCGTAGGCCACGCCCTTGTCGAGTGCGTAGCGCGCGATGCCCACGGAGAACGCCGCGCCCATGATGCGCTCGGGGTTGAGCCCGGCGAACAGCTGCGCGATCGCGGCGTCCTCCGAGCCGACGAGCGCCTCGGCCGGCAGGCGCACGTCGTCGAGGAACAGCGAGAACTGGCTGTCCGCCGACACCAGGTCCATCGGGATCCTGCGGTACTCGAACCCGGGCGCGTCGGTGGGCACGATGTAGAGCGCGGGCTTGAGCCGCCCGGTCTTGGCGTCCTCGGTCCTGCCGACGATCAGCACGGCGTCGGCCTCGTCCACGCCGGAGATGTAGACCTTGCGTCCACTGAGGATCCAGTCGCCGCCGTCGCGCCGCGCCGTGGTGGTGATGCGGTGTGAGTTGGACCCGGCGTCGGGCTCGGTGATGCCGAAGGCCATGCGCACGCTGCCGTTCGCGAAGCCGGGCAGCCAGTGCTTCTTCTGCTCGTCGGTGCCGAAGCGGGCGATGACGGTCGCGCAGATGGCGGGCGAGACGACCATGAGCAGCATGGGCGTGCCCGCGGCGCAGAACTCCTCGCACACGGCGGCGAGGTCGCCGATGCCCGCTCCGCCGCCGCCGTACTCCTCGGGCACGGACACGCCGAGGTAGCCGAGTGCGCCCGCCTCGTCCCACAGCTCGGTGGTGTGCCCGCCGGAGCGGGCTTTCTCGGCGTAGTACTCGTGGCCGTAGCCGCGCGCCAGTGCGGCGACCGCCGCGCGCAGCTCCTGCCGTTCGGTGGACTCGACGAACTCCATCGCTCTACTCCTCCGTGTTCACGACCGCGAGCACCGTGCCGGGTTCGACCTGCTGGCTCGCCACCACGGGCAGTTCCGTCACCACGCCGTCGGCGGGTGCGGCGATGCGGTGCTCCATCTTCATCGCCTCGAGCCACAGCAGCGGCTCCCCCGCGCGCACCGCCTGTCCCTGCTCCACGGCGATCCGGACGACCGTGCCGGGCATCGGGGCGAGCAGTGAGCCCGCCGCGACCTCGGCGTCCGGGTCGGTGAAGCGCGGCACGGGGACGAGGCTCACCGGGCCGAGCGGCGAGTCCACCGCCACCAGCCCCGGATAGCGGGCGACGGTGAACACCCGCCGCACGCCTCGGGTCTCCAGCACCACGTGCTCCGGCCGCGCCTCCACCAGCGTCACGTCGTCGAAGCCTTCGGCGCGCAGACCGTCGCGGCCGAGCCGGTAGCGCACCTCGTGCTCGACGCCGGCCACGGTGTAGGTCTTGCGCTGCGGCAACGAGCCCACGTTGCGCCAGCCGCTGGGCAGCCCTCCCAGCACCGCGGCCCGAGCGCGGTTGGCCGCCGCGTCGGCCAGCGCCGCGGCGAGCGCGGACAACCGGACCGCGTCACCGTCGGCCAGCGGCGCCGCGAGCGCGGCGAGGCCGTGCCGGTCCAGGAACGCGGTGTCGGTCTCGCCCGCGAGGAACGCGGGATGCCGCAGGACGTTGACGAGCAGGTCGCGGTTGGTGCGCAGACCGTGGATGCGCGCCCGCGCCAGTGCGCCCGCGAGCGCACGGGCGGCCGAGGCACGCTCGGGACCATAGGAGATCACCTTGGCGAGCATCGGGTCGTAGTGCACGCCCACCACCGAGCCGTCGACCACGCCGCTGTCGAGCCGGATACCGTACGAGCCCGGCACGACGAACTCGGCCACCACCCCGGGCACCTCGACGGTGTGCAGGGTTCCGCTCTGCGGTTGCCAGTCCTCAGCGGGATCCTCGGCGTAGAGCCGAACCTCGATGGCATGCCCCGTCCACTGTGGAGGTTCTGGGTCGAGCCGGGCGCCCTCGGCGATCCGCAGCTGCCACGCCACCAGGTCGAGGCCCGTGGTGCACTCCGTGACCGGATGCTCCACCTGCAGGCGCGTGTTCATCTCGAGGAAGTAGAAGTCACCGTCCCCGGTGGCCAGGAACTCGACGGTGCCAGCACCCGTGTAGTCCACGGCCTTGGCCGCGCTCGTGGCCGCCGCGAACAGCCGCTCCCGCATCGCCGCGTCCACGAGCGGCGACGGAGTCTCCTCCACCACCTTCTGGTGCCGGCGCTGGATCGAGCACTCCCGCTCGCCGACGGCCCACACGGTGCCATGCGTGTCGGCCAGCACCTGCACCTCGATGTGGCGCCCCGTGTCCAGGTAGCGCTCGCAGAACACGGTGGCGTCGCCGAACGCCGAGGCCGCCTCGGCGCTCGCGCCGCGCACCGCCTCGTCGAGGCCGGCGAGCTCGCGCACCACGCGCATGCCACGCCCTCCGCCACCAGCCGAGGCCTTGACCAGCACGGGCAGGTCGGACTCGCTCACCTCGGCGGGGTCGAGTTCGGGCAGCACCGGAACCCCGGCGTCGGCCATGAGGCGCTTGGACTCCACTTTGGAGCCCATCGCCCGCATCGCGCCGGGCTCCGGCCCGATCCAGACCAGCCCCGCCTCGGCCACGGCACGCGCGAAGTCCGCGTTCTCCGACAGGAAGCCGTAACCGGGGTGCACCGCGTCGGCGCCAGCGGCGAGCGCGGCCCGCACGACGAGGTCGCCACGGAGGTAGGTCTGCGCCGGGGTGTCGCCCGGCAACCGGATCGCGGCGTCGGCCGCCGCCACGTGGGGCGAGGCCTCGTCGGCGTCGGAGTACACGGCGACGGTGCCGATCCCGGCGTCGCGGCAGGACCGGAAGATCCGCAGTGCGATCTCCCCGCGGTTGGCGACCAGAACGTTCTCGATCATCAGCTCACATCCGGAAGACGCCGAAGCCGGTGCCGTCGAACCGGGCACCCTCGACGGAGTTGGTGTGGATGGCCGACAGGCACAGCCCCAGCACGGTGCGGGTGTCCCTCGGGTCGATCACGCCGTCGTCGTAGAGACGGCCGGACAGAAACGTCGGCAGCGACTCGGCCTCCACCTGAGCCTCCACCGCGGCCCGCATGGCGGCGTCGCCGTCCTCGTCGTAGGCCTGCCCGCGCGCCTCGCTGGCCGCTCTGGCCACGATGGACAGCACCCCGGCCAGCTGCTGCGGGCCCATCACGGCGGACTTCGCGCTGGGCCACGCGAACAGGAACCGCGGGTCGTAGGCCCGGCCGCACATGCCGTAGTGGCCCGCGCCGTAGGAGGCGCCGATCAGCAGCGAGACGTGCGGCACCTTGCTGTTGGACACGGCGTTGATCATCATCGCGCCGTGCTTGATGATGCCGCCCTGCTCGTAGTCCTTGCCCACCATGTAGCCGGTGGTGTTGTGCAGGAACAGCAGCGGCGTGTTCGTCTGGTTGGCCAGCTGGATGAACTGGGCAGCCTTCTGCGACTCCTCGCTGAACAGGATGCCGCGCGCGTTGGCGAGCACCCCCACCGGATAGCCGTGCACGCGTGCCCAGCCGGTGACGAGACTGGTGCCGTACAAGGGTTTGAACTCGTCGAACTCGGAACCGTCGACCACCCGCGCGAGCACGTCCCTCGGGTCGAAGGGCACCTTGAGCCCGTCGGGCACGACGCCGAGCAGCTCCTCCTCGTCGTAGCGGGGCGGGCTCACCGGAGCCGGGGCCGGGCCGCGCTTTGCCCAGTTGAGCCTGGCGACGATGCGACGCCCGATCCGCAGGGCGTCGGGCTCGTCGCGAGCGAGGTAGTCGGCCAGACCCGACGAGCGGGCGTGCATCGCCGCGCCCCCGAGCGACTCGTCGTCGGACTCCTCGCCGGTGGCCATCTTCACCAGCGGTGGCCCGCCGAGGAAGACCTTGGAGCGCTCCTCGATCATCACGACGTGGTCGGACATGCCCGGCACGTACGCGCCGCCCGCGGTCGAGTTGCCGAACACGAGCGCGATCGTGGGGATCCCGGCCGCCGACAGCCGCGTGAGGTCACGGAACAGCCTGCCACCGGGGATGAAGATCTCCTTCTGCGTCGGCAGATCCGCGCCGCCCGACTCCACCAGGTTGAGCACCGGCAGCCGGTTCTCCAGCGCGATGTCGGAGGCGCGGAAGATCTTGCGCACCGTCCACGGGTTGCTCGATCCGCCGCGCACCGTGGGGTCGTTGGCGATGATCATGCACTCGACGCCCTCGACCACGCCGATGCCGGTGACCACGCTGGCGCCGACCGTGAAATCGCTGCCCCAGCCCGCCAGCGGCGAGAGCTCGAGAAACGGCGAGTCCTCGTCGACCAGCAGCTCGATCCGCTCGCGCGCGAGGAGCTTGCCCCGCTGGTGATGGCGGGTCGTGTACTTCTCGCCGCCGCCCTCGACGGCCTTGGCGTGCTCGGTCTCCAGTTCGGCGAGCTTGGCGAGCATCGCGTCGCGGTAGCCCGCGAACTCGGCGCTCGCGGTGTCCAGTGTGGAACGCAGTGCCGTCACGCCGTGTACCCCAATCGTTTCGCCGCGAGCCCGGCCAGGATCTCGGTGGTGCCGCCGCCGATGCCGAGGATTCGCATGTCGCGGTAGTGCCGTTCCACCTCGGACTCACTCATGTACCCGAGCCCGCCGTGCAGCTGCACCGCCTCGTTGACCACCCACTCGCCCGTCTCCACCGCCGTGTTCTTGGCGAAGCAGGCCTCGGCGATCACCTCCTCGCCGGCGACGTGACGCTGGGCGATCTGGCGGACGTAGGTGCGCGCGACGTCGATCCTGCGGGCCATGTCCACGAGCTTGTGCTGCACGAGCTGGCGCGAGATGAGCGGTCGCCCGAACGTCTCCCGCAGCCGGCACCACTCCAGCGTCAGATCCAGTGCGCGCTGCGCGGTCGCGTAGGCCTGCACCGCCAGTGACAGCCGCTCGGTGACGAACTGCGTGGCCACCTGGGCGAATCCGCTGTTCTCCGCGCCCACCACGTTCGCGACCGGCACTCTAGCGTCCACGTAGGACAGTTCAGCGGTGTCGGAGCAGTGCCAGCCCATCTTGTCGAGCTTGCGGGTCACCGTGAACCCCGGGGTGCCCTTCTCGACGACGAGCAGCGAGAGCCCGCGCGCGCCGGGTTCGCCCGTGCGGACCACAGTGGTGACGAAGTCGGCCCGGCAACCGGAGGTGATGAACGTCTTGGCGCCGTTGACGACGTAGTGGTCTCCCTCGCGGCGCGCGGTGGTGCGCACCCCGGCGACGTCGGAACCGCCGTCGGGCTCGGTCACCGCGAGCGCGCCGATCAGCTCGCCGCGCAGTGTCGGCCTGACCCACTTCTCGAGCTGGGTCCCGTCTGCCGCTGCGACCAGGTGGGGCACCGCGATGCCGCACGTGAACAACGAGGCGATCAGCCCGCCCGACCCGCCCGCGTAGTGGATCTCCTCGGCGACGGTGAGCGCGTCGAGGTAGTCACCGCCCCCGCCACCCGCACTCTCCGGGAACTCGATGCCGAGCAGTCCGAGCTCACCCGCCCTGCGGTGCAGGTCTCTCGGCAGTTCCCCGGCGCGCTCCCAGCCGGCGAGGTGGGGCAGCACCTCGGTCTCGGTGAACCGGCGGACGGTCTGGCGCAACGCGAGCCGTTCCGGGGTGGCGAAGACGTCGGTCACCACAGTTCCTCCGGGATGTCGACGTGCCGGCCGCGCAGCCACTCGCCCAGTGCCTTGGCCTGAGGGTCGAAGCGGGCCTGCGCCGCCACGCCCTCGCCGAGCAGCCCCTCGACCACGAAGTTCAGGGCCCGCAGGTTGCCGAACACGAAGCGGCGCACCTCCAGCCCCGAGGTCTCGGGCAGCAGGCGTTTCAGCTCGGTGACGGTGAGCGTGTGCGCCAGCCAGCGCCACGCTGCCTCCGAGCGCACCCACACGCCGACGTTGGCGTTGCCGCCCTTGTCGCCGCTGCGCGCACCCGCGACGAGGCCGAGCGGCGCCCTGCGCACAGGTCCATCCGGCAACGGTTCCGGCAGTTCCGGTTCGTCCACGGCGGACAGTGCCAGCGTGCGCCCGGCCTTGGCGATGTCCACCCTGGTGCCGTCCGGCAGCACGGCGACGTGCGGCACCCGCGCCGCGTCGACGTAGGCCTCGGTGTAGACGCCGTAGGGCGAGGCGTCCGAGGGCGGCGCGGTGACGTGGAAGCCGGGGTAGCTCGCCAGTGCGAGTTCGATGGCGGCGCCGCTGAACGCCCGCCCCGCGATCGTCGGGTCGGGATCCTTGACGGCACAGTGCAGCAGCGCACTCGCCGCCTCCTGCGTGTCGGCGTCGGTGTGGTCGGTGCGGCCCAGCGTCCAGCGGACCTCCCGCGGCGGCCGCTGCCCGAGCCCGGCCTCCAGCTGTTCCCGCACCAGCGCGGCCTTGGCCTCGATGTCGAGACCGGTGAGCACGAACGTGACCTCGTTGCGGAACCCGCCGAGCCGGTTGAGGCACACCTTGAGCGTCGGGGGTGGCGCTTCGCCGCGCACGCCGCTGATGCGCACGCGGTCCGGGCCGTCGTCGTCGAGCCGGAGGGTGTCGAAGCGCGCGGTGACGTCCGGCCCGGCATAACGGGGGCCCGCGATCTCGTAGAGCAGCTGCGCGGTGACCGTGCCCGTGCTGACCACGCCGCCCGTGCCGTCGTGCTTGGTGATCACGCTGGAGCCGTCGGCGTGGATCTCGGCGATCGGAAATCCCGGCACACCAAAGGAATGCTCGGTGAAGAACGCGTAGTTGCCGCCGGTGGCCTGCGCGCCGCACTCGATCACGTGCCCGGCCGCCACGGCCCCCGCGAGCGCGTCGTAGTCGTCGCGCGCCCAGCCGAAGTGCGCCGCGGCGGGGCCGACGATCACCGAGGCGTCGGTGACCCGGCCGGTCACCACCACGTCCGCGCCGGCCTTCAGGCAGTCGGCGATGCCCCACGCGCCGAGGTAGGCGTTGGCGGTGAGCGGTTCGCCGAGGTCCAGCTCGCCCGCGCGGGGCAGCAGGTCGTCGCCCTCGACGTGGGCGACGCGGACGTCGAGCCCGAGCCGGTCCGCCAGCTCGCGCAGCGCGTCGGCGAGCCCGGCGGGGTTGAGCCCGCCGGCGTTGGTGACGATCGTGACGCCCTTGTCCTTGGCGAGCCCGAGGTTGTCCTCGAGCTGGCGCAGGAACGTCTTCGCATAGCCTCGGCCCGGGTCCTTGAGCCGGTCACGGCCGAGGATCAACATCGTCAGCTCGGCCAGGTAGTCGCCGGTGAGCACGTCGAGCGGCCCCCCGGTGAGCATCTCGCGCATCGCGGAGAAGCGGTCGCCGTAGAAACCCGAGGCGTTGCCGATGCGAATCATGCGAACTGCCCCGGCTCACGTCCCGCGCCGGGCTGGCCCGCGAACGCCTGCGCGATGCCGAGCCACTCCCGCGCCGACTCGCCCTCGGCGTGCACGTCGGTGTCGGCGGGATGCCTGCGCTGGGTCACCACGAAGCAGAACCCGAGCGCGCTGCCCGTGACCCGCTCGGCGGCGTCGTCGGGCCCGAACGCCCACGTGTCACCGTCCGGCGCGGTCAGCTCGACACGGAACTCCTCGACGGGAGGGGCCAGCGAGTTGACGGCGAACGCGAAGTCCCGCGTGCGCACGCCGAAGCGCGCGATGTGCCAGAGCCGGCCGGTGGGGACGCGGTGGACGCCGAGTGCGTCGGCGACGTCCTGGCCGTGCGCCCAGGTCTCCATCAGCCGGGCGGTCGCCAGGGAGGCGACGCTCATCGGTGGCCCGTACCACGGCAGTTTCGCTCCCTTGGGCACCGAGGCCAGCGCCTGACGCAGTTCGGCACGGCCCTCCCGCCACCGGGCCAGCAGCTCGCCGGGAGGCGCGGTCGCCAGCTCGGCGGCGCACTGACCGGCGTAGTCGTCGCCCGCGGCGAGGGCTCGTTTGAGCTCCTCGCCGAACTCGTCGGGTTCCGTGGCCGAGAGCAGCGCCTTCTGGTCGGTCCAGAGCAGATGCGCGATCTGGTGCGCGATCGTCCAGCCCTCGGCCGGCGTCAGGCGCGCCCAGTCCTGCGCGGCGAGCCCGGCCACGAGCCCGTCGACCTCCTGACTCTCCGCGTCCAGGTCGCTCAGGATCGCCTCGAGATCCGCCACGCAGCACCTCCTCGAGCTGTCTGCGGCCAGAGTCGCACCGGCCGCGAGATAAATCAAGCACGCATGATTGTTTTGCTTGTTGACAGGTTGCCAGCAAGTGTGTGGTGCAATACGGTCGCCTCAACGACGACGCCAGGAGACCTTCGTGGGTGACGACAGCGAGTACACCGAGATCACGTACCGGGTCGCCGACCGGATCGCCACGGTCGCGCTGAACCGTCCGCACGCCCGCAACGGCTACACCGTGCGCATGGCCGACGAACTGGCCGCCGCACTCGACCGCGCCGACACCGACGAGGACGTGCGCGTCGTCGTGCTCACGGGCGAGGGCAAGGACTTCTGCGTCGGCGCCGACCTGTCCCAGGGCGGCTTCGACTTCGACGCCGAGAAGGGTCCGGGGCCCGAATGGCAGGAGCCCGCGGGCCGGTGCTCCAAGCGGATGTTCGCCATGAACAAGCCCGTGATCGCCGCCATCCAGGGCGCCGCGATCGGTGGCGGCATCACCATCACACTCGCGGCCGACTACCGGCTCGCCGCGACCGACGCGCGGTTCGGGTTCGTGTTCACCCGGCGCGGCATCTACCCCGAGGGCGCCTCCGCGTGGTTCCTGCCCCGGCTCGTCGGGCTCGGCAGAGCGCTCGACTGGATGGTGAGCGGCCGCGTCTTCGGCGCCGAGGAGGCCCACGCGGGCGGGCTCGTGCACAGCCTGCACGAGCCGGAGAAGCTACTGGCCGCGGCCTACGAGCTCGCCGCCGACCTCGTCGCCAGCACCGCCCCGGTGTCGGTCGCGGTCACCCGCCAGCTGCTGTACCGCATGTCCGGAATGGACTCACCCGTGCCGGTGCACGAACTGGACTCGAAGCTCATCGCCGGCATCACGAGCAACCCCGACTCCATCGAGGGCGTACTGTCGTTCCTGCAGAAGCGCCCGCCGGAGTTCCGCCTGCGCGCCGGGGCGGACCAGCCGGACTTCCTGCCCTGGCGTCAGGAGAGCTGACATGCCCGAGTACCCGCCGCAACCGTGGAACCTCGCGGGCAACGCGTACCTGTCGGTCTGGTCGGTGCCGCGCTCCGGCCTGCCCCGGGTGCCCGCCACCGTGCGGCCGCTGACGATCGGCGGCAACGCCGTGGTGTTCACCGCCTGGATCGACTACCAGCCGCCGGGCCAGCTCGCCTACCACGAGCTGCTGTCCACTGTGGCCGTCCGCAACGGACCGCGCGCGACGGGCAGCATCACCGAGATCTGGGTCGACAGCGAGATCTCGCTCGCGGGCGGGCGCGAGCTGTGGGCCATCCCGAAGGATCTGGCGACGCTGGAGTTCGCCTACGGCAGAGGTTTCACGGCGTCGGCGAGCGCGGGCGACGACTGGATCGCCACGGCGGCGTTCTCGCCCAGGCCCGGCCCGCCGGTGCGGCTACCCGCGAACTTCGCGATCGCGCAGTCGGCCGACGGCCGCCCGCTGGTCAGCGACGTCCGCTCGAAGGGAAAGCCGCACGCGGCGGCCGCGAGCTGGAACATCAACCCCGGTGGGCCACTGGGCTACCTGGCGGGGCGCCGTCCGCTGCTCAGCGCCCACCTCGGG
Source organism: Prauserella cavernicola (assembly GCF_016595675.1). Classification (GTDB taxonomy): domain Bacteria; phylum Actinomycetota; class Actinomycetes; order Mycobacteriales; family Pseudonocardiaceae; genus Prauserella_A; species Prauserella_A cavernicola. The sequence continues at coordinate 229,285 of NZ_JAENJH010000009.1, read as the reverse complement.
GACTTCCGGATCCGGTTCGGCGCCTGAACTCCCTGGGGCTGACGCCTTTCCAGCGGGTGAAGGCGTGGATGAAGCTCGACGCCTCGCTGTAGCCGAGCCGGTAGGCGACCTGCTCCACCGACAGTGCCTGCGTGGCCAACAGCTCCTCCGCATAGGCCTCACGCACCTCGTCGAGCAGCGCCCGGTACGTCGCGCCCTCGGTGGCGAGCTTGCGGCGCAGGGTGCGCACCGTCATCGACAGCCCGGCGGCGACCTGCTCCATGTCGGAGCGCAGACCGTCCACGGCGAGCAGCTCGTCGCGCACCAGGCGCGCGACGCCGGTGCGCTCGCGACGACGCGCCAGCAGCTCGCGGCATTGCCGCTCGCACAGCGCCGCCGTGTGCTCGTTGGCCTGCGGCATCGGCTGGTTGAGCAGCGCCCGGTCGAAACTCACGCGCGTGCGCTCGTGCCCGAACTCGGGCTCGAGTCCGAGCACCTCGCGGTACGGCGTCACGTCGCGTGGTCCGGGCAACCGCAGCACCACTTCGCGAGCGCGCAGCGGCGCGCCGACCTGTTCCCGCACCAGGGTGAAGATCGCGGCGATGTCCCTGGCGAGCAGGAACGAGCGCACGTCGGAGGGCACGTCGTCGTCGCGGCAGTACAGGTGCGCCGCATCGGCTTCCACCCGTAGCTCCGGGACACAGAAGACATACGTCAGCTCGACGTAGCGCAGCGCCAGCTCCATGGCGTCGTGCACCGTGCGGCTGCTGGTCAGCGCGTAACCCCAGATGCCGTAGGACGTCGCGTGGTAGCGCTGACCCACGGCGAGCCCGAGCAGGGCGGCGTCGCCGGAGGGCGCACGCCGCAGCAGGTTGCGCACCACGGTCAGCTCCTGATGCGCCTCGACGTGCGCGAGCGGGTCCCTGAGCGTGGTCTCGTCGAGGCCCGAGCCGCGCAGCACGTCGCCCGGCGCGATGCCGAGCTCACCCGCGAACTCGGCCAGCAGCGCGGCACTCGCGACGCCGCGAGTGAAGTCCCAGCCGACCATGTGTCCGAAAATATCAATATCTTGTCCGCGCGTGCGCTGGGGCCGGTGGTACGCGCGACCTAATCTCGTGCTCATGACCACCACCCGCACGACCGCGCTCATCGTCGGCGCGGGTTTCGGCGGCATCGCCATGGCGATCGAGCTGCGCCGCGCCGGCATCCACGACTTCGTCGTACTGGAGAAGGCCGACGACCTCGGCGGCGTCTGGCGCGAGAACACCTACCCCGGTTCCGGCTGCGACGTCCCGTCGCCGCTGTACTCGTTCTCCTACGCGCGCAACCTGACCTGGCCCCGGCGCTACGCGGGCCAGCGCGACATCCACGCCTACGTCGCGCGCACCGCGCGCCGCTTCGGCGTCCTGTCGCACATCCGCTTCGGCCAGGAGGTCACCTCGGCCGAGTTCGACGAGAGCACGGCCGAATGGCTGGTGCGCACCACCGACGGCACGGAGTTCAGTGCCAGGGCCTTCATCCCCGCCACCGGACAGCTCTCGCGCCCCGCCTTTCCCTCGATCCCCGGCCTCGAGAGCTTCGGCGGCACGTCGTTCCACTCCGCCGAGTGGGACCACGACGCCGAACTGGAGGGCAAGCGCATCGCCGTGATCGGCACCGGCGCGAGCGCGATCCAGTTCGTGCCGGAGATCCAGCCCGGCGCGCGGCGGCTCACGGTGTTCCAGCGCTCGGCGCAGTACATCCTGCCCAAACGCGACCACGCCTACAAACCCTGGCACCAAAAGGCTTTTCGCGCACTGCCGATCCTGCAGACGCTCGACAGGCTCGGCTTCTGGCTCTACGCCGAGTTCGCCCAGCAGTGCCTGTCGAAGTGGCGGTTCTTCACCCCGCTGTTCCAGCGGCAGACGAGCAGGCACCTGCGCGAGAAGGTCACCGATCCCGGGCTGCGCTACAGGCTGACGCCGGACTACGCACTGGGCTGCAAACGCGTGCTCTTCAGCAACGACTACCTGCCCGCTGTCACCAAGTCCAATGTAGACCTAATGACGGACGAGATCACCGAGGTGACACCGAAAGGTGTGCGCACCGCCGACGGCACGCACCACGACGCCGACGTGCTCATCTACGGCACCGGCTTCGCCGCGCTCGACCTGCTGGCCCCCATGAAGATCCACGGCCTCGACGGCCGCGGTCTGGAACAGACGTGGAGCGAGGGCGCCCGCGCGCACCTCGGCATCACGGTTCCCGGGTTCCCCAATCTGTTCCTGATCTACGGCCCCAACACCAACCTCGGCGGAGGCTCGATCATCTACATGCTGGAGAGCCAGGCGCGCTACGTCCGCGACGCGGTGCGGATCCTCGCCGAGCACCCCCGCCGCTGGCTCGACGTGCGCCCGGCGGCGGAACGGGACTGGGACGTCGAGGTCCAGACGCGCTTGGCGCGCTCGGTGTGGACCCGCTGCGACAGCTGGTACCGCAACGAGCACGGCCGCGTGGTCGCCAACTGGCCCGGCCGCACGCACGAGTACCGCAGGCGCACACGCAGGGTGGACCTCGCCGACTTCCGCGTCGGCGCCGCCGGGTAGTGACCCATAACACACCGACACGCCCGTATATGGGCGACGTCGCCACGCCCACCCCAACATGTAGTGTTCCTCCCGCTGGTGGTTCGCCCGGTGTTCGCGCGGGGCGAGGCAAGAGGGAACCCGGTGTGAATCCGGGACTGCCCCGCAGCGGTGAGCGGGAACGACCGCCGTCACCGTGCCGTCGACGGACGGCGCGCTGCAGCACTGGGCCGACGGGCCTGGGAAGCGACGGCCAGTAGGTCCGGTCCGGTCGAGCGACGACCGGGCCCGCCCGCGAGTCCGAAGACCTGCCACCCGTACGCACACCGCCGGTGTGCGTCGTCCGGGGGCCTCGAGGGAGGGCCTGCACGGAGCCGGCGTCATCGCCGCGCCACTGTGCTCTCGTCGCGCTCGCGCGCCCCCGCGACATTCGGCTGTCGAGCTCGCGAGGAGAGAGCTGTGACTCACAGCGTGGCGGCAACGCCCGAGAGGACCGCGTCCACGGACGCGCTGACGGCGATGCGGGTGATCCGCAGGGACGGAAGCGTGTCGGTGTTCGACGCCGGCAAGATCTCCGTGGCGATGACCAAGGCGTTTCTCGCCGTCGAGGGGGGCGACGCCGCCGCGTCGTCGCGACTGCACCACGTGGTCACCGAACTGACCGGGCAGGTGTGCGCCTCGCTGGCGCGCCACGCCGGGGCGGAGACCGCACTGCACATCGAGCACATCCAGGACATCGTGGAGCTCACGCTCATGCGGGGCGAGCACCACAAGATCGCCCGCGCCTACGTGCTCTACCGCGAGGACCGCACCAGGGCCAGGGAGGCGAGGGAGACCGAGCGGCCCGCGCCCGAACCGGAGCCCGAGCTGTCCGTCAAGGCCGAGGACGGCACGCTGACACCGCTGGACTGGGCCCGCGTCACCGAGGTGGTCACCCAGGCCGTCGCGGGGCTGGCCGACACCGCCGCCGAGCCGGTGCTGGCCGAGACGCGCCGCAACATCTACGACGGCATCACCGCCGACGAGCTGGCACTGGCCCAGATCATGGCGGCCCGCACGCTGGTCGAGCAGGAGCCCGGTTACTCCTACGTCAGCGCGCGCCTGCTACTGGACAAGCTGCGCGGCGAGGCGCTCACCTACCTCGCCGGCACGCCGCGACTGGCCGACCAGGACGAGATGGCCGAGTCCTACGGTGCCTACTTCCGCGACTACGTGCGCCGCGCCGTGGAGCTGGAGCTGCTCGACCCCGAGCTGGAGCGCTTCGACCTCGACCGCGTCACCGCGGCGCTGCGTCCCGAGCGCGACCTCGACTTCGGCTTCCTCGGCCTGCAGACGCTGTACGACCGGTACTTCCTGCACCACGACGGCACGCGGTTCGAGCTGCCGCAGGCGTTCTTCCTGCGCGTCGCGATGGGCCTGGCCGTGCGTGAGGACGACCGGGAGGCTCGGGCCATCGAGTTCTACGAGCTGCTGTCGACCTTCCACTTCATGGCGTCCACGCCGACGCTGTTCAACTCGGGCACCACGCGCCCGCAGCTGTCGTCGTGCTTCCTGACCACCGTCGACGACGACCTGGACGCGATCTTCCAGGGCTACCAGAACAACGCGCTGCTGGCGAAGTACTCGGGCGGGCTGGGCAACGACTGGACCCCCGTGCGCGGCCTCGGCGCCCACATCAAGGGCACCAACGGCCAGTCGCAGGGCGTGGTGCCGTTCTTGAAGATCGCCAACGACACCGCGGTGGCCGTCAACCAGGGCGGCAAGCGCAAGGGCGCGGCGTGCGCGTACCTGGAGACGTGGCACGTCGACATCGAGGAGTTCCTCGACCTGCGCAAGAACACCGGCGACGAGCGCAGGCGCACCCACGACATGAACACGGCCAACTGGGTGCCCGACGAGTTCCTGCGCCGCGTCGAGGCCGACGCCTCGTGGACGCTGTTCTCCCCCGACGAGGTCGCCGACCTGCACGACCTCTACGGCACCGCCTTCGCCGAGCGCTACCGCGAGTACGAGGCCGCGGCCGACCGCGGCGAGATCAAGGTCTTCCGCCGGGTGCGGGCCGTGGAGCTGTGGCGGCGGATGCTCACCATGCTCTTCGAGACCGGGCACCCGTGGATCACGTTCAAGGACCCGTGCAACCTGCGCTCGCCGCAGCAGCACAACGGGGTGGTGCACTCGTCCAACCTGTGCACCGAGATCACGCTCAACACCAGCAGCGACGAGGTGGCCGTGTGCAACCTCGGCTCTGTGAACCTCGCCCGCCACGTCACGCGCGACGGACTGGACGTCGAGCGGCTCGAGCGCACCGTCACCACCGCCGTGCGGATGCTCGACAACGTGATCGACATCAACTTCTACACCATCGAGCCCGCCCGCAGGTCCAACCTGCGGCACCGCCCGGTGGGCCTGGGCCTGATGGGCCACCAGGAGGCGCTGTTCGAGCAGGGCATCGCGCTCGCCACACCGGAGGCCGTGGAGTTCGCCGACCGCAGTATGGAGCACCTGAGCTACTACGCCATCGCGGCGTCGTCGCGGCTGGCCGCCGAGCGCGGCACCTACGAGACGTTCGACGGTTCCCTGTGGAGCAGGGGAATCCTGCCGCTGGACTCGCTGCGGCTGCTGGCACAGCACCGCGAGGGCGACGCGCTCGATGTCGACTTCTCGTCCACTCTGGACTGGGACTCGCTGCGCGAGCGCGTAGTCGCCGACGGCATGCGCAACTCGAACGTCATGGCCATCGCGCCCACGGCGACGATCTCCAACATCTGCGGTGTCGGCCAGTCGATCGAGCCGCTGTTCCGCAACCTGTTCGTGAAATCCAACATGTCCGGCGACTTCACCGTCGTCAACCCGCACCTCGTGCGCGACCTCAAGGCGCGCGGGCTGTGGGACGAGGTGATGGTGTCGGACCTGAAGTACTTCGACGGCAGCCTCGGCGCCATCGACCGCGTGCCGGACGAGCTGAAGGCGCTCTACGCCACGGCGTTCGAAGTGGACAGCCGCTGGCTCGTGGACGCCGCCTCGCGCAGGCAGAAGTGGATCGACCAGGCGCAGTCGCTGAACCTCTATCTCGCCTCGCCGAGCGGGCGCAAGCTCGACGAGCTGTACCGCTACGCGTGGCACAAGGGCCTCAAGACCACCTACTACCTGCGGGCGCAGTCGGCCACGCACGTGGAGAAGAGCACGCTGCGCGGCACCGACGGCAAGCTCAACGCCGTCGCGCCCTCGGCGCCGGTGCCCGCCACCGCCACGGCGGTGTCTCCGGAGGCCGAGCCCGCCGCGTGCCGGATCGAAGACCCCGACTGCGAAGCCTGCCAGTAAAGGACGAATCCCCGTGACGACATTCGAACCCATCATCCGCGGCGCCGAGCGGGTCAGCGTCGACGACAAGGCGATGATCAACGCCCGCGCCGACGTCAACCAGCTCCTGCCGCTGAAGTACGGCTGGGCGTGGGACAAGTACCTCGCCGGGTGCAACAACCACTGGATGCCCACCGAGGTCGCGATGCAGGCCGACATCGCGCTGTGGAAGTCGACCGACGGCCTCACCGAGGACGAGCGTCTGATGCTCAAGCGCAACCTCGGCTTCTTCGCCACGGCGGAGTCGTTGGTGGCCAACAACATCGTGCTCGCGGTGTACCGGCACATCACCAACCCCGAGTGCCGCCAGTACCTGTTGCGTCAGGCCTTCGAGGAGGCCGTGCACACGCACACGTTCCAGTACATCTGCGAGAGCCTCGGGCTCAACGAGGGCGAGCTGTTCAACGCCTACCGCGAGGTGCCCTCGATCGCCGACAAGGACGCGTGGGCGCTGCGCTACACCCAGAACCTGGAGAACCCGGACTTCGCCACCGGCACCACCGAGGCCGACCAGAACCTGTTGCGGGACCTGGTCGCGTTCTACGTGGTGTTCGAGGGCATGTGGTTCTACACCGGGTTCGCGCAGGTGCTCTCGCTCGGCAGGCGCAACAAGATGGTGGGCATCGCCGAGCAGTACCAGTACATCCTGCGCGACGAGTCGATCCACCTGAACTTCGGCATCGACTGCATCAACCAGATCAAGATCGAGAACCCGCACCTGTGGACGCCGGAGTTCCAGCAGGAGATCCGCGAGATGCTGACCGAGGCCTGTGAGTTGGAGGTCGCCTACGCGCGCGACACGATGCCGCGCGGCATGCTCGGGCTCTCGGCGGCGCAGTGCGAGCAGTACATGCACTTCATCACCGACCGCAGGGCCCGCCAGCTGGGGCTCGCCCCGATCTTCGGCGAGGACGAGAATCCGTTCCCGTGGATGTCGGAGGCCATGGACCTCAAGAAGGAGAAGAACTTCTTCGAGACGCGGGTCCTGGAGTACCAGAGCGGAGCGGCGCTCGACTGGGACTGAGCCGGCTCTCCGGGGGCGCCCGTCGCGGCGTCCCCGGGGGCGGCACCCGTCCGGCGGAACACTCTTGTCACGCTGCCAATAGTGCGGCACCGTGGAGTGGGCCCAACGAGGAGATGGTCGCCATGGTGACAGCCGTCGACAGGATGACCGAGACACTCCGCGAGCGGATCCCGCCGCTCACGGCCGTACCGCTGCCCCGCGCGGTCGACGAGCGCGTGCTCCGCAGGGCGTGGCCGTCGAGCGACCTCGCCGCACCACCCGAGGGCAGCGGGCTCAAGCCCATCCCGGGCGACGCGGGCCCTCCACTGCTCGGGCACACGGTGCGCCAGATGCGCTACGGCGTCACCTACGGGCTGCGGCGCCACGCGCGGTACGGGCCGGTGTGGTGGTCGGGCGCGTTCGGCAAACGCATCGTGACGCTCACCGGGCCCGACGCCACGCAGATCGCGCTCGTCAACAAGGACAAGGCGTTCAGCCAGGAGGGCTGGAAGTTCTTCATCGAGCGCTTCTTCAACCGCGGCCTGATGCTGCTCGACTTCGGTGAGCACCACACCCACCGCCGGATCATGCAGGAGGCGTTCACCCGCGACCGCCTCGTGGGCTACGTCGACAGCATGGGACCGACGCTGCGCGAGGGCGTCGCCTCGTGGGACAGCACACCGAACCCGCGCCTGTACTGGGCGCTCAAGCAACTCACCCTCGACGTGGCCACGCGGGTGTTCATGGACATGCCCAGCGGCGACGACGCGCTGAAGATCAACCGCGCCTTCGTCGCGTGCGTGCGCGCCGCGACGTCGGTGGTGCGCTACCCCTTGCCGGGCGGGCGCTGGCGCGCCGGGCTCAAGGGCAGGCGGCTGCTGGAGCGCTACTTCGCGAGCAACCTGCCCGCCAAGCGCGCCGGCGAGGGCCGCGACCTGTTCTCCGCGCTGTGCCACGCCACCACCGACGACGGCGAACGCTTCACCGACGACGACGTGATCAACCACATGATCTTCCTCATGATGGCCGCGCACGACACGTCCACGATCACGTCGACCGCCGCGGCCTACTACCTCGCCAAGCACCCCGAGTGGCAGGAGCGAGCCCGCGAGGAGTCGCTCGCGCTCGGCGACGACCTGCCCGGCACGGAAGCGCTCGACGGGCTGACGGCTCTGGATCTGGTGATCAAGGAGTCCCTGCGGCTCGTAGCGCCGGTGCCGAGCATGTCGCGCAAGACGATCAAGGACACCGACGTGCTCGGCTACCACCTGCCTGCGGGCACGCTCGTGGGCGTCTCGCCGTCGGTGAACCACTTCGACCCCGCGTACTGGACCGACCCTCACACGTTCGACCCCGAGCGGTTCAGCGCCGAGCGCAGGGAGGACAAGTCGCACCGGTTCGCGTGGATGCCCTTCGGCGGCGGCGCGCACAAGTGCATCGGACTGCACTTCGGCACGTACGAGGTCAAGGCGCTGCTGCACGAGATGCTGCGGCGTTACCGCTGGAGCGTGCCCTCGGGCTACCGGGTGCGCTGGGACTACGTGTCGCTACCGGTTCCGGTCGACGGGCTGCCGATCCGGCTCCAGCGAATATAATCACCGAGCGTGAACTCCGAGCAGGCGAGAACCACTCGGACAGCCGGTAGACATGGTGCGGCCTGCATGATGCGGTTGCAAGGCTCTCGGTCGACTCGGGGCCGACGTGTGCCGCCTGGCGGATCGCACGTGCTCCGAGCAGGCCATCAACGCTTCTGGAGAGGTGCAGGTTGCCGGAGCCTGGTGACACACCAGGGTTGGCGGACATCGCTCGCCGTTGGGCGGCACAGCTCGCCGACACGGACGGGGTCGCGCTTTCCAGCGGCGACCTCGAACGCATGCTGTTGTCCGTCGCCGAAGAGGCCTACGCGCAGGCGGCCACCGCCAAGGACGCGGCCATCGAGCGGTTCGCCGACCTCTACTCCTGTTCGCCTGTCGGGCTGCTGCTCGCCGACGAGCAGGGCAACGTCCTCGACGTCAACCCCGCGCTGATCGAGCTGCTCGGTTACCAGCCCGACGATCTCATCGGCAGGCCGCTCACCGGCCTCGGCGCCACCGATTCCGACAACGAGGCACTGCTGTCCGGCTTCGAGGACCTGCGCACCATGGCCCGCTCCCGCCAGCGAGAGCCGCTCGAGCTCGAACACGCCGTCGACGGTCCACTCAGGACATACGTGACGATCGCGGGCCTGCCTGGCGACACGCCGGGCACGATCTTCCCGGTGCTGATGGTCGAGGACGTCAGCGAGCTGAGCCTGCTGCGCGAGACGCTGCGCAAGCAGAACGTGCAGGACCCCCTCACCGGCCTGCCCAACCAGCGCAGCTTCGGCAACAAACTCGAGGCCACGCTCGCCGCGCCCGCCGACGACCGGCTCGCGCTCGTGTACTTCGACATCGACGGCTTCAAGGTCGTCAACGACGGGCTCGGGCCCGGCGCTGGCGACGAAGTGCTGCGGCACGTCGCGCGCAAGCTCGCGGACACCTTCACCGACCACGACGCGTTCGTCGCCCGCCTCTCCGGCGACGGGTTCGCCGTGCTGATGCGCGGCCGGTTCACCAGGGCGGAGGTCGTGACGCTCGTCGAGGAGGCCATGACCGAGCTCGCCGAACCGGTCTACGTCGCCGACCGCGGCATCGGCGTGAGCGTGAGCGTCGGCATCGTCGTGCGCGACGCGACCGGTGGCACCCAGGAGAACCTGCACCGGGCCGCGGAAATCACCCTGCACCGCGCCAAGGAGAACGGCAGGGCGCAGTGGATGATGTTCGAGGAGGAGCTCGACAACCGTGACCGGCGGCGCTACGGCATCGGCGCGGTCATCGGCGGGGCGCTGGAGAACGGCCAGTTCCAGCTGGAGTACCAGCCCACCGTGAAGCTCGACGGCTCGGCCGAGGTCGCCGTGGTCAACGCCGTGCTGCGCTGGAACCACCCCGAGCACGGGCTGCTGAACCCCGAGGAGTTCTTCCCGCTCGCCGACACCACGGGCATGGCACTGAGCCTGGGCCGCTGGCTACTCACCACGTCGATGGCCGACGCGGCCGAGTGGCACGACGAGTACCCGAGCGCGCCCGATCTCTGCGTCCGGCTGCCGCTTCGGCTCGCGATCGACCCGAACCTGGTCGGCATCATCCGCGACCAGCTGGAGCACACCGGCCTGCCTCCGCAGAAGCTGCGGATCTGCACCGACGCGGCCGCGCTGACCGACCCGCGGGGCGAGGTGCTGGAGACGCTGGCGGTGCTCGCCGACCTCGACGTCAAGATCACGCTCGCGGTCTCGGCCGGGTCCGACCTGGAACTGATCCGGCTGCACAAGCTGCCGGTCGGCTTCCTGATCCTCGCGGGCCCGCTCATCGACGCGCTCGCCGCCGACGGGCCCGAGGCCGACAACGCCCGCAAGCACCTCATCGCCTTGCTGGAACGGGCCAGGGCACTGGGCGTCAAGCGGATCGGCGCCGAGGGCGTGCACACGCTCGAACACGCGCACCGGCTGCGCGACCTCGGCATCATCGCGGGCAGGGGCAGGCTCTACGGCCGCGCCGCCCCCGCGCCCGAGATCCGCACGCTGATCGAGTCGAACGCCCCCGAGCACGTACGATCGTGACCATGAAACAGGGAGATCAGGCACCGGACTTCACACTGCCCGACGAGAACGGCGAGCAGCGCACCCTCTCGGAGTTCCTGGAGACCGGCCCGGTGGTGCTGTTCTTCTACCCCGCCGCGATGACGAGCGGCTGCACGGCCGAGAGCTGCCACTTCCGCGACCTCGCCGCGGAGTTCAAGGAGGTGGGCGCCCACCGCGTCGGCATCAGCCCCGACGCGGTCGACAAGCAGCTCGCCTTCAGCGCCCAGCACGACTTCGACTACCCGCTGCTGTCCGATCCCGACGGTGCCGTGGCCACGCAATTCGGGGTGCGCCGCAAGTTCGGCCCGCTGCTCACGCGGCGGCACACGTTCGTCATCGGCACCGACCGCACGGTGCTCGCCGTGATCAAGAGCGAGCTGCGCTTCGCCGTGCACGCCGACAAGGCGCTCGAGGCACTGCGCGCGAGCTAGGCGGGTTCATTCTGGGTGGTCCGTCGCGGAGCATTCCGTGCTCCTCGGCGGCCTCACAAGCGGTCCTTCAAGCCCGCGAGCACGCGTGCCAACAGCTCGGGCGTCGGCGTCGCCCACTGCTGGCGCAGCGGCGTGTCCGCTGCCGGCCACAAGGGCTGGGTCGGGATGTCGTCGACGAGATCGCCTCTGATGAACCCGGCGAGCCCGTCGCGACGATGGGCGTCAGCGCAAGCCACTGGGCAGCCACAGCGAACTCGGCGCTCGCCGGGTGGTCGTCGGCGCTCCGGGCGCGCCATGCGGCGGCAGTTCCAACAACGCAGCGATGACGTCGGCGACCGTGCCGTGTTCCTGCCACACGGGATCACCAGAGGGGTACGCCCCGGCCCGGAACCGCGCCGCGACGGCCTCGGTCATGTCCTGGAACGCGTAGGTCTCAACCACGTCGCCGTGCTTGCGTTCGGCATGGATCGCTGTGACCGCGTCGCCATCACCGTCACACAGATGGAGAAACCGAAACCCGGCCTCGACGCTGCGTTTGATGGCCGCGATGTGCGGCTTCTCCTCTCGTGTCACCGTCGGCCTTCGACGTGGTGAGCGTCGGCGCTGCCGGAGTTCGGGGCCAACGACGGGACCACCGCCGTCGAGGCCCTGGCCGCCTTGGTCTCGGGGCCCTGAGTTGCGGACTCGGCAGGGGATGTGTGACGAAACAACCGCCGGAACCACGACAGCTTGCGGTGACGACGGCGCGGCAACGCAGTCTGCAGAGTGAACCCCGGCGAGCCAGTGCGGGCGCGAATGCGAGCCCGGCAACGCAGGCAGCACGGTCCTGGCGGAGTCGCGAGCGGTACTGGGACCACCCGGTAGCCGCATACGGCCGCAGGATCAGTCCCTGTTCGGAAGGCGTGCCCGGCTTCGTCGTCGGTGACCGCGTGGTCACGGCCGTCCGCTGCGCTGGTAAACCATGAGATGAACCATTGCTCAGCTCGCGGTGCCATCGTTCACCTCTTTCATGTCCGTTCAAAGCGTGTCGCAGCACCACAAAACCCCAGTTCGGACGACCATTCCACCCTGGTCGGCAGTGATCTTGACGCACATATTTTCCCTGTTGAACTGGGATAAAATGCATCGCAGTGGAAACTACGTAGGGTCCGCGCAGTCGACGCCGGAAAGGGGCAGAAGATGCCGACCGCGATCCGCAGCGTGCGCCAGCAGCAACGGCAACTCAGCGCCGAACTGCGCGCCCGGGCCAAGACCTGGGCCGAGATCGCCAGCGAGTTCGCCGAGCGCTACCACGTCAACATGCGGGCGGCGTTCCGCCTGGCACACGGCTGGAGCCAACGCGAAGCCGCCGACTCCTGGAACGAGCGCTGGCCCGCCGATCCCAAGACGTTCAAGAACTTCTCCTACTGGGAGCAATGGCCAGCCGACACCGGCCACGCACCCTCCCTGGAGGTACTGAGCCGGCTCGCCGAGCTCTACACTTGCCAGCTGGCTGATCTCGTCAGCGACGTCGCCGACTTCCGCTCGGCCGACGAGGCCTACCGCCACAACGAACAACTCTCCGTTTTGGACAACGCTGGAAACACCGACTCAGCGATGCGTGAATTCGTGACGCGACTCGACCAGATCGACGTCCACGAACTGGCAACGATGGTCACCACCTGGGCCCGGAGCAATGGCAATAACGTCAACCGTCGGGCGCTGCTGCTGAAGGTCAGTGCTGCCTTGTCGCTGGCCTCAACCAGCCCGGCGCTTGCCGATGACGTCGAAGACAGTCCCGCTCCGGTCGCCCCGCCGCTCGACGACTTCTCCGGCATCTGGCACAGCCGCTACGTTTACCCCAGCACCGGCCGCGCCAAGAACTTCACCGGCGAGCACTACGTCGTCATGCGCCAGCACGGCGACCGGCTCATCGGTCAGAGCCTGCCCCACTCGATCGGCTCGCGTATGCGTCTGGAACTGGCCGTGCACAAGTCGGTCGCCACCGGCACCTGGCGCGAACAGACCTCACCAACTGGCTACTACAAGGGAGCGACCTACCACGGCACCATGCAACTGGTCATCGATCCGGCCGGCCGCCGGATGACCGGCCTGTGGCTCGGCTTCGGCCGCGACTTCACCATCAACAGCGGCCAATGGGAACTCGCCCTGTCCGAGACCACGATCTCGAAAGCCGCCCAGCGCGGCTACCACGACAAGGCGTAACGGCTCAGCTCAACACCGCCACGACCGTCGAACCGCGTGCGAACGCACCGGAGGCAACACGATCGAACAAGCCGTACATCATCTTTGCCTCATACACCCAGTCCAGCGTGATGCCGTGCCGTGTATCGAAGTCCGCGATGAAACTTCCCAGCTCGGGCTTATGCTTCGCGTAGCCGCCGAAGTGAAAGTCATGGACGAGAGCCCAATTCGCTGTCTCCACTCCGAAACCCTCACCCTGAAGCCGCCGCACCTCCGCGTCGAGGAACTGGCCACCCTTCAAGACAGCGAACCCGAGAGCGCGCTGGTTTCCGGTGAGCCCCGCAGCGATCCCAGCCACGGTGCCGCCGCTGCCGGTTGCACAACAGACGACGTCGAAGTCGATCTCGATCTCACCGGGAAGCTCAGCGCAGCCGCGCACACCCGGTCCGTTGCTGCCGCCCTCCGGCACCACACAGCAGGGTCCGAAATCGTCGACCAGCGCCGCCAGCACATCCGGCTCAGTTTTGCGCCGGTATGTCGTGCGGTCCAGGTAGGTCAACGTCATTCCCCGGTCAACGGCGTAGACCAGCGACTCGTTCAGCGGCAGATGCTCCTCGCCCCGAATGACACCAACGGTCTCGAACCCGAAGTAGTACCCCGCTGCGGCCATCGCCCGAACATGGTTCGAGTACGCACCACCGAAGGTCAGCAGACGACTGTGCCCCTGCTCCTTCGCTGCCGCCAGGTTGTACTTCAACTTCCGCCACTTGTTGCCTGATACCTCAGGATGAATCAGGTCGTCCCGTTTGAGGTAGACGCGCACCTCGTGCTCGTCCAGACGGAGGTCGCGCAGCTCCACCAGCGGCGACGGCAACACGACAGCCAGCCCACCCGTATCCGGCTCCGTCGTGCCCATAAATCAAGGGTAGGTCAAGCTGGTCGTGCGCTGTCCGACTCGCCCACCGGGGCGCCGGTGGGTGCGCGCGAGCTAGGCGGGTTTCAGTCCCGGCGTTCCCGCCTCCACGACGTAGCTGGCATCGGTGGTGATCTCCACCTTCGCCGGGTCCTGTTCCAGCGCGTCGGACACCACGCGGAAGTCGGCCTTGAGTTCGCCGGACGTCGCGGTGACCCGCACGTAGCCGCGTTCTCCCTGGCAGTACTTGATGTGCGGGTTGTTCGCCAGCCACTGTTCGCTCGGCGGTTCCGCGCCCGCACTCGTGCTCGACACCGATGTGGTGACCAGCTCCGAGCCGACCACGGCGCTGTCGTGGTCGAAGTAGTCCTGGCGCAGATCGGCCGCCCAGTGCCGGTGGACGTCGCCGGTCAGCACCACCATGTTCGGCACCCCCGCGTCCACCCAGCCCTGGGTGATGCGGTCGCGCGAGCCCTCGTAGCCGTCCCAGGCGTCGGTGTCGTCGCACGTGTCCTTGTCGCCGTCGCCGTCGCGCTGGGCGAAGAACACCTGCTGACCGAGGAAGTCCCACGTCGACGGCTGCGTGGCGAACGCGTCGAGCAGCCACTTCTCCTGCTCCGAGCCGGTGATCGTGCGGTCGGGGTCGCGCATCACGGAGCAGCTGTCGTCCTCGGCCTGCGCGTCGCGATGCTGGCGGGTGTCGAGCAGGTGGAACCGGGCGAGCTGACCCCACTGGAACCGCCGGTACAGCTGGATCTTCGCGCCGTCCGGCACGGCCGACGAGCGGATCGGCATGTTCTCGTAGAACGCCTGGAACGCCTCCTCCTTGCGCTGGGTCCCGGCGGGGCTCGACGTCGAGTTCCAGTTGTTGACCACCTCGTGGTCGTCGAACACGACGAGCCACGGCGCCGCCGCGTGCGCGGCCTGCAGGTCGGAGTCCGTCTTGTGCTGGCCGTAGCGGGCGCGGTACAGGGCGAGCGTCGTGGTCTCGTCGGTGACGGCGAGCCCCCGCACCTTCAGCTCCGGTTCCCGCCCCGACGGCTTCTCGTAGATGTAGTCGCCGAGGAACAGCACCAGATCCGGGTCGTCGTCGGCGATGCCGCGGTGCGCGTGGTACCAGCCCTCCTCCCAGTGCTGGCAGGACGTGAAGCAGTAGGTGAGGCTGTCCACCGCCGAGTCCGCCGCCGGTGCGGTGCGGGTGCGGCCCGCGGGCGAGAGGTGGCCCTCGGTGCGGAACCGGTAGAAATAGTCCCTGCCCGCCTCGAGCCCCTCGGGCTCCACGTGCACGCTGTGCCCCATCGCGCGCGAGGTGGACACCGTGCCGTTCTGCACCACCGAACCGAAGTTCTCGTCGGTGGCCAGCTCCCACTCCACGTCGTAGGCCGCGTCCGGCATGCCGCCGAACCCGTCCTCGTTGAGCGGCGCGGGCGCGAGGCGCGTCCACAGCACGACGCTGTCCGGCAACGGGTCACCCGAGGCCACCCCCAGTTGAAACGGGTCTCGGATTGCCGGTGCCGACGCGGCGGTCCTGGATCGTGCCCAGGCGGGCAGGGACGTGGGCAGCGTGACGGCTCCCGCCGCGGCCGCGACGCCGCCGAGCAGAACCAGCCGCCGGTTCACCTGTGCCATCGCGTGCCTCCGTTCTCGTTCACGCCGCGTAGTCGGTGATCGCGGGCCCACAGGACTCGAGATCGGGGTCGCTGTCGGAATAGTTGGCCACGCACACGCGGTAGTGGATCCATTCGCCCGAGGCCACCTCGACGGGACGCTCGACGTCCGTGCCGTTGCCCTCGGAGTTCCAGGCGTACTGCGGGCCCGCCCCGCCGTCGAGCCAGTACGTGACCACCGCGGACCTGCCGTCGGCTGCCTGGTCGTACACCACGAACCGCGGATCCGCGGAGTCGAACACCGCCTCACCGGCGCACGAGCCCGACGAGCACCGGGCGCTGCCGGTGCCGACGCCGCAGTCGGGCGCGGTCTGGGAGTCGGCGATCCGGACGTAGGCGCCCGAGACATATCCCTCGAGTTCGGGCACGTAGTCCCAGCGCGTGGTGGTGCCGACGGGACCGGAGACCTCGGGTCCCGTGGTGCGGCAGTCGATGCTCACCGCGGTGCCGTTCGCGACCTCGCCGACGTCGGTGGAGCTGGTGCTCGCCGCGCGGCGGACGGTCAGCGCCTCACCCCCGGTCTCGACCGTGCCGTCGACGGCCGCGGCCGCGGGCGGAGCCGCCAGTGCCAGTGCCGCCGCGGCGGCCAGTGCGGCGGCGGCGATGCGGATCGGTGAGCGCGCCATGTCCTCGAGCGTGCGGGACGGGTGTACATGTTTCGTACAAGGTGGCCTGTTCAGCGTTCACCAACCGGCCTACCTTTGGCACTGTCGGACCGTGCGGTCTGGACCTACGATCCGGGTTTGACCTGGTCCGCGCAGCGCTGGGGGTGGTCGAGCGTGACCGCGACTCTCTTCCGCCTGCTCGGCCCGCTCGAGGTCGTCGTCGAGGGACGGGCGGTCCCGCTCGGCGGGCGCAAACCCCGCATGCTTCTGGCCGCCCTGCTGCTGCAACCCGGCGTGACCGTGTCGAAGGACCATCTCGCCGAGGTGTTGTGGCCCGACTCCCCGCCCGCGTCCGCTGCCGCGAACCTTCGCACCTACGTGCACTTCCTGCGCGCCAGACTCGAGGGCAGCGGCGCGGGACTCGAGCGCAGCTCGTCCGGTTACCTGCTCACGGTGGAGCCGGGGCTGCTCGACACGACGCTGTTCGAGGACCGCCTCGCCGAGGCCCGCACGGCGCTGGGCGGCGCCGATCCCAGGTCCGCGCTCGCGCTGCTGACCGAGGCCGAACGGCTCTGGCGCGGCCCCGCACTCGCGGACCTGCCGCACAGCCACACGTGGGGCGCGCCGCTGGCCAGGCTCGCGGAGCTACGCCTCGGCGCGCACGAGCTGCGCCTGCGCACCCGCGTCGATCTCGGCGAGTACGAGGAGGCGGTCGCCGAGCTGCGGGGACTGCTCGAGAAACACCCGCTGCGCGAGGAGTTCTGGCTCCAGCTCGTCCGCGCACTCGACCTGGGAGGGCGCAGGGCCGAGGCGGTGACCGCCTACACCGAGGCCGAGCAGGTGCTGCGGGACGAGCTCGACGCCCGGCCCGGCCCCCGGCTGCGCGAGCTGTACGCCACCCTGAGCACCGCGCCCGCGCCCACGCGGCCGCCCCCGCCCGCTCCTGCCCAGGCGCCCGGGTGCAGGCTGCCGCTGAATCTGCCCGACTTCACCGGCAGACGGGACTGCGTCACCGAGCTGGCCGGGCTGATCCGGCGGCGCGGCACCGAGGGCCTGCCCACCGTCGCCGTGCTGTCCGGCCCGCCGGGGGTCGGCAAATCGGCCGTCGCCGTCCACGTGGCCCACGCCGTGCGGGAGGAGTTCCCCGACGGGCAACTGCACCTCGCCCTCGGCGGCACGACGGCCACGCCGCGCAGGCCCGGCGACCTGCTGGCCGAACTGCTGCGGGCGCTGGGCGTGCCGGACTCCACACTGCCGAGGCAGCAGACCGAGCGCGCCGCGCTGCTGCGGGCCCGGTTGACGACGGCGCGGTTGTGCGTCGTGCTCGACGACGCGGCCGACGCCGCACAGGTCCGGCCGCTGCTGCCCGGCGCGGGCACCTGCGCCGTGCTCGTGACGAGCCGCGCCCGCCTGCCCGACCTCGCCGGCGCCACGCCCGTCGAGCTCGACGTGCTGCCGCCCGCCGAGGCGAAGGGCCTGCTCACGGCCGTCGTCGGCGAGGACCGCGCGGCCGCCGAACCCGAGGCCGCCGACGAGCTGCTCGACTCGTGCGGGCACCTGCCACTCGCGATCCGCGTCGCGGGCGCGAAGCTCGCGCACCGGCCGGGCTGGACACTGCGGATGTTCGCCGACCGGCTGAGCGACGAACGCAGGCGACTCGACGAGCTGCGCGTGGGCGACCTGGCCGTGCGCGCGAGCGTGACCCTGAGCTACGACCAGCTGCCCGGCAGCGCCGCACGGGCCCTGCGCGGGCTCGGCTGTCTCGGCGCGGTGCGCTTTCCCGCCTGGGCCGCGGCGGCGGTGCTCGACCGGGTTCACGCCGACGACGTGCTGGACGTGCTGCTCGACGCACACCTCGTGGAGCCCGTCGGCACGGACGCGGCGGGCCGGCCCCGCTATCGCCTGCACGACCTGCTGCGCTGCTACGCCGCCGAGCGCGCCGAACACGACGACGGCGAGGCCAGACTCGACGTGGCGCGCAGGGTGCTGGAGGGCTACCTCGAGCTCGCACTGGAGGCCACCGAGCGCATGCCTGTGCGTTTCTTCGGCCTGCTGCCCGCGCGCGACGACCGGCGCTGGGTCCCCGACGAGTCGGCCGGGCTGCTCGCCGATCCGGTGGCGTGGTTCGAGGCCGAGCACCACACCGGCGTCGCCGCGGTGTCGCTGGCCGCGCGCCTGGGCCTCGACGACCTCGCCTGGCGGCTGGCCGCCGCGTTCCTGCCCTACTTCGACCTGCGCGACCACCACGACGACTGGATGAGCACCCACCGCATCGGACTCGACGCGGCCAAGCGCACGGGAGACGCCCGCGGGCAGGCGATCCTGCTGCGCAACCTCGGGCAGCTGCTGATCTACCAGGACGACTACGACGGCGCGCTGGCCTCGTTCATGCGCGCGCACGCGCTGTTTCTCGCGGAGGGCGACGAGCGCGGCGCCGCGGTGGCGCTGACCGGCAGGACGACCGTGCACCGCATCCTCGGCGAGCACGACGCGGGTCTGCGGTGCTGCCACGAGGCGCTGACTCTGTTCGCCCGCACCGGCGACCGGCACGGCGAGGCCGTGGCCAGGCTCGCGATCGGCAGCCTGTGGCTCGCGCGCGGCTGCACGGCGACGGCCGACCGCTGGTTCAGCGAAGCCAGGGAGCTCGCCGCCGAGCTCGGCGACCGGCACCGCCAGGCCCACGCCCTGCAACGGCAGGCGCTGCTGCACCAGCGCCGGGGCAGGCTCGGCGCGGCCAGGCAGCAGCTCGACGAGGCGATCGCGATCTTCACCGAGCTCGGCGACGACCGGTGCGTGGGCTACGCACACCAGAGCCTGGGCGAGCTGTGCCTGTGCAGCGGCGACCTGGCGCACGCGCAGCTGCTGCTCGTGAACTCGCTGTCGGCCACCCGGCTCTCGGGCGACCGGCGGTCCGAGGCCGAGGTCAGCGAGCGGCTCGGCGAGCTGCACGACGCGCTGGGTCAGCCGGAACGCTCCCGCCGCTACTACGCGAGCGCGCTGGCGCTGTGGCGGGAGCTCGACATCACAGAGCGCGCGCAGCGGCTGCTGCCCGGCCGGCGCGACGACGCATACACGGCGGGCAGAGCCTGAACATCCTTTTTGTACAGATCGTGTACCTCCCTGACCGAGACTGCGCCGCGTACCCCACCGGCGAGCTCGAAGGGAACCCCCGAATGCGCGGCCGCAGACTCCTTCCTCTCCTGGCGACCCCACTGGTCGCCCTCACCCCCATGATCGCCACGGCGGTCCAGGACACCGGCCCCTCCTGGACCGCCGAGGTCTCCACTGTGGATGCCGACGACACCGGCGTCCGCCACGACGGCACGGTGCTGACCACGACCCGGCCCGGCACCGGGTATCTCGTGCTGGCGCAACGGGATCTCGACCGGCCTGTCAACCGCGTCGTCGCCGACGTCGACGCGGTCGTGCCCGACGGCACGTCCGTGCGCGTGGAGGTTCGCGGCCTCGACGGCGACCGCTGGACGCAGTGGACTCCCGCGGGTTCCACTCTGGACCGCGCGGTCACCACCGTGCAGGCCCGCGTGGAACTCACGGCCACCGCCACCGCGGCGCCCGAGGTGCGCTCGGTCGGACTGCGCGGCGAGCAGGCGCCGGCCGCCCGCGCCGAGGTGGCCCAGGACGCGCTGACGTACGAGGTGTTCGCGACCCGCGAGGGCCTCGTCGGCGGCACCACGGCCAACGGCCACGTGATCACCGAGCGCGACCACTTCGTGGCGCTGCCGTCGGGCCGGTCACTGTCCCCGAAGGACACCGGCGACTACTCGGTGCGCGTGTGCCTCACCGACGGGAGCAGGTGCGCGTACGCGGCCGTCTGGGACGTCGGCCCGTGGAACACCAAGGACGACTACTGGAGCCCGTCGGACGAGCGGGAGATGTGGACCGACCTGCCGCAGGGCACGCCGCAGGCACAGGCCGCGCACGAGGACGGCTACAACGGCGGCAAGGACCAGTTCGACCGCACGGTCGCCAACCCAGCGGGGATCGACCTCGCCGACGGCACGTTCTGGGACGGCCTCGGCATGGACGACAACGGCTGGGTCAACGCCACCTATCTCTGGACGGGCTCAGGCGAGACCGGCGAGATCACCACCGACGGAGGGCCGCTCACGGTGCGCGCGGACGTGAGCACCGACTCCGGCGACGTCGGGCTCGCGGGCAACCGCGCGGGGGTGCCGCTCGAGTGCCAGGCCACGGGCACGTCGGTGACCGGTCCGGAGGGCACCACCGATGTCTGGTACCGCATCGGGCCGGGTCACCACGTGTCGGCCGCCTTCGTCGACGCGGGCTCGGCGGGCGACGTGCCCGCCTGCTAGCGGGCGCGCCGACGCCGTCGGTTCCCGCTCGGACCGGTCACCGTCGGCCACCGGCTCGGCTCGGTGGTGTTGCCCTCGGCGCCCGCCGCGTGGAGCACAGCGACGGAGTCCGGTCCGAGCGGGACCGAGCACCACCGCCGGACAGGCGCTAGTCGACGATCGCGCTGTCGGGCACCGGGGTGTCGTTGCGGAAGGCGTCGAACAGCTGCTGCGACTTCTCCTCGTCCCAGTACTCCGCCGAGCTCGACGTGGTGGGCATCGTCGTGGTCACCACACCACCGTCGGAGATACCGCGCATGGCCCACGCCAGACCCAGCAGGTTGTGCAGGTGGTCGTCGGTGTCCATCGTCAGCGCGTCCGGCGCGTCGGCCAGCAGCGGGAACACGGAGAACGGGTTCAGCAGCGTGCCGGGGCTCGCCATCTGGCTGGCCATCGCGCCGATGAACTTCCGCTGGTTGGCCACCCGGTCGAGGTCCGAACGCGGGGTCGCCGTGCTGTAGCGCATCCGGACGAAGCCCAGCGCCTGAGCGCCGTCGAGCGTCTGCGCTCCCGCGGGGATGACGAGGCCGGTCTTGGTGTCGCGCATCTCGTCGGGGATGTCCATCTCGACCCCGCCCATCGCGTCGACGAGGTTGGCGAACCCGCCGAAGCCGATCTCGGCGTAGTGGTCGAGCCGCAGGCCCGTGGCCTGCTCGATGGTCTGCGCGAGCAGCGGCGCGCCGCCGAACGCGAACGCCGCGTTGATCTTGTTGGTGCCGTAGCCAGGGATCTCGACCTGCGAGTCGCGCGGCAGGCTCAGCAGCGTGGGCGCGGTGTCGTTGTCCGGGATGTGAGCGATCATGATCGTGTCGGTGCGCTGACCGCCCGCGTCGCCGGTGCTCAGCTCCGCCTGCTGGTCGGCGTCGAGGCCCGCGCGCGAGTCGGAACCGACGATGAGCCAGTTGGTGCCCGCGGCGGCCGCGGGCCTGCCCTCGTACTCGCCGGGCAGCGCGTCGATGCGGTTGATGGAGAACTCGAGATAGGCCCACACCGCGCCGAGGAACAGCACGAACACCAGCAGCAGGCACATCAGGACCTTGCCGAACGACCAGCGCCTGCGCTTGGGTTTCGGCGGAGCCGGCCGCTCACCGCCCGGCGGCGGCTGGTGCGGCGGGCCGTCGGGCAGCGGCGCCATCCGGGTCGGCTGGTGTGGACGTTGCGGCGGGCCCTGGCGCGCCCGGTCGCTGCCGGGCACGGGCAGCATCTGCGCGCTCTGGTGCTGCCTGGGGCCACGGGGCGGGCGGCGGTTGCCGCCCGGGGGCTGCTGGCCGCCGTAGTGTCCGCCGTACGTCATCGCCGTCTCCCGATCGGTGTCGTGCCGCGTCCGTGCGGGACTACTAAACCGCACGGCCCCCGACAATGGACGCATGGTCCCCCGATCGGGTTGTGTCCGACACGCCGCTCAGTGACAGCCCAGGTCGGAGCCTCTTTTTCAGAGCCGGCGTCCCGGTCGAGCCCGGCGTGCCCCGCTCAGAGCGCGAGTCGCAGTCGCAAGTCCGCCGGAGCGCTCCACGCCGAAGCGGGCACACCGTCCTGACCCGGCCAGTCCAGCTCCCCCGCCGCGAATCCCGTCACGAACCGGTTCCACACCGCGGACTTGCGCAGCATGGCGTGGCCCTCGTCGGCCACCTCGAACCGCGCGAGCCTGGCCGCCGTGCCCGCCGCGCGCCTGGCGTAGGCGTGGGAGGCCTCGGGGCTGGTCATCCGGTCGCGCGTGCCGTGGGCGATCAGCACCGAGCGGTCACGCACCGGCTCCACCGGCTCACCCTCGGGAGTCCACGGTGCGAGCGCGCACACCGCGGTCACCGCCGGGTCGTCGGCCACCCGCAGCGCGACCCTGCCGCCCATCGAGTGACCGACCAGCAGCACGGGCACGTCGGGAGTCTCGGCGCGGATCCGGTCGAGCGCCCAGCGGGCGTCGCGCACCGGGTCGAGTGTGGGCGCGTTCCACCCGCGCACGCGGTTGCGCAGCAGCCGCACCTCGAGCCCCTGAGCCGCACCGGCCGCGTGCAGCGCCTTCGCGAAGGGCACCATCCGCAGGTAGGCGAGCCGCCAGGGCCGCACGACGGCGGTTCCGTGTTCCGACCCGCCGTGCAGCACCAGTGCCACCGCGCGCGCCGGAACCGGCGACCGCCGGACGGCCATCGCCGGTTCGTCGTCGATCACTCACGTCCTCCTCACGCCGCGGTGGGCGCATTCTGGCGGAACTGCGTCCGGTGCAGTTCCGCGTACCGGCCTCCCGCGGCGAGCAACTGCTCGTGCGTACCCTGCTCCGCCACGCGGCCTGCTTCCACCACCATGATGCGGTCAGCGGCCCGGATGGTGGACAGCCGGTGGGCGATAACGATCGCGGTGCGCCCGTCGAGCGCGTCGGTGAGGGCCTCCCCGACCGCGGCCTCGGACTCCGAGTCGAGGTGGGCGGTGGCCTCGTCGAGCACCACGACCCTGGGCTGCGCCAGCAGCAGGCGGGCGATCGTGAGCCGCTGGCGCTCGCCGCCGGAGAGCCGGTAACCGCGCTCGCCGATGACCGTGTCGAGCTGGTCGGGCAGCGACCGCACCAGCGCGGTGAGCCTGGCCCGGTCGAGGGCGTGCCAGATCTCGGGGTCGGTGGCGCCGGGCGCGGCGTAGGCGAGGTTGTTGCGGATCGTGTCGTGGAAGAGGTGCCCGTCCTGGGTCACCACGCCCACGGTCTCGCGCACCGAGTCGAACGTGAGGTCCCTGACGTCCACACCGGACAACCGTACGGTTCCCGCGTCGACGTCGTAGAGACGCGGCACCAGCGAGGCGATGGTGGACTTGCCCGCGCCGGACGAGCCGACCAGCGCCACCAGCTCTCCCGGCTCGGCCCGCAGGCTCACGCCGTGCAGCACGTCCTCGCCACCCCGGTTGTCCAGTGTGGACACGTCTTCCAGGGAGGCCAGCGAGTACTTCTCCGCCGAGGGGTACGCGAAGCGCACGTCGTCGAGCTCCACCGACACGCCACCCGAGGGCAGCGCCCGCGCGTCGGGCTTCTCCCTGATCATCGGGTCGAGGTCGAGCACCTCGAAAACCCGCTCGAACGACACGAGCGCCGTCATCACGTCCACCCGCACGTTGGCCAGCGCCGTCAGCGGCGTGTACAGCCTGGTCAGCAGCAACGCCAGCGCCACGACGGTGCCGGGCGCGAGGTCGCCGCGCAGCGCCAGCCAGCCGCCGAGCCCGTAGACCAGCGCCTGCGCGAGCGCGGACACCAAGGTCAGGCTCGTCATGAACCAGCGCGTCAGCATCGCGGTGCGCACCCCGATGTCGCGCACCCGCCCGGCCCGCGCGCCGAACTCGTCGGCCTCCGCGCGCGGCCTGCCGAACAGCTTCACGAGTGTGGCCCCCGGCGCCGAGAACCGTTCCGTCATCTGCGTGGTCATCGACGCGTTGAGCTCGGCCGACTCCCGCTGCAGGTCCGCCATGCGCCTGCCGAGACGCCGCGCGGGCAGCACGAACACCGGCAGCAGCACCAGTGCCAGCAGGGTGACCTGCCAGGACAGGGTGACCATCACGGCCAGCGACAGCACGAGCTGGATCACGTTGGTGACCAGGCCCGACAACGTGGCCGTGAACGTGCGCTGCGCGCCGATCACGTCGTTGTTGAGCCTGCTCACCAACGCGCCGGTGCGGGTGCGGGTGAAGAACGCGACCGGCATGCGCTGCACGTGCTCGTACACCGCGCGGCGCAGGTCGAGGATCAGTCCCTCGCCGATGCGCGCCGACTGCCAGCGTTCGGCCAGCCCGAGTCCCGCGTCGGCGATGGCAAGTCCCGCGATCGCCAGCGCCAGCAAGATCACGATCGAGGCGACTCCCCCACCGACGATCTCGTCCACCACGCGGCCGGCGAGCAGAGGCGTGCTCACGGCCAGCACGGCGGAGACCACCGTCAGCCCGAGGAAGATCCCGAGGCGGGCCCAGTGCGGCCGGGCGAAGCTCGCGATGCGACGCACGGTTCCCTTGCGCAGCCCCCTCGGCGCGTCCGCCGATCTCATCGCGCCACTCATCAGTGTCCAGGTGTTATCCATGCGTCCCCAGCCTCTCCGTGCTCCGCGCCGAGCGTGCAATATCTCGACAATACTTGAGATCTTGCACCCATATGCCCTGGACAACACAGTGTCCTACGTGATCCTTCCCGCAGCCGGGAAAAATTCTCCCCCGGTCGCCTCCTGGCGGTCGTGGCCCCTCGCTAACCTGGCGCACCATGGGGAGTCGCGGGGTCGGACAGTGGATACGCCAAGGCTGGGCGGAACGCCCGCTGCGCCTCGACCTCGCGCTCTACGCCATCGCCGCGGGTTACGCGCTCGCGCTGGCACTCACCGACAAGCACTACGGCTTCCGGATCTGGGCGAACTTCGCCGTCGCCGCCTACACCCTCGCGCTGGCGCACACGTGCTGGCTGCGGCTGACGCCGCGCCGCGAGGGCGGCTGGTGGCGCTCGCGCTGGCTGGGGATCGGCGCCGTCGGAGTGGTCGGCATGCTGGCCCCGCTGGTGTTCCTGCTCGTGCGCAGGCTCACGGGCGTGGACTGGCTGGAGACCCCGTGGTCGTGGAGCGCGCAGCCCGAGGTGTGGGTGATCGAACGCTCGGCGAGCCTGTTCCTCGACACCGGCACGCCCTACGTCGACGTGGGCGCGCTCGGCAGACCCCCCGAGGTGAACGACTACACGCCCTACGGCCCTGTGATGACGGTGTTCGGACTGCCGAGGGCGCTCGCGGGCGGCACGCCCGTCACCGACGTGCTGACGGACGCGCGGCTGTACTTCGCCCTCACCGCCGTGCTGTGCGCGTGGGGCGCGTGGCGGCTGCTGGGCAAGCCGAGGATTCCGGTCCGCGCGGCCCAGCTCGTCGCGGTGTTCCCGCTCACCGCTCTGACGTTCGCGACAGCGGGCCCCGACCTGGCGATCGTGAGCCTGCTCGTACTGGGTGCCGCACTGGCCGCAACGGACCGGCCGGCGCTCTCAGCCGTCGTGCTGGCGCTGGTCACAAGCGCGAAGCTCATCGTCGCGCCCGCCGCCGTCGTACTCGGGATCCTCGTGCTCGCCCGGCTGGGGCGGCGTGCCCTGCTGCGCTTCGTACTGGTGCTGCTCGCCGTCTGCGCGGCGGTGAACGTGCCGGTGTACCTCGTGCATCCGGAGGCGTTCCTCGAGCACGTGATCCGGTTCCCGGCCGGACTCGGAGCGGTCACCTCACCCGCGGCGAGCCCACTTCCGGGTCATCTCATCGCCAGCGCCGGTCCGATCGGTAAGGCGTTCACGTTCGGGCTGCTCGGTGCAGCGGCTCTGGCGATCATGTGGTGGATCATCCGGCGACCTCCCGTCACCGGTGGGGACGCACTCCTTCGTATCGCGGTCGGCCTGGGCACCTTCACGATGCTCACGCCGGCCACCCGATTCGGTTATCTGGTGTATCCGGTAGTCCTGTTGGGCGCGATGTTGTGTTTCCCGAGCCGGGAGTCGGCCTCCCGCGTCGCCGCGACGCCCGGCGCCGGCACCTCGTCCGAGTCGACTCCCTTTACTTCTTCTTGACGCGCGTCGCGCCGCCGCGACCGCGGAGCTGGACCCCGGATTCCGAGAGGACCCGGTGCACGAAACCGTAGGAACGGCCCGTGGACTCCGCGAGTGAGCGAATGCTCGCCCCCTTCTCATATTTCTTCTTCAGGTCGGCGGCCAACTTGTCGCGCGTGTTTCCGGTGATCCGCGCACCCTTCTTCAGGTCTGCCACGTCGATCCACCTTCCGCCCGTATGGTGTTTCGGGCCACATTCGACCCCTGCCGCCGCAATGATCGAACACTGAGCGGCGGAATGCCAGACGACGGGCCAAAAACCTTCCGAAACTGCGAAGATATTGGGCCGATTCAGTGTTTGCCGAACATCAACTAACGATCTGGACGGCTATTTGGCATCAAGCCAACTCACGCGAGCTGCACAAGTTCCAGATAATCAGGGGACCAGTGGTCTTCAGTACCGTCCGGTAGCAAGATCACGCGTTCGGGTTCCAACGCCTCGACCGCACCCGGGTCGTGCGTCACGAGTACGACCGCTCCGGTGTAGCTGCGCAACGCGTCCAGCACCTGCTCGCGGCTCGCCGGGTCGAGGTTGTTGGTGGGCTCGTCCAGCAGCAGCACGTTCGCCGCGCTCGACACCAGACCCGCCAGCGCCAGGCGGGTTTTCTCGCCACCAGACAGGGTTCCGGCCGGCTGGTCGAGCTGTTCGCCGGTGAAGAGGAACGAGCCGAGCAGGTTCCGCAGTTCCTGCGCTCCCGTGTCGGGCGCGAGATGGCGCGTGTTCTCCCACACCGTCGCGTCGTGGTCGAGAGTCTCGTGTTCCTGGGCGTAGTAACCGAGACGCAGACCGTGACCCGGCACCACGCGGCCCGTGTCGGCGGGCTCCATGCCGCCGAGCAGCCGCAGCAGCGTGGTCTTGCCCGCACCGTTGAGCCCCAGCACGACCACCTTCGAACCGCGGTCGATCGCCAGGTCGACGCCGGTGAAGATCTCCAGCGAACCGTAGGACTTCGACAATTCCTCGGCCGTGAGCGGCGTCCTGCCACACGAGGCGGGTGCGGGGAACTTGATGCGCGCCACCTTGTCGGACTGGCGCTCGTCGTCGAGGCTCGCGAGCATCTGCTCGGCCCTGCGCGCCATGTTCTTCGCGGCGACGGCCTTGGTGGCCTTGGCACCGAGTTTGGCCGCCTGCTGCTGCAGCGCCGAGGCCTTCTTTTCGGCGTTGGCACGCTCGCGGCGGCGGCGCTTCTCGTCGGTGGCGCGCGCCTCGAGGTAGCGCTTCCAGCTCATGTTGTAGTTGTCGAGCTCGCCGCGGGTCGCGTCGAGGAACCACACCTTGTTGACGACCTCGCCCAGCAGCTCGACGTCGTGGCTGATCACCACGAGCCCGCCGTCGTGGGACTTGAGGAAGCCGCGCAGCCAGTTGATCGAGTCGGCGTCGAGGTGGTTGGTGGGCTCGTCGAGCAGCAGGATCGTGCCCGACTTGCCGCCCGCGCCCGCCTCGGAGGCC
The DNA here is from genome assembly GCF_016595675.1 of Prauserella cavernicola. GTDB lineage: Bacteria > Actinomycetota > Actinomycetes > Mycobacteriales > Pseudonocardiaceae > Prauserella_A > Prauserella_A cavernicola. The sequence continues at coordinate 201,517 of NZ_JAENJH010000009.1, read as the reverse complement.
GCGAACAGGATGCGGGAGAGCTCGACGCGCCTGCGCTGGCCACCCGACAGGGTGCGCAGCGGCTGGGTGAGGATGCGCTCCTCGAGTCCGAGGTTGGCGCAGATGCGGGCGGCCTCGCTCTCGGCGGCGTACCCGCCCAGCGAGGAGAAGCGCTCCTCGAGCCTGCCGTAGCGGCGCACCGCCTTGTCGCGCTCGTTGTCGTCGACGAGCTCGGCCATGGCGGTCTGGGCCTTCTCCATGTCCCGCACGAGCACGTCGAGGCCTCGCGCGGACAGGACGCGGTCCTTGGCGCTGACGGACAGATCGCCCTCGCGCGGGTCCTGCGGGAGGTAGCCGATCTCGCCGCCGTGCTGGACGGCGCCCGCGTAGGGCTCGCCCTCGCCGGCGAGCACCCTCAGCGTGGTGGTCTTACCCGCGCCGTTGCGGCCGACCAGGCCGATGCGGTCGCCGGGCTGGATGCGCAGTGCGGTGTCGGAAAGGAGCACGCGCGAACCTGCGCGAAGCTCGAGGCCGGTGGCCGTGATCAAGGAGAACTCCGTGGCGTCGAGGCGGAAACTAGGGCAGCGTGAACAACCCGCTCGGGGCGGGGCTGCTACTCGAGGCGAACGACCACGACAGCCAGTGTACGGACCGGGGTCCAGTGGCTTTACCCGGCGGTGATCGGACTCACCTGAGCACGATCTCCACGGCGAGCGTCCGCCGCGCCGCGTCGTCGAGCACGGTCCTGCGCGGCTCGGCGATGTCGAGCACCCGAGGGGCCGCCAGCGCGAACAGCGGGGCCAGCCTGCGGTCGGCGCGCAGCTCGTCGAGTGCCTTGCGATCGCCGCCGAGCACCACGCCGTCCAATTCGGACACGTGCGGCAGCAGGACCTCGGCCGCGTCGTCGGCGGCCGCGCGCAGTGCCTGCCGTGCCTGGCCCTCCCTGCGGCGCGCGAACCGCTGCTGCGACCACCCGCCCGCCGCGTTGCGGCCGTGGACGAGTCGCCGGTCGGTTCGCGAGAGCACCACCTCGCCCCGCTGCGCGACGCCGACGCTGTGCCCGCCGAGCCGCACGAGCAGCAGGCCGATCCTCCGGTCCAGACTGGCGTGCTCGACCAGCGGCGCCACGGCGAGCCCCTCGTGCTCGCGGTGCTCGCCCTCGACGCCCAGCGGTGGGAACGGCACGGCCGCGGTCGCCGTGGTGCCGTTGCCGCCGGTCACCACCACCTCCTCGGCCCCCAGCACCGTGCTCACCACGCCGTCGTTGCGGGTCGCGAAGCGCTCGAACCACCCGGCGAGCCGGTCGGGCTCCACCTCGACGGCACGGCCGCCGCCCCGCACCTGCCGCGCGCTCACCGGACTCTCACAGAACGAACGACTCCGACCACGGCTGCGCGGCGTGGCCCGAGATCGCGTCGAGCATGCTGGCCGCCTGACGGTCGGTCAGCGAGGCCACGAAGTCCACCACCGCGCGTCCTCGCGCGAGCGAGCGCACGGCGTCGGCTCCGCTCACCGGCTCCCCCGTGGCCCCCACCAGCAGTTCGGGCGAGCGGTCGGCGAGCGCGGTGTACTCCAGGTGCGCCAGCGCCACGAGGTCGTGCAGCCTGCGCGGAAGCCTGCGGGCCTCGTCGCGGTCGGTGAGCCACGCGTCGAGCGCGTCCACGAGGTTGGTGATCATGCTGGCCTGGCCGCGCTGGTGCAGGGCCAGATCCGGCCGCTGCAGCACGAACCGGCGGTGCACGAACTTCAGCACCTGCACCTCGTGCCACTGCGCGGTCCGCAGCGTGACGTGCCCGGTGCGCGTCGGCGGCGCGGGCGTCACCAGCACGCCGTCCACGAGGCGCGCGGTCCAGCGAGCCGAGAACGTGGCCATCGCCTGCTCGGCTTCGATCGAACCGTCGAACGGGATGGCCAGCAGATCGTCGACCAGCTCCGCCCGCACGCGCGCCACAGCGTGGGCGAACGCGTCGTCGTCGACCACCCACGAGTCCTTGAGGTGCATGCGGCGGCGCAGGTACTCCAGCGAGCGCCCGGGGTTGCGGTGCTCGTCGTGCAGCGCGGCCGAGGGCAGGTCCGCGAGCTCGCCCGCGTGCGCGAGCCACTGGCCGAGCTCGGTGGCGACGGCCGCGTGCTGCAGCACGCCGATGCGGTGGAAGTCCTGGATGTCGTGGATGGCGTAGGCGATGTCGTCGGCCAGGTCCATCACCGAGGCCTCGACGGTCTGCTGCCAGCGCTCGATCAGCCCCGCGAACGGCGCCCGCGAGTGCTCAAGGTCCTCCAGCTCCGTGGTGTAGGCCGAGAACTTCACCGAGCCCGTGCCGGGCGCCTCGTCCGGTTCGGCGGCTCCCCGGGGCGGGATGCTCAGCGCCGCCGGGTGCGGGTCCGGATAGTGCAGCCGGGCCCACGGGTACTTCAGCAGCGCGGCGCGCACCGCCGCCGTCAGGTTCAGCCCCTGCGGCGTGGGCCCGCCGACCTCGGTCTTGGTGACGATGCGAAACGTCTGCGCGTTGCCCTCGAAGCCGTCGGGCAGCCCGTAGCGGTGCCGCGCGACGCGGTCGAGCACCTGCTCGCCGAGGTGGCCGAACGGCGGGTGCCCGAGGTCGTGGCCCAGCGCGGCGGCCTCGGCGACGTCGGGGTCACAGCCGCCGAGCTTGGCGACGATCTCGCCCGTGTCGCCCTGCGCCGTGACGCGCTCCGCGATCGCCCGCGCCACCTGCGCGACCTTGAGGCTGTGGGTGAGCCGGTTGTGCAGCAGCCCCGACCCGCCCGCGCTGACGACCTGGGTGACACCGCCGAGGCGAGCGAAGAACGGCGAGGCCGCGATCCGGTCGCGGTCGAGCCGGAAGGGACTGCCGATCAGGTCGGCGAACCCACCCGACTCCGCGGCCTCGTCCCTGCGCCGCGCCCTGGCATCGCGCTCGTCGTTCATGCGCACAACCGTAACGGAGCGATCAAGCCCCGCCCGCCCCGTCGAGCGGCGACACGAAACCCGACTCGTAGGCTTCGATCACCGCCTGTGTCCGGTCGCGCGCGCCCAGCTTGCCGAGCACGTTGCCGACGTGGGTCTTGACGGTCTGCAGGCCGAGGAACAAGCGCTCCGCGATCTCCACATTGGACAAACCGGACGCCATCAACCGCAGCACCTCGGCCTCACGCTCGGTGAGCCTCGCCCCGCTCAGCGCATCCCTGGCAGTGCCTGGAGCGTTCCTGGCGGCGAGCCTGCGGATCGCGGCGGGGAACAACAGCGAGTCACCGGCCAGCACGGTGCGCACCGCGGCGACGATCTCCTCCGGTCGCGCACGCTTGAGTAGAAAACCGCTCGCGCCCGCGCGCAGTGCGTCGTAGACGTAGTCGTCGTTCTCGAACGTCGTCACCACCACGACCTTCGGCGGAAACTCCGATGTGGACAGCAGGTGCTCGGTAGCCCTGATGCCGTCCACCGTCGGCATGCGCACGTCCATCAGCACGACGTCGGGCCGGTGCCGCGACACCAGCCCCGGCACCTCGGCGCCGTCGGCGGCCTCGGCCACCACCGTCAGGTCCGGTTCGGACTCCAGGATCGCCCTGAGCCCCGTGCGCACGAGCTGCTCGTCGTCCACGAGCAGCACCCCGATGCGGTCGCCGTCCACTCACCCTCCCCCTCGGGTCCCGGTCGGCAGCCACACAGCCACCTCCCAGTCCGCTCCGTCGCGGCCTGCCCGCAGCCTGCCGCCCAGCACCTCCACGCGCTCGGTGATGCCCGGCAGCCCGCTGCCGCCGCCTTCGCGCGCCGTTCCGTCCGCCGAGCCTGCCGGGTTGCGCACGCTCAGCGCCAGCTCGCCGTCCGCCGTGCACACGCGCACCGTGACGGGCACCTTGCCCGCGTGCCGGAGCACGTTGGTGAGGCATTCCTGCACGATGCGGTAGGCCTCGCGGGACACGACGGGCGCGACCGCGGCGTCGAGGCTCACCTCGTCGGCCACGTCGAGGCCCGCTGCCCTGGTCGCCGACAGCAGCGCGGGCAGCTCGGCCAGCCCCGCCTGTGGCGCGCGCCCCGGCGTCTCGTCCCGCAGCAGGCCGAGCACGTGGTCGAGGTCGTCGAGCGCGGCGCGGGCGGAGTCCTCGATCGCGAGCAACGCGCGTTCGGCGGTGTCCGGATCGCGGCGCAGCGTGCGGCGGGCGGCTCCGGCCTGCAGCGACACGACGCTGAGCGCGTGCCCCACCGAGTCGTGCAGCTCGCGCGCGAGCCGGTTGCGTTCGGCGAGCTGCCCCGCGCGGCGCTCCAGGCGCTCGATGCGCTCGGCCGCGGGCAGTCCGAGCCACGCCGTCGCGGCGCGGACCAGCAGCGCGCCGGTGGCGGAGACGAGCGGGAACAGCAACACGAGCGCGAACAGCAGGACCGCGGGCAACCACGCGCTCGCCCAGCCTCGGGGCACCGGGAAGGGGCTTCCCGGCGCGCCGAGGCTGCCCGTGAACGGGGCCGCCACGGCGAGCCCGAGCAGCGCGGGCACCAGCAGGCTCAGCAGGCTGACCAGAGCGCCCAGCAGCACGTGGCAGCAGAACATCGCCGCCGCGAGCAGGCGTGCGCCCCCGCCCGTCGCGGACGGATCCGCCTCGGGCACCGGATCGTCGAGCAGCTCACGGACGGCGGCGGTCTCGAGTGCGCGCACGGGCGGCAGCAGTCCCGTCCCGGCGAGCACCACCAGTGCCGCCACACCGCCGATGGCGAGCGAGACGCCGACGTCGGCGGACACGGGAACGATCGAGGGCACCACCACACCCGCGAAGAGCAGGTACGGCGCCGAGAGCGCCCCGCCGAGGATCAGATACGTCCAGCGGCGGTACGTCGTGCGGCTCGTCACCGGGCCGAGGATCCGCCGAATCACCCGACGATCCTCGCAAAACCTCCCCCGCCGCGCCTCCCTCCTCAGCGGGAGATCCGAGCCGAGGCGACCCCTGACTAAGGTGATCCCGCCGAACAGCCCCGCGCCGACGAACGAGGTCCCCCATGCTCGCCCCGCTGATCGCGAGGTTCTTCGACCGCAACGCGACGCCGGTGCGAGTGGGACTGCTGGCCGCGGTGAGCGCCGGCTATCTCGTGGTGCTCGCGCGGCCCGACGAACTGGCGGGCCCGGTGGGCTGGTCGCTGCTACTCGGCGCCATCGCCGCCGCGTGGTTCTCCCCGCGCTTCCCGCTGGCCAGCGCTCTGGCGCAGACCGGGCTGCTCGCGGTGGGCGAGTTCCTGGCCGCCGACAACATGATCCCGCTCAAGGTGCTGGCGAGCTTCGCGCTGTTCGAGCTGGCCATGCGCCGCAGCGGCTGGGCGCTGCCGCTGGGCGCGACGGCGCTGTCGGCCGTCTCTGTGCTCGTCGGCCTCACCCACGCGACCCGTACGCCCGTGGAGGTCGCGTTCCAGGCCTCGCTCGTGGTTGGCGGGCCGCTCCTGCTGGGCATCTACATCCGGGCCGCGAACGCGCGCGCGAGGGAGGCCGAGGCGCGGGCCGCGGAACAGGAGCGGCTGCGCCGGTCCGAGGCGCGGGTGGTGCGCGTGGCCGAGCGCACGGCGATCGCGCGGGAGCTGCACGACCTCGTCGCCCACCACGTCGCGTCGATCGTGCTGCGGGTGGGCGTGGCACGGCACCTGCTCGACGGCAGCGACGAACCGATGCGGCAGGTGCTCGACGACGTCCACGACACCGGGTCGAGCGCGCTCGCCGACCTGCGCAGGCTCGTGGCGGTGCTGCGCGACCCCGAGGCGCACGACACCGCGGGCGGCGACCTGGTGGACCCGTCGGAGCTGCCCGTCGCCGTCGCCGCCGTCGTGGACCGCGCGCGTCAGGTGGGGTTGCACGTCGACGCCACGGTGGATCCCGCGCTGGCCGGACTCGACACGGTGCGGGGGCTCGCGGTGCTACGGCTGGTGCAGGAGGGACTCACCAACGTGGCCAAGCACGCGGGGTCGGCGGCGCACGTGTGGCTCACCGCCGAACTCGACGGCGGTCACGTGCGGCTGGAGATCGCCGACGACGGCGACGGCGTCCCCTCCGACACGGGCTCGGCCGAACACACGGGCCACGGCCTGACGGGCATGCGCGAGCGCGTCGCCCTGCTGGGCGGCACGCTGCGCGCGGGCCCGGAGGGCACCGGCTGGCGCCTGAAGGTCCACCTCCCGGTCACGGAACCGGACCGGACCCCCAGCCTCCCGTAACCGCGAGCCGTGCCCGCAGTCGCGAGTCCCCCACCACAGCGCGCGAGTCCCCCGCTCCGGCAGCCGAGTTGCCCGTTCGGGAGTACCGAACGGGCAACTCGCGGGCTGGAGCGGGGGACTCGCGGGCTGGAGTGGGGGACTCGCGGACTGGAGTGGGGGACTCGCGGGCTGGGTCAGACCGTGAAGCCGAGGGCGCGCAGCTGCTCGCGGCCGTCCTCGGTGATCTTCTCCGGGCCCCACGGCGGCATCCAGACCCAGTTGATCCGGAAGTCCTTGACCAGGGTGCCGCTGCCGGTGAGCACCGACGCGGTCTGATCCTCGATCACGTCGGTCAGCGGGCAGGCCGCCGACGTCAGCGTCATGTCGATCGTGGCCGTGTTGTCCGGCTCGACGCGGATGTCGTAGACGAGACCGAGGTCGACGACGTTGATGCCGAGCTCGGGGTCGACCACATCGCGCATGGCCTCCTCGACGTCCTCGATCTTGGCCACCTCGGCCGAGGGCGGCGGGGTCTGCTCCGGCAGATCCGCGGCGGTCCTGCCCTCGCGGTGTTCGGGCGTCTCGGTCATGCTTCCACCTCGTTCGACGTCCGGGCCAGTGCGTCCTTGAACGCCATCCAGCCGAGCAGTGCGCACTTGACTCTCGCAGGGTACTTCGCGACTCCGGCGAAGGCGACGCCGTCCTCCAGCACGTCCTCGTCCGGCTCGATGTTGCCGCGTCCCTGCATCAGCTCGACGAAGGCGTCCATCGTGGTGAGCGCCTCGTCGACGGTGTGGCCGGTGACCAGGTCGGTGAGCACCGACGTCGAGGCCTGGCTGATCGAGCAGCCCTGTCCCTCGTAGGAGACGTCGGAGACCTTGCCGTCGGTCACCTTCACCCGCAGCGTCACCTCGTCGCCGCAGGTCGGGTTGACCTGGAACGACTCGGCGTCGAACGGGTCCCGCAGGCCACGGCCGTGCGGGTTCTTGTAGTGGTCCAGGATGATCTCCTGGTACATGCTCTCGAGATTCACCGTCACGCCACCCCGAAGAAGCGCTGCGCCTCGCGGACGCCGTTCACCAACGCGTCCACTTCGGACAGTTCATTGTAGAGGTAGAACGTGGCACGCACCGTCGCCGGGACACCGCACGAACGGTGCAGCGGCCACGCGCAGTGGTGACCGACTCGCACCGCGATGCCCAGGCTGTCCAGCACCTGACCCGCGTCGTGCGGGTGCACGCCGTCGACGACGAACGCCACCGTGGCGCCCCGGTCCACCGTGTCCGGCGGGCCGATGATCCGCACGCCGGGGATCTCGGCGAGGCCCGTGAGCGCCCGCTCGGCGAGCAGGTGCTCGTGGGCCGCGACCCGGTCCATGCCGATCGCGTTCAGGTAGTCGACCGCCGCGCCGAGCCCCACCGCCTGCGAGGTCATCGGCACGCCCGCCTCGAACTTCTGGGGCGGAGGCGCGAACGTGGAACCCTCCATGCGCACCAGCTCGATCATCGAGCCGCCCGTGAGGAACGGGGGCATGGCCTCGAGCAGCTCCCTGCGGCCGTAGAGCACACCGATGCCCGACGGCGCGAGCATCTTGTGCCCGGAGAACACCGCGAAGTCCACGCCCAGCGCCGTGAAGTCCACCGGGAAGTGCGGCACGGACTGGCAGGCGTCCAGCAACACCAGCGCGCCCACCTCGTGCGCCTTGCGCACCAGGGGTTCCACCGGGTTGACCGTACCGAGCACATTGGACTGATGCGCGAAGGCGACGACCTTCGTGCGCTCGGTGATCAGCTCGTCGAGGTTCGACAGGTCCAGCCTGCCGTCCTCGGTCACCCCGAACCAGCGCAACGTCGCCCCGGTGCGCTGGCACAGCTGCTGCCAGGGCACCAGGTTGGCGTGGTGCTCCATCTCGGTGATCACGATCTCGTCGCCGGGACCGACAGCAAAGGACGCGACAGCCCTTCCCGGATCGGTCGCGGCGTTGCCCATCGCGTAGGCGACGAGGTTGATGCCCTCGGTGGCGTTCTTGGTGAACACGAGCTCACCCGGCGTCGCACCGACGAAGTCGGCGATCTTCGCGCGGGCGTCCTCGTAGGCGTCGGTCGCCTCCTCGGCGAGCTGGTGTGCGCCCCGGTGCACCGCGGCGTTGGCGGTCTCCAGGAACCGCCGCTCCGCGTCCAGCACCTGCACCGGTCGCTGAGACGTGGCCCCGGAGTCCAGGTACACCAACGGTTTCCCGTCACGAACGGTGCGGGACAGGATCGGGAAGTCGGCGCGCACGGCGGCGACATCCAAAGGCGTGGTGTTGGCCGTGGTGGTGGTCATCGCGCCAACTCCTCTCTCGGGCCAGTCGGGAACGCTGCTGTCACACCTTGGCGGGCTCGGCCTTGTCGGTGTACTTGACGTAGCCGTTCTCCTCCAGCTCGTCGGCGAGCTCCTTGCCGCCCGACTCGACGATGCGGCCACCCGCGAACACGTGCACGAAGTCCGGGTGGATGTGCTTGAGGATGCGGGTGTAGTGCGTGATCAGCATGACGCCGACCTCGTTGTTCGCCTTGTACTCGTTCACCGCGTCGGACACCACGCGCAGCGCGTCGACGTCGAGGCCGGAGTCGGTCTCGTCGAGCACGGCGATCTTCGGCTTGAGCAGCGCCAGCTGCAGGATCTCGTGGCGCTTCTTCTCACCGCCGGAGAAGCCCTCGTTCACGCTGCGCTCGGCGAACTCCGAGGAGATGTCGAGCTTGCCCATCTCCTCCTTGACCTCCTTGACCCAGTGCCGCAGCTTCGGGGCCTCGCCGCGCACCGCGGTGGCGGCCGAGCGGAGGAAGTTCGACATCGAGACGCCGGGCACCTCGACCGGGTACTGCATCGCGAGGAAGACACCGGCACGGGCCCTCTCGTCGACGCTCATCTCGAGCACGTTCTCGCCGTCCAGCAGCACCTCGCCGGACGTCACCGCGTACTTGGGGTGGCCGGCGATCGCGTAGGACAGCGTGGACTTGCCGGACCCGTTGGGGCCCATGATCGCGTGGGTCTCGCCCGAGCGGATCGTCAGGTTGACGCCCTTGAGGATCTGCTTGTTGCCCTCGTCGGTGACGACCTCGGCGTGCAGATCCTTGATCTCCAGTGAGCTCATGCTTCTCGTTTTCTCTCGTCAGTTCGGGTGTGGGTCAGGCGCCGACGGCCTGCAGCTCGGCCTCGATCGCGGCTTCGAGGCGCTCGCGCACCTCGGGCACGTCGATCTTCATCAGGATCTCGTGGAAGAACCCGCGCACGACCAGCCTGCGCGCCTGCTCCTCGGCGATTCCGCGCGACTGCAGGTAGAACAACTGCTCGTCGTCGAACCTTCCCGTCGCGCTCGCGTGACCCGCGCCCGTGATCTCGCCGGTCTCGATCTCGAGGTTCGGCACGGAGTCGGCCCGCGCGCCCTCGGTGAGCACCAGGTTGCGGTTGAGCTCGAACGTCTCGGTGGCCTCCGCGGCCGCGCGGATCAGCACGTCGCCGATCCAGACCGAGTGCGCGCCGTCGCCCTGCAACGCGCCTTTGTAGAGCACGTTCGACTTGCAGTGCGGCACCGCGTGGTCGACGAAGAGCCGGTGCTCCTGGTGCTGGCCGGCGTCGGCGAAGTGCACGCCGAGCATCTCGACGTCGCCGCCGGGGCCCGCGAAGGTGGCGGTGGGGCTCACGCGAACCAGGTCACCGCCGAGCGTCACGACCACGTGCTTGAGCCGCGCGTCGCGACCGAGCCGCAGGTGCTGCTCGGACACGTGCACCGCGTCGTCGGCCCAGTCCTGCACGCTCAGCACCGTGAGCTGCGCACCGTCGCCGATCACGAACTCCACGTTGTCGGCGTAGGTTCCCGAGCCGACGTGGTCGAGCACGACCGTCGCCTGGGCGAAGGCCTCGGCCCGCACCTGGACGTGACCGTAGGCGGTCTTGCCTTCGCCGGGCCCCGTGAGCCGGATCAGCGACGGCGCCGACGCCACCGTGTCCTTCGGCACCGTCACCAGCGTGGCGGAGTCGAAGGCGGAGTACGCCTGTGCCGCGATGCGGTCGCTGGGGACACCGGCCTCGCCGAGGCGCTCGTCGTCGCGGGCGACGTTCTCCACGCGCACCTCGGGTGCGGCGTCGGCGTCGACCTTGACCTCGCCGGAGGCGGCCGCGGAGCCGTCGTGCAGGCCCCGCAGCCGCTTCATCGGCGTGAACCGCCAGTTCTCCTCACGACCGCCGGGGACCTCGAAGGCCTCGACGTCGTAGGAAGCGAACCGCTCGGCGCGGGAGGCGGCCGGAATGGTCGCCTCCGCAGCCTCTGCTGTGCGCGCCGCGTCGTTCGTCACCGTCATGTCAGCCGACGGCTCCTTCCATCTGCAGTTCGATCAGGCGGTTGAGCTCGAGTGCGTACTCCATCGGGAGCTCGCGGGCGATCGGCTCGACGAAGCCGCGCACCACCATCGCCATGGCCTCGTCCTCGGACAGACCACGCGACATGAGGTAGAACAGCTGGTCCTCGCTCACCTTGGACACCGTGGCCTCGTGGCCCATCGACACCTCGTCGTTGCGGATGTCGACGTAGGGGTAGGTGTCCGAACGCGAGATGGTGTCCACCAGCAGCGCGTCGCAGACCACGCTCGAGCGCGAGTGGTGCGCCCGCTTGGCGACCTTGACCAGGCCGCGGTACGAGGTACGGCCGCCGCCGCGCGCCACCGACTTCGACACGATGGTCGAGGACGTGTGCGGCGCGAGGTGCTCCATCTTGGCGCCCGCGTCCTGGTGCTGGCCCTCGCCCGCGAACGCGACCGAGAGGACCTCGCCCTTGGCGTGCTCGCCCATGAGGAACACCGACGGGTACTTCATCGTCACCTTGGAGCCGATGTTGCCGTCGATCCACTCCATGGTCGCGCCCTCTTCGCACTTGGCGCGCTTGGTGACCAGGTTGTAGACGTTGTTCGACCAGTTCTGGATCGTCGTGTAGCGGCAGCGGCCGCCCTTCTTCACGATGATCTCGACGACCGCGGAGTGCAGCGAGTCGGACTGGTAGATCGGCGCGGTGCAGCCCTCGACGTAGTGCACGTAGGCACCCTCGTCGACGATGATCAGCGTCCGCTCGAACTGGCCCATGTTCTCGGTGTTGATCCGGAAGTAGGCCTGCAGCGGGATGTCCACGTGCACGCCCGGCGGCACGTAGATGAACGAGCCACCCGACCACACGGCGGTGTTCAGCGCGGAGAACTTGTTGTCACCGGCCGGGATGACCGAGCCGAAGTACTCCTTGAACAGCTCCGGGTGCTCCTTGAGCGCGGTGTCCGTGTCGAGGAACTGCACACCCTGCTGCTCGAGGTCCTCGCGGATCTGGTGGTAGACCACCTCGGACTCGTACTGGGCGGCGACACCGGCGATGAGGCGCTGCTTCTCCGCCTCGGGGATGCCGAGCCTGTCGTAGGTGTTCTTGATGTCCTCGGGCAGCTCTTCCCAGCTGGTGGCCTGCTTCTCCGTGGACCGAACGAAGTACTTGATGTTGTCGAAGTCGATCCCCGAGAGGTCGGCCCCCCAGTTGGGCATGGGCTTGCGCTCGAAGAGCTTGAGGGCCTTCAGTCGTGCTTCGCGCATCCACTCCGGCTCGGACTTCTTCTCGGAGATGTCAGTGACGACCTCCTCGTTGAGCCCACGTCGGGCGCTCGCGCCCGCGGTGTCCGGGTCCGACCAGCCGAACGCGTACTTGCCAAGAGAGTCGATGGTCTCTTCCTGGCTGAGTGGCGTGGTGGTGGGATTGCGCTGCTCGGCAGCGGCAGTCATGCGGTGGTCCCTCCATTCGGAGATCGTGCTTCGTCACCCGGCTTGTCGGCGGGCACGTGCGTGGTACACGCGGCGTCGCCGCGTGCGATCGTCGCCAGTCGCTGCACGTGTGTACCGAGCAGCTTGGCGAATGCTTCCGTCTCGGCCTCGCACAGTTGCGGGAACTCGGCTGCGACGTGAGCGACGGGGCAGTGGTGCTGGCAGAGCTGTTCACCCGCGCCGACCTGCCGGGTCGACGCAGCGTAACCCTCCCTGGTCAACGCCGTTGCCAGGGCCTCCGCCCTGGACGCCGGCGCGCCCTCGCCGGTGACCGAGTCCTGGTACGGCTCGACGAGTGCCGCCACGCGGCGCTCGGCGAACGCGCGCACCGCGTCCTCTCCCGCGTGTTCCGCGAGGAAGCGGACGGCGGCGACCGCCAGGTCGTCGTAGGCGTGCCCGAACCTCGCCCTGCCCTGCTCGGTGAGCAGGAAGAGCTTGGCGGGGCGGCCCCGGCCCCTCGGCCCTCGCCGGGAGGCTTCCCGGGTCTCGGCCTCGGAGTCGGCCAGCAGCACGTCGAGATGACGACGCACCGCCGTCGGGCTGATGCCGAGCTGCTCGGCCACCGCCACGGCTGTCATCGGGCCCTGCTCGAGCAGCAGCCGGGCGACCTCGTCGCGGGTCCGGCCCTCGGCCGTCACCTGAGCAGGCACACCGCCGACAGCCGATGGCTGGCCGCCACCGTGCTGGTCGAAGGTCTCCTGCTTTTTCACAACATAAGTGTGTCGTATTTCCTCGCGGACGGCAAAGACCCTCGAAATCCGAGTGACCGGACTCACGTGGACAACCACTCGATACGCTCTCGACCGTGGCTCTGGGTAAAGGCGGAACGCAACAGCAGACGGACGGTGATCTCGCGGTCGCCGGAGCCGTCGAGGCGCCCACCCTCTCCCCCGTGCACCCCGGCGACCCGGAACCGCTGAACGCCGAGGAGTCCCGAGGGCTGCGCGTCGTGCGCTGGCTCGGGATCGTGGGCGCGCTCTTCCTGGCGTTCGGATCGCTCGGCGCGGGTGCGGCACCGATTCTCAACCCGGTGTTCGACATCCCGGTGCTGCGGCTCTTCGCCCGCATCCCCACGGTGTCGCTGGCGATCGCCTTCGCCGGCATGGGCATGATGGTCGCCGGCTGGCTGCTGCTCGGCCGGTTCTCGAGGCCGGGCCGGACGCGGCTCGCCAGCCCTGGCCAGCTCTACCGCACGCTCGCGATGTGGACGATCCCGCTGCTGGTCATCCCGCCGCTGTTCTCCCGCGACGTCTACAGCTACCTCGCGCAGAGCGCGATCGTGCACCGCGGCATGGACCCCTACGCGCTCGGCCCGGCCCAGGCGCTCGGCGTGGCCGACCCGCTCACGGCGGGCGTGTCCAACATGTGGCGCGAGACGCCCGCTCCCTACGGTCCGCTCTTCCTCGACGTCGGCAGCTGGATCTCCGGCCTCGTCGGCACGCAGGTCGCCGTCGGGGTGCTCCTGATGCGCGGACTGGCGCTGGTCGGCCTCGCGCTCATCGTGTGGTCGCTGCCCCGGCTCGCCCGCCGCTTCGGCGTGCAGCCCACCACCGCGCTGTGGCTCGGCGCCGCCAACCCGCTCGTGCTGTTCCACCTCGTCGCGGGCGCCCACAACGAGGCGCTCGGCATCGGACTGATGCTCGCGGGCCTCGAGATCGGCATCCGCAAGCTGCCGATGCGCGTGTCCGGGGACAGTCCACCACCGCTCGCGAAGGGCGAGCTGATGTGGATCGTGCTCGGCGCCGTGGTGATCACCGGGGCCGCCATGGTGAAGATCCACGCGGTCGTCGCGCTCGGCTTCTTCGGGGTGATGATCGCCAGACGCTGGCACGGCAAGCTCATGGACCTGGTGAAGGCGGCCGCGCTGATGACGCTCGTGTGCGTGGCCGTCACCGCCGGGATCTGCTTCGGCACCGGCCTCGGCTTCGGCTGGGTCAGCGCGCTGGGCACCCCCGGCATGGTGTGGAACTGGATCTCGCCGCTGGCCGAGCTCGGCCAGCTCGGCGGCATCCTCGGCATCACACTCGGGCTCGGGAACCACACCGCGGGCGTGATCGCGATCCTGGGCATCCTCGGCTACGCGGTGGCGGGCGCGATCACCGTCAAGTTCCTGTGGGACAGCTTCCGCTGGCGGTACCGGCCGATCATCGGCCTCGGCGTCTCGCTCGGCGCGTTCATGGTGCTGCACGTCGCGATGCAGCCGTGGTGGCTGCTGTGGGCCGTGATCCCGCTCGCCGCCTCGGCGGGGACCTCGCGCTTCCGCGCGGTCGCCACCGCGGTGAGCGCCGTGCTGGCGATGGTCATCCCGCCCACCGGGAGCACTTTCGACGGGCGCTCCTACATCGTGTCCCAGGCCTACATCGCGGGCGGGATCGTGCTCCTGCTGACGCTGGTGATCGTCTGGCGCGCCGCTCCCATGCTGTTCTCGCCCAGGCTCGGACAGACGCGGCACGAGGTGGCCTGAGGTCACGCCGTACCCTTGACAGCTGTGAGTGCAGCCGTCGAGATCACCGGGCTGGTGAAGCGCTTCGGGGCGGTCACGGCGGTTGACGGACTCGATCTGAAGATGCCGAGGGCCAGCCTGCTCGCCCTGCTGGGCCCCAACGGAGCGGGCAAGACCACCACCGTCGAGATCTGCGAAGGCTTTCTGCGGCCCGACGCCGGCACCGTGCGCGTGCTCGGTCTGGACCCCGCGAGGGACGGTTCCGCGCTGCGTCCTCGCATCGGCGTGATGCCGCAGGGCGGCGGCGCCTACCCGGGCGTGCGGGCCGAGGAGATGCTCCGGCTCGTCGCCGCGTGCGCGGCCTCCCCGCTCGACCCCGCGTGGCTGCTCGACACCCTCGGACTCGCCTCAGCCAAGCGCACCCCGTACAAGCGGCTCTCCGGCGGCCAGCAGCAGCGGCTCTCGCTCGCGTGCGCGCTCGTCGGCCGCCCCGAGCTGGTGTTCCTCGACGAACCCACCGCGGGCATGGACCCGCAGGCGCGGCGCTTGGTCTGGGATCTGCTCACCGCGTTGCGCGGCGACGGCGTGAGCGTGCTGCTCACCACCCACCTCATGGAGGAGGCCGAGACGCTGGCCGACGAGGTGGTGATCGTCGACGACGGCAACGTCATCGCACAGGGATCGCCGAGCGCGCTCACCGCCGAGCACGCCGAGGACGCCCAGCTGCGGTTCAAGGCGCGGCCCGGACTCAACACCGACCTGCTCACCGCCGCGCTGCCCGAGGGCTACCTCGTGCGCGAGTCGTCGCCCGGCGGCTACCGCGTGGCCGGGCTGGTCAGCCCGCAGGTGGTGTCGACCGTCACCGCGTGGTGCGCCCAGCAGGGAGTGCTCGCCGAGGAGCTGCACGTCGGCAAGCGCGACCTGGAAGAGGTCTTCCTCGAGCTGACCGGACGGGAGCTGCGGACGTGACGGCGACAGGCGCCCGGTTCGAGCCCGGCACGTTCACCCCGGCCCCCGGCGCGGGCCGCTACGGGCGGATGCTGCTGACGCACGCGCGGGTCGAGACGAGCCTCACCCTGCGCCACGGCGAGCAGATCCTGCTCACCCTGCTCATCCCGCTGGCGCTGCTGGTGGGGCTGAGCCTGCTGGACTTCCTGCCGACCGGCGAGATCGGCTCGCTCGAGCGCGTCGACTGGGTCACGCCGAGGATCCTGGCGCTGGCCGTGATGTCGTCGGCGTTCACCGGCCAGGCCATCGCGCTCGGCTTCGACCGCCGCTACGGCGTGCTCAAGCGCCTCTCGGCGACCGCGCTGCCCCGGTGGCTGCTCGTGGCGGGAAGGCTCGTGGCCGCGCTGGTCGTCGTCGCGTTGCAGGCCGTGGTGATCGGTGTCGTCGCGGCGCTGCTCGGCTGGTCGCCCTCGGGCGCGGGCCTCGGGTTCGCCGTCGTGCTGCTGGTGCTGGGCACGCTGGCCTTCGGCGCACTCGGCGTGCTGCTGGGCGGGGCGCTGCGGGCCGAGGCCGTGCTGGCGCTGGCCAACATCGTGTGGTTCGTGCTGCTGCTCGCGGGCGGGATCCTGATGGCGCCGTCGTCGCTGCCCGGCGCGCTCGGTGACGTGGTGGCGCTGCTGCCCTCGGGTGCGCTCGCGGAAGGACTGCGCGAAGCGCTCGTGGAGGGCACGTTCGCCTGGGGTCCGGTCGCGACGCTGGCGGTGTGGGCCGTCGCGGCTGGCGCTCTCGCGACCCGTACGACGAAGCTCACGTAAGGACCCGCCCAGAAGGGGATCTTCTCCCCAATACTTCTACTGGCCAGCCACTTCCCCGCCGCCACCCAGACGGAGACGCACGCCGCCTGTTACCTGGCCGACTCTGCCCGCCCCACCCGGAAGGCGGCGCCGCGCGCCGCTCTACTATCTAGTGTCGTGCAACTGACTTCGCTCGTCGCCCGGCTGCCGTACCCGTCTCGTGCGGTGCAGCGGGCACTCGCGATCGCCGCCATCATCACGCAGGGCGGCATCGGTGTCACCGGGTCCATCGTGCGGGTCACCGGCTCCGGCCTCGGTTGCCCCACCTGGCCCCAGTGCTTCGAGGGCAGCATGTTCCCCGTCGAGCACCCCGAGTACGAGACGCTCACGCAGTGGATCGAGTTCGGCAACCGCCTGCTCACCGGCGTGGTCGGCATCGTGGCGGCGCTGTGCGTGCTCGCGGCCTGGCGGATCCAGATCGCCCACCCCGAGCGCAAGCGCCTCGTCAAGCTCGCCTGGACGATGCCGGGTGGCGTCGTGGCCCAGGCCGTGATCGGCGGGATGACCGTGCTCGCCGGTCTGCTCTGGTGGACCGTGGCCGTCCACTTCCTCGTCTCGGCCATGCTGGTGTGGCTCGCCACGCTGCTGTTGCACGCGTTCAACGAGGGCGACGAGCCGCCCCGCTGGCGGGTGGCCGAGAGCGGCAAGACCCTGATCGTGACGCTCGTCGTCGCCATGGCCGGGCTGCTCGCCGCGGGCACCACCGTCACCGGCGCTGGCCCGCACGGCGGCGACCCCGACACCCCGCGCCTGCAGGCGCCCATCGAGACGCTCACGTTCGTCCACGGCGCCTTCCTGGTGGTCTATCTGATCGTGCTGGCCGTGCTCGGCCTGCAGTGGCTGCGCACCGGCGCGTCGAAGCGACTGTGGCGCCGCTACACCGCTGTCTGGGTCGTGGCCCTCGCGCAGGGCGCCCTCGGCAGCATCCAGTACGCGCTGGGCGTGCCGGAGAACCTCGTCTCGCTCCACGTTCTGGGATCGGCCGCCGTGATCGTGGCCACCGCGGCGCTCTGGTGCGCCGCCCGCGATCGTGGCCCCGTCACCAGCCTCAAGCCCGTCCCCGCCGACGCAGCGCCCACGGGCGCGGCGGGATCCCGCTGACGTCACCGTCCGGCATCCGTCACACTGCCGTCATCCCAGTGCCGGACGGCTGTTGAAGCACGCCGTTACCCTCTAGCGTGACCGGAGATTTGTCCGAATGATCGACTGCGCACTCCACCACCTACTCCCCTCCCCGATGCGAGGTCGCACCGAACCATGAGCACCGCAAGCGTGTCCGGAAGTAACACAGCGCCGAAGCCGATCATCGGCGAGGAGCGCACGACCGGCCAGATGATCGTCCTCAAGGCGTTCCTGCTGATTCCGTTCCTCGCGCTGGTCACCGCGGTCCCGTTCGCGTGGGGCTGGGGACTGAGCTGGGTCGATCTGGGCCTCGCGGCCGTCTTCTACACGGTCGCGACGCTGGGTGTCACCGTCGGCTACCACCGCTACTTCACGCACGGCGCGTTCAAGACCAACCGCCCGCTGCGCGTCGCGCTCGCCATCGCGGGCAGCATGGCCGTGCAGGGCTCGGTGATCTTCTGGGTCGCCAGCCACCGCAGGCACCACGCGTTCGCCGACCGCGAGGGCGACCCGCACTCGCCGTGGCTGTTCGGCGCCTCGCCCACCGCGCTGGCCAAGGGTTTCTGGCACGCGCACATGGGCTGGATGTTCAAGCGCGAGGTCACCAACTACGAGCGCTTCGCGCCCGATCTGCTCGCCGACAACGACCTGCGCGTCGTCAACCGCTACTTCTGGCTGTGGATCACCCTGAGCCTCGCGCTGCCCGCCATGCTGGGCGGTCTGCTCACGTGGTCGTGGTGGGGCGCGGTCACCGCGTTCTTCTGGGCCGGACTCGTGCGCATCGCGTTCCTGCACCACGTGACGTGGTCGGTGAACTCGATCTGCCACATGTTCGGCGAGCGTCCCTTCATGAGCAGGGACCGGGCCGCCAACTTCTGGCCGCTGGCGATCCTGTCGATGGGCGAGTCGTGGCACAACTCCCACCACGCCGACCCGACCTGCGCGCGTCACGGTGTGCTGCGCGGGCAGCTCGACGTCTCCGCCCGCCTCATCTGGATCTTCGAGAAGTTCGGCTGGGCCACGAACGTCCGCTGGCCCAAGCCCGAGCGGCTGGCCGCCAAGCGCGTGGCCACCTGACCCGCTCGCGACGACGAACGGCCCGGTCCCCACTCGGGGGCCGGGCCGTTCGTCGTCCGCCTCGGCTCAGTCGTGCCACCAGCGGGCCTTGTAGATCCACGCGCCGCGCAGCGTGAGCTCGTCGTGCGGCCGGTCGAGCCGCACCGTGTCGCCGCACCACGTGCACAGGTGGTCCTCCTGCGGGGCGACGGTGAGCACCTGGCCGGTCCTGGGATGGGTGGTCACGCTCTTCACGTGCTCGCGGCTGATCGCGCCCGCGCCGGGATAGTTCCGCGAGAACGTGCCCCGCGCCTTGTCGAAGAGCAGCACCTCGGACTCGGTGGTCACCCACAGCTGGTGCGGGCGACCCGGAACGGGCTGCAGGTCGTGCCCGCCCGTGCTGGGCAGCGGCACCACGCGCTCCGCCGTGAGCTCCGGTTCGGCCGGAGTGCCGCCGACGCGCAGGGCCACGAGGTCGTGGGTGCCGAGCGCCCAGAGCACGCCGCGCCGCTCGTCCCACACTGCGCCGTGCCCGCCCTCGAGCGGGTACTCGGCGTAGTGCGTGGAACGCGAGCCCTGTGAGGCCGTGTAGACGCGCAGCCAGCCGCCCGTGCTGGCGGCCACCGCCACGTTGCCGTCGGGCAGCAGCTCGATGCTGTGCGGGTTGTTCGCGCCGTCGACGTCGGCCGCCCAGTACGCGCCGGTGCCCTGCGGATAGGGCACCACGGCGGCGAACCCGCCGGAGGCGGTGGTCAGCAGATAACGCCGTCCGTCGCGTTCGGAGAGCTTGGCCTCGTCGGGATTGGTCCACGCGTCGGCGAGGTCGCCGAGGCCGTTGTCGTCGCCGGGCGCCCAGGACCAGCTGAACTCGCGTGCGGTCCAGGCGTCCTGGTCGGCGGGCAGCACCAGGATCCGCTTGGACGCCTGCTCGGTGAGCACGATCGAGCCGCTCGGGCGCCCGTGCTCAGGCGCAGCCGATGCGGCGGGCAGTGGCGCGGCCACGGCGAGGGCCGCGAGCACCGGTACGAGGGACGCTTTCCAGAGTCGTCGCATACCCGAAAGCCAATCGCGAACACCTGTCGTCGTGGTGACGCCAGGCTGAAAATCTGGCGATCAGCCGAGTTCGCGACGCACCGCGGACGCGAACCGCGCGGCGGAACCGGGGCCGGCCTGCCGGAACCCGAGGCTCGGCTCGGCCAGTTCGAGCTCCAGGATCGCGGGAGTGCCGCCGTCGGTGCGCACCACGTCGACGCGCGCGTACAGCAGCTCGGAGCGCCCGATGCCGAAGCGCGCGGCAGTCGCGTCGAGCACGTCCTCGGCCAGCGCGCGGTACGCGGCCTCGGGTTCGGCGAGACCGAGTTTCTCGGTGACGAACAGACCGGACTCGTCGTACTGCGCGCCGGTGAGCATCGCGCCCTTGGTGAAGGCGTGCGAGTACCCGCCGCCGAAGAACACCAGCGCAGTCTCGCCCTCGCGGTCGACGTCGTGCTGGTAGGGCTGCAGCAGCACGGAGTGACCCGCCTCGCGCAGTGAGCTCAGATGCGCCGTCGCCTCGGCCCGCTGCGCGGTTCCGAAGCGCGCGGCGCCGCGCGAGCCCGCGCCGACCGAGGGCTTCACCACGACGTCGCCGTCCGGCCAGTCCGGAGCGTCGCCGGGACCGAGCAGCTGCGTGGGCACGATGGGAATTCCCGCGCCGGCGAGGTCGAGCAGGTAGGCCTTGTCGGTGTTCCAGCGCACCACGTCGGCGGCGTTGCGCAGCGCGGCGACCGAGGCACACCAGTCGAGGAAGGCGTCGCGGCGCGCGGAGTAGTCCCAGGTGGCCCGCAGGATCACCAGGTCGGCGTCGGTGAAGTCCTCGCCGGGGTCGTCCCAGACGGCCCAGCGGGTGCCGACGCCGACGTCGGCCAGCGCCAGCTGGGCACCCGCCTCGTCACCATCGCCCTCGGGCAGTCGCGCGCAGCCGACGAGGATCGCGGTGCGGCTCACCGCCGGGCGCGGGGGCCTGCCATGCGGCGCCGGTGCTCGGCACCGATCGCCGTGGCGTTGACCGTCGCGGAGTCCCACGTGGCGGATTCGAGGTCCTCGACGGCCTCCACCAGTGCCT
The DNA here is from genome assembly GCF_016595675.1 of Prauserella cavernicola. Taxonomy (GTDB): domain Bacteria; phylum Actinomycetota; class Actinomycetes; order Mycobacteriales; family Pseudonocardiaceae; genus Prauserella_A; species Prauserella_A cavernicola. The sequence goes on along the minus strand of NZ_JAENJH010000009.1, from coordinate 181,013 downwards.
CGCCGGTCTCGGGACTCGGCACCACCACGTCGCCGAGCGCGCCGTCGGCACCGACGAGCACGACCCTGGCCCCGGCCCTGCCGATGCGCTCCACGACGCCCTTCGACGGCTTGCCGTGCTGCGCGACGAACGCGCGGGCGGCGGCCAGCTGGCGGGAGGTGGGGGCGGCGGGCGCCTCGGTCTGTTCGGTGCTCTCGGTGTCAGCCACGCCGCGAGTCTAGGCGGAGCTGATCGAGTGCGGCGTCCACCGCGCGCGCGAAGCGGCCGACGTCACCGGCGGCCAGCACGCCGATGCTGACCTCGTCGCCGTACTCGAGCACGGCGACGGCCGCGGGCGCGTCCGCCGGCAGCGCCGGGATCGCGACCACCGCGGCCACGGGAAGTCCGAGCACGAGCGAGGCCGCCTCCCCGCCGGAGCTCACCGTGACCGGCACGGACTCACCCGCCAGCGCGTCGGCGAGCCCGCCGGGCAGTCCCTCCGTCGGGACCTCGCGCTGGTCGAGCCGCACCGTCGCGAACCCGCCGGGAACGCCCGTCCAGTGCGCAGGCTCGCTCGCCCCGCCCGCCCACAGCGACGGGCCGCCCAGCACGTCGGTGGCCAGCGCCACGACCGACTCACCGGCCAGCACGGGATGCGCGAGCAGCACCACGGCGGCGACGTCGTCGCCGATGCCGGTCACCACGGCCAGCCGCCACAGCGGCCGGTCGCGCGGCAACGGTTCGGCGGCCAGCGCGGCGACCAGCCGGTGCAGCGCGGGCATCCCGCCCGGTGTGCCGTCGGGCCGCGACACGTCGAAGCTGCGCACGTGCCACGCCCAGTTCAGGTGGGCGTGCTCGGCCCAGTGCGGTGGGCGGGCCCGCCGGGGTGGCCGCTGCCGCAGCCGGGGCCACACCGGCAGCCGGGCGGCGAGCACGGACCGCGCCTGCTCGGGCGAGGGCACCCGGCCGCCGGAGGTGTCGAGCAGCACCAGGGCTCCCGTCGGCCGCGCACTCGCGGCGAGCAGGCGAGCCTCGTCCGGAGTCAGGCGATCGCACCGGCGTCTGCCGCCGCTGGTGAGGGCGATGCCCACCCACACCACGAGCACTCCGCCGACGGCGTCGAGCCAGTAGTGGTTGCCGGTCGCCACGATCACCACGAACGTCACCAGCACGTGCACGGCACTGACCACCTGCACCAGCAGTCCGCCGGAGATGCGCGCGAGCACCACCGACACCCACAGTGCCCAGGCGATGTGCAGCGACGGCATCGCGGCCAGCTGGTTGGCGTTGTCCACCATCGGCGAGCCCCACGAGCCCCACGTCTGCCCGACGCGGACCGTGTCGACGAACCCGGCGTCGGGCAGCATCCGCGGCGGAGCCACGGGATAGAGCCAGAACACGGCGAGTGCCACCAGGTTCAGCAACAGGAAGGAGTTGCGGACCCACGAATAGTGTTCGGGCCGCCGCGCGAAGACCCAGACGAGCAGCACGAGCGTCGTGACGATGTAGGTGAAGGCGTACTCGTAGTTCGCCACGACCATCAGCCAGCCCTGCTCGGCCAGCCACCGGTTCGCAGGCAGCTCGAAGTCCAGTCCCAGCAACCGTTCCAGCGCCAGGATCGCCTCGCCGTTCGCCAGTGCGCGGGCGAAGTTGGCCGGTAGCGGCAGGAACTTGATGATCAGGTAGACGCCGAACAGCCCGAGGCCGAACAGCAGCTCCAGCCACCACCGTGCTCGCCGGACCGTACCGACGGAACTACCGTCGGTCAGTCCTGTCCCGCGCGCACCGGTAGTGAGCACAACTCCGTATACCACGCCGGGGCGTGGCTGTGCGGATCACGACATTTCAGACCGCGGCGGGTCTGGCCGCCCAGCGCAGCGTGACGCCCGGAAGTCGTTGCAGCGCGCGCCAACCGTGCCCGGCACAGACCGCGATGGTCAGCGCCGTGAGCAACCCGCTCAGCACGCCGCGCGAGAACAGTCCCGCCTCGACGCTCCAGTGCAGGAAACCGACGGTCATCGCGGCGTCGATGAGCCGCGACGCGCCCCACAGCAGGGCGACGTTGACGAACACGCGGCGCACGGCCTTGTTGGCGAACAGCTCGGCAGGCAGGTGCACGAAGTCCTTCGCCAGCCGCGCCGTGATGGGTTTACCCAGCGCCGCGCTGCCCACGAAGAGCAAAAACATCAGCACCGAGCCCACCGCGGGCTGGATGACGTAGACCACGGCACTCGACGTGACGAGCGCGAACGCCGCTTTGCTCGCGAGCATGCCGGTACAGAGCAGCAGGGTGCGGGGAAGCTCCTTGCCGAGCGCGCGGCGGGTGGCGAGCACGACGGCACACCAGCCGAGCACCGCGGAGAGTGCGGCCACGAGGCCGACGTAGTGCAGCAGGAGCATGAGCAGCACGGTGGGGATGATCGCCGTCTCGAGCGCGATGACGAGCGCCCTGACGACGGTGCTGCGTAGATGGGGAACTTCAACTATGAGGTGATGTCGTTGGGGAGACGACGATCGATGGTGCACGGGTCAGGCCTCCATTTGCCTGGCTTACCCGGCCGCGACTACTGGGGGCAGGTGTCTGACCCGGAATGGGTGGCCCGAGCGGCGGCCGATTTAGCGACTTTACCCCGATCGGGGTAGATCCCGCGCGCCGTAGTGCGCGACGTCTCCTGCTGAACGGTCGGTGAGTGCGCGAGCCCCACCACGCCGATGATCAGCAACGATGCCGCCGCGGCGGACGCCGCGAGTGCCGCGGGCTGGGTGGATGGGGAGGCGTGGAAGGCCAGCAGACCGAGCGTGTAGCTCGCCGCCGGGTTGACGATGGACATCACGGCGATGGCCGCCGACAGCGACCCCGAGCCATACGCCTGCTGCCCCAGCAGCAGCCCGCACAGGGTCGACACGGCGAGCACGTAACCCGGCCAGTCGAGCGCGGTGGCGAGCACTCCGCCGTCGAGCAGGGAGTCGGCCGTCAGCTTCATCATCGCCGCGCTGATCGCGTAACAGATCCCGGCCGAGGCGGCGATAAGCGCGCCGTAGAGCAGCGGGCCGCCCCGCTGGGCGAGCTGCACCAGGGTCACCACGGTGGCCGCGGCGACGAGCACGGCGACGAACAGCCGGTCGCGGTCGGCGGAGCCGGCCAGCGGCGCGGCGCCCTCGACGGTGAGGATCAGCGCGACGCCCCCGGTGACGGCGAGAGCGGCGAGCCAGTCACGCAGCGTGGGCCAGCGCCGGATCGTGGCCGAGGCCATCGGCAGCGCGAACAGCAGCTGCGTCACCAGCAGTGGCTGGACGAGCGCGATGGAGCCGAGGTGCAGCGCGGCGGCCTGGGTGACGAAACCGAGGAGGTTGGTGGCCCAGCCGATCAGCCAGACCCGCTGAGTGAGCAGCCTGCGCACGAGCCACACGACGGGAATCTGGTGGCGGGCGGCGCGGTGCTCGGTGTCGCTGTCCGCGGCTCGCAGCACGGCGCGGCGTTGCAGCGCGGCCGACGCGGCGAAGAGGAACGCCGCGGTGAAGCCGAGGAAGACAGGCACCAACACGTCTAGTACCAGCGTTTCGGGCCGGGAAAGGATTCCGGCCGAGCCGACGGCGGTCCCCGGTTCAGCCGGTTCCCGAAGCGTACCGCCGCCCCCGTGCACGGCGCCGACCAGGAAGGGACGATCCTTCGAGCGGGAAGACGCGAGCGAACCGAGAACGGAGATTGGCATGCCCACGGCGATTCGGATTCGGCAGACCGGAGGTCCAGAGGTGCTGGAGCCCACCGAGGTCGAGGTGGGGCCGCCCGGGCCTCGGGAGGTTCTGGTCGACGTCGCCGCGGCCGGGGTGAACTACATCGACACCTACCAGCGCGCCGGGATCTATCCGATGGCGCTGCCGTACACGCCCGGCCTCGAGGGCGCGGGCACGGTGTCGGCGGTGGGCTCCGAGGTCGGCGAGGTCGCGGTGGGCGACCGCGTCGCCTGGCAGGGGCACCCCGGCGGCTACGCGCAGCAGGCGCTCGTGCCAGCCGACATCGCGGTGCCGGTGCCCGACGGCGTTGGCGACGAGGTCGCCGCCGCGACGGTGCTCCAGGGCATCACGGCGCACTACCTGCTGAACTCGACCTACGCGGTGAGCGAGGGCGACACGATCCTGGTGCACGCGGCCGCGGGCGGGGTGGGCCTGCTGCTCGTGCAGCTCGCGAAAGCGAAGGGCGCACGCGTGCTCGGCACGGTGTCGACGGAGGAGAAGGAGCGGCTGGCGCGCGAGGCGGGTGCCGACGAGGTGATCCGCTACACCGAGCGGGACTTCGCTGAGGAGGTCCGGCGGCTCACCGACGGTGAGGGTGTCGCCGTGGTCTACGACGGCGTCGGCGCGTCGACCTACGAGGGCAGCCTCGCGAGCCTGCGCAGGCGGGGACTGCTGGCGTTGTTCGGTGCGGCGAGCGGTCCGGTGCCCGCGATCGACCCGCAGCGCCTCAACGCGGGTGGCTCGCTGTTCCTCACGCGCCCGAAGACCGACGACCACGTGGTGACGCGCGCCGAGCTGGAGTGGCGGACGGGCGAGGTGTTCGGCGCCGTCGCCGACGGCACGCTCGACATCCGGATCGGCGCGAGGTACCCGCTCGCGCAGGCCCGCCAGGCGCACGAGGACCTGCAAGGCCGCCGCACCACCGGCAAGGTGCTGCTGCTGCCCTGACCCGGAGTGGGCCGCCCCTCGCACGGGGCGGCCCTCACGGGGTGGTTCAGCCGGCGGCGGTGACCGAGACGGCCTCGGCGACCACGACCAGGCTCTCGCCGGCCAGCGGGTTGCCGCTCTGCGCGCCGTAACCGAGGTCCGGCGGGAGCACGAAGAGCTTGCTGGCGCCCTGCGTGATGCCGGTCAGACCCTCGCTGAGGCCCTCGATGTCCTGCTGCTCGCCGAGCTGGACCGACACGGGCTGGCCCTGGGCGAAGGTGTTCTCGCCGACCTGGCCGTTGGACCACGCGACGACCTGGAGGTTCACCTCGACGGTGTCGCCGGGCCCGGCACCCTCGCCTGCGCCTTCCTGCAGGTCGCGCGAGACGACCTCGGCCGGGGCGGCGCAGTCCGTCGGGACCTCCACGCGCGGCTGCTCGCCCGCGGTGTCGACGGTGATGTCCTCGGCGGTGCACTCGGCGGCCGCCTGGCCGGAGGCCTGCGAGTCGTTCGCCGGGGCGGACTCGGACACGGACACCGGGGCCGGCGAGTGCGTCGGCTGCTCGCCGGGCTGCAGGTCGGTCGGCTCCTCACGGGACGGCGAGCACGCCGCGAGAGCCGTGGCGACGGCCGCCACGATCATGATCTTGCCAGCATTGCGCATGATGGACACCCTAGCTGGGCGCCTACCGGCCGTTTTCCGCGCCTGACAGGGCGCCCATCCGCGGTCCCGTGTGGACGATCCCGAGCCGTTTGGTGGCCCTCGTCAGCGCCACGTACAGATCGTTGAGGCCCCGGGCCGACTCGGCCACGACCTCGTCGGGAGCCACCACCACGACGGCGTCGAACTCGAGCCCCTTCGCGCGGTCGACCGTGAGCACCGACACTCTCGGGTTGTCGTCCTCGGCGGTGGTGCCACCCGCCCCGGCCAGCTCGGCCGACAGCGATCCCTCCAGGTCCGCGGGCACGAGCACGGCCACGGTGCCGCCCTCGACTCCGGCCAGCTCAACGTCCACAATGGAGCGAATCTCGCCCGCGACGTCCGCGCGCGGCACCGGGCGCTGCCAGGGCTGCTCCCCCGTCTCGCGCACCGACGTGGGCGCGCGCAGCTCCGGATCGATCTCGGCGAGCACGCCCGCGGCGAGGTTCATGATCTCGGCGGGTGTCCGGTAGTTCACCGTCAGCTCCCGCAGCCGCCAGCGGTCCGCGACGTAGCGGTCCAGCACACCGCCCCACGACGACGTGCCAGCGGGCGAGCCGGTCTGCGACACATCGCCCACGATCGTCATCGAGCGGCTCGGGCACCGGCGCATGAGGATGCGCCAGTCCATCTGCGAGAGCTCCTGTGCCTCGTCCACGATCACGTGGCCGAACGTCCACGTGCGGTCCTGCGCGGCCCGCTGCGCCGCCGTCAGCCCGCTCGCGGCGTCCTGCCGCTCGGCGAGCAGGTCGGCGTCGAGGACGTCGCTGACGCGGATGCGCTCCTCGTCGAAGATCTCCTCGTCCTGGTCCAGGATGTCGAGCACGCCCTCGGCGTAGGCCCGGTCCTCGCGCTCGCGCTGCGCGCGCCGCGCCCTGATCGCGGTGTCGTCCTCGCCGAGCAGCTCGGCCAGCTCGTCCAGCAGCGGGACGTCGGCCGGCGTCCACAGCGAGCCTGGCAGCCGCAGCAGCACGTCGCGCTCGTCGTCGGCGAGGTGCCCGCGGGTGGCGGAGTCCAGCCGCTCGGGCGACGTGAGCAGGTCGCTCAACAGCTCCTGTGGCGTGATCTTGGGCCACAACCCGTTCAACGCGGTGAGCACGGTGGGGTCCTCGGCCAGCTCCTGCCGGATGGTGGCGAGGTCACGTGCGTCGAGCAGGTCGCCGTCGTCGCTCTCGTCCTCGGCGAGCGGGATGTCGGGCACGTTGTCGAGCACCACCGACTCGAGCCGCTGCACCGACTGCTCGGCGAGCGCGTCGAGCAACCGGTCGAGGAACACCCTGCGCGCGAGGTTGTGCGGCTTGAGGGTGCCCCTGGCCTTCTCCCTCGCCCGCTCGCACACGCCTCGGTCGAGCGTGAGGACCTCGCCCTCGACGAGGATCTCCAGCGCCTCGTCCGGCACCGTCTGGCGGTCGCGCACGGCCGCGGTCAGCACGTCGACCATCGCGAGCCTGCCCTTGATCTCGGCGGCCTCCGGCGAGTCGGCGCCCGTGGCGGCGAGGCCGGGAAAGAGCTCGCCGACGGTCGAGAGGAGCACGCCCGTCTCGCCCAGCGACGGCAGCACCTGCCCGATGTAGCGCAGGAACGTGCTGTTGGGCCCGACCACGAGCACGCCGCGGGTGTCGAGCTGACGCCGGTAGGTGTAGAGCAGGAACGCCGCGCGGTGCAGCGCCACGGCGGTCTTGCCCGTCCCAGGCCCGCCCTGCACGACCATGACGCCGCTGAGGTCGGCGCGGATGATGCGGTCCTGTTCGGCCTGGATCGTGGCCACGATGTCGGACATCGCGCCCGTGCGCCGCTGCTCCAGTGCGGCGAGCAGGGCCGCCTCCCCCGCGAGTCCGAGGTGGTCGCTGCTCCCGGCGGAGCCGAGGTCGAGGATCTCGTCGTCGACGCCCACGACCCGGCGGGTGAGCGTGCGGATGTGGCGCCTGCGCTGCACGCCGTCGGGCGACGCGGCCGTCGCGAGGTAGAACGGCCGCGAGACGGGGGCGCGCCAGTCGATCAGCAGCGGCTTGTAGTCGTCGGACTCGTCGAAGAGGCCGAGCCTGCCGATGTAGATCGGCGAGTCGTCATCGTGCCCCTCGGAGAAGTCGAGCCTGCCGAAGCACAGGCCCTGCTCGACGGAGCTGAGCTGGGCGAGCCGGTCGCTGTGCGTCGCCGTCGCGGCCTCCCGCTCGGCCTGGGCCTGCGGCCCGCTGCCTCCCGAGCGCAGCGCCTCGGTCAGCCGCCGCTCGGCGAGCTCCCGCTCGGCGTCGAGCTTGCCGTAGAGCAGCGACACGTACTCCTGCTCGGCGGCGATCTCAGCGGACTTCCCGGCGCTGTCGGTGCCGTCGTTCGGGGACACGGACAAGTGCGGCCTGCTTTCGGATGGGGAATCGGTGGCCGAGTCATAACGAACACGGCCCGGGAAGAATTCCCCGCGACGCGATCCCGCGCGGAGCTCAGAAAGGCAGGCCGAGCACCGGCAGGCCGATGGCCGAGTCGACGGCCAGCGCGCAGAACACGATCATCAGGTACGTGTTGGACCGGTGGAACAGGGCCATCGGCTTGGTCTCCACGCCCCGCTGCACGGCCGCGTACAACCGGTGCGCGTAGAACAGGAACCAGGCACCGGCCACCGCGGCGAACGCGGCGTAGAGCCAGCTCGTCGCGGGCGCCAGCAGCAGCGTCCAGCCGACCATCACCCACGAGTAGATGACGATCTGCTTGGCGACGTGCTGCGGCGTGGCCACCACGGGCAGCATCGGGACGCCCGCGCGCTCGTAGTCCTCGCGGTACTTCATGGCCAGCGCCCAGGTGTGCGGCGGCGTCCAGAAGAAGATCACGCCGAACATCACGAACGCGGGCCAGGAGACGGTGCCCTCGACGGCGGCCCAGCCGATGACCACGGGCATGCAGCCCGCGGCGCCGCCCCACACGACGTTCTGCGGCGTGCGCCGCTTGAGCACGAGTGTGTAGACGAAGATGTAGAAGAGGATCGTGGCGATCGCGAGCAGCGCCGCCAGCAGGTTCACGGTGACGAAGAGGACCGCGAACGAGGCGACGCCGAGCGCGAGCCCGAAGACCAGCGCGCCGCGTCTGGGCACGGAGTCGCGCACCAGCGGACGCCGCTTGGTCCGGTTCATCACCTTGTCGATGTCGGCGTCGATCACGCAGTTCAGCGCGTTGGCGCTGCCCGCAGCCATCGTGCCGCCGAGCAGCGTGGCCAGCACCAGCCACGGCGACGGGATCTCCCTGCCCGCGAGGAACATCGCGGGAATGGTGGTCACGAGCAACAGCTCGATGACCCTCGGCTTGGCGAGGGCGGCGTACGCGCCGACGACCTGCCGGACACCTCGCCGGCCACCGGAAGGGGACTCACCGGTGGGATGCACGGCGCTGGTGTTGTCACTGCGGCCGTGCGCAGCGTGCACCAACGACATCTCGCTCCCTGCGTCAGATCGGGGTTGGCATCGGGTCGCGGTCGGCGACCCAGCTGCCGTGACAGATCGTAGTAGAAGCCGTTTCGAGGCTCGGACCGGCATCGCGCGGAGGAGACGTGGATCGCACCGGGCTCCGCCCGTTGGTGGCCCCGCGAGCGCACCGGGTACCTACTAGGCTGGCGCCCGTCGGCCCCGGAATACGCGCCACCTCGAACGATCGGCGGTCCATCCGTTCCTGATCGATTAAGATAGGTGGCGGCCGGGCCACCGGGTAACCACGAAGAGCCACCACGTGACATCGACTCAGGAGCCAGTTCAGTGTCGGAAAACGTCGAGAACAACCCCCTGCTGCGCCGGAACTACCCCGCGGACTGGACCGAACTGGACACCCGAGCGGTGGACACGGCTCGGGTGCTGGCCGCCGACGCCGTCGAGAACTGCGGCAGTGGTCACCCGGGCACCGCGATGAGCCTGGCGCCGGTGGCCTACTCGCTCTACCAGCGCGTCATGCGCCACGACCCCACCGACCCGGAGTGGCCCGCGCGCGACCGGTTCGTCCTCTCGGCCGGCCACAGCAGCCTCACGCTCTACATCCAGCTCTTCCTCGCGGGCTACGGCCTCGAGATGGCCGACCTCGAGCAGCTGCGCAAGTGGGACTCGAAGACCCCGGGCCACCCGGAGTACCGGCACACCGCGGGCGTGGAGACCACCACCGGCCCGCTCGGCCAGGGCCTGGCCAACGCCGTCGGCATGGCCATGGCCGCCCGCCGTGAGCGCGGCCTGCTCGACCCCGACGCCCCGCAGGGCGAGAGCCTGTTCGACCACCACGTCTACGTGATCGCCTCCGACGGCGACATCGAGGAGGGCGTCACGTCCGAGGCCTCCTCGATCGCGGGCCGCCAGGAGCTCGGCAACCTCGTGGTGATCTACGACGACAACAAGATCTCCATCGAGGACGACACCAACATCGCGCTGTCCGAGGACACCGCGAAGCGCTACGAGTCCTACGGCTGGCACGTCCAGGTCGTGGACGGCGGCGAGGACGTCGTCGCGTTCGAGCAGGCCATCGAGGCCGCCAAGGCCGAGACCTCGCGCCCGTCGTTCATCCTGCTGCGCACCGTGATCGGCTACCCGGCGCCGGAGAAGATGGGCACCGGCAAGGCCCACGGCGCCGCGCTGGGCGCCGACGAGGTCGCCGCCGTCAAGAAGATCCTGGGCTTCGACCCGGAGCAGAACTTCCACATCGACGACGAGGTCCTCGCCCACACGCGCCAGGCCCTCGAGCGCGGCAAGGCCGAGCACGCGACGTGGCAGGAGCTGTGGAACGCCTGGGCCCAGGCCAACCCGGAGCGCAAGGAGCTGGCCGACCGGCTGCGCACGCGTTCCCTGCCCCAGGGCTGGGAAACGAAGCTGCCCAGCTGGGAGCCCGACGCGAAGGGCGTCGCCACCCGCAAGGCCTCCGGTGAGGTGCTCTCGGCCGTCGCCGACGCGCTGCCGGAGCTGTGGGGCGGTTCGGCCGACCTCGCCGAGAGCAACAACACCACCATGAAGGGCGCCGACTCGTTCGGTCCCGTCAGCGCCTCCACCGACATGTGGAAGGCCAACCCGTACGGCCGCACGCTGCACTTCGGTGTCCGCGAGCACGCGATGGGCTCGATCCTCAACGGCATCGCGCTGCACGGCGGCACCCGGCCCTACGGCGCCACCTTCCTGATCTTCAGCGACTACATGCGGCCCGCGGTGCGGCTCGCCGCGCTGATGAAGGCGCCCGTCACCTACGTGTGGACGCACGACTCCATCGGGCTCGGCGAGGACGGCCCGACCCACCAGCCGATCGAGCAGCTCTCCGCGCTGCGCGCCATCCCCGGCCTCAACGTGGTGAGGCCCGCCGACGCCAACGAGACCGTCGCCGCGTGGAAGGCCGTGCTCGAGGACAACGACACCCCGTCCGGCCTGGCGCTGACCCGGCAGAACGTGCCGGTGCTCGAGGGCACCAGCACCGAGGGCGTCGCCAAGGGCGGCTACGTGCTCGCCGAGGCCTCCAACGGCACTCCCGAGGTCGTGCTCATCGCCACCGGTTCCGAGGTACAGCTGGCCGTGGAGGCCAGGAAGACCCTCGAGGCCGAGGGCGTTGCCACCAGTGTGGTGTCCATGCCCTGCGTCGAGTGGTTCGACGCACAGGACCAGAGCTACCGCGACGCGGTGATCCCGCCGACCGTCAAGGCCCGCGTCGCCGTCGAGGCCGGCATCGCGCAGCCGTGGTACCGCTTCGTCGGCGACGGCGGCGAGATCGTGTCCATCGAGCACTTCGGCGCCTCGGCGGACTTCAAGACCCTGTTCCAGGAGTTCGGCATCACGGCCGACGCCGTGGTCGACGCCGCCCGCCGCTCACTGCAGAAGAACTCCTGACTCGGAAACTCCCGACTATCAAAGGGGATCACGTCATGAGCAACACCGACCGGCTGGCCGAGCTCTCGCAGGCAGGCGTGTCGATCTGGCTCGACGACCTGTCGAGGGAGCGCCTGAACTCCGGCAACCTCGCCGGGCTCATCCGCGACCAGCACGTCGTGGGGGTCACCACCAACCCGACGATCTTCGCGGGCGCGCTGTCCGACGGCGAGGCCTACGACGAGCAGGTTCGTGAGCTGGCGGCGCGCGGCGCGGACCTCAGCGCCGTCGTGCGCGAGCTGACCACCACCGACGTGCGCAACGCCGCGGATCTCTTCCGCGACGTCTACTCCGCCACCAACGGCGTCGACGGCCGCGTGTCCATCGAGGTCGACCCGGGCCTCGCCCGCGACACGGACAAGACGGTCGCCGAGGCGCAGGACCTGTGGAAGACGGTGGACCGCCCCAACGTCCTGGTGAAGATCCCCGCCACCGAGCAGGGTCTTCCCGCGATCACGCGGACACTGGCCGAGGGCATCAGCGTCAACGTCACGCTGATCTTCTCGGTCGAGCGCTACCAGGCGGTGATCGAGGCCTACTTCGCCGGCCTGGAGCAGGCCAAGGCCAACGGCCACGACCTCACCGACATCCAGTCCGTGGCGTCGTTCTTCGTGTCCAGGGTGGACGCCGAGGTCGACAAGCGCCTCGAGACCATCGGCACCGACGAGGCGCTGGCGCTGCGCGGTGAGGCCGCCATCGCCAACGCCCGCCTGGCCTACGCCGCCTACGAGGAGCTGTTCGCCTCGCAGCGGTGGACCGCGCTCAAGGCCGAGGGCGCCAACCCGCAACGTCCACTGTGGGCCTCGACCGGGGTGAAGAACCCGGACTACTCCGACACCCGCTACGTCGACCAGCTCGTCGTCGCAGGCACGGTCAACACGATGCCGGAGAAGACGCTGTTCGCCGCGGCCGACCACGCCGAGATCGTGGGCGACAAGGTGAGCGGCACCGGCGCGGGGGCGCAGGAGGTCTTCGACAAGCTGGCCGCGGCCGGCGTCGACATCGCCGACGTGTTCCTCACGCTGGAGAACGAGGGCGTGGAGAAGTTCGACAAGTCCTGGGCCGAGCTGCTGGACACCGTCACCGGCCAGCTCGACAAGGCGAAGGGCTGATCGGGCGATGGCTGGGGAGCAGACTTCGGTCACGATCGAAGACGCCGCGCTCGACACGGCGGCCTCCGCACTGATCGACGAGCTCGTCGCCGGCTCGGTGGCGAGCAAGCTCGGTGCGCAGGACCCCACGTTGTGGGGAGCCGACGCGGAGTCCGAGGCCGCCATCCGGCTGTCGTGGACCACGTTGCACAAGAGTTCGCGTCCGCTGATCGGTGAGATCGAGGCTCTGCGCACCGACCTGCGCTCGGAGGGCATCGACCGCATCGTGCTCGCGGGCATGGGCGGCTCGTCGCTGGCTCCTGAGGTGATCACCGGCACCGAGAGCGTCGCGCTCACGGTGCTGGACACCACCGACCCCGGCCAGGTCGCCGACGCGCTCGCGGGCGACCTGGAGCGCACCGTGCTCGTGGTGTCGTCCAAGTCGGGCACCACGGTGGAGACCGACAGCCACCGGCGGATCTTCGCGAAGGCCTTCGCCGACGCGGGAATCGACGCGGCCAGCCGGATCGTCGTGGTCACCGACCCGGGGTCGCCGCTGGCGGAGCTGGGTGAGTCGGAGGGCTACCGCAAGGTGTTCCTCGCCGACCCGAACGTCGGCGGCCGCTACTCGGCGCTGACCGCGTTCGGGCTCGTCCCGGCCGGTCTCGCCGGCGCGGACGTGGCCCGCCTGCTCGACCAGGCCGCGGTCGTGGCCGACTCGCTCACCGCCGACTCGGTGGAGAACCCGGCGCTGCGGCTGGCCGCGGCGCTCGGGGCGGCGCACGCCGGTGGCGCCGAGAAGGTGGTGCTGGCCGACACCGGCTCCGGCATCGCGGGTCTTGGCGACTGGGCGGAGCAGCTGATCGCCGAGTCCACCGGCAAGCACGGCATCGGCCTGCTGCCCGTGGTCGTCGAGGACAGCGCCGCGCCGGGGTTCCGGGACGCGGGCGCGGACGCGACGCCCGTCGCGGTCGGCCCGGCCGACTTCGGCGCCAAGATCGCGGTCACCGGCCCGCTCGGCGCGCAGTTCCTGCTGTGGGAGTCGGCGGTGGCCATCGCGGGCAGGCTGCTCGGGATCGACCCGTTCAACCAGCCCGACGTCGAGGCCGCGAAGAAGGCCGCGAGGTCACTGCTGGACGACCCGGCGGCACTGAGCGGTTCCGCCGAGCCCTCCGCGGTCATCGGCGCGGTGGAGGTCTTCGCGGGAGCGGGCACGACTGCCGAGGGGGCACTGGCCGATGTGCTGAGGGAGTTCCTCGGCACGGCACCTGAGCACGGCTACCTGGCCGTGCAGGCCTACCTCGACCGCCTCGACGACGCCTCGGCGGCGCTGTTGCGGCCCGAGCTGGCCAAGCGGGCGGGGCTGGAGACCACCTTCGGCTGGGGTCCCCGGTTCCTGCACTCGACCGGCCAGTACCACAAGGGCGGACATCCGAACGGCATCTTCCTGCAGATCACCGGCACCCCGGAGCACGACCTCGAGGTGCCGGAGCGGCCCTACACGCTCGGTCAGCTGCAGCGGGCCCAGGCGCTCGGCGACGGCCAGGTACTCGCCGACGCGGGCAGGCCCGTGCTGCGGCTGCACCTCACCGACCGGGCCGCGGGACTGTCGGAGCTGATGCGCGCAGTACAGGAGCTCACTTCATGAAACGTGGGTGGAACAACCCGCTGCGCGACCCCCGGGACAAGCGGTTGCCGAGGATCGCCGGGCCGTCGAGCCTGGTGATCTTCGGCGTCACGGGGGATCTCTCGCGCAAGAAGCTCATGCCGGCCATCTACGACCTCGCGCACCGGGGCCTGCTGCCCGCGGGCTTCTCGCTCGTCGGGTTCGCGCGCCGCGACTGGGAACACCAGGACTTCGGCGAGCTCGTGCACGACTCGGTGGCAGAGCACGCCAGGACGCCGTTTCGCGAGTCGGTCTGGAACCGGCTCTCCGAGGGCATCCGGTTCGTGCAGGGCACCTTCGACGACGACGACGCGTTCGACCGGCTGGCGCAGACGGTCCGCGAGCTGGACGAAGAGCGGGGCACCGGCGGCAACACCGCGTTCTACCTGTCGATCCCGCCGAGCGCCTTCCCCACGGTCACCAAGCAGCTCGCGCGCAGCGGGCTCGCGGAGTCCAGCGAGGACGTGTGGCGCCGGGTCGTCATCGAGAAGCCGTTCGGGCACGACCTGCGCAGCGCGCAGGAGCTCAACACGGTCCTCAACGACGTCTTCCCCGAGGAGTCGGTGTTCCGCATCGACCACTACCTCGGCAAGGAGACGGTGCAGAACATCCTGGCGCTGCGCTTCGCCAACCAGATGTTCGAGCCGATCTGGAACGCCAACTACGTCGACCACGTGCAGATCACGATGGCCGAGGACATCGGTCTCGGCGGCAGGGCCGGTTACTACGACGGCATCGGGGCCGCGCGTGACGTGATCCAGAACCACCTGCTGCAGCTGCTGGCGCTCACGGCGATGGAGGAGCCCGTCTCCTTCCACCCGAGGGCGCTGCGGTCCGAGAAGGTCAAGGTGCTCAGCGCCACCAAGCCGGTGGGCCCGTTCGACGAGACCACCGCGCGCGGCCAGTACGCGGGCGGCTGGCAGGGCGGCATGAAGGTGCCAGGGCTGCTGCAGGAGGGCGGCTTCTCGAAGGAGTCCATCACCGAGACCTACGCCGCGGTGACGCTGGAGGTGCAGAACCGCCGCTGGGCGGGGGTGCCGTTCTACCTGCGCACCGGCAAGCGGCTGGGCAGGCGGGTCACCGAGGTGGCCGTGGTGTTCAAGCGGGCGCCGCACCTTCCGTTCGACTCCACCTCCACCGAGGAGCTGGGCGAGAACGCGCTGGTGATCCGCGTGCAGCCGGACGAGGGCATCACGATGCGCTTCGGCTCCAAGGTGCCCGGCACCACGATGGAGGTCCGGGACGTCACGATGGACTTCGGCTACGGCCATGCGTTCACCGAGTCCTCCCCCGAGGCCTACGAGCGCCTGATCCTCGACGTGCTGCTGGGCGAGCCCTCGCTGTTCCCCGTGAACGAAGAGGTGGAGCTGTCCTGGCAGATCCTCGACCCGGTGCTGGAGCACTGGGCCAAGAGAGGCGCCCCGGAGCCGTACCAGCCGGGTTCGTGGGGTCCGCCGTCGGCGGAGGAGATGCTGGAGCGCACGGGCAGGCACTGGAGGCGGCCGTGATCCACACTCGCGAAGCCACTGAGCACGGGCGCCGACCGGGTGCGGGTGCCCCGCAGAAACACTGGAGGCGGCCGTGATCATCGATTTGCCATCGACCACCACCTCGCAGCTGAACAAGAAGCTGGTCGAGCT
Organism: Prauserella cavernicola; assembly: GCF_016595675.1. Classification (GTDB taxonomy): domain Bacteria; phylum Actinomycetota; class Actinomycetes; order Mycobacteriales; family Pseudonocardiaceae; genus Prauserella_A; species Prauserella_A cavernicola. The sequence goes on along the minus strand of NZ_JAENJH010000009.1, from coordinate 165,408 downwards.
GCGCGAGCGCGGTGGCGCGATCGCGCTCGGCCGGGTGCTGACGCTGGTGATCGTCGCTGAGGACGACGCGGAGCTCGAGGAGGCCATCGACGCGGCCAACGAGGCGAGCCGCGAGCACCCGTCGCGGGTGATCGTGCTGGCCAAGGGAGCCCGTACGGCGGCGGCGCGCATCGACGGTCAGATCCGGGTCGGCGGAGACGCCGGCGCGAGCGAGGTGATCGTGCTGCGGCTCTACGGCGCCCTGGCGAACCAGGGCCAGAGCGCGGTGGTGCCGCTGCTGCTGCCGGACGCCCCGATCGTCGCGTGGTGGCCCGGCGGTGGCCCGAAGGCTCCCGCCGGCGACCCGATCGGCGAGCTGGCGCAGCGCCGGATCACCGACTCGGCGGCGGAGAAGAACCCCATCAGGGCGCTGACGACGCGGGCGAAGTCCTACGTCGACGGCGACACCGACCTGGCCTGGACGCGCCTGACCAACTGGCGCGCGCAGCTGGTGTCGGCCCTGGACCTGCCGCCGTACGAGCGCGTCACGTCGGCGACGGTGACCGGCGAGGCCGACTCGCCGTCGACGGAGCTGCTCGCGGGCTGGCTCGCGGAGTACCTGCGAGTGCCGGTGAAGCGGGTGAAGACGTCGAGCGCGCAGGGCATCGTGTCGGTCTCGCTGGAGCGGCCGTCCGGCTCGATCGAGATCTACCGGCCGGACGGCAGGACGGGCACGCTGACCCAGCCCGGCCAGCCGACGCGGCGGATCGGGTTGCACCGGCGCGACAACCGGGACTGCCTGATCGAGGAGCTGCGCAGGCTGGACTCGGACGAGGTCTACGAGGCGTCGCTGCACGGGCTCGGCAAGCTCGCGGCGGCCCGCAAGAAGACCGCCCCGGCCAGGTCCGCGGCCTCGAAGTCCACGCCGAAGGCCAAGGCATGAGCCCGGCGCCCGAGGCGGTCGTGTACGCCAGCCCCGACCTGCTCGCGGCGGCGTGCGCGGCCCGGCTGGTGACCAAGATCGTGGACACGCAGGCGGCGAAGGGCTCGGCCTCGGTGGTGCTCACCGGCGGCGGCACGGGCATCGCGATCCTGGAGCAGCTGCGGACCTCCCCCGCCAGGGACGCGATCGACTGGTCGCGGCTCGACCTGTACTGGGGCGACGAGCGGTTCGTGCCCGCCGACGACCCTGAGCGCAACGAGAAGCAGGCCCGGGAGGCGTTGCTGGACCACGTGCCGGTCGACCCGGCCAGGGTCCACGCGATGGCGGCCTCGGACGGCGAGTTCGGCGACGATCCCGACGCCGCGGCGGCGGCCTACGCCGAGGTGCTGGCCGCGAACGCGGCGCCGGAGGACCACGGCGACGTGCCGACGTTCGACGTCATGCTGCTGGGCCTCGGCGGCGAGGGGCACACGGCGTCGATCTTCCCGGAGTCGCCCGCGGCGTACGAGAACGAGCGGTCGGTGGTCGCCGTGCGCAACTGCCCGAAGCCACCGCCGACGCGAGTCTCGCTGACCTTCCGCGCGATCCGCAGCGCGGCCGAGGTGTGGCTGGTGACGACGGGTGAGGCCAAGGCCGACGCCGTGGCGCTCGCGATGTCGGGCGCGGGCGAGGTGCAGCTGCCGGTGGCCGGTGCGCGCGGCAGGCGCCGCACGCTGTGGCTGCTCGACACGACCGCGGCGAGCAAGCTCGGCGACGTCCCGGTGTCTCCGCGCGTGTAGTCCATTACTCACTGAGAAATAGGCCACCCTGACCACGTCAGGGTGGCCTATTTGCAGGTGGGGCCGAACTCGGACGAGTTAGTTCCATACGCACCGCGTTAGCATCCGCACACTTTTTCACCGATACGCGTCCCGATCGGGCATTTGTGACCTCTCATTGTCGAGTCCACGAGACGAGAGGTCCAAGCCATGACCACAGAGGGAATGACCATCCCCGGGGTTTCGGTCGGCGGCCCAGGCGCGGGGGCCGCCGACCGCACGCGGTCGCGCGGGACGACCACGACGCCTCGATCTGCGACGACGTCACTGTCAGCGCTGTGGCACAGCAGGCGCCTGCGCAAGGCGGGCGTCGACGTGGCCGTCGTCCTCATCGCGGTGCTCGACGTCTGGCTCGTGATCCCCGAGGGCGCGGAGACGTACTCGGTCTGGCTCTCGGCGGCGAGTTGTGTCGCGCTCATCGCGCGCCGCTGGCTGCCGTTCACGGTCGTACTGCTGACCTTCCCCGGCTTCATCGCCGGCTGGGCGCAGGTGGCGGCGATGATCGCGCTGGGCTATCTGGCGACCCGCAAGCAGATGCACTGGCAGGTCTGGGTGGGCACGGGCCTGGTGTTCGTGGCCCGGTTCTTCCTGTGGCCGCTGTCGGAGTTCACCGCGCTGACGTGGCGCGAGCACGCCCTCGCGGTGATCTACGGCGTCGTGGTGGCCGGGATGCCGGTGGCGATCGGGCTGCTCATCGGTGCGAGGCAGGAGCTGGCGGCCAGACTGGCCGAGCTCGCCGCGAGCCGCGACCGGGAACGCAGGCTCTACGCCGAGACGGTGCGCGCCGACGAACGGGCGCGCCTGGCCAGGGAGATGCACGACGTCGTGTCGCACGACATCACGCTCATCGCGATGCAGGCCGGGGTCCTGTCAGCGGCGAACACGAGCGGCGAGGCGCAGCAGACGGCCCGCAACATCCGGCAGCTCTCGACCCGCACGCTGGAGGAGCTGCGCGCGCTCGTGGGCGTGCTGCGCTCCGGCTCGGAGGACGACGGCCCACAGCACGACCTGGCGGACCTGTCCGACCTGATCCGCGACGCGGACGTGCCGGTGCAGCTGGCCGTGGAGCGAGTGCCCGACGACCTGCCGCCGAAGGTGTCGGCCGCGGCGTTTCGCACCGTGCAGGAGAGCCTGACCAACGTCCGCAAGCACGCACCGGGAGCCACGGCGTTCGTCCGGCTGGCAGGCGACCGGGACGGACTGTCCATCGAGGTGCGCAACGACCGGCCCGACCGGTCGGCCTGCGCGCTCGCCGAGTTCCCCTCCGGCGGCTACGGGCTCACTGGCCTCGCCGAGCGCGCCCGGTTGCTCGGCGGCACCTTCGAGACCACGCCGACCGCCGACGGCGGATGGCGCGTGGCGGCAAGGTACCCCGTCGCGGGCTGACCTGGACAAACCCGGACACGACAACGGCCACCGGGCCGCCGCGAAGGCGACCGGGTGGCCGTTGTCGTCGAACCGGTGACTCAGATCTGGCGGCGCTGACGCAGCCGCTCGAGCGCCTCGGCGAGGATCGCCTCACCGTCGGCGTCGCTGCGACGCTCCTTCACGTACGCCAGGTGAGTCTTGTACGGCTCCGTTCGCGGAGCCCTGGGCGGGTTCTGCTCGTCCTGTCCGCCCGGCAACCCGCAGCGTGGGCAGTCCCACTCCTCGGGAACGTCGGCTTCCATCGAGAAGGAAGGCCGGGACTCGTGCCCGTTGGCACACCAGTACGACATCCGGCGCCGGGGAGCGGTCTCGCCACGCTCCGATTCCCCGGTCGGACCCGCACCGACTCTTGTGCCGCGAATCGCGTTACCGCCAACCATGCTTCCTCACACCCACCAGTAAGTTGGCGCGCCCCGCCAGGCACGCCGATGCCGATCAGATCTTCAGCAACAGACCGAGACCGATGACGGAGATGATCCATACGGCGCCGAGACCGAGCGTGATGCGGTCGAGGTTCTTCTCGGCCACGCTCGACCCGGCCAGGCTCGACTGCATACCGCCACCGAACAGGGACGACAGCCCTCCGCCGCGGCCACGGTGCAGCAGCACCGCACCGATCAGCAGCACGCTGGTCGCGATCAACAGGATCTGCAGGAAAAGCTTCATGTCATCCTCTGTGTACTGCGGGTGGCGGGGGTACCCAGGGTAGCGGGTACCCGCTGAGATCAGGGTAGAGGGCCTCCGGCGGCGAGAGCGCAGAGTTTTGTGAACTCCTCGCCGTCGAGGCTGGCGCCGCCCACGAGCGCGCCGTCGACATTCTCGCACTTGATCAGCTCGGCGATGTTGCCCGATTTCACCGAGCCGCCGTACAGCACGCGAACCTGCTCCGCGACCTCGGCGCCGTACTTCTCGGTGAGCGCGGAGCGCAGCGCCGCGCACACCTCCTCGGCGTCGGCCGGGGTCGCGACCCTGCCGGTGCCGATCGCCCACACCGGCTCGTAGGCGATCACGGTGTTGCTCACCTGCTCGGCCTTGAGGCCCTTGAGCCCGGCGAGAAGCTGAGCGGTGGTGTGCGCGATGTGCTCGCCTGCCTCGCGCACGTCCAGCTGCTCACCCACGCACAGGATCGGCGAGACGCCGTGCTTGAGGGCCGCGCGGACCTTCTTGTTCACGACCTCGTCGGTCTCGGCGTGGTAGTCACGGCGCTCGGAGTGACCGACGGCGACGTAGGTGCAGCCGAGCTTGGCGAGCATCGGCCCCGACACGTCTCCGGTGAAGGCGCCCGAGTCCTGCGGCGCCACGTCCTGCGCGCCGTAGGTGAGCAGGAGCTTGTCGCCGTCGACCAGCGTCTGCACGCTGCGGATGTCGGTGAACGGCGGCAGCACCGTGACGTCGACCTTGGCGTAGTACTTCTCCGGCAGCGAGAAGGCGATCTTCTGCACCAGTGCGATGGCCTCGAGGTGGTTGAGGTTCATCTTCCAGTTGCCGGCGATCAGCGGTTTGCGCGCCATCAGGCTCCTTCGCTCAGGACCGCCACGCCGGGCAGTTCCTTGCCTTCGAGGTACTCCAGCGACGCGCCGCCGCCGGTGGAAATGTGCGAGAAACCGTCCTCGGGCAGGCCGAGCAGGCGCACCGCGGCGGCCGAGTCGCCACCGCCGACGACGCTGAACGCCGCCGAGTCGGCGATGGCCTGCGCGACACCGCGCGTGCCCTCCGCGAACGGCGCCAGCTCGAACACGCCCATCGGGCCGTTCCAGAAGACCGTCTGCGCGTCGGCGAGGGCCGCGCCGAAGATCCGGGCCGTCTCCGGGCCGATGTCGAGGCCCATCCAGCCGTCCTCGATCTCGGTGGCGGCCACCGTGCGGGTGTTCGCGTCGGCGGCGAACTTGTCCGCCGCCACGACGTCCACCGGCAGCAGCAGCTTGTCGCCCGCCTCGGCGAGCAGCCGCTTGCAGGTGTCGACCATGTCGCTCTCGAGCAGTGAGCTGCCGACGCCGTGGCCCTGGGCGGCGAGGAACGTGAAGCACATGCCCCCGCCCACCAGCAGCCGGTCGACCTTCGGCAGCAGCGCCTCGATGACGGCGAGTTTGTCGGAGACCTTGGAACCGCCGAGCACGACGGCGTAGGGCCGCCGCGGCTCGGTGGTCAGCTTCGCCAGCACCTCGACCTCGGCCAGCACGAGCCCGCCCGCGTAGGCGGGCAGTACGCGGGCGATGTCGTAGACCGACGCCTGCTTGCGGTGCACGACTCCGAAGCCGTCGGAGACGAACGCGGCGCCGGGCACGAGCCCGGCGAGCTCGCGGGCCAGCGCGGCCCGCTCGCTCTCGTCCTTGCTCGTCTCGCGCGCGTCGAAGCGCACGTTCTCCAGCAGCGCGACCTGGCCGTCGGCGAGCGCGCCGGTGACGGCCGCGGCCTGCTCACCGACGACGTCACCGGCCAGCGCCACGTCCGCGCCGAGCAGCTCACCGAGCCGCGCGGCGACGGGACGCAGCGAGTACTTCTCGTCGGGCGCGCCCTTGGGCCTGCCCAGGTGCGCGGTGACGACCACCTTCGCGCCGGCGTCGGCCAGGCGCTTGATGGTCGGCAGGGCCGCGCGCACGCGGCCGTCGTCGGTGATGGTGGCGCCGTCGAGCGGCACGTTCAGGTCCGACCGGACCAGCACGTACCGCCCGGAGACACCCTCGCCCAGCAGGTCGTCGAGTGACGTGAGGGCCATCGGTCAGGACAGCTTGGAGCCGACGAGCTTCACCAGGTCCGCGAGGCGGTTGGAGTAGCCCCACTCGTTGTCGTACCAGCCGACGACCTTGACCTGGTTGCCGATGACCTTGGTCAGCGGCGCGTCGTAGATGCACGACGCCGGGTCGGTGACGATGTCAGAGGAGACGATCGGCTCGTCGCTGTAGCGCAGGACGCCCTGCAGCGGGCCCTCGGCCGCGGCCTTGTAGGCGGCGTTGATCTCGTCGAGCGTGGCGGCCTTCGAGAGCGTGACGGTGAGGTCGGTGGTGGAGCCGGTCGGCACCGGGACGCGCAGCGCGTAGCCGTCGAGCTTGCCGTTGAGCTCCGGCAGGACCAGGCCGATCGCCTTGGCGGCGCCGGTGGAGGTCGGCACGATGTTCAGGGCGGCGGCGCGGGCGCGGCGCATGTCCTTGTGCGGGGCGTCCTGCAGGTTCTGGTCCTGCGTGTACGCGTGGATCGTGGTCATCAGGCCCTGCTCGATGCCGAAGCTCTCGTGCAGCACCTTGGCCAGCGGACCGAGGCAGTTGGTGGTGCAGGACGCGTTGGAGATGATCGTCTGCGAGCCGTCGTAGGCCTGGTCGTTGACGCCCAGCACGACGGTGAGGTCCTCGCCCTTGGCGGGCGCCGAGATGATGACCTTCTTCGCGCCACCGGCGATGTGGGCCTTGGCCGCGTCGGCGTTGGTGAAGAACCCGGTGGACTCCACGACGACGTCCACGCCGAGGTCGCCCCAGGGCAGGTTGGCCGGGTCCCGCTCGGCGAGCGCCTTGATGGTCTTGCCGCCGACGACGATGCCCTCGTCGGAGACGCTGACCTCCTCGGGGTACCGGCCGAGGATGCTGTCGTACTTGAGCAGGTGGGCCATCGTGGCGACGTCACCCAGGTCGTTGAACGCGACGACCTCGATGTCGTGGCCGCTGGCCTGCACCGCGCGGAAGAAGTTGCGGCCGATGCGGCCGAAGCCGTTGACGCCTACGCGAACCGTCACTGCTCTTCTCTCCTCAAGGTTCGACCCGGCCGGAACCGGGCTACACATCTTCGGGTTCACCCGCCACCCTAGCGTGCTGGCCAGGGCGTACCCGAATCCCCCGCGCGAGACGTCCCCCACCTCGACGCATTCAGGGAATCGATCAAGATGAGAGCTCTTTCTCGACCGGAGTGCGGAAGCGCGGGACCACCCTCACGGGGCCGAGCCAGGCCGTCAGCCGGGCCGCCTCGGCGTCGATCGCGGCACTCGCCCCGGCGCCCGGATCCGCCAGCAGCCGCACCACGACCTCGCCGTCGGGACGCTGAGCCCAGCCGCCGACGACGCGGCCGTCGCTCCACACCGTGGGGCCGATGTTGCCGGTGCGGTCGAACAGCGCCGCGCGGTGCTCGCCGACGAACCAGCCGCGTTCGGCCCAGCCCATCGCGGTGGGGTCGAGCGCGGGCAGCAGCGCGACCCACGGCTCCGGCTCGGGCACGTCCTCGGCGTCGTCGGCGAGCAGGACACCCGGGATGCCGTCGAGGTCCACGGTCTCGGTGTCGAGCGCGGCCAGCGCCTTCCTGGCCTGACCCGCCGTCCAGCCCGTCCACCACACGAGGTCGCTGACCTGCCCTGGCCCGTACGCGGCGAGCCAGCGGCGCGCGAGCTCCACCCGCGCCGCCTCGGGGCCGGGCCCGGCGAGGCCACCGGGCAGCCAGTCCCCCGCCGGCGCCCACTCGTACTGCTGCGACAGCCACGTGCCGCGTGGCCGGCCGCGCACGATCCGCCCGCTCACCGCGAGCAGGAACAGCACGCGGTTGGTGATGTAGCCGCGCGCCTCGTACGGCTTGCCCGCCGCCATGACGATCTCGGTGCGCAGCCTCGGCTCGTCGGCTGCGAGCTGCTGCGCGTGTGCCGATCCCCTGGCCCGCAACGCGCGCAGCGTGCCGTCCTCGACGTCGCGCAGCCACGCGTCGAGGCCGTCGATTCCCGTCTGCTCCAGGTGCTGCAGCAGCAGGCGCCGCTGCTTGCGCTCGATGTCGGCCGCGCAGCCGTCCTGCACCAGCGGGGCGACGTCGGTGGGCACGACGAACATCGTGCGCCGCATGCCCAGCATCCGCACCAGCGTGCGCCGTTCGTAGAGCGCACTCTCGAGCCCGGACACACTCGGCTCCGTCGTCCTCGCCGCCGCCGCGAGGTACACGCTCGCCGGATCGGTCGCGTGCAGCGCGAGCAGGCTCTCGGCGACCTCCTCCGGCGTTTCCGCCCTGGCCTCGTACGCGAGGCGGTGCCGGATGCCCAGCCTGGCCCGCCGCTGCGCGACGCTCATCGTTCGTGCCACCGGAAATTCGTACCACCGCGCACCGACATCGGCCGTAGCCTTCTCGCATGGTCACCACGAGCCAGCTGGCCGCGTTCGCCGCGCTGACGTTCCTCATGGTCGTCGTTCCGGGGCCGAGTGTGCTGTTCACGATCAGCCGCGCCCTCACGGTCGGGCGCCGCGACGCGCTGCTCACCGTGCTCGGCAACGCCGTGGGCGTCTACGCGCAGGTGGTGGCCGTGGCGTTCGGCCTCGGCACGCTCGTGGAGAGCTCGGCGATCGCGTTCACGATCGTCAAGCTCGCGGGCGCCGCCTATCTCGTCTACCTCGGCGTGCAGGCGTGGCGGCACCGGCGCACGCTCGCGGACGTGTTCCGCGCGGGCGTCGCCGCCACGCGCGGGCACACGCTGCGGGTGTTGCGCGACGGGTTCGTGGTGGGCTTCGCCAACCCGAAGTCCATCGTGTTCCTCGCCGCCGTGCTGCCCCAGTTCGTCAACCACGGCTCGGGATCGGTGCCCCTGCAGATCCTGGTGCTCGGCATCGTGCTGCCGGTGATCGCGCTGCTGTCGGACAGCGCGTGGGCGTTCGTCGCGGGCACGGCGCGCGACTGGTTCGCTCGCTCCCCGCGCAGGCTCGAACTCGTCGGCGGCACTGGCGGCCTGACGATGATCGGCCTCGGCGCGACACTGGCCTTCACCGGCCGCAAGGACTAGCGCGGGTACTAGCCGGTGGCGGCGGGCTTGGCGTAGAGCCGCGTGGCCGACAGGCGCGCCACCCCGTCCGGGTCTGCCAGCTCGTCCAGCTCCTGGCGCAGCGTCGCCTCCACGGACAGGTACTTGCGACCCGCCCTGAGGTCGGCATCGTTGCGCAGGCGGACGATGAGCGGGAACTCGCTGAGCGCCCCGGCGTCGAACAGGCCCGTCGTGTAGATCAGCTGCACACCCAGCGCCCTGGCCACGGCCCGCTGCAGCTCCAGCAGGTATCCGGCCGAGGCGCGGCCGATCGGGTTGTCGAGGAAGAGCACCCCGGAGTGCGGGTTGCGCATCTTGCCCCGGTTGTTGGCCCGCAACGCCGCGAGCGTGCAGTACAGGATGATCGCCGCGGTCAGCTGCTGGCCGCCGGAGAAGACGTCGCGGATCTCCGACACCCGCTGCCGTTCGGTCCGCAGCACCGAGTCCGGCTTGAGCATGTCCACGCGGAATCCCTTGGGCGCCGCGGCCTGCACACCGCGCAGCAGCAGCGACATCCCGTCGCGCTTGACGTCGCGGCCGTCGCTGGTCTTGCCCGCCGCGGCCTCGTCGACGACCTCGCCGAGCTTCTCGGCCAGTTCGCTGCCCTCGAGCTCGGTGAACCGGATGCGCAGGAACTCCTGGCCCGACCAGTCGCCGAGTCCGTCGGGCAGCCGCGACACGCGCTGCGCCGAGCGCAGGGTGCGCAGTGCGCCCTCGGCCATGCTCTGCAACCGCGTGACGATCCCCGAGCGGTGCCGGTCGATCTGGGCGAGGTCGTCGGTCAGCGTGCGCAACCGGGGCCGCAGCGCCTCCGCCCACTCCTGGGCGTACTGCGGGAGGCTGTCGCGGCGCACCGAGATCACCTGCTGGCGCACGGGCGTCGTGAGCTTCTCGAAGCGTTTCTCGGTCGCGTACTGGGCAAGCGTGTCCGAGGCCGCGCGCACACGCTTCTCGGCCTCGTCGACGGTCTCCTGCGCCCGCGCGAGCGTGGAGCTCAGCTCGCCGTGGCGCGACCGCGCGGTCTCCACGTCGGCGTCGTAGACCTGGTCGGCCTCGCCCGGAGGCGCGTACGGCGCGAGCGACTCGGCGAGCAGACCGAAGCCCGACGCCGACTGGCGGGCCGAGTCCAGCGACGCCTGCGCCGCGCCCCGCTGCTCCTTGAGCTCCTCCCACGTGCGGGCGGCAGCGGAGACCTCGGCGGCCGCGGCGTCGATGAGCTCCCTGCCGTGCTCGATGTCGCGCGGCTTCTCGAACGAGTCGAGCGGCCCCTGCTGTTTGGGCAGCTGGTCCAGCTCGGCCCTGCGGGTGGCGAACACGCCGATCACCTCGGCGCGCTCGTCCTCCAGCGCCGACACGGTGCGCGCGGCCCTCGCCTGCGCGGCCGCTCGCGCGGAGGCGTCGGAGCCGTCCGGGGTCTCCAGCAGCTCACCCGCCATCGCGCGCACGGCCTCGGGCAGGTTCTCCAGCGCGGCGCGGGCGGCGGACTCGGCGCTCTCGGCCTGCTCGAGCTCGGCGCGCAGGTCGCTGCCGACCTCCACCTTGGCGTAGGCCTCGGCCGCGGACGCGAACGTGCGCCGCAGCGCGTCCACCGGCTCCGCGGGCGCGGTGTCCTCTTCGGACACCGAGCCGCCGCCGGGCACCTCGGCCAGCTCGGCCCTGGCTGTGCTCGCGGTCCTGCGGTGCCCGTCGGCGGTGCGCTGGTGCTCGGCCGCGCGCTCGCGCAGCCGCGCCGCCTTGGTTCCCGCATCGGCCGCCCGCGCCTCGGCCCGGTCCGCGACCTCCCCCGCGTAGTCCCGTTCCTCGGTCCACTGTGGAATGCGGGCGGCCCGGCTCGCCAGGTCCTCGAGCCTGCGGGCCTTCTCCTCGACCTCGCGCAGGGTGGCGCGCAGCGCGGGCACCCGCTCGCGCGCGGTGTCGCGGGTGGACGTCAGCCGCGCCAGCGTCGCGTCCGCCTCGGTGACGGCGGCCTCCGCGGCCTCGCGCGCGGTGACGGCGCTCTGCGCCTGTTCGGCGAACACGGCGATGCTGCCCGGCGGGTAGTCCTCGCGCCAGGTGGTGAGCTTCCACGAGAGCGCCGCGTCCGCGCCGATCGACTCCTCCAGCTCCGTGAGCCGCCGGTGCCGCTGCGACTGTCTGCGCGCGATGGCCTCGCGCTCGCTGTCGGCGGCCTCCTCGTCGTACATCGCGGGGTTGGGCGGCACCAGGAACTCCACGCCGGGCGCGGTGTCCAGCCCCGCGTCGGCCAGCGACGCCGTGACACCGACGGGGATCGCCGCGCTCGGCAGCAGGCGCTGCTCGGCGAGCACCTCCTGTGCCCTCGGCAGGTGTCCCGCCTCGTTGAGGAGCACGCCCGCGACGAGCTGCGGCGCGCGGCGCAGGGCCTCGGCCCGCTTCGCGGAGTCCAGTTTGGACAGGTAGCGCCAGCCGGACCAGGCCGTGATCCCGGCGGCCTCCAGCGCGTCGAGCGCGGCCTGGACCTCCTGCGGCGGCGGCAGCAGCCCACCCGAGCCGAGCGCGCCCAGCGCTCGCTCGTCGAGCGACTCCTCGATGCGCAGCGCGGTCTGCTCGCTCTCGGCCGTCGCGCGGGCCTCCCGCAGCCGGTCCAGCAGCGCGGGCGTGTCGGTCTCCAGCGCCACGTCGCCGGTGCCCAGCAGTTCACCGAGGCGGGCCTCTGCGGCCAGCGCGTCGGTGCGCCGGTGCGCCCGCTCCAGCTCGTCGGCCGCGCGCTCGGCGCGGTCGCGGGCCGAACCGGACGCGCGGTGCGCCTCGTTGACGGCGGTCTGCGCGGCGCCGAACTCCTCGGCGACCCGCTCCAGCTCGGTCTCCCGCCTGGCCAGCTCGTCGGTCGCGGTCTCGGCGGCGGCACTGGCGAGCCTGGCCGCCTCGGCGACGTCGGCACCGGAGCTCAGCAGGCCGTCCTTGCTCGCCCGCGAGATCTCGGCGCGAACCTCCTCGATCCGGCCGCCCAGCCCGTCGGCCTCGGCCCTGCGGTTGGCGGCGGTACCGGTGGCCTCGTCGCGCTCACGCTGGGCCTGCTCGGCCTCGGCCCTGGCCTGCTCGGCGGCGCTCTCGGCCTCGTCGGCCTGCTCGTGGGCCTCGCGCGCCAGGCCGAGCAATCCGCGCGCGAGCGCCACGGCCGCGGCGTTCTTGGCCTCCAGCGCGGGCTGCGCCTTCTGCTCGCGCGTGCCGACCAGCTCGCGAATGTCGCGCGCCCGGCGCGTGGCGTTGAGATGGGTGAGCACCGTGCTGGTCTCGCGCCACGCCTCGGCCACCGTCTTGGCCTCGCCCAGCTCCGCGTCGAGGCGCTCCTTGTCGGCCTGCGCCTCCTCCAGCAGCAGCCCGGCGACCGTGCGCCGCAGCTCGGTCACCACGGCGGCGAGCCTGCGGTGATCGCCCTCGGCGAGCTTCTCGGCGTCGCCGACCTCCTCGACGTGCGCCTCCAGCCCGGCCAGGCGCTCGTTCTCGATCCGGTCGCGCGCCGCGATGCGCCCGGCCAGCGTCTGCAGGTCCGCGCGCGCCGTGCCCGCGAGCTTGCGCGACGCGGCGGCGAGGCGCTCCTCGTCGGTCAGCGGCGTCAGCAGGTCCAGCGCTCCGGCGACGAAGTCCCGTTCGGACATCAGGTCGCCGCGCTGCGCCAGGTTGCTCGCGTAGGTGGCCACCACCTCGGCGAGGTCCTTCGGCTCGTCCTCGGTGATCACGGCACGCAACAGGAACTCGACGAACGCCTCGTCGGTGTTGAACGCGAACGCGTCGGCCGCCTCGCCCTCGCCCGCGTTCATCGCGCGCTGGTACCGGAACAGCTCGGTGTCGAGGCCGATGAGGTCGAGCCGCTCGGTCCACTCGTGGTGCCTGCGGGTCCAGAACAGCTCCAGCTCAGGGACGTCGGAGTGCAGCTCGCCGAGCCGGTCGTGGAAGCCCGACATCGTGAGCAGCCTGCCCTCCGACGTCAGCGGCAGTGAGTCGAGCCCGACCGATGTGCTGGGCCGGAAGCAGTACCAGGAGTCGATGAGGTTGGCCGGATCCGACGAGGCGACGTGCCCGCGCCACTCGGACGCCTTGCCCGTGATCACGCGCTCGCCGGTCTCGGTGTGCTGCCACTCCAGCACCACGTGCGCGACGTCCTTGGCGCCCACGAACTTCTCCAGCACGCGCGTGTTGGTGGTTCCGACCACCTGCCGCCTGCCGGGCAGCATCACCGAGAAGATCAGCTTGATCAGCACGGACTTGCCGCCGCCGTTCTCCAGGAACAGCACGCTCGCGGGCGAGGGCCTGCGTGGCAGTCCCTGCTCGGCCGAGTGGATCCCGGCGCCGAACAGCGCGTCCTGCTTCGGCGCGGTGATCACGTCGCCGACGCCGCTGAAGTCCAGCACCACGTCCTGGTAGCGGGCGCCGCTGGGCCCCACGGAGTGCAGCCGCACCCGTGACAGCTCGTACATGCCTCTCCCCCTACAGCGCTACAGCGTGTCCGAATTGGCGGCCCGCAGGCTGCCGTTGCCACCGGGCACCGACACGACCCCCAGCGTCAGCAGCTCGTCGAAGGCCGCGTCGGCGGCGAGCTCGCGCACCTGCACCTGGTAGCGCGGCGTCGTGCGGTAGGTGCCGCCCTGCTCGCCACTGACCTGCACCAGAAAACCCTGCTCGGACAGGAACCGTAGCGCCCTGGCCACCATCCCCCGCGTGGTGTCCGACGAGAGCCTGCCGTCCTTGGTCGCCGCGGCCGCGGGCCTGCGCGCGTACGCCCGCCACGCCTGCTCCAGCTCCGGCGCGTCGGCGAGCGGGTCGTTGTTGCCGTCGGCCGCGGCCGCGCGCTCGTCGAGCAGCCTGCACGCCTCGCGGACCACGCCGTCCACCTGCTCGACGCTGACCCGGCCGATGTAGGTGTCGTTGGCGAGGTCGTCGGGCCGCGGGTAGCCGAGCGCGGCCGTGGCGAGGTGGATCAGCCCGTGCAGCACCTTCTCGGTGTCGCGCCGCTCGCGGATCTTGCTATGCCGCGCGTAGCTGTCCATCTTGATCTCGAAGATCGACTCGTCGGTGGCGGCCAGCACCGCACCGGCCTGGGCGCTGACCTCCAGCACCATCAGGCCGAGGCCCGCGGCCACCGCGTGCGTGAGCTGCTTGAACGAACTGTCCTCGCCGTAGCGCCGCACCAGCTCGCCGTACACGACGTCGCGGCCGGGCAGCAGCTTCGGCCGCATGCCGAACGACACCAGCCGTGCGGCCGCCTCCGCGTCCGCCGAGGAATGCCCCGTGCTCACGCCACCTCCTCGCTTCCTGTGTCGTCAGTGCCGTCGGTGCCATCGGAGTTGTTGACGCCGGCGGACATGAGCAACAGGTCCGCACCACCGAACTCGGGATCCTCCAGCGGCGTGCCGTCGTCCAGTGCGAGCAGCACCCGCCGCTCCCCCTGCCTGATCGCGGCGCCGACCTCGGGACCGTAGGCGTACAGCGCGCGCAGCGCCACCAGCCGCGCCACGCCCGCGTCGGTCTCCCGCGCCTCGGCGATCAGCCCCGAGAGCCTGCGCGGCACCTCGGGCAGATCCAGCAGCGTGTCGGCGTAGCGCCACTGCTCGTCGCTGTAGCTGTCGGTCACCTCGGCGGGCAGCAGCTCGGGTTCGGGCACCTCGCCCACCAGCTGCTCGCGCTCCGGCGCGGGCCGCAGCAGCAACGACACCAGCGACGGCAGCGACGGCACGGTCGGCACCGCGATGCCGGTGGCGGCGTGGAAGTACGCCTGCGTCGGCGCCACGGCGTCGGCGAGCGGCAGCTCCAGCGTGGGCGTCAGCAGCTGGCCGAACACGTCGATCGCGGCGCGCTGCGGCGGCCCGGAGAACTGCTGGCGGTCCTGCTCGGCGCGGAACACCGCGCCCGCGGCCTGCAACCGCGACTGGAGTTGCGTGTGCCTGCGGATGCAGTCGCCGACGATGTCGACCAGCTCCGCCGCCCTGCGCTTGCGGCTCGGGTCCTCGGCCTCGTCGCGCGCGGCCGTGATGTTCTTCAGGATCGCCGTCTCGGACCGGAACCGGGACTCGATGTGCGACAGCGCGGCGTCGAGCAGCTCGGGCACCTCGCGCTCCCAGTCGACCGAGCGCACGTCGCGCCGGGTCGCGTCGAGCTTGGCGCGCAACGTCTCCCCGTACTGCACCGTGCGGTAGCGCGCCTGCTCGGCGGCGAGCTTCGCGTCGGCCAGCCTGCCCCTGCTGATCAGGTTCTCGAGCTTGACCTCGGCGGCGATCTGCGCCGACTCCACATCGGTGTCGAGCGCGCCGACGAGCACGTTGATCGCCTCATCGGTGGCGCGCAGGTACACCTCGCCGTCCGGTGCGGCCAGCTCGACGAGGAGCTTGAAGTCGAACGCGCGCCGCCGGTACCGGCCGTCGGCGTCGACGGAGCCGTAGACGCGCCGGAAGCCGCGGTCGGTGGTGCCGACGTTGATCAGGTTGTCGAGCACCCAGCGCGCGACGCGGGTGTGCTCGGTGATGGCCCGGCCCGGCGCCTGCGCCGCGATGAACGGCAGCAGGCGGTTGACCACCTGCTGGTGATCGGCGCCGGTGTCGAAGTCCATGGCGATGGTGACCTGGTCGATCGTGTGCAGCCCGATCTCGGCCATCTGGTAGATCGTGGCGTCGGCCCAGTCCAGCTTCGACTTGCGGGCGTCGAGGTCGTGTAGCGGCGCGGTGCACGCGAGCGCCTTGAGCCTGCGGGCCAGCCCCTCGTCGGGGTCCCCCGTTCCGGCCATCTCGTCATCACGCACAGCGGAAAAGAGTATGCGAGGCGTGCGAGGCCCGCCTGCGAGGGAGGTAGCTTGCCCCTCATGCGTGAGATGACGAGAGACGAGTGGCGGGAGTTCGCGGGCACCGGAACGCTCACCGGCAAGCTCGGTGTGGTGCGGGCCGACGGCTCCCCGCACGTGACACCGATCTGGTTCGTGCTCGGCGAGGGCCCCGGCGGCGACGAGCTGATCTTCAACACCGGAGCGGACACGGTGAAGGGCAAGGCGCTGCGCCGCGACGGCCGGATCTCGGTGACCGTCGACGACCAGCGTCCGCCGTACTCGTTCGTGCAGTTCACCGCGCAGGCGCGGATCTCGGAGGACCTCGAACAGATGCTGCCGTGGTCGACGCGGATCGGCGGCAGGTACATGGGTGAGGATCAGGCCGAGGCCTTCGGCAAGCGCAACGCCGTCGAGGGCGAGCTCCTGGTCCGCGCGACGATCACCAAGGTGATCGCCATCGCGAACATGGCCGACTGAGCCGGTAGGGGCCGCCCGCGTGGGCGGCCCCTCCCCGGTTCAGGCCTCTTCTTCGAGCATGTCGGGCGTCACGGCCGACTCGGTGTCGGGAATCCCCAGTTCGCTCGCCCGCTTGTCGGCCATCGCCAGCAGCCGCCGGATCCGGCCCGCCACGGCGTCCTTCGTCATCGGCGGATCCGAGAGCTGACCGAGCTCCTCCAGCGACGCCTGCCGGTTGGACAGCCGCAACTTGCCCGCGGCCAGCAGGTGGTCGGGTGCGGCGTCGCCGAGCACGTCCATGGCCCGTTCGACCCTGGCCGCCGCGGCCACGGCGGCGCGGGCGGAGCGGCGCAGGTTCGCGTCGTCGAAGTTCGCGAGCCGGTTGGCGGTGGCCCTGACCTCACGGCGCATCCGGCGCTCCTCCCACGCCAGCACGCTCTCGTGCGCACCGAGGCGGGTGAGCAGCGCGCCGATCGCGTCGCCGTCGCGCACCACCACGCGGTCGGCGCCGCGCACCTCACGCGACTTCGCCTGGATGCCGAGCCTGCGGGCGGCGCCGACGAGCGCGAGCGCGGCCTCGGGGCCAGGGCAGGTCACCTCGAGCGACGACGAGCGACCGGGCTCGGTCAGCGAGCCGTGCGCGAGGAACGCCCCGCGCCACGCGGCCTCGGAGTCGGCGATCCCACCGGACACCACGGCGGCGGGCAGCCCGCGCACCGGGCGGCCGCGCTGGTCGATGAGCCCGGTCTGCCTGGCGAGGCCCTCGCCGTCCTTGACCACCCGCACGACGTAGCGCGTCCCCTTGCGCAGCCCGCCCGAGGTGATCATGTGGATGTCGGCCTGGTGGCCGTACAGGTCGTAGATCTCCCTGCGCAGCCGTCGCGCCACCGAGCCGGTGTCCAGCTCGGCCTCGACGACCACGCGCCCCGCGACGATGTGCAGCCCGCCCGCGAACCGCAGCATCGACGCCACCTCGGAGCGTCGAGGAGAGGTCTTCGTGATCTCCAGCCTGCTCAGTTCGTCCTTGACGGCAGCCGTCATGGCCATTACTGCCCCTCCCTCTCGCGCTCGGTCAGACCGAGAGCCTCTCGCACACAGCCGGCCAGGGCATCCGGGTCGTGGCGCCCCACCACGCCTGGGGCGGCGATCGACGCCAGATGCGCACGCCCTCCCAGCGCGGCCGCGGCGCGATGCAGTCGCGCCGGCGTCGGCACGGAGTCGCGATCGGCGACCACCGCGTCCACCCGCAGCCGGGGAGCGTGGTCGAAGAGTACGTCCAGGTGCCGTTCGGGTGAGAAGCCAGCCGTCTCTCCCGGCTGCGGAACGAGGTTGAGAATGACGATCTTGGTGGCCGAGGTCCGGACCAGAGCGTCGTGCAGCTCGGGCACGAGCAGGTGCGGCAGCACGCTCGTGAACCACGAACCGGGGCCCAGGAACACGGCGTCTGCCCCGAGCACCGCCTCCACCGCATCGGGGCACGCCGCGGGCGGCGTCCCCGGCAGGCCCGCGGCGTGCACCCTGATGCGGTGGACCTGGCCGGGTGTGCTGGCGACGGCGACCTGACCGCGGATGCGGCTCACCTCGTCGCCAGGTTCGAGCCCGGTGACCTCCGCCTCGATGTCCAGCGGATCAGCCGACATGGGCAGCACGCGACCCGAGAGCCCGAGCAGCCTGCCCGCCTCGTCGAGCCCGGCCACCGGGTCGCCGAACACCTCGAAAAGCCCTGCCAGCAACAGGTTTCCCACCGCGTGGCCGGCGAGCGCTCCGGTGCCGCCGAAGCGGTGCTGGAACACCTCGGCCCACAGCGCGCCGCCGTCCTCGGCCTCCGCCAGCGCGGCCAGCGCCTGACGCAGATCGCCGGGCGGCAACAGACCGAGCTCACGGCGCAGCCTGCCCGACGACCCTCCGTCGTCGGCGACGGTGACCACGGCGGTGACATCCGGGGTGATGCGGCGCAACGCGGTCAGCGTCGCGTGCAGCCCGTGCCCCCCGCCGAGCGCGACGGCCCGCATCCCGGAGTTCACTCCCTGCCCAGGTCCCGGTGCACCACCTTCACAGCCATGCCATCCTCTTTGGACAGACGAGCGGCGAGTTCCTCGGAAATGGCGACGCTGCGGTGCTTTCCGCCCGTGCAGCCGACGGCGAGCGTCAGGTAGCGCTTGCCCTCACGCTTGTAGCCGGCGCCGATCAGCCCGAGCAGCTCGTGGTAGCGGTCGAGGAACTCCTCGGCGCCCTCCTGCGTGAGAACGTAGTTGCGCACGTCGCCGTCGAGTCCGCTGTGGTCGCGCAGTTCCGGGATCCAGAACGGGTTCGGCAGGAAGCGCACGTCCATCACGAGGTCCGAGTCCATCGGCAGACCGTACTTGTAGCCGAACGAGAGCACGGTGACCCGTGTCTGGCTGCTGGCCTCGGTGCCGAACGCGTCCTCGATCTTGGAGCGCAGGTCGTGCACCGACAGCGCGGAGGTGTCCAGCAGCAGGTCGGCCTCCTCGCGCAGCGGCGCGAGCAGCGCGCGCTCGGCGGTGATGCCGTCGATGAGCCTGCCGTCGGCCTGCATCGGGTGGCCGCGCCGCACCTGCTCGAACCGGCGGATCAGCACGGCGTCGGTGGCCTCGAGGAAGAGCACTCTCGGCTTGTAGCCCCGCGCGTCGAGGTCCTTGATCACCGAGGCCAGGTCGTCGGTGAACGCCCGCGAGCGCACGTCCATCACCACCGCCACCTTGGTGATCGCGCCCCGCGCCTGCGCGCCGAGCTCGACCATGGTGGAGATCAGTTCCGGTGGCAGGTTGTCCACCACGAACCAGCCGAGGTCCTCGAGGCACTTGGCCGCGGTGCTCCGGCCGGCGCCGGACAGCCCGCTGACCACGGCGACCTCGATACCGGAGGTCCTGGCGTCTTCCTCAGTCACGTCCGTGACTCCCCTCGTTCTTCACTGTTGCCCCCTCGGCGAGCGCGGAGTGCACGACCTCGGCCGTGCGCCTGCCGAACCCGGGTACCTCGGCGATGTCGTCCACGTTCGCCTGCCTCAGCTTCTTGACGGAGCCGAAGTGCTTGATCAGCGCGGCCTTGCGCGCCTGCCCGAGCCCCGGCACCCCGTCGAGCGCCGAGGACTGCACGCGTTTGGACCGTTTCTGGCGGTGGTACCGGATGGCGAAGCGGTGCGCCTCGTCGCGTACCCGCTGCAGAAGGTACAGCGCATCGGACGTTCTCGGCAGGATGACCGGGTCCGGATCGGCGGGCAGCCACACCTCCTCGAGCCGTTTGGCGAGGCCGACCACCGCCACGTCGGTGACCCCGAGGTCGGCGAGGACGTCGGCGGCGGCCGTCGCCTGCGGGCCCGCACCGTCCACGACCAGCAGGTTCGGCGGGTAGGCGAACTTGCGCGGCCTGCCCGTCTCCGGGTCGATGCCCGGCGTGGTCTCCTGCTGCTCTGGCTGGTCGTCCTGGTCCGGCTGGTCCGGTTCCGCCGTGTCGTCCGCAGGGCCGGTCCCGGTCTCCTTGAGATAGCGGGAGAAGCGGCGCCGCACGACCTCCGCGATGGCGGCGACGTCGCCCTCGGTGGCCGCCTCGCGCAGCGCGAAGCGGCGGTACTCCGACTTGCGCGGCACGCCGTCCTCGAACACGACCAGCGAGGCGACGACGTCGCTGCCCGCGATGTGGCTGATGTCGACGCACTCGATGCGCAGCGGCGCCGTGTCGAGCCCCAGGTTCTCCTGCAGCTCGGCCAGCGCGGCGGAGCGGGCCGTGAGGTCGCCCGCCCTGCGCAGCTTGTGCTGGGCGAAGGCCTCGTGCGCGTTGCGGGCCACGGTCTCGGCGAGCGCGCGCTTGTCTCCGCGCTGCGGCACCCGCAGCTGCACCCGCGCGCCACGCAGCTCGCTCAGCCACTCGGCGAGCGCGTCGGCGTCCGCGGGCAGCTCGGGCACGAGCACCTCGCGCGGCACCACCACGCCGCCCTCCCCCTCCGGCGTCTCCTTCGCGAGCTCGGCCTGCTCCGCGTAGAACTGGCTGAGGAACTGTTCCACGAGCGCGGGAACGTCCATCTCCTCGACCTTGTCGATCACCCAGCCGCGCTGGCCGCGCACCCGGCCGCCGCGCACGTGGAAGACCTGCACGGCGGCTTCCAGGTCGTCGTGGGCGAAGGCGATCACGTCGGCGTCGGTGCCGTCGCCGAACACCACGGCCTGCTTCTCCATCGCCCTGCGCAGCGCGCCGAGGTCGTCGCGCATACGGGCGGCGCGCTCGAACTCCAGCGACTCGGCCGCCTGCGCCATGTCCTTCTCCAGTCTGCGCACCATCGTGTCGGTGCGGCCGGCGAGGAAGTCGCAGAAGTCGCCGACGATGTCGCGGTGCTCCTCGGCGGTGACCCTGCCGACGCACGGCGCCGAGCACTTGTCGATGTAGCCGAGCAGACAGGGCCTGCCGATCTGGCCGTGCCTGCGGAACACACCGTTCGAGCACGTCCTGGCGGGGAACACACGCAGCAGCAGGTCGAGCGTCTCGCGGATCGCCCACGCGTGGGCGTAGGGCCCGAAGTAGCGCACGCCCTTCTTGCGCGGGCCGCGGTAGACGTGCAGGCGCGGGAACTCCTCGTGCAACGTCACCGCGAGCACCGGATAGGACTTGTCGTCGCGGTAGCGGACGTTGAACCGGGGGTCGAACTCCTTGATCCAGTTGTACTCGAGCTGCAGCGCCTCGACCTCGGTGGACACGACGGTCCACTCGACGCTCGCGGCGGTGGTGACCATCTGCCTGGTCCTGGGGTGCAGTCCGGCGAGGTCGGCGAAGTAGGAGTTCAGCCTGCTGCGCAGGCTCTTGGCCTTGCCGACGTAGATGACCCGCCTGGTGGCGTCGCGGAACTTGTAGACGCCGGGCGCCTCCGGGATGCTGCCGGGCGCTGGTCGGTAGGTCGAGGGGTCAGCCACTCCACCAGCCTATGGCGGACCTCCGACATCCCTCCGAGGCCCCGCTCAGAGCTCCAGCAGCGCGGCGACGACCTGGTCGACCCGCTCGGCCACCACGTGCGGGCGCTCGGCCACGGCGGGCAGCCCGCCTTCGAGCCGCGTCGCGAACCCGGCGAGCAGTCCGGCGCGGACGGCGCCGTGGGTGTCCCAGGAGTGCACGGCGACGAGCGCGGTCCGGCTCCGCTCGGTGCCGGTCTGCTCGCAGGCCCACTCGTAGACCTTCGCGGGCGGCTTGAACGACCGGATCGCCTCGGCGGAGAGCACCTTCCTGAGCTTGTGCCGGATTCCGTAGCAGTCGGCGATGGTCTCGAGGATCGCCGAGGAGCCGTGCGTGAAGCCGTACGCGGGCACATCCGCGGCGGCGAGCAGGTCGAGCGCGGGCTCGGCGTCGGGCTGCAACGGCAGGTCGGCGAAGGAGTCGAGGATGTGGTCGCGCCACGCCTTGCTGAGCGTGTGCCCGGTGGTGAGGTCCAGCTGGGCCGCCGCGACGTCCCGGAACGACGGCGCGTCACCGGCGAGGGTGTAGGCCATGCCGTCGCGCAGTGTGCGGGCGAAGAACAGCTCCAGCTCGTGGCCCGGTCTGCCCGCGTCGGTGAAGCGCTGCCGCAGCGGCTCGAGCCGCACGAGCGTCTCGAACACGTCGAACAGGACCACGTCGGGCCTCGCCGCCCTCGCGCGCGTCATGACCCCAGGGTACGGACCAGAGCCGCGCCGTATAGGTCGTTATACGGAGAACATGTGTGCGAAAGTGGCCGGATGCGGATCGCCACGTGGAACGTCAACTCGGTCACCGCTCGCCTGCCCCGGCTGCTCGCCTGGCTGTCCTCCGCGCAGCCCGACGTGCTGTGCGTGCAGGAGCTCAAGTGCACCGACGAGGCCTTCCCCACCGCCGAGATCACCGAGCTCGGCTACGAGGTGGCCAGCCACGGCACCGGCCGGTGGAACGGTGTCGCCGTGCTGTCGAAGGTCGGGCTCACCGACGTCACCCGCGGCCTCGTCGACCAGCCCGGCTACGAGGACGTCGCCGAGCCGAGGGCGATCGGCGCGACCTGCGGCGGCGTCCGCGTGTGGTCGGTGTACGTGCCCAACGGCCGCGAACCGGACCACGCGCACTACGCCTACAAGCTGCGCTGGCTGGAGGCTCTGCAGACGACGGTGCTCGCCGAGCGCGCGGCCGAACGCCCGTTCGCGGTCCTGGGCGACTTCAACATCGCACCCACCGACGACGACGTCTGGGACATCTCGCTGTTCACCGAGTCGACCCACGTCACCGAGCCCGAGCGCAAGGCGCTGGCGATGCTGCGTGACACCGGCCTCACCGACGTGCTGCCGAGGGCGCTGAAGTACGACCGGCCCTTCACCTACTGGGACTACCGCCAGCTCGCGTTCCCGAAGAACAACGGCATGCGCATCGACCTGGTCTACGCCGACGCGGCGTTCGCGGGCGCGGTCACCGACGCCTACGTGGACCGCGACGAGCGCAAGGGCAAGGGCGCCAGCGACCACGCCCCGGTGGTAGTCGACCTCTCCCTGTAGCACCCCTGACTGCGGTGAAGGGCACCTTTACTGCGTTCAACGCAGTTAAGGTGCCCTTCACGACATGCGTGGCTACTCGCCGCGGGCGGCCTTGTGCAGGCGGCGCAGTGCGCGCACCGCTTCCACGGCGCGGGCGCGGTCGACCGACTGCACGGCCAGCACGGAGTGGTACTCGTCCTCGGGCAGCTCCAGCCGCGCGAACGACGCGCCGTCGGGGAAGCTCACCGACAACACCTCGCTCCAGGCGAAGCGGCGGCTGACGAGCACGTTGCGCACGTCGATGCCCTCGGCGTCCGCCTTCACCTTCGGCATCGCGAACAACAACGACGCGCCACCGAGCAGCACCCCGACGCCGATCATCGCGACCTGGTCGCTGACCTGGAAGATCACGCCCGTCTCTGAGTTGCGCAGCAACACGGCGACCACGGTGAACACCGTCACCAGCAGCAGCGCGAGCGCGCTCGCCATCCACGCGGCCCGTCTCGGCCGGATCACCACGGTCGCCTGTTCGGTCACCACAGCACTACTCACACAAAGCCTCGTTCCGTCCACGGCTGGCGCAGACCGCGCAGGACGTTCGCGGTCGTCAGTGCCGCGACGGTGGCCTCGCGGCCCTTGTCCTCGGCCGACCCGGGCAGCCCGGCCCGATCCAGCGCCTGTTCCTCGGTGTTGCACGTCAGTACGCCGTTGCCGACCGGGGTGCTCTCGTCGAGCGCGACCCTGGTCAGCCCGGCGGTCACGGCGTCGCACACGTACTCGAAGTGCGGAGTGCCGCCCTTGATCACGACGCCGAGCGCCACGACCGCGTCGTGGCCTCGGGCCAGTTCCTGTGCCACCACCGGCAGCTCCACGGCGCCGGAGACCCGCACCACGGTGGGCTCGTCGGCGAGCTTGACCTCACCGGCCGCCGTGAGCGCGTTGGCGAGCAGGCTGTCGGTGATCTCGGCGTGCCAGCGCGTCGCGACGATGGCGAGCCGCAGGTTCTCGCACTCGGCCAGTTCGAGGCCGGAGTCGTCGGGCCTGCCCTCTCCGCTCACGCCTTGCCACCACCGTTGCGGACGTCGCCGACCTCGGCGCCGACCTCGTCGAAGTGTTCGAGCTGCGACAGGTCGTGGCCCATGCGGTCGCGCTTGGTGCGCAGGTACCGCAGGTTCTCCGGGTTGGGCGAGACCGGCAGCGGCACGCGGCCGGTGACGCGCAGGCCGTAGCCCTCGAGGCCGACCCGTTTGGCCGGGTTGTTGGTGAGCAGGCGCATGGACACCACGCCGAGGTCGCCCAGGATCTGCGCGCCGGTGCCGTAGTCGCGGGCGTCGGCGGGCACGCCGAGCGCGAGGTTGGCGTCGACGGTGTCGGCCCCGGCGTCCTGCAGCTGGTAGGCCTGCAGCTTGTGCAGCAGGCCGATGCCCCTGCCTTCGTGGCCCCGGATGTAGAGGACCACGCCGCGGCCCTCCTTGGCGACGGTCTCCAGCGCCGCCTGCAGCTGCGGGCCGCAGTCGCAGCGCAGCGACCCGAACACGTCGCCGGTGAGGCACTCGGAGTGCACGCGCACGAGGATGTCCTCGCCGTCGCCGACCTCGCCGTAGACGAACGCGACGTGCTCGATGCCGTCGAGCAGGCTGTCGTAGCCGATGGCGCGGAACGTGCCGGCCGCGAGGGGGATGCGGGCCTCGGCGACGCGCTCGACCTGCTTCTCCTTGCGCCTGCGGTAGGCGATCAGGTCGGCGATCGTGATCAGCCGCAGGTCGTGGTCGGCGGCGAAGACCTCGAGCTCGTCGCGCCGGGCCATGTCGCCCTCGTTCTTCTGCGACACGATCTCGCAGAGCACGCCTGCCGGCGCGAGCCCGGCCAGCCTGGCCAGGTCGACGGCGGCCTCGGTGTGCCCCGGCCTGCGCAGGACGCCGCCCTCTTTGGCGCGCAGCGGCACCACGTGGCCCGGCCTGCGGAAGTCGCCGGGCTGCGACGTCGCGTCGGCGAGCAGGCGGATGGTGTGGGCACGGTCGGCGGCGGAGATGCCGGTGCTGATGCCCTCGGAGGCGTCGACGGTGACCGTGTACGCGGTGCCGCGCATGTCCTGGTTCGTGTGGTACATCGGCGGCAGGTCGAGCCGGTCGCAGTCGGACTCGGTGAGCGGGACGCACACGTAGCCCGAGGTGTAGCGGACCATGAAGGCCAGCAGTTCGGGCGTGGCCTTCTCGGCCGCGAAGATCAGGTCGCCCTCGTTCTCGCGGTCCTCGTCGTCCACCACGACGACGGGTCGGCCATCGGCGATGTCCTGGATCGCCCGCTCGATGGTCTCGATGTCCAGCGACGGACCGGCATGTGTCATGGTCACGCGTCCTCCTTGCCCTTGCCATTGTCCACCCCTGCGCCGGGGAGGTGGACGGCAGCCAGCTTCTCGACGTACTTGGCGAGGACGTCGACCTCGATGTTCACCACGTCGCCCGGCTCGGTGCGGCCGAGTGTGGTGAGCTCCAGCGTCGTGGGGATGAGCGCGATGGAGAACTCCTCCGCGGACACCGACGCGACCGTCAGTGAGATCCCGTCGACCGCGATCGAGCCCTTCTCGACCACGTAGCGGCCGAGGTCCTGGGAGAACGCGAAGTGGGTGAGCCCGTCCGGGTCGCGGGAGAGGAACACCGCGGTGCCGTCGACGTGGCCCTGCATGACGTGCCCGCCGAAGCGGCCGTTCGCGGCCATCGCGCGCTCGAGGTTCACCGGACGGCCCTGCTCGGCCTTGTCCAGGCTCGACCGGCGCAGAGTCTCGTGCACCACGTCCACGGTGAACTCGTCGCCGGAGACCTCCACGACGGTCAGGCAGACGCCGTTCACCGCGATCGAGTCCCCGTGCCGCGCGTCACTGGTGACCAGCGGACCGCGCACCGTGAGACGCGCCGTGTTGGGTAACTGCTCGACGCGCGCGATCTCGCCGAGCTCCTCGACAATGCCGGTGAACACTAGCTGCCTCCCTCGCCGGTGAGCGGAACAGCGGCGATCCGCACGTCGTCTCCGCTCATGGTGACCCCTTCGACCCGCCAACGGTGTGCTTCGGTGATGGTCGACACTCCCGACGGCCCCAGCGCCGCCGGACCCGCGCCGAGCAGCGAGGGCGCGACGTAGGCCAGGATCCGGTCGACCCGGCCCGCCGCCACGAACGCGCCCGCGAGCGTCGGCCCGCCCTCCAGCAGCACGTCCACCACCCCACGCTCCGTGAGCGCCGTCAGCACCTCGTCCGGATCATGGGTCCGGACGAGCAGCGTCTCCGCCGACTCGTCCAACACCCGCGAGTTCTCCGGTATGCCGCCTGTGCCCACCACCACTCGAAGTGGTTGGCGCGACGCGAGATGTCCGTCGGCGTCGCGCACGGTGAGCCACGCGTCGTCGGCGCGCACGGTGCCCGTCCCGGCCACGATCGCGTCGGCCGCGGCCCGGATGGCGTGGACCTCCGCGCGCGAGGCGGGCCCCGAGATCCAGCGGCTCGTGCCGTCGGCGGCGGCCACCCTGCCATCGAGGGTCACGGCGTACTTCCACGTGACGTGCGGCCGCCCGGTGCGCACGAAGTGCAGCCACGGCCGCAACGGACCGCCCGCGACCTCGTCGGCGAGCAGCCCCTCGCGGACGTCGACGCCCGCAGCCCGCAGCACCCCGGCTCCCCCCGCGCCCAGCGGGTGCGGGTCGGCGACGGCGAACCGCACGGCGGCGATCCCGGCGTCGAGCAACGCGCCCGTGCACGGCGGGGTGCGGCCGTGGTGGGAACACGGTTCGAGCGTCACGAACGCCGTGCCGCCCCTGGCCCGCTCACCCGCCTCGCGCAGTGCCATGACCTCGGCGTGCGGACCTCCAGGTGGCTGCGTGGCACCGCGGCCGACCAGGACGCCGTCCGCGTCGAGGATCACGGCGCCGACGGGCGGGTTCGGGCTCGTGGTGCCGCGCACGGTCTCACTCTGGGCGAGCGCCACCGCCATGGTGTCGCGCTCGCCTGCGGGAGGACTCACCTCAGTGCGCCGCCCTGGCCCGCGCGGCCTGCGCGCGCAACGCGGCGACGGCCTGGCCGGGGTCCTGCGCGCCGTACACGGCGGACCCGGCCACGAAGCAGTCGACACCGGCCTCGGCGGCCTGCTCGATGGTGTCGGCGTTGATGCCGCCGTCGATCTCCACCAGCACCCGCAGGTGCCCGGTGTCGACCAGCCTGCGCGCGGTGCGGACCTTCTCGAGCACCTCGGGGATGAAGGACTGCCCTCCGAAGCCGGGCTCGACCGACATCACCAGCAGGGTGTCGTAGTGCTTGAGCGTGTCGAGGTGGTCCTCGAGCGGCGTGTTCGGCTTGATCGAGAGCCCGGCCTTGGACCCCGCGGCGCGCAGGTTCTTGGCGAGCATCACGGGGTCGTGCGCCGCCTCGACGTGCACGGTGACGTTGTGGGCGCCGGCCTCGGCGTAGCCAGGAGCCCAGCGATCCGGGTCCTCGATCATGAGGTGGCAGTCCAGCGGCACGTCGGTGCTCTTCAGCAGCGACTGCACCACGGGAAGCCCCAGCGTCAGGTTGGGGACGAAGTGGGCGTCCATGACGTCCACGTGGACCCAGTCGGCGCGGGTGTCCCCCGCCTTCGCCACGGCGTCGATCTCCGCGCCGAGGCGGGCGAAGTCGGCGGACAGGATGCTAGGTGCGATCAGCGGTTGAAGGGCCACGCGCGCGAGTCTAGAGCCCGGCCCGCACCCCGGACGGGTGCGGACCCTTCCGGTGGTGGCCGGACTCAACTCGCGGGCGAGCCGCCGGGCAGCAGGTCGAGCACGCCGGTCCACGGACCCGCCCAGTCGAGCCGGTGCGTGCGCACCCCCGCGGAGGCCAGCGCGTCGAGGTGGCCCTGCCAGGCCGGGTGGCCGAAGCGCGTGTCCCGCACCTGGTAGCCGACGACGATCGTCACGGCCGGGTCGCCGAGCGCGTCGCCGAGCACCGTCATCGCCTGGTTGTCGGCGAGGCCCAGCGCCAGCTTCGCGACCGAGCCCGCCGACGCGGGGGCGAACAGGAACACTTCGGGATCGGGGTGCGGCCTCGGCTCGCCGGGCAGCCGCGACCGGCTGCGGACCTCCAGGTCCGTGAGCCCGCGCAGACGGTCCAGCTCACCGCTCGCGGCGAGCCACCGCCCGGCCGTGGGCGTGAGCGTGACCGCGAGCCGCCAGCCCCGCTCCGCCGCGGGGCCGGCCAGCTCGGCGCACAGCCGCGTCTCGGCGCCGCCGCACGAGCTGACCACGAGCCCCAGTACGCGGCTCACTTCGCGCGGGCGAGTGCGCAGAACATGGCGTCGGTGCCGTGCCGGTGCGGCCACAGCTGCACGTACGGACCGTCGCCGAGCAGCGGGACGCCGGGGAAGAACTCCCGCGCGTCCAGCACCTCGGCGCCCGCCCTGCGCACGCCGTCGCCGAACACGCCCTCGGTCTCGGCCAGGTGCGGCGTGCACACCACGTAGGCCACGATCCCGCCCGGCCGCACGAGCCGGAACGCCGAGGCGAGCAGCTCGCTCTGCAGCTTCGTCAGGCCGGGAACGTCGGAGGGCTGGCGGCGCCAGCGCGACTCGGGGCGCCTGCGCAGCGAGCCGAGCCCGCTGCACGGCGCGTCGAGCAGCACCCGGTCGTAGCCGCCCTGGAGGTCCGGCTCGCGGCCGTCGTCGGTGTGCACGGTGACGGGAAGACCGTCGGTGGCCCGCTGCACGAGCTTCGCGCGGTGCGGTGTCACCTCGACGGCATCCACCGTCGCGCCCGAGGTCGCGGCGAGCGAGCCGAGCAGCACGGCCTTGCCGCCGGGACCGGCGCACAGGTCGAGCCAGCGCGAGTCCTCGCCGTCGACGGGCGCGTCGGTCGCGGCCACCGCGACCAGCTGGCTGCCCTCGTCCTGCACCACGGCCAGGCGCTCGCGGATGGCCTCGGACTCGGCGAGGTCGCCGGTGCCCGTCGGCAGGTGCACGCCGTAGGGCGAGTAGGGCGCGACGTCGCCGCCGGTGATGGCGGCGAGCTCGTCGGCGCTGATCTCGCCTGGCTTGGCGAGCAGGTGCACCGCGGGCCTGGCGTCGTCCGCGGCGAGCGCGGCCTCGAGCTCGGGCCCCTTGTCGCCCAGTGCCTCGGCGAACGAGCGCGCGACCCAGCGCGGGTGCGCGGTGTTCATCGCGAGGTAGCCGATGGGGTCCTTCTCGCGGTCAGGAGAGAGCTCCTCCAGCCACGCGGCCTCGTCCTTCTCGGACACGCCCCGCAGCACGGCGTTGGCGAACCCGCCGACGTGCGAGCCCGCCTCCTCGCGCACCAGGTCCACTGTGGACGCGACGGCGGCGTGCGGAGGAATCCGCGTGCGCAGCAACTGGTAGGCGCCGAGGCGCAGCGCGTCCAGCACGGCCTTGTCCACGTTGGACAGCGGACGGTCGATGCACGCGCCGATGATCTCGTCGAGCAGTCCCTGCGCCCGCGCGGTGCCGTAGGTGAGTTCGGTGGCGAGCGCGGCGTCGCGGCCGGTGATCCGGCGCTCGCGCAACAGATCGGGCAGCACCAGGTTCACGTAGGCGTCGCGCTCGCTGACCGCGCGCAGCGCGTCGAACGCCGCGCGCCGCGCCGGGTCCTGCGCGGGCGGTTTGCGGGGGCCCTGCTTGCGCGGGGCCGGCCTGCGATTGCGGTCGTGGTTCGGCCGCCTGCCGGGTGAGGTCATGTGAGGCGCTCCTCGTGCTCGATCCTGGTGCCGCGCGCCCAGTCGGCCGCCGCCATTCGCTTCTTCCCCTGTGCCTGCACCTCGCCCAGCGCCACCGGCGTGGTGGCCGTGCCCACGAGCACGCGCTTGCGCTCGACGAGCAGCTCGCCCGGTGCCAGCCGCGACGCCTCGACGGGCGTCACGGGACCGAGCTTGAACCGCTCCTCGCGGAACAACGCCCAGGCTCCCGGCTCCGGGGTCACCGCGCGCACGTGCCGGTCGATCGCCGCTGCCGGGTCGGTGAAGGCGACCTTCGCATCCTCGGCGGACACCTTCGGCGCGTAGGTCACGCCGTCGGCCGGTTGCGGCACCGCGCTGAGGGCGTCGTCGGCGATGCCGTCCATCGTGGAACCGAGCAGCGCGGCGCCGGACTCCGCGAGCCTGCCCAGCAGCTCGCCTGCGGTGTCGGTGTCGCCGATCTTCTCGGTGACCACGCCGTAGACCGGGCCCGCGTCGAGCTCCTTGACGATCCGGAACGTCGACGCGCCGGTGAACTCGTCACCGGCCCTGATCGCGGCCTGGACGGGCGCCGCGCCCCGCCACGCGGGCAGCAGGGAGAAGTGCAGGTTGACCCAGCCGTGCCGGGGAATGTCGAGCGCGCGCTGCGGCAGCAGGGCGCCGTAGGCCACGACGGGACACGCGTCGGGCGCGAGCTCGGTGAGCCTGGCAAGGAAGTCGGGGTCGCCCGCCGTCGCGGGCGTGAGCACCTCGATGCCGTGCTCGTCGGCGAGCGCGCCGACCGGCGAGCGCACGAGCCTGCGGCCGCGGCCGGCCGGGGCGTCGGGGCGGGTCACGACGGCGACGACCTCGTGGCGCGGCGACTCCAGCAGCGCGCGCAGCGAGGGGACGGCGGGATCGGGCGTGCCCGCGAACACGAGCCTCATCGGCGTTCCGGAAGCGAGGGAGAGCACAACATCGCCGGTCAGTCTAAGCCGCGCACCCCCGCGCCCCCGGAGCAGCCCGGCTGCGGTGAAGGGCACCTTTACTGCATTGAACGCAGTAAAGGTGCCCTTCACCGCACAGGTGGGGCCAGCGGTGCGGCGAGATCAGATCAGGGTCAGCGGGTCCAGCTGGATGCGGATCGGGTCGGCTTCCTTGCGGGCGTTTCGGAGCGCGCTCACCGCGTGGGCCGACGACGCCAGTGCGCGGCCCTGCGCACGCGGCACGCGCACCAGCGCGCGCTCGCGTTCGCTGTTGCCGTCCTCGTCGATCTCGCCCACCGGCACGGGACCGAGCACCTCGGCCCCCTCGGGCAGGGCGAGCTCGTCGAGCAGCGCCGCGACGGCGTCGGGAGTGCCCTCGAAGCTCGCCATCCGCACCGCGGGAGGGAAGCCCAGTTCCTTGCGCTCGGCCAGCTCCAGGCCGGCGTGCCAGCCCGGGTCCCAGCGCACGAGTGCCTGTACCGGCGGGATACCCGCGTCCGCGCCGACGACCACGCGGCCGCCGTCCCGTCCGGGGCGGACGAGCGCGGCCGCCGTCATCCACCGGCGCAGCGTCTCCTCCGTCGCGCGCAGGTCCTGCCTGCCCAGCAGCGCCCAGCCGTCGAGCAGCAGCGCCGCGCCGTACCCGGCCTCGGCCACGGGCTCCGCACCGGGCGTCGCCACCACCAGCGCGGGCTTGGCCGGGACGGTCGCCAGCACCTCACCCGCACCCGAGGTGCGCACCGGGACACCGGAGAACGCCCTGCCGAGCTCCTCCGCGGTCCGCTTCGCGCCGACCACCACCGCGCGCAGACGGCTGGAGCCGCACGTGCCGCAGCGGTAGGCGGCGTCCGCGACGCCACACCAGCGACAGCGCGGTACCCCGCCGCCGCCCGGCAGCATCAGCGGGCCCGCGCACCGGCGGCACCGGGCGGGAGCGCGGCAGTGCCCGCACGCCAGGCCGGGCACGTAGCCGCGCCGGGGCACCTGCACGAGCACGGGCGCTCCGGCTGCCAGCCCGGCGCGGGCGGCCTCGAACGCCACCGAGGGCAGGCGGGCGGCACGGGCCGCCTCGTCGCGGGCCACGTCGAAGTCCTCGCCCGTGGGCGTCACGCGCGGCGCGGCCGCCCGCAGCTCGTCGCGCGCGGCGACGATCGGGTGCGCCCACCCGGAGTCCAGCAGCAACTGCGCCTCGGCGGTCCTGGTGTAGCCGGCGACGAGGAACGAGGCCGCGTCGGCGTGAGCACGCAACATCAACACGTCGCGCACCTGCGGGTACGGCATGTGCGGATCGGCGTGCAGGTCGTCGCCGTCGTCCCACACCACGAACAGGCCGGGGTCGACGACGGGTGCGAACATGGCGGCGCGCGTGCCGACCACGATCCGCACCGCACCGCGCAGTACGGCGAGCCAGCGGCGGTACCGCTCGGCGGGCCCGAGGTCGGCCGACAGCGCCACGACGGCGTCCTCGCCGGCGAGCGCGGCGCACGCGTCCCGCAACCTGGTCACGTCGCGGTGGTCCGGCGCCACGAGCACGGCGCCACGCCCACTCGCCGCGACGGTGGTCGCCAGCTCGGCCAGCCGCGCGGGCCAGTCCTCCCCCGGCAGCGCCTGCCAGACCCCGTGCGCCGCCCTGCCCGCGCGCAGCGCGTCGGTGAACCCCGGCCCCCACGGATAACGCCGCCAGCCCTCGCAGTCCGGCTCGTCCGGGACTGGTGCGGGCTCGCGAGGAGGCTCGGCCTCGGCCTTGGCGTGGCGCGGCGGCATGGCCAGGCGCAGCACGTCGATCAGCGTGCCGCCGTAGCGCTCGGCGACCGCGCGGCACAGCGTCGCGAGCCGGGGCGGCAGCACCTGTTCGCTGGAGGTGACGCGTTCCAGGAACGCGAGCCTGCCCTGGTGTTCGGTGGTGTCCGCCCGCTCGAGCAGGAACCCGTCCACGAGCTGACCCGCGAACCGCACCCGCACCCGGCAGCCGGGCACCGCGGCGTCGCCGAGCTCACGGGGAACGTGGTAGTCGAAGGTCCGGTCGAGGTGCGCGAGCGGAACATCCACGATCACCCTGGCGATCGGAGCCGACTCCGCGGGCTCGCGCCGCCCCTTGCGGGAAGAGGCCGCGCGCGTCCCCTTGCCCGCTTTACCCTTCCCCGGCGTGCTCGCCTTCCTCGCGGGCGGCGCGGGTTCGGGCTGGGGCAGGTCCCACAGCGGGGTGGTCTCCGGACGGCTCACGCCGTCTTCTCTACCAGAACGGCTCAGCGGGGCTTCGTGGCGTCGAGCCGCCGGGTGAGGAACTTGAACACCGGTTGCTCGACCCAGCGCGTCAGCGCCCAGCCCAGCAGGATCGCCGTGGCGATGAAGGCGGGCACCCAGCCCCACCACGGCACGCCGAGGTCCGCGAGGTGCCTGGCGACGATCGTGCCGATCACGTAGTGCATCAGGTACACGCCGTAGGAGATCCCGGCGAGCCAGCTGATGGGCTTGGCGAGCTTCTTCAGCACCGGCAGGTCCCACGCGGGCTGGTAGGCGGCCACGCAGATGAGCACCAGCGCGACGGCGAACGCGAGCACCGAGTCACCGGGCGGCGGGTGCTTCTCGTGGGCGATCAGCACCACGCCGAGCATCAGGTACAGCTGGGCGAAGCTCATCCGGCCCTTGGACCAGCGGAAGATCGCGACACCCGCGATGAGCAGGTGCGCCCGGTTGAGACCGGTGCCGTCCATCATCATGCTCGCCCACGGCGCCACCTGGCCGGGACCCATGAACAGGTACCGCACGGCGAGCGGGATCAGCAGCACGGCCCACATGACGTAGGTCGCGACCTTGCCCTTGACCTTGCCCTTCCAGGCGAGCAGCGCGATGGCGGTGAACCCGCACACCTGTACCGGCACGGTCCAGTGCGACAGGTCGACGTACTCCACCGACTGCAGCAGCGTGTGCATCAGCGCCAGGTTGCCCACCAGGTCGCCGTAGGACGGCCGTGGGAAACCCTCGGGGTGGAAGACGATGCTCACCACGAAGATCACCGCGACCGCGACCCAGAACGCGGGCAGCAGCCGGGCGAGCCGTCGCAGCCACCAGCGGAAAGGTGTGCCGCGCCCGACCGTCATGCCCGCGAAGTAGCCGGAGATGACGATCAGGATGGACGCGCCGAACGGGAAGTCCATCTGCAACGGTCCCGGAGGCATGTCCAGACCGGGCAGCGTGTGCGGCGCGAGGAACGTCGCGTGGAACGCGAGCACCGCCAGGATCCCGAGCACGCGAATCGCGTCCCAGCTGATGTGCCGGGTGCTGGGCTTACGGGGTTGCTCGGCGGTCTCGACCTTCGGCGTCCGCGACGACGCGACGTCCTGTGTGTCCACCACGAGATCGGAAGCGTAGGCGACGGTGGTCAGGTACCGACCACCGGGGCGCACACGCCGTCAGGCGCCCACGGCGGCGCGCAGGTCGTCGGCGCGGTCGGTGCGCTCCCACGGCAGGTCGAGCTCGGGACGCCCGAAGTGGCCGTACGCAGCGGTGGGCCGGTAGATCGGCCGCAGCAGGTCGAGGTCGCGAATCAGGGCTGCCGGGCGGAGGTCGAACACCTCGTTCATCGCCGCCTGGACCTTCAGCGGGTCGACGTGTTCGGTGCCGAAGGTCTCCACGAACAGGCCCACCGGGGCGGCCTTGCCGATCGCGTAGGCGACCTGGACCTCGACCCGGCCGGCGAGCCCGGCGGCGACGATGTTCTTGGCGACCCAGCGCATGGCGTAGGCCGCCGAGCGGTCGACCTTCGACGGGTCCTTGCCCGAGAACGCGCCACCACCGTGACGGGCCATGCCGCCGTAGGTGTCGACAATGATCTTGCGACCCGTCAGGCCCGCGTCGCCCATCGGCCCGCCGACCACGAAGCGACCGGTCGGGTTCACCAGCAGGCGCACGTCGGAGCCATCGAGCTCAACGCCGTCCAGCACCGGCGCCACCACGTGCTCCCGCACGTCGACGCCGAGCATCTTGTCCAGGTCGATGCCGTCGGCGTGCTGGCTCGACACCACGACGGTGTCCAGCCGCACGGCCTGCTCGCCCGCGTACTCGATGGTCACCTGGGTCTTGCCGTCCGGGCGCAGGTAGGGCAGCACGCCCTCCTTGCGGACCGAGGTGAGGCGCTGCGAGAGGCGGTGGGCCAGCGCGATCGGCAGCGGCATCAGCTCCGGCGTGTCCGAGCACGCGTAGCCGAACATCAGCCCCTGGTCGCCCGCGCCCTGCTTGTCGAGGTCGTCGAGCGCGTTCTCCAGCCGCGACTCGTACGCGGTGTCCACGCCCTGCGCGATGTCCGGCGACTGCGAACCGATGGCGACGTTCACGCCGCAGGAGTTGCCGTCGAAGCCCTTGGCCGACGAGTCGTAGCCGATCTCGAGGATGCGCTCGCGCACGATGGTCGGGATGTCGGCGTAGGCCTCGGTGGTCACCTCGCCGGCGACGTGCACCTGGCCGGTGGTGATCATGGTCTCCACCGCGACCCGGCTACGCGGGTCCTTCTCCAGCAGCGCGTCCAGGATGGAGTCACTGATCGCGTCGCAGATCTTGTCCGGGTGACCCTCGGTCACCGACTCCGACGTGAACAGCCTACGGTTCGACGCGGTCACGACGTCCTCACATCCTCGATCGATTACAGCGACTACAGCACGGGGGCGAACGCCCGCCGTGAGCCTACTGGGGATCCGGGCGGCGCCGCAGTAGCTCCGTCACCGCGTCCCACACTGTGGCCGCGAGCAGCGACTTCGTCCCCAGGGGGATCCGCTGCTCGGCGCCGTCCGCGCTCAGCAGCCAGCCGGTGTTCTCGTCCATTTCAAAGGCCTTGCCCTCGCCGACGGCGTTGACCACGAGCAGGTCGCAGCCCTTGCGCTTGAGCTTGGCGCGGGCGTGCTCGAGCACACTGCCCTGCTCGTCGCCGGTCTCGGCGGCGAAGCCGACGATGACCTGGCCCCGCTCGCGGCGCTCCACCAGCCCGGCGAGGATGTCGGGATTGCGGACCAGGTTGATCGTCGGGTCCGGCGTGTCATCGGACTTCTTGATCTTGTGACCCGAGGTGCCCGCGGGCCGGAAGTCGGCCACCGCGGCGGCCATCACCACGACGTCGGCGGTCGCGGCCGCGGCGCCCACGGCCTCGCCGAGCTGGTTCGCGGTGGACACGTGCACGACATCGGCGCCCGCGGGCTCCGGCAGTGCGTCCGTGTGCGCGGTGACGAGGGTGACGTGTGCGCCGCGCTGGGCGGCCACCCTGGCGAGCGCGTAGCCCTGCTTGCCGGACGAGCGGTTGCCGAGGTGGCGCACCGGGTCGAGCGGCTCACGGGTGCCTCCTGCCGAGACGACGACGCGCAGGCCGTCGAGGTCGCGGGGCAGTGCATCGGAACGGGCCAGCAGCAGGCGCGCGACGTCGACGATCTCTCGTGGGTCGGCGAGCCTGCCCTTGCCGGTGTCGGCGCCTGTCAGTCTGCCCGCGGCGGGTTCGGCGACGATCGCACCGCGGGACCGCAGCAGCGCCACGTTGTCGCGCGTGGCGGGGTGCTCCCACATCTCCGTGTGCATCGCCGGAAAGAACGCGACGGGGCAGCGCGCCGTGAGCAGTGTGTTGGTGAGCAGGTCGTCGGCCAGTCCGTGGGCCGACCTGGCCAGCAGGTCGGCGGTGGCGGGCACGACGAGCACCAGATCCGCGTCCTTGCCGACGCGGACGTGCTGGACCTCGGGCACCTCGGTGAACACCCCGGTGTGCACCGGATGTCCCGAGAGCGCCTCGAAAGTGGCCGCGCCGACGAAGTTCAGCGCAGCCTCGGTGGGCACGACGCGAACGTCGTGGCCGGATTCGGTGAGCCCGCGGAGCACCTCGCACGCCTTGTAGGCGGCGATTCCCCCGCCGACGCCCAGAACGACGCGCGGTGTCGAGCTCACCGAAGTGTTACTCGCCTTCGGTGTGCTCGAGCAGACCGGCGTGGATCTCGCGGAGCGCGATCGACAGCGGCTTCTCGCGGGGGCCGGGCTCGACGAGCGGGCCGACGTACTCGAGCAGACCCTCACCGAGCTGCGCGTAGTAGTCGTTGATCTGACGGGCGCGCTTGGCGGAGTAGATCACCAGCGCGTACTTGGAGCTGACCTTCTCGAGAAGGTCGTCGATGGGCGGGTTGGTGATGCCCTCGAGGTGCTCGCTCTGAGGACCCAGGGTAATCGAGGTCACTGACTGTGCTCCGATTCGTCGCAAAGATTGTTGTCGCCGGTCATCAAGTCTAGCAACCGCCGCGCGGCGGCCCGCACGTCGTCGTTGACGACCTGCTCGTCGAACTCCGCGGCCGCCGCGAGCTCACGCTCCGCTTCGCTCAGCCGGGCCTGCACGGCCTCGTCGCGTTCGGTGCCGCGACCGGTGAGCCGTTCGACGAGCACGCCCCACGACGGGGGCAGCAGCATCACCAGCTGGGCCTCCGGCATGGCCTGGCGGACCTGCCTGGCGCCCTGCAGTTCGATCTCCAGCACGGCGGGCCGGCCCGCACGAAGTGCGTCGTCCACCGGCGCGCGCGGGGTGCCGTAGCAGTTGCCCGCGAACTCCGCGTGTTCCAGCAGTTCGCCGTTGGCCACCATGGCGTCGAACGTCTCGCGGTCGATGAAGCGGTAGTGCTCGCCGTCGACCTCGCCGGGCCGGGCCGCGCGCGTGGTTACCGAGACACTGAAAAACACATCGGGGTTCAGGCGTCGCAACTCGGCGACGACGCTGGACTTGCCGACCCCGGATGGTCCCGAAACGACGGTGAGCCGGTGCCGGGCCGTGTCACCCGGCACCGGCTCACCCGTTGTCACTCGGCCGCCGCTTGCGCCGGCCTCGATCGAGCCGCGGTGTCGCTGCTCGCTCACTCGCCGCTGAACTCGGCGAGCAGCGCCTTGCGCTGCCGGTCACCGAGGCCGCGCAGACGACGGCTGGTAGCGATCTCGAGCCGCTCCATCGTCTGCTGCGCACGCACCTTGCCCACGCCCGGCAGGGCCTCCAGGAGAGCGGAGACCTTCATCTTGCCGAGGACCTCGTCCTCGTCGGCCTGCTTCAGCACGTCGGCGAGGGTCGTACCGCCACGCTTGAGCCGTTCCTTGAGCTCCGCGCGGGCGCGACGGGCGGCGGCGGCCTTCTCCAGCGCCGCAGCACGCTGTTCCTCGGTGAGCTGGGGA
The DNA here is from genome assembly GCF_016595675.1 of Prauserella cavernicola. Lineage (GTDB taxonomy): Bacteria > Actinomycetota > Actinomycetes > Mycobacteriales > Pseudonocardiaceae > Prauserella_A > Prauserella_A cavernicola. The sequence goes on along the minus strand of NZ_JAENJH010000009.1, from coordinate 127,940 downwards.
AGTGCCACGTTTTCCTCCGGTATTACTCAAATTCTGGGTGGGTGTGGCGACCGTACCCACCCTTGACCTGGACCCACAATGCGGGGGTGGGCGCTGACCGCGCCTCCACGCCGCCGAATGGCGGCTTGACGGACGGTGCTGTCGCGCCGCGACTGGGCGCCGCGGCACGGCCGGAAACGACCCTACTCACACATGGTCGCGCGGTGTCAGCACGCGGCCCTGCGACTGCGTTTCCCGGTGCGGCGCCGACACCCCCGCCTGCGCCACGAGGCCTACCATAGTGCAAGATCAACATGGGCTTGGACCAGGGCAGAAACGGAGCCGAGGGGCTACCTGAGCACGTGTTTCAGCTCGTCCTGGGTCCGCAGCACCGCGGCACGCAGCGCTGCGGGATCCGGGCCCTGCCGGAGCAGTCCCCGCGAGGAGGCGGCCAGCACGTTCGGCAGGCTGTCGCCGAACAACGGCGCGAGGTCCGTCGCCTCGGCCCCCTGCGCACCGAACCCCGGGGCCAGAATTGGCCCGTTCAGCCCAGTGAGGTCGAGGCCACCAGGCTCGATCGTCGCCCCGACGACCAGTCCGACGCCGCCGAGCGGTTCGACGCCCGCGTTCCGCGCGGCCGCTTCGTCCACAACGGACTGGGCAACCGTGCGTCCACCCGAATCGGCTCGCTGCAGGCTTTCGCCCTCGGGATTCGACGTGCGCGCCAGCACGAACACGCCCCTGCCCGTCGCCTCGGCGAGCGTCAGCGCCGGTTCCAGCGCGCCGAAGCCGAGATAGGGCGAGACGGTGATCGCGTCGGCGGCCAGCGGCGAACCATCGCCGAGGTAGGCCTGCGCGTAGGCGACCATCGTGGAGCCGATGTCGCCGCGCTTGACGTCGAGCAGGACGAGCGTGCCCGCCTGCCGTGCGTGCTCGAGCACGCGCTCCAGCACGGCCACGCCCTTCGAGCCGTACGCCTCGAAGAACGCCGACTGTGGCTTGAGTATCGCCACGTGCTCGGCGAGCGCCTCCGTGGCGCTCAGCGCGAACGTCTCCAGCCCCCGTGCGTCCGGGGTCAGGCCCCACGCCCGGAGCAGCTCCGGATGCGGGTCCACCCCGGCGCACAGCGGTCCCCGCCGGGCGACGGCGCGCGACAGTCGCGCGCCGAACGCCTCGCGGACGACGGTCACGACCCGTCCCGGAGCGACGCCTGGAGCTGCTGCAACGAGCGCACCCCGAGGTCTCCCCGGATGACCGCCTCGATGCCGTGCACGGCCGCCGCAGCGCCCTGCACGGTGGTCACACACGGGATCCCCCGCGACACCGCGGCCGTGCGGATCTCGTAGCCGTCCACGCGCGGGCCGCTGTTGCCGTACGGCGTGTTGATGACCATGTCCACACCGCCGTCGAGGATGACCTCGACGATGTTCGGCTCGTCCTCGCCGCTGCCCTGGTAGTGCTTGCGCACCACGGTGCACGGCACGCCGTTGCGGCGCAGCACCTCGGCGGTGCCGGACGTCGCGAGCACCTCGAAGCCGAGGTCGGCGAGCCGCTTGACGGGGAACACCAGCGAGCGCTTGTCGCGGTTGGCCACCGACACGAACACCTTGCCGCTGACCGGAAGTGAGCCGTAGGCACCGGCCTGCGACTTCGCGAACGCGGTGCCGAAGGACGTGTCGACGCCCATCACCTCGCCCGTGGACTTCATCTCGGGGCCCAGCAGCGAGTCCACGCCGTGGCCCTCCGGCGTGCGGAAGCGGTGGAAGGGCAGCACGGCCTCCTTCACCGCCACCGGCGCGTCGACGGGCAGCTGTCCGCCATCGCCCTCGGGCGGCAGCACACCGCGCTCCCGCAGCTCCGTGATCGGCATTCCCGTCATCAGCAGTGCGGCGGCCTTCGCCAGCGGCACCGCCGTCGCCTTCGAGACGAACGGCACGGTCCGCGACGCGCGCGGGTTGGCCTCCAGCACGTACAGCACGTCGTCCTTGAGCGCGTACTGCACGTTGAGCAGCCCGCGCACGCCGACACCGCGGGCGATCGCCTCGGTGCAGCGGCGCACCTGCTCGAGATCCGTGCGGCCCAGCGTGATCGGTGGCAGCGCGCACGCCGAGTCGCCGGAGTGGATGCCCGCCTCCTCGATGTGCTCCATCACGCCGCCGAGGAACAGCTCCTCGCCGTCGAACAGGGCGTCCACGTCGATCTCGATCGCGTCGTCAAGGAAGCGGTCGACGAGCACCGGGTGCTCGGGCGTCACCTCCGTGGCGCGCTGGATGTAGCCGGCCAGCGAGGCCTCGTCGTAGACGATCTCCATGCCGCGCCCGCCGAGCACGTACGACGGCCGCACCAGCACGGGGTAGCCGATCTCGTCGGCGATGCGCTTGGCGCCCTCGAACGAGGTCGCGGTGCCGTACGCGGGCGCGGGCAGGCCTGCCGAGCGCAGCACGTCACCGAACGCTCCGCGGTCCTCGGCCAGGTGGATGGCCTGCGGCGGCGTGCCCACAATCGGCACGCCCGCGTCGGCCAGCCGCTGCGCGAGGCCGAGCGGGGTCTGCCCGCCCAGCTGCACGATCACGCCCGCGACGGTGCCCGACGACTGCTCGGCGCGCACGACCTCCAGCACGTCCTCGAACGTCAGCGGCTCGAAATACAGGCGGTCGGAGGTGTCGTAGTCGGTGGAGACGGTCTCCGGGTTGCAGTTGACCATCACGGCCTCGAACCCGGCTTCCCGCAGCGCGAGTGCAGCGTGCACGCACGAGTAGTCGAACTCGATGCCCTGCCCGATGCGGTTCGGCCCGGAACCGAGGATGAGTACCTTCGGCCGTTCCGGCTGTGGGGCGACCTCGGTCTCGGCCGCGGGATCGGCCTCGTAGGCGGAGTAGTGGTACGGCGTGCGGGCCTCGAACTCGGCGGCGCAGGTGTCCACGGTCTTGAACACCGGGTGCACACCGAGCCGGTGCCGCAGCGTGCGCACGCCGTCCTCGCCGGCCAGCTCGGGCCGCAGGGACGCGATCTGCCGGTCGGACAGCCCGGTGCGCTTGGCGCGGCGCAGCAGCTGCTGGTCCAGCACCGGGGCGTCGCGCACCTCGGCGCCGACCTCGCCGATCAGCGCGATCTGGTCGACGAACCACGGGTCGATGCCGCTGGCCTCGTGCACCTGCGCGACGGTGCCGCCGAGCCGCAACGCGCGCTCCACGGCGTAGAGCCTGCCGTCGTGGGCGGTGCGCAGGTCCTCGAGCGTCGACTCCAGCGTGGCGCCCTCGGGGTCCGGCTGCGTCCAGAAGCCGACGCGCTTGGTCTCCATCGAGCGCATGGCCTTGCCCAGCGCCTCGGGGAAACTGCGGCCCAGCGACATGGCCTCGCCGACGCTCTTCATCGTCGTGGTCAGCATCGGGTCGGCGCCAGGGAACTTCTCGAACGCGAAGCGCGGCACCTTGACGACCACGTAGTCCAGCGTCGGCTCGAAGCTGGCCGGGGTCTCGCCGGTGATGTCGTTGCTGATCTCGTCGAGCGTGTAGCCGATCGCGAGCTTGGCGGCGATCTTGGCGATCGGGAAGCCCGTGGCCTTCGACGCCAGCGCCGAGGACCGCGACACCCGCGGGTTCATCTCGATCACGATCATGCGCCCGTCGGCCGGGTTGATCGCGAACTGGATGTTGCAGCCGCCGGTGTCGACGCCCACCTCGCGCAGCACGTCGATGCCGACATCGCGCATGTGCTGGTACTCGCGGTCGGTCAGCGTCATCGCGGGGGCGACGGTCACCGAGTCACCGGTGTGCACGCCCATCGCGTCGACGTTCTCGATCGAGCACACCACCACCACGTTGTCGTGGCGGTCGCGCATCAGCTCGAGCTCGTACTCCTTCCAGCCGAGCACGCTCTCCTCGATGAGCACCTCGGTGACAGGGCTCTCCTCGAGGCCGACCGACGCGAGCCGCTCCAGCTCCTCGTCGGTGTGCGCCATGCCGGAGCCGAGCCCGCCCATCGTGAACGACGGCCGGATGACCACGGGAAGGCCCACCTCGGCGACGGTCTTGCGCACCTCCTCCATGGAGTGGCAGACCGCGCTGCGCGGCACGTCGCCGCCGACGTCGCGCACGATGTCCTTGAACTTCTGCCTGTCCTCGCCGCGCTGGATGGCGTCGATGTCGGCGCCGATCAGCTCGACGCCGTACTTCTCCAGCACCCCGCGCTCGTGCAGCGCGACGGCGGTGTTGAGGGCGGTCTGCCCGCCCAGCGTCGCCAGCAGCGCGTCGGGGCGCTCGGCCGCGATGACCTTCTCGACGTACTCGGGGGTCACCGGCTCGATGTAGGTGGCGTCGGCGAACTCGGGGTCCGTCATGATCGTCGCGGGGTTGGAGTTGACCAGGCTCACGCGCAGTCCCTCGGCGCGCAGCACCCGGCACGCCTGGGTGCCGGAGTAGTCGAACTCGGCGGCCTGGCCGATCACGATCGGCCCCGACCCGATGACGAGAACGTGCTCGATGTCGTTGCGTTTGGGCATTACTTGGACTTCTCCATCAAGGTCACGAACTCGTCGAACAGCGGGTTGGCGTCGTGCGGACCCGCCGCCGCCTCCGGGTGGTACTGCACGGAGAAGGCGGGCACGTCGGCGCACCGAAGGCCCTCCACCGTGCCGTCGTTCGCGCAGTAGTGGCTCACCTTGGCCGCGCCGAACGGCGACTCGAACCGCTGGCCGGGCTCGCCCTCGAGCGCGAAGCCGTGGTTCTGCGCGGTGATCGCCACGCGGCCGGTGTCGGCGTCGAGCACCGGCACGTTGATGCCGCGGTGACCGAAGCGCATCTTGTAGGTGCCCAGCCCCAGCGCGCGGCCGAGGATCTGGTTGCCGAAGCAGATGCCGAACAGCGGCATCTGCCTGCCGAGTACCTGCTTGGTCAGCTCGATCGCGTGCGTCTGCGTCTGCGGGTCGCCGGGACCGTTGGAGAGAAAGACGCCGTCGGGCTCCACCGCGAGCAGGTCGTCGAGCGTGCTCGATGCGGGCAGCACGTGCACCTCGATGCCGCGCTTGGCCATCTGCCGGGGCGTGTTCGACTTGATGCCGAGGTCGAGAGCGGCCACGCGGTAGCGGCGCTCGCCCTCGGCGGCCACCACGTACGGCTTGTCCGTGGTCACCTGGCCCGCCAGGTCGGCACCCTTCATCGGCGGGCTCGCGAGCACCTCGGCGACCATGTCGTCGGGCGAGGCGAGCGCGTCACCGGAGAACACCCCGGCGCGCATGGCGCCGTGCTCGCGGATGTGGCGCGTGAGCGTGCGCGTGTCCACCTCGGCGATGCCGACCACGTCCTGGGCTCGCAGCTCGTCGTCCAGCGAGCGCGTCGCGCGCCAGTTGGACGGCGTGCGCGCGGGGTCGCGGACCACGTAGCCGGCGACCCACACCCGCGAGGACTCGTCGTCCTCGTCGTTCCAGCCGGTGTTGCCGATCTGCGGAGCCGTCTGCACCACGATCTGGCCGCGGTAGGACGGGTCGGTCAGCGTCTCCTGGTAGCCGGTCATGCCGGTGCAGAAGACGGCCTCACCGAGCGAACGACCCTGTGCGCCGTAGGCGGTGCCCCGGAAGATCCTGCCGTCCTCGAGGACGAGCGCGGCCGGCGTGCGTGTGCCGCTCATACCTGGGCACCTCCCTTGACCTCGTTGATCCACTGTGGATAGTCGCCGTGGTCGTCGCCACGGAACCCGGTGTCGAGCTCGACGTCGCCGACGCTCCAGGTGAACACCAGCAGGCTCTCGGTGCCCATGACCTTGCCCGCCATCCCCTTACCGGGCTTGACGTCCACAATGGAGGAGCGCGGGATCCAGATGCCCACCGCGCCGGCGCGGTCCACGTGGACGCCCTGCTCGTACAGGCGCAGCACCGCCGGGCCGCGCATGCCGACGCCGCGCGTCACCACCCGCTCCTGCCAGTGCCCCGCGTTGGTGGTCGCGACGTAGAGACCGTCGGCCGTCAGCGTCGGCTCGCCCAGGTTCTCCGGCAGCTCGGGGAACGGCGGGATGCGCACGCTCTGGGTGCGGGCCTGTCGTCGCCAGCCGCGCCACATGCCGTAGACCGCGAGTGCGAAGAACGCGACGACCAGCAGTGTCAGTAGCAGCCTGTCCATTACCCAATCTTCCCTTCGCGCGACGTGATCCGCCCGCGCAGCAACGTGGCGCTCACCACGGCGGGCAAGCGCATTCCCTCGTACGGGGTGTTGGCGGAGACGCTGGCCAGCTCGGCCCCGCGCACCGTCCACTCGGCCTCGGGGTCGACCAGCACGAGGTTGGCCGGCTCGCCGACGGCCAGCGGCCTGCCCTGGTCGGGCAGCCCGGCGATCTCGGCGGGCCGCTCGCTCATGATCCTGGCCACGCCGCGCCAGTCGAGCAGGCCGGGGCGCACCATCGTCTCCACCACGATCGACAGCGCGGTCTGCAGGCCGAGCATGCCCGGCCTGGCCGCGTCCCACTCGCAGTCCTTGTCCTGCACGGCGTGCGGGGCGTGGTCGGTGGCGACGCAGTCGAGCACGCCGGAGGCCAGCGCGCGGCGCATGCGCTCGACGTCGGCCTCGGCCCGCAGCGGCGGGTTGACCTTGTTGATGGGGTCGTAGGTGGCGAGCCGCTCGTCGGTGAGCAGCAGGTGGTGCGGCGTCACCTCGGCAGAGACGTCCACGCCGAGCCCCTTGGCCCAGTCGAGGACGTCGACCGTGCCGGTGGCCGACACGTGGCAGATGTGCAGCCGCGCCCCCGCGTGCCTGGCGAGCACGCAGTCGCGGGCGACGATCGCCTCCTCCGCCGACGATGGCCAGCCGGCATAGCCGAGCCTGGCCGCGCGCTCCCCCTCGTGGGCCTGCGCGCCGACGGTGAGCCTCGGCTCCTCCGCGTGCTGGGCGACGACCACGCCGAGCGCGGTCGAGTACTCCAGCGCCCTGCGCATGAGCAGCGGGTCGGACACGCAGTGCCCGTCGTCGGAGAACAGCCGCACGCCTGCCGCCGACTTTGCCATCGTGCCCATCTCGGCGAGCCGCTCGCCCTTGAGGCCGACCGTGACGGCGCCGACCGGGTGCACGTCGACAAGCCCGGTCTCCCTGCCGCGCCGCCAGACGTGCTCCACCACCACGGCGTTGTCGGCGACCGGGTCGGTGTTGGCCATCGCGAAGACCGCGGTGTAGCCGCCCAGCGCCGCCGCGGCGGAACCGGAGTCGACGGTCTCGGTATCCTCCCGGCCGGGCTCGCGCAGGTGGGTGTGCAGGTCGACGAACCCGGGCAGCAGCACCTGTCCCCCGGCCTCGACCACCTCGGTGCCCTCGGCCGCGGCGACCGCGCCGATCTCGGCGATCGTCCCGTCGACGACGAGCACGTCCACCTTCTCGCCCTCGCCGTAGAGGCGGGCGCCCTTGAGCAGAACCTGGGTCACTCTTCTCCCTCTCCCGCGAGCAGGTGGTACAGCACTGCCATGCGCACGTGGACGCCGTTGCGGACCTGCTCGGTGATCGCGGACTGCGGCGCGTCGGCCACGGCGGAGCCGATCTCCATGCCGCGCAGCATCGGCCCGGGATGCAGCACCACGGCGTCCTCGGGCAGCAGACCCAGCCGCGCCTCGTTCAGCCCGTAGGCGATCGAGTACTCGCGGGCCGACGGGAAGAAGCCGCCGTGCATGCGCTCGGCCTGCACCCGCAGCATCATCACCGCGTCCACCGCGGGCAGCTCGGCGTCCAGTTCGTGCGAGACGGTCACGGGCCAGGATTCCACGCCCTTGGGCAGCAGCGTGGGCGGTGCGACGAGCACCACGTCGGCGCCGAGCGTGGCGAGCAGGTGCACGTTGGACCTGGCGACCCGGCTGTGCAGGACGTCACCGACGATCGCGATCCGGCGGCCCTTCAACGCGCCGAGCCGCTCGCGCAGCGTCGCGGCGTCGAGCAGCGCCTGCGTGGGGTGCTCGTGGGTGCCGTCGCCCGCGTTGACCACCGACGTCCCGGTCTCGGTCAGCCAGCCGGCCAGCCGGTGGGCCGCGCCGGAGGCGGGGTGCCGGACGATCACGCAGTCGGCGCCCGCCGCGGCGAGCGTCAGCGCGGTGTCGCGCAGCGACTCGCCCTTGCCGACCGAGGACCCGCCGGCCGAGACGTTCACCACGTCGGCGCTCATCCACTTGCCCGCGATCTCGAACGAGACCCGGGTGCGGGTGGAGTTCTCGTAGAACATCGTGATGACCGTGCGGCCGCGCAGCGTCGGCAGCTTGCGGACCTCCCTGCCGAGCAGGGTGCGCTTGAGCTCGTCGGCCGTGTCGAGGACCGCGGTGGCGGCGTCCTCGGCGAGACCGTCGGTGGTGAGCAGGTGCTTCATCGGCGTTCCCCCAGCAGTACCGCGTCACGGCCGTCGACGTCGGCGAACAGGACCGAGACCTCCTCCGAGCGCGACGTGGGCACGTTCTTGCCCACGTAGTCGGCGCGGATGGGCAGCTCGCGGTGCCCCCGGTCGACGAGCACGGCGAGCTGCACGGACTTGGGCCTGCCGTGGTCGCGCAGCGCGTCGAGAGCGGCCCGGATGGTCCGGCCGGAGAACAGGACGTCGTCCACGAGGACCACGATCCGGTCGTCGATGCCGGTGCCGGGCAGCTGGGTCTGCTCGAGCGGACGGGTGGGCTTGCGCCGCAGGTCGTCGCGGTAGAGCGTCACGTCGAGGGCCCCGGTGGGCACGTCGACGCCGGAGAACTCGGTGATGCGCTCGCCGAGCCGCGTCGCGAGCGGGATGCCGCGCGTGGGAATGCCCAACAGCACGGGTGGTGTCGCGTTCGCCGAATCGAGCGCGGTCTTCTCGATGACCTGATGAGCCATTCGGGCGATGGTGCGCGCGACGTCCCCGGCCGTGAGCAGCTCGCGCTCAGCAGCCGGTTCCGTCGCGCCACGTGGACGTGGCGCCACGGTAGACCTCCTTCCCCGCCTCACGGGACGGGTCCTTAAAGGATGTCGATTCCCCTGGTCGGACGAGGAATCCGCACAGACAGTAGCAGGTGACGCGCCTCAGTCTTCCGGGTGGTGGGATCGCGTCCGGCGACGTCAGCGAGCGATGATCTGCTTGACCTGGTGACGACTACGAGTAACCATTACTCTGAGTATTCGACTCACGAGTTCCCTGTCGGTCATCCGGGCCGATCTCGGGACGAGGAAACGGAGAACCACCAGATGGGCGATTACGCCAAGGCGCTCGGGGCCAAGCTCCGCGGTATCCGCCAGCAACAGGGCTTGTCCCTGCACGGGGTCGAGCAGAAGTCCGGCGGCCGCTGGAAGGCGGTCGTGGTGGGCTCCTACGAGCGTGGCGATCGTGCGGTAACCGTGCAGAAGCTGGCCGAGCTCGCCGATTTCTACGGTGTCCCGGTGGTCGAGTTGTTGCCAGAGGGCCGGGTTCCCTCCGGCGCCGAGCCGGCCACGAAGATCGTGATCAACCTCGAGCGGTTGCAGCAGCTGCCCGCGGAGAAGGTCGGTCCGCTCGCCCGCTATGCCGCGACCATCCAGAGCCAGCGCGGCGACTACAACGGCAAGGTCCTCTCGATTCGCACCGAGGACCTGCGCTCGCTCGCGATCATCTACGACATGACGCCCGGCGAGCTCACCGAGCAGCTGATCGACTGGGGCGTGCTCCCGCCCGAGGCTCGCCCCTCGAAGGAGGACTGATCACCGCCGCGCGGTCGTGAGCGGGAGAATCCCTGCTCACGACCCGGCGGTGACTGCGAATTTTCTAGAGCACGGCTCGCAACCGGTCGGCGATGTTGCCGATCCGGCCGAGTACGCCGTTGACGAAGCGCGGCGAGTCGTCGGTGGACAGTTCCTTGGCCAGGCCCACCGCCTCGTCGATCGCGACCGGGTCCGGCACGTCGGCCGACCAGAGCATCTCGTAGACACCGAGCCGCAGGATCGCGAGATCCACCGGCGGCATCCGACTCAGCGTCCAGCCCTGCGAATGCTCCGCGAGCAGCTCGTCGATGCGCTCGAGCTGCTCCGTGACCCCCTCGACCACCGAGACGGTGTAGTCGCCGATCGGGTCGACCTCGATCGACCCGACCCGCTCGCTCAGGAGCGTGACGGCGTCGGACTCGCGCTGCGCGGCCTCGTACAGGAACTCGACCGCCCGGCGGCGAGCGGCGCGGCGGCTGATGGGCCCGCCGCGGCGAACTGGTTTCTCAGCACTCACCGGGGTTCTCACGCGCGGCCGAGGTAACGGCCATCGCGGGTGTCGACCTTGACCTTCTCGCCGGTGCCGACGAACAGCGGCACCTGGATCTCGGCGCCGGTCTCGAGCCGCGCGGGCTTGGTGCCACCGGTGGAACGGTCGCCCTGCAGGCCCGGGTCGGTGTGCTCGATCACGAGCTCGACCGAGGTGGGCAGCTCGATGTAGAGCGTCTCGCCCTCGTGCATGGCCACCTGCGCCTCGGTGTTCTCGAGCAGGAAGTTGGCGCTGTCGCCGACGGTCTCGCGCGGGACGTTGATCTGCTCGAACGTCTCGCCGTCCATGAAGACGAAGTCGGAGCCGTCGTTGTAGAGGTAGGTCATGTTGCGGCGGTCCACCGTCGCGGTCTCGACCTTGGTGCCCGCGTTGAAGGTCTTGTCCACGACCTTGCCGGAGAGCACGTGCTTCAGGGTGGTGCGGACGAAGGCGCCGCCCTTGCCGGGCTTGACGTGCTGAAAGTTCACGACCGACCAGAGCTGGCCGTCGAGATTCAGCACCACGCCGTTCTTGAGGTCGTTGGTGGTGGCCACGGGTGTGAGATCTCCTGTGATTGGTTGGGCCGCGTACTAGACGACCACGAGTTCCTTGCTGGTCAGGGTGAGGAGCTCGGGAGTCCCCTCCCGCACGACGAGCGTGTCCTCGATGCGCACGCCACCCCGGCCGGCGAGATACACGCCCGGCTCGACGGTGACCGCCATACCGGCGGACAGTGTACCGGCGCCGGTCGCGGCCAGGCTCGGAGCCTCGTGAATCTGCAGGCCGACGCCGTGGCCGAGACCGTGCGAGAACTCCTCGCCGCGGCCCGCGCCCACGATCACGTCCCGTGCCGCGCGGTCCACGCCCGCCACGTCGGCGCCCGGTCGCACGGCCTCCCGGCCCGCGGACTGGGCGAGTCTGACCAGCTCGTAGACCTCCCGCTGCCAGTCGGCGGGCGGGCCGAGCACGAGGGTGCGCGTCATGTCCGAGTGGTACCCGTCCACGGTCGCGCCGAAATCCAGTTTCACGAAATCGCCCGCCGCGAGCAGCGCGCCCGTGGGCCGGTGGTGCGGGATCGCCGAGTTGGCTCCCGCGGCGACGATCGAGGTGAACGACGGTTCCTCGGAGCCGTGGTCGAGCATGCGGCTCTCCAGGTCGCGAGCCACCTCGCGTTCCGTGCGGCCCGGCCGCAGGCCACCGTGCTCGATCAGCTCCGCGAGCGCGCGGTCGGCGGCGGCGCACGCCCGGCGCAGGGCGTCGATCTCGGTCTCGTCCTTGACCAGGCGCAGGCGTTCGACCAGCCCCGGCGCGCGGCGCAGCTCCACGTCGCCCGCCCTGCCGGTCAGCGTCCGGTGCTGCTCGACGCTCACGTACTGGCTCTCGAACCCGGTCCGGCCGTAGCGCGCGGGCGTGGTGGCGGCGCGCGACACCAGCGCGCCCGCGCTGGCCCGGTCGAGCACGCGCTCGAGATCGGGCACCTCGGCGGCGGCCTGCGTGGTGTAGCGGCCGTCGGTGCAGAACACGGTGTCCGCGTCGCCCTCGGCGTGCAGCAGCAGCGCGGCGTTGGACCCGGTGAAGCCCGTCAGGTAGCGGATGTTCAGCAGATCGGTGACCAGGAGCGCGTCGAGGCCGTCCTCGCGCAACAGGTCACGCAGCGCCGCTCTGCGGGCGGCTCGGATCTCGGTCTGGGTGCTGGAGTCGTCGGCCACGGTCCCAGCTTAGGGCTCGACCTGCGCGCGCTTGCGGTTACAGTGGCCCGATGCCGTCCTGGGTTGTTCGCGGACTCGGCCTGGCCGTGCTGCACGCCGCCGCCACCGTCGCACTGGCGAAGATCGCGGTCTTCCAGCCGACCGAGTCCACCACCGTCACCGCCGTCGTGCTGGCGCTGCTCGTGGGCGCGGCGTTGCTCTGGAGTTCGCTCGACGCGTGGCTCGGCCTCACCGATCCGGGCCGCACCTGGTTCATCGCAGCGCTGCTCGCCGGGCCGCTGGCGGGCATCCTCTCCGTGATCGGCCGCGCGGTGTTCGTCGACCAGACCGGCATGAGCGAACTGGGGTCCGCGCTGACCGGCGGCGCCGCGTTCACAGCGTTGCTCGTGCTCGTCCCCGCGGGACTCGGCATCCTGGTCGGCGGGCGGCTGCGATCCCCGCACGACAACCGGGACACCGACGGTGCCGACGATGCCGACGGGGACTCGCCGAAGCCGACGCCTCAGCCGCGCAGGCCCAAGGTCGGCCCCGCGGGATAGGCGTCCCACTCCTGACGGCTCACCGGTTCCACCGCGGAGCCGTTGAGTTCGGTGACGTCCGCGCCGACCACGGGCCAGAGCGCGCCGTCGAGCAGGAATCCGGAGCCGAGTCCCGGCGCCTCCACCGCCCTGGCCGCCGAGGGCAGCCGCGCGTCCACGGGCAGCCCGTCGAGCACCGCCAGCCGCTCGTCCAGCACCACGCTCGCGAGCTGCGCGGCCACCGAACGCCGGTCAACGCGCACGACCTTGCCATCGGCGACCAGGTCCATGGTGCGCACCGGCGAGGGCATGGCGAAGCCGTCGAGCACCGCCAGCGCACGCTCCGGATCGGAACAGGCCTCCAGTCCGAACAGGTCCAGCCCATAGCGGCGCAGCTCCGTCGGCGCCCTGGCCTCACCGATCACGGTGGCGTGAATGACGTCGATGGGCACCCGGCCGCACGGGTCCTCCGGCGAGACCGGCGCGTGGCCGTCGGGCCTGCGGACCAGACCAGGTCCCTCCTCCCACTCGTCGGGGATCGTCACCGGCTGGTACGGCGTGGCCGTGAAGTCGCGGTTCCAGAAGGTGATCGTGGTGCCGGTGTCGGTCTGGTGCGCGATGGCGAACGCCTCCAGCGCGTCCACCCACATCAGGTCGGCGCTGAACGCGTCGACCAGCGAGTTGGTGCGCGCGGTCTCCGTGTTCGACACGTCGTCGAAGCCCTGCGGGCCCAGCGCCTGGACGCCGGCCGAGAACGTGGGGTCCTTGGCACGCAACAGGAACTGGCCCGCGCCGTTCCACCCCGCGGCGCTTCCGGTGGTGTCGGTGAACATCAGGTAGAACCAGCCGTCGAGGTAGACCGCGGCAGGCTGGCCCGCGCCGTAGGTGTTGTCGCGATGCGTGTCGTGGGCGGGCTCGACGACCGGGTCGTCGCTCGGCCGCGTCCAGTTGCGCCCGTCGGTGCTGGTGACGAGGCCGATCGCGTTCCCGAGCGCGTGACTGCCCGCCGCGCCCGTGTAGTACATGTAGTACGTGCCGTCGACCCTGATCACCGAGGGATCGCACGTGTGCACGCCGTCGAAGGCGCCGGGGTTGCCGGAGAGCACCGCCTCGGGGATGCCGCCGTCGGCGCTGCGGAACGGCCCGTCGGGCGTGCCCGCCTCGGCGTAGAGGATGTCGTCACCGGGCGGCCGCGCGCTGCCGTACTGGCTGCACCACCACATCCGGGTCTGCCCGCCGTCGGACATCACAGTGGGCCCGTAGTTGTAGACGGCGTCGGCGCCGCCCTTGGCGACCACGCCGGGACTCGCCCGGTACCGGTCCGCCTGCAGTCCCACCTGGTGCTCGGTGGGGGTGGGCTCCGCGCCGCCTGCCCCGATGCGCGGATCCGAGCCTCCGGCCTGGGGCCGGGTCGTGCCCGCCGTGCAGCTCGCCACCAGGACGGCACTGACCGCCACGGCGAGCGCCGCGCCGACCAGACGAACTCGACCATGCCGGGTGCGCATGCTGGCGACGGACCTCCATCCCTCCCCCACAGCCCGAACGTCTCGCCGGGGCCTCGCCAGTCTACGGTTCCCCTCACCCGATCGGGTGCAGACCTCGTGGTGTGGCAACCAGTTCGACCTCGAACCCATGGGCGTTGTGCAGATACGCCGCATAGTGATCGGCCCCGCCCGCATGCGGGTAGGCATCGGCGAACATCGGCCACCAGCCGTGCTCACCGGCGGCCGCAGCCAGCTCATCGACGCGCTCGGTGCTCGCCACGTGCAGCGCGAGGTGGTTGAGCCCGGGCCGGGTGCGCTCGTGTTCGGCCGCGCTCAACGCCGGCGAGCGCTCCACCACGACATAGGTGTCGCCCAGCCGCCAGCTCACCCCGGCCGACCAGCGCTGGTACTCGGTCCAGCCGAGCTCGGTGAGCAGCCAGCCGAAGCTGCGCTCGGCCGCGGCGAGGTCGGGAACCCACAGCTCGACGTGGTGCAGCCTGCCGTGCCGCTCGGGCAGGGCGACGGTCACGCGGTGGGGCGCGCCGTAGTGGTCACCGCCGCCCACGTCGGCGAAACCCAGCCGCCGCGCCAGATTCAGGCTCGCCGTGTTGTCCTCGTGGATCAGCGCCCACACCGCGGGCAGGCCGAGTGAGCCGAACCCGTGCCGCAGCAGCGCGGCGGCAGCCTCGGTCGCGAACCCCTCGCCGCCGTGCGCACGATCGCAGAACCAGCCGATCTCGACGGCCTCGCCCGGCAGCTCCGACGAGGGCCGCAGGTGCGCGAGACCGATCATCCGGCCCTCGAGCTCGAGCACCCAGTGACCGGTACCGGGCGGGCCCTTGTAGCCGAGCCTGCGCTCGATCATCTCCGCGCACTGCCCGGGATCGGTCAGGTCGGACCTGAGGAACCGGCTCAGGGCCGGGTCCGCGAACAGCCCCGTCACCGCGCCGGTGTCCCGCGAGTGGAGCCCGCGCAGCACGAGCCGGTCGGTCCGCAGGGTGGGGACGGCGGTCATCCCCGGTTGTCGGCCAGCCAGCGCAGGGCGAGGCGGTAGCCGTCGACACCGAAACCGGCGAGCACGCCAGTCGCGATGTCGGAGAGCACGCTGTGGTGCCGGAACGCCTCTCGCTTGTGGACGTTCGAGATGTGCAGCTCGATCAGAGGCGCGCTCAGCTGGGCGGCGGCATCGCGCACGGCGATCGAGTAGTGCGTCCACGCACCGGCGTTGAGCACCACGGGCGAGCCCGCGTCGGCGGCCTCGTGCAGCCAGCCGACCATCTCGCCCTCGTGGTCGGTCTGGCGGACCTCGACGCCGAGGCCGAGCTCCTCTCCGGTCTCGGCGCACAGCCGCACCAGGTCGGCGTAGGTCGTGGAGCCGTACACGGACGGCTCGCGCGTGCCGAGCCTGCCGAGGTTGGGTCCGTTGAGCACCAGGACGGTCACAGCAGTAGTCCCCCGTTGTTGGTCTGCTCACCCGCGATGGCGGAGTAGGCACCCGCGAGCAGGGCGGGGTCGGGGCCTTCCATCCGGCCCGGCTTGGCGAGACCGTCGAGCACCACGAATCGCAGCGTGCCCGCCCGGTTCTTCTTGTCGGCGCGCATGCCGTCGATCAGCTGCGGGAGCGCGTCCGGGTCGTAGGTCGTGGGCAGCCCGAGCGAGCGCAGCACCGCGGTGTGGCGGTCGGCGGTGGCGTCGTCGAGCCTGCCCGCGAGCCGCGCGAGTTCGGCAGCGAACACGAGCCCGACGCTCACGGCCGCCCCGTGCCGCCAGCGGTAGCGCTCCCGGCGCTCGATGGCGTGGCCGAGCGTGTGGCCGTAGTTGAGGATCTCGCGCAGGTCCGACTCCCGCAGGTCCGCCGACACGACGTCGGCCTTCACCTGGATGGAGCGGCGGACCAGCTCGCCGAGCACCGTGCCGGTCGTGTCGACGGCGGCGGCCGAGTCCTGCTCGATCAGCTCGAGGATCCGCGGGTCGGCGATGAAACCGGCCTTGACGATCTCGGCCATGCCCGCCACGAGTTCGTTCGGTGGCAGAGTCTCCAGAGTCGCGAGGTCCACCAGCACCGCGGACGGCTCGTGGAACACGCCGACCAGGTTCTTGCCCGCCTCGGTGTTGATGCCGGTCTTGCCACCGACCGCGGCGTCCACCATGCCGAGCAGCGTGGTGGGGACGTTCACCAGCCGCACGCCGCGCATCCACGTGCCCGCGACGAATCCGGCGAGGTCGGTGACCGCGCCGCCGCCGAGCCCGACGACCACGCCCCGGCGGTCGAGACCGATCTGGCCGAGCACGTCCCAGCAGAAGTCGGCGACGCGCAGCGCCTTGCCGTCCTCGGCGTCGGGGATCTCCACGCGATGTGCGTCGACCCCGGCGCCGACGAGCTCCTCACGGACGGCCTCCGCGGTGGTCGTGAGCGTCGGCGGGTGGATCAGCGCCACCCTCGACGCGTCGCGCACCATGGCGGTGAGCTCGGCGAGCAGGCCGCGGCCCACCACGACCTCGTAGGGCTGTGCGGTCCTGACCTCGATGCGGACCGGATCGGTGGTCATCGTCCTCCTCACGGGAGACCGGTCGCCGCTGCGGCGAACCCGGCCTGCGTCCCGGCGAACCGGGCATTGCTCTGCATTGTCATTCCACAAAGGACTCGTCGGCGGCGCCGTGTCCGGCCTGCCCGACGGGTTCACGTCCGAGCCGCCCGGCGATCTCGGCGGCGATCTCGCGGGGCTTGCGACCGGTGGTGTCCACCTCGATCGTCGCGACCTCGCGGTACACCGGCAGCCGCTTGTCGAGCAGCTCCTTGAACGTCGCCCGGGGATTCACCCCGGCCAGCAGCGGGCGCGCCGTCGACAGGCCGGTGCGCTGCACGCCCTCGGCCATCCCGACGAAGAGGAACACGACGGTGTGCTCACTCAACCGCGCGCGCGTGACCTCGGCCAGTGGCGCCCCGCCGCCGAGCGCGAAAACGCCCGCGTGCCTGGCGAGCCCGTCGGCGACCACGTCCTGTTCGATGGCCCGGAACGCGGGCTCACCGTCGGCGGCGAAGATGTCGGAGATCAGCTTGCCGGTGCGCTGCTCGAGGTCGGCGTCGGCGTCGGCGTAGTCGACTCCGAGCAGCTCGGCGAGCAGCGGGCCCACCGTGCTCTTGCCCGAGCCGGGTGGGCCGACGAGAACGACGGGACCACTGGTGCTCATGCAGGTCACGGTAGCCGTCGCGGCCTGGCCGCCACCGGGCACCTCCGCCGTCGGCTCTACCGGTCCCACCACGCCTCGAGCCCCGCGAGGTAGGTCTCGGCGTTGCGCCGTGACTCGGCCAGCGAGTCGCCGCCGAACTTCTCCAGAGCCGCGTCGGCGAGGATCAGCGCCACGACCGACTCGAGCACCACACCCGCCCTCGGCACCGCGCACACGTCGGACCGCTGGTGGATCGCCACGGCGGGTTCGCCCGTCTCGACGTCGACGGTCGACAGCGCGCGCGGCACGGTGGAGATCGGCTTCATCGCGACCCGGACGCGCAGCGGTTCACCGTTGGTGATGCCGCCCTCGAGCCCGCCAGCGCGATTGGAGCGCCGCGTGACGCCCTTCGGGCCGTCGCCCCTGTCGATCTCGTCGTGTGCCTTGCTCCCCCAGCGCTGCGCGGTGGTGAAGCCGTCACCGACCTCGACCCCCTTCATCGCCTGCACGCCCATGAGCGCACCGGCGAGCCTGGCGTCGAGCCTGCGGTCCCAGTGGACGTGGGACCCGAGCCCTGGCGGAAGCCCGTAAGCGATCACCTCGATCACGCCGCCGACGGTGTCGCCCGCCTGCCGGACCGCGTCGACCTCCTCGACCATCGCCTTGGTCGCCTCGTCGCCGAACGCCCGCACGGGGCTCTCGTCGATCGCGGCGAGGTCACCGGGCTGCGGAAGCGGACCCTCGGGGGCCTGCGCGCCGCCGATGGACACGACGTGGCTGACGATCTCGACGTCCAGCAGCTGGCGCAGGTACGCCCGAGCCACGGTGCCCAGTGCCGTGCGGGACGCCGTCTCCCGGGCACTCGCGCGCTCCAGGACCGGACGAGCCTCGTCGAAGCCGTACTTCTGCATCCCGGGCAGGTCGGCGTGCCCCGGACGGGGCCGGGTGAGCGGCGCGTTGCGGGCGAGGCCTTCCAGCTCGGCGGCGTCGACCGGGTCGGCCGACATCACCTTCTCCCACTTGGGCCACTCGGCGTTCTCGATCTGGACCGCGATCGGGCCGCCCTGGGTGAGGCCGTGCCTCACCCCACCGACGAACTCGGTGCTGTCGGTCTCGAAACCCATCCGAGGGCTTCGGCCGAACCCGAGCCTGCGCCGAGCGAGCTGCTCGTTCAGGTCGGCGGTCGTGATCTCCACGCCGGCGACCATGCCCTCGAGAATGGCGGCCAACGCGGGGCCGTGGGACTCACCTGCGGTTATCCAGCGCAACACACACCGAATCCTGTCACGTGGCGCCGATCTTGTTTCAGTTGCCCATACCCACCTCCAACCCGCTGCCCGGGAACAGCGCGACCAGGCACGTGGCCGCCAATAGACCGGGACCGTGCGGCACTCCCCCGCGCCACCGGCGCACGCGGAGTAGTGCCGCGGCCCCCGCCAGCACCACCGTGACCACCGCCGCCGTGCAGGCGGCGATCACGAGGGCCTGCCAGCCCGTCGCGCCGAGCACGCCCCCGACGCTGCCCGACAACTTCACGTCGCCCGCACCGAGCGCGGCCGGCGCGACGGCGTGCACCAGGGCATGGACACCCGCGAACACCACGGCTGCCAGGACCGCCCGGACCGCGAGCGCACCACCCGGCCCCGCCATCGCCGCGACGCCGAGCGCCCCGCCCACGAGGGGATACGCGGGCGCGGTGAGGACGTCGGGAAGGCGGCGATGGACGAGATCAGCGAGCGCAAGCGGGATGGCGAGCGCGGTGACGACGAGCGGCACGGGCAGCCACCAACCGGGCATGCCGCTCACCGACCACCGCCAGGCCACCACGGCCCACAGCGACGCCGTACCGACCGCGCACCACCGGGCCGGCACGGCGGCGGGGCGCCGAGCTCGGCTCAGCACCCTGCTCGCGGCCCAGCCGATGACGAGGCCGGCGACGGCGAAGATCAGTCCCCAGTACACGCACAGCAGTGTCGC
The DNA here is from genome assembly GCF_016595675.1 of Prauserella cavernicola. Lineage (GTDB taxonomy): Bacteria > Actinomycetota > Actinomycetes > Mycobacteriales > Pseudonocardiaceae > Prauserella_A > Prauserella_A cavernicola. The sequence goes on along the minus strand of NZ_JAENJH010000009.1, from coordinate 108,917 downwards.
GACGGCCGTGGCCTGCAACAAGAGCGAAACGGAGTGAGAACTCCACTCGTGTCCGGATGGGCGCCGATCTCACTCGTTCGCATCAGCCGGACCGCCTTCGCCGGTACGGCGAGGTGCCGCGAGCGGAGCTCTCGCGCCGGGTCGGTGGGAGCCCCGGGCGGCTTCTCGGGCTCCGCTGACGCCGGTCGTGGTCACCGCACCCGGAGCCGACGGTGCCGAACCCCGAAACCGGCGCCCGAGCGCACAACACGTGGGCCTGAGCGCACGACCCGGTCCTGAATACCGGCTCTTTGTTGGTGGACGTGCGTTATCGAGTGCGGGCTTTATAGGGGTCCGAGAACGTCGCTGGGATCGGCGTCGAGAGCGAGGGTTTCGAGGACGGTGAGGAGTTCACGTTCCTCGTATCGGAAGTGGGACTCCATGATCGCGGCGATCCCTTCCAGATGCCCTTCCAACTTCTCCGGCGGTAAGCCCCGCTCGGTGGCCGCCCGCAACGCCGCGATGAGGTGAGCGATCATCGAGTGGTCCTGTTCCAGTTTCCGCAGCGTCGGCCCCAGCTCTGGGTGTGCGGCAGCGATGGCGGGGAACAGCTCCCGATCCTCGCCCTCGTGATGCCCGGTCAGTGCGGTGCAGAAGCCGTGGCAGAACAGCAGCAACTCCCGCGCCGGTGGCTCGGTCGACTCGCCGACTTTCGCTGCGGCCTGCGTCACCCGGAGTGCTTCGCGGAGCCGCCCGTGGACGGCTCGGAGTTCGTTGCTCCAGGCGATGAGCCTGGTCTTCTCGCCCTCAGTCACGAGAGGGCGAAGGGAACGACATCATCATCGTCGTGCTCCTTCAGATCCCACGCCTCCATGCCTGACACGGCCTGCCATCAGCACGCGACGCTCACTCCAGGTTAGCCGAGCTATCCCGCATCGGTTCTCGCTGAGCGATGTAGGCGGACCAGTCGCGGGCGGCGAGGGCGGCCCATTTGACGGCGGTCTTGTCGGCGATGCCGATGAGTTCGGCGAGGACGGGTGCGGGGACTTGTCCAGCGAGGGAGAACATCGCAGCGTGGCGTGAGTGGCCGGGTCGGACGCCGGCGGCGACGAGGTGGCCGCACAAGGTCTCGCGGACGAGGTGTCGTCCGGGGTATCTACCGGGGAACAGCCAGCCGTGGTCGGTGCTCGCGATCGACGGGGCGCCGGGACGGGTGAGGTGACGGCGGATCAGGTCGTCCAGACCGGGCGGCATCTCGACGGGTGACCTGGTCGACGCGCATTGCGACGATCGTTTGGAGGGGCTGTGCGAACAGGAGGGTGAACAGGCCGCCGATGCGTGCGTAGAGGGCGATGCGCTCGTCGTGGAGCAGCCTGTTGATCTGCTCCCAGTGGTCGGTGTCGGTGACGATCACCTCGGGGCTGGTCGCGCCGCGCCACGGGATCGTGACGTTCCGGTTCGCGCGTGCGCGGCCGGGCCAGGCGACGAAGCGCTGCTGGCTGTCGCGGGCGCCGGGATACTCGGCGAGGTAGGACTCGAGTTGGGGTTGGGTCAAGGCGGTGATCGTTGTGCCTTGCCGCGCAGCCCACTGGCCGAGCCGGACTGCGCCGTTGATGTTCGTGCGGGCGCCGTAGATCGCCGATTTGGTCAGCTCTCCGCGTTCCGCGGAGCGGCGTAGGTGCCGCAGCAGGTGCCAACGCGCGTAGCGGCCGACCAGCCCGGCGTCTTCGACGCCGAGCGGCGCGAGCGTGGCGTCGAGCCAGCGTTCCATCTGCTCGATCGGAGGGTGGTAGGCGGGCAGGACGCCGGCTCCGGTGAGCAGCTCGCGCAGGTAGTTGTGGGAGCGGTCGGCAGGTAGCGCACGGAAGGTGTCGTGGCTGATCGGCAGCTCGCCGTGAGCCATCAGGGCGAGCAGCCGCCGTCCCGTTGCGGGCGGCTTCTGGAGCCAGGTGATCACGCTCTGCGGGCGGCGTGCGCCGGCCAGCTCGTCATAGAGCGGCACCAGCTCGGCGTGGATGCTCCCGGTGCCGGGATCGGCGAGCAGGCCGGTGAGCCGCTCGGAGAGGATGCAGCGGGCGCAACGGGTCGCGCCGCAGGGGTTGTCCTCACGGCCGCAGCCGGCGCAGGCGAACACCGACTCCTCGTCGGCGCATCCGGCGCAGACCAGCACGTTGTAGGTGGACGTGGAGGGGTAGGCGATCGGGCGCAGTTCGAAGCACTCCGGGCAGACGGCCGGGTGGTAGGCGAGGTGGCGGCGGCAGCGGTAGCAGATCGGCCCGGTCGGCAGCATCACCGTCGTCGTCCAGGTGCCGCAGCGCGCGCACTCCCGGCTCGCGGACTGGCGGGTCACTCCGTGACGCCATCGGGACGTCTGATCTTCGCGCGGATCGGGCGCAGCTCGCCGATCTGCGGGCCGCCCTCACTGCTGGTGCCGGTCTTGGCCTGCTTCTGCTCGGCGACGACCCCGGTGATCAGGTCGGCCGGGGCGCAGGCCAGGGCGTCGCAGAGCGCGACGAGGACCTCGGTGTTCAGCCGTTGCGGGGTCTTCGTCACGAGCCGGTAGACGTGCTCGCGGGTCAGGTGGATGCCGCGTTCTTCCAGCAGCGGCAGCAGCTCGCTGGTCTGGAACAGGCCGCGGTCGGCCATCACCTGCCGCAGGTTCCACTGCACCTGGATCGTCCTCATCATCGCTCCTTCTCGTCAGCCTGATAGACCCTGGCGAGGGCCGCCTGGACGGTCTTGTTCTTGAAGTCGTTGGACACCGAGGTGTAGATCGCGGTCGTGGACGCACAGGTGTGTCCGACCTGCTCGGTGACGAACCGCTCGGGGTAGCCGTGCTCGATCAGATGCGTCACATACGAGTGCCGCAGGCAGTGCAGGCTCAGATGCTCGTCCAGCCCGATCTTGGTGCGAACGGTCGCGAACAGGTCATCGATCTGGCGGACCTTCACCCGGGTGCGGCGCTCGGTCAGCCAGAGCGCCGGATGCCCGCTCGCCTCGTAGAGCGGCAACGCCTCCTCGACCCACGGCTTGAGCCCGTCGACGGCCCAGTCGAACTCCGGGACCGCCAGCACCGTCCGCCGTCTGGGCAACGACCCGGTGGCGGCTTTGCCATAGCGCACGTGCACCGACCCGTAGCTGCCCCAGCCGCGCATGTGCGGGTTCGGGCGCAAGTCCGCAACGTCCAGGCGTGCGAGCTCGTTGCGGCGCAACCCGAACGCGTACGTCGTCTTCAGCATGGTTGCGTCCCGCAACCCCGCCAGCGCTCCCTTGCGCCCTGACCGGGCGATCCGGTCCACCCGGTCGTCGAGCCAGTCGAACAGCGACTCCAGCTCGCGATAGGTCAACGGGCGCCGCTGCCGCCGGCCCTCGTAGTCGTTCAGATGAGCGACGGTGTTCCACTCGTTGCAGACCTGCGAAGGCACCTGCCCGAACCTGTCGTGGCACTGCGTCGGCCACTCATAGCGGGAGTCGGTGACGTAGTCGCAGAACATCCGCAACGTCAGGTGATAGCCCCGGATCGTGGACAGCGCCAACCTGCCCTGCCCCGAGGTCAGCGACACCGTGAAGTCCTCGACATCACCCGGCGTCCACTCCCACGGATACGACTCGCAGAACCCCTGGAACCGGCGGATCAGCCGCTCCCGCGAGGTGACAGTGCGCTCGCCGAGCTGCCGGGAGCGCTGCTGCCTCGACCAGCCCGTCACCATCGCCTCGAACACCGCCGAGTGCCCGACTCGCGGCCGGAACGCACGACTCACGGGCCCGAGTTGCACGACCCGGGGCCCAAACGCACCACTCGCGAGATCGGGCGCGGTTCGCGCGGTTCAGGTCAGCTCGAGACCGGGAGGCGGAGTAGGGGCGGGCCGTTCGGGAGGCGGACTTCCAGCGCGCCGATCTGGGCTCGGTGCAGCTGCGTCCCGACGGACAGCTGCGCGGTGTCCTGGGGCATCGCGAACCAGCTCGCCAGCTGCCGCACGGTGCCGTCGGACTCGACGGCCACCAGCACGTAGTCACCGCCCTTGCCGCCGAGGTAGCTGCACGACATGTCCACGCGCGTACCCCAGGAGGCGTCGGTCAGCTGCACGCTCGCCTGCACCGGGAAGTTCCCCAGCGGTGTCATGCGATCGCCGGTCGGCGCACTCGCGGGCAGCGCGAGCGACAACACCAGTGCCAGGCAGGCCGCCACGGCGGCTCCGGCCGTGGCCAGCGTCGTGAGGAGCCTGCGAGTGCGCTGCCGCCGCACCCGGTGCAGCAGCGAGGGAAGCAGTTCGGCGGGCGGTGGCTCGGGGTCGAGCTGGTCGCGGACATTGACCTGGGCCAGCAGCCCGGGCATCCCGGCGAGTTCCCGCACCGAGCGCGCGCATTCGACGCAGTTCGGCAGGTGCTGTTCGAAGGCGGCACGATCCTCCGGCGACAGGGCGCCCAGGACGTAGGCGGCATCGAACGTGGCGAACGGATCCGTTCGCGTCTCGTCCGTGTCTTTCACCGGGTCACCCCCTTCTCCTCGAGCACCAATCTGAGCGCGCGCAACGCATAGTGCGTTCTCGACTTCACTGTTCCCTCCGCGACCCCCAGCGCGGCCGCGGCGTCACCGACCGACATCCCCTGGAAAAAACACAGCAGCAACACCTCGCGATGCCTCAGCGACAGCTCCCCGAGCGCGTCGGCCACGATCCAGCCCTGCACGGCACGCTCGGTGTCGTCGGGCACGGCCAGTTCGGGCAGTTCGTCCGTGGCGACCTCGGCGCGGGCGGCGGCCGAGCGCCAGCCGTCGATCGCGATGCGCCTGGCCACGGTGAACAACCACGCTCTCGCGGAGCGCTGCGACTGGTCGAGCACCTTGGGGTGACGCCAGGCCCGCAGCAGTGTCTCCTGCACGACGTCCTCGGCGCGGCTGCGGTCACCGCTGGTCAGATGCAGCGCATAGGACCAGAGCGCGGTGGCGTGCTCGTCGTGCAACGCCCGCATCAACCGCGGCTCGGCCTCGTCGTTCACACCCGTTCGCGCTCCCTCAGGGCCGCCGGGGTCCTCCGCCGCGCGAACAGCACGAGCAGCGCGAGCCCGCCGACCACACACACCGCCTCGGTGACCACGCCCCACACCTCCTGCTGCGTCTCGAACTGCTCGCGTACCCCGAACAGACCCACGGTCAACGACAGCACGTAGGCACCGAGTGTCGCCAGTCCGAACCCGGTGGCGAGCAGGGCGGGCAGCCAGTGCCACCACGCCAGGACGCCGAGGGCGATCACCACGCCCGCCACGACGTTGACGAGGAACAGCGGCCCGACGACGTCGGTGGAGCGGGCCCAGTCCAGCCAGACCACCCAGTGCACCCACGCCGAGCCGACGAGACCCAGCACCACCAGTACCCGCAGGATCCAGCTGATCATCGCTGCCTCCCAGCCACTGACAACACCTTCGTCAGTGACACGAGACGGAACTCGTTCCGGTTCGATCCGGGCCGCGGTTGAACCGAACGCGGCGCCGTTTCGTGTCCACACACATGACTGCCCAACACACCCGCCGCACCGTGCTGACCACCGGTGCCGCCGCTGCCGGAGTCGCCGTCGGGACCGTCGCGCTCGCGGCCTGCGGCGGAGGCGACGAGAGCAACACAGGGAATGGACAGCCCACCTCCGGGGGGAACACGGAGTCGGCCCCGGCGGGCGAACGGCTCGTCGCGCTCGACGAGGTTCCCGTCGGCGGTGCCACCGCCGTGACCACGCCCGACGGCCAGGACGCCGTCGTCTCGCGGAAGGCGGAGAACGACGTCGCCTGCTACAGCGCCATCTGCACCCATCAGGGCTGCAAGGTGAACCCGGAGGGCGCCGAACTGGTCTGCCCGTGCCACGGTTCAGTGTTCGACGCGTTCACGGGGCAGGTCAAGAACGGGCCCGCCACCGAACCGCTGCCCGCGTTCAAGGTCGCGGTCGAGCAGGGTGAGGTCGTCACGGCCTGACGGCGGAATCGAGCCAGACGGGGATGCCTGAGGGGGTGGGGCATCCCCGTCGTCCTGGCTGCCCTGCGTGCGCTGTCCGGAACCGGACGTTCAGCCGCCCCAGGTGAAAATCGCGTCGCCCGCGGTGACCTCGGCGCCGAGCCGCAGGCTCGCGAGCGCGTCCTCGCCCGCGTCGAGCGCCACCACCGGCACGATCGGCGAGTAGCCCGCCTCGCGCACGGCGTCGGGATCCCAGCTCACCACGGGCTGCCCCGCGCGCACCTGCTCGCCCTTCACGACGTGCAGGGTGAAGCCCTCACCCTTCTGCTTCACGGTGTCGATGCCGAGGTGCACCAGCACCGCCCTGCCGTCCTCGCCCGCCACGACGAACGCGTGCGGGTGCAGGGTCACCACGGTGCCGTCGACGGGCGCCACGGCGTCCGCCCGCCCTCCGCTGGGCTGCACGGCGAGTCCGGGACCCACCATCGCCTGCGCGAACACCGGGTCGGGCACCTCGGTCATCGGCACGGTCGTGCCCGCCACCGGGCTCTGCACGGCCAGAGTCACATCAGGTCCTCGATGTCGCTGGCGATCGTGTCGGCCTCGGGACCGACGATCACCTGGACCACGTCGCCCACCTTCACCACGCCGTGCGCGCCCGCCTTCTTCAGCGCGGCCTCGTCGACGATCGAGCCGTCCTCGAGCTCGCAGCGCAGCCGCGTGATGCAGCCTTCGATCTCGATGATGTTGTCGGCGCCGCCGAGCGCCGCGAGGATGTTCGCCGGCCTGTCGTCCGCCATCGCGGCCTCCTGGTCTGGTCGGTCACGGGGCACGAACCCGTAACAGTGGTTGACACCCGGTCGGGTAACGGAGCATTCTGCCCCATCGACAAATGGTCTAGACCGGAACGTACCAATCTTCGCCCGTCGACGCGAGCACCGGAGGTGCCGATGGACTCGATGGCCGGCGCGGCAGCCGACCGGGTGGTCGACGGACCGACCCCGAAACACACCCAGCTGCGCGCGATCCTGCGCCGAATGGTCGAACGCGAGCTGCCGCCCGGCTCCGCCATCCCCTCCGAGCGCGAGCTCGCCGAGCGCTACGACGTGTCCCGGCTGACCGTCCGCACGGCCATCGGCAAGCTGGTGGACGAGGGCCTGCTCTCACGGGTCCGCGGCAAGGGCACCTTCACCGCGGCGAGGCGGATGGAGCTGCAGCTCTATCTCATGTCGTTCACCGCCGACATGCGCAGGCGCGGGCTCGTGCCGACCACCAGGATCCTCGGCGCGACAAGGGAGATCCCGCCTGCCGCGGCGTCGTCCGCGCTCGGGCTCGGCGGCGCCGACGAGGCGCTGGGCATTCGCAGGGTGCGGCTGGCCGACGGCGTTCCGCTGGCCGTGGAGCGCGGCTGGTACCACCCTGGCGCGGTGCCAGGACTGCTCGATCTCGACCTCACCGGCTCGCTGTACGCCCAGCTGGCCGAACGCTACGACCTCCGTTTCGACCACGCCTGGCAGACCGTCTGGGCGGAGTCGGCGGACAGGGAAACCGCACGGCTGCTGAACATTCGCTCCAGCAGCCCGCTGCTCGTCTTCCGCAGGATCTCCAGCGTGCGCGGAGAACCCGTGGAGGACATGACGTCCTGGTACCGGGGAGATCAGTACCAGGTGACCATGAAACTGGACCGGAACTCCCCGGATTCCGGCCCCCTTCCGGAACATGGAGGACGCTCATGAGCGCCACCCCTTCTGCGGGGACGAAGGGCAAAGGTAGGAGGCTGGCCGGGCTCCAACGCTTCGGGCGCAGTCTCATGCTGCCCATCGCCACCCTCCCGGCGGCTGGGCTGCTGTCCCGGCTGGGCCAGGACGACATGCTCGGCAGGTGGTCCGCCACCGAGGACGTCGCGAAGGTCCTCGCCGCGGCGGGCGGCGGGCTGTTCGACTGGCTGCCGCTGCTGTTCGCCGTCGGTATCGCCGTGGGCTTCGCGCGCAAGGGGGACGGTTCGACGGGCGTCGCCGCGGTCGTCGGCTTCATCGTCTTCAGCAAGGTCGTGCAGGTCTTCGCGCCCATCAACGAGCTCGAAGGCTTCGACGAGAGCTGGTACCTGCAGCCGATCCGCTGGCCGTTCAGCGTGCTCTCGGGTGTGATCGTCGGTCTCGTGACCGCCGTGCTGTGGCAGCGCTTCTACCGCATCAAGCTCCCGCCGTACCTCGCGTTCTTCGGCGGGCGCCGGTTCGTGCCGATCATCAACTCCGTCGTGCTGCTCGTGCTGGGCGTGGTCTTCGGCCTGATCTTCCCGGTGATCGACGCCGGCATGCAGAACCTCAGCGAGGCGGTGACCCAGGACGCCGTGATCGGTGGCGGCATCTACGGGTTCTTCAACCGGCTGCTGATCCCCATCGGCCTGCACCAGCTGATCAACGTGCCAGTGTGGCTGATCTTCGACGGCGGCGACATCAACAACTTCTACGCGGGCGACCCCAACGCGGGCGCGTTCATGACCGGGTTCTTCCCGATCTTCATGTTCGCCCTGCCCGCCGCCGCGCTCGCCATGTGGCAGACCGCGCGCCCCGGCCAGAAGAAGGTCGTCGGCGGCATCATGGTCTCCGCCGCACTGACGTCGTTCATCACGGGTGTCACCGAGCCGATCGAGTTCGCGTTCATGTTCGTGGCGTTCCCGCTGTACCTGATCCACGCGGTGCTCACGGGCATCTCGCTGGCGCTGGTGAACGCGCTGGACATCCACCTCGGCTTCTCGTTCTCCGCGGGCGGCATCGACTTCCTGCTCAACGCGGGGGCTCCGGCGGCGAGCGGGGCGCTGTGGCTGATCCCGATCGGCCTGGTGTACGCGGCGATCTACTACCTGTTGTTCCGCTGGGTCATCACCAAGTGGAACCTGCGCACGCCGGGCCGTGAGGAGGACGAGGAGGCCACCGCCGCCGCGTCCGAGACCTCCGAGGCCTCCGAGCCCACGGAGGCCACCGAGGCGACGTCCGACAGCACCGAGAAAACCCCGCGAAGCTAGGAGAAAGGCGTTACATGCCGGAAAAACGTGTCACGGTGGCGAGCAAGGTCGGGCTGCACGCGAGGCCGGCGGCGCTCGTCGCGAAGGCCGCCGCCGCCCAACCGGTCTCGGTGACCATCGCGAAGGACGGCGGTGACCCGGTCGCGGCCGGGAGCGTGCTGAACCTGATGACGCTGGGAGCCGCGTTCGGCGACGAGGTGGTGATCGCCGCCGACGGCACCGGCGCCCAGGAGGCGGTCGACGCCATCGCCGAACTGGTGGCGACCGACCTCGACGACTGAGGCCGGCGCGTCTCGAGGGCCCTCTCCGGCTACCGGAGGGGGCCCTCTCGCACGTATGAGGGCCCTACCGTCTGGGTACTCCCGACAAGCGATGGAGAGACGGCAGCGGCATCGGCCCCGCTCGCGCGAGGAGTACGAGCGCGGCCTGCCGGACTACCACGATCCGACGGGCGGTTTCGGCGGCGCGGCGCCCGCCTACAGTGCGCTGACGCTGCGGATCGTGCTCGCCGCGATCAGCGTGGTGCTGTGCGGCGGAGCGGCCGCGCTGTTCGCCCTCAACGGGTTCGTGGTGCTGGCGGTGCTGCTGTGCGTGCTCGCGGTGGGCATGCTGGTCGATCTGGTCTGGGTGATCCACCGCAAGCGGCGTGGTGAACCCGGCTGAGCGAGGAGGTCCCGACCGGTGACCAGCACCGAGGAGCAGTTCTCCGACCGGCGTGACGCGGGGCGCGGGCTCGCCGCGCTCCTGCGGGGCCGCGACTGGGTGGAACCCGTCGTGCTGGGCCTGGCCCGCGGCGGGGTGCCCGTCGCGGCGGAGGTGGCGGCCGAACTGGGGGCGCCCCTCGACGTGACGGTGGCCAGGAAGGTCGGGGCGCCGGGACATCCGGAGTTCGGCATCGGCGCGGTCACCGCGTACGGGCCTGCGATCTATGACGTGCACAGCGTGCGCGCACTGGACCTGACCGAGGACCAGCTGCGGGAGGCGATCGACCGCGAGCGTGCCGAGGCGGTGCGCCGGGTCGGCCGCTACCAGCGGGGCTGGGAACCCGAGCGCATCGCGGGCCGGGACGTGCTGGTGGTGGACGACGGGCTGGCCACGGGCGTCACGGCGACAGCGGCACTGCGCTCGCTGCGTGCCGACGGCCCGCGCAGGCTGGTGCTGGCAGCACCCGTGTGCGCGCCCGGGGCCCGCGCGGTGCTGGAGGCCGAGGCCGACGAGGTGGTGTGCGCCAGCGAGCCCGCGGAGTTCCAGGCGGTCGGCCAGTTCTACGCCGACTTCGCGCAGACCACCGACGACGAGGTGCTGGGCCTGCTCGCCGGGAGTCGCCCGGCATGACCGTCCGGTTCGGCGTCGCGACCGCGGACACCACGCTCGCGGGCGAGCTGAGCGTGCCGGCCGACGCGACCGGGGTGGTCGCGTTCGCGCACGGCTCCGGCAGCTCCCGGCACAGTCCGCGCAACGTCGCGGTGGCGCGAACCCTGCAGGACCGCCGCCTGGCCACGCTGTTGTTCGACCTGCTCAGCCCGGACGAGGACCGCGAGGGACCCACCGGCCCTCGCTTCGACATCCCCCTGCTCGCCGGGCGGCTGACGGCGGCGGTCGACCGGCTCGCCGCCGACGAACGCACGGCCGGGCTGCCGCTCGGACTCTTCGGCGCCAGCACGGGCGCCGCCGCCGCGCTCGTCGCCGCGGAGAGGCGGCCGGAGCGGGTCCGCGCCGTGGTCTCGCGCGGCGGCAGACCGGACCCGGCCGGTGACGCGCTGGACGCGCTGCGCTGTCCCGTGCTGCTCCTGGTCGGCGAGCGCGACGAGCAGGTGCTGCGGCTCAACGAGGAGGCCGCGCACAGGCTCAGCGGCACGCACGCGATCGAGACCGTGACGGGAGCGACGCACCTGTTCGAGGAGCCGGGAGCCCTCGAGCGGGTCTGCGAGCTGGCCGGGGCCTGGTTCGGCCAGCACCTCACCCGTTCGTAGGGTGGGGGCATGCAGAGCGTGCGGTTGATCGAGCAGTGGCCCGTGGACAACGCCGCGACGGCGGTGGTGCGCGCCGACGGCACCGTGGCGGGCGGGCACGGCGACACCGGGCGCGTGTTCCCGTTGGCCTCGGTCACCAAGCTGCTCACCGCCTACACGGCGCTGATCGCGATCGAGGAGGGCGTGGTCGAGCTCGACACACCCGCGGGGCCGGAGGGATCGACGATCCGGCACCTGCTCGCCCACGCGGCGGGCCTCGGCTTCACCGAGCACAAGGTCTTCGCCCCACCAGGGCAGCGCCGCATGTACTCGAGCGCCGGGTTCGAGCAGCTCGCCGACGCGCTCACCGAGCACTCCGGCATCCCGTTCGCCGACTACCAGGACGAGGCTCTGCTGCGGCCGCTGGGCATGGACGCCACCACGCTCAAGGGCTCCCCCGGCGCCGACGCGGAGTCCACTGTGGATGACCTGACGGCGTTCGCGGCCGAGCTGCAGCAGCCGACGCTGCTGGCGCCCTCGACGCTGACCTCGGCCACCGAGGTCGTCTTTCCCGGCCTGACGGGCGTCCTGCCGGGATTCGGGCACCAGAAGCCCAACGACTGGGGCCTCGGATTCGAGATCCGCGACCACAAGAGTCCACACTGGACGGGCAGCCTCAGCTCGCCCCGCACGTTCGGCCACTTCGGACAGTCCGGGACGTTCTTGTGGGTCGATCCCGACGCCGGAGCCGCGTGCGTCGCGCTCACCGACCGGGCGTTCGGCCCGTGGGCGGCCGAGGCCTGGCCCGCCTACACCGACGCGGTGCTCAGGGAACTGGCATGACGCGGATGGGCGCGCCCGCCCGGTAGGCGGCGATGTCCTCCACCGCGTCGCGGTAGAACACCTCGTAGACCTCGCGCGTCACGTAGCCGATGTGCGGCGTGAGCACCGTGTTGGGCAGCGACCGCAGCGGGTGGTCGGCGGGCAGCGGCTCCTGCTCGAACACGTCGAGGGCCGCGCCACCGATCCGCCGTTCCCGCAGCGCGTCGAGCAGTGCGTCCTGGTCGACGATCGGGCCGCGCGAGGTGTTCACCAGCCACGCGTCGGGCTTCATCTGGGCCAGCTCCGCGGCGCCGATCAGGCCCCGCGAGCGCCGGCTGAGCACCAGGTGCACGGTGACGATGTCGGACTCGCTCAGCAGCTGCTCCTTCGACACCGCCGTCACGTCGTGTTCGGCCGCCTTCTCCGCCGTGAGGTTCTGGCTCCAGGCGATGGTGCGCATGCCGAAGGCCTGGCCGACGCGCGCGACCTTGGCGCCCAGCCTGCCCAGCCCGAGCAGACCCAGCGTGCGGCCGTGCAGGCCGGTGCCGATCCCGAGCTGCCAGCCGCCCTCGCGCATCGAGCGCTCCTCCGCGGGCACCCCGCGCACCGCGGCCAGGATCAGCGCCCACGTGAGCTCGGCCGCCGGGTGCGGCAGGTACCCGGTGTGGCTCACCACGACGCCCCGCTCGGCGGCCGCCTTGATGTCGATCGACGGGTTGCGCGGCCCGCCGGTGCTGATGATCAGCCCCAGGTCGGGCAGCTTGGCCAGCAGCTCGGCCGGCAGCGGGGTGCGCTCGCGCATCGCGACCACCACCTCGGCACCCGCGAGCCGGCGCGCCAGCTCGTCCTGGTCGCCGATGTGCTCGGTGAACACCTCGACGTCGGCGCCGAGTGACGCCCAGTCCGCGAGGCCGAGTGCGACGTTCTGGTAGTCGTCGAGAATCGCGATCTTCATGTGCGCAACGCTAGGGGACGACCACCGTCACGTGCACCAGGTGGTGGTCGGAGGCGTCGTTGAGCCGCGCCAGCGGTGATCCGGGCACGGGCCAGAACACGCCGGAGAACAGCGGGATCAGCCCGCGCGAAGGCAGCACGTAGTCGACCCGCAGGTTGCCCGGAGCCTCGTCGTTGAAGTCGGCGGTGTCGAGCCAGGGCCTGCCCCGGTGCCCGGCGTTGGCGCCGCCCTGCTGGTGAGCGGCCACGGCCGCACCGAGGCTGGCGGGCGCGGTGTCGCGCACCGTGGGCGCGTCCAGCAGCTGCCGGGCGGCGCTGTCGACGCTGTCGCCGTCGTCGGGGTCGGCGTTGTAGTCGCCCGCGATCACGAACCGCTCCCCCTGGCGAAGTCCGCCACGGGAGCCCTGGTCGTCGTAGATGTAGCCGCCCTTGCCGGGAGTGACGTAGTCGGCCCAGAACCGGATCTCGTCGTGGTTGCGGGTGCCGTTGCGGTCCTCGGGCCCGTCGAAGCTCGGCGGCGTCGGGTGCGCGGTCAGGAAGTGGACGGTTCGCTTGCCGACGCGCACGGGCACGTCCCAGTGCGACTTGGACGAGAGCCGCAGCACCTCGAGGGCCTCGGGCGAGTACCAGTCGGCGGGCTCGGGCGTCTCGGGGTCGTCCGGCAGCACCGCGCCCGGCATGTCCTGCCAGCGGAAGTGCTGGAACGTCCGCACCGACTCGGTGTCGATGGGGTACTTCGAGAGCACGAGCATCCCGTACTGGCCCTCGAACTGGCCGAAGCCGTGCGCGTCGTTGCCGCCGCCCACGGTGCCGTCGCGGTCGCGGTCGAAGCCGGTGGGCACGCCGGTGTTCACGGGTGCGGTGTAGGCGTACGGGTAGTCGATGGGCCGCGCGCCGTTCTGGCCGACCTCGAGGTAGTTGCCGCGGAACGCGTCGGCGGCGGCGCCGTCGGGCACGTAGTCGAACTCGTTGACCAGCAGCACGTCCGGCCGGTTGCGCTGGATCACCTCGGCGACCTTGCGTGCCTGCGGGTCGTCCGGCGTGGCCAGGTCCGCCAGCAGCTCGCCCTCGGCGGCGCGGTTGAGCGAGGCGTTGAACGTCGCGAAGTCGACGCTCGCGCCGAGGCGGGGCGTGGCCGAGGCCGGCGCGGCGGCGGCCGCCAGCGCGACGACGGCGAGAACGGGCATCAGCCCGCGAGATGTGCGCACAGTGCTACCTCCCAGTCGCGGACACCCTACGGGCCGAAGGTGAACGCCGGGCAGCGTCTTTCGGAGCTTTCGGCGGTGTCAGTCCAGCGGCAGCGGGAGGATGCCGCCGGTCGCCTCGCGCAGCGCGTCGCGCATCGCCACCCGCGGAGCCGCCTGTCCCGTGAACTGCTCCACCTGGCCGAAAGCCTGGTGCAGCAACATGTCCAGCCCCGTCGCGACCCGGCCGCCGCGCGCGGCGACGGCCTCGGCGAGCGGGGTCGGCCACGGGTGGTAGATCACGTCGAGTACGCAGTCGAGGACGGCCAGCTCGGCGAGCTGCGATGCGACGGCGTCCGGTGGGACGGTGTTGACCAGCACGTCGGTGCCCGCGACGACTTCCGCGAAGTCCACGTCGGACCAGCGCAGCACGTCCACCGCCAGCCCGGCCCGCTTCGCGGCCACCGCGGACTCCTCCGCGCGCGCGGGGTCCCTGGCGACGAGCCGTACCCGGTGCAGCCCGAGCTCGGCGAACGCCGCGACCACCGCGGCCGCGGTGCCACCGGCTCCGAGCACGAGACCCGTTGTGCCGCCGGAGAAACCGCCCGCCGTCCGCAGCGCGCCAGCGACACCGTCCACATCGGTGCAGTCGGCCCGCCAGTCACCGGAGGGCAAGCGCACCAACGTGTTCGCGGCACCGACGGCCGCCGCCCTCGGGGTGGCCTCGGTCGCGAGGTCGAGCGCCGCGCGCTTGCCCGGCATCGTCACCGACAGCCCGGCCCACTCGGGGCCGAGGCCGGAGACGAACCCCGGCAGCGACTCGGCGTCCATCTCGACGCGCTCGTAGGTCCAGTTCGCCAGGCCCAGCTCCGCGTAGGCCGCCCCGTGGAGCACCGGCGAGAGCGAGTGCTCCACGGGTTTGCCGAGCACGGCAGCCCGGCGTGGCGCGCTAGTAGACATCCCTGGCGATGGCGTCGTCGCGGTTGCGGAGATGCTCGTCGTAGTCCGTCGCGAAGCACGAGAGCCCGTTGGTCTCGCACTTCACGAAGTACTTCCAGGACCCCTGCGTGGGCTGCTCTGCCGCGGTGATCGCCTCCAGGCTCGGTGCCGAGATCGGCGTCGGGGGCAGCCCGTAGTTCTTGTACGTGTTGTACGCGCCCGCCCGCTCGCGGTCGCCGTCGTTGGTGCGCACCTCGGGCCGGTCGAGCACGAAGTTCACCGTCGAGTCCATCTGCAGCCGCATGTTCTCGTCGAGCCGGTTGTAGATGACGCGGGAGATCTTGCCGAAGTCGGTCTGCACGCCCTCGCGCTCGATGATCGAGGCGATGATCAGGACCTCGTACGGGCTGTAACCGGTCTCACCCGCCGCGTCCGGCAGACCGGCCGCCTGCATGCGCAGGGTCGAGGTCTCGAGCACGTCGGAGAGCAGCTGCTTGGCGTCGGAGCCGGGCTTGAGGTCGTACACGCCGGGCGCGATCAGACCCTCGAGCTTGCGGCCGGGCTCGGCCTTGGAGGCTCCCTCCACCGCCCACTCCGGGACGCCCAGCTCCGCCAGATCTGTCGTGTCGGCCACCTCGCGCAGCTCCTCGGCGGGCACACACGTGCTCTCGCCGTCGACGTCCGCGCAGGACGCCTTGGACAGCAACGAGTAGACGCCCTCGGTCACCGTGCCGTCGGGCTGCGTGATGTCGTCACCCTGGGTCCCGGCGCGCAGCTGCAGCTGCCCGACCCTGCCCTCGGGCGCGACGAGCGCGCTGACCGCGTTGGCGCCGGACATCTTGGTCTTGAGCGCGTAGTAGCCGGGCTGCACGCCGAGCACCCGGTCGTCGTCCTCGCTCGCGGCGACGAACGCGTCGGCGCTGGCCACCACGTCGAGCTCGTCGAGCTTGGTGGCGATGGCCCTCGTCGAGTCGCCGTCCTCCACCTGGAGGATCACGTCCTTCTCGCCCGCGCCCTCGTAGTCCTCGTAGCCGAAGCCGAGCAGCTCACGAGCCCCGTAGTACGCGCCACCCGCGAGCAGCACGATCACGGTGAGTGCGGCGAGCCAGCCGAGGAACCGCTTGCCGGTCTTGCGCGGGGCCCTGGGCTCGGGCCGGTCGTCGCGGTCGTCCTCGAAGTACTCGGGGGCGGCGCGATCGTCGTCGTCTTCGTAGCGCTCGTCGTACTCGTCGTCGTAACCGTCGTCGTACCGGCCGGCGGAGCGCTCGTCGCGACGGTCGTCGCGGCCGTCCTCGTCGTAGTACTCGTCGTAGTCCTCGTAGTCGTCGAACCCGAGGTCGAGCACCTCGGTCGGGTTCTCGTCCACGGGCACGCCCTCGTTGGGCGAACGCCTGCGGCGCGCGGGCGGGCGCGGCCTGCGCGGCGGGACCGCGCCCCTCGGCTCGGCCCTGCGGGGCACGGGGCCGGGCTCAGGAGGGGGCTCGGGTGCCGCACCGGGCTCGGGCAGCTGCCCGGAGTCCGGCACGGGTCCGGGCTCAGGAGCGGCGTGCCGCGCGCGCCGGGGACGCCTCGGAACCGGCGGGTCGCCCGCGACGGGACGCTGTGGGGGTTCGGCGGCCTGGCGCGGACGCCGGGCGGGGCGCTCCGCGGGCGCCTGCCGCTGGGGCGGCCTGGCGCGGCGCCTGCCGCCGCCGGGGCCGTCGTAGGGCGTGCTCATGCGGGGCCCGCCTTCCTCGCGATCGCCGCGCTGCGCGCGTCGAGCCAGCCTTGCAGGATCTCCACGGCCGCCGCCTGGTCGACGACCGCGCGCTGCTTGCGTCCCTTGACGCCGCGCTGCGACAACATGCGGCTCGCGCTCACCGTGGTGAGGCGCTCGTCCGCGAGTCGCACGGGCACCGGAGCCATCCGCTCCGCGAGCCGTCCGGCGTAGGCCGCGGCGGTCTCCGCCGCCGTGCCGTGCCGGTCGGCCAGGGTCCTCGGCAGTCCCACGATCACCTCGACCACCTCGTGCTCGGAGACGAGTCTGACGAGCTCGTCCAGGTCGGTGTCGGCGTCCGCATCACGCGACAGGGTAACCAGAGGGGTGGCCAGGATGGGCGCGGGATCGCTCAGCGCCACACCCACCCTGACGGAGCCCACATCGACGGCAAGCCTGCGCCCGGCGCCGGGATCGTGCTCCCCGGGCCGGTCAGGACCGATGTCGCTCACCCCGAGGCGAGGGCGCCGCGCAGCGCCGCGATGGCCTGGTCGATGCCCGCCGGGTTGCTGCCGCCGCCCTGCGCCATGTCCGGCTTGCCACCGCCGCGACCGCCGACGCTCTCGGCGAAGGCGGGCACCAGCTTGCCCGCGGCGAGGCCCTTGTCCCTGGCTGCCGCCGTGGTGGCCACGACGAAGCTGACCTTGCCGTCGGCGGGAGCGAACAGCGCCACGACACCGGGCCGGGAACCGAGCCGGTTGCGAATCTCACCCGCGAGCGCGCGCACGCCACCCGCGTCGACGCCGTCGGCGAGCCGCTCCGCCACCAGCGCGACGCCGTTGACGTCCTGCGCCTTGTCGGCGAGCGAACCGGCCGAGCCGAGCACCTGCTGCGTGCGCAGCTGCTCGATCTCCTTCTCCGCGCCACGCAGCCGCGAGAGCACGTCGTCGATGCGCGCCGGCAGCTCGTCGGTCGGCACCTTCAACGTGCCGGCCAGCTGCGACACGAGCAGCTGCTCCTTGCGGACGTGCCGCAGCGCGTCGGTGCCCACGAGCGCCTCGACGCGGTGCACGCCGGAACCGATCGAGGCGTCGCCGACGAGCTTGACGAGACCGAGCTGGCCGATCCGGTCGACGTGCGTGCCACCGCACAGCTCGCGCGAGTAGTCGCCCATGTCGACCACGCGCACGTCGTTGCCGTACTTCTCACCGAACAGCGCGACGGCGCCGAGTTCGAGCGCCTTGTCCTTGGTGGTCGTGTAGGACTGCACCTCGACGTTGGTCTGGAGGTAGTCGTTGACCTCCTCCTCGACCTCCGTGAGCACGTCCGACGACACCGCCCCGGGCGTGGTGAAGTCGAACCGCATGCGGCCGGGCGAGTTCAGTGAACCGGCCTGCGCCGCACGCCTGCCGTAGGCACCGCGCACGGCCGCGTGCACCAGGTGCGTCGCCGAGTGCGACCGCTCGATCGAGGCCCTGCGGGTGGCGTCGACCGACGCCGTCAGCTCGGTGTCGAGCCCGACCTCACCGGCCGTCACCTCGACGCTGTGCACGAACAGGCCCGGCACGAGCTTCTGCACGTCGGTGACCTTCAGCTCCACGCCGTGGCCGACGAGTGTTCCGGTGTCGGCGATCTGGCCACCGCTCTCGGCGTAGAACGGCGTGCGGTCCAGGATCAGACCCGCCTTCTGGCCCTCACCGACGGCGGGAACGGGAACGCCGTCCCGCAACAGAGCCAGCACTCGCGAGCTGGACTGCAGATCGGTGTAGCCGAGGAACTCGGTCTCCCCGTGCTGCTCCAGCACCTTGCGGTACTCCGACAGGTCGCCGTGCCCGCTCTTGCGGGCCGCGGCGTCGGCCTTGGCACGCTGCCGCTGCTCGTCCATGAGAGTGCGGAAGCCGTCCTCGTCCACGGACAGCCCCTGCTCCGCCGCCATCTCCAGCGTCAGGTCGATCGGGAAGCCGTAGGTGTCATGCAGCTGGAAAGCCTTGTCCCCGGCCAGGATCTCGCCGCCGGAGCGCTTGGTCTCCTCCGCCGCGAGGTCGAAGATCTTCGACCCGCTCGTGAGCGTGGAGAGGAAGGTCTCCTCCTCGATGCGCATCACGTCGCTGATGCGGTCGAAGTCGCGCGCGATCTCCGGGTAGGACGGCGACATCGAGTCGCGCACGACCTCCGCGAAGTGCGGCAGCACCGGCTCGTGCACGCCGAGCAGGCGCATCGAGCGCACGATGCGGCGCAGCAGCCTGCGCAGCACGTAGCCACGCGCCTCGTTGCCGGGTGTGACGCCGTCGGTGATGAGCATGACGCCGGAGCGCGCGTGGTCGGCGATCACGCGGAACCGCACGTCGTCGGTGTGGTTCGCGCCGTAGCTGCGGCCGGAGAACTCCTCGGCCCTGGTGATGACGGGACGCACGAGATCGGTCTCGTACACGTTCTCGACGCCCTGCAACAGATACGCGACGCGCTCGACGCCCATTCCGGTGTCGATGTTCTTCTTCGGCAGCTCACCGATCGGCGGGTGACCGTACTTCGGGCTCTGCTCCCCGCGGATGTCCTGCATGAACACGAGGTTCCAGATCTCGAGGTAGCGGTCCTCGTCGACGACGGGCCCACCCTCGCGACCGAACTCGGGGCCACGGTCGTAGTAGATCTCCGAGCACGGCCCACCGGGACCGGGAACGCCCATGTCCCAGTAGTTGTCCCTGCCGTCGCGAGACTGGATCCGCTCCGACGGGATGCCGGCGATCTCGCGCCACAGACCGGCGGCCTCGGAGTCGTTCTCGTAGACGGTCACCCAGATCCGGGACGGATCGAAACCGAAGCCGCCCTCGTCCTGCGAGTTGGTGATCAGCTCCCAGGCGCGCGTGATGGCGCCTTCCTTGAAGTAGTCACCGAACGAGAAGTTGCCGGCCATCTGGAAGAACGTGTTGTGGCGCGTGGTCTTGCCGACCTCGTCGATGTCGCCCGTGCGCACGCACTTCTGCACGCTCGTGGCGCGCGGGTACGGAGGCGGGACCTCGCCGAGGAAGTACGGCTTGAACTGGACCATGCCGGCGTTCACGAACAGCAGGGTCGGGTCGTCCAGGATCAGCGACGCACTGGGCACTCTGGTGTGCCCGTTCTTCTCGAAGTGCTCCAGGAACCGCTTGTTGATCTCGTGTGTTTCCACTGGTTTTCCTCTTGGTGAGGCTCGACGGCGCCAGAGTGGGCCCAAGCCGGGTTTCGGGGACGGCTGTGGCGGCGGAGAGCGCGGCGGACGGCTCCGCCTCAGCTCTCCGCCCGTGGAGCTCGCCGAGCGCGCGACTGCGGGGCGGAGTACCGCGACTCCGCCTGGTACCGCGGGGCCGCCGCCCTCGACGGCGCACCCGATCGCCGCTCCACGACGTCGTTCAGCTCCTGCTCCCGCTCGCTCATCCCGGCGCGGACGTCCGCGCCGAACGCGCCCATGGCGCTCGCCAGCTCACGCATGGCATCGCCCAGGTTCGAGGCTAACCCCGCCGGCGTGGCCTGCCGAGCGGTTTCCGTGGCCTTGCGGGACAGGGCGACCCCGGCGGCCACACCGACACCGAGCCAGAACAACCGCTTCATCGCTTGCTCTTCCTGCCCCGGCGCAACGTGTGCTTGCCGCTCTCCTGCTTGGCCTTGCGACGCGCGCGCACGGCCTTGCTGACTCCGTACGACAACGCGGCCGTCTTCACGAGCGGCCCGCCGAGCGTCGCGGTGAACACCGACGTCAGCGCCGAGACGTTGCCAGAGACGGCCTGTGCGTTGGCCGTGATCCCGTCCACCCGCTCGAGCTGGGTGTTGACGTGCGTGATCGTGTCATTGGCGCCGTGCAGCAGCGGGTCGGTGTTCTCGTGTGCCTTGCGGATGGCGATCGTGGCCTCGTCGAGCGTGCGGCCGAGCTTGATCAGCGCGATCGCGAGGAACAACACCAGCAGCACGAAGGCGCCAGCGGCGATCAGTGCGGCGATCTGCCCTGCCGACACGTGCCCTCCTCCAGGATTGGTGGCGACGTCGATGTGCGGGTCAGGCTACCGTGCGTCGTCGTCCCCGGCCGTGCGACCCTGCCGCCCGCGTGGCGTTTGGCCCCCGCCCGTCACAGCGCGGTAGAGCGCCGCCATGTCGTCGTCGGCGAAGCCCGCCTCCACCGCACTGCCGAGGTGCCGCCTGGCGGCCCGCACGCCCGCGAGATCGGTGTCGCGCGCCGCGGCGAGCACCAGGTCCGCGTCCTTGAGCGCGTGACGCACCGCGAAGCTCAGCGGGAACTCGTCGTTCATCATCGCCTCGCCCTTCGCGTGGGCGTAGCCGACATCGAGCGCGCCGCCAGAGATGGCCTCCAGGAACAGCGCGGGGTCGAGGCCGAGTTCCCGCGCGAGCGCCACGCTCTCGGCGGTCGCGTTGGTCAGCGCGAGTACCCACGCGTTGGCCACCAGCTTGAGCCCGCTGGCCGCGCCGGTCTCGCCCACCCACAGTGTGCGGGCGCCGACCGCGTCGAACACCGGAGCGCACCGCGGCCGCAACTCCTCGGGGCCCGCGCCGAGCACGACGAGCGCACCCTGCTCGGCCGGCTGCCGCGTGCCGAGCACCGGGGCGTCCACGAACGCCACCCCGGCGGCATGGGCGAGCCCGGCCAGCGTCCGCGTCCAGTCGGCGCCGATCGTGCTCATCTGCAGCCAGACGGCGTCAGGAGCGAACGAGTCCAGCACGGGCTCCACGGTGTCGCGGACGGCCTGCCCGTCGGCCAGCATGGTCACCACCAGGTCGGCGCCCTCGACCGCGGCCTTCGGGTCAGCGGCCACCTCGGCGCCGCGTTCCGCGAGCGGACGCGCCCGCTCGGCCGTGCGGTTCCACACCCGCACGCCCAGGCCCGCGTCGAGCAGATTGGCCGCCATCGGCAGCCCCATGACGCCCGTGCCCAGCACGGCGACCACCGGCGTGTGGGTCATGTCCCCTCCTCAGTTCGCTGGGCCGCCCCTGATGGTGCGGCGCAGGCGGGGTACCCGGTCGGCGAGGGTTCGCTCGGCTCCGCGCGACGTCGGCTCGTAGTAGTCGCGCCCCACCAGCTCGTCCGGCGGGTACTGCTGGGCGAGCACGCCTTCGGCGACGCTGTGGGGATAGCGGTAGCCCTGCGCGTTGCCGAGCTTCGCCGCGCCCGCGTAGTGCCCGTCGCGCAGGTGTGGCGGCACGATGCCGGCCCCGCCCGCACGCACGTCGGCGATCGCGGCGTCGATCGCGGTGATCACGGCGTTGGACTTCGGCGCCGTGGCCAGGTGCACGGTGGCCTGTGCGAGGGCGAGCCTGCCCTCGGGCATGCCGATGAACTGCACCGCGTGTGCCGCGGCGACGGCCGCCTGCAATGCCGTCGGGTCGGCGAGCCCGATGTCCTCGCTCGCGTGCACCACGAGCCTGCGCGCGAGGAAACGCGGATCCTCCCCCGCCTCGATCATGCGGGCCAGGTAGTGCAGCGCGGCGTCCACGTCGGAACCGCGGATAGACTTGATGAACGCGCTGATCACGTCGTAGTGCTGGTCGCCGTCGCGGTCGTAGCGCACCGCGGCCTTGTCCACAGTGGACTCCACGGTGGCCAGCCCGATCTCGGGACTCTCGGTGGCCGAGGCCGCGTCGGCGGCGGCCTCCAGCGCCGTGAGCGCGCGGCGCGCATCGCCCGACGCGAGCCGCACGAGATGGGCCATCGCGTCGTCCGTGAGGGTGAACTCGCCGCCGAGCCCGCGCTCGTCGGTCAGCGCCCTGCCGATCAGATCGCGGACGTCGTCGTCGGTGAGCGGCCGCAGCTGCAGCACCAGCGAGCGCGAGAGCAATGGGGAGACCACGGAGAACGACGGGTTCTCGGTCGTGGCGGCCACCAGTAGCACCGTGCGGTCCTCGACCGCGCCCAGCAGCGCGTCCTGCTGCGTCTTGGAGAAGCGGTGCACCTCGTCGATGAACAGCACGGTGTTCTCGTCGTTGTAGCGGCGCCTGCGCCGGGCCTCCTCGATGACGCCGCGGACCTCCTTCACCCCCGCCGACAAGGCCGAGAGCGCCACGAACCGGCGCCCCGTCGCCGTGGACACGAGGTTGGCCAGCGTGGTCTTGCCGGTGCCCGGCGGGCCGTACAGCAGGACCGACGCGGGCGCGGCTCCCTCGACGAGCCTGCGCAGCGGCGCACCCTCCCCCAGCAGGTGCTGCTGTCCGACGACCTCGCCCAGGGTGCGCGGGCGCATCCGGACGGGCAGCGGCGAGCCGGGAGGCGGGGGCGGCGGCTCCGTGGCCGCCTCCGGCTCCGGCGGCGGGGCCACGTCCGGGTTCACCGTGAAGAGTTCGTCCTGTCGCACACCCCGACGGTAGCCGCGGGCACCGACATCCGTCGCGGCGCCTCAGCGCGCGACCGCGTGGAAGGACAGGTACTCGGCAGGTAGCACCAGCGTGCCGTCTGCCGCGGTGTTCAGCTCGCCGATCAGTGCGGCGAAC
The DNA here is from genome assembly GCF_016595675.1 of Prauserella cavernicola. Lineage (GTDB taxonomy): Bacteria > Actinomycetota > Actinomycetes > Mycobacteriales > Pseudonocardiaceae > Prauserella_A > Prauserella_A cavernicola. The sequence continues at coordinate 85,954 of NZ_JAENJH010000009.1, read as the reverse complement.
TCGGCGCGCAGCCGCTCCCTGCCCGCGGCGTCGAGCGCGTCCTCGGCGGCGATCGTCGGCCCGAAGTACGTGGCGTACCAGCGCACGTAGTGCTCGACCGACGGATACCGGAACACCTGACGGCGGATCCGGGTCCGGACCTCGCGCACGCGGTCGCCGAAGAGCTCGACGAGGCCGTCGTCGCTACCCCAGCGCAGCGCCGACGGTGTGTCGGGAGGAGCGGGGACGAACCGGTTGAACAGCTCGAACACCGTGCCCCCGAAGCCGCTCGGCGTCCACGAGGTGAGCGCGATCCGGCCACCGGGCCCGCACACGCGCAGCAGTTCGTCGGCCGTACGCCGCTGATCGGGCGCGAACATCACGCCGAGGGTCGAGAGCACCACGTCGAAGGCGTCGTCGGGAAAGTCGAGCTCCTCCGCGTCGCCGACCTGAAAATCGACCTCGAGCTGCTCCGCGGACGCCCGCAGCCGGGCCCGCTCGAGCAGGGCCGGGACATAGTCGACGCCGGTGACCACGCAGTGCCTGCGGGCCGCGGCGAGCGCGGTGTTGCCACTTCCCGTGGCGACGTCGAGCACCCGTTCGCCGCCACGCAGGTCGGCGTCCTCGCACAGCAGCTCGCTCATCAGCGGCAGCGCCGCGCCGATCCGGCTGTAGTCGCCTGCCGCCCACACCTGTTGCTGCGCGGTCTTCATGTCCGTCATCCGTCCAGCGTGCGGGCGCGGCGGGTGACGCGGGAACGCTCGGCTTTTCAGTGCGCGGTGACGGGCGCTTCCTCCTGGACCGGCCCGCAGCGCCGTCGATCGGCGGCGCTGCGCAGCATGATCCCCGCCGCGTGCGGCACGAGGTCCCGCCCGCGTCGCCACAGCCACGGAATGCCCTTCGCCACCAGCCAGCCGACGTGGTCGAGTGCACTGACCTGGGCACCTCCCGAACAGGTCAGGCTCACCGGCGACGGCACCTCGTATCCGGCATCGCCGAGCAGGTCGCTGAAACCGCGCGCCAGCAGCCGGTGACCCAGTTCGGAAGGGTGCAGACGGTCGACGCTCCACGACGAGAGCTCGTAGGTGCCGGGCACGGCGTCGAGGTCGAGGCAGGGCACGCCGTGCCGGGAGACCACGTCGTCGATGGCGCCGTTGAGGTCGCCGATCCGGGCTCGCAACGCGCGGTGCAGCGACCCTGGCAGGCGGAACACCCTGCCGTGGTCGTGGTAGCGAACGGGCAGCACGAGCGCGCCGGTGCGGGCGAGCGCGGTCAGCACGTGGTCGAGGTCGGCGGCCAGCCGGTGCGGGGTGAAGTCGGAACGCAGCGTGTCGTTCATGCCGACGACCAGCAGCGCCACATCGGGGCGATGCGCGAGCGCGGCGGGAAGTTGTTCGGCACGGACGCACGCGATGCGCGCCCCGGTGAACGAGCAGTTGAGGTAGCCGGCCGGGTCGACGCCGAGCGCGTCGGCGAGCAGCGGGCCCACGCCGCGCCAGGCGCCGCCGGGCAGCGGGTCGCCGAGGCCGACGGCGGTCGAGTCGCCGAGCACGACCAGGCGCCGTGCCCGCCGAGGGCGGGGGTCGGGGAGGTCCGGGATCGCCGTCCTGGTGAGGTCGTCGCAGTCCACCCGGACACCATCAGCCACCCAGGCTCATCGCCGGTGAGCCACGGGTAACGACGCGTGGACGCACCGGCGAAAGCTTGGTGCCGGACCTACCGGAAAGCGGGGTAGAGCTCCAGCCGCAGGCCGGGACCGAACCGAGCGTCCAGCACGTCGGCCACTGTCGCCGCGTGCTCCGCGACGGCGTCATCGCCGTCGCGCTCGCTGTGCCCGGCGTGCTCGGCCAGCCCGAGCCACCAGGTCACCAGCGCGGCGGCCTTGCCGGTGCGCGAGGCGTTGCTGACGTCGGCGAGTGCGGGCAGGTGCGTGCGCGTCGCGTGCCAGATGAGCAGCAGCTCGGTGTCGAGCAGGTGCCCCTCGAGCGTGTCGTCGTCGCCGAAATCGGGCCAGAGGCCCACGATCTCGGCGCGCCACGCGGCGACCATGGCCTCGCTCATGCCCGCGGGCAACGCCAGCGGGTGCGGGTCGGTCACGAACGGCACCCGCAGGTGCGCGGCGTCGATCAGCGCGCTGCGCACCCTGCCGCGTTCGAAGTCGAGGAACCGCAGGCCCGCGTCGGTCACGAGGTTGTTGTCCGGCCACAGGTCCACGGGGCTGAACGCCCGGTATGCGCCGGCGGTGAGCAGTTTGGCGGCGCGGTCGGCCGCCTGGTGCACCGGTTCGGGAACCGTCACGGCGAGCGCCTGCGCCAGCAGCGCCGGGACCAGTGCCGTCACCTCGCCCGGCGCGACACCGACGGAGTGGTCCCGCGAGCCGCCGTCACCTGCCCGGCCGCGCGAGCTGAGCCTGCGCAGCAACGCGTTGAAATCGGCCTCACGGTTGGCCGTGCTGAAGTGCAGCCGGCCGAGTGAACGCGCCCACGACAGCAACGCCGTCTCGGCGGCCCGGCTGTCGCCACCGCACAGCTTGTCCTCCAGCGTCGGCATGCGACCGAAGTCGTCGATCACGAGCACGCGGTGGTCGGCGCCGTGCGCGAGGAGCTCCGGGCACATCCGGTCCTCCGGCGACAGGGCCGTGAACAGCTGGTAGCTGGCCGCTTCCCTCGCGAAGGCGTCGTCCTGCCCCGGTCTCGCGGGCCCCGGGTAGTGCTTGATCACGAGCGTGCGCGGAAGAGCGAACGGGGACGAGTCGACCCGCGCTCTGACCACCGTCGCCGGGCCGCTTCCCGCCAGGTCCTCGGCGTCGATCAGCGTGATCGTGCTGCCGAACCGTTGGGAGAGCACCGCCTCGGCAGCCGCGACGGCCGCCTCGATCGAAAGAAATTCCGCTCCTGCTCCGAGTGTCGAATCATCGGTAGAGGAGGTATCCACAGTCATTGACTTCGACCCTACTAGTGAACGAGCAACGGTGACCACAACGTGGGCGCGAACGTGAGGTTTTCGCTGGAATATCCGGAGATTTCCGTGGCATCGACCGGATTGTTCATTTCTGAGAGGAAGGCCGCCGCGTCTCTCGCGAGAAACGCGGCGGCACTCCACCCAATTGGGCCTTGTCGGTCCTCGCCACCAATTTCGCACCGGTTTCGCACCGGTTTCATTCCGGCTCGCCGCTCTCCGTGCGGACGCGACCTGCCCGGTGCTCGTCAGCCGCGCTGCTGGGACTTCGCGTCGACTCCGGCTTCCTTGCGCTGCTCAGCGGTGATCGGCGCCGGAGCCGCCGTCAGCGGGTCGTAGCCGCCGCCGGTCTTCGGGAAGGCGATCACGTCGCGCAGCGAGTCGGCGCCGGCGAGCAGCATGACGATGCGGTCCCAGCCGAAGGCGATGCCGCCGTGCGGCGGAGGACCGAACTGGAAGGCGTCGAGCAGGAAGCCGAACTTCTCCTGCGCTTCCTCCTCCGACAGCCCCATGAGCTCGAAGACGCGCCGCTGCACGTCGCCGCGGTGGATACGGATCGATCCGCCGCCGATCTCGTTGCCGTTGCAGACGATGTCGTAGGCGTAGGCGAGCGCGTTGCCAGGGTCGGACTCGAACTTGTCGATCCACTCCGGCGTCGGCGACGTGAACGCGTGGTGCAGCGCGGTCCACTTGCCGCCGCCCACGGCGACGTCGTCGCTCTCGTCCGCCGCCTCGAACAGCGGGAAGTCCACGACCCACACGAACGACCAGGAGTTCTCGTCGATCATGCCGAGGCGTTGCGCGATCTCGACGCGCGCGGCGCCGAGCAGCTGACGGGCGGTGTTGGGCTTGCCCGCGGCGAAGAACACGCAGTCGCCGGGCTCGGCGCCCGCGGCCTCGGCGAGGTTGGCGCGCTCCTGCTCGGAGAGGTTCTTGGCGACGGGCCCGCCCAGGGTTCCGTCCTCGCCGACGAGCACGTACGCGAGGCCCTTGTGGCCGCGCTGCTTGGCCCACTCCTGCCAGGCGTCGAGCGTGCGCCGCGGCTGGTCGGCCCCGCCGGGCATGACGACAGCGCCGACGTAGGGCGCCTGGAAGACGCGGAACGGCGTGTCGGAGAAGAACTCCGTCAGCTCGGTGAGCTCGAGCCCGAACCGCAGGTCGGGCTTGTCGCTGCCGTACTTCGCCATGGCCTCGGCGTAGCTGATGCGGCGGAACGGCTGCGGCACCTCGACGCCGATGAGCTTCCAGAGAGCGGTGACGACCTGCTCGCCGAGCGCGATCACGTCGTCCTGCTCGACGAAGCTCATCTCGATGTCGAGCTGGGTGAACTCCGGCTGCCGGTCTGCGCGGAAGTCCTCGTCGCGGTAGCACCGCGCGATCTGGTAGTACCGCTCGAGCCCGCCGACCATCAGCAGCTGCTTGAACAGCTGCGGCGACTGCGGTAGCGCATACCAGGAGCCGGGCCGCAGGCGCGCCGGGACGAGGAAGTCGCGGGCGCCTTCGGGCGTCGAGCGCGTCATCGTCGGTGTCTCGACCTCGACGAAGTCCTCGTCGTGCAGCACGTTGCGCGCCACCCGGTTGACCTCGCTGCGCAGCCGCATCGCGCCGGCAGGCCCGCTACGGCGCAGGTCGAGGTAGCGGTGCTTGAGCCGCACCTCCTCGCCGACCTCGAGCCGCTCGTCGATCGGGAAGGGCAGCACCGCCGACTCCGACAGCACCTCCAGTTCCGTTACCAGGACCTCGATGAGCCCGGTCGGGATCTCCGGGTTCTCGTTGCCCTCGGGGCGCTTCGCGATCTCGCCGACCACCTGGATGCAGTACTCGGCCCGGAGCTGGTGGGCCCGCTCGGCCATCTCGCCTTCCCGGAAGACGACCTGTGCGATCCCGCTGGCGTCGCGGAGGTCGACGAAGATGACTCCGCCGTGATCGCGCCGCCGGGCGACCCAACCGGTGAGGGTGACGGTCTGGCCAGCCTGCTCGACACGCAACGTGCCGGCGTTGTGGGTGCGAAGCACTTCGCAGGATCCTCTCGGAAAAGCTGTGGTAGCGGTCTTGCCATCGGTCTGGCACCGGCTGTGGCGCCGACGGCTCAGGTTAACGAACCGACCGGGGTCGGCCGCCACCAGGTTTCCCGGAGTGGCCCGCTCTACAACAGCGTCAGCTGGTCTCCCCTCACCCGGTCCGGCTCGGTCGCGGCGCCCGGCATGCTGCCCTCCGGCCAGCCCACTTCCCGGTCACCCGGCACACCGCGCTCGTCACCGCCCGTGCGCGGGCCGAGCCCGTGCCGCCGCAGCAGCGGTGTGACCCTGGCCGAGAGCCAGCGCCGGTACTGCGCGTCCACGTAGCTGCCCCGCGCGTACAGCCGCTGGTAGCGCGGTACGAGGTCCGGATACTGCTCCGCCAGCCACGCCGCGAACCACTCCCGCGCCCCCGGCCTGAGGTGCAGCGGGATGACCGTGACCCCGGTCGCTCCCGCGTCGGCGACCTCGGCCAGCAGGCCGTCGAGCGCCTCGACGGAGTCGGTGAGTCCCGGCAGCACCGGCGCGAGGAACACCACGCACGGCAACCCCGCCTCACGGGCCTTCCGGACGAGTTCGAGCCGCGCCCTCGGGCTCGGGGTGCCCGGTTCGAGCCTGCGCTGCAGGTCGCGGTCCAGCAGCGCGATCGACACGCCGAGCCCCACGGGCACGTCCCTGCCGACCTCGCTCAGCAGGGGCAGGTCCCGGGCCAGCACCGTGCCCTTGGAGAGGATCGAGAACGGGGTTCCCGAACCCGCGAGCGCACGGATGATGCCGGGCATCAGCTCGTACTTGCCCTCGGCCCGCTGGTAGGGATCGGTGTTGGTGCCCATCGCGACGTGCTCGCGCCGCCAGCTCCGCCGCCGCACCTGCGCGCCCAGCACCTCGGCCGCGTTGACCTTGACCACGACCTGGGTGTCGAAGTCGTGGCCGGCGTCGAGGTCCAGGTAGGTGTGGGTGTTGCGCGCGAAGCAGTTGTGGCTCACGACGCCGTCGGCGATGAAGTCCCCGGTTGCGGTCGTGATGTCGAACAGCGGCCGCTGTTCGCCCAGCGGTTCGACCGCGACGACGCCGAGCCGGGCCGCCGACTTGATCGCCACGCCGTCGATGGTGCGCTTGTGCGTCGTCGCGGGATCCGTGGTGTGGAAGAACCGCAACCGCTCGGTGAGTCCGCCCGACAGGCGCACCACCCGCAGCCCGTTGGCCCGGCCCGGATCCTCCAGCACGTGCGTGAACCCGAAGCGCTTCAACGCGAGACGGGCCAGCTCGACCGCGTCCGGCGCGAGGACGGCGATGCGCAGGATGCCCCGCGAGTGGGTGCCCTCCGCGTCGAAAATCCCCGCGAGGAAACCCTTCTGCCAGTCGTCGTCCGGTGCGATCGGGGCGGCGACGTCCGCCGGGCTCCCCAGTTCCCCGGAGCCGCCGTGTTCCCCCGTGAACCGGTGCACCCGCTCGAGCGTCTCGCCCTCGACGCCGTTGCGACCCGCCCCGACACCGTGCAGATAACCCTCGCGGTACGCCGGGGACCACGAGGGCGGCGCGGCGAACCGCCCGACGCCCATGAGCTTGTTGCCCGTGGTGAGGTGCGGCCTGCGGCCCGCGCCGTGCTGCGCGCCGGTGACGTACTTCCAGCCCCGGTCGGACAGGAACCGGTGATCGCCGCTGGCGACCAGCCGGGTGCCGTCCTGGAGCGTGACCCGGTAGGCGGGCTTGCGCGTGGACCAGTGGGCGAGCACGCGGGTGCGAACATAGCGCCGGTAGTCACCCTCCAGCCTGGTCCCGTAGATCTCGTCGCCGACGCGTAGCTCCGCGAGAGGCCTGGTGCGGCCGTTCGCGAGCAGGATCGGCGTCTCCCCGGCGAGGCAGTATGTGCACGCGTGTGAACACCCCCGATAAGGATTGACCGTCCACCGGAACGGCACCCGGGAGGCGTCGGGCACTTTGTTCAGCACTGAACGGGCATGGACCTCGTGAAAGGTCACGCCCGAGAAGTCAGGCGGCCGGACCGACCGGATCAGGCCGGACAGTCCGAGCAGCGCCTGCTCGGCGTCCCCGTCAGCTCGCTGTCCATTCCATCTCACGCCTTCGATTCGAACACGTGTTCGAACGCTTTGTCAAGCGTCGCGGCAGTGCTGGCCGCAGCCGCACGACACCCTGTTCGCTCGCCCGGAAGCGCGAACAGCGCAGAAAAAGGGGCGGCGCGATGACCGGCGTCAAGCCACGTCCGACCCCCAGACGGACGTGAACCGAGGCCCCGGCACCGCGCCGCCCCTTCGAGAACGCGTTCTCGATCAGCTCCGACGCGGGGGCCTTCCGGAAGGTTCCGGCGAGTTGGCGCAAGATATGCGCGTGCCACGCGACATCTCCGACGACGACACCGGCCCCATCCGCCGGGTTCCCGCCTCGCCAGGGCAGGGCAGGCCCTCGGGTGCGCGCAGGCACGCCACCGACCGACCCGCCGCACGCAGGGCCAGGCCGGACCGCGAGCGATCACCGGAACCGGAGCGCGCCAAGCCTGCGCGCGAGCGGGCGCGGCGCCGCCCGGAGGCCGGGGAGCCACCCCGCAAGCCACGGCCCCCCGAACCGGAACCCGAACCCGCCGGGGCACCGGAGCCCGCCGAAACCCTCGTCCCCGTCGGCCACGGACACGGCCACGGGCCCGCGGAACCGGCATCCCGGCGGGTCAAGCTGCTCCTGCTGGCGCTGCTCGCGCCGTTCGCGCTCGCGACCGTGGCCGGCGTCGCGCTGCTCTACCCCTGGGGCGAACCGGCCGCGCACAGCGCCAACTCCGTCGGCACCCCGGTGCACGGCGAGGTGACCTCCACCGAGACCGGCCCCTGCCTCGCCCCGGGCCAGGTGCAGGTCGGCGAGCCGGAGCCGGGTGGCAGCCAGTGCGTCGCGGTGGAGGTGCTGCTCAGCGACGGGCCCGCGGCCGGCTCGACGATCAGCAAGAACCTGCCGCTGGAGCCGAGCACGCCCCGCTTCGCCGCGGGCGACGACGTGGTGCTCGCCTACAGCGGTGCGCAGCCGCAGAGTCCCGAGTCGTACCAGCTCCAGGACTTCCAGCGCGGCGCTCCGCTGCTGATCCTGGCCGGGCTATTCGCGCTCGCGGTGATCGTGCTGGGCCGCTGGCGCGGGCTGGCCGCGCTCGTGGCACTCGGGCTGAGCTTCGTGGTGCTCGCGCTGTTCGTGCTGCCGGCGATCCTGGCCGGCGAGAACCCGCTGCTCGTGGCCATCGCTGGCTCCGGGTTGATCATGTTCGTCGCCCTGTACCTCACCCACGGCGTCTCCGCCCGGACATCGGTCGCGGTGCTCGGCACGATGGTGAGCCTGACGCTCATCGGTGTGCTCTCCGCGGTGTTCTCCGCGGCGGCGAAGCTCACCGGTCTCAGCGACGACACGTCCACGCTGATCGCCTCGCTCGGCCACGGCATCGACGCCAGGGGCCTGCTGCTCGCCGGGGTCGTGATCGGCGCGCTCGGCGTGCTCGACGACGTCACCGTGACGCAGACGAGCGCGGTGTGGGAGCTGCGCAGGGCCAACCCCGCACTGAGCTGGCGAGAGCTCTACGGCGCGGGTCTGCGCATCGGCCGCGACCACGTCGGCTCCGCGGTGAACACCCTCGTGATGGCCTACGCCGGCGCCGCGCTGCCGGTGCTGCTGCTGGCGTCGCTTTCGGGTGTCGGGCTGGGCAGCATCCTCGGTTCGCAGGACATCGCGTCGGAGATCGTCAGGACGCTCGCGGGCTCCATCGGCATCGTCGCGGCGGTTCCGGTGACCACGGCGCTGGCGGCACTGATCGTGGTCAGGGAGGAACTGCCCGACCACACCAGCCCCGTCAGTTCCCCCTAGTCACACCTGCCTCAGCCTCGCGCCCCGCCTGCCCGCGCGGCCCCCGCGTCGGGTACGAAGTGGCGTGTTCCGGGCCCACTACCCGGCTGGAGGCGCCATGCTCGGCTCAGCACTCGCCCATCCGCGTCGCGCGCTGGACACCGCGCTCACGGCGGCCCGCACCGCCGGTTCCGCGCTCGAGGCACTGCCCAGGATCGCGCTGCTGCTCACCGATCTGCGCGAGACCGCCGCGCAGCTGGAGCGGCTCACGGTGTTCGCGGCGCAGGAGCTGCCGGAGATCGTCTACCAGCTGGAGGCCGTGCGCACGCAGCTCTCGGCCATCGAACGCCGTCTGGCCGGCGACGGCGAGGAGCTCACTCCAGAGTCGACACGAAACGGCTCACCGCGTCCATCGTGAAGCGCTGGGCGATCTTGCCCGACGGCGCCACCGACGCGATCCGGTAGAGCGGACGGTCGGCGGCCGCGTCTCCCCGTGCTTCCGACCGCAGCTGCGCGATCAGCAGCTCGGAGAACACCATGCCGTTGGACTCGATGTTGTTCACCAGTGCGTCGGCCAGCCTGCGCAGCGCGAGGATGCCGAGCTCGCGCCCGCCGGTGCCCGCGTACACGGCGAGGTCGACCTTGATGGCTTTGCCGCCCTGCTCCGCGCCGACCAGCAGGCTGACCGTGCGCGCGCCCCGGATGTCGGTGAGCAGCAGGTCGATGCGCTTGGCGGTGACCAGGTCGACCTTGCGCGAGCCCCAGTTGCGCACGACCACGCTGGTGCCGTCGAGCCAGAGCTGCCTGCGCGAGTTGTAGGACACGACGTACAGCAGCGGCAGCCCGATGACCGCGGCCACGACGAGCCCGGCCACCTGCCCGCCGATGAGCCCGGCGATGCCGCCGAACGCGGCGGCGAAGATCAGCACCCCGACGAGTCCCGACACCAGGCGACGGCGACGCTGCTTGGCGTCATCGCCGAACAGCGCTATCCGCTCCGGCTCCGGCGGCGGCGTGCGCTCCGCGGACTCCGGCTCACTCATGACATTCCCCCGCCGTCTCCCACAAAGGGATTCGTGGCCCTCTCGCGGCCGATGGTCGTGGTGGGCCCGTGCCCAGGCAGCACCACCGTGTCGTCGGAGCAGGCGAGCAGGGTCCGCAGCGACGACGCGATCTCCCTGGAATCACCGCCCGGCAGGTCGGTGCGGCCGATGGAGCCCGCGAACAGTGTGTCGCCGGTGAGCGCGATCCGGCCGCCCTCGTCGGTGTCGAGCCGGAACACCACGGAACCCGGCGTGTGCCCCGGCGTGTGGACGAGCTCGACGCGCATCCCGGCGAGCTCCAGCGGGTCGGTCCCGAGCTCCCGGACCAGACGCGGCTCGGTGAGGCTGACGGAGGCGAACGCGGCGGCCAGTTCGGGCCCCAGTCCCTTGAGCGGATCGGAGAGGAGCACGCGGTCCTCCGGCCGGATCCACACGGCGACCCCGTGGGCATCGGCGATCTCGGCGGCCGAGTGGACGTGGTCGAAGTGCCCGTGAGTGGCGAGCACGGCGGCCGGGGTCAGCCCGTGCTCCCTCAGCGCCTCGTCTACGTGCTCGCGCGCGCCCTCACCGGGGTCGACGATCACGCAGTCGCCGCCCGCGCCGGTTGCCAGGACGTAGCAGTTCGCCTGGAACGCGCCGGCCGCGAACCCGACGACGAGCACGAAATCCACCTCCGCGATTGGGACGTACCCCACCCTAGCGGCCCCTGTACAGGATCCTCACAGACAGTGCCCATAGACTGCCGCCTACTGCCAGGCGGGTGACATCGAGAAGATCTGGGAGGGCAGGTGGCGACCAACCAGCAGCGCCGCGAGGCCGCGAAGCGCAAGCTCGAGCGGCAGCTCGTCCGCAGGGCCGAGCAGGCGAAGCGACGCAGGATCATCGGCGTGGGCGTGACGGTCGGTGTGGTCGTGGTCGTCGCGGGTCTCGTGGTGATCCTGTCCACCCAGAGCGGTGGCGACGACGCCGCCGGGGAGCAGCAGCCGGGCGAGTCGTCCCAGGCCGCGCCCTCGGAGGAGATCAACATCCCGACGGAGCGCGTCGAGCCCGTCGCGCGGACCCAGCCGTTGCCCAACCCGACCAGCTGCGACTACCCGGCCTCGGGCGAACCGGCCAAGCCGGTCGACCCGCCGAACGGCCAGGACGTCTCCTCGGAGGGCACCGTCAAGGTCAACCTGCAGAGCACGGCGGGCGACATCCCGCTCACGCTGGACCGGTCGCTGGCCCCGTGCGCGGTGAACAGCTTCGTCAGCCTCTCCGAGCAGGGCTACTACACCGACAGCGCCTGCCACCGCATCGGCACCACCGGACTGCAGATGCTGCAGTGCGGCGACCCGACCGGCAACGGCAGCGGCGGACCGGGCTACTCCTTCGCCGACGAGACCTACCCGGAGCTGAAGTACGGCCGCGGCGTGCTGGCGATGGCCAACTCGGGCCCCGACACCAACGGCAGCCAGTTCTTCATGGTCTTCGGCGACGCACCGCTCACGCCGGACTACACCGTGTTCGGCACGATCGACGACGCCGGCCTGAAGGTCATCGACGAGGTCGCCCGCGGCGGCCACGACGGCGCGTTCGACCCGAGCCCCGGCGGCGGCAAGCCCAACACCGAGGTGAAGTTCACCGGCGTCACCGTGGGCTGATGCTCCGCACGTACGTCAACGGGGAGCCGGGCACCGCCGAGCAACTGGCGGTGCCCGCGGTGGTCAACTACGGCCACTTCACCTCACTGCAGGTGCGCGACGGGCACACCCGCGACCTCGACGCGCACCTGCGCAGGCTCGCCGAGGGCACCAGGGAGCTCTTCGGCAGCGATCTCGACACCGGGCTCGTCCGCGAGTACCTGCGCCAGGCGGTCACGGGAGCGGGCGACGTCACGGCCAGGATCACGCTGTTCTCCCTGTCCGCGCCCAGTGGCGCCGACTCCCCCGTGCCGCCCGACGTACTGGTGACGCTGCGGCCGCCGAGCTCCGCGTTGGACACGCCCGTGCGCTTGCGGTCGGTACGCTACGAGCGGGTCCTGCCCGAGGTGAAACACGTCGGCACCTTCGGCCTGCTGCACCACCTGCGCGCGGCGAAGCGGGCCGGCTACGACGACGCGCTGTTCGTCACCGCCGAGGGCATCGTCTCGGAGGCCTCGGTCTGGAACGCCGGCTTCTTCGACGGCGAGACCGTTGTGTGGCCCCAGGCGCCGCAGTTGAGCGGCACGATGCGGCTGCTACTGGACCGGGGGCTCGCCGAGCTGGGCGTGCCCACCGTGACGCGGCCGCTGTCGCTGGCCGAGGCCACGGCCCAGCGCAGCGCGTTTCTGTGCAACTCCGGTAACCCCGGTCTGCCCGTGGCCTCCGTCGACGACGTGGAACTGACCGTGGACGCCGAGCTGACGACCCTGCTGCGACGGGCCTGCGAACGCACGCCCCTCGAACGCATCTAGCCCAGGAAGCCGGCCACGGCAGCGGTCAGTTCGGCCGGACTGTCCTCGGGAACGAGATGGCCCGCCCCGGCCAGTATCTCCAGCCGCGCGGACGGGATCAGCGCGGCGAGCTCCCGGCCGCGGTCGGCGGGCACCCAGGCGTCCTCGCTGCCCCAGCACACGAGCACGGGAAGTGTGATGCCCGGGTAGTGCTCCCCCAGCGAGCCCACGTAGCCGGCGTCGGTCGTGCGCTGCGCGAGTTGCCGGTAGAACGCCTCCTGCCCGGCTTCGCCGAGCCACGGCTGAGTGAGCGCTGCCAGCACGTCGGGGGAAAGGCTCCGTGCCGCCGCCGAACTCACGTACTCGCGCAGTAGCGCCGTGTGCAACGCCGAGGGCAGCCGGGCGAACACCTCCGCATGCTCACCGGCCAGCGAGGAGAACGGGCTCCCCCACGGCCCGAGTGCCACCGCGTCGACGAGCGTGAGGCTGCGGTAGGACACGCCCCGCAGCAGATGCGCGCCGAGCGCCACCGCCCCGCCCGAATCGTGCGCGACGACGTCGGGCTCCGTGAGCTCCCAGTGCTCCAGCAAGCCGGTGAACGCCTCTGTCAGCCCCGCGAAGGAGAGGTCCTGGCCCGCGAACTTCTCGGACGCGCCATAGCCGGGCAGGTCCCAGACGTACACCCGGCGACGCCGCGCGAGCGCTCGCGCGAGGCCACGCCACACGAACGACGAGAACGGAGTGCCGTGCAGCAACACGACGGGCTCGGCGTCCGGCTCACCGAAGCTGTCCCAGCGGACGGTGCCGAACCGCCCATGCCAGGACCGGCGCAGCCACCACCCGCCGGGCGGGCTCATCGCTGGTCCCGCTCGGCCTGCCCGACGGGACACATGGCGCCGGTGGCGCAGCACTTCCGATCGCACAGGCGGCACAGGTACTGGGCGTCGCCCACCTCGTCGTAGAGCCGCGTGAGCAACGTGGTGAGCAACCGCCCGAGCGTTTTCTGGTCCTCCTCGCCGAGTGCCCCGACCAGGTCGGTCAGCGGGCCACCCCGCGCGGCCAGCACCTTGCGCGCCGCCTGCCTGCCCGCCCTGGTGGGCTCCACCATCGTCATCCGGGCCTGCCACGGGCTGGGTTTGCGCTCCACCAGGCCCGCGGCCTCCAGCGAGTCGACCATGCGCGCCGCCGCCGACTGTGTCAGTCCGACCCGCCGCCCCAGCTCGGTCACGCTCAGTCCCGGCTGGGCCGACAACGACACGAGTGCCGCCGCGCCACTAGCGCTGACCTTCGCCGCCTCGGTGGCGCCGCCCAGCGCGAGGTCGGTCAGGGCGAGAGCGGTCGCTCCGAGCAGGTTCGCCGTTCGCTCCGTGTCTGGCATCCCTCCTTGATACATGCATGACTCATGCATGGTCAAGCGCCCGGGAACCATTCCGTGTCAACGGAAATCACCGGTCAGCGGTAGGTGAACCGGGGCGGGCGGCGGTCTAGGAACGCGGCGACGCCCTCCGCGTAGTCCTCGCCGTGCACGGCGGCGGCCCTGATCTCGGCCACCTTGGCATCGGATTCGGCCTGCCCCGCCACGATCTTGGCGATGATCCGGTTCATCCCCCTGATCGACGCCTGCGAGCGCGAGCCGAGCGTCCGCACGAAGTCCAGTGTGGACTCTTCGAGCGAGTCGGCGGCGACGACCTCGTTGACCAGTCCCATCTCTCGCGCCCGCACGGCGTCGACGAGCAGTCCCGACAGCAGGAAGTAGCGTGCGTTCGCGGGCCCGACGAGCGAGACGAGCTGACGTGTGGAGTCGAAGTGGTAGACGATGCCGAGCTTGGCCGGGGTGATCCCGAACCGGGCTCCCTCGGCGGCGAACCGGAAGTCGCTGGCCACTGCCAGCTGGCAGCCACCGCCGATGCAGTGGCCCCTGACCATCGCGACGCTCGGCTTGCGCATCGACGCGAGCGCGTTGACCGCGGCCTCCACCGCCTTGTCGTAGGTCGCGGTGCCCTCCGCCGAGGACCGCAGCTCGCGGAACTCGCCGATGTCCGCGCCGGCCGAGAAGTTCTCACCCGCGCCGGTGAGCACCAGCACCGTCACCGACGGATCGCGCTCCACCTCGGCCACGATCCCGGGAATCGCCGACCACATATCGAAACTGACGGCGTTGAGCTTCTCCGGCCGGTTCAGCGTGAGCCTGGCGATCTCACCGTCGCGTGCGAACTCGATCCCGTCGGTCATGAGTCCACACCCTAGGGCGGGGACTCACGCCGCGGACGTGACCCGGTACACGTCGTAGACGCCCTCGACGTTGCGCACGACCTTGAGCACGTGCCCGAGGTGCTTGGGATCGCCCATCTCGAAGGTGAAGCGGCTGACCGCCACCCGGTCGCGCGAGGTGGTGACCGACGCGGACAGGATGTTGACCCGCTCGTCGGCAAGCACCTTGGTGACGTCGGAGAGCAGGCGGTGCCGGTCGAGCGCCTCCACCTGGATCGCCACGAGGAACACCGACGACTCCGACGGCGCCCACTCCACGTCCACGAGCCGCTCCGGCTGCTGGCGCAGGTCGTCGGCGTTGGTGCAGTCGGTGCGGTGCACGCTCACGCCGCCGCCACGCGTGACGAAGCCGAGGATCTCGTCGCCGGGCACCGGTGTGCAGCACCGGGCCAGCTTGGCCCAGACGTCGCTCGCGCCCTTGACGATCACGCCGACGTCGCCGGAGCCCCGCCTGCGGGTGACCGTGGACGGCGTGGCCCGCTCGGCCAGCTCCTCCTCGGCCTCCTCGACGCCACCGATGAGCGCCACGAGCCGCTGCACGACGTGCTTGGCGCTGGTGTGGCCCTCACCGACCGCGGCGTAGAGCGAGCTGATGTCGCTGTGCCGCAGCTCCTTGGCGACCGCGCCCATCGAGTCGGCCGACACCAGACGCTGGATCGGCAGCCCGACCTTGCGGACCTCCTTGGTGATGGCCTCCTTGCCCGCCTCGATCGCCTCGTCACGGCGCTCCTTGGCGAACCACTGGCGGATCTTCGCCCTCGCCTTGGGCGAGCCTGCGAACGAGAGCCAGTCCCGGCTCGGGCCCGCGCCCTCCGCCTTGGACGTGAAGATCTCGACGACCTCGCCGTTCTCCAGCTTGCGCTCGAGCGCGACGAGCCTGCCGTTGACGCGGGCGCCGATGCAGCGGTGGCCCACCTCGGTGTGCACCGCGTAGGCGAAGTCCACCGGCGTAGAGCCGACCGGCAGCGTGACCACATCGCCCTTGGGCGTGAACACGAAGATCTCGCGGGTGGCCAGGTCGTAGCGCAGCGACTCGAGGAACTCGCCGGGGTCGGCGGCCTCCCGCTGCCAGTCCAGCAGCTGCCGCATCCACGCCATCTCGTCGATGTCGACGGCGTTGCCGCTGTGGGTGCCCCTGGTCTCCTTGTACCGCCAGTGCGCCGCGATGCCGTACTCCGCCGTGCGGTGCATCTCGTGCGTGCGGATCTGCACTTCCAGCGGCTTGCCGTCCGGGCCGATCACCGTGGTGTGCAGCGACTGGTACACGCCGAACCGGGGCTGGGCGATGTAGTCCTTGAACCGGCCGGGCATCGGCTGCCACAGCGCGTGCACCACGCCCATCGCGGCGTAGCAGTCGCGCACGTCGTCGACCAGGATGCGCACGCCCACCAGGTCGTGGATGTCGTCGAGGTCGCGGCCGCGCACGATCATCTTCTGGTGGATCGAGTAGTAGTGCTTCGGCCTGCCCTCGACCTTCGCGGTGATCCGCGACGAGTCCAGCTGCTTGGTCAGCTCGCCGATCACCCAGCGCAGGTAGGTGTCACGCGACGGGGCGCGGTCGGCGACCAGGCGCACGATCTCGTCGTACTTCTTGGGCTGCAGGATCGCGAACGCGAGGTCCTCCAGCTCCCACTTCACCGTGGCCATGCCGAGCCGGTGCGCGAGCGGGGCCAGGACCTCGAGCGTCTCCTTGGCCTTGCGGGCCTGCTTCTCCGGCGGCAGGAACCTCATGGTGCGCATGTTGTGCAGCCGGTCGGCCAGCTTGATCACCAGCACGCGCGGGTCGCGGGCCATCGCGATGACCATCTTGCGGATGGTCTCGGCCTCGGCGGCATGGCCGAGCTTGACCTTGTCGAGCTTGGTGACGCCGTCGACGAGCTGGGAGACCTTCTCGCCGAAGTCGCCGCTCAGCTGGTCCACCGAGTACCCCGTGTCCTCCACGGTGTCGTGCAGCAGGGCCGCCACCAGCGTGGTGGTGTCCATGCCCAGCTCGGCGAGAATGGTCGCGACGGCGAGCGGATGGGTGATGTAGGGGTCGCCGGACTTGCGGCGCTGCTCGCGGTGCAGCTCCTCGGCCACGTCGTAGGCGCGCTGGAGCAGGGCGAGGTCGGCGTTCGGGTGGAGCTCGCGGTGAATCGCGGCCAGCGGCTCGAGTACCTGCTTGACAGACGCGGCACGCTGCGCCGTGATCCTGCGGGCGAGCCGGGCCCTGACCCTGCGGGTGGCCGACGGCGCCTTGGTGGCGCCACCATTGGCGGCGCTGCGTGCGGGCTGCTGCTCGCGCGCGTCGCCGTCAGAACGGGCTGCCACGACGGAATCGAGCTCTTGGCTCACCCGCACCTCCAGCTCATCGCGCGGTCACTAGACACCTAGCGTAACCCGCGATGACGCCGGTTCGTGCCCTGGCCGTTGCTTCCCGGTGAGCTACACGGTGCGCAGGGCCGACACCGGCAGCCCGGCCAGCTTGGCCCTGCCGCCGAGCGCGGCCAGCTCCAGCACCACGGACACGCCCGTCACGTCGGCCCCCGCTTCCTTGAGCAGCGTGGCCGTCGCGGCGACGGTGCCGCCCGTGGCGAGCACGTCGTCCACCACGGCGACCCGCTCGCCAGGGGAGACCGAGCCGACGGGCAGCTCCAGCGTGGCCGTGCCGTACTCGAGCGAGTAGTCGACCCGCGCCGCCACGGCGGGCAGCTTGCCCGGCTTGCGGACCAGTGCCACGCCGAGTCCGCGCGCGTAGCCGACCGCGGCGGCGAGCACGAACCCGCGCGCCTCCACCGCGGCCAGCCGGTCGACCCCGTCGCCGACGACTTCACCGAGGGCGTCGACGACGGAGGCGAACGCGGACGCGCTGCCGAATACCGGGGTCAAGTCGCGGAAGAGCACGCCCGGCTCGGGAAAGTCGGGCACGTCCGCGACGAGGTCCAGCGCCTCGTCGAGCTTCATCGTTTGCGCTTGCCCGAGGGCTTGCCGGTGGGCCTGGCGCTGCGCTGTTGCTGCTGTTGCTGCGGCTGCTGCCGTTGCCGCTTCTGGGCCGCCTTCGGGTGGCGGGCCGGGACGCTCGCCGCGGCCGCGTAGGCCTCCTCGCGGCGCAGCTCCGTGGCCAGCGCCTCGTCGTCGGCGGGGTCGAAGTCGTCGTCCGACTCGCGCCCCGGCGTGGCCGCCGCCTTGCGGGCCTGGTTGGCCCGGCGGGCGTGCACGCGCTCGGCCTGCTGCTGGTACTTCACGTCCCGCATCTTGAAGAACACGAGCAGCGGCGTGGCCAGCAGGACCGACGACAGCACGCCGGCGATCATGCCGGTCATCTGCACGAGCGCGAGGTCCTGCAGCGTGCCCGCACCCAGCAGGATGTAGCCCACGATCAGCAGGCCCAGCACCGGCAGCAGCGCGATCACCGAGGTGTTGATCGAGCGCATCAGCGTCTGGTTCAGCGCCAGGTTGGCCGCCTCGCCGTAGGTGCGTCTGGTGAGGTTCAGCAGGCCACGGGTGTTCTCCTTGACCTTGTCGAACACCACCACCGTGTCGTACAGCGAGAAGCCGAGAATCGTCAGCAGACCGATGACGGTCGCGGGGGTGACCTCGAAGCCGACGAGCGAGTACACGCCCGCCGTGACGACGATGTCGTGGATCAGCGCGATGAGCGCCGCCACGGCCATCCATTTCTCGAAGTACAGGATCAGGAAGATCGTGACCAGCACGATGAACACGGCGAGCGCGAGCAGCGCCTGCTGCGAGATCTCCCCGCCCCACGACGCGCTGACCGCGCTGTCACTGATGACGGACTCGGAGGGCTGACCGTCGGGGCCCAGCGGCTGCAGTTCGTCGAACAGCGCCCGCTTGACCTCGGCGACCTGGTTGGAGTTCAGCGTGCTGGAGCGCAGCTGGATGGTGCCGGCCTCGCCGACGCCGACCTGCTGGGCCTCGGAGGCGTTCTCGCCGATCGCGTCGGTGAAGACCTGCTTCGCCTCGTCGGAGGTGATGGCACCCTGCGCGCCCTGGGCCGGCATCTGGATCTGGGTGCCGCCCTCGAACTCGATGCCGAGGTTGAAGCCCTTGATGCCCATCGAGCCGATGCACACCAGCACCAGCAGTGCGAACGCGATGAACCACCGCCTGCGGTGCCCGACGATGTCGAACGCGCCGGTCCCCGTGTAGAGCCGGGTGAACACGGACTCCTTGCGGGGCGGTTCGGAGGTCGTGGTGGCGGGCTCGGTGCCCTTGCCGTTGTCCTCGGCCACGTCACGCCTCCTTCGCGGTCGAGCCGACATGGCGGGTGGACTTGCGGGTGGAGCCGAGTTTCTGCACCGAACCGAGCCCCGAGAGCTTCGGACTCGACAGCGTCTTCGACTTGGCGACCAGCGCCACGAGCGGATGCGTCACGAGGAACACGACGATCAGGTCGAGGATCGTGGACATGCCCAGCGTGAAGGCGAAGCCCTTCACCTCGCCCACCGCGAGCACGTAGAGCACACCCGCGGCCAGGAACATGATCGCGTCCGACGCGAGGATCGTCCGCCTGGCCCGGATCCAGCCCCGTGGCACGGCGGAGCGGAAGGATCTGCCCTCGCGCATCTCGTCCTTGAGCCGCTCGAAGAAGACCACGAAGGAGTCGGCGGTGACACCGATGGCGATGATGAAGCCCGCCACTCCCGCGAGGTCGAGGGTGAATCCCACCCATCTGCCGAGCAACACCAGTACCGCGTAGACGATCCCCGCCGACAGCACCAGTGACAGCACCGTCAGCACGCCGAGCATTCGGTAGTAGATGAGGCAGTAGATGAACACCAGCACGATGCCGATGGCGCCCGCGATCAGTCCCGCCTCCAGCGAGGCGAGGCCCAGCGTCGCCGACACGGTGGTGGCGTCGGACGAGGTGAACGACAGCGGCAGCGAGCCGTACTTCAGCACGTCGGCGAGGTTCTTTGCCTCTTCCTGCGTGAACTGGCCGGAGATCCGCGTCCGGCCGTCGGGAATCGCCTGGGTGATGTTGGGGGCCGAGACGACCTTGGTGTCGAGCACGAACGCGGCGCGCTGGTTGACGTTGGCAGCGGTGAAGTCGGCCCACGTCGAGGCGCCCTGGCTCTTGAACGACAGGTCCACGCCCCAGCCGCCACCGCTCTGGGTGTCGTAGTTGGACGTGGCGTTCTCGATCTCGGTGCCCTCGAGGAACACCGGCCCGAGGATGTACTTCTCGCTGCCGTCCTCGTTGCAGGTGGCGAGCGGAAGCTTCGGGTCGTCGTTGCCGACCAGCGGGTCGGCCGAGCCCTGCCTGCACTGCAGTTCGGCGAGCGTCTGGGCCTGCACCTGCTGCGCGGCGCCCGCTGCGGCCTGGTCGGTCGGGTCGGTGGGGACCAGCGCGGGGTTCTGCCGCAGGTCCTTCGCCGCCTTGATCTCCTCGGCGGCGCGCTCCTCCGGCGTCTGGTCGCTCCCCTGGCCGCCCGGCTGGTCGCCAGGTTGGTCGCCGTTGTCCTGCTGCTGCGCCGCGGGAGAACTGCCGCCGCCCTGACCCTGGTCCGGCGGCGGCGCCTGTGACTCGCCTGGCGGCGGTGCGTTCGAGTCGCCGGGCTGCTCACCCGCTCCCGGCTGCTGCTCACCGTTGCCCTGCTGCGGCTGTGCGCCCGCGGGCTGCGCGTAGACGACGCTGCGGAAGCCGAGCTTGGCCGTCCGGCCGAGCGTCTTGGCCTGCTCGCCCTCGTTGCCGGGAACGGTGATGACGACGTTGCTGCCGTCGAGCAACACCTCGGCGCCACTCACACCGATCCCGTTGACGCGGGTCTCGATGATCTGGCGAGCCTGCTGGAGCTGCTCACGGGACGGCGCGGAGCCGTCTGGGGTGCGTGCGGTCAGAGTGACCCGGGTGCCGCCTTGCAGATCGATGCCCAGCTTGGGCGTCGGCTGCCGGTCGCCGGTGAAGAACACCAGCGAGTACAGCGCGACGACGATGAGGACGAAGAAGCTGAGGTAGCGTCCCGGGCGGATCTGCCCGGCCGGTGGTGCCACGGTCGGTCGGTCTCCTCGAACTGGTCAAGCTGCTGAAGGGTCGCACCGCACACGCCCGCAGCCTGTTGTGAGACAGCGAACACACGCAGCACCGAGACCCTACTCGGTGCTGCGTGAACGCCGTGTTCGCCCCACGCCGGGACGCGAGCGCACCGGCGTGAACTGCAGCGAAACCGCGCTACTTCTTGCCGTGCTCGAGCGGAGGCGCGACCTGCGCGGCCTTGGCGGTCTCGGTCTCCTTGTCGTCGATCTCGGCGAGCGAGGAGTCCTCGACCAGGGCGGTGTCGTCCTCGTCGGTGGAGTCCTCGTCGTCGACGACCGGGTTGATCTTCTCGCGGACGCCCTGCCGCAGCCACGTGGTGACCACGCCATCGGCGATCTCGAGGTCGATCGTCGTCTCGTCGCTGGCGTCGGCCACGGTCGCGTACAGACCGGACGTCGTCATCACGCGGTCACCAGGAGCCAGGCTGTTCTGCAGCTCCTGCTGCTGCGCCATCATCCGCTTCTGCTTGCGCGTACCCATAACCAGGGGAATCGCGACGACGAGCATCAGCAGCAGCGGCAGGAAAAGGCCTTCCATGGTTCTCCATTCGGAGGACGCCGCCGAGGCGATACGTCCGAGATTGTCTGAATGTGCTCTGTCGAGTGTGCCAGGTACCGCTGGACAGGCCACTACCCGCCCAGCACGGCCACCTCGCGTTACTCAGTCGAACAGGGTCTGCGCTGTCGCGTCAACCCCGCCGACCTCGGCTGGAGCCTGCAACCCGAGGTGTTCCCACGCGGCCGCCGTAGCGACGCGGCCACGCGGGGTGCGCGCGAGCATACCCGCGCGTACGAGATAGGGCTCACACACCTCTTCGACGGTGGTCGGCTCCTCGCCCACGGCGACCGCCAGCGTCGAGACGCCGACGGGGCCGCCACCGAAGGAACGGACCAGCGCCGTCAGCACGGCCCGGTCGAGCCGGTCGAGTCCCAGCTCGTCGACGTCGTAGACCTCGAGCGCCGCCCTGACCACCTCGAGCGTACCCGTTCCGTCGGCCCGCACCTCGGCGTAATCGCGCACGCGGCGCAGCAGCCGGTTGGCGATGCGCGGGGTGCCGCGCGAGCGCCGGGCGATCTCGGCGCGGCCCTGCGGATCGACGACGATGCCCAGCAGGTCGGCCGAACGCTGGACCACCAGCTCCAGCTCCTCCGGCGAGTAGAACTCCATCTGCCCGGTGAAACCGAAGCGGTCGCGCAGTGGACCGGTCAGCGCACCGGACCGCGTCGTGGCTCCGACCAGCGTGAACGGCGCGATCTCCAGCGGGATGCTCGTGGCGCCGGGGCCCTTGCCCACCACGACGTCCACGCGGAAGTCCTCCATCGCGAGGTACAGCATCTCCTCCGCGGGCCGGGCGATGCGGTGGATCTCGTCGATGAAAAGTACGTCGCCCTCGGCGAGGTTGGACAGCATCGCGGCGAGGTCGCCCGCTCGTTCCAGCGCGGGGCCGGAGGTGATGCGGATCGACGCGTCGAGCTCGGCCGCGATGATCATCGCCAGGCTCGTCTTGCCGAGGCCGGGTGGACCGGAGAGCAGCACGTGGTCGGGCGGCACGCCGCGTTTGCGGGCGCTCTCGAGCACGAGGCTCAGCTGCTCGCGCACCCTGGGCTGGCCCACGAAGTCGTCGAGCTTGCGCGGGCGCAGCGCCGTCTCGACCTCGCGCTCACCGGTCTGCGGAAACGCCGACAGCGCCGCGTCGTCGGGCTCGAAGTCGGTCATGTGCCCATCGTCCATGCGAGGGGTCAGCGCTTCTTTCCGAGGGTCGTGAGCGCGGCCCGCAGCACGCTCGACGTGTCACCGGCGGAGTCGGCCGCGACCACCTTGTCCACGGCGACCTCGGCCTGCTTCGCCGCGAACCCGAGGCCCACGAGGGCTTCGACGACCTCGGACCGCACGGCGCTCGGCGAGCCGGCCTGCCCCGTCACCCCGGACGGTTCGGCGGCGAGCACCTTGTCCCGCAGTTCGAGCGTGAGCCGCTCGGCACCCTTGCGGCCGATGCCGGGCACCTGGGTGAGCACGGTGATGTTGCCTTCGGACAGCGCGGTGCGCAGCTTGTCCGGGTCGAGCACGGCCAGCGCGGCGAGCGCGAGCCGGGGACCGATGCCCGACACCGTCAGCAACAGGACGAACAGCTCGCGCGCCTCCGTGTCGGCGAAGCCGTACAGGGTCAGCGAGTCCTCCCTGACCACGAGCGAGGTGAACAGCCGCACCTCTTCTCCCCTGCGCAGGGTCGCGAGCGTCGACGGCGTCGCCTGCACGGCGAACCCGACGCCGTTCACCTCCACCACCACGTGGTCGAGTCCGATGGAGAGCACCTCTCCGCGTACCGAAGAGATCATCGCTTCGCTCCCTGGGTGTTGCCGGTCCCCCGCGCCTTCTGCTTGGCGGCGGCAGCGAGCCGCGCGCGGTGGGTCTTCGCGAGCTGGGCCGCCCGCGCCTCGGCCTCGGCCAGCCGCGCCCGCATCGGCTCGCGCCACAGGTGGCAGATCGCGAGCGCGAGCGCGTCGGCCGCGTCGGCGGGGCTCGGCGCCTCGGCGAGCTTGAGCAGCCGGGTCACCATACCGGTGACCTGGGCCTTGTCGGCGCGCCCCGAACCCGTGACGGCGGCCTTGACCTCGCTCGGGGTGTGGAAGACGACCGGCAGCCCCCGGCGGGCCGCGCTCAGTGCCACGACGCCGCCCGCCTGCGCGGTGCCCATCGCGGTGCGCACGTTGTGCTGGCTGAACACCCGCTCCACCGCGACGGCCTGGGGACGGTACGTGTCGAGCCAGTGTTCGACGGCGTCGGAGACCTCCAGCAGCCGCACGGCGAGGTCGGCGTCGGCGGGTGTCCGCACGACATCGACGGCCACGCAGGAGACGGTGCGGCCGAGACCGCCGTCCACTACACCGAGCCCGCATCGGGTCAGCCCGGGGTCAACACCGAGCACGCGCAACGGGCCTCCCTCTCGCCACGAACACCAGTTCGAGCACGAAGGCTACCGGGTCCGCGGCGAGGGGAGGCCGAGGCGCGCCGTCAGGAGAAGCGCACCAGCGCGTGCACGGGAGCGTGGTCGGACGGGTAGCGCCCGCGCAGCCGGTAGGTGTTGATGGCGGCGGCTCGCACGTCGACGCGGTCGTTGGCGAGCACCCAGTCGATGCGGTTCGCCCCGAGCACCGGGTCCTGGTAGCTCGGGAACGTGCCCCACTCCGGCGTCAGCCGCTTGCCGGTGTCCCACGTGTCGGCGAGCCCGCCGTCGGTGAGAATGCGGAACGACTCGGACCCGGGCGCCGGGGTGTTGAAGTCACCCGTGAGCACCACCGGGAGCGAGGGATCGAAGCCGGCGATCCGGTCGCGCACCAGCTCCGCGCTGCGCTGGCGCGACGGCTCCGACTGGTGGTCGAAATGGGTGTTGACGTGCACGAACTCGGCGCCGGTGCGACGGTCGGCGAAGCGCACCCACGTGACCATCCTGATCACGTTGTTGCCCCAGGACTTCGAGCCGATCACGGCCGGGGTGCCCGAGAGCCAGAAGTGGTCGAAGTCGAGCGGCTCGAGCCTGCGGGCGTCGTAGTAGATCGCCATGAACTCGCCACGGCCGCCACCCTCGCGGCCGAGTCCGAGCCAGTCGTAGTGACCGGGCAGGTCGGAGCTGATCTGCTTGACCTGGTGGTACAGCGCTTCCTGCACGCCGAGCACGGTCGGGCGCTCCGCGGCGAGGAACCGCGCGAGCACGGGCCTGCGGTCGGTCCATGAGTCCGGCGTTCCGGGCGCGGCGTTCGCGTCCATCCGGATGTTGAACGACATCACGTGCACGTGCTCGCCCTTGGCCTCGCCGATCAGGGCCTTGCCGGGGCCCGCCGCGCTCGCGGTGCCCGCCCCGAGCAACAGTCCCGCGGCTCCGGCGGCGCCGGCCAGCCCGAGTGCGCCACGCCTCGACATTCCGCTCTGTTCCACGACATCCTCCTCGCCTGCGGGCACGGTGCCCTGGAGGACTCTGGTCGTGGATCATGAGCGGCAACCTGCGCTCAGCCGAGCACTGGGCGAACAGGGGCGGAACTCCGCCCACCGCTGTCTGATGTGGACAGTCAGGGACCGTCGGTGCCCGGAGTCCAGCTCTCGGGCCGCCCGCTCACCGTGAGCACCGGCTGCCAGGCCGCGAACCCCTCCGGGGCGCCGTCCTGCCACGGCCAGTGCCCCTGCGGCGTCGGCACGACGATCTGCACGGCGGGGAATTCGCCGTCGGGATAGACGAGGAACGCACTACCGAAGAACTCCGGGTAGTGCCCGCGCGCCACCTTCTCGAACGTGACTGGCACGCCCTCGAAGAAATCGCCGTACAGCTTGCCGAACTCGAACTTCTCGCCCGCGGCGGCGCGATCGACGTAGGCGTCGAGCAGTACGGGAGCGAAGTCGGGCGGCAGTCCCACCACGACCGCTTCGGGTACCCCGTGCATCGCCCACGCACAGACCGTGAACGCATAGCCCGCGCCGTTGTCGTCGGGGGGAATGGCAATGACCGCGTTACCACGCCGCTCGGCCTGCGCGACGATCCAGTCGCGGAGTTCGTGATCCTGCTCGTCGACAACGGATTCGGGCGTCACGGCGAACATTCTGCCGTACGGTGGCCCGCTCGCCCAAGGGTTGCGCACCGGCGCGGCGGGGAATCCCCGGCTGCCGTACGTGATGCAGTTCCTATACCCCGGCGGCCGCGGCCCCCTACCATCGATCGATCCCCGAAACCGCAAGACCGGAAGTTCTCATGACCGACCGCACCCTCAAGTCCCCGCCACCGCAGGGCGGCAGCGAAGACCTGCAGGACCAGATCCTCGCCGCCGAGTTGAAGCTGATGACCGAAGAACCGCTGACCGCGGAGGAGCAGCGTCTGCTCGCCTACACCGTGTTCTCCGGCGGCTGCTCCTCCTGCCCGCGCTGACCCGCGCGGGCAGGTCCTCCCTCAGGCGCCGACCTCGGCCAGGACGTCGTCGGACACGTCGAAGTTCGCGTAGACGTTCTGCACGTCGTCGCAGTCCTCGAGCGCGTCGATGAGCCGGAACACCTTCCTGGCTCCCTCGGCGTCCAGCGGCACGTTCACCGACGGCAGGAAGTTGGCGTCGGCCGACTCGTAGTCGTAACCGGCCTCCTGCAGCGCCGAACGCACGGCGACGAGGTCGCCGGCCTCGGAGACGATCTCGAAGCTCTCGCCGAGGTCGTTGACCTCCTCCGCGCCCGCGTCGAGCACGGCCATGAGCACGTCGTCCTCGGACAGCTCGTTCTTGGGCATGAGCACCACGCCCTTGCGGTTGAACAGGTACGCGACCGAACCCGGGTCGGCGAGCGAGCCGTTGTTGCGGGTCAGCGCGGTGCGCACCTCGGAGGCGGCGCGGTTCTTGTTGTCGGTGAGGCACTCGATCAGTACCGCCACGCCGTTGGGGCCGTAGCCCTCGTACGTGATGTTCTGCCAGTCGGCGCCGCCCGCCTCCTCACCCGCGCCGCGCTTGCGCGCGCGCTCGATGTTGTCCTGCGGGACGGAGTTCTTCTTCGCCTTCTGGATGGCGTCGTACAGCGTCGGGTTGCCGTCCGGGTCGCCCCCGCCGGTTCGCGCGGCGACCTCGATGTTCTTGATCAGTCTCGCGAACAGCTTGCCACGCTTGGCGTCGAGGGCGGCCTTCTTGTGCTTGGTGGTGGCCCACTTGGAGTGGCCGCTCATCTCTCCTCCAAAGTTATCTTTCCTGCACGATGCCCACGAACAGCCGGTGCACGCGTTCGTCCCCCGTCAGCTCCGGGTGGAACGCGGTGGCGAGCACCGGCCCCTGGCGGACCGCGACGATCCTATCGGCCGCCGCCGGGGCGTCCCTGGTGTGCGGGATCCTGGCTAGCACTTCAACGCCGTCGCCGGTCTTCTCGACCCACGGGGCGCGGATGAACACGGCGTGCAGCGGAGGGCCGTCGACGCCGGTGAAATCCAGGTCGCCCTCGAACGAGTCGACCTGCCTGCCGAACGCGTTGCGCCGCACGACGACGTCGAGCGCGTCGAGCTGACGCTGGTCATCCCTGCCATCGAGCGCCTGGCGCGCGAGCAGGATCATGCCCGCGCAGGAACCGAAGGCGGGCATGCCGTCGGCCAGCCGTTCCCGCAGCGGGTCGAGCAGCTCGAAGGTCTCCAGCAGCCGCGACATGGTGGTGGACTCACCGCCGGGCAGCACCAGACCGTCGACCTCGGCGAGCTCGGCGGGCCTGCGCACCCCGATCGCGGTGGCGCCCGCACGCTCCAGCATCGTGGCGTGCTCGCGCACGTCGCCCTGCAGGGCGAGCACCCCGATGACCGGCCGGTTCTTCGACACGCGACAGCACCTTTCCAGGAATTCCCTGGTCAAGCCTACTGTGCGAACTCCGGTGGGCGGTCAGGGCACCCCGAGCAGGCGCAGGCAGGCCGCGGTGGCCGCCGCGGCGAGCACCACGAGCACGAACGGCGCCTTGCGCCACGCGAGCACGCCGCCGACCGCGACCCCGGCGGGCCGGGCGAAGCCCACGAACTCGTGTCCGTCCAGCAGCGCCGCCGTGCCGACCAGCGCGGCGAGCAGGGTCACCGCGGCGACGGCCATGAGCTTCTCGACGCGCGGGGACAGCTCGACCCTCGCGCGCAGGACCGGGCCCGCGAAGCGGAACGCGAAAGTGCCCGCGCCGAGGACGACGGTCGCGATGATCAGGGTGGACGCCGAGATCACGCCGCCGCCTCCTTCTCGGG
Source organism: Prauserella cavernicola (assembly GCF_016595675.1). GTDB lineage: Bacteria > Actinomycetota > Actinomycetes > Mycobacteriales > Pseudonocardiaceae > Prauserella_A > Prauserella_A cavernicola. Next base: position 58,677 of record NZ_JAENJH010000009.1, on the reverse strand, counting down.
CTCGGCCGCGTCGCCCGACCTGCCCACCCCGCTCACCAGCACACCGGCCAGCGCCAGCAGCACGGGCAGGCCCGCGGGCAGGAACGGCGCCGTGGCCAGTGCGATCGCGACTCCGGCGAGCGCGGCCCTGCGGGTGGCCCTGTCCTTGAGGGAGGGCAGCACCAGCGCGAGCAGCACGGCGGGGAACGCGGCGTCGAGGCCGAAGACGTCGGTGTCGCTGACGACCGTGCCGCCGAACGCGCCGAGCACCACGCCGATGTTCCAGCAGACGAACAGTCCGACGCCGCAGACCCAGTAGGCGGCCCTGCGGCGCTCGGCGTCGCGCTGCGCGAGCGCGAACGCCACGGTCTCGTCGATCATCAGGTGACTGCCCACGATCCGCTTGGCCCAGCTCGAGCCGAACAGGTCTCCGACCGCGAAGCCGAAGGGCACGTGCCTGGCGTTGACCAGCAGGCCCGCGATGACGGCGGCGATCGGGTTGCCGCCCGAGGCGACCAGACCGACGAACATGAACTGGGCCGCACCGGCGAAGACGACGAGCGAGAGCAGCATCGGCAGCCACAGCGGAAGGCCGGAGCTCACCGTGATGGCTCCGAAGGAGACACCGACGACGGCGTCGGCGAGGCAGACCAGGGCGATGTCCCGCGCCAGGTCCTTGTCCAGTGTTCGCCACATCGAACGCATCGGCTCCTATACTGAACACTGGATCACCTGTTCGTCAAGGCGAACGCATCGACTTGTGGAGCGAACGATATGCCGGAGACCAGGGAGAACGGAGCGCCGCTCGCGGTGATCGCCGCGTCACTGCAACGGGAGCGCAGGCGCACGGGACTGTCACTGGCCGAGGTCGCGCGCCGAGCGGGCATCGCGAAGTCGACGCTGTCCCAGCTCGAGTCGGGCACCGGCAACCCCAGCGTCGAGACTCTCTGGGCGCTGAGTGTGGCGCTCGACGTGCCGTTCGCGCAGCTCGTGGAACCCTCGCGGCCGAAGGTCCAGCTGATCAGGTCCGGCGAGGGGCCGACGTTCTCCGCCGAACGCGCCGACTACGTCGCAACCCTGCTGTCGTCGAGCCCGCCGAACGCGCGCCGCGACGTGTTCCAGATCGTGGCGCAGCCGGGCACGCCGAGGCAGTCCGATCCGCACATGCCCGGCGTGGTCGAGCACGTGGTGCTGAGCCGGGGCCGCGCGCTCGTCGGGCTCACGGAGGAACCCGTCGAACTCGGCCCCGGCGACTACATCAGCTACCCCGGCGACGTGCCGCACGTGTTCGAGGCGCTCGAGGCCGACACCGCCGCCGTGCTCGTCTCGGAACACGTTTGAGCGGTCAGCTCGCACCGCCGGGACGCAGGCGCCGCAACGCCGACACCGCCAGCACGGCGAGCCCGGCGGAGAGCACGGCGCACACCACGGCCACGGTGCTGAGTCCGCTCGCGAACGCGGAGCGCGCGGCGTCCAGCAGCTCCCCCGCCAGATCTGGCGGCAGCTGCTCCGCCGAGGTGACCGCACCGGCGAGCGTGTGCTCCGCCGCCTCGGGCGCTCCCGGCGGCAGCGCGCCGGAGACCTGGCCCCGGTAGACGACGCCGAGCACGGTGCCCAGCATCGCCACTCCCAGCGCGATGCCCAGCTCCCCGCTCGTCTCCGACACCGACGACGCCGAGCCCGCCCGCTCGGACGGCGCCGAGCTGACGACGAGCTCGGTACCGAGGGCGCCGATCGGCGCGCAGCCGAGGAAACCGACGACCAGCCCGGTCAGCAGCAGCGTCAGGCCCGCGCCGGATCCGGCCTGGGCCAGCAGCACCCAGCCCACGACGGCGACCAGCATCCCCGCGGCGATCACGGTGGCAGGCCGGACCCGGCGGGCGAGCACGGGAGCCAGCAGCGATCCGGCCACCAGCGCGATGGCGGGCGCGACGAGCCGCAGTCCGGACTCCAACGGCGAGAGCCCCTCCACGAGCTGCAGGTACTGACCGATGACGAGGTACACACCGCCCTGCATCACCATGCCGCAGAGCAGGATCACCAGCGCGGCGCTGAACGCCCTGTTCCGGAACAGCCGCAGGTCGAGCAGCGGGTCGGCGAGCCGATTCTGCCTGCGGACGAACGCGACTCCCGCGGTGACGCCGACGGCGACGGCGAGCAGCGCGCGCCACCACGGCCCGTCGCCCGCGAGGTCCTTGAGCCCGTAGACGGCCGGCAGCACGGCGGTCAGCGAGAGCGCCACGCTCGGTAGGTCGATCCTGCCGGAGCCGGTGCCCCGGTCGGCGGGCAGCACCAGTGGCCCGACCGCCAGCAGCAGGAGCATCACGGGCACCCCGATGAGGAAGACCGAGCCCCACCAGAACGTCTCGAGCAGGACGCCGCCGACCAGCGGTCCCAGCGCGGCGCCACCCATGAAACAGCTGATGAACACGCCGATGGCGAGGCTGCGCTGCCCTCGGTCGGGAAACATCGTGGTGATCAGTGCCAGCGACGTCGGCATCAGCGTCGACGCGGCGATGCCGAGCAGCACCCTGGCGACGATGAGCATCTCCGCGCTGACCGAGTACGCGGCCAGTGCCGAGGCCGCGCCGAACGCGACGGCGCCGATGAGCAGGAGCCTGCGCCTGCCGATCCGGTCCCCCAGCCCGCCCATGGCCACGAGGAAGCCCGCGATGAGAAAGCCGTAGCTGTCCATGATCCACAGCTCCTGGCTCGCCGTGGGGCCGAGGTCGGCACTCAGCTGGGGTAGCGCGAGGAAGAGCACGGTGTTGTCGATCGACAGCAGCAGTGTGGGCAGCGCCAGCACGGCGAGCCCCGCCCATTCGCGGCGGCCCGCGCGCCGGGCGGGCTCCGCTCGAGTCTCCGATGTCATTCGGCCACCTCATTTCATTACGTTACGGCTCGTAATGTATCGGGTAGGCTCGACGTCATGCAATCCCCTCGTGAACCGGCGCGGGCAGGACGGCCGAGGAACACGCAGATCGACGCCGCCGTGCTCGACGCGACGCTCGCCGTGCTGGACTCCGCGGGCTACACGCGGTTCACGCTCGAAGAGGTGGCGCGCAGGGCGGGCACCACCAAACCCGCGATCTACCGCCGCTGGCCCACCCGCCAGCACCTGGTGCTCGCCGCGCTCGCGTGGCGGCTCGGCAACCCGCCGGTCCCCGACACCGACTGCACGATGTGCGACCTCGCCGAGTGCCTCAGCGTGTACGTCGCCGCCTTCGACCGGATGCCGCCGGGAGTCCTCGGTCCCCTGCTCGCCGACTGCACGCCGGAACCGGGACTGCGCGAGGACTTCATGACCATGCTCTTCACACCACCGCGGGCGGCCGTCGAGCAGACGCTCGTGCGCGCGATGGCGCGCGGGGACCTGCGCGCGGATCTCGACCTGGGCCTGACCCTCGACCTGCTCGGCTCACTGGTGCACTACCGGGCGCTGTTCGGGCACGCGGCCACGAGCGACACCCAGATCGAGCACGCGGTGGAGACCCTGCTGCAGGGCATCGCGACGGACTACCCGCGCCTGCTCGAACACAGCCTGCGCCAACAGGGCGACCCGGAAGTGCACCAACTCCACCCCGCACAAGCCACCCACCCGCAGTGACCCGAATGCGGTGAAGGGCACCATCACTGCATTGAACGCAGTGATGGTGCCCTTCACCGCACGGTGAGCCGTGGGGTTACCAGCCTCGTTCGGCCAGTCGGTGCGGTTCGGGGACGTCGTCGACGTTGATGCCGACCATCGCCTCACCGAGCCCACGCGAGACCTTCGCCAGCACGTCGGGGTCGTCGTGGAACGTGGTGGCCTTGACGATGGCCTCGGCGCGCCTGGCCGGGTCGCCGGACTTGAAGATGCCGGAGCCGACGAACACGCCCTCGGCGCCCAGCTGCATCATCATCGCCGCGTCGGCCGGGGTGGCGATGCCGCCCGCGGTGAACAGCACGACCGGCAGCTTTCCGGTGGCCGCCACCTCCTTGACCAGCTCGTAGGGGGCCTGAAGTTCCTTCGCGGCCACGTAGAGCTCATCCTCGGGCAGCGACGAGAGCGTGCGCAGCTCCGCACGGATCTTGCGCATGTGCGTGGTCGCGTTCGACACGTCGCCCGTGCCGGCCTCGCCCTTGGATCGGATCATCGCCGCGCCCTCGTTGATGCGGCGCAGCGCCTCCCCGAGGTTGGTCGCGCCGCACACGAAGGGCACCGTGAACGCCCACTTGTCGATGTGGTTGACGTAGTCGGCAGGCGTCAGCACCTCGGACTCGTCCACGTAGTCGACGCCGAGCGCCTGCAGCACCCGCGCCTCGACGAAGTGACCGATGCGCGCCTTGGCCATCACCGGGATCGAGACGGTGGAGACGATGCCGTCGATCAGGTCGGGGTCGCTCATCCTCGCCACGCCACCCTGGGCGCGGATGTCGGCGGGCACGCGCTCGAGTGCCATGACGGCGACAGCGCCCGCGTCCTCGGCGATCTTCGCCTGTTCCGGGGTGACGACATCCATGATCACGCCGCCCTTGAGCATCTCGGCCATGCCGCGTTTCACGCGCGCGGTGCCGGTCTCGGGCAGGGAGGAGTTCGGGGACTGAACGTCAGACACTGGGGGGCCTTTCGGGACACAACAGGGGTGATGTCCTCAGCCTACGATCGGCGTGGACCGCTGAAAGGTGCCAGTGAACAGCTATCTCGGGAGGCCACTTTCCGTCGCTTCCGCCGTGGCCTTGCCGGTCGTCCGGATCGGGTGTGTGATCGAGGGCACACCCTCCACATCGTCGCCGGCTCAAGGAGATCCGCCATGGCCGAGAAGCAATCGAAGAACGGGGACGCCGGGGCCGCGGTCGCTGTGGACGATCCCGGCAAGGTACGGAACGTGGTGCTGGTAGGTCCCTCCGGTTCCGGCAAGACCACCCTCACCGAGGCCCTGCTCGTCGCGTCGGGGACGGTCGGCCGCGCGGGATCCGTCGTGGAGGGCACCACGGTCTGCGACCACGATCCCGCCGCCGTGCGGCAGCAGCGCTCGGTCGGGCTCGCGGTGGCCCCGGTGATCCACGGCGACATCAAGATCAACCTCATCGACACCCCCGGCTACGCGGACTTCGTCGGCGAACTGCGGGCCGGCCTGCGAGCGGCCGACGCCGCACTGTTCGTCGTGTGCGCGGGCGAGGGCGTCGATCCGGCCACCGTGGCGCTGTGGGAGGAGTGCGCCGAGGTCGCCATGCCCAGAGCCGTGATCGTGTCCCGGCTCGATCACGCCCGCGCCGACGTCGAGGGCGAGATCGCCGCGTGCCAGGACGCGTTCGGCGCGGGAGTGCTGCCGCTGTACCTGCCCGCCGTTGGCGAACGCCAGGGGCTCATCGGCCTGATCACGCAACGGTTCTTCGACTACTCCAACGGCTATCCGCCGGTGATCGGCGAACCCGACGCGAGCGAGCTCGACCGGCTCGCCGACGCCCGCAACGAGCTCATCGAGGGCATCATCGCCGAGAGCGAGGACGAGACCCTCATGGACCGCTACCTCGCCGGGGAGCCGATCGCCGAGGAGACGCTGATCGCCGACCTGGAGACCGCGGTGGCACGCGCGTCCTTCCACCCCGTGATCCCGGTGTGCGCCGAGACCGGGCTGGGGCTGGCCGAGGTCCTCGACGGCATCGCGCGCGCCTTCCCGTCGCCGCTCGAACACCAGCTGCCCGACGTGACCTCGCCCGAGGGCGTGCCGCACCCCCGGCTCTCCCCCGATCCCGGTGGCCCGCTCGCCGCCGAAGTCGTGCGCACGGCCGTGGACTCCTACGTCGGGCGCGTCTCGCTCGTGCGCGTGTTCTCCGGGACGCTGCGCCCGGAACGGCCCGTGCACGTGTCCGGCCACGGCCTCGCCGAGCGCGGTCACGCCGACCACGACTCCGACGAGCGCGTGGCGCACCTGTACTCGCCGCTCGGGGCCAACCTGCGCGAGGTGCCCTACTGCGTGGCAGGCGACCTGTGCGCGCTCACCAAGATCGGCTCGGCCGAGACCGGCGACACCGTGTCCTATCCGGACGATCCGCTGTTGATGCGGCCGTGGGCGATGCCCGAGCCGTTGCTGCCGGTGGCCGTGGTCGCCAAGACGCGCAGCGACGAGGACGCACTCGCGCGCAACCTCGCGCGCCTGGTCGCCGGAGACCCGACCCTGCGCATGGAACGCAATCCCGAGACCAGCCAGCTGGTGCTGTGGTGCATGGGCGAGGCGCACGCCGACGTCGTGCTGTCCCGGCTGCGCGCCGGCGGCGCCGAGGTGGACACCGAGCCCGTGCGGATCAGCCTGCGCTCGACGTTCGCGGGCAAGGCGGGCGGGCACGGCAGGCACGTCAAGCAGTCCGGTGGCCACGGCCAGTACGCGGTGTGCGATCTCGAGGTGGAGCCGCTGCCGCGCGGGTCGGGCTTCGAGTTCGTCGACAAGGTCGTCGGCGGCTCCGTACCGCACCAGTTCATCCCCAGCGTCGAGAAGGGAGTCAGGGCGCAGCTGCGGAAGGGACTCGTCGACGACCATCCCGTGGTGGACGTGCGCGTGACGTTGTTCGACGGCAAGGCGCACAGCGTCGACTCCTCCGACGCGGCGTTCCAGACCGCGGGCGCGCTCGCGCTCAAGGACGCTGCGGCGAAGACGAGCATCGTGCTGCTCGAACCGCTCGACGAGGTACTGGTGAACCTGCCCGACGACCACCTCGGCACGGTGCTCGGCGACCTGTCGTCCCGGCGGGGGCGGGTGCTCGGCACCGAGTCGGCGGGCGACGGCCAGAGCGTGATCCGCGCCGAGGTTCCCGCGACGGAGCTGCTGCGCTACGCCATCGATCTGCGTTCGATGACGTCGGGAACGGCGAGCTTCACCCGCCACCACGTCCGGTTCGACCCCGTCCCCGCGAGCCTCGTCACTCACTGAGCACACGGGCCCGGGTTCAGAACTCGAAGCCGCCAGGGCGCCCGTTGCGGTCGGCGATCAGCCCGGCCAGCGTCGCGATGGCGATCTCCGGCGGGGTCCGGGAGCCGATGTTGAGCCCGACGGGGCGGTGCACGCGAGCGATGTCGGCTGCGGCCACGCCGAGTTCGGTGAGCGCGGCGACGTGCGGGCCCGCGTGGCGCGGGTTGCCGAGCACGCCGATCCAGCGCGCGGGCTCGCGCAGCGCGTCGCGCAGCATCGGCCCCAGTTCGGCGCGATGGTGGTCGGTCACGACGACGTCGGCGGAGCCGTCCAGCTCCGGAACCGTGGTGACGGCGCCCGCCGCACTCGCCCGCTGCGGATCGGGGTCCACGAGCACGGGCGTGTAGCCGAGGTCGCGGCCGTAGGCCAGCAGGTACCCGGCCACCGGAGAGGCGAACACGGCGACGAGCGTGCGCTCGACGGTGTCGGCCTTCGCCGCGCCGTGGGCGACGTCGCACGCGGTGTCCGCGGACGAACCGGACTCCGGGTTGTCAGCCATGCGGGCAAGTCTGGCACGCCGGTCAGCGAACGGAGCGCAACCGCCCGTCCCAGCCCTCGGCCAGCAGCGGCGGCAGCAGTTCGGCGAGCTGCAGCGGGAACACGGTCTCGGTGGTCGCGCCCAGTTCGTCGGCGCTCCACCACCGGTGCTCGTCGATGGTGGTCACCTCGAGCTCGGTGAACCCCGACGTGTCCACGGCGTGCTCGCGGTCCAGCCGGGTCAGGAAGAACCATTCGGTGCCGTCGTAGTGATGTCCGTCGAAGGTGAACGCGACGCGCCTGCGCCACATCGGCCCGACCAGCCGGTCGGCCGGCGCGTCGAGGCCGGTCTCCTCCTTCAGCTCGCGCACCGCGGCCGCGCGCAGGTCCTCGCCGTCCTCGACGCCACCGCCGACGGTGAACCAGAACGACGAGTCCCGCTCGGCCGGGTCGCGGCCGTTGAACAGCAGGACCCTGCCCTCGGAGTCGACGAGCACGACCCTGGCCGACGTGCGCGGGGTCGGTGCCGCCGGTGCCGCGGCCAGTTCGGGTTCCGCGATCTCGAAGTACTCGGGCTGACGTGCCGTGCCCGCGAGCTTGAAGTAGCGCACCTTGCGCCGCCGTCGCAGGGTGAGCGCGTCGCGCACGGCGTCGTTGTGGACGCGGCGTGCGATCACCACGCGGTGTTCGGCGTCGGCGAGCTCGTCGGCCAGCGGCGCGGGCAGGCCGGTGCGGTCCACCTCGGCGAGCAGGCGGGTGAGTTCGTTCTCCGCGAGCTCGCGTTCCGGGCGCGGCGCCGACTCGGCGCTCTCCGCCGTCGCCCGCAGCACCCCGGCGCGCTCCTGTCCCGCCAGCGCGCTCGCCGCGACGGTCCTGGCCACCACGGCGCGCCGGGCCAGCGCGGCGTCAAGCGCGGCCCAGCCGGCGTCCATCCGCACGTGCAGGCGGTCGAGCCGGTTGGCGGTGGCCACGAGGAAGAGCCCGCCCGCCACCACGAGCGCGGCCAGCACGGCGAGGACGACGACGAGCGTGCTCACCTGACCACGTCCTGATCGGTGCCGACTTTGCGCGGGTCGGCGGCGATCGCGGTCTCGTACACGCGCAGCACCTGGGTCACCACGGTCCGCCAGTCGAACATCGCCACCCGCTCGGTGGCGGCGGCCGACAAGAGGGCGCGCCGCCGCGGGTCGCCGAGCAGCTCCCGCAGCGCGCCCGCGAGCGCGGCCGAGTCGCCGGTCGGCGTCAGCACCCCCGAACGGCCGTCGTCGAGCACCCGGCGGAACGAGTCGAGGTCACTGGCCACCACCGGGGTGCCCGCCGCCATCGCCTCCGTGAGGATCATGCCGAAGCTCTCTCCTCCTGTGTTCGGCGCGCAGTAGACGTCGACGCTGCGCAGGGCCCGCGCCTTGGTGGCGTCGTCGACCTGGCCCAGCACGTCGATCCGCCCGGCGAGCTCGGGCCCCGCCTGCCTGAGCAGGCTGTCGGCGTCTCCCCTGCCGACCACCAGCAGCCGCAGCTCCGGCAGCACCGGTGCGAGCGTGCGCAGCGCACCCAGCAGCACGGCCATGCCCTTGCGCGGCTCGGTGTAGCGGCCGACGAAGCCGATGGTGCCGCCCGCGCGCGGGTAGCCCTCCAGCGGTTCGGCGTCGGCGAAGACCCCCACGTCCACGCCGTTGGGGATCTCCACCGCGTCGCCGCCGGCGTGCTCGACCTGCACCCGCCTGGCCAGCGCCGAGACGGCGATGCGCGCGGTGATCTTCTCCAGCAGCGGGCGCAGCACGGGCTGGAACGCCGCGAGCGTGCGCGAACGCGGCGTCGAGGTGTGAAACGTCGCCACGATGGGCCCGTCGGCGACCTTGAGCGCCAGCAGCGCCAGGCTGGGCGCGGCGGGCTCGTGCAGGTGCAGCACGTCGAAGTCGTTCTCGCGGATCCAGCGCCGCACCCTGGCGTAGGAGACGGGCCCGAACTGCAGCCGCGCCACCGAGCCGTTGTACCGGACGCCGAGAGCGCGACCGGCGGGGTGCACGAACGACGGCAGGTCGGCGTCCTCGTCAGCCGGCGCGAGCACCGACACCGTGTGGCCACGGATCAGCAGCGCCTTGGCGAGGTCCACGATGTGTCCCTGGACGCCGCCGGGGACGTCGAACGAGTACGGACAGACGATGCCGACCTTCATGTCTCACCCCGCCGCGCTCGCGTAGCCGGCCAGATCGCTCACCCAGAACTTCTGCAGCATGTGCCAGTCCGTCGGGTGCGCGGCGATGTCGCCGGCGAAGACGTCAGCGAGCGCCTGGGTGGCCGGGTGGATCTCGTCGCGGGCGTTGACCCTGATCCGCGGGTGGATGCGCACCGACCAGCCGCTTTCGGTGAACCAGACGCCCACGGGCAGCAGCGCGGCGCCGGTGCTCGCGGCCAGCCGTGCGGGGCCGGCGGGGAACCGGGCCTCCTCCCCGAAGAACGTCACGGGCAGGCCCGACTTGCTGAGGTCGCGGTCGCCGACGAGGCACACCACCCTGTTGTCGCGCAGCCCGCGCAGCAGCGCCCGGAACGACACGCTGCCGTCGGCGGGGACCACATCGAACCCGAGCGACTCGCGGAACTCGACGAAGCGGCGGTAGAGCGACTCGGGCTCGAGCCGTTCCACCACGGTGATGAACGACCCGGAATGGCTCACCAGCCACACCCCGGCCACGTCCCAGTTGCCGCTGTGCGGCAGGGCGAGCACGGCGCCGTTGCCCTCGGCGAGTGCGGCGTCGAGGTACTCGGTGCCGGAGAGGTCGACGTGCTCGAGCACCTGGGCGGGCGAGAGCGTCGGCAGCACGAACGCCTCGTGCCAGTAGCGGGCGTAGGAGCGCAGGGCGCGCCGGGTGAGGTCGTCGAGCTCGGCCTCACCCGCCTGCGGCACCACCCGCGCGAGGTTGCCGCGCAGCTGCCGCACGCCGGGGCCGCCTCGCCGCGCGGCGAGGTCGGCGCCGAACGAGAACGCCGAGGAGGTGAGTTTGCGCGGCAGCTTGGGCACGAGCTTCCAGCCCGCGGCGTAGCCGAGGTCGGCGAGCCTGCCCACGAGCCGGCTCACGGCCCTGCCCTCCGCGCGCCGCGGGAGACGGCCATGATCCGCTGCACCAGTGTGACGACGGACAGCACCGCGAGCAGCCACTGAGACGCCTCGACGGCGAACGGGAGGCCAAGGCCCTGGATACCGGTGCCGACGAGCGCGATGATCAGCCGTTCGGCCCGCTCCACCAGACCGCCGTCGGCCTCGAGCCCGGAGGCCTCGGCGCGGGCCTTGACGTAGGAGATGACCTGGGCCAGCACGAGGCAGATCAGCGCGGCGGCCGCGGCGCGCAGGTTGCCCTCGACGACGAAGGCCCACCACGCGATCGAGGCGAACAGCGCGCCGTCGACGAGCCGGTCGCACGTCGCGTCGAGCACGGCGCCGAACGGGGTGCTGCCCTTGACCCTGGCCATGGCGCCGTCGAGCAGGTCGAGCATCGCGAAGCCCCACACCGTGAACGTGCCGGCCAGCAGCATTCCGGTCGGGAAGAAGACGAGGGCGCAGACGAAGGCGCCCACCGTGCCGATCAGCGTCATGGCGTTCGGGGTGAGGCCTGCCCTGACCAGCGCGGCGCCGATCGGATCGGTGACGCGGGAGACGGAAGCGCGAGCGAAGATGTTGAGCATCGGTCCTACGGGTGCAGGTTGCTGCGTGGTCGGGTTGCCGTGCCAAACCCTATCGAGCCGCACCGGACGGACCTGCACGGATGCCCGGGTGTCGCACGTGATTCTCCCGGCGTGGCCGGTCAGGCTCCCGCGGGGTCGCGTTCGAGGCGCTCGAGCTCCTCGGCCGCGGCGGCGCAACGCGGGCTGAGGTTGTCGACGATCACGGCGCTGATGTCGCCGAGCTGGCGTACCTGCTCGGGCGAGAGCTGGTCGAACACGCTGGCGCGCACGGCCTCGACGTGGCCCGGCGCCGCCGCCTCGAGCGCGGCGAGCCCGGCCTGGGTGAGGTGCGCGAACGAGCCGCGCTTGTCGGTCTCGCAGGCCCGCCTGCGGACCCAGCCGTTGTCCTCCATGCGCGCGATCGCGTGGGACAGCCTGCTGCGCGAGGACCGGGTGGCGACGGCGAGGTCGCTCATGCGCATCACCTGCCCCGGGGCCTCGGACAGCGTGACCAGCAACTCGTAGTAGGTGTGCGGCATGTTCGCGTCCTGCTGGAGCTGTGTCTCCAGGTGCGCCCTGAGCATGCCGACCGCCGTGTAGAAGTCGCGCCAGACGCGCTGCTCCTCGTCGGTGAGCCATCGCGGTTCGGACATGAGACCCATACTACCCCTAGTTGAGCCCTCAACCAATCTGCGCTACATTGTTACTTGAGGGCTCAACCAACGAGCTCCCCACAAAACAGCACCATCGTTTCGAGAAGGAGCACCATGAGCGCCCCCACGACCGAGATCCCCGGCTACACCGTCGGCACCTGGACCATCGACGCCGTCCACTCCGACGTCACCTTCACCGTTCGCCACCTCGGCGTCTCGAAGGTGCGCGGCCGGTTCGGCGAGTTCGGCGGCGAGATCGTGACGGCCCAGAACATCGCCGACTCGACGGTGACGGCCACCATCCAGGCCCACAGCGTGGACACCAACAACGAGCAGCGCGACGGTCACGTCACGAGCGCCGACTTCCTCGACGTCGAGCAGTTCCCGACGCTGACCTTCCACACCAAGGGAATCCGCGTCGACGGAGAGGACTTCGCCATCGACGGCGAACTGACCCTGCACGGTGTCACCAAGCCCGTCACTCTCGCCGCGGAGCTCGGCGGCTTCGGCCCCGGCATGACCGAGGGCAGCACGGTGGTCGGCGTCTCCGCCACCACCGAGATCAGCCGCGCGGAGTTCGCCGTCGGCGCCAGCATCCCGACCGCCGTCGTCAGCGACAAGATCAAGATCGAGCTGAACATCGAGGCCGGCCTGCAGGCCTGAGCCCCACCTACCAGGCGCCTGCCAGCAGCTCGCGGGTCTCGCCCAGCAGCTGCGGCAGGACCTTGGTGTGGCCCACCACCGGCATGAAGTTGGCGTCGCCGCCCCACCTCGGCACCACGTGCTGATGGAGGTGGGCGGCGATGCCTGCGCCCGCGATGACGCCCTGGTTCATGCCGATGTTGAAGCCGTGCGCGCCCGACACCGCCCGCACCACCGTCATGGCGTGCTGGGTGAACTCGGCGACCTCGACCGTCTCCGCCGGCGTCAGCTCGGTGTAGTCGGCCACGTGCCGGTACGGCACGACCATCAGGTGCCCCGGGTTGTAGGGGTACAGATTGAGCACCGCGTACACGTTCGTGCCGCGCGCGACGATCAGCGCCGTCTCGTCGTCGGAGCCCACGAGACGGCAGAACGGGCAGCCCTGTGGCTCGTCGCCCTCAGGCTTGTTCTCCCCCTTGATGTAGGCGAGCCGGTGCGGGGTCCACAGCCGCTGCAGCTGGTCCTCGACCCCCACACCGTCCTGACCGACGATCTCGGGCGGCCCGTCCTCACTCACCAACGAGAGCCTCCAGCGCCTCCGCGGTCGGCGACGCGTTCTCCCTGCGCCCGATCCAGTCGGCGATGGCCTCGACGGCGGTCGCCACGGGAACGCTGTTGACCTGGCTGCCGTCGCGGAACCGGAACGACACCGCGCCCGCCTCCACGTCCTTGCCGCCCGCCAGCAGCATGAACGGCACCTTCTGGGTGGTGTGGTTGCGGATCTTCTTCTGCATCCGCTCGTCGCCGCCGTCCACCTCGGCGCGGATTCCCTTGGCGCGCAACGCCTTCTCGACACCGTGGAGGTGCTCGGCGTGCTCGTCGGCGATCGGGATGCCCACCACCTGGACCGGGGCGAGCCACGCGGGGAACGCGCCGGCGTAGTGCTCGGTGAGCACGCCGAAGAAGCGCTCGATGGAGCCGAACAGCGCGCGGTGGATCACCACGGGCGTCTGACGCGAACCGTCCGCGGCGGCGTACTGGAGCTCGAACCGCTTGGGGTGGTTGAAGTCCAGCTGGATGGTCGACATCTGCCAGGTGCGCCCGATCGCGTCGCGCGCCTGCACCGAGATCTTCGGGCCGTAGTAGGCGGCGCCGCCCGGGTCGGGCACGAGCTCGAGGCCGGACTCCTCCGCCGCCTCGCGCAGCGTCTGGGTCGCCTCCTCCCACTCCCAGTCCTCACCGATGAACTTGTCGCCGTCGCCCCGGGTGGACAGCTCGAGGTAGAAGTCCGAGAGGCCGTAGTCGGCGAGCAGGTCCAGCACGAAGCGCAGCAGCGACCGCAGCTCGCCCGGCATCTGCTCCTTGGTGCAGTAGATGTGCGAGTCGTCCATCGTCAGCCCGCGCACGCGGGTGAGGCCGTGCACGACGCCGGACTTCTCGTACCGGTACACCGTCCCGAACTCGAACAGCCGCAGCGGCAGCTCACGGTAGGACCTGCCGCGCGAACGGAAGATCAGGTGGTGCATCGGGCAGTTCATCGCCTTGAGGTAGTAGTCCTCGCCCTCGAAGGGGATCGGCGGGAACATCGTGTCCGCGTAGTACGGCAGGTGCCCGGAGGTGTGGAACAGCCCGCTCTTGGTGATGTGCGGGGTGTTCACGAACTCGTAGCCGGACTCCTCGTGCCGGGTGCGCGAGTAGTTCTCCAGCTCGCGCCGGATGATGCCGCCCTTGGGGTGGAACACGGGCAGCCCGGAACCGATCTCCTCGGGGAAGGAGAACAGGTCCAGCTCCGCGCCGAGCCTGCGGTGGTCGCGCCGCTCGGCCTCGGCGAGCATCTCCAGGTAGGCGTCCTGCGCCTCGGCCGACTCCCACGCGGTGCCGTAGATCCGTTGCAGCTGCGGGTTCTTGTCGTCACCGCGCCAGTACGCGGCGGCCACGCGGGTGAGCTTGAACGCCGGGATGTGCTTGGTGGTCGGCACGTGCGGGCCGCGGCACAGGTCGCTCCACACGCGCTCCTTGGTGCGCGGGTCGAGGTTGTCGTAGATCGTCAGGTCGGCGCCGCCGACCTCCATCACCTCGTCGGTATCCACATCGGACTTGAGGTCGACCAGCTCGAGCTTGAACGGCTCGGTCGCCAGCTCGTCCCTGGCCGCCTCGACGGACTCGACGACGCGACGGGAGAACTGCTGGCTGCCCTTGACGATCTGCTTCATGCGCTTCTCGAGCGCCTGCAGGTCCTCGGGCGTGAACGGCGTGTCGACGGCGAAGTCGTAGTAGAAGCCGTCGCGCACCGGCGGGCCGATGCCGAGCTTGGCGTCGGGGAACTGCTGCTGCACGGCCTGGGCGAGCACGTGGGCCGCCGAGTGCCGGATGACGCTGCGACCGTCCTCGGTGTTGGCCGCGACGGGCTCCACCTCGACGTCGGCGTCCGGGGCCCAGGCGAGGTCGCGCAGGGTGCCGTCGGGGTCGCGCACGACCACAACGGCCTCGGCGCCCTTGCCCGGCAACCCGGCCTCGCGCACCGCGGTACCCGCCGTGGTGCCTGCAGGTACCACCACGCGTGCGGCGGGTACGAGCTGGGCGGACGGCGACTGGGACACGGTGGACTCCCTCATAAAGCATGAACACGTGTGCTGACGCGTCGATGCTAGCCGCCGCCCGTCGACCCCTCTCAGGTCAGGCGGCCGTGACGACCTCGTCGTAGTCGAGGCGGGGCAGCCGGTCGAACCACGGGTTCTCGCCGGGCTTGCCGACGTTCACCACCACGAGTGACTTCCACGGCTTGCCAGCGAAGAACTCGGCGTCGACGCCCGCGGCGTCGAACCCGGTCATCGGGCCCGCGGCGAGCCCGGCGGCACGCACCCCGAGGATGAAGTAGCCGACCTGCAGCAGCGCGTTGAACTTCGCGGTCCGCTCGCGCTGGGCGTCGTCGCTGAAGAGGTCCTTCGCGTCGGGCCTCGGTGGGAAGATCTTGGGCAGGTTCTCGTGGAACTCGGTGTCGGCGGCCAGCACGACGGTCGCGGGAGCGCCCTCGGTCTTGGCCCGGTTGCCCTCGGCGAGGTGCGGCAGCAGCCGCTGTTTGCCCTCGTCGGTGCGCACGACGAGCGCGCGCAGCGGCTGGATGTTCATCGAGGTCGGCGCCCACTTGACCAGGTCGTAGATCGCCTCGAGCTGCTCGTCGGTGACGGGCTCGGGGCTGAAGGAGTTGGCGGTGCGCGCCTCGCGGAACAGCAGGTCCTGCACCTCGGCGGGCAGCTGCAGCGCGTCCTCGGCTGTCACAGACGTCATCGGTAGATCCCTTTCCATCGCGATCGTGCTCGTCGGCGTCAACCTTGTTGAGCGCTTGACTATTTCGCGACGGACGGAACTGTGGACCGGATCACCAACCGGAGCGCGGACGCGTCAGTAAGCACCGCGGCCGTAGGTGACGGCCCGCAGCGTCTTCCAGAGGATCACCACGTCGAGTGCGAGCGACCAGTCCTCGACGTAGCGCAGGTCGAGCCGCACGCTCTCCTCCCACGAGAGCTCGCTGCGCCCGCTGACCTGCCAGAGACCCGTGAGCCCCGGCTTGACGAGCAGCCTGCGGTGCACCTCGGGCGCGTACCGCAACGTCTCCTCCGGCAGCGGCGGCCGCGGCCCCACCAGCGACATCTGCCCGCTGAGCACGTTGATCAGCTGCGGCAGCTCGTCGAGCGAGTAGCGCCGCAGGAGCATGCCCACCCTGGTCACGCGCGGATCGTTGCGGATCTTGAACAGCGGGCCCGCGCCCTCGTTGCTGGCGGCCAGCTTCTGCCGCACCCGGTCGGCGTCGGTGACCATCGTGCGGAACTTGAACATGGTGAACGCGTCGCCGTCGCGCCCCACCCGCTTCTGCCGGTAGATGACGGGACCGCGGTCGCCGAGCTTGATCGCCAGCGCGATGCCGAGCATCACCGGCGCCGCGATGGCCAGCAGCAGCGCCGCGCCGCAGCGGTCCACGATCTCCTTCACCACGCGGCGGCCACCGGTGAACGCGGGCGCGGTGACGCGCAGCAGTGGCATCCCGAACACCCCGGAGACGTTGAGCCTCGGGCCCGCGATCTCCATCAGCACCGGCGCCACGACCAGCTCGGCCGCCGTGTCCTCGAGGTCCCAGGCGAGCTGCTGCAGGCGCTTCGGCGTCCAGTACTGGTCCGCCGTCACGGCCACGACCCGGTAGCCACCCCTGCGGACGTGCTCGGAGAGCTCGTCGAGCGCGCCGATCACGGGCACGCCGTGCACCTCGCCGCGGTCACCCGTGCCGGACGGGGTGCACACGGCCTCCACCCGCCAGCCGACGTGGGACATCGCGCGCGTGCGCTCGATGAGGTCGTGGACGGTGTCGGGATGCCCGGCGGCCATCACGGGCAGTAGGTACTGGCCCTGGCGGCGGAGCCGGTGCACGAGCCGTCGCAGCGCGTACCGAGTGGGCAGGATCACGAGCGCGACGGCGGGCACGACGTAGAAGACCCACGGCTTGACCTCCAGCGCGCCCGCGAGCAGTCCGCCGAGCGCCACGAGCACCGCGGCGATCACGAGCCCCCTGCCGACCCTGCGGAACTCCTCGGCGCCTTCACCGAGCCCGTGCTTGTTCCAGGCCCGGCTGGCCGGCAGTGAGCACAGGATCGCGGCCGCGGTGCCGATCGTGTGGGGCTCGTCGAAGCGCTGGAAGTCGCCGATGAACAGGGCACCTGCCACGACCACCAGCGCCGTGGCCAGCGTGTCCGCGAGGATGACCCACACGCGGTAGCGGCGCTCCCAGGCCAGCGCCGTGGTGGGAGCGGCTCCGCGCGACCTGCCGTCGACCACTCGCAACGAGCGGGAGGCAGGTCGGGAGCCGATGTGGGGCATTCCGTGCTCTGGCCCCGTAGACGGCCACACCGACTCTTCCATCGAGCCTCCCGCGTTCATTCAGTTGTGGGCCTCTCGACGAACCCCAGCGCGCCGAGAAAAACTCCACAGAGTAACGAAGACTGGTACACGCTCAGTAATCAAACGGGGAATACATGCGGTGGTATCGGTCACGCTCGGCGCGTTGTTACAGAGCAAGAGGCCGGTGCAGCGTCCACGTGAGTGACATCGAGGACAGGAAGAGGTTCCACAAATGTGACGAAGAGTGATCATGGGTGGGACTCAACTAACTACCTAACGTAGTCAGTTGATCTATGACAACGAGACCCGAGTTGTCACATTTCGTCGACGGTGGAGCACGTCACATCGCGACGCGGGCCACCTCCCGGAATGCCGGGCGAGCGCACGTCGTTGACATCGACGGGTCCGGAAATCCCGAACATGCCCCGAAAACGGAAAAGGCCCGGCACGAATGCCGGGCCTGACCTGAGGGGACTTTCGGTGGGCGATACTGGGATCGAACCAGTGACCTCTTCGGTGTGAACGAAGCGCTCTCCCGCTGAGCTAATCGCCCCCTCGCGGTGTGAAAGGAACTCTACCCGACGCCGTTTCGCACCCGGCAAACGGGTGGTCTCCACCCCGCACCGTCCGCACAACGCCTGACACGGAGCGTAGAAGTGCCAGCTAGCGGGCATACGGCCAGGAGGGTGACGACGCCAACGGGACGGAGGTCACCCGCAACATTCGCGACACGGTTCTATCGCCCGCGCGGCAAACCGAGCACTATGTACGCGTGAGCGATCACGGGGCCACGCACGGAGGCCGATGAACCGAGAGCGATGTCGAGACGGGCCCGGCGGATACACGACAGTGTGATATCGGCCGAAACGGCGAGCGAGTCGGAACCCGGCTGCGTCTCACCATCGAACCTCGGCCAACCGGCCGGGAAGGGAGCAGAAGGGTAAGACCATGCGAAACGATCACGTGACGCTCCGGTCCACGGCGGTCTTCGACCTGCTGGCACCGCGAACGCCTCCTGTTCCGGTGAAGGTGGAGCTGCGCTACGACACGCGCGACCCTTACGCCGTCGTGGCCGCCTTCCGCACCGGCAGGGCCGGCTGGGTCGAATGGGTCTACGCACGCGACCTCCTCGCCGACGGCCTCCTGGCCGACGCGGGTGACGGCGATGTGCGCATCCGGCCGTCGGTGGAGGACCCGGAGTCCGTCCTCATCGAGCTGAACTCGCCCTCGGGACACGCCATGTTCGAGGCCTCGGCACAGGAGCTCGCCGACTTCCTCGACCGCACCTACGACGTCGTGCTGCCCGGCAACGAGCACCTCTGGGTCGACGTCGACACCGCACTGACCCACCTGATTCCGAACGATCTGAGCTGATGAGGGCCATGCGAAACGTTGTGGACACCCCCAGTGCACACAGCGTTTCGGCGGTCCGATACAGTTCTTCACACACCAAGGCGACGGGGTGCGAGCCCCGAAGCCACGGAATGCGGACGTAGCGCAGCTGGTAGCGCATCACCTTGCCAAGGTGAGGGTCGCGGGTTCGAGTCCCGTCGTCCGCTCGGAAGAGCCCACACTCGGGCCCCCACGGTGGAGTGGCCGAGAGGCGAGGCAACGGCCTGCAAAGCCGTGTACACGGGTTCGAATCCCGTCTCCACCTCGCGCGATTAGCTCAGCGGGAGAGCGCTACCTTGACACGGTAGAGGTCACTGGTTCGATCCCAGTATCGCGCACCAACCTGTTTCTGCAGGTCAAACCCCAAACGGTGATCATCGCCGGTTGGGGTTTTCTCGTGTTTGGGAGCATGATCGGGAGCAGTTGATCATGCCTTACTTGTACTCACACACATGTGTTCACCACGGGCGACCCCACTGCGCCCGACGACCGTGACCGCGATCTGACCGTCCACACAGGCACTCGACGGGGGTCAATCGCAAGGCATCGCACGGAACTGGTTGCCACACCACAGCGGCGTTGCCGCGAACGGGCCCGCTGGCCGCCCCACCACGACCCGCGTGGCCGCCCCGGCAGTTCGCCCACAGCAACACCCGGCGCCCTGCCATGGCGGATACGAAGTGGCGTTGGCAATTCAACCCCGCACAGCGCCAGCGAACGGGCTCTGGACATCGGCATATGTGGACCTATGCAGAGACCGTGACTATGCCGAAGGGTCATCCAATGCGTTGGCGAGATCGAGGACGAACGGGGTGCCACTGGCCGATGGCGTCCAGCCTTGGACGCGTGCGGTTCGTATGGCGCGTTCGACGTCGGTTGGAAGAACTGGCTTCGACCGCAGGCCAAACCAGTTCCCAGGGTGGGGTTGGCCGGTCCGGACGACGAGTACCGTTCCAGGGCCTGCTGTGGCCTCCACTGCGAACGTCAACGGCGTCCAGCCGTTGCCCTGGCTGTAGCTCGGCTTGTGACGTATGCGCCACCGATAGGTGTCGCCGTCCACGACGATGCGCCGGGACCCCTTTCTGGCTAACGCCACCACGTGCTCCTTCGACTGCTGCTGGTGTCGTGTTGGAGTGTCCAGCCTGACGCTGCCGATGGCAAAGCCTTTGCCGGGGCCCGGCTCACCGGCCGCGCCCGCAAGCAATGTTCGAACGACGGTGCGATTTCCGGTTCGGCCCGAGGCAGGTGCCCGATGCTGCCGGTCATGTGTGAACCTGACTGGCTGTTGGGCCAGGTTGATGCGGAGCGGCCTCGGCGGCGTCGAGACGGTCGTCTTCGGCTCGCAGGTCGGGTGGGTGGCCAGCACGATGAACACGCTTGCCTGGACGGCGGCGCCCACCGCCCAGAACCGCATCGAACGGCAACCAAACCCACCCAACGACACCGGCGTGGAGGTGCAACCCCCACGCCCCGCCCGTGGTCACCGGAATCTGGACTCGCACCTTGTCGACGGGGCTCGGGCTTCGCGTTTCTCAGGGCACCTTCGATTCTCGTTCGAAGGTGCCCTTCGTCCATGGCTACTGGTCGTTCTGGTCGTTGTTTCCCTGTTCCGCCAGGAAGCGTTCGAACTGGCTCGCCAGTTCGTCGGCCGTGGGCATCGGGGTGTCGTCGGCCAGGAGGTTGTCCTCCGAGCGCGCCGCCGTGAACGTGTCGTACTGCCGCTCCAGCGCCGTCACCACCTCGGCGACCTCGTCGGACTCCCGCACCTGCCGGTCGACCTCGGCGTCCGTGCGCCGTGCCGCCTCCCGCACCGCGTCCGACGGCAGGCTCAGGCCCGTCGCGCGCTCGATCGCGTCGAGCAGCGTCAGCGCCGACGCCGGATACCGCGCCTGCGCCAGATAGTGCGGCACGTGCGCGGCGAACCCGAGCGCGTCGTGGCCTGCCTCACCGAGCCGCAGCTCCAACAGTGCCGCCGCGCTACCGGGGATCTGCACCTCGTTGAACATCGACGAGAACGCGCTCACCAGATCGGGCCGCGTCGCGTGCGCCGTCAGCCCGAGTGGCCGCGTGTGCGGAACGCCCATCGGGATGCCCTGGAAGTTCACGCTCAGCCGCACCTGCCAGCGCTCGACCAGATGCCGCACCGCGGCCGCGAACCGCTCCCACTCGTGGTCCGGTTCGGGTCCGGTGAACAGGAGGAAGGGTGTCTCGTCGGCGTCGTGCAACAACCGCACGCCCAACTCCGGCGACTCGAAGTCCGACCACCGGTCACCGGAGTAGGTCATCGTGGGCCGCCGAGAGCGATAGTCCAGCAGCCGGTCGACGTCGAACCGCGCCACGACCGGGCCGTCCAGCTCCTCCACCAGATGGTCGGCGACGGCGCGGCCCGCGGAGCCCGCGTCGATGAAGCCGTCGAAGTGAAAAAGCAGTACCGCACTGTCCAGCACCGGGACATCGGAATCCACTTCGTACAACTCGGCCGGATCCGGCACCACGCGACCTCCTGACTACGACTGACTGTCTCAAGCGGATACCAACGCATGGCCGTCCGGAATCCATCCCACCACATCGATCTGCCCGCCGGGTTCGCGTGGTGGAAGATGTTCGCGTGCAGGAGCCGAAGACACCACGCAACCAGGGCGCACTGACCCCTGAGCACGTCGACAGCCTCACCACGGTGCTCGATCTCGTCCGTTCCGGCGCGGCCAGGACCCGGCCCGAGATCGGCAGGCATTCCGGGCTCGGCCGCACGGTCGTGACCCAGCGCGTCAACCAGCTCACCGAATGCGGACTCATGGAGGAGGGCGCCCTCGGTCCCTCCAGCGGCGGCCGCGCGCCCAGGGAACTGCGGTTCCGTGCCACGGCTGGCGTCGTGCTCGCCGCGGAGCTGGGCGCCACCAGCATCGCCGCGGGCGTCACCGACCTCGCCGGAACCGTGCTCGCGGAACGCGAGGAACCCACCGACATCGCACTCGGCCCCGAACCCGTGCTCGACCGGGTGGAGGCACTGTTCGACACCCTGCTCGACGACGTGCGCGCCGAGCACGGCGACGTGGCCGTGTGGGGCATCGGGATCGGACTGCCCGGTCCCGTCGAGTTCGCGACTGGACGGCCCAGCGCGCCGCCGATCATGCCCGGCTGGGACGGCCACCCCGTGCGCGACCGGCTCACCGCCCGCTTCGGCGCGCCGGTGTGGGTCGACAACGAGGTCAACACGATGGCGCTCGGCGAGCTGCGCGCCGGAACGGCCAAGGGCCAGAGCGACATCCTCTACGTCAAGATCGGCACCGGCATCGGCGCGGGCCTCGTGTCCGGCGGACGGCTGCACCGGGGCAGCCAGGGCTGCGCCGGCGACATCGGCCACGCCGCTGTGGCCGACGAGGCGACCGTCGTGTGCCGCTGCGGCAACACCGGCTGTCTCGAGGCCTACGCGGGCGGCGCGGCGCTGGCGCGCGACGGGCTCGACGCGGCGAAGGAAGGCCGCAGCGAGTTCCTGGCCGGTGTCCTCGACTCCGCCGGCACCATCACCGCGGCCGACATCTCACGCGCCGCCCAGAGCGGCGACCGCGTGTCGGTGGAACTGCTCACGCGGGCGGGCAGACTGATCGGCAGCCTGCTCGCGACGCTCGTGAGTTTTTACAATCCCGCACTCGTCATCATCGGCGGCGGAGTGGCCGACGCCGGTGATCTGTTGCTGGCCGCCGTGCGCGAGTCCGTGTACCGGCGTTCGCTGCCGTTGGCCACGCGCGAGCTGCGGATCGCTCGTTCTTCGCTCAGTGACACCGCGGGCGTCGTCGGCGCGGCGTTCATGGTCATCGACGAGCTCTTCGCGCCGGAGCGACTGGCTCACTGGGTCGTGGCGGGATCTCCGGCTGGCGCACCGGAACTCGTGGACGTCCCATTGCGGACTCCGCTGCTCTAGCCTGAACGAATGGCCGATCGCGTCTACGGTGGCCGGACGGCGGCCGATCGCAGAGCAGAGCGCAGAGAGCGACTGATGGACGCCGGGCTGGAACTGTTCGGCACCGAGGGCTACGTCGCCACGTCGATCGAGCGGCTGTGCTCGGCGGCCGGAGTGTCCACCCGCAACTTCTACGAGGAGTTCACCGGACGCGAGGATCTGCTGACAACTCTGCACAATCGCGTGCTGGAGCGCGCGATGCGGGCGGTCACCGACGCGTTCGCCTCGGCGGAGAACGAGGCGCTGGCCGCGCGGATCGAGCTCGCCGTGCGGGCCTACCTCACCACGACGGCGCAAGATCCGCGCTGGGCGCGGCTGTCCTATGTGGAGATCGTGGGGGTCAGCGACGCCGTGGAGCGCCACCGGCTCGCGTGGCGCGA
The DNA here is from genome assembly GCF_016595675.1 of Prauserella cavernicola. GTDB lineage: Bacteria > Actinomycetota > Actinomycetes > Mycobacteriales > Pseudonocardiaceae > Prauserella_A > Prauserella_A cavernicola. The sequence continues at coordinate 35,693 of NZ_JAENJH010000009.1, read as the reverse complement.
GCGGTGGGTGACGTTCCTCGTCGTCGAGGCGCGCCGCGCGGTCGCGCGCGGGGAGGCCGTGCCGCGGGACTTCCACCTGAGCGCGGTCGCGCTCATCGGTGCCGTCAACGAGCTCGTGTACCACTGGGCGCTGGGCGCGTACCAGATCCCGATCGACGACGTGATCGCCGAGATCGTCCGCATCGCCACGGCGATCCTCACCGGCCCCTAGCGCAGCGCGGGCAGCGCGGTGCCCGTCAGCCACGACGCGAAGAAGCCGTCGAGCGAGCGGCCCGCGTGCCGGGCGGCCAGCGCCGTGAACGCCTCGGTGGTGACCGTGCCGTGCCGGTACGTGTCCGTCCAGTCCCTGACGAGCGCGAAGAACGCGCGGTCGCCGAGCTCGGTGCGCAACGCGTGCAGAGTGAGCGCACCCCGTTTGTAGACGCGCTGGTCGAACATCCTGCGCACACCGGGGTCGGCGACGCTGAGATCAGCGGGAGCAGCCGCGACGACGCGGTGCCAGTCCCTGGCGTGCCTGCTCGCCGGTGCTCCGCCGGAGGCCTCCGACCACAGCCACTCCGCGTAGGTCGCGAAGCCCTCGTTGAGCCAGATGTGGCGCCAGTCGGCCACCGTGAGGCTGTTGCCGAACCACTGGTGCGCCAGCTCGTGCACCACCAGCCGCTCGTGCGTTCCGACGCCGTCGACGTGGTTGGCACCGAACACGGCCATTCCCTGCGCCTCGACGGGATCGTCGAGCTCGTCGCCGGTGACCACCACGACGTACTCGGCGAACGGGTAGGGCCCGAAGAGGTCCTCGAGCACCCTGACCATGCGCGGCTGCACCGCGAAGTCGGCCTCCGCGCGCGCCCTGAGCTCCACGGGCACCGCGACGCGCTGCCTCTCCCCCGGCGCGAACTCGACGTAGCGGCCGATCTGCACGCTCATCAGGTACGTGGCCGTCGGCACGCGCTGCTCGTACACCCACGTGGTGGTGCTGGCGCCGCGCTTGCGCGACACCGGCGAGCCCGTCACGAGCACCGTGTACGGCGACGACGTGGCCACGCTGACGCGGTAGGTGGCCTTGGCGGCGGGGTGGTCGTCACACGGGAACCACGACGGCGCACCGAAGGGCTGGGCCGCGACGAGCGCGCCGTCGGTCAGCTCGTCCCAGCCGAGGTCGCCCCACTGCGGTGAGCGCAGCGGCTTCGGGTTGCCCGAGTAGCGCACCTCGACGGTGAACTCGAAGCCCTCGGCGATCGAGCGCGCCGGGGTGACGGTGAGCTTGTGCCCTCGCCGGACGTAGCGCGCGGCGCGGCCGTCCACGAGCACCCTGCTGACCTTGAAGTCGGCGAGGTCGAGGCTGAACCGGGACAGTGCCTGGGTGGCCACGGCGCTGATGCGGGCCTTGGCGGCGAGGCGGTTCGACACGAGCCGGTAGTCCAGCTCGAGGTCGTAGTGGCCCACCCGGTAGCCGCCGTTGCCGTGCGCGGGCAGGTAGGAGTCGCCCGACGTCGTGGCGCCGGGCGACGGGACTGCCCTCACTGCCAGGTCGCGATGGCGTTGCCCAGCCACCGCGTGTCGGCGGGAACCTCGTCGCCCCTGGTCACCAGCGAGCCGGGGCCGATGGTCGTGCGGGCGCCGATGCTGGCCCCCGGCAGCACGATGCCGTGCGGGCCGAGTGTCGCGCCGTCGTCGATCACCACGGTGTCCATGCTCATGATCCGATCATGGAACAGGTGGGTCTGCACCACACAGCCCCGGTTCACCGTGGCTCCGTCCCCGATCCGCACCAGATCCGACTCGGGCAGCCAGTAGGTCTCCAGCCACACGCCCCTGCCGATGCGCGCGCCCATGGTCCGCAGCCAGGCGGGCAGCAGCGGGGTGCCGGTGACGGAGTCGACGAACCACGGCACGGCCAGCGTCTCCACGAAGGTGTCGGCCAGCTCGGCCCGCCACACGAACGAGCTCCACAGTGGACGTTCGGTGGCCCGGAAACTGCCCGCCAGCGACCACTTCGCGGCCGTGGCGAGCGCCGCGGCGAGCACGCCCGCGGTGAACAGCACCGCGCCGGAGACCAGCGCGGCCACGACGACGCCCAGTGCCGAGATCAGCGCGATGAACGCGGCGGCGACCAGCACGGCGAGCGCGACACCGCACATCACCGGCACGATGCGGCACAGCTCCACGGCCGCCCTGGCGAGCCGCAGCCGTCGCGGCGGGTCGAACGTCCTGCTGGTGTCGGCGTCCTCCACCGAGCGGCGCAGCGGCATCGGCGGCATCCCCAGCCAGGACGAGCCCTTCTTCGCCTTCGCCGGCGTCGACGACAGCACCCCGACCAGCCCGCGCTTGGGCACCGACCGGCCCGCGGCCGTCATCCCGGAGTTGCCGAGGAACGCCTGCTTGCCGATGCGCGCCGGAGCGACGTGCAACCAGCCGTGGCCCAGTTCGTAGGTGGCCACCATGGTGTCGTCGGCGAGGAAGGCGCCGCTGTCGATCTTGGTCATCTTGGGCAGCGCGAGCACGGTGGAGGCCTCGACGCCGCGGCCCACCCTCGCGCCGAGCAGCCGCAGCCACACGGGCGTGAACAGGCTGGCGTAGAGCGGGAAGAGCACCACCCTGGCCGAGTCCATCAGCCGCTCGGTGGCCCACACCTGCCACGCTCCCCTGCTGTGCACGGGGTGGTAGCCCTCACGCAGGCCGATGCCCAGCGCGCGCACCCCGCCCAGCACGAGCAGTGCGTAGGTCCCGACGTAGATCACGGTGGCCAGCGGGACGCTCACCAGCGCAGCTCCGAGTGCCGCACCCGGTCCGGCCGCGTCGGCGACGGCGGCACCGAGCAGCACGAGCGCGGGGATCGCGGCGATCGCCGGGAGCAGGCCGAGCAGCACCGACGTGACGCCGTAGGCCGTGGCCCACCGGCGCGAGCGCGCCGGGGAGTCCGACGGCCACTGTCCGCCCGCCTTGCCGTCGCGGCGCGCGGGCGAGCCCGCCCAGCGCTGGCCCGAGGGCACCACGCCGAGCACGGTCGAGCCCGCCGCGATCTCGGCGTTCTTGCCGACTCGGGCGCCAGGCAGCAGCGTGCTGCGCGCGCCGACGCGGGCTCCCGCCCCGACCCGGATCTTGCCGATGTGCACGACGTCGCCGTCGACCCAGTACCCGGAGAGGTCGGTCTCGGGTTCCACGGCCGCGCCCCTGCCGAGCTTGAGCAGCCCGGTGACCGGCGGCGGCGCGTGCAGGTCCACGTCCTTGCCCACCTTGGCCCCGAGCGCCCGCGCGTAGTGCGTCATCCACGACGCGCCCGCCACGGTGCTGGCCCCGCTGAGCTCGGCGAGCCGCTGGGCGGTCCACAGGCGCAGGTGCACCCTGCCGCCGCGGGGATGGGAGCCCGGAGTGAGGTCGCGCAGCAACAGCCGTGCGCCGCCCGCCGCGATGGCGATGCGGCCAGCGGGACTGAACAGCACGAGCCAGGCCGCGCCCAGCAGCCACCAGGGCACGGTCGGCGCCCAGGCGACGCCACCCCACTGCGCGAGCAGGGTGGACGCGGCCGCGGCCATGGTGCTCCAGCGCAGACCGGGCAGCGTCAGCAGCGGCACCAGCAGCAGCGCCTGCACCAGGCCTGTCTTGCGACGGGTCGGCGTGACCTCCCTGCGGCTGGTCTCGGTGTCGTCGAGCGCGTCGAGTGTCGCGGCGAGCTCGCCGAGGCGCGGCTGCCGGTAGACGTCGGTCACCGACACGGTGGGGTGGCGCGTGCGGATGCGCGACACGAACTGGGCCGCGGTGAGGCTGCCTCCGCCGTGCCGGAAGAAATCGGCGCCGGGATCGGTCACCGGGACGCCGAGGATCTCGCCCCACATCTCGGCGAGCCACGCCTCCGTCGGCGACAGCACGTCCACGGCCTCGTCCGCCGTGGACAGTGGCCACGGCAGCGCCGCGCGGTCGACCTTGCCGGACGTGCGGGTCGGCAGGTCGGGGACCACGGCGAGCAACGGCACGAGCGCGGCGGGCAGCTGCTCGCGCAGCCTGGCCACGGCCGCGTCGCGGTCGAACTCCGCGTCCGTCTGTGGCGCGACGTAGCCGACGAGGATCTGGTTGCCCGCCTTGGTGGTGCGGATCGCCGCCGCGCCGCCCGCGATGCAGGGCAGGGCCTGCAGCGCCGCGTCCACCTCGCCGAGCTCGATGCGCCTGCCGCCGAGCTTGATCTGCTCGTCGGCCCTGCCGAGGAACAGCAGTCCCTCCGGCTCGGCGCGCACGAGGTCGCCGCTGCGGTAGGCGCGCTCCCAGCCGAGCGAGGGCAGCGGTGCGAACTTCTCCGCGTCCTTGGCGGGGTCCAGGTAACGGGCCAGGCCCACGCCGCCGATGACGAGCTCACCGGTGCCGCCCATCGGCACCGGCTCGCCGTCGTCGTCCACGACGGCGAGCTGCCAGCCGGCCAGCGGCAGCCCGATGCGGACAGGGCCCTCACCGGTCAGCTGGGCTCCGCACGCGACGACGGTGGCCTCGGTGGGGCCGTAGGTGTTCCACACCTCGCGACCCTCGACGGCCACGCGCTCGGCCAGCTCGGGAGGGCACGCCTCGCCGCCGAAGATCAGCAGCCGGACGTCTTCGAGCGCGTCGGCGGGCCACAGCGCGGCCAGCGTCGGCACGGTGGACACGACGGTGATGCGCTGGGCCACGAGCCACGGGCCCAGGTCCACGCCGGTGCGCACGAGCGCGCGCGGGGCCGGGACCAGGCAGGCGCCGTAGCGCCACGCGAGCCACATCTCCTCGCACGAGGCGTCGAAGGCCACGGACAGCCCCGCGAGCACCCGGTCGCCGGGGCCGATCGGCTCCTCGGTGAGGAACAGCCGGGCCTCGGCGTCGACGAACGCCGTGGCCGAGGCGTGCGAGACGGCCACACCCTTGGGCTTGCCGGTGGAGCCGGAGGTGAAGATGATCCAGGCGTCGTCCGACGGCCTCGGAGCGCCCTGGTCGCCGTGCGGGGCGTCGAGCGGGGTGAGCGCTCCGCCGTCGCCGAGGGCCGCGCACACTCCTGCCTCGGCGAACACCAGCTCGGCGCGCTCGTCGGGGTCGTCGGCATCGACGGGGACGTAGGCCGCGCCCACCGAGAGCACCCCGAGGATCGCGACGTAGAGCTCGGCGGTACCCGAGGAGATCCGGACACCGACCCGATCGCCCCTGCCGATCCCGGCGGCGGTGAGCTTGCCGCGCACGACCTCGATCTCGGCGGCGAGCGTGCGATAGCTGAGCGTGACCGTGCCGTCGTCGATCGCGGGGGCCCCGGGGTGCCGCGCCGCCGTCTCGCCGAGCACGTCCAGCAGGGTCCGCTCGCCCCGCACCGGCTCCGTCAGGAAGAGCGCGCGGCCCGGATCGGCGGGCAGCGACTGGTCAGGGACGGTGTCGATCGCGAGTGTCACAACGCCTCACACGGCTCGTGCGGGCCGGCTCCGGATGAGGCGCCCGTTCAACGGCCGTCCACAATACCCGGAGTGACCGGCCGCGCCGCCCGCCGGTCACGCCGGGGACCGCTCGTCAGCGTGCCTTCCTCGGCTTCTTCTCGCGCACGCGGACGTTGATCCGCACGGGAGTTCCCTGGAAGCCGAAGCGTTCCCGGAACTTGCGCTCGACGAAGCGCCGGTAGCCCGCCTCGAGAAAACCTGTGGTGAACAACACGAGAGTCGGGGGCCGGATACCGGCCTGCGTCGCGAAGAGCACCTTGGGCTGCTTGCCGCCGCGCACCGGCGGCGGAGTGGCCGCGACGAGGTCGGAGAGCCAGCCGTTGAGCTGCCCCGTCGGCACGCGCTGGTCCCACGACGACAGCGCGGTGCGCAGCGCGGGCGCCATCTTGCGCACCGCACGGCCGGTGAGCGCGGAGACGTTGACCTTCTCTGCCCACGGCACGCGCACCAGGCCGCGGTCGAGCTCCCGCTCCAGCTGGTACCGCCGGTCCTCGTCCACGAGGTCCCACTTGTTGAACGCCAGCACGAGGGCGCGGCCCGCCTCGGCGACGAGCGTCACCACCCGCAGGTCCTGCTCCGAGATCGGCTCACTGGCGTCGAGCAGCACGATCACCACCTCGGCGGCGTCGATCGCGGTGCGGGTGCGCAGCGAGGCGTAGTACTCCGTGCCGCTCGCGGTCTGCACACGCTTGCGCAGGCCCGCGGTGTCGACGAAACGCCACGCCTGGCCGTCGAGCTCCACCAGCGAGTCGACCGGGTCGACCGTGGTGCCCGCGACCGAGTCCACCACCGCCCGCTCCTCGCCGGTGAGCTTGTTGAGCAGGCTCGACTTGCCGACGTTGGGCTTGCCGACCAGCGCGACGCGGCGCGGTCCGCCACCGAGCCGGTCGGCGTCCCTCGGGGCCTCCGGCAGCGAGCCGACGATCTCGTCGAGCAGGTCGCCGGAGCTGCGGCCGTGCAGCGCGCTCACCGGGTGCGGCTCGCCGAGGCCGAGCGACCACAGCGACGCCGTCTCGGCCAGCAACCGCTCGTCGTCGACCTTGTTGGCGGCCAGCAGCACGGGCCGCTTGGAGCGGCGCAGCACCTTCGCGACGGCCTCGTCCGTGGCCGTCGCGCCCACCGAGGCGTCGACGACCAGCAGCACGGCGTCCGAAGTGGACATCGCCAGCTCGGCCTGCGCCGCCACGGAGCCCTGCAGCCCCGTGGCGCCGGGCTCCCAGCCGCCGGTGTCGACGACGGTGAACCGGCGGCCGTTCCACAGCGCGTCGTAGGCGATGCGGTCGCGGGTCACGCCCGGCACGTCCTGCACGACGGCCTCCCGGCGCCCCAGGATGCGGTTCACCAGGGTGGACTTGCCGACGTTCGGCCTGCCGACGACGGCCAGCACGGGCTGGGCGACCTCGGTGCCGTCGTCGGACTCTCCCTCGGCGCCGTGCGCGTCGAGGGAGTGGAACTCCGACTCGTCGGACCAGGTGCCGTCTGCTTCGGTCATTGTCTCTGCTTCTCTTCTCGTTGCCTGTCAAGCCTGTCGACGAGGGCGGCGAGCGTTCCCCTGATGCGCTCGGTGCCCTCGGCCAGTGCGGCGCGGCCCTTGCCGACGTCCACAGTGAACGGTTCGCCGACGAGCACGTCGACCACCGGCCGGAACCGCCGGCGGGTGCCGGGGTTCAGCGTGCCGCGCACGGCCACCGGGACCACCACCGCACCCGTCACGCGCACGAGCCACGCCGCGCCCTGCTGAGCCTGCGCCACGTCCCCCGCGCCCCGGGTGCCCTCGGGGAACACCCCGACCAGTCCCCCGGCCCGCAGGACGTCCGTCACCGTCCGTAGTGCGTCCCGGTCGGGCGCGCCGCGCTTCACCGGGACCTGCCCGATGCGTCGCAGCCCCCAGCCCGCCGGGCCGGAGAACAGCTCCTCCTTGACGAGGAACACCGAACGTCGCGGCAGCATTCCGAAGATGAGCTGCGGCTCGATCATCGAGCTGTGGTTGGCGACCAGCACGACGGCCCGGTCACGCGGCACCCGGGACGCCCCGTGCACACGGACGCGGAAGGCGGGCCGGTAGAGATACCGGGCGATCACCCTGCCCACGTCGTGCATCCAGGGCAGCGCGCCCTGGGGCAGTCCGGTCACCGGCCTGCCTCCACGAACTCCCCGCCCAGCAGGCCCCGCCGCTTCGCAAGCTCGCTCAGCGCCGCCACGACCTGGTCGATCGTGAGCTCGGAGGTGTCGAGCACCTCGGCGTCGTCGGCGGCGCGCAGGGGCGAGGTCGCCCGGGTGGTGTCCAGCTCGTCGCGACGGCGCACAGAGGCGAGCACGGCCTCGGTGTCGGCCTGCCTGCCCGCCGCGGAGTCCTGCGCGGTGCGCCGCGCGGCCCGCACCTCGGCCGAGGCCGTGAGGAAGACCTTCAGTGGCGCGTCCGGCGCGACGACGGTGCCGATGTCGCGGCCGTCGACCACGATCCCGCCCGCCGAGCCGAGCACGGAGGCGATGATCTCGCGCTGGCCCGCGACCAGCAGCCGCCGCACCTCGGGCACCGCCGACACCGGCGACACGGCCACGTTCACCGGCTCGGTGCGGATCTGCTCGGCGACGTCGTCACCGTCCAGCAGCACCCGCGACTGTCCCGGATCGGTGCCGATCCCGACCTGGACCCTTCTCGCCAGCGCGGCCACGGCGTCGGCGTCGGCGAGGTCGACTCCCTCGCGCAGCGCCGAGAGGGCCACCACGCGGTACATCGCACCCGTGTCGAGGAAGCCGGCGCCGAGCTCGGCGGCCAGCATGCGCGCGACCGTGGTCTTGCCGGTCCCCGATGGACCGTCCAGTGCGACCACGCCACGTAGGGCTCCCGCCACCGACCGTTCTCCTCGCTGTCTCGCCGTCCTGTTGCGGGGACCCATTCTGCCTGCCGGTCAGCCGCGCTCCGCACGCAGGCGCTCGTCCAGCTCGTCGGTGACCAGCGTGGACTTGTCGACGGCCCCGGTCGAGTAGGCGGTGCGGCCGAACAGCTGCGACAGCACGGGCGCCGTGATCACCTGGAACAGGCCCGCGAGCACGAGGCCCACCGCGTACTGCGGCTCGAGGCGCACCGCGGTGCCCGCCAGGATCAGCAGCAGTCCCAGCGTCTGCGGCTTCGTGGCCGCCTGCAGCCTGCTCGGCACGTCGGGAAGACGCACCACCCCGTAGGCGCCGATCACGCAGAACAGCGCGCCCGACAGCAACAGCACCGCACAGATCCAGTCGCGCACGGTCATCGGTACCCCTCCCTGCGCTCGATGAGCCGGACCACCGAGATCGAGGCGACGAACCCGAGCAGTGCCACCGAGACCACGAGCGCGATGTAGATCCCGCGCAGCGACATCGCCATGCCCACCGAGGTACCCGCCACGATGAGCACCACGAGCACGTCCACCGCGAGGATGCGGTCGAGTGTGCGCGGACCGCGGATCAGCCGCACCAGGCTCAGCAGCCCGGCGAGTGCGAGCAGTCCGAACGTGATGATGAAGACGACGTTCACGGTGCCTCCGTCTCTCGCGGCGTGCCGTCGTCGACGGCCCTGGCCCTGCGCCGCTTCGCCTCCTCGGCGCGCTCGCGCACGGTGCGGGCCTCGTCGGGCGCACCGAACGCGTGGATCACCCTGACCTGCAGGTCGAGCGCGTCGTCGTGGATCTTGTCGCACGCGAGGCGCGAGCGGACGCCGAGCGCGTAGACGTACCAGATGCGGTTGGCCCGGTCGATCTGCAGCACGAACCGGCCCGGTCCCAGCGACAGCACGTTGGAGGCCGAGGCGATCACGTGGTCCACATCGGACAGCACGGGCACCGCCACGATCGCGGCCTTGACGCTCGAGCCGTGCCGGAACTCGTCCCAGGCCAGCCGCACGGCCGACAGCACCAGGTCCCACACCACGTACAGGGTCAGGCTCGCCAGGCGCAGCGGATGGCCGAAGATGTTCCAGCGATGCACCGGCAACGGGAAGAACACCAGCACACCGAGCGCCACCAGCACACCGAAGACCACGGTGGTGACGTCCAGCGTTCCCCACAGGCTCACCCAGACCAGCACCAGCCAGACGAGCAGCGAGGGCGAGAGCCTCCTCATCGGCCGCCTCCGTCCGCGCCGAGGACCGCGGTCTGATAGGCGCCGCCGTCGAGCAGGTCGGCCGCCGCGCGTTCACTCATCGCCGCCAGCGGCCCGGCGAACACCGCGATGAGCACGCTCACCGCCACCAGTCCGCCGGTGGCCACCAGCATGCCCTTGGACGTCGACCCGGTGCCGACCGTCACCTCGTCGGTGGGGTCGGGGTCCGCGTGCGGCTCCGCGACCTTGCCCCAGAACGCGCCCACCCAGATCTTGGTGACCGCGAAGAGCGTCAGCAGGCTCGTCACCACGGCGGCCGCCGTCACGGCGTAGGCGACGGGAGTCCCCACCGCCGCGCCCGCCTGCAACAGCGCGATCTTGGCGACGAACCCGGAGAACGGGGGGATCCCGGCGAGACTCAGCGCGGGCAGTGCGAACAGCACCGCCACGAGCGGATAGGCCTTGGCCACCCCGGACATCGCCTGCAGCGACACCGTTCCCGTGTGGCGCGTGATGATACCGCTGGTCAGGAACAACGCCGCCTGCACGGTGATGTGGTGGACGACGTAGAGGATCACCCCGGCCAGGCCGAGCACGGTGAACAGCGCGAGCCCGAACAGCATGTAGCCGATGTGGCTCACGAGCAGGAACGACAACATCCGGTTGAGGTCGTTCTGCGCGATGGCGCCGAGCACGCCGATGATCATCGTGAGCATCGCGATCACCAGCAGCACTGTCCAGCTGGCGTCGTGGATGAACACGAGCGTCTGCGTGCGGATCAGCGCGTAGACGCCGACCTTGGTGAGCAGGCCCGCGAACACCGCGGTGATCGGTGCGGGCGCGGTCGGATAGCTGTCCGGCAGCCAGAAGTGCATGGGCACCAGCGCCGCCTTGATGCCGAACACCACGACCATGAACAACGCGAGGCTCGACTGCACGCCCGCGTCGAGCTCGGCGATCTTCGCGGGCAGCGCCGCGAGGTTCACGGTGCCGGTGGCCGCGTAGACCAGCGCGATCATGGTGATGAACAGCAGCGACGAGGTGAGGCTGACGATCACGTAGGTCATGCTCGCCCGCACGCGGGCCGCGGTGGTGCGCCGTGTGATCAGCACGTACGACGAGGCCAGCATGATCTCGAAGGCGACGAACAGGTTGAACAGGTCACCGGTGAGATAGGCCAGCGAGACGCCCGCGCAGAGCATCAGATACATCGGGTGGAACGCCGTGGACGCGGTCTGCCTGCCGTAGTCGGTGATGCGCTGGCCGATCGAGAAGATCAGCACGGCGAGCGTCACGAGCGCGGACACGAGCAGCAGCAGAGCCGAGAGCCGGTCGGCGACCAGTGTGATCCCGAACGGCGCGGCGTAGCCGCCGAACTGCAGCACGACAGGGCCGTTGCGGTCGGTCTCCAGCAACAGCACCACGGCGATCGCGGCGATCGCCGTGAGGACGCCGACCCCGAGCAGGCGCTGCACGCGCGGCGAGCGCCCCGCGATCAGGGACAGCGCGGCCGCGAACAGCGGCAGCAGGACGGGCAGCGCGACGAGGACCGTCACCTCGGCACCTCCTCGCTGGCTTCGGGAGCCTCGAACCCGGCGACGGCTTCGGATGGTTCCGTGTCTGAATCGTCGGAGTCCTCGTCCCGCTCGGCCGCCTCGCGGATGCGGCGGTCCTCGACGTCGTCCTGGACCTCGTCGTGGCCGAGCAGCGCCCACGAGCGATACGCCAGCGCGAGCAGGAAGGTGGTGAGCGCGAAGGTGATGACGATCGCGGTGAGCGCGAGCGCCTGCGGCAGCGGATCGACCATCGCCTGGATCACGGCGGAGCCCACGAACGCGGGCTCCCCGGGCGGTCCGCCCGCCACCTGCAGGAACAGGTTGGCGCCGTGGCCCAGGATCACGATCCCGAGGATCACGCGCATCAGCGAGCGCTGCATCAGCAGGTAGAAACCAACCGTGTAGAGCCCCGCCAGGACGATGACCATGGTGATGTTGACGGTCACGTGCGTTCCACCTCGTCCCGCTCCATCGTCTCCTCGTCGAGGCCTGGACCGCCCAGCTCCGTCCCGGCGCCGACCGTGCGGAGCAGGTCCATGACGACGCCGACGATGAGCAGGTACACGCCGAGGTCGAGGAACAGGTTGGTGGCGATCTTCAGGTCGCCGAGCAGCGGCAGGTGCAGCGACCAGACCGCCGACGACAGCACCGCCTCCCCGAAGAAGGCGGGCGAGAGCGCCGTGACGATGGCGATGCTCAGGCCCGCGCCGATCACCACGGGCGGCCGGATCCGCACCATCGCCGCGAGTTCGGCACTGCCGCCCGCGACGTAGCGCAGCACGAAGGCCAGACCGGCGACGAGCCCGCCGCTGAACCCTCCGCCCGCGTTGTTGTGCCCGGCGAAGAGCAGGTAGACCGAGAGGATCAGCACCGTCGGGAAGACGACGCGGGCGACCACCTCGAGCAGCAGCGACCGCGGCCAGGTGTTGCAGTTGTGCTCGGCCATCAGCCAGCGGTCGCGCGGACGGTCCCAGAACGTCCACGGCACCGGATCGGTGTCGTGGTCCGTTTCCTCCGTGGGTCTGTCGGTGGTCATCGCTTCACCTCCGTCCGCTCGCCATCGGTCTCGTCGGTCCCGTCCGTCTCGTCCAGCGCGGCCAGGGAGGGAGGGCGTTGCCTGGCGCGGGCGAGGATCAGGCTCGCCGCGCCCGTCGCCGCGACGGCGAGCACGGCGATCTCGCCGATGGTGTCGAACGCGCGGAAGTCGACGATGATGGCGTTGACCACGTTGGACGCGCCGGTCGCGCTCTCCGCGTTCTCGATGTAGAACCGGCTCGCCTCGGGCAGGCCGTCCCTGCTGCCGGAGTAGAGCACCGCCAGCACGGCCACGAACGTTCCCGCGACCGCGGCGATGCCCGCCTTCACCCAGCGGGCGCGCCGGAAGTAGGGCCTGGCATCGACGAAGCGCGGCGGGAAGCGGCGGATCACGAACACGAACACGACGAGGGTGAGCGACTCGACCAGGAACTGGGCGAGTGCCAGGTCGGCGCCACCGTCCACGATGAACAGAGCGCCGATGCCGTAGCCGACCACACCGGTGAGCAGCACGGCGGTGAGCCGTCGCCGCGCGAGTACCACCGTGCCCGCCGCGGCGAGCACCAGCACCGCCAGCGGCAGCTGCATCCACGAGTCCCACGCCCGCAGCTCCGTGGGCGACAGCGGGCCGCCCGCCAGCAGTCCGGCGCCGGGCAGCACCACCATCGTCACGAGGATGATGCCGAGGTAGGTCGGCAGCGAACCGGCCTGCAGCCGCCCCGTGATGCTCAGCGCGCCCCGGTCCAGTCCCATCACGGCCGCGCGATACCCGTTCTGGGCGCTCATCCGCTCCGGAATCCAGCCCGCGAGCTTCGGTGCGAGCGAGGCGCGGTACATCGCGTACCCCGCCGCGATGATCACCGCACTGATCAGCAGCGGCAACGTGAGGCCGTGCCACAACGCGAGGTGGTAGTCGGGTGCGGGCAGCGGATAGGTGTCGGCGTAACCGGCGAGTACCGGCTCGACGATCCAGGGCGCGAACGCCAGCACCAGGCTGGCGACGGCGGGGATGCCGACCATCGTCGTCATCGCGACGCCCGACGGCGGCGCCTTCGTGGGCGCCACCGTGGGCCGGGTGCCGAACGCGCCGACGAGGAACCGCAGGCTGTAGGCGACGGTGAAGACCGAGCCGAGCATCACCCCGGCGAGCAGTGCCAGGTCCTTGGGGTCGCCGGTGAGCAGACCCTCGATCGCCGCTTCCTTGCCGACGAACCCGAGCAGGGGTGGAACTCCCGCCATCGACAGCACGGCCAGCGTCGCGAACGCCGTCAGCACCGGCCAGCGCGATCCGAGCCCGGAGAGCTCGCGGATGTCGCGTGTCCCCGTGCGTTTGTCGATGATGCCGACCGTGAGGAACAACGCCGACTTGAACAGGCCGTGCGCCAGCACCAGCGTCACGTCGGCGAGCGCCGTGATCCACGTGCCGGCGCCGACCAGCACCATGAGGAACCCGAGCTGGCTGATCGTGCCGTAGGCGAGCAGGGTCTTCAGGTCGTGCTGGCGCAGCGCGCGGAATCCGCCGAGCACCATCGTCCAGAGCCCGAGCACCACGATCGGTACCCACCACGCCGGCAGGTCCGAGAACGCGGGGGCGAAGCGGGCGACGAGGTACACACCGGCCTTCACCATCGCCGCGGCGTGCAGGTAGGCGCTCACCGGAGTGGGCGCGACCATCGCGCCGGGCAGCCACGGGTGGAACGGAACCTGGGCGGACTTGGTGAACGCGCCGAGCAGGATCAGCACCACCGCGATCGGGACCACACCGCCGCCGGGCGGATCGGCGAGGATCTCCGAGATCCGCGTCGTGCCGGAGGCCGAGGCGAGCAGGATCAGGCCCAGCAGCATCGACAGCCCGCCGAGGCTCGTCACGAGCAGCGCCTGGGTCGCCGACTTGCGCAGCTTCTTCGTCAGTCCGTCCCCGCCGACGAGCAGGAACGAGCAGACGGTGGTGAGCTCCCAGAAGATGTAGAGCGAAATCACATCGTCGGCGAGGACGAGTCCGAGCATGGAGCCCGCGAAGAGCACCAGCAGCGCCGAGTCCCTGCCCACCGCGCGGTCGCCCGGTTTGGCGTAGCACGCGTAGTAACAGAGCACGAGGGCCCCGATACCCGACACCAGCAGGATCATGAGCAGCGCGAGCTCGTCGAAGCGCGCGGTGAACTCCAGCCCGATTCCCGGCGCCCACGCGAGTGTCTCGGTGGGATGGCGGGCCGCGAGCGCGTCGTCGGCATGGCTCACCGCCAGCACGAGTGTCAGCGCCGGGGCCACGGCGCCGACGACGAAAGCACCCCTTCCCCACCGGCGCGCGATCAACGGCAGAACCGCCGCCAGCACGAAATGGGCCGCTATGGCCGTCAGCACCCTGTCTCACCCCTCCCCGCGCAGCCGCGGACATCCTGCTCGATCCTACGGACCTGCCTTAACGGGCCGCGCGTTGACCGAAATGGACAGTCCGCGCAAACCGGTCGGAGGCCTGACTGGAGTGCTTTCCGGAGCCTCCGATGGGTTACCGTGGGGTATGTGAACGTCGAAGTAACCCCACTGCCGGGAATCGGCGTCCGTAAGGACTTCGCCATCGGCAACGGCCGCCGGGTCGGCGTCGTGACCCAGCGAGACGGCAAGATCGAGCTGATCGTGTCGAAGTCCGACGATCCCGACGCGTGCCTGGCTTCGTTGCCACTCACCGCCGAGGAGGCGGGCGCACTCGCGAACCTGCTGGGTGCGCCCCAGCTGGTCGCGCAGCTGACCGAAGAGCACCGGGAACTTCCCGGCATCAACACCAAGCAGCTGCCGATCCGGAGCGGTTCGCCGTTCGACGGCCGCACGCTCGGGGACGCCGCCATCCGCACCCGCACCGGCGTGTCGGTGGTCGCAGTGATGCGCGCGGGACAGGTCCATCCCTCGCCGACACCGGACTTCACCTTCACGGCAGGTGATCTCCTGGTCGCTGTCGGCACCGCGGAAGGACTCGAGTCCGTCATCAAGATCCTCAAGCACGGCTGAGTACGTGGATCACACAGCACTCGAACTCATCGAACTGGGCGCGGTCTTCTTCGCGCTGGGCGCGCTCGGCAGGCTGGCAGGACGGATCGGGCTCTCCCCGATCCCCCTCTACCTGGTCGGCGGCCTGTTCTTCGGCCAGGGCGGCGTGGTCCCGCTCGGCGACATCGGTGAGTTCACCCAGCTGGCAGGCGAGATCGGTGTCGTCCTGCTGCTGTTGCTGTTGGGTCTGGAGTACTCCGCCGCCGAGCTGTTCACCGGGCTGAAACGCTCGTGGATGGCAGGCCTGCTCGACATCGTGCTCAACGCGGCACCGGGCGCCGCGGTGGCGCTGCTGCTGGGCTGGGGCCCGGTCGGCGCGCTGGTGATGGCCGGTGTCACCTACATCTCATCGTCGGGGATCATCGCGAAGGTCCTCGGCGACCTGGGCAGGCTCGGTAACCGCGAGACGCCGGTGGTGCTGTCGGTGCTCGTGTTCGAGGACCTGGCGATGGCCCTCTACCTGCCGATCCTGACCGCGGTACTGGGCGGCATCAGCTTCCTCGGCGGCCTGCAGGCGGTCGGGATCTCGCTGGCCGTGATCACGGTCGTGCTCGTGGTGGCGCTGCGCTACGGCCGCTTCGTCTCCGCGCTGGTCGACAGCGAGGACCGCGAGGTCTTCCTGCTCAAGGTGCTCGGCGCCGCGTTGCTGGTGGCCGGGTTCGCCTCGGCGCTGCAGGTGTCGGCCGCGGTGGGCGCGTTCCTGCTCGGCATCGCGATCTCCGGGTCGACGGCCGAGAACGCGACGCGCCTGCTGGAGCCGCTGCGCGACGTGTTCGCCGCCGTGTTCTTCGTGGTCTTCGGCCTCAACACCAATCCGGCCTCGATCCCGCCCGTGCTGGTCTGGGCGGTCGCGCTGGCCGTGGTGACGACGCTGACCAAGGTCATCACCGGCTGGTGGGCCGCGCGGCGCGCGGGCATCGGCAGACTGGGCCAGGCCCGCGCCGGCGCCGCGCTGGTGGCCAGGGGCGAGTTCTCGATCGTCATCGCCGGGCTCGCGGTGACCGCGGGCGCCGTCGACGGCGAACTCGCCGCGCTGGCCACCGCCTACGTGCTGCTGATGGCCGTGCTCGGCCCCATCGCGGCGCGCGTGGTGGAGCCGGTGGCGCGAGCGCTGCAACGCCGCACGGCGAGCATCACGCAGGCGGCCACCGACACCCCGTAGGTCCGATCAGAGGCCGACGGCGCGGTAGAGACCACCGACCTCGGCGCGGTTGAGCGGGCGCAGCGCGCCCTGTTTGGACGTGCCGAGCTGCACGTCGCCCACCGCGGTGCGCACGAGCTTGCGCACGGGGTGGCCGACCTCGGCCAGCAGACGCCGCACGATGTGCTTGCGTCCCTCGTGCAGCACGACCTCGACCAGCGTGCGGCCGGGGCGCTCGTCCTTGACGCGGAACTCGTCGGCCTTCGCGGGGCCGTCCTCGAGCTCTACCCCGGCCCGCAGCCGCTTGCCGAGCCCGCGCGGCACGGAGCCGTCGACTTCGGCGAGGTAGGTCTTGGTCACGTGGTACGAGGGGTGCATGAGCCGGTGTGCGAGGTCACCGTCGTTGGTGAGCAGCAGCAGGCCCTCGGTCTCGGCGTCGAGCCTGCCGACGTGGAAGAGCCGCTCGCGCCGCTCACGCACGTAGTCGCCGACGCAGGGCCTGCCCTGGTCGTCGGTCATCGTGCTGTGCACGCCCTTGGGCTTGTTGAACGCGAAGTACACGAGGTCGTCCCGCACGATCACGCGCAGGCCGTCGACGTGAATCACGGCGTTGTCGGGATCCACGCGGCGGCCCTGCTCGCGCACGACCTCGCCGTCGACGCTCACCCGGCCCCGTGCGATCAGGTCCTCGGATGCGCGGCGCGAGGCCACGCCCGCCTGTGCGAGCACCTTCTGCAGGCGCACGCCTTGGGGTTGGTCAGATGTCATCGATCGAGTCCACCTCGGGCAACAGCGGAGCGATCGGGGGCAGGTCGTTCAGCGACGACAGGCCCAGCCGCTCCAGGAACAGTTCGGTCGTCACGTACAGCGTGCCACCCGTCTCGGGATCGGTGCCGGACTCCTCGATGAGTCCACGGGTGACCAGCGTGCGGATCACGCCGTCGACGTTGACCCCGCGGACGGCGGCCACGCGCGAGCGGGTCACCGGCTGACGGTAGGCGATCACGGCCAGCGTCTCCAGCGCCGCCCGCGTCAGCTTGGAGCGCTGCCCGTCGAGCAGCATCTTCTCGACGAACGGCGCGTAGGTGTCGCGGGTGTAGAACCGCCAGCCCTCGCCGACGCGCCGCAGGTCGATGCCGCTGGAGCGGTCGGCGTAGTCACCGGCCATGGAGCGCAGGGTCTCGGTGACCCGGTCGACGGGCTGGTCGACGGCACCGGCGAGCACCTCTTCGTCCACCGGGGTGTCCACCACGAGCAGCAGCGCCTCGAGCGCCGAGACGAGCGTGTCGTAGGCCGCGACGTCGGGCAGCGTCCGGTCGGCGGCGAGGGTGGCCAGGTCGGTGTCCACGGCCGGTTCCGCGTCCACCGGGAGCACGTCGTCACTGTCACTCATCGCGTCGACGGCCGTCAGGTCGTCGAGGTCCACCGGCGCGGGCTCCCGAGTGGTTTCGGCGCCTCCGGCCCGGTCGTCCCGTTCGGCGGGAGCAAGGGCGTCGATACTCGGTTCCTCCGCGGCCGGGCCGGTCGGCGACGTGCCGTCCCCGAGCGCACCCGGTTCCCCGGCACCCTCGGCCGGGTCGCCCGGCTCCAGTGCCGGAGCGCTTCCGTCGCCGAGAGCATCCGGTTCCTCGACACCGACCTCATCGCCGCCCGGCTCCTGGACGGCCTCGTCGCGAGGCTCGCTCGGCGCCTCGTCGTCCGGTGCCTCGACGGCCGACGCGGCCTGCGGCTCGTCGGCAGGCTCGATCCCGGCCGTCGGTCCGGTGCCTTCGGTGTGTGGCTCGCTCACCCGTACTCCTCGTCCTCCACGTCGACGGCGCGGTCACGCTCCGCCTCGGCGGCCGCCTCGTCGACACTCCCGCCGGTCCAGCGCACGTGCAGCTCGGCGAGCGCCTCGGACTGGTCGAACTGGACCGTCGACTCCCGGTACAGCTCCAGCAACGCCAGGAACCGGGCGACCACCTCGAGGGTGTGCTCGCAGTCGGACACCAGCTCGCTGAAGGTCGCCAGCCCCGTCTCGGCCAGCCGCAGCCGCAGCACGGCCGCGTGCTCGCGCACCGACACCTTCCCGGCGTGGATGTGGTCCAGCGACACGGTCGGCGGCGGCTTCGGCTTGAACACCGTCAGCGCGAGGTCGGCGAACTTCTCCGGCGTCACCCCGAGCATCACCTCGGGCAGCAGCCCCAGGTAGCGCTCCTCCAGCGACACCGACCGCGGGTAGCGCCGCAGCGCCCCGGCCTCGAGCTCGGCGAACAACGCCGCCACCTGCTTGTACGCCCGGTACTGCAGCACGCGCGCGAACAGCAGGTCCCTGGCCTCCAGCAGCGCCAGGTCGTCCTCGTCCTCGACGTCGGCGGCGGGCAGCAACCGCGCAGCCTTGAGGTCGAGCAGGGTGGCCGCGATGACCAGGAACTCCGTGACCTCGTCCAGGTCCCATTCCGCGCCCAGGGTGCGGGTGTAGGCGATGAAGTCGTCGGTGACCCGGTGCAACGCCACCTCGGTGACGTCGAGCTGGTGCTGCGAGATCAGCTGCAGCAGCAGGTCGAACGGTCCCTCGAAGTTGGCGAGGCGAACCTTGAACCGGGACGCCGAACCGCCGTCCTCGGGTGTGTCCGGGTCGGGCACCTCGGGGGCGGGCTGGGGCGCGGGCCCCTCGCTCATCAGTTGCTGGCTTCCTCACCGAGCTGGCCGTCCCGCAGCCTGCGCACCAGTACGGAGTCCTCACCGTGCTGGTCGAAGTCGGCGAGCAGCACGGCGACCGCCTCGCGGACGAGCCTGCCCCTGTCGACGGCGAGGTCGTGCGAGCCACGCAGCGTCAGGCGCGCGTGCTCCATCGCCAGCAACTCGTCGCCGGAGACGTAGACCGTGATCTTGGAGTCGTGTTTCTGCCTGCCGGTGCCCCGTCGCGCGGCGGCCGAGCGGGCCAGCTGCCGCTCGCTCGACGCCGGCGCCGAACCGGAGCCAGCGGACCTGCGCCCGGCGGCGTTGCCGGTCCCGTTGCCGGCGCCGTTGCCACTGCCGTTCCCGGGTGTCTCGGTGTCGCGGGCCGCCGCGGGCTCCTCGACGACCGGGCTGTCCGCGAACACCGGACTGCTCGTCCGGCGGAAGAGCTCGGACGCGCCAGGCAGGGAAGCTCGCCTGCTCACCGAGCGATCACCTCACGGGCCAGCTGGCGGTACGCCGCCGCACCGGCCGACCGCGGAGCCCAGCGAGTGATCGGCTCGCCGGCCACGGTGGTCTCCGGGAATCGCACGGTGCGGTTGATCACCGTGTCGAACACGGTGTCCCCGAATGCCTCCACCACGCGCGCCATGACCTCCTTCGAATGCAGGGTTCTCGGATCGAACATGGTGGCGAGAATCCCGGTGATGTCCAGTTTGGGGTTGAGCCGCTCGCGCACCTTCTCGATGGTGTCGATCAGCAACGCCACGCCACGCAGGCTGAAGAACTCGCACTCCAGCGGGATGATCACGCCGTCGGCCGCGGTGAGCGCGTTGACGGTGAGCAGCCCGAGCGACGGCTGGCAGTCGACTAGAACATAGTCGTACTGGTCCATCACGGGTCGCAGCACCCTCAGCAACGTGTGCTCACGCCCCACCTCGGCCACCAGCTGCACCTCGGCGGCCGAGAGGTCGATGTTGCTCGGCAGCAGGTCCACGTTCTCGACGCGGGTCTTGCGGACGACGCCCTCGATCTCCACGGAGCGTTCCATGATCACGTTGTAGACCGTCTGGTCCAGCTCGTGCGGCTGGATGCCGAGGCCCACGGACAGGGCACCCTGAGGGTCGAAGTCCACGAGCAGCACGCGCCGGCCGTACTCGGCCAGCGCGGCGCCGAGGTTGATCGTGGAAGTGGTTTTGCCGACGCCGCCCTTCTGGTTGCACATGGCGACGATCTGGGCGGGCCCGTGGCGGTCCAGCAGCGGGGGCTCTGGGATCTCCCTGCGCGGACGGCCGGTCGGGCCGAGCTTGTTCTTGGCGTCCTTGCCGTTCGGCTCCTCCGGCGCGGTCACGTCGTACTCCCCACTATCGCCGCCGGTCTCGGTCGCGATGCTCACCTGGCTGAGATGGTCTGGAACGCGCCGTGCCGGTTGCTGGGATGTCGACATGTGGCGAAAGCTCCTATTCGGCCATGGACGGCGCCAGCCTATTCGGGCACGTAGATCACGGCCAAAGCGGCTCGCCGGGCGCGAACGGAGTACTTTCCGCCGGTCAGCCGAACGCCCGGGGATGGGCAGTCGCGTAAACCTCACGCAGAGTATTCACCGTTATCAGAGTGTAAACCTGCGTGGTCGTGACCGACGCGTGCCCCAGCAGTTCCTGCACCACCCGCACGTCGGCGCCACCTTCGATGAGGTGCGTCGCGAAGGAGTGGCGCAGTGTGTGCGGCGAGACGGTCGACGCGAGCCCGGCCCGCTCTGCGTTGGTCTTGAGCACCTGCCACGCACTCTGCCGCGACAGCCTGCCGCCGCGCGCGTTGAGGAACACCGCGGCTGTGCCCCTGCCCCTGCTCGCGAGCGCGGGCCGGGCCCGCACGAGATAGGCGTCGAGCGCCTCGAGCGCGGGCCTGCCGACGGGGACCAGCCGCTGGTGCCCGCCCTTGCCGTCGAGCAGCACCGTGCGCTGGTCGTGGTCGATGTCGTCGAGGTCGAGCCCCACGGCCTCGGAGATGCGGGCTCCGCTCGAGTAGAGCAGTTCCAGCAGCGCACGGTCGCGCAGCGGCCGCTCCCCCTCGGTGGCGGGCAGGTCGAGCAGCCGCAGCACGTCGTGCACCGGCAGCGCCTTGGGCAGCCGCCGTGCCGGGGCGGGCGGCTTGACGTCGCGGGCCGGGTTCTGCTCGGTGATGCCGTCGGCGTGGGCGAAGCGGTGCAGGCCCCGCACGGCCACGAGGGCCCGCGCCGCCGACGACGCGGCGAGCGGCCGGTGCTCGTCGTCGCCCTCGCGCAGCGCCATCCCGAACTCGGTGATGTGCTCGGGCCCGACCGCGGCCAGATCGGTGACTCCGGCGCGGTCCAGGTGCGCCGCGTAGCGCCGCAAGTCGCGCGTGTAGCTCTCGACGGTGTTGCGCGCGGTTCCGCGCTCCACGACGAGGTGGTCGAGGTAGGCGCGCACCACCCCGGCCACCGGCGCACGACCCCCGGTCACCATGCGGTCACTGTAGACTCGCGGCCCGAAACCTCCGGTAACGTGGGAATATGCGGGGCGATTCCGACCCGGAAATCCTGCGCATCGGCACCGCTGAGCGCGAGGAAGCGTGCCGCCTGCTCAGCGACCACCTCTCCGCGGGCAGGCTCCAACCCCTGGAGTACGAGGACCGCGTCACCACGGCGCTGGCCGCACACACCAGGGCCGACATCCGGCCGTTGTTCGCCGACCTTCCCGCGCCACGGCCCGTGTTCCTGGTGCCGCCGCTGCAGCCGTGGCCCGACCTCCCGCCTGCGCCGCCGGTGATCGAGCCCGCGCCGTCGGAACGTTCCTACGTCGTCGCGGGCCTGCTCCAGATCGTGCTCCCGTTCGGCTCCGGCCGTTTCTACACCGGGCACACCGAACTGGCGGTGGCCCAGCTGCTCGTCACGCTGTTCACGCTCGGTGTCGGCGCCGTCTGGCCACTGATCGACGGCATCATGTTGCTGATCAACGGCGGCACCGACGCGCAGGGACGCCCGCTGCGCGAGTGAGCTCAGCGCGCCCGGGCGGCGAACGACGTCGGCCGGTCGCGCCACGGCGCGTCCGCGGGCCGCGACTGCTCGGCCCCGCTGAGCACCGCCTGCGCGGCGAGCACCCCGGACACGGTGGCGCCGTTGACGATCTCGCCCGCCAGCGCCATGCGCACGGCCTCGGTCAGCGGGACCTTGGCGATCACCAGGTCCGCCTCCTCGTCGCCGTGGACCTCGCGCGGCACCGGGGTCAGCTCACGCGCGAGGAACACCCGCACCACCTCGTCGGTGAAGCCCGGCGAGGCGGCCACGTCCACGAGCGTGTCCCAGCGCCGCGCCGCGAGGCCCGCCTCCTCGACCAGCTCGCGGCTCGCCGTCTCGAGCAGGTCCTCGCCGTCCGTGTCCAGCAGGCCCGCGGGCAGCTCCCACAGCCGGTCGCGCAGCGGATGCCGGTACTGGTGCACGAGCGTCACGGCGCCGTCGTCGTCCACCGCGCACACGGCCACCGCGCCGAGGTGCTCCACCACCTCACGACGTGCGGTGCCGCCACCGGGCATCACGATCTCGTCCACCCGCAGGCCGACGACACGTCCGATGTGGACGTCCTCAGAGGACGCCACCGTGAACTCGTGGGAGCCGGGCTCGCTCATCGCGCACCCACGGACGAGGCCTCTGGCAGCTCCACCGGCAGCCGCTCGGCGGTGCGGTAGGCCACCACCGCGCGCACGAACGCGTCGAACAGCGGATGCGGCCTCGTCGGCCTGCTCTTGAGCTCGGGGTGCGCCTGGGTACCGACGAAGAAGGGGTGCTCCTTCTTGGGCAGCTCCACGAACTCCACGAGCCGGTCGTCGGGCGAGAGGCCGGAGAACACGAGTCCCGCGTCGGCGAGCCGCTTGCGGTAGGCGTTGTTGACCTCGTAGCGGTGCCGGTGCCGCTCGGAGACCTCGCGGCTGCCGTAGGCCTCCGCCACCTGGGAGCCCGCCACCAGCTTGGCCGGGTAGGCGCCGAGGCGCATGGTGCCGCCCATGTCGCGGTCGCCGGCCACGACGTCCTTCTGGTCGGCCATCGTGGAGATCACGGGGTTGGCGGTGGTCTCGTCGAACTCGGCGGAGTTGGCGTCGGTGATACCGGCGAGATTGCGCGCGGCCTCGATCACCATGCACTGCAGGCCCAGACACAGGCCCAGCACGGGGATCTTGCGCGTGCGGGCGTAGTTGATGACGCCGATCTTGCCCTCGATGCCGCGCACGCCGAAGCCACCGGGCACGAGCACGCCGTCCACACCGGACAGCGCCGCGGCCGCACCGGCCGGGGTGGTGGCCTCGTCGGAGGCGACCCAGACGATCTCCACCTTCGCCCGGTGGGCGAAGCCGCCCGCGCGCAGCGCCTCGGTCACCGACAGGTAGGCGTCCGGCAGGTCGACGTACTTGCCGACCAGCGCGATCCGGACCGTCTCCGTGGGGTTGTGCACGCGGCCGAGCAGATCGCCCCACACGGTCCAGTCGACGTCGCGGAAGGGCAGGCCGAGCCTGCGCACCACGTAGGCGTCGAGCGCCTCGCCGTGCAGCACCTTCGGGATGTCGTAGATCGACGGAGCGTCCGGGCAGGCGATGACGGCCTCGGTGTCCACGTCGCACATCAGGCCGATCTTGCGCTTGAGGTCCTCGGAGAGGTCCCGGTCGGCGCGGCAGACCAGCGCGTCGGGCTGGATGCCGATGTTGCGCAGCGCGGCGACGGAGTGCTGCGTGGGCTTGGTCTTCAGCTCGCCGGACGGCGCGAGGTAGGGCACGAGCGACACGTGCAGGAAGAAGCAGTTGTCCCTGCCGACGTCGTGGCGCACCTGGCGGCAGGCCTCGAGGAAGGGCAGCGACTCGATGTCGCCGACCGTGCCGCCGACCTCGGTGATCACCACGTCGGGGCGCAGTCCGGTGCCGTCCGACTCGGCGACGGCCATGATGCGCGACTTGATCTCGTCGGTGATGTGCGGGATCACCTGCACGGTGTCACCGAGGTACTCGCCGCGACGCTCCTTGGCGATCACGGTGGAGTACACCTGTCCCGTGGTCACGTTCGCGGACCCGGACAGGTCGCGGTCGAGGAATCGCTCGTAGTGACCGATGTCGAGATCCGTCTCGGCGCCGTCCTCGGTGACGAAGACCTCGCCGTGCTGGAACGGGTTCATCGTTCCTGGATCGACGTTGAGGTAGGGGTCGAGCTTCTGCATCGTGACCCGGAGCCCACGAGAGGTGAGGAGCTGACCCAGGCTGGAGGCGGTGAGCCCCTTACCCAGAGAGGAGGCGACGCCTCCGGTGACAAAGACGTACTTGGTTGTCCGCGGCTGAAGTCCCACGGGCTTCCACCTTATCCCACCCCCCGGCGAACGCGCGCGAGCCTCACCCACACCGCGTGGCGGCCCCTGTGCCACAGTGGTGACGTGCCCGAGCAAAACTCCTGGACAGCGCCGGTTGCCGGGGACAAGATCGATGCCACGATCCGCGTCCCGGGCTCGAAGTCGATCACCAATCGCGCCTACGTCCTCGCCGCGCTATCGGCCGAGCCGACGCTCGTGCGCGATCCCCTCGACTCACGCGACGCCCGCCTCATGCTCGCCGCGCTGGCCGAACTGGGGGCCACCTCGGAGCACACCGCCGACGGCGTGCTGGTGCACCCGCTGACGCCGGGTGAGGGCGAGGTGTCGATCGCGCTGGGCAACGCGGGCACGGTGGCCCGGTTCACGCCCGCTCTGGCCGCGCTCGGCGCGCGCACCGTCCACTTCGACGGCGACGCCGCCATCCGCCGCCGCCCGGTCGCCCCTCTGCTGACGGCGCTGCGCGCACTCGGCACCGACCTCGATGACGACGGCAGGGGCGCCCCTCCGTTCACGATCCGGGGCAGCGGCGGACTGCCCGGCGGCGAGGTGGAGCTGGACTCCTCGGCGTCGAGCCAGTTCCTCTCCGCCCTGCTGCTGGCGGCGCCCGCGTTCAGTTCGGGCGTCACTGTGCGGCTGGTCGGCACGGCCCCGAGCGAGCCGCACATCGCGATGACGCTGGACATGCTGCGCCGGTTCGGCGCCGCGCCGGAACGCGATCGCGACCGGTTCCACGTCCCGCCCGCGTCGCTGTCGTTGGCCGACTACACCGTCGAGCCGGACCTGTCCACGGCCGCGCCGTTCGTGGTCGCGCCGCTGCTGGCGGGTGGCACGGTGCGCATCGCGGGCTGGCCGCGAGAGACGACCCAGCCCGGCGACTGGTTGCGCAGCCTGGTGCGGGAGCTCGGCGCCGAGGTGACGCTCGACGACTCCGGGCTCACGGTGACGGGCACCGGCAGGCTGCCGGGCGCCCGGTTCGACCTGCACGAAGTCGGTGAGCTGACGCCGGTGATCGCGGCGCTGTTGTGCTTCGCCGACGCGCCGTCGGAGATCTCCGGCGTCGCGCACCTGCGCGGGCACGAGACCGACCGGCTGGCCGCGCTGGCCACGGAGCTCACCGCGCTCGGCGGAGACGTCAGCGAGACCGAGGACGGCCTGCGCATCACGCCCGCCCCCCTGCACGCGGGCGTGTTCCACACCTACGACGACCACCGGCTCGTGATGGCGGGCGCGGTGCTCGGACTGCGGGTCGCGGGCGTCGAGGTGGAGAACCCCGCGACGGTCGGCAAGACCTTCCCCGGCTTCGTCGAGGCCTGGCACGCGCTGCTCGATCCCGCGTAATCTGCGCTCATCCGGGTCCCTGCCGAGGAGGCACGGTATGAGCGCACCACCGACCGGAAGACTCATCCGCACCGAGCGCGGCTACGACCTCCTGCTCACCAGGGCGCTGAAGGATCCACTCGCCGAGGTCTGGGCGAGCGTCACCGAGCCGGAGCGGACCGCACGATGGTTCGGACCGTGGGAGGGCGAGGGCGGCGCGGGCACCACCGTCCGGGTGCACCTGACCGCCGAGGACGGCGAACCGCCCGCGGAGGTCCGCATCGACGCCTGCGACGCGCCACACCACCTCGCCGTGACGATGAGCGACGAGTCCGGAGGGTGGCGCCTGGAGCTGCACCTCACCGAGCACGAGGGCACGACGGCGCTGCAGTTCACCCACCACCTTGACTCTCTCGACGGGCTCGGCGAGATCGGTCCGGGCTGGGAGTTCTACCTCGACCGGCTCGTAGCCGCCGTGGACGACACGCCACTGCCGGGCTTCGACGAGTACTACCCGGCGCAGAAGGCCTACTACGAGGCCGAACCGGGGCTCTGACGGCCGCCGAGCTCGCGTGCGGTCTCGGCGTCGGGCACGGTCACGATCAGCTCGTCGTGGCACACCCCGGGCGCGGTCCGGTCGAGCAGGATCCGCAGGCCGTGCTCGCCGCGCCGCGCACACACGAACTGGCGCGTTCCGGCCCCCAGGCCCCACGTGCCGATCTTGAGCAGTCCGCTGACGACGAGCCCGCACCTGCCGCCTCTCGCTGCGGCCAGCGGCCTGTCGAGCGGCGAGACCTCCAGCACGGCGGCAAGGGGAACGCTCAGGCCGCCGTGCGCGGCGAACAGCCGCTCCCAGGGAGCGAGCCGCACGACCAGGTCCTCGCCCTCGATCCGCACCGACGCCATGCCGACCCACCTCCCCGCAAGAATCCGACGGGGAGAACGTTACCAGATTTGGAAATGGTCGCCGGAGGTCACTGACCTTCCTGGTTGACGCCCGGCGCCGGGCCCTGCGCGTTGCCCGCGACGCCGTAGCGCCCGGAGTTGCCCTCGAGCTGCTCGCGCAGCGCGAGAATCGTCACCACGCGGCCCGCGGCGCTGTCGACGTTGTCCACAGTGGACAGCACGGACGTCATCGACGTGTCGGAGCGCGCGACGCCCACCGCGCCGGCGCCCTCGGCCGAGGCCGGATCGCCCGCGAGCACCACGCCCGCGCCCGAGCGGTCGAGCTGCGCGGCCATCCTCGCCAGCGTCGCGGCGCGGTCACCCGCACCGTCGCCGTCGGCCTTGCCGCCCGTCAGCACCACCGCGAGCTGCCCGGGGCGCACGTCCTGGCTCGGCTTGATGAAACCGCCGTCGGTGAGCCCGCCCATCGCGGCGGCCAGCTCGGCGCCGGAGGACTGCGGCTCGGCGGAGTCCTTGTCCAGCATCAGCACCGAACCGAGCAGCGCACCGGCGAGCGTGCCGGGGTCGCCCGCGGTCGGGAACTGGGCACCGGCGGGCTGCAGCCTGGTCACGACCTCACGCAGCTGGTCGGCCTTGGACGGGTCGGCGAAGGCGTCGGTCAGCTGCACCTCGCCGGTCACCGAGGCACCCGACTTGCCGATCAGCTCCTTGAGCGCGTCGCGGTCCGTCGGCCGGGCGTCGGCGGTGGTCACGAGCACCACCGAGCGCTTGTCGAGTGCGCCGGAGACGACCTTGCCGCCGACCGAGCCCGCGAAGGCGTCGGCGTCGGCCAGCCTGGCGTCGAGCGCGTTGCGCTCCGACTCCAGGTCACTGACCTGTTTGGTCAGATCGCCCCGCTCGTCGGCGAGCCCGGACAGCAACGACCCGTTCAGCGCGGTCGAACCGAGCACGACGCCGATCGCGAGGGCGAGGAAGGCCGCGGCGATCGAGACGATGTGGTACCGCAGAGAAATCACGTGAAGAGCCCCTTGACCCAGCTTGTGAACGAGTTCCAGGTGTCGCGAACCCAGTCGAGGTAGACGCTGCCGACGTCGGACACCAGCAGCGCCGCGATCACGACCACGATCGCGGCGAGCACCAGCAGCACCACGGCACCGAGCGACACCCTGGCGCGGTGCAGGGTCGCCACGGCCTTGCCGTCGACGAGCTTGGTGCCGAGCTTGAGCCGCGTGAGGAAGGTGGACGGGTTCGACCCGGACCGGCCGTGGTCGAGGAACTCCCGCAGCGTGGCCTGGAATCCGACCGTCACGACCAGCCCTGCGTCGTGGGTGTCGGCCAGCAGCAGTGCGAGGTCCTCGGCATTACCGGAGGCGGGGAACGTCACCGCACCGATGCCCAGGTCCTGGATTCGCTGGACTCCGGGAGCGTGCCCGTCGGGCTGCGCGGGCACCACGACCTCACCGCCGGTCTTGAGCGTGTCGGCCTCGATCCCGTTCGGGTCGCCGACGACCACGTCGGGGGTGTAGCCGTGGGCGCGCAGCGTGTCGGCGCCGGCATCCACGCCGATCAGCACCGGCCGGTGCTCGGCGATATATTTCTTCAGCCCGCGCAGGTCCTCGGCGTGCCCGTTGCCGGGCGCGACGACCAGCACGTGCCGGTCGCGCAGGGAGATCCGCAGGTCGGGAACACCGACGCCGTCAAGGATCAGCGTGCGCTCGCGGCGCAGGAACTCGATGGTGTTCGCCGAGAACGCCTCGAGCTGGGTGGACATGCCCGCCTTGGCCTCGATCATCTGGTCGGCGATGCTGTCCCTGGTCTGCACGGTGCCCGAGGCCACCCGGTTCTCACCGGAGTAGACGACGCCCTCGTGCACCCGCACCCGGCTGCCGTCCTTGATTCGCCGGATCACCTCACCGCCGACGTTGTCGATCAGCGGGATTCCTTCGCCCACAAGGATTTCCGGACCCAGATTGGGGAACCTGCCCGAAATGGACGGTGCCGCGTTGACGACGGCGGCTACCCCTGCCTCGACGAGCGCGTCGGCGGTGGCGCGGTCGAGGTCCACCTCGTCCAGAACGGCGATCTCACCGGGCCCGAGCTTGCGCAGCAGCTCACGCGTGCGTCGGTCGACCCTGGCGACTCCACTCACGCCGGGCAACGCCTCTTTGGTTCGTGCGAGCAGACCGGTGAGTTTCATGAGCCGATAGTGACAAACGGGCGCGCCAAAACTCTGCCGACACTCCGGGACGCTGTCGGCAATTACCGGGCACTGTGTCGTGATCCACAGCGGACGGTCAGGACTTCTTTGCGCCCCCGGACTTCTTCTTCGCACCGCGCGACGAGCGCGCCTTTGTCACCGTTTCGGGTGTCTTTTTAAAGGTTTCGGCCGCGCTCAGTAGTTCTTCGGCGTGTGCGCGACCCGTTTCGGTGCCGTCGAGCCCGGCGAGCATCCGCGCCAGCTCCGCTACGCGGTCGGACTGGGCGAGCACTTGGACGCCGCTGCGGGTGACGCCACCGGAGGTTCCCTTGTCCACCACCAGATGCTGGTCGGCGAACGCGGCGACCTGGGGCAGGTGGGTGACCACGAGGACCTGGTGGCTGCGCGCCAGTTTCGCCAGCCGCCTGCCGATCTCCACGGCCGCGCGGCCGCCGACCCCGGCGTCCACCTCGTCGAAGACCAGGGTGCCGACCGTGTCGGCGTGGGCGAGCACCACCTCGATGGCGAGCATGACGCGCGAGAGCTCACCACCGGACGCGGCCTTGTGCACGGGCAGGGGCGGAGCACCGTTGTGGGCCTTGAGCAGCAGCTCGACCTCGTCGACACCCTCCGAGCCCGCGTGCACCTCCTCGCCACCCACGCGCAGCGCGTGCGGATCGCCCGCCTCGGCGGGCCTGCTGCGCACGGTGATCTCGATCTCGGCCTGCCCCATCGCGAGGCCTGCCAGCTCGGCGGTGATCTCGCCAGCCAGTTCCTTGGCCGCCGCGATCCGCGCCGCGGTGACGGTGGCGGCGTGCCCGGACAGCTCGTTCGCCAGCTCGTCCCTGCGGGCCGCGAGCTGCGCGAGCGCCTCGTCGGAGGTGTCCATCGTCTCCAGCCGCTGGCGTGCGTCGTCCGCCCACGCGAGCACGCCGTCGACGTCGGCCGCGTACTTGCGCGTGAGCTTCTTCAGCTCGGCCTGCCTGGCCAGTATCCGCTCGAGCCGCTCGGGGTCGGCGTCGAGCGAGTCGAGGTAGGTGGTGAGTTCGGCGCCGATGTCGCCCAGCAGCACGGCGGCCTCGGCGATCCGCGGCTCCAGTTCGGTGAGCACGGTGTCCTCGGAGCCCGCCAGCCTGCGCCTGGCCTCGGCGAGCAGTCCGAGCGCACCGGGGACGTCGGGGTCGCCCTCGGCGGAGCCGGACACGGCTGTGCTCGCCGCGCTCGCCGCGGCACGCAGCTCGTCGACCGCGGCGAGGCGCTTCACCTGCTGGGTGAGGTCGGTGTCCTCTCCGGGGGCGGGTTCGACGGCCTCGATCTCGGTGAGCCCGTGGCGCAGCATGTCGGCCTGTTGCGCGAGCTCGCGCGAACGACTGGAACGCTCACTCAGCTCCGTGGCGACGGCGATCCACTCGTCGCGCACCCGCTGGTAGTCCGCGAGCGGAGCGGCGACGGACTCCCCGGCGAACCGGTCGATCACGGCGCGCTGCTCGGCGGCCCGCAGCAGCCGCAGCTGGTCGTTCTGACCGTGCACGGCCAGCATCTGCTCGGACAGGTCGGCGAGCACCCCTACCGGCACGGAACGCCCTCCGAGGTGCGCACGGGAGCGCCCGTCGGGGCTCACCGACCGCAGCGCGATGACGCTGCTGTCCTCGTCGACATCGGCACCGGCGTCGGCGACGATCCTCGTCGCCTGCTCGGCGGTGACGTTCTCGAACCTGCCCTCGACGGTGGCCTTGCCCGCACCGGTCCTGACCTTGGACGCCTCCGCGCGACCACCCGAGAGCAGGTGGAGCCCGGTGACGACCATGGTCTTGCCCGCACCCGTCTCACCGGTCACCACGGTGAATCCCGGGTGCAGTTCGAGCAGGGCGTCCTCGATGACTCCGAGGCCCTGGATACGCATCTCGGCCAGCACGACACCACCGTAGCGGCCGCCACCGACAACCGGGCGACTCGGACTCGATCAGAACGACTCGGCGTCGCGCTTGCCCCGGCGATCGTGGCGCTCGCGCCAGCTCTTCACCGGCAGCGCGAACTTGTGCACGAGCCGGTCGGTGAACGGGCCGTCCCACAGGTGGGCCAGCCGCACCGGGACCGAGCCAGCGACGACCCTCACCCGCATTCCCGGCTCGAGCTCGACGTGCCGCAGCCCGTCGCACGTGAGCACAGCGGGCGAGCCGTCGGGATCGACCTGCACGGTGATCACCGACGAGCGCGACACCACGAGCGGCCGGGAGAACATCGCGTGCGCGTTGCTGGGCACCACCAGCAGCGCCTCGACGTCGGGCCACACCACGGGGCCGCCCGCCGAGAACGCGTACGCGGTGGAGCCGGTGGGCGTGGAACACAGCACGCCGTCGCAGCCGAACGACGACACCGGCCTGCCGTCGACCTCGATGAGCGCGTCGAGGATGCGCTCGCGGGAGGACTTCTCCACGCTCGCCTCGTTGAGCGCCCAGGTTTCGGCGATCGGCTTTCCGTCGAGGGTCACGGCGACGTCGATGGTCATCCGTTCCTCGATGCGGTAGCGGCCCGCCACCACGCGGTCGACGGTGTCGGCGAGGGCGTCGGAGTCGGCCTCGGTGAGGAACCCGACGCGGCCGAGGTTGACGCCGAGCACCGGCACGCCGGCCGGCCTGGCGAGTTCGGCGGCCCGCAGCAGCGTCCCGTCGCCGCCCAGCACGAGCACCAGCTCGACGCCCTTGGCGGGGTTCTCCTCCGGCGCGACGACCGTGCACGGCATGTCGGCGTCCTCGGGTTCGACGAGGCGGCGGACCTCCTCGTCGATGACGCGCAGCCAGATCCCGGCCGCGGCGAGCCGCACCGCGACCTCTCTGGCCGCTCCTCGCGTCGTGTCGCGGTCTGGGTGGACGACGAGGAGCACCTCGCGCTGCTCGCGTTCTGCGTTCACGACGGCCCTTCCCGGACGGCGGTGCGGACGAGCTCGGCGGGCTCGGCGGTGGTCTCCCCCGCTTCGGCGCGGCGCAGCCACGCGAAGAACTCGACGTTGCCCGACGGGCCCGGCAGCGGGCTGGCCACGACGCCGCGGGCGCTCAGCCCGAGACCCTGTGCCTCGGCGAGCACGTCGAGCACGGCTTCGGCGCGCAGCTCGGGGTCGCGCACCACGCCACCGCTGCCTAGGCGCTCCTTGCCGACCTCGAACTGCGGTTTGACCATCGGCAGCAGGTCGGCGCCCTCACCCGCGCACGCGGCGAGCGCGGGCAGCACAAGGCGCAGCGAGATGAACGAGAGGTCGGCGACGACGACGTCGACCTGGCCGCCGATCACCTCGGGCGTGAGGCTGCGGACGTTGGTCTTGTCGAGTACGACCACGCGGTCGTCGGTCTGCAGCCGCCAGTCGAGCAGTCCGCGCCCCACGTCGGCGGCGACGACGGTCCGGGCGCCCTTGCGGAGCAGGACGTCGGTGAATCCCCCGGTGGAGGCGCCTGCGTCGAGACAGCGCCGTCCACTCACCGAGAGCCCCTGCGGCTCGAACGCTTCCAGCGCACCGAGCAGCTTGTGGGCTCCGCGCGAAGCCCAGCCGGGGTCGTCGGCGGTCTTGACGACGATGGCGGCGTCGGCTTCCACGCTGGTGGCGGCCTTGCGGGCGACCATGCCGCGAACGGTCACCTTGCCGTCACCGATGAGCGAGCTGGCGTGTTCCCGTGACCTGGCGAGCCCTCGGCGGACGAGCTCGGCATCCAGGCGGGCCCTGCGAGGCACCGCTAGACCTTGTCGATGCTGGACAACGCCACGGCCAGCTCCGTGTGCACCGCGTCGAAACGCTCGACGTGCTCGGCCGGGGGCAGTGCGTCGAGCTCGTCGAGCCCGGCGATGGCCTCCTCGATACCGGCCCTGGGGTCCGTGTCCTGCCGTGCGGGCCCCGGCACGCCGGGAGGCGGGCCCGGAACCGGCCGCGGTACGGGGTTCGTCTGTTCCTGCACCCCTCAACGCTATCCGATCTGGCCGAGCAACGGCGGAGGCGTCAGGTCAGGCCGAGCTCCGCGAGCGCGCCCGCCGAGGCGTCGTCACCCTCGCGCACCGCCGTGATCTCGTGCCGCCACGCCGCGGCGCACAGCGTCCGCAGCAACTCGAGCGAGTCGTGCCCGCCGTCGGAGGTGACCACGAGTGCGGCATCGCCCGGTTCCACGCGCCAGCCGGGGCGGGGACCGATCTCCAGCTCATCGGCCTTGCCGTCGAGTCCGGTGAGGTCGGCGGACAGGTAGCGGGGACGCTCGGCGGGGATCGCCGCGAGCAGGCTCGCCGGCGTCGCGACCCCGGTGAGCACCACGAGCGAGTCGACCTCGGCCGCGACGGCTCCGGCGATGTCGGTGTCCAGTCGGTCGCCGACCACCAGCGGGCTGGTCGCGCCTGCCGATTCGGCCGCCGCCAGGAACAGGGGCGGTTGCGGCTTGCCCGCGACGATCGGCTCGCGGTCCGTGGCCGCCTTCAGCGCGGCGACCATGGATCCGTTGCCCGGCAGCAGGCCCCGTTCGGTGGGCAGGGTCGCGTCGGTGTTACTCGCGACCCACAGCGCGCCGCCGCGGATGGCGATGCAGGCCTCCGCGAGGTCGGCCCAGCCGGTCTTGGGCGAATGCCCCTGCACGACGGCCGCGACGTCGTCGCCCGCCTTGCGCACCGAACGCAGGCCGCCGCCGTCGACCTCGGCGGCCAGCGCACCCGCGCCCACCACGAGTACGACCGCGCCCTCGGGCAGATGCTCGCGGAGCACTCTGGCCGCGGCCTGGGCACTCGTCAGCACCTCGTCGACGTCGGCGGCGACGCCGAGCGAGCGCAGGTGCTCGGCGACGGCGTCAGGCGCTTTGGAGGCGTTGTTGGTGACGAACCGGATCCGAGTCCCGCGCTCGCGCGCCGAGGCGATGGCCTCGGCGGCGTGCGGGATCGGCTGCGGGCCGTGGTAAACGGTGCCGTCGAGATCGAGCAGAACGGCGTCGTGCCGGTCGAGCAGCGCCGCGTCAGTCACCGGCCAGCTCCGCGGCACGCTCGGCGGCGTCCGTCTCGTCCTCGCTGTCGGCCTCCGCGGTGTGCAGGAACCAGCGGATGGCTTCCTCTTCGCGCCCGGCCGCGGCCAGGTTGTCTGCGTAGGCGTAGAAGAGCCGGGCGCTCCACGGCTTCCGGTTCTTGGGGTCCAGGTCGTCGCCCTGCAGCGCCACGACGGCCGCGTCGAGCTGACCGAGGTCACGCCGCGCACCGGCGGCGACGATCCGCAGCTCGATGGCGACCTCCTTCGGCAGGCTCGCGACGTCGGTCTCCTTGGCGATGTCGAGTGCCCGCTCGGGACGGCCGAGTGCACGCTCGGCGTCGGCGATCACGGCGACGTGGGCGTCGGTCCTGGTCATCCTGCGCACGGCGCGCAGTTCCGTGAGCGCCTCGGACCACTTGCCGGCGTGGTAGGCGGCGAGCCCGGCGGCCTCGCGCACGATCGGGATGCGCGACGCCTTCGTCTTCGCGTACTTGGCGTGCGCGAACGCGGTCTCGGGGTCCTCGTCGATCAGTGTGCCCGCGGCGACCAGGTGCCTGCCGATGCGCTCGGCGAGCGCCTTCGGCAACGACCGCAGCTCCCGACGCGCGTCGGGGTCGAGGTCGGAGTACTCGATGCCTTCGGGCAGCTCCGGCGCTTCGAGCAGTTCGCGCGCGACGGCCTCGTCGCCGCGCTCGTCGCCGGGCCGCGCGTCCCGCTTCGGCCGGTCGTCGCGGAAGGAGCGCTCACCGCGCGACTTGTCGTCTCCACCGCGGTAGGAGTCCCGGCCGCGGTTGTCTCCGCTCCGGTCGGAACGATCACCACGGGCCTTGTCTCCGCCGTGGAAGGAACGCTCGCCACGCGACTTGTCCCCACCCTGGCTCGAACGCTCGCCGCGGTACAAGTCGCCACCCCGAGAGGGCCGCTCGTCGCGGGAGCGGTTGTCATCGTTGCGGTAGGGCTTGTCCCCACGAGGCTTGTCGCCACCGCGGAAGGAGCGCTCACCACCGCGGTAGGGACGGTCGCCGCCACGCTTGTCGTCACCGCGGAAGGAGCGATCGTCACGACGCCGATCGTCGCCGCCCCGGTAAGGCCTGTCGCCACGGTTGCGATCGTCGCGGAAGGACCGGTCGCCGCCGCCCTGGAAGGAACGCTTGCCCTGGGGTTTGTCGTCGCTGCGGTAGGAACGCTCGCCACGCGGCCGGCCACGGTCATCGCCGCCGCGGTACGACCGGTCGTCGCCACTCCGGTAGGGACGGTCGCCACGGGACTTGTCGCCGCCCCGGTAAGGCCGATCGCCGCGCGGACGGTCGTCACGGAAGGAACGGTCACCACGGTCGCGGTCATCGCCACCGCGATAGGAACGGTCGCCGCCGCGCCTGTCGTCCCCGCCGCGGTACGGCCGGTCACCACGACTACGGTCGTCGCGATCGCGATAGGGGCGGTCGCCGCGCGGCTTGTCGCCGCCGCGGTAGGTCCGGTCACCACGGCTACGGTCGTCGTTGCGGTCGCGGTAAGGGCGCTCGCCACCACGGCTGCGGTCGTCGCGGTCCCGGGAGGGGCGCTGATCCTTGCCGCGAGGACGGTCGTCTCTGCGGTCGTTGTCGCGCGAACCACCGCGCCGGTCGTCGAAGCGGCCGCCGCCGCGATTCGGACGTCCCTCGCGGTCGTTGCGGTACGAACCGCGGTTGCCCTCATTCCGGCGTTGCGGTCGACCGGACTCGCCGTCGTCCCGTGAGTCGCGCCGACCGAACTCGGACACTTGTCCTCCTACTGAAAACTGCACTCGAACGTAGACATGCTAAAGGCCCGTTAGGGTGGCCATCAGACCAACCCTAACGGGCCTCCAGAAGTTAAGTTCGGCGGTGTCCTACTCTCCCACACCCCCTCGGGTGCAGTACCATCGGCGCTGGTGGGCTTAGCTTCCGGGTTCGGAATGGGACCGGGCGTGACCCCACCGCTATAACCACCGAAAC
>NZ_JAENJH010000090.1 GCF_016595675.1 Prauserella cavernicola | reverse complement strand
GTTGGACGGCTGCTCGTGCAGGCTAGCGTCGGGACCGGAGACCACACCGTGGGCGCCGATCTCGGCCAGCGGCGCGAGACCGAGCTCCTCGGCCTTGGCCTTGCTCGCCACCACCACGGCGGCGGCGCCGTCGGAGATCTGCGAGGCCGAACCCGCGGTGATCGTGCCGTCGGAGGCGAAGGTGGGCCGCAGCTTCGCCAGGCTCTCCGCGGTGGTGTCGGCGCGCACGCCCTCGTCGGTGTCGAACACGACCGGGTCGCCCTTGCGCTGCGGAATCC
>NZ_JAENJH010000008.1:113576-303593 GCF_016595675.1 Prauserella cavernicola | reverse complement strand
CCAGGTCGGCGCGGCCGGTGACAACGCCGCCATGGAGAGCTTCTTCAGCCTCCTGCAACGCAATGTGCTTGACCGCCGCCGCTGGGACACCCGCGAAGAACTCCGGATCGCGATCGTGACCTGGATCAAACGCACCTACCACCGTCGACGCCGCCAGAACAGGCTCGGACGCTTGACCCCCATCGAATACGAAACCATCATGACCACGCTGGCCGAGCAGGCCGCCTAACCACTGTCACAGTTTCCTTCAGCAGCCCCCAACCCGTTCGGCCCAGTCGTTACAAAGCGAACACCAAAAGTAGCCGCGATGACACAGATCCCACCCGCCGACCGAGCGAACTCCGCCGCTCGATGGTTTCGGCTCGCACACGCCCGCCGTTTTCTCTTAGTCAGCGGGTTCGGGTTGCAGGCTTCGCGGCTTCAGTCCTGATGGCGCGTGCGCGCCGACGGCATCGAGGCGCTGGAGATCCGGTTGCCGGAGGTCCAGCCCTGCTCCGGTCGCCGGTGTCCGGCTGACCGCGCGGCGCTGTCCGGGGGCCTCACCCTCGCGCCTCCTGCTCGAAGCGCTCGATCTCCTCTTCGAGGATCGGCACCGCGGTGGTCGCAGCGTGGATACCGATGACGCTCGCGATCTCCATGACCTCGAGGATCTCCTGCGGTGTCGCGCCGTGACCGATCGCGTTCTCGATGTGGAGCTTGAGACCCGGTACGTAAAGATGCGTCGCGGCGGCGTCGAACGCGATGTAGACGAGCTCCTTGACCTTCGGTGAAAGCGTGCCGGTCTTCCACGGCACGCTCGAGAATTCGAGGTAGGCCTCGAACATCTCGGGGTCGAGCTCGAGCATGTGATCCCAGAATGGATGCCAGTAGCCGCGGTGCTCGACGAACGCCGCCTTGATGCGCTGCCGCTCCTCGTCGAGTGGTGCCGCCTCGGTCCGCAGCCCCTTCTCTTCGAGCACCTCGACGAGGATCGGCACGCCGATGTTCATCGCGTGGATTCCCAGCGTCGAGGTGAGTTCGATGACCTCCATGATCTGTTCGGGCTTCGCACCGAGGCGCAACGCGGTCGCGATGTGCGCGCGCGTTCCAGGCGAGTACATGTGCGTTGCCGCCGCGTCGACGGCGATGAAGATGAATTCCTTCGTGAGATCGTCGAGGTGGTTCTTGCGGAACGGCACCGCCGACAGCTCCAGATAGGCACGGAGGAACTCCGCGTCCTGGCGCAGGATGCTCTCCCACGTCTCGCCCCAGGTTCCGCGCACGGCGATGAACTTGTCCTTGATCTCCTGTTGCCGCGGCGTCAGGCTCACGACGTCTCCTTACTGTGGTCCAAGTCTGTGGTCGAGGTGAGATGAGGCGACGACAGGTTCGGGCGCCGCACGACCAAGGCGCGCGGTGCCGTCAGGCTGAGCCCCCGGTCAGTCGCCGTCGGGGAGATTCCCGAGCGCGGTGTGCGCGGCCATCATGATGTGCTCGGCGCACAACCGAGAAGCACGGGCGGCGTTGCGCCGCTCGATGGCCTCGACGATCTCGCGCAGTTCCACGACGACATCGGTGAGCCGGCCGGGCTGGGACAGCGACGTCACCCGCAGCATCTGCACGCGCGCCTGGATGCCCTCGAGAATTTGTTGCAGCGGTGCGCTTGCCGCTCCCTCGACGAGTACCCGGTAGAAGCCGGACTTCGCGGCGAGCGCGGTACGCATGTCGCCGCTGGCGTGCACGACGCGTTCGTATTCGTCGACCGCCGCGACGATCCGGGCGACCTGCTCGTCGCTCGCGCGCTCGACGAAGCGCCGCACGATGAGAGATTCGAGCGAGGCCCGCATCTCGTAGAGGTCGGCGGCCTCCTCACGGGACGGGGCGCTCACTCGCGCGCCCTTCTGCGGGACGACCGTCACCAGCCCCTCGGACGCGAGTTCGCGGATGGCCTCGCGAATCGTCGTCCGTGAAACGCCGAGCCATCCGATGAGCTCCCGCTCCACCAGCCGCTGGCCTGGCTTGAGCCGGAACTCCATGATCGCTTGACGCAGAGAATCGATCACCTGCTCACGCAGCGGTGCGCCTACCCGGACAACGGGCGCGAGCTGGCTCTGCCCGTCGTTCGTGTCCGTCGTCATGGCTGACACCTTAGGTCTCCCGCTCTCCATCTGTCAGAGGATCCCGCGCGAGGCGGGCGCATCCGAGACATCTGCGGTGCCCGCCGGGCTCGTTGCCTCCGGCTCAGCGGACGTGGGTTCGCCCGCGTGGTCGGCGATCCAGCGCGCGATCTCCGTGTGGTCGGCGTCGGCGGCGAGTTCGTCCGCCGCCGCCGCCCACCGGCTGATCGCGTCGTCGCCGAGTGATGGTTCGACCCCGACGGCGCGCGAGAGGTCCGCGGCGATCCGCATGTCCTTGAGCATGAGCCGCAGGGCGAACCCGGAGTCGTAACCGCCGGGAAGGATGAAGTTCGGCCACTTGTTGTCGGTCGAGCCGCTGCGCCCGCTGGAGCCGTTCACGATCGCGAGCATGACCTCGGGGTCGATCCCGAAGGCTCGCCCGGCGTGCATCGCCTCGCTGGTGATCCACAGGTGTGTCGCCGACATGAGGTTGTTCAGCGCTTTCACGGCATGACCGGCTCCGGTCCCTCCGGCCCGCACTACTGTGCCGAGAGTGCCGAGAACCGGTTCGGCGCGCACGATCTGTTCGTCGGATCCGCCAACCATGATCGTCAGTGTGCCGCGTTCGGCACCCCGCACTCCACCCGATACCGGTGCGTCGACGAGGCCGACGCCCCGCTGCCCGAGTTTCCCGGCCAGTGCGCGGGTGCGCAGTGGTTCGGATGAGCTCATGTCGACGACGAGCGTTCCCTCGTCAAGGGCGGCCGCGACGTCGGTCCGGCCGAGAACGTGCTCGACCACGCCGGAATCGGGGAGCATGAGAACGACGATGTCGGCGGCGGCCGCGGCTGCCGCGTCATCGACGGCGTCTCCTCCCTCGGCGGCGAGCCGGGAGCGCGCGTCCTTGGCGAGATCGAAGCCGCGGACGCGGTAACCGGCCTTGATGAGCCGGGCCGCCATCGGCAGCCCCATCCGGCCGAGGCCGATGAAACCGATCGAAGTCCCCGTCATCTCAGGCATCCTGATCGAGTTCCGTCAGCACGCGCTCCGCGATACGGAACGATTCGAGCGCGGCGGGGACGCCGACGTAGATCGCGGTCTGCAAGAGTACCTCCTGGATCTCGGCGGCGGTGACGCCGTTGTGGACAGCGCCTTTGACATGCACCGCGAGCTCGTGTGGCCGGTTGAGCGCCGTCAGCATCGCGAGGTTGATCATCGACCGCGTCCGCTGATCGATCCCCGGTCGCGTCCACACCTCGCCCCAGCAGTACTCCGTCACGAGCTCCTGGATGGGCCGTGAGAACTCGCTGACGCTCGCGAGCGAGCGCTCGACGTGCTCGGCGCCGAGCACGCGTTTGCGCATGTCGATGCCTCGCTCGTAGCTCTCGTGGTGAGTGCCTTCGGTCGTCATCAGTCGTTCTCCTCGCCTTCCGTGGCGGTAGCGCGGTATTCGTCCTCTGCCACGGGCACATCCCAGGCGGTCTCGCCGAGCGAGATCGCCGTGTGCACCATGAAGCTGTCCGGCGCGGCGCCGTGCCAGTGCCGCTCGCCAGGCGGAACCCAGACGGTGTCGCCGACGCGCAGGACGACGACGGGGCCACCTTCGCTCTGGGCCAGCCCGCGCCCGGCGAGAACCTGCAGGATCTGCCCGTGCTCGTGCGAGTGCCAGTACGTGCGTGCTCCCGGCGTGAAATCGACCGTGTTGATGACGACTCCGTCGGTCGCCGCCATCGTCATGTAGGGAAAGGCCGCACCAGTGAACTGAGAGCCTGCCTTCCCCGCTGTTCCGGCCTGTTGCCGTGGCGAGATGTGGATCATGCGCGCTCCTCCGTGTTCGCGTCGTGCAGCCGAACGCCGCCCGAGACGTCGCCGATCGCGTCGACGACCCTGTTACTGATCTGGTCCGCGTATCCGAGCGCCCGCGCGAGTCCGAAACTCGCGACAGGGCCGGGGGAAT
Organism: Prauserella cavernicola; assembly: GCF_016595675.1. Lineage (GTDB taxonomy): Bacteria > Actinomycetota > Actinomycetes > Mycobacteriales > Pseudonocardiaceae > Prauserella_A > Prauserella_A cavernicola. The sequence continues at coordinate 299,540 of NZ_JAENJH010000008.1, read as the reverse complement.
TGAGGCTCGTGACACCGAGTTCGGCGACCAGGTCGAGGTAGAGCGTCACGTCCTTGAGCATCAAGGTGTTCGTCAGGCCACCCTCGAGATAGTCGCCGTGGATGATGTGCGGGAACCGGTTGCGGCTCGCGAAGCTCTCGCCTGAACTCGCGTTGATGACGTCGAGGACGTTGTCGAGGTCGAGTCCGGCCTTCTTCGCGGCGACCATCACTTCCGACGTCGCCGACAGCGTCACGGCGTTGAGGAAGTTGTTGAGCAGCTTGACCGTGTGCCCGGCGCCGATGTCGCCGCAGTGCACGATCTTCGTCGCGAGGTGGTCGAGCACCGGTCGCACGCTGTCGAGGGCCGCCGGATCGCCGCCGACCATCAGGGTGAGGGCGCCACGCTCGGCCGCGGCCGCTCCGCCGGAAATGCCCGCGTCGATCCACGTCGCGCCACGTTCAGCGGCATCGGCCGCAATCCGTCGTGTCGAGGCCGGAGCCGAGGTGCTGAGGTCGACGACCACGGTTGCTGGCCGCAGTGCCGCGAGGAGCTCGCCCTCGCCGTACACGACGCTCTCCACGACCCTGCTGTCCGGCAACGAGAGCAGGACGATGTCGCTCTCCCTCGCGACGTGCGCCGCGCTCGGCGCGGGGGCAGCCCCGACGGCGGCGATCACGTCGGCACGCGCGTCGAAGCCCAGCACGTCGATGCCGGCGTCGACAAGGCACCGCGTCATGCGGCCGCCCATGTTCCCGAGTCCGACGAACCCGACCCGCGGCGTCATCGGACCCACCCCTCGTACAAGGCGGAGTCCACGACCTCGGTGTCCCACGCGCCCGCGCCGCCCGATGGCCGCACGGTGTTCACGACCGACGCGCCGCCGTCGGCGGCGACGAGCTGCCCCGTCAGGTACGAGCTGTCGTCGGAAAGCAGGAACGAGACGACGCCCGCGATTTCCTCCGCCCTGCCGGCGCGGCGCAGTGGCGCGGTGGACGCGCGGCGCGACATGTCGTTCTTTCCGCCCGTTGCTGAGGCCGCGTTCCGGAACAGTTCGGTCGGCACGATCCCTGGCGCGACCGCGTTGACCCGGATGCCGAGCGGGCCGCCGTAGACGGCCGCCGACCGGACGAGGCCGGTGACCGCGTGCTTGGAAACCTGGTAGGGAACCAGGTCGGCCGCACCGGTGAGGCTCGCGATGGACGCGGTGAGCGCGATCGTTCCGCGCTCACCGGTCGTCCGCCAGTGCCGGAACGCGGCCCGCAATCCCAGCAACGGGCCTCGGACGTTGACGGCCATCACGCGCTCGAAGTCGTCGACTTCGAGGTCGGGCAGCGTCGCGAAGCTGCCGAAGACACCGGCGTTGAGGTGATGCAGGTCGACGCGGCCGAAGGTGTCGACGGCGGCGCGCATGTAGGCCTCGACGTCGGTCTCTCTCGAGACGTCGCCGCCGATCGCGATGGAGCGTGTCGGCAGCTCGGCCGCGACGGCGGTGACGGCGTCCGTGTCGATGTCGACCGCGACGACGTTCGCGCCTTCTCCGGAAAGTCGTAACGCCGACGCCCGCCCCAGTCCCGAGGCCGCGCCGGTGACGACCGCGACCTTTCCCTCGAACCGTCCTGCCGTGCTCATCACTGCGCCTCCTCGGCGTTGGTGTCGATGGATCCGATCGTCGCCGCGATCCCGGCGAGCGCGCCGTCCTCGACCGGACGGAACCGGGCGAGTGTGTCGGGGTCGTGTCCCGAGACGAGATGCTTCGCGGTGCCGTCGGCGAGCATCGCCCTGATCCGGTCGAAACCGGAGTACATCGCGGGCAGTTCGGCCACGAAGGCGAACGGCATGTCGCTGTCGTATTCCTCGTAGTAGTGCACCGCGTCGGAGCCGAGCAGCACCGGTCCTTCGTCGGTGGCGACGAGCACGATGCTCTGCCCCGGGGTGTGACCGCCGACGCGGATGAGCCGCACTCCCGCGTCGAGTTCGAGCTCGTCGTCGAATGTGCGCACCCGTCCAGCCTCGTTCGCGGCGGCGAGGTGGGCGATCTCGTCGGCCTCGACGGAGTGCGCGAACTGCGCGCGCCCGGCCAGCGGCCCCGTCCAGAACGCGAGTTCCGCTGCCGAGATGACGATCTCCGACCGGGGGAACAGCCCCAGATTGCCGATGTGGTCGTAGTGGGCGTGCGTGACCACGACCGTCGGCGCGTCGTCGGGATCGACGCCCAGCTCGGCGAAGATCCGTGCGGGCTCCGCGACGAACGTCCTGTTCCGCGCCGCGCCACCCGCTTCCGAGAAGCCGGTGTCGACGACGATCGTGCGCCCTGGCCGCTGCAGGACCCAGACGAAGTAGTCCATGCCGATCGGAACGTCGGGCTGCCCGTAGATGTGGTGGTTGAGGTAGACGTCGGACTTCGTCGTCGACCGGGTGCCGTATTTCGCGATCGTCACACGCCATGTCGGCGAGATGGTGGTCATGCGCTGCTGTTCTCCTTTGCGCGCGAGCTGGGCTGGTGGTGCGCGACGGCGTCCGTGCTGTTGAGATCGCGGTTCTTCGTCTCGGGCAGCCAGCGGTAGAGGATCGGCAGCGCGAGCAGCGAGACGACGACGAGGTATCCGGCCGGTGCCACGGCGCTGCCGGTCGAGGCGGCGAGCCACGCGGCGATGTAGGGGCCGGGGCCGGAGAAGATGACGTTCGCGAAGTTGAACCCGAACGCGCTGCCGCTCGCCCGCGAGGTCGACGGGAACAGCTCGACCATGAGCACGACGGTCGACACGCTCACCAGCGACTGGAACAGTCCCAGCACGGTCAGACCGAGCACGATGAGGAAGCCGTCGCCGGTGGCCAGCAGAGCGAAGACGGGGAACAACGAGAGGACGAAGCCGAGGGTGCCGACGAGGTTGACGCTACGGCGGCCGAACCGGTCGATCGCGAAGCCCGCCGCGACACAGAATCCGATGTAGATCGCCAGTGCGACGGCGATGAGCGCGAGCGCGTCGGCGCGTTCGAGGCCGACCGAGACGGTCAGCAGGTTCACCGCGTAGGTGCCGAGGTAGTAGTAGCCGATGCCTTGCACGGCACCGATCGCGAGCGTCAGCAGAACCGGCCTGCGGTCTCGCACGATCTTGCGCCACAGGGGCGAATGGTCGATCTCCTGCTCCTGCTTGATGTGCTCGAACACGGGGGTGTCCTCGAGCTTGAGGCGAAGGTAGAGACCGGCCAGTGCGAGCGGGGCACAGAGGATGAACGGCAGTCGCCAGCCCCACGAGTTGAGGTCGTCCTCCGACAGGCCGGTGGTGAGCCACAGCGCGAGCAGGCTCGCCGACAGCAGCGCGGCGGCCGAGGATGCGGAGTTGATGCTGCCGTAGCGCCCGCGCTGGTGCCCTGGCGCGCTCTCGACCATGAAGGCGTTGGCTCCAGTGGCTTCGCCCCCTGTCGAAAAGCCCTGCAGGCACCGCATCAGCACGAGCAGGATGGGCGCCCAGATGCCGATCTCCGCGTAGGTCGGCAGCAGGCCGATCATCGTCGTGCCGAATCCCATGAGGAGGACGGCGATGGACAGCGCGACCCTGCGCCCGTACTTGTCGCCGATGGGGCCGAGTACGAAGCCGCCGATAGGCCGGAACACGAACCCGACGGCGAAGACGCCGAGAGCTGACAGCAGGCCGACAACGGGTGACGAGTCGGCGAAGAACTGCGCTCCGATGATGGTCGCGAAGAAGCCGTAGAGGCCCCAGTCGAACCACTCCATGAAGTTGCCGATCCCGACCGCGATGGCGACGCGGCGCATGTCTCGCCGAGGCTCCGCGGGGGAGGAGCCGCTCGGCTCGCTCGCATTCGACATGAGAATCCTCCTTGGTCCTCGTCGCGGCGGATCGTATGACGATCGGCGAGTGGGCGTCAATCTGGAGGCGATGGCGAAAGTTCGTCAGATCCGCCTGAGAGTGTGCTTTGAGCTGCAAATATGCCTGGATTTTGGCGATCTCGACGCCTTGTCCTGACTGGATGGCCGAACTGGGTTGGTTGCCAAATGTCAGATCATATGACAATAATTCGGCCGACTCGACGGCGAGAAGGAGACGCGACGACGATGTCAGCACCCACATACCGGCGCCGAGCCGCACTGCGCCTCGGGGCAGGTGCCATCGCCTCGATGGTCCTCAGCGGTTGTCTTTCGGCAGGCGGCGGTGTCGTGTCCAAGGACGGCAAGGTCACCCTGCGCCTGGCGACGACGCAGACCCGCGACGCGCCGGAGAACCTCGGGCTCTGGAAGCTGATCGAGCGCCTCGAGAAGGACGCGCCCTGGATCACGATCGACTACGTCGGTGGTCCCGAGACGATCGCTCCCAACGACGCTGCCGAGAACGTGCAGAGCGGAGCGCTCGATCTGGCGAGCGTGTCGAGTGCGTACTACACGCAGACCCTGCCGGAGGCCGAGGTGTTCGACCTGACACCCAACGCCCCCTCGGTCGACCGGGAGTCAGGGGCACTCGACGTCATCAACAACTGGCACGAGGAAGTGGGCCTGCGTGTACTGGGCGTGACCATCTCCGAGATGGCCTACATGTTGCACTTCGGCTCGCGCTGGACCGAGATCGACATCGCCGATCCCGACCTGACGGGCTGGCTGATGCGGGGCGGCCCCACGCAGCAGCCGATGCTGGAGGCGCTGGGCGCGGAGGTCGTGAACATGCCGGTCGGCGAGATCTACACGGCGATGGAGCGGGGGACGATCGACGGCTTCGCGGCAGGCAACAGCGGCATGTACGACCTCGGGATCGCCGAGCCCATCAAGGCCTCGTACATGGCGCCGTACCTGACGATCCGCTACCCGCTGCTCATGAACCTCCAGACCTGGCACAGCCTCGACGACCGTACGCGCCAGGCGCTCGACAAGGCGATGACCGAACTCGAGATCTCGCTGCCGGACATCTACCGGCCCGTCGTCGAGGACGAGTACGAACGCTGGGCAGGAGACGGCAAGGAGTTGCTGGAACCCACGGCAGCCGAAACCGAGCGGTTCCAGTCACGTGCCCGTGACATCGGGTGGGAACTCCTTGAACAACGCGCGCCCCGGGCCACCGAAGTCCGCGACTTCTACGAGGCACGATGAAGTCCGGCACGGTCGCGTCCGGCAAGGCCGACCGGGTACTGCGAGCCGCGACCACCGCGAGTGCCGTGATCGCCGGCGCGGGTCTGGTGTACATGGCGCTCGCGACGATCGCGGGAGTCGTGCTGCGGTACGTGTTCAGGGCTCCGAACAGGTTCCTGTTCGAGTCGACCGAGTTCGCGCTGCCGCTGACGGTCTTCTTCGCGCTCGGCGTGGTCGCGCTGAACGACCGCAACGTGCGGGTCGACCTGATCCCGAGTCGCTTCGTGCGCACCAACCACAAACTCGACGTCGCATCGCGGTTCGTGACCGCGGCGATCGCGGGCACGTTCGGCTGGTTCGCCGTCCAGTTGTTCGTCCGCGACCTCGGCACCGGCATCCGGATGGGGTCAACGTTCGGGCTTCCGAGGTGGATTCTGATGCTCGGTCTCACAGTCGGCCTCGTCCTGTTCGCGGTCAACGAATTCCGTACCGCGCTCGACCGGCTGCACTCCGGTGCCCCCGTCGGTGACGAGCGCGACGCCACCGCGAACGCGTCCGGGGAAGGGCGAGCATGATCGATCTCAGTCCAACGACGTGGCTCGCGATCTTCGTGGCGGGCCTGGGAATCCTGGTGCTCCTGCGCATCCCGGTCGCCGTCGCGTTGCTCGTGGTGTCGTCCGTCGGCGCGGTTCTGCTCTACGGATTCTCCCCTGGCATCGAGATGACCGTCGTGTCGATGGTCTCGGGGCTGGCGACCTTCACCCTGACGGCCATCCCGATGTTCATCCTCATGGGCGAGCTCCTGTTTCGCTCGGGCGTGGCCTTTTCCGCGATCGGGGCGGCCGAGCGCGGGCTCGCGCGATTGCCCGGCAGGCTCGCGTTCCTTTCCGTCGGCATGGGCGCCGTGCTCGGGGTGCTCTCCGGCTCGGTGATGGCCTCGACCGCGATGCTCGCCGGCACGCTCGTACCCGAGATGGAACGGCGGGGGTACTCGCGCCGCCTCGCGGTCGGCTCGGTGCTCGGTTCGGGCGGGCTCGCGGTGGTGCTCCCGCCCAGCACGATCGTCATCGTGTGGGGAGCCACGGCAGGCGTTCCGGTCGGACCACTGCTGATCGCCGGCATCATTCCGGGCATTCTCATGGCGCTCGGTTACGCGGTCGTGGTGGGGGCCTGGTCGGTCTTCTTCGGCGGTGCCGAACGGCCCGCCGTGCTCGGCACGCGCACGGCACACGCGGCCAAGGAGCGGAGGAAACACGCCGGCTCGGGCGCCCTGGGCGCGGGTACCTCCACGGCAACCGAGGCCCCTGCCGTGATTCCGAAGGGGCCGGCGGGCGCCTCGGACGATCAGCGCGGCTCGTTGCTCAACCTGGTCGCGCTGGTCGGGATGATCGCCGGCGTGCTCGCGCTCATCCTGTTCGGGATCGCGACGCCGACCGAGGCCGCGGCTGTCGCGGTCGGCCTGACGGCCGTGATTCTCGTCGTGCAGCGCCGGTTGACCCGCGAGGTCGTTGTCGCGGCACTGAAGCACACCTTGCTCGCGACGGGGATGGTGTTCCTCATCATCGCCGCGGCCACGATCTACGGCAGGGTCATGGCGGGAAGCGGCACCGTGACGGCATTCGTGGACGGGATCACCGGCATCACGGGCAATCCGACCGTGCTGCTGGTCATCATGCTCGCGATCGTGATCATCCTCGGGCTCTTCCTCGAGTCGATCGCGATCGTGCTCCTGACGATCCCGCTGTTCATGCCGATCGTGCACATCGCCGGATTCGATCCGATCTGGTTCGGCATACTGATGATCATCGCGATCCAGATCGGCACCGTGACGCCGCCGTTCGGGATGTCGCTGTTCGTCATGCGCCAGTACGCGCCGAAGTCCATGCCGATGTCGGAGATCTACAAGGCAGCGGTCCCGTTCGTCCTTTCCGATCTCGCCGTCATCTCCTTGCTGGCATTCACCCCCGCAATCGTGACCTCGCTCCCGTCACTCGTGTGAGTCACCCGAACTATCGCTGTGGAGAGTCGAAGTATGACCGTCGAAACAGGCAAGCTGGCCTACATGACCGAGCCCGGCAGGCTCGAACTGCGGGAGTTTCCCGTTCCCGAGCCAGGGCCCGGAGCACTGGTGATGCGCACGACCCGCGCGAACGTCTGTGGCTCCGAACTGCACATCTGGAACGGCAAGCACCCGGTGAAGCGCTCCGGCGGGATCGGCCACGAGATGACCGGAGTGGTCGCGGCGCTCGGCGAAGGTACCGACCGGGACAACGCGGGAGCCCCGCTCGCGGTCGGTGACCGGATCGCCGTCGTCTATTTCCAGGCGTGCGAGCGCTGCTTTCACTGCGTCCGCGGCGAGTGGAACCTGTGCGACAACGCCTACGAGCACTACGCCAAGCAACCCACCGAATGGCCTCACTTCCACACCTCGTTCGCCACGCACTACTACGCGACACCACGACAGCACGTCTACCGTGTGCCGGACCGCGTGCCCGACTCTGTCGCGGCCGCGGCGAACTGTGCACTGAGCCAGGTGATGTACGGAATCGACCAGGCTTGCTTCGGCCCAGGCCAGACGATCCTCATCCAGGGCGCGGGCGGGCTCGGCCTCTACGCCACCGCGGTCGCGGCGACACGCGGCATCCGGACCATCGTCGTCGACGGTGTGCCCGCGCGCCTTGAGCAGGCCCGGCGGTTCGGGGCGGACCACACGCTCGACATCAGCGCGATGCCGGATGCCGACGAGCGGCGTGCCTGGGTCCACGACCTCACCGAACAGCACGGTCCTGACGGCATGATCGAGGTGACGGGCGTTCCAGCCGCGTTCGCCGAGGGGCTCTCCCTGATCAGGCGGGGCGGAACCTACCTCGTCATGGGCAACCTCTCGCCCGGCTCCGTCGTCGACTACGACCCGGGCCTCGCCACCCGTCGTGCTCTGCGCGTCCTGCACGTCGACCGATATGCGCCGTACTACCTCAAGCAGGCGCTCGACTTCCTCGCCGAGCAGGGCGGCCGGTTCCCGTTCGACGGGCTCGTCGACGCGGAGTTCCCGCTCGAACGCATCGTCGATGCTCTTGACGCGTCGGCGCGACGCGAGGTCACGCGCGCCTCGATCGTCGTGTCGTAGCGCAGGGGCACCGTCACCGGCTCGAGTTCGCGCACTGGTCAATTCGAATCCGCAGGGAGAACTCACGGCCATGCGGGACGGCCGCTGAGCCGAGCAACGAGTTCGATCGGCCTTGGCTGCGGCGTTGTGCGGGTGCACGAGTACGCGGCCAGACCCCCGGACTTCTTCGAGCGTGCATGAGCGGCAGGCAGGTGCCAAGGTGGCGGCAAGGCGGCGATGCCGTCCCGCCCGGTGGGGCGCTCGCACGATTCGCCGTCGCCTGGCCGGGTCACGCCGCGGAAGAGCACCGCGGCCCGACCCCTTTCCCCAGACGTCGGCGCTACCCGAGCGCGCCCCGGCCGGACCGTCAGGCTGCGGGCTCCTCCTGGAGGGCACGTACTTCGATCCTGCTTCGCAGTGCCCTCGATGCCTGCTTGGTCCATTCGATCGCGACGTCGTCGTTCTCGGCCTCGATGATCCAGAAGCCACCGAGGTACTCATCGGCCTCGACGAACGGGCCCGGTGTGAGTACGGGGCTGTCTCCCGAGTAGTCCACCGTGGTCGCGCTCGACGGTGGCTGCAGGCCTCCAGCGGTCACGAACGCGCCGGCCTCCTGAATGGCGGTGTTGAACGCACCGACCGCGGCCATGACCTCCTGCAGCTCGGCGGGGTCCATGTCCTCCATCGTCGGCTCCTCGGCGGAGTCGTGCGGGAGGCTCAGGAAGTACTTCGTCATTGTCGTCTCCTCGTCGTAGGGCCGACGGCCGCTGTCTGGACACCCGAAACGCTAGGCGGAGCTCACCGCTGACGAATCAGTCATCGTGACTGGTGTCCGGGAAACCGACGACCGGCGTCGGCCACTAGTCGAGGTGGGTCAGCTCGGTGCGCCCGGTGACGCCGAGCTTCGGGTATGCCTTGTAGAGGTGGTGGCCGACGGTCCGTGGGCTGAGGAAGAGCTGTGCGGCGATCTCCTTGTTGGTGTGACCGGCGGCGGCCAGCCGTACGACCTGCAGCTCCTGCGGGGTCAACAGGGTGAGCGGACCGCTGCGCTGAGGCTCATCGCCCCGCTCGCCGAAGGCCGCCAGCTCGCCGCGCGCACGCTCGGCCCAGAGCTGTGCGCCGAGGCGCTCGAACGCGGACACCGCCGCGGCGAGATGGCCGCGGGCCTCGGCACGGCGACGACGGCGCCGCAGCCACTCGCCGTAGACCAGCTGGGTGCGGGCGCGCTCGTAGGGGCCGCCGTGCCGCTCGTGCAGTCGCAGCGCCTCGGCGTACAGCGCGTCGGCGTCTTCATCGTCGGCCAGCAAGGCCCGGCACCGCAGGACGAGCCCGGTGGCGACCGGGCGGTCGACGTGCTCAGCCCAGTGCCGGAACGCCGCGAGCGGTCCGTGGGCGCGATCCGGCATGCCGCCGCGCGCGGCGGCTTCCACCAGATCCGGCACCGCCCGCACCAGGAGGTCGCGGCTCGCAGGTCCCCGGGACACTTGCTCGAGCCGGTCGAACGCGTCCCCGAACCGCCGGGCGGAGAGGTCGAGCATCCCGAGGCCCCACGCCGCGATCTCGGCATTGACCCGGTGCCGGGTCCGGGCTCGCGGGAGCACCTCCTCGGCGAGAGCACGGCAGCGTGCCTCGTCACCCGAAACGGCGTGCAACCACACCTCCACCGACCGGTGGGCCAGGTGCTCGGTCGTGTTCCCGAGTTCGTCGCTCACGGAAACGCCTTCCGCCACACACGCGAGGGCGTCCGCGAACTCGCCGCGCAACAGCCGCGCCACGGCAAGCACGTTCAGGGTGTACGGGACCCACCCCAGCGCCCCGGTAGCCCGCACCACGGCCAGCATGTCCTCGGTCCCGGCGATGACACTGTCGTCGTCAGCGATCATGAGCCCGCCGAACCCGGCGGTGATGCGATGCATCAGGTCGTGCCCGCCACCGCGTGTGGTGGTGTGGAGATCGCGCATCGGGCCGACGGCCAGCTCCGGACGTCCGGCGAAAAGCTCCGCCCACCCGAGCAGGGCGTCGACAACGGGTGCCCAGTGCTCCGGTGGGGTGAACCCGCGCATCAGATCCGCCGCACGCTGCAGGAGGTCGTGCGCCGCCCCGTGCCGGGCGGCGTGCACGGCCTCGTAGAGCGTGAGCGCGGCGCGTTCCGGATCGGTGTCGCGCACCAACGCGGCGGCCTCGAGCGTCAGCTCCGCGTCGGCCCGAGGGGAGGTGCGTTCGTACTCCACGGCACCACGCGTGTAGATGGCATCGGTCCGGACGCCGGTGTCGGCGGTGAGCGCGAGCGCTTCGGCCGCCAGCCGGGCGGCGCGGTCGGCCTTGCCCGCGTCGAACGCGGCCTGGCTGGCCCGGGCGATACGCCGGGCCTTCAGCTCCCGGTCGGCACTGAGTCGACCGGCGCGTTCGTAGGCAGCGCAGACCGCCATCGTGTCGCCTCGGTGCCAGGCCCGCTCCGCCACGCCTTCGAGTTCGACGGCCACCGCCTCGTCGGGTTTGGTGGTGGCAGCTGCGAGGTGCCAGGCCCGGCGGTCGGCATCGGCGTCCGCGCGCAGCGCCTCGGCGTACGCGCGATGTACCTCGATCCGCCGGTGCAGCGGCGCGTCCTGGTAGGCGGCTGCCCGTACCAGGGGGTGTCGGAACGTGATCCGGCTGTCGATCCGGACCAGCCGGTCACGTTCGGCGGGCTCCAGGTCGCCGGCGGCACCCCCGAGGGATTCGATCACGTGCAGGACCGTCGACAGGGGCGCCGCCGTGTCGGCCGCCGCCACCAGAAGGGCACGTTGGGTGGGTCCGGAAAGCTCCACGATCTGGTGGCGGAACGCCTCCTGCACGCGGCGGGTCACCGGCAGCGGGCCGACCTGCTCGGCCGGGTCGGACTCGTCGACATCGCGGGCCGCGAGCCGCGACAACCCGAGCTCGATGATCGCCAGGGGATTGCCGCCGGACTCCGCGAGAACCCTGGTGCGCGCCCGCTCGGCGAGTTCCGGCGCGTGGTCGTCGAGCAGCAGGGCGGCATCGGGAGCGCCGAGGCCGGACAGATCCACGACCTCGACGCCCGCGATCACGAACGGCACGGACGTCTCGCGCACCGCGAACAGCATCGCGATCGGATCGGCGACGAAGCGGCGGGCCGCGAACAACAGCGCCTCCACCGACCCCTGGTCGAGCCATTGCAGGTCATCGACGACGCACAGCAGCGGGGCGTCCTCGGCCAGATCGGCGAGCAACGACAGCGTGCCGGCGGAGATCAGGAACCGGTTGGCTTCGTCTCCCTCTGACAGCCCGAAAGCACAACGCAGTGCCCTGGCCTGGGGAGCGGGGAGGGCGTCCAACCGATCCAAGTGAGGAAACAAGAGCTGGTGCAGGCCGCCGTACGCCAGCTCGGAGTCGGACTCGACTCCCGCCCCGCGGATCACGTGCATGCCGCCCTCGGCTTCGGCGAGGGACACCGCGTAATCGAGAAGAACCGACTTCCCCATGCCCGCCGCGCCCCGCAGCCCCAGCGCGCCGCTGCCTTCGTCGCGCGCATGTGTCAGCAGGCGTTGAATCCGCGCTAGCTCGACGTCCCTTCCCACCAGCGACATGCGGTCACCCTAGTACTGCAGTGGTAGACCGTGATCTTGGCTGATGAGGGTGCAAAGGGCGTCCGCTTCGTTGATCACCGAGTTGATCGTCTTGGTCGATGATCGATCTAACGGTGAACCCTTCTCCTCAACCAACGGTACGCCCGACCCAGCCGCCATCCGCGCGAAGTGGGCTGCTCAGAACCGTGAAACATGGGCCAGTCGCTGCGCACGTGCCAAGATCCACGTCTCGGTCCGGAAAAGCCTGTCCTGCGTCTTCTGCGTGCTGGCCGGCGCACAGGTCGATGATCCGGTCCCCGAGGTCCGAAGCCGAGCGCGCCAGTGGCCGAGGACGAACGTGCGTTCGGCCTCGGTGAGGTCGAGGGTGAGGTCGATGAGCTGGCACGCCGGTGTGCGCGCCGGGCTCCTGTTCGTGGGTCAGCGTGGCCACGCCCTAGCTTGAGTTTTCACGTCTGGGGTGTGGGGCCAACCTCAGTTGATCATGGATGAAGCCCTTGGTTGATCATTCTTCTTGCGACAGAAAGACGATCAGACCAAGGGCTTCAGTTGATCAGTGTGCACGACTTGGGCGCGGGCAGCGTGTCCGGGGAGCTCGTCCGGTTCCGACACGAGTTCTATCGATCTCTGTCCCGCCGGGCGGATGCGTTGTTCGAGCTGACCGACGCCGTGTTGTGTGCCGAGGGGCCGGTCCGGTCGCTGCCGGAGTTATCCCTGCTCGCGGAGCATCGCCGAAGTCATGGTGGGCTCTATGCGGGCCTGGCGCACGGCCGGATCGATGTCGATCGGCTCCGCGACGCCATCCTGGCCGGGCCGCTGCCGCGAGCGGCCGACGGCCGACTGGTACTGGCCGTGGACATCACCTGCTGGTTTCGGCCCGAGGCACACACCGCACCCGACCGGGTCATGTGCCATGCCTACGGCCGCAACCGGAACCAGCATCTGGCGATTCCCGGCTGGCCCTACTCGGTCGTGGCCGCGCTGGAAACCGGCCGCAGCTCCTGGACCGCGCCCTTGGACATCCAACGCCTGGTGCCCGGAGCCGACACCGCCACGGTCACCGCCGAACAACTCCGCCGGGTCGTGACCGGGCTGATCGCCCGCGGGCACTGGCAGCCCGGTGATCGCGAGATCCTGATCGTGGCCGACGCCGGCTACGACGGACCACGCCTGGCCTTCCAGCTGGCTGACCTGCCCGTGGCGGCGCTGGTGCGGATGCGCTCGGACCGGGTCCTGCGCCGCTCGGCCCCGCCACCCACCCCGCACACGGTGGGCCGGCCGCGCCGTCACGGCAGCGAGTTCGGACGCGCCCAGCTGGACTTCGCTGGTTAACCGTCATGCTCCGATTGCCGAGCTTGGCAGCGGTCTGAACCCCACCCCTGCGTGGTGGATAGGTGTCCTGTTCGTGTGTGGCCGCCAGAGTTGGGTGAACCGGCGACCGATGCTGAGCCGGTGGCGGGCCGATTCCTATGGTTCTTCGGGTATGCCCAGGCGTTGTGTCGGTCGCCCGGTCTCATCAGGCCGGGAAGTCCGCGAGCGCACGGGCCCGCCCGTCGAGTCCTCAGCCGGCCTCGCCGTTCCGAGATCAGTCCTCGCTGTGAACCAGACCGATCCGGTAGGCCAGGACGACCGCCTGCACGCGGTCCCGTAAGCCGAGTTTGGTGAGGATTCGGGATACGTAGGTCTTCACGGTCTCGACGGAGATGACCAGCTTCTCGGCGATCTCGGCGTTGGCGAGGCCGGCAGAGAGCTGTTCGAGAACCTCCAGCTCGCGGCGGGTGAGCGTCCGCACGACGTGGTCCCGTTCCGGATGGGAGGTGTCGGTGGGGCTCAGGCGTTCGGCGAAGCGGCCGATCAGGCTTCGGGTGACCGCGGGCGCGAGTAGGGACTCGCCGCGGGCGATCGTGCGGATGCCGTCGACCAGTTGAGGAGGTGGTGTGTCCTTGAGCAGGAACCCGCTGGCGCCGGCGCGAAGTGCGTCGTAGACGTACGCGTCGACGTTGAAGGTGGTGACGACCAACACCTTCGGGGGTGTCTCGACGCCGGGACCGGCAATCCGCCGGGTCGCCTCGATGCCGTCCAGAATCGGCATGCGGACGTCCATCACGACCACGTCGGGGCGCATCCGCAATGCCAGCTCCACCGCCTCGCGGCCGTCCGCTGCCTCACCGACGACCGTCATGTCGGGCTGTGTCGAGAAAATGGTGACGTACCCGGTGCGCACCAACGCCTGGTCCTCGCAGATCAGGATGCGGATCGACTCGGTCATCCGGCAGTGCCCGACGGGATCAGGGCATGGACGCGGAAGCCACCGTCCGCGCGAGGACCGGCCACCAGGTCGCCGTCGAGCATCCGCACCCGTTCCCGCAGCCCGGTCAGACCTCGTCCCCCCGACGGCGCGACCGGTGTGTCGGCGGCGGGGCCCGTGGTGGTCACCTCGATCTCGACGTGCTCCTCGCCGTGTCGGACCAGGACCGTGGTCGGTCGTCCGGTCGCGTACTTGATGGCGTTGGTGAGCGCTTCCTGCACCACCCGGTAGGCGGCCAGTTCCACGTCGACGGACTGCGGCCGGACGACACCATGCTCGGTCAGTTCGACGGGCTGCCCCGACATCGAGGCTTGCTCGACCAGGTCGCCCACCCTGCCCATGGTCGGTGTTCTGGCCGGGGTCGGGGAGTCGCCAGTCGCCTCGAGCACATCGAGCAGGGCCCGCAGCTCGGTCAGCGCCCGGCGTCCGGTCTCGCTGATGGCGGTCAGCCCTCCTTCGGCGCGCGCCGGTGCGGTGCCGAGCACGAACTGTGCCGCGTCGGCCTGGACCACCATCGCCGTCACGTGATGGGTGACCACGTCGTGGAGGTCCCGAGCGATTCGCGCCCGCTCGGCAGCTGCGGCCATCTCCGCGGCCAGTCGTTCGCGCTCGGCTCCTTCGGCGCGCCACCTGCGCACACCGCTGCCTGCCAACCAGACCACCGCCATCATCAGGTAGAACGCGAAATAGTCGAGAAACCGCTGCGGTGACCCCAGTTCGTGCAACACGACCGCGAGCACCGCGTAACTCGCCGTGAGCACCACACCCACTCCCAGACGGGACCGGGCGAGATGTGCGCCGGCGGCATACAAGGCCAGGAGGAATCCGACCTTTCCGAACGTGTTCGGGTAGCCCAGCACCTGACTGACCGCGAACGCACCGCTGGTGATCAGGACGCACGCGGCCGGCCGCCGGGTCCGTACCGCCAGCGGCAGACACAGCGCCAGAGTCAGCACCAACCCGATCGCGGTGCCGGAGGTGCCGAGGAATAGTGGGGGGAGATCGCCGATCTCCGGTGCGATGTGGGCCACGGTGGGGACGAAGGCCAGTGCCGCGATTCCCGCCGCCAACGCGATGTCCTGCAACGGAATCGGGCGATCGCGCCACCTGACCATGGAACGGATGGCTGCCGCGTCAACGAGCACCCGGCGGAGTCTAGCGTCGGCGCCGAGTCACCAGGTTCCCGCGCCTGCGCGCGACGATGAGCATGGGCGTGGCGAGCAGCAGGCTCACGATGATGGGGGCGATCGACGCCTCGATGCCGAACTCACCCCCGGTCAACAGGTCCGGGCCGGTCGGGTGTGTGGTCAGCACCCCGGCGACCTCATGGCCCGAGACAGGGATGCCGAGCAACGACACGCACGTGTTCCACGCGAAGTGCAGGCCGACTACCAACCAGAGGTTGCGCCGCCACAGGAACGCCGCACCGAGCAGCACCCCTGCTTCGACGGCGATCGCGAACGAGCTCCACACCGTGGCGCTCGGGTTGGCCAGGTGCAGGAGCCCGAACAGCGCTGCGGTGATCGCCAGCGCCATCCAGCTACCCCACAGCCTTTCCAGCGCCTGGAACGCCAGACCGCGGAAAACCAGCTCTTCGGTCACCGCTGCCCCGAGTTGTATCGCGACCATGCTCGCCACGATCGCCGTGACGTCGCCGGACGCCGGGGCGAACGAGAACTCCGTGATCACCATGAGCACCGAGGCGGCGATCATCACGACACCGAGTACGGTGCCGATCACCGCGTGGGACACCGCCCGCCTCGGCGCGATCTCGGGCATGCTCCGCCCCGCCCCGTAACGCATGACCGCCCAGTAGACCGCAACCGCGGCCACCGCCCCGACGACGGCCAGCACCGGAGGCCCGCCCGAGGTCAGCGCCGACACTCCGACGATGCCGACGATGCCGACCAGCATCCACCCGAGCGGTGACCGCGAGACGCGGCCGAATCGCCCCGTCTCGTGATCCGTGCGTGCGACAGCTTCCACCGATGACCTCCTGTTGACCATCGCCACCTGGTCGGTGACCTGGTGAAGG
This sequence comes from Prauserella cavernicola, assembly GCF_016595675.1. Taxonomy (GTDB): domain Bacteria; phylum Actinomycetota; class Actinomycetes; order Mycobacteriales; family Pseudonocardiaceae; genus Prauserella_A; species Prauserella_A cavernicola. The sequence goes on along the minus strand of NZ_JAENJH010000008.1, from coordinate 283,445 downwards.
CTATGAGCGCTCGGCCGTCGCGGAATCCCCGCCGAGGCGACGATTCGGATAGCTCTCACGGGGGACCCCGGCCCGCGAAACTGTGCACACCGAGGGCTACGTGGCGGCCAGGCGTTCGAAACGCGCGCCGGCCTGATCCAGCCTGATCCGGCCTGATCCAGCCAACAGCCCAGCGGGACCTGTGTGCGACCAGGCGACCTCGCGATCTCGCGATCTCGCGACAAAGGGGGGCGACACGGCTGTTCGCCGCAGCGGTTGGTTGGCCGCGTTTGGTTGCTGAATCGGTGCGCTGCCTGGGTGTCCTGGACAGACCGGTCGGGCAGGGGCAGCCTGAAGTGGTGGATGACGGCGAGCGCGTTCGGGCGGTCGATCTGGCCATGCAGGTGGCGGGTCCGGTGTCGATCGCCCCGGCGTGCACGGCCAGTCAGGGGACGGGGTGGTTGAAACGGGTCACCGGCGAGTTCGACGTCGTGCTCGAGGCCGCCAACGACGCTGATGTCGTCACCGCGGCGGGGTCGGTGACCTGCCGTCATCGGCGCGGTCTTGCACGGCCATCGACTGACCATCGTCGCCGCACCCGCCCACAGTCAACTCACTGTGCGCGGGTCGCGGTGAAGAATGTGCCGGCGCGAGCCATCGATCGCGCAACTACCGACACTTGATCCTCTGGTGCGCGATGTTCGCGGAGTTCCTCGCGAGGTGGCAGGCCCGATGATGACCGCACGGCTGGCACACAACGACACTGGCGAGTTCGGCGGCATCGCCGGATGGGGTGTCGACCTGATGGATACGCTCGGGGTGCTGGGTCCTGCGATCTTGGTCGCGCTCGACAACGTGGTGCCGCCCATTCCCAGCGAGGTCGTGCTGCCGCTAGTGGGTTTCAGCGCGGCCGACGGCATGTTCTCCTTGGCCGAGGCGTTGTTGTGGACCACGGCGGGGTCGGTGCTCGGCGCGATCATTGTTTATTATCTCGGTCGGTTGCTCGGCCGCGAGCGCACCCGTCGGCTCATCTGCAAGCTACCGCTGGTCAAGCCCGCGGACTTTGACAAAGCCGACAGATGGTTCGCCAAGCATGGCACTAAGGCGGTGTTGCTGGGGCGAATGGTTCCCCTGGTGCGCAGTTTCGTGTCGCTGCCCGCCGGCATTCAGAGAATGCCGTTCTGGGTGTTTGCGTTGCTGACCGCGCTGGGCAGCTTGATCTGGAATTCCACGTTTGTCGTCCCTGGCTACGTTCTGGGTGTCAATTGGCATGTGGTGGAGGGGTTTGCGGGCGTGTTCCAGATCATCGTGGCTGTTTTCGCTGTCGCCGCGGTGGTTCTGTTCACGGTGATTCGTCTCCGTGCCCGCCGTCCCGGTAATCGTCGACGGCATGCCGGTGCTCAGGCAGACCCGAGGATGAGACGGGCGTAGTAGGGCATCTTCATCCTCAAACCGAGACTTGCAACAATGACCGATATGCCGGGAAACTGTGGGTGAGGGGAGTACTTCCTCAAGGACCCTGCCGGTCAGGACGAACGCAGCAGGGGCGTTCTCGGCGGGTCGCCCGTGAGCGGGTGAAGGAGACCTCGAACGAAAGACGTTCGTGGAGGTCTGTGTGCTCACAGGATTCGCTGGTTCCGGTGAATTACTCACCGCCGCACCCGTCGCCGAGACAATAGGTTCGCCGTGGTTGTGGGGTATCAGCATCGCCGTGTTGCTGGGCTTGTTGATCGCTGATTTCGTGATCACTCGCAAGCCGCACGAGGTGTCGATGAAGGAAGCCGTCGGCTGGTCGGTGTTCTATCTGGCGTTGCCGTTCGTGTTCGGTCTGTGGTTGTGGCTGGCGTTCAGCGGCGCACAGGCGACGGAGTTCGTCACGGGCTTCGTCGTGGAGAAGTCGTTGTCGGTGGACAACCTCTTCGTGTTCATGTTGATCCTGGCCGGCTTCGCCGTTCCGCTCGCCGTGCAGCAGCGTGTGCTGCTGTACGGGATCGTGGGCGCGCTGGTGTTGCGTGGCATCTTCATCGCGGCCGGTGCGGCGATGCTGCAGGCGGGAACGTGGGCGTTTCTCGTGTTCGGCCTGGTGCTGTTCGTCTCGGCGGTGAAGGTCTTGCACGAGGCCACCAGGGGTGGGCAGGGCGGCAAGGACGTCTCGGACATGCGGTCCGTGCGGCTGCTGCGCAAGGTGATGCCGGTGACCGATGACTACCACGGTACGAAGATGGTCGTCCGCCAAGCCGGACGGCGGGCTCTGACGCCGTTGATGCTCGTGGTGGTCGCGGTGTTCGCGACGGACATCGTGTTCGCCGTCGACTCCGTGCCCGCGGTGTACGGCATCACCGAGGATCCGTATCTGGTCTTCGTCACCAACGCCTTCGCTCTGCTCGGACTGCGTGCGCTGTACTTCGTGTTGCGGGCGGTGCTGGCGAGACTGGTGTATCTCAACCACGGTCTGGCGATCATTCTCGCGTTCATCGGCGTGAAGCTGGTGCTGCACTGGGCGCACACCGTCTGGCCGTCCGTGCCCACGATTCCGACGCCGATCTCGCTGGCGACGATCGTCGTCGTCCTCGCCGTGGTGACGGTCGCGAGCATGCGGCGAGTCCGCAAGGACGCCGAAGCACAGGCCAGGCGGACCTGACGAACAAGGAGCTGACGATGATGGTGGATTTCCTCATCGAGCTGGCATTGACCGTACTGCTTCTCGTGGCGGCGGCGATCACCTGTGGTTCCCTGGTGAACTTCCGACGTCACTGCTGAGCTACGAATCAACGCGTACGAGAGGTCACACACGTCGGTATCTACACCGCTTTCAGCGGTTTCTGTCCGTCGCTCGAGCGAACATGCCGACGCTGTTCACTATGGGTTGGCGTGCTGTCAATAGGTTCCAAGTGCTACCTCGCCCGCGTGATTTACCGCCGCCAGTGGCATACCGATCCCGGCTTGACATACGTAGGAGAGTCCATCGATCGGGTCACTGCGGTCCGTTGTGCGCGGCCGCGTGTACTTGCCGCTCGTTGGTAGCGTCCGGGTATCGAGAGGAGCCGCGTGAGCCCAACCAACGTTCCCGCCACGAGCATCGCCGCGCACCGCGCACTGGAGCAGGACCTGCGTGCCGCCATCGGCGGCGAGGTCCGGTTCGACGCGGGAAGTCGTGCCATGTGGTCGGCGGATGCGTCGAACTACCGGGGTGTCCCGATCGGCGTCATCGCCCCGCGCGATGCCGATGACGTCGAGGCCGCGATGGCGGTGTGCCGAAAACACGACGTCCCGGTACTCCCGGTGGGGGCGCGGACCTCGATCGCCGGTCAGGCGGTCAACACCGCGGTCGCGTTCGACTTCCGCACGCACATGGACCGGATCCTGTCGGTGGATCCAGACGCGCGGACGGCGACCGTGCTGCCCGGCGCTGTGTGCGACGCCGTGCGCGACGCCGGGAAGCCGCATGGGCTGACGTTCGGTCCGGACCCGTCGACACACAATCGGTGCTCGATCGGCGGGATGATCGGCAACAACGCCTGTGGGTCGCACTCGGTGGCGTGGGGCAAGACCGTCGACAACGTCCGGTCGCTGGAGGTGCTCACCTACCGCGGAGAGCGGATCACTCTCGGCGGCGAGGGCGTCGAGACCGGCGCGATCCCTGATGCTTTGCGGGCGCTCGGCGCCGAGATGGCCGCCGACATCCAGGCACACGTCCCCGAGCTCACCCGCCGCGTGTCGGGCTACAACCTCGACCAACTGGTGCCAGGCCAGGTGAACCTGGCGAAGGCGCTGGTGGGCACGGAGGGCACCTGCGCCACGATCCTGTCGGCGACGGTGGACCTGGTGGAGTCTCCACCGGCGCGAGCGTTGGCGGTGCTCGGCTTCCCTGACGCCTACACCGCCGCGGACAACGTCATGATCGTGCGGGCGCAGTCCCCGCTGACCATCGAGGGCATGGACGCCGGGCTGATCGCCGCGCTGCGAGCACTCCGTCCTGGCGAGACCACCAGCCGGATGCTGCCCGAGGGTGGCGGCTGGCTCTACGTCGAGACCGGCGGCGAGACCAGGGCCGCGGCCGAGGCCGCGGCCCGGGACGTCGCCACCGCGATGAAGCCGTACACCACGGGCTCGGTCGTCGTCTCGGATCCGAAACAGATGGGCGCTCTGTGGCGGGTGCGCGAGGAAGGCGCGGGGCTGCTCACCCGGTCCCCGGACGGCGGCGAGGCCTGGCCCGGATGGGAGGACGCTGCCGTCCCGCCCGAGCGTTTCGGCACCTATCTGCGCGAGTTCGACCGGGTCCTGGAGCGGCACGGCCGCAAAGGCATCTACTACGGTCACTTCGGTGACGGCTGTCTGCACGTCCGGATCGACTTCGACCTGATGACGAAGCCCGGTATCGCGAACTTCCGGGCCTTCATGACCGACGCTGCGGATCTCGTCGTCGAGCACGGCGGGTCGCTGTCCGGTGAGCACGGCGATGGTCAGGCCCGCGCAGAGCTGCTGCCGCGCATGTACCCGCCGGAGATCATCACCGGCTTCGAACGCTTCAAGCAGATCTGGGACCCGGACGAGAAGATGAACCCCGGCCGGGTGGTCCGTCCGGCGACGATGGACGAGAATCTGCGGGTCCAGCTGGGCATGCCGACCATGCCCGACAAGCCGAAGCTGGCCTTCGGCCACGATCAGGGTTCGTTTCACCGCGCTACCCGCCGATGCCTGGGCGTCGGCAAGTGCGCGATCGACACGGGCAGCGGAGTGATGTGTCCAAGCTGGAACGTCACCAAGGAGGAGAAGCACTCGACCCGCGGTCGCGCTCGCCTGCTGTTCGAGATGGCTCGCGGCGAGGTGATCACCGGCGGCTGGCAGTCCGATGAGGTCGCTGAGTCACTCGATTTGTGCTTGTCCTGCAAGGGCTGCAAGTCCGACTGTCCGGTCGGTGTCGACATGGCCGCGTACAAGACCGAGTTCCTCGCCCAGCGTTACCGCCGCAAACTCCGTCCTCGCGCTCACTACTCGATGGGTGCGCTGCCACGTTGGCTGCGGATCGTCGGTGCACTGCCCGCCGCCGCCGTCGATCGGCTCAACCGGCTGGCGCGAGTTCCCTTCCTGGCGAAGGTCGCCAAGAAGGCGGGCGGGATCGACGCCCGCCGGGCCATCCCGCCGATCGCTCGCGAGACCTACACCGCCCGCGCCGCGAAGGGTGCCCCGATGAGCCGGGTCCCCGACCTGGGAATCGAGCCGGGCAGTCGCGGCCCGTTGCTGCTGTGGACCGATACGTTCACCGATCACTTCGATCCGGCCATCGCTGCCGACGCCGTCGCCGTGCTCACCGCGCTCGGCTACCGGGTGGAACTGCCGCCTCGCACCGTCTGCTGTGGGCTGACCTGGACCTCGACCGGCCAGGTCGGCGCGGCGAGGCGGGTCCTTGCCCGCAGCCTGCGCGCGATCGGACCCGCGCTCGACGCCGGTGTCCCGGTGGTCGGACTGGAGCCGTCCTGCACGGCAGCGCTGCGCTCGGACGCCGCCGAGCTGCTCCCGGACGATCCTCGGGTGGAGCTGCTCGGCCGGCACGTGTCCACGTTCGCCGAGCTGTTGAACCGGCACACCGACGAGCTCTCCGCCGTCGCTGGGCAGGGAAACGGTGGCGCGTTGGTGCAGATTCATTGCCACCAGCACGCCGAGCTCGGTAGCGAGCCCGACCGTGCCGTGCTGGCCGCACTCGGAGTCGACGCGACAGTGCTCGACTCGGGCTGTTGTGGTCTGGCCGGAAACTTCGGTTTCGAGGACGGCCACTACGACGTCTCGATGGCGTGCGCCGAACGCGCCCTGCTGCCCGCCATCCGGGCCTCCGACGATTCGGTCGCGGTGCTCGCCGATGGGTACTCCTGCCGCACCCAGGTTCGCCAAGCAGGGGAGAGGGAGCCGGTGCACCTGGCCCAAATCGCCGCCCGCGCGCTGCGCCGGTGACACCAGCAGCCGCGGAGACCGGTCATCTCGGCCGAATGCCGGGAGCGGGTCCGCCACGGTGCTGATCGGTCAGGTGACCCGAATTCCGCGCTGTGCACAGTCGCCGAGGCCATCGACCACGCGTCGCTGACCGCGCTCATTGCCACCGTCGATGGGATCGGCGAGCCGGCGTGGCGTGGCGTCGCACCCATCGAGGTCGCTCCTGGCCCACATCGGCGTCCCCGGTGATCATCGCTGTCCCTGTCGGGTTCGGTGCGCGGGGACTGGCTCACTACAGCATCTGATCCTGGATGTTGGTGCGGTCGGTTGTGTGGATGTGCTGCTCTACCGTCCCGCCGTTGTCCGGGCCGGCGCCGTTGAGGTCTGGGTTTTCTGCCAGTGCATTCAAGATTTCCGTGTTCGTTGTCTCGATGTTGAAATTTGCGCGGGTGGCATCGGTGAGCCGGCATCCGGCTTCGTAGTATCGCGCGCACGTGGTCTGCAGGAAGGAAACGTATGTGTCGCGCGTGTCCTTCAGTTCCAGCAGCTTGCTGTCGGTGCTCGCGATGTCGCGCTGGAGTTCCTTGACCTTGTTGGTCCAGTCGAATCCCGCGTTGACGGCGTCTTCCCTGGCTTTTGCCAGGTTGTCCTTGACGCCGGTCACTATGCTGTGGATGTCGTCGGCGTATTCCATGCCGGAATGGTAGAAGTCCATCGCGTTGCCCACGACGACCGCTGCCGAGACCGCGACGCCTGCGCCTCCGCTGACGATGCCAACGCCGATGGCGGCCACGCTCAGGCCGGTCCATTGCCACATTTCGGTCTCGGAGTTGTCGGTGCTGACGGTCTGGCTCAACGTGTCCGTTGCCGTGCGAATGGCGCGAATGATGTTCTGGCGAGCGGAATCGATGACAACCGCGCGCGCCGCATAAAGGTTGATGAGGCTGTTGGCTATACCACGCTGGTTGTCCATGGTTGGGCGTGTGGACAGCCCGAAGTTTTCCCGGAACGCCTCGCCGGAAATCCCGGCCCACTTGCTGAAGCTGTTGATGTGGTTGACGTGGTCGGGGATTCCCGTAGGCGTTCCGATCGCATCCTCGTTGCCGAGAAAGCTGCTGGCACGATGGAGTTGATCGAATGCCGATGTCACGACGTCCAGGTTCTGTGTCTCGTACACAGGGATCTCGGACTCGACGTCCTTGCGGATCTGCCTCACCCATCGGGGGATGCTCTGGCGGACAGCATCGGGAGAGGACGGCGCTCCGGCTGCGGGGTTCTCGCGGTCCGGGTTCCACGGCACGCCGACCTCCCGCGCCTCCTTCTCGTACCTCTCCGTGAGTGCCCGCTCGAAGTCGGCCAGCGCCTGCTGGAGGTCCGCGACGTACTTCGTCGGGTCGGTGTGCTTGAGCGTCTTGTCGGTCATCGATGTTCATCCCCCAGCGCTTGACGTGCTCGCGTGTGATGCACCAACGACGTTCTCGTCGGCTCGAGGCACGGTCCAGGTCACGCCGCAGGCCATGCATGGCCGGTCGCGATCACCTGCGCAAACGCCGGTAATGAGCCGGAGGAGCGGCACCCGCTCACGTCACGTAAACGGGGGCTTCCAGCACAACAAGTTCCTCCTCGCCGACCTGACGACGCGCGCTCATGTCGAGGGAGACCTCACTGCGGTCTACGGCTACCTGACGAGTACTGGGTCGCCCGTGCATGGGCGCGACGCTCGGGTCACCACGATCCGGGCGGGAGCAACGAGCTGAGGAAGGAGCTCCGCCTGGCGTGCGTAGCCCGAGTCAGCCCACGCTCATCGGCGCGCCGATCTCTTTTCGCAACCTGGCCGGCAGCTCGGTTCGCCTGCTGATGTTCAGTTTGCGGTATGCCCGGGTGAGGTGCTGCTCCACTGTGCTGACCGTGATGTACAGCTTGCCCGCGATCTCGGTGTTCGTGTGGCCCTGGGCGGCAAGGCGCGCCACCCGCCATTCGGCCTCTGTCAGCGATCCGGCGCCGACCGTCGACTTCGGTATCCGTCTGGTGTGGACGGTCACGTCGTCCGCGGGTTGCGGGAGCAGTCGCTGGCACAGCGGTTCCGCCCTGAGTTCCTTCGCGATGAGTAACGCCCGGCGAACCGTCGACCTGGCCTGGCCGACTCGGTCGGCATCCCGGCGTGCCGCACTCAGGTCGGTCAGCACTTTGGCCAGTTCCAATCGGTCTCCGCAGCTCTGCAATACAGCTTCGGCCTCGCGGAGCAGTTTCTGGCGATGCCGAGGGTCGCTTGTCGCGGCCAGGACGCGCAGGGAGACGCCCCGGCTTCGTGACCGCGGCTGTTTGCACCGGGCGAGCTGCTCGGCGGCCAGCTTCTTCGCCGCGCTCCGCTGCCCCAATTGCAGGTAGGCCTCAGCGGCTGACGAACGCCACGGAACCAGGGCCGGCAGGTCCAGCCGCCATTCGGTCATGAGGTCGCCGCAGGCGCGGAAGTCGGCGATCGCCTCGTGGAACGCGTGAGTCGCCAGGTTGTACTGCCCGCGCGCGAAGCGGTACGGCAGTCCGGCCCTTGTGTGCAGCAGCCATGCCGGGAACGGCTGCTCGAGCAGGTCCGAGGCTTCCCCGTAACGGCCCATCGCTGTGAGTGCGAGCACGAGACTGCCCAAAGGACTGCCGATCGCCGTTCCCCAGCTCGATCCGGCCAGATACCGCAATGCGGCCTGCGCCCGGTACTCAGTGGTGCCGAGATCACCCTGGCGGAACGCGATCTCGGCTCCAGCCGCGTGCAGTAGCGCCTGCCATCCCGGCGCGTCTTGCTGTGAGGCCTCGTCCTGCAGCGTTTCGTACCACGGCACGGCCTTGTCGAAACGGTCGGAATAGACCAGCGCGTACAGCGAGGTACAGATCGCGTCGACCGTGTTGTCGGCGAGCCGAGTCGCTCGCAGAACCTGCTCGGCGGCCGTGATCACATCAGCGTCCGTGCCACGCGTGAATACCGCGTGAAGTGCTTCGGCGGCCCGGTGCCGGGGTTCCGCGCCGGCCGGCGCTGGCGACGCCGCAAAGCGAGTCGAAAGCCTGCCGAGGATGGAGGGAAACCAGAGAGCCAACGAGCGCCAAGCGGTGGTCGCTTCCTCAGACCATTCCGGATCGGCGGCACGTTTCTGCAACGCGGTGGCCACCTCGACCGCTTCCTCGGTGTACCCGTGCCACAGCAAGTGGCCCAGCAGCGAAGCCGCCCGCTCCGCGTCGAGCAGGCCGGATCGCATGGCCGATGTGAGTGCGTCAAGCCGTCGCAGCACCGCGGCCGGGTTGAGCCGCCATTCGATGTTCGCCACTCTGCCGAGCAAGCCGGCGCGGGCGCGTTCGTCGGTGCAGAGCACGCGAGCGTGCTCGAGGTAGCGGACCGCCTGCTGCGGCCGGTCGTCGCGGAGTGCTTGGTCGGCCGCTTGCTGGAGAACCGGCACGGCCCAGGGAGCCGCGGCATCGCCCGCCTCGACCAGGTGCTCGGCGACGACGCTCGGTTCGTGCCCACGGTGGTGCAGCAGCTGCGCCGCCGTGCGGTGCATCGTCGCCCGTTCCTTCTCACTGAGGCTCTTGATGATGGCGGCGCGGGCGTTCGGATGCCGGAACCTGGCCCCGGCCAGCAGACCGGCTTCGTCGAGCCGCTGCACGGCGCTGCTCGCGACCTGCGGTCCGAACTCGGTCAGCTCGCTGAGTATGCCGAGATCGGGACCGTCGCCGAGGACCGCGATCCCGTACGCGACTGTCCGGGCGATGTCGTCGCTGCGGTACAGGCAGCTGATGACCGCCTGCTCGAACGACTCGCCGACGGCCACGCCAGGCCTGTTATCCGGCTTCGCCGTTGTCCGCCCCGCGATGTTCTGATCCTCCAGCAGAGCCCGGACCAGCAATGGATTACCGCCGCTGACGGAGTGGACGCTGCTGGCGAGGGCGTCGGCCGCGCCTGTGCTCGTCCGCGCCGCGATCACCTCGGCCACTCCGGTCTCGCTCAGCGTGGTCAGCCGGATGCGATGCGAATGCAGCTGGCGCAACAGCTCTGCCTGGATCAGCGGATGGGGCTCGCGTACGGGTGTGGTCCGGCCGATGGCCAGCACCACGGGTGTCCAGCGGATCTTTCGCACGAGCAGGAGCAGGCACTGCAGAGAGGGGACATCCGCGTACTGAGCATCATCCACCACGAGCAGCAGGGGGTGCGTGGCCAGATCGGTGAGCAGCGAGCAGAGGGAGTGTGCCACGGCAGTGCTGACCTGTTGGACGTGTTCGGACGCGAGGTCGCCGTTGTGGATCCGCGCTCGCGCTTCGGCCAGCAGTTCGATCGCTCGCCGCCGTGTCTGCGTCGCCAAGGGGCAGTCGAGCAGCAACTGGCCGAACATCCCGAGCGGTGTGGTCTTGTCCGCGGGGAAGCACAGGGCGGTTGCCAGCGTGGCCCCCTGCTTGACCGCCTCGTCAGCGGCCGTGTTCAGCAGTTCGGTCTTTCCGGACGCGACCGGCCCGCTCACCACGACACCGCTACCGCGGTGTTGGCGAGCGTCATCCAGCAGTGATCTCAGTCTGGCCAGGTCGTCAGCGCGTTCGGCCAGGACCATGGTTGACGTCCTCCCCAGTACGAAAGTCGTAGCGACAGAACGCGAACGTGATGAATGGTGCGTCTGGGCCGAAGCTTCGCGGAAGCGACTCTATCGAGTGTGCTCGCCCAGAGTCGACTGTTCCGGCATTGAGGGCGGAATTGGACCAGTTATCGAACGTGTCCGGTGCGCCGATCGGCGGCGCCGGGCCAGCCGTTCGGAGCACTGACGTAGGAGACTCATAAGTCCACATTGGAGTTATCCACGAATTACCGATCTTTACCGGTCGTGCGATTTTCGAGGCAGGGGAGGTGCAACGTAGGGGCGTGTAGGGGGTGCGGGTCCTGTCGGCGAACGGTTAGCGTCGGCGTCCTCGCTGTGATCCGTGCCGACGTCCGGTCGCGGTGGGCTGCGGGTGTTCACCGTCTGCGAAGCCGTGTGCGCGGTTCAGGGGGGGCCATGTATCAGCGCGAGGTGGCAGAGGTCTACGAGTTGATTCACGGCTACCGGGGCAAGGACTGGGTAGACGAGGCTAAGACCGTGATAGCCGAGTCTGTGAGGCGGCAGCCCGCTGCGACGTCATTGCTGGATGTGGCCTGTGGCACCGGTGCGCACCTTGCGACGTTCAGTGAGTGCTTCGACGAGGTGCATGGGATGGACTGCGCCGAGCCGATGCTCGAACACGCTCGCCGGCGCCTCCCGGACGCCGTCATGCACCGTGCCGACATGCGTGACTTCGAGCTCGGCCGGCGTTTCGACGTGGTGTGCTGCCTGTTCGCGTCCATCGCGTATCTGCGGAACGTCGCCGAACTGAATGCCGCGGTCGCCGGCATGGTCCGACACCTGAATCCCGGCGGGGTCGTGGTGATCGAACCGTGGTTCTGTCCTGAGCAGGCTGTCGACGGCTACATCGCGGCCGATCTGTATCGCGAGGACGACGTCGCGATCGGGAGGTTCTCGCATTCCGTGCGGCGCGGCTCGTTCGTGCAGATGGATGTCCGATTCGTTCGCACTGACCGGGCCGGGATCGATGAGTTCTCGGAACGGCACGAACTGAGGCTCTTCGCCCTCGACGAGTATCTGGGGGCGCTGACTTCGGCCGGCTGCACGGTGGAACGCGTCGACGGCGTCTTGCCGAGAAGCGCATCCGGATTGCTGATCGGCGTTCGGGAGTGACGCGTCTGTTCGGCGGCCCGCGACGATTGTGGAGGAATCACCTTTTACCGCATTTCCATGTTGAGGCGTGCCTCGGACGCGAAGCGGTGGTCGTGTCAGAAGGCACGGGAAGGGGACGGTACGTGCATGAGTGGTGCGACCAGCGCGCCGTACGAAGACGGCTCACGGTGGTCCAATCTTGTATCCGCGGGCCGGGACGAGGGTAGGGCGTCGGAGTCAGTGAACGAGCCATCGGTACCGGGCCACTGGAGCGGGCCCACGAAAGTGCCTCTCGCCCGAATCTGCCCCGCCGACTCGCCTCGCTCCGAAGGAGTGGACGACGAGCATGCCCGCATGCTCGCCGAGTCCGCGGCCCCGCTGCCGCCTATTCTGCTGCACCGGCCCACGATGAAGGTCATCGACGGAATGCACCGGCTTCGTGCCGTGGGCCTTCGGGGTCACGACGAGATCCTCGTCCGGTACTTCGAGGGCTCCGAGGCCGAGGCTTTCGTGTGGGCGGTGCACACCAACATCGCGCACGGGCTGCCTTTGACTCGCGCGGATCGGGAAGCCGCCGCCGGACGCATCCTCCGGACGCATCCCGACTGGTCCGACCGGGCGATCGCCGCGACGAGCGGCCTCTCTCCCGCGACAGTGGGTGTGCTCCGGCACCGGTCAACCGGACAAATCAGTCAGTTGAACACCAGGGTGGGGCGCGACGGCCGGGTCCGGCCGCTCAACGCGGCCGAGGGCAGGCGGCGAGCCGGCGAGATCATCGCGAAGCATCCTGAGATATCGCTGCGAGAAGTGGCGCGCCTCGCCGGTGTCTCAGTGGGGACAGCGCGTGATGTGCGCGAACGCCTCCGGCGTGGCGATGATCCGGTTCCGGAGCGAGTCCGTGAACTCGCTCAGCGGCAGCATGGCGCCCGCGGCAAGTCGGCCCGGGCCCCTGTGCACATGGCGGAAGCCGAGCAGTCGATCGCCCTGCACAACCTCTGCCGGGACCCGTCCATCCGTTTCTCCGAAACCGGGCGTTCGCTGATCCGATGGCTCGGAGTGCACTCGGTCAGATCCGATGGTCTCGAGGACGTGGTCCGCGCGATCCCGCCGCACCTGACGGGCCTCATGGCCGAGCTGGCCCGCGCCTGTGCGGAGAAATGGATTTCGCTTGCCGAGGAACTGGACGAGAGGTCGGAGAACTCGGCCTGAACCAACCGATGTCGAGGCGTTCCGCGAGCTGAGTTCGTAGCTCGCGGAACGCCCTTTCGGCGTGCTTCTGGGATGCCTGGAAAACTTCGCGTTTCGTCGTGAACGCAACACCTTCCGTGCAATTCGTCGCCCTTGACGAGGTCGGCATGGGATCGCTTTCATTTGGTGCGGGAATTCATCCCGAATCCCTCGGCGAATGCGCCGGATTGGTTCTGTTACCCGAAGGAGTTGCCAAATGGCGACGAAGGAGTACGAGATCGAGGACGTCCTCGGCACGCTGCTGGAGGCCGAGGCCGCTGAGTCGATCGCCGACCTCGAGATCGACCCGGTTCAGATGCCGGTGGCCAAGAGCTCCGTGACCTACACGGTCGCCGTCCACTGCTGACGGCTCGCGGCGGGCGGGTTTACCCGCCCGCCGCGTTCCCTCACGTGGGACCAGAAGTCCTCCGGTCTGACCGCCGACATCGAAAGGAACGGGGATGGAGACGGCTCCAACTGGCGTGATCGGCGAACGGGACATCGCGCGCGCCGCCGCCACACTCGCCCCGGCGCCGGGGACTCCGCTCGCTCCGCCCGTGATCGGGGACAGCGGCGGTCGTCCTGTGCTCGACCACGTTCCAGGTCCGCGCCTGGATGTCCTGATCCAGGAGGGAACTGCGCGCGAGGAAACGCTTGTCGCCGCCGGCCGGTCGCTCGGGACGCTGCATGGGGCGGAGCCACCGACAGGGCTCGGCCGGGCACTCGCCGAGGCACCGCCGTGGGAACCCTTGGGATCGGCGACCTGGCTGGGGCTGTCGGCGACCCAGCGCAGGCTGGTCGGCGTGTTTCACACCGACGACGAACTGCGCACGCTCGGCAGGAGCACCAGGGATCTGCTGCGCCACGGGAACGTCTGGATTCACGGCGACGCAAGGACTTCGAACTTCTGCGTCTCGGCGGACGGCGGGCCGCTCCTCGTCGACTGGGAGACGGCCGGGCTCGGCCGGGCCGAGGCGGACCTGGGAGCTCTGGCAGCCGCGGTGATGACGGACACCCTGCTCACGCTCAAGGAGCCACCGGGGAAGGCATCTCGAATCGCTCTGGCCGCGGCGATGAACAGAGCCGCGCGAAGTATCCGCCTGGTCCTCGACGGCTACCGTGCGGTTCGCCGAGAACCGGTGGACGACGATCTTCTCGCGGCCTCGGTCGGTTGCTCCCTGCTCACTCGTTCCTTCATGCGTGCTTCGGCGACGCGGTGGGAACGGGTGCTGATGGCCCAGTACGAGCTGGGACGAGGTTTGGTGACGGACCCCGCGCGATGGAAGGTGATCGACCGTCATGGCTGAACGCGACGAGATCCCGTGGATTCGCCACGTGGTCACCACCGTTCTCCCCGGGCCTGACGGCGTGCCCGTCGACGCCGCCCAGCGGGAGCACTTGATCGAGCGCGTCTACACATCGGTCCACACGCGACGCCCTCCTGACGGAGGCGCCTTCGCCGCGAACCGCGTCGAGTTCGCCCGGCTCGTGCACGGGGCCCGGAACCGGCTCGCTGACCTGACCTTCCCGAGTTCGGGCCTCAAGCACGTGCGTGAGGCCGGGACCGATGTCGTGATCCGTTGCCCGGAAGGTGTCGAGCTGCGGGTTCCCGCTTCGATGGTGGAGCCGGAGTACCTCGGGTACGTGACGTTGCGGATCAGCGCGGTGTCCAGCCCTCCGGAGGCTCGCTGGATCCACTGGCGCCGGCCTGGCGGCCACGCGATGTCCTGGGACGCCCGGATCTACGTCAACGCCCGTGCCGACGCCGCCATAGAGGTGTGGACGGAGATCGTGCGTGCGCTGGAATCGGATGCCGTGGACTTCACCACGAAGGTCGGCGGGTCCACCGAGATGCTGAGCAGAGCGGACTGCATCGTCGTCTATGTCGCAGCCGCCGAACTTCCCCGGGTACTGCCCATGCTGAAGCGCATCCCGTCCTCTCAGCTCGACGAACCGGTGGCGGGGTTCAGTCACGCGGTGGCACACGGCATCGGCGCGGCGCTCGTACCCGGAGATCTGGGGCCGGTACTGGGCAGCGTCGGCTACCACTGGGCGAGAGCGCTGGTGGCCGCTTGGACGGAGGGGACGCTGGACACCGCGCTCGCTGAGCTGACCCGTTCCTGGTACGAGGCAGGCCGGAGGAGCAACGGGGCGGCTCTGCGATGAACGACGAGTTCCCAGAGTCCATCGGGGCGGGCCGGATCGTGCTCGTCGGAACCGGTGCCATCGCCGTGTGCCATCTGCCCACGGTCGTCACGTTGCTGCGCAGGCACTACCGGGTGGAGACAGTGGTGTGCCTGACGGAGTCGGCCCGCACGATGGTGTCACCGCAGGCCGTGGAGACGCTGAGCGGCCACCCCGTCGTGCCCGCCGACTGGTCCGGGGCCGCGGGGCCCATCCACGTCGAATGGGCCGAGTGGGCCGAGGCGGTGCTCGTGTGGCCGGCGACCCTCCACTTTCTCGCCGCCTGTGCGGCAGGTCTCGCCGGCGACGTGCCGACGAGCATCGTGCTGAGCACCCGTGCTCCGGTGGTGCTCGCACCGTGCCTGGCCGCCGGGGCCGTGCGAGGCGGTCCGTATCGGCGGATCGCCGAGGCGCTCGAGGCGGACGGACGGCATCTCGTCGGACCGGTGACCGGCCACAGCGTATCGGCCTGGCAGCTGACGGAAGGTGCCTGTGCGCCCCCGGACGCGGCACTGCGCGCGCTCGGCCGTGTGACGTCGGAGACCACGGCAAACCGTACTCACGAAAGGGATCGCCATGACCAGCACCATGTCTCGCCTGTTGCCCAGTGAGCTCGTCGTGCGCGAGATCAGCGAACGCGATCAGGACATCGTCGACGAATTCCTGTCCGCCGAGCGGATCAGCTCCATGAGCGATTCCGGCTTCACCGAGGCCGACGATGAGACCAGGCAGCACGTCATCTCCTACATCTCGGCCGGGATCGCTCGTGGCTGGTTCGTCGAGTTGCCAGGACACGGCCCGCTGTGCCTCCAGCTGTACATGCCCTTCGGCGTACCGGGAGTGTGGAGTGGCGACGTGATCAACGGACCGGGCGCCAGTGGGGTCGGCAGGCCGGGCGTGGGCACCGCGTGCATGGCCGCCGTTCTCGACGCGCTCTTCGCCGGCGACGACGTGCACCGGCTGATGGGATTCGTCTCTGTGACCAACGTGCCGTCGCTGCGGATGTGTGACCGCCTGGGGTTCACGAGAGAAGGACTCGTGCGGGAACAGATGCCGAGCCCGGACGGCAGAGTCGACGCCGTGGTGATGGGCCTGCTCAGCCGTGAGTGGCGGGGCGCGGCTGCCATTGAGGAGCAACTGGTTCGATGATCTGGACCTACGCGCACAACTCCGACTCGACGGCATTCGTCGAGGAGTTCGTCGATGACATCTGGAACCAGCAGAGGTTCGAACGGCTCCCGTCCTACCTGCATGCCGATTACCGCCAGGTCGACGAGCGTGCGGAAGTCATCGTCCGTGGCCGCGACGAGTACGCCCGCAGCGTGGAGTCCACGCTCGAACTGATCACGGATGCGCGGATGCGGGTAACGCACGCTGTCTGCTCCGGGTCGGGTTTCGCCTACCGCTGGGAGCTCACGGGCTGGATCGCCGATCTCGAGGTGCTCGGCCCGGGGCTTCGCATGATCGCACGGCAGCTTCCAGACGTGCGCCTGATCTCGATGACCGGCATGAACATCGCCCGCGTAGCGGACGGTCTGATCGTCGAGGAGATCAACGAGCTCGACCCGCAGTCCGTGACGGAACAGATGGGGTGGTGGCGATGAAGTCCGATGTGGAGCCGGGGGTGGGCATTCTCGGGGTGGGCTCGTTCCTGCCGGGGGCAGCGCTGGCCAATAGTCACGTGTCCCGGAATCTCGATGTCGAGCCCGGGTGGATCGAGGACCGAACGGGAATCGTGGCCCGGCACCGAGCGGCCGAGGGGGAGGGTACGTCTGAACTGGCCACCCGCGCCTCGGCGGAGGCCATCGCTCAGGCCGGAACTCGCCCTGACATGGTCGTGCTCGCCACCGTGACACCTGATCGGCCGGTTCCGGCGACCGCATGCGCCGTGCAGGAACGTCTGGGGCTGCACGGTGTTCCGGCCGTCGATGTGAACGCGGCCTGCTCGGGGTTCGTCTATGCCGTCGTCACGGCCTGGGGCGCGATGACCACGGGCGTCTGCCGCTCACCACTCGTCGTGGGCGCGGACGTGTTCACCCGTCATGTCGATCCGGCCGACCGGCGCACCGCTCCGCTGTTCGGCGACGGGGCGGGAGCCGTGGTACTCGGAAGGGTTCCGCCGGGGTTCGGAATCCTCGCCGCCGAGCTGTGGGCGGACGGCTCGCAGCAGGACATCGCCCATGTGCCACCACCGGAAGCCGACGCGCGCTGGTTCCACATGGACGGTGGACAGGTGCGCGATGTCGTGCTGAACACGGGTCCCAAACTGCTGGAGACCGTGCTGAGCTCAGCCGGGGCGCGGGCGGACGAGCTCGATCGCGTGATCGTGCATCAGGCGAATCCGAAGCTGGTGCAGACCCTCGCTCGTTCGGCCGGCCTCGACGAGCGGGTGGTGCCGCTGTATGGCGCCCACACCGGGAACACCGCGTCGGCGTCGTTACCGGTGTCGCTCGCGCTCGCCCACCGTGACCGTCCGATGGTCCGAGGGTCCCTGGTGGCGCTGGTGGCCGTGGGAGCGGGGATGACCGCGGGCGCGATGGTCGTCCGCTGGTACTGAGGAGAGGCCGTGAAGGTACTGCTGTGTGACGAGAAGACCGGCGAGCGCTCGCCCGCGCACTGGGCGGGCTCGGCGACCCACACCCTGCGTGGTCTGCCGCTCAGGTTCGGCCTCGCCGAGGTGGCGGACACCGCGTTCGACGCCGCCGCTGACCACAACCGGGAGTACGTGCTCGTCCGGGTGCTGGGGTTCTCCCTCAACTACCGGGACCTGTCGCTGCTCATGGGCGAGCAGTCCGGCGTGCTGCACGACCGAAGCCGGGGCATCGGCTCGGACTTCGTCGGCGAGGTCGTCGCGACGGGCCATGCGGTACCGGGGCTCGAGATCGGAGACCGGGTGATCCCGAACATGGTCTGGCCACCTCGGCCCGCCGACGCGGTCTCCGCGGGCGTGCTCACCAACAACGCGTCCAGGGAGCTGCAGCGGATCCACCATTCCCGGCTCGTGCCGGTTCCCGATGCGGTGAGCACGGCGAACGCCGCGGCGTTCTCGGTCGGCGCCCAGACCGCGTACGCGATGGTCCGCCGTGCGCGGATCACGCACGGCAGCACGGTGCTGGTCACGGCGGCGACCTCGGCCACGAGCCTGTTCACGATCAGCGCGGCCGGTAACCGCGGTGCCACCGTCTACGGAGTCTCGCGCAGCGCCCGAGGACACGACAGGCTCCGCGAGCTCGGGGTGCGGCGTGTCTTCGATTCCTCCTCGGCAGAGGACCTGAAGGACCTGTCCGGCCTCGCTCGCGCCAGTCGTGGCTTCGACGCCGTCATCGACCCCTACTTCGACAGCTACCTGGTGACCGGCATGAGACTGCTCGGCTTCGGAGGAAGGTACGTCACCTGTCGGCTGATGGGCGGCCCGAACGAGAGGCCGGAGCTGGACCTGCCCGCCGCGGAGGCGATGCGGATGTTCACCAGCATGGTGGCGAAGAACGCGAGCATTCACGGTCAGTGCCTCGGGGAGAGGTCCGATCTCGAGCGGGCTCTCACGGATCACGCCGACGGCGGGCTCGACGTCGTTCTCGACTCGGTTCACACCGGAGGACAGCTCGAGTCCTTCATCCATCGCAGTTTCTCCGCCGACCGGCTCGGCAAGGTCGTGTACCTGTTCGGCGATCAGGGAGGGAAGCCATGACCTTCGACACGAGCTGTCTGTTCGGGCCCTTCGCGGAGATCGAACGGCTCTCCCTGCCGGACACCCGGCTGAGCCCGCCGTTCGAGGGCGTACTGGGTGTCTTCTACACGAAGCTGGTCACGAAGGCCGACGAGGACAGTCGATGGTTCGCCGACAACGTCGGCAGCCCGCACGAGCACGGTGCGCTCGATCTCTGCTGCGGCGGGGGTCGGTCGGTGCTGGAGCTCGCCAAGAAGGGCTGGCGCGTCACCGGAGTGGACCGGTCGGTCACCCAGCTGAGCGCGGCACGGACTCTGCTCTCGGGCGCGGGGGAGGACGTCTCCGACAGAGTCTCGCTGGTCCGTGGCGATGTCACCTCGCTGGCACTGTCCCGCACCTTCGGCGCCGTGGTGATCGGAGGGTTGAGTCTGACCCTGTTCGATGTGGACCGTCGTTCGGAGGTCCTGGCCTCGGCGCGCAGGCATCTGCGCGACGGTGGCCGGCTGCTGTTCGACTACGTGCCGGTCGCGGTGGGCGAGCAGAACTCGGAAGCGACGATGGTCTTCCCGGTGCGAACGACCAAGCGCACCGGGTTCGTGCTCGTCGGAGCCCGCCGCGAACCACGACGACGGCGGCAGCTGACCAATCTCTACGCCGAGCTGGTGGCCGAGGACGGTCACACCAGCCGTGCGCTCACCGGGTTCGAGTTCCGGCTGACCCCGTATCCGGAGTTGGAGGCCGAGCTCGCCGGGCACGAGTTCGTGGTGACCGGCATCGAACGGGAGCAGGTGGACGGGCTCGACGACGCCGCGTCGCCGTTCGGGACACGGCAGTACGTGACCGCGGAGGTCGCCGCATGAGCGCCCGCGTCGCCCGACCCGAACTGGCCGCCGAGTTGCGTGAGCGAGTACGGCGGGATCAGGAGGTGCGTGCCGGTGGTGGTGCGACGCCGGATCGGCTCGCGCGCTGGCGAGACGTTGACGACGGCAATGCGTCCCGCATGTGGGAACTCCTCACTGAGCACGGCTGGCTGGGCCACTCTCTCGTCGGGGCCGGCGGCTCGGCGGACGCGGCGCTGCTCGTGCAGCACGCAGACCGGGACCGGATGCTGCAATGCCTCGGCTTCGAACTGCTCGTCGAGGCAGCGGACGCCGGCGAAGCCGAGGTCGTGCACCTGGCCTACCTGACCGATCGCCTCTGCACCCACCGTGGGCTCCCACAGCGATACGGCACGCAGTACGCGCGCACGGTCTCCGGCGGATACCGGATGCTGTCGGTCGAGGACGCCGAGGGCCTCGACCGACGGCGGCGTGCCGTCGGCCTTGGCACGGTCGCCGAGTTCGAGCGTGAGCTGGTCGGACTGCACGGCCCGGAGGTGCTGGCGGCCGCGCCGTCGGGCAGAGGAGAACCGTCGTGATGGCCGGGACATCATCGCGAGGCAAGATCCTCGCGGTCGCCAGTCCGGCGCTGGGCCACTTCTTTCCGATGGTGCCGACGTTGTGGGCCTTGCGCGCCGCCGGCCACGACGTGCGGGTCGCGGTACCGGCCTACTTCGCGAGGGCCGTGCTGCAGGCGGGCCTGCCCGTGCTCGCCTGCGCGCACCCGCGTTCGGAGGATGCCGCACTCCGTCCCGGCGACGAGGCCGGTTCCTACACCGACGAGGTGCCGACCCTGCGCCGGTTCGCCCGGATCGCGGAGGCGATGCTGCCGGAGCTGACCGACCTCGTCGAGCGCTGGCGGCCGGACCTGCTTCTGGCCGATCAGGTGGACGTGGCGGCCCGGAAGGTCGCGAGTGACGCCGCCGTGCCCTATGTCGAGCATCGCTGGGGGTTGTCGCTGCCGGTGGCGAAGCGGTGGAAGGCGGCACACGATGTCTTCGGTGCGCGCTGCGCGGCATGGCCCGGCTTCGGCACCGCGCCCTCGCTGACCGTGGACCCCTGCCCTCCGTCGTTCCAGCTTTCGGACGCCGAGCCGGGACTGCGGACAAGGTACGTGCCGTTCAACGGTCCTGCACTGGTTCCCGGCTGGCTGGCCGGCCCGCGCGACGGCGCGCCGAGGGTGCTCGTCACTTTCGGCACCGTGCTGCTGGAGGAGGGACACCATGTCGCGGCGCTCGCCGACGCGGTCTCCGGTGCGCTCACAGCGGGAGCAGAGGTGGTGGTCGCGGCGGATCGTCGCACTGTGCCCGCGGCCGTCGCGGAGAGGGTACGCGCAGTGCAGTGGCTGCCGCTCGGACTGGTCGCGGAGCACTGCGATCTGGTGATCCATCACGGCGGCTCCGGGACGACCTTGTCGGCGCTGACTCATGGGACCCCACAGATCGCCTGTCCCGCTTCCTTCGACGAAGGGGACAACGCCCGCAGGCTAGCTGAGCTTGGCGCCGGGGTGTGCGTGCCCTTCGAGGCGAACGATCGTGGGGTGGCACTGGCCGACGCCGTGCCAGAGGTGCTCGGCGATCCTCGGTACCTGGCAGGCGCGAGAGAACTGCGAGCGGAGATCGCAGCGTCCCCGCCGCCCGCCGTCACCGCGACGGCGATCACCGAACTGATGACGAACGAAGGGGTCCACCGTGCAAGCTGAGAACGCGGCTGTCTTGCCCGACGACGCCATCCGGAGCTTTCGGGAGAACGGCTTTCTGTTCCCGCTCGAGATCCTGGGCGAGCACGAGGTGGCAACACTGGCCGACCACGTCGGACATCACCTGGCGGACAGCCGGGCGGAGGGCGATGTACAGGCGGCGCTGGCGTACGGACCGAAGATTCATCTGCTCCGGCCGTGGGCGGCCGAATTGGTGCGGCATCCCCGGCTGATCGCCGTGGCGACGAGCCTGCTCGGGCCTGACGTCCTGGTCTGGAGTTCCAACATCTTTGTGAAGGAGCCCGGAGGCGAGAGCGACCTTGCCTGGCATCAGGACGCGCTGTCGTACGACCTTGCCGGTGCCATGGACCGTGCTTTCCGGGTCTGGCTGACGCTGACCCCTGCGACCGCCGAGAACGGCACCATGCGCTTCGCCTGCGGCACGCACCGGCTCGGTGTCCTCCAGCACCGGCGTGGAGCCACCGAGGCTGAGCTCATGCGGGGCGACGAGGTGTGTCTCGACCTTGACGAGTTCACGAAGCACGACGTCGTGCTCCGGGCCGGGCAGTGCTCACTGCACAACATGTTGATCGTGCACGGTTCGGGGCTGAACAAGACCAGCGACGCCCGCGTCAGCATCGCCATCGACTACCTGGCCCCGTCGGTCCGGCCGTCCGGTGACAACCCGGACAGCGCGCTGCTGGTCAGCGGTCGCGACCGGTACGGGCACTTCTTGCCGGAGCATTCGGCACGGCCCGGCTTCGACGAGGCGTCGCGCGCGGAATTCGAGCGGGCGGTGGAAATCCGGTTCGCCCGCATCGGTTCGGCCATGCGCGCGGGCCAAGCGGCGGGCGTGATCGTTTCCTCCGGTTCATGAGAGCCGGTGCCGACGAGAGGAGCCAACACAGATGTCCATTCCGGCAATCGGGCACGGGGAACCGGCCCACGCGGGTGCCGCGGACGTATCGGCGTTGTCCCGGGGCCTGGGCGCGCGCGGGGTACCTGTGCGAATCGCGCATGCGGTGCACGCGTCCGGGGGATCGGCCGCTGACCTCGTCGACGTTCGCGGGTGGCTCCAGGCGCTGAATGCGCAACTCCGTACCGACACGGACATTGTCGCGCTCGACCGGCTCTCCGGGTGGCACCACGATCCCGGGGCGGGGACGATCGCGCACCACAGTGGCAAGTTCTTCACCGTCGAGGGCCTGCGGGTGGGCCTGCCAGGCAACGTGGTCCCGGAGTGGGACCAGCCGATCATCAACCAACCCGAGGTCGGGTTGCTCGGCATCATCGTGCGCGAGTCGGGTGGAGTCCTGCACTGTTTGATGCAGGCCAAAGCCGAACCCGGAAACCGCAACGGTGTTCAGCTGTCGCCCACCGTGCAGGCGACGCGCAGCAACTACACCGGGGTGCACGGCGGGAAGCCGGTTCCCTACCTCGACCACTTCGCCGACAGCACCAGGCATCGCGTCGTCGCGGACGTGCTCCAGTCCGAGCAGGGAGCGTGGTTCCTGCACAAACGCAACCGGAACATGGTGATCGAGGTCCGTGAGGAGGTTCCCCTGGAGGCAGGCTTCCGGTGGATTCCGGTCGGCTTGTTGCACCGGCTGCTCGCGGTGGAGGACCTCGTCAACATGGACACCAGGACGGTGCTCTCCTGCCTGCCCTTCTCGACCAGCGGGCTCCCCGGAGAGTTCGAGTCGTCGGGTTCCGGGTTCGCGACCGCGCTGCTGCGCTCGGGCGACGAGGACTGGGGGTGCCTTCACTCCACCCGGGACGTGTTGAGCTGGCTCACCGACGTCAGGGCGGGAAGCCAGATCAGCAGGGAGCGGGTGCCGCTCGCAGACCTGTCCGAATGGCGGCGGACTGAGCGCGCGATCGTCCATCGAACGGGCCGGTTCTTCGAAGTGATCGGCGTGAACGTGCGAGCGACCGGACGCGAGGTGGCGCAATGGTCCCAGCCAATGTTCGCCGCGGTGGGGACCGGCTTGGTCGCCTTCCTGGTCCGGCGCGTGTACGGCGTGCTGCACATTCTCGTGCAGCTGCGCAGCGAGCCCGGGCTCGCCGGAGTGGCCGAACTGGCGCCGACCGTGCAGTGCACCCCCGACACCTACCCGCACGTGCCGTCGTTGCTCAGGCCCCACTTCCTCGACGACGTGCTGGACGCGCCCAGCGAGAACATCCGCTTCGACACCGTGCTGTCCGACGAAGGCGGCCGCTTCTACCACACGCGTAGCCGGCATCTGATAGTCGAGACCGACCAGGCTCACGAACATCCCAACTATCGATGGATGACCTGCCACCAGCTGAGTTCGTTGCTGCAGCACAGCGACTATGTCAACGTGCAGGCCCGGAGCCTTGTCGCGTGCCTGCGCAGTCTCGCTGTGCCGGGGGGTCCGCGCGGATGAGCGGTGGAACGGACACCAGGCCGCTGGTGGTCGTCCTCGGCGCCTCCGGTCTCATCGGCGCCGCGGTTGCGAGAGCACTGGCCCGGAGAGACATCCGGCTGCGCCTGGTAGCAAGACGGTGCCCCGCGCGCCCACTCGGCTCCGACGCGGAGACGCGAGTCGCCGACCTCACGACCGGCCACGCGCTCGCCGATGCGGTGGCGGACGCGGACGCCGTGGTGAATCTCGTCGCGCATGTGGCCGGGAAGGGTTCGTGGCGGATCAGCGAATCCGACCCGGACGGTGTGAAAGTGAACGCCGAACTGGCTCGCGCACTGGTGACCGCGCTCGGAGGGGCCGGCTCCCGCGAACGGCCGCCGGTACTGGTCCAGGCGAGCACCACTGTCCAGCCGGGAGCGGAGGAATCCCCGTACGTCAGGCAGAAGATGCTCGCCGAACACGTGCTCATCGAGGCCACCGAGGCCGGTTCGGTGCGTGCCGTGATACTGCGCCTACCGACGGTGTACGGGCACGGTCCCAGTAGGACGGTGCGGGACAGGGGCGTGGTGGCGACCATGATCCGCCAGGCTCTCTCCGGTGGACCGATCACGATGTGGCACGACGGTACCGTCCGCCGTGACCTCCTCTACATGCGCGATGCCGGTGAGGCGTTCGCGGTGGCGGTGGACGGCGCGGACCGGCTTGCCGGCGAGCGATGGCCGGTGGGGACCGGTGTGAGCACACCGCTTGGCGACGTCTTCCGGCTGATCGCCACCGCCGTCTCGGAACACACCGGCACCCCGCCCGTTCCGGTGACCAGAGTCGACCGCCCGGACGGGGCACGGGACGCCGATTTCCGCAGCACGTTCGTGGACAGTTCAGCCTTCCGCGCGGCGACGGGGTGGGAGCACCGGACGCAGGCGGAGGAAGGAATCCGCAGAACCGTGGCCGTACTGGCGGCCGAAGGAGGACACGAATGACCACCCGGGTCTGGAGTTACCTGCCCGAGTACGAGCGGGAACGTGAGGACATCCTGGACGCGGTGCGCACCGTGTTCGAATCCGGCCAGTTGGTGCTCGGCGACAGCGTGCGCGGGTTCGAACGGGAATTCGCCACGTTCCACGACGTCGCGCACGGCGTCGGTGTGGACAACGGGACCAACGCGATCGTGCTGGCTCTGCGTGCACTCGGCATCGGCCAGGGGGACGAGGTGATCACCGTCGCCAACACCGCCGCGCCGACCGTCGTCGCGATCGCGTCGTTGGGGGCCGTACCTGTCTTCGTCGACGTCCGCGCGGACGACTACCTGATGGATGTCGATCAGCTCGAAGCCGCTGTGACCAGCAGGACGCGTTGTGTGCTGCCGGTGCATCTGTACGGCCAATGCGTCGCCATGGATCCGGTTCGCGAGGTCGCCCGCAGGCACGGACTGGCCGTGCTCGAAGACTGCGCGCAGGCGCATGGCGCCGTCCATCGGGGCGAGATCGCGGGAAGCTTGGGGAACGCATCCGCATTCTCCTTCTATCCCACCAAGGTGCTCGGCGCGTACGGAGACGGCGGCGCCGTGCTCACAGCTGACGAGGAGCTCGCCGGCCGCCTGCGGCGGCTCCGTTACTACGGGATGGACGACGGCCGCTACTACGTCGTCGAGTCACCAGGGCACAACAGCAGGCTGGACGAGGTGCAGGCGGAGATCCTCCGTCGGAAGCTGCGCAGGCTTCCGGCCTACCTCGACGGCAGGCGGCGGATCGCACGGCGCTACGCCGAGGGACTGGCGGACACCGGTCTCGTGCTGCCGGCCGTGGCCGAGGGCAACGAGCACGTGTACTACCTGTACGTCGTGCGCCACGCCCGTCGTGACGACCTCATGGCCGAGCTCAGCGAACGCGACATCGCGCTCAACATCAGCTATCCGTGGCCGGTACACCGGATGAGCGGCTTCGCCTACCTCGGGTACCCCGAGGGTTCGCTCCCGGTGACCGAGATGCTAGCGGGGCAGATCTTCTCGCTGCCCATGTATCCGTCACTGGACCTCGGAACACAGGACAAGGTGATCGACGCGCTGCGCGATGCGCTGGGAGCGACATGACCACCGGTGAGCTCGACGTGGCGGGCGCGGCGGTGTTCGTCGCGCCCCAGTTCACGGATGCGCGTGGCACGGTGGTGGTCGCGTGCCACGAGGATGAGGTGACCGGTGCGGTGGGACACCCCCTGTTCGCCGTGGCCCAGACGGTCCTCACCCGCTCACGCAGGCATACAGTGCGTGGCCTGCACTACACCGCGGGCAAGCCCGGGATGGCCAAGTACGTCTACTGCGTGTCGGGCGAGGCGCTCGACATCGTGGTGGACGTTCGGGTGGGGTCGCCGACCTTCGGCAGGTACGCCACGGTGCGGCTGGCACCGGAGGACTTCCGTGCGGTGTATCTGCCGGCGGGAGTCGCCCACGCGGTTCTCGCGCTGGCAGACGACACGGTCATGCACTACCTGCTGTCCGGCCTCTATCGCGCCGATCGAGAACGGTCGCTGTCCGTGTTCGACCGCGAGCTGAACCTGCCGCTGCCTGCCGGAGCGGATCTGTTGCTGTCAGAGCGGGATCGCGCGGCACCGACTCTCGCTGCGGCGCGGGACGCCGGTCTGCTCCCGGACTACGCGGAGTGCCAGAGGATCGAGCCGGGTGCCCTCGGGCCCCGGATGGAGAGGGGTGACGAGCGATGGAGCCGAACGACGTGACGCGGTGCCGCATTTGCGAGGGAGCGGTCAGGCCGTTCCTCGATCTGGGAAAGCAGCCGATCTCGGATGCCTTCCGCGAATCCGACGCGACGGGACCGGAGTTCTTTTTCGATCTCGTCGTGGGCCTGTGCGATTCGTGCACCATGGTGCAGTTGCTTCACGAAGTTCCACGGGAACGGATGTTCCACGCCGACTACCCGTACTACTCGTCGGGGTCAGCGACCATGCGCGAGCACTTCGAGAGGGTCGCGCGGAAGTTCCTGTCGACCGAGTTGCGCGGACACGATCCTTTCATGATCGAGCTCGGCTGTAACGACGGCGTCATGCTCGGTGTGATAGCCGAAGCGGGATGCCGGCACCTCGGCGTCGAGCCTTCCGCCGCGGTGGCGGAGGTGGCGCGAGGCAAGGGCATCCACGTCCGCAACCAGTTCTTCGAGGAGTCCACGGCGAAGGACATCGCCGCGACCGAGGGCAAGGCCGACGTCGTGTACTCCGCCAACACCATCTGTCACATCCCGTACCTGGATTCGGTGTTCCGTGGGCTGGACGAGGTGCTCGCAGACAACGGGGTGTTCGTGTTCGAGGACCCCTACTTCGGTGACATCGTCGGGAAAACGTCGTTCGACCAGATCTACGACGAGCACTTCTACTTCTTCACGGCCAGGTCGGTGCGGGCCGTGGCGACGCGATTCGGGTTCGAGCTCGTGGCAGTCGAGCGTCTTCCCGTGCACGGCGGTGAAGTCCGCTACACGCTCGCGCGTGCCGGAAGCCGGGCCGTCGCACCGTCTGTCGCGGCAATGGTGGCGGACGAGGAACGCGCGGGACTCGCGGAGTACGGTACGTGCGCGGACTTCGCCGCGAGGGTGGACAGGACCGGCCGTGAGCTGCGCGCGCTGCTGGAGCAGCTGTGTGCCGAGGGTCGCACGGTGGTGGCCTACGGCGCCACCGCGAAGAGCGCGACGGTCGCGAACTACGTCGGGATCACGCCGGAACTGGTGTCATTCGTGTGCGACACGACGCCCGCGAAGCAGGGCCGACTGACGCCGGGAACGCGGCTGCCGGTGGTGGGCCCCGAGCGTTTCCGTGACCCGTACCCCGATTACGCCCTGCTCTTCGCCTGGAACCACGCGGACGAGATCATGGCGCAGGAGCCGGACTTCCGCGAGACAGGCGGCAAATGGATCACCTATGTCCCCGACGTCAGGGTCGAGTGAGCCATGCGAGTTCTGTTCGTGCCCTACCCCGCGAGGACTCACCTCTACCACCAGGTTCCGCTGGCGTGGGCTTTGCGCATCGCCGGGCACGAGGTCCGTTTCGCAGTCCAGCCGGATCTGGTTCACGACGTCATGGCGGCGGGGCTTCCGGCGCTCACGGTGGGGGAGGAGATGCGGTGGGGCGAGGTACTGGACAACCTCCCTTCCGAGGACCCGGGGCGGACCGGACTTGACCTCAGTGACTACCGGCCGGGGGAGAACTCCTTTGAGTTCCTGCACACGCGGTTCACCGTGATGGCGACGTTTCCCTTCCACGAGCTGTGTGTCCGGCCTGTCGTGGACGACCTCGTCCACGCGGCGCGGGCATGGCAACCGGACCTTGTCGTGTGGGACGAGACGATGTTCGCGGCCCCGATCGCGGCTCGCGCGTGCGGTGCCGCGCACGCCAGGTTGCTCACGGGTCTGGACTTGCTCGGGGCGATGCGGTCGGACTACCTGCGCCTGCTGGTGCGGCGGCATCCCTCTGCTCGCCAGGATCCGGTCCGGGAATGGCTGGGCTGGAACCTGGCCCGGTTCGGCTGCGACTTCGACGAGGACGTGGTCGTCGGTCAGTTCACACTCAACCCGTACCCGGCGTCGCTACAGTACCCGCTGCCGAACCAGGTCTCCTTCCGCTACGTGCCGTACCACGGTGGGTCGGAGGCGGTGCCTGAGTTCGATCCGCCCGCCTCCGGCGCCCGGGTCTGCCTGACTTTCGGACTGTCCTTTCGAGACGCCACCGAGTTCGAAGCGGAGGGCGTGACCGATCTGCTGGACGCGGTGGGTGGGGTCGACGCCGAGGTCGTTGCGACGGTTCAAACGCATCGGCTGGTTGCCGGGTACCGGATACCCGGCAACGTCCGCGTGGTGGATTTCGTCCCGCTGGAGGCAGTTCTGCCGACCTGCTCGGCGATCGTGCATCACGGTGGTGCCGGTACGGGTCTGTCGGCCTCGTTGCACGCCGTTCCGCAGCTTCTCGTGCCCGACGGCTCGTGGGACACGGTCCCGAGGGCGGTGAGACTGGATCGCCTCGGCGCGGGTGTCCATGTCGAACGGAATGGCTTCCGGCCGGCCATGCTGCGGGACCGCCTTACCGACGTGCTGGGTGACGCGTCCTACCGGGAGTCCGCCCGGTCTCTGTGTGCCGAGATGGAGGGGGTCATGGGTCTGCCCGAACTGGTGCCGGTGCTCGCCGAGCTGGCGGCGAAGTTCGGCGCCGGGAAGGCGGGTGCACGGTGAGCGCGGTGGAAGCCAGAGCGGAACTGGGCAGGCATCTGACGACCCTGCGCAGTCTGCAGTGGATGGCAGGGGAGATGGGAGATCCGTACGCACTGCTCTTGCGGGCAGAGGACCACACGACGATGTCGCTCGAGCAACGCGGGCCGGTCTGGCGCAGCGAGCTGGGAGCGTGGATCGTCACGGATCGTCGGCTCGTGCGCGCACTGCTGGCCGACTCACGGCTGGCGGGCAGCCATCCGGGAGGTGCGCGAGCGCACGCGGTGCGGGGCCCGCGGTGGAACCGGCCGTGTTGTCACGTGCTCCCGCTGGACGGTGTCGCACCGCAGCCCACGCCGGACAGAGTGCGGCGCCTGGCGGTGCTGGCCGCCGCGGCCGGGCCGGACTGGGGGCCCGCGGAGCGGGCCTGCTATCGCCTGGCCGAGACACTGACGGGAACCGTGGATCTGGTGAGCGCCTACTGCGAACCCGTTGCGGTCGCAGCGCTCGGCGAGTTGATGGAACTGCCGGAGTCGGTCGCGCCGAGCGTGGCCGATCTCGCTCCGGTCCTGGACGCGTTGTCGAGCCCACCGTCGCTGGAGACCGCGGAACGGTTGCTGACGACGGCTGCGCGGGTCCGGGATGACGTCGCCGCGCTTGTCGTACAGCGGGTGGCCGAGCCGGGCGCAGAGGACCTGCTGAGCGCTTTGCTGGGTGCGGCGAGACGTACGGGAGCGAGTGTCGAGGACGTGCGGGAACTCGTGACGGGGCTGGTCGTGGTGGGCACGCGAATGGCGGCCGACCTCGCGGCGGCGGCGCTCGCCGGACTGCTGGCGAATGGACTCTGGACGGCGAAGCACGCTGAACGCGCCGTGGACGACATCCTGCGGCATGCTCCGCCCGTCCGGTTCACGACGCTTGTCTCGCAGGTGGACTTCGACCTCGACGGCCTGTGGGTGGAGGCGGACACCCCCGTCGTCGCCCTGCTCGCGGAGCCGACGGACGGTGCTGGGGAAGCGGAACCACTCGTGTGGCGCTGCGGTCTCGCGGCAGGGCTCGTACCCGCGTTCGTCCGGCGCTGTGCCACAACCTCGGTGCGAGCACTGATGAACACGTTTTCAGGAGTCATCCCGATGGGGCAGCCCATCTGTCGCCCGAATGCTCCAGTGACGCAGGGGCTGCTCTCGCTCCCGGTTTCGCTGGCGACGAGGGCCGCATGAAGGTCTCCTTCTTCGTTCCGTTGATGCCCACTCGGGTCGAGCAGGTGCTCCCCTTCGCCGGACTGGCGCAATGGAGCCGTGCTGGCCGGATGTGGTTCGGTCAGAACCTGACCGTCGAGACTCATCTGGTCTTCGCCGCGGCCGCGGCCGCCGGGTTCCGGGTGCCGATGGGAGCCGGCGTGACTCTGACGCCGCTCTCGCATCCGTTCGCCGCCGCGCTCCAGGCGCGCTCGGTGGCCGTCGCGTCCGGTCATCCCTTCGTCGCGGGTTTCGGTCCGGGTTCCCGGGACTTCCAGCGTTCGGTGCTCGGCGCGCCCTACGCCAGTCCGCTGACCGCCGTGCGTGAGTACGTGGAAGCCGTGCGGGCGCTGCTGGCGGGGGAGCCGATGGATCACGACGGTGATTACGTCAGCGGTCACCTTCGGCTGCCGTTCGTCCCCGCACCACCGGTCGAGATCGGCCTGGGCGTGCTGCGTCCCCGGATGGCCCGGCTGGCCGGGTGCGTCGCGGATGTCGCGATCACCTGGCTGACCCCGGCGCGGTACCTGCGGGAGTCGGTCGTTCCCGAACTGTGTGCCGGTGCGGCCGCCGCCGGCAGGCCACGCCCCAGGCTGGTGACAGTCAT
Source organism: Prauserella cavernicola (assembly GCF_016595675.1). Taxonomy (GTDB): domain Bacteria; phylum Actinomycetota; class Actinomycetes; order Mycobacteriales; family Pseudonocardiaceae; genus Prauserella_A; species Prauserella_A cavernicola. Next base: position 252,733 of record NZ_JAENJH010000008.1, on the reverse strand, counting down.
CCCCGTGTGCCTCGCCGCACCGGACCGCGAGCCCGCCGAGATCGCCCTGGCTGGGAGCGAACCGCACCTCCGCGCCTCGCACTACCGTGACATGCTGCGCAGATCACGCATCGATGTCGACGAGCACGATCTCGCGGCGACCGCGTCGAGGCTCGTCGCCGGTGGTGGCTTCCTGGCCGGTACCGTGGAGGAGCTGGTCAGTCAGGCGACGGAGTTCGCCGAGGCCGGAGTGGACGAGCTGGTGCTCAACTTGAGCGGAGTGCACAGCCGGTACGGAACCCGGGCCACCCTCGCCGAACTGGCCACCATTCTGTCCGGGTTCTGAACCTCAGCCGAGCGAGAACACGATCTTCCCGAACACGTCGCCGCGGTCCAGCGCCGCGAATCCCTCACGCGCCCGGCACAGCGGGAGCACCGAATTCAGCACAGGCCGCGCGAGTGCCTGGTCGCAGAACGTCACAAGCTGTTCCAGCTGGCGCAGCGTACCGAGTTTGACACCGACGATCGACAGTTGTCGGGCGACGACCTGCGACAGCTCAGCGGGCGGCCCGCTGCCTGTGGTGGCGCCGCTGACGACGATCCGCCCGCCTGCTCGTACGGACCTGATCGAGTGTCCCCAGGTCGCCGCGCCCACCGTTTCCAACACCGCGTCCACCCGCTCCGGCAATCGCTGTCCGGGGACGAATGCCGCGTGTGCGCCCAGTTGAAGGGCACGATGGCGTTTGTCCTCGCTGCGACTGGTCACCCAGACCCGGTGTCCTGCCGCGGCACCCAGGCATACGAGGGCTGTGGCGACTCCACCGCCGGCGCCCTGCACCAGTACCGTCCCGCCCGGCGGCAACCGCATGGCCCCGAACAACATGCTGTACGCGGTCAGCCAGGTTCCCGGGAGGCACGCGGCTTCCTCGAAACTCAGCCAGGGCGGCTTGCGCACGAGGTTTCGCCGCGGCACTGCCAGGTACTCGGCAAAGGTCCCGTCGTGAACCTCGCTAAGGACGCTGTGTTCCGGGGCCGGCGTGTCGTCGGCGTGTTGCTCGCCGTGGGAGATGACCGGGTACACGATCACCTCGTTACCGTCTTCGTCGACGCCCGCGGCCTCGCTGCCCAGCACGATGGGCAGGCGCTGGCCGGGAGGGCCGACCCCGCGCAGTGTCCACAGGTCGTGGTGGTTGAGTGATGTCGCGAGTACCCGGACCTTTGCCCAGCCAGGGGCGGGCTCAGGTTCGGGATACTCGCCGAGGCCGAGGTGTTCCAGCGGCCGGAGGGCATCGGTTCCCGTGGCGGTCACGGCAAGCATGGTGAGTACCCGTTCCGGGTCAGGACGCTTCCTTCTGGAAGCGGTACACAGCGAGGGGGACGCACACCAGCAGGATCAGCGCCGAGGCGCCGATCGTGGCGGGCACGGGGTTGGCCATGGGCCAGGCCAGGTCACCGGAGGGCGCGCCAGGGTTCCCGAACAGCTCACGGCAGGCGGTGACCGCCGCGCTCACGGGGTTCCAGTCGGCCAGCGCGCGCAGCGCCGAGGGCATCCCGCCGGTGGGAACGAAGACGTTCGAGATCATCACGAGGGGTAAGGCCAGCATCATCAGCCGGGCCGCGGTCTCCTCGTTGTCGACCAGACTGCCGAGCACGGCTCCGAGCCAGGACACCGCGTAGTACAGCAAAAGGATCAGCCCGAAGGCGCCGAGCGCGGGCACGAGTCCATTGTGGGCGCGCCAGCCGAAGATGAGCCCTACCACCGACATGGTCACCAGCCCGACGACGCCGATCACCAGTGTCGCCGCGGTCTGTCCGAACGGCACCGACCAGCGTTCCATGGGCATGGAACGGAACCGGTCCATGACGCCGAGGCCGTTGTCCCTCGCGATCGCTGTGAGCGAGCTCAGCGCACCCAGCACTGCCCCCATCACGAGCAGGCCGGGCATGAGGTACTCGAGGTAGCTGCTGCCGTTCTCGATCGCGATCGCGCTGCCGAACACGTAGCCGAACAGCAGCACCATCACCACCGGCACGATCAGCTCGGCGATGATCTGACCGGGCTTGTGCTTGAGCTTGAGCAGGTTGCGGATCATGATGGTGAGGCCGTCACCGAAGCCGGTCAACGGTGTCGTCTTTCGCTGCAGGGGCTGAGTCATGGCACGAGGCTTTCGTGTTCGGCTTTGCTGTTGTTTCCGGTGATGGTGAGGAAAACCTCGTCCAGGGTGGGGCGCCGGATACCGACGTCAAGTACGTCGATGCCCGCGCTGTCCAACTGCCGTACGACGGCGGGCAACGTGAACGAGTCGGCGGCGACGGGAACGCTGAGCGTCCGGCCGTCCTCGTCGACGTCCGGCACCGCGCCGTCCGCCGCGATGGCTCTGAGCGCGAGCGCGCTGTCGGCCAGGCTCGCCTCCGGCGCGAGCGCGACATCGACTCTGCTTCCAATGATCGCCTTGAGTTCGTCGGGGGTGCCGCGCGCCACGACCGTGCCCGCGTCGACCACAGCGATCTGTGCGGCAAGCTGGTCGGCCTCGTCGAGGTACTGGGTCGTGAGCATGACTGTCGTGCCGTCGGCGACCAGCGCCCGTACCGTCTCCCAGATCTGGAGTCTGCTCCGGGGGTCCAGTCCGGCGGTCGGCTCATCGAGGAAGAGAACGGTCGGCGAGATGATCAGGCTGGCGATCAGGTCAAGTCTGCGCCGCATACCGCCTGAGTAGGTCTTGACCAGCCGGTCCGCCGCATGGTCCAAGGAGTACTTCTCCAGCAGATGGTCCGCCTGCCTGCGCGCGGTCCGCCTGCCGAGGTGGAACAGCCTGCCGATGATCTGGAGGTTCTCCCTGCCGGTCAGCTCCTCGTCAAGCGCCGCGTGCTGGCCGGCCAGGCCGATCTGCCGGCGGACCTGGCGCGCGTCCCTGACCACGTCGTGCCCAGCCACCCTGACCTCGCCGCCGTCCGGCCTGGTGATGGTGGCGAACACCCGTACCGCGGTGGTCTTGCCCGCGCCGTTCGGGCCGAGCAGGCCATAACAGGTACCCGCCGGCACCGAGAGGTCGAGCCCATCGAGCGCCTGGACCTTGCCGAACCGTTTGGTGAGCCCTTCCGCCCAGATCACCGGTTCCCTATCTTTCTCAACGTCGAGCATGTGCTCCTCCTTTCGCCAACGAGTACAAACCTTGACGTCGCGACAAGGTCAAGCCGTTGACCTGCACGTGGCGTTGAGGTTTTCTGAACGCATGCGGATCGGCGAACTGGCAGGACTGGTCGGCATATCGACCAGGGCCGTGCGCCACTACCACAAACTCGATGTGCTGCCGGAGCCCTCACGGTTGGCCAATGGCTATCGGGAGTACACGCTGCGGGACGCGGTGGTGCTCGCCCGCGTGAAGCGGCTGACCGAGCTGGGGCTCAGCCTCGGCGAGGTGCGGGAAGTGATCGCCAGTGATGCCAAGACGAATCTGCGGGTGTTGCTGGCGGAGCTGGATGCCGACCTGGCGAGTCAGGAGGAGGAAATCCGCCGCAGGCGAGCCCGGCTGGCGGATCTGCTGCGACGGGAGTCGCTGCATCCCGACGACCCGGTCTCGGACGGGGTCGCCGCTTTGCTCGGCAACCTGCCGGACGGCGCGTCCGGCCTGGCCGCGAGAGAACGCGAATGGCTTGCGTTGTTGGACAGTTCCATCGGCGATGCACCCCGGCGCGAGATCGCGGACCTGGCGAACGCACTGGCCGCCGACCCCGACTACCCGGACCGGATGCGGCGGTTCTATCAGGCAATGGACGAACTCGAAGACGCGGACCCGGACGATCCGCGGATCGGCGTACTGGCCGCCGAACTGGCGGAGAGTCTTCCCCGGGGCCTGCTCGGTCTACTGCCGCCGGCCGCTGCGCCCCGAGCCGCACACACGGCACGAGATTTCCTTGAGGAACTCTCGCCCGCGCAGGCGGAGGTGGTGCGGCGCGCTTTCTCCGTATTGGCCGGAGAGTGAGTGGTGTAGAGCGCGATGGCGGCGGGGCGCCGTAAACGTCGCGCGCGTTCATCGAAAGGCCGGTGGTGTGCTCAGCGTCGGCGCGGCCTCGGGTGTGCGGGCCCAGCGCAACCCGGATGGCTGCGGCGAGGTTCTCGACCGGCATCCGTTCATCCGCCATCTCGGAGCATGGCACGGCTGGGGATACGTGAACCGTCACGGGTTGGGGGCCGCTTCTTGTCTGAGGGAAGATGGTCGTCATCGTGTCGAAGCGTTACCCGCGTGAGGTCCGTGAGAAGGCTGTTCGTCTGGTCTTGGAGCGGTTGGACGAGTTCGAGTCGCCGTATGCCGCAGCGCGGGCGATCGCCCCGTTGGTCGATGCACCGTCGACCGGATCATGCGCGAACTGGGCATGAACGGCGTGGCGCGGGGTCATAAGCGGCGCACCACGACCCCTGCCAAGGACGGCATACGCGCCGGTGACAAGCTCAACAGGGACTTCACCGCACAGGAGCCCAACCGTGTGTGGGTCGCGGACTTCACCTACGTGGCGACCTGGACCGGATGGTCCTACGTCGCCTTCGTCATCGACGCCTACTCCCGCGCGATCGTCGGCTGGACCGCCTCGAGTTCGAACACAACCACGTTGGTGTCCAAGGCCCTCAACATGGCCCTCTGGCGCCGTGATCATTACGGCCACCCGGTCGAGCCCGGACTGATCCACCACTCCGACGCCGGCAGTCAATACACCGATCCGGATGGCTGCGGCGCGTTCTGCCAGGAATCAGCGATGTGGAGGTCCGTGGTTGATTCCCTGATCGCTGAGACATCCACAACTGTCGACAAATCTTGAGTTCAGCTTACGGGCGGCCTTCGCAACCCCGGACACCTAAGTGGGCGCGATGATCGGGACGTCCTGTCCATGGAGCGGGGGCGCCACGACTAGTGTCAGGCCGACCGCGTTGGTGAACTCGTCCGGCGGGCAGGACATAGTCGAGTGCGTCGCCAAGCTCGACTCGGTCACAAGGTTCTATTCAGACATATCCCAGAAGCCCCGGTACGGGTGCCGTACCGGGGCTTCTGGTGGGGGAGTGGGGCTCCTCGTAATGAACGCACCCTGCTTCTACCGCGAGTCAACAGGTCGACGGTGTTCTGGCGAGCAAGTTGCCGGCAGCGATGACGAGTGCCGCGTCCTGCCCTCGCGGAGGTTCTCGGCTCGGCGCTGCGCGCCGTGCGGCGCCGCGGATCAGCTACGACTGCCCGGCATGACGGACACGCCGTTCAGTCCGGCCTCGCCGTGCGGGCGGTGCGCGGGCCGGACCTCGGGCGTGCTGACAACGCCGATGACGATGGAGTCGTCGCCTCGGAGGTGCGGCGAGAGCTGAAGATTCCGATCGTTTCGTTCGCCGCCGGGTAGCTCCTGGTTCTACCGCCTGCATCCCTCGAGCAAGAGCCGAACGGTCAGCCGCGCGTCGTACTCGGGGTCGACCCGCTCGGCACCCGCGCAGATGTCGCCGATCGCGCGAAGTAGTTGGTAGGCGGTGACGTCAGCCGTGACCTCGGCCGCGTCGCGGGCGGCGGAGAGGATGTCGGCGAGCACCGGCACCAGGCGATCGAGGAACAGTGCGTGCAGGGCGGCAAAGCCATCCGGGTCGTCACGCATCGCCGCGGCGAGGCCGTGTTTGGTCACCAGGAAGTCCACGAAGAGGCTCACCCACTGACCCATCGCGGCGAACGGTGACGTCGCCGTCGCGAGCAGGGCCGGCCCGGCTTCGGCGCACGCCTCGACCTGGTGCCGGTACACCGCCACGACGAGGTCGGCGCGCGTGGGGAAGTGTCGGTAGATCGTCCCCATGCCGACGCCCGCCTCGGCGGCGATCCGGCGTACCGGCGCGTCCACCCCGTCGGTGACGAACACCGACGCCGCGGCATCGAGCAGCGCCTTCTCGTTCCGTCGGGCGTCCGCGCGTTTGGCCGGATTCGCGGTCGCCGACATCGCCTCTTCGCCTGCACCCACGCGGCGCTCCTTTCGCACGGCTCTTGCCAATCGGAACACTGCTCCGTATATTCGGAACGGTGCTCCGGTTGGAGAGTCTAGCCGGTAGCCACTCAGCGGAGAACCCGCGTCCACGAGCCATCGAAAGTGAGAAGCCGCCCATGCCCGCACCCAACGTCGCTCCGAGCGCCGTCCCTGTCCTGACCACCCCGATCATCAGCGTCAAGCCGGTTGTGCTGCCCGCTTCAGAGCGCGGCGACGATCTACAGGTGCGCGTGTCGGCACCCGCCTCCGGCACCGGCCTCCCGGTCGTCATCCTCGCCCACGGCTTCGGCAAATCGATGTCCTCCTACGACCCGCTGGTCGACTTCTGGGCCGGCAACGGCTTCGCCGTCATCCAGCCCACGTTCCTCGACTCGCGCACCCTCGGCCTCACCCTCGAAGACCCCCGGTTCCCGGACATCTGGCGCATCCGGGTCCAGGACGTCGGACGGGTACTCGACGAGCTCGACCACGTCCTCGCCGCGGTCCCGGGGCTCGGTGACCGCGTCGACCGCGATCGCATCGCCGTCGCGGGACATTCCTGGGGCGGGCAGACCGTCAGCATGCTTCTCGGCGCGCGCGTCATCGGTGCGGACGGACAGCCCGGACCGGACATGTCCGATTCTCGCGTCAAAGCCGGGGTGCTCCTCGCGACGACCGGCATTGGTGGTGACGACCTGACGCCCTTCGCCAAGGAGAACTTCTCCTTCATGAGCCCCGACTTCGACGGCCTCACCACGCCGACTCTCGTCGTCGCAGGTGATCACGACCAGTCCGCGCTCTCGACCCGCGGCCCCGACTGGTTCACCGACATCTACCGATACAGCCCCGGCGCTCGGGGCTTGCTCACCCTGTTCGGAGGCGAGCACTTGCTCGGCGGAATCCACGGCTACAACGCCAACGACACCACCGACGAGAGCCCCGAGCGGGTCGCATTGGTTCGACGGGCTTGCTGGGCCTACCTCCGCAGCGCCCTCGGGATCGACGACCTCGCATGGAAGCAGATGCAGGCCGAACTCGCGGACACCGCCGAGCCGATCGGGCGGATCGACAACAAGTAGGACGCGTCAGCTGTGCCGCATCGTGCGTGCCGGCGACCGATCCATCGCCGGGTGAACGGGTCCGGGTCGAGCAGCTCGGACACGGTGCCCGAAGCGGCCGGGCGCAGGAGCCGATCGGCGATGAGCCGGGCGGTCACGGGTGCGAGGATCAGCCCCCCACCTGCCGTGACCCACGGCGACTGACAGGTTCGCGCACCGCTTCGTCCCGCCGATCGCAGGCATTCCGTCCGGGCCGCACGGTCGTTCGCCTGACCAGCGGTCGAGCACCCGCCGCCCGGCCGGGGAGGGCAGCGCGCGGGTCGCCACGGCCAGTAGAGCGTCCGCTCGATCGAGGTACGACTGTCTGCTCGCCCCGCTCTGGTACAAGCTCATCCACGGCGCCACTCGCGCGTCGCTGTCGGAGTACCTCTGGTTTGAGACCCAAGATCACTTCGGGACTGATCCTCAAGTGTGCGGCGTTGATGCGTTCGCTGAGCGGCTGCACGCGGTGGCCGCCACGTGGGCGAAGTCGGATCCGGCCGGACGTCTGCCGCCGCAGGCACACGACAGCCGTTTCTGACGCCCCGGGGCAAGATCAGAAACCCCGGAAGATGCCGTCCGCGTCGGCAGCCCTGGTGAACTCGTACCAGTCCATGTTGGCGAGGGAGATGTTGTTCTCGATCGACCACAACTCGTCGGCGACGACTCGCAGCTGCTCGACTCGCTCTCCATCGCGGCGCATGGTGAGCAACGGCTGCCCGGGCGCGGTGATGGCGAACGTGTCGGCGACGATGAGCAGTGAATAGGGGTCGAGCAGTGCCGCGAGCTGCTCGGAGGTCACGTCACGATAGGCGGGATCATCCACCACGTGCACGTTCGCCACAAAACCGTCTTGGTTTGGTGTCGTGACTGCCGTCCGCAACGCCTCCCAGCCCTCCTGATCGGAGAAGTCGGTGCGGACCAGGAGAGTTCCGGCGGATTGCGGCAAGCTCGTCATGTCAAACATCCTCACACCTCTGCCGTGCCTGACATCGCACCCCCAGCGAACCGTGCGCCTGAGGCGTCAAATACTCGAGGATCGCTCAGCAGCTATCCCCGCGAGCAGCCCTGAATTGCGGGATGTTCACCCGTCATCAAGAGCAGCGACGCCAAGCAAGAGCCACATACATCTACCTGTTCCCGTTCGAGTGGGTGGCGATCCCAGCCGCAACTCAGCGATCGCGTGAGGTCTCTCGCAGCTCTCCGCGCTCGACCTCGACCCGCCCATAGAGTACGTCCGCCGTCGGAATTGCCGGTGATGTCGACGACTCCCATCCGCACGACGAGAGGTTGCGCAGTGCCCACGCCATTGAGGGTCATGTTGGTCGAGGACCATCCCGTCGTCCTGCGCGGCCTGCGTGTGCTGACCGTCGAGCAGTCTGGCACGCACAGTGGCGTCGAGCTGTGCCCTTCCCTGAAGTCGGAGTTGGCTGCCCGCGGCGACCGTGAGCACACGATCCTGCGGCAGATCCTGGAAGGACGGTCCAATCCCGACTTCGCCCACCGACTGTCCATCGAGATCACGACCGTGAAAACCCACGTCCGCAACATCCTGCGCAAGTTCGGAGTCGACACGCGCCGAGACCTGTTGTCCCCGCACGCCGCGCAGCGCTCACACTGACCGGCATGATTAGCCTCGCGCTCCGCTACTTCCTGGAAACCGTCGAGCGGGGATCCATCGGCGCCGCGGCCGAGTACCTGCACGTCGCTCCGTCCGCGGTCAGCCGGATGATCAAGAAACTGGAGACCGATCACGGGGTCGAGCTCCTCGAACGCCAGCCGCGAGGAGTCGTGACCACGGAGGCCGGAGATCTACTCGCGGCATACGCCCGGCGGCTCTCCGTCGACGCCGACCGCACCCGCTCCGACATCCGCGCCCTGCGCAAGCTGGGCCAGCGCCACATCAAGATCGCGGCGAACCAGTCCTTCGCGTTGGAGATGCTGCCGCGACTCATGAACGAGTTCCAGAATCGAGAGCCCGAGGTCGTTTTCGAGCTCTCCGTGGTCCAGTCGCCCGTGGTCAACTCCCGGGTCCGGGAAGGCAGGGACGACATCGGACTGAGTTACGAGCTCGCCCGCCCGGAGGGCGTCGACATCCTGCACGCGCACACGGTGCGCGTCTACGCCACGATGACGGCCGATCACCCGCTCGCGACGAGGTCGGAGCTCCTTCTGCGCGACGTGGTGCCGTTCCCGCTCGCGCTGATGGGGGCGGGCAGCACGGTCAGGGTGGTGGTCGATCGATGCGCACAGTACGAGCAGATCGAGCTGCATCCGGCGCTCACCAGCAACAATGTCGGCGCTATCCAGAACTACTGCAGGGAGCGCGGCGCGGTCGCGTTCTGCGGGAAGCCGACCGTCATGGCCTCGGTCGACCGCGGCGAGTTCGTCCTCGTCCCGCTGGCGCACGGGACCGTGAGCGAACGCAGCATGTACATCCAGGCGATGGCGGGCAGGACCGTGCCGAGGAGTGTCGCGGAGTTCGCGGGCATGGTGTCGCGGCAGATGGTCGACATCTAATTTTCAGATGCTTGCCGTGCAATTCTTCTACTTCTCGTGAGTCGGGTCGCTGGTTACGCTTCGCCGACGCATTCGGTAGCGCGGTCAGGCACCCGCCCCGACGGTGCGTATCGCCCAGCATCGCTGAGAGGTATGGATGTCGACGAAGGCCGAGTCACCCAGCAGGATGTCGTCCGCCGTGGTGCCTGTGGTGGTCACGGTGTCGATCGGGCTGTGCCTCGCGATCGGCTTCACGGTGGGATCGGGATCGTTCTGGGGATTCGTGCCCATCCTGCTCTACACGGTGCTGTGCCTGTCGGGGCTCAACATCCTGATCGCCACCGGCGCAGCACTCGCGGCGGGATTCGCTCTCCTGCAGCCAACTCCGCTGGACGCGGCATCCGTGCTGGGCGACTCTCTGGGCGGCAGCGTCACGAGCATCGGCCTGATCATCCTGCTCGGCGCGGGCCTCGGTGAGGTTCTGCGGGTCACCGGAGTCGCCGGCGTGCTCGTGCGCGCGATCATGGGTCTACTCGGGGAACGGAGCCGGACCGCCGTCATCATCGGGATGATGGCCACGAGCCTGATCACCGTCTTCATGCTCGGAACTCTGGCCGGGGCGCTCGCCATCGTCGCGCCGATCCTCATTCCGATCGCCGCCAGGCTCGGAGTCACGCGCACGGCCACCGCGGTGACGTTGCTCTACGGCGGCTGTGCGGGACTGGCGCTCGCCCCCTTCGCGGGATCCAACATCGCGATCATGGAGGCCGCAGAGGTCTCCTACGGCGAGTACGTGACCTACGGTGCCGGGCCGCTGGCGATTCTCTCCGTGCTGCTGGGCACGGCGATCGTGCTGATGTGGCAGCGCAGAACCGAGCGGCTCGACGACTTCTACACCGACGACCCGACGGACGGCGGCGACGAGCCCTCCTCGGCGAGGCCGCGGCTCGCCACCGTCGGCTTCACGATCAGCCTGCTCGCCAGCGTCACCTACGCGACCCTGAACCAGGCGGGCACAGCCTTTCCGCTGCTCGCGCTGCCGGTGATCGCTCTGGTGACGGGACTCGCCGCGCGCCAGCGGACGACCGACACGGTCACCGCGTTCTGTCGCGGAGCCGGGGCCTACCTCCACCTGTTCCTGCTCTTCTGGCTGCTCGAGGCCTTGTTCGCGGTCGTCGACCAGTTGGATCCGTTCCAGGCCGTCTTCGACCGCTGGGGAACAGAGCTGTCGGCGACCTCGCCGTTCGTGTTCGCGGTGGTGGTCGGGTTGATCGGCCTGGCAGGCGTTCCCGGTGCGTCGGCAGCGGTCGTCGTGCTGGTCGACCAGATTTTCGGTTCCGTGGCGGCCGAGATCGGGCTGAGCCCCGCCGCGTGGATCGTGGTCCTGCTGTTCGCCTCGAAGGGCGACACCTACGGGCCGTTTCCCAACCCGAACATGGTCACCTGCATGGGACTGTCCCGGTACGAGAATCTCAGGTACATGTTGATGAGCGGCTGGATGCTGTTGATTCCCGCCACACTCATGTACACCGTCATCCTCTACTTCATCACCTGACACATGCTCGCGCTTCTGCCTCAGGTGACAAGGAGTTCGTAGGATGCCCGAGTTCGATGTCCTGCTCAGCGGTGGAACGGTGGTGGACGGCACCGGATCGGCTCCCGTCCAGGCCGATGTCGGCGTGACCGGTGACCGGGTCACGTTCATCGGAGCAGCCGGCTCCGCTCGCTCGGCGGCGGCAGTACTGGACTGCACCGGCGCCGTCGTCTCTCCGGGATTCATCGACCTGCACTCGCACAGTGACTTCACGCTCTGCGACAGCCCCGCGGCACAGGCGTGCGTGTGTCAGGGCGTCACCACCGTGGTTACCGGGAACTGTGGAAGCGCGCCCTTTCCGGGGCCGCACGGGTTCGACGGCGTCGCGAGCACGCAGCTGGCCCGCAACGGCGGCAAAGCCGAGATCTGGCCCGACTTCGACGGGTTCGCTGCCGCCGTCGAGGCCGCCCGGCCCGCGGTCAACGTCGCGGCGATGGCCGGGCACGCGACGCTTCGGATGGCGGTGCTGGGCGACGAGCTCCGCGACGCCACACCCGACGAGTTGGTTCGCATGTGCGGACTGCTCGACCTTGCCGCCGGGCAGGGGATCTTCGGGGTTTCCACCGGGCTGATCTACGCCCCGGGCTCGTTCGCCACGGTCGAGGAGCTGGTCGCGATCACCGAGGTCGCCGCCCGCCACGACCTGCTCTACAGCACGCACATGCGCGATGAGGGGGACCACCTGCTCGAGTCCGTGGCCGAAGCGGTGCAGACCGCCCGGCGAACCGGTGCCCGACTGCAGATCTCGCATCTCAAGGCTCTGGGCCCGGCCAACCACGGCGCAGTGGAAGACGCCTTGACGGCGATCGACGAAGCCCGGGCCGAGGGCCTGGACGTTGCCTGCGACGTCTACCCGTACGCCGCCTCCTCCACCAGATTGACCTCCCGGCTCCCGAACTGGGCGCTGGACGGGGGCTTCGGGGCGCTGCTGGAACGGCTCGGCGATCGTGACGCCCGTGCGGTGATCGCCGCGGAGCTGCGCGAGCGGGTCGGGCGTACGTTCCTCCCGGCCGGGATCACTCTGGCCGCGATGCCGGAGGGTACCTACACCCGCTGGATCGGCTCCTCGCTGGCCGACGTCGCCGTCGCCACCGGAGTGGAGCCTGCCCAGCTTGCGCTGGACGTGCTCGCCGAGCACGAGGCCCAGGTGTGGATCGTCAACCACGCGATGGCCGAGTCCGACGTCGACACCGTGCTGAGACATCCGTCGTCGGCGGTGGTCAGCGACGGGTGGGTCCTCGACGCTGAGGCCGGCGGCCACCCGCATCCGCGGCACTTCGGCACGTTCGCCCGCACCCTGGGCCGCTACGTGCGAGACCGCGGTGTCCTCGACCTGAGCGAGGCGGTGCGGAAGATGACGTCCTTGCCGGCACACCGAATCGGTCTGACCGAGCGTGGCCGGCTGCGGCGGGGACTTGTCGCCGACATCGCCGTGTTCGATGCCGAGACCGTGACCGACACGGCGACCTACGAGGCTCCGCGCAGCTACGCACTGGGTGTGCGCCATGTGCTGGTCAACGGGCGCTCGGTGCTTCGCGACGGCACGCCGACCGCCGAACGCGCGGGACGTGTGCTCCGGCGGCAGGACTCGCCGCTCGGGACTCGGCGCGGCACCGGCGAGGTGTAGTCTCAGCCCCCGCGATGTCCGGGGGTGGTAGTGGAATCCGACGCAAGCGTGGTCGCCGAACCGGTTGCCGCCGAGTCGGTCGTGGCGGGCACGGAGCCCAGCCGACTGGAGATGATCGCCCGGCGTGGGTCCCAGCACGTGGTGGACTGGGCGCTGGCCGTGGGGTCCGGTTGCCTCGCCGGAGTGCTGACCGGGTTCGTCGCCCTCCCGCTGGTGAGATGGGGTCTCGTGCCTTCGACGGTGGCGCTGTGGGTCACGGCGATCGTCCTGGTGGGGGGCGCGTTCGTCGCCGATGTGCTGATCCAGGTGTGGGTGCCGTTGCGCCGCGGCGGGATCACCCCGGGAATGCTGGTGCTGGGGCTGCGGGTAGAGACCCTGCGCGGCGGTCACCCGCGCGCCCGTGACTTCTTTCTGCGCTGGCTTCTGTTCACAGTGGACGGTCTGTTGCTCGGGCTGGTGGCGGTGGTCGGCATCGCGGTGACCGATCGGCGCCAGCGCCTTGGCGACGTGGTGGCGCGGACCGTGGTGGTCCGCACCAGCTGAGGCGGGTCGGCCGAAAGTACTACGTGGTCGTGGACGCTGTGGCAGGAGTGCTGCTGGGATGGGTTCTTCTCCATTCCCTGCCACGAAAGGACTGCTGTGCGCAGATCCACTGTCGGCGCGGTGCTCGCGTTCACCTCGGCACTCGTCCTCACCGGGGCCGTGGTTCCTGCGGGCGCCGTGACCGGGCCGTTCGCCGGGTACGCCGACCAGCAACTCACCTGGGAGCCGTGCCCGTTCACCCCTGCCGAGGACGCGAAGCCCGCGGAGTGTGCGCTGGTGACCGTGCCGCGCGACTGGGCGGCGCCCGAGACCGGACGGAACCTGCAGGTGTCGATCAGCCGAGTCGCGGCTACCGGCGAGCACCTCGGCTCGCTGCTGGTCAACCCCGGTGGCCCCAGTGCCCAGGGCACCTCCCTGCCCGGTTCGCTGGCCGCCGCCCAGCCGACATTGCACGAGGGCTATGACCTGATCGGCATGGATCCGCGTGGGACGGGGCAGGAAGGGGGCTTCGCCCCCGAGACCTGCGAGGTGCCGGTGGACCGGTTGTCCCAGCGCACCGATCTCGACGCGCGGGATCGTTCGGCGGACAGCATCGCCGAGCACGTCAAGCAACCGCGCGCGGTCGCCGAGGCGTGCCAGAGCGAAGCGCTCGCGCCGTTTCTCACCACCTGGCAGACCGCCCACGACATGGAGCTGATCCGGCACCTGCTCGGCGAGTCCACGCTGAACTACATCGGTTACTCCTACGGAACCTGGCTCGGCGCCAAGTACGCGTCCTTGTTCCCCGACAGTGCGGGCAAGATGGTGCTGGACTCCGGCACCGACTTCCAGGGTCGGCTCCAGGCGGCGTTCGAGGACTGGCCGCGCATCAACCAGCGGCTGTTCGAGGACTCATTCCTGCCGTGGATGACCCGCCAGTTCCCCGACGAGGTCGGGTCCACCGTCGAGGAGGCCGCGGCGAACTGGGAACGCGGCCGCGAGTTCTTCGCGACCATGGGCACCAGCCCGAACAGCTACGACATGATGTTCACCGGCATGGGCTCGCAGCTGCGCTGGATCCTGGGTGCGGCGGTGTTCGTCCAGGCGGTGGGCGGCGCGGACGGAGAGGACCCCGCCACGGCACTGGCCGACTCGGAGCTCGCCCCCGCGCTGGACGAGCTGTCCCGCAGCCGGTTCGGCGTGCAGCTCGCCGAGCTGACTCCCGATGTTGTCGCGCGAGCTCTCGCCGACGATCCGGAGGACTACCAACAGGTTCCGGCGACGCGCTACGCCGTGGCCTGCGGTGACCAGGTGACCCGGTCGGAGTCCTGGTACCGCAGGCTCAGCGACCGGCAGGGACCGCAGTACCCGCTGAACGGCTGGGCGTACGGGCTGAGCGAACCCTGCTCCTTCTGGTCCGACGAGCCGCGCCAGGAGCTGCCCGAGCTGCCGGAGGAGGTGGCCGACCGCGTGCTGGTCGTGCAGGGTGAGCTCGACCCGCAGACCGGGTACGAGCAGGCCAGGTCGGCGGTGCGGGCGGCTCCCGGCGTGAGCATGGTCTCGGTGGACGACAGCCCGTTCCACGGGCAGTACGCCTTCGACGGCAACCCGTGTGTGGACGGGATGGTCAACGTCTTCCTGGTGAACAACTCACGCCCTGGCAACGCGACCTGCCCGGGGACTCCGCTTCCCGGCGAGACCGAGGTGCACCCCGTTCCCGGTCCGGTCCGCACGGCGGCCGTGCAGCCCATGCGGGCGGCCGAGGCGGAACTGCCCGAGCTGCTCGCCTCGGTGCAGGCGATGATCAGCGACGTGAACGCGCCACGCCGCTGACTACGCGGTGAGTCGGCCCGGCCTCGTTCGTCGTCTCGCCACCAGCGGGACGACGAACGGGGCCCTCGGGTGAGTGATCAGCGGAGCAGGCCGCGCTGCCACGCCCAGATGGCGATCTCGGTGCGGTTACGGGCGTCGAGCTTGCCCTGCGCGCTCGCCAGGTGGGTCTTCACCGTGGACAGCGAGATGCCCAGGTCGGCGCCGATCTCGGCGTTGGTCCGGCCTCGGGCGACCGCCAGCACCACATCGGACTCCCGGTCGGTCAGGGGAGTCGGCACCGGTTGGGAGCGGCGGCGCACGTTCTCCGTGAAGCGGGCCAGCAAGCGCACGGTCACCGCCGGCGAGACCATCGCGTCCCCGTTGGCCGCCGCCCGCACGGCCTCCACCAGCAACCGAGGGCCGGCATCCTTGAGCAGGAAGCCGCAGGCGCCGCCGAGCAGGGCGGCGTAGACGTTCTCGTCGGCGTCGTAGGTGGTCACCACGACCACCCGCAGCGGATCGGCGACCGCGGGCCCGGCCAGTTGCTCGGTCGCCTGCAGCCCGTCGACCTTGGGCATCCGGATGTCCATCAGCGTGACGTCGGGCCGCAGCCGCCGCGCCAGCCGGACCGCGGCTTCGCCGTCGGCGGCCTCGGCGATCACCTCGATGTCCGGTGCGGCCTCGAGCACCAGCCGGAAACCGGTCCGTACCAACGTCTGGTCGTCGGCGACGAGTACGCGGATGGACATCAGATCCCCTGGGGCAGTGTGTCGAAGGGCCGGTGCTCACTGCCCAGCGGCAGTCGTGCGATGACGCGCCAGCACCGGCCGGGCGCCGGTCCAGCGCTCAGACTGCCACCGAGCATCGTGATCCGCTCGGTCATCCCGACGATGCCGAATCCGCTGGGGGCGGAGGCCGGTGCCGATGTGACCCCGTCGTTGTGCACGTCGAGTACCAGGTCGTCGGCGTCGGCCCGTGCGGTCACCGACACGTCGGCGGCATCCGGCGCGTGCCTGCGGACGTTGGTCAGCGCCTCGAGTACCACCCGGTGCACCGTGGTGGCCAGTTGTGGCGGGAGCACCAGCTGGTCCAGTTCCTCGGCGACGTCTGGCGGGGTGGTCCCGGCAGCGGCGCGCACCGTGTCACCGAGGCTCGCACCGGCCGGGGGAGGGACGTGTTCGGTGTCGCGCAGCATGCCGACCAGTCGGCGCGCCGCGCTCAGTGCCGCCCCGCCCGCCTCCTCGATCTCGCGGTAGACCCCCGCGTGGTCCTGTCCGTCGGGAGCGGCCTCGGTGATCGCGCGAGCGGCCTGCACCCGGACCACGATCCCACTGACGTGGTGCGAGACCAGGTCGTGGAGTTCCCTGGCCAGTTGCAGACGTTCCTGCGAGCGAACCCGCTCCAGGACCGCGCGCTGGCGGCCGTCGGCATCGCGCAGGATCAGCCCGACGCCGAGGCACGCGCCCCAGTAGGCCGCGGCCGCCACGCTGATCAGTGCTTCGGGTTCGTCGAGGCCGTAGCGCAGCAAGGGCGCCGCGATCATCACCGCGCCCAGCGCCGAGGCGAGCGCCGCCGCGTGTGCCGGCGGGAGCCGCCGGCACACCGCGGCGGTGAGCACGCCCGCGGCCACGATCTCGGTGAGAACCGGTTGCGCCCCGCCGTGTCCGGCGACCAGCGCCACGACCGTGCTGAAGGCCGAGAGCCCTGCGACCGCGGCGGCGAGCGTGCCGACGTGCCGGCGGAACCGTCGCCGCAGCACGGCCAGCACCGCCATCGCCGGCCCGGCCGGAGCCAGGAAACCGGCCAGCGTGTCGGTCCAGCCGCGGTCCGAGCCGGGGAACCGCAGGGCCAGCACGCTGTCGGCGATCGTGGCCACGACGAGCACCGATATCTCGGTGACGAGCACGCCGCGCCTGGCCGCGGTTCCCCCTCTGCGCATGACCGGCATCATCGCGCAGCGGCTTCAGCTCGTTCTCCCAGCCCCGGCGACGTAGGCGTTGGACGGCGGCAGGTAGCTGGACACCATCGCCAGCACCGCGACCGCGCAGCTGAGGTAGCCCGCCCAGGTGGCGTGCGTGGCCAGCAGCGACGCCGCATGCAGGAGCGTGAGCACGGTGAGCGCCACGCGCGCCCAGTTGCGTCCTGCCTTGAGCTTGAACGACAACCACAGGTAGGTCAGCACGACGACCGCCACCACGGCGAGCGCGAATCCCTGCGCCACCAGCACGGCCTGGTCGAGCCGCTCGCCGCTGAGCGAGGTGTCGGCGTCGCGCAGCGTCGCGGCGAGTTCGTCGCGGTAGTTCAGGATCAGGAATCCGCCTGCGAGCGCGGACACCGTGGAGGCGAGGAAGCCGAAGAACGCGGCGACGATGGTCATCGGCGGGTTCGTTCGCGTGGTTTCGGTAGTCATGCGGGAAAACTAGGACCACGGCATGGCCTGCTGCAGGGCAAGAACGGCTCCTCTCGTACTTTCGGCCGAGAGGCTTGTGGGAGTCCCGGCGCCTGCAGCGATCGGCAGGGCAACGAGGTCACTCGCGCCGAAAAGGTCCGATCTCGAGAGCTGCCGAGGTGATGCCGAACCAAGGCCACTGTGCGGTGACCTCGTAACTCTCGGTCGGTCGAGGTCACAACCAGAGAGTCCGTAGCACGTCCGACGGGTGCCGCCGGGCTGTTCCTGGCGATATGATCGCGATGATCATCGCGTCGATAACCGGGACAGAGGAGCTGCTGCGGCATGAGCCTCGCCAGTAGGTCGGACTGGACAACTTCCCAGCGCATCCTGGTCATCGGCGGAGCAATCGGCGTGGTGCTCAGCGTGGTCGGCGCGATCGTGAGTCTTTACACGGCCGGAACTTCTCAGGCGTTCTTGTTCTTCGCGATCCCCTATCCGCTGTCGGTGTTGGCCACAGTGATCGGAAAGCGATCGCGCGAGAAGCGGCTTCAGGCCGCGGGATTCCGGGCGTCGGGACTTCGTTGGCTCCATTAGCTTTCCTGCGGAAACCGGCTGCCTCGACACCGGCACCCTGGCGGCCAGGGTGCCGGTGTCGCACTCCACGAAGCTCAGGTGGCCGTGAGGAAGACCGAGCCGAGGTTGCTGAACTCCGCGCCGATCTGTTCTCCCGCATGGATGAACACCGCGTCCGTCAGTCCGCCGGTGAGTACGACCTGGCCCGCTTCGATGGCCTCGCCGCGGCGGGCGAGGTCGTTGGCCGCCATCGCGAGCGCTTCGGCCGGATGCCCCTGGACGGCAGCGCCGGTGGCGGTGTCCACGACGGCCCCGTTGACCGACAGGGCGCATGCCTCGAGCGCGAGGTCGAGGTTCTTCGGGGACACGGCCTTGCCGCCGACGACGAAGCGCGCGGAGGACGCGTTGTCGGCGACCACGTCGGGCAGGGTGAACTTGAAGTCGATGTAGCGCGAGTCGATGACCTCGAGTCCCGCGTGCACGCTCTCGACGGCATTGAGCGCCGTCGCCGCCGTGACCCCAGGGCCCTCGAGACGCTTGCGCATCACGAACACGATCTCGGGTTCGACGCGGGGGTGGATCAGCTGATCCAGCTGGAGCGGCACGTCGGCCTCGAGCGCGTAGCCGTCGGTGAGCACGGCCGTCAGCGGGGAGTCGATGCCCATGCGCTCCTGCTTGGCCCGCGAGGTGAGGCCCAGCTTGACCCCGACGATCGACTCGCCGGCGGCGATCTTCTTCTCGACGAGCCGCCGCTGCACCCGGTACGCGGTGCCGAGGTCGAGTCCGGCCCACTCGTCGGTGATCGGGCCGCGGTCCTGCCGCCGTGCCTCGGCGGCCAGCAGCACGTCCGCCGCCGTGTCGATGTCCCAGTTCGTGGCCTCGGTCATGCGGTCACCCTGTCCTTTCCGGCTGCGCCGAGTTCGTCGCGCAGCGCGATCGCCACGTCGATGATCATGTCTTCCTGCCCGCCGACGTAGCCGCGTTCGCCGACCCGCCGCAGGATCTGGTAGGCGGGCACGCCGTACCGTTCGGCGGCGCGTTCGGCGTGCAGCAGGAACGAGTTGTAGACGCCGTAGCGGCCCTGCACGATCGCGGAACGGTCGGCGACCGGCATTCTCGGGACCACCGGGGCGAGGATCTCCTGCGCCGCGGCGAGGATCAGCTCACTGTCCACTCCGGTCTGGACGCCGAGAGCGTCGAAGACGGGCACGAGGATCTCGGTGGGCGAGTTGCCAGCGCCCGCACCGAGTGCGCGCAACGTGCCGTCGATCTGGCGTGCACCGGCCCGCTGCGCCGCGATGGAGTTCGCGACCCCGAGCGAGAGGTTCTGGTGGCCGTGGAAGCCGACCTGCGCGTCGTCACCGAGCTCCTGGACCAGCGCGGTGACCCGGTCCGTGACACCATCGGGCAGCAGGGCACCCGCGGAGTCGACGACGTACACGCACTGGCAGCCGGCATCGGCCATGATCCGGGCCTGCGTCGCGAGGCCCTCGGGGGAGTTCCGGTGCGACAGCATCAGGAACCCGACGGTCTCCAGACCGAGTTCCCTGGCGGCGCCGAAGTGCTGGATGCTGACGTCGGCCTCGGTGCAGTGCGTGGCCACGCGGGCGATCTTCGCTCCGGCTGCCGCTGCCTCGCGCAGGTCGGCGACCGTGCCGAGGCCGGGCAGCAGGAGCACGGCGATCCTGGCGTTGCGGACCTCGTCGGCCGCCGCGGCGACGAGGTCGATGTCGCGCACGGCGGAGAAACCGTAGTTGAACGACGATCCCGCGAGCCCGTCGCCGTGGGTCACCTCGATGACCTCGACACCCGCACTGTCGAGCGCGCGGGAGACCGCTCGAACCTGGGGGACGGTGAACCGGTGGCTGACGGCGTGGCTGCCGTCGCGCAAGGTGGTGTCGGTGATGCGGACTTTCTCGACAGCCGCGTTGTCGGTGCTGCTGGCGGAATTGTTCGTGGCGGGGCCGGTCATCGTGTGATCGTCTCTTTCGGCTCGGCCGCGCCGGTGACGAGCAACTCGCCCGCCCTGACCGCGGCGGCGGTCATGATGTCGAGGTTGCCCGCCCATGGCGGGAGGTGGTCGCCGTTGCCGGCGACCTCCAGGAACACCGCGACACGTGCCTGTCCGTTCCACCGCTCGTTCGCGTCCTCGAACTGCGGGTCGGAGGCCAGCCGGTAGCCGGGGACATAGGTCTGGACCTCGGTGACGGCGCGGTGGATGGACTCGCCGATGGCGTCGCGGTCGGCGTCCGGCGGGATCGCGCAGAACACGGTGTCGCGCATGATCATCGGCGGTTCGACCGGATTGAGGATGATGATCGCCTTGCCCCTCGCCGCGCCGCCGACGGATTCGATGGCGTGCGACGTGGTCTCGGTGAACTCGTCGATGTTGGCGCGGGTGCCCGGCCCGGCCGAGCGGGAGGAGATCGAGGCGACGATCTCGGCGTAGGGGACGTCGGTGACCCTGGAGACGGCGTGCACGATCGGGATGGTCGCCTGCCCGCCGCACGTGATCATGTTGATGTTCGGGGCATGGGCGTGCGCCCCGAGGTTGACCGCGGGACAGACGAACGGGCCGATGGCGGCCGGGGTGAGGTCGATCGCGCGGATTCCCGCTTCCGCGTAACGAGGTGCGTTGGCGAGGTGGGGTTTCGCCGCGGTGGCCTCGAACACGACGTCCGGCAGCTCGTCGCGGGCCAGCAGCCAGTCGACGCCCTCGGCGCTGGTCTCGACGTCGAGCGCGCGGGCGCGGGCGAGTCCCTCCGAATCGGGGTCGACGCCGATCATGTAGCGCACGTCGAAGACGTCGCGCCGCTGGAGTTTCACCAGCAGGTCGGTGCCGATGTTGCCGGGGCCCACGATGGCCGCGGTGGGTCGGGACATCTCTTACTCCTGCGAGGCGGCGGCGAACGTCGCGGTGACGCTGCCGAGATGGGCGAAGGTCGCGGTGACGGTGTCACCGGGGGAGACGTCGACGGCGGCCGTGAGCGCGCCGGGCAGAACGACGGCGCCCGCTTCGAGCCGCACGCCGAGCGCGCCGACGGTGTTGGCGAGCCAGACGAGGGCGTTGACGGGCGAGCCGAGAACGGCGGCGCCGGCACCGGTCTGCTCGATCCGGCCGTTGCGGCGCAGCACGACACCGGTGGTGCGCAGGTCGAGCGTGTCGAGCGGGACGGGAACCGAGCCCAGGACGACACCGCCGGACGAGGCGTTGTCGGCGATGGTGTCGGGCAGGCTGATCCGCCAGTCCTCGATGCGGGAGTCGATGATCTCCAGCGACGCCACGGCGTAGCCGATGGCGTCGAGCGCGGACGCGACGGTGACGCCGGGCCCCGCGAGCGGAGTGCGCAGGACGAAGCCGATCTCGGGCTCGATCCTCGGGTTCAGGTACGCGCCGACGGGAACCGGTTGCGACTCGAGGTGGAAGGAGTCCGCGAAGAGGTGGCCGTAGTCGGGGGAGTCGACACCCAGCTGGCGCTGGATCGCGGCGGAGGTGAGACCCACCTTGTGCCCGGCGATCTTCCTGCCCTGGGCGGTCCAGCGCGCGACCTGGCGGAGCTGGATGTCGTAGGCGTCCTCGACCGTGAGGCCGGGCTGGGTCGTGGTCAGCGGCGGGATCGCGACGCCGGATTCGTAGGCCTGCAGAAGGCGGAGGGCGGCATCGGCCCTGTCGGCTTCGCCGAGCTGTGGACTCACGTGGTCACTCCTGTTAGGACAACTGGGGTTGATTGACATGGTGTCCGCGGGACCTGCACACTTCCTAGTGTGTGTACCAGTGAGCGGAACACCTCCTCGGGTGCGCAATCGATGATCGCCAGGGTTTCGCTGGTGTTCGGTGCTTTTCGCCCCGAGGACGAGGCGCTCGGTGTTCGGGAGATCAGTCGCAGGACCGGTCTTGCCGCCTCGACGGTCTCGCGTATCGTGCGAGAGCTCGTCGAGCACAAGTTCCTGGAGCAGGCCGGCTCCGAGGTGCGGATCGGGCTGCGTTTCTTCGAGCTGGGCGAGCAGGCGGCCACACCGCACGAGTTGCGCAGGCTCGCGCTGGCGAGCATGTCCGACCTGCGCGGCGCGACCAGACAGACCGTGCACCTTGCCGTGCTGGACGGGACCGAGGTCGTCTACGTGATCAAGCTCCGCAGCCGGACGGCTCCGCCGCTGGGATCGCGCGTGGGCGGCAGGCTCCCGGCACACGCGACGGGGGTCGGGAAGGCGTTGCTAGCCTTCGCGGGGACCGCCGTCGTGGACCGGGTGATCGCGGAGGGACTGACCCGGCTGGGTCCGGGCACCATTACCAGTCCCGCGCGGCTGCGCGAGGAGCTGGCGGCCATCCGCGAGTCCGGGATCGCTTACGAGACCGAGGAATCGGGCCCGGGCGTGGAGTGCGTCGCGGCTCCGATCCGGCATCGCGGGGGCACGCCGATCGCGGGGCTCTCGATCAGCACCCGGGCCGGAGACTCGGACGTGGCCGCGCTCGGGCCTGCCGTCCGGACCGCGGCGATCGCGCTCGGCAGGCAGGCCGCGCGGATGCCGGGGTTCGGCGGGGCGGAGTGGGCCGGGCTCCGGTGAGCATCACGGGTCGGACTTGAGCCGGTCGCCGACGGCGAAGTGCTGGGGTTCCACCTCGTTGACGACGACGCGCACCGTGCCGAGTGGAGCGTCGAGACTGTCGGACACGGTGCGGGCGACCCGGCGGACACAGTCCTCGACGAGTGCGCTGTCCCTGCCTTTGACGAGGGTGATCTGCACGATGGGCATGGCTGCTCCTTGACGGTCAGGTGGTGTGGCGGTGGCCAAGTGCCCGGGAGAGGTCGTCGGCCGCGCTCGTCAGCGCGGTGACCACGTCCTCGGGCGGCGGGTCGGGAAGGAAGTGCATCGAGGAGATGATCGCGAGCGTGCACGAGATCTCCCCGTTGTGCGCGAAAACCGGCGCGGCGAGCGCGTTCACGCCACGGTAGGTCTCCTCGGGAGCGGCGGCCCAGCCCTGCTCGCGCACGGCGTCGACCTGTTTCCACAGCGTCTTCTCGTTGGTCACCGTGCTCGGTGTCCGTTCCTCGGTGACGAGCCGGGACCAGCTCTCGAGCTGGGTCTCCGAGGCGAAGGCGAGCGCGACCTTGCCCTGCGCGCTGCTGTTGTAGCCGAACTGGGTGCCGACGTGCAGGATCACGTCGATCGGCGAGCCGCCCTGCAGCACCTCGGTGACGGTGACGCCGTGATCGGTGAGCTGCGACAGCACGATGGTCTGGCCGATGCTGTCCCTGAGCCTGGCCATCACGGGCTTGGCCATGGTGACGATCTGGCTGCGGGCCTCGATCTGCTGGCCGAGCAGCACCAGCCGCCAGCCGGCCTGGTAACGGCGGGCCTCGTTGTCCTGCGACAGGTATCCGGCCTGGCGCAGGTTCGACAGGTGCCGGTGAACCCTGGCCTTCGGTAGTCCGAGCGCGTCGGCGAGTTCGGTGACGCCCCACGACTCGCCTCTGGTCAGCAGTGTTTCGAGCAGCTGAAGGGGGAGGAGCGACGGCGACGGCGTGGAGCCTGCCTTGGCGGCTCCGCCCTCCTGCTCGCCCGGCTCAGGCTCGGTGCTCACGGGTGCGCTCCTTCCTACTGCTCGATCACGTCCACGACATGATCCTCTCCGCGAGTACGCGGTACTTCTGGGTGTTGGCCTTCGCCCGGTCCTCGGGCCGCACGATGCGCAGCGAGCTCACACCCTTCACCTGCTTCGGCAACACGAAACAGCGGACGAACGTCGTGCTCGACTCGGCGGTCGTGCTCGCGTACACCGGCACCACGCCCTTCTCCGCCCACGCGTCACCAGGTCCGTGGACGTGCTCGGCGCCCTCGGTCTCGATCGTGATCTCGCCCTCGCGCGTGATCCTGATGCCGGGGCCCTGGTGCAGGTGCGTGAACGCCTCGCCGGAGGGCGGGAAGGTCACGGTGTCGCACCGCATCAACCAGGTGTAGCGGTCGTCGAGCTCCAGGTCGGCGGCCAGCTTGAGCGTGCTGGTGGTCTCCGGCGCGGAGCGGAACGCGTAGTCGTCGGCCTCGGAGGTGTCGCCGAGTTCCCAGCGCCACAGCACCGCGTCCTGGTCCTCCGAGGCGAGAGTCAGTTCGGTGCCGGAGGTGTGCGCCGAGCCTTCCCAGAGGAACTGGCTTGCCGTGTCCGAGATCGCCTCGACCGAGCCCGAACGCACGTAGACGCTGCGGTCGCCCTCCGGGAGATACACCGGCCGGGCGTGGGCGGGAATGGTGTCCTCGAACAGGAAGAGTTTCTTCGTGGTCACTACGGCCTTCCTTCGCTGTCTCGCTCAACGTTACGCATGTATTGACCAGTAGTACCACACGCCAGTCCGTGTTACGGTCTCCGTGTTCACGCAAACAGGACACGTGTCTCGATGAGCGAGACGTCGAGTTGGTCCTTCGAAGGAGAAGCCCAATGCGCGACGACAGTGGAGCGATGGCGACCTCCGCCGGGGTGGAGAAACGCTGGTACCGGGGTGCCACGAAGAACCAGTGGCGGACGTTCTCGGCGGCCTATCTCGGCTGGATGCTCGACATCATGGATCTGATGATCTTCTCGATGGTCATCGGGCACATCGTCACCGAGTTCGGCTCGGACCGCGGCACGGCCGGAGCCATCGCGTCCTTCACCCTCGTCGCCTCGGCGTTCGGTGGTCTCGTGTTCGGCCTGATCGCCGACCGCATCGGCCGGACGAAGGCCATGGTGGCGAGCATCCTCTGCTACTCGGTCGGCACGTTCCTCTGTGGACTCACCACGGACATGGGGATGCTCCTGGTCGCGCGCATCGTCGTCGGCCTCGGGGTCGGCGGCGAGTGGGGAGCGGGAACGGCTCTGGTGACCGAGACCTGGCCCGCGCGGCACCGCGGCAAGGTCGTCGCCTGGGTGCAGAGCGCGTTCGCGACGGGCTACGCGCTGGCCGCACTCATCACCCTGCTCGTCGTTCCGACCCTCGGCTGGCGCTGGGCCTTCTTCGCGGGGATCCTGCCGGCGATCGTCGCGTTCTGGATCCGCCGTGCGACGCGGGAGTCCGAGATGTGGCTCGAAGCGGGTGAACGGCTGAGCGCGAAGCAGTCGATCAAGCAGCTGTTCTCCGCCAACCCGAAGGCTGTCGTCGTCTGCATCGGCTTCACCGCCCTCGCGATGTGCGGATACTGGGGACTGTTCACCTGGATTCCCAACTATCTCGGTTCACCCGTGGACGAGGGCGGCAGGGGAATGGGGATCCTGTCCTCGACGACCTGGATCATCGTGATGCAGGTGGGCGCCGCGGCCGGGTTCATCTCCTTCGGCTACGTCGCCGACCGGATCGGCCGTCGCTGGGCGTTCATCCTCTACTTCACCGCCGCCGCGCTGTGTGTTCCCGTGTTCATCCTCATCGAGAACGAAGTGCTGATGCTGGTCTTCGGTGCGGTGATGTCGCTGTTCGGCACCGGCTTCTACTCCGGATTCGGCCCGACGCTCGCGGAGTTGTTCCCGACCGAGATCCGCGCCTTCGCCCAGGGCTTCATCTACAACACCGGCCGTGCGGCGAGTGCGCTCGCCCCGATGCTGGTCGGGGTGATGGCCACCAATCTCGGTGTGGGCATGGCGCTGACCGGAACCGCGGGCTTCTACCTGCTCGCCGCGATCGTGGTGCTGCTCTTCCTGCCGGAGACCAAGGGGCAGGAACTGACCACGGGCACGGGTGCGGCGGCGCGTGTCCCTCGGAGCAGCGAAGCCTGAGCGTCGACGTCGTACGAGGGCCGACGCCGCGCGGTGCGGCGTCGGCCTCTGGGTCAGCGTCTGCTGAGGAATCGGCGCTTGATCCCGGTGGCGCGGGGAGCCGCGATCTTCTGTGACCGCGTGACCTCGTCGCGCAGGTACTCCCAGATCGTGAAGACCATGTCGCCGTACTCGGGAGCGTGCCGCAGGCCCAGGACGTCGCGCGGGCGCTCGAAGGGCACGTCGACGAACGTCTTGGCCGTGCCCGGTCGCGCGGTCATGACCATGATCCGGTCGCCGAGCGTGACCGCTTCGTCGACGCTGTGCGTGATGTAGACGACCGTCTTGCGGTTCTCCTCCCACACCCGCAACAGCTCTTCCTGCAGCAGGGTCTTGTTCTGCTCGTCCAGCGCGGAGAACGGCTCGTCCATGAGCAGGACCTCGGGATCGTTCGCGAACGCGCGGGCGATGGAGACTCGTTGCCGCATGCCGCCGGACAGCTGATGGGGGTAGGCGTCGGCGAACTGGCTGAGGCCGGTCTTGTCGAGATAGTGGCCGACCGTGTCGCGGAACTGGCCCGCGGGAATGTCGATCTGGATCTTGTCCAGTGCGACGACATCCTGTTTGCGCCCGTGGAAGACACGGCTGAGGTCGTTGATCGCGATCTTGGCCGGAGCGATGGCGGTCTCGGATCCGCCCTCGGCCGCGGGGGTGTCGATGGTTGTCATCTCACGTCTCCTTGCTGGGGTGTGTGCGCTCAGGGCCGCGACCACGGCATGAGTAGGCGAGCGACTTCCTTGATGAGCAGGGCGACCACGAATCCGATCACGGCGCTGCAGGACAACATTCTGACCTGCTACCGCGATACCGCGGCCGCTCAGGTGATCCGGAACAACGGCGGCGCCGACGGCAAGTACGGCACCGCGACCGAGCGAGCCGTCAGGGCACTCCAGGAGCACCAGATGGGCTTCAAGGGGTCGGAGATCGACGGCGTCCACGGGCTGAAGACCCGCAAGGCCATGACGTGGCACCTGCACGCCCAGGCCGGCTACCCCCTGTACCGGTGCAAGAACCCGAACCAGGTGTGACGCTGACAGAAACGGTGACGGCCGCCCGCGTGGGAATCACGCGGGCGGTGCCGAGCCCCGTCGCCTTCTGGCTAGTAGTGCACCGCGCCCCTGTTGCCGCCTCCTACGCCGACCGCATCGCCGGTCACCCCGACCGCTCGGGGGGAGCAGAGGAAGACGATGACGTCCGCGACTTCGGCCGCGGTGACAAGGCGGCGCAAGCTCGTCGTCGCGCCGAGGCCGGCACGAACCTCCTCCTCGGTGAGCCCCGTGCTCGCGGCCCGGTCGGCGACGAGCTTCGGGGTGCGTTCGGTGTCCACCATTCCGGGGTGCACGACCGTGACACCGACGCCGTGAGGGCCGAGCTCGTCGGCGAGATTGGCGGTGAGGGCGGCGACGGCGACGTTTCGGACGGTGCCGGAGATGGAGCCGGTGCGGCGGGTGTTGAGGCCCGAGATGTTGACGATCCTGCCCCCGCCCTGCGCGATCATGTGCGGGGCGACAGCGCGGGCACACCGGAGGTACCCCATCACCTTGGTGTCGAAATCCGTCAGCACCGCGTCGTCTGTGAGATCCGCGAGGGCTGGGGGAGCGGCGGCGAACGAGGGTTGGGCGGCGGCGTTGACCAGCACGTCGACCCCACCCCACGCGGCCTGGACCTTGTCGACCATCGCTCGTACGGAGGTGTCGTCGGTGGTGTCGGCGGGGATCGCGAGCACGTCGGCCTCGCCGTCACGGATGCTCTCCGCGGCGACCTCGAGCCGCTGCTCGTCGCGGGCTGTGAGCGCCACCCTCGCGCCCTCTGCCACGAGACCGCGGGCGACAGCGAGTCCGATTCCGCGCGAGCCACCGGTCACGATCGCGCGCGCACCGTTCAGATGCAATTCCATGGCTGGAGTCCTTCCTAGTGAAACTGCGGCGCGGTCCTGATCGCCGCGGTGGTCGACGCGATGGCCGACTCCCGCGCGCCGCGCAGGTTGGCCAGAATTCGCTCGACGGCCGCCGGGACGTCGTCAGTGCATCTGTCGACCAGGCCGTGTGCCACGGCCTCGTCGGCGTTCCATCGCTCGCTTCCGTACAGCAGCAGCCCGGCCGGACCAGGCCCGACGATCTGCGCCAGTCGCCGCACGAAGACCGGCTCGTAGGCGAATCCGTGCTTGAGCGCGGGAATTCCGAACTGTGAAGCCGGAGAACACAGGCGAACGTCACAGGCGAGCGCAAGGCTGCAACCCGCGCCGAAGCACGGTCCGTCGATCTCCGCGACCTTTGGTGGGGTCAGTTCCATCAGCGCGACGACAGCCTCTTCGGCGAAATCCCGGTACTCCTCGACCCGGTCCTGGTCCGGGTCCCTCATCTCGGCCAGGTCCGCGCCGGCCGAGAAACTCCCGCCGACGCCCCGCAGGACAACGGCCGAGATGCCGGAGGTCTCGTCGATCGTCCTGATGTGCCGGCGGAGGCTGTGCCACATGTCCGCTGACATGGCGTTGCGTTTCTCAGGTCTGTTGATGGTGAGCCGGGCCACGCGATCAACGACGTCGAGCCGTAGCAGGTCTGTCATGCCGGGTCTGCCTCCGAGTCCGCAGCCGAAGTTTTCCCCGCCGCGGAGCCGACCACCTGGTCTCGCAGCAGTGCCCGAATCTCCTGATCGCCGATTCCCACCTCGCTCAGCAGCGCGACCGTGTCCTGCCCGATGGCGGGTGCGTTCCGTTGTGCGCGCGGGGCGCCGTCGGCGATGAGCGGTGTGTTCACGATGCGGCGGTGCCCGAACCGCTCGACGTCGCTCGGGAACATTCCCCGAGCGGCGTACTGGGAGTCGTTCAGCATCTGCGGGATGGTGTTGACGGGCCCGCACGGGACCCCGGCTTCGCGGAGCAGGTCGATCCACGTGTCCCGCGGTGCCGTGCTGAACCGGGATTGGAGCAGCTCGGCGAGCTGCTCGCGGTTGACGAAGCGGTCGTATTCGCGCTCGAAGCGCACGTCCCCGGAAAGGTCGATGTCCAGGACGGCGCAGAAGGTCCTCCAGGAACGTTCCGTCACACCGATCACGAGCATGTCGCCGTCACCACAGGTGAACGCCTCGTACGGCGCGACGAGCCGGTGCGCGGTACCGAGTGGCGCCGGCGCTTGCCCGGTTCCCACGGAGTCGGCCACCTCCCACAAGGACCACCCGGCGATCGTGTCCGCGAGCGACACGTCGATGTGGGAGCCGCCGAGGCCGGCGCGGGCTCGCATCAACGCGGCCAGCACACCGATCGCACCCCACATCCCGGTGCCCAGGTCGCCGATGGGGTAGCCCGCCTTCGCCAGGTCTCCGCCCGCGCTTCCCGTGACGCTCAGCAGCCCTCCGTACGCCTGTGCGACCAGGTCGATGCCCTTCGCGTCCCGCATCGGCCCGAACTGCCCGAAGCCCGAGATCGAGCAGTACACCAGGTTCGGGCAGTCCTCCTTGAGGTCGTCGTAGGACAGACCTTGCCGCGCGAGTGCGTCGACCCGGAAGTTCTCGACGAGTACGTCCGACCGCATCGCCAGCGCTGTGACGACCTCCCGCCCCCGGTCGCTCTTGATGTCGACAGCGAGGCTGCGCTTGTTGCGGTGGATCAGGTCGAACGGGAGGGGTTGCTGTTCCGGCCCCACCAGGCGGCGCCGAAGCGAATCGCCGTCCACCGGTTCCACCTTGATGACCTCGGCGCCGAGGTCGGACAGGATCGTCGTGCAATAGGGGCCCGCCAGGGCGCCGGTGATGTCCAGTACACGTACGCCGTCGAGAAAGTGCTGCCCTGTCGGCAGTCCGCGTGCCCCGCTCGCGTCAGACATGCGCTCGCTCCAAGGCCTTCTTCAGCACGGCGACTTCCTCAGCCAGCTCCCGCCGGCTCACCGCCGCGTCCCGTGCCGCGGCGGAGCCGTGATAGGTCCCGGGAAAGAGATGCAGTTCGACGGGGACTCCGGCGGTCAGGAGCGATCGCGCGTAGTCGATCGCCTCATCGCGCAAAGGGTCGAACTCCGCGACGGACACATATGTCGGCGGAAGTCGCGTCAGATCGGAGGCCCGAGCGGGAGCCGCGTACGGCGAGACCGCGTTGCCGCTCCCGATGTGCCCGAGGTAGGCCGCCCAGCAGATCTCCACGTCCCGCCGGTTCAGCGCGGGAGTGTCCGTGAATCGTGTGCTGCTCTCGGTCGCGAGCCGGTCGTCCAGCACCGGCGATTTGAGGAACTGGAACAAGATCGGTGGCCCCTTCCGATCGCGGGCCAGCAGCGCGGTCGAGGCCGCGATGGCGCCACCGGCGCTCACGCCGTGAAGGACGACGAGTGCCGGGTCGATATCCAGCTCGCCCGCCCGTTCGCGCAGCCAGGAGAGTCCACTGTAGACATCCTCGACCGGAGTGGGAAAGGGCCACTCCGGGGCCAGTCGATAGCCGACGGAGACGACGACCGAGCCGACTTCGCGCGCGATCTCGACGTTGCGAAGGTGACTCATCTCGAGATCGCCCACGATGAAGCCGCCGCCATGAACGTGGTAGATGACGCCCCTGTTCGTGCGGCGGTGTGGCCGGTACAGCCGCAGCTCGACAGTCTGCCCGTCGCTGCTCGTGCAGGAGTGGTCTTCTGTGGTCACACCGTCGTCGGCCGAGTCGTACCGGCCGGAATCGACGACACGAGCCGACATGATCTTGCGGGCTTGCGCGACGTCGGTGCGATCGACCACGGGTAGGTTCGCGATCGATGTCGCCAGCTCGTCGTCTAGCTGATAACTGCCCAATTTTTCCCTCACTTCGGTGAGTGCCGGCTAACGATTCCGCAGGTCCGCCGAGATGAACGACTTCAGCAGCCCTGGGTCCTCGATCCAGATCTGGCGCCGAGAGCGGCGAATCGCACCGGTGTCACTCAGCTTCTTGAGAGCCCGGGCGACCACTTCTCGCACTGATCCGATCGCGTGGGCGAGCTCTGTCTGATCCGTCTGGACGAGCAGCCCGTTGATCGTGGGCGTGGCCATCTCGAGTAGATGTCTGCTCACTCTCTGTTGCACGGAGCCGAAGAGGTTGTCCTCGAGGTATGCCACGGATTCGTAGGTGGACTCCGCCAGATACACGGCGACCGCATAACAGAGGTTCGCGCTGGTCTGCATGAGGCGCCGGAAGGTGTTCGGGTTCAGCACCGAGACCTCGCACGACGTGACGGCCTCGAGCGACGAAGGCGCACCGTGCGTCAGCATCGCCGGAACGGCGGTGATGTGACCGGCCGTCAGGTACCGGGTCGTGACCTCCCGGCCGTCCCAGGCGGTGATCTTCGCCCTGACGCGCCCCGTGTGAATGAGAGCGACCAGGTAGTCCCCCTCGTCCGCCCTGCAGATGAACGCGCCGGCGGGATACGACACGACTCGGCTGTCCCCGAGGAGCGCGTCTCGGATCTCCGGATCCTGCTGGCACAGGAAGCTCTGGGACCACGCCTCCAATGCGGCTGCCGAGATGCCGTTGTCGTGGTGATTCACGTCAGCGCTCGCCTCGTCTCTGAAGCTCGGTGTCGCGTGCGGCGAGGCCGCTACTCGGTGGGGGAATCAGCGTGTTCGAGTCCGAATTGCGAGGACGCCTTCGACCTCGGATCGCGCGTGGGCCAGGTTCCCGATTCCACACTACGAAGGAATCGGCGGGTGATCTCGTTGAACTGCCGCGGGTTTTCGAGGTTCGGGACGTGTCCGCTGTTGGGCAGTACGTACATCCCGCACGAGGGCACCGTTCGTTTGAGCATCAGCCCGGTGGACAGGCACGCCTCGTCCTCGTCGCCGTTGACGACGAGCAGAGGGACCGAGAGGCTCGCGAGTTCGCCGCGCAGGTCGTGCAGCGACGGCCGTCGGCCCTGGATCTCGAGGATCGTGAGCGCCAGCCCCTCCGCGGAATGCTCGGAGAACTGGTCGATCATGTCGTGCCAGGCCGGCTCGTTGTGCAGCTTGAGCTGTACCCGGCCGGGTCCCTCGCCCATGCTGCGTCCGACAAAAGCCGGTCCGTGGGAGCGGAGCCGGTCGGCGACGAGCCTTGTCTCGTCCAGGTAGGCGGACCGCGTGGCGGGGTCGGAACCGGATCCGACGCTGACGGCCATGACCGATCGTATCCGGCCGGGGTGGCGGAGTCCCAGCTGAACAGCCGTGTACCCGCCCATCGACAGTCCGACCACGTGGGCGGTGCCGATCTCGAGCGCGTCCAGCACGGTGACCGCATCGTCCACGGCTCGCTGCCAGGAGTAGGCGGAGGGAGCGGTCGGCACAGCGGAGGGCGGGTAGCCGCGCGCCGCGTAGGTGATGCACCGGTGGTCGTCCTTGAGCTCGGCGACCTGCCGGGACCAACTTCGGTGGTCGCCGGCGTACTCGTGGAGGAAGAGCACGGGCGGCCCGTTTCCGGTGTCGGTCACGTGCAGGCGAATACCGTCGGCGGTGTCGACGAGCGGGTACGTCGTCATGTCTCCTCCTCGCTGCCCGGGTCCAGCTTTCCCGCTGCCAGGCCTCGCTGCGACTGGCGCCATTCTGTCCAACCTCGGCGATCGCGTCTGTGACTCGCGTCCGCTGGGTGTGGTGTTCGCGCGAACCGTGAGTCAGCGGTAGGTCCGGCACCAGCTCGGCGGGCCGAAATCGCCGGATCCAGGTCACAGTCTTTCGTTGCCGTCAGGAGCCAGACTCTGAGCCGGCCGGAGGCGACGGGGTTGAACGGCAGCGCCGTGGCAGCGAGGAAGGGGCCGGCTGACAATGCCCGATTCCGGGGCCGACGTCGCGCCTTTCGACCGCACCCGAGACAGGACAGGAGCTTTCCCGATGGAGTACTGGCACTTCAGCGAGTGCGCATACCCGGATCTGCCGGATCCGGAAACCTACGACTCGGTGCGCGTCACCCTGCCGAACGGCGTCATCGACCCCGCGCGTGCCGCCGGGCTGTGGGACCGCTACATCCGTGAGTGGCAGGTCGCGGACGAATGCGGCCTGAACGTGATGGTGAACGAGCATCACCAGACCGCGACGTGCATGAACTCGGCGGCCCCGTTGATCGCGGGAGTGCTGGCGCGCGTCACGACGAAGGCGCGGATCCTGATCCTGGGCAACCCGGTCGCCAACCGCGACGACCCCGTACGGATCGCCGAGGAGATGGCGCTGGTCGATCTCCTCAGCCACGGCCGGCTGGACGTCGGCTTCGTTCGCGGAGTCCAGTACGAGGTGAGTGCGACCAACACCAAGCCGGTCCGCATGACCGAGCGGATGTGGGAGGCGATCGAGCTCATCACCCGCGCCATGACGACGCACGACGGGCCGTTCAACTGGGAGGGTGAGTTCTTTCATCATCGCCAGGTGAACATCTGGCCGCGTGCCTATCAGCAGCCGATGCCGCCAGTCTGGATCGCGACCGGTACCCCGGCCAGTGCGATTCCGGTCGCTGACCGCGGCTACAAGATCGCGACGTTCCTCGGCGGCACGAATGCCGCGCGCAAGCTCTTCCAGACCTATCGAGACCGGCTTGCCGACACCGGCAAGCCCGCCGCCGGCGACGACATGTTCGGCTACGCGGCCCTGTCCTACACCGGAAAGACCGACGCCGAAGGTCTGGAAGGTGCCCGCAAGCTGTTGTGGTACCTCAAGAGCAACAAGGTGTCGAAGCCGTTCACCTACCCACCGGGGTACATGCCGTACTTCGTGCGTGCGGCTGCCCTGCGCGGGCCGCAGGCGTCGGGTTCGGGTGCGCCCGCGTTGTCGCCGATCCCGGACCTGACCACGATGTCCGTGGAGGACCTCATCGATCGGGGCATTCTCTTCGCGGGCAGTCCCTCGACGGTCACGGCGCAGATCGAGCGCTTCTACAACGAGGTGGGGGGCGTCGGCCACCTCCTTCTCATGGGCCAGGCGGGTCACATGGGGCACGACGAGGCAGTGCGAGGCATCGAGCGTTTCGCCGACAGTGTGGCGCCCGCTGTCCGCAAGGTGACCGATGGCGTCGCGGTCTGAGCCGGACATCCCAGCGACAGAGCCACGCAACCAGGGAGACGAGAGCATGGAGTCGACAGCGGGTCGCTTGACCGGGAAGACGGCACTGGTCACGGGTGCCGCCGGGGGGATCGGGGCGGCGACGGCGGAGCTCTTCGCCCGCGAAGGCGCGAGGGTCGTCGTCGCTGATGTCAACAAGGACGGTGCCGCCGCGACGGCGGATCGGATCCGCGACGACGGTGGTATCGCCGCGCCGTTCGCCGCGGACGTCTCGGACGAGACTCAGGTGGCGGGCCTCGTCACCTTCGCCGTGGAGGAGTTCGGAGGCCTGGATGTGCTCCAGAACTATGCCTCCAACCGAGGCGTCGTGCCCGAGGACGTCTCCGTCGCGGACGCCGACCTGTCGGTCTGGACCGCGCAGCTGAGTGTGGATCTCCTGGGGTGCGTCCTGACGTCCAAGTACGCCCTGCCGCACATGCTCGAGGCCGGCGGAGGCGCCATCACCAATTCCTCGTCGCTGGCGGGCTGGCTGTCGCTGGGATCGCGCCCCGCGTACGCGACCGCGAAGGCAGGGGTGGTCGGGTTCTCGAAGACTCTCGCGACCCAGTACGGCAAGCAGGGGATCCGCTGCAACGTCATCGCCCCTGGGTACATCGCGACGCCGGCGACCGAGCAGATGTACGACGAGAAACAGACACAGGTGCTGTTCGACCACGTGTCCGCTCCGCGCCTTGGGCGACCCGACGATGTCGCCCTCGCAGCGCTGTTCCTGGCCTCGCCGGAGTCAGCGTTCATCAATGGACACGTGCTGGTCGTCGACGGCGGGATGTCGGCCTACGCGCCCATGCTCCCGTCGCTGCGCCGATTGGCGGACGAACAGTAGGCGCCGAGTACCGCGCGCGTTCCACTGTGGACTATCCGGCGGACCGCGGCAGGTAGCCGGATCCAGGTCACAGTCTTCGGCGCGGTGAGCGGCCACAATGGAGGCCTGGCGGAGGCGTTCGGAGGCGTTGTTCCGACGCTCGATCTTGTGACTACGGAGGAAGGGGACGATCCCATGATGCCCGATTCCGAGGGCGTGTCGGCGGCTGTCGCTGAGCTTCGCGCTGGCCGGCTGGTGATCGTCGTGGACGACGCCGACCGCGAGAACGAGGCGGACCTTGTCGTCGCCGCGACGGATGTGCGACCTGAGCAGATCGCGTTCATGTCCCGGCACACCACCGGAATCCTGTGTGTTCCGATGCCGGGGGAGCGGCTCGACCTCCTCGAGATCGGCTTGATGGTGGGTGACAACAGCGATCCGCATCGAACCGCGTTCACCGTCAGCGTCGATCACGTGGGCGTCTCGACGGGGGTGAGCGCAGCCGACCGTTGCGCGACCGCGAACGCACTCGCCGATCCGGAGGCCACTGCCGAGCACTTCACCCGCCCCGGCCACATGTTCCCGCTGCGCGCCCGCGAGGGCGGAGTACTCAAACGCGCGGGGCACACCGAGGCCGCCGTCGACCTGCTCACGCTGGCGGACAGGGCTCCCGTCGCCGTGATCTCGGAGCTGATCAACGACGACGGAACGATGCTGCGCGGCGGGCAGATCGACGCCTTCGCCGCGGCTCACGGGCTGGCGGTCGTCACCGTCGCCGAGCTGGTCCGGTACCGGCGTCGCCACGACCGGCTGGTGACGCGCAGCGGCAGCGCCACGCTGCCCACGGCACACGGCGAGTTCCAGGCCGTCGCCTACCAGGGCAGGCTCGACGGCGCCGAGCACTTGGCGCTCGTCCTGGGCGACCCCACCGACTCGCCGCCGGACGGCCTGCTGGTCCGGGTGCACAGCGAGTGCCTGACGGGCGACCTGTTCGGCTCCCGTCGCTGCGACTGCGGCGACCAGCTCGCCGGCTCCCTCGACGCGATCAGTCAGGAGGGCCGGGGCGTACTGATCTACCTGCGCGGCCAGGAGGGCCGCGGCATCGGGCTGGGGCACAAGCTCCGGGCGTACGCACTGCAGGATCGGGGCCACGACACCGTCGACGCCAACCTCGCCCTCGGTCTGCCGGTCGACTCCCGTGAGTACGGGATCGGCGCACAGATGCTCAGCGATCTGGGAGTGAGCCGGATGCGGTTGATCACGAACAATCCCGCCAAGTACGGGGGTCTCGAGGGCTACGACATCGAGATCACCGAGCGCCATTCGCTGCCGACGACCGTCACCGCCCACAACGTCGAATACCTTCGCGCCAAGCGCGATCGGCTCGGGCACCACATCACGGTCCCGCTTCCCGGCGACGCAGTGAGTGCGTGAGCGACATGCTGGTCTATCTGCCCGACGGAGGGCGAGGGCTGCCGCAGCTGCGCGCGGCCGAGGACCTGGGCGGGCTGTCCGTGCGCACCGAGGCGAGCTCACCCGACGGGGAGATCCTGTCGCGGACGCTGCGTGCCGCCGGTGCGGGGGAGGTCGTCGGTGATCATGCCTGGCTCGACATCTCCTGGTTGCGGGCCGCTGCCGGTGAACGCGACGCCGACTGGCACGGCGGGTTCGCGGCCATGCTCGACTACGCAAGGGCTCGTGGCTGGCTCAGCGCCGACGGCCGTCGAGTTCGTGCCCATGTCGACCGGGGCCGGCGGCCCGACGGCATCTCCAGCGAGTGCTATCGGGACGTGCTCGGTCATTTCGTCACCGGAGTGACGGTCGTGACGGCGATGCACACCGACGGGCCGGTCGGATTCACGTGCCAGTCGTTCGGCGCGCTCTCACTGGATCCCCCACTCGTCCTTCTGTGCCCCGGCAAGACCTCGACGTCGTGGCCGAAGGTCGCGGCGAGCGGTCGGTTCGGGGTGAACGTGCTGGCGCACGACCAGCTCGCGGTGGCTCGCGGATTCGCCGTGAGCGGGGGCGACAAGTTCGCGGGCGTGGGCTGGGAGGCCGGGCGGTTCAGCGGCGCACCGATGCTGTCCGGCACGCTCGCGTGGCTGGAATGCGGCCTGGAGTCCGTACAGGAGGCCGGGGACCACTGGATCGTCGTCGCCCGGGTCCTCGACCTCGCCGCGGTCGCGGACCGGGAGCCGCTGACGTTCTTCCGTGGCGCACTGGCCGGTATGGCCACGGTCCTCGAGCGGCTGAGCTGAGCAAGGAGAGAGCACATGAGCGTTGCGGGAAAGACTGCGATCGTCACCGGCGCCAGCCGTGGGATCGGCCTCGCGATCGCCGAGCGGCTGGTCGCGGACGGGGCGCGGGTGGTGATCACCGCGCGCAAGAAGGAGGAACTCGACGCGGCCGTGGTTCATCTCGGTGGCCCTGAGGTGGCGCTCGCCATCGCGGGCAAGGCCGACGACACCGAGCATCAGGCCGAGACGGTCCGCCGGGCCATCGAGAGGTTCGGCAGCGTCGACCTGCTGGTGAACAACGCCGGCATCAATCCGTCCTACGGCCCGATGATCGAGCTGGACCTCGGGGCGGCCCGCAAGATCGCCGAGGTCAACTGCATCGCGGCGCTGTCGTGGCTACAGCAGGCCCACCGGTCCTGGATGCGCGAGCACGGCGGCGTGGTCGTCAACGTCGCGTCCCACTCGGCGATCACCTCCGAGCCTGGAGTGGGGTTCTACGGCGCCAGCAAGGCCATGCTCGTCGCGATCACCAAGCAGCTGGCCGTCGAGCTGGGCCCGGACATCCGGGTCAACGCCGTCGCACCGGCGGTGGTGAAGACCAGGTTCTCGGCGGCGCTGTACGAGGGCCGCGAGGCGCAGGTGGCCGAGGCGTACCCGCTCAAGCGCCTGGGAGAACCCGAGGACGTCGGCAGTGCGGTCGCGTTCCTGCTGTCCGCGGACGCATCCCTGATCACCGGCCAGCTGCTGGTCGTCGACGGCGGCGTGACCCTGAGCGGGGTGAGCGGATGACGGTCGCGGGCCAGGGCGTCGTCGTCACCGGCGCGGCGGGCGGGATCGGCAAGGCGCTCGCGGCGCGGCTGGCGGACGGGGGAGCGCGCGTCGTGGTGAACGACCTGGACCCCGCCCGGACGCAGGCGGCGGCCGCCGAGATCGGCGTATACGCCGTCGCTGGTGATGCCGCCTCCGAGGCCGGTGTCTCCGCGCTGGTGTCGGCCGCACGCGACCACCTCGGGCACATCGACGCCTGGTTCGCGAACGCGGGGGTCGTTCGCGGCGCCGGCCTCGACGCGAGCGAGACCGAGTGGGCGGCGAGCTGGGAGGTCAACACGATGGCGCACGTCCGCGCCGCCCGGCTGTTGGTTCCCGGCTGGCTGGAGCGCGGGGGTGGCCGGTTCGTGGTGACCGCCTCGGCCGCGGGGCTGCTGACCGCGCTCGGCACCGCGCCGTACTCGGTGACCAAGCACGGCGCGGTGGCGTTCGCCGAGTGGCTGTCCGCGACCTACCGGCACCGAGGAATCGTGGTGCAGGCGATCTGCCCGCAGGGCGTGCGGACCGACATGCTCGACGAGACCGGCCCGATGCGGACCGTCCTGGCCGGGGACGCGGTGACACCCGAAGACGTGGCGGAATTGACCTGGCACGCATTGCAGGACAACCGCTTCCTCATCCTCCCGCACCTCCAGATCGGCGACTACTACCGCCACCGGGCCACCGACACCGATCGCTGGCTCGGCGGGATGAACAAGCTGCAGCGACACCTCGAGAGCAATCCCGAAACGGAGAACTGATGGACCAACAGCGCATCGCGATCGTCACCGGCGCCGCCCGCGGAATCGGTGCGGCCACGGCGATCCGCCTGGCCGACGACGGCCATTCCGTTGCCGTACTTGACCTGGACGCAAGGAGCTGCGCGGACACGGTCGACGCCATCACCGCACGGGGCGGGACGGCGCTGGCGGTCGGCGCCGACGTCAGCGACGAGAGCTCGGTGGTCGCGGCGTTCGACGCGATCGTCGCCGGGCTCGGGGAGCCCACGATCCTGGTCAACAACGCCGGCATCCTTCGGGACAACCTGCTGTTCAAGATGTCCACAGCGGACTGGGACGGTGTGCTGGGTGTCCACCTGCGCGGAGCGTTTCTCATGAGCCGGGCCGCGCAGGGCCACATGACCAAGAACGGGTTCGGGCGGATCGTGCACCTGTCGAGCACGTCGGCACTGGGCAACCGCGGCCAGGCGAACTACTCGGCGGCCAAGGCCGGTCTGCAGGGCCTCACGAAGACGCTGGCCATCGAGCTGGGCAAGTTCGGTGTCACCGTGAACGCGGTGGCGCCGGGATTCATCCGGACCGACATGACGGCGGCCACCGCCGACCGGATCGGTGTCGCGTTCGAGGACTTCATCGCGGGTGCGGCCGCGCAGATCCCGGTCGCGCGGGTGGGCGAGCCCGAGGACGTCGCCCACACGGTGTCGTTCCTGGTCAGCGAGGGCGCCGGGTTCG
This sequence comes from Prauserella cavernicola, assembly GCF_016595675.1. GTDB lineage: Bacteria > Actinomycetota > Actinomycetes > Mycobacteriales > Pseudonocardiaceae > Prauserella_A > Prauserella_A cavernicola. The sequence goes on along the minus strand of NZ_JAENJH010000008.1, from coordinate 213,536 downwards.
TGTCCGGCCAGGTCGTCTACCTGGCCGGCGGCCCGACCGACTGAGGACATCCGACGATGAGCGATGTTTCTCCTGGCTTGGATCTGACGCGGTTGGCGGACTGGATGCCGACCGCGCTGCCCGGGATCGCCGGAGAGCAGCTGTCCGCACGTCTCATCGCGGGCGGCAGGTCGAACCTGACATACGAGATCGGCGACGGTGACCGCCGGTGGGTGCTGCGCAGGCCACCGCTCGGGCATGTTCCGGCACACGCCCACGACATGGGCCGCGAGTACCGGGTCATGTCGGCCCTCGCGGGCACCGGCGTTCCCGTGCCGGCCACCTACGCGCTGTGCACGGACGACTCCGTCCTCGGGGTGCCCTTCTACGTCATGGAGAAGGTCGAGGGGACCCCGTACCGGACCGCGGCGGAACTCACGCCACTCGGGCCGGACCGGGTCCGGACGATCTCGCTGCGGCTGGTCGACACCCTGGTCGCACTGCACGAGGTGGACCCCGCCGAGGTGGGCCTGGCTGACTTCGGCCGCGCCGAGGGATTCCTCGACAGGCAGGTCCGGCGCTGGAGCGCCCAGCTGGCGGCGTCCCGCGGTCGCGACCTCCCGGCGGCCGACGAACTGCGCGACCTCCTCGTGGCGAACGTCCCCGCGCAGTCCGCACCGGGCATCGTGCACGGGGACTATCGCCTCGACAACGTGCTCGTCGACTCGTCCGACCGGCCCGCGGCGATCATCGACTGGGAGATGGCCACCATCGGCGATCCGGTGACGGATCTCGCCCTGTTGATCATGTACCAGAAACTGGGGCGGCTCAGCGGCGGCGACGTCGTGTCCGACTCCGCGTCGGCGCCGGGACATCTCACCGAGGACGAGGTGCGGAGCCGGTACCGCTCGCGTGGCGGTCGCGACCCGGCGCACTGGGGATTCCACCTCGGCCTCGCCGCGTACAAACTCGCCGGGATCGTCGAGAGCCTCCACGCCCGCCACCTGAACGGCACGACGGTCGGTGCCGGGTTCGACCGGATCGGCGCACTGACCGAGCCCCTGCTGGAGCTCGGGTTGACAGCGCTCAGAGACCACTAAGGGACCACGTCTGATGGACTTCACGTACGACGCCCGCACCGAGGACCTGCGCGGGCGGCTCCTCGACTTCATGACCGACCACGTCTATCCGGCGGAGGCGGTGTTCGAAGAACAGCTGGCAGGACTGGAGAACCGCTGGGCCTGGGATTCGGCGCCCATCCTGACCGAGCTGCGGGAAGCAGCCCGACAGCAGGGATTGTGGAACCTGTTCCTGCCGAGCGAGCGCGGCGCAGGCCTGACCAACCAGCAGTACGCGCCGCTGGCGGAGATCACCGGCAGGAGCCCACACCTGGCGCCTGCCTCCCTGAACTGCGCCGCACCCGACACCGGCAACATGGAGCTGCTGGCGCAGTTCGGCACCGGCTCGCAGAAACAACAGTGGCTCGAACCCCTGCTGACCGGGCGCATCCGGTCGTCGTTCGCGATGACCGAGCCCGACGTCGCGTCCTCCGACGCCACCAACATCGCCACCCGCATCGAACGCGACGGCGACCACTACGTGATCAACGGCCGCAAGTGGTGGATCACCGGGGCCATGAACCCGAACGCCAGGATCTTCGTCGTCATGGGCAAGACCGACCCGGGCGCGGACCGTCACCGTCAGCAATCCATGATCCTGGTGCCGCGGGACACTCCCGGGGTGCGGGTCGTCCGGGGCATGCGCGTCTTCGGCTACGACGATCACGAGCACGGTGGCCATGCCGAACTGAGCTTCGACGACGCCCGCGTCCCGGCCACCAACCTCATCGGCGAGGAAGGGGACGGTTTCTCCATCGCCCAGGCCCGTCTCGGGCCGGGCCGCATCCACCATTGCATGCGGGCCATCGGCCTGGCCGAACGCGCACTCGAGCTGCTGTGCACCCGGGTGCGGGAGCGGGTCGCGTTCGGCAAGCCGCTGGCCGACCAGGGAGTCGTTCGCGACTGGATCGCGGAGTCCCGAGTCAGGATCGAACAGCTGCGGCTGCTGACCCTCAAGGCTGCCTGGCTCATGGACACACAGGGCAACCGGGCCGCACACACGGAGATCCAGGCCATCAAGATCGCCACGCCCAGCGTTGTCCAGTGGATCCTCGACAAGGCGATCCAGGCCCACGGCGGAGGTGGCCTGTCCCAGGACTTCCCACTCGCCTACGCCTATGCACTCGCCCGCATGCTGCGCTTCGTCGACGGACCGGACGAAGTCCACAAGGACGCCCTCGCGCGCAGGGAACTCCGCAGGTCCGGAGTGCCACGAACGTAGTCGTGGGCCCGCGACAAGTCGCCGGATCCAGGTCACAGTCTTTGCTGCCGTGAGGAGTCAGACTCTTGCCAGCCGGACGCGACGAGCACAACGGCTGCGTCGGCTCAGGAGCGGTCATAGTTGGGGTCGGTGAGGCCCTGTTGGAGGCATTGTGCAGACGCTCGACCTTGTGGACGCCCACAGCGGCGTCGAGTTCGGACACGGTGTCCACCTCGACGCCCGTGTCGACGGACACGGCAGCCGGCTCGCCCTGGTACTCCCCGGAGCTGAGCGCGCACTGGAGAACACCGCGTTCGTGGACGCACTGGCGAAGGACTTCTCCGTGGTGACCCCGAGCCACCCGGGTTTCGGCCGCTCGCCTCGACCGGACTGGTGCTCGTCGGTCGACGATCTCGCCGACATCTACCTCGACTGGCTCGACCGGTCGGGGCACACCGATGTCACGCTCGTCGGCCTTCAGTTCGGCGGCTGGGTCGCCATGGAGATGGCGGTGCGCGGCCACGCACGGATCTCGCGTCTCGTGCTCGTCGACTCGGTGGGCGTCAAGCTGGGCGGGCCGCTCGATCGGGAGATCGTCGATCTCTTCGCGACGCCGCACGCGGAACTGGACCGGCGCCTGTACGCGGATGCGAGCCTCGGGCTGGGCGACCTGGCGCGTGCGCGGGAGGAGGACGTCCTCGAGATGGCACGCAATGAGGAGGCTCTCGCGACGTACGGGTGGGTGCCGTACCTGCACAACCCTCGGCTGGTCCGCTCGTTGGGGCGCATCGCCGTGCCGACGTTGGTCGTCTGGGGCGCCCAGGACGGCATCGTCGCGCCTGCGTACGGGCGTGGTATCGCCGAGAGGATCCCAGGCGCACGATTCGAGCAGGTCGGCCAAGCCGGGCATCGAGCACAGGTCGAGTGCCCCGAGATGGTCGCCAAGCTGATCGCCAACCCCATCGCCTGATCACGCACAAGACCGTGATTGATCGGAGGACAACGATGTCCCAATCATCCCCACCGGACGCGGAATACCGGTCGCCATCGGAAGCCGAGCGTGCCCGCGCTAGCTCGCTCCGGCGTCGAACCGTGATCGCCGCGGGTTCCGGCAACGCTCTCGAATTCTATGATTTCGCGGTGTTCGCGTCCTTGACGCCGGTCATCTCCCAGCTCTTCTTTCCCTCCGGCGACCCGCTGGCGGCGATTCTGTCGACCTTCGCGCTCTACGGAGTCGGCTTCATCATGCGGCCCGCGGGCGCGATCCTGTTCGGGTGGCTCGCGGATCGGCGCGGGCGCAAGATCTCCCTCGCGTTCGCGGTGCTGCTCATGGGCTTGACCACGGTTCTGATCGGCATCATGCCGACCTACCCGCAGGCCGGGATTCTGGCACCGGTACTCCTGTGCGTCGCCCGGCTGCTCCAAGGATTGTCCGTGGGAGGTGAGTTCGGCACGTCGGCCAGCTTCCTCGTCGAGCACGCCCCCCGGCACCGTCGCGGACTCTACGGATCTTTCGCCTTCTTCTCGTCCACCTTGGGATCGGTGATCGGTACCGTCGTGGTGCTGATCATGACGGTGTCCATGTCGTCTGACGCCCTCAACAGCTGGGGCTGGCGGCTGCCGTTCCTGCTGAGCTTCCCGCTACTGGCGATCGGCCTCTACCTGAGGTTCCGCATCGCGGAGTCACCGGAATTCGAGGAGATCAAGGCCGAGAACGCGCGAGCGAAGAGCCCTCTGCGCACACTCTTCACGCAACATTGGCGCGCGTTCCTGACGGTGATCGGCATCTGCGTCGGATTCAGCATCGCATCAGCCACACTCCAGGCGTTCGTGCTCACCTACATTCGAACCGTCACGGGAATGCCCGCCGTACCGGCGCTGAGCACCGTGGTCATCGCCACGACCGTCGGCATCTTCCTGGTCCTCGTGTTCGGGCATCTCGCGGACCGGTACAGCAGAAGGTCGATCCTGGTTTTCGCCTGCGTCCTGACGGTGGCGCTGCCTGTGCCCAGCCTGCTCATCATCGGCCTCGGAGGATTCGTTCCCGCGTTGGTCGGGCAGCTCATTCTGTGGATCCCGGTTGCCGCGTTCGGTGGCGCCATTCCGGTTCTCTTCGCCGAGTTGTTCCCGGCTCGGGTCCGAGCGTCCGGATTCGGCATCGGTTACGGATTCGGTTCCGCACTCTTCGCCGGTACCGCACCCTTCGTCGCGACGTTGCTGATCGAAAGGACGGGAAGCAGCGTGTCGCCGGCGTGGTACATGATGGCGGCCGGTGCGATCACGTTGGTCGTCGTCATCGTGGCGGTGAACGGACAGCGGCCGCAGGCGCGGGAGACAGGCCAGCTGGCGGAAGGCGTGGCCTGAGCATGGGATCGCTGTTCGACCGGGACATGAGGAGTGGGGAGTCGACGTGCGTGTGATGGTGACGGGCGGGTTCGGCGTCAACGGCGCCTGGGTGGTCCGAGAACTTCTGGGCCGAGGCCACGAGGTGTCCGTCTTCGAGAGCCGTGACGACACCTCGCTCGTCGAGGACGTGGCGGGAGAAGTCGAACTCGTCGTCGGCGACATCCGCGAAGCCGGGCAACTTGCCGGTGCGGTGTCGCGGCTTCGGCCGGAATGCATTGTTCACCTCGCCGCGGTCGTCGAGTGCGAACGAGATCCGTACGCGGCGATCTCGGTGAACGTCGGCGGTACCGCCAACGTCTGCGCGGCGGCAACGGCCGCAGGTGTGAAGCGGGTCGTGCACACCAGCTCGAAAGCGGTGTACGCGCCTGCGACAGGACAGCGCGGTTTCCCGGTGTACGAGCCGATCTCGGAAGACGACGACCTGCGTCCCACCGGCATGTACGGCATCACCAAGGTGGCCGCCGAGAACGTACTGGAGTGGTACGGGCGGAATTCCGCCGTCGAGTGCGTCAGCCTGCGCTTCGCCACGGTCATCGGCCCGGGAAAGCTTCAGCGCCATGCCGGTCCGGTCAACACCTACAGCTCGATGATCGAGCTTCCGGCGTCGGGCCGTCCGTTCACCATGGAGCACGGTGGCGATGAGCGGGACGGCGTCATCTACGTCCTGGACGTGGCCGACGCCATCGCGCGCGTCGCGCTTGCCCCGGAGCCGCTTCGTCACCATGCCTACAACGTCGCCAGCGGGAGCACGGTATCGATCAGTGAATTCGCCGACGCGATCCGCGGAATCATCCCTGGCGCGGTGCTCGATGTGGGCTCCGGAACGAATCCCATGAACATGCCAGATCCTTACTACATGGCGCTGGACGGCGCCCGGATGGAGGAGGAATTCGGATGGCGGCCGCGCTACGACCTGGACAGGGCGATCCGGCACTACTACGACCTCGTGACGTCTCGTCCTTCCTGACGGGCCCGAGGGCGGTGGGGGCATGAGAGCAGCGGTCTATCGCAGCACCGGCCCCGCTGCCGAGGTGCTCGAGGTCGTCGAGCTGGAGCTGCCGGAGCCGGGCCCGGGAGAGGTCCGGGTCAGGATCGTCACCTCCGGGATCAACCCGACCGACTGGAAGAGGCGTGCCGGGCTCACCGGCCGGACGCCGGACGGGTTCCAGGTCCCGCACCACGACGGCGCGGGAGTCGTCGATGCCGTGGGCAGCGGCGTCGACGGGCTCGTGGTCGGCCAGCGGGTGTGGCTCTATCTCGCGGCCTTCGGCAACCGATACGGGACCGCGGCCGAGTACGCGGTCGTGCCCGCGGTCCGGGCGGTACCGCTGCCCGACGGCGCCTCCGACGAGCTGGGCGCCTGCCTCGGCGTTCCGGCCCTCACCGCCGCGCACTGTCTGGGCGGGAACCCGGGGGCGTTGCAGGGGCGGACGGTTCTCGTGGCGGGGGGAGCGGGGGCGGTGGGTCACTACGCGATCGAGCTCGCCAAGCACGCCGGCGCGACGGTCGTCGCCACCGTGAGCTCGGACGAGAAGCGCGCTCTGGCCGAGGACGCGGGCGCGGATCTGGTCGTCCGCTACCCGGACCAGGACGTGTCGCGGCAGATCCGCGACGTCGTGCAGCACGTCGACCGCATCGTCGAGGTCGCGCCGGCGACGAATCTCGAACTGGATCTGGCCGTTCTCCGCGACGGCGGCACGATCGCCACCTATGCCGCGGAGGGGGATCTCGTCCTGCCCAGCGGAAAGCTGATGACGGCGAACGTCACGCTCGCGTTCGTGCTCCTGTATGGAGTGTCCTCGGACCAGTTGGCCGATGCGGTCCGGTGGACGTCCGACGCGCTCGCGGTCGGTGCGCTTTCGGCGTTGCCGGTGATTCCTTATGCGCTGGAACGGGTGGCCGATGCGCAGGACAGGGTGGAGCAGGCGGCCGTGGGGAAGGTCGTGCTGAGCGTGGCGGCGAGGTGAGGGACCCAGGCTCGTGAAGAACCGGACCACCGGACCGGCGTCGCTGTCGCGAGAGTGAGCTCGTCCGTTCGCGGGCCGCAGGCGAAGTACCCGCCGGAACGCTGACGCCGTGCCGCTTCGTCACCGCGCGCCGCTGAGCCCGGATGCTCGACGCGGTCGCCGGCCGTGACCGGGTGGCGATCCGAGACCAACTTGGGCTAACGTGGGTCACGTCGGGACGGTACCGTACCGTCCGGTTGGGGTTGGAGGTCTCCGTGCGCGATCCCGTCGGCGCCGCCGTCCTCCGTCCGGAGAAAACGGCCTCGATCACCGAGGCGGTCCTCGCCGAACTGGCCGAGGTCGGCTACGCACGGCTGTCCATGGAAGCGGTGGCCCGCCGGGCCGGTGTCGGGAAGAGCGCGCTGTACCGCCGTTGGCCGGGAAAGGACGCGATGGCGGCCGCTGCGATCGCGGAGCTGAGCGTGCCCGCGGCGCCGCAACCGGACACCGGATCGCTTCGCGGCGACATCCGGGTGATAGTCGAGGGCATGGTGGCCTGGCTGTCTCACCCGCAGTTCAGCCGCATCTTGCCCGACGTGGTCGCGGAGGGGGTCCGTGAACCTTCCCTCGCCGCGGCTGTTCGGGACAACGTCAGCACCCCACGGCGCGACGCCGTGAAGGTGGTGCTGGACCGTGCGGCGGCCCGCGGTGAGCTGGGGGTGTCCGCGGAACTCGCGCTGGACCTGTTGGGGGCGGCGGTCTACTGGCGTATGTCGGTGCGCAAGGCCGACTGTGGGGCCGAGTACCTCGACGAGCTCACCGAAGCCCTCGTTCGCGCCATCGGAACGTAGAGACACCCGGAGCCCGCGTCGCTGAGGACGAGGGCTGTGGCTTTCGCCAATCCAGAGAACCGGATCCGGCTCGATCCACAATGGATGGATTGCTCCGCTTGTCACGGAACAACAAGGAAAATCCGAAGTTTTCGAGAGAAGGGCTCAACCATGACCGAGACAGTGAACGACCAGTCGGCTGTGAACGACATTCGTGCCGGCGCCCAGCAGGCGTTCAAGAACCATCTCGAATTCCTGTCCACCGGCCGCATCGAGGAATGGGTGGATCTGTTCACGGAGGACGGGGTACTCGAGTTTCCCTACGGTCCCGAGGGTTACCCGTCGAAGGTGTCCGGTAAGGAGGCCTTGAGGGGTACATGGACAACTTCCCCAAGCACTTCCGCGTGGACTTCATCGACCTGCGCTTTCACGAGACTGTCGAGCCGTCACTCGTCATCGCGGAGTTCCGGAGCCAGGGGGTCGCCCTGGCGACCGGACGTCCCTACAACCAGACCTACATCTCGGTGGTGGAGACGAAGAACGGCAAGATCACCCGTTACGTCGACTTCTGGAACCCCCTGGTGGCCGCAGAAGCGCTCAGCACCGACCAGACGGAGCTCGGCGGCGTGGTGACGGCCTCCGGCTCGGACTGACAACGGCATTCGCACCCGCTCGGTACCCGGCCCGGCGTCGTCGTCGACATGCGGACGACGCCGGGCGGGTTCGCGGTTGAGCGGCGCATTGCCGCAGGCGGTCCGCGCAGCGATTCAGGCCGGTGGGCGGGTGAGCTCGTTGCGCAGGTCGACGATGCGGTCGTCCGTCCCGACCGTCGCGTGTTCCAGGCCGGCCACGGTCACCAGCGATCCGTCGGACATGCGCGCTGCGCACGCCCATTCCGCCCGCTGTCGCCCGTCGGGCAAGACCGTCGCGTTCCAGAAGTGCTTGGCCTCGACGTGGATCGCGATGAAGTCGCGGTAAAGCTCCCGGATGGCGCGCGAACCTCGCACTGGAGTGTCGTCGAGCTGCACCACGGCATTTGGCGCGAAGATGTCGACGAGTTCCTCCAGTACGGCCTCGTCGGCGATCGCCCGGTCGACCGTGGCGATGTAGCGCTCGATCGCGAGAGGGGGAGTCTGGGGCATGGTGTGCTCCTTCAGGAATGGGGCCATGTCGTTGGTGGCCGCAGCGCCTCGACCGTCCAGTCGCGACGGTGTTCCGCGCGTGACGAAGGGAAGGGCGAATCCGGCCAGGTCGCGGGCCATGCGCTCGTTCCGGGACGTGGTGGTGACCGCGCCGGGTGAATACGGTCGCGTTTCGACGCTAACACAGGTGCGACGAGGCGGTGCCGTCCCGCGCTACGATCCGTACCTGAGCGCGCCTTCTCGTCCCTTGGTCGGAGAGAGTGCTGTGTGTCGCCGGTAACCGGCCAAGCACAGCTACGGATCTCAGTCCTTTCGGGACCGCCACCTACCAGGAGACCAACGTGCCCGTTCCCGCCATCGTGATCGCCTCCACCCAGCACGCGGACGCCCTGCGAGCCCAGTTGCGCCGCTACGAACACGACTATGATGTTCGGGTCGCGGGATCGTCGGCCGGCACCGTCGACATCGTCGAGGAGATCACCGCGGCAGGCGGTCAGGTAGCCATGATCGTGCAGGACGGCGAGTTGCCCGACGCCGATCCGTTGGCCGCCTTCGCCACCTGGCGTGGCCGGGTCCCCGCCGCCCGCCGGGTCCTCGCGGCGCCCTACGACCGGTTCATGGCCGAGCTCCGCACCGGTGAACGAGGCCTGCGTGCGGCGCTGGGTGCCGGGGTGTTCGACGCCTACCTGCTCATGCCACGAGGCCCGCGCGACGAGGAGTTCCACATCGCGCTCGCCGAGCTGCTCTCCGACTGGGGATCCACGACCGCTGATCCGGAAGTCGCCCTGATTCGCATCGTCTCCGACGGTGACAACCCGCTGACGGCAGCGGTCCGCGAGCTCACCGAGCGCATGGGAATGCCCACCGAGGTGCTCGCGGTCGACAGCGACGCGGGCCGCGCCGTGCGCGACGCCTACGTCGCGACCGGACAACACCTCAGCTACCCCCTCGTTGTCGTGTTCGACCATCCGCCGATCGCACCGAGTCGCCCGGGCGACGTCGCCGCCCTGCTTTACGGTTCCCCCGGCGACATCACCGAGACCGTGGATCTGGCGATCGTCGGTGCGGGCCCCGGAGGGCTGGCGGCCTCCGTCTACGGTGCGAGCGAAGGTCTCACGACGGTCGTCCTCGACACCGACGCCGTCGGCGGTCAGGCGGGCACCAGCTCGATGATCCGCAACTACCTCGGATTTCCCCGTGGCATTTCCGGCATGCGCCTGGCCCAGCGCGCTCGCACACAGGCCGGTCGCTTCGGTGCACGGTTCCGCGTCGGCTGGGAGGTTCTGGAACTCGTTCCCGGTGCTGACGGTGAGCACACCTTGCGCACCACCGGCGGTGAGGTCCGTGCCCGCACCGTGATCATCGCGTGCGGCGTCGCCTACCGAACGCTGGGCGTGGAGTCGCTGGAGCGGCTCGTGGGGCGGGGCGTGCAGTACGGCGCAGCGATCAGCACGGCCCGGGACACCGCTGACCACAACGCGGTCGTCGTCGGTGGCGGCAACTCCGCGGGCCAGGCGGCCATTCACCTCGCTCGCTTCGCCGCTTCGGTCACCGTGGTCGTGCGCCGAGACGGTCTGACCGACACGATGTCCGACTACCTCGTGCACGAGATCGAGGGCCACCCACGGATCACCGTCGTGACCCGTACCGAGGTCGTCGACGGTGGCACCTGCGACCAGGGCTCGCTCTCCTGGGTGTCCCTGCGCCACCTCGACACCGGCGACATCACCCGCCGCGACGTACGGGGTCTCTATCTGCTGCTCGGCGCCGAGCCGCATGGCACCTGGCTTCCCGGCCACGTCGACCGCGACGACCGCGGCTTCGTCCTCACCGGCCGGGACCTGCCGATGCGGCACTGGGTCGACGGCCGTCCGCCCGCGGATCTCGCGACGAGCGTTCCGGGAGTCTTCGCCGTCGGCGACATTCGTGCGGGCTCGATGAAGCGGGTCACCTCCGCGTCCGGGGAGGGCGCCTCGGCGGTCCCGATGGTCCACACCTATCTCACCGATGCCACACGGGGTAGTGCTGCCGGCTGACGTCCTCCGGTCCGTCCACATGCGGCTTTGTCGACCAAGGTCCGCGGGCTTCCCGCGGCCGGAGCCGCGGGAAGCCGCGAAGAGGGAGACCGGCTCAGATGCCGATCACGATCTTGCCCCGGGTGTGTCCGCGCTCGGCGTACTCGTGCGCTTCGGTGACCGCATCGAGCGGATAGATTCGCTCGATGCGCGGTGTGTAGCGGCCTTGCCTGCCGAGTTCGCCCGCTTCGGCGAGGAGCGTGGAGTCGTTCTCCGCGTTGGCCATCCGTACGCCCAGCCGTTCGGCATTGGCGTAGTCGGCGACCGTCGACACGCGAGCGGTGTCGCCCACGATCGCGATGAGATCGGCCAGGGATCCGGAGGCCGCGGTGTCGAGGGCGATGTCGACACCGTCCGGAGCCAGGGCGGCGAGACGCTCGGCGAGGCCGGTTCCGTAGGTCGTGGGTACGGCTCCGAGCGAGGTGAGGAACTCGTGGTTGCGTTCGCTGGCCGTCCCGATCACGGTGGCGCCCTGTGCCACCGCGATCTCGACCGCGGCACTGCCCACACCTCCGGCGGCGCCCTCGACGAGAAGAGTGCGCCCCTGCAAGGGACCCAGCGCCTTCAGCCCGCCCATCGCCGTCACGGATGCCAGACCGGCGCCGGCGGCCTCCTCGTCGGTCCACGTGGCGGGCGCGGGGGCCCAGGCCGAGAGCACGGCCAGCTCCGCTGTCGCGCCGGTGACGCCGCCCAGTCCGAAGACGCGGTCGCCGATGTTCACCCCCTGCACACCGTCACCGGTCTCGTCGACGACGCCGACGGCGTCCCGCCCAGGAATCGCGGGCAGGTCCACGGGGAGCACGTCGCGCGCCGCACCGGAGCGCACCTTCCAGTCGATGGGATTGACACTGGCCGCCGTGACGCGGATGCGAATCTCGCCGTGCCCGGGATGCGGGTCGGGAACCTGTTCGACCACAAGGGTCTCCACACCGCCGTACTCGTGATAACGGACTGCGCGCATGACGTTCTGCCTTTCCACGGGCCTGATTCGGCCGCCCTGAGATCAGTGGGATGAATGTTCGACGAGTGCCGATGACCCCATGCTACGGCTCCGCGCCCGGCATTCAGGGGGGAATAGATCACGACGTGAGGTGTTGTCCATTACGTCGGGTTGACCGTGCCGTTGGGGCATGGTCTTTCCTGGTAACTGTTCCGCGCACTGAGAAGGACCGCACGCTGTCGACTGAAGAGGAAAGATGTTGCGCAATCACCCCGGTAGCGGCCACGTGACAGTTCGGCGCATCACGAGTGACGACGGCTGTGAACTCCACTGCGAAACCCGCGGATCCGGAGAACCGCTTCTCCTGATTCAGGGCGGAGTCTCCTCGGCTGCGACCGTGGAGGAACTCGCGGACGCGTTGTCCGAGCGTTTCCTCGTCATCACGTACGACCGTCGCGGGTTGTCCCGTAGCCCGGCGTCACTCGATGCTCCACCGGTCGACATGTATCGGCATGCCAACGACGCCGCGGTGATCCTGAGGGCACTCGCACCCCGCCCCGCGCGGGTACTGGGGTCGAGTTTCGGGGCACTGCTCGCACTCCACGTGGCGGAGGCCTATCCGGACGGTGTCAGTACGGTCATCGCCCATGAGCCGCCGCTGTCCGAGGTCGTGCGGGATCCAGCCCTGGACGCGGCGATGGAGCGGATCGCGCGAATCGCGCAGCGCGACATCCGCGCGGCACTGGCGGAACTGGCCGCCCTTGCGGGGGAAGGGAACCAGGACGAGGCAGGGGAGGAATCTGCTGAGATCACGGAAGAGTCAGTGGGCAACATGCGATGGTTCTTTCGTCACGACCTTCATGCGGTGCAGCGATCGGGGCTCACCGCGGACCGAGTGGCCGCTCTGCCTGACCGGGTGCGCGTCGTCCCGTCGGGTGGGGCGCAGACGCCGCGGGAGCGTTGGGAGAACCGTTGTGCGCGAGAGCTCGCGGCTCGCATCGGGCAGCCGCTCCTCGAACTACCGGGCGGCCACGACGGGCTGACCATACACCCGAACGGCGTCGCTGAGGTCATCTCCCGACTGGCGCCGTGATGGCGGAACGGTGGCACCGCGACAGCACGGGGCAGCCAGCGGATGCTCTGTGTGACCCAAGTCCACTTAGTTCGATGGCCGCGGCCGGGCAGGAATACCGTCTCGGCGCTCGAGGTTGCCATCGAGTGTGAAGGCAATTGGATTACACAACTACGGTGGCCCGGAAGTCCTGCGAGTGCTGGATCTGCCCGAACCCCAGGCAGGCCCCGGTGAGGTTCGCATCCGCGTACACGCCGCCGCCGTCAACCCGACCGACGTCCTGTTGCGGACGGGAGGCCACGCGTTCCGCATGCCCGACCGGCAGCCCCCGTTCGTGCCCGGCATGGACGCGGCGGGCGTGATCGAGCAGCTCGGTCCCGGGACCGGCGACCGGCTCGCCGTGGGGCAGCGGGTGGTCGCGATGGTGCTGTTCGTCGGGGCGCACGGCGGTGCGTATGCCGAGCAGATCGTGGTGCCCGCGGATTCGGTGGTGCCTGCGCCGGAGGGCGTGGACTTCCCCGCGGCGTCCACATTGCTGATGAATGCCCTGACCGCGCGCCTCGCCCTGGACGCGGTGGCCGTGCCGCGGGGTGGCACCGTCGCCGTGACCGGTGCGGCCGGAGCCGTTGGCGGGTACGCGGTCGAGCTGGCCAAGGCGGACGGGTTGACCGTCATCGCGGACGCCGCGGCACACGACGTCGACCGGGTGCGCGGTTTCGGCGCCGATCACGTGGTCGAGCGCGGATCCGAGGTCGCCCAACGAATCCGAGAGCTCGCCCCCGACGGGGTTCCCGGGCTCGTGGACGGCTCGATGCAGACCACCGAAGTCCTGCCCGCGATCGCCGACGGTGGGGCGCTGGCCGAGCTCCGGGGCTGGGAGGGCGCGGCCGGGCGCGGCATCCGGGTGCACCCGGTGATGGTGACGGAGGGAATGACCGACACCGCGAGGCTGGACGCGCTACGCCGCCAGGCCGAGGACGGCACGGTGACGCTGCACGTCGCCGACGTGCTGCCCGCCGACGAGGCGATCCGGGCGCACCGCCTGCTGGAAGCGGGCGGGGTGCGCGGCCGGTTGGTGCTGGACTTCTCCTGAAGCCGACGCCGTCGGCTACTGATCGTGCAGTCGGTGGTGCCACCAGGCATCCGCAGGCCTGGAGGTGGAGCGCGTCCGCGGGTCGGGGAGGGTTCTGCGCCGGAACTCGTCGTCGAGTGCGGCGATGACCCGGGACAGCTCGGCGCGGGGCCCGCGTGGCAGCATTCGCAGCGCTGTCTCCAGCTCGTCGCGGGCGTCGGTCACATCGCAGCACGGGCAGTCCGCCACAGGGAGGTAGAGCCACCGGCCGGGTTGCAGCACGAACCGTCGATAGCGGTCGAACGCCTGGCCGACGGAGCCCGCGCCCAAGCGGCGAGCTTCCGCGATCGCGATGGCGACCTGCGTGGCCCGGCTGACACCCGGGACCTGGATGGTGGATCGGCGGGGGTCTCGTGGTCGGTGGGCGCGCACGGCGCCCGGGCTCCTACGAGGCATTGCCCCTTGGGGTCGGCATCATGGCGAACATCATGTCACGTCCGTAGGCGGGCGTGGCTCACGATTCGGTCAACGGGTGTCGGCGCGTCGGGTGGGTCTTCGGTGTGCTCGGGTTCCTGGTGCCTGTTGGGTCGGGGTCGGCGCCCTGGTGTCGTCGAGCCGGGCGGAGCCGAGATCAGCAGCATCTACGAGTCGAACGCGGGCGATATCCCGGACGCCGTCGTGCGGCTTCCGCTCGGCTAGCCCGCCCGGTCCTGACCCGGAGAGCCGCCCGTGCCGCGCCGACCACCCAGGCCGGCGCGGCACGGGTGTTAGTGGCGGTGTGCGTCGGTGGCGTAGCCGACGCCGAAGCCGTGGGGGTAGGGGTCGTGGGGGTCGAGGTGGAAGGTGGTGTGGGCGGTGATGTGGGCTCGGCCTCGGATGGTGGGGATGACGGCGGTGGTGGTGCCGAGTTGGGTGGTGTGGGTGAGGTGGCCGTGGAATTGGGTGCCGATGATGGATTCTTGGATGTAGGTGTCGCCGAGTTGTTGGTGTCCGCGTCCGTAGCGTTGGGCCATGCGTGCGGAGGTGCCGGTCCCGCCCGGTGAACGGTCGATCCCCGACTCCCCGAAGAACACGAGGTTCCGGTACGCGCCGTCGGCTCGGGGCTCGTTCTCGGCCAGGATGACCAAGGGAATGGGCCCGGCGGGGCCGTTGACGGGATGTTCCACGGTGACGACCTTGTTGGTCGCGTCGCGGATGAGCCTGCTCGCGTGGGCGAGTTGGTCCGTGTGCTCGGGGATGACCGACAGGCCGAGGTCTTCGGCGGAGGCGATGACGTAGAAGTTGCCGCCGTAGGCGATGTCCACGCTGAGTGTGCCGAACCCGGGAACGTCGATCAGCTGATCGGTGGCGTAGAGGAACGAGGGGACGTTCTCGATCGTCACGCCCTGCACCACGCCGTCCGAGACGTCCACCCGCGCCACGACCAGCCCGGCCGGGGTGTCGAAGGTGACCGTGGTGACCGGCTCCACCACCGGGACCATCCCGCACTCCACCACCACCGTCGCCGCACCGATCGTGCCCGCACCGCACATGGTCATCCAGCCGCCGGTCTCGATGAACACGATCCCGAGATCGGCGCGGGGGTCGCACGGCGGGAGCAGGATGCTGCCGCACATCTCGGAGTGGCCTCGCGGTTCGTACATCAGCAGCTTGCGCACATCGTCGTGGTCGCGTTCGTAGGTGTCCCTGATCTCGGCGATGGTGTCGCCCCGCACGTGGGGAGCGCCCGCGACCACCACACGCGCGGGGGCACCGGCACTGTGTGCGTCGATGACGGAGTACTGAACTCGGGATCGCACGGTGTTACTCCCTGTCGTCGTTGGGTCGATGAGCAGTGTGGGGCGGTGCGCTCAGCCGGTGGTCGCGCGCACGGTGAAGAGCGGCTCTCCGAGCCGATCGAGGTCGACGTCGATTCCCAGGCCAGGTTCGGTGGGCGCGCTTCCTCGACCGGCCGCGGATCGCGGTCGGTGGCCGGCCACGTGCTCGTTGGTCCAGTCGTTGAAGAACGAGACCGAGAGCATGTCGTGGCAGGCGGTGGACGCCGCCAGGTGCGAGACGGCAGCGGTGGTGACGTCGCCACCCCACGCGTCTTCGAGGGACACCGACATTCCCAGCGACACGGCGAGATCACGCATCATCCGGGTGCCGGTCAGCCCTCCGAGGCGGCCCAGCTTCAGGTTGACCGACCCGGCGCCCACCTCGTTCTTGGCGGCGACCAGGTCGAGTGGGGTGAGCACGGACTCGTCCATGACCATCGGCAGTGAGGTCAGCGTCCGAACGGTCCGGCAGTCCTCGATGCGCCGGCACGGCTGTTCGAGGTAGATCGGCAGCGCGTCGACGAGGCGGACCGCGCTGACCGCCTGCTGGAGTGTCCAACCGCCGTTCGCGTCGCCGATGAGTGTCGTACCGGCGCTCGCAGCCTCCGAGACCGCGCGCAACCGGGCGTCGTCGTCGGCGGGTTCGTTGCCGATCTTCACCTGGAAACAGGTGATGCCCGCGGCCGATCGCCGGGCCACGAACTCGGCCATCGCCTCGGGCGACGACAGTGGAACCGCCTCGTACAGCGGAAAGTCGGTTTGCACGCGCCCGCCCAGCAGCTCGGCCACCGGAAGTCCGGCCCGTTTGCCGAGCAGGTCCCAGCACGCGAGGTCGACGGCGCTCTTGGCGTAGTCGTGTCCCATGAGCCTGCTGTTCATGGCGGCGTGGACGGCTGCCGGGTTCGTGCCGTCGACACCGAGCAGCGCGGGGGCCATCTCGGCGAGAGCGGCCCTGGCGCCTCCGGCGAACGCCGGCCAGTACGTGCCGGCCAGTGTGCAGACCTCGCCCCAGCCGTAGGTGCCGTCCTCGCAGCTGACCCGCACGAGAGTCGAGTCCTGGGCGGTCGCCGCCCGGCCGCTGGACATCACGTATTCGCCGTGGGCGTAGGTGAGCTCGTATCCGTAGACGTCGATCGCGACGATCTGAGTCATCGGGGCGTCCTCTCTCGCTGCATCAGGTCTCGGGCGCGACGCGCGCTCGGCAAGGGGGAGGTCACAGCGACATGGTGGCCGGTAACAGATAACATACTACATATGACGGCTTGGCCTGCCGACCGCATGCTGGAACACTGAGTAATAAAGACCGCAGACGCTGCTGCACCCCGGGGAGACAACAGTGACGACGGATTCGTCGACGGGAACGACATTGCACCGGTTCAGCCTGAGAGATCAGGCGTTGAGCGTTATTCGTCAACAGGTGGTGACCGGCGACATCGTGCCGGGAGAGATCTATTCCGCGGCCACGATCGCGAATCAATTGGGCGTCTCCAACAGTCCCGTGCGCGAGGCGATGCTGACACTCGTGAACCAGGGCGTGATGGAAGCCGTCCGCAACCGCGGATTCCGGCTGATCCCGCTCTCGGACAAGGACCGGCACGACATCTACGACCTGCGCGTGATGCTCGAAGTGCCCGCCATGGGCCGGCTTGCCGCGGGCAGGCCGACCCTCAGCCAGCAGTTCAGCGACCTCGCGAGCGACACCGTGGTGAGTGCCGTCAACGGCGACATGGTCCGCTACCTCGAGGCCGACCGCCAGTTCCACCTGGGCCTGCTGGCCCTGGTGGGCAACGACCGGCTGGTCGACATCGTCGGTGATCTGCGCGACCGGACCAGGCTCGTCGGAGTCCGTTCGCTCTCGGAGCAGGGACGGCTCGAGCACTCCGCTCGGGAACACCACACTCTCCTGTCCGCTCTCAACAGTGGCGATCCCGAGCGCGCCGAAGCGGTCATGTTGCAGCACCTCAACCACATCCAGGGCGACTGGAACGGAGAAGAGGACTGATGCGACGCCGGCCGCGAATAGGGGCTATCCGCGGCCGGCGCGCATCGGGATCAGTTCAGCTCCCGCTCGGGCGTTTCTCGATCACAGCACTTTTCCGAGAAAGTCCCGGCAGCGTTCGGTCTGCGGATTCGCGAACATCTCGGCCGGAGCGCCCTGCTCGACGATGTATCCGCCGTCCATGAACACCACCGTGTCGGCGACCTCGCGGGCGAAGCCGAGTTCGTGGGTCACCACGATCATGGTCATTCCTTCGGCGGCCAATTCCTTCATCACCGACAGCACCTCGCCGACCAGTTCCGGGTCCAGCGCGCTCGTCGGTTCATCGAACAGCATGAGCTTGGGTCGCATCGCCAGTGCCCGCGCGATGGCGACGCGCTGCTGCTGCCCGCCGGACAACATCCGGGGATAGGCGTCCTCACGTCCGGTGAGCCCGACCTTGTCGAGGAGCCTGCGGGCGTCCGCGACGGCATCGTCCCGTTGGTTCTTGCGCACGGCCATCGGCGCTTCGATGATGTTCTCGAGCACGGTCAGGTGCGGGAACAGGTTGAAGCTCTGGAAGACCATTCCGATGTCGGCCCTGCGCCGGGCGATCTCGTGGTGCCGGAGCTCGTGCAACCGTCCTTTGTGCTCGCGGTAGCCGACCATCTCCCCGGCCACGCGCAGCAGGCCGCCGTCGATGCGCTCCAGGTGGTTGATGCACCGGAGAAAAGTGCTCTTGCCCGAACCCGACGGGCCGATGACGCACATCACCTGGCCGTGCGGAACCGAGAGGTCGATCGACTTCAGTACGGGAGTGCCGTCGAACGATTTCTGCACCGCGACGCACTCGACGGCGACATCGCTTTCCACGGCAGTGGTTGCTGGGGCGTTCATGCGGTCGCCTCTCGTTGTCCGTTCGTCACAGTCTTCTTCAGCCTGGCGAGGGTGAAGGCCGGTTTGTTGTCACTCTTGCTGAACCTGCGTTCCACGAAATACTGTCCAATGGAGAGGATCGTGGTGACGATGAGATACCAGATGCTCGCGACGATCAGCAGGGGAATGGTCTGGAAATTGCTCGAGTAGATCATCTGGGCGGAGTACAGCAGATCCGGTAGTGCGATCACGCTCACCAGTGAGGTCGTCTTGAGCATGCCGATCAACTGGTTCCCGGTCGGCGGGATGATCACGCGCATTGCCTGGGGAAGGATGATGCGGGTGAGGATCCGCCGGGAACTCATGCCCAGTGCCTCGGCGGCCTCACGCTGACCGGAGTGCACGGAGTTGATGCCGGCGCGCACGATCTCGGCCATGTAGGCGCCCTCGTTGAGGCCGAGGCCGAGCAGGGCTGCGACATACACGGTGATGAACTCGTTCGCGCTGCCCGAGATGAACTCCGGGCCGAAGGGGATACCCAGCGACAGCTTGGGATAGAGCGCTGAGAGGTTGAACCAGAAGATCAGCTGGACGAGCAGCGGCGTTCCGCGGAAGAACCACACGAACGTCGCCGCCGACCCCGAGAGTACGGGATTCGGCGACAGCCGCATGATCGCCAGCACCGTCCCCAGCACGATGCCGATCGCCATCGCCGCGGCCGTCAACCACAACGTGTTGAACAGGCCCTCGATGATGGTCGGTGTGGTGAAGTACTCGGCGACCACGGTCCACTGGAATCGCGGGTTGGTGAACAGTGTGTGGACCAGCATCGCGACCAGCACCAACAGCACCGCGGTGCCGAACCACCGACCGTAGTGCCGGGTCGGCGCCACCTGGAGTGTGGCCAGGTCCGGTTTCGGCTGGTCGGTTGTCGGTATCGGTGTCGTCATACTGCGTTTCTCCAGACTCGGTGCCCGCGCCGGGAGACTGTCGGCGCGACGACGTGATCACTTGTAGATGGGATGGTCTGAACCACGTGTGTAGATGGTCGGATTGTCGATGGCTCCGTAGGTCGTGTTGTTGGCGTCGAGGATCTGTGCGTACGCGCCATCGGCGATCAGCACCTCGTAGGCCTTCTTGACCGCCGCGAGCATCTCGTCGGAATACTCGGTGCGGGCGACGGCCGTGGCGCACGGTCCACCGCCGATCTCGCCGACCAGGGTGAACGGCTGGCCCTTCTCGATGGCGCTCTCTCCCGCGCCCCGTCCCACCAGTACACCCGCGACCCGGCCGCTCGACATCGCGAGCACACCCGCGGAGATCGAGGGGAAGGCGTTGACGGAGATGGGTTTTCTGCCCCGGGCCGAGCACTCCGCCTGAGCATCGTTGAGGAACTTCAGCTCGACCGAGCCGTCCATCGCCCCGATGGGCAGCCCGCACACGTCGGTGAGCGCCTCGGGTTTGACCTCGGCGTCGGCCGGCACGATGAAACTGCTGAAGTCGCGCCAGTCCGTTACGAAGTCCACCACCTGCACGCGGTCCTCGGTGACGTAGAACTGTCCGAAGGAGACGTCGTACCGGCCGGACTGCAAACCGGGCAGCGTCGCGTTGAACGGAATCATCTCGGGTTGGTACTTCAGGCCCATCACCTGTGCCAGTGCCTCACCGAGGGCAGGGTCCATCCCGCGCAGCTCGTCGCCTTCCCGGTAGGCCAGTGGGGAGCCGATGTCGGGAATGGCGACGCGCAAGGTGCCGCGCTGCTTGATCGGCTCGGGCACCAGTTCGCTGACCTCGGCCGAGGCTGAGACGTTGACAGGAGCGACGCTTTCCGGCTCGGAGGCGCCTGCGCAGGCGGTGGCCGTGACACCCACGACGGCGAGTGCGGCAACCGTACGTGCGCGTCTGAACAGTGACTTCATCGTCGTACTCGCTTCGAATGAGAGGAGCTGCGGACGAGTTTTCCAAGGTAGCCTGTTATCGGTAGAATTTAAGATGCTATCCACCTTCGGGCGCTGTCAAGGGCGTCATAGAGCCGAAACATGCCGGTAGCGATGCGCTCCGGTGGGCGAACGCGAGGTCGTTCGCATGGCTCTGGAGGCTTGCGTGGGTCTAGGTAATGTGTAACATTCTACCGATCACGAGCCTCGAGGAAGGTCTTCTACCAGTGCGATCTGCTCGAATGTTCACCGTGGTCGACAGCCACAGCGCGGGAGCGGCGGCGCGAGTGGTCACGTCGGGGGCGCCGTTGGTCGGCGGGACGACGATCATGGAGAAGCGGCTCCGTCTCATGCGTGATCACGACGATGTGCGCAAGCTGCTGATGTACGAACCGCGGGGCAACGCGCAGATGAGCGGCAGTATCTTGCTGGCTCCGTGCGACCCCCGGGCGGATTTCGGGATCGTGTTCATCGAGACCGGCGGCTGGTTGACCATGTGCGGTGCGGGCACGATCGGTGCGGCGACGGTGGTGGTGGAGTGCGGGATGGTGCCGGTGGTGGAGCCGGTCACCACGGTCACCTTCGACACCCCGGCCGGGTTGGTCGTGGCGCGGGTGGACGTCTCGGACGGCGTGGTGCAGGGCGTGACGATCGAGAACGTGCCGTCCTTTCTGTATGCCACCGATCAGCTGATCGACGTTCCCGGGTTCGGCACGCTGAGTGTGGACATCGCCTACGGCGGCAACTTCTACGTCATCGCCTCCGCTGAGGACCTCGGCCTGTCGGTGATCCCTGAACACGCGGGCGAACTCGCCCGTGCGGGGCGTCTCATCCGGGACGCGGCCGACGCGGCCATCCCCGTGCGCCATCCGGAGCGAGGTGAGCCGGAGCGAATTCCCGACGCGCTGATCACCGACGAGCGATCGGGTAGCGAGGGGGCGCACCGGGTTCTGGTGTTTTTCGGGGAGTCGGGGATCGACCGTTCACCGGGCGGGACCGGCACCTCCGCACGCATGGCCCAACGCTACGGACGCGGACACCAACAACTCGGCGACACCTACATCCAAGAATCCATCATCGGCACCCAATTCCACGGCCACCTCACCCACACCACCCAACTCGGCACCACCACCGCCGTCATCCCCACCATCCGAGGCCGAGCCCACATCACCGCCCACACCACCTTCCACCTCGACCCCCACGACCCCTACCCCCACGGCTTCGGCGTCGGCTACGCCACCGACGCACACCGCCACTAACACCCACACGCCCGGCCTCGGTCATTGCATGCCAGTCAGGAGAACCATGGTGCGATCTCTTCGCTGCGCCGACGGCGTGACGGAAGCGAACGCAGACGACAGTTCCTCCGCTCACCGGGAGACCGGGGACCTCGTCATCGCCCTTGTCGGCGGAGGGCCCCGATGTCTCGGTGTTCTCGACAGTCTGTGTGCCAACGTCGCCGAGCTCCCGATGGGCCGGCGGCAGATCACTGTGCACGTGTTCGATCCCTATCCGGTCGGGGGAGGCCGGGTGTGGCGGCGCGACCAGCCTTCGTTGCTGTGGATGAACGTTCCCGCCTCCGGGGTGACGGTGTTCGCCGACGAGACGTGCGTGCTCGGCGGGCGGCTCCGCACGGGGCCCACGCTCGCCGAGTGGATCGCCGAGCATCGCGCGGAACTGCTCGAGGATCCCGATCTCGCCGAGGAGGCGGCCTCGGCCACGGGCGACACGTTCGTCTCCCGCGGCCTGCAGAGTGAGTACCTGAGGTGGGCGTTCGAGCACATCGTCGGCACCGCGCCCGACCGCGTCACGATCGTCGTCCACCAGGACACCGTGGTGGACGTCGCCGACGTCGAGGGCACGGTCGCACAGTGCGTCCGGACGGCAGCGGGCCGGACCCTCATCGCCGACAGGGTGGTGCTCGCACAAGGTCATCTCGACGACGAGCTCGGGTCGCGCGAGAGGGCCCTCCGCGAGTTCGCCGCCGAGCACGATCTCGTTTACGTGCCCCCGGCCTACACCGCCGACTGCGACGCCGATCTGGTGCCCGCGGGTGAGAACGTGATCGTGAGCGGGCTCGGCCTGGCCTTCATCGACTGGATGGTGCTGCTCGGTGAGAGCCGCGGCGGCCGCTTCGTCGACGACGGTGGTTCACTGCGGTATCTGCCGTCGGGCAAGGAGCCCGTGGTCCACGTGGGTTCCCGTCGCGGCGTTCCGTACCACCCCAAGATCACGCATCCGCTGCTCGCCCCGCGTCCGCCGCTGCCGCACTTCTTCGACGTCGCGGCGGTGCTCGAACGGCATCCGGACCCGCGGGCCGCGGACTTCGCGACCGAGCTGTGGCCGTTGGCGTGCAAGGAGATTCTGTATGCTCACTGCCACGAGCTCTTCCACGGCCATCCCGAGTTGGTCACCATGGAGTGGGCCGATTTCCTCGACAGGCTGACCGTTCTCGACTACGGCAGTGCCGCCCTGGCCGAGTTGCTCCGCGAGGCCATTCCCGCGCAGCGGGACCGCTTCGACCTGGCGGCGATCGACGCGCCACTCGCCGGTGCGGCGGACACCGGAGCGGCTGGAGTTCACCGGCTCGTCGCCGACTTCGTCCGAGCGCACCTCGCGCGGATCGACGATCCTCGGTGCAGCGTGGATTCCGCCGTGGCCCTGGCTTTCTTCTCCGTGTACGACGTGTTCGGCCGTATGGTGCGCTCGCGTCAGCTGGCGGAGACATCCATCGTGCGCGACATCGACGGCTGGCTGCACGGCCTGTTCAGCCATGTCACCAGCGGGCCGCCACCGGAACGGCTCGCGCAGCTGGTCGCGATGGCCGACGCCGGCGTGGTGGTGTTCCTCGGCAGCGGGTTGCGGGTCACGCCCGATCCGTACACCGGACTGTTCAGGGCGTCGAGCGACGCGTCGGACCGCGACATCACCGCGCGGTGCCTGATCGACGCACGACTGCCACCCGCCGACATCGGCAGAACGGTCGACCCGCTGCTGCGCTCGCTCGCGGCGCGCGGAGCCGTGAGCGACCGGATCGGCGAGGTCAACAGCGGGCGGATCGTCGTCGACGACAGCGGGCGGCTGATCGGGTCCGACGGCCGGGCGCATCCCGCGCGATGGGCGGTCGGACCGTGGGTCGTCGGCGCTGGTTGGGCGCACGCCTTTCCTCGGCCTCAGCAGAACGCCGGCTTCTTCCGGCAGAACGACGCGCTGGCGCGCGAGATGTTGCGGCCCGGCAATTCCGGTCAGTACCAGCACTGGCAATGAATCGAGGAGTACCTGTGATGACACGCAAACACCGGCTGCGGAGCATGCTGGTGGTCGCCATTTCGGTCCTGACCGTCACCGTGGGCTGTTCGAGCGGCGGTGACGACGCCGGTGGATCCGGGCCTGCTCAACCCGACGTGCAGCCCGACCCCGAGGTCGAGAATCTCGTACCGCCAGCCGTCCGCGAACGCGGGGTGCTCCGGGTGGCGATGATGAACAACTACAAGCCTTACTCGTACAACGAGAACGGCGAGCACGTCGGGATGATTCCGGAGATGGCGACGGCGGTCGCCCAGGTGATGGGCCTCGAGGCCGAGAACACGGCCGTGGATTTTTCGTCCATCCTGACCGGTCTGCAAGCCCAGCGCTACGACATCGGGATGGGGGAGTACTTCGTCCGCGAAGATCGCCTGCAGGCCGCGGATTTCGTCACCGAGTGGAGCAACCACAACTCGTTCATCGTCGACGCCGCCGGCGACTATCAGCCGGAGACCATCGCCGATGTCTGCGGCCGCCGGATCGCGATCCTGTCGGGATCGTCCGGTGTGCCGTCGATGGAGACCGGTGTGTCCAGGTGCGCGGAGAACGGGAAAGAGGCGCCCGAGGTGCGGACGTTCTCGGTGATGAACGACGCGGTGCTGGCGCTGACCAGTGGCCGGGTGGACGCCGTGCTCACCGGCCGGGAAGTCGGAGTCTCCCTCGAGGAGGACGGTGCTCCGGTCAAGACGGTCGGCAAGGTGGGTGGTGGCCCCACCGCCACGGCGGTGGGCAGGCAGTCCGGCAACGACGGTCTGCCGGAGGCGATCGCGGCCGCGTACCGGGCCCTGATCGACAACGGTGTCTACGAATCCATCCACACCAAGTGGAAGACGGACTACGGGATGATCACCGACCCGACGGTGTATCGGCTCGGCGATACCCCGCCCACCTACGAGGACTGACCACGGAGCCACGTTCGGAGGCTTCCCCGAACAGGCTTGGGATAGTAGTATTTTACGTGTTACCCACTACTGGAGCTCTGGAGGACTGCTGCGATGTGCCTGCTGACCTCTGCTAGGCGGTCGTTCGCGGAGCGGTTCGATGCGTAGTCCCGGTCTTCCGGCGCTGGAAGCGGAATGGTCGGCGGGCCGACAGGCCGCGCCACTCGGCGTCGTCGACACCCATACCGCCGGAAACCCCACGCGCGTCGTCGTCGAGGGACTCCAGCTGCCGCCGAGCGCCCGCGAGGTCCCCGATGCCAGGCGGTGGCTGCGGGACTCGGCGGACTGGGTGCGGCGGCTCCTGGTGCACGAACCCCGCGGCGGCGGACTCACGTGCGCGGTGGTGCCGCTGGCGAGCACCGCCGCCGATCACGACCTCGGCGCGGTCATCCTCGAGCCCGGTTCCTACCCGCCCATGTGCGGGCACTGCATGATCGGGCTGGCCGCGGTCGTCGACGAGTTCGATCTCGTGCCGGGACACGTCGGAGCCGACGGCCGTCGCGAGGTCACGATCAGAACGCCTGCCGGGCTGGTACGCGCCGGAATCCTCCGCACTCCCGGCGCGCCCAGCACCGTCGAGCTGACCAACGTCGCCTCCTGGTTCGTGCACAGCTGGAACCAGGTTCTGGGCGGCAAGCGGGTCCGGGTCGACCTGAGTTACGGCGGCGACTACTACGCCACCGTGGACGCCGGCGAGCTCGGACTCTCGCTGCGACGCGAGTCCGCTCTGGACATCGTCGGTCTCGCACGGGAGCTGGCCGCGAGCCTGACCGAGCACCCGCGGCGGGACCCGCTCACCGGAGAGCTGATGGACGTCTACCAGGTGATGTTCTACGAGCGCCTCGACGACGGGGAGACACCGTCGTGCCGGGTGGTGGTCGTCGCTCCTCCCGGCGAGATCGATCGTTCGCCGTGCGGCACGGGCTCGAGTGCTCTGCTGGCACTGCGCCTCGCGCGCGGTGAGATCGGAGGCGGAGACGAGCTGGCCACCCGCAGCATCATCGACAGCCGCTTCACGGTGAGGGCGGCGGAGGTGAACGACACCGGCGCCCGGCCGACGGTAACCCCGGTGCTCACCGGCAGCGCCCACGTGACCGGCTTCTCTCGGCTCGTCGCCGATCCGCTCGACGTACTGGCCCACGGATTCGAACCCATCTGATGATGTCCCACCGATCCATCAGGGCCATGCCGGCCCACCGCACCGACGATTCAGGCAGGAGCACTGTGTCCGACCCGAAATTCATCACCCAGCCCTTTGTCGACGGCAAGGTGGTGCCCGCGCAGGCCGGGGAGACGTTCGACTCGGTCAACCCGGCCACCGGCAAGGTCATCGCCGCGGTCGCGGCCTGCGGTGAATCCGATGTGGACTTCGCCGTCGCGTCCGCCCGCGCCGCCTTCGACCGCGGAGTCTGGAGCCGCGCCGATCCGGCCGAGCGCAAGGCCGTTCTGCTGCGGTTCGCCGACCTGCTCGACGAGCACATCGACGAGCTGGCCGAGCTGGACTCGATCGACGCCGGAAAACCGATCACCGACTGCCGGACCCTCGATGTCCCGGACGCGATCGGCACCATCCGGTGGTACGCCGAGAGCATCGACAAGGTGTTCGGCAGCGTCTCGCCCACCGGGCCGGGCAACCTGGGGCTGATCACCCGCGAACCCGTCGGCGTGGTCGCCGGGGTGCTGCCGTGGAACTTCCCGATGGCCACGCTGTCGTGGAAGATCGGCCCCGCGCTGGCGGCGGGCAACTCCGTGGTCATCAAGCCCGCCGAACTGTCGCCGTTCTCCACGCTGCGCACCGCGGAGCTCGCGGTGGAGGCAGGGCTGCCCGCCGGTGTCCTCAACGTCGTGCCGGGTCTGGGACACGTCACGGGCAAGGCGCTCGGTCTGCATCCGGACGTCGACGTCGTGACCTTCACCGGGTCGACGGAGGTGGGCAGGCACTTCCTGCGGTACTCGGCCGACAGCAACCTCAAGAAGGTCGTGCTGGAGTGCGGCGGCAAGAGCCCGCAACTGGTGCTCGCCGACCAGCGGGACCGGATCGGCGCGATCGCCGAGGAACTGGCCGACGCCGCGTTCTGGAACATGGGCGAGAACTGCACCTGCGGCTCGCGCATCCTCGTCCACCGCAGCCTGCGGGACGACCTGGTGGCCGGACTGGTCGCCCAGTTGCCGTCGTGGCCCGTCGGAGACCCGCAGCACCCGGACACCAAGGTCGGTGCGCTGATCGAGGAAGCCCACCTGCGCAAGGTGCTGGGCTACATCGACGCGGGGGTGTCGGAGGGAGCCAGCGTCGCGGCAGGCGGGAACCAGGTCCGGCAGGAGTCCGGCGGCTGGTTCGTGGAACCCACGATCTTCACCGACGTCACGCCCGAGATGTCGATCGCACGCGAGGAGATCTTCGGCCCGGTGTTGTCGGTGATCGCCTTCGACACCGAGGAGGAGGCGATCCGCATCGCCAACGACTCGCCCTACGGTCTTGCGGCGTCGGTGTTCACCGACGACCTCAACGCCGCGCATCGCGTCGCGCGTGCACTGCGGGCAGGCACGGTCTCCGTCAACTGCTACAGCGAGGGCGACATCACCACCCCGTTCGGCGGCTACAAGATGTCCGGCTTCGGTGGCTACGACAAGGGTCTGGAGGCCTTTGACCAGTACACCGCCGTGAAGACCACCTGGTTCGCGTTGCGCTGACCGGCGTCCTCGACGAGTGCGGCGCCGCACCGTCCGCACCAGTAGCACGTTACCGATCACTCAAGACAGGGAGCACATCATGGCTGTGTGGCATGGAATCGTGGTGGCCGCGGCGCTGCCGCTCAAGGACGACCTCTCGGTCGACCTCGACAAGGTGCAGGAGCACGTCGCCTGGCTGGCCGAGAACGGCTGCGACGGCGTCAGCCCCAACGGCTCACTCGGCGAGTACCAGGTGCTCACCGCGCAGGAACGCGCCGACATCGTGCGTGCCGCGGTGGAGGCGGCCCCGGACGGGTTCTCCGTCATTCCCGGCACCGGAGCCTACGGCGCCGACGAGTCGCGCCGATGGGCCGACCAGGCGCTGGAAGCCGGCGCCGACGGTCTGCTCTCGCTGCCGCCGACGGCCTACCGGGCCAACGCGGACGAGGTGGTGGCGCACTATCGCGAGCTGTCTAAGGTGGGCCTGCCGGTGGTCGCCTACAACAATCCCTTCGACACCAACGTCGATCTGAGCCCGGACCTGATCGCCCGCATCGCCGAGTTCGACAACATCGTCGCTGTCAAGGAGTTCTCCGGTGACGTGCGCCGGGCTCACCAGATCCGCAACCTGGCTCCGCAGATCGACGTCCTCGCCGGTGCCGACGACGTTCTGCTGGAACTGGTCCTCGTCGGCGCCGTGGGCTGGATCGGCGGTTTCTCGAATGCGTTCCCGCGCGAGTGCCGCCGGCTCTACGACCTCGCCGTCGCCGGAGACCTCGAACAGGCGGTGCCCCTGTACCGCCAGGTCCACGACGCGTTCGCCTGGGACTCGCGACACACGTTCATCCAGGCCATCAAGCTCGCGATGGACATGGCCGGGCGGCACGGCGGCCCGGTGCGGCTGCCCCGGCTGCCGCTGGACCCGGACTCGGAAACGCGCGCCCGCAAGGACTTCGAGCAGGCGTTCGCGGCGTTGGCCACCGCGGGCTGACGCCGCGAGGCACCGGGCAGATCCCACCCGAACATCCAGAGAGGACCACAGGACATGAGCATCCACGGCGCCTTCGCCGCGATCGTCACCCCCTTCACCTCCGACGGCTCCGCGGTCGCCGAGAAGCCGCTGCGGGATCTGGTCGACCGCATCATCGGTGCGGGAGTCGACGGGATCATCGCCTGCGGCGGCACCGGTGAGTTCGTCGCGCTGACCCCCGAGGAACGGCAGCAGGTCGTGGCCGTCACCGTCGACCAGGCGGCAGGCCGGGTGCCGGTGCTCGCCCAGACCGGCGGGCTCTCGACGGCCGAGGCTCTGCGCCACGGTGAGCACGCCGGAGCGGTCGGTGCGGCGGGGCTGATGGTGACGCCACCGTTCTTCGACGCGCTGTCGCGCACCGAGGCCGAGGAGTACTTCGGCGCTGTCGCCACGTCCACCGAGTTGCCGGTCATGCTCTACAACTATCCCCACGGCACGGGCCTGGCGATGGACACCGACCTGATCGTCGGCCTGGCCCGCGCGCACGACAACATCCGCTATGTCAAGGACTCCAGCGGGGACGCGCTGCTGCTGAGCGCACTGGTCAGCGAGCACGCCGACGATGTCGGCACGTTCTGTGGCGAGGATGTTCTGGCCGGTACGGCGCTCAGCATCGGGGCACTGGGTCTGGTGACCGGCAGCTTCAGCTTCATGATGCCGGTGTACGCGCAGATGGTCAGGGCCGCGCGTGCGGGTGACGACGCCACCGTCGCCCGGCTCACGCGGGAGACGCTGCCCCTGGTCGTGTGCCTCGCCTCGAATCCCTACACCAGCGCGGTCAAGACCGCGTGCGAGCTGCTCGGGCACGACGTGGGGCCGGTTCGCGCGCCCCACCCCACGATCAGTGCCGAGGGACGCAAGGCACTCGAGCAGCACATCGCCGCTCTGGACCCGGCGTACTTCGCCTGACGCGGGTTCTGACGAGAGTCACCGAGCAGCCGGGTGGGTCATCAGGTGCCCACCCGGCTGCTCGCTGCGCCCCGACTCACAAACGGCTGGAAAGTTCGTCCCAGGACATTTACTGTCGGCGACCGGGAGAAGCCGCGCGACGTGCTCGCGTTCGCCGCCGTCCGTTGAGGAGGAACACGTGTCGTTCACCGGGCTCAGCGCCTTCCCTCTCACCCCGCAGCACGGCGGCGAGATCGACGAACTGGCTGTCACCGCACTGGTCCGGCGTCTCGTCGCGGCCGGAGTGGACAGCATCACGGTGCTGGGCTCCACCGGCTCGTACGCCTACCTCGACCGGGCGGAGCGGCGCCGCGTCATCGAGCTCGCGCTCCGGCACGCGGACGGAGTTCCCGTCCTGGCCGGGGTCGGTGCGCTGGCCACGCGCGACGTCCTGCACCTGACCGAGGACGCCCAGCGGGCGGGAGTGTCCGGCGTCCTGCTGGCGCCCGTGTCGTACCAGCCACTGACGCACGACGACGTCGCAGGCCTCTACGGCGACGTCACCGCGAACCTCTCGGTGCCGCTGGTGGTCTACGACAACCCCGGCACCACGCATTTCGCCTTCACCGACGAGCTCTACGCCCGGGTGGCCGCGCTGCCGCACGTCGCCTCGATCAAGATCCCCGGCGTGCCGGCCGATCCCGCCGAGGCCGCCGCGCGGATCCGGTCGCTGCGCTCGATCCTGCCCGGTCACGTCACCATCGGCGTCAGCGGTGACCCCGTCGCCGCGACGGGCCTCGTCGCGGGCTGCGACGCGTGGTACTCGGTGCTCGGCGGCACGCTGCCCGAACCCGCGCTCCGGATCACCCGCGCCGCCCAGGCCGGTGACACGTCCGGTGCCGTCGAGGCCTCCGGCCACCTGCGGCCGCTGTGGGACCTGTTCGCCCGGCACGGAAGCTTCCGGGTGATCGCGGGCGTCGCGGA
Source organism: Prauserella cavernicola (assembly GCF_016595675.1). Classification (GTDB taxonomy): domain Bacteria; phylum Actinomycetota; class Actinomycetes; order Mycobacteriales; family Pseudonocardiaceae; genus Prauserella_A; species Prauserella_A cavernicola. The sequence goes on along the minus strand of NZ_JAENJH010000008.1, from coordinate 183,328 downwards.
GGAACTCGGCCTGGCGACGCGCCCGTGCCTGCCCCGGCCGCTGCTCGGCCTGCCCGATGCGGACCGCGCCGAGGTGCGCCGCGTGATCGAGCGGCTCGAGCTGCGCTGAGCGGTCACGATCAGACGTGGCTGTACTCCTGGTGTGCGTGGCGGAAGTCGACCGTGAAGCGCGGGTCGTCGATCAGGTTGTCGAACCAGTCGCTGTTCGCGAGGAAACCGGCCGGGTCGGCGTCGGTGCCTCGCAACGCGGCTTCGAGGCGTTCGGCCTGCCGGTCGTTGAGCGTCCTGCCCGCGTGCAGGTCCCGGCCGGAGCGGACCGCCCACGCGGCGAGCACGCTCGCCGACGCCGGTGCGGGCTCACCTGCCTGCGACAGCTGTGTCGCGACGGGCACGAGGAACTTCGGCAGGCGGTCGCTGGCGTCGGTGGCGAGCCGGGTGAGGGTGTCGCGGATGTTCGGATTCGCGAACCGCTCCAGTAGCTGGTCCATGTACTGCGTGAGGTCGATGCCCGGCACGGGATGCAGCGTGTGAGCCGCTTCGCCGACCATGTAGCGCCGGACGAGGCCGACGATCTCCGCGTCCGCCATGGCCTCGTGCACATAGGTGTGGCCGCGCAGGATCCCGGCGTGCGCGATGGCCTGGTGGCTGCCGTTGAGCAGGCGGATCTTCATGAGCTCGTACGGTGCGACATCCTCGACCAGCTGCACGCCCGCGTCCTCCCACGGCGGCCTGCCGAGGGTGAAGTCGTCCTCGAGGACCCACTGGGTGAACGGTTCGCAGACGACGGGCCAGGCGTCGTCGATGCCGAAGTCGTCGCGCACCAGCGCGCGTTCGGCGTCGGTGGTCACCGGGGTGATGCGGTCGACCATGCTGTCCGGAAAGGACACCGAGGCGTCGATCCAATCGGCGAACTCGTCGTCGTAGGCCAGGCGCGCGAACGCGACCAGTGCGCGGCGGATGACGCCGCCGTTGCCGGGGACGTTGTCGCACGAGACCACGGTGAACGGCGCGAGTCCCTTGCCGCGGCGCAGGTGCAGCCCCTCGGCGAGGATCCCGAAGACGGTCCGCGGATGCTGAGCCCCCACGTCCGCCAGGATGTCCGGGTTGGACGTGTCGAACTCGCCGGTGACGTCGGAGGTGTTGTAGCCGCCTTCGGTGATGGTCAGCGAGACGATGCGGATCTCCGGTGACACCAGGTGTTCCCGCACGCGCTCCGGCTCGGCCGGCGCGTGGACGAAGTCGATGATCGACGAGATCCGGGTCGCTGTCCTGCGGCCGTCGCCGCCGAGTTCCACGAGCGTGTAGGTGAAGTCCTGTGCGTGCAGGATCTCGCCCAGCTGCGCGTCGCGGGGGAGCAGCCCGACCCCGATGATCCCCCAGTCGCTCGCCTGGCCCTGGCGGAGCAGCCGGTCGAGGTAGGCCGCCTGATGGGACCGATGGAAGTTCCCGACCCCGAAATGCAGGATCCCCGGGCTCACGTCTGCGCGGTCGTATGTCGGCGTGTGCACGCCGCCATTGTTCGTCATCGCTGCTCCTCGCCGTCACGCGCCATCGGTGGCGCTGTGGGTGACCGGTCGGCTACGCCGCCCGTCCGGGCTTGACGGACCGGCGTCGCTGTGGTCATGATAAATCGATTGTTCAGGCAAGAGTTACCCGTCGAGAAGAGATATGACAAGCACCGGTTTCTTCGATCCACTCCCACGTGTCCTGGTCGCCGACGACTTCGACAGGGGGATGAGCGGGTGGCTCGACCTGCGTCCGAACTTCGTCGCCCCCGGGTTCCGCGAGCACTCCGACGACATCGATCTGATCCACTGGGGTCCGACGATGCTGAGCTCGGCGACCTTCGCGTTCGGCGGCACACACGGGTCCGCGCAGGGCACCTATTCGCTCAAGATCTCCAGCCGGGCCGCCGCGGCGCCCCCGGACGAGCCACCCGCCCCGGGGTCGATGGGATTGTCGATCAAGCGACTTGCCGTGCCCGCTGGGACCAGGCGCGTGCGGGTCGAGGCGCTGATCGCGTACAAGGCCGAGCAGGACCGGCCCGGTCTCGGGGTCGACGACGTGCGGGCGTTCGGGCTCTTCGTCGACCTGCAGGACGAGGTGCACCGCTACATGCCCGGCGTGCGGTACGTGAACGCCGTGGCCGGACAGCCCGTGCGGCGCTGGCAGTTCTACAGCCCGACCGACGTCACCGACGAGCAGTGGAGCTACGGTGCGGACGGCTGGCACAAGGCCGGGATCGATCCACAGTGGTTCGGAGCCCGTCGCGCAGACGGCTCCACCGTCGCCACCACCTGGTTCCCCGACGGCGCGCAGCACCTGATCTACAACGAGTCCGACGACAAGCTCAACTGGATGCCGCTCTCGCTCACCGTGAACCTCGAGACCCGGTCCTATGAGGAGTTCCGGGTCGGCACGCGACGGTTCAGTTTTCCCGACGGGGCGCACCCGACGCTGGCGCCGGCCTACAACGACATCGAGGGACTGCTGAACCCGGTGTTCTTCGTCGAGGCGGACACCGACCGTCGCGTCTCGCTGTTCGTCGACTCCGTCGTCATCTCGGCGGAGACGGGAGAGCGCTCGTGAAGACCTTCTACACCTCCGTCGTCGAGTTGCGACAGCGCTTCGACACCGCCGTCGAGACGCACCCGTACGAATGCGGCTGGGCCGACGAGGCCATCTTCTTCGTCGAGACCCACGACCTCACGCCCGGCACGCGACTCGCGCTCCGCGTGCAGGTGAGTCCGGACGGCATCCGCTGGCTGGACGAGGGAACCGAGCTGGAGCTCACCGACACGGGCTTCGTCCGCGTCGCACATTTCGGCGGCTTCCTGCGCATGGTCGGCACCGCCGTCGACACCGAGGCACGGCCGGTGCCGGTCACCGTCTCCGTCCGCCTCGCCTTGAAGGGATGAGCGAACAATGACGTTTCGAATCAACAAGGCGACAGTCGGCGCGACCGTCGGCACGGCGCTGGAGTGGTACGACTTCTCCCTCTACGCGACCGCGAGCGCCGTGGTCTTCCCCATGGTCTTCTTCCCGTCGGGTGACCCGTTCCTGGCGACGCTGGCCTCGTTCGCCGCGTTCGCGGTGGGGTTCTTCGCCCGGCCGGTCGGCGGTGTGATCATCGGCATTCTCGGCGACCGCTACGGACGCCGCCAGATGCTGTTCCTCACCCTGGTCCTGATGGGGATCTCCTCGGCGCTCATCGGGTTCATCCCCGACTTCACCACGATCGGCATCGCCGCACCCGTGCTGCTGATCGTCCTGCGGATCCTGCAGGGTGTCGGCGCGGGCGGTGAGTACGCGGGCGCGACACTGCTGGCGGCCGAGCACTCCCAGGCCTCCTCGCGTGGGCTGAACGCCGCGCTGCCCGGTGCGGGAAACGCCGCGGGAGCGCTGCTGGCGACGGGCGTGCTGACGCTGCTGAACACGACGCTGCCCGAGGAGGACTTCCTGTCCTGGGGCTGGCGGGTGGCGTTCATCGCCAGCATCCTCGTGTGCGTCGCGGGCATCGTGATCCGCCTGCGCGTTCCGGAGAGCCCGGAGTTCGAGGGATCCAAGGCGAAGCGCGACGTTCCGCGCGTGGCGCTGTCGGAGCTGTTCCGGTCCGCGGGCCGCAAGGTCCCGCTCGCGATGCTCGCCAGCATCGGCCCCAACGTGGCCAGCTACCTGCCCTCGGTGTACGCCCTGACCTACCTCTCGTCGGTGGTCGGCGCCCCCGCGTGGATCGGGCTCACCGGAATCATCATCGGCAACCTCCTCAAGCTGGTCACCATCCCGATCGCGGGCTGGCTCTCCGACCGGCACGGGCGGCGGCCGGTGTTCCTCGCCGGAGCCATCGGCGCGGCCGTGCTCATCTATCCGTTCTTCTTCCTGCTCAACACCGGAACCCCGATCCTGATCTGGATCGCCTTCGTGCTCGTGTTCACGTTGTGCAACGACGCGATGCTCGCCGCCCAGTCGGGTTTCATGTCGGAGCTGTTCGACGTGCGGTACCGCTACACCGGCGTGACGTTCAGCCGCGAGATCACCGGCGCGCTCGTCGGTGGCACGCTGCCCTTCGTCGCGGCCGCGTTGACGGAGGCAGCGGGAGGTGCCTACTGGCTGGTGGCGCTCTACTGCCTCGTGCTCATGGCGCTGGCGGCGGTCGGCATGTTCCTGCTGCCGGAGACGCGGGCACTCGTGGCACCGCGGGCCGCCGCCCAGTCCGGCGGCACCCGGGACGAGGTCGACCAGGCATAGTTGGGGAATGCAGGGACGGAGCAAGGAACAACCCCACCGGCCGCGGCGGCAGCGCGGCGGCGTCCGGCTCGCGGACGTCGCCGCCGCCGCGCAGGTCTCCGCCCCGCTGGCGTCCCGCGTCCTCAACGCCGACCCGAACGTCCGCGCCACCCCCGAGACCAAGGCCCGCGTGCTCGAAGCGGCCGAGCAACTCGGCTACGTGCCCAACATCGCCGCGAAGACCCTGCGCCAGCAGCGGACGGGCCTGCTCGGCCTGGTCGTCCACAACCTGTCCAGCCCGATTTATCTGGACCTGCTGCAGGGTGCGCGCACCGAGGCCGCCGCCAACAACTACTTCCTGGTGCTCGGCGACGTCGACGAACTGCTCACCGACGACGAGGCGTACCGGATCTTCATCAACGGCAAGCGGGTCGACGGGCTGATCGTCCAGGGCGGACACGGTGAGTTCGATCAGCGCATCGCCGAGATCGCCCGCGCACTGCCGACCGTGATCGTGAACGCGCCGCCGAAGTCGACGGACACGGTGGCCCCGCTCGTGGCCCCGGACGAGGTCGCCGCGACGAGGATGCTCACCGAGCACCTCCTCGCGCTCGGGCACGCGAGGATCGGGCTCATCTCCGGGCCGCACGACTCGCCCACGAACCTGCTCAGGGAACAGGGCGTGCGCGACGCGCTCGCCGAGGCAGGACACACGCTGCGCGACGAGGACACCGCCCATCTCACGTGGTCGGCCGAGGCGGGCCGTGCGGGCCTGCGGACACTGGCCGGGCGATGGGAGAACACGCGCGACCGGCCCACCGCCCTCATCGGAGGGAACTCGCTCATCGGCATCGGCATGCTCCGGGCCGCCGCGGAACTCGACATCGCCGTGCCCGGTGACCTCTCGATCGCCGCCGTGCACGACACCTGGATCAGCGAGCACCTGGTGCCGTCGCTGACCACCGTCAGCCTGCCGCTGCGGGAAATGGGCGAGACGGCCGTCCGCCTCCTGCTCACGGACACGCCCCGGACGCAGCGAACGATCATCTCCGACCCGCCGCCGCGACTCCATGCGAGGGCGTCGACCGCGATCGCCCGGGAACACTGACCCGCGCTCACGAATTGATAGGCGCCCATGGCCGATGATCCGTTCGAGTTTCTGCGGGCGTGGTATCACGATCACTGCGACGAGGACTGGGAGCACCAACAAGGCGTGCGGATAGGGACTCTCGACAACCCCGGGTGGTCCGTTCGAGTCGATCTCGCCGAGACGTGTCTGGACGGGCGTCGGCTGGACCGCGTCACGGTGGACCGCAGCGATCAGGACTGGGTCCACTGGTGGTCTGATGGCCTGCGGTTCCAGGTCGCCTGCGGGCCCCGGAACTTGCGGGAGGCGTTGGTGAAGTTCGCCGAGTTCGCGGTGCCATGAGACATGGTCGTGCTTGACGTAACGCACGCGTTCGCGTTCGGCGTCGCGATCGTGACCGACCGGGGTGCGGACCTGGACTACCCCGAGTTCGCACCAGACGAGGTTCCGGTCGCCTTCGTTCGAGAGATCGAGCCCGGGAACGTCGATGTGATCCTCCGACGGCTGGCTCCTGACAGCTGACGGGCGCTTTCACAAGATCGAGGCAACCTTGACGGAAGTTGTCAGGGTTCGCGTCCACGATGGGTCTGTGGTCGCACGTCGAACTCGTGCGGACCGAGACCTATGGACGGACGAAGGGTGCCTCGATGCGCGAAACACCGGAAGACCTCACCGAGTTGCAGGCACTCCTGGACGCGTCCCTTCCCGGTTCGACCCCGCATCTGCGTTCCATCATCAACGCCGAGAGCACGGTGTCGGCGGAGCGGCTCGCCGGAGTGCTCACGGGCATGCGCACGCTGGCGGTGTCCACCGTGACGGCGAAGGGTGAGCCGCGGATCAGCGCCGTCGACGGGCACTTCCTGCACGGGAAGTGGCATTTCGGTACGGCGCGCGGCGCCGCCAAGGCCCGCCATCTGACCGCGCGTCCCGCCGTCAGCGCCGCGTACCTGGTCGGTGAGGACCTGGGGGTGTTCACGCACGGCACGGCGGAGGTGCTGAACCCGCAGGGCACCGAGCCCGCCGCGGACTGGCCGTACCTTCTCGCCTACTTCAAGGACTTCTACGGCGAGAACGCCTTCGACTGGGACAACGACATCGTCTACTTCCGGGTGCGCCCGCACTGGATGGCCGTCTACGCACCCGACCTCACCAAGCTCACGCCGAGCGACGACTCGGCGGAGTGACGCGTGTCGATCTCGATCCGGGACATCGCGAGCACCGAGTCCATCGACGTCGTGGGGGCTCGCACCAACAACCTGCGCGACGTGTCGGTCGGCATTCCCAAGGGACGGCTGGTGGCCTTCACCGGGGTGAGCGGCAGCGGCAAGACCTCGCTGGCGATCGACACCCTGCACAACGAGGCCCAACTGCGGTACCTGGAAGGGCTGTCGCCGTTCGTGCGGCAGTACATCACCCAGCGAAACCGGCCGAAGGTCGACCGCATCCTCGGCCTCGGGGCCACGCTCGCCGTCGACCAGCGCCGCCTCAACCGCAACCCCCGGTCCACGGTCGCGACGATGACGGGCATCGACGGGCACCTGGGGTTGTTGTACTCACGGCTTCCGGCCGGCGGCGGCGAGCACCTGACGACGGCTCACTTCGACCGCAACTCCAGCGAGGGCTCCTGCGCGGACTGCCACGGAGTGGGCGGGCGCTGGCAGGCGCAGGAAGACCTGATCATCACCCACCCCGAGCTTCCGCTCTTCGACGGTGCCTCGCCCTGGTACGCCAAGTGGCGCTCGGGTGAGCACGCGTTCGTCCCCGCGCTCGCCGCGAAGCGCGACGTGGACCTGGCCAGGCCCTGGCAGTCGCTGCCCGAGGAGTTCCGCCACAGCGTGCTGTACGGCACGGGGGAGGAGAGCATCGAGGCGAGCGTCGAGGTCCCGAACAGGCACGAGACCGCACGCATGACCTACACCTCCAGCCAGCCGCTGCGTGGCGCGCTCGCCGAGGTGGAGCGCGTGTTCCTCAACGCGCAGACCGCCAGCGCGAAACAGCGCTACCTGCCCTACCTGCGCAAGCAGCCCTGCGGCACCTGCGGCGGTAGCGGCTACGACGGGGCGGCGCGATCCGTGCGGTTGGGCGGGCTGACCTATCCCGAGTTGCTCGAGGTGTCGGTCCGGCAGGTCCGGGACTGGACCGGGCGGGTCGCGGATGGTCTGGACGAGCGCCACCTCGAGGTGGGCGCGCCGCTGTTGCAGGACCTCGGCCGCAGGCTCGGCATTCTCGATCGGCTCGGACTGGCCCATCTCCAGCTGTCCCGGAGCGCGGCGACGCTGTCCGGTGGTGAACTGCAGCGCACCCGGCTCGCCGCGCAGCTCAGCACCGAGCTCAGCGGAATCACCTTCGTCCTGGACGAGCCCGGAGCCGGGCTGCACCCGGCCGACAAGGCGCAGCTGCTCGACATCGCACTGGAGCTGCGCGCCGCGGGGAACACGGTGCTGCTGGTGGAGCACGATCCCGAGCTGATCGCCCACGCCGACTGGGTGATCGACATGGGACCCGGCGCGGGCCGCCTCGGTGGTGAGGTCCTGGTGTCGGGCCCGCCCGCCGACGTGATCGCCCACCCGGACTCGCTGACCGGGCGGCATCTGGCAGGGGCGGGCCCGCGCGTGCGCCGCGCCCGCCGCCCGGTCGGCGACGACGCCGGCTGGATCCAGCTGCACGGCGTGAGTGCGCACAACCTGACGGCCGAGCTGGTGCGGCTGCCCGTCGGTCGGCTGACGTGTCTGACGGGCGTGAGCGGCAGCGGCAAGAGCGCACTGCTCGGCGCTCTCGGGGCGAGTGCGCGGGCGGCGTTGACCGGGACGGCGAGCGACACGGTGCGCAAGGTGACCGGGCTCGAACAGCACGGGTGGGTCGCGATCGTCGACCAGGAACCACTCGGGCGAACGCCCCGGTCCAATCCGGCCACCTACAGCAAGGCTTTCGACCACGTCCGCACGTTGTTCGCCGACACCGAGTCGGCGCGCGAACTCGGACTCACCGCGTCCTGGTTCAGTTTCAACACCGCGGACGGCGGCCGCTGCGAGACGTGCACCGGCTACGGCCGCACGCTCGTCGACATGCATTTCCTGCCGGACGTGTGGGTGGTCTGCGAGGCGTGCGAGGGCCGGCGCTACCGGGCCGAGGCACTGCGGATCACGTACCAGGGTCTGGCGATCGACCAGGTGCTGGAGCTGACCGTCGCCGAGGCCGCGGAACGGCTCCGCGAGCCCCGGCAGCTCGCGGAGACCCTCGAAGCCCTGCGCCAGGTCGGGCTCGGCTACCTCCAGCTCGGCCAGAGCGCCACCGAACTGTCCGGTGGGGAGGCACAGCGACTGAAGCTGGCCGCCGCCATCCAGCGTGGCGCCACCGGCCGCAAGGCCGGGCTCGTCGTGCTCGACGAACCCGTCTCCGGCCTGCACCCGTCGGACGTGCAACGGGTGGTGGACGCGCTCGATGTCCTGCTCGACTCCGGCAACACCGTGGTGGTGGCCGAACACGACGTTCCCGTCGCCGCGTCCGCGGACTGGGTGATCGACCTGGGGCCGGGAGCCGGACCGGACGGGGGCACGGTCGTCGCGGAGGGAACACCCGAGGCCGTCGCGAACGCCGACACTCCGACCTCGGGTTTCCTGCGCAGGCACGCCGCGGGCCTGCGCCTCCTGGGGGACTGAGCGGCGCGGATCAGCCCTTGGCGATCAACTCCAGCAGGGTTCCGGTGAGGTCGATGTGCTCGTTCACGCTGCTGGTCAGGTAGGTGAGATCCACGAAGAGATGGTCCGGCTCGAGCACCGAGGAGACCTTGGCGACCGACTCGGCGATCGCGTCCACCGTGGTTCCCGGGTCGACGTTCACCCGCAGCGCGACGCCGAGCGCCTCGGGGTCCCGGCCCGCGTTCTCGGCGGCCGCCCGGAGTTTGGCCACGGCGCCGGTGACGACGTCGGCGGGGAACTGTTCGGGCACCGACCAGACGGGCAGCCAGCCGTCGGCTCGCTCGGCGACCCGCCGCTGTGCCCGCTCACCGAACGCGGCCAGGTACACCGGAGGCTTGCGCACCGGCTTGAGCCCGACGTGGGACTCCGGGACCGTGTAGCCGATGCCCTCGTGCGACACCTTGTCCTGGGTCCACCAGGCGTCCAGCAGGTCGAGCGTGTCGTCGAGCCGTTTGCCGCGCTCCGCCATCGGGACGCCGACGGCGCCGTACTCCTCGGGCGACCAGCCGATGCCGAGCCCGGCCAGCAGCCGCCCGTTGCTGGCGACGTCGATGCTGGTCAGCTGCCGCGCGAGGTTGGTGGGCTGGTACTGGGGAGCGTTGATCGTGCTGGACCCGAGGGTCACGGTCTCGGTCACCGCCGCGGCGACGGCCAGTACGACGAACGGGTCCTGGGCGACGGCGAACTCGTCGGGCATGGTCTCGTAGCCCGGGTAGGACACGGTCGGGGCGACCGGGGAGAGCAGGCGATCGCCGACCCAGAGGCTCGCCGCCCCCGCCTGCTCTGCGGCGCGCGCGTACCGCGCGACCGCGCCGGGCTCGGCGGCCGCTGAGCCGAACACCGGAAGACTGAAACCAACACGCATGGATGTAACCCCCGTGATGTGAACGGACCGCACCGGTCCTGCTACCACAAGTACCGGATTTTGTTGAGAGCGCAAGTAACTCTGCCAGGCCGGTCACATGGCGGTGGCGCCGGTCCATCCGGGGCACCGGCTCTCGGCTCTTGACAAGCTCCGGCACGGGTGTAATCGTTTCCACTCGATAATGCGGAAACGTTTACGCAACTCGTGAGGAGCAGTATGCCCACTCCGGTCATCATCGACTGCGACCCCGGTCATGACGATGTTTTCGCCCTCTGGCTGGCCGCCGGAAACCCGGCGATCGATCTGCTCGGTGTCACGACGGTCGGCGGAAACGGCCGCCTGGAACACACGACGCACAACGCGCGGGTCGCCCTCACCGTGGCCGGTGTCGAGGGTGTGCCGGTGGCGGCCGGCGCCGACAAGCCGCTGCGGCGTGAACTCACGCCGGCGACCTGGATCCACGGGGACAACGCACTCGGCGGACCCGAGTTGCCGACGCCCACGGTCCCACTCGACGAGCGCGGCGCGATCAAACTGATCGCGGATCTCCTCGAGAGCGCGGCGGAGCCCGTCACCCTGATCCCGACCGGGCCGCTCACCAACATCGCGACGCTGCTGGAACAGCGACCTGGCCTCGGCGCGAAGATCGCCGAGATCATCTGGATGGGCGGCTCGACGGGGCGGGGCAACGTCGGCGCCTATCCCGAGTTCAACGCGTGGGTCGATCCCGAGGCGGCCGACCTGGTCGTCAGGTCCGGCCTGCCGTTGACGATGGTCGGGCTCAACATCTCGCACCAGGCGCTGATCACGTCCGAGGTGATCGAGTCGATCGCCGCGATCGGCAACGAGACCAGTGCGTTCGGCGTCGAACTGCTCCGCTTCTTCTGCGGCACCTACGATGCCGTCGAGAGCATGCCGGAGGGACCGCTGCACGACCCGATCACCGTCGCGATCGCGATCAACCGCGCCGTCGCCACCATCCAGCGCAGCCACATCGACGTCGAGACCACGGGCGAGTTCACGTCGGGAGCCACGGCGGTCGACCTGCACGACATGCTGGGCAAGGAACCGAACGCCGACATCGCGATCACGCTGGACGTCCCGCTGTTCTGGCAGCTGATCCGCGAGGCCGTCGCGGCGCTCAGGTAGCGCTGTGGGACGCCGAACTCGTGACGCGAGCGCCCGTCGAATCGCCGCGGCGCAACGTGGTGGGAAGCCGAACGTGCGCTCCGGCGGCACCGGTGTCGTCGATCTTGCGCAGCAACTCCTCGACGCCCGCTTCCGCGATCGTGGCCATGGGCTGCTGCACCGTCGTCAACGTCGGATTGCAGATGTCGGCGAGGATCGTGCCGTCGAAACCGGTGATCAGCACGTCGCCCGGCACCGACACCCCGTGGCGGGCGAACCCGGCGAGGAGTCCGGTGGCGATGAGGTCGTCACCGGCGATCACCGCGTCCGGCAGGGTGGGGCGGTCCCGCAACCGCTCCGCCGCCGACAGGCCGAACTCGAAGAGATACCGGTCGATGATCGGCTCCTGCGCCGCGAGCCCGAGCTGTTCCACGACCGTCTCGAATGCCCGTCGGCGCTCGCGGCCCACCGAGGTCCGGTCGTCCGCGCCGACGAACACCACGGTGCCTGCTCCCTGCTCCGCGACGTGCCGCAGTGCCTGCCCGATTCCATCGGCGTTGTCGACGCCGACGAAGGCCAGCGCCGAGTCGTCCTCGACCCGGCGGTCGACCTGCACCAGCGGCAGTTGCCGCGCAATCTTCGAAATGGCGGGACGTGATCGATCGAAATACGCCGGGACGGCGAAAATTCCCCGAACCCGTCGACCGGCCAATGCTTCGAGTCGCTCCAGTTCGCGGTCGAGTTCACCGTGCGAGTCCGCGATGAGCAATTTCAGGTTCAGTCTGGAAAGTTGGTCCTCGAACTCGTGGACCAGTGCTGCGTAGAACGGATTGCTGACCATGGGAACAACGATTCCGACAACGCCGTCCGAACCTTCCCTGAGCGCCTTGCCCAGTGCGTTCACCTGATAGCCGAGACGGTCGGCGGTCTCGCGCACCAGGCGCGTCGTCGCCTCCGACACTCGCCCCTTGCCTCCGAGTGCTCGCGACGCCGTCGCGATCGAGACTCCCGCGGCGTCTGCGACATCCCGAAGTGAAACCACCGCTACCTCACCGTCGAATCCAATGACAAGCAATTGATTCTATCACGAAACTGATTCCGACAGAAAGTGCCGGCAATGATGCCAGTGAACAGAACCCGGACCGAACCGTCGGTCACAATCCTGATGGTGGCGCTGCTTTCCGCGTGTCTGGCTTTCCAGCTGAACGCGAGTATGCTCAGTCCGGCGCTCGTGTCGATTGAGCGGCAATTGGACGCCAGCGCGAGTGCCGTGGCGAATACGCAAACCGCGTTCTTCACCACCGCGGCGATGTTCTCGCTCTTCTTGCCCCGCCTGGCCGACATCGCAGGCCGCCGCCGGGTCCTGTGCGGCGCGCTACTGGTGATGGCCGTGGGGTGCGTGGTCGCCGCGCTCGCGCCGAACATCGAGCTGCTCTTCGCCGGCCGCATCCTCCAGGGCGCGTCCGGGCCCGTGATCCCGATCGTGCTGGTGATGCTGCGCGTCGAGGTGGCCGAGCCGAAGAGGTACGGGACGCTCATGGGCGTGGTGACCGCGGTCAACGGCGGGATCGCCGGGTTCGACGCGCTCCTCGGTGGCTACCTCGTGACCAACCACGGGTTCGAGTCCCTCTTCTGGACCATGGCGGCGGTTGCGGTCGCCGCGGCGCTCCTGGTGCGCTTGCTGACCAGCGAATCCTTCGCGCCGGACCGCCGACGGCTGGACATCATCGGAACGGTGCTGCTCGTCGCCGCCGTCGGTGCGGCCCTGATCGCCCTCAACGAGATGGGCAAGCTCGGTGCCGCGAACTGGTGGATCGCGATCGGAACCGCCGTGCTCGCGGCGGTGACCTTCGCGGTGTTCTGGCTCGTCGAACAACGCCTGCCCGCGCCACTGGTGCCGATCTCCCAGCTGCGAGAACGATCGACCTGGGCTCTGGTCACGACGACCGCCCTCACCCTCGGCGGCGTCTTCGCGATGATGAACGGCATTCTTCCTGCGCTCGCGCAGGACGGCGCGCTGGGTGTCCGGCTCAGCGCCGAGGCGGTGTCGGCGCTCGTCCTGACGCCGTACGCTGTCGCGGGGCTGCTGGTCGGGCCGCTCTCCGGGCGGCTCGCCGCGAGCCTCGGCTACCGGAGCATTCTGCGCCTGGGCATCGCGGGCGCGGCGGTGGGAATGCTCGCGCTGGCCATCGGGGCGCCGAGCGCGACCACGGTCTTCCTGTTCGTGATCGCCGTCTGGGTGGGCGTCACCTACGCCGGCATCGCGAACATCATGCTCAACGGGCTCGGCGTCGTCCTCAGTCCGGCGGACCGCCCGGGTTCGCTTCCCGGGCTGAACAACGGGGCGTTCAACATCGGCGCTGGGCTGAGCTTCCTGGTCATCTACACGATCCAGGCGGCGGCGACCCCGTCGCCCTCGGCACCCGCCTCCGGCTACGTCGCCGCGGCGATCGGCAGCGCGGTACTGCTGATCGCCGCCCTGGCGGTCTCGTTCGCGATCCCGCGCCCCGTGACGGCGGAGACGACGGCCGACGACATCAGGAGTGTCCATTGAGTACAGGTCGAATCCTCAGCATCGGGTCGGTGAACCTCGACCATTCCTTCCGCGTGCCCTCGATCGCGAGGCCGGGGGAGACCCTGCTGGCCGAGTCCGTCCACACCGGCGTCGGTGGCAAGTCCTTCAACCAGGCCGCCGCCGCGCGGCTGCTCGGCGGCGACGTCGAGCTCGTCGCGATGCTCGGTGACGACGCCGCGGCGCGGACGGTCGAGCACGACCTTCGCGGCCTCGGGATCGGGTCGGGGCGGATCCTCGTGAGCCGGGACCACCCGACCGGATCGGCGTTCATCAGCGTCGACGCCGACGGCGAGAACGCGATCGTCGTCGCGCAGGGCGCCAACGCGAGGCTGACCGTGACCGGCGAGGTCGACGCCGCGGTCTCGGAGGCCGACGTCGTGCTCATGGCCCTCGAGATCCCGGTCGAGACCGTCGCCGCGTGCGCACGGCGTGCCGCGGCCAACGGCGCGAAGGTGGTGCTCAATCTGTCGCCCTACCAACCGGTGGACGCCGACCTCCTCCGGGACTGCTTCGTGGTGATCGTCAACGACCACGAACTGGCCCGGCTGCTGCCGGACACCGCGACCCCGCACGTCACCGACGACCGCGCGCAGGTCGCGGCCGCGCTGCGGCGCCGCGGAATCGACCGCGCGATCGTGACACTCGGTTCCCGGGGGTCCGTCGTCTTCGAGTCCGGCGAGCACACGCCTGTCCCCGCCGTTCGAGTCCGCGCCGTCGACACGACCGGCAGCGGGGACGCCTTCGCCGGCGCCGTCGGCTACGGCCTCGCGCACGGTCTCGACCTCGTCGCGGCGGCCGCGCTCGCGTCCGAGGTGGGAGCGTGCGCGGCGACCCGGCCCGGAGCACGTCCCTCGTACCCGACCATGGCCGAACTGGAGGCCTGGCGTCGGTCGCGAGGCGACGTCGTGCCGACGCGGTAGGTGCGCCCGAACGCTCAGGAGTTCGCGGCGGCGCGCACGTCGGCGGCGTCCCAGGCGCCCTCGATCATCCGGAAGATCTCGTCCACCGCCGCGTCCGGATCGGCCGCCTCGCGGGCGAGCGAGTGGGCGTCGATCACGAACCGCGCGATCGTCCGGCAGGCCATCGCGGTCCGGTCCAGGTCCGGATCGGCGGCGATGGCCTCGGCCAGCGATTCCGCGTGGCGCAACCGCATCGTCTCCTCGTACTGCCGCAGCGCGGGTGAGGCGTCGATCATGCGCCAGATCGGTGCGCTGCCTTCCGCCGTGCAGTGCCGCACCAGGGCCAGGATCTCGTGGCGCAGTGCGGGGATGAGCGGTTCGCCCGGTTCCCTGGCGGAGACCGCGTGGGCGAGGCGCTGTTCGAAGTCGTGGTCCTGCTCGAACACCAGGGCCTCTTTGGAGGTGAAGTGGGCGAAGAGCGTGGTGACGGCGACGTCGGCCTCGGCGGCCACGTCCCGGATGCCCACCGCGTCGTACCCGCGTTCCAGGAAGAGCCGCAGTGCGGTGTCGGCGATCTTCTGGCGGGTCGCGGCCTTCTTGCGCTCACGACGTCCGGTCGGCACGGTCACCCGCTGACGCTAGCAGATCCAAAGGTGTAACAGTTCCAAAAAACTAACGGTTAGTGTTACTGTCGATCTCATGAAGAGCGTGCGCTTCGCCGAGTTCGGCGGTCCCGAGGTCCTGCAGCTGGTCGACGCCGAGGAGCCCCACGCGGGCCCCGGCCAGGTACGGATCGCCGTGCGGGCGGCGGGGGTGAATCCCGTCGACTGGAGGATCCGCGAGGGTCAGGTTCTGGGAGCCCATCCCATCGAGCTGCCCTCCGGTGTCGGGCTGGACGCGGCAGGCGTGGTGGACGAACTCGGCGAGGGTGTGACCGGGTTCGAGGTCGGCGACCGCGTGTTCGGCGAGGGCATCGACACCTACGCCGAGCTCGCCGTGCTGTCGGCCTGGACGCACCTGCCGGAGAGGCTGACCTTCGAGGAGGCGGCCGGGTATCCGTCGGTGGTCGAGACCGCGCTGCGCATCCTCGGCGAGGTCGGAGTTCGGCCGGGGCAGACGCTGCTGGTCAGCGGCGCGTCGGGCGGCGTCGGGTCGGCGGTGCTGCAGATCGCCCGCGACCGCGGAATCACGGTGATCGGTACGGCGGGGGCCGCGAACCAGGACTACCTGCGGGGACTGGGCGCGCTCGCCACGACGTACGGCGAAGGCTGGGTCGAGCGGGTCCGCGCGCTCGGCAGGGTCGACGCGGCGCTCGACCTGGCGGGCTCCGGCGTGATCCGCGAACTCGTCGAGCTCACCGGGGACCGGAACCGGGTGCTCACCATCGCCGATCTCGGTGCGCCCGAGCTGGGCGTCCGGTTCTCCGGCGTGGCCGGGAGCGTGCCGGACGCGCTCGCCGAGGCCGTCGACCTCATCTCACGGGGACGGCTGCACATCCCGGTGGAGAAGACGTACCCGCTCGCCGACGCCGCCGCGGCGCACGCCGACAGCCAGTCCGGCCACGCGCGCGGCCGGCGGGTGCTGGTGATCTAACAGGTCCATTGTGGACCACTCAGGTCTCGGTCTGTAGAAGTGGAGGGCGCCGGCCGGCGTCCGGTCAGGTGACGTCGCTGGGACCGTAGTACGGGACGTTGTCCCAGAACCGGTCTCGCGGGTTCGCCGCCCGAAGGTCACCGGTGTGGCGCTGCCAGGCCAGCAGCTTGCCGGCCAGGTGGGCCTTCACGGCGGCGTACTTGGGATCGTCGGCCAGATCGGCAAGACTGTGGGGATCCGTGCGCAGGTCGTAGAGCTCTTCGGCGCCACGCTTGCCGGTCGCGAGACGGAATGGTGTGACGAAACCTGGTTGCTGACGACGGTCGATCAGTTGGGTCTTGGTCGGCCCCGCGTCGATATCGCTGAAGACCCCTTGCGAAGCGGAGAGATCGGGGTCGCCCGCCGGCCACCGCTCGGGGAAGTAGTTGCGAATGTAGAGCCAATCCGCGGTGCGCACCGCACGCGCCGGGTAGGCGAGGTTGGGCTCGCGGGAGCGTGCGTGCCGCTCGCGCTCGAGAACGACGAAATCGCGTGGCGGCGCGGACTCGGTCAGCGTCGGGATCAGCGACTGCCCCGTGAAGTCCGCGGGGATCTCGATTCCGGCCGCTTCCAGGAACGTGGGTGCGAGGTCGCTGAGCACGGTCAGCCGATCGACGACGGTGCCGGGTGCGACGTGGCCAGGCCAGCGGATGGCCAGCGGCACGCGGGTGCCGGCGTCGTAGACGGTGGCTTTCGCCCGCGGCCACGGCCAGCCGTTGTCGCTGGTCACCACCACGATGGTGTTGTCGGCGAGCCCGCGGTCCTCGATCAGCGCGAGCGCGTCGTCCAGTCGGCGATCGAAGCGCTGCACCTCCGCGAGGTAGTTCACGATGTCCTCGCGGACCTCGGGGGTGTCGGGCAGATAGGGCGGAACGTCGACCGCCGCACTGTCGATGTCCGACGCCTCGCCGAGTGCCGGGTCATAGGGGCGGTGCGGATCGGCCGAACCGAGCCAGAACGCGAACGGGACGTCGGCCGGTTGTTCCTGGAGGAACTGGCCGAAGTCCGCGAAGTCCGGACCTGCCGGGTCCCGGGGGCGTTCGTCCAGGCTTCCCGGGCCGTACGCCTTTTGCGTCTTGCCGACGCGGTAACCCGTTTTCTCGAGGAGGTCGGGGTACGAGGCGAACCTCGCGGGAAGGGAGGACCAGAGGTTCGCACCCGCTTCCAGCCGATGAGGAGCCTGGCCGGTGAGGATCGCGTTCCGCGAGGGGGTGCACGACGGTGCCGCGGCGAAGGCATGGGTGAAGAGGGCTCCCTCGCCCGCGACGCGGTCGAAGACCGGGGTCAGTGCGGCCGGGTCCGCATAGGCTCCGGCGTGCGGATAGCCCCAGTCGTCCGCGACGACGATCAGGACGTTGGGGCGCGCCTTCGGCGTCGCGCGGCTCGCGGTCGGGAACAAGCCGAGGGCCAGCGTCCCGGCGGCTCCGGCTCCGAGGACCGATCGCCGGCTGAGTCCCCTGGGGGCCGAGGTCGCGCTCGGGGCGTTCGCTGCAGTGTCCGGATCCTGGGCGCTCGCCATGTGGGTCCTCCTCGCTGAGGTGGCGGGTTCATGCAGGCAGGGTCATCGGCGCAGGTCGGGCCAGGAACCATCGGCCCGGACGTCAACTGCCGGCTCCTCGTCTCCGGGTCGCAACTCGGCCAGAGCGGCCTGCGAGGTCAGCCGTGACATCGGGCCTCCTCCCGCGTGGCCGGGCGAGTGACAACGTTGACGTCTGACGATCTTTCCCTGATATCCACCAAGGGTCAACGGAGTCCGGCATGCGGAATCAGCAGACCCTCGAAAGGACCAGTGGAGCGGCGTCGCAGTGTCACGCCGTCCGCGGCGATGGTGACGGTCGTACGGTCTGGCCCGAATCGTGCATCGTCCCAGCGCCTCGCTGCGCTGACGACCAGGCGAGAGTCGTCAGCCCAGCGACCGGACCGAGTAGACCATTGTGGACCGTTCAGTTCTGCGTCAGCCGCCAGTACTGCCGCTTCTTGCGGTCCCGGACGACCACGCCGAGCCGGCCCAGTTCCTCGCGCAGATCGCGAATGTCGGCCTTGCCGGAGTCGCCCTTCGAGAGTGCTCGCTCACGGGCCTTCAGCAGCGCGTCGGCGCCGGTGGGCAGTCCCGGTGTCTCCGGAACCCAGCGGCGGTACTCGTCCTCGTGCGGATCTCCGTCCAGCCACCGGTAGCCGTGCTCGGTGAACGCGGCCGCGACCTTCGACGCGGGCAGGTCGCACTCGTCCCTGGCTCGCTCCGCGCCGTCGTGCCCCAGCACCACGAGCTCGCCGCCGTCGCGGAACACGCCGGACACGGCGTCGCCCGCGACCTCCTGTGTGCGTTCTCCGCGGGTGAGCACCACCTGCTGTTCCGAGACCGTCACCGCCGTTCCGGCTCTGGTCGCGAAGAACGCGAGCACGAGTCCGCCGACCACGCCGATGGCCACCGCGGCGCTCGTGGCGAGCGGATCAGCGATGCTGTCGAACAGTTCGAGCGGGCCCTGGAACGGTACCCACGGAAGGTTCAGCAGCCACCCCACCGCGTGCTTGAGCAGGAGCAGCAGACCGCCCCCCGCGAGCGGGAGACCAAGCCACACCAGCACCTTCACCCACGGCGGATCGGTGACGACAGTAGGGATTTCTCGCGTTGGCATCGGCCCCCCGGCTTTCGACGTGTCACGGCCATGCCGTCGCGCACGACGTTGGCAGGCACGCGCGTATCCATTCGCTGACACAGTGTAATGCGGGCCTGAGTCGTCCGCTTCGTGCGGTCCCCGCGCGATGGAGCGCAGGTGCGAGCCGGTTCGCCATCAGCTGGGCACGGCCCGCTGGCACCACTCCAGCACCGCCATCGCGCTGTGCAGTTTGTGCCGTGCCTGGTCGAACGCGATGCTCGCGGGGCCGTCCAGCACCTCCGCGGTGACCTCCTCACCGCGGTGTGCGGGCAGGTCGTGCATGAACACAGCGCCCGGATGGCGCGCCATGAGCGAGTCGTCGACCTGGAACGGTGCGAAGGTCGTCCTCCAGTCAGGATCAGCCTTGCTGGTGCCGGTGGTGTTCCAGCGGGTCGTGTAGACGACGTCCAGACCATCGGGCAGATCGGCAAGGTCGGACCGTTCGCGAACCGTGCTACCGCACCGCTTCGCCGTCAACTCGGCCTCGGCGAGCACGTCGGGGTCGAGGCCGTAACCGGGCGGGGTGCGGAACTCCAGCTCGACGTCGCGGAACCGGGGCAGTGCGCGGGCGAGCGCGGCGGCGGAGTTGTTGCCCTCGCCGACGTAGAGGACCCGCAGCCCCGTGATCCGCCCGAACCGCGCCGCCAGCGTCGTCAGATCGGCGAGCGCCTGGGTGGGGTGCTCCTCGGCGCTCATCGCGTTGACGACCGGCATCGAATGGCCCGCGAGGGCGCGGAACTCGTGCGTGGGACCCGCCGTCCGCATGACCAGGCCGTCGAGCATCCCCGCCAGAACGTGCGCGGTGTCCTCGATCGTCTCCCCGGTGTTGAGCTGCAGGTCGCCGGGACCGTAGGTGATCACCCTGGCGCCGAGCCGGAGCGCGGCGACGGTGAACGCGGTGCGCGTACGGGTCGAGGTCTTGCTGAAGTAGATCCCGATGATCCGGTCCCGCAACACGTCGCTCTGCGGGGCGGACGCCTCGCCGAAGCTCACACCGCGCCACACGATCCGTTCGAGTTCGTCGTCGGTGAGGTCGTTGAGGGAGATCAGATGGCGGATGTCGCTCATGGTGTGGTTCCCCCGTGGTCGTGTCCGATGAGTTCGGTCAGGGTGCTCGCGAGTTCGGTGACGTGGGGCTCGCGCAGTACGCCGAGGTGATCGCCTGCGATCCGGTGCACCAGCACCTCGCCCGAGGTGAGCTCCCGCCAGCGCCGCAGGTAGTCCGGATAGGACTGGCCGTGGATCGACTCGTGCTTCTCCTGTGCCAGCTCGTCACAGAGGATCAGGTGCACCGTGCCCGGATAGGTGTCGAACGAGTACGACAGCCTCGCCTCGAGCAGCGAGCGCCACGACCGCAGCCGGTACGCCCACGCCTCGCCGATGTCCTCGGGGCGGATCTCGTCGCCGCCCTCGTCCACGATGTCGAGCAGTTCCGTCACCAGCTCCGCCCGCACCGCGTCGAGTTCGGCCGCGGGACGATCCTCGTGCAGCGTCGCGAACAGCGTCTCGGCCCGCCGGAACTCCGCCAGCTTCCTCAGATGCGCTTCGTTGTCCCGTTCGGACACGTCGAGTACCGGATCCAGCAGCATCAGCTCGACCCGCTCGCCGGCCGCGCGGAGCCGGTGCGCCATCTCCCAGGCGATCCCGCTCGAGCCGCACCAGCCGAGCAGGTGGTACGGACCGGAGGGGCGGGCGGCGCGCATGGCGTCGAGATAGAGACCGGCGATGTCGCCCACGTTGCCAGCCGGGGCGAGATCGCCGTGCAGCCCCGGCCATTCGAACGCCGCCAGTGGCCGCTCCGGCGCGAGCACGTCGGCGAGCGTGCGGTACCAGTGGCCGCTGCCGCCGCCGGGGTGGACGCAGAACAGCGGCTCGCGCTCGCCGGACCGGCTCAACCACAGCAGTGGGGACCGTGCACCGCTGCTGTAGACCGTCGCCGCGATGCCGCGCACGGTCCGCTGCTCCAGGAAATCGCGGAACGTCAGGTCGATGCCGTGGTCCTCACGGAGCCGGACGATGATCCGCATCATCAGCAGCGAGTGGCCGCCGAGTGCGAAGAAGTCCTCGTCGCGGCCGACCCGGTCGAGTTCGAGCACTTCGGCCCACAGCCGCGCCAGCAGTTCCTCCTCCGGCCCCTCGGGCGCCACGTACTCGGCCGAGGCGTGGTGGGCACTGTCCGGCACGGGCAGCGCGGCCCGGTCGACCTTCCCGTTCGGCAGCGTGGGGAAGGCCTCCATCGGGACGAAGAACGATGGCACCAGATGGTCGGGCAGGGCTCGTGCCGCGAACTCGCGCAGCTCGTCCGTCGCCAGGGCGCCGTGCTCGGGAACCAGAAAGGCGCCGAGCATGGGCGAGCCGTCGGTGCCGGAGACCGGATGCACGACCGCCGCGTGGACGTCGGGGTGCTCGGCGAGCGTGTTCTCGACCTCGCCGACCTCGACGCGGAATCCTCTGATCTTCACCTGATGGTCGACCCGGCCGAGGATCTCGATGCGGCCGTCGGGGTGGCACCGCCCGAGGTCGCCGGTGGCGTAGAGGCGTCCGCCGGGCGTCGAGGTGAACGGGTCCGGCCGGAACGAGCCCGCGGTGTGGCCTGGCCGGTCCAGGTAGCCGAGTGCCAGTCCGGCACCGCCCACGTGGACCTCGCCCGGAACTCCGGCGGGAACCGGTTCGAGTGCCGGGTTCAGGACGTAGGCGGAGGTGTTGCGGGCGGGCACCCACTCGGCGCGGGATCCGTCCTCGGCGATCCTCGTGCCGAAGCAGAAGATCGTCGCCTCGTTGGGGCCGTACACGTCCCACACCTCGGCCTCGCCGGTCAGCCGGTCGAGCAGCGCGCGGGGCATCGCCTCGCCACCCGAGACCAGCCGGAACCCCGGCGGAGGCGACCAGCCCGACTCGACCAGTAGCTGCCACGTGGTGGGAGTGGCCTGCATCCAGGTCACCCCCGCCTCGCGTACCAGGTCGGCCAGCGACGACGGGTCGCGCGCGAAGTCCTCCTCTGCCAGCACCACGGTGCCTCCGCACGTGAGCGGGCCGAAGAGATCCAGCTGGGCCACGTCGGTGATGAACGGGACCACGGCGGCCACGACGTCGTCGGCGCCGAGCCCGGGGGAGGCGCCGTTCGCGAGTACCCGGTCCGTCAGCGCGCCGTGCCGCACGAGGACGCCCTTCGGCCTGCCGGTGGAGCCCGACGTGTGGATGAGGCACGCGGCCTCGTCCGGCCCGGGCGAGATCACCGCCGCCTGCGGGCGGCCGGAGGGCGGCGCCACCGTGGCAGGGACGTCGTCCGGCAGGGTCGCGGCGATCGCCGGGGTGGTGACCACGGCGCTCACGGACGCATCGCGCATCATCGCGGACAACCGGCCCTCGGGATGCCGGGGATCGAGCGGCACGTAGGCCGCGCCGACCGACAGCACTCCGAGCACGGCGGCGACCAGGTCGGTTCCGCGCGGCAGGCAGAGTGCGACCAGGTCGCCGCGCTCCACGCCGAGGTCCCGCAGCCCGGCCGCCCAGGCGGAGGACCTTTCGCCCAGCCCGGCGTAGGTCAGCTCGCCGTCCGGAGCCCGCACGGCCACCGTGTCGGGAACGCGGGTGACCTGCTCGGCGACGAGTTCGTGGACGGCGCGTGCGCAGGCCGGAACCTGTGGGCCGGTCCCGTTGACGAGCAACCGTTCCCGGTGAGCCGGGGGCAGCAGGGAACACCGCGCATCACCGTGCGGGTCGGCGGCCATCGCGGTCAGTGCCGCGCGGTAGAGCTCGCTCAGCAACTCGCCGTGGGGCCTGCCGATCGCGTCGCCCCGGGCGGTGATCACCAGCGAGCCGCCTTCGGTGGACACGGCGAGCGGGAACTCGTTCGGGCTGATCTCGCTGCTGTTCGCGGTGTCGACGGCGTCGCGGTCGAGGACGTGGAAGTCGAGGTAGTTGAAGACGACGTCCAGCAGTCTGCCGTCGCCGGGTCGCAGGCGTTGCATCTCGGCGAGCGGGTAGCGCCGGTGGGGCCAGAGCTCGACCTCCTCGGCGAACACCGCGCGGACCAGGTCGCTCCAGGTCGCGGTCCCCTCCGGCGCCAGAAAGGGAACCGTGTTCAGGAACATTCCCCTGACCTCGTCGCCGCCCCTGACCTCGGTCCGCCCGTTGCTCACGAGTCCACAGTAGAAACGCTGGTGTCCACGCAGGAATCTCCAGACCGCGACATGCGCGGCGAGCAGCACACTCTTCAGCGACGCGCCCGCGTGCCCGGCGAGCCGTCGCAGGCCGGGGCCGAGCTCGGCCAGCGGGAACGAGACCTCGTAGACGGTGGTGTCGTCCGGATCGGCCCACGCCGAGGGGATGGTCAACCGCTCGGCGTCGTCGAGCTTGCCCGCCCAGAACTCGCGATGCCGGGGGTCCTTCAGACTGCGCTGTTCCTGCGCGATGAAGTCGGCGTAGCGGACCGGCGGCGCGGCGTCCGTGGATGCGACCGAACCGGCGCGGGCATCGCGGTAGCAGGCCAGCAGCTCGGAGATGATCGAGTTGTGGCTCCAGCCGTCGAGGACCGCGTGGCACTCGGTCAACGTGAGGTACCACCGGTCCTCGGCCACCCGGTGCGCGCCGATCCGCACCAGCGGCGCGGCGGTGACGGCGAAGGCCTTCGCGTGCTCGTGCCGGCGGAACTCCGCCATGCGCTCGTCTCTGTCCTCAGCGGACAGTGCGCGGAGATCCGCGTACGTCACCATCGGGGACGCCGCCGCGTGCACGAGTTGCATCGGCTGCTCGTACGAGGCGAGGTCGAACGAGGTTCGCAGCACCTCGTGCCGGTCGACGATGGCCTGTACCGACCGGCGCAGCGCCTGCTCGTCGAACGCGCCCTTGTCACGGATCAGATAGCTGGTGACGTTGTGGTAGAGGTTCCGTCCCGGGTCGGCCAGCATCTCGTAGACCATCCCCGCCTGCCCGACCGACATCGGGTAGGCGTCTGCAAGGCCGGGAGGCAATCGCTTGCGGTCCGCCGCGCCGACGAGCGCGAACGGTGCGGTGCCGGCCTCCTCACCGCTCTCGTCCCCGCCTCCGCCGTGGCGCGCCAGGTCGGCGACGGTCTGGTGGCGGAAGAGGTCCTGCACCGACAGTTGCTGGCCGGCATCCCTGAGCAGCCCGATGAGCCGGACCGCGCGGATCGAGTCCCCGCCGAGCGCGAAGAAGTTGTCGTGTACGCCGATCCGGTCCACCTGAAGGGCCGTCGACCACGCCTCCGCCACCATGCGCTCCCTCGGCGTGCGGGGTGCGACGTGGGCCTGTTCGAGGTCGGGGCTGACCTCGTCCGGGTCGGGCAGCGCGCGCCGGTCGACCTTTCCGTTGACGGTGAGCGGGAGCGCGGTCAGCAACACGAACAGCGACGGCACCATGTATCCGGGGAGCCGGTCGTTGGCGTAACCACGAAGCTGGGACTGTGTCAGCGTCGCTCCGTCCTTGGGCAGCACGTAGGTCACCAGCCTGCGCTCGCCCGCCGGGGGCTGGTGCGCGACGACCACCGCGGTCTCGACGTCGGCGTGCGCCGACAGGACCGACTCCACCTCGCCGAGCTCGATCCGGAAGCCGCGGATCTTCACCTGGTCGTCGAAGCGGCCGAGGAAGCCGATGTCGCCGTTCGCGAGGAAGCGCGCCTTGTCACCGGAGCGGTACAGCCGGGCGCCGGGCTCGCCGTACGGGTCGGGCACGTACCTCGACGCCGTCAACCCGGGCCGCCCCAGATAGCCCCGCGTGACACCCGGACCGCCGACGTAGATCTCACCCGCGACGCCGACCGGGACGGGGCGCATCCGGGCATCCAGGATGTACAACGTCAGGTCCCGCACGGGATGCCCGATGGGGCTGCGGTCTCCGTCCAGGTCGGCGGGCACGACCGGGCGGTAGGTGGTGTGCACCGTCGTCTCGGTGATCCCGTACTTGTTGACGATCGCGGCCGCGGAGTCGCCGAACCGCTTCCACCACGGCGCCAGCGCGGTCACGTCGAGCGGTTCGCCCGCCAGGATGACCAGCCGGAGCCCGAGCCGGTCGACCACCGGGTCGCCGCGGTCGGCGAGCTCGACGAGCCCGTGGAAGGCCGACGGCGTCTGGTTGAGGACCGTGACCTCCTCGTCGGCGAGCAGTTCGGCCAGCTCCCACGGGGACCGGGCGACCGAGGAGGACACGACGACCAGGCCACCGCCGTAGAGGAACGCGCCCCAGATCTCCCACACGGAGACGTCGAAGGCGTACGAGTGAAACAGCGCCCACCGGTCGTCGGGGCCGAACCGGTACTCCTGCTCCGTGCTGGTGAGCAGACGAACGACGTTCGCGTGGGTCACCTGGACGCCCTTGGGCTGTCCCGTCGAACCGGACGTGTAGATCACGTACGCGAGGTCGGCGGGACGGGACCTGGTCTCGGGCGCCTCGACGGGCATCGCCGCGAGCCGTTCCCGCTCGGCGGGATCGTCCAGCACCACATGCTCGACACCGTCGCGCGAGGGCAGGTGTCCCGTCAGCGCGTTCTCGGTGACCACGACCCGCGCGTCCGCGTCGTCGAGGACGTACTCGATCCGCTCCGCCGGGTGGCCCGGGTCGAGGGGCAGGTACGCGCAGCCCGCCTTCAACGCGGCCAGCAGGGCGACGACCGTGTTCGCCGACCGGTGCAGGCAGATCCCGACCAGGTCCTCCCGGCCGAGCCCGAGCGCACGCAGCCGGTGTGCCAGCTGGTTCGCGCGCGCGTCCAGCTCGGCGTAGCTCAGGCTCGTGTCACCGGCGCGAAGCGCGAGCGCGCCGGGCCGTTCGCGGGCCTGTGCGGCGAAGCGCTCGTGCAGGCACGGTCCTTCGGCGGCGGTGCCGACCGGACCTCGCACGAGGTCGTCGTACTCCCGCCTGCTGAGCAGAGGCAGGTCGCTGATCCGCGTGCCAGGGGCGGCCACCACGGCGTCGAGGGCCCGCACGTAGTGCCGGGCGAGCCGTTCGATCGTGGCTCGGTCGAACAGCGCGTGCGGGAAGGTCGCCTCACCGGCGACGGAACCGTCGGGCCTCTCCTCCAACGTCCAGGTGAGGTCGAACTTGGCTCCCTGGGAGATCACCGGCAGCTCCGTGCCGGTCAGCCCGTTCGCCTCGAATCCCGCCACTTCGGTGTTCTGCAGGACGAGATTGACCTGGAACAGTGGATGCGTGGAGAGGTCCCGGTCGGCGGCGAGCGCGTCGACGAGCCGTTCGAACGGGACGTCCTGGTGGGCGTACGCGTCGATCGCGGTGCCGCGCGCACGGTCGAGCAGCTCCGCGAAGGACGGGTCGTCGCCGAGATCGGCCCGCAGCACCAGCATGTTGATGAAGACGCCGATGAGGTTCTCGGTCTCGGTGCGGGTGCGTCCCGCGACGGGCGTGCCCACGGCGAAGTCGGTCTGTCCCGAGTAGCGCGACAGCACGGCCCAGAGCGCGGCGAGGTGGGCCATGAACGGCGTCGCGCGGTGCGTCCTGCCCAGTGCCGCGATTCCCTCGGCCGTCGCGGCCGGGATCTCGAAGGTCACGGTGTCGCCGAGCGAGTTCCAGGTGGCGGGGCGTGGCCGGTCGGTCCGCAGCTCGAGCGGAGGCAGGCCGTCCAGCTGCTCGATCCAGTACCCGGTTCCGCTCTCCAGTTTCGCCCCGGAGACGTGCTCGCGTTGCCACGCGGCGAAATCGGCGTACTGGATGGGAGGTTCGGCGCCTGAGCCCGGCGTGGTGTAGCTCTCGGCGAGCTCCCGCACCAGCAGACCGGTGGACCAGCCGTCCACGGCGATGTGGTGCAGCACGACGCTCAGCACGTGGTCCTGGTCGCCCAATCGCAGCACTCTCGCCCTCAGCACCGGGCCCGCCTGCAGATCGAACGGCCGGCGGCCCTCCTCGGCGAGCACCGCCTCGAGCTCGGACTCGCGTCCGCGGAGGTCGACGAACTCGACCGGGACCGGCGCGGGTGGGTCGATCACCTGCACCGGATTGCCGTCGCCGTCGGTCTCGTAGCGCGTGCGCAGGATCTCGTGCCGGGCCACGACCTCGCCGAGCGCGCGAGCGAGGTCGTCCCGCCGCAGCTGCCCGGTCAGCCTGAGCACGACCGGCACGAGGTAGTCGGTACCGCCCGGCCGGAGCCGGTCGAGCAACCACAGTCGTTGCTGCGAGAAGGACAGCGGCAGCGGCTCATCGCGGGACACGGGAGCGATGCCGTCGCCGCGTTCGGTCCGCGCTGACCGCTGCCGCAGTCGCTCACCCAGCAGTCTGGCTCCGGCACCCTTCGATTCGGGCGTAGCGTTCATCGATCATTCACCTGCATCGGTCGGTGCTGGTTGGAGTTCGTTTCGTGTTCCGCTTCTGTCTCCGCGAGGCGCTCCAACGCCTCTGCCTGTGCCGCGACGCTGGTGGCCTCGAACAGCACGCGAAGCGGCACGTCGATGGCGAAGAGATCTTCGAGCCGGGTCATCACCCTGGTGGCGAGCAGCGAGTGCCCGCCGATCTCGAAGAAGTCGTCGTGCACGCTCACCCGTGGCACGGCGAGGACGTCCGCCCAGATGTCGGCGATCGCGGCCTCGATCTCGCCGCGCGGTTCCACGTGCTCCCGATCGAGGGCTGCCTGCCGGAGATCGGGTGCGGGCAGTGCCTTCCGGTCGATCTTCTTGCTGGCGGTCAACGGCAGCGTGTCGAGCGTGACCCACAGCGCGGGAACCATGTAGTCGGGCAATCGCCCGCGCAGGAAGGCCCGCAGCTCGCTGGGGGAGCAGGTGCGGCCGTCCGCGGGCACGACGTAGCCGACCAGCGCGCGTTCCCCGCCCGGCTCGCCGTGGGTGGCGACGGCGACGGCCTGTACGCCCGGGTGCTGGGCCAGAGCGGCCTCGACCTCACCGAGTTCGATGCGGAAACCGCGGACCTTCACCTGGGTGTCGATGCGGCCGAGGAACTCGAGATCGCCGCCGGACCGGTACCGGACGAGATCACCGGTGCGGTACAGCCGTTGCCCCGGCCGCTCGCCGAGCGGGTCGGGCACGAAGCGGTCGGCGGTCAACCCGGCCCTGCCCAGATAACCCCGGCTGAGCCGGTGCCCGCCGAGGTAGAGCTCGCCGGGCACCCCGACCGGCACCGGGTTCATCGCCTCGTCCAGCACGTAGGCCCTGGTACCCGGCACGGGGCGGCCGATGGGCAGGGGACCGTCCGGGGCACCCTCGGCGGCCGCCTCGCGCGTCACCGGGTGGACGACCGAGGTGATCGTCGCCTCGGTGGGGCCGTACGTGCAGAGGAACCGCCCCGGCAACGCGGTGTCCAGCCAGCGCCGCGCGTCGTCGTGGGTGACCACGTCGCTGCCGACGTTCATCAGCCGCAACCCGGCCAGGCGGGCGTCCGCCTCGCCGACACCCGCCATCATCTCCCGGTAGTAGGCAGGGGTGATCTCCATGTGCGTCACCCGGTTCTCGGCCAGCCGGTCCGGCAGCTCCGCGGGGGTCCAGAACACGGACTCGCCGATGACCACGGTGGCACCGGCCAGCAACGTCGCCGCGATCTGGTCCATGGCGACGTCGAAGGTCAGTGCCGCGAGCAGCAGGACCCGGTCGCCCGCGCGGATGTCGTAGGTGTCGGCGATGACCCGGCAGTGCTGGGTGTAGGCCCGGTGCGGCACCATCACCGCCTTCGGCCTGCCGGACGAACCCGAGGTGTAGATCAGGTACGCGAGCTGGTCCGGGTGGACCGGCGCGGGTGCGTCGTCCGCGATCGGATCCCGGCCACCGCCTGCCACGGACAGGACCGGGTGTTCGACGCCCGCCAGTGCGGGTGTGGCCGGTTCGGCGATGACGGCCGCGGGAGCCAGTTCGTCGAGCATGAACGCGATCCGCTCGGGCGGATGTGCCGGATCCAACGGCACGTAGGCACTTCCGGACTTGAGGACGGCCAGCAGCGCGATCACCGCGGCGCTCGATCGCTCGAGCAGCACGGCCACCGGCCGCTCCGCGCCCGCGCCGACGGCCCGCAGCCGGGTGGCGAGCTCATCGGCCCGTGCGGACAGCTCGGTGTAGGTCAGCGGGCCGCCGGGACCGTCCACCGCGACGGCCGACGGGCAGTGATCCACCTGAGCGTCGAACGCGTCGTGCAGGCACTCCGGCCCGGTCTCGGACCCCGGCTCGTTCCAGTCGTGCACGAGCAATCGCCGCTCGGCGGCGGTCAGCAGAGTCAGCTGGCCGATGGGAGCGTCCGGGCTGCGCGCGGCACTGCGCGCCAGCTCGGCGAAATGACCGGTAAGGCGCTCCATTGTGGATTCGTCGAACAGCGCGGTCGCGTACTCCACATCGGCGCTGTAGCCGCCGTCGGGCTCGGCGGTGAGCGCCATCGTCAGGTCGAACTTCGCCGTCGTCGTCGCGGTCGTCACCCTCCGCACGTCGAGATCGCGCAGGCGCGGAGTGTCCTCGGGCGCCTCGCGGACCTCGAACATGACGTCGAACAGCGGGGTGCGGGCGAGATCCCGCTGTGGTGCGAGCTCCTCCACCAGCAGGTCGAAGGGAAGCTCGTCGTGGCCGAAAGCGTCCAGGGCGGCGTCGCGGACCCGGTCCACCAGCTCGTCGAAGCTCGGATTGTCGCCCAGGTCGGCGCGCACCACGACCGTGTTGACGAAGAAGCCGACCACGTTCTCCAGCTCGGATCGTCCGCGCCCCGCGACGGGAGTGCCGACCGGCACGTCCACCGCGCCGGTGTTGCGGTGGAGGAGACAGGCGAACACGGCGAGGAAGGTCATGAACGGTGTGGCGCCGCGGCGGCGGCCGAGCGCCACGAGTGTCCGGCACACCTCGGCGGGCAGCCGGAACCGCACGACCGCACCCTCGCCGTCGGCCGAGGGCATCCGCAGCCGGTCCGTCGGGAGGTCGAGGCGGGGCAGCCCGGACAACCGTCGGCGCCAGTGCTCGAGCTGGTCGTCCAGCAGCTCGCCGTCGATGCGGTTCCGTTGCCAGCTCGCGTAGTCGGCGTACTGCAGCGGTGCCGGCACGAGCGTGGGCGCCCTGCCGTCCAGCCTCGCCGAGTACAGCTCCGACAGCTCGCGCGCCAGGATCTCCTCAGACCAGCCGTCGGACGCGATGTGGTGCAGCACGAGGGCGAACACGTGCTCGTCGGTGCCGGTCCGGAGCAGGATCGGGGTCACGGGCGGTCGTTCGGCGAGGGCGAAGGGCGTGCGTGACAGGGCGCCGAGCCGGCCCTCGGCGCTCTCCTCGGGCCCGAGCTCGACCGGGGTGAGGTTCACGGGCGCGGCAGGCTCGACCAGCTGGAAGGGATCTCCGTGTTTGCCCTTGGGATAGCGGGTTCGCAGTGTCTCGTGCCGGGCCAGCAGGTCGGACACCGCCGAGGACAGCGCCGCGACGTCGAGCCTGCCTGCCAGCCGCAGTGCCCACGTCACGTGGTACTCGGTGCCACCCGGATTCAGCTGGTCGAGGAACCACAGACGCTGCTGGGCGAACGAGAGGGGCGGCTCGTCGACCCGTAGTTCGGCGGCCAGCGGCGGGGTATCCGCCTCGAGCGAGTCCCGGTACCTCGTCAGTCGCGCGGCGAGCCCGGCGACCGTGCGGTCCTCGAACACCGCCCGCACCGGCAGTTCCACGCCGCTCGCGGCGCGCAACCTGCTGGTGACCCGTCCGGCGAGCAGGGAATGGCCGCCCAGGGTGAAGAAGTCCTCCGTGATCCCCACGGCGTTGAGGTCGAGTACCTCGCGCCAGACGCTCGCGACCAGCTTCTCCTCGGTCGTGGTCGGCGGAACCAGCCGGTGTCCGAGCCGCGACTCGTCCGGCGAGGGCAACGCGGCCCGGTCGGTCTTGCCCGACGACGTGAGCGGCAGCCGGTCGAGCAGGACGAAGATCGAGGGCACGTACGGTGCCGGGAGCGTCGCCAGCAGATGGTCGCGCAGGTCGGAATCCGGCAGCGACGCGGTTCGCGGCAGCACGTAGGCGACGAGCTGGAGCCTGCCCTCGGGCCCCGGCCTGGGGACGACGGCGGCCGCCGCGACCCCGGGGTGCTCCGAGAGCACGGTCTCGATCTCGCGGGGCTCGATCCGGATCCCGCGGATCTTCACCTGGTCGTCGTCGCGCCCGAGGAAGTGCAGGACTCCGTCGGCATCGCGGCGGACGATGTCGCCGGTGCGATACATCCGGGAGCCGGGCGGGCCGTACGGGTCGGGGACGAACGCCTCCGCCGTCCTCCTTGGCCGCCCGAGGTAGCCCCTGGCGAGGCCGTCGCCCGCCGCGAACAGCTCGCCCGCGACGCCGGTGGGCGCGAGCCCGCCGTCGGGGTCAAGCACGTGGATCCGGGTGTTGTCCAGCGGCCTGCCGATCGGCACCGAGCCGCTGTCGGACCCGGGACCACCCTCGGCGTGCGGCCACGCGGTGACGTCGATCGAGCACTCGGTGGGGCCGTAGGTGTTGACAAGCTGTGCGGGCAGCCGGTCCGCGAGCTCGGTCGTGAGCGGCTCGCCCGCGGAGAACAGCAGCCTCAGCGACGAGCGGTCACCGAGTCCGGGCTCGTCGGCCAGCGGACGCCACAGCGAGGGCACCGCCTGGAGGATCGTCACCTCGTGCTCGGCCACGGTGCGGACCATCGCGGCGGGATCGTGTTCCACGCCCGAGGGCGCCAGCACCACCGTGCCACCGGACACGAGCGGCGCCAGCACCTCCCACATGGCCGCGTCGAACGTGATCACGGTCTTCTGCAGCATGCGATCGGCGGGCGAGATGCCGAACGTCTCCACCGCCCACAGGACCCGGTTGCGGATGCCGCGGTGCGCTACACCGACCCCCTTGGGCCTGCCGGTCGAACCCGAGGTGTAGACCACGTAGGCCAGCGAGTCCGGATCGGCGCGAACAGGCTCGGGTCCGGATTCGGCCGCACCGACCGAGTCCGGCGTCAGCACCGCCGTGCCGGGCGGGGTCGTGTCCGGATCGGCGATCACCAGCCGCGCACCGGAGTCCTCCAGCATCCACCGGTGTCGCTCCGCCGGATGCGCGGGATCCAGGGGCAGCACGGCGGCGCCGGCCCGCTGCACGCCGAGGATCGCGACGACCAGGTCGGGCCTGCGGGGCAGGCACACCCCGACGACGTCGTCGCGGCCGATCCCGGTCGCTCGCAGCGTGCGGGCGAGCGCGTCGGCGCGGGTGAGCAGGTCGCCGTAGGTGAGGTGGCCGAGTTCGTCTCGAACGGCCACCGCGTCCGGGGTGTGCCGGGCTCGCTGCGCGATGAGCTCGGGCAGCTGGTGCTCGCCCCGGGACCGCACCGGGCCCGTGCCCGTCCTCAGCAGTGCTGCCGCCTCCGTGTCGTCGAGCAGGGCGAGCCTGCTCACCGGGGTGCCAGGGGAGGCGGCGGCGTGGTCGAGCAGGTGCAGGAAATGTGTGACGAGCCGGTCGATCGTGGCGCTGTCGAACAGGGCGGTCGCGTACTCGACCACTCCGTCGAGGCCCCCGTCGGGCGCGCGGGTGAGTTCCACCGTGACGTCGAACTTGGAGGTCCGCGACGGCACGGGCTCCGGCGTCACCTCGAGGCCGGGCAGGTGGAATCGGTCCTCGCCCTCGTCGCGGTAGGCGAACAGGAGCTGGAACAACGGGTTGCGCGACAGGTCGCGCTCCGGAGCCAGGTCCTCCACGAGCAACTCGAACGGCAGGTCGTCGTGGGCCATGACGTCGACGGTGCGCGCCCGGACCCGGTCCAGCAGGTCCCCGAAGGCCGGATCGCCGGAGAGGTCCGCGCGCTGGACGACCGTGTTGACGAAGAGGCCCACGAGGTCTTCGCTCTCCGGTGCCGCGCGTCCGGCCACCGGTGTGCCGACGGCGACGTCCGTTCGGCCGGTGTAGCGCGACACCACGGCGAAGAACGCGGCCAGCAGCGTGGTGAACGTGGTGGCGCGGTGCCGATGGCCGAGTTCGTCCAGCGCGCGCGCCGTGTCGGGGGCGACCCGGAACCGGCGTAGCGCTCCGCGCGGGTCGTGCACCCTGGGGCGGGGCCGGTCGGTCGGCAGCTCGGTCGGTTCGAGGTCCGCGAGCTGCTCGCGCCAGAACGTGAGCCGCTCGGCCAGGTGCTCGCCGGACATCCGCTCCCGTTGCCACGCCGAGTGGTCGACGTAGCCCACCGGCAGCGCGGGCAGCTCCGCGCCCCGGTACGCGGCGTCCAGCTCGGCCGCGAGCAGGCCGGTGGACCAGCCGTCGGTGGCGATGTGATGGATGGTCAGCACCAGCACGTGCTCGTCGGGACCGGCACGGACGAGCCGGGCCCTCAGCATCGGGCCGGTGGCCAGGTCGATCGGTCCGGCCGCCTCGTCGGCGAGCACCTGGCGGGGGTCGTCGTGTTCGACCCGCAGGGGCACCGGTGCCGGCGGGTCGATCACCAGCTCCGGTTGCCCGTCGGGACCGGAGAGGTAGCGGCTGCGCAGGATCTCGTGCCGGGCCACCACCGCGCTGAGCGCACCGGCCAGCGCGTCGACGTCGAGCTCTCCCCGCAGTCGCAGCGCGGTCGGCACGAGGTAGTCGGAGCGTCCCGCGACGAGCTGGTCCAGGAACCAG
The DNA here is from genome assembly GCF_016595675.1 of Prauserella cavernicola. Taxonomy (GTDB): domain Bacteria; phylum Actinomycetota; class Actinomycetes; order Mycobacteriales; family Pseudonocardiaceae; genus Prauserella_A; species Prauserella_A cavernicola. The sequence goes on along the minus strand of NZ_JAENJH010000008.1, from coordinate 150,026 downwards.
AGGCGCTGCTGGGCGAAGGACAGCGGCAGCGCCGTCGTGCGCGGGATCGGGGAGATGCGCGCGACGGCCGCGGTGCCGGTCCGCGCGTCGAGCGTCGCGGCCAGCCTGGTGACCGTCTGTCCCGTGAACACGTCGCGCACCGAGACCGGAAGCCCGAGCCGTTCCTTGAGCCGTGCGGCGACCCGGGTCGCCGCAAGCGACTGACCGCCGAGGTCGAAGAAGTTGTCGTGCACCCCGACGCGCTCGACGCCGAGCACCGCGGACCACACGTCGGCGATCGCCTGTTCCGTCGGCGTCTCCGGTTCGGCGAAGGGCTGATCGCTCGCCGCCGGTGCCAGTGTGGGAAGTGCGGCGTGGTCCAGCTTTCCGTTGCGCAGCAGGGGAAGCTCGGCGACCGTCGACCACAGCGTCGGTACCAGGTGCTCCGGCAACCGGGCGGCGAGGAACGCGCGCAGGTCCGCGAGGTCCACGCCGTCGCCGTCCGGCGCGACGTGCGCGCCGAGAACCCGGTCGCCCTGAGCGGACTCCGCGGCGACCACCGCGGCGGCCCGCACGCCGGGATGAGTGCTCAGCACGGACTGGACCTCACCGGGCTCCACGCGGAACCCGCGGATCTTGACCTGCTGGTCCCGCCTGCCGTGGAACTCCAGCCTCCCGTCGCCGCGCAGGCGCACCAGGTCGCCCGTGCGGTAGAGCCTGCCGCCGCGCTCGGCGGAGAACGGGTCCGGCACGAAGGCCTCCGCGGTCCTGGCCGGCTGTCCGAGGTAGCCGCGGGCGACCCCGCGCCCGCCGACGTACAACTCGCCGACCGCGCCCCAGACGACCGGGCGCATCGTGTCGTCGAGGACGTGGCACGTCACGCCCGGCAGCGGCTTGCCGATCGGGACCGCTCCCGGCCCGACGTCGCCCGCCCGCGCGATCTCGGCGCAGCAGGCGATGGTGACTTCGGAGGGTCCGTAGCTGTTGACGACGACCGTGTCCGGCGCGTGCCTGTGCCACGCCGCGAGCTGTTCTCCCCGCAGTTGCTCACCGGCGACGACGAGGCAGCGGGAAACCCCTGCCTGGTCTACATCGGACAGTGTTGTGCCCAGCAGGTCGAGGTGGGTGGGGGTCAGCTTCACGAGCCCGAACGGCTGCGGACCCGCCGCGACCAGGCCGTCGACCCCGGCCTGCTCGGACTCCACCAGCGCGATCGTGGCGCCGGCGCCGAGCGGCGGGAACACCGAGGTCAGTACGAGGTCGAACGCGATCGAGGTGTGCAGTGGCACGGTGCCCCCGGGCGAGAGCTCCCGGCACGCCCAGTCCAGGTAGTTCGCCAGCCCGCCGTGCGTGACCAGGACACCCTTGGGGCGCCCTGTGGATCCGGAGGTGTAGACCACGTAGGCGAGGTCGTCTTGCCCCGGTCGCACCGAGGGCGGCGTGGCCGGGTGGCGGGCGATGGCCGTTCGCTCCACGGAATCGTCGAGCGGCACCAGCCGGGCGGGAACCCGTGGTGCGAGGTCGGTGTGGGTCACCAGCAGAGCCGCGCCCGAGTCGCGAAGGGCCGAGGTCGTGCGCTCGGCCGGATGCTGCGGATCCAGCGGGACGTAGGCGGCCCCGGACCTGAGCACCGCCAGCAGCGCCACCACGAGGTCGGTGGTGCGGGGCAGCAGGACTCCGACGTACTCGCCCGTGGCCGCGCCGAGTTCCCGCAGCCTGCGAGCCAGCCGGTTGGCCTCCCGGTCCAGTTCGGAGTAGGTGAGCGTCCGGTCGGCTCCGGTCACCGCGACGGCGCCGGGGCGCTCGGCCGCGCGGGCGGCGATCAGGTCCTGGACGAGGAGGGCATCCGCTGGCGCGCCCGGGCCGGTGGCGACCCGACGCAGCGCCGTGAGCTCCGATGTGGACAGCAGCGGCAGGTCGTCGACCGGGCGGTCACACTGGTCCACGACCAGGCCGAGCATGCGGACGTAGCGTTCGGCGAGATGTCCGACCGTCTCGGCGTCGAACAGCGCTGTGGCGTAGTCGATGCGGCCGTCGAGCCCGCCGTCGGCGCGCTCGCTCAGGTGCCAGCTCAGGTCCAGCTTCGCTCCACCGATACCCGGCATGGCGACGGCATCCGCGCGCCGCGCGCCGTGCAGGGTGAACATGATCTGGAACAGCGGGTTGCGGGCGGGATCGCGCTGTGGCGCGAGGTCCTCGACGAGGAGCTCGAAGGGGAGCTCGTCGTGGGCGTAGGCCCGCACCGCGTCGTCGCGTACCGCGCTCAGCAACTCGGCGAAACTCGGACTGCCGGAGAGGTTCGCCCGCAGCACGATGGTGTTGACGAAGCAGCCGATCAGGTTCTCGGCTCCGGGATGGTCGCGGCCCGCCACCGGCACGCCCACCGCGAGGTCGGTCTGCCCGGTCGCCGTGCCCAGCAGGCCGAACAACACCGCGAGGTGCGCCATGAACGGGGTCGTCCCGGATCGGCCGCCGAGGTCGGCGAGCCCGGCGGCGAGTGCGGGCGGGACGGTGAACCCGACACTGCCACCGTCGTCGTCCCACACGTCCGGCCGGGGCCGGTCGGTGGGCACCTCCGCGGGCCGCACCCCGGTCAGCTGGGCTCGCCAGAACCGGAGGTGGTCCTCGCGCGCGTGTTCGGTGAGCCTGTCGCGTTGCCACACGACGTAGTCGCCGTACTGCACCGGCAGCGGCGGTAGCGGGCGGCCGCGGTAGGCCGCCTCCAGTTCGTCGGCGAGGATCTCCTGCGAGCGGTCGTCGGTGGCGATGTGGTGCACCACGAACAGCACCGCGTGCTCGTCGTCCGAGGAGGAGACCACCCTGATCCGCACCGGCGGTGCCGCGCTCAGGTCGAAGGGCGTCGCCAGCATGCCGGACAGCGCCTCAGCGGGATCGCCGCGCTCCGCCGCCACCGGGGTCCTGGCGGGTGGGTCGACCACCTGCACCGGATCTCCGTCGGCGCCGGACGGGTAGCGCGTGCGCAGGATCTCGTGCCGCTCCAGTAGCAACGACAGCGCCTCGTCGAGCCGGGCCTTGTCCAGCGGTCCGGTCAGCCGGACCGAGAACGGTTCCGAGTACTGCCTGCTGTCCGGATCCAGCTGCGCCAGGAACCACAACCGGCGCTGGGCGAACGACAGTGGGAGGGGCTCGGTGCGCGGTACGGGGACCAGCGGGGGAGCCGCGCTCGTGGCTTCCGCCAGCCGGGCCGCGAGCCGGGCCACGGTCCGTGCCTCGAACAACGTCGACAACGGGGCGTCGACTCCGAGCTCGGCGCGCAGCGCGTTCATCGCGCGGATGGCGAGCAGGGAATGACCACCCAGCGCGAAGAAATCGTCGTGCGGGCCGAGCGCGGGGTTCCCGAGTAGCTCGGCGAGCACAGTCGACACGACGCGTTCGGTCGGCGTGCGCGGCTCGTCCGGCTCAGCGGGCCACGGGCCCGGTTCCGCCGAGGGCGCGGGCAGCGCCGCGCGGTCCACCTTTCCGTTCGGCGTCGTCGGGAACTCATCGAGGAGGACGAACCGGGCTGGGACCATGTAGGGCGGCAGTCGCAGGGAGCAGTGGGCGCGCACCAGCTCAGGGCTCGGCGGCTCCCGGCCCCCGGCCGCGCGCAGGTACCCGACCAGGGTCGCCTCACCGTTGTCGTCGGTCAGCAGATGCACGACCGCGGCCCGGACCAGTGGATGCTCGGCCAGCACGCTCTCGATCTCACCCGGCTCGACCCGGAAGCCGCGGATCTTGACCTGGTGGTCCGTGCGCCCGAGGATCTCGATCCGGCCGTCCGGATGCCTGCGGGCCACGTCGCCGGTGCGGTAGAGCCGGCCGCCGGGACCGTCGCCGTAGGGGTCGGGCACGAACCGTTCCGCCGTCAGAGCGGACCGGCCGAGGTAGCCGAGCGCGACACCGGCACCGCCGATGTAGAGCTCGCCGGTGCCGCCGAGGGGAACGGGTTCCATGCGATCGTCGAGCACGTACAGGGTCGTGTTCGCCACCGGGGCGAAGTCCCGGACCACACCGTCGGACAGTGCGGCGACCGAGGACCAGATCGTCGTCTCCGTCGGCCCGTAGAGGTCCCACAGGCGCACACCGCTCTCGCACAGGCGGGCCGCCAGTTCGGGTGGCAGCTTCTCACCGCCGCACAACGCGACGAACCCGGCGGGCGGCCGCCAGCCCGACTCGAGCAGCAGTCGCCAGGTGACGGGTGTGGCCTGCATGATCCTGGCGTCCACCCGCGTGAGCAGCCCGGCCAGCCGCTCCGGGTCGCGGGCCTGCGTGCGGTCGGCGACCACCACGCGTCCACCCCGCAGCAGCGGCAGATACAGCTCCAGCGCCGCGATGTCGAAGGACACCGTGGTGATCGCGGGGAAGGTGACACCGTCGGGCACGCCGGGACGCTCGCTCATCGACGTCAGGAAGTTCGCCAGCGCGCCGTGCCCCACCTGCACGCCCTTGGGCCGCCCCGTGGAGCCGGAGGTGTAGATGACGTACGCCGGGTCGTCCGCCGTCACAGTGGGGCTCGCCATCGTCCCGGAGGCGGGCGCGATCTCGTCGAGCTCGACGATCTCTCCGGACACAGCGGGCAGGTCCCGTCGCACGTCGCCGGTCGTGAGCAGCACGCGCACGCCCGCGTCGTCCAGGATGTGGCTGAGCCGCTGTCCGGGATGGTCGGGGTCGAGCGGAACGTAGGCCGCGCCGGTCCGCAGCACCCCGAGCAACGTGCAGAGCAGTCCCGCGCTCCTCGGCACCGCCACGCCGACCAGGTCGCCCACGCCGACGCCGAGGCCGCACAGGTGCTCGGTCACCGCGTCCGCCCGCGCCATCAGCTCCGAGTACGTGAGGGTCGCGTCGGTGCCGTCGACCGCGACGGCGTCCGGACTGCGGCGGGCCTGCTCGGCGACGAGCTCGTGTGTGGTCGTGGTGGGGACGGCGCGCCGTGGGGGCGCGGGCAGCGTCGCCGCGCGTTCCGCCTCCGGCATGAGCTCGAGCCTGCCGATCGGGCTGTCCCCGCCGTCGGCGACGCTGGCGCACAGCCGCGCCGCCCTGGCGGCCAGCCGCTCGGCGGCGCCGCGGCTCAGCAGCGAATGCGGGTACTCCAGCTCCCCGCTCCAGCCGCCCTCCGGCGTCCTCGTGAACCGCAGCACCAGGTCGTACCGGGTCGTCGTCACCCGGCAGGGCAGTGCTTCGACGGCGAGGTTCCCGAAGGTCTGCGGCACCGTGTCCACGACGTCGACGAGCACGCCGAAGACCGGGTTGCGGGACATGTCACTGGCGGCGGCCTCGTCGGCCAGCACGAGCTCGACGTCGACGTCACCCGCGTCGGCCAGCAGCGAACGGGTGCGGGAGAGCGCGTCGCCGAGGGGCAGGTCGCCGGGCAGGTCGAGGGGAACCGGTACCGTCCGCCCGCGCCTCGCGAGGGCGAGTACCCCGGACCACCGTCCACTGTGGCGTGCCAGCAGGGTGTGGGCCAGCACGGCGAACTCGGCGTCGTCGGGACCGGCGAACGACGCCGGAACCGCGAACCCGACGGTAGCGCCCTGCGCCCGCCAGATGGCGGGGCGGGGACGGTCCGCGGGAATGTCGTGTGCCTGCAGTGCGTCCAGTGACTCCCGCCACCGCCGCGCGGGCGGACCCGCGGGCCCGTGCTCGGCGGCGGGCCGGGGCACGCGTCCCGCGTACAGCTCACCGAGCTCGGTGACCAGCCCGGGCAGGACCCCGGGTCCGGCCACCGACTGATGTGCCCTGACGACGAGCAGCCGGTCACCGGTGCTCTCGGTGGCGAGGGCGGCGGCGAACGGCCGCTCGTCGTCGGGCAGCGTGTTCCACGGGCTCCGGCCCTCGAGCGACGATCGCGTCAGCACCGGCCGGTCGGGGGCCTCAACGACCACCGGTTCGCCGTCCCGGTCGACGCAGTGCGACCCGAGTTCGGGGTGCCGTTCCAGCAGCGCCGAGAAGGCGTGGTCGAGCGCGACCTCGTCCAGCTCACCGCGCAGCCGCACGGCGTAGGTGGTGGTGTACCGGCCCGCGTCCGCGTCCAACTGCTCGAGGAACCACAGGCGTCGGTGGAGCGCGCTCGGCTCCCCTCCGGTGGACAGGGACGACCAGCTCATGGGCACCTCGGCACGATGTCGGTGGTCAGCGTTCCTCGGCCATGCGCTGGCGCAGGCTGAGCGGGCGCATGTCGGTCCACACCCTGTCGATGTGGTCGAGGCAGTCGTCGCGGCTTCCGGCGAAGCCCTCCTTCCGCCATCCCTCGGGCACGTCGCGGTCGGCGAACCAGACGGAATACTGCTCTTCGTGGTTGAGCACGACCACGTAGTCGTCCTGAGTGGACATGACCCTCCTCGTGACTGGTGACGAATCCGGTGCGAGCGCGGGTGTTCTACTCGAGGAACCCGGGTACCGAGGTCCCCAGCTCGCGTTCGGTCGCTGTGTCGACGACGAACGCCGCCACGGCGGCGTCGAGCGCTCCGAGGCCGAAGGGCGAGAAGACGGTGGTCGCGGTGCGGTCGTAGCCGACCGACACCGTCCCCGCCAGGATGTCGCCCACCTCGGCGTGCACGAAGTCGCGGTGACCGACCGCCTGCTGGGCCAGATCGAGCGACGTCGCCGCCCGGCACACGTGATCGGCGTCGTCGACCACGTTTCTCGCTCCGATGATCGAGTCGACGGCCAGGTCGCGCAGCGAGACGTGCAGCACGACCGATCCGGGCTCGCAGGATCGGGTGCTGAGGTACGGAGAGCTCGCCGTGGTGGCGATCGAGATCAGCCGGTGAGCGCGTGTCGCGGCCTCGGCGTCCTCCACGACGGTGACCGAGAGGTCCGGCCACTGCGCGGTGATGCGGTCGCCGAACCGGCGGGCCCGCTCGGCACTCAGGTCGGCGATCGTCACCGTGCCCAGTTCGGGGAACTCGGATCGCAGGAACCGCAGCACCTCGAAGTTGATGACGCCGCAACCCACGAGTGACACACCCGAACGCACGTCCTCCGGAGCGCCGGAGGTGAGCTCGCGCGCGGCGACGGCGGCGCTCGCGGCCGTGCGGCGGGCCGAGATCACCGAACCCTCCAGCAGGGCGACCGGTCTGCCGTCGGTCATGGAATTGAGCAGGATGGCCGCCGACGCGCGCTCGACGCCCCTGTCGATGTTGCCGGGGAAGGACGCGATCCACTTGAGGGAGGCGACCGGGTGCGCGCCACCGACGTACGCGGGCAGCGCGATGATCCGGTTTCCCGGCTCGTCGGGGAACCGGAGGAACGTCGAGTGCGGGACCACCGTCCTGCCCTCGGCATGTGCCACGTACGCGCCGGACACGGCGTCTCGCACGGCCCGTTCGGAACCGTCGAGCACGTCCAGTACGTCGCTCTTCCGGAGAATCAGCATGGTGCCTTCCTCTTCCAGAGGTGCTTGATCTCGCCGAAGTTGCCGTGCACCCACTCGTCGGAGTAGATGGTGTCCAGATACCGCTCGCCGCGATCCGGTAACACCAGTACGCAGGTGGAGCCGTCGGGGATCTCGTCCCGCAGGTGTTCCACCGCGCTCACCACGGCTCCGGACGACCCGCCCGCCAGTATCGCCTCGGCGCCGACGAGGTTCCGGCAGCCGACGACGCAGTCCTGGTCGTTGACCGAGACGACCTGGTCGGCGATGCCCTCGTGCCACAGCGCCGGGCGGATCGCCGCGCCGTGCCCGGGAATCAGCCGCCTGCCCGGTGTCCCGAAGATGGCACTGCCCTCGGCGTCGACGGCGACGATCCGCGTGCTCAGCGCGTTTCTCCTGATGAACCCACCGCAGCCACGGATCGTGCCGCAGGTGCCGGTGGCGATGAAGATGTAGTCCACTCGCTGCTCGAGCTCGCCGACGACCTCGCGCATGATGCTCTCCTGCGCGCGAGCGTTGAGCACGTTCTCGTACTGGTTGGTCCAGTACGTGTGAGGCAGCTGCGCGCACAGCTCGCGCACCCGGCGCAGCCGGGCCGTCAGGTAGTCGCCCGCGTCGCCCGCCTCGGAGACCAGGTCGATCTCCGCGCCGTACGAGCGGAGGATGGAGATGTTCTGCGCCGTCGTCTTGGGATCCACCACGCAGATGAACCGCACGCCGAAGCGGCAGCACGCCTGAGCCAGCCCGATCCCGAGGTTGCCGGAGCTCGACTCCACCACCACGGAGCGGCCCGGTTCGATCGTCCCCTTCTCGATGGCGTCGAGCACCATGCTCGTGGCGGCGCGGTCCTTGACGCTGCCGGCGGGATTCAGCCCCTCCAGCTTCGCGAAGAACCGCGTGGAGGAACCGTTCCTGGAGAACAATCGGTCGAGCTGGACGAGCGGTGTGCGTCCCACCGCGGACAGGATTCCCTCATCGATGCTCAGGTTCGCCGTCACGGTCCTCCGTTCTCGACGCCCACACGGTGTCCGAAGTGGCCATCCGGAAACCCGGTGCGGGCCCGGCCGTCGGTGGTCCGGTCCGCCGTTTCGGGCCGGGGCCGCGACCGGTCACCTGGTTCCGGATGGCCTGCCGCCGCTGGTTACGCACCCGGCGCGGCGGGAGAGGACGCGCTTCCCGCGGCCGCCGCGCGGGCCAGAATGAATTCTGCGAGGTCCTCGAACTGGTCGCCGCTGAAGTTCTCAAGATCCTCCAGGACTTTGACCTGATAGCTGTTCTCGAGTTCGAGCACGACCTGGACGAACGAGAACGAATCGAGGTCCTTCAACGTTTTCGGTTCCGGCATGTCCGGCTGCTCGGCGCAGATCGTCCTCGCAGTCTCGCGGACGCGCTCTGTCACCTCTGCCTTGTCGAGCATGGATCGAAGCCTTTCCTTGCGCCGTCGTGATGTTGGCGATGATTGCATGAATTCGGAGAACGAGTCCGTGGGAATCAGTCCCTCACATCGGGAGCTCCGCAAGAAGTTACCGACGGCGCGAGCGCGCCGTCAACGCCGTTCGGCGCTCTCCGGTCAGGCGTCCCGCCAGCGGGACCCCGCGGTGTCCGGCACCGGGAAAACGTTGGTGTCTCCTGTTTTTCGCACTCCTTGGGTACCGTGCGTCGAGCGGGCGGTGCTGTCCGCGCCGGTGGCCGACTCTCGTGCCGCCGGGCGGAGCCGGCCCGGTCGAAGCCGGAAGCGATACGAAGTCGAGGAGAACGATGCCCGTAACGTCTCAATGCCGGATCTGCTCCGGCACGGTCCAGGAGTTCATCCACTTCGGACGCCAACCGCTCTCCGACGCCTTCCTGGAGCCCGATGCCGACCGCGACGAGGAGTTCTTCTTTCAGCTGGCGACCGGCGTGTGCGACACGTGCCGGATGGTGCAGCTGATGGAGGAGGTCCCGCGGGAGCGGATGTTCCACGCGGACTACCCGTACCACTCCTCGGGATCGTCGGTCATGCGCGAGCACTTCGAAGGACTCGCCAAGCGCTTCCTCAGCACGGAGCTCACCGGGGCGGACCCCTTCGTGGTGGAGCTCGGCTGCAACGACGGCATCATGCTGAAGGCCGTGGCGGAGGCCGGTGTGCGGCACCTCGGCGTCGAACCTTCCAGCGGGGTCGCCGATCTCGCCGCGGACAAGGGAATCCGCGTGCGCAAGGACTTCTTCCAGAGGTCGACCGCCGAGGACATCCACGCCACCGACGGTCCCGCGGACGTGATCTACGCCGCGAACACCCTGTGCCACATCCCGTACATGGAGTCGATCCTCGACGGCGTGACCACCCTTCTCGGCCCGCAGGGCGTGTTCGTCTTCGAGGATCCCTACCTCGGCGACATCGTGGAGAAGACGTCGTTCGACCAGATCTACGACGAGCACTTCTTCCTCTTCAGCGCGCGGTCGGTGCGGGAGATGGCCGCACGCAACGGGCTCGAGCTCGTCGACGTCGAGCGGATCCCGGTGCACGGTGGCGAGGTCCGGTACACGCTGGCGCGCAAGGGTGCGCGCACCCCCACGGCCGCCGTGGCCGAGCTGGTGGCGGAGGAGGACGCACGCGGGCTCTCCGACCTGGCCACCCTCGAGGCGTTCGGTGCCAACGTCAGGAAGATCCGCGACGACCTGGTCGCGTTGCTGCGCACGGTGCGGGCCGAGGGCAAGACCGTCGTGGCCTACGGCGCCACGGCGAAGAGCGCCACCGTGGCCAACTTCTGCGGCCTCGGGCCCGACCTGGTGTCGTTCGTCTGCGACACGACGCCCGCGAAGCAGCACATGCTCACGCCCGGTACCCACATCCCGGTGCGGCCGCCGGAGTCGTTCTCCGCGCCGTATCCGGACTACGCGCTGCTCTTCGCCTGGAACCACGCCGACGAGATCATGGCCAAGGAGCAGGAGTTCCGCGAGCACGGTGGACGTTGGATCCTCTACGTGCCGGAGGTTCACGTGGTGTGAGTCCCGGCCGTCGGGCGTCCCGCTGGCGGGACCGGCGACCGGCCGCCGCTCATCGGTGACGGCCGTCGCCACCGGACAGCCATGTCTTTCTGGTGATTCAGCAGTCGCTGCCTTTTCGCACGTCGTCCTCGAGCCGCGGGTACGTGTCGGAAACGGTCAGCCGGGGTGGAAGGAGAACTCATGACAGAGGTCGCCGGCCTGCACGAGGCCGAGACGAGCTCGGCCGTCCCCTCCACGGGGCGAGAGGCACGCGAACGCGTCGCCAATGTCTACAACTCGACCGTGGCGGCGTTCGCTATCAGCTCCGCCTGGGACGTCGGCGCGCTGGACGCGCTGCGCGAGCGCGGGGTCGTCGACTCCGCGGAGTTCGCCGCCGACCGTGGCCTCGATCGTCGAGCCACCCAGGCCATGTTCGCGGCACTCGCGGGCGTGGGTGTCGTGACTCGGGCCGGCACCGAGATCCGGCCGGGGCCGGACTTCGCCGAGTTCTACGGCAGCAAGGCCTTCTACCACTGGCTCACGATCGGATCGGTGAGCCTGTTCGCCGACATGGCGAACGTGCTGGAGACGAAGAACCGCAGCGGGGAGTTCTACCAGCGCGACGCGCCCGCGATCGGGCGGGCCTGCCGGGACATCAACCAGCTGGCCTTCGAACCGGTGTTCTGGGAGGCGCTCGACGAGCTCGACTTCGACCCGAAGGCCGTCGGCGACCTCGGTGCGGGCAGCGGTGAGCGGCTGCTCCAGCTGCTGAACCGCTTTCCTGTGTCGTCCGGTGTCGGGCTCGACATCGCGGGCTCGGTTCTGGTCGACGCCGAACGTCACCTGCGCGACGCGGGTGTCGGCGACCGGGCCGAGCTGATCGTGGCCGATGCGACCGCGCTGGAGCCCGATCCGCGCTTCGCCGAGGTGGAGCTGCTGACGTGCTTCATGATGGGCCACGACTTCTGGCCGCGGGAGAACTGCGTCGCCTCCCTGTCCCGGCTCCGCGAGGTGTTTCCGAACGTGCGGAAGTTCCTGCTCGGTGACACTGCCCGCACCCACGGGATCGCGGACACCCGGATGCCGGTGTTCAACCTGGCCTTCGAGGTCGCCCACGACCTGATGGGCGTTTACCTGCCGACACTGGAGGAATGGGAAGGCGTCTTCGCCGAGAGCGGCTGGAAGCTCGACCGGGCTCGTCGGGTCGAGGTCCCGAGTGACTCGGTGATCTACGAACTGAGCTGAACGCGTGCGGCGGGCACGGTCGCCGGGCGGCACGAGGGTTGCGGGGTCGGAGCCGGTCTCGGCCGGGTCCGGCGCACGCACTCCAGGCGGTCACGAGGAGTGCGGGACTGTGCGGGGACCTGTCGGCGACTGGACCGAGGTGCGTGACCGGCTGTGGTGCGAGCTGAAACACCTGGAGGCGACAGTGGACCGCGCCGACCCGGTGGCGGAAACCGTGCTCTGTCTGGTCGAGTCGGCGATGCACGCCGCGGACAGTGCGGGCCGGTGTCGGCGAGTCGGGCACGACCCCGGTGCGGCCCTCGGTGTCGATCCCGCTGTCGAGAACCTGCTCGCGGCGGCGCGTGCCGCGGTGGTCGCGGCGGGGTTCGCCGAGGTGGCCCACCGGGACAGGGCTCGGTCGTCCTGCCGGCGGGACGACGAAATACCTGGACATCCGGAAATTCCGCCCGATTTATCGTGAATTCGGACAGAATTCCGGAGTAGTAGCTCAGCGCAACAAGGAAGGTCCACCATGCTCTTTCCTCACGTTGAGTCCAAGCGGGTTCTGCTGCGACCGGCGAGCAAGCAGGACGGCCGGACGGCCTACGACATCCTGTTCAGGATCGGTCGCACGCCGCTGCCCGTTGTGGACTCCTACATGGACGGCTTCCTCCAGGGAGCCGCTGCCCAGTTACTGCTGCAGAACAAGGATTCCGGAGACATCGTCGGATTCACGGAGGTGTCCGAGCCCTCGGATGCGGGCCATGCGCAGGTGTCGGTGCACATCGACCGGGCGCAGAGCGAGGAGATCGCCATCGATGCCGCCGCGCTCACGGTCAACTTCGCGTTTGCGATGTGGCGGATCAGAAAAGTATATTTCCACACGCACGAGGAAAGCCTCGCCGATCTCGGATTCGTCGGCGATTACGCTGAACTGGTCACCCACGAAGCGGTGCTCGCCGATCACATGTACTTCCAGGGTCGGCACTGGGACATGCACATTCATTCGATCTCGCGTAATCGCTGGGACGAGCACGGAACGGAACTCGTCAAGGGAATCGTGTGAACCGTTTCGGGCCGCGTTCGCCGAGCACGACGACATCGCAAGAACACCCGCCTCGGAGGTGGAGAGAGTAAATGAGCCAGTACGTCTGGGGTTATCTGCCCGAGTACGAACAGGAGCGCGACGACATCCTCGACGCGGTCGACAGCGTCTTCCGTTCCGGCAAGCTGGTGATGGGCCCGAGTGTGCGCCAGTTCGAGGAGGAGTTCGCCGCGTGGCACGGCGTCGAGCACTGCGCCGGCGTCGACAACGGGACCAACGCGATCGTGCTGGGCTTGCGCGCGATCGGCGTGAAACCCGGTGACGAGGTGATCACCGTGTCCAACACCGCGGCGCCCACGGTCGTGGCGATCGACGCGGTCGGAGCCACCCCGGTCTTCGTCGACGTCCTCGAGGAGAACTACCTCATGGACGTCACACAGGTGGAGGCCGCGATCACCGAGAAGACGTCCTGTCTGCTGCCGGTGCACCTGTACGGCCAGTGCGTGGACATGGCTCCGCTGCGGGCGATCGCGCAGAAGCACGGGATCCCGATCCTCGAGGACTGCGCGCAGTCACACGGTGCCCGTCACCACGGCGAGGTCGCCGGTTCGATGGGGCTCGCGGCCGCGTTCTCCTTCTATCCGACCAAGGTCCTCGGCGCATACGGCGACGGTGGCGCGACGATCACCAGCGACTCCACCGTGGATGCCAGCCTTCGCCGGCTGCGGTACTACGGAATGGAGACGGTCTACCACGTCGTGCAGACTCCGGGGCACAACAGCAGGCTGGACGAGGTCCAAGCCGAGATCCTGCGCCGCAAACTGCGTCGTCTCGACGCCTACATCGGCAGGCGCAGGGAGATCGCCGACCGGTACGCGGAGGAGCTGAGTGACACCGAGCTGGTGCTGCCCGCGGTCGCAGCCGGCAACGACCACGTGTACTACGTGCACGTGGTCCGGCATCCGAGGCGGGACGCGGTGCTCGAAGCACTGAAGGAGCACGACGTCTTTCTCAACATCAGCTACCCGTGGCCGGTGCACCGGCAGCGGGGTTTCCAGCACCTCGGGTACGCGGAAGGCTCGCTGCCCGTTACCGAGAAGCTGGCGGGCGAGATCTTCTCACTGCCGATGTATCCCTCGCTGTCGGACGCGGAGCAGGAGAAGTTCATCGACGTGCTCCGGGGAGTCCTCGCGGCGGTCTGACCGACGACGGACCGTGGCCGGGCCGGCCCGAGGTTCGCAGACCCGTGACGCAAAGGAAGTGCAGTATGGGCGAGCCACTCTCGACAAGCGACGCCGCGACCCCGGTGCGCGACGTGACGTCTCTGCGCGGGGACGTGTCCCGGCCGCTGGAGTCGAGTGACGAGTTCTGGCACTGGTGGAACGAGCGGAGCATGGCGACGCGGTTCGAGGTGAGCCAGGTGCCCTTCGCCGAGCTGGACGCGTGGCGGTTCGACCCGGACAGCGGGAACCTGGGCCACGAGAGCGGACGGTTCTTCAGCGTCGAAGGGCTTCAGGTCAGGTCCGCCGGGGTGGACACCTGGTCGCAGCCGATCATCAACCAGCCCGAGATCGGCATCCTCGGCATCCTCGTCAAGGAGTTCGACGGCGTTCTCTGCTGCCTGATGCAGGCCAAGATGGAACCCGGCAACGTCAACACCATCCAGCTCTCGCCCACGGTGCAGGCCACGCGCAGCAACTACACTCAGGTGCACCGGGGCAGCAGCACCCGGTACCTGGAGCACTTCGCGGGCCCCGGCCGTGGACGGGTGATCGTGGACGTGCTCCAGTCCGAGCAGGGCGCTTGGTTCTGGCGCAAGCGCAACCGGAACATGGTCGTGCTGGTGACCGAGGACATCCCGGTGCACGACGACTTCCGGTGGCTGCCGCTGAGCCAGGTCCGCGAGGCGCTCAACGTCGACAACCTGGTCAACATGGACGCGCGAACCGTGCTGTCCTGCATGCCGTTCGGACTGCCGGAGGAGCCCGCGGGCTCGGCCGGCGACACCTTCTCGGAGGCGCTCGCCCGGTCTTACCAGTACCAGTCCGCCCACGGTGACCGGCCGGGCCTGCACACCGCGGGCGAGATCCTGAGCTGGTTCACCGAGGCGAAGACCCGGTGCGACTGGACCGCGTCCCTCATCCCGCTGGCGGGAGTCCGGCAGTGGTCTCGCGACGAGTCGGAACTGTCCGCCGAGGACGGCAGGAACTTCCGGATCATCGGGGTGCGGGTGCGGGCGGACAACCGGGAGGTCGCCGGCTGGAGCCAGCCATTGCTGGAGCCACGGGGCCGGGGGCAGGCGTGGTTCGTCACCCGCGTCATCGAGGGTGTGCTCCACGTCCTGGTCCGAGCCCGGCCCGAGTTCGGCCTGATGGACCTTGTGGAGATGGCACCCACCATCCACCTGCTTCCCGGGCAGGGACTCGCCGACGTGCAGGAGGAGTTCCTGAGCGAACTGGTGGGCTCAGGACTGGGCCGGGTGCGCTACGACGCTGTGCTGTCGGAGGAGGGCGGGCGGTTCTACCACGCGTTGACGCGTTACCGGATCGTCGAGGTGGGGGAGGACTTCCCGGTCTCGGTGCCTCCGGATTTCTGCTGGATGACACTGAGCCAGCTGACGGATCTGCTGCGGCACGGCCACTACCTGAACATCGAGGCCCGTAGCCTGCTCGCGTGCATGCAAAGCGTGTCCGAAAGTGCAGAACTGCCGACCCCGGCAGGAAACCGAGGAGGGCTTGATTTCCATGCAGGCGCGCGAGCTGGCCGTTGAGGGAGCCGTCGAGTTCACCCCCGAGGTCTTTCCCGACGACCGGGGACTGTTCGTCTCCCCACATCAGCAGGCCGCGTTCGTCGACGCGGTGGGCGCACCGCTGTTCCCGGTCGCGCAGACGAACTTCAGCGAGTCGCGCCGCGGAGTGGTGCGGGGCATACACTTCACCGCGACACCGCCTGGCTCGGCCAAGTACACGTGCTGCGTGCGCGGTAGGGCGCTCGACGTCGTCGTCGACATCCGGGTCGGCTCCCCGACCTTCGGCCAGTGGGACGCCGCCTCGCTCGACGGCGAGTCGTTCCGCTCCGTCTACATCCCGTTCGGCGTCGGGCACGCCTTCATCGCGCTCGAGGACCACACGGTGATCTCGTACCTGCTCTCCGAGTCCTACGTCGCGGTCAACGAGCTCGCGATCGCTCCAGGCGACCCGGAGCTCGGCCTGCCCATCCCGGCCGACATCGAGCCGATCATGTCCGCACGCGACCTTGCCGCGCCGACGCTGGCGCAGGCGCTGGAGGCGGGGATCCTGCCGGACTACGCCACGTGCAAGCGCCGCGAGCTCGCCACGGTCGTACCCACCAACTAGTCAGGAGGGGCCGGATGCGGGTCCTGATCACCTCGGTAGCGCTGCCCGGCCATTTCTTCCCGCTGGTGCCCCTCGCGTGGGCGCTCCGCTCGAGTGGCCACGACGTGCTCGTCGCCGTTCCGGAGACGTTCGTTCCGACCGCAGCCCGCTCGGGGCTCCCGGTGGTCTCGTGTGTGCCGGAGGCCGACTTCGTGCGGCTGTCCGCCGATGGCGGTGGGGACCGGATTCCCCGCGGCCAGGAACGGTCGCTGGTGCACGGACGGTTCTTCGGCAGGCTCGCGGCCGCCGGTCTGCGCGGTGTGCGTTCGCTGGCGGAGTCCTGGAAACCGGACCTGGTCCTCAGCGAGCGGGCGGAGTTCGCGGGCCGCATCGCCGCGGCCGAGCGGGACATCCCCTTCGTCGAGCTGCAGTGGGGCGTCGCCCGGCTCGACGACTACGTGGCGGGTGCGACCGTCGAGCTGGCCGCGGAGCTCGCCGCCGCGGGCCAGTCCGCCCTGCCCGAGCCCGCCGAGGTCCTGTGCCAGTGGCCGCCGAGCCTGCGGCTGCCGCACACGGGTCTTTTCCGCACCCTGCGATACGTGCCGTACAACGGCGACGCCCACGTGCCGGCCTGGGCGCTCGGGCCGGCGGGCGCTCGCACGATCTGCGTGACGATGGGGACGCTCATCCCGCGGTTGGGCCCCGACGGTGTGCGGGAGCTGATCCTGCCGATGCTGGAGAGCCTCGCCGAACTCGACGTCGAACTGCTGGTGGCGGTCGACGACGCCGTCGTCGCCGGGTGGCCGCGCCTGCCGGACGCAGTGCGTTTCGCGGGCAGACTTCCGCTGGCCCAGGTGCTCCCGCACTGCTCGGCCGCCATCAGCCACGGCGGTGAGGGCAGCACGCTCACCGCGTTCGTCTCGGGCTGTCCGCAGCTGATCCTGCCGCAGTTCGACGACCAGTTCGACAACGCCGCCGCGGTCGAGCAGGCGGGTGCCGGCCTCGGCCTGCCACCCGACGAGCTCACCCCGGCGGCGGTCGCGCGGCAGTGCCGGAAGCTGCTCGACGATCCTCGCTTCGCCCGGTCGGCGGAGCGCGTCGCGGCCGAGATCGCGGCCCAGCCCTCGGTACTGGAGATCGTGGGGACGCTGGAGAAGCTGACCGGTTGAGAGCAGGGGTGTCCCGCCGCGGCGGGACACCCCACCTCAGCGTGGGGAGTCGGCGGTGGACGACTCGCGGTCGGCCGGTGGGACGTCGTAGCTCGGGCGTTCGTTGAGGACCGCTGGGTCGAAGCCCGCGGTCTGCTTGTACCGCGCGGCGATCTCGCGTCGTTCCGCCAACGGGAGGACCTCGTCGATGTCGGTGAAGCCCTGAGGAGCCCGCTCGGCGGCCAGGTTCATCACCACCTCGGGGCCCATTCCCCGGTTCGCCAGCTGGATGCCGGTTGTGGCGGGCCGCCGCTCCTGCTCGTAGCGGGCCAGTGCGCTGCGCACGTTCGCGCTCGTGGCCAGCGCACTGGCCAGCACCCTCGCGTCCAGGATCGCCTGCGAGGCACCGTTGGAGCCGATCGGGTACATCGCGTGCGCGGCGTCGCCGAGCAACGTGACGTGCTCCCCGGACCACCTGCTCAGCGGCTCCCTGTCGACCATCGGGTACTCGTAGGCGACCTCCGCGGCACGGATGACTCCGGCCACGTCGAGCCAGTCGAATCGCCAGTCACCGAAGTGGGTCAGGATCTCGGCGACGTCCACCGGCCGGTTCCACTTCCCCCGGTCCACCGCGTCGCGGCCGAGCGGGCGTTCCGCGATCCAGTTGATGGGCTGCGTTCCGTCGGCGTCGGGTCCGGCGATCGGGTAGGCGACGAACTTCTCGTCCGCGTCACCCGCCATGATCATCGACCGGCCGGTGAGGAACGGCCTGCCGCGGCTGACGCCCCGCCACAGCACCTGGCCGTTCCACGGCGGACTGCCCTCCTGCGGCTCGAACACCCGGCGGGTCGCCGAGTGGATGCCGTCGGCGCCGACGAGCAGGTCGCACTGAACAGGCGCGTGCCCGGCGAACGTGGCGACGGCGCCGGAAGGGCCGTCGGAGAACCCGGTCAGTGGCATGCCGCAGCGCACGGCGTCGGCGCCGAGCCGTTGCCGGACGGCGGTGAGCAGCAGTTCCTGCAGCAGTCCTCGGTGCAGCGAGAACTGCGGCCAGTGGTATCCCGCGCCCACTCCCCTCGGCTCCGACCAGATCCGCTGGCCGAACCGGTTGAAGTAGGCGAGCTCCCCGGTCGCCACCGCGATGGCGGCCAGTTCGTCGGCCAGCCCGAGCTCGGTCAGCTCGCGTACGGCATGGGGCAGCACGTTGATCCCCACCCCGAGTGGCTTGATCTCACCGACGGCCTCGGCGACGAGTACGTCGGTGATGCCGACGGCGTGCAGACCAAGCGCCGTCGCCAGGCCACCGATGCCGGCTCCGGCGATCACGACTCTCATGTCCCCTCCGATGCTGGGTGTCCTGAACAGCGTTGTGACTACTGTGGATCGGTACAACACACACGTGGTGAGAGATATGGTGTCGGCGTCATGCCAGGGCGGAGACCATACCGCTGCCGGGAGGTCCCGCCGACACATGCCCGGAGTTTCCGTTCCGACGAGTGGGGTGGACGGTGCGCGTCCTGTTCGCGACGTACGCGGAGAAAACACATGTCCAGCCGATGGTTCCGCTCGCGTGGGCGTTGCGGACCGCCGGGCACGAGGTCTGCGTCGCCAGCCAGCCGGAGCTGGTCGACACCATCCGGCGCACCGGGCTGACCGCGGTGTCCGTTGGCAGTGACCACAATCTGTGGCGGGCGGCGAAACGGTTCCTGACCGCGCGGGTCGCGCAGGCGAGCCCGGAGACCTACAACAAGGTCCGCGGTGTGAAGCAGCCGCCGTTCGACGTGGTCGACGAACCGCCGGAGAACATCAGCTGGGAGCACCTCAAGGCGGGCTACGACGACATCGTCGCCTCCTGGTACCGGATGGTGAACGACCCGATGCTCGACGAGCTCGTCGAGTTCGCCAGGGGCTGGCGGCCGGACCTCGTGGTGTGGGAGTCGTCGACGTACGCGGGCGCGGTGGCCGCCAAGGCCGTCGGCGCCGCGCACGCGAGACTCCTGTGCAATTTGGACATGTTCGCCGTCGCCAGGCAGCACTACCTCCGCCTGAAGGAGCTGCAGCCGCCGAGCCGGCGGGAGGACGCGTTACAGGACTGGATCACCGCGCGGGCGGCGGATCACGATCTCGACTTCACCGAGGACATGACGGTCGGCCAGTTCACCATCGACCAGCAGCCCGACTCCCTGCGGATGGAGGCCGACCTGCACTACCTCCCGATGCGCTACGTCGCCTACAACGGCCGCGCGGAGACACCGAGCTGGGTGTGGAGGGAGTCCGGGAGGCCGAGGGTGTGCCTGACGCTCGGCAGCACCTCGGCGGAGCGGTTCGACGGATACGCGGTGAACGTGGCCGACATCATCGCGACACTGTCCGATCTGGACATCGAGCTCGTCGCGACGCTGCCGGACGACGAACGGGACAAGATGCCCGCGCTGCCGGACAACGTGCGCACGGTGCCGTTCATCGCCCTGCACACGCTGGCCCCGACGTGCTCCGCGGTGATCCACCACGGCGCGTTCGGCACGGCCACGACCACCGCGAGCTGTGGTGTGCCGCAGCTGTCCCTGCCCGAACGCCACGATGCGCCGTACCATGCGGAACGGCTGGCCCGGCACGGTGCCGGCATCGCGATCAACTACCGGGAGGCCACCGGGACAGCCGTGCGGAACGCGCTGGTGCGGCTGCTGGAGGACCCCACGTTCGCACGCCGGGCGCTGGCTCTGCGCGACGAGATGTCAGCACTGCCGTCCCCGAACGAGGTGGTACCGATGTTGGAGCGGATGGTGCCGGGTCTGCGTACCCGTTCTCCCGGCGCAGGACCGTTTTCGGTCTCCGAACCAGAGGGGATGTGTCACGGGTGACGGACGCCGTGGGCGGCACTCGCGCGGAGGCGCAGCGGACCGGCGACGTGGCCGCGCCGCGCGCCGAGCTGACCGGCTACGTCGGCGAACCGGGTGGGTCCGGGTTCGCCCGGCGGATCCCGGCCTCGATCACCACGCGCAACGAGCTGATCGACGCGTTGAGCGTGGCGGCCTCGCTCGAGCACGCCATCCTGTTGCAGTACCTGTACACGGCGTGGACGTTGAAGCGGCGGCCGGACGAGGGCCTGCACCCCAAGCAGGAACGGCTGATGCACAACTGGGGCCAGACCATGTTGCGGGTCTCCCACGAGGAGATGATCCACCTCGGGATCATCACCAACCTGCTCAACGTCGTGGGTGCCGCGCCCGTCCTGCACCGGCCGAACTTCCCGCAGGCGCTGAGCCCGGAGAGCCCGTTCGGGCTCAGCCTGACCAAGTGGGACGACCACACGCTGTGGCGCTACGAGCGGATGGAGCTGCCGAGGGGAGTCCCGCTGCCGCCCGAGCCGGAGCGGGTGCCCGACCGGTTGCTGGGCCATGTGTCGTCCGAGCTGCCCAACGTGATCGAGTTCGACTATCTCGGCGAGCTTTACGACATCATCCGCGCGGGCTTCGTCAACCTCGGCGAGGACGCGTTCCTGGTGCCCGCGGGAGTGGACACCGACACCAAGTGGGGCCTGCAGGTCCGCTCGATTCCCGCGGTGACCGACCTCGAGTCCGCGCTCGCGGCGCTGGACCTCGTGGTGGAGCAGGGCGAGGGCGCGCCGGACGACGACGAGGACTCGCACTACGCGCTCTTCCAGCGGCTGCGCAGGGAGTTCGCCGAGCTTCCGGCCGGGTTCGTCCCGACCCGCGACGTCGTCGACAATCCGCGAACCTGGGCGAACCACCGGGACAGCCCGCTGCCGGGGACCTACATCGAGAACGAGCTGACCCGGCGGGTGGCCGCGGTCTCGAACGACGCGTACCGCGTGCTGACGCTGCTGATGCTGCAGATGTTCAGCTACGACGAGCCACCCGCCTCCGGCCCGGCCATGCTGGTCGACCGCGAGCTGGTGAAGTCCGCGAGCAAGCAGCTCATGTCGTCGTTCATCAGGGCCATCTCGGAGATACTCACCGAGATGCCGGTGTACGACGACCCGGCCGACGGGGTGGCAGGCGTCCCGTTCGAGGTTTACGAGGAGGTCCGGCTCTCGCCGAGGCACGAACCCCGGTTCACCATCGTGATGGAGTCGTTGACGGCGCTGGAGAACGACTGCAAGCAACTCGCCGGTGAGGCGGGGATCGCTCGCCTTGCCACGCTGGCCGAGCACGCGGGCTGGCTGAGGCGAAACCTGGCGGAAGGAGTGTCCCGTGCCGATTGAGATCGATTTCCGCGGATGGTTCCAGGTCCGGCTCGCGACGGACCCGGACCCGCACGACGAGCCCAGAGGGGTCTCCGGCTTCACGTGGGCCTATCCGGGTGAGCCCGACTTCGATCGGATCATCCGGTTCCAGCCGGAGGGCGCGTTCGCCAGGGTGGCGTGCGAGCCGGAGATCCGTGTCGGCGTCTCCGTCGCCGAGGTCCGCGTCGACGGCACCGCCGTGCCCGGCCACCCGCTCGACGGAGCCACGGTGGACCTGGGTGACCGGCCCGTCTTCGAGGGCCGCAATGGGATCGTCGCCGAGGCGGGACTCGAGCCGATCCTGCCGTTCCGGATCAGGTTCGGCGACGGAACACGCCGGTTCGGCCGGGCCTACGCCACCGGCTACGAGTTCCCCTACGCGGAGCTTCGCGGCAAGGGCATCGACTTCAGCGACGAGGCCAGGGACGAGGTCAGACAGGCCACGGGGATCGCGGACCTCGGCGCCCTCTGGAAGGAGCGTGAGCGCAGGCTGGAGGCCGTCATCGAGTCGACCGACGACGAGGCGCTCGCCGAGGCGTGCCGTTGCCGCATCGAGTTCATGCGGAAAGACGAGTACCTGGTCGGTGACTACGACCTGCGGTCGCGGTACGCCATGGACCTCACCGGCCCGGTCGAAGGACTCGAACTGGTTCCGGAACTGTCCGACGCGGACGCGGACGGGGCGTGGCCGATCAGGTTCTGGATGGGCGGCTGGGACTTCGACTCGATGTGCGGGTACGTGACCGGCACGCTGGCGACGGCTCAGCCGACGGCATAGTAGGGAGAGAGCGCACTGTGGACTATGTTCGGCTGGGCGACTCGGGGCTGCGCGTCTCGCGGATCTGCCTCGGGATGATGAGCCTCGGTGACCCGGGAAAGTCGCCGTGGCACCTCGACGAGGAGCGGGGCGAACCGATCGTCAGGCGGGCCGTGGAGGCCGGTGTGACGTTCTTCGACACCGCGGACATGTACGCGGGCGGGGTGAGTGAGGAGATCACCGGCAGCCTGCTGCGGAAGCTGTTCGACCGGCGGGACGACTACGTACTCGCCACGAAGGTCTTCTTTCCCACCGGGCAGGGATCGAATGACCGTGGGCTGTCCCGCAAGCACATCAACGCCGCCATCGACGCCTCCCTGCGCCGGCTCGGCACGGACCACGTGGATCTCTACCAGCTCCACCGCTGGGACTACGAGACGCCGATCGAGGAGACTCTCGAGGCGTTGCACGACCTGGTGCGTGCGGGCAAGGTCCGTTATCTCGGCGCGACGAGCATGTTCGCGTGGCAGCTGGCGAAGGCGCAGTACACGGCACAGGCGATGGGGCTGAGCCGGCTGGTGTCCATGCAGAGCCACTACAACCTGCTCTACCGCGAGGAGGAGCGGGAGATGATCCCGTTCTGCGCGGACGAGGGCATCGGTGTGGTGCCGTGGAGCCCGCTGGCCCGCGGCAGGCTCGCCGGCAACCGCGAGCGGGGCACGGTGCGCGCGGAGAACGACCGCCTCGCCACCATGCTGTACGACGACGGCGACCAGGAGGTGGTCGATGTCGTCGGCGACGTGGCGCGCGCCAGGGGCCTGGCCCCGGCGCAGGTCGCGCTGGCCTGGTTGCTCAGCAGGCCGGCGGTGGTGGCGCCCACCATCGGCGCGACGCGGACCGATCACATCGACGACGCGGTCAGCGCGCTGGACGTCACGCTGGACGACGACGAGCTCGCCCGCCTCGAGGCGCCGTACCGGCCCCACGAGATCCTGGGTCACGAATGACCAGCCGGTGGTACTGGCGCCGCAGCGCCAGTACCACCGGGATCACCACGTCACCAGCAGTTCCCGGACTCCCCGGTTGGTCGAATGCTCGCGCAGCGGCACGTCGGTGGCGGGCACCGCGAGCCGTAGCGCGGGAAACGCCGCGAACAGCTCCAGGTAGGCGATCCGCACCTGGATCTTCGCCAGGTGCTGCCCCAGGCACTGATGCAGACCGTGTCCGAACCCCAGATGGCGGCCCGCCTCCGCGCGGGTCAGGTCGAGCTCGTCGGGGTCAGGGAAGGCGGCGCCGTCGCGGTTCGCCGCGGGCAGTGAGACTGTGACCGTCTGGCCCGCACTGACGAGGACCCCGGCCACCTCCACGTCCTCGAGCGCGGCGCGGTTGGGTGCGCCCTGGTGCGCGATCGTCAGGTAGCGCATCAGCTCGTCGAACGCGTTGTCCGCGATGGCCGGATCGGCGCGGATCTGCGCGAGCTGCGCGGGGTGCTCCAGCAACGCGAAGGCTCCCAGCGCGATCATGTTCGCCGTCGGCTCGTAGCCCGCGACGAGCAGGATCATGGCGATGCTGGCGAGTTCCTCGTCGGTCAGCTCGCCGGTGGCCACGAGCTCGCCCAGCATGTCGTCGCCGGCCCGGGTGCGCTTGTCCCTGACGAGATCGGCCAGATAGCCGTACAACGCCTCGAACGCGGCGTCCGCCTCGGCGCGCGGCGCCTCGAGGTCCACCACCGTCCGGGTCCATTCCTGGAAGCGCTCGTGGTCGGCATAGGGCACGCCCAGCAGTTCACAGATCACGGTCGACGAGATCGGCATGGCGAACGTGCTCACCAGATCGGCCGGTCGGCCCGCATCGGCCAGCACGCGCAACTGAGCGGCGGTGATCTCCTCGATGCGGGGTTCCAGCGCGGCCAACCGGTTTCGGGTGAAGTACCTGGTCAGCAACCGGCGGTACCTGGTGTGCTCGGGCCGGTCCATGTTCACGAACCAGCCCGGCATCGCCTCGTCCGTCTCGTGTTCGGCGACGGCGTCGGTCACCGATTCGGCCTCGGGAACGTGCTCCAGTACGGGAATGTGGCGCAGCTCCGGCCGGTTGCTGAATCGCGGGTCCGACAGCACCGTGCGAGCCGCGGTGAATCCGGTGACCAACCAGCCGAGGTGACCGTCCGGATAACGCAGCGGGGTGATCGGTTCCAGTGGGGCGAGTTCGGGAGGTGGGTCGAACGGGCATCCGTGGGCGCGTGTCGTTGGCAGGGTCATCGGGGCTGGCGAGTCGCCATTGCCTTCTGTGGAAGACACTTCAACCGATCTCCGAGTACACAATAGACTGTCCTTTCGATTGACCCTAGCTCAGCGTGGCTGCTATCAACAGGTCGTCGGCGAGAGTGGGGCGCCACCAGTTGCCCGCCCTGATCGAAGGTGGGCCCGAACCCGAGAAGGATGCGAAAAATGAAGGGCATAGTTCTCGCCGGTGGAAGTGGAACCCGCCTGTTCCCGCTCACCCTCGCGACCTCCAAGCAGTTGCTCGCGATCTACGACAAGCCGTTGGTCTACTATCCGCTGTCGGTGCTGATGCTGGCCGACATCCGCGACATCATGATCATCTCGTCGCCGGGCAGCCTTCCCGCTCTCACCGACCTCTTCGGCGACGGCTCCCACCTGGGGCTCAATCTCACGTATGCCGCGCAACCCGAGCCGCGTGGTATCGCCGAGGCCTACCTCATCGGCGCCGACCACATCGGCAACGACGACTCCGCGCTCATCCTCGGCGACAACCTGTTCCACGGCCACGGTTTCGCCCGGCTGCTGCGCGAGACTCGCCAGGACATCGGCGGCTGCACGCTGTTCGGCTACCCGGTCTCCGACCCCGAGCGCTACGGGATCGGAGAGGTCGACGACGCGGGAAACCTCGTCTCGCTCGAGGAGAAACCCGCCGCGCCGCGCTCGGACAACGCCATCACCGGCCTCTACTTCTACGACTCCGACGTGGTGGAGATCGCGCGCGACCTGACCCCGTCCGACCGGGGCGAGCTCGAGATCACCGACGTCAACAGGGTGTACCTGAAGAACGGCAGGGCCCGGCTGGTCCGGCTCGGTCGCGGCTTCACCTGGCTGGACGCGGGCACGCACGAGTCGATGCTGGCGGCGAGCACGTACGTCCAGGTGCTGGGCAAACGACAGGGAGTGCGGGTCGCCTGCCTCGAGGAGATCGCGCTGCGGATGGGCTTCATCGACGCGGAGGCCTGCCACGAACTGGGAGCGCGAATGAAGAACTCCGACTACGGCCAGTACGTCATGGACATGGCCAGGCGGCTGACGTGAGCACCGTGCGGGCACGTCTCGCCGGCGAGACCGCGGGATCGCCGGTCCCTTGCCAGCCGGGCCGGGCGAGGAGCACAGTGTCGGCGACGCCGCCGCGCTCGCCTTGACTGTCCACACAGGAGCTTCAAGGCACGGGGCTCCCGACGGGGCTCCGCCAGCGCTCTCCTCGAGAAGGCCTGTGCTCTCCCGCTGTCTGAGAGGTTGCCGTGAGCTACGTTGAACTCACCCCCACCGAGCTGCTGAGTCTGGGATTCGACCATCCGCGGGTCGCGGAGGAGTCCTGGTGTGTCCGCTGGGACCGGTGCGACGCCGACATCGAGCAACTCGTCCTCGACACACTGCCCCCGACGATCGACTTCCACACGTCGGGCAGTACGGGCCCGAGTCAGTGCTGGCGAAGGCTGCGCGAGAACGTATGGAGCGAGGCGGGTCTGCTCGCCGATCTCATCGCACCGGAGCGACCGGAAGCACTGGCCTCGTTCGTGCCGCCCGTGCATCTCTACGGCGCACTCGCGAGCGTGCTCGTCCCGGCGAGGCTGCGCATTCCCGCGTGGTACCGGCCCTCGTTCTTCGGCAGGATGCCGCCGCGCGAACACGATCGCTGGGCCGTGATCGCCACGCCGTGGATCTTCACGCTGCTGCTGGAGCAGCTGTCGTGGGTGCGGTCGATGGACCACGTCACGGTCATGCACGGGGGCGCCATGCTGCCCGCGTCGGCTGGGGACTTCCTCCGCGAGGCCGGACCCGACCGGGCGCTGATCGTGGAGGTGCTGGGTTCCACCGAGGCAGGTGGGATCGGTACGCGTCGGTGGCGCGAGGGTGAGCCACCGCCGTGGCGATTGTTCGGCGACGTCACCGCCGTTCAGAGCGGCGGTGACGTCGTCACGGACGACGAGGCGCCGCTGAGGGTGCGCAGTCCGAGGCTCGCGTTCCGGCCGGACGGAGAGCCGCCGGAGACCTGGGAAATGGACGACCAGGTCGAAATGCTCGACGACCGGACGTTTCGCTTCTCGGGCCGTCGCAGCAGGCTCGTCAAGGTCAACGGTCGCCGGATCAATCTCGACGAGATGGAGAACGCCTTACGGACACTGGTCTCCTGCACCGATCTGGCCATCCTGCCGGTGGCCGATGCCATGATCGGCGAGCACGTCGAACTGCTGATCGTGCCGGAGTCCGGGGAATCACTGAGCGACATCGACATGGCGGCCGTCATCAACCGGCTGGGAGTTCGCCCGCGGCGCGTGCACGCAGTCGACCGGATCGACCGGTCCGCCACTGGAAAGCTGCTGAAGCAACAGCAGTCCCTTCTCGCCAAGTCAGAGGTGGAATAGTGAAGACACTGTCGACGTCCGCGGGTTTCGAGAATCTCGCCGACCTCGTCCGCCGGGCCTCGTGGGACGCCACGATCGATCCCTGTGACCAGGACGACGTGGCCCGCATGAACGCGAGCTCGGACATCGTGGCCAAGAAGCTCGCCGCCGACGAGCCGATCTACGGGCTTACCCAGGGTTTCGGTCCGCTGGTGCTCTACTCGGCCGAGTCCGAGATGGAACAGGGCAGCTCGCTGATCTCCCACCTCGGCACCGGACAGGGGCAACCGCTCGACCCGGAGACGAGCAGGCTCGTCGTGTGGCTCCGGTTGAACAGCATGCGCAAGGGTTTCTCGCCGGTGTCGCCCGAGTTCTGGGACAAGCTCGCCGACCTGTGGAACCGGGGTTACACGCCCGCGATTCCCCGGCACGGCACGGTCAGCGCGAGTGGCGACCTCCAGCCGCTGGCGCACGCGGCGCTGAGCTACACGGGCGTGGGTGAGGCGTGGAGCCGTGGCGCCGACGGCCGGAACGTGCTCAAGCCGTCCCGCGAGGTATTGGGCGAGCTCGGTACGGAGCCGTTCGAATGGCCCGTCAGGGAGGCACTCGCGTTCGTCAACGGCACCGGAGTCGGCCTCGCGGTGTCGATCCTGAACCAGCGCTCGGCCGTACGGCTCGTCCGTGCCGCCGCGGCGCTGAGCGGCAGGCTCGCGCGGTTGCTGCGGGCCAACCCGGAGCACTACGAGGACGGTATCGGCGTCGCCAGGGGACAGGTGGGTCAGCGCAGGGCGGCCGGCTGGATCCGGCGGGAGCTGCCCGAGGACCTGACGCGCGACCCCGCGCGCCCGCTGCAGGAGCCCTACAGCCTGCGCTGCGCCCCGCAGGTGCTCGGCGCCGTGCTCGACCAGCTCGAGCACGCGGGTGAGGTCCTGCTGCGCGAGGCGAACGGCGTCACGGACAACCCGATCACCTTCGACGACGAGGTGCTGCACGGCGGCAACTTCCACGCGATGCCCGTCGGCCTCGCGTCCGACCAGATCGGGATCGCGCTGCAGATGGCGGTCTACCTGGTCGAGCGCCAGCTCTCGCTGCTGCTCAGCCCGTCGACCAACGGTGAGCTGCCGATGATGCTCACCCCGCGTGCGGGCCGCGGCTGCGGGCTCGCCGGCGTGCAGATCAGCGCGACCTCCTTCGTCTCCAAGATCCGGCAGTTGGTCTATCCCGCGTCGCTGACCACGCTGCCGACCAACGGCTGGAACCAGGACCACGTGCCGATGGCTCTGAACGGGGCGAACTCGGTGGCCGAGGCCCTCGAGTTCGGCTGGCTGGTCATCGGTTCGCTCGGCCTCGGTGTCGCTCAGCTCGAGGCCATCACCGGCCAGGAGCCGGAGAGCAGCGGTGTCTGGTCCGAGCTGGCCGGCATCTCCCCGCCGCTGGACGAGGACCGGCCGATGGGTGCGGAGGTGCGCGCCGCGGGCGGCCTGCTCGACACGACGGCAGCGACACTGCTCGCGGAGGAGGGATCCTGAGCTGACAGCGCCGCGGTGCGGTCGGAACCAGACCAAAGTCGCGTGCCGGACCCACTTCGGGGCGATGACCCGGGGACTTCCGGTGCGGTACCTTCCCCGGCATGAGGCAAGTGATCTCCTTCGTCGGTGGACTTCTGATGCTCCTGGGAGTCGCCGGACTGATCAACGAGTTCGTCGGGTGGTTCCGTTTCTTCGCGGTCGCGCAGTATGTGCCGGCGCTCGAGGGAAACGAGGTCGTGGCCTACATCGGCCTCATCGTCGTCGGCTTCGTCGTGGTTCTGCTCACCGAGCACAAGGCACGGAAGTAGGGCCGCGTACCACTCTCATTCGAAGCCTTCTGTGAGGATGAATGCCAGTCGAGTACAGACACAGCAGCCCCACCGAGGTAGGTGCCTTCTACGATGAGGTGAACCGCTTTCTCACCCGTTTCCAGGGTGGGAGCATGCATTACGGGTACTGGACGGGTCCCGACGACGACAGCACGTTCGAACAAGCCGCGGAACGTTTCACCGACATCATGGCCGAGCGGTTGCGGGTCGCACCCGGTGACCGCGTGCTCGATCTCGGTTGTGGCACGGGAAAACCGGGCGTCCAGGTGGCCAGGTCCACGGGTGCGCACGTGGTCGGTATCTCCGTCAGCGCCAAGGACGTCGAGCTGGCCAACGAGAACGCCCGTAGCTCGGGCCTGAGTGATCGGGCCGCCTTCGAGCGGGCCGACGCACTGGCTCTGCCGTTCCCGGACGACTCGTTCGACGCCGTGCTCGCCTTCGAGTCCATCGTGCACATTCCGGACCGGTCCCGGGTGCTGGCGCAGATCGCCAGGGTGCTCAAGCCGGGTGGCCGGGTGGCGCTCACCGACGCGCTCGACAAGGGCCGGGCCATGGGCGACGAGGACGAGCACGAGCTGGCCCACTCGCTGTCGGTCTTCCGGGCCGCTCCACTGGTGAGCCTGGACGACTACCGGGCCTTCGCCGCCGAGGCGGGGCTGGTGGTCGACGAGCTCACCGACGTCAGCGAGCACACCCGCTACACCTATGTCGGCGTCTACGAGGCCATCTACGAGTACCTGCGCGACCACGGCGATGAGGAGCTGAGTCCCGAGTTCCAGCGCATCGTCGAACTCGGTCCCGGCCCGGAGAACCTCCGCTGGATGAAGCGTATGCAGGACGGCGGCAACGAAGGTGTGCTGCTGATGGCAGGGCATCTGCCCACCGCGGCCTGACCCGCACGTAGCGCAGGGGCGGGGCCTTCCACGTCGGAAGGCCCCGCCCCTGTCACATGAGCTCAGCTGTTGGTGTCGCGGTGCTTGGTGACGAGCTGTTCCAGCTGGGTCACCACCTCGTTGGGTGTGGGCATGGCGAGGACGTCCGAGCGCAACGCGCCGGCCCGCGTACGGAACTCCGGTTCTTCCAGCACCCGCAGGAGTCCGGTTCGGACGGCGTCGCCGCTCGCCTGGTCGGAGTGGAGCATCAGCGTGGAGCCCTGAGCGGCCAGCCTGCGCGCGAAGGAGGGCTGGTCGAAGTGGAAGGGCACCGCCAGCTGGGGTACACCGAACCGGGACACCGTGGACAGGGTGCCGAAGCCCGCGTGGTGGATCACCGCGGCACAGCTCGGCACGATCGAGGGCAACGGCACGTAGGACACCACCCGCGTGTTGTCCGGCACCGGTCCCAGTTTTCCCTGTTCCTCCTCGGCGATGGTCGCGACCAGCTCGATGTCGAGGTCCGAGAGCGCGTCGAGCACCTCGGGAATGTCGATGGTGTAGCCGTCGAAGTGCTCGGTCGCACTGATCCCCAGCGTGAGCACGACCCTGGGCCTGGACGGTGGAGTGCGGACCCAGTCCGGGACGACCGCCGGGCCGCCGTACTGGACGTAGCGCATCGGCACGTAGTCCAGGTCCGCGGACATGCGCAGGGGCGGTGGTAGCTGCTCGATGGTGAACTGGCCGGTGACCAGGTCCTCGGCGAAGTCGCCGCCGACGTAGCCACCGAGGAAGTCGGCGATCGGGTCCTCCCGCTCGTGCGCGGGCCGCGACTGCTGGAGCCTCAGGAAGTGTTGTCTGGTCTTCCCGAACACGTCCAGCGTGTAGAGCACCCGGCCGTGTGCCGCGCCGCAGGCCCGCGCGGCGATGGCTCCCGCGAACGTCGTCGGCTCCCACAGGACGAGGTCGGGCTGCCACTGCCGGGCGAAGGACACCAGGTCGTTGATCATTGGGACGTTGTCGAGCTTGTGCCACCAGAGGGTGGCCTCCCGGTACTCGGCGAGCAGCGTCGGCCAGTCGAGTTCGGACTCGGACAATTCGGCTGCGTGGTACGGCGGAGGCAGGTCCTTGCGCACCGCGTCGCGGTCGACCTCGGTCTCGAGCCTGCCCAGGTCGAGAGCTCGGCCGACCGGCTGTGCGGTCAGACCGGCCTGGGTGATCGTGGCGGTCATGGGGGGCTGGCTCGCCACCCGCACCTCGTGTCCGGCCGTCCGCAGCGCCCACGCCAGTGGCACCGTGGCCATGAAGTGGGTGCTGTCGGCCACCGTGGTCAGCAGAACTCGCACTGGTACTCGCTCCCTTGCCGGTCAGTGCCGGTATTCGACGGCCAGTTCCTCCAGCCGTGTCACGATCTGGTTGGGGGTGGGCTGGGCGAGCATTCCGTCCCTGAGCTCGTCCGCGCGGGTCTGGAACCGCGGTTCCCGCAAGAGCCGGAGAAGGTCGTCGCGCACCGATTCGCCGGTGGCGTCGGTCGCGTTCGTCGCCAGCCCCGCTCCCTGGCTCGCGAGCTGCCGCGCCAGCAGCGGCTCGTCGAACAGCCAGGGCAGCGCCAGCTGGACAACGCCGCCGAGCGCCATGGTGCAGAGCGTGCCTGGACCGGCGTGGTGGATCACCGCCGAGCACGACGGTGCCAGCGCGTGCAGCGGCACGTAGGGCACGATCCTGGCGTTGTCGGGAATCGTTCCCAGCTCACCCTGAGCGCTGTCCGACACGGTCGCCACCACTTCGATGTCGAGGTCCGCGATCGAGGCGAGGATGTCCTTGACCGACACGGCGTACTGGTCCAGATGGGCCTTCGTGCTCACCCCGAGCGTGAGCGCGACCCTCGGCCGCTCGGGAGGCTTGCCGGTCCACTCCGGCACGACCGCTGCTCCGCCGTACGGGATGTAGCGCATGGGGAGGTGTTCGGTGTCCGGATCCAGCCGCAGCGGGTCAGGCAACTGGTCGACGGTGAACTGACCGGTGACCATGTCCTCGGAGAACTCGGCGCCGTACTTGCGCGCGTAGCCACCGAGCCAGTCGGCCAGTGGGTCGGCGCGGTCGTGCGCTCCGCGCTCGCGGGCGAGGTCCAGGTACCGGGCCCGGGTGAACCCGAAGATGTCGACGCTGAACATGAGCCTGCCGTGAACCGCACCGCAGGCCTTGGCCGCGATCGCGCCCGCGTACGTGGACGGGTCCCAGATCACGAGATCCGGTTGCCAGTACCGGGCGTACTCGACCAGCCCGGCGATCATGGTGGCGTTCTCGAGCCGGTGCCAGCCTGGTACCGCCTCGGCGTAGCCGTTGGTCAGGTACTCCCACGTGGCCTTGTCCGGCGCCTCGGCGACGTCGTACGGCTCGGAGATGCCGCCCTGGTCGGCCTCCATCCACTCCGGATTGAGCTCGATCATCCGCCAGATGCGGTGGTTGCGTCCCACCGGTACGGCGGTCAGGCCCGCGCGGGTGATCTCGTCGGTCAGTTCGGGTTGGCTGGCGACACTGACCTCGTGACCCGCGGTACGCGCCGCCCACGCCAGCGGTGTCATCGCGAGCAGGTGTGTCTTCTCGGCGTAGGTGGCGAACAGGATGCGCATCGTCGTCTCCCGTGGTCGGTGAACGTCAGCCGGGTACCGGGCTACGGTGCCCGGTGGCGAGCTCCTCCAACTGCCGGACGATCTCGTTCGGCGCCGGGGCAGCCCTGATCTCGTCGCGCAGCTCGTTGGCGCGTTCCCGGAAGGTGGGCTCGGTCAGCAGTCGTCGCACGCCGTCCCTGACGGAGCGGCCGGTGGCCTCGTCGTTGGGAATGGCGATCCCCGCACCGTGCTCCGCGAGCCTCCTCGCGTACATCGGCTGGTCGAAGTGCAGGTGCACAGCCAGCTGTGGCACGCCGTACCTCGAGACGGTGGCGAGTGTCGCGGCACCGGCGTGGTGCACGAATGCCGAGCACGTGGGCGCCAGTGCGTGCAACGGCACGTAGGAAACGGTGCGTACGTTGTCCGGCAGGGGACCCAGCCGTTCCCGCACGGAGTCGGCGACCGTGGCGACCACCTCGACGTCCAGTTCGGACAGATTGGTGAGCAGCGTGGCCATGTCGACGGTGTATCCGTTGAAATGCTCGGTGGCGGACAGGCCCATCGTCAGGCCGACGCGTGGCCGCTTCGGCGGTTCCCACAACCACCTCGGCACGACGGCGGGCCCGCCGTACGGAACGTACTGGGTGGCGAGGTAGCGCAACCCGTCCGCCCGCGCCTGCAGTGAGGTGGGAAACTGGTCGATGGTGGCCTGACCGGTCACCATGTCCTCGG
This sequence comes from Prauserella cavernicola, assembly GCF_016595675.1. Lineage (GTDB taxonomy): Bacteria > Actinomycetota > Actinomycetes > Mycobacteriales > Pseudonocardiaceae > Prauserella_A > Prauserella_A cavernicola. The sequence goes on along the minus strand of NZ_JAENJH010000008.1, from coordinate 117,249 downwards.
AGAACTCCGCTCCGTACGCACGCGCGTTCTCGCCGAGCCAGTCCGCGAAGGGGTCGGCTCGGTCGCCGTCCGGCTGCCGCTCGCGCAACCGCAGGTAGTGGGCTCGGGTGACACCGAAGATGTCCTGTCCGAAAAGGACTCTGACGTTCGCGGCCCCGCAGGCCTTGGCCGCGATCGGCCCCGCCGCGCAGTTCGACTCCCAGACCACCAGGTCTGGCCGCCAGTACCGGGCGTAGGAGACCAGGCCCGGGATCATCGGGATGCTCTCCATCACGTACCGGCCGACCACGCGGTCGGCGTAGCCGTCCCGCAGGTACTCCCACGTGGCCTTGCCGGGGTCGTCGGCGACGTCGTAGGGCGCGGGCAGGCCTGCCCGCTCCGACTCGAGCTGGTCGGCGGTGAGGTTGGTGACCCGCCACGGCTCGGCGTTGTCGCTGACCGGGACCGCCGTGAGGCCGGCCTGGGTGATGACGTCGGTGAAGTTCCCCTGGCCGGCGAAGGCGACCTCGTGTCCCGCCGTGCGCAGGGCCCACGCCAGTGGGACCAGGTACTGGAAGACGGTCTTCTCGGGGTAGGAGACGAACAGGACTCGCATGACTTCCTCGTCGGTGTCGGCCGTCAGCCTCGCGGACCGCGGTACTTGGTGACCAGTTCCTCGAGCCGGGCAACGAGCTCGTTGGGGGTGGGCAGGTCCCGCATCTCGGTGCTCAGTGCCCGGGCACGTTCCGCGAACTCGGGCTCGTCAAGGATGCGGACCAGGCTGTCCCTGACGACGGTGCCCACGTCGTCCGTGCGGTGCACGACCAGACCGCCACCGTGCTCGGCGACCCGGTCGGCGAGCTCGGCCTCGTCGAAGAAGTCCCAGGGCAGGATCAGCTGCGGGACGCCGTGCAGGGCTGTCGTGCACAGCGTGCCGAAGCCCGCGTGGTGGATCACCGCCGAGCACGTGGGAACCAGAGCGTGCAGCGGCACGAAAGGCACCGCCCGCACGTTTCCGGGCAGCGATCCGAGCTTGAGTTGTTCGGACTCCGGGATCGTGGCGACCACCTCGACGTCGAGGCCGGCCAGCGCGTCGAGGACGGCGCGGACGTCGATGCTGTAGCCGTCGAAGCGCTCGGTGGCGGTGGTGCCGAGCGTGAGCGCGACCCTCGGCCGCGTGGGCGGGTCGTCCCACAGCCACCGCGGCAGCACCGCGGGGCCGCCGTAGGGGACGTACCGCACGGGAACGTACTCGAGGTCGGCGTCCACCCGCAGCGAGCCCGGCAGCTGTTCGATGGTGAAGTGGCCGGTGGCCATGTCCTCGGTGAACTCGCCGCCCGCCTCACGGGCGTAGCGGCCGAGCCAGTTCGCGAGCGGGTCGTCGCGGTTCTCCGGCGGCTGCTGGTTCATCACCCTGAGATACGTCTCGCGGCACCCGCCGAGCACGTCCGGTCCGTTCGTCAGCCTGGCATGGGCCGCGCCGCAGGCCTTCGCCGCGATCGCGCCCGCGTACGTGCTGGGTTCCCAGACGACCAGGTCGGGTTTCCAGTGGCGGGCGAAGTCGACCAGGTCGGCGATGAGGGGGAAGTTGTCCATCCGGTGCCACCACTGGACGGCGCTCTCGTACTCCTCCCGCAGGTGCTCCCAGTTGCTCTCCTGGGCGCCTTCCCGCCACATGTCGCCGTCCTCGGCACGGGGCCCGCGAAGGTCGAGATAGTCCGGGTGCGCCTGCAGCATCCGCTGGGAGTCGCGATCGGTGCCGACCGGCACGGCGGTGAGCCCAGCCTGGGTGATCACCTCGGAGAATCCGGGCTGGCTGGCGACCCGGACCTCGTGCCCCGCCGTACGCAGCGCCCAGGCCACCGGGACCATCGGCAGGAAGTGGGTCTTCTCCGGATAGCTGACGAACAGCACGTTCATGGGGTGCCTCCTGGTCCTGTGCGCTGAGGTTCCGGGCTCGGGTGTCGGTAGGTGGCGCAGAGCCGTTCGAGCTCGCCGGCCAGCTCGTTCGGGGAGGGCGTGGCGAGCATGTCGTCCCGTAACCGCCCGGCGGCCAGGGCGAACTCCGGCTCCCGCAGCAGCCGCAGCAGGTGTGCGCGCACGGCCTCACCGCTCGCCTCACCCGGATCCAGCACGAGCCCGGCCCCCTGCGCGGCGAGTCCGCGCGCGAGCTCCGGTTCGTCGAAGTCCCACGGCAGCATCAGCTGGGGCACGCCGTACCGGCTCGTCGTGCGCAGCGTTCCCGGTCCCGCGTGGTGGATGACGGCCGAGCAGGTGGGCATGAGGGCGTGCAGGGGCGTGAACGAGACCACGCGGGTGTTGTCAGGGATGCGGGCGAGCTTGTCCTGTTCCTGCCGGGCGATCGCGGCGACCACCTCGATGTCCAGGTCGGACAACGAGTCCAAGATGGACTGGACGTCGACGGTGTAGCCCGCGAACCGGTTCGTGGCCGTGATGCCGAGGGTGAGTGCGACCCGGGGCCGCCGGGGCGGGTGCGAGAGCCAGTCTGGGACGACCGCCTTGCCGCCGTAGGGCACGTACTGCACCGGGAGGTAGCGCAGTCCGGGCGCCTCCAGCCGCAACGATTCGGGGAGCAGGTCGATGGTGAACTGCCCGTTGATCAGGTCCTCGTCGTAGGCGAAGCCGTACCTGTCGGCATAGCCGCGCAGCCACTCGCCCATGGGATCGGTCCTGGCCTCGGCCGGCTGCCGCTCGCGCAGCCGGAGATAGTGCTGTCTGGCCGTGGCGAAGACGTCGATGCTCCACAGCAGTCTCGCGTGCGCGGCGCCGCTGGCCTTGGCGGCGATGGCGCCGGCGTAGGTGGTGGGTTCCCAGATGACGAGGTCCGGTTTCCAGTGCCTGGCCAGTGCGACGAGGTCGTCGATCATCGGGAAGTTGTCCATCTTGTGCCACAACAGCAGGTGGTGCCGGTACCCGGCGGTCATCTCGGCCCAGGACAGGTCCTCGGGCCGCCGGAACGCGGCGTCGTAGGGCGAGGGCAGGCCAGCCCGCTCGGCCTCGGTCTCCTCGGGGTGAGACTCGGCGAGCCGCCACGTGGCGTGGTCCCTGCCGACCGGTACCGCGGTCAGCCCGCCGTCGATGATGTCGTCGACCAGTTCGGGCTGGCTGGCGAAGAGGACCTCGTGACCCGCCGTCCGCAGCGCCCAGGCGAGCGGCGCCATGGCCTGGAAGAAGGCCTTTTCCGGATACGTCGTGAACAGGACGCGCATGGGGATCCTCGGGGTCAGCCCGCGGCGGGTGAGCCGCGGTGGATGGCGGTCAGGTCGGGCAGGAGCGCGGCCAGCTCGTTGGCGGCCGGCTGGGCCAGCAGCTCGTCGCGCAACCTGCCCGCGGCCACGGCGAACGCGGGCTCGCCGAGCAGCCGCCGCAGGCTGTCGCGCACGGCGCCGCCGGTGGCCTCGGCGGGGTCGAGGGTGATGCCGGCACCCGCATCGGCCAGCCCGCGCGCCACGTACGGCTCGTCGAAGTACCACGGCAGCACCACCTGCGGCACACCGTGGCGGGCGATCGTGCACGTGGTGCCGGGGCCCGCGTGGTGGATCGCGGCGGTGCAGGTGGGGATGAGGGCGTTGAGGGGCACGTAGGGGACGGCTCGGATGTTGCCGGGAAGGGGACCGAGCCGCCGTCGTGTCAGCTCGTCGATGGTGGCGACGATTTCGATGTCCAGTTCGGA
>NZ_JAENJH010000008.1:0-113477 GCF_016595675.1 Prauserella cavernicola | reverse complement strand
GCGGTGCAGGTGGGGATGAGGGCGTTGAGGGGCACGTAGGGGACGGCTCGGATGTTGCCGGGAAGGGGACCGAGCCGCCGTCGTGTCAGCTCGTCGATGGTGGCGACGATTTCGATGTCCAGTTCGGACAGTGCGGCGAGCGCGTCGCGGAGGTCGAAGGTGTAGCCGTCGAACCGTTCCGTCGCGGTGATGCCGAGGGTGAGTGCGACGCGCGGGTGTTCGGGCGGATGGTGCAGCCAGTCGGGAATCGTGGACGGTCCGCCGTAGGGGGTGTAGCGCAGGGAGGTGTAGTGCAGATCCGCCGGCATCCGGAGCGAGGGTGGGAACTGGTCGATGGTGAAGTGGCCGGTGATCATGTCCTCGGAGAAGTCGCTGCCGTAGCGGCGCGCGTAGGCGCCGAGCCAGTCGGCGAGTGGGTCGGCGCGGTCCTCGGGTGGCTGCTGGGCTTTGAGCCGGACGTAGAGCTCCCGGGTGCGGCCGAAGACGTCGATGCTCCACAGCAGTCTCGCGTGCGCGGCGCCACTGGCCTTGGCGGCGATGGCGCCCGCGTAGGTGGTGGGTTCCCAGATCACCAGGTCCGGTTTCCAGTGCCTGGCCAGAGTGACGAGGTCGTCGATCATGGGGAAGTTGACGACCTTGTGCCATCCGGCCACCGCCGCCTCGTAGCCGGAAAGCAGGCGCTGCCACGTCACCGGTTCCACGGAATCGGCCGCGGCGTAGGGCTCGAGCAGCCCCGGTCTGGTCACGGCGGTCCGCGTGGCGCCGTAGCGCATCGTCCTGGAGAACGCGTCGTCGGCCTTCAGCGGCACCGCGGTCAGTCCGGCCTCGGTCACCACGTCGGCGAAGCCCGGCTGGACCGCGAACAGGACCTCGTGGCCCTCGGTGCGCAGCGCCCACGCCAGCGGCACCATCGACAGGAAGATGCTGCGATCGGAGTAGGTGGTGAACAGCACGCGCATCGTTTCCCCGCTCCCGTCAGCCTGCGAGTGCCGGCGCCGCGGCGCGGTGGTCGGCGGTGAGCTCCTCCAACCGGGCGACGAGGTCGTTCGGGCTGGGCAGGGCCAGGAATTCCTCCCGGAGGTCGGCGGCGCGGTCGCTGAACGTGGGTTCGCCCAGCAGCCGTTCGGTGGCTTCTCGGATGGACCGTCCCGTGGCCTCGTCGTTGGCCAGGGAGAGACCGGCGCCGTGCCGGGCCAGCCGCCGCGCCAACTCGGGCTGGTCGAAGTGCAGGTGTACGGCCAGCTGGGGGACGCCGTAACGACAGGTGGTCGCAAGGGTGGCGGCACCGGCGTGGTGGATCACGGCGGAGCAGGTCGGGATCAGCGCGTGCATCGGTACGTACGGCACCGTGCGGACGTTGTCCGGCAGCTCGCCCAGCCGGGGGCGCTGTTCCTCCGCGACGGTGGCGACCACTTCGATGTCCAGAGTGGACAACTCGAGCAGGACGTCGCGCACGTCGATGCTGTAACCGTCGAAACGCTCCGTCGCGGACAGGCCCATCGTGAACGCCACGCGCGGCCGCCTCGGTGGCTCCCGAAGCCATCCCGGCACGACCGCGGGCCCGCCGTAGGGGATGTACTGCGTGTTCACGTAGCTCAGCCCGGCGCCATACATCTGCAACGAGGGTGGGAACTGGTCGATGGTGAACCCTCCGGTAGCCAGGTCCTCGGAGAACTCGGCACCGTAGGCGTTCGCGTTGCGCTCGAGCCAGTCGGCGAGTGGGTCGGCGCGGTCCTCGGGTGGCTGCTGGTGTGTGAGCCGGAGGTAGTTCTCGCGCGTGACGCCGAAGATGTCGAGGCTGAAGAGCAGTCTCGCGTGCGCGGCGCCGCAGGCTTTGGCCGCGATCGACCCGGCGAAAGCCAGCGGTTCCCAGATGACGAGGTCCGGCTTCCACTGCCGGGCGAAGTCCACGAGACCGGCGATGACCGGGACGTTGTTCAGCCGGTGCCACCATGTGACGGCGTCCTCGTAGCCGGAGCGCAGGTACTCCCACGTCGCGAGCTCGGGTTCCATGGCGGCGTCGTACGGCCGCAGCACGCCGACCCGCAGCGCGTCGTGCAGGTCGGGCTTCCACTCGACCAGCCGCCACGGGTCGCGGTCGCGGCCCACGGGGACGGCGGTGAGCCCCGCCTGGGTGATCACGTCGGCGAACCGTGGCTGGCTGGCCACCACCACCTCGTGGCCCGCGGTGCGCAGGGCCCACGCGTGGGGCGCGAGGTACTGGAAGATGCTCTTCTCGGGGTTGGTGACGAACAGGACTCTCATCGCGGCTCCCCGTGGCGACCGGTGCGGTACTTGGTGACCAGTTCCTCGAGCTGCGGCACCAGCTCGTTGGGTGTGGGCAGGTCGAGGAACTCGGCTCGGAGAGCACGGGCCCGCTCGCGGAAGCGTGGCTCGGTCAGCAGCCGGGACAGGTTCTCGCGAATCACCTCACCGCTCGCGGAGGCCGCCTCGACGACCCGCGAACTTCCCTGCGCGGCCAGCCTGCGCGCGAGCTCGGGCCCGTCGATGTCGCCCGGCAGGACCAGATGGGGCAGGCCGTGCAGCGCGACGGTGGACAGAGTGCCGAAACCCGCGTGGTGGATCGCAGCGGTGCAGGTGGGGATGAGGGCGTTGAGGGGCACGTAGGGGACGGCTCGGATGTTGCCGGGAAGGGGACCGAGCCGCCGTCGTGTCAGCTCGTCGATGGTGGCGACGATTTCGATGTCCAGTTCGGACAGTGCGGCGAGCGCGCCACCGAGATCGAAGGCGTAGCCGTCGAACCGTTCCGTCGCGACCATGCCGAGGGTGAGTGCGACGCGCGGGCGTTCGGGCGGATGGTGCAGCCAGTCGGGAATCGTGGACGGTCCGCCGTAGGGGGTGTAGCGCAGGGACGTGTAGTGCAGATCCGCCGGCATCCGGAGCGAGGGTGGGAACTGGTCGATGGTGAAGTGGCCGGTGATCATGTCCTCGGAGAAGTCGCTGCCGTAGCGGCGCGCGTAGGCGCCGAGCCAGTCGGCGAGCGGGTCGGCGCGGTCCTCGGGTGGCTGCTGGGCTTTGAGCCGGAGGTAGAGCTCGCGCGTGACGCCGAAGATGTCGAGGCTGAAGAGCAGTCTCGCGTGCGCGGCGCCGCAGGCTTTGGCCGCGATCGAGCCCGCGAACGTGGTGGGTTCCCAGATGACGAGGTCCGGCTTCCAGCGTCGCGCCAGTGCGACGAGGTCGCCGATCATCGGGAAGTTCTCCATCTGATGCCACCGGCTGACCTGTGTGCCGAACTCCGTGCGCAGGTACTCCCAGTCGACGTCGCCGGGTTCGCGGGTCGCGACGTCGTAGGGAGGCGGCAGCCCGAGTCTCCCGCTCTCCCTCCACTCCGGAGCGAGCTCGATCATGCGTTGCGGGTCGCGGTCGCGGCCCACCGGGACGGCGGTCAGCCCCGCTGTGGTGACGGTGTCGACGAACCCCGGTTGAACGGCGCACAGGACCTCGTGGCCCGCGGTACGCAGCGCCCATGCCAGTGGCGCCATGGCGAGGAAGTGGGTCTTCTCCGGGTAGGTCGTGACGAGGATGCGCATCGGGAGCCCCGGCGCTCAGCGGCGCGAGTCGCCCAGCTCGGCGGCGACCGCTGCCGCGGTCCGGTCGAGGCTCCCGATCAGGGACTCCCGCGGCGTCCACCCACAGGCCTGCTCGAACCTGGCGGGCGTCGCGACGAAGTCGACCAGATCCGTCGCCAGCGAGTGCTCGGCAGGCGGCACGGACAGCACCGGCACCGGTGGCAGCTTGGTGTGCGACGACACGACCTTCGCGATGGTGCTGAACAGGTCGAAGATGGAGGTCGCCTGTCCGGTGCCGATCGTCCAGTGTTCACCGGCCAGGCGGTCGGGGTGCTCGAGTGCGGCAACGAAGGCTCGCGCCGCGTCGTCGACACAGAGCATGTCGCGCTTCACCGTTCCGTCGTGCCACATCGTCAGCGGTTTGCCGGCGAAGGCCCGGCGCATCATGACCGCGACCACGCCGCTGTCGAGCGCGATGGGATCGGATCCCTGGCTGAACAGCGTTGCCAGCCGGAGCGTGATGCCCCGCACCAGTCCCTCCCGCGTCGCGGACTCGAGTGCCTGTTCCGCCTCCAGCTTGTGCCGGTCGTAACCGGTCAGTGGCAGATCAGGGCCGGTCCCGTCGGCGCTGGCCGCGGAGTGACCCGCCTGGGACACCGAGCCCGCGAAGGCGACGACCGGTGGCCGGGAGCGCCGCTGCGCGCGGATCGCCTCGATCACGTCGTGCACGAGGCCGACGTTCACGCGCTCCGCCACCCGGTCGCCGTCGGCGACCCGCCACGTTCCCGGGCCCGCGATGTGGGCGACGAGGTGGACGACGCTGTCGGCGTCCGCCACCGCGTCGGCCAGATGCTCACCCGTGGTCAGGTCGGCTTCCCGCACCTCGATCTCGGCCCGGCAGTCCGGCGGGGGAGTGCTCGGCCTGCGCCCGACCAGCCGCAGCCGCACGGGCTGGGTCGCGAGCTCCCGGGTGAGCGCCGTTCCGAGCATGCCGGACGCGCCCAGCACGGTGATCAGCGGAGCAGCGGTGCTGTCGGCCACGGAAATTCTCCTTGTCGTTTCCCGGGTACGGAGGTGCGCGATGCGGCCGGGGAAGCCGGGCATGGGCGCGAAGCGTTAGTGCGGTGGGGGTTCACGCCATTCCACAGTGTCCGGAAGCACGCCGTCGAGGAACCTGTCGACACAGGCGTCCCAGTCGTCCCGCGTGACCTTGTAGCTGTGCAGGTCCCAGTGCCGACCGCGGAAGTACAGGTGCTCGCGGAGGATTCCTTCCTGCTCCTCGGGATCGAGCGCCGTGCCGAACCCGCCGAAGCTGGCCTCGGTCGTCTGCAGGATCATCTTCTCCAGGTCGAACGTGGCGAAAGCGTAGTTGATCGTGAGGTGCGTCGCCTCGGAACCGACGCCGAACCTGGCCTTCGCGGGATCGAGGTAGATGCCCGAACGGATGTGCCCGGCAGGGGAGCGGGCCTGCAACGTGCTGAACCCGAGCACCTCGTTGGTGCCACGCCGAAGAATCAGGAACAGCGCGTCGAAGCGCCGCAGGGTCTCCTCCATCGGGACCGACGTACGCACGCTCTCGAATCCGGTGTCCAGCAACGTTCTGCGGAACGTCCCGTCGGTGGCGCTCGCGGGTACCAACTCGATTCGCCGGGAAGCCCGGTGCGGAAAGAGTGCTTCGGCGCGTGTCTGCACTGTTCGTTCCCTCTCGACGACGTGGTGGTCCCGCCAGCGGGACACCTCAGCCGGCCGGGTCCTCGACCGTCCGGGCACGATCCCAGTTCATCAGCTGCCGCGGCACGGGTAGCCGCTCGATCTCGTGCAGATCCGCCGCGGTGAGCTTGAGTTCCGCCGCGGCCGCGTTCTCGTCCAGCCACCGCAGCGTCTTCGTGCCCGGGATCGGGACGACGTTGTCGCCCTGCGCGAGAGTCCAGGCGATCGCCACCTGCGCCGGTGTCGCTCCGTGCCGCTCGGCGATGTCGCGCAGCCCTCGAAGGATGACCTCGTTGTCGGCCATCGCTTCGGGACTGAAGCGCGGGTCGCGCACCCGGGAGTCGCCTTCCACCAACGTGGAGCTGTCGACTTTGCCGGTCAGGTAGCCGCGGCCGATCGGGGCGAACGCGAGGAAACCCACGTTGTTCTCGCGTGCCCACACGAGCACGTCGTCGCGACTGTGCCGCGCCCACACCGAGAGTTCGTACTGCACCGCGGCGATCGGGTGGATCGAGTGGATGCGATCCAGCTCCGTCACGGTCCCGTGCGAGACCCCGAGCGCGCGGACGTGGCCGGCCCGCGCGAGATCCGCCATCGCGCCCCAGGTCTCCTCGATCGGCACCTCGGGGTCGACGCGGTGGAGCTGGTACAGGTCGATGACGTCGGTGCCCAGCCTGCGCAGGGAGTCGTGGCACGCGGCCTTGATGTGCTCCGGTCGGCCGTCGCGACTGAACTTTCCCGTCGGTTCGCAGACCAGTCCGCACTTCGTCGCGATCGAGACCGCGTGGCGCTGCCCGCCGAGTCCTTTCGCGAGCAGCCGTTCGTTGCTGAATGGGCCGTACACATCGGCCGTGTCGAACAGCGTGATTCCACTTTCGACCGCGCGGTGGATAACCCGGAGGGATTCCTGGTCATCGCGTTCTGAGGGGCCGTATCCGTGAGACATCGAACTGCAGCCGAGCCCCAGTACGCTCACTTTCAAATCCTGTGCCAGAAGAGTTTTGCGCATACCAACCTCTAGCTAGCTGAAGATGGCCGGAAGGCTCGTCCGCCCTGTGCGGGCCGCAAAATACTGTGGTGAATGAGCCTGCGAGAACTGTGCCCCACAACAGAAGTAGGCGCAACAACCCGCGAACTAACCGCGTTCCCGGGAGTCGAGATAGGGCCGCACCAGTTGCGGCGCGATGGTGCCCGCGAGCGGAGCACCGTCGACGTCGCGGACGTCGACCACCTTGTAGCCGCCGTCCCCGGCCGCCGTCGTGGCGACGACCGTGATCAGCCCGAGCCTGCGCTGGAAAATGGACTGGCGGAACTTGAGCCCGACCGTGGCACGCGTCTGCAGTGCCGCGGTGCTGCGGCTCATCAGGCCGCGTCTGGTCACGAGGTACCTGCCGACGATCGTGTGTCCCAGCGCGCGATACGCGACGACGGCGAGTGGGACCGCGATCGGGAGCAGCGCGGGTCCGAGCAGCCACGCCCAGCCGGGCACGAGTCCCGTCGTCGCGTGCAGCCAGGCGAGTACGCCAGCCGGGACGGCGGCGACGAGCAGTGCTCTGCCGAGCCTGCGGCGCAGGGCGTTGCCGGGGTGGCGGCGCAGCGGAGCCTCGAGTGGCCGAACGCCGTCGTCGAGCACGTCCACGGCCACCTCGCGGGCGAAGCGCACCGGGCCTCGCGGCAGGATCACGCTGGGCGGTTCGCCGCCCTGCAACCTGCCGAGCCCGGTCGAGATGACCATGGTGTCGGCGGCGCCCATCCATCGCCACAGCAGTGGCTCGCTGATCTCGATGCCGCGCAGTCGTTTGTCCTCGCGGTGCACCTCCCTGGTCTTGAGCAGCCCCTGGGTGGTGCGCAGGACCGAGCCGCGTTCGGTACTCACCCGGGTCAGCCGGAAGTTCCAGTTCTCGCTGAAGAAGAAGATCGCCAGCATGATGACGCCCACCACTCCCCAGAGCGAGACGCCGATGACGATCGTCCACAGCAGACCCAGCGAGTCCCAGTCGGTCAGGTTGGTGATCACCGACTTGACGTCGATGTTCACCGTCTGGCCGCCCCAGTAGGCAGACCAGAGCAGCAGCGCGGCGGCGAAGAACGCCCAGGCGTTGAAGAGGTTGTAGAACACCCAGCTCCGCCGGAGCGTGGCGATGACGTGCTCACTGCCCTCGTCGGCCGTCGCGCGGTGACCGAGGAGCTCGACGCGGAGCTGTTCCGCGCCTGCTTTCGACAGCGCGTCCAGATGCAGCGGAGCCTCGCCGGTCGTCGCGTTCTGGCCGGTTCCGACGGTGACCACGCGCAGTCCGCTGAGGCGGTGCCGCAGCTTGGCGCTGGCGTCGACGCTGCGGATGCGGTCCCTCGGCACCGTCCGGACCTTGCGCACCAGCAGCCCGGTGCGGCGTTCCACGCTGTGTTCGGTGATGCGGTAGCGGGTCTTGATCCAGCGCAGGGCGTCCTTGACCGAGCCGATGATGCCGATCGCCGTGACGATCGCGACCGGCCAGATGTTCCAGGGCGTGAACGGGACGTCGAAGACGAGGGTCGCGATCAGGGTCGGGATGAGTGAGACCACGAGCTTCACGGCGTCGACCCAGATCACCCGGCTGTGCAGTCGTTGCCAGGTGACCTCGGCGTCCGGTGGCTCGGTGGTGTCCGTGTCCGTGTCCGGGCCGGGAACCGGGGGAGCGGGAACGTGGGCGCTCACGTCGCGTCGCCCGTGGTCCGCTGGGTCACCCGGGACAGGTGCCCGGCCGCCTCACTGGCGATCTCGGCGTCCAGTCCGGTGATCTTGACCGGTCCCTGCGCCGACGCCGTGGTCACGGTGACCGTCGCGAGCCCGAGCAGTTGCTGGAGGGGACCGCGTTTGGTGTCCACGGTCTGGATGCGCGACGCCGGCGCGATCTGCCACTGACGCACCAACCATCCCGACGCCGAGTACACGCCCTCGTCAGTGGTCTCCCACCGGTGGATGAGAAACCGCCAGGTCGGCATGATCGCGACATAGAGGACACCGGCGACGGCGGTGCCGACCAGCAACTGGTCGATCGCGGGCCGAGCCGCCTCCGCGACGGCGCGCAGCGCGGCCAGCAGTCCGAGCACAACGCCCACGGTGATGACGGCGCGCAGGGTCCACCAGACGATGGCCCGCGGTGCGAGACGGTGGCGCGGCTCCCGCAGTCGAACCGGTGCCTCGTCGTCCACCACGTACTCGGAGTCGATCGGCGATGAGGTCATGACGAGATCCTGCTTCAGCGTCGAGAGAAGGAAAAGGCCGGCGAGGGGAGCCCGGCGGAGGGGCGACGTGTCCCGCCGGCGGGACCGGGCCTGGTCGGCGGGGTCGCGGAAACCCCGTCCTGGCAACGTTTTCTAGCAACCGCCGAGGGTCCGGAGTGCCGGATGTCGCGGTCGAGGACCGCGACATCCGGTGCGGAGGGCTTGCGCTTCGTCGGCGTGAACCTACTCTGGAGTCGGTAACTGACGGCGGCGCCGGTGGGCTGGGCGACGGGGTGGGGATTCGCTCGCGCTCTCCGGTCGCGGACCGTCGTATCCGGACTCCGGGTCACACCCCGTCGGGCTCCTGCCTGGAGCTCGCCGCTCGATCGAGAATGGAGACCATCCACGTCAGCAGGTCCTGCTCTGCCCTTTCGGCGGCGTCCTGCCACCGTTGCTTCTGGCTGCCGTCGAGGTTGACCTTGAGGTGCACCTCCTCCGCCTCACCGCGGGCGATGCGCCGGGTCTCCCTGATCCGCCGCCTGAGCTCGTTGCGCGACCAGCGACCGAGCTCGGCCTGGGTCAACCAGGACTCCTGGTCGGCCTCGGGAAGACTGGCCACTTCGGCGTGGTGCTGGAAACTGAGCCGTTGCCGCCTGCGTTCCGGCGGGAACCGGCGAGCTACCCACGCGTAGTTTCGCAGCGTCTGATAATCGAGCGAGGTCGCCTTGATCGCGTCCTTGTAACGGTTCGGGTACTCGACCTCGCCGTAGAGCAGCCAGTCGCCCAGCCACCACGCGGACGAGTTGGTGACGAGATAGATCTGTCTGCCGAGGTCTCGCCACGACTCGATCGGCAGTCCCTTCGGGATGCCGAGCATCGTTCGTTCTGCCTGTGCCTGGCCGTCGAGCTTCAGTCCTGCGCTCACGGACCGTGTTGTCGGAACTCGATGAGCCCTCGGGGCGGGCGTGGTCATGCCTTTGGTACTGAGCATCGGTCGTGACCCCCAGTGTCGTGTCTCTGCTCTGCGGCGAGACGGTGCCAACCGTGTCTCTACGACAGCTAGACACGATCAAAACGAGCAGGTGAGAGGGTGTGACCGACGGTCGTCCGATTAGACCTTTGTTCAGGCGGGTACAGGACCTGAGTCGTGATCACGGCCCGGACGGCTGCGGGCACGGGCCACGATTCTCGTTGGTGTCCAACGGAAAACGGCACGTTCTGGCCATTGCAGAAGACATCTCTGCTGATCGGGTGTATGAACGTCCCTACTGGAGTATTAGTCCTTTTGGGGTGTCTGATCACTGTTTGCTACGGAGTCCCAGGGCGCCGTTCCCAGCCCTGTTAGCTTGATCGGGTGAGCTGGTTCAACCACTGATGGCAGCTGTTTGGGCAAGCTCGACAAGTACGATCTGGGGGTGTGATAGTTGCCGAAGTCCATGAGCGTCTTACTGCTCGGGCCGGTGATCGCGCGCAGCGAAGGGACGGAGATATGTCTCGGCCCGCCGCGGCAGAGATCGGTCTTCGCCGTCCTCGCGGCGCACGCCAACCAAGTGATCACCCGCGAGGGACTCGTCAGTGCCGTCTGGGGCGCGAAAGCACCGGCGACCGCCGTCAACAGCGTCTACACCTACGTGTCGCGCCTGCGGAGCAGCCTCGAGCCCGCCCGGTCCCGGCGCGGCTCCTCCGAACTGATCACTTCCGACAGCGTGGGGTACGCCCTGCACCTCGGCAGTGAGCGAGTGGACACGGAGCGTTTCGACGACAGACGTGCCGAAGCTCGCGTTCTGGCAAATACCGGACAACTCGATAGCGCCGTGCAGCAACTCGACGCAGGCTTGGCGTTGTGGCAAGGCGAACCGTACGGCGGCGCGCTGGGTCCGTTCGTGGAGAGCGAACGTGTCCGGCTCGCCGAGCTGCGCCTGACCGCCGTCGAGGAACGCGCCGGTCTGCGCTACGAGCTGGGCCGGTACGCGGAGCTGGTCGGCGAGCTGTCCGCGCTCGTGCGGGTGCACCCGCTGCGCGAGCACCTGAGGCACCTGCTCATGTTGTGCTACACGGGCCTCGGGCGGCAGGCGGAGGCGCTCGCCACCTACCACAGCCTGCGCACGATGCTGGCCGACGAACTCGGCATCGAGCCGAACCCGCGGTTGCAGGATTGCTACCAGCAGATCCTGCGTTCCGGCGGGCCAGAAGGGCGGCGAGCGCCCGCTCGTGCGCTCGAGACGGCGTACACGGTCGTGGAGCCGGCGCGGGCCGCGGCGGCGGCGCTGACCGCGCAGCTTCGCCGTGGTGTTCCTGGTTTTGCGGGGCGCGCCGGCGAGCTCAAGCAGCTGCACGACGAGGTCGCCGCCAGTCAGGAACGCGGTGTCTCCCCGCTGGTGGTCCTGACCGGTGCGCCCGGAGCGGGCAAGACGGCCCTCGCCGTGCGGTTCGCCCGCGAGTCGGCGGAGTCCTTTCCCGACGGACAACTGCAGCTGGATCTGCGGGGCTTCTCGGGCGACGAGAGCCCGATGGACCCGGGCGAGGCCATGCGGCGCCTGCTCATGGCTCTCGGCGTCACGGTGTTGCCGGAGAACCCGGAACGACAGAAGGCGTTGTACTGTCGGCTCGTGTCGGGCAGGCGACTGCTGCTCCTGCTCGACAACGCGTTCTCCGCGGACCAGGTGCGTCCCCTCCTGCCCGACGGGCCGTCGTGCCTGGTCATCGTGACGAGCCGGTGCACGCTGTCCGGTCTGGGGGACACCGCCGGAGCCAGGTCGCTCGTCGTGGACGCGATGGAGCACGGCGACGCCCTCGAGTTGTTCCACACCGTGGCCGGTGTTCGGGTGCACGAATCGTCGACAGTGGCCGCGCTTCTCGAGGACTGCGGACATCTGCCGCTGGCGGTGCGGATCGCCGCGGCGCGCATCGGTCTCGCTCCGAACGCCGACTGGGCGCTGGCGCAGCTGCGTGGCAGGGAACTGATCGACGTGCTGCAGGTTCCCGGTGACCCGCAGTCGTCGGTGCGAGCCGCGTTCGGGCAGTCTCTTCGCGCGCTCGGCGACGACGCGGTGGCGCAGTTCGTCGCGCTCGGCAACCTGACCACTCCCACCTTCACCTCACTGACCGCCGCCAGACTCGCGGGCACCGCGTCGGGAGTCACGCGCGACGCGCTCGACGCCCTGATCGACGCGAATCTGGTGCGGGAGCCGGTTGAGGATCACTTCGTCCTCAACCCACTGATCTTCGCCTACACGCGTTACCTGAACAAGAGCAGCGAGACAACGCAAGGGCCGCAAGCCATGCCGGTGTGACGGTATGGTCCTGGGCATGTTGTCCACGTCGGCCCCCCTCGGGTTCGAGGCAGGCGTTCCTACGAAAGTAGGGCTGGTGTCCACTGTGGTATCGCCGCGCGGGACCCGGCTGCGACGGGCGACGCGCGGGTAGATGCCGGTAATGGAGCAGCGGTCACCACGAGCGCGGCGCAGGGACGCCCGTGCCTGGGTCGTCGACACGGCCTTGTTCCTGTTCGCTGTCGCAGACGGTGTCTTCACGGCCGTCACTCGCATCGAGTCGGTCGCGGCCGTCGACCCCGCGCTGTTCGTCGCGGACCAGGTGGTGGCCGTGCTGGGTTGCCTCGCGTTGTGGTTGCGGCGGCGCTGGCCGGTCGGTGTGGCGCTGGTGTTGGTGGCCGCGTCGACGTTCTCGGAACTGGTCGCGGGGGCGTTGTTCGTCGCGGTGTTCACGGTGGCCGTGCGCTGCTTGTTCCGGACGACGTGCGTCGTGTTCGGCCTCGGCCTGCTCGCGGCGGTGACCTACGGGCTGCTGCGGCCGGAGCCTGGGCTGTCGATGGCCGTCATGGTGATGCTCATCGCCGGGGCGATGGGCACGGCCGTGGGCTGGGGCCTCTTCGTGCAACGCAGGCGCAATCTCATCGAACGTGCACGCACGGAGGAACAGCTGCGCGCGCAGCACGCCCAGCTGGAGGCGCGTGAGGCGGTCGCGAGGGAGATGCACGACGTGCTCGGGCACCGGCTGACGCTGTTGAGCCTGCACGCGGGAGCACTGGAGTACCGGCGTGACGCCTCGCCCGACGAGGTCGCCAGTGCCGCGGCGGTGATCCGGCAGAGCGCGCACCAGGCGATGCAGGACCTGCGCGAGGTGATCGGTGTGCTGCGAACGCCCGTCGAGGAACTGCCACAGCCCACGTTCGACGACATCACGGGACTCGTCGCCGAGACCAGTGCGGCGGGCCTGCCTGTCCGCCTGGACAGCGACGTGGAGGCCTCGGTTCCGGACAAGGTCGGTCGTACGGCCTACCGCGTGGTGCAGGAGGCGTTGACGAACGCGCGCAAGCACGCGCACCTGGCGCGGACCACAGTGCGTCTCTCGGGCGACGCGATCGAGGGGTTGACCGTCGAGGTGGTCAACGCGGCGTCCACGGCAGAGGCGCAGACCGCCACGTCTGCGGGATACGGGCTCGTCGGGCTCACGGAGCGGATCGCACTGGCCAACGGCAGACTGGAGTACGGCCCGGACTCGGGTGGCGGCTGGCGGATCTGGGCATGGTTACCCTGGAAACCATGACGTCTCCGGAGTCTTCCACGATCGGGGTGCTCGTCGTCGACGACGATCCGCTGGTCAGAGTGGGCGTGAAGATGATGCTGGGCGGCGCCGCCGACATCCGCGTGCTGGGCGAGGCGGCCGACGGCACCGAAGCGCTCGAGCTTGTCGCCGACTGCGCGCCCGACGTCGTCCTCATGGACATCCGGATGCCGGTCATGGACGGACTCAGTGCCACCGAGCGGTTGCGTGCGCGGAAAGCCGCGCCCGAGGTCATCGTGCTCACGACCTTCGAGGCCGACGAGTACGTCCTGCGTGCGTTGCGGGCCGGTGCGGCGGGCTTCGTGCTCAAGGACACCCCGCCGGAGGAGATCGTGACAGCGATCCGGCAAGTGTCACAAGGAAACCCGGCGTTGTCGTCCGCGGTGGTGCGGCGGCTGATCGGCCGGATCGTCGAACCGGGAGCGACGTCGGCGAACGCGCGCCAGCAGAACGCCAGCGCGAAGCTGGAGCAGCTGAACCATCGGGAGCACGAAGTCGCGATCGCCATCGGTGAGGGAAAGCCGAACGCGGAGATCGCGGCGCAACTCTGCCTCAGCGTGCCGACAGTGAAGAGTCACGTGTCGAGCATCTTTACCAAGCTGAGGCTGAACAACCGGGTCCAGATCGCACTGCTGGCGCACGACGCGGGGCTGCTCGACGAGGACACCGGAAGCTGACCAGCAGTCCGTCTACTGTGGAGAACTCAGCTGCTCGCCGCGCGCGATCCTGATGATCTCGGAGTCGTCGTGGCGAGCGAGGCCCGCGCGCCTGCCCGCCAGGTAGAGCTGCTCCGCCGCCGAGGCCAGTGGAGTGGGGTGGTCGCCGGCGCGGGCGGTGTCGGTGACCAGTCCCATGTCCTTGACGATGATGTCGAGCGCGCTCGTCACCTCGTCGGTGCCGCGCACCATGCGGGCGCCGCGGTCGTCGAGCATGAACGAGGACGCGGCACCGCCGCGGATGACGTCCCAGGTGGTCTCCGCGTCGAGGCCCATCGCCTCCGCGAGCGAGAGTGCCTCGGCCGCGGCGGCGATGTGGACCCCGCACAGCAACTGGTTCACCAGCTTGACCTTCTGACCGTCGCCGGGCGCGGTGCCGACGTGTGGCGCGGTGCGGGCCAGTGCGTCCAGCAGCGGCCGGACGTGGTCGACGGCCTGTTGTGGCCCGCCGGCCATGATCAGCAGATCCCCGGTGCCCGCGCGCACGGCGCCGCCCGAGACCGGCGCGTCGACCAGCTCGATCCGCGCGCGGGACAGTCGCTGTGCCCACGGGCCGACGGGGCCGGGACCGACCGTGGCCATCACGGCCACGGTGCTGCCGGGTGCGAGTGCGTCCGCCGCGGCGTCCTCTCCGAACAGCACGCCCTCGACCTGCTCCGCCGTGGCGACCATGACCACGAGGACGTCCGCGTCCGTGGCCGCCGCGCCGATCGAGGCCGCCGGCCGTACCCCGTCGCCGGCCAGCGCCTCGGCTCTGGCCGGGTCGAGGTCGTAGGCGTGCACGTCGTGTCCCGCGCGTGCCGCGCAGGCGGCCATCGGGGAGCCCATGGCACCGAGTCCGACCCATCCCACTCGGGTCATCGTATGTCCTTTCTGGAGTGTCAGACAGCTTCGCGCAGCGTGCGCGCGACGTCGACGATCAGGTCCTCCTGGCCCACGATCAGGCCCCGCTTGCCCACCTCGACGAGCAGCCTGCGCACGTCGACGTCGTAGGTGCGGGCCGCCTTCTCCGCGTGCCGCAGGAAGCTGGAGTACACCCCGGCGTAGCCCAGCGTCAGCGTCTCCCGGTCGACCCGCACGGGCCTGTCCTGGATCGGCCGCACCAGGTCGTCGGCCGCGTCCTGCAGGGCGAACACGTCGCAACCGTGCTGCCAGCCCAGCAGATCCGCCACCGCGACGAAGGCCTCGAGCGGGGTGTTGCCCGCGCCCGCACCGTGCCCGGCCAGCGAGGCGTCCACGCGGTCGCAGTCCTCCTCGACCGCGGCCACGGAGTTCGCGACCGACAGCGAGAGGTTCTCGTGGGCGTGGATGCCGATCTCGGTCCCGGGGTCGAGCGTGTCGCGGAAGGCTCGCACGCGGGCTCGCACGGCGTCGGTGGTCAGCCGCCCGGCGGAGTCGGTCACGTAGACACAGTGCGCACCCGCGCGCTCCACCAGCCTGGCCGAGCTGGCGAGCTCGTCGGGTGGCAGGACGTGCGACATCATCAGGAAGCCCGACACGTCCATGCCGATGTCCCTGGCCCACTCGATGTGCTGCAGTCCGGTGTCGGCCTCGGCGCAGTGCACGGCGATGCGCACCGAGCGGATACCGAGCCGGTAGGCGCGGCGCAGGTCGTCGACCGTGCCGATGCCGGGAATGAGCAATGTGGTCAGTCGCGCCCTGGTGACGACCTCGGCGAGTGCGGCGATCCACTCGTCGTCGGTGTGGCTGGCCGCGCCGTAGGTCAGGGTGGATGCCGCCAGTCCGTCGCCGTGGGAGATCTCGATGGCGTCGACGCCGGCCGCGTCCAGTGCCGCGGCGATCCGCACGAGCCGGTCCTTGTCGATGCGGTGCCGGATGGCGTGCATGCCGTCGCGCAACGTCACGTCCTGGATGAACACCCTGGTCATGTCAGGCCACCTCGCTCTCGACGTCGCGGGCACCGAGCCGGGCGGTGACGTCGAGGGCCGCTGTGGTCATGATGTCGAGGTTGCCCGCGTAGGTGCCGAGGTGATCGCCCGCGCCCCGCACCTCCAGCGAGACCGCCACCTCCCAGTGCTCCCGCGACGCCTCGCCGATCAGGGTGCGCAGCGGTTCGTCCCGCTCGATCGGCCGGAACCCGACGTCCTGCTTGAGCCGGTAGCCGGGCACCCTGCCCGCCACGTCGGTGACCGCCGCCTCGACCGAGGAGGAGATCGCCGCGCAGCGGGTGTCGTCCAGCGCGTCGACGAGGCCGAGCACGGTGACGCGCATGGCCATCGGCGGATCGGCCGGGTTGAGCACCGTGACCGCCTTGCCCCTGCGGGCGCCGCCGATCCGCTGGATGGCCTGGCGCGTGGCCTCGGTGAACTCGTCGAGGTTGGCCCGGGTGCCCTGGCCCGCGGACGACGAGGCGATCGAGGCGACGACCTCCGCGTAGTGCACCGCCACGACGCCGCTGATCGCGTGGACGATCGGCACGGCGGCTTGGCCGGAACAGCTGACCAGGCCGACGGCGGGGCCGTCCGTCAGCTGGTCCAGGTTGACCGAGGGCACCACCATTGATGTCGTTGCCGCCGGGGTGAGGGCGACCAGCCGCCGCTCGTGCGGAGCGAGCACCGCCACGTGCTCGGTATGGGCGGCCGCCGTGCTCGCGTCCAGCACCACCGCGACGTCGGCGAAGGCGTCCAGTTCGACCAGCCCGGCCACGCCGCGGTCGGTGGTGGCCACCCCCAGCTCGCGGGCCATCGCCAGCCCGGGGGAGTCCGGATCGGTCCCGGCCACGGCCACCGGCTCCAGTCCGGGGTGCCGGTGCAGCTTCACGAGCAGGTCGGTGCCGACATGGCCCGGCCCGATGATGGCGACCTTCGTCGTCATGGCTCACTCCTCACTAGGGCTGCGCGTGCGGTGCTCAGTGGCTGGCCCGGGGTACGCCCGAGCCGCGCTTGCCACGCAGGAAGTCCAGGTCGGCGCCGGTGTCGGCCTGCGTGACGTGCTGGAGGTAGAGCTGCGTGTACCCGCCCGTGTCGGGGATCGGGTGCTCGCCGCGCACGGAGCGTCTGCGCTCCAGTTCGGCGTCGTCCACCTCCAGGTGCAGCCGCCGCGCGGGCACGTCGAGCTCGATCACGTCGCCGTCCTGGACGAGCGCAAGCGGTCCGCCCGCCGCCGATTCCGGCGCCACGTGCAGCACGACCGCGCCGAACGCGGTGCCGCTCATCCGGGCGTCGGAGATGCGCACCATGTCGGTGACCCCGGCGCGCAGCAGCTTGGCCGGGATCGGCAGGTTGCCCATCTCGGGCATACCCGGATAGCCCTTCGGTCCCGCGCCCTTGAGTACCAGCACCGAGTCGGCGTGCACGTCCAGCTCGGGGTCGTCGATGCGGGCGCGCAGATCGTCGATGTCCTCGAACACGACGGCGCGACCGCGGTGCACCAGCAGGTCCTTCTCGGCCGCGGACGGTTTGATGATCGCGCCGTCCGGGGCGAGGTTGCCGCGCAGCACCGCGATGCCCGCGTTCTCCTGCAGCGGATCGTCGACCGACCGGATGACGGGGGAACCCCAGCCTGTCGCACCGGCCACGTTCTCACCGAGGGTGCGTCCGGTGACCGTCGGCGCGTCGAGGTGGAGCCGGTCGCCGAGCCGGTTGATCACCACCGGAATGCCGCCCGCGTCGAAGAAGTCCTCCATCAGGTACCTGCCCGAGGGGACCAGATCGACCAGCAATGGCACGTCGGCGGCGACCGCGTCGAAGTCGTCGAGGCTCAGCTCGACACCCGTGCGACCGGCCACGGCCAGCAGGTGCACCACCGCGTTCGTCGAGCCGCCGATCGCCGCGTTGACACGAATCGCGTTCTCCAGCGACTCGCGGGTGAGCACAGTGGACAGTCGCAGGTCCTCGCGCACCAGCTCCACCGCCCGGTGGCCGGTGTCGTGGGCGAGGCTCCTGCGCCGCGCGTCGACGGCGGGGATGGCGGCGTTGCCGGTGAGCGCGAGGCCCATGGTCTCGACCATCGAGGCCATCGTCGAGGCGGTGCCCATGGTGTTGCAGCTGCCGTTGGAGCGCCACATGCACACCTCGGCGCCCACGAAGTCCTCCGGCGTCATCGTGCCGGCCCGCACCTGGTCGTACATCGCGTAGGTGCCGGTGCCCGACGGGAGCTGGACGCCGTTGCGCCGACCGGTCAGGGTCGGCCCGCCGGAGAGCATGATGCTCGGCAGGTCCACGCTGGCCGCGCCCATCAGCAGAGCGGGGGTGGTCTTGTCGCAGCCCGCCAGCAGCACGACGCCGTCCAGGGGGTTGGACCGCAACGTCTCCTCGACGTCCATGCTGGCCAGGTTGCGATACATCATCGTGGACGGGCGCATGAGCGTCTCGCCCAGCGACGTCACGGGGAACTCCAGCGGCAGCCCGCCCGCCTCGTACACGCCGCGGGCGACGTGCTCGGCGAGATCACGCAGGTGCGCGTTGCACGGCGCGAGCTGTGACCAGGTGTTGCAGATGCCGATCACGGGACGCCCGTCGAACATCCGGTCCGGCAGCCCCATCGCCTTGAGCCCGGAGCGATGGAAAAACCCGATCTTGTCCGCGCCACCGAACCAGGTCTGCGAACGGCGCTGCTCGCTCATCCCGCCTCCACCAGCTGCTCGCTGACCGAGCGAGCGGCCTCGTGCACGGCCTTGGTGATCTGGGCGCCGGACTTCTCGAAGGTGCTGCGGATGGTGGTCACCGAGATCGCGGCCACGGCGAAGCCCGTCGCGTCGATGATCGGCGCCGCGGCGCAGCAGACCTCCTCGACCAGTTCGCCGTCGTCGAGCGCGTAGCCCTTCTCCCGAGTGGTCTCCAGGCGCTCGCGCAGCTCGGCGATCGAGCCCGCGGTGAACCGTGTGTAGGGCGCGGGGTGGAAGTCGCGCAGGTAGCGGTCGCGGATGTCGTCGGGGGAGTGGGCCAGGATCGCCTTGCCCAGCGCCGTGGCGTAGGCGGGCACCTCGCTGCCCGGCACCGGCTCCACGCGGATGAGCTGGCGCGACGGCACGCTGTCGGCGTAGATGATGGAGCCCTGGTGCAGGGTCGCGAGGTTCACCGTCTCGTGGAACGCCTCGGCCAGCTCGATCAGCTTGGGCCGGGCGAGGTCGATCAGGCCAGTGCGGTCCTTCACGGAGTTGGCGATCGCGACCAGTTTCATGGTGAGCCGGTACCGCCGCGTCTCGGCGACGTGTTCGACGTAGCCGGCGCTCATCAGCGTGCTGAGCAGCCGGTCGACGGCCGGTTTGGACAGTGCCAGCTCGCGCGCGAGGTCGGAGACCCCGCCGGACTCGCGCCTGCCCAGTGCCTCGATCAGGCGCATGGCGTTCGCCACCGAGGTGACCTCCCGGTCCCGGCGGGCCGACGCAGCCTGCGCGTCGGGCGGATCCAGTGACACATCGACTCCTCATGGTTCGCGTCGCGACAGGACAACTTGCGGTGAGCTTATGGTTCGCCATGCGAGACGTCAATCCTCGCAAGAGCGGCCAGTCGGGATCATTTCGTTGACTTCGTCGCCGATGGATCCTACTTTGACTCGCTATACGAACAATTGTTTCGCTAGTCGGGTCGATCGGCTCGATGGAGGGAGATGCGGTGACGTACGAAATCGCCACGCTGCGCGGCGACGGCATCGGTCCGGAGATCACCGACGAGGGCGTCAAGGTGCTGCGCGCGGCCGCCGAGGTCACTCCGGGTCTCGACCTGGAGTTCACCCAGCTCGCGGGCGGTGCCGACCACTACGCCGAGCACGGCGAGGTCGCTCCGGACAGCACCTGGAAGACCATGCGGAGCGCGCACGCGATCCTGCTCGGCTCGATGGGACACCCCGATATCCGGATGCCGGACGGCACGGAGGCACAGGGGCACTTCATCGTCAACGCGCGCAAGTCGCTCGGGCTCTACGCGGGTGTGCGCCCGATCAAGCTCTACCCCGGCGCGCGTGGCATCGACCCGAACCAGAAGCACGTCGACCTGGTGCTGGTCAGGGAGAGCACCGAGGGCCTGTTCGCCTCCTTCGGCGGCGGCGCGGAGATCTCCGGCGAGGTCTACGCCGACACCATGATCGTCACGCGCAAGGGCACCGAGCGAGTCGCCCGCCACGCCTTCGAGCTGGCGCGCACCCGCAGTGGCAGGCCGCAGGACGGCGACCGCCGCGTGACCTGTGTGGACAAGGCGAACATCTTCCGCTCGCTGGCGTTTTTCCGGGAGGTCTTCGACGGCGTCGCCACCGAGTACCCGGACGTCACCGCAGACCACGCGCTGGTCGACTCCTTCGCGATGCTGCTCATCCAGCATCCCGAACGCTACGACGTGCTGGTCACCGAGAACATGTTCGGCGACATCCTGTCCGATCTGGCCGCCGCACTGGTCGGCGGACTCGGGCTCGCGCCCTCCGGCGACATCGGTGACGAGCACGCCATGTTCCAGCCCGCGCACGGGTCGGCGCCCGACATCGCCGGACAGGACAAGGCCAACCCGGTGGCCACCATCGTCTCCGGCCGCATGATGCTGGACTGGCTGGCGAGCCGGCACGACGACGACGCCCTGCGCGCGGCGGCCGATGTCGTCGAACGTGCCGTGGTGACGACCATGGAGTCCGGCGCGCTCACCGCCGACCTCGGTGGTGAGCTGAGCTGCTCGCAGTTCGGTGACGCGGTGGCGGCCACCGTGCGACGGCTCGCCGCGGAGGCCGGCTGATGCGTCTCGTGGCCGCGATGGCGGCGCAGGAACCGGCCGCCACCGCGGCCATCGGCCAGGGCCCGCTGCTGGGGCTCACGGTCGCGACGATCGTGATCGTCATCGTGCTCATCGCCTGGGCGAAGCTGCACCCGCTGATCGCGCTGATTCTGGGCTCCGCCGTGCTGGGCCTCGGTTCCGGGCTCGGCGCCGAGTCCACCGTGGCCGAGTTCGTGGACGGGCTCGGCGGCACGATCGGCGACATCGGTCTGCTGATCGCGCTCGGTGCCATGCTCGGTCAGCTGCTCAACGTGTCCGGCGCGGCCGACCGGCTGGTCGACCGCTTCGTCCACGCGGTGCCCGAGCGCGCCATTCCCTGGGCCATGGCGGCGATCGCGTTCCTCATCGGACTGCCGCTGTTCTTCGAAGTGGCGCTGGTGCTGGTGTTCCCGATCATCGTGCTCGTGGTGCGCCGCACCGGCGTGCCGCTGCTCAAGGTGGCCATCCCCGCGCTGGCCGCGCTCTCGTTGCTCAACGGGTTCCTGCCGCCGCACCCCGGCCCGCTGCTCGCCGTCTCCGCGTTCGACGCCGACCTGGGGCTGACCCTGTTGTACGGCCTGATCGTCGCGATCCCGACAGTAATCATCGGCGGCCCGCTGCTCGGCAACGTCCTGGCCAGGGTGGTGCCCTCGCCGCCGGTCGAGAGCCTGCCCTACGACCGGCGCGACGAGAACGACGACGAGGGCAACGACGAGAAGGACGGCGCTGGCAAGGGTTCCGGTGGTGCGCGGGTCGCGGCGCGCGAGAAGCCGGCGCTTCGCGTGCCGAGCATCGGCGCCACGCTCGCCACGATGTTGCTGCCGATCGTGCTGATGCTCGTCAGGGCGATCGCCGAACTCGTGCTGCCCGAGGGCAACGCGGCGCGGCGTTTCGCCGAGACCATCGGTGAGCCGACGGTCGCCCTGCTCGCCGGGTGCCTGCTCGCGATGGTCACCTTCGGGCTGGCGACGGGAATGGGCAGGCAGAAGGTCAGCGGCGTGATGGGCTCGGGCCTGCCGCTGGTCGCCGGAGTCATCCTCATCGTCGGCGCGGGTGGTGGCTTCAAGAACACGCTCGTCGCGACCGGGGTCGGCGACACGATCGCCGAACTGACCCGCGATCTCGGCCTGCCCGCACTGGTGCTGGCGTGGCTGCTGGCCGCGCTGATCCGCATCGCGGTCGGCTCCGGAACGGTCGCCATCATCACCACCGCCGGGCTGCTCGCGCCGTTGGCCACCGGGATGGACCCCAGCAACGCGGCGCTGCTCGCGCTCGCCGTCGGCGCGGGCTCGCGGTTCGGGTCGCACGTGAACGACGCCGGGTTCTGGATGGTCAAGGAGTTCCTGAACCTCAGCGTCAAGGACACCTTCCGCACGTGGACGCTGATGGACTGCGTGGTCTCGCTGGTGGCCGGAGCCGGAGTGGTGGCGCTCGGCGCGGTCGTCGGCTGAGCGCTCAACGAGGAAGTAGAGGGATTGCGTTGGGAATGCGAGACAGGGTCGTCGTGGTGACCGGGGGAGCGGGCGGCATCGGCCAGGCGTGCGTGGAAGCGGTTCTCGCCGATGGCGGGCTGCCGGTGGTGCTCGACGCCGCCCCCGGTCCGGCCTCCGGCACGGTGCCGCACCACCAGGCCGACGTCACCGATTCCGCGCGGCTGACGGAGGTGATGACCGACATCGGAGCCCGCTACGGCCGGATCGATGTCCTGGTGAACAACGCCGCGGCGGTCAGGGCGGGCGACATCGAGGAGACCGCGCTCGAGGACTGGACGACGCTGTGGGACGTCAACGTGCTCGGTTACGCCCGGGCGATCCGGGCCGCCCTGCCGTATCTGCGCGCCTCGCCCGCGGGCGCGATCGTGAACATGTCGTCGTTCACCGCGGCCGCGGGGTTCCGGCGGCGGGTCGCCTACGCCACGACCAAGGGTGCGATCGAGGCCATGACCCGGGCGGTGGCGGCCGACCTGGCGGCCGAGGGGATCACGGTCAACGCGGTCCGACCAGGCACA
Source organism: Prauserella cavernicola (assembly GCF_016595675.1). GTDB lineage: Bacteria > Actinomycetota > Actinomycetes > Mycobacteriales > Pseudonocardiaceae > Prauserella_A > Prauserella_A cavernicola. Next base: position 91,027 of record NZ_JAENJH010000008.1, on the reverse strand, counting down.
GTGGACACCGCTCTGCTGGCCTCGCTCGCGGCCAAGGCGCCGGACCGCGACGCCGCGCGCGCCACCTACGCCGCGCGCCAGCCCACCGGGCGGATGGTCGACGCGGCCGAGATCGCGCACGCGGTGCTCTTCCTCGCCGACCCCGTCAACCGGTCCACGACCGGAGCGGTGATCGCCGTCGACGGCGGGATCTCCGGCACGCGCAGCACTCCGATGGACTGAGGCGAGCCGGGTCAGCGCGACGGGAAGTACTCCAGCGCGATCCGGCCCGCGTAGCCGCGGGAGCGCAACCGGGTCAGGAGTCGGTCGAACTCGATGTGGCCGGTTCCCGGTTCGTGCCGCCCGGGGTGGTCGGCGACCTGGACGTGCACGATGCGCCCGGCGTAGGCGTCGATGTCGGCGTCGAGGTCCGATCCGTTGGCCGCCAGGTGATAGAGATCTGCCAGTAGGCCCACCGAGCCGTGAACGCCGGTCGCCGCGTCGACCTCGTCGAGTACGGCGACCGCGTTCGCCGCGGTCACCAGCGGGTAGGACGGTACGCCGCTGAGTGGCTCCAGCATGGGTACTCCGCCCAGCGGGCCCAGCCGCCCGCAGGCGTGCACGAGGTTGGCCACTGCCGTCGCGCGCTGCTCCGGTCCGGACAGGCCGGGACGGCGCTCGCCGAAGGGAACACAGAACAGTCGCACTCCGAGCCGCAGTGCCAGCTCGCGGATCACCTCGACGTGCTCGCGGAATTCCGCGCCGCGGTGGGGATGCGACAGGATGCCGCGTTCACCGGCGTCAGCGTCACCGAGGACGAAGTTCAGTGCGACCAGGTCCAGGCCGGCCGTCTCGATGGTGGTGGCGAAGTCGTCGAGCTCTATTGCGGACGGAACCGCGGTGCTGAACGGCCACCACGACTCCACGGCGGTGTAGCCGTCCCGGGCGGCGGCCGAGGGTCGGTCCCCCGTGGGCAGGCAGGCGTAGAGCGTGGACAGGTTGGCGACCGTCTCGGCCGGATCGAGCACGAAGACCCTCCTTGTCGCATATCGAAGCAATGCTTCGCTATGAGGAACAAACCGTTGCGTGACACTGAGAACTATCCGATATCGGCCGTTGACCCTCGACCCACGCCTGCTTAGCATAATCCGCACAGCGAATCTATCTTCACAATTCGAAACAACTACGGAGCCTCAATGAGGAAGCTACGTCTCGCTTGTCTCGGTCTCGCCGCGCTCGGGGCGCTCGTGCTGGTCGTCGGCCTCGTCGTCGGGGCACCCTCGGTCTGGCAGCCCGCTCTGGTGGTGACCGGGTTCGGGATCGCGATCGGACTGGGCGCACTGCCCGCGCTGTCCGGCTACCAGTACACGGGCTGGGTCATCGCGTGTGTCGCCGCCGCCCTGGTCTACCCCGGCGGATTCGAGAGCTGGGGCGGAGTCGAGCTCACCGACAAGTTCCTGATCAACACGATCATCCAGCTGGTCATGTTCGGCATGGCCATCCACATGCGCATCAACGACTTCAAGGGCGTGGCGCGTCAGCCGCGCGGCGTGCTGGTCGGCCTCTTCGGCCACTACCTGATCATGCCGACCACCGCCGTGATCCTGGTGCAGATCTTCGAGCTTCCCCCCGAGGTGGCGCTGGGCGTGATCCTCTACGGCTGTGTCTCCAGTGGGCTGGCCTCCAATGTGATGAGCCTGCTCGCCAAGGCGAACCTGGGGCTCGCCGTCACCATCACCGCGATGTCGACGATCCTCTCGCCGCTGGCCACGCCGGCACTGATGCAGCTGTTCGGCGGCACGATCGTCGAGGTCGGTTTCGTCAGCACGATGTTCGACGTCATCAAGATCACCGTGGTGCCGGTGGGTGCCGCGCTGCTCGTCGACTACCTGCGCACCGCGAGCCCGCGCGCCACCCGCGTCGTGAACATCGCCGCGGGCGTCTCCGCGGTCTGGCTCGTCGTCGGACTGAGCCTGTGGAACACGGTGACCGCAGGGCTGTCCGCCAACGCGGTTCTCGCGCTGCAGCAGGCCTGCTACGTCGCCGCCGCCATCATCCTCGCCAGGGCCTACTACGCGGTGGAGACCCACTACGCCTGGATCGGCCGCGCCATGCCGTACGTGTCGATGTTCGGGATCATGTACTACAACACCGTGGTCACTGCCGCGGCCCGCGACACCGTGCTCACCGTGGGCGGAGTGCTCCTGCTGATCGGTCTGATCCACAACCTGACCGGCTTCAGTTTCGGGTACTGGGCGGCGCGGGCCGCCCGGCTCGACATCCCGGCCTCGCGGTCGGTCTCCTTCGAGATCGGTATGCAGAACGGCGGCGCGGCCAGCGGGCTGGCGGCTTCGATGGGCATGATCGCCACCGCCGGAGTGCCCGCCGCCGTGTTCAGCCCACTGGGCAACGTCACCGGATCGCTGTTGGCGAACTACTGGTCGCGACGCCCGGTGTCCGCGGACACCCAGGACTCCGCACCGGATTCCGGTGCCGAACTCGCAATCGAGGAGAAGCGATGACGGGCTACGAGGTGCTCGCGGTCAAGTTCGGCGAGTGGCACACCACCAAGAGCGTGCTGTACCACTCGTTCCACGCCTACGACGAGCCCGACGCCGACGTGCTCATCGACTACTACTTCTGGGTCGTGCGCGACGAACGGCGCACGGTGGTCGTCGACTGCGGCTTCCGCCCGGAGGTGGCGTTGCGGCGCGGCCGGCAGCTCGTGACGCCGGTGCGAGAGGCGCTGAGCCGCGTGGACGTCGACCCGGACGACGTGTCGCACGTGGTGCTGACCCACTTCCACTACGACCACATCGGCAATCTCGACCTGTTCCCTCGTTCGACCGTGGTCACCGGCGCCGCCGAATACGGGTTCTGGACGGGCCCGACCGGGTCCCGCCCGCTGTTCGCTCCCGCCGTGGAGGCCGAGGAAGTGGCGTGGGTGCAGGAGGCCCACCACGAAGGGCGGTTGCTGCGGCTGCCCGAGGACGACCCGCGGCTGCCGGGTATCTCGTTCCACCAGGTGCCCGGCCACACTCCCGGCCAGATCGTGGTCGATGTCGAAGGAGCGAACGACCGGCGCGTGGTGCTCGCCTCCGACGCCTCGCACACCTACGAGGAGTTCAAGCTGGAGCGACCCTTCCACATCGCGTCCAGTCTGCCCGACATGTACGACGGGCTGGCCTGGCTCAACCGGATCCAGGGTGAGGCCGAGGTGGTGCCGGGACACGACAGTCAGGTGCTGAGCCGGTATCCGGCTGCCAAGGCCGACCCGGAGATCGCGGTGCGGATCGCCTGAACGACATCTGATCCACTGTGGACACAGCGGGCGGCGGCTAGGTGATCCTGACCGTGGCCCGGCCGAGCCAGTCCCGTGCTCGCCGGACGTAGTCCTGTGCGACGGAGGTCCTGGGCGCCCACGACTCGAACCCGTGCGGCGCCCCGGCGACGATGTCGAGGTCGCAGTCGACGCCCGCGTCGCGCAGTCGCTGGGCGTAGTCGGTGTCCTCCGCGTGGAACAGATCGATGTCACCGACCCCGATCCAGGCCGTCGGAAGGCCCGCGAGGTTCTCGCGTCGGGCGGCCGCCGCGTGTGGCGCGGTGGGCCGCCCGGGTTCGTGGCCGAGGTAGGCCGACCAGCCGAATCGGTTGTCGGGGTTGCTCCAGATCCAGTGCCGCAGGTCGTCGAGTTCGGTTCTGGCGGCCGTCCGGTCGTCGAGCATCGGGCAGAACAGGAGCTGGGCGCACGGTTGGATCCCGCCCCGGTCGTGGATGCGGTGGGCCAGGCAGGCGGCCAGTCCGCCACCCGCGCTCTGGCCACCGATCGCGATCCGCGCCGGATCCACGCCGAGTTCCGCGTACGAGCGCTGGAACCAGTCCCACGCCGCGGTGCAGTCGTCGATGGCCGCGGGGAACGGATCGTCCGGGGCCACGCGGTAGTCGACGGAGACCACGACCATGCCCAGTTCCCGTGCGGTGACGGCGCAGAACCTGTGGTCCTGGGTGTGCAGACCCGCGACGTAACCGCCGCCGTGGATCCAGAGGAGCCCGGCCCCGGAAGCGCCGGACTCCGGCCGGTAGACGCGGACGGTGCGGCCGTCCGCGTCGACGTCCTGGAACCGCACGCCGTCGATCGCGGTGTCGGGAAGGAACCGGCGCAGCATGGCCCGGGACAGGCGACGTAGCCAGCTCCAGCGCATCGGGAGCGCGGGAACCCGCCGGACGGCCCGGCGCAACTCGGGGTGGACCTTGGTTAGCTCCATGCTTCACTCCCCGCGGCCGCGCCCGATGATCTTGTCGTGATCACCGACAGCCTACCCGCGCGCGACAGACTGGGGCGGAATCGTTACGCCCCAACACAATTCGCGACGCACAGTGATCGTCGCGCCGGGAAAGGTGCGCGCGTGGTCCGGTCACCGACTGCCAGGACGCCGCGTCGAGCCGCTGACGGTGATAATGATCGTCTGCGTCGTGCTGTGGTCCGGGCTCTCGACGTTGTCGATCGCGCTGGGCGCGTCGCCGCGGAGATCATTCGGCGACGCCGGGATGGCGATTCGGGTCAGCCGCCGGAACCGGCGCTGAGACCGGTTCCGGAACCGCCGATGCCTACTCCGCGCCGGTGACCGCCGTCAGGCCCGCCGCCTCGATGCCCGCCACCGCGGCGGCCTCGTCGTTCAGCGACGCGTCGCCGCTGATGCCCACGGCGCCCAGCAGCTCACCCGAGGCCGAGCGGACCAGCACGCCGCCGGGGACGGTGAAGATCTTGCCGCCGGCCAGCGCGGCGACGGAGGTGAAGAACTCCGGCGAGTCCGCGGCGCGTGCGGCGATCTGCCGGTTGGTCATGCCCAGTGCGAGGACGCCGTAGGCCTTGCCGGTCGCGACGTCCGGCCGGGCGAAACCCGAGCCGTCCTGCCTGGCCAGCGCCACGACCGCACCTCCGGGGTCGAGCACGGCGACCGTGAGCGGGTTGAACCCCGCCTTGCCCCCGTGGTCGAGTGCGGCGCCGATGATGGTGTTGGCCTGCTCGAGCGTGATCGTCACACGTTCTCCCTACGCCGTTGTCGTGCTTCGAGTCTAGAGATCTTGGTCGAGAAGAACAGCGATGCCCTGACCACCTCCGCCGCACAGCGTCGCCACGCCTCGGCGCAGGCCGCGTCGCCGCAGTTCGAGCGCGCAGGTGAGGACCAGTCGGAAGCCGGTACCGCCGTAGGGGTGACCGAGCGCGATCGCGCCGCCGTTGGGGTTCACGCGGTCCGCGGAGATCCCCAGCTCGCGGCACGCGTGGATCACCACGCCCGCGAACGCCTCGTTGATCTCGAAGAGGTCGATGTCGGCGACGTCGAGGCCGGTGCGCTTCAGCAGGTCCCTGGTCGCGTTGCCCGGCTGTTCGTGCAGTGAGCTCGTCGGCCCGGCCGAGTAGCCCCAGCCCGCGATGCGCGCGAGCGGCCGCAGCGAGTGCCGTTCGGCCGCGGCGAGGGTGCCGACCAGGCCCACGGCCGCTCCGTCGGAGATCTGCGAGGCGTTGCCCGCCGTGATCGTGCCGCCCTCGAACAGCGGCGTGAGCGAGGCGAGCTTGTCCGGGTCCGAGTTCGGCCGGATGCCCTCGTCGGTGGCCAGGACATCCTGCTCCGGACCCGAGGCGGGGTCGCTCCAGCGGGGCAGCGGGGCGAGCTCACCGGTGGAGGCGAGGTCCGCGCGGCTCGCGCGCAGGTGGGACTCGACCGCCCACGCGTCCTGCTCCTCGCGGGCGATGTCCAGTGCGGTGTTGCGCCGGTCCGACAGCTCGGCCATCGACAGCCCGGAGATGTGGTCGAGCAGCGAGTCGTGCTCCAGCGCCGACCTCGGTTGCTCACCGGGAGGCGCGACCTGCGCCGCGCGCGACGACGAGTCGAAGCCGCCCACCAGGTAGAGGTGGCCCTCGTCGCGCTCCACCCGGCGGGTGGCGTCCACGACGGAGTCGACGCCCGCGAGGCAGGCGTTGTTGAGCGTGGTCGCCGGGATCTCGGCACCGAGGCCGGAGCGGTAGAGCGCGGTCCTGGCCGGGTTCGGCCCGTGGCCCGCCTGCATGACCATGGCGAACAGGGCGCCGTCGGCGTCGCTGACCCCGGGATGGCGTTCCCGCAGCGCGCGCAGCGACGTCCCGGCCAGCGCCATGGTGTCGTACCCGGCGAGCGCGCCGTTGTAGCGACCGTAGGGGGTGCGCAGACCACCGAGTACGTACGCGGCGGTCATGCCGGCACCTTTCCGTCGTCGAGTCGGGTGCCTCCGAGGCCGGCGAACTCCCGGAGGCATTCCGGGTTCGCCAGCGACGTGAAGCGGCTGAGGTCCTCGCCGGAGGCCGCCTTCCTGGCCGCGCCCTCCACGCGTTTTCCGTTGAGGGTGTAGGGGATCGCGCTCACCTGGTGGATCTCGGCAGGCACGTGCCGGGGAGAGGCCTGCCCCCGGATCGTCGCGCGGATCTTCGTGGCGAGCTCGTCGTCGAGCACCAGGCCGTCCTGCAGGACGACGCACAGCACGATCCGCTCGTCGCCACCGTGCTTCAGGCCGAAGACCACCGAGTCGCTGATCTCCGGCACCGACTCCAGCGGCCGGTAGACCTCGGCCGTGCCGATCCGGACGCCCTGCGGGTTGAGCGTGTTGTCGGAGCGGCCGTGGATGATCACGCCGCCGGACAGGGTCATCTCGGCGAGGTCGCCGTGCGTCCAGATCCCGTCGTAGGCCTCGAAGTACGCCTGCCGGTACCGCTCGTCGCCGCCCTCGCCGACGAACGTCAGCGGCATCGACGGGAACGGCCGCGTGCAGACGAGCTCACCGGGCACCCCGACCACCGACGAGCCCTTCTCGTCGAGCACGTCGACGGCCTGGCCGAGGATCCGGCAGCTCATCTCACCAGCGCGGACCGGGTGCAGCGGTGACCCGCCGAGAAACGACGAGAGCAGTTCCGTGCCGCCGGAGATCGGCGACAGCCGCGCGGCGGGCACCTGGGCGTGGACCCACTCGAACTGGTCGGCGCTCAACGGGGCGCCTGAGCTCAGGAAAGTCCTGATGGCGGAGAGGTCGTGGTGCTCGCCGGGCCGGTACCCCGCCGACTGCAGCGCCGCGAGGTAGCTGGGACTGGTGCCGAAGGCGGTGACGCCGCACTCCTGCGCGAGCCGCCAGAGCACGCCGTGGTCGGGCCGCCCGTCGACCCGCGGGATCGCGGCGTCGTCGTAGAGGACGATCGCGCCGCCCCGCACGAGGGTCAGCGCCAGCCAGTGGAACATCATCCAGGCGATGTTGGTGAACCACAGGGTCACGTCCTGACGGTGCAGGTCGGTGTGGAACGCGTGCTCCATCGTGAGCTTCAGCAGGATCCCGCCACCGGAGTGGACGATCGCCTTCGGTTTGCCCGTGGTCCCGGAGCTATACATCACCAGCGCGGGCGTGTCGAACGGGTGGGTGTCCCAGGTGAAACCGGTGCTCCGCGGCAGCTCGCCCGCCGCGAGCGTCGCGTAGTCGACGGTCGGGACGCCCAGGTCGAGCCCGGGGCCGGTGCTCTCGTCGGCGAGCAGCACCACCCCGCGCAGCGAGCCGAGCGCCGAGGCCAGGTCGGCCACGCGGTCGCGGTAGTCGTGGTCGCGGCCGTTGTACCGGTAGCGAGTGGGGGCGAACAGCACCGCCGGTGACACCTGGCCGATGCGGTCGAGCACCGCGTCCGCCGAGAAGTCGGGGGAGCAGGACGTCCACGTCGCGCCCACCGCGAGGGTGGCGAGAAACGACACGAGCGCGGGCTTGCCGTTCGGCGCGATGGTCGCCACGACCGAGCCCGGTCCGACCCCGGTGGCGCGCAGCCACGCGGCCACGGCCTCGGTCTCGGCCTTCAGCTCGGCGTAGGTGGTGCGGCCGCGCACGCCCTCGGCGCCCGCCTCGAACACCGCGGTGTCCCCGGGCCCGCCCGACAGCAGTGCGGCCGCGACGTTGACCCTGCCCTCGGGGAAGAACCGGCGCCCTGCCATGTCGGCGGCGCCGTTGTCGTCGACGGGGCCGAGGTCGACGGGCAGGTCGGTGAACTCGGCCGCCGCCCGCCAGAAGTCCGCGGGAGCCGACACCGACCAGCGCCAGAGCGCGTCGTATTCGCCGAGACCGAAGCCGAGCCGGGTGGCGAACCGCCCCAGCGCCGAGGCGGCCGCGGTGTCGGCGTCCGGTTCGGAGATGACTCGGTGACGGGCCACGATCTTCATCGTTCGGGCCTCCCAGTACGAAGAGGACGGTGCGGGTTCACGGTAGGTCGGGCGTGCGCGCCCGGGGAAGGCACAGTTGCGCCCGTCGCTCTGCACATCTGCACGCTCACCCAGGCCTGCTGGTCTCGGCGCGGGCATTACTGCAGCCCGGTGTGCGCGATTCGCCCTTGTCGTGGCACGCGGGTTTTTCGACAATTCCTCGAACGACCGGTTGCGAGGAGGCACACGAGCATGAGCGAGGCACAGTCCACCGATCCCTGGGCTCGCACGCGCAAGGGCAAGCCGAAGGTGGGGGACGTCGCCACTCGTCCGTACACCCTCACCATGGAGGACACCGAGGCGTGGGCGCGGATCAGCGAGGACTACAACCCGTTGCACTTCGACGACGCCGCGGCCGAGAAGTCGCTGTTCGGCAGGCGGGTCGGCCACGGAGGGCTGATGCAGGCGATCCTGCACGGAATCGCGGGCACCGATCTGCCGGGTCCTGGCACGGTCTTCCTCCAGCTCGACTGGAAGCTGAAGAACCCGATCTACTTCGACGAGACCGTCATCGGTGAGGTGACGGTGCTCGAGGTGCGCGACGACAAGCCGATCTGCAAGCTCGAGGTCTCGATCACCCGGCCCGACGGTGCCGTGGCACTGACCGGCACCTGCACGACCTGGACGTCGCAGCTCGACTGACCGCGCCGCGTGATCGCGCACCCGGGCTCCGGACGGTGGTCACCGTCCGGAGCCCGTGGTCGTTCAGCGGTGGTAGGTCGAGCCGACGTGGTCCTTCGGGAGCCGAGGACCGGTCCCGCCCAGGCGTTCCCGCAGCGTCGGGCCCCGGTCGGGAGCCACGGCCCGGCCGCGGCGGCGCAGCTCCGGCACCACGTACTCGGCGACGTCGGCGAAGGTCCCCGGCGTCACCGCGAAGGCCAGGTTGAAGCCGTCCGCGCCCGTCTCGTCGATCCAGCGCTCCATCTCGTCGGCGACGCGCTCGGGCCCGCCGACGGCCACCGGTCCGCGGCCGCCGACGGCGAGGTGCTCGGCGATGTCGGCCGTGGTCCAGTCGCGGTCGGGGTCGTCGGAGGTGAACACGGCCAGCGCCGAGCGGCCCGCGTCGGTCTCGGCGTAGCGCAGCGGCTGGTCGGAGGGCACGCCGGCCAGGTCGAGGCCGGTCCAGCCGCCGAACAGCGACAGCGCGGCCTCGCGCGAGGCCAGGTCCAGGTACGACCGGTACTTCGCCTCGGCGAGCGCGTCGGTCTCGGCGACGATCGGCGTCAGCTGGGCGTAGACGACGACCGAGTGGGGATCGCGTCCGGCGGCCTCGATCTGCTCCCGCAGCTTGGCGATGTTGCGGGCCAGCACCCCGGTCGACGGGCCCGACACGAACACCGCCTCGGCGTGCCTGCCCGCGAAGCTCAGCCCCGACGACGACGCCCCTGCCTGGAACAGCGTGGGTGTGCGCTGTGGCGAGGGCTCGCACAGGAACGCCCCGGGAACCGTGAAGTACGTGCCCTCGTGGTCGATGTCGTGCACTTTGGACGGATCGGTGAACAGCCCGCGCTCCGGGTCGTCGACGACCGCGTCGTCCTCCCAGGAGCCCTCCCACAGCTTGTAGCAGACCTCGAGGTGCTCCTCGGCCAGTGCGTAGCGCTCGTCGTGCGGCAGCCGGGTCAGGCCCAGGTTCTCGGCGGCGCTCGTGAGGTAGCCGGTGACGACGTTCCAGCCGACCCGGCCCTTGGTCAGGTGGTCGAGCGTGGTGAAGCGCCTGGCGAGACTGAACGGATGTTCGTAGCTGACCGAGGCCGTGATCCCGAAGCCGAGGCCGCGCGTGGCGGCCGCCATGGCCGAGACGGCCATCATCGGATCGCCCTGCGGCACCTGCACGCCGTTCGCCAGCGCCGCGTCCCGCGAACCGGCGTACACGTCGGACATGCCGAGCACGTCGGCGATGAACAGCGAGTCAAAGTCCGCCTCGTCGATGGTGCGGGCGAGCTCGACCCAGTGTTCGAGGTCGGTGTAGCGGCGGCCTCGGTCGTCGGGGTGGCGCCAGAGCCCGGAGGATTGGTGGGTGACGGCGTTCTGCACGAACGCGTTGAGCCTGATGGGCTTTCCTGACCGTCCCGAGTTGTCCACTGTACTTCCTTTCGGCGTGGAGACTTCAGAAGTGCGCTCGCCATCGAGCTTTCGAGGGCCACACTCGGTTTCCTGGAATGTCCACAAACCACAGACGCGGTGTTGCGGGACCGTTCGCTGTAGTATTGCTCCATGCTCGAGGCGCGTCATCGGGATCTGGGAACAATGTCGGGGTGTTCGTTGTGACGGGGTCTCAACGCGGCTTCGAGGATCCGGAGGAGATCGGCAGGCTGCTGACCGAGACGATCTGCGCGCAGCACCCGGACTACGCGGCCCTGTCTCCCGAGGTCTACGCCGACGTCGTGGACGCGAACGTCCAGAACGCCAGGTTGTACGCCTACGTCGTGCTGGAGGACAAGCGCCCCACACCCGCCCAGCTGGCCAGCCTCGCGGACGCCGCTCGCCGCCGGGTCGGGCAGGGCGTCACGCTCGAGAGCCTGCTGCGTGCGTACCGCATCGGCGCCCGCCGGATGTGGAAGGAGATGAGCGAGCGCAGGCCGGATCTCGACCAGCACGCGCTCACCGATCTGACCCTGAACTACATCGACTGGATCAGCACCACGGGCGAACACGCGTACCTCGGTGAGCAGCGCCGGTTGCTCGCCTCCGGCCACGACCGCACGCGGCTCTCGCTCGGGGCGCTGGTGGAGGACCACTTCACCACCGATGACGAGCGGGACGCCGCGGTCGGGGAGCTGGGACTGGACCCGGCGGGAGCGCACGTCGGCGCGGTCATCGCAGGTGCGCACACCGGGGTGGCGGTGCCGGTCGAGCAGCTGTGGGGCGTCCTGCAGTCCGTCCGGCGGTCCGCGCCGACGTCGGTCGCCGCGGTGCTGCCGCGGGGTGCGGTCGTGCTGTTCCCCGCCTCGGCCACCACGGGGATCTCCGAGCTCCTCCACCGCGCCCTGCAGTCCGCCTCCGGCCCGCACGCCGACGTCCTGCGCGCCGGGGTCGGCGAGCCACGGGCCGGTGCCGCGCAGATCGCCGCGACGGTGCGGGAGGCCGAGCGCGCACTGCTGCTCGGCGGCATCCTGCACCCGGGCAAGCCCGTGCACGGCTACGAGGACATCCGGTTCTTCGACCTGTTCCGGCAGGGCGAGCCGGTCGACGAGTTCGTCCGCGTGGTCCTCGGCGAGCAGCTGAAGGCCGACCGCGCGGGCCGGGGCAGACTGGACATGATCAAGACCCTGTACGTGTGGTTCACCCTCGGGATGAACCGCAAGGCCTCCGCCGAGCGGCTCGGCGTGCACCCCAACACGCTGGACAACCGCCTACGTCAGGCGACCAACCTGTTCGGGGTGGACGTGACCTCGCCGGAGCAGTCCTTCCGGTTCCAGCTCGCCGTGCGGCTCATCCCGTTGTGCAACCGCGCCGAGTGGCTGGACGGGCCACCCGCCCTGGCCGACATCCTCGGCGACGAGGGGGCCTAGCGAGCCGCGCCGGACCCGGATCAGCTCGTGCTCGCCCTGGCCAGGTTCCGCAGCGCCTCCAGGTCGGCGATCTCGATGTCGACTCCCTCGGCGGACTGCCGCCGGTGGTTCTCGAGCTCACGCTGCCCCGGCAGCTGCACCGGCCGGTCCGGGTCCGCGGCAGGCGTCGCCAGCAGGCGCGCCCTGAAGTCACTGACGCGCTCGGCCCGCTCCTCCGCCGAACCCAGCAGGGCCGTGTCGACGACGATGAAGAAATGCCCGAGGTCCTGCGGTTGTTCCGGGTTCTCGCTCCACGAGCTCACCCGGTCCAGGTACGCGGCCCCGGACAGCGCTCCCGCGAGCAGGTCGATCATCACCGAGAGCCCGTAGCCCTTGTGACCGGCGATGGGCTGGAGGAACCCGTTCAGTGCGGCCGCGGGATCGGTCGTGGGAACGCCCTCGGCGTCGGTGGCCCACGACTCGGGAATCGCCTCGCCCGCGGCCTTGGCGGCGCGGATCTTCGCCCGCGCCGCGACGCTGAGCGCGATGTCGGTGAGCACCGGGTCGCCGCCGGGACACGGCACGCCGATGCCGATCGGGTTGTTGCCGACCATCGTGGCCCTGCCGCCGTACGGCGCGATCGTCGTGGTGGCGTTGCTGGCGATGATCGCGGCGAAGCCCTCGCCGGCGGCCTGGTAGAGGTAGGGCATCACGGGTCCGAAATGGTTGCTGCCCTTGACGAACACGGCGCCGACTCCGGCCTCGCGGCCGCGCCCCAGCGCGCAGCGCAGCGCGCGGGTGCCGACGAGCGGACCCAGCCCGTTGTCCCCGTCCACGGTGGCGAGCGCGGGCGCGAGTCGTCGCACGGCGATGTCCGGCCGCGCGTTGACCCCGCCCGCGGCGATGCGCGAGAGGTACTGCGGAATGCGGTGCACGCCGTGGGTGTGGATGCCGAACAGGTCGGCGAGCAGGAGCACGTCGACGATCGGATCCCGGTCATCGGCGGGGATTCCCGACGCGGCGAGCGCCTCGTGGGACAGGCGGCGGACGTCGGCGATCGGGACGGGGCGAGTTGGCATAGCCGAACCCTGACAGGAGCGCCCAGCTGAAGACCAGCGCCGATTCGTGGACAGCGATATTAGCTCTGCTAATTTCGAGGCATGGACATCGATCTGCGCCGATTGTTCGTGCTCGAGGCGGTCGTGCGGCACGGGACGATGCTCGGCGCGGCCGAGGAGCTGTCGTACACGCAGTCGGCGGTGTCGCAGCAGATCCGCAGGCTCGAGGCCGAGCTCAAGACGAAGGTGCTCGAGCGGCACCCGCGCGGCGTCTTCCTGACCGAGGCGGGGCGGCTCGTGGTCGCCAGGGCGCGCGCTGTGCAGCGGGAGTTGCAGCGGCTGCGCAACGACCTCGACGACCTGGCGGGCGCGCGGACGGGAACGGTGCGGCTGGGTGTGTTCCCGACGTTCGCGGCGTCGTTGCTGCCGCTGGTCATCCGCCGCTTCCGCGAGCAGCACCCCGACGTGGAACTGGTGCTGCGCAACAGCCGGGGTGCGCCGCTGCGGGAGCTGCTCGAGGCGCGCGAGATCGACATGGCGCTGGCGTGGGACTACCCGTGGAACCGCGTCGACGACCCCGGCATGGCGACCCGGCCGCTGCTGTCCGACCGCAGCGTGCTGGTGCTGCCGAGGACGCATCGCTACGCCGGGCACCGGCGCGTCTCGCTGGCCGACCTCGCCGACGAGACCTGGGTGGTCAGGGCCGGTGGGCACCCGACGAGCGACCTGCTGGCCCGCTGCGCGGGCGCGGCGGGCTTCACCCCGAGGATCGCCGTGGAGGCCAACGACTATCCCGAGGTCCAGGCGATGATCGCGGGCGGCCTCGGCATCACGCTCTGCCCGGGCCTGGCGACCCAGCCGCTGCGCGAGGACGTCATCGTCACCGAGGTCGAGGCCACCGTGCCCGCCCGGCAGATCTACACGGCGCATCTCGCCGGACGCGAACCGAGCCCGGCCTACCGTGCGATGGAGTCGGTGATGGCCGACGTGGTGCGCGAATCGGTATAAGCATCAATTAACTCTGCCTCAACAGATTGATTCTGGTCTTCACTCTGACGCTGTCCTAATGTCGGGCGACCCCGGCTGTCGGACGGCGGCCGGACGCACTGCCGCGCTCGGCATTGAGACGAAGAGGTTGAGATGCGCCGCTTGCCCAGATCAGTCGTGCTGGCCGTCGCCGGCTGCCTTGCCGTGAGCGCGTGCGGAGTCACCGCGCAGGGGCGGCAGGAGACCGGCGTGCGCAACCTGACGATGGTGGTGGGGAACTCGCCGGGAGGCGGGTACGACACGATGGCCAGGCAGATCGCCGACGTCCTCGGCAAGGACGACATCGCCGCGGGGACGAGGGTGGTCAACGAGCCCGGCGCGGGCGGAACCGTTGCCCTGCAACAGCTCGTCAACGACGGCGGCTCTCGCGCGAAGGTGATGACCACGGGCGTGGCGGTGGTGGGCGCCGTGGTCACCAACAACGCGCCGGTCTCGCTGGCCGACACCACGCCGATCGCGCGGGTGCTCGAGGAGCCGATGATCATCGCGGTCGCGGCCGACTCGCCCTACCGGACACTGGACGACCTCGTCGAGGCCTGGCGCGCCGACCCACGCGGCATCACCGCCGCGGGAGGCGCCATCGGCGGGCCCGACTACCAGCAGGTGATGCTGCTCGCGAAGGCGATCGGGATCGACCCGACGACGGTCAACTTCGTGACCTACGACGGCGGGGGCGAGCTCCTGCCCGCGATCCTGGGCGGCAAGGTCGCCTTCACCGCCTCCGGCTACGCCGAGTGGGCCGACCAGATCGCCTCCGGCTCGATCCGTGTACTCGCGGTGTCAGGTGAGCAACGACTGTCCGAGCTCGACGCGCCGACACTGCGTGAACAGGGCGTCGATCTCACGTACACGAACTGGCGCGGGTTCGTCGCACCACCGGGCATCTCGGAGGACAAGCGGGCCCGCCTGGTCGAGCTGTTCGACCAGCTGCACCGTTCTCCGGAATGGCAGCGGGTGCTCGAGCGCAACGGCCAGCAGGACGCGTTCTCGGCGGGGCCGGAGTTCGAGGAGTTCCTCGACCGCCAGCAGGGCCTGGTGAAGTCGATCCTGGCCGATGCGGGGCTGCGGTGAACCGCGCGAGGCCGGGCATCCGGTCGGACCTGAGCGTGGTGCTGCTGCTGGTGGCGTTCGGCGGGCTGCTCGTCTGGGACACGCTGACGGCGCCCGCCGACGACATGCGGCGCGGGCCGGTGGGGCCTCAGACCATGCCGCTGCTGGTGGCCGGGGTGCTGCTGTTGTGCGCGGCCGTGCTCACCGTCGAGGCACTGCGCGGGCGGCGGCCTCGGGAGTCCGACGTGGACGCCACCGACTGGCGCACGTGGACGGCGGTGATCGGCGCGATCCTGCTGTGCGCCGTGGTCATCGACGTCGCCGGGTGGGTGCTCGCGGGCGGGCTCATGTTCTACCTGTGCGTCTACGCCTTCGGCAGCAGGCACTACGTCCGTGACCTCGTGGTCGCGGCGGTACTCGCACTCGGCTCGTTCTACCTCTTCTACAGCGGCCTCGGCATCGAGTTGCCCGCCGGAATCCTCCAGGGGGTGTTGTGATGGACGTCTGGCAGCAGCTCGCCGAGGGCTTCGCGATGGCCCTGACGCCGACCAACCTGCTCTACGCCGCGCTCGGTGTCCTGCTGGGCACCGCGGTCGGCGTCCTGCCGGGGCTCGGCACGTCGCTCACCGTCGCACTCCTGCTCCCGCTGACCTACGCGCTCGACCCGACCAGCGCGTTCATCATGTTCGCGGGGATCTACTACGGCGGCGCCTACGGAGGGTCGACGACGTCGATCCTGCTGAACACCCCCGGTGAGAGCTCCACGATCGTCACGGCGATCGAGGGCAACCTGATGGCCAAGAGCGGACGCGCGGCCCAGGCGCTGGCCACGGCGGCGATCGGGTCGTTCATCGCGGGCACCATCGGCTCGCTGTTGCTGGTGGTGCTGGCGTCGCCGATCGCGTCGCTCGCCATCCAGATGGGCGCCCCCGAGTACCTGTCCGTGATGGTGCTGGCGTTCGTCGCGGTCACGGCCGTGCTCGGCGCGTCGCGCGTGCGCGGGTTCGCCGCGCTCGGCATCGGGCTGATGATCGGCATGGTCGGTCTCGACCCGCAGTCCGGCCAGCAACGGCTGACCTTCGGCGTGCCACAGCTCATCGACGGTCTCGACATCGTGCTGGTCGCGGTGGCGATGTTCGCGATCACGGAGGCGTTGTGGGTCGCCTCGCGGCTGCGCACGGCGCCGGAGGAAGCGATCCCGGTGGGACGTCCGTGGCTGAGCGGGCGGGACCTGTCGCGGTCGTGGCGCCCGTGGCTTCGTGGCACGGTGTTCGGCTTCCCGTTCGGTGCGATCCCGGCCGGGGGAGCGGAGATCCCGACGTTCCTGTCGTACGTGACCGAGCGCAAGCTCAGCAAGCATCCTGAGGAGTTCGGCACCACCGGGGCCATCGAGGGTGTCGCCGGGCCGGAGGCGGCGAACAACTCGTCGGCGGCGGGGTCGGTCACCTCCATGCTCACCCTCGGGCTGCCCACCAGCGCCACCACCGCCGTCATGCTGGCAGCCTTCACGAGCTACGGCATCGCGCCGGGTCCACAGCTGTTGCAGAGCGAGAGCGAGCTCGTCTGGACACTGATCGCGAGCCTGTTCATCGGCAACGCGCTGCTCCTGCTGCTCAACCTGCCGCTCGCGCCCGCGTGGGCGAAGCTGTTGCGCATTCCCCGGCCGTATCTCTACGCCGGGATCGTGTTCTTCGCCGTGCTGGGCGCGTTCTCGGTCAACACGCAGGCGATCGACATCGCACTGCTCGCGGTGATCGGTGTACTGGGCTTCGTGCTCAGGAAGTTCGGGTTCCCCATCCTGCCGGTGATGATGGGCGTGATCCTCGGCCCCGAGGCCGAGCTCCAGCTGCGGCGCGCACTCCAGATCAGCGACGGCGACGTCACGACGCTCGTGTCCAGCCCCATGACGATCGGCGTCTATCTGGTGATCGCCGTGGTGATCGCCTGGCCGCTGCTGCGCTGGCTGGTGGGCAGGGTCCGCCGGGCCACCGGCGATCGCCCCGATGTCCAGGGCGATCGCCGGTCGTGAGGCCCGGCTAGGGAAAGACGGGTGGTACCCAGGGCACGCCGATCGACAGCACCCAGATGGCCGTGAGCGTCGCCGGCGCGAGCACGATGAAGTACATCAGGGTGTAGCCCACGATGTTGCGTGCCTTGAGTCCCACCAGCCCGAGCAGCGGGAGCATCCAGAACGGGTTGATCAGGTTCGCCAGCGACTCCGTCGAGCTGTAGACCTGGACCAGCCAGCCGAAGTTCGTCTGGCTCTCGGTGGCCGCCTCGAACACGTACGGCGCCTCGAGAGCCCACTTCGCGCCCGCGGACGGGACGAACAGGCCCATCACGATGGAGTAGATGCCCACCACGACGGGAAGCCCGATGTACTGCCCGGCCCAGGTGAAGGCCTCGGCGAGGTAGTGCGACAGGGACATGTCCGCACCATTGGTGGCGGAGACGAGGATTCCCGCGATCCCGGCGTAGACGGGGAACTGGATGATCACACCGGAGGTGGCCGGGGTCGCCCTGGATGCGGCCTGCACGAACGACCGGGGGCGCCAGTGCAGCAGCAGCGCCAGCGTCAGGATCAGGAAGTTGTAGGAGTTGAGGTCCGAGACCGCGCTGAGCGGGCCCTCGGAGATCACCTTGCCGATGATCCAGACGGCCATCGCGCCGCCGATGACGATCGACAGCAGCGGGCTGTACTCCAGCCATTCGCCCGGCCGGGACCGCTTCTGGTCGGCGGGTTCGTCGGTGACGTCGACGCCGAGGTCGGCCGCGGTCTTGATCCGGTCGCCCGTCGGGGCGGTGTAGTAGGCGACGAGCACGGAGACCGTTCCCATCACCAGCAGCAGCACGCCCGAGCGCCAGCTGAACATGGTCTGCGTGAGCGGGATGTAGCCGGAGATCTCGTAGAGCGTCTGCGGCACGCTCTCGGGGGTGGCGTGCAGCAGCGCCGGTGCCGACGACAGCCCGAGCAGGCACGTCGCGCCGATGCCCATGAACCCGGCAGCGGACGCGGCGCGGTAGTCCACCCGCAGGTCCTTCCTGCGTCCCATCGCCCTGGCGAACAGGCCACCGACGATGAGCGAGAAACCCCAGCTGAGCAACGAGGACACCATCGTGCAGAACGCTACGAACGCGACCGCGCCGCGCGCGGTGCCCGGCTTGGCGGCCAGTCGCTCGATGAGTGTGCGCACCGGCTTGGAGCTGGCGAGCGCGTAGCCGCCCACGATGATGATCGCCATCTGCATCGCGAAGGGCAGGAGGTCCCAGAAGCCGTTGCCGAACGACGACATCACGGTGGCGGGCGTGGAACCGATGGCGATGGCGGCGACACCGACGACGACGATCGCCAGCAGCGCGATGACGAAGGTGTCGGGGAACCACTTCTCGACCCACGACGCCGACCGAACGGCGAGTGGCTCGAGCGAGAAGCGTGAGCGACGGCGGGCGCCGCCCGCCTCGACATCGGCGAGGGTGTGTTTGTCCGGCTTGGTAGACATCGGTGTCCTCGGGGTCCGGTAGCAACGCTGCGTACGGGAAAAGGGTTCCGGCCGCGTGCGCGGAGGTCGTCCGCCCACGCGGCCGGCGGGGCTCGTGCCCTCAGGGGTTGCACATCACGGCACGGCCCACGATCTCGCCGCGTTCCAGTGCCGCGAACGTATCGTTCACTTCGTCGATCCCGATCCGGCGGGTGATCAGCGGCTCGGGACGGGCGTGTCCCGCGTCGACGAGACGGAGCAGGTCCGGCATGTCCTGCCGGGTCCGGGCACCGTAGGAGCCGTGGATCGACACCCGGGAGCGGACGACCTTGTTGATCGGCACGGCGGCGTCCCGCAGGCTCAGCCCGACCGGGACCATGCGCCCGCCGTCGGCGGTCGCGTTGATCGCCTGCCGGAAGGTCTCGGGATGCCCGAGCGCCTCGAACGCGACGTCCACGCCGCCGGGCACGAGGTCCCGGATCGCGTCGACCGGGTCGGTCTCGCGCCCGTTGACGCAGTGCGTCGCGCCCGCCCTCGCCGCCGCGTCGAGCTTGTCGGACGCGAGGTCCACCGCGACGATCTCCGTGGCGCCGTGGGCCTTGGCGAGCTGGATGATGTTGAGCCCCACCCCGCCCGCCGCGAACACCGCGATCCGCTGGCCGACGCGCAGGTCCGCGCCGTGCCGGATCGCGCCGAAGGCCGTGAACGTGGCGCATCCGAGGATCGCCGACTCCACGAGGGGAAGCGAGGCGGGCAGCGCGAACACGTCCGTCGCGGGCACCACCGCGTACTCGGCCATGCCCGACATCGAGAACATCCGCAGCTCCGAGCCGTCCGTGCGGCGCAGGCGGGTGGTGCCGTCGTAGAGCGTGCCGTGAGTGCGGTTGACGCCGAAGAAGCTGGTGCACAGGTCGTCGCGGCCACGGGCGCACTGCGCACAGGTCCCGCAGGGCATGACGAACGCGGACACCACGGGAGTCCCGGGGCCGGGAACCGTGTCGGCGACGCCGGGCCCGTGCGCGACGACCTCACCGGAGATCTCGTGCCCGATCACCGCGGGCCGGGGAAAAGGGATGTTGCCCTTCACGACGCTGAGGTCGCTGTGGCAGATGCCGCACGCGGCGACCTTCACGAGCACTTCGCCCGCGTTCGGCTCCGGGATCGGGATCTCTTCGACGGCGACCTTGTCGGATCCGTCGACGAGGACTGCCGCCCGCATGAGCTCGGTCATGTGACTCCTTCGTCTCTTCGGGGTCGCGCGGTCACCAGCGGGTGGTGATGACGCGCTGGCGGGTGAAGAACCGGACCCCGTCGTCGCCGTACATGTGCGAGTCGCCGAAGAGCGAGGACTTCCAGCCACCGAAGGAGAACCAGCCGACGGGCACGGGGATCGGGACGTTCACGCCGATCATGCCGATGTTGGTCTCGGTCGAGAACCGCCGCGCCTCGGCGCCGGAGCCGGTGAAGATCGCGGCGCCGTTGCCGAACGGGTTGTCGCGCACGAGCTGCATGGCGTCGTCGACGGTGTCGACCCGCACCACGGCGAGTACCGGACCGAAGATCTCGTCGGTGTAGACGGACATGTCGGTGGTGACGTTGTCCACAAGGGACGGACCGATGAAGTAGCCCTCACCGCCGAAGCGGTCGTGCTCCCTGCCGTCGACGACGATCCGCGCTCCGGCCTCGGCGCCCGCTGCCAGGTAGCCCGCGACCTTGTCCCGGTGCTGCTCGGTGATGAGCGGGCCGAAGTGCATGCCGTCCTCGAGTCCCGGGCCCACCTTGACGTCGGCGGCCAGCGACTGGATCTTGTCGATCATCGTGTCGGCGACCTCGTCGCCCACGGCGACCAGTACCGAGACGGCCATGCACCGTTCCCCGCCCGCGCCGTAGGCGGCGCTGACCGCGGCGGCCGCCGCCGCGTCGTGGTCGGCGGAGGCGGTGACGACCAGGTGGTTCTTCGCCCCGCCCAGCGCCTGCACGCGCTTGCCGGCGGCGGTGCCCTTCTCGTACACCAGCCGGGCGATGGGTGTGGAGCCGACGAAGCTGACCGCGTCGACGCCGGGGTGCTCGAGCAGGGCGTTCACGGCCACGGCGTCGCCGTTGACGACGTTGAGCACGCCGGCGGGGACTCCGGCCTCGGTCAGGATCTTCGCCAGCATCACGGTGGCGCCGGGGTCCTTCTCCGAGGGCTTGACGAGCACGGCGTTGCCGCACGAGAGGGCGTTGGCCAGCATCCACAGCGGCACCATGACCGGGAAGTTGAACGGCGTGATGCACGCGGCGACGCCGATGGGCTCGCGCGTGGAGTGCACGTCGACCCCGCGGGCCACGTCGGCGCTGAAGTCGCCCTTCAGGTTCGAGGGCAGCCCGCAGGCGTACTCGATCGACTCCAGGCCGCGCTTGACCTCGCCCCTGGCGTCGTCGAGGGTCTTGCCGTTCTCCTCGACGATCAGGCGGGCCAGGTCGTCGAGGTGCGCGCGGATGGCGTTGCGGACGTCGTACATCACCGCGACGCGCGCGGCCAGCGGCATCGCCGCCCACTCGAGCTGCGCGGCCCTGGCCACCTCCACGGCGGCGTCCACGTCGTCGGCCGTGGACATCCCGACCTCGCGGACCTGCGCTCCGGTGGCGGGGTCGCGCACCGGCAGCCTGCGGTCGCCGCTCGGCGCGGTGTCGGCGCCGCCGACGAAGTTGCCGATGAGCTCACCCGGGGTGAGGTCCGGCGCCCCGGAGGCGCCCGGGGCGCCCGCCGCGGGCGAGCCGCTGTCCGAGATGCTCATCTCGAGTGCCATGCCTGCCGCTCCTTCGTCCGTCGAGAGTCCGGGCGGGAGGTGTCCCGCACCCGGACGGCTGTGTCACGGAACCCGACGCTAGGCGTGCATCTATCCACCGACAATGAGCAGATCAGCGCTGTGGTGTGCAAAGATGCACGGGTGATGACGGCTGACGACCTCCGGTACTTCCTCTCCGTCGCCCGCCACGGACGGCTCGCCCGCGCGGCCGAGGAGCTCGGTGTCGACCACACCACCGTCGGCCGCAGGCTCACCACGCTGGAGCGCGAGCTCGGCCAGCGCCTGTTCGACCGCAAGCCCAGCGGCTGGGTCCTCACCGAACCGGGACAGCTGCTGGTGGAGCCCGCCGAGAAGGTGGCGGCGGCCGTCGTCTCGGCCCACGAGCTGCTCGGCGGCCGGGGCGCCGAACTACAGGGCAACGTCCGCGTCCTCACCCCGGACAGCTTCGGCGCGTTCCTGCTCGCGCCCGCGCTGTCCCAGCTGCGGCAGCGGCACCCCGCGCTGACCATCGAGATGGTGACCGCGACCGTGCACCTGAGCCAGAGCGTGCGCACCTTCGACGTCGCGGTGACTCTCGAACAGCCCACCTCGCCGCGGGTGCAGGGCCGGTTCCTGAGCGCCTACAAGCTGGGGCTCTACGCGACCGAGGACTACCTCGGCTCCCGCCCGCCGATCACCACGGTGGACGATCTCAGCGGCCACGGGCACACGATGATCTCCTACGTCGAGCAGCTGCTGGACGTCGTGCCGCTGCGGCGCATCCACGACGCCCTGCCCAGTCCTGCGCAGATCCAGTCCACCAACATCTTCGCCCAGTGGCAGGCCGCGGCCGCGGGAGTGGGGATCGCCGCGCTGCCGAAGTTCATCGCCGAACCCGACGCGCGGTTACGGCCCGTGCTGCCGGAGCTCGAGTTCGAGGGCGGCTACTGGCTCGTCCTGCCCCGTGAGCACGTGCGCCTGGCCAGGGTGCACGCGGTGATCGGCGCCATCGACGAGATGATCACGGACCGTCAGCGCGACCTGCTCGGCCTTGCGTGACAAGGGAAATCAAGCGCGCTCACAATTCGCGTGGCGTTGATTGTGGACATGTCCCGATGACATGATGCGAACACCGTTGCGATAGTTGAGGAGTCCTGGTCCGCCGCGTCCCGCTGGAGTGTCCATGCAGAGTGAGTTCGCCGAACGTCGGCTCGCCCCGGTGACCGATCCCGCGACGCTGCGGCGCGCCTTCGGCTGCCATCCGAGCGGCGTCGCCGCGGTGTGCGCCGAGCTCGGCGGAGAACCGGTGGGCATGGCGATGAGCTCGTTCACGTCGGTCTCGCTCGACCCGCCGCTCGTGCTGGTGTGCGCCGACCTCGCCTCGGCGACCTGGGTGCGGCTGCGCACGGCTGCCCGGATCGGCGTCAGCATCCTGGCCGACGCCCACGACACGGCGGGCACGCAGTTGTCGCGCAAGCATGGCGATCGCTTCGCCGGACTGGCGGTGTCCACGTCCGCCGACGGGGCCGTGTTCCTCGACGGCGCGAGCGTGTGGCTCGACTGCAGCATCCACGAGGAGGTCCCGGCGGGCGACCACGTGATCGCGCTGCTGCGCATCGAGTCCCTCAGCGCGCGGCCAGAGACCGACCCGCTGCTGTTCCACGGCTCGCGCTTCCGCCGGATCGCCGCGGCGTGACACCGGCCATCCAGCGGCTGCTCATCGCGGCGGTCCAGGTACTCGGGCTCGCGGTCTGGTTCTCGGTCTCCGCCGTCGTGCCCAGCCTGACCCAGGACTGGGGGATCTCCGCGAACGGAGCCGTGTGGCTCACCGCGTCGGTGCAGCTCGGGTTCGTGGCTGGCGCGGTCGTCTCGACGACGCTCAACCTGGCCGACCGCGTGCCGCCGCACCTGCTGCTGGCGGCGAGCGCGGCGGCGGCCGCGGTGTGCACGCTGGCGGTCGCGTTCTGGGCGACCGGCTTGGACGTCGCCGTGCCGCTGCGGTTCCTCACCGGCGTTTTCCTGGCGGGCGTGTACCCGGTCGGGATGAAGCTCATGGCGTCGTGGTCCGAGCGGGCCGCGAGGGGTAAGGCACTCGGCATCCTCGTCGGCGCGCTCACGCTCGGCTCCGCGCTGCCGCACCTGATCAGCGGGCTCGGCTCGTGGGACTGGCAGGTCGTGCTCGTCGTCGCCGCCGCGGCGAGCCTGACCGGTGCCGTCGTCGCGGCGCTGTGCGTGCGGCCCGGCCCGCACGCGGCGGCCTCGGCACCGGTGCGCAACGCCTCCTACGCCATCGGCATGTTCCGGGACCGCGGCCCGAGACTGGCCAACCTCGGCTACTTCGGTCACATGTGGGAGCTCTACGCCCTGTGGACGTGGATTCCGTCGTTCCTGCGGGCCAGCCCCGCCGCGGACGGCCTGCCGGTGTCGGCCGAGGTCGCGGTGTTCGCGACCATGGGACTCGCGGGTGTCGCGGGATGTCTGGTGGGCGGCTGGGGAGCCGACCGGTTCGGCCGCTCGCCCGCCGCCGTCACCGCGTTGGTCCTCAGTGGACTGTGCTGTCTGGTGTCCCCGCTGGCGTTCGGCGCGGCCCCGGTGGTGCTGCTGGTCTTCTGCGCGGTGTGGGGCGCCGCGGTGATCGCCGACTCGGGTGTGTTCTCGACCGCGCTGTCCGAGACGGCCGACGCGCGCTACGTCGGCACCGCCCTGACCGCGCAGACCGCGCTCGGGTTCGGCCTGACCGTCGTGAGCATCCAGCTGGTGCCGCTCGCCGTGGACATGATGGGCTGGAGGTGGGCCTTCCTCGTGCTGGTTCCCGGTCCCGTGCTGGGGGCCATCGCGATGAGGTCCTTCGGACGCCGCCGCGCGACGCACCAGGAAGTTTTCTAACCTCACGACCAACCGCACAACAACGTCGAGGAGAGGAGGCCGTGATGGCCTCGAACGCAGGACTGCAGGTCGACCCCCAGCTCCGGCAGTTCGTCGAGGGGGAGTTGCTCACCGGACTCGACCTCGGCCCGGAGGCGTTCTGGCACGCGCTCGCCGACCTGCAGGCGCGGTTCGCCCCCCGGATCTCGGAGCTGCTCGCCCGCCGTGACGAGCTGCAGGCCCGGATCGACGACTGGCACGCCACCCACGGCGCCGGCACGCCCCAGCAGTACCGGGCCTTCCTGGTCGAGCTCGGCTACCTGCTGCCCACCGACGACGCGGCCCCGATCTCGGTCGGCGACGTCGACCCGGAGATCGCCGAGATCCCCGGCCCGCAGCTCGTGGTGCCCGCCACCGTGCCCCGCTACGCACTTAACGCCGCCAACGCCCGCTGGGGCTCGCTCTACGACGCGCTCTACGGCACCGACGCGCTGCCCAGCGACCACGAGCTCGCGCCGGGCTACGACGAGCAGCGCGGCGCCCAGGTGATCGCGGCGGCCGACGCGCTGCTCGACGAGCTGTTCCCGCTGGCGGCGGGCTCGCACGCGGAGGCCCGGAGCTACACGGCCGACGAGCGGGGCCTCGTCGTGTTCCTGCCCGGCGGGGAGACCGGGCTGGCCGACAGCGCCCAGTTCGCCGGGTTCCGCGGCGCGGACGGGGACGGCCGAGGCGGCGTGCTGCTGCGCCGCAACGGGCTGCACGTGGAGCTCACCATCGACCCGGCCCACCGCGTCGGCAGGCAGCACCACGCGGGGGTGGCCGACGTCCTGCTGGAGTCGGCGATCACCACGATCGTCGACCTGGAGGACTCGGTCGCGACCGTCGACGGCGAGGACAAGACCAACGCCTACCGCACCTGGCTCGGCCTGATGACGGGTGAGCTGACCGCCACCTTCGTCAAGGGCGGCAAGGAGACAGTGCGCAGCGTGCACGCCGACCGCGAGTACACCGGCGCCGGGGGCGACCCGCTCACCCTGCCCGGCCGTTCGTTGCTGCTGGTCCGCAACGTCGGCCACCACATGACCACCAGCGCCGTGCGCACCGCCGACGGCGCCGAGGTGGCCGAGGGAGTGCTCGACGCGCTCGTCACCGCCGCGGCCGCGCGGTACGACCTGGCAGGCGCCGGCCGCCACTCGAACTCGCGCGCCGGTTCGGTGTACATCGTCAAGCCCAAGCAGCACGGGCCCGACGAGGTCGCCCTGACCGTCGAGCTGTTCGCCGCGGTGGAGGAGAAGCTCGGCCTGCCCGCGAAGACGCTCAAGATCGGCATCATGGACGAGGAGCGGCGCACCAGCGTCAACCTCGCCCACGCCGTGGCCGCGGCGGCCGACCGGGTCATCTTCGTCAACACCGGCTTCCTCGACCGCACCGGCGACGAGATCCACACCTGCTTCGCCGCCGGGCCGGTGATCCCGAAGGGCGACATGAAGTCCTCGGTGTGGCTCGGCAGCTACGAGGACCGCAACGTCGACGTCGCCCTGGGATCTTCGTTCGCCCACCGGGCTCAGATCGGCAAGGGCATGTGGGCCAAGCCCGCGGCGATGGCCGACATGCTGGAGCAGAAGGTCGCCCAGCCGCGCCAGGGCGCCAACTGCGCCTGGGTGCCCTCGCCCACCGCGGCGACCCTGCACGCGCTGCACTACCTGCGCACCGACGTGCACGGCGTGTGGAACGAGCTCGCCGGGCGGGCCACCGACCGCGACAGGCTGCTGGTCCTGCCGCTGCTCGACCGCGAGCTCTCCACCGAGGAGGCGACGCACGAGCTGGAGACCAACGCGCAGTCGATCCTGGGCTACGTCGTGCGCTGGGTCGGGCTCGGAATCGGCTGCTCCACCGTGCCCGACCTGGAGGGCGTCGGGCTGATGGAGGACCGCGCGACGCTGCGGATCTCGTCGCAGCTGATCGCGAACTGGCTGCACCACGGAGTCGTCGACGAGCGGACCGTCCGCGACACCTTCGCCAGGATGGCCGCGCTGGTCGACGAGCAGAACGAGGGTGAGCCCGGCTACCCGCCGATGGCCAAGGACCTCGAGGGCAGCGAGAGCTTCCAGGCCGCGCTCGAGCTCGTCCTTACCGGGCGCACGGAGCCCAACGGCTACACCGAGCGCGTGCTCACCAGCTGGCGGCAGAAGGCCAAGCAGCGCGCGTGAGCCGCATCCGAACCAGGGCAGGGAGAACACGATGAACGCCGTACCCACCGCGCTGCGTGCGCTCGCCGATGGCCGGGCCGTGGTCGTGAGCGACGCCGACGGAACCGGGTTCGTCGTGTTCGCCGCCGCCACGGCGAGCCCCGGGCTGCTGGCGTTCACCGTGCGCCACGGCTCGGGCTTCGTCCGGGTGGCACTGACCGGGGCCGCGTGCGACCGCGTGCGGTTGCCCGCGATGTGGCCGGGCGGCGACCGGCAGCGGGTCACGGTCGACCTGCGGGCCGAGGGCACCGGGATCTCCGCGACGGACCGGGCTAACACCATCGCCGCGCTCGCCTCGGACGAGTCCGATGTGGACGACTTCACGCGACCGGGCCACGTCGTGCCCGTGCTGGCGCACGCCGGGGGAGTGCTGTGTGTACCGGCGGTCCCGGAGGCCGCGGCCGACCTGGCCAGGCTGGCCGGGCTGCCCGCGGCCGGAGCACTGTGCGAGATCGTTTCCGTCGAGCGGCCGGTCGAGCTGGCTCGCGGCGAGGAGGTCGGCCGGTTCGCCGCCGCACACGGGCTGGTACACCTCGACGTCGACGCCGTGGTGCGGCACCGCCTCGCCACCGAGGCGCCGCTGCGCCGCACCACGGTCGTCTCGCGGCCGACCGGGCACGGCGAGTGGGAGGTCGTGCGCTTCGACGACCGGCTCGACGAGCGCTACGACGCCGCCGAACCCGGCTCGCGGTGGCCGTCGCCGGTGAGCTCCACCGCGTCCTGAGCCTGCTCGCCGACCCAGGCCTCGACGGAGGTCACGTGGGTGCCCTGGCGGGGAAAGACCTTCTCGGTCAGCACCCGGTGGACCTCGGGGTCGGGGTCGGCGCAGCCGTCGGCCAGCACGGTGAGGCGGTAGTCGAGGTCGGCGGCCTGGCGCAGGGTCGACAGCACCACACCGCTGGTGGACAGTCCGGCCAGGACCAGGTGGCCGACACCGGCGCCGCGCAGGACGAGGTCGAGGTCGCTGCCGGTGAAGGCGCTGATCCGTTTCTTGGTGACCACGCTCTCGCCGGGCCGCGGCGCGACCGAGGGGTGGATCGCGGCGCCGGGATCGTCGTCGGTGAACGCGCCGTCGGGCAGCGCGCTGAAGAACGGGCTGGACTTGGCCTCGGGATGTCCGGCGCGGAAGCCGACGACCGCGTACACCACGGGCATCCCCGCGGCGCGGGCCGCGGCGACGGCGCGTGCCACGCGCTCCGGGTAGCCGGGATCGGCGTCGGTGATGCGGGCGACGATGACCTGCTGGAGGTCCATCACGAGCAGGGCTGAACGGGTCACGTTTGCTCGATCGCGGGCATCTGTCCAGGCTAGCCGAGGCACGCGCGTGGGTCGCACCGGCAGGTGATTCTGGACGAACGGGCACAACGCCGCACTCGCTCGTCGCGTCTCCCGCACATGACATCAATTGCTGTGCGTTCGGGGGCGATGGTCGCGGTGCTCGGTGCCGCGCTGGCGGTGACGGCTGCTCCGGCCGGTGCGTCCGGGGACGTGGTGACCGAGGTGAGCGAGGCGGACCGGGACGCCGCCGTGTCCTACTGGACGCCGGAGCGGATCGAGGCTCTGTCCTCAGAGGACCGGCTGGCACCCGCCGAGAAGATCGGCACGGAGTGGGAGGGGGCGCCGCCTCCGGGACTCGGCAGGTTGTTCTACACCTCGACGCCGGGCGGCGACGGGTCCTGCACGGCCACCGTGGTGCCCAGTTCCTCCAAGGACGTCGCGTTCACCGCGGGGCACTGCGTGAACGGCGGGCTGACCCCCGACGACACGCCCATCGAGATCACCAACGTGGTCTTCGCGCCTGCCTTCGACGACGGCAAGGCCCCGCACGGCCTCTTCCCCGTGCGGGCCTACGCGTGGCCCGACACCTACGGCGGCCCGATGGCCTCCGCCGACGACGACGCCGTGCTCGCCGTGGACCCGGTGGACGGCAAGCACGTCCAGGACCTCGTCGGCACCCAGGACATCTCGTTCGACGAGGTGCCCTCGCCGGTGGACAGCACGATCGTCGGCTACCCGGCGTCGAAGCTGACCCGCGGCAAGTCGCCTGTGTCGTGCGAACTGCCCGCGACGTTCGAGTCCAATTCGGTCTACTCGTCGTGGACGTCCGACTGCGACATGGCCGGTGGCTCGAGCGGCGGGCCGTGGTTGCGGGACGTCGATCCCGCCACCGGCAAGGGCACGATCTTCTCCGTCACCAGCAAGGGGACGACGAATCCCGACGGCACGACGGAGGACCTCAACGCGGCCGCCTTCACCGACGCGGTACGCGGCCTCTACGAGCGCGCCGGGGATCTCTGACCCGTCGCACATCGTCCGTCCCGCGCCGGTTCACCGGCGCGGGACGGACTCGCTACGACGGGAGACCTCCAGCTCTCCCGGTGTAGTCCGCCGAAACGGTGAACCACGTGGACCCGATCGGGCTATGGTTCAGACCTGATGCGGCACCGGCGATACGCGTGTCGAGTTCTCGCCAATCCCGGCTGCGCGAGGGAAAGCGGTGTCACACCTGCTGGTCCCTGGGGCACAGTTCGCCGGTGCGCTGCCGTCCACCAGTGACACCACGTCACATGTTCACCCCGAACAATGTCACGCCCGATCGGTGACGTGGTCGCACTGGCAGCGGGGCGCCGACTCCGGTGAGATCAAGTCATGACTTCGACAGCGGTGACCGGCCCGGCCGCGACCCGCCTGTGGCGAAGCACCTGTCCGTTCCGGTGCGCCGAGCCGGACTCGACGCCCGGTTGAGCACCACCCGCACCTCACCACGTACGGAGGAGCACATGAAGAAGACCAGAGTGGCCGCGAGCGCGGCGGCCGCCGTCGCGCTGACAGCCGCGCTCGCGGGCTGCGGAGTCGCGGAGGGAGCCGATGCCGGCGCCGTCGCCACCGCCGACGACCCGGTGACCCACGCCGAGAACGAGCGGGTGCCCGAGGGGGCGTCCTGGACGCAGCACTACTTCCCGTCCTCGGACGGGTCCGATGTGGAGCTGCACGCGGACGTCCTGCTCCCTGAGGGGCTCGAGGAGGGTGAGCAGGTTCCGGTCATCCTGTCGACGGGTGCCTACTTCGGCCACTCCGGCCAGATCGTGGACGAGGGCTGGGAGCAGACCGGCCCGTCGCCGCGGTTCAACGACTTCATCGAGGGTGCCGACCTGATGGAGCGCGGCTACGCCTTCGTCATGGTGGACCTGCGTGGCTTCGGCGGCTCCAGCGGCTGCCTCGACGCCACCGGGGCGGGCGACCAGGCCGACATCAAGGCGGCGCTCGACTGGGCGTCGAGCCAGCCGTGGTCGACCGGGTCGGTGGGCACGTACGGCAAGTCCTTCGACGCCATCACCGGCCTGATGGCCAACAACCTCGACCACGACGCGCTCAAGGCCGTCATCGCGCAGGAGCCCATCTGGGACTTCTACCGCAACATGCGCTCCAACGGCGTGCCGCGCTCGACGATCGTCAGTGTGGCCAACACCTACGAGCAGATCGCCTTGCTGCCGCAGCTGCCCGACGACGACGAGCGCTACCGGGCCAACGCCGAGTACGAGAAGGCGCACCCGGAGTGCGGCCTGCTCAACCGGGCCGGCTACCAGACCGCGGATCCCGAGGCGGAGTACTGGAAGACCCGCGACTACGCGAGCCAGGCCAAGGGCACCGACACGCCGCTGCTGTTCACCCAGGGCACCCTGGAGTGGAACACCGAGCCCGAGGGGATGCAGGAGTTCCTCGAGAACCACGAGGGCCCGCAGCGCGGCTGGATCGGCCCGTGGGACCACAAGCGCGGCAACGACAAGGCCGCCGACGGTCGCCTGGAGATGGGCCGCGAGGGCTGGTTCGAGGAGACGATGAGCTTCTACGACCAGTACCTCAAGGGCGAGGAGCCCACCAAGGACTACCCGAACTTCGCCGTGCAGGACAACACCGGCGAGTGGCGCACCCAGGACACCTGGCCCGTCCAGGACCGCTCCGAGTCGATCAGCCTCGGTGGAGGATCCTATGTGGACGACGGCGCCGAGCCCGAGGCCTCGCCCGAGGGCAGCTTCGTGAAGTGGTCCGAGCCGGTCGGTGAGGCCACCCGGATCACCGGCACGCCCAGGGTCTCGCTGAACACCCAGGGCCACGGCAACGTGATGGTGAAGCTCCACGACGTCGCACCAGACGGCACCGCCGTCATGTTCGACGAGCAGGTCGCCACGGTCGGCTCGGGCGAGGCGGAGTTCGACCTCAAGTCGACCGACTGGACCCTCGCGAAGGGCCACTCGCTGGCCGTCGAGGTCGGCACGATCGAGTCCGGGCCGCTGAGCGACTGGATCGACACGCCGTCCTACCAGACGATCACCGTCGACGACGCCCAGCTGGAGCTGGCGCTCGACAACCCGGCCGATGACCAGAAGGTCCCGGGTGAGCAGGCGGTGTACCTGGATCTCTACAAGCAGATGTACACCAAGCAGCTGTCCGTGGGCGACCCGTCGTTCACGCTGCCGCCCGCCCAGGGCTGAGGCCCGGCGCGCAGTACCACCGGCAGGCCCCGGCACTCGCAGCGAGTGCCGGGGCCTGCCGCTGTGTCAGGACCGCCTGCGCAGCGCGGCGCGGTCGATCTTGCCGACCGGGTTGAGGGGCAGCTCGGTGAGCAGCGACACCCGCTCGGGCACGTACGCGCGCGACAGCTCGGCCCGCACGTGCTCGCGCAGCTCGTTCTCGGACGGCGGGTCCGAGTCCCCGGCCGGAACCACGTAGGCGTGCGGCACCTGGCCGAGGTCCGGATGCTCGGCGCCCACGACGGCGCAGTGCGCCACCCCCGAGTGCCGGGCGAGCACCGCCTCGATCGCCCCGGGCGCGAGGTTCTCGCCGCCCCTGATGATCACGTCCTTGATGCGGCCGCTGATGGTGAGGTAGCCCTCGGCATCGAGCCTGCCGAGGTCCCCGGTGTGCAGCCAGCCGTCCCGGACCGGGTTGTCCTCGCCACCGACGTAGCCGCTCATCAGCGTGGGTCCCGCGATGCGGACCTCGCCCTCCTTTCCGGTGCCCAGCAGCGTGTCGCCGCCGGGCGCGAAGATCCCGATCCGCTGCCCGGCCAGTGCCGTGCCCACACTGCCGGGACGAGCGAGTCCCGGAGGGTTCATCGTGGAGGTGCACGTGGCCTCGGACAGTCCGTACGACAGCACGAGCGGCACGTCGAACGCCGCCTCGATGCGGGCCTGCTGCTCGGGCGTGATGGGCGCCGAGCCGCAGCGCAGGAAACGCAGCCGCCTGGGCCGGTAGTCGTCCGGCAGGTGCTCCAGCGCGCGCAGGTACATGGTCGGCACGCCCGTCA
Source organism: Prauserella cavernicola (assembly GCF_016595675.1). Classification (GTDB taxonomy): domain Bacteria; phylum Actinomycetota; class Actinomycetes; order Mycobacteriales; family Pseudonocardiaceae; genus Prauserella_A; species Prauserella_A cavernicola. The sequence goes on along the minus strand of NZ_JAENJH010000008.1, from coordinate 59,469 downwards.
CGATGGTCGGGTCGTGCTGTGCCAGTTGCGCGGGCAGCGCCGCCGCGTCGAAGCGCTCGACGAGCGTGATCTCCGAGCCTGCCAGCAGCGGGGCGATGAGCTGGTTGTTGACACCGTTGGTGTGGTGCACCGGCATGAGGTGCAGCAGCCGGTCGTCCGGACCGAGCGCCGTGCGCTCCAGCACGCCGTCGGCGTTGGCGCGCAGGTTCGCGTGCGTCAGCTTGATGGCCTTGGGCTGTCCCGTGCTGCCGGAGGTGAACAGCATCATCGCGTGGTTGCCGTTGGCGGGGTAGGGCAGTGGCGAGCTCCGGTGCGACGCGGAGAAGAGCTCGTCGAGCGGCCGGGCCGCCGCGTCCGGCACGGAGAAATCGCCCGTGCCGCCGACGAGGACCCGCTCGATGCCGAACAGGCGCATCCGTTCCTCGGTGGCCCGCGGGCCCAGCCTCGGTTCCAGGAAGGACGCGCACACCCCGGCTCGCAGCGCGCCGAGGAAGGCCGCGACCCCCTCCGGCGACTTCGGCGCGGCGATGCCGAGCACCGAGGCGTGTGGCAGGTCCCAGGAGTGGATCGTGGCCGCGGCGCGCGCGACCCGCTCCGCGAGGTCGCGATAGGACACCTGCCCGAACGTGCCGCTCAGCGCGACGCGCCCGTGCTCGGCGTGCTCGTGCAGTGCCTGCTCGACGCGCTCGGCGAACGACGCTGCCGTCATCGCAGTGCCACCGCGGCGTCGCGCTCGAACGCACCGAAGGGGTCCAGTTCGAGCAGCGCGGCGGCCTCGCGGTCGGTGGGTGGTTCGGTCGGGCGCGCGTGCGTGGTGTCGACGGCGAAACCGGTGCGCTCGATCACCTCGTTCAGCGTGACGTCCGGATGCCACGAGTCCAGCCGCAGCCGCTCGCCGTCGTGGACGAACACCGAGATCGGGGTGACCACGCCGTGCATCCCGCCCGACGCGGTGACGAAGTCGAGCTGCTCCACCAGCACCCGGCGTGAATGCTCGGTGCGCCACGTGCAGCTTCGCCGTGCCGTCGGCAGCATCACCGCCGCGCCGCCGCCACCGGGCAGCCGCACCTTCGGATGGTGCCAGTCGCCGATGCACGAGACGTTGGTGCGCCCATGCCCGTCGATCTGGGCGGCGCCGAGGAAGCACAGGTCCATGCCGCCCCGCGCGCAGAGGTCGTAGAAGTCCTCGTTCGCGAAGATCGACCGTGAGCCGTGGGTCAGCACCGGGTCCGAACTGGACAGTGGCGCGTAGGGTGGTTCCGGGTCGACGCCGCCCGCGACGTTGAGGTAGGTGAAGTCGAACTCGTAGGCCTGTTTCGCCAGCAGGCACGCGAGCATCGGGAAGCTGGAGTTCACGCCGCTGAAGGTGACCTCGTCCGGCCGGACGAAGCGAGCGAGGTTGGTCACGAGGTAGGAGAAGGGGGACCAGTCGGTGCTCATGCGGGCTGGCTCCTCGTCGTCTCGGGGGCACGGTCGAGGTGCGCGGTGAGGCTGTGCTCGTCGTCGGTGAGGTAGTCGCTCACGGCGTCGTAGTCGATGCCGTAGCCGGGCGAACACGATCCCGGCCACGCGCCGCCGGGGACCACGGCCGCGGCCGTGACGAGAAAGTGCGGCACCAGCGTCAGTTCCGGGCGGGCGCTGAACTCGGCGGCGTCGACCACCCGCTCGGCCACCACCAGCACCTTCTTCGCGGAGCGGGTCATGATGCGGTCCCAGTGCGTCGTCCCGAATACGCGCGCGTCGCCCTGCTCGGTGATCTCGTTGACGTGGATCACCGCCACGTCGGGCCGGATGGGCGGGATGACCCACACCGTGCTGCCCGAACCGTAGGGGTCGGGCAGCTCCGCCCACTTGTTCAGCGTCGCGAGCTCGGAGCCGTGGACACCGGCGATCGGCTGGAAGGGCACGCCGAAGGCGGAGGCGCGCATGCCCGCGGTCAACGTGGCGCAGGCGTGCTCCTCCAGCTCGACGGCGCCGCTCTCGATGGCCCTGCGATACCACGGCGCCAGCCCGAAGTTGCCCTCCATCGCCACGATGCCCGCACGTGCCCTGCGGACGGCGCCCGCCCGGCACAGCAGGTCGATGTCGTAGCCGGGCGACTGCTTGACGATCTCCAGGTCCCGTCGCCCCGCGCGCACCAGTTCCCGCACGAGCGCGAACGGTCCGCGGTGCAGGAAACTGCCGCCGAGCGCGACGGAGTCACCGTCCCCGATGTGTGCCGCCAGCTCCGCCAGCGACCCGATCTTGCCTGTCGTCGTCACGCCGCCTTCTCCTCCCGGAATCGTTGGATGCGCTGCCGCAGACCCGGCACCGAGGCCGAGCGCACGAGCTCGGCCAGGTCGGCGTCGGCGGTGTCCGCGGTGAGCGCCCTGTGAAAGCTCGCGCGCGCCTGCGTGGTGAGCCGGCCCGAGCGCTCGGCCAGCGCGTCCCGCCGTCCGTCCCAGTCGGACGGATCGGCGAGCTCGGTGAGCAGGCCCAGCCGCAGCGCGGTCTCCGCGTCGAGGACGGCGCCCTCGCCCTGGATCCACCGCGCGGCCGAGGACCCGACGCGCTCGGCCAGCCTCCGCGTGCCCAGCACGATGCCGAACGCCAGCCCCGGCAGCCGGAACGCCGAGCCGGGCGCGGCGATGCGGTGGGAGCAGGCGCAGAGCAGGTCCGCCGCGGCGCCGAAGACCTTGCCGTGCACGAAGGCGGCCGTCTCGAACGGCGCGTGGTGCACGAGCTGCAGGAGGTGCTCGATGCGGACGAAGCGGTGCAGCAGCTCGCCGTCGGTGGTCTCGGCCAGGCCGCCGAAGTCGAAGCCCGCGCTGAAGGTCCTGCCCTCGCCCCGGAACTCCACCAGGTCGGTGGGCTCGGCGTAGGCGCCTTCCACGGCGTCGATAAGCTGCTCGACCAGCGGAGCCGACAGCGCGTTGCGCTTGGCGGGCCGGTCGAGGATCAGCGTCAGCGCGCGGCCACTGCGGTTGACGCGCAGCTCGCTCATCACGCCTCCCCGAGCTCGGCAACGACCTCGGCGTTGTGCTCGCCGAGCGAGGGAGGCCTGCGGCGGATCTCGGGCGCTTCGCCGCCGAAGCGCAGTGGTGAGCCGAAGGTGCGGGTCACGCGCCCGCCGGGCAGGTCGAGGTCCGACACCCAGCCCATGTGCTCGACCTGTGAGTCGGCCAGCGCCTCGGAGTAGCTGTTGACCGGGGCGCACGGCACGCCCGCGTCTTCGAACAGGGTGATCAGTTCGGCCGCGGAGTGCCCCGCGAACTGGGTCTCCAGCAGTTCCCTGAGCTCGTCCTGGTGCTGCGCCCTGGTGGTGGTGGAGGAAAAGCGCGGGTCGGCGGCGAGGTCGTCCCTGTCGAGCGCGCCGCACAGCGCGCGCCACAGCTTGTCGTTGCCCGCTGCCATGGCGACGTGGCCGTCGGCGGCGGCGAAGACCTGGTACGGCGCGTTGCGCGGGTGGGCCGAGCCGAGCTTGCCGGGATCGGTTCCCTTGCCGAAGTACTCACTGACCTGCAGTGCGGCGATGGCGAGCGAGGAACCGAGCATCGACACGTCGATGTGGGTGCCCTGCCCGGTGTGCTCGACCTCGCGCAGTGCCGCGGCGACGGCGAAGGCGGCGTAGAGCCCGGTGGCGAAGTCCGAGATCGGCACCCCGCACTTCACAGGTGCACCGCCGGGCTCGCCGGTGACGCTGATGATGCCGCTCATGGCCTGGATGGTGAGGTCGAAGCCGCCCTCGCGGGAACGCGGGCCCTCCTGCCCGAACGCGGAGATCGACGCGTAGACCAGCCCGGGCTGATCGGCGCTGACGGTGGCGTAGTCCAGCCCGAGCTTGGCCATCACACCCGGCCGGGAGTTCTCGATCACGACGTCGGCCTCGGCGATGAGCCTGCGCGCGGTCGCGTTGTCCTCCGGGTCCTTCAGATCCAGTGCGACGGAGCGCTTGTTGCGGTTGAGGGAGGCGAAGTTGTCGCTGAAGCCGTCGGTGATCGGCGGCCACTGCCGCATGGTGTCACCCGCGGGGGACTCCACCTTGACGACATCGGCTCCCAGATCCGCCAGCAGCATGCCGCAGTACGGTCCGGACGCGACGGTGCAGAGCTCGACGACCCGGACATCGCGCAGCGGGACAACCATCAGCAAACACCCTTACCTTCGTGAGTTCGTAACGGGTCAGGTCCGCGACTCGCGTCGCGGGGGATAGGCGGTGCAGCCCAGGTCGAGCGAGATCGCCCTCGCCGCCTCGACCACGGCGTCGCGGTAGCTGCCGCCGGAGTTGGGTTCCACGCGCTCGAGCGGGCCGGACACGCCGATGGAGGCCTCGACGGCACCGGCGGCGTTGACGATCACCGCGGCGACGCCGCCGACCGACTCCCGCCACTCGCCGTGGTTGACGGCGTAGCCGCGCTCGCGGATCGAGGCCAGCTCGGCCGCCAGCTCGGTGCGGTCGCGCACGCCGCGACCGGTCGAGGCCGGTACCTCGTCGCCGAACAGCGCGTCCACATTGGACTCGCTCAGCTCGGCGAGTAGTGCCTTGCCCGACGCCACGCAGTGGGCCGGCGCCCGGCCGCCGATCGAGGAGTAGGCCCGCACCGGTTGCGGGCTCTCGATCTTGTCCAGGTAGACGACCTCGGCGCCCGACAGCGTCGACAGGTGCACCGTCTCCTCGGTGACCTCCGCGAGCCTGCGCATGTGCGGCGCGGCGACGCGTGTGACGTCGACGCGGTCCATGACGGCGCTGGACAGTTCGAACAGTTTCAGCGTGCACTCGTAGGTGCCGGGGGTGCTGCCCTGGCGCGCGTAGCCCGCGGCCGTCAGCGTCTGGAGCGTGCGGTGCACATTGCTGCGCGTCAGGTCCAGCTGGCGCGCCAGCTCGCTCACTCCCCGGGGTTCGTGGCTTCGCGCGAGCGTTTCGAGCACTCGCAGTCCTTTCATCAGCGTGCTGTCCATGCGTTCTAAAATACAGGACAACGTTTCAAAATACGATACCGACTGCGTTCTGGCGCCGTCAATCCGTTGACATTCGCGCGCGTCGAGGTCAAGACTGTCGGCCTCGTCCCGAAAAATGACACAACGTTCTAAATAATAGAACAACCCAGGAGGGCGGATGTCCGGCTCCCGATCAACGACGAACCCGCGGAGCAACGTCGTCAAGGCCGCTGCGGGCAACTTTCTCGAGATGTACGACTTCGCGGTCTACGGTTTCTACGCGGGCGCCATCGCGACCGCGATCTTCCCCACCGGCAACGAGTTCGTCTCGATGATGTTGTCGTTTCTGACCTTCGGTGTCGGGTTCCTCATGCGCCCGCTGGGCGCGATCGTGCTGGGTGCCTACATGGATCGCCGCGGCAGGCGGGCCGGGCTCATCGTCAGCCTGTGCATCATGGGCGTCAGCGTGGTGATCCTGGCCGCGGTGCCCACCTACAGCACGATCGGCATCGCCGCGCCGATCCTGGTCGTGTTCAGCAGACTGCTGCAGGGCTTCTCCGCGGGTGCGGAGTCGAGCGGGGTGTCGGTGTATCTGGCGGAGATCGCCAAACCCGGCCGTCGCGGGCTGTACGTGAGCTGGCAGTCGGCCAGTCAGCAGCTCAGCGTGGTCTTCGCCGCCGTCGTCGGCGTGGTGCTGTCGGCCTCGCTCACCCAGGACCAGCTCAACGACTGGGGCTGGCGCATCCCGTTCCTCATCGGCTCGCTCGTGCTGCCGTTCATCTTCTGGGTGCGGCGCACCCTGCCGGAGACCGAGTCGTTCTCCGAGCGCACCAGCCGCAGCACGCCCAGTGTGCGCACGATCTTCCGCACGTTCGCCTCCGCCTGGCCGATCGTCTCGGTCGCCGTCGGCCTGGTGACGCTGACGAGCGTCATGTTCTACCTCATCACCGCCTACACGCCGACGTTCGGCGAACGCGAACTGAACCTCGGCTACCTCGCCTCGTTCGTCGCGACCGTCTGCGTCGGACTGTCCAACTTCATCTGGATTCCCGTCATGGGCGCGCTCTCGGATCGCATCGGCAGGACCCGCCTGCTCGTCACGGCCTCCGCGGTGACGGCCGTCGCGGGCTACCCGATGCTGCTCTGGCTGACGTCGGACCCGTCGTTCGGCAGGCTGCTGACGGTGCTGCTGCTGTTCTCGGCGCTGTACGGCGCGTACCAGGGCGCGATGGTCGTGACGCTCACCGAGATCATGCCCGAAACCGTGCGCGTCACCGGGTTCGCGATCGCCTACAGCCTCGCCCAGGCGATCTTCGGCGGTTTCACCCCGGCCATCGCGACATCGCTGATCGAGTTCTCCGGTGGCAACGCGGCCATGCCCGCGGTCTGGCTCTCCTTCGCGGCGGTCATCTCGCTCATCGCGGCGCTGATCGTGCGGAAGCGGGGGATCGCGCACCAGGGCAGCGGGCCCAGGGCGCGATCGACGAAGCCCGCGGCGCAGAACGTGTGACGGTATGCACCCTGAACCGATCCGCTCCCGCGCGCCGTGTTAGATCGGGCAGGTCGCCGACGCACGTGAGGAAGCCAGGTCATGCCGAGCGCAGTTGCAGACGAGTCGATCCGCGCGGCAGGGCCACGGTGGTGGCACCGCGAGTTCTTCCGGCAGCAGTTTCCGTTGCTGCCGGGAGCACTCGGCTTCCTCGTGCCGGGCGAGAACGTGGTGAAGGTGATCGCGGCGTGGGACATCTACGCCATCACCTACGTGCTGCTGACGTGGCTCACCTACCGCGGCCGCGACGCCGAGGGTCTGCGGGTGCTCGTGCGGGGCCTGCGGCAGCGGAAGGTGACCCACTTCCTGTTCGGCTCGCCGACTCAGGACCTGCCCAAGGTCGCCGCCGTGATGGCACTGGCCACCACCGTGGTCGTCATGCCGATGTTCCGGACACTCGGAACGCCACCGGCACTGTTGTTCACGATCTGCATTCTGTCGGTGGTCACCGGCTGGATCTCGATGCAGGTGGGCTTCGCCATCACCTACCTCACCGTGTTCGTGAACGACGGCGGGCTGTCGTTTCCCGGCGACGAGGAGCGCAGGCTGATCGACTTCCTGTACTTCGCGTTCGCCGTGGGCGCCACCTCCGGCACCACCGACGTGTCGGTGACCAGTCAGGCCATGCGGCGCCAGGTGCTGGTCCACGGCGTGTTCGCCTTCGTGTTCAACACGCTGATCCTCGCCGCCGCCGTCTCGATCGTCGCCTCGTTCGTCAGCTCGTGACGGCACGGGTCCCGCAGGAAGAGTCCACTGAGGACCAGCGGCGGCACTCTGGGCGACGACTATGACGGCAATCACTTTCCGTATCGTATAGTTTGACCCCGCATGCTCCGTTTTCACTCTTGTGAGTGTCAATGCGCATGCGAAATGCTGCGAAACGTGAATACTTCTGGGGACAATGGCCTGTCCCGGCGGACACTTCTGGGGATCACCGCCGGAGCCGCGGCGACCACGCTCGCCACGGCGGGGACCGCGAGTGCCGCGGTGCCGGCAGCCGGGTCGCGCCGCGCCGCCGATCCGAAAGCGACGGACCTGACCGCCGGCCAGGCCTGGCGCAAGCTGGTCCGGGGCAACGACCGGTTCGTCGACGGCAGGCAGAAGCACCCGCACGAGTCGCTGGAGTGGCGGGAGTCGCTCGTGGAGGGGCAGCACCCGTTCGCGGTGGTGCTCGGCTGCGCCGACTCGCGTGTCACGCCCGAGCTGGTCTTCGACGAGGGTCTCGGTGACCTCTTCGTCATCCGGTCGGCGGGAGAGGTGCTCGACACCGCGGTGATCGGCAGTATCGAGTACGCCGTCGAGCACCTGTCCGTCCCGCTGATCGTGGTGCTGGGTCACGAGAGCTGTGGCGCGGTCTCGGCGACGGTCGACGTGGTGCGGAACGGCACCGAGGTCAACGGCGACATCTCGACGCTGGTCCGGGCGATCGAGCCCGCCGTGCGGGCCACTCCCGCCGACTCCGACGCCGATGCCTACCTTGCCGCGTGTGTCGCCGAGCAGGCCCGCCGCAGCGGTCAGTACCTGCAGGAGCGTTCGAGCATCATCCGCGACGCGGTCGCGCACGACGGCGTCACGGTGGTCGCCGCGACCTACGAGCTGGCAGGCGGCAAGGTGGCCAGACTCTGACGCTTCACTGGGAAACGTCACACCCGCGCCGTCCTCACTGGACGAGGCACGGTGCGGCCGGGTCGGGGATCACGTGGTGGCTCAAGGGGTTCTGGTCCCACGCGGTTGGTCTCGACCATCCGGGTGAGCAAAGATCGACGGAGAGTAGCCCCTCCTTTCGGATGCCACACTAGGAACTTTCGCGGGTGTCACCCGGTTCATCCCCCTCGTTACCTTCCGAATAACCCAACGTGAGGTCGGGAAGGAGCCAGAGCATGAGGGTACGTTCACTACTGGTGGGAGTGGTCGCGGCAGCAGCCGCGGCCCTCGGTGTCGCGGCGCCGGGAGTTGCCGCCGCCGCGGAGCCGCCGGTCACGCCGTTCATCGTCGGCGGACAGCCGGCCGACCAGGCCTACTCGTTCATGGCGTCGCTGCAGTCGGGTGGTCAGCACTTCTGCGGTGGTTCGCTCATCGACCCGGAGTGGGTGGTCACCGCCGCGCACTGCGTGGAGGGCTCCAGCGCCTCCGAGGTCTCGCTGCGCCTCGGCAGCACCGAATGGGCCTCCGGCGGCGAAGAAGCACAGGCCGCCGAGATCATCGTGCACCCCGACTACGGCCCCACCGGCACCGGTGACATCGCGCTGATCAAGCTCGACGCGCCCGCCACCTCGGAGCCCGTGGCGGTGGCCGACTCCGCTCCCGCAGGCACCGAGTCGCGGATCATGGGCTGGGGCCAGACCTGCCCCGAGTCCGGCGGCTGTGGCGCTCCCGACGAGCTCCAGCAGCTCGACACCCAGGTCGTCGACGCCGCTGACTGCACCGGCATCGACGCCAACACCGAGCTGTGCACCGACAACCCCAACGGTGACTCGGGCGCCTGCTACGGCGACTCCGGCGGACCGCAGGTGGTCGCCGACGGTGACGGTTGGAAGCTGATCGGTGCCACCAGCCGCACCGGCAACAACGACCCGACCTGCGCCACGGGCCCGTCGATCTACACCAGTGTTCCGGCCTACCTCGACTGGATCGGCGAGACCACCGGCGGTGCTGTCGCCGCCTGAATGGTCAGCACGTGAACCCGGGCCCACCGGGCACGAACCCCTCCGGGGTCTCGTGTTCGGCGGGCCCGGTTTCGTGTGCGTCCACACGCGACAGTCAAGGACCTCGGCCGAACCGTGCCCGAACGGACAGCGCGTGATGCCCGTTCGCGCCCCGCCGGGAGCTGCCAGCGGCACCTGTCCCACGTCCGGGTGGCCACCACTAAGCTTTCCGGGTGATCGATCTTCGGCGAGTCCCGGAGTTGTGGCGCCGGTTCCACGGCGTGGCGTGGTACCTCCCGATCGGCGTGCTGCTCTTCGTCGGGTCACTCGTGCCCGCGCTGCACAGTCACGGCACGCAGTTCGGTGGCATGTCCAACCGGCCCTACGACGTGCTGGCCATCGTGGCGATCGCGCTGCAGTGCGTGCCGCTGGCCATGTGCCGCCGGTGGCCCGCCGTCAGTCTCACGCTGGTGTCGCTCGGGTTCGTGCTCGACCAGCTGCGCGGCTACCACACGTTCGCGGGCACCGCGCTGGCCATCGTCCTCGTGAACACCGGCTCCAGACTGGAGAAACGCAGGCGGGTCACCATGCTCGCCTTCTCGGTCGCCTACGTGCCGCTGACGGTGACGTTTCATCTGCTCGGCGGAACCGAGTCGCTGGCCGGGTACGTGATGTTCTACCTGGCGCTGGTCCTCGCGTTCGGGATCGGCTCGTGGTTGCGCGCCACGCGCGTCGCGGAGGCCGAACGCCGCCGTCGCGTCGCCGAGGACACGCGCAACGCCGAACGCACGCGCATCGCCCGCGAACTGCACGACGTCGTGACCCACCACGTGACGGCGATGGTGGTGCAGACCGAGGCGGCGCGCTACCTCGCCGCGAAGCCGGAGCGCCTCGACGCGACACTGGCGTCGGTCACCGACACCGGCAGGCAGGCCATCTCCGATCTGCGGGACCTGCTCGATCTGCTCAACCCGGAGCACGGCACCACGGCCGGGCACCAGCGCGCCGACGGGTTCCTCCCGCTCGTGGAGCAGACCCGCCGGGCCGGGCAGCCGGTGGAGTTCACCGAGCGGGGCACGCCCGCGCCGCGCGCGGGAACCGCGGGACCGGTGGCGTACCGCGTCGTGCAGGAGGCGCTGACCAACGCCCTCAAGTACGCCCACGGCAGCCCGACGTCGGTGGACGTGCTGCACGGCGAGCGGGAGATCACCGTCGAGGTGCACACCGACGACGCAGGCTCGCCCTCCACCGGACAGACCTCGCCGGGCGGGAGCGGACGAGGACTGTCCGGGCTGCGCGAGCGGGTCGACGTGCTCGGCGGAGACTTCGCCGCGGGGCAGCGCTCCGGCGGCGGGTTCTACGTCCGGGCGCGGATTCCGGCGGGGAGCGCCTCGTGACCGAGCAGATCCGGGTGCTGGTCTGCGACGACCAGCTGCTGATCCGAACCGGACTGGTGACGATCATCGACGCGCAACCCGACCTCGAGGTGGTGGGGGAGTGCGGTGACGGGAAGGCCGCGGTGGAGCTCGCTCCCAGGGTGAACCCCGACGTGGTGGTGATGGACGTCCGCATGCCCGTGCTCGACGGCATCGAGGCGACGCGCAGGCTGGCCGGAGCGGGTGTGGAACGCCCGGTGAAGGTGCTCGTGGTGACCACGTTCAACCTCGACGAGTACGTCTACGAGGCGCTGCGTGCCGGGGCGAGCGGGTTCCTGCTCAAGGACGCGCCGCCCGCCCAGCTGCTGCACGGGATCCGCACCGTCGCGTCGGGCGCGGCGCTGCTCGATCCCGAGGTGACGCGCCAGCTCGTCGGCGTGTACGCCACCCGCATCCGGCCCGTCGAGGGCTCGGTGGACGACAGCCCGCTGACGCCCCGCGAGCTGGAGGTCCTGCGCCTCATCGCGGAGGGCTTCTCCAACAGCGAGATCGCCGGGACGCTCGTGATCAGCCACGAGACCGTCAAGACCTTCGTGTCCCGCATCCTCACCAAGCTCGCGCTGCGCGACCGCGTGCAGGCGGTGGTCTACGCCTATCGCCACGGTCTGGTCGCCTGAGTGTCGATCACACCGGCGACACCCCGACGAGCAGGTCCTGCCCGTCGGGGTGCTCCTCCCCGGATCCCACCGCGTCCAGCTCCTGCCGCGCGGCGTCCTCACAGGCCACCAGCACGCAGCACAACGCGAGCACAGCGGACGCCCTGCCGTCGCCGTTCATCCAGTCCCCCCGAGCCGTTCTCGTGTCCAGGAACCTACGGGCCGGTGGCTCGGAAATCGTCACCTCGCGGTGGACACCTGGGCGTAGCTCTCCCGGGGGACGCGAGCGTCCCGGTTCGTCCGGCGGCCGATCGGGGTAACGTCAGGGCGTGCGCACCCGGGAACGGCGCGTAGCCGACGCGATCACCGAGATCCTCGCGCGGGACGGACAGGATCCGGACCCGCGCGAGCTCGCCCGCGTGGTCGGCGAGAACGCGGGCGCCACCGGCTGCGCGCTGGTGATCGGGCAGCGCCGGTTCTGGTGGGGCGAGGGCGACGGGCCCTGGCTGGAGCACGAGGTGACCTACGACGGCGAGGTCCGGGGCCGGCTCTTCATCACTCCGGAGTCGGCCGGCCCGCTCCCGGCGGTGGCCCTGGTGCTGGGTCCCGTGGTCGCGGCGTTCCAGCTGGCCGACGACACCGACCGGCTCCGCCGTGAGGGCGATGCGGCGACCAGGGAGCTGGTGGACGACCGCTGGCGCGCGGCGGCTGAGATGGAGCACCAGCGCCGCAGCCTGGAACGCGATCTGCACGACGGTGCGCAGCACCACCTGGTGGCGCTGCGGATGTCGCTGGCCGTGGCCGAGCATGCGCTCAGCGAGGGGCGGGGCCGCGAGCGCATCGCGGATCTGCTGGCACAGCTGGAGAACGCGGAGCGGGTGCTGATGGACACGGCGGCCGGGATCCTGCCGAGCGCGCTGGTGGCCGACGGGCTCGCCGCGGCGTTGCGCACCCAGCTCGCCCGCTACGACACGGTCCTGCTCGACATCTCGAGTCTGCTCCGCCGGTATCCGGCGCCGGTCGAGTCGGCGGTGTACTACGTGGTGCTCGAGGCGGTGAACAACGCGCGCAAACACGCGCCGGGAGCGAGGGTGATGGTGGCCGTGCGCGACAGCTACCACGGCCTGGAGTTCACGGTCGCCGACGACGGCCCGGGCTTCGAGGTGAGCGCTCCCTCCGACGGGCTGCCCGGCCTGGCCACGCGCGCCGGGTCGGTCGGCGGGACCGTCCAGGTGCGTTCGACGCCGGGCGCCGGGACGACGGTCGACGGCAGCGTGCCGCTCTGAGTCACGTGCCGCTCAGCTGAGCAGGCCCTCCAGCGTCCGGACCAGCAGCTCGCAGGCCGCGCGGTCGCGGCCGCCGACCGCGGGGTGCTCGGCGTGCGCGCGCCAGCGGCCGACCGCGGCGGCGGCCGCCGCCCCCACAGCGGAGTCCGGCGCGTCGACGGGCAGGTCCAGCCTGCTGCGGGGGTCGATGCCCTCGGCGCCCAGCACACGTGCCGCCGCACCGGCCACCCCGCGCAGCAGCTCACCGCGCGCGATGGCGTCGAGCAGCTCCAGCTCGGCGAACTCGTGGGTGTCGACGCGAACCCGTTCCACGGCCCAGCGCAGCCGGTGCCCGCTGGGCAGACGCCGCACCAGCTCGGCCATCGAGACCACCGCCCGCTTGGCCGCGATCACCGGACCGCGGGCAGCGAGCGCGGCGGCCACCGCCTGAACCGTCGACGTGCCGGCGTCGGCGAGCACCACCCGGTGTCGCGCGTCCCGCAACGCCCTGCGGAACTCCGGTGCGGGCGTGGCGACGCACAGCACGGCGTCGACGCCGCCCCTCGGGCCGTCGTCGGCGAGGAACTCCTCCGCCAGCGCGCGGTCCGGCTGCGCGTCGATGGCGAGCACGGCCACGCCGCGAACGTCGGCAGGGTCGTCGAATCCGTCGATCCGTTCGGTGCAGCCGACCACCGCGAGCCGGGGCGCCATCGTGAGCCGTTCCGCCACCGCGTCCCACGCGGCGCGCTCGGCCGTGCCGTCGGTGGCCTCCTGGCCCTGCCGCACCAGCTCGCGCACCTGCCGGTAGGTGGTGCTGCGTTCCAGCTCGGCCGGGTCGGCGTGGGTCGACATCGGCGGCTCGATGCGTTCCGGCAGCCGCACCGTCACGTGCGCGACACCGTCCACGAGCGAGCACCGCATCTCGCCGCCCAGCACCGCGATGCGCTCCATGTCCTGGCGCAACGTGCCCAGTTCGACGTCGCCGGGCGCCGACAGCCTGGCGCGCAGCGCGTCGTCGCGGGCGAAGGTCACCGTCACCGGCTGCGCGGACTCCGCCCCTGCCACCAGGTTCAGCGCCGCCGCGACCGCGTGGTAGAAACCGGACTCCAGCTGCCAGCCCGCCCGCAGTCCCAGCTCGCCGGTGAACACCACCGGGCGCGGCAGCGTCGCGGCCAGTTCCTCCAGCGCGGCCCTCGGCCCCGAGTCGGGCAGCATCGCGGGAAACACGCCCCGCACCACCACGCGGAAGGAGTCGATCAGCTCGTCCAGCGTGTCCTGCGCCTCGGACAGGCCGGTGCCGTCGTCGGCGGCCACCCGCAGCCAGCGCCGCACCTCGCCGAGATCCCGCAGGGTCGTGGTGGTGACGGCACCCGCGAGCCGCTGGCGTTCCAGGTCCCGCACCACGGCGAGCCGCGTGCGGGCGATGTTCAGTTCTCCGACAAGCCTGCGGGCCCGCAGTTCCGCCGCCTCGTGGTCGGCGTCGAGCCGGACCAGGCGCACCGCCATCCCGAGCCAGGCCGCCGTGTCGCGATGCCTGTCCTGTGCTTCGTCGTCCCAGCGGTCCGGGGCGATGACGTAGACCGAGCCGCCGCCGCGCACCCGCGCCTCGGCCACCGCGCCCGCGATCCCGGTGATCCCCGGCGGCCACGACTCCACGACGGCGGGTGCCCGTTCGCCGGGCACCGCGTAGACGACCTGGCCCGCGACGCTGTCGGCGAGGTTGCGCACGAGCGCGGCCGCCAGCCGGGCGGGGGAGACGTCGGCGGCCACCTCGTACGGCGGACGTCCCCGCGAGGTGAGCCTGCGTAGGGCACGCACTCGCTTACCCGCCCGATCCGTCGATCCGCCTCGCCTGCAGGTAGGCCAGCACCGCGAGCACGCGGCGGTGGTGCACGGTCGCGTCGCCGGGCAGGCCGAGCTTGGTGAAGATCGCGGCGATGTGCTTCTCCACGGCCTTGGCGGAGATGAACAGCTCGCCCGCGATCGCGTTGTTCGCGCGGCCCTCGGCCATCAGCCGCAGCACGTCGGTCTCCCGCTCGCTCAGCGAGGCGAGCGGGCTGCCGTCCTGGCTCGCGCCGCCGCGCACGAGGCGCTGCGCGAGCGCCGGTTCGATGACGATCTCCCCGGCGGAGATACGGTCCAATGTGTCGCCCAGCACCCGCACGCCTGCGATGCGTTCCTTGAGCCGGTAGCCGATGCGCTCGGCGCCGATCTCCAGCACCCGCGTGAGGTAGTGGGTCTCCGCGTAGTGCGACAGCAGCAGGATGCCCGTGTCGGGGCGCAGCGCCCGCACCCGCTCCGCCGTGGTGAGCCCGCCGTCGGGGCCCGGCGGCATGCGGATGTCCAGGATCGCGACGTCGACCGGATCGGTGGCCACGGCCGCGATCAGCGCGTCCCCGTCGGCGAAGCAGCCCGCGACTTCGTGCCCCGCCGCCTCCAGCAGCAGCACCAGGCCCTCGCGGAACAGGGCGCCGTCCTCGGCGATCGCTACGCGCACCGCAACACCGCCCTGCGCTCGCGCGGCATCGCGCCACCCGGTTGCTGATCGGTGATCCTCACCCTGACGAGTCGTCGCCCCCGCACACGCACGCGCACCACGCTACCGGGCCGCAACGTCTGGAAGTGATCGGCGACCAGTAGCCCGGTGCGCGAGCGCGCCTCAGCGCCGAGTTCGGTACTGGGCAGGTCGAGCCGTAGCCGCAGTCCTCTGCCCTCCGCGACGGCGTGCAGGCCGGGGCCGAGCCCGGTGGTGGCCAGCACCGGCGGGTAGATCATCGAGCCGACCTTGCGCAGGTCCTCCAGGATGTCGGTGACCCGGCGCTGCGCGTCGGCGAGTCGTTTCTCCACGTCCCGGTCGGCCACCGCGCTGGAGATCATGCCGAGTTCGAGCGCCAGCGCCGAGGTCTCGGCCGCGGCGCCGTCGTGCAGGGTGCGCTCCAGCCCGTACCGCAGGAACGCGGTGGTGCGGTCGGGCGGCCGCAGCAGTCCGGGCAGCGACGTGCCCCAGTGGTGTAACCAGCGGACGAGGCGGCGCATCACGCCAGGGTCGTCGCACTCCGACCTCCCGGCAAGGGGGATTGCCCTCCTCGTCACTGGGGATATCCCCCGCGGTAGCGAACCGTGTCCGGACAACGCCATCGTGCGGCCGGTCTCACTCGGCACGGCGTCGCCGGGCGGCGGCCGCGATCGTCGGGCCCGCGAGCAGCAACGCGGCCGCGGTGACACCGCCCGCCAGCCACAGCGCCCGGTTGGCGGGCTCGGGGTCGGGTGTCTCGGGCTTGGGCACCGACAGGTCCTCCGGTGGCGCCGTGCCGGGCGCGTCGGTGTTCGGGATGGTCGTCACCGCCGAGAACGGGTTCACCACACCGTAGCCGATGAGCTCGTTGGGCAGCGCGGTCGAAGGCTGGTCGGCGCCGTTCTGCAGCCGTTCGACGACCTCCGTCGCCGACATCGCCGGGTAGTAGGCCCTGACCAGTGCCGCCGCGCCCGCCACGTAGCCCACGGCCAGCTCCTCGCTCGACGCGACGCGGTGTCCCTCGCCCTGCGGCGCGACCCCGACGAGGTCCTCCGAGGGCGCCGCCAGGGTCGGGTCGGCGCCGTAGGTCGGCTGGCCCACGGGACCGTCCTGTCCGAGCGGAGCCACCGACACCACGCCGGGAATCCGCGCGGGGAAAGCGAGTTGGCCCTTCTTCTGCACCGAGGCGGCGCCGACGACGACCACGTCGCGCTGCTGCGCGTAGGCCACCGCCGCCCGCAGCTCCGGCATGTCGAGCGTCGCCACCAGACCCACCGCGACCACCCGCGCGCCACCGTCGACGGCGGCCCTGATGCCCCTGCCGATGTCCACGGCCAGGCCCGCGTGGTCGAGGATCTTCGGCGGGTCGTCGTTGACCCGGACCGGGAAGATGCGCGCTTCCGGTGCCACGCCGCTGAACGGCACGTCCGGCGTGCCACTCGGGCGTGCGGCGATCAGCGACGCGATGAACGTGCCCCGGCCGAAGCAGTCGCCGTTGCCGGGGCCGCCCGCGAGGTCCGTACCGGGCAGCACCGCGCCCCGCAACGTGGGCGCGTCGGCGCTGACGCCGGTGTCGACGACGCCGACGATCACGTCGCCCTTGGTCAGCGGCCACGTCCGGTCGGCGCCCATCCGTTCCTGTGCCCACGACATCTCGTTGATCGCGGTCTGCGACGGCGGGGTGCACTGACCGGCGGGCTGGGCCGCGGCCTGTGGCACCGGCAGCGTCGTCAGCACCAGCCCGCACGCCGCCGCGGCGAGCATCGTCCTTCTCATTCCGGCGCCTCCGTCCAGCCGATCTGCAAACCGATCCCGTCGCGGCGGGTCACCAGCTGCGCCCTGCCAGGGGGCAGCTGCCTGCCGCGGGCGCCGTTGAGCAACGGCAGTTCGTTGGCGGGCATCGACAGCGCGAGCTCCGGCGTGTTCGATTCCTGCAGCCGCCGCGTCACCGGCTCCATCGCGGAGCGGCTCGACCCGGCCGCCGCGCGGGCCATCACCATGTGCAGCCCGATGTCGGCGGCCTGCGGCACGAGCTCCACCATCGGGCCGAACGGCCCGCCCGTGGCGCCGAGCAGCAGGTCGTAGTCGTCGACGAGGACGAAGACCTCCGGGCCGCTCCACCAGTCTCTGCGGCGCAGCTGCGCCGGGGTGATGTCGGTGCCGGGGACGCGTTCCCGCAGCAGCTCGCTCACCTCGCGGACCATCGTCTCGGCCGCCGGTGCCGACACCGCGGCGCCGCGCCGGTAGGCGTCGGGCACCGACTCCAGCAGCGTCCGGCGCGGGTCGACCACCAGGATCTGCGCCTGTTCCGGGGTGTAGACGGCGGTGATGGCCTGTGCGATCAGGCGCAGTGCCGCCGTCTTGCCGCTCGCGCTGTCGCCGACGATCGTGAGGTGCGGGCGGTCGGTGAAGTCGTGCCACACCGGCTTGAGGTCCAGCTCGCCCGCGCCGAGCGCCACCTTCGGGCCGGGCAGTGGTGCGGGCAGTTCGCTCGCGGGCAGCACGGTGGGCAGCATCCGCACCGCGGGCGCGCGCCTGCCGGACCAGCTCTCCGCCACGGCGGTGCCGAGCTCGCGCGTCGCGTCGGAGAGCCCGTCGGCACTCTCGAGACCGTCGATGCGGGGCACGGCGGACAGGAAGTGCATCTGGTCCGGCGTCATGCCGCGGCCGGGGATCTGCGGCACCTGCGCGGCCTTGCGCATGTTGATCACCGAGTCGATCGAGTCACCGAGCCGCAGCTCCAGGCGCGTGCCGAGCTGGTCGCGCAGCGCGCTGTGCACATCGGACCAGCGGTTGGTGGTGAGCACCAGGTGCACGCCGTAGGAGAGGCCGCGTCCGGCCAGTGCCCGCAGCGCGAGGTCGTGCTGCTCGAACTCCGAGCGCAGCGCGCCCCAGCCGTCGACGACGAGGAAGACGTCGCCGTACGGGTCGTCGGCGAACTCGCCCTTGGCGCGCCGTTCCCGGTAGGCGGGCATGCTCTCGACCTCGTACTCGGCGAACTTCTTCTCCCGCTCGGCCAGCAGCGTCTGCACCTCGGCGATGGTGCGGGCCACGCGCTCGGCCTGCAGTCTGCCCGCGACGCCGCCGACGTGCGGCAGAGCGTCCAGAGAGGACAGTGTCCCGCCGCCGAAGTCGAGGCAGTAGAACTGCGCCTCGGCAGGTGTGTGCGTGAGCGCGATCGAGGTGATCAGGGTGCGCAGCAGGTTGCTCTTGCCGGACTGCGGGCCACCGGCGATGCCGACGTGCCCACCGGCGCCCGAGAGGTCCACGACGTGCAGGTCGCGGCTCTGCTCGAACGGCTTGTCCACCACGCCGACCGGCACGACCATCCGGCCGCTGCCCGGCCAGCCCGCCGCCGTCAGCCCGCGGTCGGGGTCGGGCACGAGCGGCGGCAGCAGGGTGTCCAGGGTCGGCGGGTCGGACAGCGGCGGCAGCCACACCTGGTGGGCGGGCGGGCCGAAGCGCACCAGCTTCTCCACCGCCACCGACAACACGGACTCGCCGGTCTCGGTGGTCTCCTCCTGCCGCTGCGGTACGGGAGTCGGTTCCGGCGCGGGCACGGGGAGCTTGCCGGCGCCGAAGGGCACGACCTGGCGCCGCACCTCCTCCTGCCGCTGCTCGCGCGTGCGCCTGCGGTGCGGGCCGGACACGTACGCGGCCTTGAACCGGCTCAGCGTCGCCACGTCACTGCGCAGGTAGCCGTTGCCCGGCGCGCTCGGCAGCTGGTAGGCGTCGGGAACGCCGATCACCGACCGGCTCTCCATCGCCGAGAACGTCCGCAGGCCGATCCGGTAGGAGAGGTGGCTCTCCAGCTTGTGCATGCGGCCGTCGTCGATGCGCTGACTGGCGAGCAGGAGGTGAACGCCGAGCGAACGGCCCAGGCGCCCGATCATCACGAACAGTTCACCGAAGTCCGGATTGGACGCGAGCAGCTCGGAGAACTCGTCGACGATCACGAACAACGTCGGCAGCGGTTCGAGCGGAACACCGGAGAGCCGCGCCTTCTCGTAGTCGAGCAGCGAGCTGTAGTTGCCCGCCGCGCGGAGGAACTCCTGGCGCCGCACC
This sequence comes from Prauserella cavernicola, assembly GCF_016595675.1. Classification (GTDB taxonomy): domain Bacteria; phylum Actinomycetota; class Actinomycetes; order Mycobacteriales; family Pseudonocardiaceae; genus Prauserella_A; species Prauserella_A cavernicola. The sequence goes on along the minus strand of NZ_JAENJH010000008.1, from coordinate 40,481 downwards.
ATCTCGCCGTGCAGCGCGTCCTGCATCCTGGTCACCAGCGTGGCCTCGTCGGCGAGGTTCGTGATCACCGCGGAGACGTGCGGCAGCTGGTCGAGCCCGAGGAACGTGGCGCCACCCTTGAAGTCCACGAGGACGAAGTTCAGGATCTCGGAGGAGTGCGTCATCGCCATGCCCAGCACCATCGTGCGCAACAGCTCGGACTTGCCCGAGCCGGTGGCGCCGATCAGCAGGCCGTGCGGGCCCATGCCGCCCTGCGCCGACTCCTTGATGTCCAGCTCGATCGGCGCGCCGTTCTCGGTGATGCCGAGCGGGATGCGGAACCGGTCGCGCGTGAGCCCGTTGCGGGCGAGCGCGGCGGGGTCCCACGTGTCGAGGTCGGTGACGCCCAGCAGCTGCGGCAGCTCGAAGTTCGCGACCATCGGCTCCGCGACGTCGGTGGTGCCGCCGAGCCGGTAGGGCGAGATCGTGCGCGCCAGCGTCGCCGCCCTCGGCATGCTCAGCACGTCCGGGGTGCACAGCTTGGTGCGCACCTCCTGGCCGGTGCGGTCGGTGCGCACCATGTCGACCTGCTCGTCGCTGACGTCGAGCCGCAGGGTCGTCCGGCCCACCGCGTTGCCGAGCGCCCCGGACACGTCCAGCACCACCGAGTTGCGGTAGCCCGTGCCCGCGAGCCGCGACTCGGCGGGCACCTCGACGCCGTCCAGCACGATCACGACGTAGGGCTCGTCGGCGCTGGGAGAGGCGGCGGCCTCGAACCGGCCGCGCTCGCCGAGCTCGGCGTCGAGCAGGTCGGTGAGCGCGTCCACGCCGTCGGCCAGCAGCCGCACCTGACCCGCGCCGTCCTGCTCGACGGGGTGCTGGGCGTGCGGCAGCCACTTCACCCAGTCCCAGTGCTCCACCCGCTCGGGGTCCGTGCACACCGCGACGCGCAGGTCCTCCGGCGAGTGGAAGGTGACCAGCTGGGAGAGCATCGCCCGCGTCACGCCGCGGACGGCGTCCTCGTCGCCGAAGAACCGGACTTTGGCGAACCCGCGCAGGAACAGCGAGGTCGGCAGGGTCGGGACCGTGCTGTGGGCGTTGATGAACCGGCGCAGCGCCCGCGCGGACAGCGGCTCGAGGTCGGAGATCGGTTTGGTGGCCAGCGGGGTCATCCGCACCGCGAGCCGCTGGGAGCCGGTGCCGATGCGGACCTCGGCGAAGTCGCCGTGCGCGGCGCGCCGTTCCCACAGCCGCCCGCTCATCGCGACCGACCACAGGCCGTCCGGGTCGGGATGCCGCCACGACAGGGACTCCCGCTGCTTGGTGGCCGCCGCCTTCACCTGGGTCCGGACCTGACCGAGGTAGCGCAGGTAGTCACGACGCTCGCCGCGCATCTTGCCCTTGCGCTCGGTGCCGCCCCTGGCCATCTGGACGACGAACATCAGCAGCGCCATCAGCATCATGACGCCGAACATCGTCATGCCGAGTACCGGGTTGCGCGGCGCGATGAAGATCAGCATGAACACGCCGCCGCCCATCATCATGGGCAGCATCATCATCGCGGACAGGAAGTCCCTGCCCACGGTCTCCGGCAGTGCGGGCGGTTCCTGTAGCGAGAGCTCACCGCTCGGCATCTCCGGCGGTTTCTCCCGGCTCGGCCTCCGGAACAGTGTCGTCGTCATCGCGGTCGGCTCCTCGCTGCTGGTGCCCGGTCCGATCCGTACACGGGCGAACGGCCCCGAGACGTTCACTCCGGTCACTGAACCTTTCGAGACGAGCGCTCCGTGTGGGGGTCATGGCGGCGACGAACTCGAACGCTCCGGCGACCACTCAGCCGGCGTCCTCGGCGGGCGGTTCCGGGGAGATGTGCAGGCTCACCATCTGCGGTCCGAACTCCCGCGTCGAGCTGGCCGTGCCGGCTCACGTGCCGATCGCCGATCTCATGCCCACGGTGCTCGGCCACCTCGACCCCTCACTCGCGACCACCGGCCTCGCGCACGGCGGCTGGGTGCTGCAGCGGCTCGGGGGAGCCGCGCTCGACGAGGACCACGGCACGGCCGCCGCCGGGCTCTACGACGGCGACGTCCTGCATCTGCGGCCTCGCAACGACCAGCTGCCCCTCGCCGATTTCGACGACCTCGTGGACGGTATCCACACCGGACTGTCCACGCGCACCGACAGCTGGCGCCCCGAGCTGACGCGGTGGTTCTGCGTCGGGCTCGCCGGTCTGTTCGGCGTGCTGGCCGTGCTGGCCACCACGTTCGCCGCACAGGGCACCACGACGGCGGTCGTCGCGGCCTTCGTCGGCGTCGTGCTGATCGCGGGCGGTGCCGTGATGACGCGGGTGCTCGACGACACGACCAGTGGCGTCACGCTCGGCAGCGTCGGCGTGGCCGCGATCGGCGTCGCCGGACTCGCCATGCCCGCGGGCGCGGCGGGGCCGTCGGCGTGGTTCTCCGGAGCCGGGGTGCTGGCGGCGGCGGTGGCCGTGGCGACGGCGGCCGCGGCGGTCAGGGCCGCGCTCGGCGTGGCACAGGCCGCGTTCCTGGCGGTGGCCTGCGGCGCGGTGCTCTCCGCGCTCGGCTGTGTGCTCGGACTGCTGATCGGGCTGCACGCTCAGGCGACGGCGGCGGTGCTGGTGGCGATGGTCCTGGCGGTCACCAGGGCAGCGCCGCAGCTGGCCACGTGGCTCGCCGGATTGTCGGCCGAACCCGTGCCGGTGACGACGGCGGAGTTCCAGAAGGGGCTGGAACCTCTGCCCAGCAAGGATGTTCTCGACCGCGCGGCGCGGGCCGACGTGCACCTCACGGCGTTCATGGTCGTGCTCGGCGCCGTGTGCGCCGTCGCGCTGCTGGTGGTGTCGTCGACGCTGCGATGGGACACGATGACGCTCAGCCTCGTCGTCTCCGTGTTGTTGCTGTTGCAGTCCCGTGAGCTGAACGGGATCTGGCACCGGGTCGCCGCGATCGCGCCCGCCGCGGCCGCGTTGACGTCGGTGCTGTTGCGCTGGGCCGTCGACCTGCCGTTGCTCGGTCTGGTGTGCGTGATCGTGGGCCTGCTCGGCCTCGCGGGCAACGCCGTGGCGGGCGCCCACGTCCTGCCCGGTCGCAGGCTCGTGCCGAAGTGGGGCCGGATCGGCGACTTCCTGCACTGGGTCTGCGCACTCGCCGTGCTGGCGCTCGTGCTCACGATCACCGGCTTCTACGGCTGGGTCGCTTCCTGGCTGTGAACCATTTCCGACGCGGTGACCGTGTGGGGGAAGGGAAAGGAGGGCGCACATGTACGGCAGGCGTGAGCAGGCCGAAGCACATTCGTTTCTGGTCGGCCGGATTCTCGCGGCGGTGCTGCGCACCGATCCGGACGCACCGGTCCGGCCGTTGCGACGCACCACCGTCGGCCTGGCCGTCGGCATCGCCGTCGCCGTACTCGTGGGAGGCGTCGTGCTGGCCGTCTCCTTCCTCACCGGCCGGGGCAGCGACGCCTGGCGCGACCAGCCGGGCACGCTCGTGGTCGACGAGGACTCCGGAAACCGTTACCTGCTCATCGACGGCAGGCTGCGCCCGGTACTCAACTACTCGTCGGCGAGACTGCTGGTGGAGGGCAACCCTCCGATCTCGACGGTCGGCACCGAGGACCTCGCCGACTTCCCCAAGGGCGCACCGGTCGGCATCGCCGGCGCGCCCGACGCGCTGCCCTCGCCCGACGCGGGCGGTCAGCCGTGGACGGTGTGCGCCGGAGCGGGCGACGCCGAGACGTCGGTCTCGGTGAGCGTCGGCGCCCCGACGGGCGTCACCGCGCTGACCGAGGACCAGTCCGCGCTCGTGCGCACCGGCGACCAGCTCTACCTCGCCTGGAACGGCAGCAAGCTGCGGATCACCGAGGACTGGGTGCCGAGGGCGATGGGCATGGACCCCGCCAAGGCCGTCGCGGTGGACTCGGCGTGGCTCAACACGTTGCCGTCCGGCCCCGACATCGGCTCGCAGCCGGTGCAGCACGGTGGTTCCGGCCCACAGGTCGCCGGTGCGCAGACCCAGCTCGGTCAGCTGGTCACCGTGCCCGAGGCAGTCGGCAACTCCGCCTTCGTCGTGGCGCCGGACGGACTGATGCCCGTGTCGCCACTCGTCGCGGCGCTCGTCGGCGCCGACCCCGAGCTCGATCTGCCTCCGCCCATCACGCTCACCCCGGCGCAGCTGGCCACCGAGCCGGTGACGCCCGCGCCGGTGTGGCAGGCGGAACTGCCCGCGCAACCGCCCGCGGCGCTGGACTCCGAGACGCAGATGCCGTGTGTCCGGTGGGAGAACGACCAGGCCACCCTCGCCACCGCGGGGAACCTGGACGGCTCGTCCGCGAGCAGCGACCCGGCCGGAGTGACCCGCGACGGGCGGGTGGCCGACCTGGTCGACGTCACGCCGGGCGCGGGCATGATCGCCCGCACCCGCCCGGCACCCGGCGTGCCCGGCGCCGGTGTCTACCTGATCACCGAAGCCGGCGCGAAGTTCCCGGTTGCCGACGCGGAGGCCGCGGAAGCACTCGGGTTCTCGGTCGACGGTGCCGCACTGGTTCCCGCGGAGCTCCTGGCTCTGCTCCCGACCGGTCCGGTCCTCGACATCCCGGAACCGTCCATTGTTCAACCCAACTAGGAGGAAATAAGGATGAGTAGGTCCGGTTACGACGACGGAATGCTGACCCAGGTCATCAGCGCCACCGACACCGCGCTCGGCGAGATGCAGCAGCTGAACTCGATGGTGCAGGGCCTGGCCTCGCAGCTGCCCGCGGTCAACAACTCCACCTCGGGTATGAAGCTGTCCGCGCTGCTCGGGGAATGGAGCGGTGACTACAACAAGATTCTCACCCAGCTCGGCGAGCTCAACACCAAGGCGCAGGGCCTGCTTCAGCTCAACCGCAGCACCGAGGCCGACACCAGCGGCATGGCGCACTGACCCCTGTCGCACCACTCCTCCTGAAAGGGGACTCGCTCATGACCATGTTCGACGTCAACCACGACGGTTATCTGGACCTCAACGAGCAGCTCTACCGTGCTGTCGGCCAGCTCGGCGACGTCCTGGAGCGGCTCAACAACCGCCTGCGGAACATCCCGGAGGCCACGTGGGGTTCGGCGCAGCCGATCTGGCTGGAGAGCCAGAACCAGTGGAACAGCGCCTACCAGCAGATGACCCAGGACATCAACGCCAAGGCGGTGTCGTCGGTCAACATCCACCAGATCTTCAAGGACGGCGACACCCAGGGCGGTCGCATCTTCCTCGGCTGACGCTCTTCCGCGGCGGCATCGGCATTCCCCAGTAGACGGCCCGGCGTGACGGGCCACAGTGGAAGGAGAGTGTGGTGGAGGAGACGGATCCGGAAGAGATCGTGCCCACCAGGCGAAACCTCGGCGAGGCTCCCGGTGTGACGACTCCGGGGTCCATGGCTCCGCCCATGGGGATGCAGATGCCGCCGCGTGTGCCGGGGGAGCCGGGCCACCCGGTGCAGCCCGCTGATCAGCTTCCCGTCGACGGCAGGCAGGACCTGGGTGCGCCGACGGAGTTCGGTTCGCAGTCGGTACCGCTGACGCCGATGGAGCCCGCCCGGATCGAGCCGGCGATTCCCGCGGAGCCGTTCCTGGCCCCGGGTCCGCGAATGCCGGTGGCACAAGGGTTCACGCCCGCGGAGCATCGTGTTCCGCAGGAGCCGCTGGCACACGACGTCACACCCGGCGAGCCCGCTCGGCTCGACGAGGCCATTCCGGGGGATCCAGGGATTCCCCCGGAGCCGCTCTCGCAGGAGTTCGCACCGCTGGAACCGGCGCTGCCACTGGAGCCGCTGCTGCCGCGGGAACAGGGCGTGCCGATGGAGCCCGTGGCGCGGACGGATGCGACACCGCAGTCGATGCCGGCCGACCAGTTCCCGCCGCTGGCGCCCGGCGCCAGGCTCGAACCCCGGTACCAGGGCGAGCAGTTGCCAGCGCTGGAGCCCAAGCGCTGGGATGTCGGACAGCGTCCCGACGACACGTGCTGCCCGTGTTGCGGCAACGTTCACGACGGCGCGACCGAACGCGTGGCTCCGCACCGCGAGACGCTGCCCGAGGGCCAGCACGTGAACGAGCGCGGCGAGGTCGTGCCGCGGGGCGAGCACGCGCCGGGTGAGAACACCGAGGGTGTGGTGAGTGAGCCGCGGGAGACGCCGCGGGGCGAGCACGCGCCGGGTGAGAACACCGAGGGTGTGGTGAGTGAGCCGCGGGAGACGCCGCGGGGCGAGCACGCGCCGGGTGAGAACACCGAGGGTGTGGTGAGTGAGCCGCGGCAGGCGCCGCGGGGCGAGCACGCGTCGGGAGAGGACACCGAGGGCGAGGTCACCCAGCCCGAGGAGTACACGGGCGACTGCGCCTGCTGCGGCGAGCAGCACCCCGGCGCCGTCGACCCGCGCACGCTGGACGGGCCGGGACGGACCGAGCAGACGCCCGCCGAAGCCAGGCAGGACACGGAGCAGAAGCCCGTCGAGTCCAGGGAGTCTCCGGACCAGCCAGCACAGGACGAGTTCGTCCGGTCGGAGCAGCCGGACCCCGCGGGCGAGAACCTCACCCCGCAGAAACCGGGCGAGCCGAGGCAGGGGACCGAGCAGACCCCGTTCGCTCCCATGGGAATGATGCCTCCGCCGGCCGGATCACCGGACCAGTTCTCGGGGGGAGAGCCGCTCGGTCAGGGCTTCTCGGAGCAGGCCCCGCTGATCGACCCGCAGCAGGACCAGATTCCGGTGGAACCGGCGCAGCAGTGGGAGGCTCCGCAGTCCGAGTCACAACAGCCGGGCTCGCCGGGTGAGCCGCCGCTCGATCAGGGCGTCCGGGACCAGGGCCCGCTGATCGACCCGCAGCAGGACCAGATCCCGCTCGACCCCGCGCAGCAGTGGGAGGCGCCGCAGTCCGAGTTCCAGGCTCCGGATTCGCAGGGCGAGGCGCCGCTCGACCAGGGCTTCACCCAGCAGGATCCGTCGCTGCCGCAGCAGGAGCCGATCCCGCTCAGCCCCGCCCAGTCGTTCGTGCCACAGGTGGCGCACGCGACGCAGCCGGAGCCGGCCCCGGAACCGGAGCCGACCCCGACGCAGGACACGACCGAGGACACCACGCAGGACACCCCCGGCGACGGCGAGGGCAACGGCAACGGCGAGGGCAACGGCGACGGCGAGGGCAACGGCAACGGCGACGGCAACGGCAACGGCGACGGCAACGGCGACAACGACAGCTCCGGGGACAACGACAGTTCCGGCGACGGCAACAGTGACAGCGACAGTGACAGTGACAGCTCGGGTGACGGCGACGGCTCTGGAGACGGTTCTGGAGACGGCGACGGCTCGGGCGACGGCTCCGGTGACGGTGACTCGTCCGGTTCGGGCGGCTCCGGCGGAGGGTCCAAGGACGGCAACGTCGGCCCCGATCCCAACGTCAAGTTCGACGAGTCGTCCTACAACCAGCTGATCGGCGAGATCGACAAGGTGAAGAGCTCGCTGCGCGACGCCACGCATCTCGACCTCACGTACCTGGACGAGGAGTTCTACCTGCAGCCGCGCAACCAGAAGTGGATCCGCGCGCAGGACCTCAACAGCCGGGGCACGGCCTTCGGCACGTCCCTCGACGCCGTGAACACCGACCTCCGCACCAAGCTGTCGACGTTCTACCAGGCACTCGAGCAGGCCAAGGTGGTCTTCAAGGACACCGACGACCTGGCCGCGTACGACGCGACCAAGTTCACCTCCGAGTACCCCGGTTTCAACGGCACTTCGACCGGCGGCGGCGCCTGACTGAAGAGGGAAGTGGAGATCAGTCATGACGACACCCGAGGGGACCGGGCCGAGCGAACCGCCCGTGGTCGGCGAGGACACCTCGAACATCACGTTCGAGCAGGCCGTCTTCTCCACCACGGGGATGGGGCCCGACATCCACACCCCGGTGGAGAACGGCGCCGGAGAGCAGGGCTGGTTCAAGACCGACGGCGGGGCGGTCGCGGGGGACGACCAGTCGAGCGACACCCAGTCCGGCGGTGACGCGTACAGCTATCACGCGTGGGAGAAGTGGTACATCTCGGTCTACAAGGACCAGGCCAAGGTGGACGCCTGGACCAACGGCCTCGACGAGCTCAACGACGTCGTGGACCAGCTCAAGGACGGCAAGGCCGGGCTGATGGACGTGAGCAAGCTGTGGGACTCCAAGGCGGCGGTCGACCACTACGTGAACTGGCTCAACGCCAACCACGAGGTCCTGCAGGGCTGGTCGCAGAAGCTCAACAGTGACGACTCGGCGTTCAAGGGCAAGGCGGCCTACGCGATCCGGCAGCAGGTGCTGCAGTTCGCCAACACCCTCGAAGACCTCCGGATGCAGATCGTGGACGAACGCCAGACGTCCCAGGGCATCGCCGACATCGCGAACGCGCTCAGCCGCTTCGCGCAGGGCATGTCCGAGGCGTGGTACCAGTACTCGAACCAGCTCCGCACCCTCCTGCAGGACACGATGAGCGCCGTCATCGGCAACGTCCGGACCTACATCCGTGGCATGGGGCTGGTGCACGGCACGCCGAACTACGCGCTCGACATCCTGTCGAACAAGAACTCCAGGGATCTCGCGCTGTCCTACATCGAGGGCGTCGTGAAGAACTACTCGTCCTCGGCGAACACCGCGCCCGTGTTCACCGAGAAGACGTTGCTCGGTATCCCGATCGGCGCCGAGGTGACCGGCACGAACACCTTCACGCCGGCGCCGCTGCCGCCCGGCTTCCCCGAGCTCTCCGGGCCGCTGGACAGTCCGGGCACGTGGGGCACCATCAACAAGCACATCTCCGACCACCTGCTCGAGAAGCTGGAATCGCTCGACACGTCGGCCCGAGACCTCATGACCACGCTCGACACCGAGTACCAGCGATCGAAGGGACCGCTGGAGGACATCGTGCCGCCCACCATGTTGCCCCCGCCCGGTGGCGGGGACAACGGCCTCGGCGGTGACAACGGGTTCGGCGGCGACAACGGACTCAGCGAGGACGACATCCTCGATCTCTTCGGCGACGGCGACAACAACGGCGGCGGCGGTGACGACGGCGGCGGTGGCGGCCTCGACGAGGACGACATCCGCGACCTGTTCGGCGGCGGGGACGACAACGCCGGGGGCGGCGACAACCCGTTCGGCGGTGGCGGGGACAACCCGTTCGGGGACGGCGGCGACAACTCCTTTGGCGGTGGGGACAATCCCTTCGGTAGTGGGGGCGATAACTCGTTCGGCGGTGGGGACAATCCCTTCGGTAGTGGGGGCGACAACTCCTTTGGCGGCGGGGACAACCCGTTCGGTAGTGGGGGCGACAACTCCTTTGGCGGCGGGGACAACCCGTTCGGCAGCGGGGGCGACAACTCCTTTGGCGGCGGCGACAATCCCTTCGGCTCCGGCGGAGACAACTCGTTCGGCGGTGGCGGGGACAACCCGTTCGGCAGCGGGGGCGACAACTCGTTCGGCGGCGGCGACAACCCGTTCGGCACCGGAGGGGACAACTCCTTCGGCAACGGCACCGTCCCGCCCGGTGGTTTCATGCCGCCGCCCGGTGGCTTCGGAGGCTCGAACGGCACGCCGAACAGCAACCGGTTCGGCAACCAGAACCCGCCCATCGGATCCGAGGGCAACGCCTTCAACGGCGACGGGTTCGGCAACAACTCACCGGATCTCCCGCAGCAGCAGGGCAACGAGCAGAGCCTGCAGGACCTCATCCCCAACCTGGGCGACAGCAACCAGATCCCGCCGGGCGGCAGTGACCAGAACCTGCCCGGCAACCAGGACCTGCAGGAGATGTTCGCGCAGGGGCAGGGCGAGGGCAACCAGCTGCCCGGTGGCAACGACCCGAACCTGCCGGGCAACCAGAACCTGCAGGACCTGTTCTCCAACCTCGGCGACAGCAACCAGACCCCGCCGGGCGGCAGCGACCAGAACCTGCCCGGCAACCAGAACCTCGAGGACCTGCTCTCGCAGGGCCAGGGGGACAGCAACCAGCTGCCCGGCGGCAACGACGAGAACTTGCGGGACTGGTGGTCGGACCTCACCGGCGACGACAACTCCTTCGGCGGCGGCAACGACCAGAACTCGCCCGGCGACCAGAACCTCGAGGACCTGTTCTCGGAGCTGCCGGGGGACAACAACCAGAACCTTCCCGGCGACAACAACCAGAACCAGCCGGGAGACAACTTTCCCGTCGATAACCCGAACCTGCCGGATGTCCCCGAGTTCGGTAGCGGCGACTCCAACGTCGGAGGCGGCGGAGGCCAGGACACTCCGAACTTCGAGGGCCTACCCGGCAGCGGGGACTCGAACTTCGCGGGCGGCGCGGGAAACCCGGACTTCTCCGGCGGTTCCGGTTCGGACTTCCCCAGCGGAAACCAGGGCGAGTCCAACGGCGGCAACGGCTTCGGCGACGGCCCCGGCGGCAACTCGGGAGGCAACGCCGGCGGAAACTTCGGTGGCGAGGGCTGGTCGGACTGGTCCGGGCAGGACCAGGACGGTAACGGGAACAACTCGGCGTTCAACCCCGGCGAACAGAACGGCCGAGGCGGCATGCCGATGATGCCGCCGATGATGCCTCCGGGAGGCGGCGGTCAGGGCGACAGCAAGGAACGCGAGCGCCAGACCTGGCTCTCGGAGGACGACAAGATCTGGGGCACCGACAGCATGGCGGGCAACGGCATCGTCGGACTGCCCAGCGACGTCGCCAACGAGACCGACGAGCCGCTCGCGCCGACCCACGTGCACGTCGGCACGAGTTCCCACCGCGGCAAGCCCGTCGACCAGAAGCCGGCGAAGGAGACCACCGAGACCACCGAGCAGACCGCGAACGGTTAGGAGCCGCGATGTTCTCGCCCCTGCACAACCAGCTCGACGAGGCGATGCGCGAGATGCGCGCCAAACAGGAGGAGCTCGCCGGAGCGTTCGGCAAGCTCCAGGACGTCACGGCCACGGCGACGTCGAAGGACCGGGCCATCCAGGCCACCGTCGACAGCCAGGGCAAGCTCACGGAGCTGACGCTCAACGGCAAGCGGTGGCGCGACATGGCTCCCAAGGAGCTCGCCGCGAAGATCGTCGAGGTGGTCACCGATGCCCAGGACGAGGCGGCCGCCGCGACGAGCTCGGCGATGGCGGGGCTCATCCCGGAGGGACTCGACCTGGAGAAGCTGCGGGAGTCGGGCCCCGATCTGGACGCGATGTTCGACGAGGCACTCAAGGACGCGAGGAAGGGACGACAATGAGCGATCGTCTGTATGTCGACATCAACGCTCTGAACCAGGGCGGGCTGAACCTGGACCACTGGTCGGATCTGGCGAACAACATCACCAGGCGGGTCCGCACGGCGACCGAGCAGTACGGGGACGCGGGCGGGACCGGCGAGATGGGCCAGCAGTTCGACGAGAACTACAAGCCGGGTGAGGGCAAGGCCCTCGAGTTCCTGACGCTGCTGGAGGACGGCGTCGGCGGTCTCGCGGAGAGCACGTTGCTGGTGGCGAAGAACTTCGACCAGACCAACGACGACGCCGACAGCGCGACCCCGCACGAGTAGGTATTCGTCATGGCCATGATGGTCAGCCCGGAAGTGGCGAAGCTGTTCCAGGTGCTCACCGGCGAGGAGTGGCCGGACGCCAACGAGGACAAGCTTCGCGCTCTGGCCGCTGAATGGCAGGGCTCCGCGGAGGACCTGGCCACCTTGGCCGAGGGCCTCCGCGGCGCTGTCGACTCCATCAGGTCGAACTTCGAAGGGGAAGCGGCCCGCGCCTTCATCCAGCGGGTGAGCCCGTTCATCGAGGGCGACCGGCTCATCTACGCGGCCGCGGAACTGTTCAACGGGCTGGGCGAATACCTGGAAGACCTGGCCCTCGATGTCGAGTACATGAAGCTCGTCATCATCAACTCGCTGATCGCGCTGCTGGCGGAGATCGCGCTGGCGATCAAGCTCGCGCCGTTCACCGGCGGCGCGTCGATGGCGTGGCTGGCCGCCCGCATCCCCATCGTGCGGTTCTTCATCAACACGGTGCTGGGCAAGGTTCTCGCCGAGGTCATCAAGCTCGCGACCTTCAGCATCGCCTTCCAGTTGCTCGTCGACGTCGCCGCGCAGGTGACCCAGTACGGCATGGGAACGCGCGACGAGTGGAACACCGACCACACGAAGAACGCGGCCGCGGTAGGCGCGATGGGCGCCGCGCTGGCCCCGCTGGCGGGCGGACTGGGCGCGATCGTCGGCGCCGGGCTCAACAAGATGCTCAACACGGCGTTCGCCAAGCGCTTCGGCGACGACTGGGCCAAGGGCGCGCTGGACAACATCACCGACATCGGCACCGAGTCGTTCCACGAGGTCTTCACCGAGGCGCTCTACAAGTACGCCACCGAGGGCGAGTTCGAGCTGAACCCCTACGCGGCGACCGCGGGCGCGTTCTCCGGGCTGGCCGGAGTCGGTGGCGGCGCGCTCGGTGACCTGCTGGACAAGTACCTCGGCGGCGACGGCCCCGGTGGTTCCGGCTCGCGCGGCCAGGACGGCTCCAGCGGGAACTCCGCGCCCGAGCAGGTGGGCTCCGGCGGCGAGGTGATCGGCGACGGTCCCGGCGGTTCGTCGGGCGACAACGTCGGCGGCAACAACGGTGCCGGAGGTGGAGCGGGTAACGGCCCCGGTGGCAACGGCTCGGGTGACAACGGTGGCGGCGACAACGCCTTCGGGAACAACGGCAGCGGTGACAACGGATCTGGAAACGGCTCCGGACACAACGGGTCCGGGAACGGTGCCGCGAACAACGGGCCGGGTGGCAACGGATCCGGTGAGAACGTGTTCGCTGGCAACGGGCCTGGCAACAACGGGCCAGGCAACACCGGCTTCGGCAACAACGGCTCGGGCAGCAACGGGCCTGGCAACAACGGTGCTGGCAACAACGGTGCTGGGAACAATGGTGCCGGGAACAATGGTGCTGGGAACAACGGTTCCGGCGAGAACGTCGTCGGTGGCTCCGGGCCCGGCAACATCGGTGCTGGGAACAACGGCCCGGGGGACAACGTCGTCGGCGGCAGCAACGGGTCCGGCAACAACGTCGGCGGCAACGTCGGCAACAACGGACCCGGCAACAATGTCTTGGGCGGCAACGGACCCGGCAGCAATGTCTTCGGCACCAACAACTCCGGCGAGAACGTCGTCGCCAACAATGGTTCCGGTGGCACCGGACCTCGGAGCGACGCGTTCGGCAACGGTCCGGGCAACACCGGCACCGTGCCCGCCGATTCCGTCGGCGGCCACACCGACGTCCGGCCGGGGCCAGACCCGGCACAGGGCGGCGGTCCCCACGGCGCCATCGGCAACCCGACCGGCACCAACCCCACCACGCCGTCGACCGTGCCGCCGGTCGTCACCCCGAACAACCCGGAGCCGGTGACCTCACCCCCCGTGGGCGGCCAGATCCAGTCGCCCGGCGGAGTGACGGCTCCGCCGACGGGACAGGACGGCGTCGTCTCGCCGGGCGCGAACGATCAGCAGGGCCCGCCCGCGTCGCTGCCCGGCGACCAGGACCCGGCGCCGCTGCCGGGAGGCAACACCACCCAGCCCTCTCCCCAGGTGGATTCGAACGGTTCGGGCGTGCAGGACCCGCCGGTGCCCGGCGGCCAGAGCCCGGCGCCGGTTCCGGATACCGGCAACACTGTCCAGCCGCCGCCGACGGGCGGGCAGCAGCCGGTGCCGAGTGTGCAGGACCCGCCGTCGCCGGTTCCCGGTGACCAGAGCCCGGCGCCGTTGCCCGAAGGCGACACCACCCAGCCGCCGCCGGTCCCGGACGGGGGCACCGTCCAGACACCGGTGGCTTCGGATGGTTCGGGTGTGCAGAGTCCACCGCCGGTTCCCGGTGGCCAGAATCCCGCGCCGGTACCGGAGGGTGGCACCGTCCAAGCGCCTGTGGACTCGAACGGTTCGGGCGTGCAGGACCCGCCCTCGCCGGTTCCCGGCAACCAGAGCCCTGCCCCGCTTCCCGGCTCGGACACACCCGGCCAGCAGCCGCCGGCCGGCGACTCCGGCAACACCGACGCGACGACCCCGGACGGGCGCCAGGACCCGCCCGCCCCTGGCCGAGGCGACCAGCAGGCACCGCCGGCGGGCGGCCAGGACAACCCGAACGCCGCGCCCTCGGGCCGCGAGGGCGACCAGACCCCGAACCCCGCATCGGGGCAGCAGGACCCGAACACCCCGTCGTCGACGCCCGACCCGGAGTCGCAGACCTCCTCGGTCACCGCCCCGCCACCCCAGGGCGACAGCTCCCGGCAGGCGCCCCCGCCGCAGAGCGAGTCCACGGCCGACCAGACCACGAACAACCAGCAGGGCGACCAGACCGCGCCGCCCGTGGCCCCGCCTGTCACCGGCCCGACCGGCAATAGCAGCCAGTCCGCACCGAACCCGGTCGCACCGCCCACGACACAGTCCCCGAGCACACCGGCCACGAACACGCCGACGAGCAACACCACCACCTCGCCGAACACCACGACGACGCCGTCGACCCGCCCGCCGGGCACCACTGGGGGCAAGAACCGCAAGCCGGCACCGGGCTCCGAGAACGCCGACAGCAATCCGCAGACGACGTCCACCACCGACGTGCCCACCATGACGGAGCCCTCGACGCCCTCCCCGGAGTCGGCGCACGCCGTCGTCGGCGATCCCACCGGACCCGGCGGGCCGACGACCACACACGCCGACAACCAGGGGCCGCCGAAGCCCGTGGTGCCCGAGGCGAACGTCCACACCGATTCGGTGGGCGCGCCTTTCGAAACCGGCCAGTCGTCCACCCCGGCCCCGCCCGCGCCGTCGACCAACACGCCGCCCGCCAACACCCCGAACCCGGGATCGGGCAAGCGCTCCCGCGACACGTTCGAGTCGGACGGTGGGCCCTCGACCCACTTCGACCCGCCGGGCGCGCGCGAACGGCCCGAGACCCTGAACCCGGGCTCGGACCAGGACAACGCGGCCCTGCGCGAGGTGGTGCCGCCCGGTCGGTCGCACGTCGATCCGATCCTCTGGTTCGACAAGGTGCGCGGTGCGCGGCCCGACCAGAACTTCGCCGACTGCCTCGCCTGCAGCGTCGCCGGGTTCATGACCTGGAACGGCATGCCCGAGGTGGCGGGCAGCCTGCCCGGTGGTCCGCCCCGGGGCGCGACGACGTGGGCCGCGGAGCGGCTCAACAGCCCGTGGGAGCAGACCGGCTGGGGCACCGACTCGTTCACCGAGGTGGGCGACCGGGTCCGGAAGGGCGGGCACGGGTCGGCTGCGGTGGTCGTCGGCTTCCCGCCGCCGGACGTGCGCAGGCCGGGACACTCCTGGCTGGTCGTGAACCACCTCGGTGACGTGCGGCTGCTGGATCTGCAGCAGCAGACCAACGAGCGGTTCTCGGACGCCGCGCTGCCGGACTTCGGCAGGGTGGACGCCATCGTCGACCTCGCCAACGACCGCGATCCGTCGATGGACACGATGTTCCGCGACGTCATCGACCTGAACCAGGTGGACCTCGACCCGAACCCGGGCACGAGCATGACCATGGCGCAGGAGTACTACCAGGACCTGGCGACGTCGACGTTCGACCACCCGACCGACGGGCAACTCCCGATCCCGAGCCGGCACCCGGAGGACGGCTGCTACATCCGGGCCCACCTGTGGTCCGAGATGCTCAAGGACTGGGGTGCCGACGTCCGGAAGGTGTACGTCGGGAGCGGTGCGGGCTTGCAGACCCAGTCGAACTTCGCCTACGGCGCCACCAACAACGTGCCCCAGCCGATCAACTGGACTTACCACGTGGCGCCGCTGATCAGCGTCGACCCGCAGAACGGTAACGGTCCGGACTGGGTCGTGCTGGACCCGGCGATGAACCACGGTGTGCTGCCGTTGCGCGACTGGCTGACGCTCGCCGGAGCCGAGGGCGGGTACTCCGAGCAGGACCTCACGCAGGCGCGGCCGCACCCCGACAGCTACGAGGGCCCGCTGGGCCCCGACGAGACCCGGGTGATGGTCACCGAGGATCACTCGGTGTTCCCGCCGTGGGTGTGGTCCTCGCTGGGCTTCCCCGGTTCACTGGCCGCGGCCGACAACCTCATGCTGGAGTACCAGAACCTGTTGCGGGACTACAGCAACGAGGCCACCGTGCGTCAGGAGTTCCGGGACTGGCACGACTCGCTGCCGCCGATCGCGCAGGGCAACTTCGACGTCCTGAACACCCAGCTCGATCCGTCGGGCCGGCGGGAGTTCCACGACTGGTTCCGCAGCCTCACCCCGGACGAGCGGGGCGGGTTCACCAACACCCTCAACAACCCGCACTCCACGGTGGACAGTCTGGTGCCGTCGTGGGACAACCGGGCCGAAGCGGCACATCGACTGGTCAACAACCTGGACCCCGGAAGCCTCGGCGCGGCCCGCGACTGGGCCGAGACCAACGTGCGCAACAACCACGACACCAACTCCGACCCGGTCCTGCTCGACCGGATCACCGACGTCATCGCCCACCGGTTCCACACCGAGGGCCAGTTCGCCGCGATCGCGGAGTCCGTGAGCCTGGGCTTCGAGCACGGCACCCTCCGGCCCGTCGACCTCGACGGACCGGACCTGGGCGGCGCGGCGAACCCGTCCGGCGGGGCGGACAACCCGGGCGACGTCGCCATGACAGGCAACGACGGTCCCGCGGCGAATCCCCAGCAGGTCAACTGGCTCGACACCGTGCCGGACGCGGCGCTGCAGGAACCCGGCGGCCAGTTCGACATCAACGAGTTCCTCAACTTCGACGCCCAGCAGAACGGCGACAACACCTTCCACACCGACTCCGTGGGCGCGCCGCTACCGCCGTCGAACCAGGGCGAGTCCAGCAGCCAGCACGATCCGACCTCCGGCGAGCGCACCGGCCCCGAGACAACCCAGCAGAACACCAACGGCACCAACAACGGCACCAACAACGGAAACACCGGCACCAACGACCAGAACAACCAGCACAACGACACCGTGCGCGGGGCCGAGCGGACCGTCGCCGACGTCACGACGGCGCGCGACAACATCGAGGCCGCCTACGGCAGGGCCTGGAACTCCCACCAGAACGCGCATCAGCACCTGCTCTCGGTCGAACGCTCCGCCCGCGAGGCCGAGGGTGCGGTGATCGGCACCCAGGAGGCGCAGGACCGCGCGAACCAGCGGGTGCAGCAGGCCCAGAACCGGTTCGACGAGCTCACCGCACAGGACACCCAGCGGACGCGGGCACGCGACGACTTCGCCACAGCCAACCCCGACCTCGAGGTGCGGATCATCCGCACCCAGGAGGCCGCCGAGGACGCGCGAGCCGATCTCGCCGCGGTCAACGGCAACCCGGACCGGCTCGACGCCGAGGTCCGGCGACTGGCCGACGAGGTGCGGCACCTGACGGCACTGCAGAATCAGCTCGACGCCCTCACGACACAGCAGGCGGCGGCCCAGTCGGCGGCCAGGGCGGCAGGGCAGGCCCTCGACCAGGTGCGGGCCGAGGCCGCCGTGATCCAGCAGTCCACCGACGCCGCCGTCACCGCGAACAACAACGCCGCGCGGGCGCTCGACGACGCCCGCACCGCGGTCGAGACGGCGGCGCGGGAGCTCGCCGCCGCGCAGGACAACCGCCCCGCCGCGGCCACCCTCACCGGCGACGCCGGGAACTCGCTGACCGACATCCGCACCGCCGCCGACGACGTGACCACGACCCTGACCGGGCTCACCGGCCACGACAACCGGATCGACCAGGCCACCCAGGACGCCCAGCGTTTCACCGAACAGCGCGACCAGCACGGCGGCCGGCTCGGCGACATCGACACCCGGCTCGAGCAGATCGAGCGGCAGCTGGGCGACCTGCCACCCCGCGACGATGCGAACCCCGACCCACGGGTCGAGACCGATCGGCGGACACTGCACGACGAACAGACGAACCTGCGGACCGAGCGCGAGCACGTCTCCGGCAGCCGGGACGAGGCCGAGGCCAACCGGCAGCGCTCACAGACGACGGCCGACGACCTCGCCGCCGACACCGGGCCCCGCGACCGGCACGACGCCGCGCGGAACAACCTCCGCGACACCGTGGACCGCCTGAACCAGCAGCTGGGCGACATCCGCGCGCTCGAGACCGACTCCAACACCCACCGCGACGCCGCCGACACCGCCGAGAAGGACGGCCAGAAGGCCAAGGACACGGCGAAGGACGCAGCCACGCAGGGACAGACCGAACGTGGCCTCACCGTGCTCTCCGGCCTGCCACCGCACTCGCGGATCAACATCGAGACGATCACCTCGCTCGACGGGCTGGCCGACGTGGTCGCCGAGCTGACCGGGCAGAACCGCGACTCCGTCAACACGCAGCTCGTCAATCTCGGCACCGACGGCCTGGCGGCGGCGCTCAACGAGGGCCGGATCCAGCTCACCGGGCCGGACGGCAACACGACCGACGTCGCCGTCCAGGCCGACCTGCACCGGCCCCACGACACCAGGACCGCGCCCCAGCACCAGCAGCCGTCCTCGGTCAAGAAGGACGTCGCCGAGGAGACCTCGACGCCGTTGGGCGAGTCGACCTCGTCGAGCATCCCGGTGCGCATCCCGCTGATGTTCGTCTCGCCGTTCGACGCGGTGGGCGGGGCGATCCGGCCGATGGTCTACGCGGGCGCGCAGCTCAAGCGGTCGCAGAAGTTCGACTCGACCACCGGATCGAGCACCAGCACCGGCACCGAGCAGAGCCTCTACGTCCCCACCACGATGTCCATCACCGCCACGGTGCCCGGTGCGACGCCCGGCGTGGCGAAGGTCGACGCCGGGCTGCGGCTGCCCGACATCACCCCCGGCACCGCACCCGCGGGCCCCGTGCCGAGGACCGCGTTCGGCGGCGAGCTCACGCCCGCCCGGGTGCCCGTGCCGATCGCGTTCGTCGACCAGCTCGGAACGTCGGAGAACGCGTCGAAGCAGCTGACCGAGCAACTGCTGGCCCCGGCCGGCAACCCGCCGCCCGCCACCGTCACGGTCGGCGGCACCGACGTCACCATCACGCCGACGGGCAACCCCTCGATCACCTACGTCGGCACCACCTCCGTGGATCACACGACGGCCGCGAGCCACGGCACCAGCTCGTCGGTCACCCGCGGCAGCGACGCGATCTTCGGCGCCGGGCTCTACGGCGGGCTCAAGGGCTGGTTCGCCGGGCTGTTCACCGACTTCTCCACCGGCGCCACCGACGGCACCAACCCGGCGAACGAGAAGTCGACCAGCCGCACCGGCAACGACACCGAACTGGTCTACACACTCGATCGCGACATGCGGGTCGGCGACGGCGACAACGCCGTGCACGGCACCGTGTCCAGCAGTGTGCAGGTGCCGGTGTCCCTGGCCCGCTCGCTCGGCCTGCCTGTCCCGCCGCACCTCGACGGCTCCCGGCCCACCACCGACCACGGTCAGCCGTACGTCTTCGGCAGGGACAACATCAGCGAGGTCAAGTCCGACGCGATCATCGACTTCCTCTCGAACAAGCTCGTGAAGATCGAGAGCCCGCCGAACGGCAACACCACCGGCGACGGCCGCGAGCTGGACCCGGGTGGCCGCGAGGCCGTCCAGAACCGGTTCGGCTCGAAGGACGGTGCGCGCGACGCGATCTACAACGCGATGCACGGTGGCGAACAGCTCACGTGGCACCGCGACGGCCGCGTCCACACCGCCGTCGTCTACGCGAAGCCCGTGGCGCCGGAGACCACCTCACCGTCGGGCAAGACGGGCCTGAGCACCGAGGACAAGAACTCGGAGCAGTTCCGCCGCGCCTACGACGGCAAGCGCACCTTCCAGGGCGGGATCGGCGGCGCCTTCCGGCCGACCGGGACCGACGTCCCGAACCCGGACGCGCCCAAGACCACCCCTGAGGCGGGCAACCCGAACCCGTACCAGGGCAGTGCCACGACCTCGTCCGGCGCACCGAGGGCCGGGCTCACGTTCGGCTGGGACTTCGGCACCTCCAACAAGTCCGGCTACACCGGCAAGGACGGCAGAGCCGGCAAGTACGACGGCGACATCAGGGACTACGACGGCGCGCTCGACTTCGTGGTGGTGCAGAGCTCCCGCAAGACCCCGGGCTGGGGCCGTCAGTTCTTCCTCGGCGGCCGGATGCTCTTCGGCGGCGACGCCGCCAGCCGGATCACCCAGCCGAGCAGGCCCGAGATCAACCAGGCCTTCACCGACGGGACGGCCTCCCGCCACGTCCACACCGGCAGGGTCGACGACGCGATCACCGTGTCCACGCCCGCCGACAAACTGGAGTGGTCGACCACACCCGTGCCACCGAGCGGGATGCGCCCCGGAATCTACCTCGGTGCGCCGCCCGAGCTGGCGCCGGACACTCAGGTGAACCGGGACCGGACCGGAGAGTTCGTCACCCTGGAACACCTCCGGATCACTCCGGACGCCACCGAGGCCGCCAAGATCGCACTGTCCAAGCGCCTCACGCCGATCGACGGGCCCGGCGACGTGACTCGCACCCCGCCCGCGTACAGCGGCAACTGGTCCTCGCCGGGACAACGGGAGTTCGTCGACTCCAGGTCGGACGGCGACACGACGTACGTGTACAAGGAGTCCGCGCTGACCGCCCCCGGCAGCACGCCCGGCGACGCGGTGAGCGAGTTCATCGGGCAGGTCGGCAGCAGGGGCACGGCGACCCAGTCGTTCAGCGGGCAGCCGCACACGACGGGACAGATGTCCCAGCCGGGCAGGCTGACCGACTTCACCGGCGAGCTGAAGGGCTCGGCGACGTTCCACTCGCCGCGGGTGGTCTCGGTGCGGCCCAACGGAACGCTGCGGCGCAACCAGGCCGGCGACAGCGTGCTCGGGTCGACCAAGAGCAGTGGCTTCGGCGTCGACCTCGGCGTGAGCGGCAACGTGATGCCCCAGCGCGAGGGCAGGACCGGCGCGGCGCTGCGCGGCATCATCGGCGGCGGCTGGAAGAAGGGTCAGTCGCAGGCCAACGACTTGACTCCCGGCGGCAAACAGACCAGCGAGTACCAGGGCCCGACGGTGTTCGTCGCGACCGACGTCCGCTACACCTTCGAAGCGGACATGTTCCTGCGCAACATGTTCACGACCGGCACCTTCGACACGGTCCAGGTCACCGTCGACGTCCCGGACGGGGCGTTCGAGGAGATGCCGGTGGCCAACGCCGTCGACCTGTTCGAGAGCATGGGCCTGCCCGTTCCGCCGGAGCTGCGGGAGGCGGTGCCCGAGGCGAAGACCGACGTGCCCACCCCGTCGCACAGCCTGCTCGGTCAGGGCGACGGCTACAACTCGTTCAGCGACACGGCGGTGACGCGCTCCACCCTGAACGATCCCGGCCTGACGGCCGTCACCGACCGGCTCACCGAGCTCGGCGTCACCGACAAGAACTGGCAGCGGGAGATCCTCGATCAGGTCGGCAAGCACCTGAACACCCCGGCCGGCCACGTCTGGCTGCGCGACGTGCTGGCGGGCGACGACGGTCACGGCGGGCTCATCTCCGTGCCGAACTCCGGGCTCGCGCTCGAGGACGTCGTGGACATCCGCGTCACGGCGACCTCGAACCCCGACGCGGCGACCGGGCCCGGCGAGCGCTCGACGGTGCCCGACAAGCAGACCAACGCCGACTCGCTCAGCTCGTCGAAGCAGACGAAGAACTCCACCACCTGGGCGGGCGCCGCCGCGCTCGAGGCGGGCATGGTCTACCGGGAGACCCCCGCGGTGCCGCCGGGGCAGCCGGACAGCAGCGGCACGATCCAGCAGGCGCCGCCGGAGCCGGGTTCCACGTTCGCGTCGGTCACGCCGCAGGTCTTCGGCATCTCGACGTCCACGAAGACCGACGAGGTGGCGCCGGAGAGCTTCAGCGAGAAGGTGACCTCGCAGACCGACGTCAACAAGGTCGGCCGCAGCACGCACGGCGTCGACTACCACCTCGACATCTCGCGCAGGCGCGCACCGATGCCGGCCGTCAGCACGCCGTTCCTGGACGTGCCGATGCTCGTCGACCGCGACAAGACCAACGATGCACCGGTGACGCTGCCCGGCGTGGTCGACCTGGTGTCGCCCGGCACCGACACGTCCCCGCCGTTGACACAACCGGCGAACCCGCCGACGTTCGAGGTGATGGACACGGCACCGGGGCGGGGGCTGATGTTCGACAAGTCGGGCGGCTGGCGGATCGAGAAGATCGGCCTGAACACCGTCAACGCCATTCACGACTCGCTGTACGCGTTGCTGTCCAACAAGCAGCTCAGCGAGAACCCGGGCCCGGTGAGCGCGGACCGGATCCGTGCCGCGGCCGAGTCCACGTCCGGCTACACCCGGCCTGGCAGCAACTCCGAGACCCATGCCCACAACGCGACCAAGGGCACCTCGCTGCGTCAGGGCATGAACTCCATCTTCACCTCCGGCGACTACTCGATCAGCCGGATCCTCGGCAACCGGCACGTCACCTACGATTCGCTGTTCGACGCCGGAATCACCGGCGAGTTCCGCCCGGACAGCTTCCGGTTCGAGGCCGCGCTGCCCGAGGGCACGGAGCTGAACCTCAGCAAGGACTTCGAGTCCGGGACACCGACGGGCAAGTCGAAGGTCGTCAGCACCTCGTCCGGCCCGTCGCTACCGTGGTTCGCCGGGGACTCAGGCAAGGCCGCCGGACCCGCGCCGACCACCACCACGACGGGCCCGCCGGTAGCCGAGGGCATCACCATCGACGACACCGAGGCGTCGTCGGGCAAGAAGGGCGGCACCAGCGGCGTCACGTACGAGGGCCGCTCCTACCTCTACACGGCGGACGCCGACTTCTTCGTCAAGGTCAAGCGCTACGGGTCGAACTGGACGCAGCACCCGTTCTCGTCGATGGCCGACCTGTTCCGCGGCGGGCAGCACCACAATGTCATGAAGATCGGCTCGACCGACGACATGCAGGTCCGCGTGTGGGAGAACGAGGCACTGGACAAGGGACTGCTCACCCTCGGCGACGTGTTCCAGCACGCGGGCAAGGACGCGCCCGAGAACCACACGGTGGTGCGCAACGGCTCCGGCGCGACGATCCACGGCCCGGACCGGCAGGCACCCGACGCCCCCGCGCCGGACGTCAACCGGCCGAGGGGCCGCAACCTCCACGTCGGCAACGACGTGACGATCGAGACCCTGCGGACGTTCGTCGGCGGCCTGCCGACGGACATGCGGCCCTCGACCTACACCGTGGAGCCGGGTTCCGCGCTCACCCCGGACGGGATCACCGACGCGGTGCGGGGTCTCCCGGAGCCGCCGAAGCCCGACCCCGGACAGTCCACAACGAACGCGACGAACGGCACGACGAACTCGGGCGGCACGAACAACACGGGGGGCACGAACAACACCACGACAACGGAGTCGAACGGGCAGCGGAACGGCTCGGTGCCCCCGGCGACGGACACCCGCACCCCGGCCCCGCGGCCGAACCCGTCCGGATCGACCTCCGAGGGCACCTCCGGCAGGCAGGGGAACACGACCTCGCAACCCCAGCCGACTCCGCAGACGGGCACCACGCCGCGGACGGCGCCCGGCCAGAACACGAGCTCGCAGCAGACCCCACAGGCTCCACAGCAGAACCAGACCACGCAACACGACACTCGGACGGTGCCCGGCCACGAGTCGCAGGTCCGGTACCACCCACCGGCCGAGAGTTCCCGGGGCACGCAACAGGACCCGAGCACCCGGGCTCACGGCGCGCAGACCACCTCCGGTGAGCAGCCCGCCTCGCGTGTCCAGAACCCTCCCAGCGAGCCGACGATGAGCGGTGCGCTGCCTGCGGAGGACCCGTCGCCCGGCACGAACAACGGTCCCGAGACCGTGCGGCGCGTGGTCGATCCCGACCTGACGGGCGGGACGGGCCGGGCGGCTCCGGTCTCCACGCGGGGCACGCTCGAGGCGGGTCAGGCGTTGACCGCGCCGGAGGGCTCCGCGATCTCGCGGGGCAGTTTCCGCTCGGTCGCCGACGAGGAGGGCTACTTCTCGGCCCGCTACGGCAACACTCGCGGCATCGACGAGGGCTGGAACACCGACAACTGCCTGCCGGTCACCATCCAGGGCTCGTTCGCGGTCATGGAGAACGACACGTTCGTCGCCGGGCCGGGCGGCCCGACCCGGATCGGCGACGTCAACGACCTCGTGGGCACGGACTTCCGGGAGGCGGGCTACACCGAGATCCACGAGCACATGCGTACGCAGGATCCCGGCGCGCAAGGCATCGTCTTCGTCGGCGGAGCCGGTCAGGACGGGCACTACTTCCTGGTGCACACCGACGATCGCGGCGTCGTCAACTTCGTGGACGTGAAGAACGAGTCCATGGCCGACCTCGACACACCCCGGCCCGTCACCGGTTTCGCCCCGCTGCCGTGGACCGGAGCCACTGAGATGACGCCGGGGCCCGTGGTGGACCCGGGCCGCACCGGTGGCGTCGGCGACCTCCCCGCTCCCGGACGGCCGCTCGATCCCGAGCGTCTCAGCGCGGAGCAGCGGGACCAGCTGACGCGGCAGGGCGCCCGCGCGATCGTGGCGGACCCCAGGGCCAACCCCGTCGAGAACCTCCTCGACGCCGTCACCCGCAGCCTCGACGAGCACGCGCCGAAGGAGCACACGCGGCTCGCCGCCGCGGTGACCGCGGCCGCTGCGCGGCCCCGGGGCTACTTCGACCTCGCCAGTGTCGCCGAGGAGGCCGGGCTGACGGTGCACGTCCTCGACCACTTCGGCGCGTGGCACCCCTACGGGCCGTCCACCGGCCGTCCCGTGCACGTCGTCGACGCCACCGTGAACGGGGTGCCGCGGTTCGTCGCCACGGAGCAGGTGGTGGAGCTGGGCCGCGCGGGCGTGGTCTACCCGGGCTCGACGACGACGGCCGACAGCAGCGGCACCCAGCTCGAGCACCGCGGCGAGTTCGAGGTCGAGACGATCGCGGGCGAGCACTTCGTGCGCATGTACACGGCGGTCTACGACGCGGCCCAGCCGGGATCACAGCACAAGGACGTCCACCAGGACCGGCGCACCGGTGAGATCACGGTCTCCACCGGCAGCGGCAGCATCGGGTGGGTGTCCGGCGGGCGGCCGATGCGGGCGCTGCAGTGGATCGAGAAGTACCGCAACGACCAGGCCCGCAAGAACGAGGACCAGTACACGCCGCTGGTGCGCTCCTACCTCGTGCCGCTCGAGAAGTACGTGGCCGCCAGCGAGAACGCCCGCTCGGAACGCGTCGCGCGCGGCGACGTCACGATGAACGTCGACCAGGGCGGCGACGTCAACCAGTTCGGCCTGCGCGGCGACGACCTGGCGGAGCTGCAGCGGCACGCGGTCGACGGCTCGCTGGTCACCTACGCGCCGGACGGCGGCGAGCAGCGCGCCGGTGCGGACACGTCCGGCCGGGTCGAGGCGCTGTCGGACCTCTACGCGCGGCTCGGCGTGTCACCCGGCTTCCGCTCGACCGCGCTCGGCTACGACAACGACCCGTGGTTCAGCTGGAAACGCGACGACAAGGGCGACTACACGTTCGACGGCTTCCGCAACGACCCGCGGGCGTTGCGGGAGCTGGCGAACCGGCTGCGCGACGGCTACGCCCTGTGGGTGCGGCCCGACGTGGCCGCGGGCGCGAACCGCTCGGCGTTCCTGGAACCGGACGACGGGATTCCCGGCGACCGGGGCAATTCCGCCGACCGGCACGAGGGCGATCTGCGACCGCGGCTCAACGAGTTCGTCAACACCCTGGGGCCGCTCGCGAACACCGTCGACACGGTCACCAGCGCCATCCGCACCGGTGTCGGCACCGTGGCGGACGACGCGATGCCGTCGCCACTCCCGGCCGATGCGGGACAGGTGCTCACCGACCTGGGCGAGACGATGAAGCTGGAGACCCGGCGCAAGGAGCTCGACGCCATCGAGGCCGTCGTCCGCCGCATGAACGGGCCGGACTCGGGCGAGGGGAAACTGCCGCTCGGCACGACGAGGCTGTCGAAGCTGGGCGAGCTGATCGAGCACGGCAACAGCCACCACCGCAGCTTCGACGACACCGTGATCGAGCCGCTGGCGGAGCGGATGGCCGCCGACGCCGTCAGGGACGGCCGGTACGAGATCCTGGGCGAGGCGTCCCGGCAGCGGCTGCGCGAGCTCCTGGGCGAGCATCTGGAGAACCGGCTGCGGCAACACTTCCAGGAGCTGGTCGCCGAGGGCTCGGACCGGGCCGCGGCTCTGGAGTCGCTGCCTCCTGGCGGAAAGAAGGCCGGCTGGCTCAGCGGTGCGCGGCTCGAGCGGTTCGTCAACGACGTCAAGGCCGAGACACTTCGCGACCCGGAGTTCGGGCAGGTCGTGCGGGACGCCGGGTTGACGGTCGACTCCGCGGTGGTGCGGGAGATCATCGAGGGCCCGGTGATGGACGGCGTGCGCCGCGACACCATCGACCAGGTCCTCCGGCGCGACCTGATCGGCCTCAGCCCGGACGTGCTGGGCGGCCTTCTGCGCGACGCCCTCGGCGACGCGTTCACGGACTCCGTGCGCGACCGGATCAGCGGCGAGAGCCTCCTGAACGCCGTCGACGGCCCGGCACGGCAGGCCCTGGCTGACGAGGTCAGCACCGGGTCGTCGCGCACCGTGGCCCATGCCGTCGACACCGTCGACCTCCCGCGGGTCGAGCACGCCGACGTCGACGCCTTCATGCGCACGACCGTGCCCGAGTTCGCCACGATGGCCCAGATCGGCGCGACGATCGCCGCCGACGCGCTGCGCACCAAGGCCGACTTCGACACGCGGGACAGCGCACTCGGCCCGTTCCCCAACGACTTCGCCACGTGGCGGGACCAGTACGTCCCCGACTCGAGCTACACCCAGCGCAACGACCCCGCGGAGTTCCGTAGGCAGCGGGAGATCGGCGCGCGGCTGAGCCAGACCATCGAGGACGGGCTCGCCGCTCCCGCGCCGGACACGGCGAAGAAGATCCTCGACCAGCTCCTCGCCGGGGTCGACGAGACCGCGACCGGCTACCACGACGAGCTGCGGCGCAAGTTCGACGAGGTCGTCAAGGCCGAGGGCGGTTCGACCCGGTACCGGGCCGCGGACACCGGCCAGCCGATGACCTACCACGAGCACGCCCAGATGGTGCTGAACCAGTTCCTGTCGCTGACCGCGGGCGACGACGACGGTGCCCGGTTCGTCTCGCGGGAGGCACTGGCCAAGGCCATCCTCTTCCACGACATGGACAAGCTGAACTCGAAGAACCAGTACGGCGACGACCAGACCCGCCACGACAGGGAACCGGAGCACCGGGGCGCGGTCCGCTACCTCAACCGGTTCGAGGGGCTGTGGTCCAGCGAACGGGACTTCCGCCTCGCCAGGGCGATCGTCGACTCGGACCCGTTCGGCGGCTACCTGCGGGGCAAGCTGTCGGCTCAGCAGGCCCACGCGTTCATCACGGGGCTGGCCCACGACTCGGGCAGGCCGGACGGCGGGCGGACCACCGCGCACGACGTGCGCGGGTTCTTCGACGAGTTCCACCAGTACTACCAGGCCGACTACTCCTCCTACAGCGACCAGTCGGTGTTCGTGAACCCCAGGACCGGCGCCGAACAGCACGGCACGCCCTCGGGCATCGTCGAACTGGCCCGCGACGGCAGGAACACTCCGTTCCACAAGACGGCCGACGGCCGCCACTTCGAGTACTCCGACACGGCGGGCGAGGGCCGGACGAGCTACCGGCAGAAGATCGCCGAGCTGCGCGAGTTGTTCGACCGCGATGTCCGCGCCGAGGACGCGTCGCGGCCCGCGTCGCCCGTGCCCGGTCGCAGCGGCGCGTCGACACCGGTCCACGACGGTGCCTCGGCGGATCCGCTGCGGCGGTTGATCGACCCGGACCTGACCGGTGGAGCCGGGCGGGTCGCGCCGAGCGCCGGGCCCGTGCCGGACGCGCCCGCGGACCTGCTCGCCGCGGTGCCGCCGGGCACCCGCTTCGCCGACCCGGCGACCTTCGTCTCGCTGATCGACCCCGGCGGTGACCACCCCGGCCACGTCGAGCGCGCACTGGCGTTCCACGCGACTTTCCACGGCGAGGCGACCGCCGTGGGCACCGGACAGCCGGTGCCGGACCTGCGGTACGCGCCGGAGCTGTTCAGCCGTGGCGCGGACGGCGTGGCCGAGGTGCTCGACCGGGTCACCAACGCGGGCCACGGCGCGGCCGCGGTGCTGCTCGGCCAGGGCGCCGACGGCACCGAACACGCGTGGAACGTGGTGAACCACGACGGCGAGGTGTCCATCGTGGACACTGGGTCGGGCACCGTCGTGCCTGCCGACTCCCGGGCGCTCGCGTGGCTCGACCAGGTCTACGCGGTCCCCGTCGACGCCGACGGGCGCTTTCTCACCGACGGTGCGCCGCCGCCGGTGCTGCCCGCCGACGCCGACGCCTACACCGTCGCCGAGCACGAGCGGGCCGAACGGGCGTACCGCATCCGCGAGGCCGCCGCGGCGGGCGAGGACATCCCGGTGCCGGGCACCGGCGGGCGCCTCGTGCCCACGATCGACGGCCTGCGGCTGGTGGGCGCGGCCATCACCGTGGAGCTGGCCGCGGAGCTCGCCGTGTTGTCCGGCCGCAGGCTGATCGTGCTGGTGATCGGCCCGGACGCGGTGGAGGACGAGCGCGACGACGACCCGGTCGGCGAGCACCTCCTGCTCAGGGTTCCTCCCCGCGGACGCCCGGAGCCCGTCGAAGATCCTTCCGCCCGGTGAACCCTCCCGGGGCGCGTGGCCGTGTCCCCGGTGAGTGAGGAGGCGGAGTGGACGAGTCGATCACGGTGGAACGCGTCCGGCACGCGCTGGTCGTCGGCAAGCTCGACGCGGACGGCGCCGCGGTGCTGCTGGCGGCGAACCTGCCCCACAAGCGGGACCGGACGTTCGTCGTGGTCGGTGACTCCTCCGTCGGCGCGATGACCAGGCTCGACCCGTGGGTGCTCGCCGACCTCGCCGACGAGGCCAACGGCGACCTGTGCGTCGTCGCCCCCGACTTCGGCGCGATGGGGCAGGACGGGACCCTGCCGCCCGCCAGGCTGCTCGCCGACCGGCTCGGCGTCGAGGTCACCGCCGCGGACGGGACGCCGGTGGCGCTCGCCGACGGCAGCGTGTTCGTCCCCGGCCGCAGCGCCGGCTGGGTGTCCTACCGCCCCGGCGGCACGCGCACCCGCGTCGGAGCCCGGTTGCCCGCGCCGTGGTGGCAGGACGGTCTGCCCACGCCGTCGGAGGACAGCATCTCCGTGCCGGTCGGGCTGTGGGTGCGGCGTCCCGGTGCCGGGGAACGCCCCGCCGACCCGCTGCTGCGCCGCGTCCCCGACCCCGACCGCATGTACGTCGTGCTCGGCGCGCCGGGGGAGCGGCCGCCCGAGACAGGCGTGGTGGTGGAGGTGCTGCGCTCCCTGCCGGACGAGAACAGGGACCGCGCCGTGCTCGCGTGGTACGGCACCGGCGGCACCGCGCAGGAGGTGGCCGAGGAGCTGGGCGCGCCGATCCGCGTGGCGCACGGCGTCCCCGGCGACGGCGGGCTGGTCCACTCCGACGATCGCGGTGAGGTGCGCTGGCGCCCGTTCGCCGTGGAGAGCGTGTACCGGCCGGGCAGCGCGCCCGTGCTGGACCGGTGGGTGGCGCCGCCCAGCCTGGCGCTGGCCGAGCCGGGCTCCTACCGGCTGACCGACGGCTGGCGGGTCGACGTGGTGCCGCGCGGCCTGGTGGTGCGCCCCGAGTCGAGGAACCTCGACCTGTCCGGAATGGCCACAGTGGACACCGGTCCGCACGCGGACGTGGTGTTCGTCGCCGACGGCCCCGTGTCCGACGAGGCTCGCTCGGCGTTCGACCGGCTCCTGCGCGAACTGCCAGCCGACACCAGGAAGATCCTGCGCATCCTGCCTGCCGACGCCGCATCCGAGGAGGCGCTCGCCGAGATCGAGGCGTCGGACCGGGTGGTCCCGGTCGCCGAGCAGGACCAGCCCGCGATCGCGTCGACGTCGACGCGGACGGCCGCCCAGGCTCCCCGGGGAGCGCTCGTGGTGACCGCCGACGGCAGGCTCCGGCCCGCCGAGCCGATCCTCGCGCCGGTCGCCGACGACGACACCAGCGTCGACATCCAGGACGGGGTGCTCACTGTCGCACCGTCCACCAGCGGTGCCGCCGAGGCGTCCGCGGCCGGGAAGCCGGAGCAACCCGCCGCGGAGCCCGGTACAGCGGTCGAGATCCAGGGCGGAGTCCTGACCGTCGACGAGAGCGAGCCCGATGCGGACATCCCGGCCGTGGCGGCGGCCGCGGTCGCGCCGTCGGTCGTCCCGCGGACGCCGCCGGTCCCGCTGCCGGACTCCGCCGCGAAGCCGCGCGTGGGCACCGGGTCTGCACCCGCGTTTCGCGCGCCGTCGACGCCGGTGCCGGATTCTGGCGTGAAGCCGCGCGTGGGGACTGGGTCCGCGCCCGCGGGCCGCCCGCCGTCCGCACAGTCCACACCATCGACGCAGTCCACGTCGTCCACGTCGCAGACAACGTCCATGCCGTCCGGGCCGGGCGCCGCCCCGGTCGGCCCGGGGGCGCCCCCGCCGTTCGTCCGTCGGCAATCGGCCGCGGCACGCACGCGCATGTCCGCCCCGGCCGGTCGTCCCTCGTCCAGCGGGCAGCCTGCGGCCGGTCCTGGTTCGCCCGGTGCCGCGGCGGCGCGGACGGACCTGCCGACTCATCCGGGTGGCCAGCCTCAGGCGAACCCCGCGGCGGGCGCAGGGCGCCCGGGCGAGCGGACTCCGCCTGCCGGCAGGCCGTCGATGAGCGCACCTCCGTCGGCCGCGCGCGCCCCGGCCGGTCCGGGGGCACCCGATTTGTTCGCCGCTCAACAGTCCGTGGAGCCCGAGCGGTCCGGTCACGTGTCCGCCTCGACGGCGCGGTCGTCCGCCGAGTTCCAGGCTCCGCCCTCGCGGATCACGGCGGAGCTCGGCGCGAACGACGACACCCGCGAGTTCCCGCAGAGCGAGTCCGCCGCAGCCACCGACCAGTCCCACGACGGGCCGGTCGCACCCGTGCCCGGGGCGGCGCCGCGTTCGCCCGGTGTGCCCACTCCGCCGGGAGGTCAGGCGCGGATCGCTCCTGAGCCCGAGGGAACGGCAGCAATCGTGGGCGCATCCGGTGGGCAGCCACCCACCCGTGCTTCCGCCGCATCCGCGCCGTCCGGCCCGCCACCGGCCGTGACCCGGCCGGCTGCCGCCGCGCAGGCACCTGCGGCCGAGCAGGCGTCCTCGGCGACACCCGCCACGCCAACGCCGACCGCGACACAGGCACCCGTCGCGCCGGTGTCGAGCGTGGCGCAGCGCCCCGCCGCCCCGGACGCGCAGGCACCCGTTGCACCGGCGCCGAGCGGGACCGCGCGGCCTGCCGCCGCGGACGCGCACCCGCCCGTCGCACCGGCGCCCAGCGTGGCGCAGCGCCCCGCCGCCCCGGACGCGCAGGCACCCGTCGCACCGGCGCCGAGCGGGACCGCGCGGCCTGCCGCCGCGGACGCGCACCCGCCCGTCGCACCGGCGCCCAGCGTGGCGCAGCGCCCCGCCGCCCCGGACGCGCAGGCACCCGTCGCACCGGCCCCGAGCGCGACCCCGCGGACTGCCGCCGCGCAGTCGAGGGCAGTGCCGTCGACCCCGGCTCCTGCCGCACCGGCGCCGAGCGCCGCTTCGCGGCCTGCCGCCGCGGACGCGCACCCGCCCGTCGCACCGGCGCCCGCGGGCCCTCGGACCCCCGTCGCCTCCACGCCCGTCACGCAGGCCGCGGCACAGGCGCCCTCCGCCACCGAGCCGGTCCCCACCGCGCAGCAGGCACCTCCCGCGGCGCAGGAGCCCGCCGCGCCTCCCGCGCCGCAGGCGGCAACGAACGCCGCCGCCACGGCGGAGGAGACCGCGGCGACGGCGGACTCCGTCACCGGACTCCTCCCGGGGCGCGCGGCCCTCCAGGTCACCGTCGAGACACCCACCGCGGTCCCCTCGGCCGCACCCGCGGCGGACACACCTCCGGCCGTCGCGCCCACCGCCGAGGAGCCCGCAGCGCCGTCCACCGGCGAGGCCACCACGGCCGCCCCCTCCGAGACGACTCCCGCCGAGACCCCCGCCGCCCCCGCCGCCCCCACCGCGGCCATCGAGGTGCCCGAGCACGCCCGCAGCACCACCGAACAACGGCGCGCCATGCGCGGCAGGCTCGGTTCCCGCTACGACGTCGCCACCCGTGCCGTCGCGCAGCTGCTCTCCGAGCGCCCCGGCCTGCGCTTCGGCTCGGGCGATCGGTCGGCGCTGCTCGCCGAGCTCGCCGTCGTCCGAGTGTTCGCCGACGAACCGGACGGCGCCTACGACGCCGACTTCTACACGTGCCTCGCCGACGGCCTGCGCAGACTGCCCACGGCCAGGACCGTGGTCGTGCGGGGCATTCCGGAGGGCACCGACGTCCAGCCCGAGTCGGTCCTGCGCCTGCCCACGCCCGTGGTGGCCGCGCCGCTGACGGCCAGCGTCGCCGGTCCCGCCGAGGCGCTCATCTGGACCACCACCGCCCGCAGGCTCGACGGCCTGCGCGACGAGGGAGGAGCCGAGGTCGTGCTGTCCGGCCACACGCGGCTGCGCGTGCTGGCCGTCGAGACCACGCCCGTGCGGCGCGTGCTGCTCGCCGAGGACGGCTCCGCGGGCGAGGCGGCGCTGACCCGCCTGCGCGCGGCGTCCGCGGCGAGGGCCGCACCCGCCGAACCCGTGCCGGCGAGCCGGTGGTTCGGCCCGCTCCCGGCGGCCTGAGGAGGCGACCATGGACCAGCACCAGAAGTTGCTCGGCTTCGCGGGCACGGCGCCGGACGGCTGGCTGTTCGTCGCGCGCGAGGCGCTCGCCGACGGCGACATCGGCAGGCTCGACGAGCTGCTCACCGCTCTCGCGGAGTCACCGGCCACGCCGCGCAGGCACCTGTTCATCCCCGAGCCACGTGGCCACGAGGCCGCCGACCGCGCACTCGTCCACGCGATCAGGAACACCGCGACCGCCTGCTGGGCGACCATGCGCGACGGCACCGATCGCGTGCACCTCGTGCAGGCCGAGACCGGACACGCCGCCATCGCCGCCGCCGCACAGCAGGCGCTGCTGAAGTCCGGTGTGGACACTCCAAGGGTCGAGGTGTTCGAGCCGGGACACCCGTTGCCCGGCTACCACGAGCAGGCCCTGCTCGCCTCGACGCTGCTCTGGTCGGCCGAGCCCGGCACGCCCGTGCACGTGGCCCGCGCGTTCGACGGCGCCGGTGAGGACGGGCCGTGGTTCGCCTCCGACCACGAGCTGGTGGTCGATCCGAAGGTCCGCAGGCGGTTGCTGGACTTCCTCGCTGGCGGAGAGGTCGTGCTCGGCGCGGACAGCCGGATGACCGACATCGTCTCCGGCTCCGCGGGCACGGTGCCCGCCGATCTGCGCTCCGACGGCACGTGGGTGTGGTCGGAAGCCACCCGCTACTACCTCGACCGCTACCAGTTCGCCCCGGATCCCGAACTGGCCGGGCACGCGCTGGAGACCCAGCCGGGTGACCGGTTGAGCCCACTCACCCGGCATCGCGTGCGCGCGGCGCTGAACCCCATCGATCAGGAGGGCCCATCGTGGCGAGCAGGATGACCGGCGTTCGCTCCGTGCTCGGGGTGTCACCGTCCGAGCCGGACTGCTACCGCACCATCGGCGACGCGATCAGTGCGGCGCGCGACGGGGACGTGATCTCCGTGCGGCCAGGGGTGTATCCGGAGTCGATCGTGCTCGACCGCGACGTGACGCTGTCCGGGTCCGGTCAGGCCGGGGACGTGCGGGTCGAGTCGTCGGGTGACGCCGTGCTGCGGGCGACCGTCGAGCACGCCGAGGTGTCGGGCATCGAGTTCGCCCACTCCGACGGTGAGGTCGCCGTCGACGTGCGGTCCGGGATGCTGAACCTCGACGAGTGCGTGGTCGGTGCCGAGTCCGAGGTCGCCGTGGTGGCGCGCAAGGGTTCGCAGCTGCGGCTGGGCGGCACCACGGTGCGCAACCCTGGCGGCGCCGGGGTGCTGGTGTTCGACGGCGCGAAGGCCGAGCTCACCGGCTGCACGTTCACCTCCGTCGGCACGACGGCGGTGGTCGCCCGCTCCGGCGGCGCACCGACCATGGTCAACTGCGTGGTGACCGAGGCGAAGGGCGCGGTGCTCGCCGCCGACCAGGGGCTCGGCGAACTGCGCGGCTGCCGGATCGAGAGCATCTCCGGCACCGCGATCGTGGTCGAGGAACGCAGCAAGCTGACCGTCAGCGACACCCAGGTGTCCACCGTGGACGGTGTGGCGCTGCTGTCGGCGGGTGGGTCGCGGCCGGTGCTGAGGGACTGCCGGATCGCGGGCACCACCGCCCAGGCGATCGTGGTGGTGCAGGACGCCTACGCCGAGCTGGACCGGGTCGTCGTGGAGGGTGCGCGCGGGCACGCCGTGCAGGTGCTGGACTCCTCGACGGCCGACCTCAACGAGTGCGTGGTCACCGGCGCGGGCCACGACGCCGTCGTCGTGGGCGGCGACGCCTCGGCCAGGCTGGCCGGCTGCCAGATCACCGGCGGCTCCGGCGGCGGGATCGTGGCCGAGCAGCAGGCCACGGTGAGCGTGCGCGACACTTCGGTCGTCGGCGCCGCCTCGGCCGGGCTGACCGCCCGGAACCAGGCGCGGCTCGTGATCGAGGGCGGCGAAGTGCGCGAGTGCCAGACCGGTGCCCTGTGGCGCGACCACGCCGAGGGCTCGATCAACGGCGCCGTCGTGCGCGACAACCTCGGCGACGGGATCTCGGTGCTCACCGACCAGCCCGTGGACGTCGCGGGCTGCAGCGCCGACCGCAACCTCGGCAACGACACCCGACTGCCCGGCGGTACGGGACTCCCGGAACCCGGCGGGTCCACAGAGGACGAGAAGCCGCCGTCGCGCTCCGACGGCGACGAGCTGGACGGGCTGCTCGAGGAGCTGTCCGCGCTCGTGGGGCTGGACGGCGTGAAGCGTGAGGTCGAGACGCTCGTCCGGCTGCACCAGATGTCCGAACGGCGGGCCGCGGCCGGGCTGCCGTCGCCTCCGCTGTCGCGGCACCTGGTCTTCACCGGCGCGCCCGGTACCGGTAAGACCACCGTGGCGCGGCTCTACGGCCGCATCCTCACCGCGCTGGGCGTGCTGCGCTCCGGCCAGCTCGTCGAGGTGGCCCGGCCAGACCTGGTCGCGTCGGTGGTCGGCGGCACGGCGATCAAGACCACCGAGATGTTCAACAAGGCCATCGGCGGCGTGCTGTTCATCGACGAGGCCTACACGCTGTCGGCGGGCAACGGCTCCTCCGGCGGACCGGACTTCGGCCGCGAGGCGATCGACACGCTCGTGAAGCTGATGGAGGACCACCGCGACGAGGTGGTGGTGATCGTCGCCGGCTACACCAACGACATGCGCTCGTTCCTCGCGGCGAACCCCGGGCTGTCGTCGCGGTTCTCGCGCACAATCGAGTTCGCCGACTACTCCTCGGCCGAGCTCGTCACCATCGTCGAGGGCCTGTGCGGCAGCCACGACTACCGCCTGGAGTTCGAGACCCGCGCGGCGCTGCACACCTACTTCACCGATCTGCCGCGCGACTCGGCGTTCGGCAACGGCCGCACCGCGCGCAAGGTGTTCGAGGAGATGCTGGGCAGGCAGGCGTACCGGCTGGCCGACGACCCCGACGCCGGGCACGTCGCGCTCACCAGACTCCTTCCCGCCGACCTCGGGCCGCTGCCCGGCTCGTCCGTCGGCGCGGGCGCTGGCCGGGCCGACGAGGAGCGCATCGAGCAGCTGCTCGGCAAACTGCGCGCGCTCGTCGGGCTGGACGAGGTGAAAGCCGAGGTGTCCGACATGGTCGACCTGCTCGCGTCGGCACGACGGCGGCAGGCGGCCGGCCTGCCAGCGCCGTCGGTGAGCAGGCACCTGATCTTCGCGGGTCCGCCCGGTACCGGTAAGACCACCGTCGCGCGGCTCTACGGCTCTCTGCTCGCGGCGCTGGGCGTGATCGCGCAGGGACAGGTCACGGAGGTCGCCAGGGCCGATCTGGTGGGCGAGTACGTCGGGCACACGGCGCGCCGCACCACGGAGGCGTTCGACCGTGCCAGGGGAGGGGTGCTGTTCATCGACGAGGCGTACACGCTGTCGTCGAGCAGGGGCGCGGGCCACGACTTCGGCCGCGAGGCGATCGACACGCTCGTGAAGCTGATGGAGGACCACCGCGACGAGGTGGTGGTGATCGCGGCGGGCTACGAGCGGGAGATGGCGGGCTTCCTCGCCGCCAACCCCGGTCTGTCATCCCGGTTCAGCCACCGGGTCCGCTTCGCCGACTACACCGCGGACGAGCTCGTCACCATCGTCAACCAGCATGCCACGGAGTCGGGCTACGAGTGCACGGGTCCGACGGTGGCGGCTCTGCGCACCCACTTCGCGAACATGCACCGCGGCGACTCGTTCGGCAACGGCCGCTATGCCAGGCAGGTGCTGGACTCGACCGTCGCCCACCACGCGCGTCGCACGCGGTCGCTGACCGACCCGACGATGGACGACCTGTGCGTGTTGCTGCCCGAAGACGTGCCGACCCCGCCGCGCGCGGAGTAGCGCGGCGGGGCCGGCACGTCTTCGAGAGTCGTGGAGAGTGGTCGCGACCTCAGGCCGCTTCGAGCTGAACCGTGGAGCGCAGTGTCCGCAACGCGTTGTGCAGCCTGCTCTTCACAGTTCCCGCGGGGATTCCGAGCACTTTGGCCGCGGACGTCGCGGTGCGGTCGGCGTAGTACACCTCGACGAGCGTGTCCCGGTGCACCGGCGGCAGGCCGTCGAGGATCTCCCCGACGACCATGCGGGTCTCCACTTCGTCGGCGGGCTGCTGGATGATCGTGTACTCGAACCCCTGCTCCGGCAGTTCGACCTCGGAGGGCCGAGCGCGGCGGACGCGGTGCTGATCGATGGCGATGTTGTGCGCGACCCGCATCAGCCACCCGCGAACGGAGCCGCGATCCTCGGTGAGCCGGTCGAGCCTGCGCCACGCGCGTACCCAGGTTTCCTGGACGACATCTTCGGCGGCGTGCCGATCGCCACCGGTGAGCCGGGTGGCGTAGGAGTGCAGAGCGGCGCCATGTACGCGCACGATGTCCTCGATGGTGACCATTTTCTGACCTCGCCCGTATCGCGTTGCCCTTGTGGACAAAGCTTCTCGCCGGAACGGGTCGAAGTCGCTGGGACTATCCCTCCACGCGGGGGAGTTAACCCGCGTCCACGCGTAGGGATAACCCCATTGACCCCTCCGGCGAGGGGCGAGCGCGGTGGTCGTGGGTCAGAACTTGACCCACATCTGCGTGGTGCTGCCCACGCCCCGGCAGTCGACGGGGCGGCCGGGGTAGTCCTGGCGGGCCTGTACCTCACAGATGGTGTGGACGTACTTGTTGTTTCCCTCGAACCACTTGACGTAAACCCAGGAGGCCTGGGTCTCGACCTGCTGGGTGCCGGTCTCGGCGGTCGCGGCTAGCGCGGGCGCGGCGGTGGCGAAGCCGAAAGCGGCCAGCGTGAGGCCGACGGTGGTCACGAGTTTGCGCATCATCAGTTCTACCTCGAATTCTCGGTGAAGTGCCGGGCTCATTGCCCGCATTCGCACGGTATCGATCATCGTCGCGAATTGGCGCCCGCCGAGTGCGAACAGGTACGAATCCTGTCCTCAGGGCACAGAATCGTCGTCGGTGCGCGTTTCTCTCGGTGCATTGTGGAGCCTGCCGGAGGATTTTTTCGTGGCGATACCGAGATTCTCCGGACCGGACCGGTGTGTGACGACTCCACTCTGGACGTCACACTCCGGTCGCGGATCGCACCCGCTGGATCAGGGCACGGCGGCGCACGGGGTCGCGTCGGAGTCCTCCGCGACGTCGGCTTCCCAGCGGATGTTGCGGAAGGTGGCGTCGAACGGACCCTCGGAATACACGACGAAAGGAGTGTCCACCTGGGTCGGGTCCAGACCCTTCTCGACGAAACAGCGCAGTGGGATCTTGACCGTCCGCTGCTCGCCGACCGGCAGCTGGCCGAACAGGTTGGTGGTGTCCAGCGTGCCGCCGCACGGGTAGCGGCAGTGCGCGCCGACGGTCGACGGGCCGGTCGCGGCCTCGTTGACCTGCACGTCGAACACCAGTGCGCCGTTGCGCTCGGTGTAGCCGGACAGGTCCGGGTACTCGTTGACCGACTGGAGGTAGACCTGACCTGGGGACTCGCCCCGCCACATCACCCGCAGCCCGTCCTCGATGTTGGCCTCGATCGCCTCGTGGCTCACGGCCTTGCCGACGACCTCGCTGCCGCCCCAGTTCTCGTTGGAGCCGATGAAGGCGTGGTACTGCTCGGCGAGCTCGTTGTCGAACAGCGTCAGCGGGGTGTCCGGGTTGGGTCGTCCGCTGGCCTGGCCGCCGTCGTTCTGCAGCGCCGTGCCCGCCGGAGCGCCCGCGGGAACCACGTCGGAGTCGTCCACGATCAGCGTGGTCACCAGCACCGCCGCCGCGGTGACGGCCCCGCCGGCCAGCAGGGCTCCCCACCGTCCTCGGCGCGACACCTTCCTGGTGGGAGCGGGTGTGATCGGTTCCGCGCCGTCGGTGCCGCTCGCGGCCTCGGGCGCCTGCCCGGCGGCCGGGGCGCCGGAGGCGGCGCGGGTGGCGGCGGTGGCCGCGCCGAGTGCCACGGTGAACTTCGGGTGCTGGGTGACCCGCACCGGCTTGTCGAACTCCTCGAACACGAGCTGGTTCACCAGCGGGATCCGCGAGGACCCGCCCGCGAGCAGGACCGCGGAGAGGTCGTCGGGGTGCAGTCCCGCGGACGAGACCGTGCGGCGCAGCGCGCCGACCGTGAGCTCCACGGACGGCCTGATCACGGCGTTGAACTCGCGCCGGGTGATCGTCAGCTCGCGCGGTCCCGACGGCAGCGGCACGGTGATCGTGACGTCGGGCTCGGTTGACAACGAGATCTTGGTGCTCACGCACAGCGAGCGGATCTGGGCCAGCGCCTCGGCCGCCGTGGGGTCGGCAGGGTCGAGCCTGCTGATCGCGCCCTCGAGCCGTGCGTCGAGGTGGGAGAGCAGGGCGTCGTCGAAGTCCATGCCGCCCAGGTGCTCGATGCCCTCGGGCGTGCCGAGGATCTCCATGCCGTCGGAGCGCATGCGCAGCACCGTGGTGTCGAGCGTGCCGCCGCCGAGGTCGTAGACGGCGACGACCTCGCCCTCGCCGAGCGTGCGTTCGCGGCTGTAGTGCGTGGCCGCCGCCTCCGGCTCGGTGATCACGTGGGCGTCGTCGAGGCCCGCGAGCCTGGTTACGTCGGCGAACTGCTCTCGCCGGTAGGGACCCCAGATGGCGGGGCAGGTCAGCGCGATCGAAGCGGGCGCGCCGCCCATCGCGCCGATGATCTGGTCGAGCACGCCACGCAGCTGCGCGGCCATCAGCGCGGTCGGTGAGTACGCCGCGCCGCCGAGCAGCAGTGGGGTGGGGTCACCGAGCCGTCGCTTGAACCCGCGTCCGAGCCGCGCCGGGTCGGTGGCGGCCTGCTGGGCCGCGGCTCCGGTGAGCAGGCTGCCGTCGGGCGCGTGGTAGGCCAGCGACGGGATGACGAACCCCTCGGACAGTGGCGCCATCCGCGAACCCGACTGGTCCCCGATCGCGGCGGAGGTGAACGTGGTGCCGAGATCTATGCCCACCGCGTAGTGCACGACGAAACCTCCTTTTTCCCGTCTGCTGCCCGATATCTCGGCGCTACCGGCAACCCGGCGTGACCTGCTGTGCCTGGCCGGACCGGCCAGTCATCACTAGGATGGAGCAGTATCGAGGCGCTCATAGTTACTCTCCGAAGTTGATCAGCGAGTCTGCGACTAGTGTGGTCCCGGCTTCGCGGTGGCACCAGTGGCACTGCGTCCTGCGAACACCCCATGCGCCGTCATGGTGGATATTCTGGACTCCGGCGGGGTTCCGTGAGCGTATGCACCGGGAATCCGCCCAGCTCGGAGGCCTGGCGGGCGTTCGTCGCCATCACGTCCACTCCTCGCGAAATCCGTCTCGCCGATACCGCTGCTGGCAACGAAGGCTAGTCTCGACCGCGCCGTCGCGGCATGGTCGAGACCTGTCGGTGCGCTCCCTACAATAGTGACGCCCGTCCCGGGGGTGGAGTTGCCACCGGTGTCGTAATGACCCGGTTACCTGGCACCATGCCGGACCGCCCGCGGGAGCCTGCCGCTCTCGGCGAGGCGTGCCGTAGCGGCCTGGTTCGCGAATTCGCCCGGCAGCTCGTATCGCCATATGACACTGCGTCATATGTTCACCCCAAGGAATGTCATGGGGGATTGATGACGTGGTTGCACTGGCAGTTGTGGGCTGGTGGCGCTGTGATTGTGGCATGACTTCCACGGCAGTGATCGATGTTGAGC
>NZ_JAENJH010000089.1 GCF_016595675.1 Prauserella cavernicola | reverse complement strand
TTCCCGGACTCTCAGTACGTACGTACGGATTGCATAACCCGTCCCCCAGGTGTCAAGATCGGGGGATGCCCCGGGTCAGCCAGGACCACCTCGACGCGCGCAGGCGACAGATCCTCGACGGCGCACGCGCGTGTTTCGGGCGCCACGGATACGAGGGTGCCACGGTCCGGCGGCTCGAGGAAGCCACCCAGCGGTCCCGGGGCGCGATCTTCCACCACTTCCGCGACAAGGAATCGCTGTTCCTGGCCCTCGCGGAAGACGACGCGGCGCGGATGGGCG
>NZ_JAENJH010000088.1 GCF_016595675.1 Prauserella cavernicola | reverse complement strand
CCACTGTCACCTCCGGTGTAGCCCGAGACTCATTTGATGTCCGAACCTAGTACCGTTGGGGTACGTTGCTTCAAAGTTCCTATCTTGAGCTTGCCGAACCCATCCAGACGAAGGGGCGCGCCGTGGTCCACGCATACATCCTCATCCAGACCGAGGTAGGCAAGGCAGCCTCCGTCGCGGCCGAGATCGCCGGGATCCCCGGCGTCACGAGCTCGGAGGATGTCACGGGTCCCTATGACGTCATCGTCCGCGCCGAGGCCGACAACGTCGACCAGCTCT
>NZ_JAENJH010000087.1 GCF_016595675.1 Prauserella cavernicola | reverse complement strand
GACGAGCCGTTTGCCCAGTACGTGCGCGGGCGAAGACGCGCACCGCCACACCAGCGACACCGGCGGCTCGGCCGGGCCCGCGCCCTCGCGCAGGCCGGGACTCGGCAGGATCTGACCACCGAGGAACTCGGTCTCGGGGATGTCGGCGGCGCCGTAGACGTCGAGCAGGTGCGCGGGGGAGCCGTGCGCCTGGGTGCGGGTCTGCCAGCCTCGTGCCTCGCTCCACTCGGTCCAGGGCTGGGCGAAGCGTTCCAGGAACAGGTCCGAGAACGTCTCGCG
>NZ_JAENJH010000086.1 GCF_016595675.1 Prauserella cavernicola | reverse complement strand
GGTTACACGGTGATGCCCTGACCGGCAGGGCACCCGGTCAGAGATTGCCGCGACGTTCCTGTTCGCGCTCGATGGCCTCGAACAGGGCCGTGAAGTTGCCCTTGCCGAAGCCGAGCGAGCCGTGCCGCTCGATCAGCTCGTAGAACACGGTCGGGCGGGCGCCGATCGGCTTGGTGAAAATTTGGAGCAGGTAGCCGTCCTCGTCGCGATCGACGAGGATCTTGTGCTCCTACAGCGTCTCGATCGGCACGCGCACCTCGCCGATCCGGGCGCGCAGTTC
>NZ_JAENJH010000085.1 GCF_016595675.1 Prauserella cavernicola | reverse complement strand
GGTGACCCCTGGGACCCGGAGACCACCGTCGGGCCCATGATCCGGCCGGACCACCGCGACCGGGTGCGGAGCTTCGAAGACGACGCGCTCGCCGATGGTGGGAGGGTGCTGCTGCGCACCGGACCACCGTTGCCGGACAAGGGCTGGTACGTCGAACCGGTGCTGCTCGGCGGTCTCCCGCACCGCGCGGCCGCGGTGCAGCAGGAGATCTTCGGGCCGGTCGCCGTGGTGGTGCCCTTCGCCGCCACCGACGTGGCGGTGCGGCTGGCCAACGACACCGCCT
>NZ_JAENJH010000084.1 GCF_016595675.1 Prauserella cavernicola | reverse complement strand
CCAGCTCGTCGAGCGGGGTCCGCCCCGTGGCCATGACCACGCGCCACGACGAGCCCGCGAAGGCGGCGGCACACGCGCGGAACAGGTCGGGGCGGTCGGTGAACGCCGAACCGAGCGACACGACGAGCAGCGGCCGGTCGTCGCGCACGGGCTCCCGCACCCGCGGAGCGAGCGTGGGCCCGACGACCCGCCACGTCGGGTCGAACGTGTGCGCCGCGATCTGGAACGCGGCCGGGAGGAACACGAGTCTCAGCGGCAACTCCGGCTGGGCCATCGGCAGCAG
>NZ_JAENJH010000083.1 GCF_016595675.1 Prauserella cavernicola | reverse complement strand
GGGCGTGCTCTACGACGCGCTCGGCGCGGCGAGCTTCAGCAAGGCCGAACTGGCGAGGGCGGGCGGACGGCTCGCGGTGGCCTCGGCGCTGGTCGGCGTGGTGCGCGCGCACGACCCGATCCCGGCGTACCGCCTCTCGGGCGGCAGCACGATGCCCGGTTTCGGCACGCTGCGCTCGCTGTGGCGTCCGGCGCTCGAACCGGCGCTCGCCGAGGTCGAGGGACTGGTGGTGGACCTGCGCTCCGGGACGTACGCGGCACTCGCGCGGGTGCCAGGCGCGGTGA
>NZ_JAENJH010000082.1 GCF_016595675.1 Prauserella cavernicola | reverse complement strand
TCGTCGTCACTCGGCCTCGCGCCCACGCCGGGGTCGGGTGCGACGGCCTTGCCCTCCGCGGGCAGCACGACCTGTCCGATGTGGAACAGCGCTAGATCGCGGAACCCGCGCGAGATGTTGCGCTGCACCGTCTCCAGCAGTCCGGGCAGCAGCGACGTCGCGAGCTAGAACTTGTCGGCCTCGAGCGGGTTGCGCACGGTCAGCCCACGACGGCGGGCATCGTCGGCGGGCAGGCCGAACGCGTCCCACACCGACGGTGCGACGAACGGGAACGGCAGCACCTC
>NZ_JAENJH010000081.1 GCF_016595675.1 Prauserella cavernicola | reverse complement strand
GTCTCGAAGCTGCGTACGTAGGCGTGGTCGCCGTCGACGACGATGCTCACGGGGCTGCTGCACGGTCTGCCGTCGCGCCGGAACGTGGTGAGGGTGACGGTCTTCTGGCCGACGAACGGCGCCAGGGCAGACACGGTCGCCGGGGCGACGGGACCGACGACGTAACCGCGCGCCCGCAACCGCAGCACCAGCGCGATGGCCTCGAGCACGGACTGCACCACCAGCAGCCAGGTCTGGTAGGCGTTGCCGCCGAGGTGGCTGTCCACGATGTGGTTGACGACGTGG
>NZ_JAENJH010000080.1 GCF_016595675.1 Prauserella cavernicola | reverse complement strand
GTAGTCGAGCAGCAGCAGTTCGTCGGCTTACTGCGCGGCGAAGGTGAGGTCGTGCAGCGTCGAGACCACCGTGGTGCCGTCCTCGCGGCGCAACCGGTCGAGCCGTTCCAGCAGGGCCTGCGCGTGCCCGATGTCGAGTCCGGTCGTGGGTTCGTCCAGCAGCAGCACGCGGGTCTGCTGCGCGAGCACGCGCGCGAGCACGGCGCGCTGCTGTTCCCCGCCGGAGAGTGTGCGCAGCTTGCGTTCGGCCAGCTCGCAGAGGTCGAGCCGTGCCAGCGTTTCCTC
>NZ_JAENJH010000007.1 GCF_016595675.1 Prauserella cavernicola | reverse complement strand
CCGCCCCGTACATGTTGCCGTGGTCGGTCATCCCCACCGCCGGCATCCCCAACCGCGACGCCTCCGCGAACAACGGAGCGATCTTCGCCGCACCATCGAGCATCGAATACTCGGTGTGCACATGCAG
Organism: Prauserella cavernicola; assembly: GCF_016595675.1. Classification (GTDB taxonomy): domain Bacteria; phylum Actinomycetota; class Actinomycetes; order Mycobacteriales; family Pseudonocardiaceae; genus Prauserella_A; species Prauserella_A cavernicola. Next base: position 331,330 of record NZ_JAENJH010000007.1, on the reverse strand, counting down.
ATGGACGAAAGCGGACACGGCGTGCTCCTCGGGAAGCGCGGGACGGGTGACGGCGGCATTCGATCCCGGGGGCGGGCGCGGCGTCCAACAACCGACACACCGGACCGCCGACAACCACGCGTTGTCAGCGCAGCTCAGCCACCTCGACGGGAGGCCGTAGGGCTCTGGATTGCCGGGCGCGCCACCCGGCAGGATGCTGGCAACAGCGAACGCGAGACGAGGGGTGACGAACGGGATGGCGAGCGAGGCCGAGGACCGGCGGGCGACACCGGTGAAACTGCCGGGCAAGGTGTACCAGCGCGAGCTCACCCGCCTGCAGCAGGAGCTGAACAAGCTCCAGGAGTGGGTGCGCAGTGAGGGCAAGCGGGTGGTGATCGTCTTCGAGGGCCGCGACGCGGCGGGCAAGGGTGGCACGATCCGGCGGTTCACCGAACGGCTCAACCCCCGCGTGGCCCGGATCGTGGCACTGCCCGCGCCGACCGAGCGCGAGCAGACGCAGTGGTACTTCCAGCGCTACATCGAGCACCTGCCCGCGGCGGGCGAGATCGTGCTGATGGACCGCAGCTGGTACAACCGCGCCGGGGTCGAGCGGGTGATGGGTTTCTGCACGCCGGAGCAGCACCGCCGGTTCCTGCAGCAGTGCCCGATCTTCGAGCGGCTGCTCGTGGACGACGGGATCATCCTGCGCAAGTACTGGTTCTCGGTGAGCGCGGACGAGCAGGAGCGGCGGTTCCGGTCCCGGCTGGACGACCCACTGCGGCGCTGGAAGCTCTCCCCCATCGACCTGGAGTCGATGTCGCGCTGGGACGACTACTCGCGTGCCAAGGACGAGATGTTCGTGCACACCGACACCGCCGAGGCGCCCTGGTACGTGGTGGAGAGCGAGGAGAAGCGGAGCGGGCGCATCAACATGATCGCGCATCTGCTGTCGACCATCGACTACCAGGACGTGCACCGGCCGGTGCTCACGTTGCCGGATCGCCCGGCCGACGGCGGGTACGAACGGTCCGACCGGGAGCTGCAGAACTACGTTCCCGATCACGCCGCGACGCTGCTGACGTGACGCGCCAGGGCCGAGCCGTATAGGTCGTTATACATCTTTTGGGTGCGCCCGGAGCCGCTGTGCGCCTGGCAGCGGCCCCGGGAAACCTGGGACGGAGACATCGCAGCTCAGGAAGGTGCGGATCCGTGCAACGGCAAGCCTGCAACGACAAGCGCGAGCGCCAGTACGAGCACATCACGTCCTCGCAGGAGCAGCGCGGCGCGAGTGAGGAGCGGGCCGAGGAGATCACCGCCCTCGCGGTCACCAAGAACCGGGCGCGGGCGGGCGAGTCGCGGCGCGCGAGCAGGACGTCCACACAGGACTCCTCGCCGCAACGCCGCGGCGGAATGCGGCCGGGCCACCGGGAGGGCCCGGCGGCCCGACGCGCGAGCAGCTCTACACCGAGGCGAGACAGCGCAACATCACGGGGCGCTCCACCATGACGAACAAGCAGCTCCAGCGGCACTCGGCCGCTGACGGTCACGTCGAGCGCAGGGCACTCACCGCACCCGCGAACATGGTGGCCTTGATCGCGCCGAGCGTGCCGCGATCCTTGCCAGCCAGCGACACCACGACACTCCTGGCCTGCTCGAGCAACGCCGACTCGTCGGCGACGTCGTCGACCAGACCGACCTCCCGCGCCTGCGGGCCGCCGAACCGGCGCCCGGTGGTCATGGTCGCGATGGCGGCCGACGGCGTCAGCTTGCTCTGGATGAGCGCCGCCATGCCCGGCGTGAACGGGATGTTGATGTCGGCCTCGGGGAAGCAGAAATAGCCGCGGTCGGTGCGCATCACGCGGAAGTCGTGGGCCATGGCGAGCATGGCGCCCGCGCCGAACGCGTGCCCGTTGACGGCGGCGACCGTCGGCACCGGGAAGGTGAGCACGCGCGCCAGCAGCTCGTGCACGTCACCGACGTAGCCCTGGGCCTGGTCGCCGTGGCGCGACAGCCACTCCAGGTCGAGCCCGTTCGAGTAGAACTTGCCGTGCCCGACGGTGACCAACGCGGCCGGATCGGTGCCACCGGCGACGGTGTCGAGTGCCGAATGGACGGTCTGGAGCCAGTCCGGGGAGAAGCGGTTCTCGTCGTCGCCGAGGTCGAGCACGAAAACGGGATCCTCGCGGTGCAGTACGGGCACGGTCAGTCCTTGGGGGTCGAGGGTCGGGTCCGGGCGGAGGGTGGAGCGAGCGAGAGCACCGCGCGCACGGCCACGGCCAGGCGCGCGCGGACGTCGGGATCGGCCTGCGGCGGGTCGGCGGTGAGCGGCCTGCGCAGCAGCGCCGTCGGCAGGTCCACGACACACGTGGTGAGCACCTCGACAGCGGCGGCGTCGCGGCGGCCCCACAGCTGCTCAGCGAGCCGCACGAGCAGCGCCACCACGCGCGTGTCCAGCGCCAGCAGGTCGTCGGCGAGCTCGGTGGGCAGCTGCGGGCCCAGCAGCGCGTCGCGCTTGACCGTGAGCAGCATCCGCGCGGCCGAGGGCCGCCGGCACGCGAACACGGCGGGCGCGTCGGCGGCGGCGACCACGGCGTCCGCCGGAGTGCCCTCCCGCGCGGCCGCGTCGGCCAGTTCGGTCTGCAGGTCGAGGACGTCGCGGGCCGCCCGCAGCCAGACCTGGCCGAGCAGCGCACCGACGGAGCCGAAGGCGTGATAGATCGTGCCGTTCGGCACGCCGGCGGCCGTCGCGAGCCCGCGCACCGTCAGGGTGCCCGCACCGGACTGCGCGACGAGCCGCTCCGCCGTGTCGAGCAGGCGGTCGAGGTCGTGCACGCGCGGGCGGGGCATCGGCCCACAGTAACAGAACGCGTGCTCCAGAACTCACTCGTCGCCGAGCCGAGGACGCACCACCATCACCGGGCACTCCGCGTAGTGGATCAGCGCCTGGCTGGTCGATCCCAGCAGCAGACCGCGAAACCCTCCCCGGCCCCGGCTGCCCACCACGACCAGCGAGGCCGAACGCGCGCGGTCGAGCAACTGGTCCCGTGGCCGGTCCACGGCGACCACGCGCTCCACGGCCACGTCGGGGTAGCGCTCCTGCCAGCCCGCGAGCCGCTCGGCGAGCAGCAGGAGCTGCTCCTGCTCCCGCGCGTCGCGCTCGTCGTCCAGCACGGCGCGGGAGAAGACACCCGCGTAGTCCACGTCCAGCCACGTGTTGACCGCGACCAGCGGCACGCCGCGCAACGACGCCTCCCGGAACGCGGCCGGGACCGCGCGCTCGCTGATCCGGCTGCCGTCGACGCCCACCACCACGGGCCCGGTCGCGTCGGCACGGCCGCGCACCACCACGACCGGGCTCTCGGCGTGGCTCGCGAGCGCCACGGCCGTGGAGCCCGCGAGCATGCCGGTGAAGCCGCCCTTGCCCGACGACCCGAGCACCACCATGTCCGCCGTGCGCGACTCCCCGACCAGTGTCGGGATCGGTTCGTTGTCGATGGCCTGGGACTCCACCACCACTTCCGGCGCGACGGACTTCACCACGTCCCTGGCGTCGGCGAGGATGCGCCGCGCCTCGGCGGTGAGCACCTCGGCGAACTCGTCGCTCGCCGGCAGATCGCCGCCGTAGAACGCGTGGACGTAGGCGAAGCCGTGCACGATCCGCAGCGTGCGGTCGCGCCGCTCGGCCACCCGAGCCGCCCAGCGCACCGCTGCCGTCGCCGACTCGGAGCCGTCGGTGCCGACCACGATCGGACCGCGCGACACGTCGTCGATACCGCCACTACCGCCGATGGCCACGTCTCCCCCTCCGCGCTCGTCTCCAGGTCACCTCCGGGTACCCACCTGCGCGGCCCACACCACCCCGAGTCGCTCACCCCAGCGACGTGCGCGCTCCAGCTCGCCCGCGGTCAATGGCCCGGGCGTGCCGTGCACGGTGAAGTTCTCCGGCTCGGCGAGCATCCGGTAGCCCCGCGCGCGCAGCCGCTTGGCCGCACCCCTGGCCGCCGAGCCCGGCAACCACCGTGGGGTGGCCGTGCGCGTGCCGAAGGTCGCGGACAGGGCGTGCGGCGCGGGAGCCAGCCCGGTGAGCCATTCGCGCAGCCCGGTGCGCCGCGACACCAGCGGTCCGACGGCCTGATCGGCCGCGGCCTTCCGGGTGCGGGGCCTGCTGAGCCCGAACGCGTGCGTCGGACCGCCCGCGACCACGAGCCCCACGTCGTCGGCGACCACGGGATCCGCGTCGTCGACGTTGCGGACCTCCACCGTGCAGTACGGAGCGAGACCGGTTGCCACCTCCCTCGCGACCGCCTCGGTGTTGCCGAACATGGACTCGAACACCACGAGCGCCTTCATCGCGTGCCTCCGAACCTCGCAGCCACCACCAACGATGCCCCGCGACCGCCGGTACCGGCAGAAGCGAAGGTCCCCTGCCCGCGGGGCCTTCGCCCCTGCCTCCGGCGCGGGCCCTCGCTCAGCGCTCGCCGAGCACCGCGCGCAACCGCCCGGCGAACGCGACGGGGTCCTCCGCGAAGCCGACGTGGTCGCCGGGGAACCGGGTGGCCTCGATGCCGAGCGAGGCCGCGAGCGCGAGCGAGGTCCGTTCGCACAGCTGGCCTCCCGACGCCTCGCCGATCCCCACGACGATGCGCGAGGACACCGAGCGCAGCCGCTCGACGTCGGGGATCCACCGGGTGGTGGGCCGCATCATGCGGGCGTGCTGGTAGTCGGCGTCGGCGATGTCCTGCTCACTGTGCTGCCCACCCCAGATCTGCTCGACGACCTCGTCGGGCAGCTCAATGTTGGCCACGGCGAGGAACTTGCGCGCCGCACCCAGCACGTCGCCCGACAGGTGTGTGGCGATGATGTCCTCGGTGCGCTCGCGCAGCTCGTCTCGGTCATCGAGCAGCTCGTCCAGCGGCGGCTCGTGCGCGATCACGGTGTGCACCTGGTCCGGATGCGCCTGGGCCAGCGCCAGCACGCTCACCGCGCCGCCGCTGGAGCCCAGCACCGCCGCCGGCCCCGCGTCGAGGTGGGCCAGCAGCGCGGAGAGGTCGCTCGCGCGCAGCTCCGCCGTCGAGTCCTGGTCGCGGTCGTCGACCTCGCTGCGGTTGATGCCGCGCGGGTCGGTGGTGAGCACGGTGTGGTCGGTGGCGAGCAGCTCGGCCAGCGGCTCGAACGACCGGGCGTCCATCGGGGCGCCGACGAGCAGGACCACGGGCCCCTGCCCACGGACCTCGTAGTACAGGCGCGCGTCCCGGACGCGCAGGACACCGGCGGTGACGGATGCGGTGGGCTGGTTCATGGGATTCCTCCTGGCAGTGCTGCCGGATGCGGTGGGAACTGTCGATTCCGGGAAGGTGACTGCCCGGGTGGGGCAGAATCATCGCCATGACCGAGATTTCCGCGACGGCCTCGCGAGACGCCGATCTCGCCCGCGCCCGCGCCGGCGACGACGCCGCGTTCACGCGCCTCGTGAGCCCAATGCGGACGGAGCTGCACGCGCACTGCTATCGCATGCTGGGCTCGGTCCACGACGCCGAGGACGCGTTGCAGGACGCACTGCTGCGGGCGTGGCGGGGGCTCGCGAAGTTCGAGGGCCGCAGCTCGCTGCGGTCGTGGCTCTACACGGTCGCCACCCGCACCTGCCTCGACACGGTGACCAGCAGGGGCAGGCGCGCGCTGCCCGTCGACCTCGGTCCGGCCAGCGAGCGCGCCGTGGTGGGAGACACCGCCCGCGACGACGTGCCGTGGCTGGGCCCGTACCCGGACACCGCGCTCGGCGACGGGCCGCTGGCCCCGCACGCGCGCTACGAACAGCGCGAGGCCGTCGAGATCGCCTTCGTCGCGGCCTGCCAGCACCTGCCGGGAAACCAGCGCGCCGCGTTGCTGCTGTTCGAGGTGCTCGGGTTCTCGGCGGCCGAGATCGCCGAGGCGATGGACACCACGACCGCGTCGGTGAACAGCGCGCTGCAACGGGCGCGCCGCATCGTCGCCGAGCGCATCCCCGACGCCACGCAGCAGCAGACACTGCGCGCGCTGGACGACGCGCGCGTGCGCGACATCGTCGCCGGCTACACCTCCGCGCTCGAGCGCGCCGACGCCGACGCGTTGCTCGCACTGCTCACCGAGGACGTCACCTGGTCCATGCCACCGCTGCCGCACTGGTACCAGGGCCTCGACGCCGTCACCGACTTCGCGGTGGCGGTGCCGCTGGGCAGCTGCGGCAGCTGGCGGCACCTGCCCACCACCGCCAACGGCCAGCCCGCCGTCGGGGCCTACCTGTGGAACGAGGCCCAGGGCGTGCACGCGGGCTGGTCGATCACGGCGCTGACCCTGCGCGGCGACCGGATCGCCGAGCTCACCACCTTCATCGGCGCCGAGCACCTCGCCGCGTTCGGCCTGCCCCCGTCGCTGCCCTGAGCGGGCTCAGCCGAGAATGCCCGCCACCCACATCACGCCGAGCAGCGCCATCCAGATCGTCATCGCCACGAGCACGCGCAGCCACAGTCGCTTCAGCACCGGTCACAGCCCCAGCGCATCGAGGACGAGCAGCACCGACAGGAACCCGAAGAACACGAACGACACGCCCAGCACCGCCATGCGCGGCCACGTGATCCGCACGCCCTCCGGCAGCGCCCTGCGGTTGAGCATCATCAGCAGTCCCGAGTAGATGAACATCTGCACGCCCGCGATCGACGACGAGATCACCACGAGCAGGAACGGCTGGTTCACGCCCGACATCAGGATCACCGAGCCGAGCACGATCATCAGCCACACGAACGCCGCGTAGAGCTTGCTCTCGCTCCAGTACGTGCTGTCCTTCAGCGCGTTGATCTTGAGCTGGTCGGCGATGAGCCTGCACGTGTAGTCGATGATCCCGAGGTTGGTGGAGAACAGGGCGAAGACCGCGGCCCACCAGAAGGCGGTGCCGAACCACGGCGCCACGACCTCCTTGAGCACCTCGCCCTCCATGAACAGGAACGCGAGATCCTCCTCGCGCACCGTGCCCGCGGGCAGCGTGGAGTAGGCCAGCACGGTCAGGACCACCAGCGTGAGGACGCCGATGAGGAAGAACGTGATGAACTGTTCCCAGTTGGCGACCTTCCACCAGCCCCGCCACCGGCGCATGTTCTCCTCGTCGGTCGGGAACACGTAGCCGAGCGAGGGGCGGGCCTCCTCGTGCCCCGTCACCGGCGACACGATGCGCGGCATGTGCTTGCCCATGCCCATGCCCTTGTCGCGGATGTAGTTGCTCTGCACCAGGTTGTTGGCGCCGCCCGCGCCGGCGAAGGCCAATGCGCCCAGCAGCAGCGCGATGCTCAGGCCGCTCTCCCCGATCGGGAAGCCGATGTCGCCGATGCCCTCGGTGACCAGCGCACCCCAGGCCTCGCTCGTCGTGGCGGCGGGAACGGCGATGACGACGAACAGCAGGATCAGCCCCACCAGCACGCCCTGGATCCTCTCGACCCACTGGTACACAACGGGCGAGAGCGTGAGCGTGATGCCGATGGCCACGAGCGCCGCGATCGTCATCGGCACGATCGGCGCGCCGTCCCCGAGGTCGAAGATGAACGACACCGCGGTCGAGGCGCCCGTCGCCCAGCCTGGCCAGAAGTTCTGGAACAGCGCGAACAGGATGAACAGCCACCACCACGGTTTCCAGAACCGCGCGAAGCCGGTGATCGCCGACTCCCCCGTGGCCAGCGTGTAGCGCTCGATCTCCATGTTCAGGAAGAACTGGATGCCGAAGCCGATCAGCGCGGCCCACATGAACGTGAAGCCGACCTGGGTGGTGATGTAGGGCCAGAGGATCATCTCGCCCGAGCCGATGGCGGTGGCCAGGATGATCACGCTGGCACCGGTGATCTTGCGTAGCCGCACCGGTTCCGGCAGGTCACGGAAGCCGACCGGGGGCAGGTGCTTGCTCGGGAGCGTGGGCTGTTCTCGCTTCGGGCCACCGGTCTGCGTCATACGGCTGCCTCATCTCACGCGGGTGGTGAATCTCTACCAGTCGCGCAGCGCCCAGCAAGAGTGGCGCAGATCACCCGATAGTGTCAATACCGGATCTTCGCCGCGTTCCGGGACACCCGTTCCACTGTGGACCGCGAGGGCCCGCGCGCCGTGACAGTGTGGGCGCATGACCGCACCCGATCCCAAGGACACCCTCCACCGTTACCTGCAGGCAGGCCGCGAGGCGATGCTGTGGAAGCTCGACGGGCTCTCGGAGTACGCCGCGCGCCGCCCGCTCACGCCGACAGGCACCAACCTGCTCGGGCTGGTCAAGCACCTCACCGGGTGCGAGGCGGGCTACTTCGGCGACACCTTCGGGCGCCCGTTGCTGGACACGCTGCCCTGGCTGCGCGACCTTGACAACGCCGACGCCGACCCCAACGTCGACATGTGGGCCAGAGCCGACGAGTCGCGCGCCGAGATCGTCGGCCGGTACCAGCAGGTGTGCGAGCACGCGGACACCACGATCCGCGAGCTCGCACTGGACTCCGCCGGCCTCGTGCCGCACTGGCCAAGCGACCGCGCGAACACGACCCTGCACCACATCCTCGTCCACATGACCGCCGAGACCCACCGCCACGCGGGGCACGCCGACATCGTCCGCGAGCTCCTCGACGGCGCCGTCGGCAGGCACCCCGGCGACGGCAGCATCGCCCCCGGCGACCAGTGGCGCGAGCACCGCGACCGCGTCGAGCGAGCGGCCCGCGAAGCGGCGGGCGGTGACGCTCCCTAGTCCGTCGGCGGTCCCGTCTCGGTCAGCTCTCCCCCGGCCAGCCGCAGCCAGCGCCGCACCCCGATGTCGGCGAGGAACCGGTGGTCGTGGCTGACGACCACGAAGGCGCCCCGGTAGGAGTTCACCGCGCTCGTCAACTGCTCGGCGCTGCGCAGGTCCAGGTTGTTGGTCGGCTCGTCGAGCAGCAGCAGGTGCGGCGCGGGCTCGGCCGACAGCACGCACAGCAACGTGGCGCGCAGCCGTTCCCCACCCGAGAGCCAGCCCACCGGCAGCTCCGCCCGCTCGGCGCGGAACAGGAAGCGCGCCAGCAGGTGCATCCGGTCCGTGGTGGACCTGGCAGGCGCGAACGCGCGCAGGTTCTCGGCGGTGCTGCGCTCGAGGTCGAGCAGGTCCAGCCGCTGCGACAGGTAGGCGACGCGGCCGTCTGCCCGGGTCAACAGCCCGGCGTCCGGTTCGCGCAGGCCCGCGACGAGCCGCAGCAGGGTGGACTTGCCCGAGCCGTTGGCTCCGGTGAGCGCGATCCGCTCCGGCCCCCGGATGACGAGGTCGACGCCGTCGCCCGCGAACAGCCCGTGCCCGTCGTGGTGCACCCGCAGGTGCTCGCCGTGGAACACGGTGCGCCCCGCGGGCACCGTGGTGTCCGGCAGCGACAACGCGATGGTCTCGTCCTCGCGCAGCGCGCGATCGGCTTCGTCCACTTTGGCCTTGGCGCCCTCGACGCGCTGGGAGTGCAGTTCGTTGGCCTTGCCCGCCGACTCCTGCGCACGCCGTTTGAGCCCGCCCTGCACGATCCTCGGGATGTCGGTGTTGGAGCGCGCGCCCGCACTCGCGCGGCGCGCCGCCCGCTCCCTGGCCTGCTGCAGCTCGCGCTTCTCGCGTTTGAGCTCCTGCTCGGCGTTGCGGAGGTTCTTCTCCGCCACGTCCCTGGCGGCCTCCTTCGCGGCCTCGTACTCGGTGAAGCCGCCACCGAACAGCCGCCAGGTGTCCGGTTCCAGCTCGGCGATCCGGTCCATCCGGTCCAGCAGCTCGCGGTCGTGACTGACCAGCAGCAGGCAGCCCTTCCAGTCGCCGAGCAGGCCGTAGAGCCGTTCCCGCGACTGCCGGTCGAGGTTGTTGGTGGGCTCGTCGAGCACCAGGACGTCGGGCTGCTTCACCAGCTGCGCCGCCAGCCCGAGCGAGACGATCTGCCCGCCACTGAGCGTGGCGAGGCGCCGGTCGAGGGCGACGTCGCCGAGCCCCAGCCGGTCCAGTTCACCGCGGGCCCGCTCCTCGATGTCCCAGTCGGAGCCCACCGCGGTGAAGTGCTCCTCGCTCGCGTCCCCCGCCTCGATGGCGGCGAGCGCGCGCACGACGGGCGCGATCTCCAGCACCTCGGCGACGGTGCGATCGCCGTCCAGCGGGAGGTTCTGGGGCAGGTAGCCGAGTACGCCGTCGACCGTCACCGAACCGCTCGCGGGCTCGTGGACGCCCGCGATCAGGCGCAGCAGTGTGGTCTTGCCCGCACCGTTGGGGGCGACGAGGCCGGTGCGCCCGGCACCGACGGTGAAGCTCAGGTTCTCGAAAACGGCAGTGCCGTCGGGCCAGGAGAACGACAGGTTGGCACACCCGATGAAGGTCTTGGACACGGACAGTCCTCACGCGCGAAGCCGGGCAGCACAAAGGCACCCGGAAAAGGAACAGGGTCAGGAAACGACGACACGACCCATCGCGGTGACACCGGAACCACCGGCCACCGCTGGTCGTGCTCGGGGTATCACCCGGAGATGTCGTCCTCAGCCACCACGGCGAAAAACTCCCTGACAGACTCGCGTCTCGTGAACAACCGGTCTCGACGATAGCACTCACGCCAGCCCCGCCGCGCGCCTGCGGGCACGGGCGAGCACGCCGGCGAGGACGGGAACCGCGGCCCACAACGCGTAGGCCCACGGCGTCACGAACGACACCGGGATGGAGACGAAGAAGCCCGCGGCCGAGGTCGCCGACCCGCCGATGGCGTGGCTGAACACCGCGGAGGGAGCCACGTCACGCGCCAGCCCGGTACGCACCACGTGACGAGTCATGAACAGGAACGTGACGCTCACCAGACCCTGCACGGTCGCGTAGAGGCCGAACCGCACCTGGAACGCACCGTCGCCGCTGAGCACCTCGGTCGTGAACGGCGTCAGCACCAGCAGGAAGAGCCAGACGCCCGACAGCAGGCCGACCGTGCGGTCGGTGCCCACCACGTAGCGGAACACACGGTGATGGCTCGACCACCGCAGGAAGATCACGACGAAACTGATGCAGAACATCGAGTAGTCGTCCAGGTGCTCACCCGCCGAGGCCAGCAGCTCGGCGTTGGTGTCGCCCCGCGGCACCGGCAGGCCCAGGGCGAGCAGCGTGACGGCGATGGCGATGACCGCGTCGGCGAACACCTGTTGCCGTTGCGCGGCGGCGGCGAGTGCCTCGTCTACCCGCATCCCGCTATTTTCCCGGCGCGTCAACACATCCGGCTACGGCCGCGCCTGCCGGCCCCCGCCGGACTCCCGGTGAGGTGCCCGATATTTCCGTTGCGCGCGGCACCGGAGTCGGCACAGAATGCCCCCGGTGAGCACGGCACTGATCATCGGCGGCGGCCAGTCGGGACTCGCCGCCGCGGGCGCACTGCGCGAGCAGGGGTTCCGTCCCGTCGTCCTGGAGGCCGGACCCGACCCCGCCGGCTCGTGGCCGCGCTACTACGACAGCCTCACGCTGTTCACCCCGGCCTGGTTCAACCAGCTGCCCGGCATGGCCCTGCCCGGGGATCCGCAGCGCTACCCGCACCGGGACGAGGTGGCCGACTACCTGCGCGCCTACGCCGGGCGCCTGGACTGCGAGGTCCACACGGGACGGCGAGTGCGCGCTGTGCGCACCGGCGGCGACGGCTACGTGGCCGAGACCGAGGACGGCTCCACGTTCACCGCCCGGGCCGTGGTGGCCGCGACCGGTACCTTCGACCGTCCACACCGGCCGGAGCTGCCCGGCCTCGAGCGCTTCGCGGGCACGGTGCTGCACTCGGCAGACTACCGCCACCCCGGCCCGTTCGCGGGCAAGCGGGTGGTCGTCGTCGGTGGAGGAAACTCCGCCGTGCAGATCGCGGTGGAGCTGGCCGCGCACGCCAGGGTCAGCCTCGCCACACGCAAGCCGGTCGAGTTCCTCACCGCCGAGGGCCGGGGCAACGCCGTGTTCTGGCGCGTGCTGGCGGCGTTCGGCACCCTGCCGGTGGCCCCGTTGTTCGGCGACGGGTCAGGCGGCGTCCCCGTGCTCGACACGGGCGGCTACCGCCGCGCGCTCACGAGCGGCGACCCCGACCGCCGGGACCTGTTCACCGGTGCCGAGGGCCACGAGCTGACCTGGCGCGACGGCACCCGCGAGCACGTCGACACCGTCATCCTCGCCACCGGCTACCGGCCCTCGCTGGACTATCTCCGCCCGCTCGGGGCGCTGAGCCTGACCGGCAGGCCCCTGCAGCACCGGGGAATCGCGTCGCTGCACCCCGGCATCGGCTTCGTGGGGCTGGAGGGCCAGCGGACGGTGCTGTCGGCCTCCATCCGCGGCGTCGCCGCCGACGCCGCGGTGGTCGCCCGCCGCCTGCGAGAGCGGGTGGGCTGACGGGCCGCTTCCGCTCGCTCGGCCCCCACGGCGCCGGGCACCGTGCGAAGATCGGGACCATGACCTACGTCCCCGCATCCACGCGCTACGACGGCATGCCCTACCGGCGCACCGGCCGCTCCGGACTGCAGCTGCCCGCGGTGTCACTCGGGCTCTGGCAGAACTTCGGTGACGACCGTCCACTCGAGACTCAGCGCGCGATCCTGCGCCGCGCGTTCGACCTGGGCATCACGCACTTCGACCTGGCGAACAACTACGGCCCGCCGTACGGCTCGGCGGAGGAGAACTTCGGCCGCGTGCTGGCCACGGACTTCCGGCCCTACCGCGACGAGCTGGTGATCTCCACCAAGGCGGGCTACGACATGTGGCCCGGCCCGTACGGCGACCGGGGCTCCCGCAAGTACCTGCTCGCGAGCCTCGACCAGAGCCTGCGCCGGATGGGCGTGGACTACGTCGACATCTACTATTCCCACCGCGTCGACCCGGACACTCCGCTGGAGGAGACGATGGGCGCGCTGGACACCGCCGTGCGGCAGGGCAAGGCGCTCTACGCCGGCATCTCGTCCTACTCCGCGGAGAAGACCGCCGAGGCGGCCGCGATCCTGCGCGACCTCGGCACGCCGCTGCTCATCCACCAGCCGTCGTACTCGATGCTCAACCGCTGGATCGAGGGCGGGCTGCTCGACACGCTGGAACGAGAGGGTGCGGGCTGCATCGGCTTCTCACCCCTCGCGCAGGGCATGCTGACCGGCCGCTACCTCGGCGGTGTCCCGGACGGCTCGCGGGCCAGCCGCGAGGGCTCGCTGTCCACCGATCTCCTCACCGAGGAGAACCTCGGCAAGGTCCGCGCGCTGAACGAGATCGCGCAGCGGCGCGGGCAGACCCTCGCGCAGCTCGCGATCGCGTGGACCCTGCGCGACGAGCGGATGACCTCGACCGTGCTCGGCGCCAGCAGCGTCGCGCAGCTCGAGGACAACGTCGCCGCACTGGACAACCTGAGCTTCACCGACGAGGAACTGGCCGAGATCGACACGCATGCCACCGAGTCCGGCATCAACCTCTGGGCTCGCTCCAGCGCCTGGTGAGCCTCGCGAAGTCGCGGTCAGGCCACGGACTTCTTCGGCGGCAGCGGTACGAACCCGCTGGTACGCGCGACGTAGTCCCGGTAGCCGGGCCGCGACTCGCTCAGGTGCCGCTCGAGGATCGGCTTGCCCGAGCCCCTGGCGAGCAGCCACGTCATGAGCACGGCCGAGAGCACCGTCGCCGCGCCCGGCAGGTGCTGCGCCGCGACGAGGTAGAGGCCCCACCACACGCACGCGTCACCGAAGTAGTTCGGATGCCGCGTGTAGCGCCACAGCCCGTGCTGGAGCACCCGGCCCCGGTTGCCCGGGTCGGCTTTGAACCGCCGCAACTGCTCGTCGCCGACGACCTCGAACGCGAAGCCGACGCACCACACCACGATGCCCAGCACCGCGAGCACGCCGAGGTCGTCGGCCTGGCGCTGGGCGAGCACCACCGGCAGCGACACGAACCACATCACCGCCGCCTGCGTGAGGTAGACGCGGAAGTACATCCGCGCCAGCGGCCGGGACCTGGCGCGCGCCATCATCTCGGTGTAGCGGCGGTCCTCGCCGCCGCCGTGGTTGCGCCGGTGGATGTGCACCGACAGGCGCACGCCCCACACGACGGTGAGCACGGTCGCGACGAGCGCACCACCGAACCCGCGCGGCTCCACCGCGAAGCCAGCGAGCGCGATCACCGCGAACCCGGCGCCCCACGCACTGTCGATCGTGTCGTAGCGGCCCCGCAGCCGGGCGATGCCGAACGTGACGGTGACGACCAGGATGGCGACGGCCAGCGCGACCGCCGCCGCCACGAGGTACTCGCTCACGCCGCCTCCGCCAGCCCGGGCAGCAGCCCCTCACCGCGTGCACCCGGCCGCACGGCCAGGATCTGCTGCACGCCCATCCGGTTCTGCTCGAACGCGAGCGCCGCCCCCGCGAGGTAGAGCCGCCACACGCGCAGGCCCTCGGCGCCCAGCAGCGCGGTGGCCTCGTCCGCGCGCTGCTCCAGCGTGCGGGTCCACGCGCGCACCGTCCACGCGTAGTGTTCGCGCATCGCCTCCACGCCACGGGTTTCGAACCCGGCGTCTTCCAGGTAGCGCAGCGTGCGGCTCAGCGGCACCATGCTCATGTCCGGCGCGATGTAGGACTCGATGAACGGGCCGCCACCCGGCGCGTTGCCGCCCCGCGACATCTGCTGCAGCAGCAGCCTGCCGCCCGGCCTGAGGTTGCGGTACAGCGTCGCCGCGTAGCCCGCGTACTGGTCGTCGCCCACGTGCTCGCCCATCTCCACCGTCGCGATGGCGTCGTAGCCGCCGCTGCCCAGCTCCCGGTAGTCGCGCAGCAGCACCTCGGCCCTGCCGTCGAGACCCTCCTCGGCGATGCGGCGGCGCACGTGGTCGTGCTGCGCCGCCGAGAGCGTGATGCCGGTGGCGTGCACCCCGTGCTCGCGGGCGGCGTGCACGAGCAGCGAACCCCAGCCACAGCCGACGTCGAGCAGCCGCATGCCGGGTTCGAGGCCGAGCTTGCGGCAGATCAGCTCCAGTTTGTCGGTCTGCGCCTGCTCGAGCGTCGCGTCCTCGTCGGCCGGATAGGCGCACGAGTAGGCCATGTTCGGGTCGAGCAGCAGCCGGTAGAACTCGTTGCCCGCGTCGTAGTGGTGGGCGATCGCGCCACGGTCGCGACGCCGGGAGTGCAGCCTGCCGCGCAGCCGGGCCTCCCCCGCGGGCCGCGCGGGCCGCGGCCCGACGGCGCCCGCGCGCACTGCCAGCGACAGCAGCGCGCCCACCTCGCGGGGGCCGAACCGCAGCGAGCCGAGGTCGTGGTCACTGGCGAGCACCCAGCACCGCCGCAACGCGTCGGTGAGGTCTCCCTCGACGTCGAGGTCGCCGGTCACGTAAGCCCGCGCCAGTCCGAGCTCGCCCGGGCTCCACACGAGGTGCCGCAGCGCTCTGCGCCGCGCCAGCACCACCTGGGGACCGCCGGGTCCCGCTCGGCTGCCGTCCCAGGCGCGTACCCCGACGGGCAGCGGCACCCCCAGCAGCCGGTCTACGAGTTGCTCGATCCTGGTCGCCATGCGCATGCCGGTTGTTCGGCGCCGCGCGCGCGGGCGCTTGCCCGCGCGCGCGAATCGTGCCCGTTGTCACACGCACCAATCGCAGGGGCCCCCGGCTCCGAATGCCGGGCATGCCGAGCCTCCAGTCCCCGCCGGGCACCGAGCCGACCGTCGCCGTGATCGGCGGAGGCGTCTCGGGGCTGACCGCCGCCTACCTGCTGCGCAGCCGCTACCGCGTGCTGCTGTTCGACGCCGACGACCGGCTCGGCGGGCACGCGCACACCCACGACGTGGTGACCGAGGACGGCAGGACGATCGGCGTCGACAGCGGCTTCATCGTGCACAACGACCGCACCTACCCACAGCTACTGCGCCTGTTCGCCGAGCTCGGCGTCGAGACGCAGGACACCGAGATGTCGATGAGCGTCAGCTGCGGCGGCTGCGGCCTCGAGTACGCGGGCGCGCGCAGGCTCAATGGCCTGTTCGCGCAGCGCGGCAACGTGCTCCGGCCGTCGTACCTGCGGATGCTCGCCGAGGTGCCGCGCTTCCACCGGCAGGCGCGCGCCCTGCTCGACGCGGGCACGCGCGGGCTCGAGGACCTGACGACCTTCGGGGACTTCCTGGCGACGGGCCGCTACTCGCGCTACTTCGTCGAGCACTTCGCGATCCCGCTCGTGGCGGCCGTGTGGTCGTCGGGAGCGGGTGACAGCGCGCGCTACCCGGCGCGCTATCTGTTCGAGTTCCTGCACCACCACGGCCTGCTCTCCGTCACCGGTTCGCCCACGTGGCGCACGGTCACCGGGGGTTCGCGGGAGTACGTGCGGCGCGTGGCCAAGCAGCTGCCCGTGATCCACGAGGCCACCCCGGTGCGCTCGGTGCACCGCACCGCCGACGGTGTGGAGATCCGCGACGACGCCGACACGGTGCACCGGGCCGGGCACGCGGTGATCGCCACCCACGCCGACGACGCGCTGGCGCTGCTCGCCGAACCGACCGCCGACGAACGCAAGGTGCTCGGGGCGTTCCGCTACTCCCACAACGAAACACTGCTGCACACCGACCCGTCGGTGCTGCCGGCGGCACGGGGCGCGCGGGCGTCGTGGAACTACCACAAGCCCGCCTGCTCGCCCGGCCCCGGCGCCGTGCGGGTCAGCTACGACATGAACCGGCTGATGCGGTTGGCCGAACCCCAGGACTACGTCGTGAGCCTCGGCGCGGGCCACCTCGCGCCCGAGCGCGTGCTGGCGCGCATGACCTACCGCCACCCCGTCTACACCCCGGAGTCCGTGGCGGCGCAGCGCGAGCTGCCCGGCCTCGGCGACGCGCGGGTGCGCTTCGCGGGCTCCTACCACGGCTGGGGCTTCCACGAGGACGGCTGCGCGTCCGGTGTCCGCGCCGCGCAGGCACTCGGGGGCGGCTGGTGAGCGTTCCCGCGCTCTACGACACCGTCGTGACGCACACGCGCCACGACGACGAGCCGCGGACGTTCCAGCACCGGCTCTACACGTGGCTCGTCGACGCCGATCACCTGCCGGCACTGCCGCGCTGGCTCCGCCCGTTCGCCCGCTTCGACGCCCGCGACCACCTGGGCCACGACGGCGAGCCGCTGCGCGCCGAGCTCGATCGCTGGCTCGCGAGCCAGGGCGTGAACCTCGAGGGCGGGCGCGTGCTCATGCTCGCCCACGCGCGCGTACTGGGCTACGTGTTCAACCCGCTCACCGTGTACTGGTGCGAGGGGCCCGACGGCGAGCAGGCGTGCGTGGTCGCCGAGGTGCACAACACCTACGGCGAGGCACACCGCTACCTGCTGCGGCCCGGTGACGACGACAGCGACAGCACGGACAAGCGGTTCTACGTCTCGCCGTTCCTGCCCGACCACGGGCGCTACCGGATGCGCCTGCCCCGGCCCGGCGAACGGCTGACCGTGCACATCGAACTGCGGGGCGAGAACGGCAGGCTGCTGACCGCCACCATGAGCGGCAGGCGCCGCCCCGCGACCCGTCGCGAGCTCGTGCGGCTGCTGCTGCGCAGACCGCTGGTGCCCCAGCGGGTGTCGCTGCTCATCCGCAAGCACGGCATCGCGCTCTGGCTGCGCCGGGTGCCGATCGTGCCCCGCAGGCCCGCCACTTCCGGAACCCCCCGTGCGAAAGGACGTTAGCGCCATCAGTATCACCGAGGTCCACCCCCAGTCCGGCCGCCCGGCCCGCCCCGTCACCGTGCCGGGGCCGTGGGAGCAGCTGCCGCCAGCGCCGTACTCGCCCTTTCGGGCCCGGATCGCCGAGCGCCTCTTCCGGCACGCGGTGCGCGACCTGCCGGTGCGGATCGCGCTCGCCGGGGGCGAACGGCTCGGCGGCGGAGGCCCGGGATCGCCGCTGATGCGCATCGAGCGGCCGAGGGAGTTCTTCCACCGGCTCGGCGCCGACGGCAACATCGGCTTCGGCGAGGCCTACGTGGTGGGCGACTGGACCAGCCCCGAGCCCGCCGACCTGCTCATGCCGTTCGCGGCCAGGATGGCCACGCTGATCCCCGCCCCGCTGCAGACGCTGCGCCGCGCGGTGGAGCCGCGTCAGCCCACCGCCGAGCGCAACACCGCGACGGGCGCGCGCAGCAACATCCACCGGCACTACGACCTGTCCAACGACTTCTTCGCGACGTTCCTCGACGAGACGATGACCTACTCGGGCGCTCCGCTGCGCCCCGGCGGCGACCTGGCGGCGGCACAGCTCGCCAAGCTCGACTCGATGCTGGACATGGCGGACGTGCGCGAGGGCACGCGGCTGCTCGAGATCGGCACGGGCTGGGGCTCGCTCGCGATCAGGGCCGCCCAGCGCGGCGCCCACGTGACCAGCCTGACGCTGTCGGCGGAGCAGCAGCGGCTCGCGTGCGACCGCATCACGGCGGCGGGCCTCGCCGACCGCGTCGACGTGCGGCTGTGCGACTACCGCGACGCCGAGGGCCGCTACGACGCCGTGGTGAGCATCGAGATGATCGAGGCCGTCGGCCCCGAGTACTGGTCGACCTACTTCCGCACGCTCGACCGGCTGCTCGTCGACGGCGGCAGGGCCGGCCTGCAGGCCATCACCATGCCGCACGACCGGCTGCTGGCCACCCTCGACTCCTACACGTGGATCCACAAGTACGTCTTCCCCGGCGGCCGGGTCCTCTCGGTCGAGGCGATCGAGGGCAACGTCGCGCGGGACACGGCGATGACCGTAGACGAGCGGCGGACGTTCGGCGTCGGCTACGCGGAGACGCTGCGCAGCTGGCGGCACCGGCTCGACGAGCGCGCCGAGAGCCTCACCGCGCTCGGCTTCGCGGGCCTGCCCCACCGCACGTGGGAGTACTACCTCGCCTACTGTGAGGCCGGGTTCCGCTCCGGCTATCTCGACGTGGTGCAGTTCGCGATGCGCAAGGGCGGCGCGCGATGAACACTGTGCCCCGGACGCTCCCGCGTCCCGCGAGCGAGGGGAAGGTCGGGGTTGGAGGAGCACACGAGTCCGGCGGAACCATCGCCGGACCCCGCGCACGGCGTGGAGCCGGATCCGCGGGCGCTGCTGGCGGAGGTCGTCAAGGGCGACGAGGCCGCGTTCGCCCGGCTGTACGAGCTGGTGGTGCGGCCCGTGTTCGGGCTCGTGCAGCGCGTGCTGCGCGACCCGGCGCAGTCCGAGGAGGTCACGCAAGAGGTGCTGGTCGAGGTGTGGCGTAACGCCGGCCGGTACCGCGCCGACAAGGGCAGCGTGCTCACGTGGGTGCTGACGTTCGCGCACCGGCGCGCGGTGGACCGGGTGCGCGCCGAGCAGGCCGCCGCCGATCGTGAGGCCAAGGTGGGCGCTCGCGCGCCGGGCCGTGCGTTCGACGAGGTGTCCGAGTCGGTGCTGGGCAGGCTCGAGCAGCGGGCGGTCCGCCGCTGCCTGAGCACGCTGACCGAGTTGCAACGGGAGTCGGTCCTGCTGACCTACTACCGGGGCCACACGTACCAGGAGGCGGCCGAGCTGCTGAGCTCTCCCGCCTCGACGGTGAAGACGCGGCTGCGGGACGGGCTGATCCGGCTCCGCGACTGCCTGGGGACGAGCTGATGAGTGACGTGGACGGCGTGGAAGGCATGGACGGTGCCGACGGCGAGATGGCGACGCTGACCGGCGCGTACGCGGTGCACGCGCTCGGCGAGGCCGAACGCACCGCCTTCGAGGAGCACCTCGCCGGCTGCGAGGCGTGCGCTCAGGAGGTGCGCGAGCTCACCGCGACCGCGGCCCGGCTCGGCGAGGCCGCCGCGGCGGAACCGCCTCCGGCGTTGCGGCAGCGGGTGCTCGACGAGATCGCGCGCACCCGGCAGGATCCGCCCGAGACGACCGTCGTGCCGTTCCCCGCGCGCCGGGACCGGAGCCGCCTCGTCACCCGGATCGCCGTGGCGGCCGCGGTGGCGGCGCTCGCTCTCGCGACCGGCCTCGGTGTGGTGACGGTACGGACGAACCAGCAGCTGGACCAGGCCGAACAGCGGCTCGAGCAGGCGAGTGAGCGCGGCGCCGCCATGGCGAGCGTGCTCTACGCCCCCGACGCGCACGTCGTGCACGGCTCCGCGGACGGCGCGGCGATGACCGCCGTGGTGTCGCGCAGCGAGGGCAGGGCGGTGCTCATGCCCGAGCGGATGCCCGAGGCACCGTCGGGTCACGTGCACCAGCTGTGGGCGATCGGGCCCGGCGGCGCCAGGTCCATGGCGCTGATGCCCGACGCCGGCGGAGGTGACCGCCAGCCGCTGGTCGCCGCCCTGCCCGACGGCACCGACGTGCTCGGCGTCACCGTGGAACCCGACGGCGGCTCGCCGCAGCCGACCACCGACCCGCTCATGTCGCTGTCGCTACGCGCCTGAGCGGGGCCGGCGGGCGCCGAGGGCTCAGATGTCGTGCCTGCTGTTCACGAACAGCTCCGCGACCTTCGCGAGCTTGATGTTGAGGTCTTGCGACGTGCGGCGCAGCAGGTCGAACGCCCCCTCGGCGGAGAGCCCGCGCCGCTGCATCAGGATGCCCTTCGCCTGACCGATCACGTCCCTGCTCTCCAGCGCGGCACGCAGCTGGGCGTGCTCGAACTCGGCCGACGTCATCGCCGTGGTCGCCGCCAGTGCCACCGTCGCGTGGCTGGCGAGCACGATCGACAGATCGCGGTCGACCTTGTCCAGCGCGTGGGACTGGCGGGAGTACAGGTTCAGTGCACCGAGGCGCGGCGGGTCGTCGGCGGGCACGAGGCCCACCGCGAACACGCTGCCGACCCCGAGCGCGGCCGCCTCACTCGCCCAGCGCGGCCACGGGCCCGCCGACACGTCGGGCACGTCGACGATGCCCTCACCCGACGTTCGGGTGGCGTGCACGCACGGACCCTCGTCGAAGGTGTACTGCAGCTCGTCGAGCCGGTCGGCCAGCTCGTCGGTGCGCACCGGCGTGGTGTAGCGGCCCTCCTTGGTGCGCAAGGTGATGCTGACGAAGTCGGCCTCCGGGACCAGCGCCTTCACCGCCCCCACGACCCGGTCGAGCACACCCGCCACGGTGGGACTGTCGAGGAGCAGATGCGCCACCTTCGCGAACTCGTGGGCCAGCGGGCCCGTCCACGGTTCCGCCGCGGCCTGGTCGGCCGACGGCGCGACACCGGCGAAGAGCTGCCGCTCCTTCACCCATTCCTGCTCACTGACCATAGGTGCATTCTGCCCGACGCCAAGACGATGTTCGTGTGGCATGTCCGTGACCCCGTCGGCCGGGCGCGCTCAGCTACCGAGCCGCTCGACCGCGGCCGTCATCGTGGGGACCAGTTCGTCACCGAGCCGTTCGAACTCGCGGCGCAGGAAGGGGTCCGCGAGCTTCGCCAGACCGTGAAACCGGATGCTCGCCCGGTAGTCGATGCGCGTTCCCCCGTCCACCTCGGCGAAGGCCACGTCGTCGGTGGACGTCGCGGTCTTGTTCTCGCCCACGAACGTCAGCCGCTCCCGTTCCCTGCGGGTGAGGCGGTACACCAGTTCGGTCTCCTTGCCCCGGAACTCGGAGACGTTGCGCCAGCGGGACCCGACCTCGACCGGGCCGGTGCCGAGGCGGGCGCACGACACCGTGCCGGGGTCCCAGCTCTCGGCGTTGGCGAAGTCGGACAGGTAGTCCACGACGGTGTCGAGCGGGGCGCGCACGGTGAACGTGCGCCGGACGTCGACCATGGTGATCACTCCTTCACGCGAGTCAGATGACGCAACATCAGCGCGGACCACACCAGGTGCGTCAGCACCGGTTCCCGCACTCCCCCGGTACTCTGCCGCTGCAGTCCGAAAAGGACACCCATCACGGCGGAGGCGCCGACGAGCGCGGGATTGCGCGTCGCCGACGTGGACAGCATGTAGAGCAGCGTGCTGGTGACCACCGGTGTCCGCCCGGCTGCGGCGAACACCGCGCCCCGGAAGAACACCTCCTCGGCCACCCCGTTGGCCAGCGTCGTCACCACGGTGGCGCTCGCCGGGCCCTCGGTGGCGTAGGACCGGATCCTCGCCAGCGGGCCTGAAAAACCGGGCACCCGCTCCGCGAGCGGCAACGCGACGCGGAAGACGCCGAAGGCGGCGGCGCCGAGCGCGACGGCGGCCACGGGAGACGACGCTCGCGAGGCGGTCACGGTCCGGTCCCGGCCGAGCACTCCCGCCGTCAGCAGCACGACGGCGGAGCCACCGGTGAGTCCGTAGAACCGGCGCGAACCGGGCTTCTCCGCGAACGAGCGGCCGAGCAGCCCGGCTCCAGCGGCGCCCGCTGTCGCGAGCCCGCGGCGCAGCGCCCTCACGCGACCGCCCCGGACCGGCGGCCCGCCCTGGCCCGGTCCCCCAGCGCCTCCAGCACGGCGTCGTCGTAGCCCAGCGGCTCGAACGGGACGAGCGTGGTGATGGCGTCGTCGCGCACCACCACCTCGTTGGCCATCGAGTCGATGAGCGTGCGCCCCGTCGCCACGTCCACGTCGGTGACCAGTGAGAGCCACAGCGACGACAGCCGGGCCGTGAGCAGCGGCACCGGCACGATCACCGGGCTGCGGCCCTCGATCCGCGCGAGCCCGCGCATCATCTCGACGTAGGTGAGCACGTCGGCGCCGCCCAGTTCGAACGCGCGCCCCGTCGTCTCCGGCGACTCCAGCACCCCGACGAGGTACCGCACCACGTCGGAGACGGCGATGGGCTGGGTCCTGGTCTGCGCCCACCGGGGCGTCACCATCGCGGGCAGATGTTCCACGAGCTGCCGGGTGATCTCCCACGAGATGCCGCCGTGGCCGACGACGATCCCGGCGCGCAACGCCGTGACCGGCACGCCCGCCTCACCGAGCAGGCTCTCCACCTCGCGCCTGCTGCGCAGGTGGGCCGAGAGCTCGTCGTTGTCGTCACCGAGCCCGCCGAGGTAGACGATGCGGCCCACCCCGGCGCGTGCGGCCGCCGCACCGAACGCGCGGGCCGCGTCGGCGTCGCGCTGCTCGAAGTCGTTGTCCTGCAGCGAATGCACCAGGTAGTAGGCGGCCTCGGCGCCCTCGAGCGCGTCGTCGAGCGAGGCCTCGTCGGCCACGTCGCCATAGACGGCGTCTCCCGCGCCCGCGTAGTCACCCGGCTTGCGGGTCATGGCGGCGACATCGTGTCCCGCCCGCACCAGCGCCGGGCACACCCGGCTGCCGACGAATCCGGACGCACCGGCGACCAGAACACGCATGCCAGCTCCCGTGAAGGTCGGTGAATCGATACTCAAACGATGCACTTTCAACCGTAGTAGACGGACGAAACCGTTGCAGTACGAGCACAGCCGTCGCATCCTCGCTGTGAGATGGTGGTGGGCGATGAACTCCGGGGCAGGCGGCACGGAGACGCGGCAGCCGGCGTTGTGGACGCCGGGCCGGGTCGCACGACTTCTCGGTGTCTCGCCGATCACCCTTCGCAGCTGGGACGCGCGCTACGGCATCGGGCCGTCGGTGCGGGTGCAGGGCAGGCAGCGGCGCTACTCCGACTCCGACGTCGCCCGGCTGCGGCGCATGCGCCAGCTCATCGACGAGGGCGTGCGCACCCGGGAGGCGGCGCTGGCCGTGCGCGGCAGCGCCGGCGGCGCGCTCGCCCCCGGCTCTGGGCTCGAACTCGAGGAGGCCACGGAGGAACTGCGGCTGGCCACGATGGCGACCGCCCTCGACGAGTCGCTGGCCGCCGAAGGCGCCGCGAGCACCTGGCAGAACGTGGCGGCGCCGGTACTGCGCAGCCTCGGCACGCGCTGGGAGCGCGGCGAGGAGTGCTTCGCCATCGAATGGGGCCTCGCCGCCGAGATTTCGGCCGCGCTCAACCGCCACACGTATGCCCGCGGACCCGCGCGCACGGTCGGGTCCGTGCTGCTCGCCCCGTGCCCCGGCGAGCACCACGTGCTACCGCTGGAGGTGCTCAGGGCGGCGCTGGCCGAACGGGGCGTGGCCGCCGTCTTCACCGGTGCGCCCGCCGGCCGGGTGATGACGCTGGACCTGGCGGACCGGCTGGACCCTGCCGCGGTGCTGCTGTGGGCGATGACGACCGCGACCGCCGACACCGGCCTCGCCGGGACACTCGCCGCGCGCGGGCGGACCGTGTATCTCGCCGGGCCCGGCTGGAACCCCGCCACCACGGAGCTCACGGTGGTCAACGACCTGGACTCGGCGCTGGACGTCCTGCCCCTGAACGACCGAAGCGCCGGTGACCTCTGAGATCACCGGCGCCTCTCTGTGCGAGCGGTCGAAGGGCCCGCCCCGACACGGGCCGGAGATCAACTACCCCGCACATCGAGGACTACACCTGAAAGTGGCGTGGATCACGACACGGCGATGTCGAGGACCTCGTGCAGGCCGGTGATCCGCAGGGTGCGCTCGACGTGATCCGGAGGGCTGGCCAGCACCACTGAAGCGCCGCGCTCCACCGCGATCTTGTGGGCGGTGATCAGCACGCTCAGTCCGCTGGAGTCCAGCAGCGTGAGCCCCGAGAGATCCACCCGCACCCTGGTGCCGGGCTCCGCGGAGCCCACCAGTTTGATCAGCTCGCCGCGCAGCCGGCCGACGGTGTCCAGCGCAAGGTCGCCCGCGAGCGCGACCTCGGGGCCCTCCACCGTCTCGCTGACCGTGACCCGCAGGGTCATGACCGCTCCGGCCAGTGCGCGCGCAGCAGCTCGACCGCGCGCGGGTAGTCGCGCAGCACACGCGCGAGCTCACCGGCCAGCTCCGGCGCCGAGTCACCGGGCACGGCCCTGGCCGCGAGCAGCGCCGCCACCCAGCCGGCAGTGTCGCGCACGATCCGGCCGTCACCGGTCAGCAACGCCCCCTGCAGGGTGTAGAGCGACTGGTCGACGCAGTCGCGCGCCACCGTCACCAGGTCCGCGTGCTTCGCCGTGCCCGGCGCGAACGCGTCCTGCGGGCGCCAGCGCTCGCGCAAGGTCTCTCCCACCGTGCGGTGGGCCAGCTCCAGGCCCTGCTGCTCGGCCAGCGCCGCGGCGGGCAGCGGTTCGGCGGGCGCCACCACGGCGGGCAGGGTGTCGACGATCTCGACGGCCTCCCGCAGCCCCGGCGCCCACGCCGTGGCGCCGAGTGCCCGTGCCCTGCGGTCGTCGGGCCCGAACGCCGCGCCGCCCGCGACGACGGGGATCCCCGCGCCGGTGCTCGCCTCGATGAACTGTCGCGTGCTCGGCAGCGCGCCCACGATGGAGCAGCTGACCGCGGCGGCATCGGGACCGAGGTCGTGCAGGTAGGCCGAGAGCCGGTCCGCGGGTGTGGACGCGCCGAGGAAGGTGACGTTCCAGCCCCGTTCGCGCAGCCCGGTGGCGATCACGAGCGCGGGCAGCGCGTGCCACTCGCGCTCGGCGCAGCCGATCACGATCCGGCCGCGGCTCACCGGCGTCGCGCGCACCCGGCGGGCGATCGCCTCGGTCGCCGCCACCGAGACGCCGGTCGCCGTGTGCTCCTGCGCCACCGACCACTCGCCACGCTGCCAGCGGTCGCCGATGCGCCGCTGCGCCTCGCTGATCAACTCGATCATGACCATCGCCGGCTCGACGCCGCTGTCGAGCAGCTCGTCCACGATGCCGACGGCCGTCCCGGCATCGCCCTCGGCGAGCGCACGCTCGAACTGGGGCAGCTGCCGGACGACCGGCTCCGTCGTGGTCGGCATGGGTGTCAGTCTCCGATCCTCAGTGCCAGCAGGGCGATGTCGTCGTGCTCGGCGCCGTCGAGGTGCTCGACCACGCGCTGCTCGACCACCTCGCACAGCGTCTCGGGGTTCGCGCCCGCATAGCCGGGCAGCAGCTCGCGCAACCGTTCCTGTCCGAAGAAGTCGTCGCGGCCGCGCGCCTCGTACACACCGTCGGTGTAGAGCAGCATCGCGTCGCCGGGCGCGAGCCACACCTCGGTCTCGCGATAGCTCAGGTCGGGCAGCACGCCCGAGAGCGTGCCGCTGACGTCGGGTTCCTCGACCGTTCCGTCGCGCCGCAGCACGAGCGGCGGCGGGTGCCCGGCCACGGCGACCGTCGCGACCGCTCCCGCGCCCCCGGAGCCGGGTCGCACGCGCACGCACGCGACCGTGACGAAGCGGTCGGAGTGATCGGCGTAAAGCACATCGTTGAGCGCGGCCAGGATCGAGGCGGGCGAGCGGTCGAACCGCGCGGCGGTCTTGATGGTCTGGCGGGCCTTGCCGGTGAGCACGGCGGCCTCGACGCCCTTGCCGCAGACGTCGCCGACCACCACCGAGGTGTCCCCGGGCTCGCCGTGGACGTCGTAGAAGTCGCCACCGATGTCCAGCTGTGCGTGCGCGGCGCGATACCGGGCCGCGATCCGTGCACCCGGCACCACGGGCAGCTCGGGCGGGCGCAGGCTCGCCTGCAGGGTCGCCGACGTGTGCACGCGCTCCTCGTAGAGCCGGGCGCTGTCGAGCGCCATCGCCGCGTGGCGGGCGAACTCCTCCGCGATCTCCACGTCGGGCTCGTCGTAGCCCGCTCCGGCGGCGCGGACCGCGACCAGCGCGCCCGCCGTGGAGCCCCGCGCGTTGAGTCCGACACCCAGTACGTCGGCGGGGCGCAGCGTCGCCGCGGCGGCACGCAGGCCCTCGTCCGGGATGAGGCTGCCGAGCCCGTCCTCGGGGTCGCGCTCGAGCGCGACGTGCAGCAGTTCGGTCCTGCCCACCCTGCCGATGCGCCAGAGCGCGGAGTCCTCGGGGACGCGGTCGACGGTCACCGGCTCGGACATCACGCCGTCTCCACCGCAGGCGTAGAACGTGGCCCCTCTGCCCTCGAAGATCGCGAGCATCACCCATTCGCCGAGATACGGCACGGCCAGGCGCAGCGAGCGCAGAACCGTCCTGCGCACGTTGAGTGACCCGGCCAGCTGACGCGAGGCCTCCAACAGGAACGCGACATGCCGCCACGCGACGTCCGCGGACGCCCTGGCCTGCGCCGACGAGTCCCCTGGCTGGCGATCGAGCGCCGCGTCCATGGCGCACTCCTCGTGACGATGCGGGTGACCTGCCGACTCTAACGCCGACGGGCGTGATCGTGCGGCAGCGGCCGGGGTTGACCTTGGGCGGGGGGTGGCGCGTACCGTCGGACGAGCACCGGCTGTTCTCTGCGGTGCACCGACCGTTTTCGCCGGTCGACCTCGACTCACTGCCGCTCATTCGGCGGCGCGCTTTGTGCATGGCGACCCGGATGAGCGGTACCGGACGGGAGCGCACGTGAAACAGATACCCCGTAGATCGTCGCTGGGACCGCCGCGCGATCCCGGTCTGCTCTCCGTGACGATCACCAGCAGCGGCAACGGCTGTCTGCTCGCCACCGTCGTGGGCGAACTCGACGCCGCGACGGCGCCCGCGCTCGACGCCGAGATCCGCGCGCTGCCGGACGAGACCACCTCCGCCCTCGTCCTCGACCTGACCCGCGTGGGGTTCTGCGCGGCCGCGGGTGTCTCGACCCTGCTCGACCTGCTCGAGCTCACCAACAGCCGCGGCGCGCCACTGGCACTGGTCGCCGACTCGGCGCCGGTGCTGCGCCCGCTGGCCATCCTCGGCCTCGCCGGCCACTTCCCGACCTTCACCAGCCGTGCGGCCGCCCTCGCGTCGGTCGGCGCCGCGCCCGCGTCTTCCTGACGCGCCGTCAACAAAAACCGGAAACACGTTTCACAACCGGTCGTTCCGGGTATTTGACCGCGTGTCCGACGTTGAGCCACCAGCGGAGGGAGCGTGACCATGCCCGGAGCCGGAATTCCCGACCAGGCACCGATCAGAGTCATCGACGGCCCCAAAGACCTCGCCACACTGCGGCGACGGGTCCGCGCGATGCTGACCGACACCCCGGAAGCGCAGGTGATCGATGCGCTGCTGGTGTCCAACGAACTCGCCACGATCGCCTGGCTGCAGGCGGGTCAGCCGTTCATGGTTCGCCTGATCAGTCCCGACGGCCACACGTTGCGCACCGAGGTGGAAACCGCCTCGTTCCCCACCACTGACCTCGGCCGAGCCGGAGAGTTGCTCGACAAGGTCGCCCGGGCCTGGGGCATCGAACGTCGGGAGTGCGTGACCCTGTGGGCCGACGTCACCGTGGTCCAGGGGGCACACCCCCGCGAGGCCGCCCCGCCCCGGCCGAGGGCGGCGGCCCCGCCTTCCCCATCGTGAGCGATCCCGTTCGTCAGCACGATCCTCGCGGGCGCCCGCTGGCGGGTGCCCGCGTCCCGGAAAAGACCGCAGTGCACGACCACCCCCGTGGGCTCTCGCGCCCCGTCGGCACGAGGTCGGACCTCGTCAGGTCCGGCGCCGTCCTGCTCGCGATGCTGCTCCAGATCGTGGCGGGAGCCCTCGGCGGCAGCGGTGCGCTCGGCGAGCCCGTCGGCGAGGTCGCCCGCGCCTACCCGACTCTGCTGCTGCCCGCGGGCACGGCGTTTCTCATCTGGTCGTTGATCTACGTCGCCACGTTCGCGCTCGCCGTGCGGCAGGTGCTGCCCGCGCAGCGGGGCCGCGACCTGCATCGCGCCAGCGGCTGGCCGCTGGCGGTCGCGGGTCTGCTGAACGCGGGCTGGATCGCACTGTTCACCCAACGGCAGTACCTCGCGGCCGAGGTCGTGATCGTGGCGCTGCTCGCGGTGCTCGCCCTTACCTGGACCAGGCTGAGCCGGATTCCGGCGCAGGGCTGGGCCGACCGGCTGTTCGTGTACACCCCGGTGACGATCTACACGGGCTGGGTGCTCGCCGCCGCGGTGGCGGGCGCGGCCACCACCGCCGCCGCCGAGGGACTGGCCCCCTCCGGCCAGGTCGCGACGGTGCTCGCGGCGCTGGCCGTGGCCGCGACGACGGCCGCCACGCTCTGGGTGATCCTGCGCGGTCAGGCGCGGGCCGTGGCCGGGTTCACGCTCGCCGTGGCCTGGGCGATCGCGTGGATCGCCGTCGCGACACCGGCCGCGGCGGTGTCGGTGGTCGGCGGTCTCGCCGCCGCGGTGCTGGTGGGCGCGCTGCTCGTCCGGCTCGCGCGGACCGCGCGCCCTGCCGCTGCCGCCGCCGGCTGACGGCGGCAGCGGGACACCACTCCTATTCGGACACTGAGCGGGCCGGCGGTTCTCCATCGGCCCGTTCGTCGTCCTGCAACGCCTTGGTCGCATCCTCGTGCAGCGCCGCGATGACCGCCAGCGCCTCCCCCGCGTACTCGTCGAGCCAGCCGACGTCGATTGCGGTTTCCTTGGTGTCGTTCATGAATCCCCCACTCGTCTGACTCCTCGACGGTAGGGCATGGGTACCGGGGCCGCGCCACGGACACGCCGCACCGACAAACTTAGCTTTCTTGACAACTACTATTTTCGGTGAGACGGTGGGCGCACAGGCACGGCACAGCGCCGTGCGACTCGACCGGAAAGGCACCCGACCATGCCCGAGCTCGTTCCCTTCCTGATGTTCCAGAACGACGACGCCGCCGAGGCGATGAGCTTCTACCTCTCACTCTTCCCCGACAGCGCCGTGCTCTCCGAGCAGCGGTACGGACCCGACGGCCCCGGCAAGGACGGCACCATCGTGATGGCCGAGTTCACGCTGGCGGGCCAGAAGTTCCGGTGCAGCGACAGCCACGTCCGCCACGAGTTCGACTTCACGCCGTCGATGTCCACCTTCGTCACGTGCGACTCGACCGACGACCTCAAGCGGGTCTACGCCGCGCTCGGCGAGGGCGGCCAGGCCCTCATGCCGCTCGACGACTACGGCTTCGGGCCCTTCGCCTGGGTCAACGACCGCTTCGGGGTGTCGTGGCAGCTGAACGCGCCCGTCTGAGCGCTCAGCGCCTCACGGTGCGGCGGCCGGGCACACCCACGTCCGGCACCGCGCCCGCCGCGTTCGTGTGAGCCTCGGCCGCTATAAGCCTTCCTTATGGTGATCTTCGGGATTGCCGCCTACCGAGCCCGCCACCCGTGTGTTTCGATCGCACGGCCCGTAACGGGCGGAGCTTCGGGTTCGGCTGGAAGGACTTGGCACAATGGTTGTGCTGCACACGACGATCGCGATTCTCGCGGTCGTCCTGCTCATCCTGGTGATCCGCGTGGACCCCGTGATCGCGTTGGTCATCGGCTCGATCTACCTGGGGCTGACGGCGGGACTCGGTTTCGACGGCACCATCACGGCGATCGCCGAGGGCTTCGGTTCGATCATGGCCGAGGTCGGGTTGCTGATCGGCTTCGGCGTACTACTGGGTTCACTGCTGTTCTCCATGGGAGCACTGCAAAAGCTCGTCGAGAAGCTGCTGCGCGCCCTCGGGCCGCGCCGGCTCCCCTACGCGCTCGCGGTCGCGCTCAGCACGGTGTTCCCGTCGATCTATGTGGACGTTCAGCTCGTCCTCGCCGCACCACTGGCCAAGTCCGCGGCACCGCGGATGGGCCGCTACGGCCTCGCGACGATGGGCGGCGCGCTCACCGCGGGCATCCTCGTGGGTTACGTGTTCGTCGTGCCGGGACTCGGCACCATCGCGATCGCCGGCCTGCTCGACGTTCCACTCGGGACGATGCTGATCTACGGCTTCCTCATCGGCCCGGCCACCGCGGCGCTCACGGTCCTGCTCTACAGCGCGCTCGTGAAGCGGGGGTTCTGGAACAAGGACAAGGACGAGATCGCCGAGGACGCGGGAGACACCGAGAACACCTCCGGCGGCGCCGACCCCGCGGCCACCGGCCCCGCACCGCACGATCCGGACGGCGGAGTCGCGGTGTCCGAGCGGACGGCCGTGCGCACTCCCCCGCTGGCGATCTCGCTGCTGCCGATCATCGTGCCGCTGCTGCTCATCGCGACCGGCGCCATCACCGAGGCCGCCGGTGTCGAGTCGAGCGTGCTCGCGTTCCTCGGAGACCCGGTGTTCGCGTTGTTCGTCGGCCTGCTGGGCGCCTATGCGCTGGCCAAGCGGACGCTGGGCGGCGAGCAACTGGGCGAGGCGATGACCAAGGGCTTCAACGCCACCGGTCAGATCCTGCTGATCACCGGTATCGGCGGGTCGCTGGGCGCCGTCATCGGCGAGACCGACCTGGAGAACGTGCTCGGCGGGTTCTTCTCGGCCGAGGCGGGCGTGCCCGCGGTGGTGACGGTGCTGCTGGCGTGGCTCGTGGCGGCCGTGCTGCACCTGGCCATCGGGTCGATCTCGGTCGCCGCCATCACCGCGGCGGGCATCCTGGCACCGATCATGGGCGGGCTCGACATCCCCGCCGAGGTGCTCGGGCTCGCGATCGGCTCCGGCGCCCTGTTCGCCCTGCACGTCAACAGCAACTTCTTCTGGATGTTCCAGACGCTGCTCGGCGTCACCACCCGGGGCGCGCTCAAGGCGCTCACGTTCGTGACCGCCCTCGCCTCGGTGGTCTCGCTGGTGATCGTCGCGGCGGTCAGTGTCGTGTTGTAGCCCACCGGGAGAGAAAGAAGACCATGCAGCCCCTTCGTGGAGTGACCGTCGTGTCGCTCGAGCAGGCCATCGCGGCGCCGTACGCGAGCAGGCACCTCGCCGACCTCGGCGCGCGCGTCATCAAGGTCGAGCGTCCCGGCACCGGCGACTTCGCCCGCGCCTACGACACGCGCGTGCGGGGGCTGAGCTCGCACTTCGTGTGGGTCAACCGCAACAAGGAGTCGCTGACGCTCGACTTCAAGGACCCGCGTGGCCGCGAGGTGCTGCGGACGCTGCTGGCCGAGGCCGACGTGTTCATCCAGAACCTGGCGCCCGGCGCGGCATCCCGAGCCGGGCTGGGCGCCGACGAACTGCGCGCGGCCAACCCGCGGCTGATCGTCTGCGACATCTCGGGGTACGGCTCGCCGGGGCCGTACGAGTCGATGAAGGCCTACGACCTGATGGTGCAGAGCGAGGCGGGGCTGCTGTCGGTCACCGGCTCGGACGAGGAGCTGGCGAAGGTCGGCATCTCCGTCTCCGACATCGCGGCCGGGATGTACGCCTACAGCTCGATCCTGGCCGCGCTGCTGGAGCGCGGCCGCACCGGCGAGGGGTCGCATGTGGACGTCTCGATGCTCGAGGCGACGGTGGAGTGGATGGGCTTCCCGCTCTACTACGCCTACGACGGCGCGGAGCCACCGCCGAGGGCGGGCGCCGCGCACGCCACGATCTACCCGTACGGCCCGTACACCGCGGGCGACGGCAAGGTGGTGATGATGGCCATCCAGAACGAGCGCGAGTGGCGCGCGTTCTGCGAGCGGTTCCTGGCCCGGCCCGAGCTCGCCACCGATCCCGACTACGCGGCCAACGCCGACCGCAACCGCAACCGGGAGGCGCTCGGCGCCATCCTGCGAGCTCGCTTCGCGGAGCTGACCAGCGACGCGGCGATGGAGCTACTGGCCTCGGTTCCCGTCGCGCACGCGAGAGTCAACACGCTGGCCGAGGTGTGGCGGCACCCGCAGCTCGCGGCACGCGGGCGCTGGCACGAGGTGGCCACCCCGGCGGGCCCGGTGCCCTCGCCCGCGCTTCCCGGCCTGGTCACCGGCGAGCCGCGCATGGACCCGGTGCCGGCACTCGGGGAGCACACCCGCGCGATCCTCGGCGAGCTCGGGCTGGCGCAGGGCGACGTGGAGGCGCTGCTCGCGGAGGGCGTGGCCTGAATCCCGCGCCGGGATGGGAGAATCGGCCTTCCGGCAGGCACGGGAGGAAGGCGCACCGGTGGACATCGCACACCTGCGGGACTTCATCGCCGTGCTGGACTCCGGCAGCCTCACGAGGGCCGCGGCCGAACTGCACGTCTCGCAGCCCGCGCTGAGCCAGCGCATGGCGCAGCTCGAACACCAGCTCGGGGTGCGCCTGCTGGAGCGGGGGCCGCGCGGCGTCCGTCCCACGTCCGCGGGCCGGGCGCTGTACCGGGACGCGCAGCAGCTGGTGCGTCGGTTCGACCGGCTCGCGGACGACATCACCCACGACCGCGGCCGCGTGCACGGCCCGGTGGCGATCGGCCTGCCCACCACGGTCGCCGCGCATCTGGCCCCCGCGTTGTTCTCGTGGACCAACACGCACTACCCCGGCGTGCATCTGCGGCTGTTCGAGTCGATGAGCGGCTACATCCACGAGCTCCTGCTGGGCGGCAGGCTCGACCTCGCCGCCGTCTACCGCGAGGACGACGCGCCCCGGCCCGCCGAGGTGCCGCTGTACTCGGAGGACCTGTACCTCATCGGCAGGCCGGAGCCCGCGCCGTCCTCGGAGCACGAGGTGGGCCTGCTGGAGCTGCGTGAGGTGCCGCTGGTGATCCCCGGCGGGCGCAGCAACCTGCGCACACTCGTCGACCGCGCGTTCGCCGGGCACGGCCTCGTGCCGACGGTGGTGGCCGACGTCGAGTCGCTCGGCACGATGATCCGGATCGCCGAGAGTGGCGAGGCGTGCACGATCCTGCCGCTGTCGGTGTTCGCCGCGCACCGCGACCCGCGCGGGCTCGGCACCCGCCGGATCGTCGATCCCGTTCTGACGCGCCACGTCGCCATCCGTACCGCCACCGAGTTCTACGAGCCGCGAGACGCGGTGGTCGCCGTGCGTCAGGGCATCGTCGAGGTCACCACGCGGCTGGCCACCGAGGACCGCTGGAAGGGAATCCGGCTCGCCGAGAGCTAGGCGTGTCCGCCGATTCCCTGCCGAGCGAGCGGCGTACTCGGACTGTCCGACACCGAGGCGCGCCGGCCCCGCGCGGCCGGGAGCGGAATTGTCAGACGCGCCCGGGGCCCCTGGTCGGCGCCGTATGATGGAGGGCCGTTCGCAGTCCGTCCGCACGCTGCCTCTGACCGGGAGGGTGACGTGGACTGGTACCAGCGCACCTTCATCGACACGGGCCGCTCCGCCGCGCTGTGCGCGCTGCTGGGGTTTCTGATCACCTTCGTGATCGTCCGCACGATCACGCGGCGCATCCACGCGAAGGAGCAGGAGCCCGAGCAGCAGCAGGGCGTCTTGCGCGACGTCCACATCGGCGGCGTGCACATCCACCACCAGGTGTGGGGAATCCTGTTGATCCTCGCCAGCGGAATGCTCGCGTTCCGCTACGACCCGCAGCCACCGTGGGCCGAACTGCTCGCGGCGGTGTTCGGCGCGGGAGCGGCCCTTACGCTCGACGAGTTCGCGTTGTGGTTCTACCTCAACGACGTCTACTGGTCGGCGGAGGGCCGCACGTCGCTCGACGCGATCCTCGTCGGCGGCGCCGTCGGGGTGGCCCTGCTGTTGCAGGCCTCCCCCATCGGCGACGATCCCGCCGACAGCAGCACCGCACTGGCCTACGCCGGGACGGTGGTGCTGCACTTCGTCACCGCGGGGATCTGTGTGCTCAAGGGCAAACTCGCCACGGGCATCATCGGCGTGGTGGTGCCCATCGTGGCCACCGTGGGCGCGATCCGGCTGGCCAAGCCGACGTCGATCTGGGCGCGCCGCCGGTACCGTGCCGCGAAGCTCGCACGCGCGGGCCGCCGGTTCGACGCCGCGTACCAGCGCCGGCACAACCGGTTCCTGGACCTGCTCGGCGGCAAGCCGGACCGGCCGTGAGCCCCGTCGACGTGGCGGGGACCGCTGATGCCTGGTGCGCGACAGTCACCAGCGACATCCGTGCCGTGGGGCCGTTTCACCGACCCGGCAAGTACGATCACCGGATGCTCGAGCCCCCCGGTTCGTGGGAGCCGGTGCGGGGCGGCGAGTCCGGCGCCACCGTCCTGCGCAGTGCCGACGGCACCACGTACGCGAAATGTGTCAGCTCGCGGCAGCACGGGCAGCTGTCCCAGGAACGCGACCGCGTGGCGTGGCTGTCCGGCACCGGGATCGCGGGACCGCGGGTGCTGGACTGGGATACCGGACCTGACGGCGCCTACCTGATCACCACGGCGGTGCCCGGCGTGCCCGCCGACACCGTGCCCGCGGCCGACCTCGCGCGGGCGTGGCCGTCCATCGCGGACATCGTGCGAGCGCTGCACGCGCTGCCCGCCCCGGATTGCCCGTTCGACCGCGACCTGACCCGCATGCTGGCCATGGCGGCCGACGTCGTGGCGCGCGACGCGGTGGAACCCGCCTTCCTGCCCGTGGACCAGCAGGGCACGCCGCCGGCCGAGCTGCTCGCACGGCTGGAGCCACAGCGGGACCGCCGGCTCGCCGACGAACGCGCGGACACCGTGGTGTGCCACGGCGATCTGTGCCTGCCCAACATCCTGCTCGACCCGGACACCCTCGACGTCACGGGGGTGATCGACCTCGGCAGGCTGGGCCGCGCAGACCGGCACGCCGACCTCGCCCTGCTGTTCGCGACGGCGCGCGAGACGTGGCCCGAGGACCGCGCCGACGTCGAACAGCACCGTTTCGCCGCCCACTACGACGGAGTCCCCGATCCCGGGCGGCTCCGGTTCTACCTCCACCTGGATCCGCTGACGTGGGGCTAGCGACTCATGTGTCCGATGTGGACGCCTGCCGCGCCGCAGCGATGTCACCCCGGTGCTCCACCGCCCAGTCGGCCAGCGCCGAGAGCGGCACCAGCAGTGAGCGGCCCAGCGGCGTGAGGCTGTACTCGACACTCGGTGGCACGGTGGGAAAGACCTCGCGGTGCACCAGCCCGTCGGTCTCCAGCGCGCGCAGGGTCCTGGTCAGCATCCGCTGACTGATGGCCTCGATCCCGCGGTGCAGCTCGTTGAACCGGTACGGACGCCTGCCGAGCAGCACGATCACCAGGATCGACCACTTGTCCCCGACCCTGCGCAGCACGTCGGTGACCGGGCAGCGCTCGTGCTCGTCCGCGGGCACCGGGCTCGGCAGCGGCGCGCTGATCATGGAGGGCACATCCGTGTGCGTACCGGACATGGAACTGCCTTCTTCCGCGAGGCCGGGTGGTTACCGATGATGCTAATGCGTACTGACAGTAACCACCAAGGACGGACATGCCCCCACACCCCGCACACCCACGAGTCGTCGTCCTCAGCGGCGGCACCGACGGCATGGGCCGAGCCGTGGCCCTGGCCCGCGCCGACCGCGGCGACACCGTCGTCGTGCTCGGCAGCAACGAGACCAAGGGACGACGGCTCGTTACCGAGACCGAGGGCCGGGTCGGCTTCATCCGCGCCGACCTGTCCAGCATCCGCGAGACCCGCGCCGCGATCGAGGAGATCACCGAGCGCCACGAGGTCGTCGACGCGCTGGGCCTGTTCGCCAACCGGCAGTCGCCCCAGCGCGTCGTGACCGAGGACGGGCTCGAGAAGACCTTCGCGCTGTACTACGTCAGCCGCTACCTGCTCGGGCACGGCCTCGCGCCGCTGCTGCGCCGCAGCGCCACGCCGGTGATCATCAATGTCGCGGGCACGGGCACCACCAAGGGCGGCATCCGCTGGGACGACCCGACCCTGCGGCGCCGGTACAGCACGATCGCGGCCCAGCTCCAGGCAGGCCGCGCCAACGATCTGCTCGGCGTCGCGTTCGCGGCGCAGCCCGACAACCCGATCCGCTACGTGCTCTACCACCCCGGCTTCACCAGGAGTGGCGATCTGAGCCCGTTGTCCGCGCCGACCCGCGTGCTGCTGCGGGCGGCCGCTCGACTGGCCGCCCGGCCCATCGAGCAGGCCGTCGCGCCCATCCACGATTTCATCGACCAGCCGCCCGGCGCGCCGCTCACCGCGATCGACCGCGGCAAGCAACTCCCGCTCACCCTGGCCACACTCGACCCCGGCGACGCCGATCGGCTCGCCGAGATCACCAGGTCGCTGGTGCACGCTCGGCGCGACTAGCCCAGCCCGGCGCGGCGTCCACTCTGATAACATCCTTTCACAGATAATCACAGGACTGTGAGGACGAGGAGAGGACGGCCCATGCCGCAGTGGGGCTGTATCGCCGACGACGTGACCGGCGCGACCGACCTGGCGACCAACCTGGTCTCGCGCGGCCTGCGCACGACGGTCGTCCTCGGCGCACCGGACGAGTCCGCGATCGCCGGTGCCGCCGAGGTCTTCGCCGACGTCGACGCCGTGGTCGTGGCGCTCAAGACCCGCACCGCGCCCGTCGGCGAGGCCGTGGCCGAGAGTCTCGCCGCGCTGCGCCTGCTGGTGGCCGCGGGCACCGAACGGACCTACGTCAAGTACTGCTCCACCTTCGACTCGACGGCGCGGGGCAACATCGGGCCCGTGGTCGACGCCGTGCTCGACGCGCGGGACAGCGAGCTCACGGTGGTGGTGCCCTCGTTCCCGGCCACCGGGCGCACCGTCTACCGCGGGCACCTGTTCGTCGGCGACCAGCTGCTGAGCGAGAGCTCGATGCGCCACCACCCGCTCACGCCGATGCTGGACTCCAGCGTGCCGAGGCTGCTCGCGCCGCAGACGACGAGCGCCGTCGCGCAGGTCTCCCTGCCGGTCGTGCGCGAGGGCGCGGCCGCCCTGCGTGCCGCGCTCGAGCGGGCCCGGATCCCGGGACGGCGCGTGCAGACCGTCGTGGACGCGCTCACCGTCGAGGACCTGGCCGTGATCGCCGAGGCCACCCTGGACCTCGCCGTGGTGACCGGCGGCTCGGGCCTCGCGCTCGGGCTGCCCCGCGCGGGCGAGACCGCGGTGGCGCGCGGAATTCCCGTGCGTGAGGGACTGCGCGCGTCGCTGTGCGGTAGCGCCTCGGAGACCACCCGGGCACAGGTCGCGCACGCCAAGAACCACGTGCCCTGGCGCAAGCTGGACCTCGCCGCGCTGCGCTCGGACTTCGACGGCCACGTCGACGGCATCGTCACGTGGGCCCGGCAGGTGTACGCCGCCGACGCCGGTGCACGGCCGCTGGTGTACTCCGTGGACTCGCTGGCCGACCTGGGTTCCGACAGTAGCGACGGCGCAGACAGCGCCGACAGCGCCGACGGCGCCGAGTCGGCGAGCGAGCTGGTGGAACGCGCGCTCGCCGCGATCGCGGGCGGTCTCGTCGGCCTCGGCGCGCGTCAGCTCGTGGTGGCGGGCGGCGAGAGCTCGGGCCGGGTCCTGGCCGAGCTCGGCATCCGGGCACTGCGCATCGGTCCCGAGGTCGCGCCCGGGGTCGCGTGGAGCGACGGCGAGACCGCCGCCGGAACGCCGCTCAACCTCGCGCTGAAGTCAGGGAACTTCGGCGGCACCGACATGTTCACCCGCGCCTGGGACACGCTCGCCGCCCTCGAGGAGACCGCCCGATGACCGCGACCCGCACCGAGCTCGTCGAGGCCGCCGCCCGGCTGGCCGCGCTGGGCCTGAGTCCCGGCTCGTCCGGCAACGTGAGCCTGCGCGAGGGCGACACGATCGCCATGTCCCCCACCGGAGCCGATCTCGCCGCGCTCGATCCCGCGCGGCTGTCCGTGCTCGACGACGACGGCACGCTGCTCGACGGACCCCGTGCGTCGAAGGAGTTCCCGCTGCACCGGGCGTTCTACCGGCGCGACCCGGAGTTCGCCGCGATCGTCCACCTGCACTCGGCGCACGCCTCTGCCGTGTCGTGCCTCGAGGCGTGGTCGCCGCGCAGCGCACTGCCACCGATCACGCCGTACTTCGTGATGCGCGTGGGCCAGACGCCGCTCGTGCCCTACGCCGACCCGGGCGACCCGGCACAGGCCGGCCAGCTCGAAGCGCTCGCGTTGCCGTTTCGCGCCGCGCTACTGGCCAATCACGGTCTCGTGGTCGCGGGCCGCACGGTGGCGGAGGCGCTGGACGCCGCGATCGAGCTCGAAGAGGCGTGCAAGCTGCTGCTACTGCTCGGTGACCGTCCGATCAGGACACTGGGCGAAAGCGACGCCCTGCGCCTCGCCGAGCGCTACGGCTCGCCCTGGGGTGACTGAGCACTCGGTGCCGGGGCCCGGCTCTCGGGCCGGGTTCCGGTGTCGCGCTTGTCCATGAGCTTGTCCGGCCACCAGATCCACCGGCCGATGTCGAGGGTCAGCGCGGTCACCAGCACACCGCGCACGATGATGGTGTCGATCAGCACGCCCACCGCCACCGCGAAGCCGAGTTCGGCGAGGAACGTGAGCGGAAGCGTGCCCAGCACGGCGAACGTCCCGGCGAGCACCAGGCCGGCCGAGGTGATCACCCCGCCGGTGGTGGCCAGGCCCGTGAGCATGCCGCGCCGGGTCCCCCACCGCTGCGCCTCCTCCCGCACGCGCGTCATCAGGAAGATGTTGTAGTCGATCCCGAGCGCCACCAGGAACACGAACACGAACAGCGGGAACGACGCGTCCGCCGCGTCGTAGCCGAAGACGTGGTTGAAGAAGAACGCGCTGATGCCCAGTGTCGCGAGGAACGAGAGCACCACCGTCGCGATGAGCATCAGCGGCGCCAGCAGCGAGCGCAACAGCACGGCCAGGATGCAGAACACCACCACCAGCACGAGCGGGATGACCAGGTCGCGGTCGTGAGTGTTGGCCACCGCCGTGTCGTGCAGGATCGCGGCCTGGCCCCCGGCGAGCGCGTCGGCGTCGGGCACGGCGTGGATGGCGTCGCGCACCCGCACCAGCGTCGCCTGCCCCTGCTCGCTGTCGGGCGCGGCGTCCTCGGTGCCCTCCAGGTACGCGATGTCGCCGCGCACCACGGGCCTGCTGACCGCGCTCACCCCCGGCACGCCTTCGAACACGGTGCGCACCTGCTGCGCCTGCCCGGCGTTGGCCACGACCTGGATGGGCTGGCCCGCGCCGGCGGGGAAGTGCTCGGCCAGCACCCGCTCCCCCACGACCGAGTCCGGGGTGTGCGTGAACGACTGTGCGTTGGTGAGCCCGTCGGCCTTGAGCGTCAGGGTGTTGAGCGCGAGCACACCCAGCACGACGGCCGTGACGGCCCACGCCAGCCTCGGCGCCCGCCCGACCTTCGTGCCGACCCGGGCCCACAGACCGCGCTCGACCGGGTCGGCGGAGCCGAACACCGGCCTCACCGGCCAGAACACCCAGCGGCCTGTGATCGTCAGCAACGCGGGCAGCAGCGTGATCATCGCCAGCAGCGCGATGCCGATGCCGATGGCGGCCACCGGGCCGAGCCCCGCCGTGGAGTTGAGGTCGGCGAAGAGCAGGCACAGCATCCCGATCGCGACGGTGCCGCCGCTGGCCCAGATCGCGGGTCCGGCGCGGTGCAGCGCGAACGCCATCGCCTCGTGCCGGTCGGAATGCCTGCGCAGCTCCTCCCGGTAGCGCGCGACGAGCAGCAGCGCGTAGTCGGTGCCCGCGCCGAACACGAGCACGAGCAGGATCCCGGCGCTCTGGCCGTTGACGGTGAGGTTCGCGTAGCGGGCGAGCAGGTACACCACGCCCTGCGCGGCGGCCAGCGCCGAGCCCGAGGCCAGCACGGGCAGCACCCACAGCGACGGGCTGCGGTAGGTCAGCAGCAGGATCACGACCACCACCGACACCGCGGCGTAGAGCAACGTGGAGTCGATGCCGGAGAACGCCTCCGCGCTGTCGGCTCCCACCCCCGCGGGTCCGGTGACGTGCACCGACACGCCGTTCGCGCCGTTCTCGGCGATGCCGCGGATCTGGTCGGTGAGCCCGGGCAGCTGGTTCCAGCCGTCCTCGCCGATGTTGAGCGGCACCACCACCTGCGCCGCCTGCGGGGGCCGCTCCGCCGACGGGATCGGGCCGACGACGCGGCGGTCGACGGTGTCCAGCGTGTTGAAGCGCCTCGCGTCCTCGGTGATCCGCGCGAGGTCGGCGGGCCGCAGCCCGCCGGGCCGGTCGTAGACCACGATGGCGGGCAACTCGTTGCTGGAGCGGAAACCCTGGGTGATGCGCAGGACCTCGGTGGACTCGGCGCTCGCGGGCAGCCACGAGGAGGCCTGGTTGTCCTGGACGCTGGAGAGCTTGCCCGCCAGCGGGCCGAGCACCACGAGTGCGCCGAGCCAGAGCACGAGCACGACCCACTTGAACCGCCTGCCGCCGGGAAGGCGCGCCGCCCTGCCCGCTCCGCTGGGGACCGCGTCCATGGCTCCACCCCCGTCCGCAACCCGAAGCTAGCCCATCGGGTCGCGCCGGGACGCGGGCCGGAAGTCCCCAATCACCGTGCGGTGACGGGGCTTTCCGGCCCCCGGTTCTCAGCACGGGGTGACCGGCCGGTCACGCGGTCAGCGCAGGTGTTCCAGGATGCTCGTCGCGGCGTCGGTGGCCATGCGGCGCATCGCCTCGGCGGTCTGTGCCCCGATGTGCGGGGTGATGAGCACCGACGGCTCGTTCCGCAGTGGATGGTCGGCGGGCAGTGGCTCCACCACCGTCACGTCGAGACCCGCGCCCGCCAGGTGGCCGCGCCGCAGCGCGGTCAGCAGTGCGTCCTCGTCGAGCGTCCCGCCGCGCGCGGTGTTGAGCACCACGCCGCCCTCCGGCATCGACAGCAACTCGGCCAGGCCGAGCAGGTCGCGCGTCTGCGGCACGAGGGGCACGTGCAGGCTCACCGCGTCGGAGCTCGCCAGCAGCCGGTCCAATGGCGCCGCCTCGGCACCGCGCTCGGTGATCTCCGCGCCGGAGAGCAGCGGGTCGTGGGCGAGCACGCGCATGCCGAAGCCGTGCGTCGCGATGTGCGCGACCCGCGAGGCGATGCGGCCGAACCCGATGAGCCCGAGCGTCGAACCCGACAGCTCGCGGCCGCGGATCGCCGCCCGGGTGGCGGCACCGTCCTCGCCGCCGTCGCGCGCGGCGATGCCGAGCCCTCGGCGCACGGCGAGCAGCAGCGCGATCGTGTGCTCGGCGACGGACTGGGTGTTGGCCGTGGGCGTGGTGGTGACGGCGATCCCGCGCTCGCGCGCGGTGTCCAGATCGACGGTGTCGAGGCCGACGCCGTGCCGGGCGACGATGCGCAGTGCGGTCGCGCGGCGCATCATGTCGCCGTCGACCCTCGCGGTGCGCAGCAGGATCGCGGCGACCTCGGGTGCCACGGCGTCGAAGTCGACGGCCTCGTCGCCGTAGCCGAGCCGGACGTCGGCGTGCTCGCGCAGCAGCACCAGCGCGTCGTCGTGGACGGGCCTGGGGATCCAGACGACGGGCGGCTCAGCCACGGGGCACGAGCTTCTGGTTGGCGGCGCGGCGCTGCGCCTCACCCTCGATGAGCTCGTTCGCGGTCTGCACCACGTGGTCGACCTGGTCTGCGGGCACGATCGCGACGCCGTCGTCGTCACCGAGCACCCAGTCGCCCTGGTTCACGGGGACGCCACCGACGGCGATGGTGCCGCCGATACGGTAGGGCCCCGTCTTCCACGGTCCCGCGGGGGTGACCGCGCGGGCGAACACCGGCACGCCGAGCCCGGCCAGCTCGGTCACGTCCCTCGCCGCGCCGTCGAGCACGATGCCGCCGATCTCCAGCGCACGGGCCTTCTGCACCACCAGCTCGCCGATCAGCGCGCGGGTCTCGTCCCCGCCACCGTTGACGACGAGCACCTCACCGCGCCGGATGGTCTCGAACGCCGCGTGCAGGCCCTTGTTGTCGCCGGGCCTCGTCCACACGGTGAACGCGGGTCCCGACAGGACGGCGCCAGGCCACAGTGGACGGATGCCGTCGGCGACGCCGAACCGGTCCATGGCGTCGGACACGGTCGCGACGGGCAGCGCCGCCGGGGGCGGATAGCCGGTGAGCGAATCCACGATTCTCCTCGGTTGTCGTGCGGTGGATGGTGCGTCAGTAGAGAGCGGGCGGCAGGCCGGTGCGCGCGATGTCCTCGGCACAGCGGCGCACGGCGGTGACGAATCCGGGGATCTTGTCGTCGGTGAAGCGCACGGTGGGCCCGCCGATCGCGAGCACCACGGGGCGGGCGGGCACGCGGGTGCCGTCGCTGTCGTCCGGCCGGATGGGCACCGCCAGGCCGGTGTTGCCGGGTTCGCGCTGCCCGTGGGAGATGGCCCAGCCGTCGGCGATGGCGGCGGCGACCCCGCGGCGCAGCGGCGCGGCGGCGCCGGGCGTACCCGAGTGGGCGGCGACCCGGTCGATCAGGACGTCGCGCTCGTCGGGGGCCTCGAGGCCGAGCAGCACGTAGGCCGCGGAACCGACCGACAGGGGCAGTTCGTCGCCGGGGCGCACCACGTGGCGCAGCGTGTTGGGGCTGGGCGCCTGACCCACCACGACACGGCAGAGTCCCTTGCGCACGTACAGGCTCACGGTCTCGCCGGTCTCGGCGGCGAGCGCCCGCATCCGGGCCAGCGACGGCTCGGGAACCGTCCACGCCGCCGCCGAGAAGGCCGCCAGGCCGATGAGCCGGGTGCCGACCCGGACCTGCCCGTCGGGGCCGGACTCCAGGACGCCCTCGGCGGCGAGTGTCTCGACCAGCCGAAGTACGGTCGTCCTCGGCAGGCCCGTCTCGCGCACGAGCTCGGCCACACCGAGCGACATGCGTTCGGGCGAGAACGCCTGCAGCACCCGGAAAGCGCGACTGACGGCGCGGATTCCCCCGCTGTCACCGTCCGCGGCGGTGGACTTCATCCCCGGCCCTCCTCGTCGAAGCGCGATGTTTGCGTCCCGCCTACGGTAACTATACCATCAGGCGGTCATTCATGTCCGCTAGATGGACAGTCACCGATTGTTCAACCTGGTCACAAGGGAGTGATCGTGCAGAGAAAACGTGTCGCTCTCGGGGTCCTCGGGGCCGTGAGCACACTGGTGCTCGCGGGGTTCGCCGCCGTCGACGCGAGCGAGTCGACCTCGGGTGCTACGCCGAGATCGAAACTCACGATCATGGCGCCCGCCGCGCCCGGCGGCGGCTGGGACCTCGCGTCACGCGAGTCCCAGCAGGCGCTGCGCAGTGCGTCGATCGTCAACAACGTCCAGGTGGTCAACGTGCCTGGCGCGGGAGGCACGATCGGTCTCGGGCAGTTCACCGAGATCGGCGCCGACCCGACGCAGCTGATGACGACCGGCACCGTGATGGAGGGTGCGATCACGGCGAACCGCTCGCCGGTGGATCTGCTCGACACCACGCCGATCGCGCGCCTGGCCGACGACTACGAGGTGCTGATCGTCCCCGCCGACTCGCCGTACAAGACGCTCGAGGACTTCCTC
This sequence comes from Prauserella cavernicola, assembly GCF_016595675.1. Classification (GTDB taxonomy): domain Bacteria; phylum Actinomycetota; class Actinomycetes; order Mycobacteriales; family Pseudonocardiaceae; genus Prauserella_A; species Prauserella_A cavernicola. The sequence continues at coordinate 287,432 of NZ_JAENJH010000007.1, read as the reverse complement.
GAGGTGTGGCGGGAGAACCCGCACGGCCACGCCATCGGCGGCGGTGCGCTCGGTGGCACCGACCACCTGCTGACCGGGCTGGTCGCCCGTGAGGCCGGGATCGACCTCGGCCAGCTCAACTACGTCTCCTTCGCCGGCGGCGGTGAGGTGCTCACGTCGCTGCTGTCGAGGACGGTCGAGGTGGGCGTCAGCGGCTACAACGACTTCCGCGACCAGATCGAGGCCGGCAATCTCCGCGCGCTGGCGGTGTCGGCCGAGGAGCCGGTGCCGGGCATCGACACCCCGACGCTGATCGAGCAGGGCGTCGACGTCGCGCTGCCGAACTGGCGTGGCGTGGTCGCCCCGCCGGGCATCAGCGACGGACAGCGCCAGGAGCTGATCGACATCGTCGGCGAGATGGTGCGCACCCCGGAGTGGGCCGACGCGCTGAACCGCAACAAGTGGGTCGACAGCTTCCTCGCCGGAGACGACTTCACCCGGTTCATCAAGGAAGACCAGGCCAGGGTCGACGCGATCATCGAGGAGCTGGGACTGTGACCGTCACCGACACCAGGCCCGAGCGGACCGCGACCGCCGACGGTTTCCTGCGCCGCCGCACGGGACTCGTGTTCCCGCTGCTGCTGCTGATCACCGGGATCGCGCTGGGCATCGGCACCCTCACCATGGAGGTGCCCGACAACACCGCCTCCCCGGGACCGCAGCTGTTCCCGACGATCATCGCCATCGCGTGCGTGGTGTTCGCCGTGCTGCTGGCCGTGGACGTCCTGCGGCGCCCCGAACCCGCGCTCGTCGCGACGCCGGGGTCCACAACGGACACCACGCCGACCGCCACCGACACCGACACCCCCACCGCTGAGGACAGCGACGACACCCCCGTCGAGGAACCGCCTGCGACGCGCCCGCGGAGCAACTACCGCGCGTTGTTCGGGGTGGTGGGCACGATCGTGGTGTTCATCGCGGTGCTCAACCCGCTGGGCTGGCTGATCTCCGGCGCCTGGCTGTTCTGGGGCATCGCCCGCGCGCTCGGCAGCCGTCGCGTGGTGTTCGACCTGTTCCTGGCCGTGGCGATCTCCTCGATCGTGCAGCTGGCCTTCTCGGCGGGACTGGGCCTCAACCTGCCCCCCGGCATCCTGGCGGGAGTGTTCTGATGGAGTCACTGTCCAACCTCATGGACGGTTTCGCGACCGTCCTCACCCCGATGAACATGCTCTGGGTGTTCATCGGCGCCCTGCTCGGCACCGCCGTGGGCGTGCTGCCCGGCCTCGGCTCGGCGATGGCGGTGGCACTGCTGCTGCCCGTCACCTTCTCGCTCGACCCCATCGGCGCGTTCATCATGTTCGCCGGGGTGCTCTTCGGTGGCCTCTTCGGTGACTCGATCGCCGGCATCCTGATGAACACCCCCGGCAACAGCACCGCCATCGCCGGATCCATCGAGGGCCATCGCATGGCCAAGAGCGGACGCGCCGCCCAAGCACTGGCGACCTCGGCCATCGGCGCGTTCATCGGTGGCATCATCGCCGCCACCCTCGTGGTGTTCTTCGCGCCGTCACTGGCGGAGCTGGCCACCCTATTCGGCCCCGCCGAGTACCTGGCGCTGGCCATCTTCGCGTTCGTCGCGATCTCGGCGGTGGTCAGCGACTCCGTCATCCGCGGGCTCGCCGCGCTGGTGATCGGTCTCGCGATCTCGCTCGTCGGCATCGACGGCGCCTCCGGCGCGGCACGCTTCACCGGCGGGCTGCCCGAACTGTTCGACGGCGTCGACATCGTCGTGATCACCGTCGGCCTGCTGGCGCTGGGCGAGGTACTGGCCATCGCCGCCCGCCGCGGCACCCCCGAGGACACCGGCATTCTCCCCTCCACCGGCCGCTTGTGGTTGTCGCGCACGGAGTTCCGTCTCGCGCTGCCCGCCTGGCTGCGCGGCACCGCCATCGGTGTCCCGTTCGGCATCATCCCCGTCGGCGGCTCCGAGGTCCCCACGTTCCTGGCCTACGGCACCGAGCGCAGGCTCGACGCCCGCAGGCGCAAGCCGATGTTCGGCAAGGGCGCCATCCAGGGTGTCGCGGGTCCCGAGGCCTCCGGCAACGCCACCGCCGGCACCGCCATGGGCGCCCTGCTGGCACTGGGCCTGCCCACCTCGGCCACCGCCGCGATCCTGCTGGCGGCCTTCCGCCAGTACGGCCTGCAACCCGGACCGCTGCTGTTCGAACGCGCCAGCGAGCTCGTGTGGGCGCTGCTGGCCAGCTTCTTCATCGGCATGGTCGTGCTACTGATCCTGAACCTGCCTTTCGCGCCCCTGTGGGCCAAGCTGCTCAAGGTCCCCCGGCACTACCTCTACGCCGGCATCACCGTCTTCGCGATGCTCGGCGTCTACGCCACCAGCTCCAAGATCCTCGACCTCGTGCTGGTGCTGGCCATCGGCCTGCTCGGCTTCGGCATGCGCCGCTACGGCATCCCCGTCGCGCCCGTGCTCATCGCCGTCATCCTCGGCCCGCTCGCCGAGACCGAGTACCGCCGCGCCATGGCCGTCAGCGAGGGCGACCCCTCCGCACTCGTGTCCAGCCCGATCTCGATCACGCTCTACAGCGTGCTCCTGCTCACCGTCGCCGGACTGCTCTTCCAGCGCGTGCGCACCCGTCGTCGACAGAAAGCGTTGGTATGACAGCGAACTCGGCCACCCCGGGCCCCCTCGCGGGGGTCCGGGTGCTCGACCTGACCAACGTCCTCGCCGGGCCCTACGCCGGCTACCAGCTGGCGCTGCTCGGCGCGGACGTCATCAAGGTCGAGGTCCCGCACGGCGGCGACCTCGCCCGCAAGCTGGGCTCCTCGGCCGAGCTGAACCGGCGGGAGCTGGGCGCGTCGTTCCTGGCGCAGAACGCGCAGAAGCGCTCGCTCACGCTCAACCTCAAGTCCGATCAGGGCAAGGAGGTGCTGCGCAGGCTGGTCGCGAGCGCGGACGTCCTGTGCGAGAACTTCCGGCCCGGGGTGCTCGAGCGGCTCGGTTTCGGCTGGGACGAGCTCAAGCGCCTCAACCCGCGCCTGGTCTACTGCGCGATCTCGGGCTTCGGGCAGACCGGCCCACTGCGCGCGAAACCCGCCTACGACCAGATCATCCAGGGCAGCTCGGGGATGATGAGCGTGACCGGCACGGCGGAGACGGCGCCGTTGCGGGCCGGCTACCCCATCGCGGACACGCTCGGCGGGCTCGCGGCGGCGTTCGCGATCTCGTCGGCGTTGCTCGGCAGGGAACGTTCGGGCGAGGGCAGCATGATCGACGTCTCCATGCTGGAGACGGCGGTGACCGCGATGGGCTGGGTGGTCTCCAACCACCTCATCGCGGGCCAGCAGCCACGCGCGCTCGGCAACGACAACGGCACCGCGGCACCGTCGGGTACCTTCCGCACCGCTGACGGCGAGCTCAACATCGCCGCCAACAAACAGGAGCAGTTCGAGCTGCTGTGCCGGATCATCGGCCGTCCCGAGCTGGTGAGCGACCCGCGCTTCGCCGAGCGCGAGGCACGCAAGACGCATCGCGCGCAGCTCACCGCGGAGCTCGAGGTCGCGCTCACCACGCGCGACGCGGCGCACTGGGAAGAGGAGCTGAGCAGCGCGGGCGTACCAGCCGCGGCGGTGCTCAGCGTGCCGGAGATGCTGGCGAGCGCTCAGATCCGCGCCCGCGAGCTGGTGCACGAGCTGCCCTTCCCCGGACACGAGGACGCGGAGCCGCTGCGGGTGCTCGGCAACGGCATCCGCCTCGACGGCGAGCCGAGCAGGCCGCGGCTGTCACCACCGATCCTGGGCCAGCACACCGACGACGTGCTCGCCGAGCTCGGCTACGGCGCCGACGAGATCGCCCGACTGCACGAGGAGAAGGCCGTATGAGCGAGGGTCCCACCGTCGACGACACCACCGCGTGGTGGTCCACCGCGATCACCCGTATCGCGCCGGGCGAGATCGAGCTGCGCGGCTACCCGATCGAGCAGCTCATCGGCAAGCTCGACTTCGTGAGCACCGTGTGGCTGCTGACCACGGGCGGGCTGCCCACGGCCACGCAGTCGCGGCTGCTGGAGGCCGCGCTGGTCGCCAGCGTCGACCACGGCCCGCAGGCACCGTCCATCGCCAGCGCGCGGATGGCCGCCACCTGCGGGGTGGGGCTCAACTCGGCCGTCGCCAACGGGGTCAACGTCCTCGGCGACACCCACGGCGGAGCGGGACAGCAGTGCGTCACCCTGCTCTCCGAGCTCGTCGCGACGGCCGCGCAGGGGCGCGACCTCGGTGAGGTGGCCGACGAGGCCGTGGCCGGCTACCGCGCCCGCAAGGCCTTCGTTCCCGGGTTCGGACACCGCTTCCACCCGCGCGACCCGCGGCGCGACGTGCTGCTGGGGCTCGTGGAGGAGGCCGTCGAAGCCGGTGAGGTCTCCGGCGACTACCTGCGCGCGGGACTCGCCGTCGAGAGCGCGCTCGCGAAGGGCAGGCGGGCGGTGCCGATGAACATCGACGGCGTCACCGCCATCGTCTACGGCGAGCTGGGCGTGGAGCCGGAGCTGGCACGCGGCTTCTTCGTGCTGGCCCGCTCGGTGGGCATCCTCGCCCACGCCTGGGAGGAGAGCCGCTCGGGCCGCAGAGTGAAGGGCCCGTTGCCGCCGCCGCTGCTGGCCGGCTACACCGGCGAGCCGACGCGCCCGTTCACCGGGGACTGAGCCGGGCGGGAATCACCGGAGGCCGTCGCGGGTTGGTACTCCACAGCAACACCGGCCGTGACGAAAGGAACCGTTCCATGCCGCTCGAGGGTGTCTACGAACCGGGCTCGCTGGCGTTCGCCGCCGACCAGGTGGCCGTCTACGAGAACTCCGGCGGGACGAAGGGCGTCACTCAGAACGGGTTACCGGTCATCGTCCTGACCACCGTGGGCAAGAAGTCGGGCAAGCTGCGCAAATCGCCGCTGATGAAGGTGGAGCGCGACGGCGTCTACGCCGCGGTGGCGTCGCTCGGCGGCGCGCCGAAGAACCCGCTCTGGTACCACAACGCGCTGGCCGACCCCCGGGTCGAGCTGCGCGACGGCACCGAGGTGCGCGACATGGTCGCCAGGGAGGTCACCGGCGAGGAGCGGCAGCGGTGGTGGGACCTCGCGGTCGAGGCCTTCCCCCAGTACGCCGAGTACCAGCGCAAGACCGACCGCACGATTCCCGTGCTGGTGCTGGAGGACGCGCCCGCCCCGCACTGACTCACCCGGCCTCCCTCGGGCTCGCACCGGCGAGCCCGAGGGAGGGCTCGTCCGTTTCGTAACTGTTTGTGTAGCCTTACCTAATGCAGGCGAGGTATCGCGGCCCCCTGGCCCCCGTCGTCCAGGCGTGTGCCGAGCTCACGTTCGCACCGCTTCCGGTGCTGCTCGACGAACCGCCTGCCGACTCTCCCGGCACCCGCTGGTGGCGGCTGGACCACCTGGTCGACGACGGCATGATCGGCCCCGCCTTCGACGCCTTCCGCGAACTGCGGGGCCCCCAGCAGATCAGCGCCGCCGCCGTGCACTTCCTCAAGAGCCTCGCCCGCGAGCTGATCTTCCTCGCCGCGGCGGGTACCTACCTCTCCGAACGCTCCGCCGAGCTGCGCCCCGACGTCGTCTGGCTGCCCGCCGACGAGCGGAACCTGCTCGGCGAGGTGCACGTCGTCAGCCCGCGCGTGGCCGTGCGCGACGCCCACGCCGAACCGGGCACCGTCCCCGTCTCGGACGAGCACGAGCTCGACGAGTGGACAAGCGTACTTATGCTGAATCTGTTCGGACCGGTGATCGACGCGCTCAGTGCGCACACCCGGGTCGGACGCCGCACGCTGTGGGGATACGTCGTGGACATGCTCAACTTCTACATGCTGAACCCGGCGCGCAAACGCGGCGACGACCTGGACAAGGCATGGAGGAGGAGCGAACGGCTCACCACCGCGTTGCTCGCCGCGGGCGCCCCCATCCGCACGGGACCACGGCTGTTCTGGTTCGAACCCGAACGGCCGCGCGGCGCCTGGGCGGTGCGAGGCACCTGCTGCCTGGACTTCCGTGCCGACCCCGAGCACGGCTACTGCATCACCTGCCCACTGGAAGACGACACCGTGCGCAGGACCAAGTTCGCCGAGGCCTTCAGCGACTGAGTCCTGCCGCACCCCGCTCTGGGAGGACCTCTGTGAGAACACCCGCTTCCCCACTGGGAAGACGCACGGTACTGACCGGCCTCGGTGCCGGCCTGGCGACGCTGGGACTGAGCGCCTGCGGCCCGCGCGACACGCCACGTGAACAGTCCACAACGGACACCAAGGCCGTGACGCATCCCTACGGCGAGGCCGATGTGCCGCGCTCACCTCGGCGGGTCATCGCGCTCGATCCCGGCCAGGCGATGCAGGTGGCACTGGAGCACGGCATCCCGCTGGTGGCCTCGGCCACGCTCGACGCGGAACCACCGGTGCCGGGCTACCTTCCCGGAGGGAAGCGGGAGTTCGAGCACCTCGGCTTCGGCCAGGTCGACGTGGAACGGCTCGCCGGGTTCGATGCCGACCTCGTGGTCGGCAACACCGCCTCGCTGCAGGACAACTACGACGCGGTGGCCGGACTGGCGAGCACCGTCGCCTACGCCAACACCCGCGACGCCGTGGAATGGCACGAGTCCGCGCTCACGGTGGCCGGGATCTACGGCGTCCGCGAGGCACAGCAACGGAAACTGGACGAGTACCGCGATCGGGCCGAGCGGTTCAAGAACGACAACGCGGAGCTGCTGGCGGACAAGAAGGTCGCGCTGCTCCGGTTCACCACCGACGAGCTGCGCATCGTCACCGACTCGATCATCTTCCCGTCCCGGATCCTCACCGACGCCGGGGTCCGGCGCACCGAGTCCAGCGCGCCCGAGCAAGCCGAGGACACCTACACCAGTCTGTCCCCGGAACAGGTGAGCAGGCTCGCCGACGCCGACGTGCTCATCCACTTCAGCGGTGGCGGCGCGTTCGAGGGCGGCCAGGTCTCCAGCACGTTCCGCCGCTACACCGAGGGCGAACTGTGGCGGCGGCTGCCGGCAGTGCGCGCGGGCAAGGTCTTCGAGGTGCCGCGGGTGTCCTGGTGGGACGGCGCCTCGGCGTCCGCGGCGGGCGCGCTGCTCGACGACCTGGAGCGGCTGGTCCCCCGGTTCGCATGAACAGCGGGTGAGCGGCCGCGACTCCGGCCGCTCACCCGCTCGCCGCCGGGCGCCGGCTCCAGTGCCGTCCGAGCAGCGTCGCCAGGTACACGCCGCCGAGCACGCCCGTGGCGACGCCGACGGGCAGCTCCCCGGTCGGGAACAGCTGCTGTGCGGCCACATCGGAGCCGAGCAGCAGCACGGCGCCGACGAGTCCGGACCCGACCAGGCTCGGGCCCGCGGAGCGCAGCAGCCGCCGGGCGAGGTGTGGCGCGGCCAGCGCGACGAACGCGACCGGACCCGCCGCCGCGGTGGCCGCGCCGGCGAGGCCCACGGACACGGCGAACAGCTGCAGCCGCGTCTGTCCTACCGGGACGCCGAGACCGGTGCTGAGCTCGTCGCCCAGTTCGAGCAGCGAGAGCCTGCGCAGCAGCAGTACCGCCACGGGAACCAGCACCGCGACCGCGATCGTGCCGATGGTGACGTGGTCCCAGGTGCGGTCGAGCAGGCTGCCGGTCAGCCACACCGCGGCGCGGAACGCGTCGTCGACCTCGGCCGAGACCAGCAGATAACGGTTGAGCGACATCAGCAGCGCGCCGATGCCGATTCCGACCAATACCAGCCGGTGTCCCGGCACTCCCCTGCGGTAGGCGAGCAGGTAGACGAGCGCCGCGGTGACGAACGCACCCGCGAGCGCGCTCAGCGCGACGGCGAGCGCGCCACCACCGAGCACCAGGATCTGCACCAGCGCACCGGTCGCGGCACCGCCCGCGAAGCCGAGCACGTCGGGGCTGCCGAGCGGGTTGCGGGACAGGCTCTGCAGGATCGCGCCGCTCACCCCCAGCGCGGCACCGACCAGCAGGGCCGTGAGCACCCTCGGCAGCCGCACCGTCCAGAAGACGTAGTCCACTCCGGACGGACCGGGCTCACCGGCGAGCATCCCGAGCGCCTCGCCGAGCGAGATCGGCAGCTCGCCCACCGTCAGCGCGTACCCCGTCAGGGCCAGCAGCAGGAGCGCGAGCAGCCCGCTCGCCGTGGCGGGCCGGGTCGCGTAACGCGCCGACAGTCCCGCCGCGCGCACGGTTCTGGTGCTCATGCGGCTGCCCTCCGGCGCCGGACCAGCGCGACGAACAGTGGCGCTCCGACGATCGCGGTCAGGATGGCCACCCGCAGCTCGCCGGAAGGCAGCACCACGCGGCCCACCACGTCGGCGAGCAGCACCAGCACCGCGCCGAACACTCCGGCGTAGGGCAGGACCCAGCGCTGGTCCGGTCCGGTCACCGCGCGCGCCAGGTGCGGCGCGGCCAGCCCGACGAACCCGATCGGTCCCGCCGCCGCCGTGGCCAGACCGGCCAGCACCAGCACCGAAACACCCACCAGCACCCGGGTACGCAGCAGCCCGACACCGAGTGCCGTGCCCAGCTCCTCCCCCAGCGCGATCGCGTTGAGCCGCGGGCCCAGCGAGAGCGCCAGGACGGTCCCGGCGAGCAGGAACGGCAGCAGCTGCCAGACCACGCCCAGCTCGGGTTTGGCGATGTCGCCGACGATCCAGAAGCGGTACTCGTCGAACGCCTTGGGGTCGAGAAAGACCATCGCCTCGGTGGCCGAGACCAGCGCCGCGCCGATGGCGGTGCCGGCGAGCGCGAGGCGCACCGGCGCACCGCTGTCGTCGCCCCTGCCTCCGATCGCGTAGACCAGGGTGGTGCTGAGGGTGGCCCCGAGGAAGGCGAACCACACGTAGCCGGTGAAGCTCCCGATGCCCAGGCCCACGATGGCGACCAGCACGCCGAACGCGGCGCCCGCATTGATGCCGAGCACGCCGGGGTCGGCGATCGGGTTGCGCGTCAGTGACTGCATCAGCGCGCCGGCGAGCCCGAGCGCGATCCCGACGCAGATCCCCACCACGGTGCGTGGCATCCGCAGGTCGTGCACGATGATCGCCGGTTCGCTACGGTCGTCGGCGACCAGTACCCGCAGCACGTCGCCGAAGGCCACCGGTTCCGATCCGGTCAGCAGGCTCAGCACCCCGCAGCCCAGCAGCAGCGCCACGGCCGCGAGTAACCCGATGGCCAGTCGCACGGGCCGGGACCGCGCCCGTCGCACCCGATCGCTCCGGGCGCCCCCGATCCCCACCGTCACACCTGAAGGTTAGGCCACCCTGGCAACCTCCCGCGACGGCGGTTCGCGCCGCACCCGCTCACCGTCCTACGTGGACGCACCGGCCGCTCAGCCGAGGGTGAACGGGTCGCGGGTACCGCCGGTGAGCTCCACCCACACGGCCTTGTCCTCGGTGTAGGCGTTGATCGCGTCGATGCCGTTCTCCCTGCCCAGGCCCGAGGACTGGAACCCGCCGAACGGCACGCTCGGCGCCACCACGCGGTAGGCGTTGATCCACACGCTGCCCGCCCTGATCCTGGCCGCGACCCGGTGCGCCCGGTGCACGTCCTTGGTCCACACCGCGCCCGCGAGCCCGAACCGGGTGTCGTTGGCCAGCGCGATCGCCTCGTCCTCGCCGGAGAACGTCAACGCCGACAGCACCGGCCCGAAGACCTCCTCGCGCACGATCGTCGACCCGGGTCCGACCCCGGTGAGCACGGTCGGCCGCACGAACAGCCCGCCCAGTTCCGCCGCGCCGCCCCCGCAGGCCACCGTGGCGCCCTCGTCGCGCGCGGTGTCGAGGTAGCCGAGCACCTTCTCGTACTGCGGCGCGTTGGCGACCGGGCCCATCTCGGTCTCCGGGTCGAACGGGTCGCCGAGCCGGATCGCCGAGGCACGCTCGGCCACGAGCCGGACCAGCTCGTCGTGGACGTCGGCGTGCACGATCAGCCGGGAACCCGCCATGCACGTCTGCCCGGTGGCCGCGAAAACCCCCGCGATCACCCCGTTGGCCGCGGCTTTCAGGTCCGCGTCGGGAAACACCACCTGCGGCGACTTGCCGCCCAGCTCCAGCGTCACCGCGCTGAGGTTGTCGGCGGCGGCCCTCGCCACGGCCCTGCCGGTGGCCGTCGAACCGGTGAACGCGACCTTGTCCACCCCGGGGTGCGACGCGAGCCGCGCGCCGGTCTCACGAGACAGCCCCGCCACCACGTTGACCACTCCGGGAGGGAACCCGGCCTCGGCCACCAGGTCGCCGAACGCCAGCGTCGCCGCCGGGGAGTGCTCGGAGGGTTTCACCACCACGGTGCAGCCCGCCGCCAATGCGGGTGCGAGTTTCCAGGTCATCAGCAGCAGCGGCGAGTTCCACGGCGTGATCGCGGCGACCACGCCCACGGGCTCCTTGCGCGTGTAGACGAGGTAGTCGGGATTGGGCGACGGGATCTGCCTGCCCTCGAGCTTGTCGGCGAGGCCGGCGAAGTAGTGGAACCACGTGCCCAGCCCGCGCAGCTGCCCCAGCATCTCGCGGTAGAGCTTGCCGGAGTCGTACACCTCCAGCGTGGCGAGGCGTTCGGCGTCGCGGGTCACGAGGTCGCCGAGGCGCCGCAGCAGGGCGGCTCTGGCGAAGCCGGTCAGCGACGCCCACTCGCCGGTCAGCGCGGCGCGGGCCGCCTCGACCGCGGCGTCCACGTCCTCGGGACCGCCGTCGGGCACCATCGCCCACGGCCGCCCGGTGTAGGGGTTCTGCGACTCGAACGTCGCTCCCGAACGCGCCTGCGCCGGTTCGCCGCCGATCGTGAGGTGGAAGCGTTCGAGCTCGGCCATGTCGCCCTCCTGCGCGTGGTCACCGCGGCGCGCGGCCGGTGGCACCCGCGCACGCACCCGTCACCGCACGCTACCCCGCCAGGTGTCCCGGGTGCTCGAGCGCGACTCAGTAGTAGAGCTCGTAGATGATCACGGCCAGCACGATCGCGAACACGAGAACGCCGACCGAGATCAGCGCCGCGGCCAGGAACACCCTGCGCTCGATCCACGGCACCAGCCCGGGGAACTGCTCGCCGAGCTGTTTCGCGGTGACGACGTGGCCCGGGTCGGGGCCGTACACGGGCACGCGGAGCTCGGCGACCAGCCGGTCCAGGTCGGCGCGCGCGTAGAGCGTGTCGTAGAGGCGCGCCACCTTGTTCCCGCTCCGGTCGACGACGAACACGTTGTGAATCGGGCCGCTGCCACCACGCGGAGGCGGGGGCAGGGTCGCCCGCACCACGGCGCCGATCTCCGCGCGGGAGGTACGCCGGGTCCCGAACAGCGCCGTCGTACCGAACTCCGTGTGGGTCAGCGTCACCCGCGCCCGCTTCTGGTACAGCACGACGAGAGCGAAGAAGGGCGCCAGCAGTCCCGCGACGCCCGCCATCACCCCCGGCGCGCTGGACCCCACGGCCGCGATGCCGAGGACGCCCACCGCCAGACCCATGACCGCCACGGTCCGCACCATGCTGCTGCGCGACGGCGTGATCTCCACGAGCGGGGGCGGCCCCGCGACGATTCCGCTCATGGCCCCGATCTCCTCATGCCCTGTCCACCGACCGTCCTCATCGGACGTCCACCGTCACGCTCCGGTTCCGCCTGCGCGCGCGAAAACCGGACATCGCGACCACAATACGCAGGGGCCGGAACGCTCAGTCGCCGTAGGGGTCGTCGGCGGCCGAGTGGTGGTCCCAGCTCGACGCCAGCGCGGGGTCGATGATCGCGAACCGGGTGCCGAGCGGGTCGGACAGCACGGCGACCTTGCCGAGCGCGTTGGTGTAGGGGCGAAAGCGCAGGCGCGCTCCCGCGGTGCGCGCGGCGTGCAGGGTGCGGTCGAAGCCGATGTCGGGGTCCACGGCGAAGTGCGCGATCCAGCGAGGCGGCACGTCGGCCGGGGTGTCCCTGGCCATGCGCACGCGGCCCACCACCGAGTGCTCGCCGCTGGAGTAGACGACGTAGTCGAGCGTCCTGGCGTCGCCGAACTGGGTCTGCTCGTAGCCGAACAGGCTGCCGAAGAACCGGTCGGCCAGCGTGGCGCTGCGCGTGACGAACTCCAGCCAGATCAGCGCGCCCGGCACACCCGCGGTGAACGGCCGCGCGCCCACGGGCTGCAACAGCCCGAACGTGGCCCCGGACGGGTCGTCGACGAGCACCTTCGAGCCGACACCCGGCACGACCTCGGTCTGGCTCTGCAGCAGCGTTCCGCCGAGCTGCTGGGCGTGGCCCGCCGTCGCCACCACGTCGTCGGTCGCGAGGTACACGGTCCAGTCGATCACCGACGTGGTGTGCCTGCGGAACCCGGCGACGGGCTCGCCGAACAGCAGCGCGATCCAGTAGTCGCTGCCGGGCGCGGCCTGGGTGAACTGCCAGCCGTAGACGTCCTGGAAGAACCGCATCGACCGGTCCAGATCCGGTGTCGCGAGCTCGACCCAGCACGGCGTGCCCGGAGCTTCGTACATTCGCGTCCCATCCTCCCCACGGGCCCGCGGGAGCGCGGGCATCGGACGATCATGGTGTCACCACGCCGCCACGCGCCACCGGCCGTCCGGCTGATCCTCCGGCCACGGACGAGCCGGGAACCGGACATTCGAAGCACAGCACCGGAAAGGGGGCCGGAGTCTCGGGGAACACCCTCCGGTCAGGACCGCACGCGCACCTCGAAGAAGATCGGCCGGTAGCCGGGCAGCAGCTCGCGACCCGAGTCGTCGACCATCTTCCAGCGCACCTTGCAGTCGGCGGGCGCGGTGGCGGGCGCGCGCACGGTGACGGTGATCTGCACGTGCTCCCGCGGGGCCGTGTCGGTGACCGGGATGCGTTCCGGCGTGCGGCAGTCGTCCTGGCCGATCGGCAGGTCGATGCGCTGGAGATGGCGCTGCCGCCACTCCACCGAACCGGTGTTCTGGAGCTCCCACACCTTGACGAACTGTGAACCGGGACGGACCTCGGTGCCGTCGGGAATGGTCACGTCGCCGACGAACCGCGTCGCGTCGCCGGGATGCAGCGAGCCGCTCGCGGCGGCGACCGACTGCTCGGAGGGTGGCTGATCACCCGGGTTCGCCACCAGGACCACGACCACGGCCACCAACGCGACGACCACGGCCACCAGACCCGCGGTCACCGGAGCCGAACGCCACCACGGACGCGGCCGCTCCGGAGTCCCGGCGGCCGGGACGGGCACGCCGACAGCGTCCCTTGGTGCGGGCAGCGGGGCGGCCCGCACCGCTGCCGCCGGTTCCGCCGGTTCCGGGTCATCGGCCGTCCGGGGCTCGCCGATGTCACCACTGTCGGCCGAACCGCAGGTGCCGGCGCCGTCGGCGAGGGCGTCCCGGGTGCGCTGCCAGCGGGCGTGCCACTCGTCCTCGTCCCCGTCGCAGGCCCGCACGAACTCCCGCACGGTCTCCCACGGCTGCAGCCGGTGACCGGTGACGGTGAGGTGCAGGGTCGCGTGTGAGACGGCTCCGGACTTCGACGCCATGCGGCGAAACGACGGATCGCCCGCCCGCTCGCGTAGCCGCCGCAGCGAAGCCACGAACTCCTCGAGGGCCGCCGGCCGCTCCACCATCTTCGGGCTGGGCACGCTGTCCTCCCCGGGCGTACCAGTGCTGGCGACCACGCGAACGCGCCGCGGATCCGTCGGGTTGACACGGCCGGATCGTCACTTTCCGTGTCGGGTTGGATCCTAACACGATAGGACGACAGTCGGTGCCCTGAACAGGCAAAACAGCGGTGTCAACCCAGGTGGGGCCGCTGTCAGACGGCCACGATCTGACGTCAAGAAGATCGAATGCGGGGTATCGGACGCCGCTCGGGCCTGGTCATGGTTGTACCCACCGCCTCCACCCGACGGGAAGGACCGGCCCGATGACCACGCTCCGCTCCCGGCTCGCCATCGCGGTCGCGCCGGCCCCGATCCGCACCGGGGAGGGATACCGCCACCCGTAGTGAGCGCGTTTTCCGGCCACGTTCCGGCACGACAGTCCTGGAGGAACCCATGCCCCTCGTCCGATCCGTCACCGCGGCGGGCGCCGTCGCCGCCACCACCCTCGCCACGATGCTGACCACGGGCGCGGCCCCCGCCTCGGCGGCGCCCAACTACCAGATGCCGTTCACCTGCGGCTACACCGCGACCGCCGCCACCTTCGACGGCCACAACCCGGCCAACTCGGTCGACTTCCAGAAGAGCGGCATCACCGGTGACCCGGTGCTCGCCTCCGCGGGGGGCACCGTCTCGGTCGTCGGCGACGAGGGCGGCACCAGCTACGGCAAGTGGATCGAGATCGACCACGGCGGCGGCCACACCACCCGCTACGCGCACCTGTCCGCGCAGGAGGTGTCGAAGGGCCAGAAGGTCTCGCTCGGCACGCGGATCGGCAAGGCGGGCGCCACGGGCGGCGTCACCGGGCCGCACCTGCACTACGAGCAGCGCCAGAGCGGCACGGCCACGCGCGTCACGCTCGACGGCAAGGCCGTGACCTACCCCGGCAAGACCGAGTTCACGAGCAAGAACTCCTGCGACGGCGGCAGCGGCAACCCGCACACCCCGCAGGAGGTCTGCGGGTCCGGCTACTCCGTGATCAACAAGCACGCGCTCGGTAAGGCGGGCACCGTCTACCTGCTCTACAACGCGGGCAACGGCAAGAACTGCGTCACCACGCTCAAGCAGAGCTCGCTCGACAAGAAGAGCCCGGCCTCGGCGTTCCTCGAGGTCGAGGGATCCACCCGCGCCACCGACTCCGGCGACTTCACCTACTACGCGGGCCCGGTGAGCAAGGCCGCCGCCGGCCAATGCGTGAAGTGGGGCGGCTCCGTCGGCTCGGAGAAGTTCACCAGCCCGTTCGAGCACTGCGACTGACCAGGCCGCCGACACCGAGGAGGAACTCTCATGCGCACGCTGACCGTCGCCGCGGCGATCACCGCGTTGACCGGCGCCGCACTCACCGGGGCCGCGAGCCCCGCCGAGGCCGCACCCACGGTGAACATGGAAGCCGTGGTCAAGGCCGCGATGTGGGACCCGTACAAGAGCGACCAGTCCGTGACGCCCGGCTCCGGCGACAGTGTGAAGCTCGTCGAGCAGGCGCTCGCCGACAAGGACCTGCTGGACGGCAAGTACGTCGACGGGCACTTCGGCACCACCACCGTGACCGCCTACCAGGAGTACCAGGAGTCGCTCGGCCACACCGGGCTCGCCGCCAGCGGACTGCCGGGCAAGGGATCGCTGACCGAACTGGGCACGGGCAGCTACACGCTCAGCGCGGCGATCACGGTCGGTTCGAAGACCACGATGGACGGCAAGACCGTGAACACCCGCACCGCCGACATGGTCAAGGCCGCGGAGCGGCGCTCCGGCGAGGACTTCACCGTCACCCAGGGCTCCTACAACGCGGGCGGCGTCGGAGCCTCCGGCGGCACGCACGACGGCGGCGGCGCGGTGGACCTCTCCGTGCGGGGGCTCTCCGACACCGACGCGGCCGTGAAGGCCCTGCGCGAGGTCGGCTTCGCCGCCTGGCACCGCACCGAGAGCCAGGGCGACTGGGCCGCGCACATCCACGCGATCGCGATCAGCGACACCGACATGTCGCCCGAGGCACAGGCTCAGGCGGGCGACTACTTCGAGGGCCGCAACGGGCTCGCCAACAACGGCAAGGACGACGGCCCCCAGGTGACGAAGGTGACCTGGGAGGAGTTCCAGCGCGGCTGACACAGGACCGGCGAGCGGGGCGGGTGCCGAGGGGGCACCCGCCCCGTCGGCATACTGTCGCCCGTGAGCCATCCGCCGTGGGACGCCGATGCTCTCGCCGCGCGGCTGCGCGCCGGTGAGCCGGTCGAGCTCCTGCTCTTCCGGGGACACCGTCCCGAGCCCGACGGGCGGATCGGCCCCGGCTGCCTGAGCCAGTGGTGGCCCGCTCCCTTCGCCGTGGACGGGCAGCGGTTCGCCACCGCCGAGCACTACATGATGTGGCGCAAGGCGAGGCTGTTCGGCGACGACGTCTCCGCGGCGGCGATCCTGGACGGTCCGGACCCGGGAGAGGCGCAGCGGCTGGGCCGCGCGGTGGCCGGGTTCGAGCAGCAGCGCTGGCACCGCGACCGGTTCGCGATCGTGGTGGCCGCGAACGTCGCGAAGTTCGGCGCGGACCCGGAGCTGCGCGACTTCCTGCTGGGCACCGGCGACCGGGTACTGGTCGAGGCCAGCCCGGTCGACCGGGTGTGGGGCATCGGTCTGGCCCCCGACGATCCCCGCGCAGGCGACCCCGCGCGCTGGCGCGGGCTGAACCTGCTGGGCTTCGCCCTGTGCCACGCGCGCTCGCTACTGTCCGAACAGGACTGCTCCCCCGGCGTTCAGCGCGCGCTGTAGGAGTGCGCGCCCGCGCCGGCGAGCTTGCCGCCGTCGACGATCAGGTACTCCTCCCTGATGGGCCTGCCGCCCAGGAAGCACTCGAGGATCTCGCGCGTGCCCGCGGCGTAGCGGGCCTGAGCCGACAGCGAGCTGCCCGAGATGTGCGGCGTCATGCCGTGGTGCGGCATCGTCCGCCACGGATGGTCGGCCGGCGCCGGCTGCGGGAACCACACGTCGCCCGCGTAGCCCGCCAGCTGACCCGAGCGCAGCGCCCGCACCACCGCGTCGCGGTCGCAGATCTTGCCGCGCGCGGTGTTGACGATGTAGGCGCCGCGCTTCATCCGGCCGATCATCGCGTCGTCGAACATGTGCTCCGTCTCCGGATGCAGCGGGCAGTTGATGGTGACGACGTCGCACACGCTCACCATCGACGCGACGTCGGGGTGATAGGTGACGCCGAGTTCCCGCTCGGTCTCCTCGGGCAGCCGGTGCCGGTCGGTGTAGTGCAGGTGCACGTCGAACGGCTTGAGCCTGCGCAGCACCGCCGACCCGATGCGGCCCGCGGCGACGGTGCCGATGTGCATGCCCTCGACGTCGTAGGAGCGGGACACGCAGTCGGCGATGTTCCAGCCGCCGTCGAGCACCCACTGGTGCGAGGGCAGGTAGTTGCGCACGAGCGACAGGATCATCATCACCACGTGCTCGGCGACGCTGATGCTGTTGGAGTAGGTCACCTCGGCCACGGTGACGCCGTGCTCGATCGCGGCGGACAGGTCGACGTGGTCCGAGCCTATCCCCGCCGTGATCGCGAGTTTCAGCTTCGGAGCCGTGGCGATCCGTTCCGCGGTGAGGTAGGCGGGCCAGAACGGCTGGGAGATCACCACGTCGGTGTCGGGCAGCTCCCGGTCGAACACGGAGTTCTCGCCGTCCTTGTCCGACGTCACGACCAGCTGGTGACCTCCTGACTCGAGGAACCGGCGCAGGCCCAGCTCGCCCGACACGCTGCCGAGCAGCTCACCGGGCACGAAGTCGACGGCCTCCGGGCTGGGCACGGTCTGGCCGCCGGGATAGTGGTCCACGGCGGGGATGCCGTCGCGGGCATAGGCGGGCGGATACCCGCTCACGGGGTCGTCGTAGAGCACGCACAGGACTTTGACCATGATGGCGGACCTCCGATCGGATGTTGTCGCTGGATCACGACTGCCCCTCGGCCGACAAGGCCTCGCGTTCCCTGCGGGCCCGCCGCAGGTGTTCTTCGGGAGTGACGACGTCGGCGGGAGGCACGAATGTGAAGTACTTCGACGCGCCCTTCAGCAACAGGAACGTGAGGGTGCCGAAGCAGAACGGCAGGGTCAGCGCGGGCAGGCCCCACGGCACGAAGATCGACGCGATCGCGCCGAACAACACCGCGGTGAAGATCGCGCACAACACCCCGAGCAACGCCGAACGCCAGGTGAGCACGAAGAACACACCCGCGATCGCCAGCGCCGCGTCGAACGAGTTGAAGCCCCACAGTCCGTTGTAGATCTGCACCCCGTCGGCGCCCAGCGCCATGCCCGTGAGCATGCCGACCGCGGAGCCGACCAGTGCGAAGCCGGCCGCGATCCGCGAGCAGAACGCGATTCCGACGATGATGAGCACCCCGGCGAGGAGGCTGTTGAGGAAGAACAGCTGGCCGATGCCGCGGAAGATCGCGTTGATCACCGCCACGGCGTCGGTGTCGCCCACGGCGCTCGCGCTCTCGCGCAGCGCCGTCTGCACCTCGGGCCCGGTCACCGCGGGTGCTCCCGGCTCGACCAGGTCCCCCAGGTGTCCCCGGCTCAGCTGCAACGCGCTGACCAGGAACAGCAAGGTGACGAAGTTGAACGGCAGCGTCAGCGGCGGCACACCCCACGCACCGCCGAACACCGAGCCGAGCGCGGCCATCAGTATCGACGACGCCGCGCTCAGCACCACGGTCCACACGATCACCAGCACGTCCCACTGCGGCGACAGGAACAGGCCCAGCGCGAGTCCCACGAGCACACCGTTGAACCCGAACAGCCCCGCGTGGATCGCGCCGCGGTCGAATCCGAGCACCAGCGCGGTGAGCGTCGAGGCGAGCACCCCGATGGTGCCCGAGAACCCGAGGTACGGCTCGTGGGTCCACGCGGCCGCGAGGATGAACGCGCCGGTGATCGGGCTGTTCATGAACACGACCTGCCCGATGCCCCGCAGGCAGTACTCCAGGAACCCGACGATGGGGATCCGGAGCACCGCCTGGTCGAACTCGGGCATCGTGCCGTCCACCCAGTGCAGCGGGCCGTGTGCCGGTTGCGCTGTTGTCATGACCGTCTCCTCCGGCGGCGGACCGGCGGCTCAGAACGAGGCCGTCGGCACGCTCGGCCCTGGGGCGACCTGCTCCGGCCCCGAGGCCGACGGACGCACGTCGACGTCGAAGATCGCGGTGGGCAGATACACCGTGGAGCACGAGTTCGGAATGTCCACGACTCCGGAGAGCCTGCCCTCGATCGGCGCCGAGCCCAGGATCATGTAGGCCTGGATGCGGCTGTAGCCGAACTTGGTGAGGTAGTCGATCGCGTGCAGGCACGCCCGCTGGTACGACAGGTGCGAGTCGAGGTAGTGCTGCTGACCGTCGAGCGTCACCGACGTTCCGGAGAACGCGAGCCACTCGCTGTACTGCGGATCGGTGTTGCCGGGCAGGAAGATCGCGTTCTCGGACACGCCGTAGGTGTCCATCCCGCCCTTGATCAGGTCGACGTGCAGGTCGAGGAACCCGCCCATCTCGATGGCGCCGCAGAAGGTGATCTCGCCGTCACCCTGGGAGAAGTGCAGGTCCCCCATCGACAGGTTCGCGCCGTCGACGAAGACGGGGTAGAACACCCGCGTTCCCTTGGTGAAGTTCTTGATGTCCTGGTTGCCGCCGTTCTCTCTCGGCGGCGCGGTGCGAGCGGCTTCGGCGGCCACCCGGTCGAAGTCCGCCCCGGTGAGAGTGCCGAGGATCGCCGAGTCCGCGAGCGGTGGCAGGGCCAGTGGCGGCACCCGGCCGGGATCGGTGTCGATGAGCGCCTGTTCGCGCGCGTTCCACTTCGCCAGCAGAGCCGCCGACGGAGCGGTGCCCATCAGGCCGGGGTGCACGATCCCGGTGTAGGACACGCCGGGGATGTGCCGGGACGTGGCCGTGCCGCCCCGGAAGTCCCAGATCACCTTGTAGGCGTCGGGGAACCACTCGGTGAGAAACCCTCCCCCGTTCTGCGTCGCGAACACTCCGGTGTAGCCCCAGCCCTGTCCCGCGAGCGGGCCCGAGTCCTCCTGCGGAATGGGGCCGACATCGAGGATGTCGACGATCAGCAGGTCGCCGGGCTTCGCGCCCTCGACCGCGATCGGCCCGCTGAGCACGTGCACGCCCGGCAGCGGTGCGTGCAGCACGTCCTCGGCGGAGTCGTCATTGTGGATGGCGCCGTCGAACCACTCGCGGCAGTCGACGCGGAACACGTCGCCCGGGCTCACGTGCACCTGGGCCGGAATCTCGCCGTGCCAACGGTTGTGGCCGACGATCCGCTGGTCGGTGAACTTCTTCGTCGAGTCGAGGGGAAACACAACTGGCGGCATGGCATCTCCTGACCGAAAGCGGAAGGCCAGGCCGGCCTTCCGGCGACGACCCGAGGTCCGGCGCGGGGCTAGGGCCTCGGCAGGTGCCGCAGCGCGGGGTTCGGAACCTGCGCTGACGCGCGGCGGCGGCGTGCGGGCGGGGCGGCCACGACGGCGGGCTCGTCGCGGGACTTCTGGGTCTCGTCGATGGCCGCGATCAGGCTCCGGGAGCCCAGTGACAACGCGGGCGCGGTGAAGACCCTCACGGATGCGCCGTCGCAGACCGGGCAGCGGGCACTGGGCTCCGCCGTGCCGATCGGCAACCGAACGTCGAATCCGCCGTCGCGCTCGCACCGGTACCGATACGTCACCATCGCGGCCTCCCTCCCACCAGGTCCCAGCGGGCCCGTTCGACAGCGGGCGGTGGCGCCCCTCGCGCGGGCCGGAACACTCGCCGCGGCGCGGTGCCCCCGCGGGCGCCGCAGCGGGACGAACGCTACCGCCGGACGGGATGGGGCGACAACGACAACACCGCCCACTTGAAAAACCGACACTGCCGCTGACCTGCGGAGATCACTATCCGACAAGGGTATACACATGATGAATACTTCGTGTGTATAGTTCCGCTCAGCGGGGGCTCGATCCACAGGGAAGGAGAAGCCATGTCGGTGTCACGCACCTTGCTGGCGCTGCTCGAACCGGGGCCGCGGCACGGCTACGACCTCAAGCGCGCCTACGACGAGCAGTTCGCGCAGGGCAGGCAGCTCGCCTACGGACAGGTGTACTCGACGTTGTCGCGGCTGCTGCGCAATGGTCTGGTCGAGGAGGCGGGTGTCGAGCACGGCGCCGGGCCGGATCGCAAGCGGTACACGATCACCGACGCCGGGGTCACCGACGTCGAGACGTGGCTGGGTACGGCCGAGAACCCGGAGCCGTACCTCCAGAACACGCTCTATACCAAGGTGGTGCTGGCTCTGCTGTCCGGCCGGAGCGCCACCGAGGTGCTCGACACCCAGCGCTCGGCGCACCTGAAGGTCATGCGCGAGCTGACCCGGCGCAAGACCGGCGGCGATCTGGCAGACCAGCTGATCTGCGACCACGCCCTGTTCCACCTGGAGGCCGACCTGCGGTGGCTGGAGCTGACCGCGGCCAGGCTCGACGCGCTCGCGGAGGTGGTGCGCCCATGACCGGACCGTTGCTCGTCGGGCGGGACCTGCACAAGACGTTCGGCGCCACCCAGGCGCTGCGCGGGGCCGACGTGAGCGTGCGCGCCGGTGAGGTGCTCGCGGTCATGGGGCCCTCGGGCTCGGGCAAGTCCACGTTGCTGCACTGCCTCGCCGGCATCGTCACCCCGGACTCGGGCTCGATCGAGTACCAGGGCCGGGACCTGGTCGCGATGAGCGACGCCGAGCGCAGCGCGTTGCGGCGCACCGACTTCGGGTTCGTGTTCCAGTTCGGCCAGCTGGTGCCGGAGCTGACGTGCCTGGAGAACGTGGCGCTGCCGCTGCGGCTCGGCGGAGTCAAGCGCAAGGTCGCCGAGGCCAAGGCCCGGCAGTGGCTGGAGCGCGTCGAGGTCGGCGAGCTCGGTGCCCGCAGGCCCGGTGACGTCTCCGGCGGGCAGGGCCAGCGCGTGGCCGTGGCCAGGGCGCTGGTGGGCGATCCGCAGGTGGTGTTCGCCGACGAACCCACCGGCGCGCTGGACTCGCTCAACGGCGAGACGGTGATGCAGCTGCTGACCGAGGCGGCCCGCAGCGCCAACGCCGCGGTCGTGCTGGTGACCCATGAGGCCCGCGTGGCCGCCCACTCCGACCGCGAGATCGTGGTCCGCGACGGCACGGCCACCGACCGGGAGCTGGTGTCATGATCCGCGATCTCCTGCTGGGCCTCCGGCTGGCCGTCGGGGGCGGCCGGATGTCAGGGCAGGCACTGCTGCGGCTGTGCATGACCACGCTCGGTGTCGGCCTCGCCGTCGCGATCCTGCTCCCCGCCGCCTCCGCGACCACCATCGCCAACGAGCAGTCGGCCAGGTCCGCGGGGCAGACTCCGCTGACCGAGCCGGTCTCCGGGGTCGACCCGCTGTACCAGCTGGACTGGTTCATCGAGACCGGCGACCGGTACCTCCAGGCCGTCGTCGTCGCACCGAGCGGGCCGGACACGCCGATCCCACCCGGTCTCGACCGCATCCCCTCCCCCGGTGAGGTCGTCGCCTCCCCTGGCGCTCTCGACTTCTTCGACACGCCCGAGGGCTCCACGGCCAGGGCGCGCATCGGGGGCGAGGTCGTCGGCGAGGTCACCAAACCGGGCCTGGGCATGGCCAACGACCAGGTGGTCTTCGTCGGCGCCGAGCCCGAACGGCTGGCGGGCGAGGAACGTGTCCAGGAGGTCTACTCGTTCGGTGTCCCGCCGAGCGGAGGACTTCGCGACGTCACCATGGTGGCGCTCGTCTCGACAGTCGCGGTAATCCTGTTGCTGCCCCTGCTGATCTTCGTCACCTCGGCGTCGCGCATGGGTGCGGCGCAACGGGAACGCAGGCTCGCCGCACTGCGGCTGCTGGGCGTGAGCGCGCGGCAGGTCCGCCGCATCGCCGCGGCCGAGTCACTGGTCGGCGCGCTGGCCGGACTGGCGCTGGGCGGCGGGCTGTTCGTGGCACTGCGGCCCCTGATCGCCGACCTGGACCTGTTCGGCGTGCGGTTCTTCGCCGAGGACTTCGTGCCCGCCTGGCCGCTGGTCGCGCTCATCGTCCTGGTCGTGCCCGGCCTCGCCGTCGGGGCAGCGATCTTCGGTCTGCGCCGCACCATCGTCGAGCCACTCGGCGTGGTCCGGCACGGCAAACCGACCCGCAGGCGCATGTGGTGGCGCTGGGCCATCACCGGCGTGGGCGCGCTGCTGCTGGGCAGCACGCTCTTCACCGAGGAACGCTCCGGTGGTCCGGAGGTCGGCGTGGCGCTGGCCGCGGGCAGCGCCCTGCTGCTGATCGGTGTCGCGGCGCTGCTGCCGTGGGCGGTGGAGAAGACGGTCGCCCGCCTGCGGGGCGGGTCGCCGTCGTGGCAGTTCGCCGTGCGCAGGCTGCAACTGGAGAGCGGGACGGCCAGCCGGGTCGTCTCTGGGCTCGTCGTGGTGCTGGCAGGCTCGATCCTGATCCAGACCCTGGTCGGCGCCATCGGCTTGACCGAGCCACCGGGCGGAACCTGGCGCTCGCAGACCCCGGTCGTGGCCGAGGTCTCGGGTGAACGCGCCGACGAGGCGCTGCCGCTGCTCGAGGCCGAGCCCGACGTGGCGGCGGTGCACGAGATCACCATGTCGCCGCTGAACGTGGGCGCCTACCAATCCAGTGCCACGGTGGGCCTGGTCACCGGCGACTGCGCGGCGCTGGCCACACAGGCCGAGGTCGGCGACTGCGCCGACGGAGACGTGTTCGCCGTCGGAACCAGCGCCGCCACGGGCGGCGACACGGGGCGCTTCGTCTCCTACTCCGACAGCGGACCCGTCTTCGGTCCGGAGTGGACGGTTCCGGACGAGCTCCGGCACATCCCCGCCGAGAGCGCCTCAAGCCTCGCGAGCTCGACGCTGCTCGTCACTCCGGGCGCGCTGGAGACGCTGGGCGGGGCCACACCACCCGAGGCCTCCGAGCGCGCGTACTTCGCCACCACCACCGGTGATCCGAAGGCGGCGTTCGTATCGGCGGCGACGGCACTGAGCCCGCTGGGCTGGGAGGCCGACATCCGGCCGCCGATGGGACTGTTCGACTCGGTGCGCATCGACGAGTCGACGGCCGCCATGCGGGGCATCATGCTCACCGCGTCGCTGTTCGTGCTGGCCGTGGCGGCACTGTCGCTGCTGCTGCTCTCGGTGGAACAGACCACCGAACGGCGCCGTCCGCTGGCCGCGCTGTCCGCGGCCGGAGTCCCACTGCCGGTGCTGGCCCGCGCCTCGTTGTGGCAGAACGCGATCCCGGTGACCGTGGGGGTGGTGCTCGCCGTCGCGGCCGGCATCGGGATCACGCTGCCGACGCTGCGCTACGGCGGGCTGGAGTTCAGCGTCGACGCCGGGCTCATCGGCGTGGTGTGCGGTGCGGCGGTGCTCGCCGTGCTCGCGGCCACCGCGGTCACCCTGCCACTGCTGCGGCAGGTGACCAGGTTGGACGGTCTGCGGGCGGAGTAGGGAGACGACGGCGGTGCGGTGGATTCGGGGCCGCCGCACCGCTCTCGCCCGTGCCCGGCGCCGACCCGCGCGTTATCGTCGCGTGATCGGCGAGGCGGCCTTGGGCACAGAGGCTTGACGCGGCGATTAGGATAGGCAAACCTTCACCGCATGGTTGCGCTTCTTTCCTCCCGGCGAGCCCGGCGAACCGGCCTCGGTGCCCTCGCCCTCGCCACGATGCTGCTCGCGAGCGCGTGCGGCGGCTCAGAACAGTCCGAGTCGGACTCCGCGTCCGGCAACGCTTCCGACGGAGCGTTTCCCGTGACCATCGAGCACAAGTACGGCTCCACGACGATCGAGGAGCGGCCGGAGCGCGTCGTGGCCGTCGGCCTCACCGACCAGGACGCCCTGCTGGCACTGGACGTGGTGCCCGTCGCCAGCACGAAGTGGCTCGTCACGGACTACCCGGGCGCGGTCGGCCCCTGGGCAGAGGACAAGCTCGGCGACGCCGAGACCCCCGTGGTCCTCGACGACTCCAACGGCCTGCAGTTCGAGCGCATCGCCGAGCAGCAGCCCGACCTCATCGTCGGCCTGTACGCCGGGATGTCCCAAGAGGACTACGACACGCTCTCGCAGTTGGCGCCCACGATCGCGCAGCCCGAGCAGCACGCCGACTTCGGCATCCCGTGGCAGGAGCAGACGCGCACGGTCGGCAAGGCGGTCGGCAAGGCCGACCAGGCCGACCAGCTCGTCGACGACGTCGAAGGCCGCATCGAGTCGGTCAAGCAGGAGCACCCCGAGTTCGCCGAGGCGAGCGGGCTGCTCGCCACGACCTATGACGGATACTTCGTCTTCGGCAGCCAGGACCCGCGCTCCCGCCTGCTGAGCGCGCTCGGCTTCACGCTGCCCGAGGAGCTCGACCAGGTGATCGGCAACCAGTTCGGCGCCAACGTCAGCAGGGAACGCGCCGACCTGCTGGACACCGACGTGCTCATCTGGTTCGTCGGCGACGGCGGCGAACAGCTCGAGAAGGATCCGCTCTACAACCGGCTGCGCGTCGCGAAGGAAGGCCGTGACCTGCGGATCGACGAGTCCAGCGACTACGGCAACGCGTTCTCGTTCGCGTCGGCGCTGAGCATCCCCTACCTCCTCGACGAGCTCGTGCCCCAGCTCGAGGCCGCGATCGACGGAGACCCGGCCACCACCCCGTGACAACTCGCCGGTGACCGGAATCGCTCCGGTCACCGGCGAGACTCGTCGTCAGAGCACCTGGCTGCCGTACATCTCGCCGAGCGGGTCGGCGATCAGCTCCACCCGGGCGCCATCGGGGTCGCGGAAGTACACCGAAACCCCACTGTGGACCTCGTGCTCCACACCGGCGTCGGTCAGCCGGCGCACCAGCTCCTCCCACCGGTCCGGCTCGACGCTGATGGCGAGGTGGTGCAACCCGCCGAGCACCTCCGCGTACGGCCCGACGTCCAGTCCGGGGAAGTCGAAGAACGCGAGCAGGTTGCCATTGCCGATGTCGAAGAAGAAGTGCGACGAGCCCGGGTAGTCCCGGTTCTCGATCAGCTCGGTCAGCGGGAATCCGAGCACGTCCTGATAGAACCGGACGGTCCGCTCGACGTCACTGCTGATCAGAGCGGTGTGGTGAATGCCGCGTGCCGTGGAGGCCGGGCGCTGTCCCGCCGGCCTCAGATGCGCGTCGCGGATCCGGGCGCGCTCGGCCTCGTGCGCGGCGCGGTCGGGTGTCGATCGCGAAGTTGTCATCGGAGCTGTCCTCTCTGCTACGCGAACGGTGCGTCAGGCCACCGGCTGCGCGGTCTCGGCCTCGCGGGCGGCCACCCGCGAGGCGTGGGTGGGTGCGTCGGGCACTCCGGCTGGACGCTGGGCCGCGAACTCCTTGCGGAGCACCGGAACAACGTGCTCGCCGAGGAGGTCGAGCTGCTCGAGGACCGTCTTGAGCGGCAGTCCGGCGTGGTCGATGAGGAACAGCTGGCGCTGGTAGTCACCCACGTAGTCGCGGAACCCGAGCGTGCGGTCGATGACCTGCTGGGGGCTGCCGACGGTCAGCGGGGTCTGCTCACTGAAGTCCTCGAGAGACGGACCGTGGCCGTAGACGGGCGCGTTGTCGAAGTAGGGCCGGAACTCGCGCACGGCGTCCTGGCTGTTGGGGCGCATGAAGACGTGCCCGCCCAGCCCGACGATGGCCTGCTCGGCGCTGCCGTGGCCGTACTGCTCGAAGCGGCGGCGGTAGAACTCGACCATGCGCTTGGTGTGCGAGGCGGGCCAGAAGATGTGGTTGTGGAAGAAGCCGTCGCCGTAGTACGCGGCCTGCTCAGCGATCTCGGGACTGCGGATGGAGCCGTGCCAGACGAACGGAGCGACGCCGTCGAGCGGGCGGGGCGTGGAGGTGAAGCCCTGCAGCGGGGTGCGGAACTTGCCCTCCCAGTCCACCACCTCCTCGTCCCAGAGGCGGCGCAGCAGCGCGTAGTTCTCGATCGCCAGCGGAATGCCCTGGCGGATGTCCTGGCCGAACCACGGATACACCGGGCCGGTGTTGCCCCGGCCCAGCATCAGGTCGACGCGGCCGTCGGCCAGGTGCTGCAGCATCGCGTAGTCCTCGGCGATCTTCACCGGGTCGTTGGTGGTGATCAACGTGGTCGCCGTCGACAGCTGCAGGCGCTCGGTCCTGGCCGCGAGGTAGCCGAGAGTCGTGGTGGGTGAGGACGAGAAGAACGGCGGGTTGTGGTGCTCGCCCAGAGCGAACACGTCGAGCCCGACCTCCTCGGCCTTCCGCGCGATGGTGACCACGGCCTTGATGCGCTCCGCCTCGGTGGGTGCGCGGCCGGTGGTGGGGTCGGTCGTGATGTCACTGACCGAGAAGATCCCGAACTGCATGGCATTCCTCCGTCGATCGAGGGCCTGCCGTCAGTGTCCGCCGGTTCGCGGTGGCCGTGAGGCGCCCTCGACAACCTCACTAGTTGACGTGTCATCTACATCTTAGGGAACCCAGTTGACACGTCAACTATTCCGCCGCGAGGGAAATCCGATTGCCGGGAGGGGGGCGGGTTGTGACAGTCTGGTCAGCGGGACTTCGACGCTGCGGCCCCTGATCGACTTCTTCTCTCACCCGAGGTGCACCCATGATCGACTCTGCCCACAGTACGGCCGCGGCCTCTGACGAGAGACCCGCCGCACCACGGGCCACCCTGCTGATCGGGGTGCTGGTCGTCTCGGCGTTCGTCATGATCCTCAACGAGACGATCCTCAGCGTCGCCCTGCGCGACCTGACCGTCGACCTCGGCGTCTCCACCACCACCGTGCAGTGGCTGACCAGTGGCTTCCTGCTCACGATGGCCGTGGTCATCCCGACAACGGGGTTCCTGCTCGAGCGGTTCACACCACGCCAGGTGTTTTTGACCTCGCTGACGCTGTTCAGCATCGGCACGCTCATCAGCGCGCTCGCGCCCGGCTTCGCTGTACTGCTGGCGGGCCGCGTGGTGCAGGCGTGCGGTACCGCGGTGATGTTGCCGCTGCTGATGACCACCGTGATGCGCCTGGTGCCGCCGCACCGGCGCGGCGCGACGATGGGCACGATCACCATCGTCATCGCGGTCGCCCCGGCGCTCGGCCCCACCATCGGCGGCGCGATCCTGTCGTCGCTGGGCTGGCGCTGGATGTTCCTGATCGTGCTGCCGCTGTCGATCGCCGCTTTGGTGATCGGCGCGGTCTGGCTGCGCCTCGACAGCGAGACCCGCTCCAAGCCGCTCGACCTGCCGTCGGTGCTGCTGTCCGCGGTCGGATTCAGCGGCCTGCTCTATGGCCTGTCCTCTGTCGGTGAGGGCGGCGGTGGCGAGCACCCCGTGCCGCCGTGGCTGCCGCTGGTCGCTGGTGTGCTGGCACTCGCGGTGTTCGGCTGGCGCCAGACCCGCCTGCAGCGCGAGGACAAGGCCCTGCTCGACCTCCGGCCGTTCACCCAGCGCAGCTTCGTGGTGGCGCTGACGCTGTCGGCCCTGCTGTTCATGTGCCTGCTCGGCGTCGCGGCGATCCTGCTGCCGCTGTACCTGCAGACCGTGCTCAACACCACGACGTTCGTCAGCGGCCTGGCCGTGCTGCCGGGCGGGCTCGTGCTCGGGGTGCTCGGCCGTCCCGTCGGCGCACTGTTCGACCGCTACGGCGCCCG
Source organism: Prauserella cavernicola (assembly GCF_016595675.1). Classification (GTDB taxonomy): domain Bacteria; phylum Actinomycetota; class Actinomycetes; order Mycobacteriales; family Pseudonocardiaceae; genus Prauserella_A; species Prauserella_A cavernicola. The sequence goes on along the minus strand of NZ_JAENJH010000007.1, from coordinate 259,135 downwards.
GCCGCTGGTGATCCCCGGCGCGACCGCGATGGCGGGTTCGCTGTGGCTGTTCACCACGCTCGGCCCCGACTCGTCACTGGGCACGGTGATCGCCATCCACGTCCTGCTGATGAGCGGACTCGGCCTGATGATGACGCCGCTGATGACCGAGGCGCTCGGCTCGCTGCCCGATCACCTGTACTCGCACGGCAGCGCCATCCTCGCCACGCTGCAGCAGGTGGCGGGCGCGCTCGGCACGGCGGTGTTCATCACCGTCGCCGCTCTCGGCAGCGCCGCGGGTGCGGCCAGCCCCGACGCCGACGGCCTGCACACGTCGTTCATCGTCGCCGGGTGCATCGGCCTGCTCGCACTCGTGGCCGCGCTGTTCGTCCGCCGCGCCCCCGGCGCCGCGCAGCAGACCGGCACCGACAGCGGTACCGACACGGATGACACCGACGGCACGGGCACCGAGAAGGCCGTGAGCGGGGCGCGCGCGTAACGAGCGCGCGTCAGGCGGTGGCGTCGAGCCGGGCCCTGACGCGGTCGGTGATCGAGGTCAGCGCCGCGACCTCTTCGGTCGTGAGCTGGTCGAACACGAGGTCGCGGACGGTCTCGACGTGGGCGGGCGCGGCCTGGTCGATCGCGGCCCTGCCCTGATCGGTGAGCACGACGAACGCGCCGCGGCCGTCGTCGGGACAGTCCTGCCTGGCGACGAGGCCACGCTTCTGCATGCGGGCGAGGTGGTGCGAGAGCCTGCTCTTCTCCCACTGCAGCGCCTCGGCGAGCTCTCCCGCGCGCAGCCGCGGCTGCGGCTGGTCGGTGAGCTTGACCAGCACGTCGAAGTCGGCGAGCGAGAGGCCGGAGTCGGCCTGGAGCCTGCGGTGCAGGCGCGCGGTCAGCTCGGCGTTCATGTCGAGGTAGCCGCGCCACGCGCGTTGTTCGGTGTCGTCGAGCCAGCGGGTCACGTGCCCGAGCCTAGCTCACTAGTTGACGTGTCATCTTTACCGTTGCTCCGTTGCGCGCAACCGGATGCGACGTTCGGGTGTGCCCGCGTCACAGTTCTGTGGCACGAGACTGTCATCCCGTCACAGAGATGAGGGCGCACCGCTACGTATCGTTGCCCCGCCCCCGCGCCCGTTCCTATCGTGGCCGCGATCACTGCGGATCCCGGAAGGACTTGTGATGGCGCATCAACGGCGATCGCCCCGGCGCGACGGGGCTCCGGCCCTCGAACGGCGCCGGTTCCTCGGCTACCTGCTCGCGGCACCGACCCTGGCGGTCGCGGCGCGGCTCGGCGCCGACCTGAGCTCGGACACCCCGGCCGAGGCCGCGATCCCCAGCCTGCCGGGGCCCGCCGACCTGCTCGACCTCGGCGACGCGCTGACGCTCGCGGCCGCGCCGACGTCCGGGCTCATCGGCATCCAGCTGAACCGGGACGGCACCGTGTCGTTCGCGGTCCCGAGGGCCGAGGTCGGCCAGGGCATCACCACCACCGTCGCGATGCTCATCGCCGAGGAGATGGACCTGCCGCTGGAGAAGGTGGGCGTGAACCTCGCCGACGCCAGGCCGGAGCTCGTCTTCAACCAGCTCACCGGCGGTTCCAACTCGGTGCGCTCGCTCTACACTCCGGTGCGCACCGCGGCCGCCGTCGCTCGCCGCCGCCTGCTGACCACCGCCGCCGAGCAGTGGAAGCTCGACCCGGCCACGCTCACCGCGCGCGACGGCATGATCCGCTCGAGCGCGGGCCACTCCGCGAGCTACGGCTCGCTGGCCGAGGCCGCGGCCAGCCCGCGCACCGAGGAGGTCAGCACGACGCTGAAGGCGGCCGAGGAGTTCCGGATCATCGGCACGCCGACGACGCGGATCGACGCGCTCGACGCCGTCACCGGGCGCAAGCAGTTCACGATGGACCTGGCGGTGCCGGACGCGAAGCCGACCATGATCTGCCGCCCTCCCACCACGAGCGGCACCGTGCGCTCGGTGGCCAACCTCGGCGCCGTGGCGGCGATGCCGGGGGTCACCGACGTGGTCGAGGTGTCCTCGGGCGTGGCCGTGCGGGCCGAGACCTTCGGCCAGTGCATCGACGCCGTCCGGGCATTGCGGGTCGACTGGGGACCCGGACCGGTGGACGGCGAGTCGGACGCCAGCGTCGAGGACAAGCTCCGCGCGGCGACCCTGCCGATGGCGGTGCCGCCCGTGCTGACCAAGACCATCGACGCCGAGTTCGTGTTCAACTTCGCCAGCAACAGCGCGCTGGAGACCAACTGCGCGATCGCCGACGTCCGCGCCGACCGCGCGGAGATCTGGTCGGGACTGAAGTCGCCGATCGTGGCGCAGGAACAGATCGCGGCGATGCTCGGCCTGCCCATCCCGGCGGTCACGGTGCACGTCGTGACGGGCGGCGGTTCGTTCGGGCGCAAGCTGTTCGGCGACGCCGCGCTGGAGGCCGCCGAGGTCTCCCAGGCGATGGGCAAGCCGGTGAAGCTCATGTGGCACCGGGCCGACGACTCCCGCCACGGCCGCACCCACCCGATGTCGATCTCCCGGATCCGCGTCAACCACGCGCTGGGAAACGTGGTGAGCTACGAGCAGCGGCACACCAGTGTCACCACCGACTTCGGGCACGGCCTCGGCGAGATCCTCACCGCCGTCGCGGCCAAGCTGCCCGTGGGCGACGTCGGGTTCTCGCAGACGGTGTTCCTGCTCTCGCAGTCCAATCCGTACAACTTCGGGGTGGTCACCAACCTGCTCAACGAGGTGCCGCTGAAGTTCCATACGGCCAGCATGCGCAACGTCTACTCCCCCAACGTCGTGTGCGCGCGCGAGCTGGTGGTCGACCAGCTGGCCTCGGCGATGGGCCAGGACCCGCTGACGTTCCGCCGCGGCTTCCTCAAGGACGAGCGCTTCCGCACCGCGCTGGACAAGGCCGCCGAGGTCGGCCAGTGGGGCCGCGAGCTGCCCGACGGCATGGCGCAGGGCATCGCGTTCCACTGCGAGTACAAGAGCGCCAGCGCCGTGCTCGTGGAGATCGACTGCAGGCCCGAGACCGTCGAGCGCCCGATCCGCGACGGCGTGGGCGGACCGCGCGTGACCAGGGTGGCCGCCGTGGTGGACGCGGGGCTGCCCATCAACCCGAAGGGCCTGGAGGCCCAGACCATCGGCTGCGTCAACGACGGCATCGCGCTGGCGCTGACCTCGAGCCTGCACATGGACAACGGACTGCCGCTGGAAGCCAGCTGGGACAACTACTTCTACACGCGACAGTGGAACACGCCGCCGGAACTGGAGGTGGTGGTGCTGCCCGCCACCACGGGCGAGCCCGGCGGCGCGGGCGAGCTGGCCGTCGCCAGCGCGTTCGCCGCCACCGCGGCCGCCTACGGCAGGGCCACCGGCACCATGCCGACCCGCTTCCCCATCAACCACGGCACGCTGAGCTTCGAGCCGAAGCCCACGGTGCCGCCGATTCCCGACTCGCCGGTCGACGGCCTGGCCCACACGTTCTGAGGAGTCTTCGTTGTCCCCACACACTTTCTTGGTCAACGGCACTCGGGTCACCGTCGACACCGACGACAAGGTCCGGCTGCTGTGGGTGCTGCGCGACCTGCTCGGCATCACCGGCCCCAAGTACGGCTGCGGCATCAACGTCTGCAAGGCGTGCACCAGCCACCTCAACGGCAAGGCGTTCAACCCGTGCTCGGTGCCGGTCTCGGCGGTCGGGCCCGACGACGAGATCACCACGATCGAAGGGATCGCCGACGCCGAGTCCGGCACTTTGCACCCGATGCAGGAGGAATGGCTCGCCCACGACGTCGCGCAGTGCGGCTACTGCCAGCCGGGCCAGATCATGGCCGCCATCGCGAAGGTCAACCAGGCCCACGCGCAGGGCAGGGAGATCAGCGACACCGACCTCGACGAGATCCGCAACATCTGCCGGTGCGGCACGTACTCGCGCATCCGCGACGCGGTGAAGACCGCGGCGGCGAAGATGTAGCGCAGCTGCGGCGAAAACGCCCCGCAACCTCCGCGGTTGCGGGGCGTTTTTCCTGAGGCGGGCACGGTGCCGCCCGGTCGTGTTAGATGTCTGCTCGCGGCATCCTCGACGGGGAGGGCGGACATCTGATGCGCTACACGGGCGCCGAACCGGAGGTGGCGGAACTGGCCGCCCGGGTGTGGTCGCGGTTGCCGGAGCTGACCAGAACCACCTACGAGCTGATCCTCGACGACATGCCGGTGTATCGCGAGCAGCGATTCGTCACGCACGAACAACTGCTCGCCTCGTGCCGCGACAACCTCCAGTTCCTCGTCCGTTCCCTGCAGGAGACCGGCGCGCCCGACCTGTCGAAGGCGCGCGCCACCGGCAGGCAGCGCGCGCTGCTCGGCGCTCCGCTGCCGGAACTGCTGACGGCGTTCCGGATCGGGTTCACCGGTGTGTGGCGGTGCTGCGTCGAACTCACCGCACCGGCACAGGACCTCGCCACGCTCGTGTCCGTCACGACGTCGATCTGGACCCTGATGGACGACTACCTCGAGGAGCTCACCACCACCTACCGCGAGACGATGGCCGAGATCAGCCGGACCCAGCAGAATCGCAGGCTCGCGCTCGTCGAGGCACTGTTCGCGGGCCGCACCGCGACCGAGGGCACCCTGTGGGACATCGCGCGGATGCTCGACCTGCCGCTGGACGGCACGTTCGTGGTCGTGGCCGCCGAAACCCCGGGGCTGGGCCAGGAGTCGCTGCCGCTGATCGAGCACCGGCTGCTCCGCCAGCACCACGCCTCGGCCTGGCGGCTGACGCCCGAGCTGCAGGTGGGCGTGGTGTCGTTGCGCGAACCCGAGCCGGTGCTGGCGCTGCTGCGCGAGCAACCACGCGGGCGCGTCGGCGTGAGCCCCGTGTTCACGGGCCTCGGCGAGACGGCGCGGGCACTGCACCTCGCGCGCGTCGCACTGTCCAGCGTGGACCCGGGAGCCAGGGAGGTGGTGCAGTTCCACGAGTCGCCGCTGGCCGGCCTCGTCGCGAGCGACCCCGAGGCATCGGCACAACTGGCCGGTCAGGTGCTGCGGCCGATCCTCGAACTCCCCGGCGAGGAAAGCAACGTGCTGCTGCTGACGCTGCGGGCGTGGTTCGAGAGCCAGGGCTCCACCAAGCTCACGGCCGAGCGCGTGTTCTGTCACCCCAACACGGTGCGCCACCGGCTCAAGCGGATCACCGACGTACTGGGCCGCTCGCTCGGCGACCCCGCCGACATCGCGGAGCTCGGCACGGCACTGCGCGCACTGGCGATGTTCGGCGAGAGCACCCGCCGGGCCGTGCGCGGCGGCTGAGGCTCCGGCTAGCCGGACGCAGGTGCGAGCCAGAGCCCGACGAGCGCGTCGGTGAGCCCGGCCGCGGCGTCCTCCCACGTCGCGCGCGAGGTCGGCTCGCCGTCGGCCAGCGCGCGCTCGCGTTCGGCGAGCATGTGCGTCATCAGCACCCGCGCCATGTCCCGGCGCTCCGCCCTGACCTCGGCGGGCAGATCGGGAAGGCACCGGCCGAGCCCTTCGGCGGCCCGCACGAGCGACGGCGACCCGAGCGACTCCTCGGCCATGATCCGCCGGTACACGGGATCGGTCGTGATCTGGGCGCCGAACCGCCCGTACCAGGTGGGGCTGCCGAGCTCGGCGAGATGCCGGGCCGGCGGCACCACGAGGCAGGCCATCCAGGCGCGTACGTCGGTGGACCCGGCGACCTCCTCGACCAGCTCCCTGCGCAGCACCTCGACCCGGCCGCTGTGCTTGCGCACGATCGCGCGGACCAGATCGGCCTTGGTGCCGAAGTGATAGCTGACAGCGGTGGTGTTGCCCTGCCCGGCGGCCTCGCCGACCTGGCGGTTGGACACCGAGTTCACGCCGTGCTCGGCGAAGAGCCGCTCGGCGGCGGCGAGGATCAGCTCGCGGGTCGCGGCGACCTTGGCGGACCTCGTCGTGCCCGTCATCGTCATCACCGCGCCTGACATCCGTGCCGAAGTCCGTGTCGCATCGCACCACTCTTCCTCATCGACCCACCCCACCGGGCGGTGGCCGGTCACCTCGGAGTGCTATCTTAATTCAATCAGTTGATTTAAGTTCCAGTGGCACGACGGGAGCCGCCCTTCATGACCCACGCCCTCAGCAGGCCCCCAGAGACACCAGCGCCTCCGCAGGTGCGCCCGAACGCCGTGGTCGCTGCGCTCGCGTTCGGCGGCATCGTCGTCTCGCTCATGCAGACCCTCGTGATCCCGCTCGTGCCGCTGCTGCCGTCGCTGCTGGGCGCATCCGCCGCGGACACCACGTGGGCGATCACCGCGACGCTGCTCGCCGCCGCCGTGGCCACGCCCACCGTCGGCAGGCTCGGCGACATGTACGGCAAGCGGCGCATGCTGCTGTTCAGCATCGGCATGCTCATCGTCGGATCGGTCATCTGCGGACTGTCCGAGAGCCTGGCGCCGATGATCGTCGGCAGGGCGCTGCAGGGACTGTCCGCGGGTGTGATCCCGCTCGGCATCAGCATCATGCGCGACGAGCTGCCCGCCGAGCGGCTCGGCGGGGCGACCGCGCTGATGAGCGCCTCGCTCGGCGTCGGCGGTGCGCTGGGCTTGCCCACGGCGGCGTTCATCGCTGAACAGGCCGACTGGCACGTGCTGTTCTGGACCGCCGCGGCACTCGGCGTGGTCGCCGGGGCGCTCGTGCTCGCGATCGTGCCCGAGTCCAGCGTCCGCACCGGAGGCCGCTTCGACCTGCCCGGCGCGGTCGGCCTGTCGGTCGCGCTGTTCTGCCTGCTGCTGGCCATCTCGAAGGGCGCGGACTGGGGCTGGGGCAGCTCGACGACCCTGGGCCTGCTCGGCGCCGCCGTCGTCGTGCTGCTCGCATGGGGCTTCTGGGAGCTGCGCACGCGGCAGCCGCTGGTCGATCTGCGCACCTCCGCCCGGCGTCAGGTGCTGCTCACCAACTGCGCGTCCGTGGTGTTCGGGTTCGCGATGTTCGCGATGTCACTGGTGGTGCCGCAGCTGCTGCAGCTGCCGGAGGCCACCGGCTACGGGCTCGGCCAGACGATCCTTGTCGCCGGTCTGGTGATGGCACCCAACGGTCTGGTGATGATGGCGATGGCGCCGTTGTCGGCCCGCGTCTCGCGCACCATGGGCCCGAAGGTGACGTTGATGCTCGGCGCGGTCGTGGTGGCCGCGGGCTACGGCCTGACCATCGTGATGATGGGCGAGATCTGGCAGCTGGTGATCGCCTCCAGCGTCGTCGGCGCCGGGATCGGGCTGGCCTACGGAGCGATGCCCGCGCTCGTCATGGGCGCCGTGCCGGTCTCCGAGACCGCCGCCGCCAACAGCCTCAACACGCTGATGCGCTCCATCGGCACGTCGATCTCCAGCGCCGTGGCGGGCGTGATCCTCGCGAACCTGACGATCGACCTCGGCGGCACGCCGGTGCCCTCGCAGGACGGGTTCCGCGTGGTGCTGGCCATCGGCGCGATCGCCGCCCTCGCCGCGCTCGTGGTGGCGTCCTTCCTGCCGGGCAGGCGCGCGGCCAAGCCCGCACCCGGCCCGGAACCCGCTCCGGAGCCCGTGATCTCGCCCGCGGGCGAGATCACGGGCGTGCTGCGCGTCAACGGCGGCAGCGTGCTGACCGGCGGCGTGGTGACGGTGACCGGGCCCGACGGCCGTCAGGTCAGCCGGGCCCGCTCCGGTGTCGACGGCGAGTACGCCGTGACCGGTCTGGCCTCCGGCAGCTACACGGTGATCGTCACCGCCGAGGGGTTCCACCCCGACGCGACCTCGGTGGCGCTCAACGGTTCCGGTGCCGTGCACGACGTGACACTGGCGGGCCACGGCGTCGTCACCGGTGTCGTGCGCCGCGCCGCGGCCGGAGCCCCCGTCGACGGCGCGGCGGTGACCGTCACCGGCACGCTCGGCCAGGTGCTCGGCAGCACCGTGTCCGCGGCCGACGGCGCGTTCGCGCTCGACGGGCTGCCCACCGGGGAGGCCACCGTCACCGCGCAGCTCGAGCACCACCGCCCCTGCGCGGTCACGGTCACCCTGACGCCGCAGCGGCCCGTCGAGCTCGAGCTCGTGGTCGCCGCCGCCGGACGGCTTCGTGGCACGGTGACCGCGCCCGGTGGCGGCGGTCTCGCGGGTGCGATCGTGACCGTCACCGGGGCGGGCGGCGGCCAGGTGGCCAGCGTCGTCACCGACGCCGAGGGCCGTTACGAGCTGCCCGGTCTCAAGCCCGGCGACTACACGGTGGTGACGAGCCTGTACCGGCCCTCGGCCCACGAGGTCACGCTCAGCACCGAGCAGCACGTGACCCTCGATCTCGAGCTCACCTCGGACGTCAGACGCTGATCGCCCCGGTCAGCACCGCGAAGCCGATCCACGCGAGCGAGGCCAGGATCACCCACAGCAGGGCGAAGCGCTGGAACTCGCCGAGGTCCTTCTTGATGAGCCCGAGCAGCACCCACAGCGGAGCCGAGGCGGGGCCGACCGAGTGCAGCATCTGGCCGATGACGCCGGCCCTGGCGATGTCGTAGGCCTCGATGCCGTACTGCCCCGCCGATTCGGCGAGCACCGGCAGCACGCCGAAGAAGTACGCGTCATTGGACATGAAGAAGCTCAACGGCAGGCCGATCAGCGCGGTGAACACCGGGATGAGATTGCCCAGCGAGTCCGGCACGGCGGCCAGCAGCGCCTGCGCCATCGCGTCGACCATGCCGGTCTCGGACAGGATCCCGGTGAAGATCCCGGCACCGAGCACGAGCATCACCACGGGCACCGCCGACGCCGCGTGCCGCCGGATCACCTCGCCCTGGTCGGCGAGCTTCGGGTGGTTGACGAGCAGCGCGATCACGAAGCCGCCCATGAACAGCGTGACCAGCGGCGCGACGCCGGTGATCAGCAGGACGAGCAGCAGCACGGTGAGCCCGGCGTTGAACCACAGGCGCCAGTTGCGCGCGGCGGCGCGGTCGGGGGCCCGCTGCGCGATCTCGGCCGCGACCTCCTCGATCACGGCGCGGTCGATCCGCTTGCGCTGCCCGCGGCCGAGCAGGTAGGCGATCCCGATGATGAACAGCGACGTCAGGGCCAGCGACGGGATGATCGGCACGAAGTACTCGGTGGCGTCGAGGTGCAGGACCGAGATCGCACGAGTCGCCGCGCCGCCCCACGGGGTCGAGCCGGAGATGGCGCCGAGGCTCATCGTCGCGATGGCCGCGATCACGAGCGGGTTCATGCCGATGCGGCGGTAGATCGGCAAGAACGCCGAGCAGATGATCATGTAGCTCGTGGTGCCGTCGCCGTCCAGTGCCACCAGCAGCGAGAGCACCGCGGTGCCCACACAGATGCGCACCGGGTCCCCTTTGGACAGCCGGATGATCCCGTTGGAGATCGGGTCGAACAGCTTGGCGTCCATCATCACGCCGAAGTAGAGAACCGCGAACAACAGCAGGATGCCGGTGGGTGCGACGGTCTCGATGCCGGCGAGCGCCATGTCACCGAGATCGCCGCCGCGGCCGGCGATGATGGCCGCCACCACGGGTGCGGCGATGATCGCGACGAAGGCCGTCGCGTACTTCCGCATCACCAGCACCATGAAGGCACCCAGGGTCAGAAAACCGAGTACGGCGAGCATCGTTGCGTCTCCACGGGCACGGGTCGGGGCCCCGGCGGACCGGGGCTGGGTAGGGAGAAGAGCGCGCGCGGGTATCCCGCGGCGCGGTGCTGGTGCTGGAAAGGCGGGCGGAGGGGTCAGTGCCTGCCGGTGTGCTCCTCGAGCGCGTGGGCGATCCAGCCCGCGACGCGGCCGAGGACGAAGACGGCCTCCCCCGCGCCGCGCACCATGTCGTGGGCGAAGCACAGGGCGCCGAGGGCGAACTCCACGTTGGGGTGCTCGTCGCTGCGGTTCTCGACCAGCTCGATCACCTCGCGCACCACGCGCAGGCGATTCGGGTCCACAGTGGAGTCGGCGAGCAGTTCGCCGAGCAGGAACGCCGCCCTCGGGTCGGCGCGCACGTAGCGGGGCTGGCCGAAACCGGGCAGCGGGCCGCCCCGGCGCAGGTGCTCGGCGACGACCGCGGCCACCTGGCCGGGTTCGCCGATGTCATCCAGCAGGCCGTGCACGGCGATGGAGGATCCGCCGTGCCGCAGCCCGCTGGCCACGCTCATCCCGGTCAGCACCACCGAGTACGGGTCGGCGTCGACCGAGGCGGCCAGCCGCACCGCCCTGGTGGACGGCGCGAGCCCGTGATCGGCGACGAGCACCAGTGCCTGGTCGAGCAGCCGGACACCTCGGGGACGGGCCGGAGCCGCGGTGAGCCGGGGCCACAGCTGTGCGGCGAGTGAGCCGGGATCACCGGTCTCGCCTCGCGGCGGGAGGCTGCGCACCAGCGCGGCCAGCAGTGACCGGGCGACGGCCAGCACCGCGGGTGTCGAGAGGTCGTAGCGCAGGCCGTCGACGGTGGCGATACCCGCGGTGGCGAGCTTGAGCCGGTCGAGCGGAAGACACTGGGCGGGCAGCGGCAGCGCCGCCACCTCGGCGGGCAGGTCCGCGAGCTCACGCCACGCGGGGACGTCGTCCTCGGCACCCCGCCAGAGCCACTCCACGGCCTGCTCGAAGGTCGCTGTGCGGGCCAGCTCCACGGCGTCGCGGCCGCGGTAGAGCAGCTGGTCGTCGACGATGGAGGTGACCTCGGTGCGGTTGGTCGGCGCCTTGCGTCCCGCCTGCTGGGCACGATCGCCGCGCGCCATCGCCTCGACGTCGGTGCGCCGGAACCAGCTCTGCCTGCTGCCCGGCTTGGAGTCGCGGGTCAGCTGCCCCCGGCTCACGTAGGCGTACACGGTCTGCCGTCGCACCCCGAGCAGGTCCGCGGCTTCGTCGGCCGTCAGTAGCTCACCGTCGGCCTCTGCCGTCTGCTCCGCCATCGCATCAGCCTCCTCGCTCGGCGATGGCGGTCACCGTAGGGGGCCACTCGCGAGGTTGTCAACATTGATCGGCTATGTTGACAATGTTGTTCGCGCTGGTCCACGCTGAGCGCTTCGCGGGCGAGGAAGCCGGCCCGGGACTCCTGACGCATGACGGCTTCGGATGAGGAGCGCCGATGACCACCACCCCGACCCCGTACGAGATCGCGCTGATCCCCGGCGACGGCATCGGGCCCGAGCTGGTCGACAGCGCGGTCCAGGTGCTGGAGGCGGCGGCCGGGCCGGACATCGCGCTGCGGTTCACGACCGAGGACGCCGGGGCCGACACCTACCGCCGCACCGGCAGCGCACTGTCCGACGAGACCTTCGCGCGGTTGAGCGGGTACGCGGGCATCCTCAAGGGTCCGGTCGGGCTGCCGGAGGTGCGCAAGCCGGACGGCACCGAGGGCGGGCTGCTCGGCGGGATCCTGCGCGGCGGGCTCGACACCTACGTCAACGAGCGGCCGATGACGCTGCTGCCGGGCATCGACCGGCCGCTGCGCGGCACCGCGCCGATCGACTACGTCATCGTCAGGGAGAACACCGAGGGCCTCTACCTCGCGCGCGGCCTCGGCGTCGGCAACGACCACGCGTGCACTGACCAGCTGCTGATGACGCGGCCTGGCGTCGAGCGCGTGGTCCGCTACGCCTTCGAGCTCGCCCGCACGCGCGACGGCGCCCCCGCCGACGGCGTCCGGCGCGTCACGTGCGTGGACAAGAGCAACGTGCTGCGCACCTTCGCGTTCTTCCGGCAGATCTTCGACGAGATCGGCGAGCAGTACCCCGACATCGAGCGCGACTACCGCTACGCCGACGCCGCCGGCCACGATCTCGTGGCCAACCCATCGCACTTCGACGTGCTGGTGATGGAGAATTTCCTCGGCGACATCCTCAGCGATGTCGGCGCCGCCACCATCGGCGGGCTCGGGATGTGCCCGGCGGGCAACATCGGCGACGGCACGGCGTACTTCGAGCCGATCCACGGCAGCGCCCCGACCATCGCGGGCCGCGACCTCGCCAACCCGACCTCCCAGATCCTGGCCGCGGCGATGCTCGCCGACCGGATCGGCGCTGCGGGACTGGCCCAGCGCGTGCGCGCCGCCGTGCGCGCGGCCTACGAGGGTGGGCACATCCGCATCCTGCCCACCGGTTCGCCGGAGGCGGGCACGGCGGCCGCCACGCGGGCGATCATCGACGCACTCGGCGACTGAGCGACGAGCCGGTGGGTGGCGGACGGCCCCGCCACCCACCGTCGTCCATTGTGTACTCGGTCCTCAGACGGTGCCGCAGCTCGACGGCTCGGTGGCGAGCACCGGGTCGTCCTCGTCGACCGCGGTGAACTCGACCCGATCGGTCTGGCGGGCGAGGTCGCCGTCGACGCTATAGGTCGTGCGCTCGCCGTCGAACGTGCCCGCCTCGGTGCGGTAGGCGTTGACGGTCACGAAGTCCCGCGCGCCGGTGTCCGGGTGGTCGACGCACGTGTAGCCCGACGTCGCGTTGACGCCGCCGCCCTCGAAGACGTCGAGCCGTGCGCCGTCCGGTGTGCTCACCGGGAAGATCTTGGCGCGCACGGGATCGTAGCTCCAGAGGTCGAAGGTGACGGTGTTGGCGCCCACGGCACGGGCGAGCACCACCTCGTCGCGGCCGTCGCTGTTGACGTCGACGCGGCGCGGCTGCTCGAGCGGTGCGAAGCCCTCCCCCTCGGTGGTCACCTCGACGGTGCGTCCCGCCACCTCGAAGGTCAGCGTCTGGGTGGAGTCGTCGAGCTGGCGCACCGTGACGCGGTCGAGTGTTCCGTCACCGTCCACATCGGCCGCGATGGTGCGGGTGCCCGGATCATCCTGCTGTGCCACCGCGGACAGCGGCGTCGCGGCGGCGAGCGCGGTGGCGCAGCCGAGCACGATGACACGAGCGACGTTGCTGGTCATGACGGTGTCCCCCTTCGTCAATCCTTTGCCTTCGCTACTGCACTGAAGACGTCTGGACCATCCACGGGGTTGCCCGGCGCGCGATCCGGGACGGGACACGACGAAGGGCCCGGGTCCGCCGTGCGGCGGTCCCGGGCCCTCGTCAGCGGATCAGGCTCAGACCAGGTCGTAACGGTCCAGCATCATCACCTTGTCCCACGCGGCGACGAAGTCGCGCACGAACTTCTCCTTGGCGTCGTCGCTGGCGTAGACCTCGGCGACGGCACGCAGCTCGGAGTTCGACCCGAACACGAGGTCGGCCCTCGTGCCGGTCCACGTGACCGCACCGGAAGCCCGGTCGACGCCCTCGAACGTCTCCTGGTCCTCCGACGTCGACTTCCACTCCACGTCCATGTCGAGGAGGTTGGTGAAGAAGTCGTTGGTCAGCACGCCCGGAGTCGAGGTGAGCACACCGTGCGCCGACTGCTGGACGTTGGCGCCCAGCACCCGCAGCCCGCCGACGAGCACGGTCAGCTCGGGCGCGCTCAGGTTCAGCAGGTTCGCGCGGTCGACGAGCAGGTACTCCGACGGCAGGCGGTTGCCCTTGCCGCGGTAGTTGCGGAAACCGTCGGCCTTCGGCTCCAGCGGAGCGAACGAGTCGGCGTCGGTCTGCTCCTGCGAGGCGTCGGTGCGGCCCGGCGTGAACGGCACCGTGACCTCGACACCCGCGGCCTTGGCGGCCTGCTCCACCGCGGCCACGCCACCGAGCACGATCAGGTCGGCCAGCGAGACCGACTTGGCGCCGGACTGGGCGCTGTTGAAGGACTCCTGGACGCCCTCGAGGGTGCGCAGCACCTGAGCCAGCGTGTCGGGCTCGTTGACCTCCCAGCCGCGCTGCGGCTCGAGGCGGATGCGGGCACCGTTGGCGCCACCGCGCTTGTCGCTGCCGCGGAACGTCGAGGCCGACGCCCACGCGGTGGAGACCAGCTGGGACACCGACAGGCCCGAGTCGAGGAGCTTGGCCTTGAGGTTCGCGACGTCGGCGTCGTCGACCAGCTCGTGGTCCACGGCCGGCACGCGGTCCTGCCAGATCAGCTCCTCCTGCGGCACCAGCGGGCCGAGGTAGCGCTGGAACGGGCCCATGTCGCGGTGGGTGAGCTTGAACCAGGCGCGGGCGAACGCGTCGGCGAACTGCTCCGGGTTCTCGTGGTAGCGCCGCGAGATCGGCGCGTACACCGGGTCGAACCGGAGCGCGAGGTCGGTCGTCAGCATTGTCGGCGGGCGGGTGAGCTCACCGCTCTCCGGGTCCGGCACCGTGTTGGCACCGGCGCCGTCCTTCGGCTGCCACTGGTTGGCGCCCGCGGGGCTCTTGGTGAGCTCCCACTCGTAGCCGAACAGGTTGTCGAAGAAGCCGTTGCTCCACTGGGCGGGCGTGGAGGTCCAGGTGACCTCGAGCCCGCTGGTGATGGCGTCGCGGCCCTTGCCGCTGCCGAAGCTGTTCTTCCAGCCGAAGCCCTGCTCCTCGATGGAGGCGCCCTCGGGCTCCGCGCCCACGTACTCGTCGGCGTCGGCGGCACCGTGCGTCTTGCCGAAGGTGTGGCCACCCGCGATGAGCGCGACGGTCTCCTCGTCGTTCATCGCCATGCGGCCGAACGTCTCGCGGATGTCGCGCGCCGCGGCCAGCGGGTCCGGGTTTCCGTTGGGGCCCTCGGGGTTGACGTAGATGAGGCCCATCTGGACCGCGCCGAGCGGACGCTCGAGGTCACGGTCGCCGCTGTAGCGCTCGTCGCCGAGCCAGGTGCGCTCGGGACCCCAGTAGACGTCCTCGTCCGGCTCCCACACGTCCGCGCGGCCACCGGCGAAGCCGAAGGTCGTGAAGCCCATGGTCTCCAGGGCGCGGTTGCCCGTGAAGATCATCAGGTCGGCCCACGAGATCTGCTTGCCGTACTTCTTCTTGACCGGCCACAGCAGCCTGCGGGCCTTGTCGAGGTTGCCGTTGTCCGGCCAGCTGTTGAGCGGCGCGAAACGCTGCATGCCGGCGCCGGCTCCACCGCGGCCGTCATCGATGCGGTAGGTACCCGCGCTGTGCCACGCCATGCGGATCATGAGACCGCCGTAGTGACCGAAGTCGGCGGGCCACCAGTCCTGCGAGGTGGTGAGCACCGCGTCGACGTCCTTGGCCAGTGCGTCGAGGTCGAGCTTCGCGAACTCGGCCGCGTAGTCGAAACCGCCGTCCATCGGGTCGGAGGCCGGGGTGTGCTTCCTGAGGATCTTCAGGTTGAGCTGGTTCGGCCACCAGTCGTTGTTGCTCCCACCCTCGGTCGGGTGCTTGAAGCGCCCTGCGGAGACCGGGCAGCCGCCCGAGCTCTCCACGTTCATCTCGCCAACTTCGGCGTCCGGCTTGTCAGACACGGAAATCCTTCCGGGATCGGAGCATGCGCTCAGGAACTTGTTGCGGTGGAACAGGTGGGACACCGGCCCCAGTAGATGACCTCGGCCTCGTCGATCGCGAACCCGTGATCGTTGGACGCGGTCAGGCAGGGCGCGGGACCCACGGCGCAATCGACATCGGCGATCGCGCCGCACGACCGGCACACGACGTGGTGGTGGTTGTCCCCGACCCGTGACTCGTACCGGGCCACGGAGCCCAGCGGCTGGATGCGCCGCAGCAGACCCGCGGTGGTCAGTGCCCGCAGCACGTCGTAGACCGCCTGATGGGACACCTCGCCGAGATCCGCACGCACCGCGCCGATGATGGAATCGGTGTCGGCGTGCGGGTGGCCGTGCACCGCGGACAGCACAGCGACCCGGGGCCGGGTCACGCGCAGGGAGACCCCGCGCAGCATGCGCTCGTAGTCCGTCGTTGTCGGCACGCCCGGCAGTCTGCCCTATTTTCTGGACTCAATCAAGATTTGGCGCGGCGGGTCGCACATCCGGGTGTCGCCCCGTTTCGGCGCGCGCGGCCAGGCGCAGGTGCTCGGCCAGCGCGGCCGTGGCCGTCGACGACGTCCGCACCGTGGTGCCCCACGCCAGGTGGTGCTGTCTGCGCGACCACGGTTCCCGCAACGAGCACACGTCGAGTGAGGCGCCGGGATCGATGGCAGGCCGCGGCACCACGGCCAGGCCAGCGCCCGCCGCGGCCAGCGCCACGACGAGTCCCAGATCCGCCGCCGTGGTGCGGTAGCGCACGGCCGGGGCGTGCGGGCCGAGATACTTCTCGATCCACCGGCGCAGCGAGGATCCGGCGTCGAGCCCGACGAGCGGGTGCTCGGCGACCTCGCGGTAGGTCAGCGACTCACGGCCGGAGAGGATCCCGCCCGCCTGGCCGATCACCACCAGCGAGTCGTCCCCCAGCGGCTCGGTGTGCAGTCCCCGGTCGCGGGCCTCGTCGTCGAGCACGACACCCAGGTCGGCCTTGCCGTCGGCGAGCATCCGCACCGTGCGCGGCGTGCGGCTCTCCGACACCGCGACGTCGAGGTCGGGATACTCGCGCAGCAACGAGATCAGCGCCCTCGGCACGATCCGGTGCATCGCCGAGCCGCCCGCGAGCAGCGTCAGCGGCTCGGCCGGTGCGTCGCGGTAGCTCGCGACGGCGCTGTCGAGGCGCGCGGTCTGGACGAGCACGTCGCGCGCGTGCCGGGCCAGGGTGCTGCCCGCCGGGGTGGGCCGCACGCCGCGGCGGCCCCGGATCACCAGTTCCACCCCGGCGTGCCGTTCCAGCGCGCGCACCCTGGCGCTGGCCGAGGGCAGGCTCAGGCTCATCCGCCGCGCGCCGGCCGTGATGGAGCCCTCGTCCACCACGTGCAGGAACAGGCGCAGGTCGTCCAGGTCATACCGCACGGTCTCAGCGTAGATTTCAGCCTCAGGCCACAACAGAGGCTGGGTGCGGCAATCGCGCATTGTGACCGGGCGCCCCCAGCGCGAGGCTCACAGGCATGTCGGAGCTCGTCCTCGCCCTGCTGGCCGGTGTCGCCGCCGGTGCGCTCAACGCCATCGGCGGGGGCGGCACGTTCGTGGCACTGCCCGCGCTGGTCGCGATCGGCCTGCCTCCGGTGACGGCCAACGCCCTGTCCCGGGTGGCGCTCGTCCCGGGCGCGGTGGCGAGCGCGTGGGTGTACCGGCGCGAGATCGGGCAGGTCGGGGGCGCGTCCACGCGGACACTGACGGCGGTGAGCGTCGCCGGCGGCGCCGTGGGGGCCGGGCTGCTGCTGGTGCTGTCCGCGTCGGCGTTCGACACCGCCGCACCGTGGCTGCTCGCCTTCGCGACCGTGGTTCTGGCCTGCGGACGCCGGCTGTCCCGGGTGCTCGCCGCCGCGCTCGGCCGGTCGGTGACGCTCAGCCCGCGCGCGGTGCTGGCGGGGCAGTTCGTCCTCGGGATGTACGGCGGTTACTTCGGCGGAGCCGTAGGCATCCTGATGCTGGCGTGGTGGAGCGCCGGGCTCGGCCTCGACGCGGCGACCACCAACCCGATGCGGATCGCCCAGCTCGCGGCCGTCTACCTCAGCGCGACCGTGCTGTTCCTGCTCGCCTCCGACGTGCTGCGCCACCCGCACCTGCTCGCCGCGATGCTGGTGGGCTCCGTCGCGGGTGGCTACGCGGGCGCCCACCTCGCCCGCGGACTGCCCTCGGGCCTGCTGCGCGGCGCCATCCTGACGATCGCCGTGGTCATGACGGTGCTCTACTTCCTGCGCGGCTGAGAAACGGAGACGACGATGCCGGTCACCGGAGCCAGCGGAGCCGATGCGGCGCGCGCCAGGGTGGCGCTGTCGCACGACGCGTGCGAACTGGCCGAGCGCGCCAGGGCGCTCGTCCCGGCCCGCGACCACGAACCGGGAGCCACACTGGCCGAGGCGCTCGGTGTGCTCGCGGCCGCACGCAGGCTCTGCGCCTCCGCCGCGGAGTTCGAACGGCTCCACGGCGCGAGCCGGGACGAGCTCGGCGCCGCGCTGGCGCGGGCCCGCGACGGCTCCGGGGACACGAGCTGGTGGCGCGAGCACCTGCTCCGGCACCCGCTGGAGGCCGCGCTCGACCTCGACGACTGGGTGCGTCACCACACCGACGGCGACGACCCCGGCCCCGCTCCCGTGTCGGGCATCCTTGCCCACGACAACGGGCACGGGCACGCCGCCGGAACGGCCCCGTAGCGGGCGTGTCCCGGTCCTGTCACATCGGCAGCGTGCCGTCCGTCAAGGTGGTGACGGACGACGACGGAGGATCGAGACCGTGGACGAGCGCGACTTCCTGGCGGAGCGGTTCGAGCAGCAGCGCGGGCATCTGCGCGCGGTGGCCTACCGGATGCTGGGTTCGGTGACCGAGGCCGACGACGCCGTACAGGAGGCGTGGCTGCGGCTGGCCCGCACCGACACCAGCGACGTGAGCAACCTGGGCGGCTGGCTGACCACCGTGGTCAGCAGGGTCTGCCTGGACATGTTGCGCTCGCGACGATCCCGGCGGGAGGAACCACTCGAGACGCACGTGCCCGACCCGATGGTGGGCACCGCGGCGGACCCGGCCGAGGACGCCGTGCTCGCCGACTCGGTCGGACTCGCGCTGCTCGTGGTGCTGGAGACGCTGAAACCCGCGGAGCGGCTGGCGTTCGTGCTGCACGACCTGTTCGGCATGCCGTTCGACGAGATCGCCCCGATCGTCGGGCGCTCCCCCGCCACCGCGACGCAGCTGGCCAGCAGGGCGCGCCGCCGGGTGCGCGGCGCCGCGCGGCCGGACACCGACCTGCCCGCGCAACGCCGGGTGCTCGACGCGTTCCTCGCCGCCGCACGTGGCGGCGACCTGGAGGCACTCGTCGCGGTCCTCGACCCCGACGTCGTGCTCAGGGTCGACTCCGGCGCCGCGGGACCGTCGAGGGTCGTGCGCGGAGCGGAGAACGTGGCGAGACAGGCCATGCTGTTCAACCGCGCCGAACCGCCCGCCGAACCCGTGCTCGTCAACGGCGCGGCGGGGCTGGTCTCGATGGTCGAGGGCAGGCCGGTCGCGGTGTTCTCCCCCACCGTCAGGGGCGGCCGGATCGTCGAGATCAACATCCTGGCCGACCCGGAGCGCATCGCCAGGCTCGGGCTCACCGAACCTGGCTGACCGCGTCCTGGGCCTGGTCGAGGCCCCGGGCCGCGCCGAGCGGGGCGACGTCCAACGTGGACGGAGCGATCGCGACGGTCATGACGGCAAGGCCGTCGCGATCGCTCCCGCTCGGCACAGTGTTGCTACTGCTGGACCATCCCGTCGTTGCACCAGCGCCCATCCAGCTTCTTCGCGGAGAAGGCGCCGCTGTCCGACTGAGTCCCGTCGCTCGCCGTGATCGGGATGTGGGCCTCGTCCGGCCCGACGACCTCGGGCGGTCCGTCGCGCTCGAACCGGATTCCGCTCGCCGCGCCGTCCGTGTTCACCGTCTCGGGGTTACAGGAGACCTCCCTGGCCAGATCACCGTCCTGGGTGTTGAGCGCCTCCACGGTCTTGTCGGCGAGCTCCTCGAGCAGAGCCGTGTCGTCGGTCGCCGGAGCGCTCTCGTCCGATGCCGCACCGCTCTCCGGTGGCGCCTCACTCTGCTCGACCGTGGCGGCGTCACCGCCGGAGCCCTCCGCCTGCTGCGTGTCGTCGTCCCCGCCCGAGAGCACCAGGACCAGCGCGATGACGCCGCCCACCACCGCGACGGCGGCGAGAGACAACCCGACGACGAGGCCGGTCTTCTTCTTCGGTGGCGGCCCACCGGGCGGCCGGCTGTAGGGCTGGTGCGGCTGGGGACCGGGTCCGCCCTGCCCCCAGCCGTGGGGACCCGGCTGTCCAGGTTGCTGCGGTGGGTAGTTCATCGTCCTGCCTTCAGGTTTCTCGTAAGTCGCACGTACGCGGCCGCAGTGTGCTCGGCTCCGGAGGCACTCCGGTGGCATGTGGGTGGCACTCCGGTGGCGCTCGCACATCTCGATCGCCACCGGAACGTGGATCCACGCGTTTCCATCACTCCCACTTCCCGTCGACGACGACTGCATATGGCCGAATATGGCCGAGCGCCACTGCACAACTCGCACTAGACGAGACCTGCGCGTATTCACGTCAGGCAAACCAGCACAGGTGTGCTAGATTGACGGCATGGTACGGACCATCGATCAGGAGGCACGGCGGCGCGAGATCGTCGACGCGGTGTGGCGGATCCTCGAACGGGGCGGACTGGAGGACGCCTCGGTCCGCAAGGTGGCGGCCGAGGCCGGGCTCGCCACCGGCTCCGTCCGCCACTTCTTCGGAACCCAGGCCGAGCTGCACGCGTTCGCACTCCGGTCGCTGTCGGAGCGAGTCGGCGAGCGCGTCCGCCGCGCCGCCGCCGAGCCCGACGTGCGGACCAGGGTGGTGGCGATGCTGACCGAGCTGATGCCGCTGCGCGACGACACCACCAGAGAGCTGCGGATCTGGCTGGAGTTCGTACATCGCTCCCGGTTCGACGAGAACCTCGCCGCGATCGTGGCCGAGCAGGCGGCCGAGGTGCGGCGGTTCCTCACCCACGTCGTCACTGGATTAGGCGAGCTCGGACACCTCTGCCCCACCGCCGACCACGATGAGGTCGCGGCCGGACTCAACGCTTTTGTGGACGGTCTCACCTTCGAGCTCCTGACGGCGCCGGCGCTGCTCACGCGCGAGCGCGCCTTCGCATTGCTGGAGTCCTTTGTGTTCGGCCACCACATGCGAAATGCCGCAGAGTAAGGAGTCCGCTATGGTCGTCGCCATCGTTGCGGCCGAGGCCGCGTTCTGGGTGCTGTTACTGGGCGGCCTGGTGGTGCGTTACCTCGCGCGCCGCGAGCGGCTGAGCATCTGGCTGCTGCGCGGTGTCCCCCTCGTCGACGTGGTACTCGTGACGCTGGTCGCCGCCGACCTGGCCCAGGGAGCGGCCCCGAGTCTGGCTCATGCGCTGGCTGCCGTATACCTCGGCTTCACTCTCGCCTTCGGGCACGCCACGATCGCCTGGGCCGACGCGCGGTTCCGGCACCGCTTCGCCGACGGACCCGCGCCGGTCAAGCCGGCCAAGGGGTCTCGCGCCGAGGTTCGCGGGCTCTGGCGCGAATGGTTGCGCGTGGTGCTAGCCGCGGCGATCGCCGCCGGGCTGCTCCTCGTGCTCGTAGCCGTCGAGGGCGATCCGGTACCCGGCTCGGCCGAAGAGCTGGCGCGGCATCCGTACTGGAGCGTACTGGCGCTGCTCGGTGTCATCACCGCGGGCTGGTTCCTCGCCGGTCCGGCTTTCGCCGGCCGGGGCGAGCCGGAGCACGAGGGGGCCGCGCGGTGAGCGCCCCCGCTCCGGCTCGGCCGCGACCAGCCGCGGGCCCGTTGGCAGCGCTGGCCACCGGGGTGGCCGTGACGCTGGCCGGCAGCGTGGCGGTGCAGGTGTCCCCCGCGTGGCAGGTCCAGGCAGGCGTGGGCGTGCCGGCGACCGTCGTCCTGTTCGCGCTGGCGCGGGTCTGCCGAGAACGCCCAAGCGCCGACGCACTACTGGCGCTCGGGGCGCTGTCGGTGTTCGGTTGGGTCTCGGCCCTGGTCACCGCCGTGCCCGCGGTGAGCACGTGGCTGGGCACTGTCGCCGTTCCTGTCGCATTCCTAGTGGTCAACTCGATGAAGCTGTCGTCGGTGGCGGTGCTGGTCGTGCTCGCGCGGCGTAACCGGTGGTCCCGTCACGACCTGCTCGTGCGCCGCGGCACGCTCAACGCTCCCACCGGGATTCCCGGCCTGCGCTGGGGACTCGCCGGGCCGGTGGTGATCGTCGCCGTACTGGCGCTGTTTCTGTCCGACCCCGCGGTCACCGGGACCGGCCTCGCGGGCGTGGAACTCGTAGAGCTGGTACTCCCGTGGGCGCCGGTCATGCTCGCGGGCTCGCTCGTCAACGCGGTGAGCGAGGAGCTGCTGTACCGGCACGCCCTGATCGCGACCGCGAGCCGGCTGCTCGGCACCGGCACTGCCGTGGTGATGTCGTGCCTCGTCTTCGGTCTCGGGCACATCACCGGCAGCCCCGGCGGCCTCACCGGGGTGCTCGCCACCGCCGTATACGGCCTCGTCTGCGCTGCGGCCATGCTGGGCAACCGCGGCATGACGTGGAACCTCGTGATCCACGTCTTCGGCGACCTCGGCGCGGTCACGGCACTGCTCGTCGCGACCCAGGGCTGAAGTCCGGCGGTGCACCGCGAGACACGACGTCCCTCCGGGTGTCACAACCAACGGACGGCCGGTGTCTGCATGCCGACACCGACCGACCTGGGAGGAAGCCATGACCGGTACCACAAGAATCCCCAAGGCGGAGCTCACCGGCCTCTACGGAGCGCTGGTGAAACGCATGTGCCGCAAGATGATCGGCGCCGTCCCCGAACCGATGGCGGTGACCTGGCACAACAAGAAGGTGCTCGGCTTCAGCTACGCCGTCGGCCGCAAGATGCAGAAGTTCGACCAGTGCGACGAGAACCTGAAGTCACTGGCGCACATGGCGGCCGTGTCGCTGGTCGGCTGCGGCTTCTGCCTCGACCTCGGCTACTTCATGGCCCACAACCAGGGCCTCGACGTCGACAAGGCCCGCGAGGTGCCCCGGTGGCGCGAGTCGACCGTGTTCACGCCTCTGGAACGCGACGTGCTCGCCTACGCCGAGGCCATGACGCAGACCCCGCCGACCGTCACCGACGAGCTGTCCGCCCGGCTGCTGGATCAGCTCGGCGCCGCGGCGCTGGTGGAGCTGACGGCGTGCGTGGCACTGGGGAACATGGTCAGCCGGACCAACACCGCGTTCGGCATCGAGTCGCAGGAGTTCTCGGCCACCTGTGACCTGCGCCCGCTCGCCGTACGCTCGCCCGCATGACAGCCGAGCCGTTCGTCGCCCACCGCCGCCTGCTCTTCACCGTCGCGTACGAGATGCTCGGCTCCGCCGCCGACGCCGAGGACGTGGTGCAGGAGACCTGGCTGCGGTGGGACGGCCTCGGCGACGCCGCCAGGGCCGAGGTGCGCGAACCCAGGGCCTACCTCGTGCGCATGGTCACCCGGCAGGCACTGAACCGGCTCCGGACGGTCTCTCGGCGCCGCGAGACCTACGTCGGCGAGTGGCTGCCCGAGCCGCTGTTGACCAGCCCCGACGTGGCCGAGGACGTGGAACTCGCCGAGAGCGTCTCGATCGCGATGCTCACCGTGCTGGAGACGCTCGCGCCTGCCGAACGGGCGGTGTTCGTGCTGCGCGAGGTGTTCGACGTGCCCTACGACGAGATCGCCGAGACGGTCGGCAAGTCCGGCGCCGCCGTCCGGCAGATCGCACACCGGGCCCGCAAGCACGTCGCCGCGAGGCGCCCTCGGATGGAGGTGAGCCGCGCCGAACAACAGCGGGTCGTGGAGCGCTTCCTCGCCGCACTGTCCACGGGGGACGTGCGGGGGCTGATGGACGTGCTGGCCCCCGATGTCGTCGTGGTCGCCGACGGCGGCGGGCTGGCGGCCGCGGCGCGGCGTCCGATCGTGGGCGCGGAACTGGCGGCGACGCTGCTCGCCAACTTCGCCAAGTTCGCGCCAGAGGCGCCGATCACCACCCTGCACGTCAACGGCTGGATGGCGGCCAGGGTCGACCCGGCGGGCGAGTTCGAGACGGCCGTGGCCTTCGTGATCGAGGACGGCCGGATCAGCCGCCTCTACGCGATCCGCAACCCGGAGAAGCTGCGCCGGCTCGACGAGGTGGCCGAGCTGACGCGCTGAGGCCCGCTCCGCGCGCGCCGGTGCTCAGGCGACGTCCGGGCGCACGGACACCGACGTCTCGACCCCGGCGCGCGCGGAGTGCGTCTGCGGCCACCATCGGCGGTGAACCCGCGAGCGCGGTTCTCCAGACCGCTGGCGGCGAGCACGTCGGGAACAGCGCGTCCGTGGTGGCGTAGTGGCGGCCGAAGGGCCCGACGCCGACGCCGCGCACCACGTGCGTCAGCACCGCGTCGCGGCTCGCGACGCGGTGCCTCGTTCTGCCCGGCCGTTCTCGGCACCGGGTCTCCCGTTCAGACCGAACCGTCGTTCACTCCACACGGGACACTCCCCGGTGCGCCGGAGCGCACCGGGGAGCCGACCTCAGATGCCGCAGCTGGGAGCGGACCAGAACTGGCTGCTCCGGTGCGCGACGTGCACGTGGTCGTCGTGGCCCTGGTAGCCGGGGCCGAGGATCTCGCGGAAACCGTGTTCGCGCGCCTGCTGCGCGAGCGCGCAGAAGCCCTGCGAACCGGCGCCCAGGTCCACGGCGTCACCGTAGAGGTGCCTGCTGGCGGGTGCGCCGCCCACGGCGTCGTTGCACGCGACGCTGCGGAAGCCGCCGTTGACCACGATCGGCTGGTCGCCCATCGCGTGGCGCATCGCCTGCAGCTTCCACATCGACACCAGGGCGTTGGCCTTGGCCTCGGCGGCCGAGACGTTGCCGCCCGACCAGTTGGAGTTGCAGCCGTTGAGCTCGCCGTAGGTGAAGTTCACCGGCGTGCAGTCGTTGTCCTGCAGGGCGTAGATCTTGTCGAAGGTGGCCTGGTTCGCGACGCCGTTGCCACCGAGGCCGTAGGCATCCTGGAAACGGTTCACGGCGGCCTTGGTCGCGGGACCGTACTCGCCGTCGAGCGCGAGCACCGAGCCGGTGCCGGGGTAGCCGGCCACCCGGATCTGCAACTGGCGGACGTCGGCGCCGGACGCGCCCTCCGACAGCTCGCGGTCCCAGGTGAAGCAGGCATCGCTCGCGGAGGCCGCGGGCGCGGGATCGGCGGAGGCCGGCGCGGCGCCGAAGACGGCGACGAGCGCGAACACCGCGAGGAGGAGACGGGATCTCATGACGGAACAACACCTTTCGAGCAGGGAAGGTGGTGACGCCGCAGGATCGCCAGCCTCCGGCGTGTTCGTCAATAACCAACCGGAAAAAGACCTGGTTCGGCCGAAGCCACCCGGCCGACCGGACTAAACTGAACAACCCTTGACAACCGGCACGCCTTATGGGCGTGTCGCCCGTGCCGTGCCCCGGCTACCGTGGCGGCGATGGTGACGCTGGACGAGCTACGGCGGCGGGTGACGGCGAGCTACGACCGCCCCGGAAGCCCCTCGTGGCCCGATCCGCACGAGGACGGATCCGGGCCCCACCACGACGAGTACTCGCGCGTCACCGATCCCGCCGGGTACCGCGTCGTGCACGCCCGCGCCCACGTCTGGGCCCTGCGCCTCGGCGAGCTGCCCGGCATCGACGTGGAACCACTCGGCCCCGTCGACGCGGGGTCCGGCCGGTTCACCCGCGGGACCCGCATCACCTCGGACCAGCCCGGAACCCTGCCCCTGTTGCTGCTCGAACGCGACGTGCCGATGTCCGAAAGGGACATACCGCTGGCCGTGCTGCACCTCGGGCTCGCCAGGCCCGACCTCACCCTCACGGCGCTGCCAGCGTGCGGATGCGACGCCTGTGACGACGGCTCGGCCGCGCTGCTGGCGGAGATCGACGACACGATCGGCACCGTCCTCGATGGACCTCTCGTACTGCTGCGAGGTGCGGACTGGCACGCGCGGTGGCATCCCGGAGGGCAGAGCTCCGGCGGAGCCGGGACGGCGCCGGAGCACGACAGCCTGATGGCGCTCTGCCGCGGACTCGCGGCGGACGAGAACGTGCGCCTGCCCCTCGGCGCCGAAGCCTTCGTCAGCCGCGCGTGGCTCGGCTGACGGCGATCCCGTCAGAGCAACGCATCCAGGGTGATCGGCAGCGACCGCACGCGGACTCCGGTGGCATGATGGACGGCGTTGGCGATCGCGGCGGCGACCCCGACCAGTCCGACCTCGCCGACCCCCTTGACGCCCAGCGCGGAGGCCCGGTCCGGCTCACCGACGAAGGTCACGTCGAGGTCGGGGACGTCGGCGTGCACGGGCACGAGGTAGTCGCCGAAGGTCGCGTTCGCGATCCGGCCGGTGGTGGGGTCGGTGATCGTGTCCTCGAACACCGCCATCCCGATCCCGCCGATGACACCGCCGATGACCTGGCTGCGCGCGGTCTTCTCGTTGAGAATCCGGCCGCCGTCGATCACCGTCGTCACCCGGGATACCCGGACGAGGCCGAGATCCTCGTCGACCCGGACCTCGGCGAAATGCGCACCGAAGGCGCCGGCGAGGGCCATGCCCAGCTCCGTGGGCTGCGCGGGCGTACTGGCGCCGTCGGCGCCGAGCTGCGGCCTGCCGTGCCGCGCGAGGATCGCCGCGTAGGTCTCGCCCCGGCCCGGGTCCCCGCGCCTGCGCAGCCCACCACCCGCGGCCACCACGTCCTCGGGATCGCTGCCGTGCAACGGCGATTCGGGGTCGTCGCGCACGAGCTCGAGCAGCGCGCCGAGCAACCGCTCGCACGCATCGGCCACAGCCGAGCCGAGGGCGCTGGTCAGCCCGGAGCCGCCCGCCTGCGGCGCCTCCGGCAGATCGGAGTCCCCGAGATCCGAGCGCACCTGCTCGAGGGGAAGGCCGAGCAGGTGCGCGCAGAGCTGTGTCAGCACCGTGTAGGTGCCCGTGCCGATGTCCATGCCCGAGCTCGCCACCGTCGCGCCGCCGTCGGCGGTGACGGTCACCCTCGCCAGGCTCGGCGCCTGGTACCAGGGATAGCTGACCCCGGCCATGCCCTGGCCAACGAGCCAGTGCCCGTCGCGCCGCGAGCGAGGCCGTGCCGGGCGGCGCGACCAGCCGAACCGCTCGGCCCCGACCGCGTAGCACTCGCGCAGCGCGTTGCTGGACCACGGCAGGCCCAGCGCGGGATGAACGTCGGCGTGGTTGCGCAGCCTCAGCTCCAGCGGGTCCACGTCCAGCGCACACGCGAGTTCGTCCATCGCGGACTCGAGCGCGAAGTTGCCCTGTGCGTGCGCCGGAGCCCGCATCGACACCGGCGCCGGGACGTTGGCGCGCACCTGCCGATCCGCGGTCACCACGTGGGGACAGGCGTAGGCGACAGCGGAACCGGCGGCGAACGGTTCGTAGTCGTCGTCCTCCACGGCGAGCAGCGACGTGCTGTGGTGCTCGATCGCCACGAGCGTGGCGTCCGCGGTGGCACCGAGGCGGACGCGCTGCACGCCTTTCGGCCGGTGCCCGACCGAGGTGAACATCTGGGGCCTGGTCAGCACCAGTTTGACGGGCCGCCCGACGTCCCTGGCCGCCTGCACCGCCAGGATCACGTGCGGCCACGCCCGCAGCCCCGCGCCGAACCCGCCGCCGAGAAAGGGGCTGAGCACCCGCACCGACACCTCCGGCACCCCGAACACCTCGGCCAGGGTCTCGCGCACCATCGCGGGCCACTGGGTCGCGTCGTACACGGTGAGCCGCTCGCCCTCCCACGCGGCGAGCGTGCTGAACAGGCCCAGCGGGTTGTTGGTGTTGTCCGGGGTCGTGTAAACGGCGTCGACCGTGACGTCGGCCGAGGCCAGCCCGGCATCGACGTCGCCGCGGTGGCTGTCGAGGCCCCACGGGTCGTCGACGGACACCGCGCGCGGGTCGTCGAAGTCGAGGACCGGGTCGGCCGGCGCGTACTCGACCCGGACCAGCCGCGCCGCCGCGGTGGCCTGCTCGCGGCTCTCGGCGACCACCAGCGCCACGTGCTGGCCGTGGTGCCGGATGCGGTCGTCCTGCAGCGGCGCGGGCGGCGACACCCCCAGGCTCGTCATGGGCCCCCGGGGCAGCCGCGGGACGGTGTGGTGGGTCAGCACGGCCAGCACACCGGGCGCCTTCTCGGCCTCGGTCGTGTCGAGGTCGGTGATCCGGCCGGCCGCGATCGTGCTCTGGACCAGTGCGGCGTGCGCCTGGCCGGGCAGGTCGACGTCGGACGGGTAGGGCGCCTGCCCGGTGACCTTCAGCGGGCCGTCCACCCGGTCGACGGGCGCGCCGAGCACGGGCAGGTCCTCCGCGGTGCTCATCGGGTCACCTCCGCGACGGTGCGCAGCTGGCGCACCAGTGTCCGCCGGGCCAGCTCGACCTTGAACTCCGTGCCCGGCACCGTCCAGGCCCCCGCGACGGCGGCGTCGGCCGCCTCCCGGAACACCTCCGGTGTGGCGGGCGCGCCGGACAGCACGGCTTCGGCGGCGCGCGGGCGCCACGGTGTCGAGCCGACTCCGCCGAGCCCGATCCGTGCGTCGCGGACCACGCCGTCCTCGATCAGGAGCGCGACCGCGGCCGAGGTCAGGGCGAACTCGTAGGAGACCCGGTCACGCACCTTGAGGTAGCCGGAGCGGGTGCCCTCGGGCGGCAGCGGAATCTCGACGCCGGTGATCAGCTCGCCGTGCTCCAGCGTGTGCTCGACCTCCGGTCGTCCGCCCGCCTCCAGATAGAACTCGGTGAGCGGGACGCGGCGCGCGCCCCCGGGGCCCTCGATCTCGACGACGGCGTCGAGCGCGACCAGCGCCACCGCGACGTCGGAGGCGTGCAGGGCGATGCAGCGCTCGCTGACGCCGAGGATCGCGTGCATCCTGGCCGGGCCGGTGACGGCGGCGCACCCGGATCCCGGCGCACGCTTGTTGCACGCGGGCACCGCGGGGTCGCGGAAGTACCGGCAGCGCGTGCGCTGCAGCAGGTTGCCCCCGATCGTGGCCATGTTGCGCAGCTGCACGGACGCGCCGAGCAGCAGCGCCTCGCGCACCAGCGGCAGTCGCCGCTCGACCGTGGGGTCGGTGGCCAGCTCCTCCATCGTCGTCAGCGCGCCGACCCGCAGCGCGGCGCCGGTGGTGGTGCTCCCCCGCATCGGCAGGCGGCTGATGTCCACCAGCCGGGCCGGTTCGAGCACGCCGTCCTTCATCAGGTCCAGCTGGGTCGTGCCGCCCGCGAGGAAGGCGGTGGCCGCGTCGCCCGCGTGCGCGGCGAGCGCGCCGGGCACTCCGTCCGGGCGCACGTACTCAAAGGTGCGCATGGTCGCCTCCCTCCCGCGCCACGTCCTTGATCGCGGCCACGACGTTCGGGTAGGCGGCGCACCGGCACAGGTTGCCGCTCATGAACTCGCGGATGTCCTCGTCGGTGCCCGCACGGCCCTCCCGCAGCAGCGCCACCGCGGACATGATCTGGCCGGGAGTGCAGTAGCCGCACTGGAAACCGTCGTGCCGGACGAACGCGTCCTGCATGGGATGGGGCCGCCCCTCGCGGGACAGACCCTCGATCGTGGTCACCTCCCGGCCGTCGCACTGGGCCGCCAGCATGAGACACGCGAGCACGCGCCTGCCGTCGACGTGCACGGTGCACGCTCCGCACGCACCCTGGTCGCAGCCCTTCTTGGTGCCGGTGAGCCCGAGCCGGTCGCGGAGGGCGTCCAGGAGCGTGACACGGGTGTCGGCCCCGACCGTGCGCGGTGTGCCGTTGACGGTGAACGCGGTGGTGATCTCGGCGGCGCCCGGATCGGACTGTGGCGGCGCCGGGGGAACGTCCGGCGTGGAGGTCATGGCTCTCAGTCGCGACCACCCGAGTTTCGTTACACCCCGAACGCACGAGGTCACCTGTGGTGGGGGCCGACATTCCCGACCGCACGGCCTGGTGTACTCGAGGCGTGACGACCATCGACAAGATCGCGTGGATCCAGATCTCCGACGGCGCGATTTTGGGCGCCCGCTCGCACGGCAAGGACGTGTTCTACCTTCCCGGCGGCAAGCGCGAGCCCGGCGAGACCGACCTCGACACGCTCGCCAGGGAGATCCACGAGGAGCTGGCCGTCACCATCGAGACCAGCACCGCGACACACGTCGGCACGTTCGAGGCGGCCGCTCACGGCACACCGGACGGTGCCGTGGTGCGCGTGACGTGCTACACCGCAGACCACCGGGGCACGCCCTCGCCCAGCGGTGAGATCGCGGAGCTGGCGTGGCTGACCTTCGCCGACCGCGACCGGGTCTCGGCCGTCAACCGGGTCGTGTTCGACCACCTTCACGGGAGCGGGTTGCTCAGCTGACGAGCGCCGGGCGGGTTTACCCCCGCGCGGGCGGCGGGAACACGGCGGGCGCCGAGTCACCCCGAAGGGAGCCGACCTCGATGACCGCCCCGAACTGGCACCGCCTCCACACGGCCATCGCCGGAGTGGAGTTTCCCTGCGACCACAGCGATCTCGTGCGCCAGGCCGCGGCGGCCGGTGCCGACGACGACGTGCTGGGGCACCTGTCCGCGCTGCCCCGGCGCCGCTACACCGACTCCGGTGCCGTGGTGACCGCGTGCGGGGAGCTGGCTCCGGGCGACTCGTCCTGACCACTCGTTCCTGTGTGGAGCGTCTCCGCGCGTTTGCCGTCGGTGCGTGCTGGGCAGCCCTGGACCACACCACGATCGCGGTGCCGAAACCCGTACGGACGCAAGGACGAGGAGCTGACCCGATGACCACCGCACGCGACATCATGAACCCGAACCCCACCGTGGTGGCCACCGACGCAACCGCCGCCGACGCGGCGCGGATCATGGCCGGTGAGGGTGTCGGAGCTCTGCCCATCTGTGGCAAGGATTCCAAGATCAAGGGCGTGGTGACCGACCGCGACCTGGTCACGAAGGTGGTCGCCAAGGGCCGCGACGCGGGCACCTTCCCCGCGGGCGACCTGAACCAGAGCGAGGCTGTCACCGTAGGCGCCGACGACCCGGCCGAGGAGGTGCTGGCCACGATGAGCAGGCACGCGGTGCGCAGGGTGCCGGTGATCGACGGCGACCGGCTGGTCGGCATGATCGCGCTGGCCGACGTCGCGCGGACGCTGCCGGAGCACCGCGTCGGCGAGCTCGTCGAGACCCTCGCCGAGAGCTGAGGAGCAGCCGGTGACCACACGCGACGATCTCCGAGCCCAGAAAGCGTTGCAGGGACTGCGTTTTCCCGCGGACAAGCGCGAGATCCTGGAGTACGCCCAGACCCGCGACGCCGGGGAGAAGACCCTCGCGGCGTTGCGTGCCCTGCCGGAGGGCACCTACGCCAACAACGACGACGTCGAGGCCGCGGTGCCGCAGAGCCCGGACAACGCGCTGAGCTGACCTTCGACGACAGCCCGGGCCGGTGGACGCCACCGGCCCGGGTTTCTCGTGTCGGCGCTGGGAGCCGGTGCCCGGCGATATCGCTGACCCCGCGGTGACCGTCGTTGCCCGTCGGTGGGCGCCCTTCAGGGGAACACGACAGTGCTGTGTCCGTTGAGCAGCACGCGGCGCTCGCAGTGCCAGCGGACCGCCCGCGACAACGCGAGCGCCTCAGCGTCGCGGCCCACGGTCTGCAGGGCGCGCGGGTCGTAGGTGTGGTCGATGCGGATCACCTCCTGCTCGATGATCGGTCCCTCGTCCAGATCGGACGTCACGTAGTGCGCGGTGGCTCCCACGAGCTTGACGCCCCGCTCGTAGGCCTGGTGATAGGGCTTGGCCCCCTTGAACCCGGGCAGGAACGAGTGGTGGATGTTGATCGCGCGCCCGTGCAGCGCCTTGCTGGTGGCGTCGGACAGGATCTGCATGTAGCGCGCCAGCACCACGAGTTCCGCGTCGTACTCCTCCACCAGTCGCAACAGGCGCGCCTCGGCGGTCTCCTTCGTCGCCGGGCTCACGGGCACGTGCACGAACGGCAGGCCCGCCGACTCCGCCATCGGGCGCAGGTCCTCGTGATTGGACACCACGGCGACGATGTCGGCGCCCAGACTGCCCGCCCGCCAGCGGAAGATCAGGTCGTTGAGGCAGTGCCCGAGTTTCGAGACCATGACCAGGATCCGCGCGCTCCGAGCGGCGCTGAACTCGTAGGTCATCTGGAACTCGGAGGCGACCGGGGCGAAGTCGGCGGCGAGCCGGTCGAGGTCCACGCCGTCGGGCGCGCTGACCTGGGTGCGCATGAACACCCTCTCGCGCGCCGCGTCGTCGAACTGCCGGTGCTCGTCGATGTCGCAACCCTGCTCGAACAGGTAGCCGCTGACCGCCCGGACGATGCCGGTGCGGTTCGGACAGCTCAGGGTGAGGGTGCAGGTGTCACTCACGGGGATCTCCTCAGCACTCGACGATGTTGAGAGCCAGCCCGCCGCGGGCGGTCTCCTTGTACTTGTCCTTCATGTCGGCGCCTGTCTCGCGCATGGTCTTGATGGCCTTGTCCAGCGACACGTGGTGGGCGCCGTCGCCCCGCACCGCCAGCCGGGCCGCCGTGATCGCCTTGATCGAGGCCACCGCGTTGCGCTCGATGCACGGGATCTGCACCAGACCGCCCACCGGATCGCACGTCAGTCCCAGGTTGTGCTCGATCCCGATCTCGGCGGCGTTCTCCACCTGCTCGGGCGTCGCGCCGAGCACCTCGGCGAGCCCTGCCGCGGCCATCGAGCAGGCCGAGCCGACCTCCCCCTGGCACCCCACCTCGGCACCGGAGATCGACGCGTTCTCCTTGAACAGCAGACCGATCGCGCCCGCGGTGAGCAGAAAGCGCACCACGTGGTCGTCGCCGAACCCCGGCAGGAACCGGGCGGCGTAGTGCAGCACGGCGGGCACGATGCCGGCCGCCCCGTTGGTCGGCGCTGTCACCACGCGCCCGCCCGCCGCGTTCTCCTCGTTCACCGCGAGCGCGAACAGGGTCACCCATTCCATGGCGTGCAACGGATCCTGATCATCCATTCCGGACTCCAGCCGTTCGCGCAGCGCGGCTGCCCTGCGGCGCACCCTGAGCCCGCCGGGCAGCGTCCCGCCGGTGCGGGTGCCGCGCTCGACGCACTCGCGCATGACCGACCAGATGTGCAGCAGTCCGGCTCGGATCTCCGGCTCCGCGCGCCATGCCAGCTCGTTGGCGAGCATGATGTCGCTGATCCGCAGCCCCGTGCCGGCGGTCAGCGCCAGCAGTTCGTCGCCGGTGGTGAACGGGTGGCGGACCGGGGTCGGGTCCTCGACCAGCACGGGACGGCCCGCGTCGTCCTCGTCGAGCACGAAGCCGCCGCCCACCGAGTAGTACTCGCGGCGATCCACCGGGAAGCCCTCGGCATCGACGGCGGTGAAGAGCATGCCGTTGCTGTGGAAGTCGAGCCGCTTGCGCCGGTGCAGCACGACGTCGTCGTCGACGGAGAAGCCGATCTCGTGCTTGCCGCCGAGACTCAGTCGTCCCGTCTCCCGCACCGCGGCCATCGCGGGATCGGCGGCCACCGGGTCGAGCAGGTACGGCTGCTCGCCGGAGAGCCCGAGCACGACGGCCTTGACGCTGCCGTGGCCGTGACCGGTGGCGCCGAGCGAGCCGAACAGCTCACAGCGCAGTCGCGCCGTCCGCACGAGCCGGCCGCTGTCGGTGAGCCTGCCGACGAACTCGTACGCCGCGCGCATCGGGCCGACCGTGTGCGAACTCGACGGTCCGATCCCCACCTTGAACAGGTCGAACACGGAGATGGTCATGAGACGCCCGCCTAATATATCAATCGGCGACAGTGTCTGTCGCTCCGGATTTCAGGACGTAGGATGGGCGGGTGACCGTCGCATCCCACGAGCTCGAGCAGCCGCCGGCCTCGCTGGCCGACCGCGCCTACGCCGCCATCCAGGACCGGCTGATCATGCTCGACATCCCGCCCATGGCCCCGATCGACGACCTCGCGGTGGCGGAGTCGCTCGACATGGGCCGCACGCCCGTCCGGGAAGCACTCAAGCGCCTCGAGATCGACCGCCTGGTGATCTCCTATCCGCGTCGCGGCACCTTCGCCACCGGCGTGGACATCACCGACCTGGCTTACGTCTCCGAGATCCGCGTGCAGCTGGAGCCGCTCGCGGCCCGCCGCGCGGCCGAGACCTCGGGCGACGCCGTGCGCGCTGGTCTGGCCGAGCTCGCCGAGCGAATCCAGCACACCGACGTGCACACCCTGAACCGCACCGACCTGATGCACTGGGACCTGCGGGTGCACCGCGCGATCTACCGCGCCGCGGGCAACCCGCATCTCGAGGACACCCTCGTGCGCTACAACAACCTCGCCACCAGGATCTTCTGCCTGTTCCTCGACCGGATCACGCACTTCGACCGGCACATCGGCGAGCACATCGGACTGCTGCGGGCGATCGCGGACGGCGACGGCGACGAGGCCGCACAGCTCGCCCGCGAGCACGTCACGGGCTTCGAGACGGCGATCCGCGCGATCATCTGAGCGCCCGCGCCGCACGTCACCACCCCACGGCCGCGAGCACATCGAGAGCGTCCCTCGTCGCCGCCACGTCGTGCACCCGCACGACCCGCGCACCCCGCTGCGCGGCGAGCACCGCGGCCGTCACCGACGCGCTCCCCCGCTGCTCCACCGGCCGCCCGGTGAGCTGACCGAGCATCGCCTTGCGCGACAGGCCCACCAGCACCGGCACGCCCAGCCCGGTGAACACCGGCAGCGAGCGCAGGAGCTCCAGATTGTGCTCCAAGGTCTTGCCGAAGCCGAATCCCGGATCGACGATCACGTGCTCGCGGTCGATACCCGCGGCGGCGCACACCTCGATCCGTTCCCGCAGGAACCGCATGACCTCGACCACCACGTCGGTGTAGGCGGGACCCCGCTGCATCAGGTGGGGCGGCCGCAGCATGTGCGTCAGCACCACCGGCACCCCCAGCTCCGCGGCCGCGTCGAGCGCGCCGGGATAGCGCAACGCCCGCACGTCGTTGACCAGCCGCGCCCCTGCGGCCACCGCGGCGCGCATCACCTCCGGCCGTGAGGTGTCGACGGACAGCGGAACGGTCGTCCTGCGCGCCAGCCGCTCGAGCACCGGCACCACGCGGCGCAGTTCCTCGGCGACCGACGGCGGATGAGCTCCCGGCCGGGTCGACTCTCCCCCGATGTCGACGAGGTCGGCACCCTCGTCGATCAGCCGCAGCGCGTGCCCGGCGGCCGCCTCGTGTCCGCCGAACGCACCGCCGTCGGAGAACGAGTCCGGCGTGACGTTGACGATCCCGCACACCAGGGGCCTTGCCGCGGTGACACGGACCGGCAGGACACCCGCGAGCGGGGCGGTCACGGTGACCTCCTGGCGGGGTCGAGGATGCGGCGCGAGAGCGGAGCCGCGGGGCGCCCCGCCGCCCGGTACGGGAGTCCGGGCGGCGGGGTCTTCCGGACAGGTCTCGATGGCGTCCATGCGCATGACCTTCGGCCCCCTTCAGCGGCGGATGCGCGTCATGTCGGGGTCGACCAGCGGCTCGGCGGTGACGGTGGCCCGGACCAACCGGTCGAAGTACTGGATCTCCACCGACGTGCCCTCGACCGCGGAGGACGGCAGCCAGGCGTAGGCGATCGGCCTGCCGATGGTGTGGCCGAACGCGGCCGAGGTGACGTAGCCGGCCGCCTCGCCGTCCAGCAACACCGGTTCGTGGCCGAGCACCACGCTGCGCCCGTCGTCGACGGTGAGGCAGGCCAGCCGCCGCGCCGGGGTCCGCTGCTCCCGCCCGGCGATCGCGTCGTGTCCGACGTAGCCGGTCTTCTTCTTGTTCACCGCGAAGCCGAGCCCGGCCTCGTACGGGTCGTGCTCGGTGGTCATGTCCGAACCCCACGCCCGGTAGCCCTTCTCGAGGCGCAGGCTGTTGAACGCCGCGCGTCCCGCCGCGACGACGCCGAGGGGCTGCCCGGCCTCCCACAGCACAGACCACAGCTTGTGGCCGTACTCGGCGCTCGTGTAGATCTCCCAGCCGAGTTCGCCCACATAGGACAGTCGCATCGCGGTCACGGGAATGCCCGCGATGTGGGCGTGGGCGAGCCGGAAGTACTTCAGCGCCTCGTGCGAGAAGTCGTCGCCGGACAGCGGCTGCACCAGGTCGCGGGCCAGCGGTCCCCACACCCCGACGCAGCAGGTGGCGCCGGTGATGTCGCGGATCTGCACGCTGTGGTCGTCCGGCGCCTGGCGCAGGAAGTAGTCCAGGTCCAGGTTGCTGTTCACGCCGACCTGGTAGGTGCTCTCGTCCAGGCGGGCCACGGTCACGTCGGAGCGGACGCCGCCCGCGTGGTCGAGCAGCAGCGTGTAGGTCACCGAGCCGACGGACTTGTCCATCTTGCCGGTGGCGAGGCGCTGCAAGAACTCCGTGGCGCCCGGCCCGGAGACCTCGAGCCGCTTGAGCGGGGTCATGTCGTAGAGCGCCACCGCGGTGCGCGTCTTCCACGCCTCCACCGCCGCGATCGGCGAGTGGAACATGGCCGACCACGCGTCGCGCGAGGGCGGCTGCCACTCCGGCGGCAGGTCCTTCACCAGCCGCGCGTTGGACTCGTACCAGTGCGGCCGCTCCCACGTGTGCGCCTCGAGGAAGAACGCGCCGAGCTCCTTCTGCTGCGCGTAGAACGGGCTGACCTTCACCTCGCGCGGGGAGAGCTTGGGCTGCAACGGGTGCAGCACGTCGTAGATCTCCACGAAGTTGCGCTGCGCCGTCTCGTCCACGTACGCGTCGGTGGTCTGGAGCTCGTCGAACCGGTTGACGTCGCAGCCGTGCAGCTCCACCTCGCTGCGGCCGTCGACGAGCAGCTGCGCGACCGCCTTCGCCACACCCGACGAGTGCGTCACCCACACCGCCTCGGCGACCCAGAACCCGGCGACCTCGGGCGACTCCCCGATCAGCGGGCCGTTGTCCGGGGTGAACGAGAACACCCCGTTGAAGCCGGACTCCACTTTGGCCTCGCGCAGCGCGGGCAGCAGGTCCCTGCTGTGTTCCCAGGACGGCGCGAAGTCCTCCTCGGTGAACGGCAGCATCGACGGCATCGCGTGCTCGCCCATGCCGCGGTCGTCGACCTCGGGCAGGTCGCCCAGCCGCGCCGGCATGGGGCGGTGGGCGTAGGTGCCGATGCCGAGACAGTCGTTGTGCTCGCGGTAGTACAGGTCGTGGTCCTGGTGCCGCAGGATCGGCAGCCGCGCCTCGATCCGCTCGTCGTTGCGGCCGACGAGCTCGGCGAGCTGCCCGGTGCGGGCGTACTGGTGAGCCAGTGGCAGCAGCGGCACGCGCATGCCCACCAGCTCACCGACGGCGCGGCCCCAGAACCCGGCGCACGAGACGACGATGTCGGCGGCGATCTCGTCGCCCGCGTCGGTGCGCACCCCGCTCACCCGGCCGCCGTGCTGCAGCACGGCGGTGATCTGGGTGGAACCACGGAACACGGCGCCGCGCGACTCGGCGCGCCGGGCCAGCGCGACCACGGCGCGGGATGCCTTGGCCAGGCCGTCGGTGGGCGTGTGCAGGCCACCGAGCACCGTGTCCTGGTCCAGCAACGGATGCAGCTGCGCGCAGCGCGCGGGGTCGACCACCTCGGCGGGCACGCCCCACGACAGCGCCCAGCCGTGCTTGCGGTGCAGGTCGGCCAGCCGCTCCGGGGTGGTCGCGATCTCCAGGCCACCGACCTGGTTGAAGGACCAGCCGCCGGCCGCCTCGGTGTCGAGACCGCGCAGTTTCTCCATCGTGTAGGTGGCGAACTCGGTCATCGTCTTGGACCCGTTGGTCTGGAAGACGAGGCCAGGGGCGTGCGAGGTGGAGCCTCCGGTGAGTGGCAGCGGGCCCTGGTCGACGACGGTGACCTGAGTCCAGCCGCGCTCGGTGAGCTCGTCGGCGAGGTTCGCGCCGACGATCCCTGCTCCGATGATGACAACGCGGGGGGTCGTGCTCATGAAAGGATCACTCCTCACTGAGGTTCGCGAGAGCTGCGGGATGGCAGGGAGCGGCGCGGAGTTCCTCGGCGGTGTCGAGCACCCAGTCGGCGAGGTAGCCCGCGAAGGACTGCCGGACGAACAGCCGGAAGTCGTCGGCGCCGAGCGCGAGCAGCAGCACCACGGTCTGGCCGACGTGGGTCTGCGCGCAGGTACCGGCCGGAAACGCCGTCGGGCGCAGATCAAGGGAGCAGCCCAGCGACAGCAGCTCCCTGGCCAGCTCCCCGCGCAGGCGCAGGCTCGTGCGCTGGGCGGAGACGTCGACGGCGGCGCCGTCGAAGGCGGAGACCACCCAGCCCAGCTCGCGCTCGAGCTCGGCCGGGTCGCCGCCCGCGCTGGTGAGCAGCCACTCGTCGGGGCCGAGCCAGATCAGCTGGCCATCGGCGGTGTGGGTCCAGGTGTTGGGCTCGGCGGGCAGTGCCGTGCCGAGCGCGCGGCCGAGTGCGTCGCCGCCCGGACCCACCGGGCCGACCCGCAGGTCCACGGCGGCGACCTCGTCCTCGGGGTACACGCTCAGCCCGCCCACCGCCGCGGAGAGCTCGGCCAGTGCCGCGCGGCGGTGCGCCAGCGGGTGGGTGCGGAACAGGGTGTCAGCCATCGCGGCGTGCTCCTTCCGGATCGACCAGCACGGTGTCGCCGATGAGTGCCCGCACGAGCGCGCCGTCCACGGGAACGTCGACCAGCTCGCCGATGCGGGCGCGGCCGTTCTTCACCAGGGCCAGCGCGAACGGCCGCGCCAGCTCCGCGCTGTGGTAGCTCGACGTGACGTGCCCGAGCATCGGCACGGGCGGCTCGGGCAGCCCGTCGTCGCACAGCTCCACGATCTGCGAGCCCTCGGGCAGCCTCGTGCGGCCGTCGACGGGCAGCAGGGACACGAACTGCTTGCGCAGCGGGTTGTGGTTCTCCGGCCGCGAGAACGAGCGCTTGCCGACGAAGTCGTCCTTCTTCTTCGACACCACCCAGCTCATGCCGAGGTCCTGGGGGCTGACCGTGCCGTCGGTGTCCTGCCCGATGATCGGGTAGCCCTTCTCGGCGCGCAGGACGTGCATGGTCTCGGTGCCGTACGGCGTGATCCCGTGCCGCTGTCCCGCCGCGAGCAGCCTCGTCCACAGCGCGGGCGCGTACCAGGAGCAGACGTTGACCTCGTAGGCCAGTTCGCCCGAGAACGAGATCCGCGCGACCCGCACCGGCACGCCGTCGAGCGTGGTGTCGCGCCACGCCATGAACGGGAACGCGTCGTTGCCGACGTCGAGGTCGGCGAAGACCTCGCCGACGACCTCGCGCGAGCGGGGTCCGACGACGGGGAACACCGACCACTGCTCGGTCACCGAGGTCAGGTGCACGCGCAGCTCCGGCCACTCGGTCTGCAGCCACTCCTCCATCCAGTCGAGCACGGTCGCCGCGCCACCGGTGGTCGTGGTGAGCAGGTAGCGGTGCTCGTCGATGCGCAGCACGGTCCCGTCGTCGAGCACCATGCCGTCGTTGCCGCACAGCACGCCGTAGCGCACCCTGCCGACCTTGAGCGTGCTCATCATGTTGGTGTACAAGCGATCGAGCAGCACTCCGGCGTCCGGGCCCTGCACGTCGATCTTGCCGAGCGTGGACCCGTCGAGGATGCCGACACCCGAGCGCGTGGCCGCGCACTCGCGCAGCACCGCGGTGTCCATGTCCTCGCCCGGCCGCGGGTAGTAGCGGGGCCGCTTCCACTGGCCGACGTCCTCGAACACCGCGCCGGCCGCCACGTGCCACTCGTGCAGCGGCGTGGTGCGCACGGGATCGAACAGCTCGCCCCGCGAACGCCCGGCGAGTGCGGCGAACGCGACCGGCGTGTACGGCGGCCGGTAGGTGGTGGTGCCGAGGTCCTCGATGCGCGCGCCGAGCAGTTCGGCGGTGATGCCCGAGGCGAGCACACCGGAGGTCTTGCCCTGGTCGTGCGCCGTGCCGATGGTGGTGTAGCGCTTGACGTGCTCCACCGAGCGCAGCCCGGCGCCCACGGCGCGACCGATGTCGGTGACGGTGGCGTCGCGCTGGATGTCGACGAACTGCCGGTCCGGATCGCCCTCGGTGCGCCATACGATCCCGGTCGGCGTGCGCGCCGGTTCCGGACCCGCCACCGGCGCGTCGGGTCCCGCGCCGTCGCGCAGCACCCCGGCGAGGTCGAGGGTTCCGTTGGCGGCACCGATCGCGGTGACGCCGGGCAGCGAGGACGTGGGCCGGAACGAGCCGAGCTCCGGATCGTAGGCCAGCGCGCCGCGCGCGTGGCTGAACAAGTGCACCACCGGGTTCCAGCCGCCCGAGACCAGCAGCAGGTCGGCGGGCAGGCGGATCCCGCCGTCGACGGTGCGCGCGAGCACGGCCCGCACCCGCTGCTCGCCCTCGGTTCCGGTGACCACGGCCGAGGCGTGCACCGCGACGCCCGCGTCGGCGGCGCGGGCCGCCCACTCGCGCGGAGGCGCGTCGCGGACGTCGAGCAGCGTGACCTCCGACCCGGCACCGGCCAGGTCGAGCGCGGCGGCGTAGGCGGCGTCGTCGGAGGTGAACACCACGACCTCGCGGCCCGCGAGCACGCCGTAGCGGTGCAGGTAGTCCCGCGCCGAGGCGGCCAGCATGATGCCGGGCCGGTCGTTGTCGGCGAACACGATCGGCCGCTCCTGCGCGCCGGTGGCGACCACGACCTTGAGCGCTCGGATCCGGTGCACGCGCTGCCTGCCGCGGTGCGCGGGCGCGGCGGCGCCGAGGTGATCGGTCCGCCGCTGGAGTGCGAGCACGAACCCGTCGTCGTACTGGCCGAACGCCGTGGTGCGCTGCAGGTGCCGCACGCCGAGCCGGGCCAGTTCCTCCACGACGTCGGCGACGAACTCCAGCGCGGGACGGCCGTCGACCACCTCCGTGCCGGTGAGTGCGCCGCCGGCACAGGACCGGTCGTCGACCAGCACCACGTCCTCGCCTGCCCGCGCGGCCGCGAGCGCCGCGAGCAGCCCGGCCGGGCCGGCGCCGATCACCAGCGTGTCGGTGTGGGTGTGCTGCCGGTCGTAGCGCGCGGGATCGGCGAGGCTGGCGAGCCGCCCCTGCCCGCGCAGGCCCCGCGCGACCAGACCGTCGACGAGCTCCACCGTGGTGGCCTGCAGCATCGGCTCGGGAAACGGCCGCTCGATCTGCACCAGCGCGGTCGCGTCCTCGGTCCACGCGGCGCTGATGCCGTGCGGGCGGCCGAGCTTGACGCTGGAGCCGACCAGATGCACGCCGTTGGCGAGCAGCGCCGAGGCGAGCGTGTCACCGGGGTGGCCGGTGTAGGTGCGGCCGTCGAAGGTGAAGGTGAGTGTGCGGCCGGTCTCGACGCGCCCGTAACCGTGGACCCTGCTCATACCCGCGCCTCCCGCTGCTGCGTGACCGGCAACGGCTCCCCTGGCTTGGCGGTGCCCAGGAACCGGTAGGTGCGGGTGTCGCGCACGGCGGTGAACCAGCGGCGGCACCCCGCGTTGTGGCTCCAGCGCTCCGCGAACGGGCCCTTCGGGTTGTCCCGGTAGAAGACGTACTCGGCCCA
Source organism: Prauserella cavernicola (assembly GCF_016595675.1). Classification (GTDB taxonomy): domain Bacteria; phylum Actinomycetota; class Actinomycetes; order Mycobacteriales; family Pseudonocardiaceae; genus Prauserella_A; species Prauserella_A cavernicola. The sequence continues at coordinate 218,177 of NZ_JAENJH010000007.1, read as the reverse complement.
GTCCTGATCGGACAGTTCGGCGGGCCGCTCCGGGTAGGCGAGCTCGGCCTGGCCGCCGTAGTGGAACTCGACCTCCTCGCGGGGGCCGCACCACGGGCAGTGGATGAGTTGCATGGCGGTCCTCCTAGTGGGCGACGGCGGCGGCGCCGTGTTCGTCGACGAGTGCGCCGGTGGTGAACCGGTCGAGGCTGAACGGGGCGACGTAGGGATGCGGCTGCCCGTGCGCGATGGTGTGCGCGAAGCACCAGCCCAGTCCCGGCGTCGCCTTGAACCCGCCGGTCCCCCACCCCGCGTTGACGAACACGTTCTCGTACGGCGTGTGCCCCACGATCGGGCTCGCGTCGGGCGTGACGTCGACGATGCCCGCCCACGACCGCAGCAGGTGCGCGCGGGCGAACACGGGGAACAGCTCCACCGCGGCGGCCATCTGCCGCTCGATGATGTGGAACGCGCCCCGCTGTCCGTACCCGTTGTAGGAGTCCACGCCCGCACCCATCACGAGCTCGCCCTTGTGTGCCTGCGAGACGTACACGTGCACGGCGTTGGACATCACGATCGTCGGGTGCACCGGCTCCAGCAGCTCGGAGACCAGCGCCTGCAACGGATGCGACTGCAACGGTGTGCGCACGCCCAGCTCGTCCAGCAGCACCGACGTGTGCCCCGCGGCGCACAGCGCCACCGTGCCGCAGCCGATGTCGCCGCGGCTGGTGCGCACGCCGGTCACCCTGTCACCGTCCACAGTGAACCCGGTGACCTCGCAGTCCTGGATCAGGTCCACCCCGGCCTCGTCGACGCGGCGCGCGAAACCCCACGCCACGTAGTCGTGCTTGGCGATGCCCGCCCGCGGCTGGTAGGTCGCCCCCCGCACCGGGTAGCGGATGTCGCCCGAGGTGTTGATGATCGGGCAGATCCGCTTGACCTCGTCCGGGCCGAGCCACTCCGCGTCGATGCCGTTGAGCTTGTTGGCCTCCACCCGGCGCACCGAGTCGCGGATGTCCTGCTCGGTGTGCGCGAGGTTCAGCACCCCGCGCTGGGAGAACAGGATCGGGTAGCCGAGGTCGTCCTCCAGCCCCTCCCACAGCTTCAGCGCGTGCTCGTAGATCGCGGCCGACTCGTCCCAGAGGTAGTTCGACCGGATCAGCGTGGTGTTGCGGGCCATGTTGCCGCCCGCGAGCCAGCCCTTCTCCAGCACGGCCACGTTGGTGATCCCGTGGTTCTTCGCCAGGTAGTGCGCCGTCGCCAGGCCGTGCCCGCCGCCGCCGATGATCACGACGTCGTAATTCTTCTTCGGTTCCGGGTTGCGCCAGAGGAAGTCGGGGTGCTCGGGCAGGTCCGCACCCGGCGCGGTCGTCACGTCGTTCATGTCCGCAGCTCCGGGTAGAGGGGGTGCCGGTCGGCCAGTGCCGCGACCCTGGTGGCCAGCTCGTCCAGAGCGGCCTCATCGGTCCCGGGACGCAGTGCCACCGCGATGATGTCGGCGACCTCGGTGAAGTCGGCATCGCCGAAGCCGCGGGCGGCCAGCGCGGCTGTGCCGATGCGCACGCCCGAGGCGACCATCGGCGGCCGGTGGTCGAAGGGGACGGCGTTGCGGTTCACCGTGATTCCCACGCGGTGCAGCCGGTCCTCCGCCTGCTTGCCGTCCAGTTCGGAGTGGCGCAGGTCCACCAGCACCAGGTGCACGTCGGTGCCGCCGGAGACCACGCCGACGCCGTCCTCGGCCAGCAGCCGCCGGGCGAGGATCCTCGCCCCGGAGAGAGTGCGCTCCTGCCGCAGCCGGAACCCGGGCTCGGCGGCGAGCTTGAACGCCACCGCCTTGGCCGCGATCACGTGCTCCAGAGGCCCGCCCTGCAACCCGGGGAACACGCCGGAGTTGAGCTTCTTCGCCAGCTCCGCCCGCGCCAGGATCACGCCGCCGCGCGGGCCGCCGAGCGTCTTGTGGGTGGTGGAGGTGACCACGTCGGCGTAGGGCACCGGCGACGGGTGCAGCCCGGCGGCCACCAGACCGGCGAAGTGCGCCATGTCGACCATCAGGTACGCGCCGACCTCGTCGGCGATGCGCCGGAACTCCGCGAAGTCGAGCTGGCGCGGGTAGGCCGACCAGCCGGCCACGATCAGCCTCGGCCGGTGCTCACGGGCCAGGCGCTCGACCTCGGCCATGTCGACGAGGTGGTCGTCCTCGCGCACGTGGTAGGGCACGGCGTCGAAGTACCTGCCCGAGAAGGTGAGGCGCATGCCGTGGGTGAGATGCCCGCCGTGCGCGAGGTCGAGGCCGAGGAACGTGTCGCCGGGCCGCAGCAGCGCCGCCATGACCGCGGAGTTCGCCTGCGCACCCGAATGCGGCTGCACGTTGGCGAACTCGGCACCGAACAACGACCTCGCCCTGTCGATCGCCAGCTGCTCCAGCGTGTCGACGTGCTCGCAGCCGCCGTAGTAGCGACGGCCGGGGTAACCCTCGGCGTACTTGTTGGTCAGCACCGAGCCCTGTGCCTCGAGCACGCTCAGCGGGGCGAAGTTCTCGCTGGCGATCATCTCCAGCGTGCCGCGCTGACGGGCCACCTCCAGGTTGATCACCCGGTGGACCTCCGGATCGACGTGCGCCAGCGGCAGTCCGAGCACCCGTTCGGGAGCCGGTGTCTCCTGGCGATCAACGGTTACCGACATGCGGTGCCACTCCCGTCATATCTTTATCGGAGAACTGATATATCAATTATTTGCCAAGGTAGGACGCGTGCCCGTTCCGGGTCAATACCGAAACCGGCCCGGAACCGGAGGGCTAGAAGCCCCGGCTGATCCACTCGGACAAGCCAGGCGCCTCCGCCCCGGTCGGGGTCTGCTCGCCGTGCCCGGCGCGCACGACGGTCTCGCCCGAGACGGGCGCGCCCTTCTCGGGCGAGACGACTCCGCCGGCTTTCTGCGCCATGCTGGGTGCCTCCTGTTCGTGGCGGTCAGTCCGAAATGGCGTCGGCGACCCAGTCGCGGAACTCTCCGATGTGGTGCTCGCTGGGCACCAGCACCCCGCCCGCGGCGTAGGCCTTCGAGGACATCGCGGGCTGACACCGTTCACACGCGTCGAAGTCCTGCTGGTTGACGCGGTGGAACAGCTCCACCGACTTGCTCAGGTCGGCGCCGCTGTCGATCACGGACCGCGGGTAGAGCCAGTCGCACTCGACGACGGTGCGGTCCACCGCCATCGGGTACATGCGGTGGAAGATGACATGGTCGGGCACCAGGTTGATGAACACCTGGGGGTTGACGGTGATCGCGTAGTAGCGGCGGTCGTGGTCGGCGCCGACCCCGGAGAGCTTGTCGAAGCCCGACGACTGCCCGTCCACGGTGAAGCCGCCGACGTCCTCGCCGAACTCGGCGCCGTGGCCCACGAAGTACTGGGCCGCGTAGCCGTCGGCGAACTCGGGCAGCACCTCGGTGAGCTCGGGGTGGATCGTCGCGCAGTGGTAGCACTCCATGAAGTTCTCGACGATCAGCTTCCAGTTCGCCTTGACGTCGTAGGTGATCCGGCGGCCCACCACGAGCTCGTCGATCCCCCACTCCTCGATGGCCTCGTCGTCGCCGAGCCTGCCGGTGACGGCGGACTGCACGGAGTCGGCGAACGACGGCGGCTCGTCGGCCAGGCACACCCACACCGTGCCGAGCCACTCGCGCAGCGCGACCGTGATCAGCCCGTACTCGCCACGGTCGACGTCGTGCATCGAGTTGAGGTTGGGCGCGGCGATCAGCGAGCCGTCGAGTCCATAGGTCCACGCGTGGTACGGGCACTGCAGGGACCGGCGCACGGCGCCGGAGTCCTCCACGCACAGCCGCGCGCCGCGGTGCCTGCACACGTTGAGGAACGCGCGCAGCGAACGGTCGCGGCCGCGCACGATCAGGACGCTCTCTCCGCCGACGTCGACCGTGCGGAAGGCGCCGGGGTCCGGCAGGTCGCTGCTGCGGGCCGCGGCGAACCAGTGGGCCTGGAAGATCCGCCGCTGCTCGCGCTCGAAGAGGGCCGGATCGGTGTAGTGGGCGCCGGGAAGAGTCGGGATGAGGCTGGTTGCGGGCTCCGGCTGCTGGTGCGGAAGTTCGACGGAACTCACGGTGGTCCTTTCTCGGGCTACGCCAGGAAACGTGGGTCGGTCAGTGCGCGGGCGACAACAGCCCGGCGAGCTGACGGCGCCAGCGCCCGAACGAGCGGGCGCGGTCCACCGCGAGCACCGCCTCCGGGTTGCCGTCGCGGTCGCGGTAGAGGGCGAGGAAGTCGAAGGAGTCGACGTCGCCCTCGAGCACCTCCACCGTGGAGCCCTCGGTGCGGTGACCGGCGAACTGGATGCGGTGGCCGTACTGGTCGGACCAGAAGTAGGGCAGCGCGTGGTGGGCCGGCGGGTTGTGCTCGCGGTCCAGCAATGCGGCGACGGCGGCGATCGGCTGCTGGACGGCGTTGGTCCAGTGTTCGAGGCGCACCGGCTCGCTCGCGTGGGCCCGGTCGGAGTTGGCGCAGTCGCCGACCGCGACCACTCCGGGCACGGTGGTGAGGCCGCGCGCGTCGGTGCGCACGCCGTTGACGAGCTCGACGCCGGAGCCGATCAGCCAGTCGACACACGGCGAGGCGCCGATGCCCAGCACCACGACGTCGGCGGGCAGTTCGCGGCCGTCGGTCAGCTTCACCCCGGTGACCCGCGTCGTGCCGACGAGCCCGGCGAGCCCGGCTCCGGTGTGCAGCCGGACGTTCTTCGTGGCGTGCAGGCGAGAACACAGCCTGCCCATCTCCAGGCCGAGCGGTTTGCGCAGCGGCACCGGCTCGGTCTCGACGACATCGGCCCGCAGGCCCATGCCCGCGGCGGTCGAGGCGATCTCGGAACCGATGAACCCCGCGCCGATCACCACGAGGCGCGAGCCGGGAACGAGCACCTTGCGCAGCGCGATCGCGTCGTCGAGCGTGCGGAGGGTGTGGACCCCGTCGAGCGCCTGCCCCGGCAGGCACCGGGCGCGGGCTCCGGTCGCCAGCACCACGCCGTCGGAGACGATCCGTTCACCGTCGTCGAGCACGACCGCGCGCCCGGCGGTGTCGAGCGACGCGGCGGTGCGGCCGAGCCGCCAGTCTGCGCCCAGCGAGGTGTCCTCGGGGGTCTCGAGCGCGAGGTCGGCCTCGGACACGGTGCCCGCCAGGAACTCCTTCGACAACGGGGGCCGGTCGTAGGGGGCGTGGGGCTCCTCGCCCACCACGGTGATGCGACCGTCGAAACCTTGGTCCCGCAGTGCACGTACGGCGGTCAGGCCGGCGAGCGACGCGCCGACCACGGTGACCGCCCTCATCAACGGATCTCTCCGGACCCCGCGCCGACGACCTCCGCCGGGACGCCGGTACCGATGGTCTCGTGCACGTAGACCTGGTCGTCCACGAGCACCACCTCGTGTGTCCGCACCGGCTTCCTCGCGGGCGGGCCGCTCGGACGGCCGGTCCGGAGGTCGAAACACGCGGCGTGCAGCGGGCACTCCACCGCGCATCCTTCGAGCCAGCCGTCGGACAGCGACGCGTCCTGGTGGGTGCAGGTGTCGTCGATCGCGTAGAACTCGCCGTCCACGTTGAAGACCGCGATTGCGACCTGGCCCTGCACACGTACAGACTCTCCGACGGGAATCTCGGACACCGCGCCAACTAGAATCATTCTCGCTCCTGTTGCTTATCGCGGAACACGCCGTGCTATACGCAACAGAGGATCGGCTAGGTTTCCGGGGCCCGTCAATCGCCCGAACGCAGAAGACGCCCACGCAGCCCCGGAGTTGCAACATGCACAACACTGGCGACCCCACCACAGCCGCCAACGGTTCGCCCGATCCCAGGCCCCCCAGTCAAACCGTCGATCGCGCCCTCTCGATCCTCACCCTGTTGGCCCAGCGCGGACCGTCGAGCGTCACCGAACTGGCGCGCGAACTCGGCGTCCACAAGTCGACCACCACGCGACTGCTGTCGGCGCTGGAGAAGTTCCGCTTTGTCGAGCAGGACGGCAATCGTGGGAAGTTCCGGCTCGGCTTCGGCATCGTGCGGCTCGCGGGCGCCACCGCCGCACAGCTGGACATCGCCCGCGAAGGGCGGCCGGTGTGCGCCCGGCTGGCGGCCGAACTCCAGGGCACGATCAGCCTGAGCGTGCTCGAGGGCGGCGGCGCGACGGCCGTGGCGCAGGAACCCAGCACGGAGCGGAACTGGATCGGGCTCCGGATGCCGCTGCACGCGACCGCCACCGGCAAGGTGCTCCTGGCGAGCCTCGGATTCGAGGAACTGAGCGGGACGCTGGAACGCCCCCGGCAGCGGTTCACCGCCAAGACCGTCACGGCGAGCGGCGCGCTGCTGGCAGACCTGAACCGTGTTCGCGATCGGGGCTGGGCCGCGACGATCGGCGAACTGGAGACCGGGCTCAACTCCGTGGCCGTGCCCGTGCGCGCGCCCGGCGGGCGCATCGCCGGGGCGCTGAGCGTCTCCGCACCCGAGGAACACCTCGGCCCCGACGACTTCAAGGACATCGCCCGCGTGCTCACCCAGGCCGCCGACGAGATCCTCACGCGGCTGCGGCTGCTGGTGATCCCGTAGCAGCCATTGCTTGACCCACCCAGGCACAGCGATTACGTTCGCCAGATATATCAGTTGTACGGTACGCGGAAGGTGATCATGGATCCACCTCACTCGAGGGCACTCGCGGACGTTCCGCGAGCCGAGCCGGCCGGGTGAGCCCGGCGGGCGAGCGGCCGGCCTCCCGCCGGGCCTTCGTCCAGGACAGACGGACGATCCGCCGCGCCACCACGGCGGCCACTCTCGGAAATGTCGCCGAATGGTACGACTTCGGCGTCTACTCCTATCTCGCCGCGGTCGTGCTGGACCGGGTCTTCTTTCCCGAGGCCGGCGAGTGGTCGGCGGTCCTCACGCTCGGCGCCTTCGCCGCCGCGTTCCTCGCCCGCCCGTTCGGCGGAGTGATCCTCGGACCGCTGGGAGACCGGATCGGCCGCACCAAGGTGCTGGCAGCGACGGTGCTGCTGATGGCGGTGGCCACCGTGCTGCTCGGACTGGTGCCGAGCTACGGCAGCATCGGCATCGCGGCTCCGCTCATCGTCCTGGTCATCCGAATGCTGCAGGGGTTCTCCGCGGGCGGCGAGTACACCGGCGCGCTCACGCTCGTCGCCGAGTACGCGCCCGACCGCAGACGCGGCTACTTCGGCAGCTGGCTGGAGTTCGGCACCCTGCTCGGCTACACCCTCGGGGCCGGCGTCTGCGCGATCCTCATCGCCGTGCTGCCCGATGACGACCTGCTGTCCTGGGGCTGGCGGATCCCGTTCATGCTCGCGCTGCCCCTCGGCATCGTCGGGATCTACCTGCGCATCCGGCTGGAGGAGACCCCGGCGTTCACGCAGCTGATGGATCGCTCCCCCGCGATGGCCACCATGGCGCTGCGCCGCGTGTTCCAGATACTGCTGACCCACTACCGCTCCGCCGCGCTGATCGCGGGCGGGCTCGTGATCGCCTGGAACGTCACCAACTACGTGCTCACCAACTACGTGCCGACCTACCTCACCGGCACCCTTCCCGACCACGGCCGCAGCGGCACGAGCGAGGCCGTCTCCACCACGCTGCAGGTCGCCGTCATGGTCGTGATGCTCTGCGTCGTGGTGTTCCTCGGCAGGCTCAGCGACCGGATCGGCCGCAAACCCATCCTGATCACCGGCAGCATGTCGCTCATCCTGCTCGGACTGCCCGCGGTGTGGCTGCTCCAGAGCGGACTGGGAGGCCAGATCGCCGGACTGCTCATCCTGGGCTTCACACTGGTGTGCTTCGCCGCCGTCACCCCGTCGACGCTGCCCGCGCTATTTCCCACGTTCATCCGCTACGGCAGCCTGGCGATCATCTTCAACGTGGTCGTCTCGGCGTTCGCCGGTACCGCGCCGACCGTCGTCGGGGTGGCGGTGACGGCCACCGGCAACCTCGACTGGCCCGGCTACTACCTGATCGGTGCCGGGGTGATCGGCCTGCTCGCCACCCTGTTCCTCACCGAGTCCGCGGGCTCTCCCCTCGCCGGTGCGGCGCCGCTGGCGTCGAGCGCCGAGCTCCCACCTCCGGAGCTGTCCGACACCGGTGTCCCACTGGAGAACCCGCCGCCGCGCGACCACCTGCCCTGAGCACCCCGCACGGTGGTCACCCGACGTGCTGACCGACCGGCTCACCTCTGGTTCAGACCAAGCGGCTCCGACCGGCCGCGAGTACCGTCCACTGTGGCCGCGTGGCGAGGGGCCGCGCGCGGGATCACCGGTGGAGGGGAAGACAACTGATGAGAGCCCGAGCAACAGTCCTGGCCGTCGTGGCCGGGATGGCCGCCGCGGGGCTGGCCGTGACACCGGCCGCCGCCGCGCCGGACCTCGAGTGGTCGGAGTGCGCTCCCGAGCTCAACGCACCCCGCGGCACCGGGTGCGCCACGATCGACGTGCCGCTGGACTACGAGGACTCCTCCGGCGAGCAGATCACCCTGACGCTCTCCGCCGCCGGGTCTCTGGACGCGCCCGAGGCCCTCGTGGTCAACCCGGGCGGACCCGGTGAGTCCGGCATCGGCACGCCCAAGCAGATCTGGTCGTCGCTGCCGCCGGAGGTCTCGAGCCAGTACCTGGTCGTCGGGTTCGACCCGCGCGGGGTCGGCGCCAGCTCGCCCGTGGACTGCGGCGACACCTCGGGCATCTTCCCGACCCCGCTGCCGCCGCACGAGCCCGCCGACGCGGACCAGGAGCAGCAGCGGGTGGACATCGCCCGCCAGGCCGCCGAGGCGTGCGCCGAGAACTCCGGCGACCTGCTGCCGCACATCACCACGGCCAACGCGGCCCGCGACCTGGACCGCATCAGGTCCGCGCTGGCCCAGGACAAGCTCGACTACCTGGGCTATTCCTACGGCACGAAGCTCGGCGCGACCTACGCGACGCTGTTCCCCGACACCACCGGCCGGATGGTGCTCGACAGCGTCGTGGACCCGACGGTCAGCGTCTACGAGTCGGGCTTCCAGCAGAACAACGCCATGCAGAAGCGGGCGGAGCAGTTCTTCGACTGGATCGCCGAGCGCGACGACCAGTACCACCTCGGCGTCACCGGCAGCCGTGTCCAGCGCGCGTGGGACGAGATGGCCGACAAGCTGGAGGCACAACCCGCCGAGGGCAAGGTCGGCAGCGCCGCGCTGGGCGAGATGCTGGCCTCCACCATGTACTCGGACACCTCCTGGCCCACGCTGGCGGGCGCCGTGTCGAAGTACCGCGACGGCGATGCCAGCGGCCTGGTCAGCGCCACCGAGGAGCTCGGGCTCGACACCGTCAACGGCTCCCAGCTCGCCTACAACTGCGTCGACGGTGTGTGGCCGACCGAGTGGCAGACCTGGCACGACGACACCGCCCGCTCGGCCGGGACGGCCCCGCTGTTCGCGTGGCTGAACACCTGGTACTCGGCGTCGTGCGCGTTCTGGGGCGCCCCGCCACAGGAGCGCGTCGAGATCGGCGAGGGCGACGTGCCGCCGGTCATGCTGGTACAGGCACAGGACGACCCGGCCACCCCGGCCATCGGCGCGCACCGGATGCAGGAGACCCTGCCCGGCTCGCGGCTGGTACTGGCCGAGGGCGGCAACCACGGCCAGTTCCTGTTCGAGACCAACGACTGCATCGACACGCCGGTGCTGGAGTACCTCCGCACGGGTGAGCTCCCCTCGGCCGACGTCGACTGCCCGGTCGCGCCCGCGCCGGGCGCGAACTAGCCGGACGAGAAACGGGGCCCGCGGATCGTCCGCGGGCCCCGTTTTCGTCCTCAGTGGACTACCGGAAACCCCGGTGGTCGCCGTCGTCGCGACGGCTGTTGTGCGTCCACCCGATGTCCTTGCGGAACCAGCCACCGGTCTTGCCTGCCCTGGTGTCCCTGCGGACCTCCCTGACATCGCGCCACATGGACCCGGAGTCACGAAACCGGTGCCCCCGCCTGCGTGCGCGAAGATCGAACAGGAACGACAGCAGCAGAACACCCGCCGCGGCTGCGAGCGCGATCCAGACGACAGAACTCATCGGCGACCTCCCCAGCGAGTCGACCGTGCGGCGAACGACCATTCTAGACGGTTCGTCCGGTTCTCCGCAGGACCGATCGTGCTCCCTCGGCCACACGGCCGCCCCAGATCGGCCGGACGGCCGATGTGTCGCTCGTTGTCCCGCCCGGCAGGCCGATGCCGGGGCCGCGTTCCCCGGACATCCTTAGTGATCACTACATCGTTGCACCCGAAGGGAATGACACCACATGACCGCTGCCGCGGTGGCAGAGAGGCCCGGGGCTCCGACGTCGAGTTCGGGTCCGCGCATCGGCCAGCTCGACGCGCTGCGTGGATTCGCACTGGGCGGGATCCTGCTGGTCAACATCCAGCAGCTGATGCTGATGCGCAGCACCGAGGACCAGGAGAAGCTGCTCATTCCCCACATCCTCGACCTGACCGCGCAGCAGCGGTTCTTCCCGTTGTTCTCGCTGCTGTTCGGCGTGGGCTTCGGCATCTTCCTCCGCCGTGCGCAGGCGAAGGCGGACCACCCGCGGCTGTTGTTGCTGCGCAGACTGGTCGCGCTCGCGGCGCTGGGGGCCGCGCACCACCTGCTGCAACCGGGTGAGGCGTTGCTGCCGTACGCGATCATCGGCATCGTGGCGCTGTTGCCGCTCAGCTGGGCGCCCCGCTGGATCACCCTGACCGTCGGGCTGGTGACGACCGTGGTGCCGATCGCGCTGGCCGGCAGCGGCGCGGCCTTGCCCGGCCTGCTGATCACCGGGTTCGCACTGGCCCTGTTCGAGATCCCCGAGTCCCTGCACCGGATCGGCCCGCACCTGCTGGGCGTGTTCCTGCTCGCGGTCGCGGGTTCGGTCGCCGCTCTGCTGTGGCAGGAGCAAGATCCGCTCAACGCGGGCTTCACCGTCTCCTCCGGCGTCGCCGGTCTGGTCATGGCACTCGCCTACGCCACGGGACTGCTGCTGTTCCTACGGACCAGGGTCGGCCGGTGGTGTGCGCCGACGCTGGAGGCGCTCGGCCGGATGGCCCTCACCAACTACCTCACGGCGACACTGCTGGTCATCTCCTTCGGTCCGCTGCTGGGGCTGCCGGAGTCGACGGCATGGCCGAGGCTGCTCGGGCTCGCCGCGGCGATCCTGGTGGTGCAGGCGATCTGGAGCCGCTGGTGGCTGGCGCGCTTCCGTTACGGGCCGCTGGAGTGGGCGTGGCGCTGCGTCACCTGGTGGAGCCTCGTGGACATCCGGCTACCCGCCACGAGCGGTCGCTAGCTCACCGAAGCCGGTCCCAGAAGTCGCACTGGTGCCGGGCGCGGTGGTCGACCGGGTGGACCGCCCCGGGGGCGAACTGCAGCACCCGACCGGTGTGGTCGAACCGGGGCCAGTCCGGGTTGCCCGGCCCGTTGGGGTCGCCGGTGCGGGCGAAGGTCGTCCAGTGGGCGATCATCGTGTCGCCGAGCTGGTGCTGTTGCGGTGTCAGTAAGTCGTGGCCGAGCAGGTCGAACAGGTACGGCAGCTCGGAGGCGTGGGCGGCACCCATCGGCAGCCCGGCGATCTCCATGCCGTTGACGTTCGGGGCGGTGCGATCGGCGAACTCGTAGGCGTAGACCGGGCAGTGCCTGGCCAGCAGCCGGTTGGCCGCCGCCGTGTCCCGCGCCCACGAGGCGTCGGTGGTGACCGTCGCCCAGGCCATCGCGGCGGACTCGTAGTCCTCCAGGGGATAGCGCGTGGCCACCCGGTCGGCGTCGTCACCGAAGGAGTGGCGCAGCAGTTCGGGGTAGCGGGCGCCAGTGATCGGCTCCAGCAGGCTCGCGCCGCCGATGAACGGGCGCATCTCGTCGCGCGTGCCGCCGGAGATCACCGGCACCCGGTGGAACTCGCGACGGCGCAGCGCCTCCGCCGGGTCGCGTGGCAGCAGCGGGGTGCCGTAGGCGAGGTGGTTGGCGAACTCGCCGGTGTGCTCGAGCAGGTCGCTCACCGGTATGTGCCGCAGGAGCTCGACGGCATCGGAACCCCGGCACCCGAGCGCGGCCGCGACGCGCACACCCGTGGCGTCGACGGTCGCGCGCGAGGCGTAGGGCGTGTGGGCGGGCGAGTTCGGGAACATCACGCCCTCACCCCAGTGGAGCAGCCCGGGACCGGACTGCAGGATGACCTTGTGGAACAGGCCTGCCGCCGCGGGGCTGGTCAGCAGTGCCGAAGCGCTCATCGCTCCCGCGGACTGGCCGAACAGCGTGACGTTGCCGGGATCGCCGCCGAACGCGGCCGCGTTGCGCCGCACCCAGCGCAGGCTCGCGAGCTGGTCGGCCAGCCCGAAGTTGCCGGAGCCGGGCAGGCCCGGGTGTCCGAAGTAGCCGAAGATGCCGAGGCGGTAGTTGACCGTCACCACGATGACGTCACCCTGTGCGGCCAGCCGCTGGGCGTCGTAGAGGCTACCGCCGTCGACCGTGTAGCCGCCTCCGTGCAGCCACACCAGCACCGGCAGCGCGCCGGTGCGCTCGCGCGGCGCGGTGACGTTGAGGAACAGGCAGTCCTCCGAAGCGCCTTCCCCGAAGGGACCCAGCTGCGGGCACAGGCTGCCTGGCGTGGTCGCCTCGACGACGTCGTCCCACGGTGCGACGGGCTGCGGGTCCCGCCAGCGCAGCGGGCCGACCGGCGGCGCGGCGTAGGGGATGCCGGTGAAGGTGTGCGCGGTGCCGGTGTCGGCTCCGCGGACCGGGCCGGTGCAGAGTTCCACCACCAGCGGGTCGCCCGCCTCCTGGGCCGCGATGTCTGGCCACGACGTACCGGAGTCGCGTCGGGTCATGAGTGCGCACCTCCGGATCGCGTCGCGGGGAGGCCGCCCGCGGCGAACTCCGGGTCCTCCCGCAGCGAGCGCCAGAGACCGACCTTGGTGAAGTACAGGTGCTGGACGACCTGCAACAGGACGAACGTGACCGCCCACAGCACTCCCCCGAGCGCGGGGACCGTGTCGGTCGGCAGCGTGTAGGCCATCACGACCCTGGCCACCGCGTCGGCGAGCAGCCCGACGCCCCAGAGCACGGTGGCCACGCGCCACGTACGGCGGAACCGGGCCGAACCCTCCCAGCGGGCGTCCCACGTGTCGGGCCGCAGCGTGGCCGCGAGCGTCGAGTGCTCCAGCATCCCGCGCGCCATGCGGAACGCCAGCGGCCGCGCCGTCCACAGAGTGGCGAGGAAACCGATGCCGATGACGCCGGTGAACCAGCCCTCCCTCGCGAGCAGGAACCGCGCGCTGCCGGTGACGAACGACAGCGCGACGCTGCCGGCCAGCACCACGAGCACGAAGATCCCGAGCGCGTCGAGCTTGCGTTTCGCGATCGCGCGGTATCCGAAGTGGACGATGGTCGGAACCCCGGCGAGGATCAGCGCGAGCACCGGCTCGACGCCGAGCGCCCGCAGCACGTAGAACCCCACGATCGGCACGACGAGATCGAACAGCAGCATGCCCAGGTGGCCACCCGTCCCGGTGGCGCGGGCGCTCACGACGTGCTCCCGGTGGCGAGCTCGAACAGGCGCACCAGCTCCGCCGCGTACTCCGTCGTGTCGAGGTCGGGATCGCGGGCGAGCAGGAACGTCGGACCTTCCACGGAACGCTGGATGGTGGTGGCCATGACCCGGACGTTGAAGTCGCGGAACTCGCCGGTGTCCTGGCCCCAGCGCAGGATCCGTTCCACGGGCGACACGACGTCGCGCTCGGAGTCCTCGTCGTAGTCGAGGTCACCGCTGATGAAGATGTTCAGCAGTGCCCGCATCTGGAGCGCGTGCGCCGAGGCGAACTCGACGTTGCTCTCGATGTAGGCGCGCAACGCGGCGGAGGCACTCGACTGCGCGTCCACCCGCTCGGTCAGGGCCCGCCCGAGCTCGGAGTACACCGCGGTCACGACCTGCTCGACGAGCTCGCGCTTGTTGGCGAAGTGATAGGAGATCAGCCCCGTGCTCGACAGCCCGGCGCGTGCGGCGATCTTGGTGAACGAGGCCTTGGCGTAGCCCTCCTCCGCGATCGTCTCGATAGCCGCCGCGACGATCTGCGCCCGGCGAGCCGACTCCGTGAAGGTTTTTGCTTGCATGAGCAAAACGTAGCTTGGTCAAGCAAGACTCGCAAGTCACCTGATCGACTGACAGCAGGAAACTGCTGGTCAGCGAGGCAGAAAGAGCGGGTCAGCGCCTCCGGCGGGCAGCGACCTCGAGTGCCACTCCGGCTCCGGCCAGCAGCACCAGGCGCACCTTGTTGAGCGCGTGCCACCGGTCGATCAGGCCCTGGCGGGAGCGCTCGGGCGCGGCGCCCGTCAGCAACGGGACGTTGACCGTGCGCACGAGGTGCACCGTCACCGCTGCCGACACCCCCGTGCAGGCCGCGCTCACCACGAGCGGCGTCCGCTCGCTCGCCGGCGCCGTGACCGCGGCGCCGACCGCCGCGCCGAGGATGAGCGGAGCCGTCGGCACGTGGTAGCGAGCGGGGCTGCCCTCACCGAACGCCCCTGAACCTGGCTCACGGGAGATCCGGCCGGGCAGGTCGATGACCGCTTCGAACACACTCACGGCGAACCACTGCGCGTTGGTCAGTCTCGCCACGGTCAACCATCGGTCCCCCACGGCTCACCCTCCCGGTGTCAGTACGGTCGAGCAGCAGAGCGGCGAGTGTAGCCCTCAGCGGCGCGCGGGCTCCCCCGGTTCGTAGGAACGCAGCCGCAGGCTGTTGGAGACGACCAGCACCGATGACAACGACATGGCGGCGCCGGCGATGAGCGGATTGAGCGCGCCCGCCGCGGCCAGCGGGATGGCGGCGACGTTGTAGCCGAACGCCCAGGCCAGGTTGCCGCGGATCGTGGTGAGGGTGCGGTTCGCGAGCCGGATCGCGTCGGGCACGACCCGCAGGTCCTCCCGCACCAGCACCATGTCCGCCGAGCGCACCGCGATGTCGCTGCCCCTGGCGATGGCCATGCCCAGATCCGCCCCGGCCAACGCGGGACCGTCGT
Organism: Prauserella cavernicola; assembly: GCF_016595675.1. Classification (GTDB taxonomy): domain Bacteria; phylum Actinomycetota; class Actinomycetes; order Mycobacteriales; family Pseudonocardiaceae; genus Prauserella_A; species Prauserella_A cavernicola. The sequence goes on along the minus strand of NZ_JAENJH010000007.1, from coordinate 203,144 downwards.
TGATGCCGTCGCCGACCATCGCGACCCTGGCCCCGTTCTCACGCAACCGGTCGATGGTCCGCGCCTTGTCCGCGGGCAGGACTCCGGCGAGCACCTCGTCGATGCCGAGCTCGCCGGCGACCGTGCGCGCGGCGGCCTCGGTGTCGCCGGTCAGCAGCACCGTGCGCAACCCCATCTCCCGCAGGGTTGCGACGGCGGCGGACGCCGAGGGCTTGAGCTGGTCGCGCAGCACGAGCACGCCGATCGCCCTGCCGTCCACGGCGACGACGACGGCCGTCGCGGCCCGGCTCTGCGCCCGCCGGAGACGCTCGGCCAGCTCGGGCGGCACCGGGATGTCCCGCTCGGCGAGCAGCCGCTCGTTGCCGACGACCACGCGCACGCCGTCCACGTCCGCGTGCGCGCCGAAACCGGGCACCGCGGTGAAGTCCTCAGGCGAGGGCAGGTCGCCGAGTTCGTCGCGCGCCCGCTCGGCGATGGCCTTCCCGATGGGGTGTTCGGAACCGGTCTCGACCGCTCCGGCGAGCCGGAGCACCTCGCCGGTCCCGACCTCGTCCGCCGCGTGAGTCTCGACGACCGTCATCGTGCCGGTCGTCAGGGTGCCGGTCTTGTCGAGCACGACGGTGTCCACGGCGCGGCTCGCCTCCAGCGCCTCGGGGCCTTTGATGAGGATGCCGAGCTGCGCGCTGCGGCCCACCCCGACCATGAGGGCCGTGGGCGTGGCCAGGCCGAGCGCGCACGGACAGGCGATGATCAGCACCGCGACGGCGGCCTGCACGGCAAGGCGCAGGTCCTGCCCCGCCAGCAACCAGCCGGCCAGCGTCGCCACCGACACCGCCACCACGACGGGGACGAAGACCGCGCAGATCCGGTCCACCAGCCGCTGCACGGCGGCCTTGCGCAGCTGTGCCCGTTCGGCGAGCGCGGTCATCTGCGCCAGCTGGGTGTGCGCGCCCACCTCCGTGGCGCGCACCAGCAGCCGCCCGGTCTGGTTGATGCTCGCGCCGATCACGCGGTCGCCCTTCGCGAGGTCGGCGGGCACCGGCTCGCCGGTCAGCGCGCTGACGTCCACACTGGACCGGCCGTGCTCCACCACGCCGTCGGCGGGAACGGCCTCGCCGGGCAGCACGACCAGGACGTCGCCCACCACCAGCGCCCCGACGGGAACCAGCCGCTGCTCACCGTCGCGCAGCACGCGCGCGTCCTTGGCGGCCAGGTCGTCGAGCTCGCGCAGCAACGCGGTGGCACCGCGCCGCGACCGGCTCTCGAAGTACCGGCCCGCGAGCAGGAACGTGGTCACCCCCGCGGCGACGTCGAGGTAGATCGCGTCCGCACCGGGCGGGGTCGGGCCGAACCCCAACCAGTACCCCGGCTCGGTGCCCCCGGCCACCATCGCGGCCACCGACCAGCAGAACGACGCGAGCACCCCGAGCGAGACCAGCGTGTCCATGCTCGCCGAGCCGTGCCGCAGCCCGCGCCACGCGGCGCGGTGGAACGGCAGCGCCGACCAGAACACCACCGGCACGGCGAGCAGTACGCACAACGCCTGCCAGCCGGGAAACCGCAGCGACGGCACGAGGGCGAGGCTGATCGACAGGTTCCCGAGCGGCAGCGCGAGCAGGGCGGCGACCACCAGCCGGCGGCGCAGATCACGGACCCGCTCGGCACCGGTGTCGTCGTCCTCGCCACCGCGCACCGAGGCCGAGTAGCCGAGCTTGGCGACCCGGTCCAGCACCGCGGTGGTGCCGCTCTCGCCGGTGAGCTCGACGATCGCGCGCTCGGTCGCGTAGTTGACCGACGCGCTCACGCCGGGAAGTTTGTTGAGTCCACGCTGGACCCGCGCCGAGCACGCCGCACAGGTCATGCCCGTCACGGTGAGCTCGACCGTGCGCGTGGTCTGCTCGTCCTGCTGGTCGCCGGCGGAAACCGGCCCCGCCGCGGTCGTCGCGGTCATCGCCATCACGTCCTCGTCCACTGCATCGACAGTGGTGGCCGTCCGGTGTGTGGCGAGGAACTGACCGCACGCTACTCGACCCGTTCGCCGACAGGTTCCCGGGTCCCGGGAACTCCGGCGGCGCGCCGTGCGACTACCTGGCCGGTGGTTCGTCCGGTGTGTGGCGGAGCCGGGTCAGCTCGCGTGACCCTGTTCCCGCAGCACCAGCAGCAGTTCGTCGCGCGCCCGCGCGACTCGGGAGCGGATGGTGCCGACGGGGCATCCGCAGATCTCGGCCGCCTCGGCGTAGGAGTAGCCGAGCACCTGGGTCAGCACCAGCGCCTCCCTGCGCTCGGGGTCGAGCGCGTCGAGCAGCAGCTGAGTGTCCACAGCGGCCTCGAAGCCGGTGACGCCGCCCCGGCGGCCGGACGGCGCCTGCTCGGCGACGCTCTCCCAGTCCTGTTCGGCCAGTCGCGGCCGCGCCGTCTCGCGCCGGATGGTGTCGACCACCACACGGCGCGCGATGGAGAGCAGCCAGGTGCGCGACGACGACCGCCCTGCGAAGCGCGGCAACGAGCTCACCGCGCGCAGATAGGTCTCCTGGGTCAGGTCATCGGCGGTGTCGCGCCCGTTGAGGTGGACCAGGAAACGCCAGACGTCGGCCTGGGTCGCCCTGACCCACGCCTCGAACGCGACCCGGTCACCACGTCCGGCCGCCAGGGCCAGTTCGGTGGTCCGGTCGTCGTCGCGGTGTCCACTGAGGCTCACGGTCAGGCACCCTAGCCGAGGGGCCCGGGAACTCCGCCGCCCGTCCGCGCGACCATTACAACGTGGACTGTTCGAGCTACCGGGAGGCCTTGTCGGCGCGCCTGGACAACGAAGACGAGAACCTGGATCCCCGGATGGTGGACCAGCACCTGGGTTCCTGCGCGTCCTGCCGCCTCTGGTGGGAGCAGGCCGCGCCGCTGCACCGGGCGTTCCGGGTGGCGGAGGCGCCGCAGGTGCCGGACCTGACCAGCCGCATCGTCGCCGTCGCCACGCCGCCCTCCCGCGAACGCTGGGGACTGCGCATGGCGCTGGCCGTCATCGCGCTCGCCCAGGCCGGGCTCGGGTTCGGGCAGCTGCTCGGCATGGGCGGCGCGCACGCCGGGCACGCGACCGGTGCCGGGCACCTCGGCAACGAGAGTGCCGCGTGGAACCTCGCCATCGGCATCGGGCTGCTGTGGGCCGCGCTGCGGCCGAAGTCGGCGGGTGGTCTGCTGCCCGCGCTCACCGGGTTCGCCGTGGTGCTCGGGGTGGTGTCGGTCTCCGACCTGGTCGGCGGCGCTGTCACCGAGGGACGCGTGCTCTCCCACGGCATCATGCTGGCCGGCGTGGTGCTGCTGTTCTTCGTCCACCGGCAGAGCCGCTCCGGCGAGGGACCCGCTCCGGTGGCCGACGGCGCGGAGCCCGGCGGTGCGAGTGCCTGGCGGACAGCGGGGCGCGACGGCCTCGCCCGGATCCTGCCCACCTCGCCACGGCACCGCCCCGCCCGCGGGCCGCTGGCGCGGCGCGACGCCGCCTGAGCGGTCACCGGCCTTCAGCGGCGCTGCGCGGCGAGCTCGGCGAGCATGGCGTTGTAGGCAGCGAACTCGTCGTCGCCCGCACGGTCCTTGCGCTTGGCCTCGCGGTCGTCCGCCCGGGACCACTGCAGCAGCAGCGCCACCATCACGATCACCATGGGCACCTCGCCGCTCGCCCAGGCGATCGCGCCCCCGAGCCGCTGGTCGGCGAGCAGGTCGCCGACCCACGGCAGCGACAGGTAGCGGTAGAAGGTCTCGGCGATGACGGTCTGCGAGTTCATCACGATGACCCCGAAGAACGCGTGGAACGGCATGACCGCGAACAGCATCCCCAACCGCACCAGGTGCGGCAGCGGCCGCGGCGGGCGGTCCACCCCGATCACGAGCCAGTAGAAGAGGTAGCCCGTGACGAGGAAGTGGACGTTCATCAGCTGGTGCCCCCAGTGGTACTGCATCGCCTCGCCGAACAGGCCGGAGAAGTACAGGACGTAGAAGGAGCCGACGAACAGCACCGCGGCGATGGCGGGATGGCCGAACAGCCGGGCGGCGCGCGAGTGGACGACAGCCACCAGCCACTCGCGTGGACCGGAGACCCCGCTCCGGCCGGAGGCGGGCAGGACACGCAGCGCGAGTGTGATCGGCCCGCCGAGCACGAGCAGCACCGGCGCCAGCATGTTCAACGTCATGTGCGCCACCATGTGCAGGCTGAACGTGCCCGGCGCGTAGCGGCCCAGTCCCGACGACGTCACCACCAGCACGGCCGCCCAGCCCGCGCACCACGCGACGACGCGGCCGGCGGGCCAGACATCGCCGCGGCGCCGCAACCGGCGCGCGCCGAGCACGTAGGCCACGGTCGCTGCCACGGCGATGGTGCCCAGCACCAGGTCGAACCGCCACCCGGCGACCAGCGCGGCCAGCGACGGCGCGACGTCGAGGTCGTAGCCGAGGATGGTCTCGTGCACGCTCGGCGGGGCGGACAGAAACGACGGCAGCACCAGGTGCGTCAGCCCCAGCGACGCGCCCAGCGAGGTTCCGAGCAGCAGCGCCTCGGCCAGCAGCAACCTGCGGCGTGAGACCGCCGAACCACCCCGGCGCCTCCGTACGACCAGCAGCACCCCGAGCAGAGCCGCGAACACCGCGACGTGGACCACGAGCAGCGACCCGTAGCCGGTGGAGCCCAGGTTCTGCGGCCGCGCACCGGTGAACCCGGCCACCGCGCCCGACACCCCCACCACCACCGCACACGGCAGGACGAGCCGGTCGTAGCGGGCGAGCACGCGCGAATCGATGGTGCCGCCCGGGCCCCCGCGGCGTTGCTGCGCCAGCAGCGCGACCAGCGCCCCGACCCAGACACTCGCCGCGGGCACGTGCCAGACCAGCGCGTTGGTCATGACGTCGTGCCAGGACCCCACCGCCGCGTGCCCGACGACCACCGGCGGCAGCAGTCCCACCACCGCCAGGGCACACGCGCCGACGGTGCTGCGCCAGCGCAGCGCGACCCGGCACACCGCGCTGACCGCGGCGGCGAACACCGCTACGACCAGCCATGCCTTGGCTTCCTCGACCGCGTCGATGGTGCCGAACAACGCGGGCACCGACAGCAGCGTGCCGATCGGCTGCCCTGCGGCGTCCGCGGCCGACAACGGCACCGCCAGCACGGCGGCGACCGTCCACACCAGACCGGCGAGGCCGGCCAGCCGCGCCGCGGCCCAGGCGTCGGCCACGAGCGCACCGGTGCCGCGCGACGGTACGACGAATGCGGCGAAGGCGAGCGCGCCCACGCACACCACGCCCGCACCCTCGGCGAGCAACCGCACGACGGCGAAGGTGTACGACGTCAGCGGTCCCGGCTCGGTGTCGCCCAGCGGGCCGTACACGTCTCCGCCCAGCGCGACGGTCGCGAGCACGACGACGAGCCCCGCCGCGGCACCCAGCAACAGACCCGCGGAGAGTCGAGCGCGGCGACCGGCGCTCTCGGTTCTGGCGTTCATGTCCTCAGTGGTCGAACAACCGCCCTCCCGAGTTCCCGCGAGGCACCGGCCGTCAACGGTTCTGTGACCTGGGTCAAATCGCGGCCCGGCCGCGAACTCAGGCGCGCCCCGGCCCGACCACTGGTGTGAACCGCGTGGGAGCAGGACCCGCGCGAGGGCCGGGGAGGGACTGCCATGCGGGTCGGCGAGACCGGAGGACCACCGCTGCGCGAGTGGCGGGACGGAACGTGATCGGCTCTCCGGTGCTCGCCTGGCTGCTGACGGCGCTGTTCGCGGCCACGACCGCGTGGTGCCTGCGGGTGCTGCCGTCGCTCGGCGCGTGGGCGCGGGTCGACGCGGGCTGGCACGCGCTCATGGGCGCGGCGATGATCGCCATGATCTGGCACTGGGGCATGGCGATACCACTCGCCCCGCAGGTGGTCCTCTTCGCTCTCGGCTGTCTCTGGTTCCTGAGCCGTACGGCCGCGGGCCACTCACACTCCGGCGGTCACACGGCACCGCGTGGGGCCGGTGCGCACCACGCGATGATGATGGCCGCGATGGCCTGGATGGTCGCGACCATGCCGGAACTGATGGCCGGGTCCGATCCGGACTCCGGCGGCGGGCACCACCACGCACTGGGTGACGCGGTATCGCTGTCCCAGTCCCCGGCGAGCTCCCCCACGGCGTTGATAGCTGGCCACGTGGCGCTCGGGCTCGGCTTCGTCGCGCTGTGCCTGCCCTGGCTCGCCCGCGCCTTCGCCCTCGGCAGGCACCTGCCGGACCCGCGTTCGCCCGCGCCCGGCCGCGAGGTCGCCGACTGCGCCTGCCACGGCGCGATGAGCTTCGGCATGGGCGTGATGTTCCTGGCGATGCTCGCGGGATGACGCACCCACCCGAGAAAGAGGAACCCCGACGATGACCCGGACGACGCGCAACCCCGTCACGGCCCGATCCAGGCTGTCCCCCAACGTGCTCATCACCCTCGTGGTGCTCGTGGTCGCCGCGCTCGTGTTCGGCGGCGTGCTGCTCACGCAGCGCGGCGATGACGACGTCACCCCGGACTCGCTGCGCGGCCCCGACGCCAACACCGTGCTCGACGCGGGAGACGAGGCGGTGACCATCGTCGAGTTCCTCGACTACCAGTGCCCCGCCTGCGCCGGGTACTACTCCGGCATCACCCGGCAACTCGAAGAGGACTACGCGGGCCGGATCACCTTCGTGGTCCGCAACTTCCCGTTGCAGGCGCACCCGCTGGCGAGACAGGCGGCGGCCGCCGCCGAGGCTGCGGCGCTGCAAGGCCGCTTCGCGGAGATGTACCGCGCGCTGTACGACAACTTCACCGGGTGGGCGCTGGCGCCCGGCGGGCAGAGCGTCAGCGACGACACCGGCCGGGCGGCCGCGCTGTTCGACGACTACGCCCGTACGGCGGGCCTCGATGTCGAACGCTTCCGACGCGACATCACCTCCGACGAGGTCCGGAGCCGCATCGAGGCCGACCTCGCCGCGGGGCGCGAGGCGGGCGTCACCGGCACGCCGACGATCTTCGTCGACGGCACCAGGTTCGAGCCGGCCGGCAGCAGCTACGCCGATGTCGCCGCGGAACTTCGCTCTCTACTGGACGATCGGTTGAACCCGTGACCTTTGTGGATGGTCGACACCCGACTCGCCGCCTCGGGTTGACCTACCTGCTCGGCGGCACCCTCGGCCTCGTCGCTGCGGTGGCACTGACCCTGGAGAAGCTCGCGACTTTGGCCGACCCCGACCACGTGCCGTCGTGCTCGCTGAACCCCGTGATCTCGTGCGGCACGGTGATGGCGAGCCCGCAGGCGTCGGCGTTCGGCTTTCCCAATCCGCTGCTCGGCATCGCCGGGTTCGCCGTGGTGAGCACGGTCGGCGTCGTTCTGCTCGCCGGAGCCCGGCTGCCGCGGTGGTTCCAGTGGGGCCTGCAGGCGGGCACCACGTTCGGGGCCGGGTTCGTGCACTGGCTGATCGGGGCGAGTCTGTACGACATCCACGCCCTGTGCCCGTACTGCCTCGCCGTCTGGATCGCCGTGGTCCCGCTCTTCGTCCTCACCACGGTCGAGACGCTCCGCCGCCACGACCGGACCCGGCGCGCGGCGGCGGCGCTGGCCCGCGTCGATGTCGCCCTCGTCGTCGCGTGGTATGTGGTGATCGCGGCGCTCGTGCTGCAGGCGTTCTGGGACTACTGGATCACGCTCGTGCACTGAGCCCCGACGGCGCGATCCGCGTGGTAGGCCGAAAGTACGAGCGGCGTTGCGCTCAGCGGTGGGACTTTCGTGCAATCCAGTCCGGTTTCGTTGACTTTCGTGCGAAATCGACCGTTCACTGTGACACCACGCGGTCGTCGCGCACCGGAGCGCGCGCCTCGTTCTGCCCCGAGGAGGAACGTCCATGCGGCAGTTCGTCGCCCTACTCACTGCGGTAAGCGCTTTCATGCTGGTCACAGCTCCAGCGCCCGCTACGGCGCAGTCCGACATCCCACCCCAGGAACCGGGCGTGACGATGCGGGTGTTCGACGTTCAGGTCCCCCTGACCGACTACTGCACACTCAAGCCCGGCCAGACCCCCAACATCGACAAGCTGATGCCGACGATCGACTGGCGGAGCACCGAGGACTTCGGCATCGCCGACCGGTTCGTCACCGAGGTCACCGGCTACCTCAACGTCGAGACCGCCGGCCGGTACGACTTCCGGCTCACCAGCGACGACGGCGCCCGCTTGTTCCTCGGCGACACCGAGGTGATCGACCACCCCGGACGCCACGGAGCGACGCCGAAGGACGGCTTCATCGACCTGGAGCCGGGCGCCCACCCGCTGCGCATCGACCACTTCGACGGCGACTTCGACCAGCAGCTGACGCTGGAGTGGCAGCCGCCCGGCACCGACGGCTTCACGGTCGTGCCCACCACGGCGCTGAGCACCGACGCCGACGTCACCCGCGTGACCTCCCCCGGCCGCAAGTCGTGCGAGGACGTCGCCGAATCGCCCGGCGACGGGCTGCCGCTCGTCGACGTGCACCCCGACTTCACGCTGACGAACCTGCGCCCCGACGGCTTCGAGCCCCAGGTCACCGGCATGGACTGGCTACCGGACGGCCGGATGGCCATCTCCACGTGGGGCGGCGAGCGCGAGAGCGTGAAGGGTGAGGTGTACCTGCTCGACAACGTCACCGGCACCACCGACGCCTCGCAGGTGACCCTCAAGCGGGTCGCGCAGGACCTGCGGGAGCCGATGGGCATCAAGTACGTCGACGGCACCCTGTACGTGTCGGAGAAGCACCAGCTCACCGCGCTCGTCGACGAGGACGGCGACGAGGTCACCGACGAGTACCGCGAGATCGCGACCTGGCCGTTCGGCGGCAACTACCACGAGTTCGCGTTCGGGCTGCTCTACCGCGCGGGACACTTCTACGTCAGCACGGGCATCGCGATGATCCCCGGCGGCCAGACGGCCGACCCGCAGCCGGTGCCCAACCGCGGCTCCACCCTCAAGATCAACAAGAACACCGGCGACGTGTCCTATGTGGCCGGTGGACTGCGCACGCCGAACGGTCTCGGCTGGGGTCCGGAGGGCGACGTGTTCGTCACCGACAACCAGGGCGCCTATCTGCCGACGTCGAAGCTGATGCACATCAAGCAGGACCGCTTCTTCAACCACTACACCAATCCCGACGGCCCTTACGACAGCAAGCCGGTGACCGAGCCCGTGCTCTGGCTGCCGCACGGCGAGATCTCCAACTCCCCGACCAACCCGCTGGTGCTGCCCAAGGGCCAGTTCAAGGGCCAGATGGTGTTCGGCGACGTCACCTACGGCGGGCTGCAACGGGCCGACCTCGAGAAGATCGGCGGCGAATACCAGGGCGCGGTCTTCCGCATGACGCAGGGCCTCGAGGCCGGGGTCAGCAGAATCTCACTCGGCCCCGACGGCGCGATCTACACCGGCGGCATCGGCTCAACCGGCAACTGGGGTCAGGAGGGCAAGCTCAAGTTCGGCCTCCAGAAGCTCACCCCCGGTGAGAACAACGCGTTCGACATCCGCGGCATGCGGGCGATCGACGGCGGCTTCGAGCTCGAGTACACCCAGCCGCTGTCCGAGGAGACCGCGCGGGACCTGGCGCAGAAGTACGAGGCCGAACAGTGGCGGTACGTGGCCACACCGCAGTACGGCGGGCCGAAGGTCGACGAACAGACCCTCACGGTGAACTCGGCGACGCTGTCCCAGGACCGCAAGACCGTCACGCTGAAGCTCGACGGCCTGCGCCCCGGCCGGGTCGTGTACGTGCACTCCCCTCGCCCGTTCGCCGCGGAGTCCGGCGAAGAGCTGTGGAGCACCGAGGCCTGGTACACGCTCAACCGCCTCGCGGACGGCACCGAGGCGCCCGCCGAGTACGAGGCCGAGTCGGCCCAGCTGGCGGGCGGCACCGGGTTCAACACCAACCACACCGGGTTCTCCGGAGCCGGATTCGTCGACCGCAACTGGGATCCGGGCGCCAGCACGACGTTCGCCGTCGAGGCCGGTCGCAAGGGACGCCACGACATCGCGCTGCGGTACGCGAACGGGACCAACCCCGACCACCCCGAGCCCATGAGCAAGTCGATGAGCCTCTACGTCAACGGCACCAAGGTCAAGCAGGTGTGGCTGGCGAGCACGGGCGCCTGGAACAACTGGGCGACCCACGTCGAGTCGGTGCCACTGAAGCGCGGCGCCAACACCATCGCCTGGGTCCACGAGCCGGACGACGAGGGCCACGTGAACCTCGACAAGATCACCGTCACACCGACCGAACGCATCACCCTGTTCGACGGCGACGATCTCGACGCCTTCGAGTCGGTCGACGGCGGCCCGGCCACCTGGCCGGTCGAGAACGGGTCGGTGGAGTCCTTCGGCGGTGACATCCGCACGAAGGAGAAGTTCAACGACTTCAGGATGCACGTCGAGTGGTACCAGCCGCACTACCCGCCGGAGATCACCGGGCAGGCACGCGGCAACAGCGGTGTCTACATCCAGGAACGCTACGAGATCCAGGTGCTGGAGTCGTTCGGGATCGAAGCGCCGGAGCTCGACTCGGCGGGCGCGATCTACACGAAGAAGGCCGCGGACGTGGACGCGGCGAGGCCGCCGGGCCAGTGGCAGACCTACGACATCGAGTTCACGGCGGCACGCTTCGACAGTGACGGCGCCAAGGTCGAGGACGCGCGGGTGACCCTGAAGTGGAACGGCAGGGTGGTGCACGACGACGTGGCCATCGACGGCAAGACCGGCGCGGGCCAGGCAGAGGGCCCCGCGCCGGGCGCGATCCGGTTGCAGGACCACGGGGATCCCGGTGAGAACCCGAGGTTCCGCAACATCTGGATCGAACGGCGCTGAGCCGGTGAGCCGAGAGGCTGGGCGGGCCGGTGGTCCGCCCAGCCTCTCGGGTGCTCAGCCGTCGTGCTGGGCGGCCCGGACCCGGTGCTTGCCGATCGGCAGCATGAGCGGCCGTCCCGAGACCGGGTCCTCGATCACCTGGCAGTCGAGCCCGAAGACCGTGCGCACGGTGTCGGCCGTCAGCACGTCCTCGGCGCTGCCCGCGGCGTGCAGGCCGCCGTCGGCCAGCGCGATGAGGTAGTCGGCGTAGCGGGCCGCCAGGTTCAGGTCGTGCAGCACCATCACGATGGTGGTGCCGCGATCGCGGTTCAGGTCGGTGAGCAGGTCCAGGACCTCGATCTGGTGGCTCACGTCCAGAAAGGTCGTCGGCTCGTCCAACAGCAGCAGGTCGGTCTGCTGGGCCAGTGCCATCGCGATCCAGACGCGCTGGCGCTGCCCGCCGGAGAGCTCGTCGACGGCGCGGTCGGTCAGCTCGACGGTCGAGGTCGCCTCCAGCGCGGCGGCCACGGCGACGTCGTCCTCGGTCTTCCAGCGCGACAGGATTCCCTGGTGCGGGTGCCTGCCGCGGCCGACGAGCTCGGAGACCGTGATGCCCTCCGGCGCCAGCGGCGACTGCGGGAGCAGCCCCATCACGCGGGCCAGTTCCTTGGCCGACGTGCGGTGCACGAGCTTGCCGTCGAGCAGCACCCGGCCCGACTGAGGCGCGAGCAGCCGCGACATCGAGCGGAGCAGGGTCGACTTGCCGCAGGCGTTCGCACCGACGATCACGGTGATCTCGCCGGGAGGGATGGCCAGGTCGAGGTTGGTGATGACGGTGCGCTCGCCGTAGCCGATGGTCAGCTTCTCCACCGCGAGCGTGTGGGTGGTGGTCACAGTGAGCCTCCGGCACGGTTGGTGCGGATGATGAGATAGATCAGGTACGGCGCCCCGAGCACCCCGGTGACGATGCCGACGGGATACCGCTCGCCCAGCAGGAACTGCCCGGTGAAGTCGCCCACGAGCACGAGTAGCGCACCGACGAGTGCGGCGGGGATCATCAGCGAGCCGCTCGGCCCGACGAGCCTGGCCGCGATCGGACCCGACAGGAACGCGACGAACGCGATCGGCCCGGTCGCCGCGGTCGCGAACGAGATCAGCCCGACGGCGCTGACGATCACGAGGACCCTGGTGACGTCGAGGCGCACGCCCAGAGCCGACGCCGCGTCGTCGCCGAGCTGCATGGTGGCCAGGCGGCGGGTCTGCGCGAGCAACAGCGGGCCGAGCACCACGACGGCGCACAGCACCGACACCACGTCGGACCAGCCGACGCCGTTGAGGCTGCCGGTGAGCCACCGCAGCACCTGCTGCAGGTCCCACTCCCCCGCCCTGCTGAGCACCCAGTTGATCGCGCTGTCCAGCATCGCGGCGATGGCGATGCCCACCAGGATCAGCCGGGTGCCCGCCACACCGCCCCGGTAGGACAGCACATAGATCAGCAGCGCGACGCCGAGTCCCGCCGTGACCGCGAAGACCTCGACGGCCACCCCGGACAGCGAGAACGTGACGATCGCGAACGCCGCGGCGGCACTGGCGCCCGCGCTGATGCCGATCAGGTCCGGGCTCGCGAGCGGGTTGCGCAGCATGGTCTGGAACGTCACGCCGCCGAGCCCGAAGCTGAGACCGACGAGCAGCGCCAGCACGGCGCGTGGCAACCGCAGCCGGCCGACGGTGAACGACGCTCCGGGGACCCGCTCGCCGAAGATCACGGCGAGCACGTCGCCCGGCGGGTAGAACCGCTGCCCCACCATGAGCGACACGGCGATGGCCACGAGGACGAGGACCGACAGCGTCCCGATCACGACGCGCCTGCGCAGGGATCGCCGCGCCCTGGCCCTGACGACGAGGTCGACGGTGGCGGTGAGAGTCACAGTGCACGCACTTTCTGCCTGCGGACGATCCAGATGAAGAATGGGGCGCCGACGAACGCGGTGATGATGCCGACGTCGAGCTCCTCCGGTCTGGCCACCAGCCGTCCGACGACGTCGGCCACGGTCAGCAGCACGGCGCCGCCCAGCGCCGAGAACGGCAGCAGCCACCGATGGTCCACCCCGATCAGCAACCGGCACAGATGTGGCACCACGAGGCCGACGAACGCGATCGGGCCCGCCGCGGCGGTCGCCGCGCCGCACAGCACCACCGCGCCGAACGACGCGCCGAGCCGGATGAGCGCGACCCGTTCGCCGAGCCCGGCGGCCAGGTCGTCGCCCAGTGCCAGTGAGTTCAGGCCGCGCGCGGCGAGCAGGCACACCACCGCGCCCACGGCGAGAAAGGGCAGCACCTGCGAGATGCGGTCGAACGACGCGCCCCCCACGCCGCCGATCTGCCAGGAGCGGAAGGTCGCCGCGATGTCGTTGCGCGCCAGGATGACGGCGCTGATCAGTGAGGCCAGCGCGGCCGAGGTGACCGCACCGGCCAGCGCCAGTTTGAGCGGGGTCGGGCCGCCCCTGCCGAGCGAGCCGACGGCGTAGACGAACACCGCGGCCACCGCCGCGCCCAGGATCGCGACCCAGATGTGCGACGCCGCGCTGACGAGTCCGAACGAGACCATGCCGGTCGCGATGGCCAGCGAGGCGCCCATGTTCACGCCGAGGATTCCGGGATCCGCCAACGGGTTCCGGGTCACGCCCTGCATCACGGCACCCGCGAGCCCGAGGGCCGCACCGACGAGCACCGCCAGCACCGTGCGCGGCACGCGCTGCGCGACGGCGGCCTCGGCGAGCGTGTCGGCCGCACCGCCGACCCCGGCGAGGACCTCGTCGATCGACACGACGCGGACCCCGGCCACCACCGACGCCACCATCGCGGCGAACAGTGCCGCGAGGACGACGAGCAACCAGAAAGCCCGAACACGGCCCGAGCGCCGCACGACGGCGGCGCCCGGGGTGTTCGGTTCGATCGAGGTGCTCACTTGACCTTGTCGGCGGCCTCGGCGAGGTGCCCGGCGTACTCCTCCAGCACCCACGACACCGACATCGGCGTCGGGTTGGCCGCGGTCCCCGCCGGCGAGTCGCCCGAGAGCATGACCACCGAGTCGTTGGCCACCGCCCGCATCTTCGACATCAGCGGGTCGGCGGCCAGTGCGGCGGCCACCTCGTCGTCGCCGTAGCCGACGATGACGTCCACGTCGTTGAAGGTGTCGATCTGCTCGGCGCTCTGCCGCAACGTGAACTTGTCCGTGCCCTCCGACGCCGAGGCGATGCTGTCCGGCATGGTCATGCCCAGGTCGGTGAAGAACTCGGTGCGCGTGTCGTGCGTGGTGTAGAAGCCGATCTGGCTCAGGTCCGTGGTGTCGAAGTGGGTGATGAACATGGCGGACTTACCCTCGAGCTGCGGGTACTTCGCCGTGATCTCCTCGATCTGGCCCTCGATGCCGGCGATCATCGCCTCGCCGTCCGAGGCCCGGCCGAGCGCCTTGCTGCTCATCGTGATGCTGTCGCGCCACGAGGTTCCCCACGCCGTCTCGGGGTAGGCGACCACGGGGGCGATCTCGCTCAGCGTCGTGTACTCCTCCTCCGTGAGCCCGGAGTACGGCGCGAGGATGACGTCGGGCTGCGTGTCGGACACGGCCTCGAAGTCGATGCCGTCGGTCTCGTCGAACAGCGCCGGGGTCTCGGCGCCCAGCTCCTCGAGCTTCGCCTCGACCCACGGCAGCACGCCATCGCCGTCGTCGTCGCCAAAGTTCGCCTTCGCCATGCCCACGGGCACGATGCCGAGCTCGAGCGGGACTTCCTGGTTGCTCCACGCCACGGCGGCGACGCGCTCGGGCTGCTCCTCGATCGTCGTCGAGCCGAAGGCGTGGTCGATGATCACCGGGAAGGAGTCCCCGGAGGACCCGCCCGAACCCGAGTCGGTGTCGTCACCCCCGTCCGTGGACGAACAGGCACTGAGAACCAGTGCGGCGGCAGTGGCAACGACTCCCGCCCGCAGGCGACGTGAGCGCACCGGATAGACCTCTTTCTTCGAAGACGAACACCGACATCGGCCCGACCGAACACTCGGTCGGCCGGTCGGCGGCACAGGGAATTCACCCACGAGTGTGCTTAGCCTTGCCTAAGGTAACCAAGGCGGATGGATCATGAAAGGTTTTCGAACTGTGAGCTGAAACTCGATCACGATTGGTGCGACCAGTGAACCCCGGGCGGCACGCGGACGGCCGGCCCGATCGCGCGGGGCTTGTAGAGTTGCCGCAGATATCGAGGTCACGGATCGAAGGTTGGCGTTGTGGGCAGTCGGTTGCGGGACGTCGCGCAACTCGCGGGCGTGTCGGTGAAGACCGTTTCCAACGTCGTAAACGGCTACCAGTTCGTGTCGGCCGCGACGCGGTCCAAGGTCGAGGCCGCGCTGCGCGAGCTCGACTACCGGCCCAACGTGTCGGCGCGCAATCTGCGGCGCGGCCGGTCCGGGATGATCGCGGTGGGCCTGCCCTCGATCCGCAACGCCTACTTCGCCGAACTCGCACAGCTGCTGGTCAAGGAGGCCGAGTCGCGGTCGCTGACCGTGCTCATCGACTGCACGGACGGCGTCGCGGACCGCGAGCACCGGCTGACCGAGGGCTTCCACGCCGACTTCGTCGACGGCGTGATCCTGTGCCCGTGGCGCCTGACCAGTACGGATCTGACCACGCGCAGGGACCGCACGCCGCTGGTACTGCTCGGCGAACGCCTGCACGAGACCGCCGACAGCGTGGGCATCGACAGCCGCGCGGCGGCGCGGGCGGCGACCGAGCACCTGCTGGAACGCCGATGCGCCCGGATCGGCCTGGTGATGCCGCCACGGGACTCGGTGAGCGCCGTCGTGATGGACCTGCGGCGCGACGGCTACCGCGAGGCGATCGAGGCCGCGGGCCACTCGTTCACGCCCGAACTCATCGCCTTCCCGCCGACCGACGGGCCCGCTGACGTCGCCGCCGCGGTGGAGCACCTGCTCGCCGCCGGGGTCGACGGGCTGTTCTGCTTCAACGACGACCTCGGCCTCGCGGCCATGCGCGCCGCACGAGCCCGGGGATACCGGGTGCCGGAGGACGTCGCCGTCATCGGCATCGACGACATCGCCGCCAGCCGCGTGACCACACCGACGCTGTCGACCGTCGCCCCGGACAAGGAAGGCATCGCGCGTTCCGCCGTGGCGGCGCTGACCAGGCGCATCGACGCAGCGGCCGACGGTCTCGAGGCAGGTCCACCGCTCGCGGTCTCGGCGGAGTTCACCGTCGTCGCCCGCGAGAGCACCCGCCGCTAGGGCACATCCCCACCGGCTCCGTCTCGCGGCGAGGGCTTTACGCGTCTTCTACAACGTTGTAAATTGCCTCGCATCGATGATCACGGCCCGTCCGGTCCGAGAGTCACGGCCGGCGGCGTGACGTTCGAGGAGGACTGATCATGCCCGACACCACCGACGATGCCGCGGCCCGGGATCGTCCCAACATCCTGATCCTGTGCACCGACCAGCAGCGGTTCAACGCCCTGCGCGCGGCGGGCAACGCCGAGATCGAGACACCCGCGATCGACCGGCTGGCCGCACAGGGCGTGCTGTTCGAGAACTGCTACGTCCAGAGCCCGGTCTGCGCGCCCTCTCGCGCCAGCTTGATGACCGGCCAGTACGTCCACTCGCACGGCCTGTGGGCCAACGGCGTCGGCCTGTCCCCGCACGCCCGCCTGTTCACCCGCGACCTCGCCGACGCCGGATACGACACCGGCCTGGCCGGGAAGTTCCATCTGTCGGCCTGTTTCGCGGGCCGCACCGAACCCAGACTCGACGACGGCTTCCGCGTGTTCCGCTGGGCGCACGATCCCTACCCAGGCTCGTCGGAGAACCAGTACCACCGGTGGCTCAGTGCGGCGTGGCCGCAACTCCACGCCAGGGCACTGGATCCCGCCGATCCGCTCGGTTTCGACGAGCTGCCCACCGAGGCGCACTACACCAGGTGGATCGGGGACGAGACGGTCGAGTTCCTCACCAGCGGGAGGGAGGACGGCAAGCCGTTCTGTTTCATCGCGAACTTCTTCGACCCGCACCACGGTTTCGGGGCACCCCAGGAGTACCTCGACCGCTACCGCCCCGAGGAGCTGGCCCCGCCGGTCACGTGTGAGGGCGAGCTGGACGTCAAGCCCGCCATCCTGCGGGAGGCCTCACGTGAGTCCTACGCGGGGCACGAACGGGGCTACACCGACTACACCGCCGACGAGCTGCGGCAGACCCGCGCGGCCTACTACGCGATGGTGAGTTTCGTCGACGACGAGGTGGGCCGGGTGCTGGACACCCTGGAGGAGCAGGGGCTCGCCGACACCACACTGGTGGTCTTCACCAGCGACCACGGCGAGATGCTCGGTGACCACCAGCTGATGCTCAAGGGCCCGATGATGTACGAGCCCGCCGTACGGGTGCCGCTCGTGCTGCGCTGGCCGGGACACCTGCCGGAGGGCGCGCGGCGCGATGACCTCGTGCAGTGGCTCGACCTGCCGTCGACACTGCTCGACGCGGCCACTGTGGACGGACTTCCCGCCGCACAGGGGCAGAGCCTGCTCCCGCTGGCCACGGGCGAGCAGGACGCACCACGGCGAGGCTGGGCGCTGTGCGAGTACCGCAACAGCGGGCATCCCTACGACCCTGCCGTGCACACCACGATGCTGCGCACGGGCCGCTGGAAGATCGTGGTCCACCACGGTGATCCGGCGACCGGCAGAGACCGCACCGGCGAGCTCTACGACCTCGACACCGACCCCGACGAGCTCGTGAACCGCTGGGACGACACGGCGTTCCTGCGCGACCGCGTCGCTCTCCAGGAGATGCTCATCGACGTCCTCGTCGCCACCGAGGACCGCAGCCAGCCGCGCGACGCCTTCTGGTGAGCGCCGCCCCACGAACCGATCCCCGCCGAGAGAGGGTGCACCAGCATGTCTGACACCTCCAGTGCCGACCGATCCCGTGGCGCCAGCAGGCGCGCCTTCCTGCGGAACGCGGGCGCCACCGGCGCGCTCACCGCGGCCGCGTTGCTCGCGCCGGGCGGCGGCGCCCACGCGAGCGCACCGGCGACCGCGACCGCGCAGCCGACCGAGACCGGCTGGCGCCCGAAGCGACCGCGCCTGACCACCCCGTGGACGGCGGAGGTCTCCCCGCACAACGCGCTGCCGGAGTACCCGCGCCCCCAGCTCCGGCGCCCGCGCTGGCTGAACCTCAACGGCGTCTGGCAGTTCGGCGCGGCCGGGATCGGCGAGGCCGCACCCACCGGACGCGACCTGCCCGAGCGGATCCTCGTGCCGTACCCGGTCGAGTCCGCGTTGTCCGGGATCATGCGCAACGAGCACCGGATGTTCTACCGGCGCCGGTTCGTCGTCCCGCACGCCTGGCGGGTGGGCGCCACGCGGGGTGAGCGGCTGCTACTGCACGTCGACGCCGTCGACTACCACGCCACCGTGTGGGTCAACGGCACGGAGGTGGGCACCCACGCCGGGGGCTACGACCGGTTCAGCCTGGACGTCACCGGCGCGCTGCGCACCGGGCGCTCGGGTGCGCCGGAGGGGGAGCAGGAGCTCGTGGTCGCCGTGCAGGACCCGACCGAGGACGGCATCCAGCCCATCGGCAAACAGCACAACGTGCCCGAGGGGCTGTTCTACACCGCGTCGTCCGGGATCTGGCAGACCGTCTGGCTGGAGCCGGTACCGAGTGTCCACATCGGCCAACTCGATCTGGGCTCCACTCAGGACAACACGGCCGTGACGGTCTCGGCGAGGGTGGCCAACCCGGACGGTCACCTCGTGCGGGTCGAGCTGCGCGAGGGCGGCACCGTCGTCGGCTCGGTGACCGGCGCCCCGAACACCACGCTGACGATCCCCGTCGAGTCGCCCCGGACGTGGTCACCGGCCGACCCCTTCCTCTACGACGTCGTGGCCGCGATGGTCCCTGAGCACGACCACGACGCGGCCGTCGACCGGGTCGAGGCCTACACCGGCATCCGGTCGATCGCGCTCGGCGAGGTGAGCGGGCACCAGCGGTTCCTGCTCAACGGCGAGTACATCTTCCCGCTCAGCACGCTGCAGCAAGGGTTCTGGCCGGACGGCTGCTACACCGGCGCCACCGACGAGGCGCTGCGGTTCGACCTGGAGGGCGCCAAGGAGCTGGGGTTCAACACCGTCCGCATGCACGTCAAGGTGGCACCTGACCGCTGGTACTACTGGGCCGACCGCCTCGGCGTGCTCGTCCTGCAGGACATGCCCAACACCGGCACCGGCAGGCAGCCACCGGAACCGGAGGTCCCCGTGCCACCGCCGTCGGAGGCGGGCCGCCGGGTGCTGCTGCACGAGCTCCACCGCATGATCGACACCCATCGCAGCCATCCGTCGATCATCATGTGGATCCCGTTCAACGAGGGCTGGGGCGTGTTCGACATCGCCGCGGTCGCCGAGCAGACGAAGCAGTGGGACCCGACCCGCATCGTCAACGCCATGAGCGGCGTCAACGTGTGCGAGTGCGGCTACGAGGGTGGCGACGTTCTCGACCGGCACAACCTCGGTGTGCCGTACCCGGGTCCGGTGCCGCGGCCCACCGACGGCCGCGCCGCCATGATCGGCGAGTTCGGCGCGTTCGGGATCGCGGTCCCCGGCCATGAGTGGAGCCCGGGCGCCTCGGAGCCGAACGTCGACGTGCCCGACCTCGCCGCACTGACCGACTCCTACGTGACGGCGATGGGGCAGATCGCGGAGTTCGCCAGGTCCGAAGGACTGGCCGCGGCCAACTACAACCTGTTCGAGGACGCCGAGGTGCAGGTGAACGGGCTCTACACCTACGACCGGCGGGTGCTCAAGCCCGACGCCGCCAGGGTGCGCGCGGCGAACGACGCGGTGACCAGGCTCCGTCCCTGACCCGATCCGTCCACGGCAGCGGGAGACGACCATGACCATCACGAGCAGGCGGCGAGCCCCACGCGGCCTCGGCGCGCTCGGATACTCCATCGGCGCACTCGGCGGGGCCATCCGCGGCTACGAGCTCGGCATCGTGGCCAGCGCCCTGCTGTTCGCGGGGCCGGAGCTCGGACTGAGTCCGGTGCTCGTCGGACTGGTCGTGAGCGCCGCCCTCGCCGGGGCGATGCTCGGCGCGCTGGTCGTGGGCCCGCTGTCCGAACGGTACGGCCGCCGCGCGATGCTCGCTCTGGCGGCCGTCCTGTTCGGACTCGGCGCACTGGGCGCGGGAATCGCTCCGGCCACCGGGGTGCTGGTGACCGCGCGCCTGGTGCTCGGGGTCGCGGTGGGCATCGCCACGGCGACGATCCCCGTCTACATCTCCGAGATCGCGCCGGCCAGGTCGCGGGGCTCGCTGTCCGGCCTGTTCCAGCTGATGATCACCATCGGCGTGCTGTCGTCCAGTGTGGTCAGTGTGCTCCTGCGACCACTGGAGGCCTGGCGCTGGATGTTCGTCATCGGCGCGTTCCCCGCGATCCTGATGCTGGCCGGGGTCTTCTTCCTGCCGGAAAGTCCCCGGTGGCTGGTCAAGCGCGGGCGCGAGGACGAGGCCAGGCTCGTGCTGGCGAGCAACCGCGACCCGTCCGAGGTCGACGCCGAGCTCGCCGAGATCCGGCGGGCCACCGAGTCGCGCACGCGGATCAGCCTGCGCACGCTCTGGCGCACTCCGCGAGCCCGCAGGCTGGTGCTGACCGGGATCGGGCTCGGGGTGTTCCAGCAGCTCATCGGCATCAACACGGTGACCTACTACGCGCCGACGATCCTGAAGAACCTCGGGTTCGGCGACTCGGGGGCGATCGTCGCCAACCTCGGCTTCTCGATCCTCGGCCTGCTCGCCACCGCCGTCATGGTGTTCTTCGTGGTCGACCGGCTGGGCAGGCGCAAGCCACTGATGTTCGGTGCGCTGCTGATGGCCGCGAGCATGGCGACGGTCGGGGTCGCCTCCGGCGGCCTGAGCTCCGGTGGGGCCGGCGGCTACGTCGCCGTCGCGGGGCTCGCGATGTTCCAGGTGGGCTTCGCGCTGAGCTGGGGTGGCATCGTGTGGGTCCTGCTCGGCGAGATGTTCCCGCTGCGGATCAGGGGAACGGCCATGGGCGTCGCGACGTTCATGACCGAGGCGACCAGCGTGGTGGTGAGCCTGCTCTTCCCCGTGCTGATCGAGATCGGCAGGGGCCCGGTGTTCTTCGGATTCGCGGTGATGGGTTTGCTGGCCTTCCTGCTCGCGACGTTCTTCGTGCCCGAGACGAGCAAGCTCAGCCTGGAAGACATCGAGTCCACTGTGGTCGAACGATCCTGACCGCTTCCCGCGCTACATCGGACTCGCGGGGGGCCGCAGCTGCCGCCGGAGGATCTTGCCGCTCGCGGTCTTCGGGAGCTCGTCCACGATCTCCACGGCGCGCGGGTACTTGTAGGCCGCCAGCCGCTCGCGCGTGAACTCGGTCAGCTCATCCGGCGTCACCCCGGCCCCTGGCCGCAGCGAGACCACCGCCTTGACCGTCTCGCCGCGGTACTCGTCGGGCACGCCCACCACCGCGGCCTCGCGGACCGCCGGGTGCTCGTAGAGCACGTCCTCGACCTCCCGCGGCCACACCTTGTACCCGCCGGCGTTGATCTGGTCCTTCATCCGGTCCACCACGTAGAACCAGCCCTCGGCGTCCATGTGGCCGACGTCGCCGGTGCGCAACGCGCCGTCGCGCAATGCCCGCGCGGTCTCGTCCGGCTTGTTCCAGTACCCCGGACTCACCTGAGGCCCCGCGGTCACGATCTCGCCGAGCTCCCCCACCGGCAGGTCGCGGCCGTCCTCCCCCACGATCCGCACGCTGGTGCCCGGTACCGGAACCCCGACCGACAGCGCACCCGACACCGGATCCACCGGCGCGCGGGTACCGAGCGGCACGGCGTGCGAGGGCGAGGTCGTCTCCGTCAGGCCGTAGATGTTGTGGATGTAGTGGCCGAAGACGCTCTCGAAGCGCTGCACGGTGCCCGGCGGGATCGGGGCCCCGCCGGAGAAGATCTTCGTCAGCGACGCCAGTTTCCCAGGCCCCGCCGCGGCGGCGGTGGTCAGCGCGATGAACACCGTGACCGAGCCGACGGTGAACGTCGCGCCCTCCGCCTCGACGGTCTCCAGCGTCAGGTCGGGGTCGAGCCGGTACATCAGCACCAGCGGCGCACCCGTGAGCAGGGTGACCGCGATGCAGGCGACCAGTCCGGTGATGTGGAACAGCGGCGCGACGCCCAGCACGACGTCGTCCGGGCCGAGCCCGGCCCAGTCACGGTAGGTGGTGGCGTTGAAGACGACGTTGCGGTGCGTGGTCATCGCACCCTTCGGCGGACCGGTCGTCCCGGACGTGTAGGTCAGCAACGCGACGTCGTCGGGGCGCGGAGTCACCGAGGGTGCGGCCTGACCGCGGTGTCGCGCCAGGAACCGCAGCAGGTCGGTCGTTCCCTGGCAGGCGACGCGCTCGACACCGGCGAACACCCTCGGCTCGTCGCGGACCCTCAGCTCCAGTTCGGAGGTCGTGAGCACCCGGCGCACGTCCGTACCGGGCAGCACGGCGGCCGCCACGTCGCGGTACAGGGACTCCAGGCACACCAGCACGGTCGCGCCGGAGTCGCGCAGCAGCCCGGCCAGCTCGCGCCGCTTGTACATCGGGTTGACCGATACCGCGATCCCGCCCGCCTTCCACGTGCCGAGCTGGGCGATCACGAACTGCGGGATGTTCTGGACATACAGCGCCACCCGGTCACCGGGCCGGAACCCGTCGGCGGCGAGGCCCGCGGCGAAGGCGTCACTCAGCTCGTTGAGCTCGGCGAAGGTGAGGTGTCTGCCGAAGTAGCGAATGGCGTCCCCGCCGGGGTCGCGCGCCACGGTGGCGCGGAACATGCTCACCGCGTCGGGCTGCCCCGGCTCGGCGTGCCGGGGCAGCCCGGGGGCGTACCGGGCCTGCCAGGGTTTGTCGTCGTAGCCGGACATCGCTCTCCTGTTCTGGGGCCGGCCGGTGCGGCTCCGGCCGGCCGGTGGTGTCGATGGCCTCAGTCGTCGCCGCGGCGGGCGGGCAACAGCGACAGCAGGACCTCGCGCCTGGCCTCACGGATCGCCCTGGCGTTGCCGGTCATCCGCTCCGGCGTCCAGGTCATCCCGTCGTCGAGGGTCACCTCAGGGCGGCGGCCCAGCACTGGACTGACGTGCCGGTCGATCTGGTCGAGCAGCTGCCCGAGCATCATGCACGAGGGCGTGGTGAGCGACAGGCGGATCGCGACGCCGTCCTCACCGTCCGGTTCGATGCGGTCGACCAGGCCCATCTCCACGATGTCGATCGGCGTCGCGGCGGCGACGCTGCACGGGTCCACGACCTCACGCAGAGCGGTCAGCACCCGCTCGCCGACCTGCTCGGGCACGGCGATCTCGGTGATGGTCATGACTCACGCCCCGGCCTTGATCGGCGTGCGGCTGGTCGACCACGGCGCCCGCAGCCCCTCGGCGCGCTGGGCTGCCAGCTCGTCGGAGGCGGTGCCGGCCGAGATCGTGCCGAGGTCGAGCCCCAGGGTGGCCGCGTAGTTTCCGGCCAGGATCTTGGCCTTGTGCTCGTCGGTGATCTGCGAGACCGGCGCGAACTGGCCCGCGCGCGCCAGATCCTGCTCGGTGAACTCGAACGCCTCGAACGCCTCCAGACAGGGCCTGGCGTGGTAGGCCATGTGCCCGGTGCCCCACCACAACCGGTCGTAGACGTGGTCACCCACCGCGGCGGCCATCCCGAGCACGGCGGCGGCGAACTGGTCGGGCCGCTTGGCACAGATGATGTTGAGGGTCTCCAGGTTGACGAAGACATTGGGGAAGCGCGCCAGCATCCACGCCGTCTCCTCGACGAAGGCCACACCGCCGTGGACGATCTCGAAGTTCAGGTCGGGGTGCTCGGCGGCGGCGCCGTCGAGGTCGCCGACGCGGTAGGGGTCCATCGGGACCGGCCCGAGCGGCACCGCCTTGTGCACGGCCACCGTCGAGATGCCCAGCTGCTTGGCCTTCTCGTAGACGGGGTAGACGATCTCCTCGTCGTCCATGCGGAAGTGCCGGTGCTTGCCCTCGGCGGTCCACGACGACGGGTAGAGCTTGAGCCCGATCGGCGAGAGCAGCTCGGCCTGCCGCTCCAGCTCGTCGAGCGCGGCCTGCCCCGCCATCGGGTCGACGGTGGCGTAGCTGAGGAACCGGGTCGGGTACTTGGCCAGCACCTCGGCGGCCTTGTCCACCGACACCAGGCCGTCGTGGTAGGCGCCGATGGGCACCGGGTGGTAGATCGCGAAGTCGGTGTCGCTCTCCAGGAACAGGGTCGACACGGTCTCGTCGACGTCCCAGTCGCGCACGTACTGCTCGCGGGAGAGCTCGTAGTCCGGCCCGGAACCGGCGACCACACCGAAGATCATGTCGGTGATGCCCTGCGCGTTGCGGGGCACGGCGTGGTTACCGGGATCGAGGTTGTAGGAGTGCACCACCGCGTCGATCACGTACTTGCCGTTGAGCATGCTGAGCTCCTGCAGTCGTTCGGGTTCCCCTCGGCGGTGAGGGGTGTCACCGACGCTAGGAACCGGGCCCCCGCCGCGGCGAGTCCTCCAAAGGTGACAGTGGCGCGTTAGGGAGCTGTCCCCCGTGGGTGACTGGGCGGCCCGCTCGCGCGGGCGTAGGGTGACGTCCTTTCCCAGCCGGACACACCGGCCGTCATCGGTGATACTGGCGGTGGCAGGTTTCTCGAGACCATCGAACGGGTGAGGCGACGATGCCGACTCTCGCGCGTGAGCCACACGGCGACCTGCGCCGCTACGAGCTCGCTTTCCGGGTGCTGGAACGGGTCGACGGCGTGACCGACCTGGCGGCGTTCAAGGCGGCGTTGACGGGCGCGCTCGCGGACGTCTACCGGGTCCGGTCGGCCACGTTCTTCGTGGGACGCACCGCGCAGCTCGCGTGCGCGGACCCCAGCCCCACGATCGTCGGCATCACCCGGCACATGCTGCCGGAGTACCAGGACCTGTGGTTCCAGCACGACATCTTCTCCACCCCGCGCGCGTTGCGGTCGATGATCGACACGCGGGTGTCGACACTGGGCGAGATCAACGGCGGCACCCAGGAGAACCGGTTGTACGTCACCGACTACCTGCAGCGGCACGGCATCGAGTCCGCGACCGCGATGTACCTCGACGTGTGCCGGGGGCGCAAGGCGCTGGTCGGTCTGTTCGACCGCGACCCCGGCCGGATCGGCACGCACGAGGCCGCCTCGCTGCGCCTGCTGGCGGGGCCGCTGGCCCAGATCGCCCGCGGGCTGCCCGAGAGCGCGGCGGGCGACGACGCCGTGCTGTCCCGGCTGTCGCCGCGTCAGGCCGACGTCGCGCGCCTGGTCGGTGACGGGCTGTCCAACGCCACGATCGGCGCGATGCTGCAGCTGCACCCCGCGAGCGTGAAGAAGTACGTCACCCGGATCCTGGCGATCACCGGACTGCGCAACCGGACCGAGCTCGCCATCGCCCTGCGCGACACCGGGGCGCACTGAGGCGGGCGGGTGGCGCGGAGCCCGTCCGCACCACCCGCGCCCCGGCTACACGCGCTCGGCCAGCGCCAGCAACGAGGACCGGTAGATGTCGCGGATCGCCTCCGCGAGCGCGGGTTCCTCGTCGGCGGCCGAGGCCTCGAACTCGGCGTCCCACAGCACCTCTGCGCCCTCGGCGTGGTCCCGGACGGCGAACCGCGAGCGGTAGACGCGCAGGGCCAGCGGCCCGGAGACGTACTCGTACACGTAGCTGCGGCCCGCGTCGTCGTGCTCGACGATCCGCTCGACCGCCTCCCCGCCGCCACCCGCGAACGTGGCGTAGCGCAGATCGTCCACCTGGTGCGACTTCTCGATCGCGGGCACCCAGTCCGCGATGTTGGCCGTGTCCCCGCCGATCCGCCACACGGCCGTCGGATCCGCCTTGATGACCAGCGACTCGCTCACACGCATGATGTGCCTTCCTCCTCGGTTCGAACCGGCACCGCTGACCGGGACGTTACGAAGGCGTTGCGCGCGAGCACAGTCCACTCAGGGGGACAGTTTCCGCGGGACCGGGTGCTCCACACCATCCACAGTGGATGAATTGCCCGCTCAGTCGCCGGGGAACGAGGGAGTGCGCTTGGCCAGGAAGGCCGCCACGCCCTCCCGGCCGTCGGGGCTGGCCGCACGGGCCCTGATCGAGACGGACTCCCTGCGCAGGGCCGACTCCTCCCCCGGGGTGGCGGTCTCGCGCAGCAGCCGCTTCGCGGCGACCTGCGCCGCGCGCGAACCAGCCCGCAGCCGCCGCACGACCTCCTCCACCCCGGCGCCGAGCCCGGCGTCGGGGAACACGTGCGCGACCAGGCCCATCGCCAGCGCCTCGTCGGCCGTCACCACCGGGTTCAGCAACGCCAGGCGCAGCACCCGGTGCAGCCCGAGCGAGGCCGTGAGTAGCGAGGTCCCGCCGTCCGGCGAGAAGCCGATCTTGGTGTAGGCCAGCGTGAACCGCGCCGACGCACCCGCCAGCACGAGGTCGGCCGCGGCGGCCAGCGCCACCCCGGCGCCCGCCGCGGTCCCGGCGACCACCGACACCACCACGGCGTTCATCCGGTGCAACTCACCGACCACGCGGTGCAGGTCCTCCGCCAGGTCGTCGACCAGGCGCTCGGTGTCGTCCGCGGCCGCGAACGCGGCGACGTCCCCGCCGACGCTGAACGCCGTGCCCTCGTGGGAGAGCACGACCACGTGCGCGTCGTCGGCGCGCGCCCGGCGCACCGCCTCGGCGAGCGCGTCGACCAGCTGCGGGTGCACAGGGTTTCCCCGCCGCCCGTTCGACAGCGTGATGCGCGCGACCCGGTCGGTGCAGTGGTAGTCGACGAGGCTCACCGGGACTCCTCCAGCGGTTCGAGGAACAGGTCGGCCTCCAGCGGTCGCCGCCCGTCACCGGCGCGGTAGTGGTCCAGGTCCGTGACGCCCTCCTCGGCCAGCACCTGCTCGTCCAGGAAGAAGTTGCCCGTGCAGCGGCTGTCGCGGACCAGCACGGCGTGCGCGGCGTCGGCCACGATCGCGGGCACGCGGGCCCGTTCGGTCGCCGCGTCGCCGCCGAGCAGGTTGGCGATCGCCGCCGTGGCGATCGTCGTGCGCGGCCACAGGGAGTTCGCGGCGATGCCGGCCTCGCGGAGTTCCTCGGCCAGGCCGAGCGTCACCAGGCTCATGCCGTACTTGGCCATCGTGTAGGCGAGGTAGCCGCCGGCCCACCGCGGCCGCAGGTCCAGTGGCGGCGACAGCGTGAGGATGTGGGCTCGGTCGCTGCGCTCCAGGTGCGGGATCGCGAGCTTGCTGAGCAGGAAGGTGCCGCGCGCGTTGACGTCCTGCATCAGGTCGTAGCTCTTCATCGGGACGTCGCGGGTGGGGCGCAGGTCGAGTGCGCTGGCGTTGTTGACGACGATGTCGATGCCGCCGAAGCGCTCCACCGCCGCGTCGACGGCGCGCTGGACGTCGTCGTCGGCGCGGACGTCGCCGACCACCGCGAGTGCCGCTCCCCCGGCCCGCTCGATCTCGGCCGCCGCGGTGTGCACGGTGCCCGGCAGCCGCGGGTGCGGCTCGCTCGTCTTCGCCAGCAGCACCACGTTGGCGCCGTCGCGCGCCGCGCGCAGGGCGATGGCCCGTCCGATCCCGCGGCTTCCCCCTGACATCACCAGGGTCCTGCCTGCCAGTGTGCTCATGTCTGTGTCTCCTCGGATCTGGGCGGGGTCAGCCGGAGAGCCCGGTGCCGAGTGCGTCGTGGCCACGCTCGACCAGAGCGGGGACCAGTGCGCCGAGCCGGTCGAAGCCCTCGCCGACGGTGAGCCCCTGCTCGGCGCGGTAGTGGATGCCCTCGAAGATCACGGCGATCTTGTAGTAGGCGAACGCGAGGTACCAGGCGAACCCGGCCAGATCCCAGCCGGTGGCCCTCGCGTAGTGCTCGACCAGCGTGTCGCCGGAGGGGAAGCCGGGGACGTCGCCGGGCACCGCGGCGACCGGGCTGTCGAGGCCACGGATGCCGTCCCACCACACGACCATCGACGCGACGTCGGTCAGCGGGTCGCCCAGGGTCGCCATCTCCCAGTCCAGGACGCCCAGCACCCTGCCGTCGTCCCGGCCGGTGACCACGTTGTCCAGGCGGTAGTCGCCGTGGACGATGCCCGCCCGCTGGTGTGCGGGCAGGCGCTGCCCGAGCCGCGTTCCGAGCTCGGCGATGCCCGGTACCTCGCGGGAGCCGGACGCGGCCAGTTGCGTTCCCCAGCGGCGGACCTGCCGCTCCAGGTACCCGGCCGGGCGGCCGAGATCGGCCAGGCCCACGGCGGCCGGGTCGAGCCGGTGCAGGCGGGCGAGCACGTCCACGAGCTCCCCGGCGAGTGCGGGCGCCGCGGCGGCCTCGAGCTGGGCACGCTCGCGCAGGACGTCGCCGTCGGCGAACTCCATCACGTAGAAGGGGGCGCCGAGCACGTCGGGGCCCGCGCTCACGATCGGACGGGGCACGGGCACGTCCGTCGGGTGCAGGGCGCCGAGCACACGGAACTCGCGGCCCATGTCGTGAGCGGTGGCCAGGACGTGCCCGAGCGGTGGGCGGCGCAGTACCCAGCGCTCGTGCCCGTCGGTGAGCAGGTAGGTCAGGTTGGACCGGCCACCCGACAGCAGGCCGGCGCGCAACGGCCCGGTGAGCAGCCCCGGACACTCGGCTCGCAGGAACGACTCGAGCGAGGACACCTCCACGCCGGGAGGCGAGGTCACCCCGGACATCTTCCACCTCCGAAACCGAGCGATCGCACGGTAGAACTGAACAAGTCAGCGGTACTCTGACGGAGCGATCGGCCGAGTGTCAAGGGCGGCTACAGTCGATCCAGCCGGAAAGGAGCCACCGAGGTGCCGGGACCACACAGCGACGATCGCGCGATGCTCGGCGAGCGCCTGCGCGACGCCCGCCGCGACGCGGGACTGACCCTGCGGGAGGTCGCGCGGGCACTCGGCGCGAGCACCGGCACCTGGAGTGCGGTGGAGAACGGCCGCACCCGCATCACCGAGGACCGGCTCGACGCCGCGGCCCACCTGCTCGGGACCACGGCCGACGCGCTCCGCGGCACGCCGCCCCGGTCACCGCGCGGTGACTGGCGGGACTTCCCGCCGCCGCGGCTCGCGGCGCCACTGGCCGGCGCGCTCGCCGCCTTCGTCGAGCTGGGCTACCACGGTGCCACCATCCGCGACGTCGCCCAGCGCGCCGGACTGTCGGTGGCCGGGGTCTACCACCACTGGCCGACCAAGCAGCACCTGCTCGTCGCGCTGCTGGACCTCACGATGGACGACCTGCGCGAGCGGTGCCGGGCCGCGCGAGCCGAGGGCGACGGCCCGGTCGAGCGCTTCACCGGGCTGGTCGAATGCCTCACGCTCTTCCACACCCACCGCCACGAGTTCGGGTTCATCGGGGCGAGCGAGATGCGCAGCATCGAACAGCCCCACCGCACGCGGATCACCGAAGCCAGGCGGGAGGTGCAGCGCATGGTCGACGACGAGGTGCTCGAGGGCTGCCGGCGCGGACTGATGAGCACACCGCTTCCCCGCGAGGCGGCCCGCGCCGTCGTCACCATGTGCACCGCGCTGCCGCAGTGGTGGTCCCCGAAGGGCGGGTTCTCCCCCGAGGTCGTGGCGCGGCAGTACGTCGGGTTCGCCCTGGATCTCGTTCGCCTCGCCGATTGACGCGGGCGCCCCTCTGTCGTTAGGTTCAGCCGAACATTCGATCGGTCTTGTTCAGGAGGCGTTCATGGTCGGCCACGACCTTCCCGCGCCCTCGCCCCGCGCCGTCGAACTGCGCGAGGCGATGACGCGGTTCATGCGCGAGCAGGTGCTGCCCGCCGAAGCGCAGTACCTCGCGCACCGGGCGGCCGCGGGCCCCGGCGACCACACGGTGCCGCCGGTCGTCGAGCGACTGAAGCGGCAGGCGCGCGCGGAAGGCCTGTGGAACCTGTTCCTGCCTGCCGAGTCGGGGCTCACGCAACTGGAGTACGCCCCGATCGCCGAGCTGTCCGGCTGGAGCCTCGACCTCGCCCCCGAGGCGATCAACTGCCAGGCGCCCGACACCGGCAACATGGAACTGCTGCACCTGCTCGGCACCGCCGAGCAACAACGGGAGTGGCTCGAACCGCTGCTGGCCGGAGAGATCCGGTCGGCGTTCGCGATGACCGAGCCGGAGGTGGCCAGCAGCGACGCCACCAACATCGCCACCCGGATCGAGCGCGACGGCGACACCTACGTCGTGAACGGCCGCAAGTGGTGGACCAGCGGCGCCATGGATCCCCGCTGCGCGGTGTTCATCCTGATGGGCAAGACCGACCCGAGTGCCGCGATCCACCGGCAGCAGACGATGGTGCTGATCCCCCGCGACACTCCGGGAGTGACGGTGGTGCGCGACTACCCGGTGCTCGGCCACCACGACCAGCACGGCCACGCCGAGGTGCGGTTCGACGACGTCCGGATCCCGGCCGGCAACGTCGTCGGCGAGGAGGGCGGCGGGTTCGCCGCCGCACAGGCCAGGCTGGGTCCGGGCCGGATCCACCACTGCATGCGCGCGCTGGGAGCGGCGGAGCGTGCACTGGCCCTGCTCGTCCGGCGGGCCAAGGACCGGGTGGCCTTCGGCGCGCCACTGGCCGACCAGGGAGTCGTCCGGCAGCAGATCGCCGAGTCCCGGCTGGAGATCGAGCAGGCGCGGCTGCTGTGCCACCGCGCGTCGCGGGTCATCGACGCCGACGGCAACAAGGCGGCACGGGACCTGGTCGCGATGGCGAAGGTGGCCGTCCCCCGCGCGGCGACCCGTGTGATCGATCGCGCCATCCAGGTCCACGGCGGCGCCGGCGTCACCGATGTCACTCCCCTGGCGGCGATGTACGCCTGGCACCGCGCGATGCGCCTGTTCGACGGACCCGACGAGGTCCACCTGAACTCGATCGCGAAGGCCGAGCTGCGACAGGACCCGGCGCTGCCTGCCTAGCTCCACTGTGGACCCTTCTCAGGGCAGGTAGAGATCCCGCGGCCCCGCGTCCACCGCCTCGACCTCACCGCCGGAGTGCTCCGCGAGCCACGCCTGGAAGGCCGGCACGTCGGTGACGGCGACGGTGATCGTGACGTCCGCGCCGTAGTCCACGTCGCGCAGCAGGAACGGCGAGTGGCGCAGGTCGTGCTCGAGCCTGCCCGCGCGGTCATGGGGCACGGCGACGAGCAGTTCGCGGTGCCGGACGCGCCGCAGCTCGCCGAGCAGGTCCAGCGTCTCGGCCAGTGCTCCGGAGTAGGCGCGGACCAGCCCGCCCGCGCCGAGCTTGATGCCGCCGAACCACCGCGACACGACGGCGACGACGTCGGTCAGCTCCCGCCGGGTCAGCACCTCGAGCATGGGCACACCCGCGGTGCCGCCCGGCTCGCCATCGTCGTTGCTCCGTGCCGTCAGCTGCCCGGTCGCGGGGTCGCCGATCCGCAGCGCGGTGCAGTGGTGGCCGGCGTCGGGCCCGGCCTTGCGGACGCGGGCGATCACCGCGGACGCGGCCTCGACGTCGGCGACGCGAGCCACGACGCACCGGAATCGGGACCGCTGGATCTCGATCTCGTGCTCACCGTCCCTGGCGATCACGCGCACGACGATGTCCCGGCGATCCGAGGGTTCCCGCGCGCGTTCACGGACCGAGCTTAGGCGAGGGGTCGCGACTCCGACCTGCCCGGCGTGTCCGTTGTGGCCGAGGGCCGGGCTACGGCAAGGTCGTCCGGGCAGACGCGAGAGGAGAGGTGAGCGATGCTCGCGGTTCGTGGGGTCTCGTATCTCGTCGGCGACCCGGACGGGGTGCGCCGTGACCTCGAGATCATCGCCCGCGACCTGCACTGCACCACGGTCATGCTCATCGCCGACGACGCGGGCGCGCTTCTCGGCGCGGCCGGGCAGGCGCTGGACCTCGGACTGGACGTCTACCTGCGGCCCGACTGCACCGACCTGCCGCAGGCGCGCGTACTCGAGCAGCTCGCCACGGTCGCCGAGGGCGCCGAAACGCTGCGGCGGGATCGTCCCGGCCGGGTCACGCTCGTGGTCGGGAGCGAGTTCTCCCACACCGTGCCGGGCATCGTCCCGGGGCCGCGGTCGTTCCTGCGCCTGAAACTGGTGATCCGGTATCACCGGCTTCTTCGCAGGCGCATCGACCGCGAGCTGCACCGGTTGCTCACCCGCGCGGCCGGGACGGCGCGGAACCACTTCTCCGGCCCGATCACGTACTCGGCCGCCGCCTGGGAGAACATCGACCACTCGCTGGTCGATGTCGTCGGCGTCAGCTTGTACCGCTCCGGCCGCAACCGGGCCGGATACCCCGAGCGCCTGCGCGAGCTGGTGGACTCCACGACCAAGCCGGTGGTCATCACCGAGTTCGGGTGCGGGGCCTTCACCGGAGCGGACGCGCGCGGCGCGGGCTCCTTCACGATCGTCAACTGGTTCGCCGACCCGCCCCGCATTCGCGGCGACCACCCCCGGGACGAGTCCGTCCAGGCGCGATATCTGACCGAGCTGATCGACCTCTACGACGCCGAGGACGTCCACGGCTGTTTCGTGTTCACCTTCGCCATGCCCGGGTACCCGGCCGACTCCGACCCCGCCCGCGATCTCGACAAGGCGGGCTTCGGACTACTGCTGCACCACGACGACGGAACCATCCGGCACAAGGAGGCGTTCCATGCCGTCGCGGCCCGCTACCGGGACCTGGGCTGACCGGCGTGGAGTACCAGCGCGCCGGATCGGCGGCCGCCCAGGCCGGCGAACCCGACACGGATGGTCGGGTTCGCCGGCGCTCGGTCGTCACGCGCTCGTCGGCGTGGTGGCCGCTCGAGCGTCCAGATCGGACTGTTCCGCCTCCGCGATCCGCAGGAGATCCTGCTTGCGCACCGCGAACGTGCACACCGCGCTGATCACCGCCGCCACCACCAGGTAGATCGCCACCAGCGAGTAGCCGTCGTTGTCGAGGCCGACGAGGTAGGACAGCACCAGCGGCGTGAGGCCCGACGCGAAGATGCCGGAGAACTGGTAGACGAACGAGATTCCCGTGCAGCGGACGTTGACGGGGAACATCTCCGAGTAGAACGCCGCCTGCGGGCCGTACATCATCGGATAGAGCACACCCAGCGCCAGCACCAGGCCGACCCCCGCCAGCACCGGCGTACCGGTGCCGAGCAGCGCGAGCGCCGGGTAAGCCACCACACCCGCGATCAGGGCGCCCCAGCCGAACAGCGCTCGACGGCCCACCGTGTCGGACAGTCTGCCGAACAGCGGGATGAACACGACCATCATCAACGCCGCGATCATGACCGAGATCAACAGGGTCTGCTGCGGCATCTCCAGCGTTCCCGCACCGAAGGAGATCGAGAAGACCGCCCACGTGTTGAACGCGACGCCCTCGATCCACCTGCTGCCCATGCCCAGCAGGACGTGCCTGCGCGAGAGCTTGTTGCGCACGAGTTCCAGCGCGGGCACGGTCGCCTTGGCCTCGGTCTGCTCGAGCTGACGGAACGCCGGGGTCTCCATCACCTTGAGCCGGATCACCATGCCCGCGATCACCAGCACCGCGGACAGCAGGAACGCGATCCGCCAGCCCCACGACAGGAACGCGGCCTCGTCCATCATGGCGCCCAGCCCGGCGAAGACACCCGTGCCGAGCACGAGTCCCAGCGCCAGGCCCAGCTGCGGGAAGCTGCCGTAGAGCCCGCGCCTGCCCTTGGGCGCGTACTCCACCGACATCAGCACGGCACCGCCCCACTCGCCACCGATCGCGACACCCTGCGCGAGCCGCATCAGCACGAGCAGGATCGGCGCTGCGGTGCCGATACTGTCGTAGGTGGGGATCAACCCGATGGCACACGTGGCCACACCCATGATCAGCATCGTCGCGACGAGTGTCTTCTTGCGACCGATACGATCGCCGATGTGGCCGAAGATCAGTCCACCCACCGGCCTCGCCACGAACCCCAGCGCGAACGTCGCGAACGCCAGCAGCGTGCCCACGAGCGGGTCGTCGCTGGGAAAGTAGAACCGGTTGAAGATGATGCCCGCGGCGGTGCCGTAGAGGAAGAAGTCGTACCACTCCACGGTGGTGCCGACGACACTCGACGCCACGACGAGGCGCACCTCGCGGCGGTCGGGCGCGGTCTGTCCCGCGCTCACAGAGTCACTCATGGCTGCTCCCCCGGCTTCAGAGCGACCGCTCGAAGATCTCGGTCACCGCGCCACGGTCGAGCGGCCTGGGCACCACGGCGAGCTGCCTCGTCTGCTTCAGCGTGCCGTCGGTGAGCGTGTCCAGGTCGTCCTCGGTGTAGCCGAAGCTACGCAGCCCGGACGGCATGCCGATGTCGCTCATCAGTTCCGTGAGCACGTGCGGCAGCGCCTCCGCGCCGTCGGTGGCGGTGAACGTCCGCCCCGACAACAGGGTCGCGGCCTCCAGGTGCCGTTGCGGGTCGGACGGGTAGGTCCAGCGGAACACCGCCGCCGCCGTCGCCGACACGGCCTGGCCGTGCGGGACCATCGGCATCTCCGGGTAGCCCTCGGCGCGGTAGTCGCGCACCGCACCCGCGACGGGATAGGCGTTGGCGTGCGGCAGATGCGTCCCGGCGTTGCCGAATCCCGTTCCCGCGTAGGTGGAGGCGAGCGCCATGTCGGTGCGGGCGGAGAGGTCCCTGCCGTTGCACACCGCCTTGCGCAGGCTCCGGCCGACGAGCCGCAGCGCCATCTCGCACCACACGTCGCTGATCGGGTTGGAACCGCAGAACGCGGGCCTGCGCATCGGGTCCTGCGGCGCGGGTTTGGCGTCGTAGCGGATGCTCGTGTAGCTCTCCAGCGCGTGGGAGAGCACGTCCATGCCGCTGGCCGCCGTCACCTGCGCCGGGAGGCTGACCGTGGCGAGCGGGTCCACCACCGCCAGCGAGGGCCGCAGTCGAGGGTGGCTCACCCCGGCCTTGAGGTGCAGGTCGAGCAGGTCCACCACGCAGATCGTGGTGGACTCGGACCCGGTTCCGGCGGTGGTCGGCACCGCGATCAGCGGTTTGAGCGGCAGCCACGGCGCCGTGCCCGCGCCGATCGGCGGCGTCACGAAGTCGAGCAGCTCACCGGGGTGCGTGGTGAGCAGGTTGACCGCCTTGGCGGTGTCCATCGCGGAACCTCCGCCCACGGCGACGAAGCAGTCCCACTGCTGTTCCCGCGCGAAGTCCACCGCCGCGGCGATGCTGTGGTCGGTCGGCTCGATCGCGACGCCGTCGAAGACCTCGGCCTTGACCCCGGCCAGCACCAGGCTTTCCCTGATGCGGTCGGGAAAACCCGTCTCCCGCACTCCGGCGTCGGTGATCACCAGCGCGGAGGAGGCGCCGGTCGCCGCCACCTCCGCGCCGATCTCGTCGACCGCGCCCGGCCCGAACTTCAGCGGCGGCGCGGCCCAGGTGAACACCTGTTCGTTGGGCTGGTTCTCCGGCAACATTGACGGGCTCCCATCGTTGACACTATGTGGGGGCTAACACCACTATGTGAAATACGATAGGGGCGACGGAGCGAATTGAGAAGGGGTCGGCGACCACCGAAATCCGGCCACCGTCAGTCCACAGTGGATCTTCGAGACCGCTAACAGCCCTGTACTCAGCGGGACATCATGCGGTCCACCGGCACGAACTGCGCGATCTCCTTTGAGGCCGTGACCGTGCGAGCACCGAGCTCTCTGACTCTGCGTGCGGGCATCCGCACCGCGGGTACCTGGATCACGAGTGCCGCGTGCGCTCTGCCGTCGGCATCGAGGATCGGAGCGCCGACGCAGCGCACACCGGCGACGTTCTCCTCCTCGTCGATGCTGTAGCCGCGCTCGCGGATCTCCTCGAGCTGCGTGGCGAGCTGCGCGGGCGTGCCCAGCGTGCGCGCGGTGATCTTCCGCAGGTGCCGCGGCAGCGCGGCGACGTAGTCCTCCACGTCGTCCGAGTACGCCAGGATCGCCTTGCCGGACGCCGTCGTGTACAGCGGGAACCGGGCGCCGGGGTGCTGTTCGAACCGCAGCGGCAGCGTCGACTGCACGCGCAGCATCACCACCGACTCGCCGCCCTCGCGCACCACGAGGTTCACCGACTCCTGCGTCTCGGCGTTGATCTGCTCGAGCACCGGCAGCGCCCGGTCCAGACCGAAGCCGCGTTGCGCCGCCTGGCCGAGCAGGATGGTCCCGGCGCCGAGGTAGTAGGCGTCCGTCCGGGGGTTGTGCGCCACCAGGCCGTCGGCCACGAGCGCGCGCACGATCCGGTGCGCGGTGCCGGGCGAGAGCCCGAGATGCTCGGCGATCCGGGTGATGCCCAGTTCGCCGGAGCGTTCGGCGAGCAGCTTCAGCACGGCGAGCGCGCGCCCGATGGCCTGAGTTCCCGCCGGCGCCTTCGCGTGCTCCATGCGCCGGATGGTACTGGTGCCGGGTCAGCGGTGGGTCTCGCGACCAGACCGAGGACGTCGCGAAACGGCCGGTACCCGGTGCGCTCGGCCGGATCGAGCACCACGCACCGGCGGTAGTACGAGCTCAGGTCCAGCCCCACGCCGAGTCCGTAGACCTCCACCGCGCCCTCCTGTTCGAGCGCACCGACCACCTCGCTCAGATGGTCGTCGAGGTAGCGCTGCCCGTTGGCCAGCGCGGTGGCGCCGTCGTGCGGGCTGCCGTCCGACACCACGAACACCAGCCTGCGAGCCACGTCCCGGGCTCTCGCGCGCTCGGCGGCCCACGCCACGGCCTCGCCATCGACGCCCTCACGGAAGAGGTCGGACTTGAGCAGACCCGCGATGGCGGGGCGGGCTCGCCGCCACGGCGTGCCGGCGTCCTTGAACACGAGGTGCGCGCGCTCGGTGAGCCTGCCGGGCCGCGCGGGGCGTCCCGCCCGCAGCCAGTCCCGGCGCGCCCGACCGCCGTGCCACGCGGCGGTGGTGAAGCCAAGGACCTCGCTCTCGGCGCCGATGAGGTCGAGTGCGCGGGCGAGGACGTCGACGAGCATCGCGACCGGTTCGGCGTGTTGCTTCATCGAGCCCGAGCAGTCGATCAGGAAGCTCACGAGCACGTCGGCCACCGGCTGGTCGCGTTCGACGCGGAACAGCCTGCGCTCGGTCGGCGAGCTGATCAGCCGCGCGAGCGCCCTGCCGTCGACGTGTCCCTCTTCCCTGGCGTCGTCCCAGCCGTCGCGCGACGGTGCGGCGAGCAGCGCCGTCAGCTCGCGCGCGAGCCTCGCCACGGCCACACCCTGGCGCTCGATGCGCCGGTCCAGGCGGGCGCGATACTCGGCCAGCGCCACGGGCCGCACGAGTGCGGCGACGCGTGTCTCGCGGTCGTAGGCGGTGGTGAACACGCGGTAGCGCCGCTCGCTGGACGCCGCTTCCGGAGCACCCGCCCGCGCCGCCACTCCCCCGTCGCCGTCACCGGGCGGCTGGCCGGGTTCGGTCAGCGACGCCAGCAGCGAGTCCGGCTCGTCACCGGTCTCCTCGTCCGCCGCTCCGGGATCGTCCCGCTCCAGCAGGGCGGCGACCCGCTCGGCGAGCGCGCGCGAGTGCTCGGCGAACGCGGTCTGGTCGGCCAGGGTCCGGCGCAGCCCCGCCAGGTCCGTGCCCAGCAGCGGAGCCAGCGCCGCCCTGGTCGGCTCGATCAGGTCCTCGGTCTCGGCCACCACCGGCTCTCCGGTCAGCCGGGCGCGGCAGACCTGCGCGACGGTGTAGAGCAGCAGACCGCGCGCGGTGCCGGTGAGGCCGTCGTCGTGGCAGGCCCGGGACCACGACTCGTGCCGGTGCCGGAGGTTGCGCCGCACGCCGGGAAACGTCGTGGGCACGAGCGACTCCGCCCGGAACTGCTCCAGCACGTCGAACACCCACCGCCGCACCCCGGGCTCCGGGCGCAGCCGGCGGTGCAGGTCGCCGTCGGTGCGCAGCAGGTGCAGCGCGACCCCGTCGGCCACGCCCCGCCACGACGAGGCGGCGTCGGTAGCGTCGGTGGCGGGCGCGCGCAGGTGCGGCGCGGCGGCGGGCACGGGACGGCGGCCGCGGTGTGGCCTGCCGCCGCGCAGGTGCACGTCGGGCTCGCCGCTGAGCGCCCTGATCGTCGCGGCGCCCAGCTCCTCCGCGCGCCGCGCGCTCACGCCGTGGCCGCGAGCGTGGCCGGGTGGAGCTCGCGGCCGAAGCAGCGCTGGAAGTACTCGGCAAGCAGCGGATGCTCCGCCTCGTCGCACTTGTTCACAAAGGACAGTCGAAATGCCGTGGCGGGATCGCCGAAGATGCCGGTGTTCTCGGCCCACGTGATCACCGTGCGCGGCGACATCACGGTGGACACATCGCCCGCGCGAAAGCCCGCCCTGGTGAGCGCGGCGACGGCGACCATCGCCGACACCAGCGCGCGGCCCGCGTCGTCGTCGAGTGCCGGGACGCGGGCCAGCACGATCGCGATCTCGTCGGCGGCGGGCAGGTAGTTCAGCGACGCGACAACGTCCCACCGGTCGAGCTGACCCTGGTTGAGCCGCTGCGTGCCGTGGTAGAGCCCGGTGAGGTTGCCCAGCCCCACGGTGTTGGCCGTGGCGAAGAGCCGGAACGACGGATGCGCCCGCAGCACCAGATTCCGGTCCAGCAGCGTGAACCGGCCCTCGCGTTCGAGCAGGCGCTGCAACACGAACAGCACGTCGGGCCTGCCCGCGTCGTACTCGTCGAGCACCAGCGCGACCGGGCCACGCAGCGCCCACGGCACGATGCCCTCGCGGAACTCGGTGACCTGCTTGCCCTCGCGCAGCACCACCGCGTCCCTGCCGACGAGGTCGAGCCTGCCGAGGTGACCGTCGAGGTTCACCCGCACGCACGGCCAGTTCAGCCGCGCGGCCACCTGCTCGACGTGACTGGACTTGCCGGTGCCGTGCAGGCCCTGCACGAGCACCCTGCGGTTGTGCGCGAAGCCGGCGAGCACCGCGAGCGTGACGTCGGGGTTGAACCGGTAGGCCTCGTCGACGTCCGGCACGTGCTCGGTTCGCTCCCGGAAGCCGTCCACCACCAGCGGCGAGTCGATCCCGAAGGCGTCCCGGACGCTGATCCGCTCACCGGGCAGGTCGGTGTCCATCTCCGGAGTGCCCCCTTCAGGACGTGGCGGTCTGGGTGTTCTCGGCGGCGCCCTCGGCCTCGATCCTGCTGATGGCCTCGGCCGCGCGTTGCAGCGCGGGCAGCGTGTGCAGTGCCTTGTCGGCGGTCAGCCGCATGACCGGAGCCTGCACGGCGACGGCGAGGTTGGAGCGGCCCGACGGCGCGGGCACCAGCACGGCGACGCAGACCAGGCCCGGCAGGAACTCCTCGTCGTCGAGCGCGAAGCCGTCCTTGCGCACGCGGGTGAACTCCTCCTCGAGCGCGTCGAGGCCGGTGACGGTCTTGGA
The DNA here is from genome assembly GCF_016595675.1 of Prauserella cavernicola. Taxonomy (GTDB): domain Bacteria; phylum Actinomycetota; class Actinomycetes; order Mycobacteriales; family Pseudonocardiaceae; genus Prauserella_A; species Prauserella_A cavernicola. The sequence goes on along the minus strand of NZ_JAENJH010000007.1, from coordinate 163,841 downwards.
CGTGTAGGGCTTGAGCGGCGCGTGCGCGAGCAGCTTGGCGCGCTGGCTCGGGCTCAGCTGCGACAGGATCATCTTGCCGCTCGCGGAACAGTGCACCGGCACGCGCGAACCGGGCCGCAGGTAGAACCGCAGCGGCTCGGGCGTCTCGACACGGTCGAGGTAGACGATCTCGTTGCCGGAGAGCGTGGTGATGTTGCAGCTCTCGCCCAGCTCCTCGACGAGGTTCTTGAGCACCGCGTGCCGCGCCCCGTAGTGGGTGGCGTTGAGCAACAGGTTCTCGGCCAGTCTGCGCAGCCGCACGCCGGTGCCGTAGTGCCTGCCGTCGGCCTGCCTGATGAGCAGCCCCGCGCTCTCGAGCTGTTGCAGCATCCTGTGCAGCGTCGGTTTCGGCATGCCCGTCTCCGCGACCAGGCCCTGCAGGGTCACGAGCTCGTCCTTGCTCGCGATCAGCTCGAGCAGCGAGAACAGGCGCAGGGTCGGGGTCTCGCCGTTCAGGGCCGCGGGGTCGGGCTCGCGGATGAGCTCCACGGCACCTCCTAACGTCACGTGGTTCCAGAAACTAACACACTCCGTCTCGTTTTCCCGAAGATGACGTTGACCGACCCTCGTAGCTGACTTATGGTCAATTGGATCTCGGTTTCAGGAACAAACCGTCTCGATTTTTGGAGGAGCCGCAATGGCGCAGCGTAAGACCGGCGACGGCCGGACCGTGGTCGACGGCCGGGCGACCATGACCCCCTCCGAGGCGTTCGTGGAGACCCTCGTCGCCAACGGGGTCACCGACATCTTCGGCATCATGGGCTCCGCGTTCATGGACGCCATGGACATCTTCGCGCCCGCGGGCATCCGGCTGGTCCCCGTCGTGCACGAGCAGGGCGCCGCGCACATGGCCGACGGCTACGCCCGCATCAGCGGCAGGCACGGCGTCGTGATCGGGCAGAACGGGCCGGGCATCAGCAACTGCGTCACGGCCATCGCCGCGGCGTACTGGGCGCACAGTCCCGTGGTCATGGTGACCCCGGAGGCCGGCACGATGGGCATGGGCCTCGGCGGCTTCCAGGAGGCCAACCAGCTGCCGATGTTCCAGGAGTTCACCAAGTACCAGGCGCACGTCAACAACCCGCGCCGCATGGCCGAGCTCACCGGGCGCGCCTTCGATCGCGCGATGGCGGAGATCGGCCCGACCCAGCTCAACATCCCGCGCGACTACTTCTACGGCGAGATCGAGGCCGAGATCCCCGACCCGCAGCGGCTCGACCGCGGCCCCGGCGGCGACCAGAGCCTCAACGAGGCCGCGGAACTGCTGGCCTCCGCCGAGTTCCCGGTGATCATCTCCGGCGGCGGCGTGGTGATGGCCGACGGCGTCGAGGAGTGCACGGCGCTCGCCGAACGGCTCGGCGCTCCGGTGGTGAACAGCTACCTGCACAACGACTCGTTCCCCGCCAGCCACCCGCAGTGGTGCGGACCGCTGGGCTACCAGGGGTCCAAGGCCGCCATGAAGCTGATCTCCCAGGCCGACGTGGTGGTGGCGCTCGGCTCGCGGCTCGGGCCGTTCGGCACGCTGCCGCAGCACGGACTGGACTACTGGCCCACCAACGCCAAGATCATCCAGATCGACGCCGACCACCGGATGCTGGGCCTGGTCAAGAAGATCACCGTCGGCATCTGCGGCGACGCGAAGGCCGCCGCACTCGCGCTCACCGAACGGCTGGCCCACCGCACGCTGGACTGCGACGCCACCAGGCAGCAGCGGGCCGCCACGATGACGGCGGAGAAGGACGCGTGGGAGGCCGAGCTCACCGCCTGGACCCACGAGACCGACCCGTTCAGCCTCGACATGATCGAGGAACAGGGCCAGGAGGACGGCAACTGGCTGCACCCGCGAGAGGTGCTGCGCGAGCTGGAGAAGGCCATGCCCGCGCACGCCATGGTGTCCACCGACATCGGCAACATCAACTCGGTCGCCAACAGCTATCTGCGGTTCGAGGAACCGCGCAGCTTCCTGGCCCCGATGAGCTTCGGCAACTGCGGGTACGCGCTGCCCACCGTCATCGGTGCCAAGGCGGCGGCACCCGACCGGCCCGCCATCGCCTACGCGGGCGACGGCGCGTGGGGCATGAGCATGGGCGAGATCATGACCTCGGTGCGCCACGACATCCCCGTGACGGCCGTGGTGTTCCACAACCGCCAGTGGGGCGCGGAGAAGAAGAACCAGGTCGACTTCTACGACCGGCGGTTCGTGGCGGGCGAGCTCGACAACGAGAGCTTCGCCGGCATCGCCAGGGCGATGGGTGCCGACGGGATCATCGTGGACAAGATCGAGGACGTCGGCCCCGCGCTGACCAAGGCCGTCGACGCCCAGCTGAACGAGGGCCGCACCACGGTGATCGAGGTGATGTGCACCAGGGAGCTGGGCGACCCGTTCCGGCGCGACGCGCTCTCCAAGCCGGTGCGCCACCTGCCGAAGTACCAGGACTACGTGTAACACCCTGGCCGGGGAACCGTCCGGTGTGGACTCACCGGGCGGGCCCCGCGCCCGCGGCCGCGACGACATCGCGCAACGCGGGCGAGAGCTGCTCCCCCGCACGCAACACGAGGCGCAGCGAGCGGTGCAGGTCCAGACCCGACGTCGGCACCACCACGAGCTTGCCTCTGGCCACGTCCTCGGCCAGGGCGAGCGAACTGAGCACGGCGGGGCCGAGTCCCGCCTCCACCGCGGCCTTGATCGCCGTGGTGGACGACAGTTCCAGCACGGGAGCGGGTCCGGCGGGGTGGCCGAGGCGGTCGAGCTCGTGCTCGAGCACGTAGCGCGTGCCCGACCCCGGCTCGCGGCAGATCAGCGCGGTCGCCGCGAGTTCGGCGGCGCACACGGGCGCGCCGCGGCGGGCCCAGTGGTGTTCGGGGTGCACGACGAGCAGCAGCTGGTCGGAGGCCACCACCTCGGAGTCCAGTTCCTCGGCGGGTTCGGCGCCCTCGACGAAGCCGAGGTCCACCGCACCACCGAGCACCAGCTCCGCGACCTTGGCGGAGTTCACCACCTGCAGGCCGATTCCCGTGTCGGGCCTGCGCCTGCGCAGTTCGGTGAGCCAGCCGGGCAGGAGGTACTCCGCGATGGTCATGCTGCAGGCGAGCTGGATCCGGCTCTCCTGCTGGTCGCGCAACGCGGTGATGCCGGCGTCGAGCGCGGCCGCCGCGTCGATGACCCGGCCCGCCCAGTCCGCGATCACGGCGCCCTCGTCGGTCAGCCGCGATCCGGCGGCCGAGCGCACGATCAGCGCGACTCCCGTCAACCGTTCCATGTTCCGGATCCGCGACGCCGCCGCGGGCTGCGAGATCCCGTGCTCGCGCGCGGCCTTACCGAGACTGCCCAACCGCGCGACGCTCAGCAGGAGGTCCAGTGCACCGATCTCGGGCACGCGCGGCGGCAGTGGCACGCCCACACGGTACTGCAAAGTCTGACTTGGGAGTACCCAGAATCGACGTTGGTACCGGGTGCTCGCAACCAGAACTAACGTCACTGTGCGTCATCACTTCGGAGGTGCCATGCGCTACGGCTTCGCGATCGACCAGAGTACGTGCATCGGTTGTCACGCCTGCACCGTGGCGTGCAAGACCGAGCACGACGTGCCCGTCGGTCAGTTCCGCACCTGGGTGAAGTACGTCGAGTCCGGGGAGTTCCCCGCGACCACCCGCGACTTCGGCGTCATGCGGTGCAACCACTGCACCGACGCACCCTGCGTGACGATCTGTCCCACCCAGGCACTGTTCACAAGGGACGATGGCATCGTCGACTTCGACAACGAGCGCTGCATCGGCTGCAAGGCGTGCATGCAGGCCTGCCCCTACGACGCCATCTACCTCGACGAGGACACCCACACCGCGGCCAAGTGCAACTTCTGCGCCCACCGCGTGGACGAGAACCTCGAACCGGCGTGCGTCGTGGTGTGCCCGACGCACTCGATCTGGGTCGGCGACCTCGACGACCCGGACAGTGGCATCGCCAAGCTGGTCAACGAGAATCCCACCCAGGTCAGGGCTCCCGAGCAGAACACGCGCCCGAACGTCTTCTACCTCGGCGCCGACCGCGCGGTGCTGGACCCGCTCGCGGCCCCCACCGGGGACACGTACCTGTGGGCGCGGCCCGACGAGCACCGCCGGAGCGCGTCGACCGACCTGCGCACCGACCCGGTGACCCAGGCGCGCACCACGCTCAACACCGCGCACCCCCGGCCGTGGGGCTGGCGCGTGACGACGTATCTCTGGACCAAGGCCGCGGGCGCGGGCGCGATGCTGATCGCCGCGCTAGCCCACCTGCTCGGTGTCGAACTCGGTGGGCTCGGCGACGTCGTGGCCCCCGCGCTCGGCGTCGCCGGGCTCGCCATCACCGGCGTGCTGCTCGTGTGGGACCTCAAGCGACCGGAACGGTTCCTCTACATCTTCCTCAAACCCAATCCGCGCTCGTGGATGTTCTGGGGCTCGGTGGTGCTCGCCGTCGCCGCGGCGGTGTTCACCGCGTGGCTCGCCACCGGCGTCCTCGCCGCGACGGGCGTACTGGGCGGTGCGACGGCGGACGCGATCCTGACCGGACTGGCCGTGCCCGCGCTGGTCTCCGGGGTGCTGACCGCCGGCTACACCGGATTCCTCTTCGGCCAGGCCGAGGGCCGCGACCTGTGGCAGTCGCCGCTGCTGTTCTGGCACCTCGTCGTGCAGGCCGTCATGACCGGCGGCGGCGCGCTCACCATCGCCGCGCTCGCGGCCGACCCCGTTCCCGCCGCCCGCACGCTACTGCTCGCGTCGCTGACACTCGGCGCGGGCTGCCACCTGGTGATGACGCTGCTCGAGTACCTCGGTCGGCACACCACCGCGCACGCGGCCGCCGCCGCGCACATGGTCACCTCGGGCCGCTACGCCCGCCTGTTCTGGGGCGGCGGAATCGGTCTCGCCGCGCTGGGCGGCGTGCTCGCCACGGCGGGCTGGGCCGGTGGCCCCCTGGTGCTCGCGGCGGCGGGCGGGCTCGTGGTGCAGGCCGCGCTGCTCGCCTACGAAAGCGTGTTCGTCCGCGCAGGGCAAGACGTCCCGTTGTCCTGACCCACCACCGTCGAGAGGAGCGCGACGACCATGAGCGCGACCGAACCCGTACTGCCCGGCTCCCGCCACCACGAGCATCTGCGCAACTTCCCCCCGGTATCCGACTGGGATCACCACGTCGAGTACGACGCGAAGGCGCACCCGCGCAAGGTCCCGCACTCCTACCTGCTCGTGCCCACCACGTGCTTCAACTGCGAGAGCGCCTGCGGCCTGCTGGCCTACGTCGACAAGGACGACCTCTCCGTCAAGAAGCTCGAGGGCAACCCCGCCCACCCCGGCTCGCGCGGCCGCAACTGCGCCAAGGGACCGGCCACCATCAACCAGATCAACGACCCCGAGCGGATCCTGTACCCGCTGCGCCGCACCGGTGAACGCGGCGGGGGCGGCTGGGAACAGGTGAGCTGGGACCAGGCGCTCGACGACATCGCGGCGCGCATCCGCACGGCGATCGTCGAGGACCGCCACGACGAGGTCATGTACCACGTCGGCAGGCCGGGCGAGGACGGCTTCGCCGAACGGTTCCTCACCGCCTGGGGCATCGACGGCCACAACACCCACACCAACATCTGCTCCTCGGGAGCACGGTTCGGGATGTCGCTGTGGACCGGCTACGACCGGCCCTCGGCCGACCACGCCAACGCCAAGGTGATCCTGCTGCTGTCGAGCCACCTGGAGACCGGGCACTACTTCAACCCGCACGCACAGCGGATCATGGAGGGCAAGCAGTCCGGCGCCAAGCTCGTGGTGCTCGACCCGCGCCTGTCCAACACGGCCTCGCACGCCGACGTCTGGCTCACGCCGTGGCCCGGCAGCGAGGCGGCGATCCTGCTGTCCGTCGCGTCGTTCCTGCTGCGCACTCGCCGCCTCGACGAGGACTTCGTGCGCCGCTGGTTCAACTGGAGCACCTACCTCACCGAGCTGCATCCCGACTCCCCCAACGACTTCGAGACCTTTCTCGACCGCCTCACCGAGGACTACGCGGGCTACACCTTCGAGTTCGCCGCCGAGGAGGCCCAGATCCCGGCCGACCGGATCGCCGAGATCGCGGAGCTGGTGGCCGACTGCGACGGGCGGCTCTCCGCGCACATCTGGCGCGCCGCGGCCGCGGGCAACCTCGGCGGCTGGCAGGTGGCCCGCGCGCTGTGGTTCGTACTCGGCCTCACCGGCAGCATCGGCGCCAGGGGCGGCACGAGCCCCAACGGCTGGCACAAGTTCATCCCGCACGGCCCCGACAAGCCGCAGGCGCACGAACGGTGGAACGAGCTGATCTGGCCGCGCGACTACCCGTTGTCCACCAACGAGATGTCGTTCCTGCTGCCGCACTTCCTGGCCGAAGACCGGGGCAGGCTCGAGGTCTACTTCTCGCGCGTCTACAACCCGATCTGGACCAACCCCGACGGCTTCACCTGGATCGAGCAACTGTCCGATCCGGACAAGGTCGGCCTGCACGTGGCACTGACGCCGACATGGTCGGAGACCGCCGAGTTCGCCGACTACGTGCTGCCGATGGGCCACGCGAGCGAGCGGCACGACACGCACTCCTACGAGACGCACGCCGGCCGGTGGCTCGGTTTCCGGCAGCCGGTGCGCCGCGTGGCCATGGACAAGCTCGGCCTGCCCTACACCGACACCCGCGACGTCAACCCCGGCGAGGTGTGGGAGGAGAACGAGTTCTGGTTCGAGCTGTCGTGGCGCATCGACCCCGACGGCTCGCTCGGCATCCGCCGCTACTTCGAGTCGCCGTACCGGCCCGGCGAGAAGATCACCGTGGACGAGTACTACCGGTGGGTCTTCGAGAACCAGGTCCCCGGGCTGGCGAAGAAAGCGGCCGACGAGGGCATGGAGCCGCTGGAGTACATGCGCCGCTACGGCGTGGTCGCGCTCGACGACGAGGTGTACCGCGTCGACGAGCGCCCGGTGCCCGGCGACCAGCTGGACACGGCGACCGCCGACGAGGCCGGTGTGCTGCGCACGCCGGTGACGCCGGACTCGGTGGCCCCGGTCGTGGGCGAGGCGGGCGCGGTCGGGCTCCGGCACGAGGACGGCAGCGCCACCGTGGGCTGGCCGACGCCGTCGCGCAAGCTGGAGGTGTACTCCACGGCGATGCGCGACTGGGGCCGCCCGGAGCGGGCCACGCCCGGCTACCTGCGCTCGCACGTGGCCAGGAGCGAGATCGACATCGAGTCGGGTGAGCTCGTGCTGGTCCCGACGTTCCGGCTGCCGACGCTGATCCACACTCGCTCCGGCAACGCCAAGTACCTCAACGAGATCTCCAACACCCATCCGCTGTGGCTCAGCACGCTCGACGCCGCCCGGCACGGTGTGGTCACCGACGACCTGGTGCGCATCAGCACCGAGATCGGCTACTTCGTCGCCAGGGTGTGGGTCACCGAGGGCATCCGCCCGGGCGTCTGCGCGCTGTCGCACCACATGGGCCGCTGGCGCCTGCATCCCGGAGAGGGCAGCCGGTGGAGCTCCGGCATGGTCGAACTGTCCCATCCGGACGGTGAGCACACGTGGCTGCTGCGCCACCGCGGCGGTGTCGCGCCGTTCGACTCGGCCGACCCGGACTCGAGCCGCATCAGCTGGGAGGACCCGGGCGTGCACCAGAACCTCGCGTTCGCGGTGCACCCCGACCCGGAGTCGGGCATGCACTGCTGGCTGCAGAAGATCACGCTGGAGTACGCACACCCCGGTGACCGGTACGGCGACGTCTACGTGGACACCCGCCGCTCCAGTGAGGTCTACCGCGACTGGCTCGCGCGGGCCCGCCCCGACCTCGGTCCAGAGGGGCGACGGCGGCCCGAGTTCATGATGCGGCCGCTCGCGCCGACGCTGCGCGGCTACCGGGTGCCGGAATGCTGACGCGGCGCGCGGCGGTCGACCAGGACGCGCTGCGCGAGGCCGTGGGCGCCGTGCGGGACCCGGAGATCCACCGTGGACTCGCCGAACTGGGCATGCTCCGCGACGTCACCACCGACCGACGGGGCACCGCGCGCATCGCGGTGGCGCTGACGACGCCGTCGTGCCCGCTCACCGACCGGCTGCGGGCCGACGTCACCGCCGCGGCCTCGGCGGTGCCGGGCGTCTCCGGTGTCGAGGTGAGCTTCACGACGCTGTCCGAGGGCGAACGCCTCGCGCTGGCCCGGCGCCTGCGCGAGCAGCAACCGGCGCGGCTGGGCGACGACACCCGCGTCTACGCGGTCGCCAGCGGCAAGGGCGGTGTCGGCAAGTCGTCGGTCGCGGCGAACCTGGCCGTGGCACTGGCCCGTGAGGGCAAACGCGTCGGGCTGCTCGACGCCGACGTGTGGGGCTACTCGGTGCCGCAGCTGTTCGGCATCCGCCGCAGCCCCGTCGCGCTCAAGGGACTGATGCTCCCGGTCGACGCGCACGGCGTGCGGCTGATGTCGGTCGGGTTCCTCGTCGGCGACGGCGAACCCGTGGTGTGGCGGGGACCCATGCTGCACAAGGCGCTCGAGCAGTTCCTCACCGACGTGCACTGGGGCGAGCTCGACGTGCTGCTGCTCGACCTGCCACCGGGCACGGGCGATGTCACGCTGTCGCTGCTGGAGCTGCTCCCCCAGGCCGCGCTGCTGGCGGTCACCACGCCCCAGGTGAGCGCGCAGGCCGTGGCCTCTCGCGCCGGGCGCATGGCCGCCGACCTGCGCATGCCGCTGGCCGGGGTCGTCGAGAACATGTCGGAGCTCGTGTGCGACGGCTGCGGCGAGTCGACCGCGCTGTTCGGTTCCGGGGGCGGGCAACGGCTCGCCGACGAGCTCGGCACCGAGCTGCTGGCCCGCGTCCCGCTCGACACGGCGTTGCGGCGTGCGGGCGACGACGGGGTGCCGGTGGTGGCGGGTGCGCCGGACGCGCCGTCGGCGCTGGCGCTCACCGACCTCGCGGCGCGGCTGCCCGTGGTGCGCCGGAGCCTGTCCGGGCTCGCGCTGCCGCTGTCGGTCGTGCGCTGAACCGTGCGATTTCCCCGACCGTCGCGGCGCTCCGGCCGATCCGGTGCCAGGACCCTGCCCTACGACGTCATCGCGGGCATCAGCGTGGCGATGGTCGGGCTCCCGCAGTCGCTGGCCTATGCCGAGCTCGCCGGGATGCCGCCCGTCGCCGGCCTCTACGCCGGCGCGCTGCCGCCCGTGCTCGCGGCGCTGTTCGCGTCCTCGCCCTACCTGCAGACCGGCCCGGTGGCGATCACCGCGCTGCTCACGTTCGGCGCACTGAGCACCGTCGCCACCCCGGGCAGCCCCGAGTACCTCGGCCTCGGGCTGGCACTGGCCCTGGTGATCGGCGTGGTGAGGGTGCTGCTCGGGTTGCTGCGCGGCGGCTGGCTCGCCTACTTGATGTCGCAGCCGATGCTGCTCGGGTTCGTGCCCGCCGCCGCGGTGCTCATCTCCGCGTCCCAGCTGCCGAAGGCGCTGGACGTCACCCCGCCCGACGAGGCCAACGACCTCGTGGCCGCGGTGTGGAGCCTCGCGCATCCCGCGCTGTGGAGCCCCGCCGCGCTGGCGGTCACCGCGGGCACGGTGCTCGTGATCCTCGGCGGCAGACGACTGCACGCCCTGTTCCCGGGCGTACTCGTGGCGACCGTGCTCGGCATCGCGCTCTCGGCGGCGGGCCTCTACGGCGGGTCCGTGGTGGCCGAGGTGCCGTCGGGGCTGCTGCCGTTCACGCTCGGCGACATCCCGTGGGACCGCCTGCCCTCGCTCATATTTCCCGGGGTGATCATCGCGCTGATCGGCTTCACCGAGGCCGCGTCGATCTCCCGGCGGTTCGCGGCCGAGGACGGCAGCCGCTGGAACTCCAACCGCGAGTTCATCAGCCAGGGCGTCGCCAACCTGACCGCCGCCGCGGTGGGCGGGATGCCGTGCGGGGGCTCGTTCTCCCGCAGTTCGGTGAACCGCATGTCGGGTGCGCGCACACGCGTCTCGGGTGCCGTCACGGGCCTCACCGTGCTGGCGTTCCTGCCCTTCGCCGCCGTGCTGGAGCCACTGCCGCTGGCGGTGCTCGGCGCGATCGTGATCGTCGCGGTGACGGGGCTGCTCAAGTTCCGGCCGCTGATCCGGCTGTGGTCGATCTCCCCGCCGCAGGCCGCGATCGCGTGGACGACGTTCGTGGCGACGCTCGTGCTCGCGCCCCGCCTCGACCTCGCGGTGCTCATCGGCGTCGCGCTGTCGCTGGCGGTGTTCCTGTGGCGGCTGATGCAGCTGGAGGTCGACGTCGCCGTGCACGAGGGCCTGCTGACCCTCGCACCGCGCGGCGTGCTGTGGTTCGGCACCGCGCAACGGCTCGAAGCGATGCTGCTCGATCTGCTGGGCACCCGCTCGGACCTGGTGACACTGCGGCTGGACCTCACCCGGCTCGGGCGTATCGACACCACGGGCGCGCTGGTGCTGCGCTCGATCGCGGACCAGGCCCGCACAGCCGGGCTGGAGGTCGAGCTGCGCGGCATCCCGCCCCAGTCCCGGCAGCTGACCGACCGGATCGTGACGCCGGGGACGAGCCCGCTGGACTGACGCGGGCCCGTCCCGACGGCCGTCAGACCGCGACGCCCGGCAGGACTCCCGCGGCCTTCAGAGCGTCGCCAATTCCGCTGGGCAGGTCCACCACCGCGGCGCCCGCCGACGTCAGCGCGTCCACTTTGGAGGTACCGCTGCCCTTGCCCGCGCTGACGATCGCGCCCGCGTGCCCCATCCGGCGATCCGGCGGAGCGGAGCGTCCCGCGATGAAGGCCACCACCGGCTTGCGCATCGTGGCGATGTAGTCGGCCGCGTCCTCCTCCATCGAGCCACCGATCTCGCCCACTAGCACCACCGCCTCGGTGCGCTCGTCGGCGTCGAGCTCGCGCACGGCGTCGAGCGTCGTGGTGCCCAGGATGGGGTCGCCGCCGATGCCGATGAACGCCGACTGCCCGTAGCCCGCGCTCACGAGGTTGAGCGCCACGAGCGTGCCGAGGCTGCCGCTGCGCGAGATCACCCCGATCGATCCCGGCCGGAAGATGTTGCCCGCGAAGCCGGGCATGATGCCCACCGAGGCCACGCCCGGCACCACCAGCCCGGCCGTGTTGGGGCCGAGCACCTGCGCGTCACTGTCACGCGCCTCGCCGAGCACGTGCATCACGTCCTGGTACGGCACGTGCTCGGTCAGCAGCACGATCTTGCGCACGCCCGCCGAGATGGCGTCGCAGGCGGCCTTGCGCACCGCCAGCGGCGGCACGAACAGCACGGACACGTCGAGCCGGTGCTGCCGCGCGGCCTCGGCCACCGAGTCGTAGACCGGCACGCCGCCGACCTCGCGTCCGCCCTTGCCCGGGCTCGCGCCCGCCACGATTCGCGTGCCGCACTCGGCCATGCGCTCGGCCCAGAACGAGCCCTGCCTGCCGGTGAGCCCCTGCACGACCACGTTGTCCCGCTCGGAAACCAGCATCAGCCCGCCACCTTTCCGGCGGGCGCCGCCGCCGCGATCGCGGCCCGCACCGCGTCGTCCATCGTGTCGTAGGGATCCACGCCGAGCCGCTCGCGCACGAGCCGGATCGCCTTCTCCTCGCCCGTGCCGTGGATCGAGAAGAAGATCGGCAGCTCCGGGCGCAGCTCCTCGATCGCGGTGAGCACACCCTCGGTCATCACGTCGGTGCGCGCGAACGCGCCGCAGAAGTTCACCACGAGGCTGCGCACCCGCGGGTTGTCGAGCACGAGCCGCAGCGCAGGGGTGGCCTTGGTGTAGGCGTCCCCGCCGATCTCGAGGAAGTTGGCCGGCGTGCCGCCGTAGTGGGTCACCGCGTCCAGCGTCGTCATCGTCAGGCCCGCGCCGTTGGCCAGCACGCCGACCTCGCCGTCGAGCTCCAGGAACTGCAGACCGAGGTCACGCCCCCGCCGTTCGAGCTCGGTGCCCGTGGCGTCCTGGTCCGGCACCAGGTCGGCGACCAGCTCCGCGTGCCTGCCGAGCGCGCCGGGGTCGAGCGAGATCTTGGCGTCGAGCGCCACGACGTCGTCGGCCGACGTGACCACCAGCGGGTTCACCTCGACCAGTTCGGCCTCGACGGTGCGGTAGAGGCGGTACATCGTCAGCAGCGCCGCGCTCGCCTGCTCCTCCACGCGCTCGCCGAGGCCGAGGCCCTCCACCAGCGCCCGTGCCGACGCGGCGGTGAGCCCGGTGCGGATGTCCACCGCCAGCCTGCGGATCAGCTCCGGATCGCGCGCGCCGATCTCCTCGATGTCCATGCCGCCCGACGGGCAGAACAGCACCAGCGGGCCCTTGGTGGCGGGGTCGTTGAGCACCGACGCGTAGAGCTCCCTGGCGATGTCGGCGCTCTGCTCCACGAGCACCGCGTCGACGGCGTTGCCACCCAGCTCACTGCCGAGCAGTCCCGCGGCGGCCTCGCGCGCTTGCGCGGGATCGTCGGCGAAGACGATGCCGCCTGCCTTGCCGCGTTTACCGGCGGGCACCTGCGCCTTGAGCGCGACCCGGCAGCCCAGCACCGCGGCGGCCTGTTCGGCGGCCTCCGGCGTGGTCGCGACGCGGCCTCGCGGAACCGGCAGCCCGGCCTGTGCGAGCAACTGCTTTCCCTGGTGTTCCAAGAGATTCATGGTCACCGCCCGTAGGTCTCGTGGTAGTGGCCCCACAGCGCGTCCTCGGTGGGAACGCGGGGCGGGATGACCCGGGCGAGCCGGGTGATGTTGAGGAAGTGCCGGTACGAGAGGTTGTCGCTGATGCTGTTGCCCGCCCACGTCCCGGCACCCATCGTGAGCGTGAACCCGAGTCCGTTGTCGAACCCGCCGCCCGTGCCGAAACAGTGCGCCTGGTTGACCAGCACACGCGCCACCCTCAGCCGCTCCGCCACCGTGCGGGCGTGTGCCTCGGTGGCGGTGTGGATACCGCACGAGTGACCGGCGCCCTGGAAGTCCAGCAGCCGCTGGATGCGCTCCAGCGCACCGTCGAGGTCGTCGAAGCGGTACACGGTGAGCACGACCGAGAGTTTCTCGCCGCTGAACGGGAACTCCGGGCCGACGCCGTCCTCCTCGACGAGGAAGAACCGCGCCGAGCGCGCCTCGACGGAGTCCAGTCCGGCCAGCGCGGCGATCTTGCCTGGCGACTGCGCGGTGATGGCGCCGCTGAGCTTGCCTTCCGGCCACATCACCGCGGCGAGGCGGTCCTTCTCCTGCGCCGTCAGCAGGTACCCGCCCTGCTCCGCCAGCTCGCGCAAGGTCTCGTCGTAGACGGCCGTGTGGACGTGCACGGAGTTCTCCGACGAACAGCTCGTGGCGTTGTCGAACGTCTTGCTGCGCCTGATCTTCTCGGCCGCGGCGGGTACGTCGGCGTCAGCGTCGACGATCACCGGCGCGTTGCCCGCGCCGACGCCGATGGCCGGGGTGCCGCTGCTGTAGGCCTGGCGGACGTTGCGCTGCGATCCGGTGACCACCACCAGATCGGCCTGGCGCATCAGTTCGTGGGTGAGCGCCTTGCTCGGCTCCGCCAGGTACTGCACCAGGTCCCGCGGCGCGCCGATCTTGTCGAGCTCGGCGTGGAAGTACTCCACGAGCAGCGCGCACGTGGACGCGCCCTTGGGCGAGGGCGAGAGGATCACGGCGTTGCCGCCCTTGAGCGCCATCATGGTCTTGTTCGCCGGGGTCGCGGCGGGGTTGGTGGACGGGCACACGGCGGCGACCACGCCGACCGGTTTCGCGAACTCGGTGATGCCGTCGCCGGGGTTCTCGGCGATGACGCCCACCGACTTCGCGCCGGTCAGATCGCGCAGCGTGCCGAGCGTCTTGCGCTGGTTCTTGGCGATCTTGTCGTCGACGTTGCCGAGCCCGGTGTCGCGCACGGCCAGCTCGGCCAGCTCGCGGGCCCGGTCCGGCCGGTAGATCGCCCAGGCGATACCCGCCACGACGTCGTCCACCCGTTGCTGGTCGTAGTCCGCGAAGACCTGTTGCGCCGAGCTGGCTCTCGCCACCAGCGCCGCGACGGTATCCGCAGCGGAATCGTCCTGTGTCTGCATGGCCTGGCGTCCCTTCTGACGTGGCCGCGCGTCGTCGCGACGCTGCGACTGACTCACACATGACCGGCGGGTTCCCGGCGTAGCCCTACCAGTTGTTGTTTCACATATTGGTAGGTGATTTCACAAAACTACGAGGGACCACGAGCCGAGTCAACGCCCGGTCACACGGGCGCCGATGTGCGTTAGGTCACGCGAGAAGGGGCCGGCTCAGAAGGTGTGACCGGGAGGCAACAGGGCGGAGATCTCCTTGGCCGCGCGCATCGCGACCGGCCCGAGCTCGTCGAACCGTTCGTCCGGCACGCGCACGGCGGGAGCCTGGATGGCGATCGCGGCGCGCGCGATCCCGCCGCCGTCACAGATGGGAGCGCCGACGCAGCGCACGCCCAGCGTGAGCTCCTCATTGTCGATGCTCCACCCCCGGGCGCGCGTGTGCTCCAGCTCGGAGCGCAGCTCCTTCGGGGTCGCGAACGTGTTGGGAGTCAACCGTTCCATCCGCTTCACACCGCGCAGCACGCGCTGCTCGGTCTCGCCGTTGAAGGCGAGCAGCACCTTGCCCATCGACGAGGCGTGCAGCGGCACCCGGGTGCCGGGCGGCTGGGTGAACCGCAGCGGCTCCGCCGACTCGATGCGCTCCACGACCACGGCGGTCGCCCCCGACAGCACGCCGAGGTTCACCGACTCGCCGGTGCTCGCGGCCACGTGCTGCAACACCGGGTACACCACGTCGAGACCGAAGTTGCGGTGCGCGGCCTGGCCGAGCAGCAGCGCGCCGGTGCCGAGGTAGTACCGCTCGCTGTCCTCGTTCTGGGCCAGGTACCCCTCGCTGACCAGAGCGCGCACGATGCGGTGCGTGGTGCTCACGTTGAGGCCGAGCTCCTTGGAGATGACTCCGACCCCGAGATCGCCGCGGTGCTCCCGGAACAGGTGCAGCACGGCGAACGCGCGCGAGATGGTCTGCGCACCGACCACGGAGCCGCCCCCGGGCCGCGCGTCACGATCTTCGGCGGACATGACACCTCCTGTCACATGTTGGAATCAGCGTACTCCTCCGCGTTGACAGTCGGCGCCAACCTCCCTTAGCGTCCGACTTTGGAATGTCTTGCCACATTGTGAAATAAGCCGGGAGGGCGGGGGCCGATGAGTGGTGCGCACGCGACCCGGCCGGCTCCGCCCGGCACCGAACCGGAGGGCGAGCTCGTCGCGCGCTGGCGGAGCCTGCTGGCCGGCAGCGCGACGCGTGTCGTGCTGGCCGATGGCGAGGACCTGCGCGCGATCGAGGCGGCTCTGCGGCTGCACGAGCAGGGCGTGCACGGCGTGCGCCTGCTCGGCGACCCCGACCGGGTCGGTGCCACCGGCGTCGCGGTGCCCGGTGAGCTGCTGCTCGACCCCGCCGACCTGGCCGTCGACGCGCGCGTCGACGGCGCCCTGCGCGCGGCGTTCGCCGGACAGCCGCCGGAACGCCTCGCGGCCGCGGCCGGCGACCCGCTCCACCTCGCGGTCGCGGGACTGCGCGCCGGGGTACTGGACGCCTGCGTCGCCGGAGCCGCGCGCCCCACCTCCGACGTGCTGCGCGCCGGCATGCGCGTGCTCGGACCCGCCCCCGGCGTGCGCTACGTCAGCAGCACCTTCCTGATGCTGCTGCCCGACGGCCGGGTACTCGCCTTCGCCGACTGCGCCGTGCTGCCCGACCCCGACACCCACCAGCTCGCCGACATCGCCGTGGCCGCCGCGCGCACGTTCCACGACCTGACCGCGCAACCGCCCGTGGTCGCGATGCTGTCGTTCAGCACGCAGGGCAGCGCCAGCCACCATTCGGTCGACAAGGTGCGCGCGGCCACGAGCCTCGTGCGCGAGCGGCTGCCCGGCGTCCCCGTGGACGGTGAGCTGCAACTCGACGCCGCGCTCGTGTCCACAGTGGCCCAGGCCAAGGCGCCGCGGTCGGCGGTGGCGGGCCAGGCCAACGTCCTCGTGTTCCCCAACCTCGACGCGGGCAACATCGGATACAAGATCGCCGAGCGGCTGGGCGGCGCGACCGCGCTCGGCCCGATCGTGCAGGGCCTGCGCGCGCCGCTCAACGACCTCTCGCGCGGCTGCAGCAGCCGCGACATCGAGATCATGGCGATGATCAGCGGGGTCCAGGCCCTCGGCGCGCGCGAGACGCACCGAGGGCCCGCCTGAACCGGCCGTGTCCACGGGCGCTCAGAGCACCACGAAGATCAGCCAGCTCAGCAGCGGCGCCAGCGCGATCACGACCACGGACCACAACAGCAGGCTCCGGAAGAACTTCTTCGGATCCATGCTGCGCTGGTTGGCGACCAGGAGCGCGCCGTTGGTCGACAGTGGACTGACGTCGACGACGCTGGAGGCGATGCCGATGGCACTGATCGTGCCCAGCATCGGCAGCATGCCCTGATCCAGCAGCGGCACGGCCAGCGGGATCGAGGCGCCCAGCACACCGGCCGTCGAGGCGAACGCGGAGATCACCCCGCCGATGTAGCACGCGGCCAGCGCCGTCAGCAGCGGGTTTCCACCCGAGGTGAGCAGGTCGCTGAGGAAGTCGATCGTGCCGAGTTCCGACAGCACGCCGACATAGGTGAGCACGCCGCACACGAGCAGCACCGCGCCCCACGGCAGGTTCTTGATGCACTCGCTGTAGCGGTCGGGCGACAACAGAGTCAGCGCCACGCCCAGGGTGAGCGCGACGAAGCCGACGTCGAGCCCGAACAGCATGGTGCTGAGCACCAGTCCGATGATGGCGACGATCGTCGCGAGCTGGTGCAGCGTGTCGCGCCGGCTCGGCGGCGCGGGCGGCTCGTCGCCGGTGGCCTCGTTGTCGCCGGTGTCGCCGGTGTCGCCGGTGGTGACCCCGCCCGAGGGCGCGGCCATCGCGCCCGGGCCGCCCGTGCTCGCGGTGACCGCCTCGCGCTGACGCTGGCGCACCAGCCGCACGCCGCCGAAGACCACGAACACGATGCCCGCCACCACGACGTTGAACAGCATGCTGTTGAGGAACAGCCCCATGGGATCCCGCGGAAGTCCGTTGTCGCTGAGCAGGCCGTTGGCGATGGCGCCGAACGGGCTCAGCGGCGAGAACGCGCCCGCCGTGGCGCCTTGCACGACCATGAGTCCCATCAGCAACGGGTTCACCTTGTGCTGCGCGGCGAAGCGCAACGCGATCGGCGCGACGATGGCCACCGCTGCCGCGCTGAGCGCGCCCGCGGCAGCGACGAACGCCGCGAGCAGGAACATCAGCCAGGGAATCGCCGCGACGCGATTGCCCACCAGCTTCATCGAACCGTCGATGATGCGTTGCAGCGTGCCGTTCTCCTGCGCGAGCGCGAAGAGATACGTGACGCCCACGATGAGGATGAACAGACTGCCGGGAAAGCCGCCGATGATCGCGTCCACGTCCAGGCCGCCGAACCCGGCGCCCACCACGAACGCGGCGACCAGCGCCAGGATGCCCAGGTTGATGGACAGGAACGAGGCCAGTACGAACATGCACACGAGTACCAGCAAGGAGAGAACTTGCACGTTCACGATTCCACGACTCCGTCCTCATTGACCGGTCGGGTTTCTCACCGCGCCGTCCACGCGGTGACAGTGCTCCCCCTCGCCGCGGCGTCGCGGCGTCTCGCCCCTGCGTTCGGGACTGTGGTTTCGGTCACCCAAGCTAGATATGTTGGAACCGCATGTCAATATTTGAAATTAACTCGGGGAGGACGGAAACACTCCGGGAGGGAAAGTCCTGGCGACACACGTTCCGCGTGCCGGAGCGGGCGCGACCGCGTAACCAGCCCGCGTGGCTGGAGACGGCAACGTGAGTGGGGCGACCGGGGACCGCTGCGTCGTTGCCCGGGCCCGGGCCCGGGCCCGGGCCATCCTCGGTGAGCACGGTCATCAGCAGCGGATGAGCGGGTGCTCGAATCTCGTCGCGCCCCGGTCCAGATGAGGGGCTACAGCACCATGCCACCCACTATCGCCGGGTTCCCGATCGGGTCCTCATCGACCGGACCGCGTTCGTCCCTTTCTGGCGCGCGAGCGGCCTTCCACCGGGGCCAGTATGCACATCAGGCGCTGCCGGACCAGCCGCCGACCGGAACGGGAGCCGTCACGTTCCGGTCGGCGGGGTTCACCCCGCTGGGCGGCTCAGCTCCCGGGCCGCCGCGACGGGAAGTCCGGCTCGCGGCGCTGCGCGAAAGCCCCGAGACCCTCGCGGGCATCGGGTGAGGTGAAGGCCTTCTGCCCGTACAGGGCCTCGCTGTGGAAGGCCTGGTCCTGCGGGAGGTCGCCGAGCCGCAGCACCGCTTCCTTGATCGTCGCGAGCGCGGTCCCGCTCTTGCGCACCAGTCGCTGGGCGTGCGCGTGGGCGGTCTCCAGCAGTTGCGACGCGGGCACGACCTGGTTGAGCAGGCCGTAGCGCAGCGCCCGCTCCGCCGGGATCCGCTCACCGGTGAGCATCAGCTCCATCGCCCACACGTATGGGATCTGGCGCGTGAGCCTGGTGAGCGTGCCGCCCGCGGGCACCACCCCGACGCCGCTCTCCGGCAGGCCGAACTCCGCGGTGTCGGCGGCGATCCGGAGGTCGGTGGACAGCATGATCTCGAAGCCACCGCCGAGGCACAGACCGTTGATCGCGGCGATCACCGGCTTGAACAGCGTCGTGTGCTTCTGGTGCGCGCCATCCCACTCCGAGATGTCGAACCGCCCCTCCGCGAGCGCGGGGATGGACTCGGTGAGGTCGGCACCGACGCAGAAGGCCCGGTCCCCGCTGCCGGTCAGGATCGCGACGGCGAGCGAGTCGTCGTCGCGGACCTCGGCGAACGCCGCACCGAGCTCCTCGTACATCGCGAGGGTGAGCGCGTTGAGCTTGTCCGCCCGGTCGAACCGGATGAGCGCCACCGCACCGTCCCGCTCGAGGGTGACCCCCGCCATCAGATGGCCCCGTTCTCGCGCAGCCGCGCGATCTCCTGGTCGTCGAGGTCGGCGAGCGCCCGCAGGACCGAGTCGGCGTGCTCGCCGACCTTCGGCGCGAGCCCGCGCGGCTCGGTGGGGGTGCCGCCGAGCTTGATGGGCGAGCCGAACATCCGCAGCTCTCCGAACTCGGGGTACTCGACGTCGACGATCATGTCCCTGGCCGCGATCTGCGGATCCGCCACGACCTCGCCGATGTTCTTGATCGCGCTCAACGGCACGGCGTCGCCGACGATCTCCTCCAGCTCGGCCTTCGTCTTGTCCTCGAACCACGTGTGCAGCACCGGCCGGACCCGGCGTTCGTAGACCTCGGGGTCGAACCGTTTCGCCATGGTGTCGATCTCGGGGTCGTCCGCGAGCTCCGGCTGTCCGAACAGGTGGCAGGACAGGCGCCAGAACTTGTCCGTGTAGCCACCGAAGAACACGAACCCGTCCTGGCACGGATAGAGCTCGTAGGGCTTGACGAACGGGTGCTCGTTGCCCAGCGGGCCGGGCACCGTGCCCTCGACCGTGTGGGACACGACGGCGTTCTCGGTCAGGCTGAGCACCGAGTCCTGTTGCGACACGTCGACCAGCTGGCCCTGCCCGGTCTTCTCCGCGTGCCGCAACGCGGCCAGCGTGCCGATGACGGCGTACAGCGTCGCCGACAGGTCACCGATGATGGTGCCCACCCTCGCGGGCGGCCGGTCTCCGAACCCGTTCATCGACCACAGCCCGCCGGTGGCCTGTGCGCTGTTGTCGTAGGCGGGACGGCGCCGGTACGGACCGGTCTGCCCGTACCCGGAGATCGCCGTGTAGACCAGCCCCGGGTTCTCGGCCCGCAGCACGTCGTAACCGACGCCGAGCTTGTCCATGGTGCCCGGCCGGAAGTTCTCGACCAGGACGTCGGCACGCCGCACCAGCTTGGTGAGCAGCTCCTTGCCATCCGATGTGGACAGATCGATGGTCAGCCCGAACTTGTTGCGGTTGTACTGCGCGAAGAACCCGCTGAACTCCTCGCCCTCACCGGACGTGAGCTTCGGCGGGAAGTCCCTGGCGTAGTCCGGGTCCCTGGGGTTCTCGATCTTGATCACCGTGGCACCGAGGTCGGCCAGCAGCATCGAGCAGAACGGCCCCGCCACGACCCGGGTGATGTCCAGGACGACGATGCCGCGCAGCGCTCCTTCGGACAGCCCGCCCGGCAGCATTCCGGCGAGCAGGCCGCCGTCGTCGATAGTCATGTTCGCCCCTACTTCCCAGTGCTCTTCGCAGTGCTCTTCGCAGTGCTGTCGTCAGTTCGCGGCGTCCACCCGGATGCGGGCCTCCAGGAGGGTGCCGCACGAGGGACTGTAGAACTCGTCAATGAGCACCCGGCGGCCCTCGGCGCGCGGACGCACCCGGACTCCGTGCTCGGCGAGCCGGTCGGAGGCCACGTGGGTGACCTTGCGCGCGCCGTCGTGCCAGTCGTCACCGGTGCCGAGCCGCGCACCGCTCGCGGGCACGTACCAGCCCTCGGCGTCGCGGCGCGGCGCCGAGGAACCGGCGGGGGACGCCGGGGGAACCTGTGCCGAGGGAGCACCGCCGAGCCGGTCCTTCCTGAGGGCGGCCCTGGCCTCGCCCGTGGCGTGCTCGTCGGCGGCACCGTCGGCGGCGGTGTCGACGACGACGCCGTAGGTCCCTCGCGCGGTCTCGGCGGTGACGTAGCCGTCGCGAACGTCGGCGGCGACGAGCCGCGGATCGCGCAGGAGCGGGTCGCCGTAGCCGCCACCGCCCGCGATCCACTGCACCAGCACGTCGCCGGAGCCGATCGTCACCGACTGCTGGTTGATGGCGAGCAGGTGCTTCTCCTCGGCGCCGAGCGTGTCCCTGGTCGGCACCCTGCCCTCGGCCAGCAGCCCGGCGACGTCGGTCCGCCGCCACACCTCGTGCCCGCTGCCGCCGCCCGGCAGTCCGCCGCCGAAGCCGTCTGCCACGACCTGGGCACTCGGGGCGAAGACCGTCTGCGTCACCTCCCGCGCGCCGTGCAGCGTCCAGGCGAAGCGCAGGCCCAGCCCGCCGCGGTGGGCGCCGTGGCCTGCGCTCTCGGTGTTGAGCTGCTTCCACAGGTAGAGCACCGGGTACAGCATCTCGTTCATCTCGACGTCCGGCAGCATGTTGTTGACCTGCGTCATCATCCCGGCGCAGTCGAGGCCGTCGAGCTCAGGCTGGGCGCCGGAGCCCATCCCGCCACCGTCCATGTTGAACAACACGAAGTACTCGCCGTCGTCGCTCGTGCCCGCCGAGATCCCGCCGGTCCACGAGTCGCCCCACACGCCCTGCGTCCGGTCGCGGACGGTGCCGTCGTCGCTGCCGCGGCACGCCTGGTTCATGAGCTTGGTGACCACCCGGCTGACACGTGCCCCGGTGGTGAGGTGCCCGTTGCTGATCGGCGCGGGCGGGCGCGGGTTCACGATGGAGCCGGGCTCGGCCACGATGTCGAACGCGGTCATGACGCCCTCGTTGAACGGGACGTCCCACGCGAGGATCGGCACGACCGCGGACGCGACACTGCCCACCAGCGCACCGTAGCTGCAGTTGACGAAGCCGTCGGTCTGCTCGCTGGAGCCGGTGAAGTCGAAGCTGATCTGGTCGCCGTGCTTGGTCATGGTGCACGCGACGCGGTAGAGCTCGTCGACGTGCCCGTTGTGCTCGGTCCACTCCTCCGCGGCGTAGGTGCCGTCGGGGATCTGGGCGATGCGGTCGCGAACCACCTGCTCGGCCAGCTGGAACGACAGGTTGGTGTAGTCGCGGAACTGCGGCAGCCCGAACTCCTCGATCGTGCCCAGCAGCCGCCTGATGCCGGTGTTGTTGCTCGCCACCAGGCTGCGCACGTCGTTCCAGAACAACGCGGGCACACGGACGTTGTTGAGCAGCAGCCTGCGCACCCACTCGACGGGCTCACCCCGGTCGAAGATCTTCACCCCCGGCGGCAGCCGCAGGGCCTCGGCGTAGCAGTCGTGCGCGCCGGGCGCGAACCCGCCGGGCGTCATGCCGCCGACGTCGACCAGGTGCGCCTGCGACTGCGCCCAGCCGATGAGCTCGTCGCCGTGGAAGATCGGCGAGATCACGTTCGTGTCCGGCGGATGGCTCGCACCGGCGGTGTGCGGGTCGTTGCAGATGAAGGCGTCACCGGGCGCCAGCGGCTCGCCCTCGATGACCTCGACCAGGTTCTGCACGGCCACGCTGCCCGATCCGATGTGGAACTGGACGTAGTCGGAGTAGGCGTAGATGCGGCCCGTCGGGTCGAACAGCGCGGTGTTGAAGTCGCCGGCCTCGGTGATCACCGGCGAGCCCGAGGAGCGGATCATCGCGATGCCCATCTCCTCCACGATGGAGTCCAGGCGCATGCGGATCACCTCGAGGGTGACCGGGTCGTATCCCTCGGGCAGGGTCTGCGGGGTGCTGGTCATGGTCGTCTCCTTTGACGGGCGGGGTCTCAGCGGTCGGCGAGGCGCAGCAGGAAGTCACCGCTGCCGGTGAGCTCGACGGTGGCGCCGGTGGGCACGTAGACGGTGGTGTCGGGCTCCTCCAGCAGGCACGGCCCGCTCGCCCGGCCGAGCGCTCCGAAGCCGCGGTGCACGTCGATCTCGACGCGCTCGCCGGTGTGGGGCTCGGTCACCACCCTGCGCGTCAGCTCGTGGGTCTCCTCGCCGACGCCCGCGACCTGCTCGACCGCCTGCACCTCGCTGCGCCCGATGGCCCGGACCCGCGAGTTGACCAGCAGGATCTCGGCCTCGGTCCACGCCGTGCCCGCGCCGAACTCCTCCTCGTAGTCGGCCACGAACCGCCTGCGCAGCGCCTCCTTGTCCGCTTCGCCGAACGTCTCGGCAGGCAGGCGGGTGGTCACCTCGAAGATCTGGCCGACGAACTTCATGTCCGCCTCGCGGTACAGCTCGCGCCGGTCCTCGGGGATCTCCTCGGCGTCGAACCACGCCCGCGCACGCTGTTCGAGCGTGGCGAACTCCTTGTCCAGCACGGCGGCGGGCTGGTCCATCGTCCACGGGCTCGTCTGCACCGCGGAGAACACCGAGTCGGCGTGCATCAGGCCGTGCGCCGAGAACACCGCGGCGTTGCGCGGGATCACGACCTCGCGGACCCCCGCCTCGGCGGCGATGCTGGCCGCGAACAACCCGCACGCGCCGCCGAAACCGACGAGCGTGAACTCGCGAGGGTCGTGGCCCCGGTTCACGGTGATCTTGCGCAGCGCGTTGGACATCTGCGACGACGCGAGCCGGTAGACACCCTCGGCCGCCGCGTCCTCGGTGGTGCCCAGCGGCTCGGCCACGTGCTTGCGCAACGCGGCCCTGGCCTGGTCCTCGTACAGCGGGACGGTGCCGCCGAGGTAGTAGTCGGCGTTGATGAGGCCGAGCACCAGCGCCGCGTCGGTGACCGCGGGCCGCGTGCCGCCCTTGCCGTAGCAGGCGGGACCAGGCGTGGAGCCCGCGCTGTGCGGTCCCACGCGCAGCAGGTTCCGGCCGTCGACCCAGGCGAGACTGCCGCCACCGGCGCCAATGGTCTCGATGTCCACCGCCGTCAGGCTCGTGGGCAGGCCGCCGATCTCGGCACGGGGCAGCAACCGGAACTCGTCGTCGATGATGGCGGCCGCGTCCAGGCTGGTGCCGCCCATGTCCGCGGTCAGCACCCGGTTGCGGCCGAGCTGCTGGCCCAGCAGCCGCGCGCCGGTGACGCCACCGACCGGGCCGGAGTTGAACATGGAGATCGGGGCCTTGCCCGTCTCCTCCACGGACAGGAACCCGCCGTGCACCTGCATGATCTGCACCCGGGCCCGCAGTCCCCTGCTGCGCAGTTCGGCGGCGAGCTGGTCGAAGTGCGAGGCCACGAGCGGCTTCACGGCGGCGTCCAGTGCGGTGGTCACCATGCGCTCGTACTCGCGGTACACCGGCGTGAGCTCGCTGGAGAGCGTGTACGGCAGGTCCGGGTGGTGCTTGTCGAGATACTGCCCGATCGCCTTCTCGTGGGCGGCGTTGCGGAACGACCACAGCAGGCACACCGCGATCGCCTCGGCACCGGCCGCCAGCACGGAGTCCACGGCCCCGGCGATCGCGTCGTCGCTGAGCGGCACCAGAACGGTGCCGTGCGCGTCGACCCGCTCGGCCACCTCGACGATGCGGCGGCGCTCCACGATGTCCGGCGGAGCCGCCATGTCGTGCGGATCGCGCTCGTCGGTGCGCGCCGACCGGGCGATGCGCAAGGTGTCGCGGAAACCCTGGGTGGTCAGCAGCCCCACGGCGGCGTACTTCTGCTCGTCGACCGCGTTGGTGACGATGGTGTTGCCGAGGACGAAACGGTCCACCGCGGCGAAGAAGTCGGCCTCGGTCAGTCCCGCGCGCTCCTGCAGCACGCCCAGTGCGCCGAGGATGCCGGTGGTGACGTCCTTGGTCGAGAACGCCTTGCCCCGGATCGCGCGCCCGTCGACGATCGCCACGGCGTCGGTGAACGTGCCACCGACGTCGATGCCCACGTGAAGCGTCATGCTCGCTGTCTCCCTTGACTGCGTCGGTGCGGATCGTGCCGGGCGCACGGATGGTAAGCACGAGAAATCCGGTCCGCTTCCGTTCCAGGTCCGCCTCGCCCGCGGTGTGGACGGTACGAGCGCACGAGAATTCAGGCTATGTATTCTCCGTCCAAGTTGACCTGCCCCGCGCTGGACGATCGGCATAGGAAAGCGAGGTGGATGCCGTGGCGGACGCGATCCCGGTCGCGGTCGTCGTCGACCTGCTCCAGGCGGCGTCGGCCGAGCAGGAGATCGACGTGGGCGGCCTGCTCACGGACGTGGAACTGCCCGAGAGCGACGCGACGCGGATCGCCTACGAGGTGCGCAGGCTGCGGGCGAGGGCGGACCGGTGGCGGCGCCGTGGTCAGGAGCTGGCCGCGTTGTTCTCCTCCGCGCGCGAGCTCGTCCAGCTCCGCGACGTCGACGAGCTGCTCGGCAGGCTCGTGGAGCGGGCGCACGACCTGGTAGGCACCGACGTCACGTATCTGTCGGAGTTCGACGCGGCCAGCCGTGAGCTGCGGGTGCGCACCACGCTCGGCACGATCGCGCCGTCGTTTCTCGGGCTGCGGGTTCCTCCCGGCATGGGACTGGCCAGCCAGGTGGTCGAAGGCCGCCGTCCCCACTGGACGTCGAAGTACGCCGCGATGACCGAGGCGCCGCACGATTCGGCCATCGACGCCGCCGTCGCCGCGGAAGGCCTGGTGTCGCTGCTCGGTGTCCCCCTGCTCGCCGGCGAGGAGGTCATCGGGGTGCTCTTCGCCGCCAACCGCGTCGAGCACGCCTTCTCCCCCGAGGAGATCTCCCTGCTCTCGGCGTTCGCCGACCACGCCGCGGTGGTCCTGCAGACGGCCCGCCTGCTCTCGCGCACCCAGGACCTGGCCGACGAGACCCAGCGCGCCTATGGAGAGCTCGCCCGGCACGTCGAGGCGATGGAACGCTCCAGCGAGGTGCACAGCGACCTCACCAGCCTCGTACTGGAGGGCGGCGAGGCGCCCGACGTCGCGACCGCGCTCGGACGCGCGCTGCGCTGCCGGGTGACGCTGCTCGATCCCGAACAGCTCGACGGCCAGGTCGCCGACGCGGTCGACCAGAGCAGGCGCAGCGGCCGGTGCTCGCCCGCGGGCGAGGGCGCCTACGCCGTCGCCGTCCTCGCGGGGCCCACCCTGCTGGGCGCGCTGTTGCTGGAGGAGGGCGAGGTCCGGTTCGGTCCCGTGGAACGCCGCACCGCCGAGCGGGCCGCCCAGATCACCGCGCTGCTCAACCTGAAGCAGGACTCCCTCGTCGAGGCCGAGCAGCGCGTGCGCAGCGACCTGCTGGCCGACCTGCTCTCCGACGATCCGGACCGGCACACCGACATCACCACGCGTGCTCGCGCGCGCGGGATCCGGCTCCACGACCGGCGGTCCGTGGTCGTGGTGTCGGTCTCGGCCGACCTGCGCAGGGAGGCGGTGCGCGCGCTGCGGCGCACGGGCGGGCTCGTCGGCGAGCACGCCGACCGGATCGTGGCGCTCACCCCGGATCCCGCCCCGGACGCCGCGGCCGCGGCCATCCACGCCACGGTGAGCCGCGCGGTCCGGGCACCCGTCCTGGCCGTGGGCGCGGGTTTCCAGGGTGTCGCCGACCTCCGGTCGCAGGTCGACGCCGCGTCGGCGTGCGTGCGCATTCTCCCGGCGCTCGACCTGACCGACGCCGCGGTCACCGCCGACGCGTACCTGCCCTACACGGCACTGTTCGGTCCGGGCGAAGCCCGCGTGCACAGCTATGTGGACCACGTCATCGGGCCCGTACTGGAGTGGGACGCCGGGCGGTCGGGCAAGCTCCTGCCCACCCTCGCCGCCTACCTCGGCAACAAGATGAGCCCGGTCGCCACCGCCCGAGCGCTGCGCCTGCACAAGAACACCGTGCTCCAACGGCTGGAACGCGCGACCGAACTGCTCGGCGAGGACTGGCAGGAGCCCGACCGGCTCTTCCGGATCACCGTGGCCGTCCGCCTCGCACACCTGACCAGAAGTCCATAGCGCCGCCCCCAGAATTGGACGGTCGGTCCGTTCCGGGCCGGTGGTCCACGAACTAGCGTCCTCCCTCGAACCGAGAGCCACAGCGAGGTGGGAGGAGCGCCATGTCGCGCACCGGTCGTATCCAGGGTCTCCGTGACCTTTCCGTCGAGGCCCGGCGCACGGCCGTCGCCGAGGCCGCGGGCGTCGACCCCGGGGCGGTCGCCGCCTTCGACCCCGCACACGGCCTCGGCACCGTCCAGGCCGATCACATGATCGAGAACGTCACCGGCATCCTGGGCGTGCCGCTCGGCGTCGCGACCAACTTCGTCGTCAACGGCGCCGGGGTACTGGTACCGATGGCGACCGAGGAGGCCTCCGTCGTCGCCGCCGCGAGCAACGCGGCCAAGATCGCCCGTGCGCACGGCGGGTTCACCACGTCCTCGACCGAGCCGATCATGCAGGCGCAGATCCAGATCGTCGGGGTCGCCGACCCCGAGGCAGGGCGGGTGCGACTGCTGGAGGCCCGCGACGAGCTGATCGCGCTCGCGAACGCCCAGGACCCGAAACTCGTGGAGTTCGGCGGCGGCGTGCGTGACCTCGCCGTGCGGATCGTCCCCTCGCGCGCGGGCACCTATGTGGTCGCGCACCTGCAGGTCGACGTGCGCGACGCCATGGGAGCCAACGCCGTCAACACGATGGCCGAGGCCGTCGCCGCGCGCGCGGCCGAGATCGCGGGTGGCACCAGCCTGCTGCGCATCCTCACCAACAAGGCCGACCTCCGGCTCTCCCGTGCTCGCGCGGTGTTCGACGCCGGGGCGCTCGGCGGCGCCGAGGTGGTGGACAACATCATCCACGCCGCCGCGCTGGCCGAGTCCGACCCGTACCGCGCCGCCACCCACAACAAGGGGATCATGAACGGCATCAGCGCCGTCGTGCTCGCCACCGGCAACGACACGCGTGCCGTCGAAGCGGGTGCCCACTCCCACGCCGTGTCCCCGGCGGGCCGCTACACCTCGTTGTCCCGCTTCGAGAAGGACCTCGACGGCAACGTGGCCGCCACGCTCGAACTACCCATGCCCGTCGGTCTGGTCGGCGGCGCCACGAAGGTGCACCCTGTCGCGCAGGCGGCGATCACGCTGCTCGGGGTTCGCGCCGCCGCGGAGCTGGCCGAGATCATCACCGCGGTGGGGCTCGCACAGAACTTCGCCGCGGTGCGCGCACTGGCCACCGAGGGCATCCAGCGCGGGCACATGTCGCTGCACGCCCGCAACATCGCCACCACCGCAGGCGCCACCGCCGAGGAGGTCCCGGCCGTCGTGGCCAGGCTCGTCGCGGACAAGCGGGTCCACGCCGACCACGCCGAGCGGGTGCTCGCCGACCTGCGAGCCACGCGCACCCGGTCGTGACCGGCAGCGGCCACAGCACAAACCGACCGGGAACAGCACTCCGTCCACAGCGGACCGGCTTCGCGACCGGGTCGCGGAGCCGGCAGGAGGATTCTTCCTGGAAGAACACCAAGTCTCGACAGAAGACTTCGGCGGTGCCTAACCTTCGGTGACCCGACACCGGAGGAGCCCGATCCATGCAGTTCTATCTCGACGGCTACCGGCCGGGTGACCCGTTCGTCGAACAGCCGCACCCGAGCGTGGCCGACCGGCCGGACAGGCTGCCGGAGACGGCGGACGTGGTGATCGTCGGCAGCGGCCCGGCTGGGCTGGTGCTGGCCGCGCAGCTCGCCGCGTTCCCCGAATTGCGCACCGTCGTCGTCGACCGGCGCGACGGCCCGCTCGCGGTCGGCCAGGCCGACGGCGTGGCGTGCCGGACCATCGAGATGTTCGAGGCCTTCGGGCTGGCCGACCAGGTGATCCGCGAGGGCTACCAGGTCAACGAGGTGACCTTCTGGCGCCCCGATCCCGCCGAGCCGTCGTCGATCGTGCGGACCGGCCGCATCGAGGACGTCGAAGAGGGCCTGTCGGAGATGCCCCACATGATCGTCAACCAGGCGCGGATGCTGGCCTACCTTCGCGACCACATGCGACGGTCGGCCGCCCGCGCGGAGCCGTACTACGGCCTGCACGCCGAGAACGTGACCGTCGACGCGGATCGCGACGCCGAGTTCCCCGTCTCGGTCACGCTGCGGCACCTGCGCGAGTCCGAGCCCACCGGCGAGACCTCCCGGATCCGGGCCAAGTACGTGGTGGGCTGCGACGGATCCCGCAGTGCCACCCGGGCGGCGATCGGCCGCGAACTCCACGGCGACGCCACCGACCACTCGTGGGGTGTGCTGGACGTCCTCGCCGTCACCGACTTTCCCGACATCCGGCTCAAGTCCGCCATCAGCTCCGAGCACGGCAGCCTCCTGCTCATCCCCCGCGAGGGCGGCCACCTGGTCCGGCTCTACATCGAACTCGACAACGCGCGCGACGCCGAGATGCTGCGCGAGGGCACGGTGACGCCGGACAAGCTCGCGGCCGTCGCCAACCGCATCCTGCACCCGTACACGATCGACGTGCGCCACGTCGGCTGGTGGGCCGTCTACGAGATCGGCCAGCGGCTCTGCTCCCGGTTCGACGACCTGGACGAGACCAGCGACGAGACCGCCTCGCCCCGGGTGTTCATCGCCGGGGACGCCTGCCACACGCACAGCGCGAAGGCGGGCCAGGGCATGAACGTGTCCATGGCCGACGCCTGGAACCTCGGCTGGAAGCTCGGCGCGGTGCTCCGTGGAATCTCCCGGCCCGAGCTGTTGCGCACCTACTCCGCCGAGCGCCAGGCGGTCGCCCAGCGGCTCATCGACTTCGACCGCGAGTTCACCACCCGCTTCAGCGCCAGGGACGACGACACCGACCCGGCGGAGTTCCAGCGCTACTTCCGCGAGCAGGGCCGCTTCACCGCGGGTGTCGCGGTGCGCTACGAGCCCTCGATGATCACCGCGCCCCCGCAGCACCAGGACCTCGCGACGGGCTTGGAGATCGGGATGCGGTTCCACTCCGCGCCGGTGATCCGGCTGGCCGACGCCAAGCGAGTCCACCTCGGACACGCGGCCAGGGCCGACGGCGCGTGGCGGCTCTACCTCTTCGCCGACCCGCTGCACCCCGCCGATCCCGCGTCGCGCCTGCGAGCGCTGTGCGAGATCCTGGGCTCTCCCGGATCTCCGCTGGCGCGGTTCGGCCCCGAGGGCGCCGAACCCGACGCGATCATCGACGTGCTCGCCGTGCTCCAGCAGGAGCATCGCGGCGTGTCGGTGGCCGACCTGCCGCCCGTGCTGCTGCCCCGCAAGGGCCCGTTCGGCCTCGTCGACTACGAGAAGGCGTTCTGCCCCGACCCGGGTGCCGACGTGTTCGACGTGCGCGGCCTCGATCGCGCCCGCGGAGCCGCGGTTCTCGTGCGGCCCGACCAGTACGTGGCCCACGTCCTGCCCCTGGACGCCTCCGACGAGCTCGCCGGTTTCCTGTCCGGAGTCCTGTGTGAGCAGCCCTCGCGCCGGACGGCGACGAACCCGGCACCGGCGTAGCGTCCGATCGTGGAGAACAGACCTGTCTACGGCATCAACTCGGTCGACCACGCCCTGCGCCTGGCGACGATCCTGCAGCAGGAGGGGCCGCTGCGGGTGTCGGAGGCGGCCGAGCGGCTGGGCGTGGCGCGGTCCACGGCGCACCGGCTGCTGACGATGCTGGTGTACCGGGACTTCGCCGCGCGCGACGCCCAGCGCCGCTACGTCGCGGGCCCGGTGCTGCACACCCCGGCCGTGCCCGAACCCGTCGCGGAGCTCCGCCAGGTCGCGCTGCCGCATCTGCACGACCTCACCGAGCGCACCGCCGAGACGAGCCACCTGGGTGTGCTCGTGGCCGACCGGGTCCGGTTCGTCGCCAGCGTGGAATGCGATCAGGTGCTGCGGGTCGGCGACCGGGAGGGGCGAGTGCTGCCCGCGCACCTGGCCTCGCTGGGCCGCGCGGCACTCGCGACGCTCGAGCCCGACGCGGTCCGGGCGCGCTACGGCGAGCCGGCGCCCGCCGACGTCGACCTCGACCAGCTCCTGCGCGACCTCGGGCGGGTGCGGCGGCAGGGATACGCGCTCAACCAGCAGCTCACCGAGACCGGACTGACGGCCATCGGGTGCGCGGTCGACACCGGCTCCGGCGCGTTGCGTGTCGGTCTCTCCCTGGCGATGCCGACGGCGCGCTACCGCAGGGACCGCGTGGGCGAGTGGACCCGCTCGATCACCGCGACGGCCGCCGCGATCTCCCGCGACCTGCACCTGAACGCGGGGCTCGCGGGCTAGGAGGCCGGGCCGCGCCCGTCAGTGCAGCAGCGCCGCCGCGCGGTCCACGGCACCGCGCATCAGCTCGGCGATGCGCTTGAGCTCGGGGCGCTTGACCCGGCCGACCGGCATCGCGATGTTGAACGACAGCCGCATGGCCGAGTGCTCGGCGGGAAACGCCACCGACACCGAGGACACGCCCTCCTCGCTCTCCTCCGACGAGGTCGCGTAGCCGCGGCGCCGGATGCCCACGAGCTCGCGCTCGAGCGCGGTCCTGCTGCGGATCGAGTTCTCGGTGAGCCCTGGCAGCTCCTCGTCGGGGTAGAGCTGGTGCAGCCGCTCGGTCGAGAAGGCCGCGAGCATCGCCTTGCCCGTCGAGGTGCAGTTGGCGGGCATGGACCGGCCCAGCCTGGAGGCGACGCGCACGGCGCGCGGGCTCTCGATGGCGTCGATGAACCGCACGGTGGTGCCGTCGAGGATGGCGATGTGGACGGTCTCGCCGGTCTCGCCGTTGAGCTCCTCGAGGAACGGCCGCAGGGTCTGCCGCACGTCGAAGTTGTGCATGATCGAGAACGCGACGCCGGTCAGCGCCGTGCCCGGCCCGTAGGTCTTGGACCTGCCGTCCTGCCGGATGAAGCCGCGGTAGTGCAGCATCGCCAGCAGGCGGTGGGCCGTGGACGAGGCCACGCCGAGGTAGTCGGCGACCTCCGTGAGCCGCAGTTCGCTGCGCTCGCCCAGGAGCAGCAGAATCCGCAGCGCGTTGTCGACGGATTCGATCGGGTACTGCGGCCGGGGCCCCACCCCGCCCGCGCCCAGCGCAGAAGCATTCTTCACAGCAGAAATCCTAGCCGACGCCCGGCCACGGTTCTCCCCCGCTCACACGACCACCTCGGCGAGTGTCTCGGGGGCGAACAGCTCGGCCGGTTCGTACCGGCGCGCCGCCAGACCCTGCTCGTGGGAGTAGCGCAGGAACGTCTCCAGCGTCGTGTGGTTCGCCTCGACGCCGTAGGGCCACCAGTCGTCTCCCAGCGCGGCGCGGGTCCGCTCCACCTCGGCCCACAGCCACGGCAGCGCGTACGGCAGCGCGGCCGTCTCGCCGAGCCCGGCCAGCGCGACGGATTTCGCCCGCACGCACGCCTTGACGAGCTCGCGCGCGAGCCACCGGTTGCGCTCGTAGACCTCGCGCCGCAGCACGAGCGTGTGCATGACCGGGAAGATGCCGGTGCGCCGGTGGTAGTCGCGTTCCGTCCGCTCGGGGTCACCGAACAGCCGCCGCAACCCGCCCTGGGCCTCGGTGTTGAACGGACCCGGGTTGCGGGCGCTGTAGACGGCGTCCAGCTCTCCGTCGAGCAGCAACCGCGACAGCGTCCGCCCCTCACCGATCGGCCGCACGTCGACCCCGGGCGGCAGGTCGAGTGCGAGCTTCTCCTCCCGGCCCGGGGTGTCGAGCCCGCCGGTGCGGTAGCGCACGGACTCCACGGGCAGACCGTGGTGCTCGGCGAGGATGCCGCGCACCCACACCGCGGCGGTGATCTGGTACTCGGGCACACCCACGGTGCCGCCCGCGAGCTCGGCCGGGTCGGTGACGGGCGAGTCCCTCCGCACGTACACCGCGCTGTGCCGGAACGCGCGCGACGGGAACACCGGCACGGCCACGAACGGCGAGCCCTGCGCCAGCGTGAGCACGTAGCTCGACAGCGACAGCTCAGCGATGTCGAACTCTCCGAACTTCAGCATCCGGAAGAACGTCTCCTCCACCGGAAGGTCGAGGAAGTTCAGCTCGGCTCCCGCCACGCGGACCTCGCCCGTGCGCAGCGGCCACATCCGGTCGTAGGCCTGGCAGGCCATGGTGAACACCGGGGACACGGCCGTCGCTCCTTTCAGGACTCGGCGGGCAGTCGGCGCACGAGGTAGTCCCACACCGCCGACACGGCGCGCTCGTGGTAGATGTGCTCGCGCTTGGCCAGTGACTCGTCCTGCGGCGACCAGGTGGGCCAGCCGCCGCCGGTGTGGGTGAGCAGCTGCTGGGCGCACGCGCGCTCCAGCAGGATCGCCGCCACGGTGGCCTCCTCGACGTCCTTGCCGACGGCGACGATGCCGTGGTTGACGAGGAACACGGCGCGGGCGTCGCCGAGCGTGGTCGCGAGCGAGCGGCCCAGCTCGCGGGTCAGCACGAGGTCCGCGGTGTCGGTGAAGCGCGGCACCGCGGGCGGCACGAAGTAGTTGGCGGCATGGCTGACCGGGCGCAACGGCTGGCCGGTGGCGGCCAGCGCCACGGCGTGCGGCGGGTGCGTGTGGACGACGGCGCCGACATCGGGCCGGGCGGCCATGATCTCGGTGTGGATGGGGAACTCGCTGTGCCGGGTGCCCTCGCCGCTGAGCACGGCGCCGTCTTCGTCGACGAGGTGCACCCGCTCCGGGCTCACCTCGTCGAGTCCCCACTCCGCCGACTTCAGCCACACGCCGTGCCCGCCTGGATCGCGGGCGGACACGTGGCCCCAGATCAGGTCTCCGTGTCCCGCGGCGGCGAGCACCCGCGACGAGGTCGCCACGATCTCCCGGACATCAGCGCACATCTGCTTGGTTCTCCGATCCTCAGTGGACAGTTTTGGGTCAGGACGAGCTCGGCAGGATGAAGACGAGCCACGTCAGTACGGGAGCGGTCACCGCCATCGCGATGCCCCAGCGGATCATCGTGCGGAACAACGCGGGGCGGGCCGGTTCGGGAGCGTTGGCCAGGGTCAGCGCTCCGACGGACGAGAACGGCGTGGAGTCCACCACCGTCGCCGAGATCGCCAGCGCGACGATCATCGCGGTGGCCCCGATCTCGCCCTGCACGAGGAACGGCACCGCGAGCGGGATGAGCACGCCGAGCAGTCCGGCGCTGGAGCCGAAGGCGGAGGTGACCGCGCCGACGAGGCACAGCAGGAAGGCGATGAGCAGCGGCACGCCGATGGCGGCGATGCCGTTGCCGACGGCGTCGATCGTGCCGTAGCGCTCCATGGCCCCGACGAGCGTGGTGACACCGCAGATCAGCAGCACCACCGACCACACGATCTTCTTCTCGGCTGCCTCGAAGCGCTTCGGGAACACCGCGTGCAGCGCCACCGCGGCGACGAGCGCGAGGAAGCCGATCTCGACGTCGAAGACGAGCGCCCCGACGCCGACCCCCAGCATGACCAGCAACGTGATCGCCTGGTCACCGCGCAGCGCCGTGGGCCGCGGCGAGCCGCCCTCGGCGTCGGAGTCCACACCGCCGCTTGCCCGCGGCGGGTCGCCCGCGGTCGTGGTGGAGACCCGGCCACCGTCCGCGGCGGCACCGACGCTCGCCGTGACCGTGGCGGCCGCCGTCGCGACGCGGGTGTGCCGCTCGCGCAGCAGCGTCCGGCCGCCGAAGCACAGGTAGATGACCACGCCGAGCACGATGTTGTAGGCGGCGTTGCCGAAGAACAGCGCGGAGGACGAGACCTGCACGCCGCCCGCGCCCGCCGCCTTCTGCACGATGATGGCGAGTCCGTTGAGCGGAGAGAAGTTGCCCACGCACGATCCGTGCATGACCATCAGCGCCGTCATGCGCCGGTCGATCGCGTAGCGCTCACCCAGCCGCAGGCACAACGGCGCGAGCATCGCGACACCGGCCGGGCCGAGGGCGCCGGCCGTGGTCGGCACCGCCGAGAACACGAAGATGAGCCAGGGCACGAGCGCGGGCCGGTCGCCGAACAACCGCACGGCCCGGTCGATGATCCATTCGATCGTGCCGTTCACCGCCGCGAGGCCGAACAGGTAGGTCACCCCGACGAGCAGGACGAAGAGATCCGCGGGGAAGCCGGCGAGCAGCTCGTCGACGGTCTCGTGTGCCACGAGGGTTCCGATGAGGAAGGTCGCGACGAGCGAGAGCGCTCCGATGCTGACGGGTCTGAGCGTGCCGACGACGAACACCAGCACCAGCGCCACGACTCCGATGACGTGGATGGACACAGTTATTCCTCTCCGCGCGCTTCGTTGGGCGCGCCCACCGAGTGGGGCATCGCGTCAACCGGGGAAAATCAACCTCTGCGATGCAGAATTACTTTCTTTCATTCACTCGTTGGTGTCAACAGCTTCGCAGTGAACACAAAGGACGATCGCTCTGCAGAATTTCGGCCACTCACGGCAACCGTGCCACCTCGTGGCGCCACGCCGTCGCCGTGTTGAACGCTCCGCCGAGGTCGGGCAGCTCGGCCAGGTCGTGCTCGGGCAGGTCCACGAGCGTGCCACCCGCGGCGACGACGCGCAGCGACAGCGCCGCGAGTACATCCACGCTCACCGACTGGAGCACGGCCTGCTCGACGCTCGTGGCGGCGCTGGTCAGCCCGTGGCCGCGCAGTAACACGACGGGCCGGTCGCCCAGCGCCTGGACCATCTCCGCCGCCAGTGTCCGGCTGCGCACCAACACACCGCGCGGGTAGACGGGCACTCCCCCGGCCGCCAGCCGGGTGCCGGGGATGTCGAACGCCCCCACGATGGGCCGGATGGCGAGACCGGCGAGATCCGCCGCGACCACCGACGGTGGGTGGGCGTGCACCACGGCCTCGACGTCGGGCCTGCGGCGCAGGACCTCGGTGTGCAGGGGCAGCTCGTTCGGCACCGCGTAACCGCCGTCGAGCTCGCCCGCCGCGCCGGGCTCTCCGTCGAGGTCCACGAGCCGGATGTCGGCGTCGGCGGTGAACGCGAGTCCCCGTTCCTCGGGTCCCCGGCAGCGCACGAGCAGCCGCCGCGGGTCGACGCGCAGGCTGATGTGGCCCAGGATCCCGTCGGCGAGACCGCGGGCGGCCAGTACCCGGCAGGCCTGCGCGATGTGCTCGCGCAGCGGGGCGAGTTCCTCGCTCATCGGGCCGCCTCCTTCCTCACGCCAGGCCGTGGAGCGGACAGCGCCTGCCGGATCTCCTCCAGGCTCGTCCCGGTGTCCTGACCCGCGGCCTTGCGGCAGGTGACGAGCGCGCGCGGCCAGCCGACGGTGACCGCGCCGGCGAACGTGCCGTCGGCGTCGGCGTAGAGCGCGGCGAACGCGCGGTCCGGGTCGGGACCCGGCACGAGGACGTGCGCGAGCGTGCCGCCGGTGCGGCCGGTGAGCTGGATGGTGCGGTCGTACTGGTCGCTCCACACGTAGTCGACCGGCACATGGGCGAGTGGTGACTCGGGCAGGGCGATGGTGCGGGCCACGGTGCGAGCCTGCTCCACGGCGTTGGTCCAGTGCTCGGCGCGCACCAGCCCGCCCCGCCGGGGATGCGGCAGCCGCGCCACGTCGCCGACGGCGTAGACGTGCTCGGCCGCCCGGCTGTAGGCGTCGCACACCACGCCGTCGTCGAGCCGGAGGCCGGAGTCGCGCAGCCAGTCGTCGTTGGGCACCGCGCCGATGCCGACGACCACGGTGGCCGCGGGCAGGACGGTCTCGTCGGCCAGGCGCACGAGCAGCCCGCCGGCGACCCGCTCGATGCCCTCGACACCGACGCCGAACCGGGTGTGAACGCCGTTCTCGGCGTGCAGCCGCGCGAGGATTCCCGCCACCTCCACATCGAGCGCCCGGCTCAACGGCACGGGCGCCGGGTCGACGAGCGTCACGTCCGCGACGCCCATCCCGCGTGCGGTCGCGGCGACCTCGGCGCCGATGAAGCCCGCGCCGATCACCACCAGTGGACCGCCCTGGCGCAGGTCGTCGGCCAGCGCGGTCGCGTCGGCGAGGGAGCGCAGCACGTGCACGCCCGGCAGCGCGCCCCACGGCGAGGGCCTGGCCCGCGCGCCCGTGGCGAGCACGACGTCGTCGTAGGCCAGCCGCTCGCCGTCGTCGAGCTCGACGCGGCGCCCCGCGACGTCGAGCCCGCTCGCGGCGCGGCCGAGCAGCAGCTCGATCCCGGCCTCGCGCGCGGCCTGCTCGGTCAGCAGCGTGATGTCGGCCGTCGTCGAGGTGCCGGCGAGCAACCCCTTGGACAGCGGTGGTTTGTCGTAGGGCGCCACGGTTTCCTCGCCGACGAGCACCACGTCGCCGTCGTAGCCTGCCGCGCGCAACGCCTGTGCCGTGCGCACCCCGCCGACCGAGGAACCCACGACCACCGTCACCGGGCTCACGGCGTCTCGACCAGCAACGCCGAGACGGGGCAGCTGCGGGCGGCGTCGGTGACCCGGTCCACGTCGGACTCGGGAACCTCCGCCCTCAGCAGCACCACCACGCCGTCGTCGTCGAGGTCGAACACGTCGTCGGCCGCGACGACACAGTTGGCGTAGCCCTGGCACAGCTCCAGATCGGCCTTGACGATCGCCATGTCGTTCCTCCTTCTCACGCCTTCACGGCGATACCGCCGTCGGGATGGATCACGTCACCGGTGATGCCGCGGGAGCGGGACGAGGCCAGGAAGACGTAGCTCCAGGCGTGGTCGGCTCCCGACAGCGCGACGCGCAACGGCACCCGGCCGGCCAGCTCGGCCTCCCTGCCCGCGGTGGCACCGAGGCTGCGCTCGCCGAGCCCGAGGCTGTCGAGGCCGCGCAGGTCGGTACCGACGGTGCCGCCCGGGGCCACCCCGTTGACCCGGATGTCCGGGGCCAGCTCGTGCGCGAGCGCGGTCACCAGTCCGCGCACCGCGAACTTCGACCCCACGTAGAGCACACCACCGCGGCCCGGGTAGTACGCCGAGGTCGACTCCGTGAGCACCACGCTCGCGCCGGACCCGCTGGCGCGCAGGGCGGGCAGCGCCGCCTTCACCGCGTGCAGGTGACTCTTGACGTTCACCGCGAACATCTCGGCGAAGGCGTCGTCGATGTGCTCGGCGTCGAGCTCGGCGATGCCCTGGTAGAAGTCGAACACGCCGACGCAGTTGACCAGGACGTCGAGCCCGCCGAACTCCTCGGCCGCCCGCGCCACCGCCTCGTCGTTGGCCGCCCTCGTACTCGCGTCGCCCGTGACCACCGGCACGCCGGGCAGCTCGGTGGTGAGTGCCTCGCACTTGGCCGGGTCACGTTCCAGCACGGCGACGCGCGCACCCTCGCGCCGGAACGCGTCGAGCACGGCCCTGCCGATGCCCGACCCGGCGCCGACGACCAGCGCCCTGCGGCCCTCCAGCCAGCCCGTCACGCGTCCTCCTCGTCGTGGCCGAGCAACGGGCCGAACGGGGTGCCGATCATCGCCGAGAACGTCGCGGCGTTCTGCCACGTCAGCGCCTCCAGCTCCAGCGGGCACAACGCCACCCACTGGCCCGACTTGGGCGCCTCGATCAGCAGCCGGGAGCCGTTGCGGGTCTCCACTCTGCTCACCCGGATCTCGGCGAACTCGTTGCCCAGCACGATCTCCTGACCGTGCGAGCCCGCCCGCAGCGCGCGCAGCTCGTCGGCGGCGCGGGCGGCGGCCTCGGCGTCGTCCTGTTCCCCCGGCCACTGCGGGGTCTGCGGGGTCACAGGAAGATCGCCAGGTTCTGGGTGCGCAGCACCGAGTCGTCGACGAGGATCGTGCGCCGCGCGAGCAGCCAGCCCTCGCCGTCGGGCGTGCGCCGCAGCAGGTCCTCCCTGCCCGCGGAGATGACCGCGGCCTCGCGCACGTCTCCCCTGCTGCGGTACAGCAGCACCGCCGAGTCCACGACGATATGCCCGGGGTCGTCGGTGGCGAACGTGCGCACGTTGGTGACGTAGTGCCGCAGCCGCGACGGCGGGTCCTCCGTCCACGCGTGCTCGGTGGCGAAGCGCGCGACCCGCCGCGACAGCGAGTACTTGTTCTCGTCGAAGTGGGCCATGCCGGGCGCGGAGTCGTAGCCCGCCCCGAGCGCGGTGCTGACCCGCACCGGCATCAGGTAGTGGATGTCCTCGGCCAGCAGGTCCAGCCACTCGTCGTAGTGCTGGGCGTCGAGCACGTAGGACTCCTCCACCAGCCAGTGGTGGGCGCTCAGGTGCCGCTCGTCCGAGAACGGCAGCGAACGGCCGGTGCGCTGCAGCCTCGGCGCGTGGCCACCGAGCGCGGACTCGGCCGAGTAGGGTCCGCCGTTGCCGGTCGGGCGCCACTGGGCGCGGGCCGAGGTCATGCCGTCACCGCCGAGCCGTCGCCGCCGACACGGATCTGCTCCGCGGTCCCCGGCGGTCGTTCCATGTGGTCGGCCCAGCGGCGCAACAGGTGCCGCTGGTTGTACTCGCCGTAGCCGACGTAGGCCTCGCCCGGACCCGAGAACTGCTCGGACGGCAGCGGCGGCACCACGGTGGCGTCGTCCTCCAGCAGGCCCATCCTGCTGTTGAGCAGCAGCCGCCTCGCCATCGAGCCACCCGCCGTGTTGGTCAGCGAGACCCAGTTCTCCACGTCGTCCTGCTCGAACATACCGGTGCTGCCGAAGCACATCAGATACGCCTTGTAGGACAGCGCCTTGAACTCCTCCGGCGCCTCGGCGTCCACCGCGAACCACGACAGCACCTCGGTCTCGTCGGGTCCCACCGGCTGCCAGGTGCGGATCGAGATGAACGGCAGCACGTCGTCGGAGTCCTCGACCCTCGGCCAGTTGTGCACGAAGCTCATATTCGGAAACACCGAGGCCGCCGAGACCATGAACCCGTCGCGGCCCACGACGTCGAGCTGCTCCTGCGTCCAGACCCGCGTCATCCGCTCGATCATCTCGTCGGGATAGCCGACGTAGCGCAGCCGCTCCTCGAGCGTGCCGGGCGGCAGCTTGTAGGTCGTGCCGCCGCCGTTGCCGGCCCAGTAGGTGCAGCCGTCCTTGCGCTTCTCGGCCTTGGGTTCGCGGAACAGGCCGATCTCCACGACGCTCGTGTGCGTCTGCGGCGTGTGGTACATGTCGCCGGCGAAGTTCTCGGCGCCGATCTTCCAGTTCGCCTTGATCCGCCAGCGCTGGGGTCCGCGCAGCTCGATCCCGGAGGGCGACTGCTTGGTGTAGTAGTCCAGGTAGAACGCGAAGTCGCCGAGGTACTCCCGCAGCGGCGGCGCGTCCGGGTCCATGCTGATGAAGATCAGTCCGTTGTAGGTGTCCAGCGCCGGGGCGGGCAGCAGGGTCTGGGACTTGCGCCGGAAACCGGCCTCACCGCCGTAGGCCTCCTTGTGGAACGGGAGCCCGACGAGCCGTCCGTCGTTGCGGTAGGACCAGCCGTGGTAGGGGCAGCGGAAGTGCGAGGCGTTGCCCATCTCCGCGCGGCAGACCTGCATTCCGCGGTGCAGGCACATGTTGAACAGCGCGCGGATCCGGTGGTCCTCGCCCCTGCTCACGATGAACGAGTCCTCCTGCACCCTGCGCACCACGTAGTCGCCTGGCTGCGGGATCTCCGACTCGTGCCCCACGAACACCCACGCCCGGCCGAAGACGCGCTCGCTCTCGAGCCGGAACACCTCCTCGTCGTTGTAGATGTGGGCCGGGATCATGCCCCGCCGCACGTCCTCGAGGAGCGACGACTGATCGGTCATCACTGACTCCGTTTTCTGCTCTACAGAGCAATAGTCTTTT
This sequence comes from Prauserella cavernicola, assembly GCF_016595675.1. Classification (GTDB taxonomy): domain Bacteria; phylum Actinomycetota; class Actinomycetes; order Mycobacteriales; family Pseudonocardiaceae; genus Prauserella_A; species Prauserella_A cavernicola. The sequence continues at coordinate 123,523 of NZ_JAENJH010000007.1, read as the reverse complement.
CAGCAGAATCTGAGGATGAACGGCCCCCTCGGCTGTTGTCAACCACCGCGATCGCCGACTACGTTCTGCCCAGCAGAGGCGCGTTCCCCAGAATGGAGGCCCACATGTCAGTGGTGGACGACCCGATCGCGGCCGCGTCGGCGGTCGCCGATCGCGAGTGGCGACTCGCCGTGGGCGGGCGGGCACGCGTCGGCGCGACGTACACAGTGGAGTGTCCCGCCACCGAACAACCGTTGGCCGAGGCGCCGGACGCCACGATCGACGACGTCGACGAGGCCGTGCGATCGGCCGCCGACGCCGCCACCGCCTGGCGGGCGGTGCAGCCCCGCGAACGGGCGGGCAGGCTGCGCGAGCTGGCCACCGCGATCCGGGCCCACACCGACGAACTGGCGACGCTCGACGCACTCGACTCCGGCAACCCCGTCACGGCGATGCGCACGGACGTCGGCTGGGGAGCCGACGTCCTCGAACTCTTCGCCGACTACGCCACACACCTCGGCGGCGAGACGATTCCCGCCAGCGCCGAGAACCTCCACTTCACCCGCCGCGCGCCGTTCGGCGTGGTCGCGCGGATCGTGCCGTTCAACCACCCCGCGATGTTCGCCGCGGCCAAGATCGCGGCGCCTCTGCTGGCCGGCAACTCCGTGGTGCTCAAGCCCTCGGAGATCACGCCGCTGTCCGCGCTGCGCATCGCCGAGATCGCGACCGGGATCCTGCCCGAGGGCACCCTGTCGGTGCTCACCAGCAGCGGCCCGGCACCCAGCCAGGCGCTCGTGCGGCACCCGCTGGTCCGCCGGATCGGCTTCATCGGCAGCGAGCGCGTCGGCCGGATCATCCAGCGCGACGCCGCCGAGTCCGGCGTCAAGGACATCAGCCTCGAACTCGGCGGCAAGAACGCGCTCATCGTCTGCCCCGACGCCGACCTGGAGGCCGCCGCGGACGGCATCGTCGGTGGCATGAACTTCGCCTGGTCCGCGGGCCAGTCCTGCGGCTCGACGTCGCGGGTGCTGCTGCACGCCGCGATCGCCGACGAGGTGCTGGCACTGGTCCGCGAGCGCGTCGCCGCGATCAGGATCGGCTCGCCTCTCGACCCCGGCACGCAGATGGGTCCGCTCGCCTCGCGCGCCCAGTACGAGAAGGCCCGCGGCTACATCGACGTCGCCTCGGCCGAGGGCGCGACGCTGCTGCACGGCGGCGGCAGGCCCGAGGGCCACGATCGCGGCTACTACGTCGAGCCGACGATCTTCACCGGCGTCGAGCCGGACATGCGCATCGCGCGGGAAGAGGTCTTCGGCCCCGTCATGTCGGTGCTCTCCTTCACCGACCTCGACGAAGCCGTGCGGATCGCCAACGGCGTCGACTACGGCCTCACCGCGAGCATCTGGACCCGCGACGTCTCCACCGCGCTCGATCTCGCCGAGCGGGTCGAGGCGGGCTACGTCTGGGTCAACGGCTCGTCCCGGCACTTCTGGGGCGTTCCCTTCGGCGGCACCAAGTCCTCGGGCGTCGGGCGGGAGGAGAGCGTGGAGGAGCTGTTGAGCTACACCGAGCTCAAGGCGGTGAACGTTGTCGTCTGACGTCGCGCTCGGCGCCGATCTGGTCGTCGACACCCTGGCCGCCGAGGGCGTCACCCACGTCTTCGGCCTGCCCGGCACCACGATCATGGAACTCATCGACGCGCTCGGCAGGCACGCCGACGTGCGCTATCTGTCCACCCGGCACGAACAGGTCGCCGGGTTCATGGCCGACGGATTGTCCCGCGCGGGCGGGCCGCTCGGCGTGTGCCTGGCCTCGCGCGGCCCCGGCGCGGCCAACCTCGCGATCGCGGTGCAGAACGCCCACGACGAGTCGATCCCGATGCTCGCCCTCGTCGGTCAGGTGCCGCAGTCGATCAACCACCGCCGCTCCTTCGAGGAGATGGACGTGGTGTCGGTCTTCGCGCCCCTGTGCAAGTGGGCCGTGGAGATCACCGAGGCCGAGCGCATCCCCGAGCTGCTACAGCGGGCCGTGCGGGCGGCCGTGACCGGCAGGCCGGGGCCGGTCGTGGTGTCGCTGCCGCTGGACGTGCTCCAGGCACCGGCCGAAGCCGCGCCGGGACCGCGCTTCCGCGTGCACCCGCCCGCGCCGGACCCACGGGGCGTGGCCGAGGCCGCCGCACTGCTCGCCGAGGCACAGCGGCCCGCGCTCGTCGTCGGCGGCGGGGCCACCGGCGACCCGGAAGCCGTGCTGGCACTGGCCGAGGCGGCGCAGGCGCCCGTGCTCAGCACGTGGCTGCGCAAGAACGCGGTGCCCAACAGTCATCCCGCGTTCCTCGGCGCGCTGGGCTACGGCGCCCACGACGTGAGCGACCGGGCGGTGCGGGAGGCCGACGTGATCGTGGCGCTCGGCTGCCGGTTCTCGGAGTTCACCACCAAGCGGTGGACCCTGCTACCGCCGTCGGCGCGACTCGTGCACGTCGACGTCGACCCCGCGGAGCTGGGCCGCGTGTACCCGCCCACGGTCGGGCTGGTCTCCGACGCCGCGGCCGCCGCCCGCGCGCTCGCCGACGCGCTGGGACCGCTGGCCGACGCAGCACAGTCCGAGCAGCGCGGCGCGCGCAGGGCGCAGCTGCGCGCGGAGTTCGACGAGGTGTCGGCCCCGGTTCCGGCGCCCGAACCAGGCGAGAACGCGGTGAGTTCCGCCGCGCTCACCACAGTCGTGCGGGAGCTGGCCGAACGCGAGGGCGTGGTGCTGGTCCAGGACGTGCACACGTTCGGCCCCTGGGTGGCGCGGCACGTTCCCGTCGAGCGGCCGCGCAGCTACTACGGCTCCGCAGGCGGGGCGATGGCGTGGGGCTTTCCCGCCGCGATGGGCATGGCGCTGGCGCGGCCGGGCGAGCGGATCGTGACGCTCAGCGGCGACGGCAGCTTCTGGATGGTGGCCCAGGACCTCGAGACGTGCGTGCGCGAGGACATCGACGTCGTCACCGTGGTGGTCAACAACTTCTCCTACGGCAACACACGGGACCGGCAGCGCTTCGCCCACGACGGGCGCTACCAGGGCGTGTTCCTCGGCAACCCCGACTTCGCGGAGTACGCCCGGTTGCTGGGCGGGCACGGCATCCGGGTCACCTCCGACGCGGAGCTGCGGCCCGCGCTGGAGAAGGCCCTCGCCACGCCGGGGCCCTGCATCGTGGACGTCGTGCAGGACCGGATGGAAGGCCTGCCCACCGGGCTCACCCCGCCCCGGGCGCGCTGATGAGCACGGCGCTGCCGGTCACCGTGGTCGTGTCCCGCACGGCGTGCGGGCCCGGCGGTGCCGCGCTCACGCGCTGGGCGCACGAGCTGTGCCGCGACGCCGCGGGTTTTCCCGGCCACCTCGGCGCGCACGTCGACACCCGGATCGAGAACGGCGACACCACCGTCCACATCGGAGTCACCTTCGCTGGCGCCGCGGAGCTGCTGCGCTGGGAACGCAGCGGCATTCGCGCCCGGCGGCTCGCGGAGGGTGACGCGCTCACCCACGGCGAGCCGGTCGCACTGGGCATCACCGAGCTCGTTCCCGCGGCGACGAGCGGCCCGCCCCCCTCGCGCGTGCGCTCGGCTGTGCTCATCTGGGCCGCGCTGTTTCCTCCCGCCGCCGTCGTCAACGCCACGCTGATGCCCCACCTCGACGCCTGGCCCGGGATCGTGCGCACCCTGCTGCTCACGCTCCTGCTGGTGCCGATCGTCGTCTTGGGCACGCTGCCACTGCTCCAGCGCGTCCTGCGCCGCTGGAGCCGCTGAGGACGGCAGGTACCGAGGTACGTCGGCGCCCCGATAGGGACTTTCGACCCCATGACGAAACCGGGTGACGCGGTGAAGCTGGCGGGGAGGGGCCTGCCTGGGCGAGGAGGTACCGATGTCACGCACGGCGAAGCCCGGTCCGCCGACCGAACCGGGCCCGCAACAACCGCCGCCCAGCCCCCCTCGCTGGCGGTACTGGCTGCTGCCGCTCGGCCTGATCCTCACCGTGGCGCTGCTGCTCGTGCCCGACGTCTGGTCGAAGCCGTCGACGTCGCTGTCCTACTCCGGCTTCGTGTCGAGCGTGAACCAGAACCGGGTCTCGTCGGTGAACATCGACAACGAGGGCGCGGTCACCGGAACGCTGCGCGACGGCACCTCCTTCACCAGCCAGCTGCCCACCGCGCTCGGCCCCGGCCGGTTGCAGTCCCAGCTGCGCGCCTCCCACGTCGACGTGACCGCCAGCAAGGCGGGGACCTCGTGGGGCGGTGTCCTGCTGAGCTTCCTGCCGCTGGTGCTGATCGTCGCGTTCTTCGTCTGGACGGGACGCCAGACCCAGCGCGTCTTCGCCGGTGGCGGGATCGGCGGGTTCGGCCGGTCCAAGGCCAAGATCATCGAGGCCGAGCGGCCCACCACGCGGTTCGCCGACGTGGCCGGTTACGAGGGCGTCAAACAGGAGATCGGTGAGGTCGTGGACTTCCTGCGCGCCCCGGGCAAGTACGCGGCCGCGGGCGCCACCGGTCCGCGCGGCGTCATCATGGTCGGTCCTCCCGGCACCGGCAAGACGCTGCTGGGCAGGGCCGTGGCCGGTGAGGCCGCGGTGCCGTTCCTCGCCGTCAGCGGCTCGGCGTTCGTCGAGATGTTCGTGGGTGTCGGCGCCTCGCGGGTGCGGGACCTGTTCGAGGAGGCCCGTCAGCGCGCACCGGCGATCATCTTCATCGACGAGCTCGACGCGCTGGGCAGCAGGCGCGGCCCGGGAGTGGCCGGCGGGCACGAGGAGCACGAGCAGACGCTGAACCAGCTGCTCTCCGAGATGGACGGCTTCGACCAGAGCAGCGGCGTCGTGGTGCTGGCGGCCACCAACCGGCCGGAGTCGCTCGACCGCGCCCTGTTGCGGCCGGGCCGCTTCGACCGCCAGGTCACCGTGCCGCTGCCCAACCAGGTCGAACGCGCCGCGATCCTCGCCGTCCACGTGCGCGGCAAACACCTGAATTCCACCGTGGATCTCTCCCGCATCGCCCGCGCCACACCTGGCTTCTCCGGCGCCGACCTCGCCAACCTCGTCAACGAGGCGGCGATCAACGCCGTGCGCGCAGGGCGGACCGTCCTCAGCCAGACCGACATCGGCACCGCCCGCGACCGGGTGCTGCTGGGCAGGCGCGAGACGTCCAACGCGCTGCTGCCCGAGGAGCGGACGTCGGTGGCGATCCACGAGTCCGGGCACGCCCTGCTCGCCGCGCTGTGCGACCACGCCGACCCCGTGGAGAAGGTGACCATCCTGCCCGCCGGGATGGCGCTGGGCGCGACCGAGCAGCTCCCCGAGGCCGAGCGCCACCTGTACAGCCAGAGCTACCTGACCGACCAGCTCACCGTGCGGCTCGGCGGGCGCGCCGCCGAGCTCGTGATGTTCGGACAGGGTTCGACGGGGGCGGTCAACGACCTGGCCGGCGCCACCCAGCTGGCCACGCGCATGGTCACCGAGTTCGGGCTCTCCCCCGTGCTCGGGCCGGTGGGCTACGAGTCGGGACAGCCCCTGTTCCTGCCCGGTCCAGGAGAGCAGCTGCGCAGACCGTACTCCGAGCAGACCCAGCGCCTGGTGGACGAGGAGGTCGCCAGGCTGCTGCGCGACGCCGAGGAACGCGCCGTCGGCCTGCTCTCGCACCACCAGCTCGCGCTGGAGCGCCTCGCCGCCAAGCTGCTCGAGCTGGAGACGGTGGGCGGCGACCTCGTGCTCGAGGTGCTGCGCACGGAAGGAGACGGCACGCCGGGCCCGGTGACGCCACCGGCTCCACGGACACCGCGGTCGCCGCGTCTGCAGCCAGGAGACCCGACGTGAGTCACGGCCGCACCAGCCTCGGCAGGTCGCGCAACGTCGCCTCGGGCAAATACGCCCGCGCGATCGCCAGCCCGATCCGCGGCAGATCGCCCTCGTCGCGATAGATCAAGTACATCGGCGCGTACCGGGGCCGGAACTTGGCCTTGAACGCGTGCAGTGACCGGAAGCCGTAGTACGGCTCCAGCGCGGCACCGAGCTTGTCGAGCAGGGCGTCGAGCGCGCGGGTGTCCCCGGCCGCGTCGGCGCGCGCGAGCGGCGCCCCGGACAGCGACAGGTAGCGGGCTCCCTCGTCGCGGAAGGCCTGGCACGCCGAGACGATCAGGAACTCCACGACGCGGGTGAACCCGCCGGTGCGGCGTCGCATCACGTCCAGCGTCCAGCCCTCGATCCGGCCCTCGCCCGCGTAGACGGGCATCCACGAGGTGACGCCGTGCACGCGGTCGTGGTCGTCGACGGCGAGCCCGGCCCGGACGTGCCGGTCGAGCGCCTCGTCGACCCCGCCGAGCGTGAAACCCATCTCGGGCAGGCCCTTGTCGCCGACCCACTCCTCCGAGATCGCGCGGACCTGCTGCAGGATCGCGCGCGGCTCGTCGGCAAGGTGGACGAGCCGGAACGACACGCCCTCCCTGGCGGCGCGATGCAGCGCGGTCCGCGCCTGCTGCCAGTGCCTGCCCCGGAACTCCAGGCCCGGTAGGTCGATCAGGGTGTCCTCGGCGATCCGCACGTGCCGCCACCCGAGCCGGTCGGCGCCGAGGACCGACGGCGTGGTCGCGGAGAACAGGCACGGCACCAGTCCTGCGCGGTCGCAGTGCTCGGCGAACTCGGCGATCGGGTCGTCGCCCTCGGCGCGGGTGCTGACCGGGTCGCCGAGGGCGATCGCGACACCGGCGTGCCTGCGGTAGGCGATGTAGCCGGTGTCGTCGGCGACCGGGAGATAGCGGTTCTCCGGCCACGTGGTCATCCACGACAGGGTGCCGCCGCCGTTGCGCCGGAGCAGCTCGACGGCACGGTCGCGGTCGCTGCCGTCCGTGCGGGGCCGCCACGGAACCTGGAACGCGCCGCGGCCCGCGAGCAGCAGCACCAGGTAGCCGAGCCAGAACACGCTGTCGGAGACCACCAGCGGGACGTCGCTGATCGCCTCGGCCCCGGCGACGCTGTAGACGACCACGAGGACGATTCCGGTGAGGACGGTCAGCAGGATGTCCACCGAGGCCACGACGACGGCGGCCCACCACGCCACGCGACGCCCCCGGCTCAGGCCGCGCACCACGAGCAGCGCCAGCACCGTCACCACGACTACCTCGGCCAGCGACGAGCTGTCCGTCCCCGTGGGACCGAGCGGGCCGTCGGCGGGGAAGAACCACGTCACGATGCGCACCGCGGCCACGACCAGCAGCCCGGCGGCGGCGAGCAGCCGCCACTCTCGACGACTCGGCCGTCCGCGGCTGGTCACCCGGTACGGCCCCGCGATCCACGCCGACAACGGCAGGACGACGGCCACCGCGACGGCGTGCTCGACGTCGGCGAGTGTGCCGCCGTAGAGCAGGGCGATCCCGGAGTAGGCGACCAGCGCGATCCGCAGCCGTAGCCGCCACGGCGAGCGCAGCGTCGCGGTGGCGGCGGTCAGCGCGGCGAACGCCCCCGCCGACGGTCCGACGTCGCGGACCGCGCCGACGGCGTCCGCCCAGCTGGAGACCGCACGCAGGGCGAACAGCACGGCCGCGGCACCGAACACGCCGACGAGGTGCCCGCCGGCGAAGGTGGCGATGGTGCGCTTCGTGCCCAGCCTGGTCTCGGCGACGCCGACGAACAGCGCGAAGCTGAGCAGGACCGGGACGTAGTACACCGGCGTCAGCGCCAGGGCCACCCCCGTGACGGGCGTCCACCAGTGGCCGTCCTCGAAGGAGGGCAGGCCGAACGCGACGTCGGCGAACCACGACCGGTCCTCGACGGCCGTCCACAGCGAGCCCGTGGCGAGGCCCGCCACCACCAGGATCGCCAGGAAGGTGATCGTGAACGGAACGCGACGCACCACCCTCATGTCGGCCCGCCGCAGCACACCTCGATGGTCATCAGCGCTCCCGGCACCCAGAATGTGCTCGTCCGCAGGGCCCGGGAAAGAGCCGAAAGACCTAGCGGGTGTGCTTGGGTCTACGGCGTTTCAGTACTGCGCGCGCGAGCACCGCCAGGAGCACCACCCCGATGGCGATGCCCAGGTAGAGCTCGTACCGCACGATCACTGGGTAGATCGTGTCGATGTGTCCTCCCGCGAGGTCGCCCAGCGACGCCCAGAGCCCGACCCACAGCGCGGCGCCGAGAACGTTGTAGGCCAAGAACCGCTGCCAGGGCATCGCGGTCATCCCCGCGACGATCCCGTTGAACTGGCGCAGGCCCTCGACGAAACGGGCCACGACGACGATGCCCCCGCCGTAGCGGTTGAAGAACCGCTCGGCCCGGTCGATCCGCTCGGGGGTGAGCCGGACGTAACGGCCGTAGTGCTCCACCAGCCGGCGCCCGCCGAACCTGCCGATGAGGTAACCGATGTTGTCGCCGATCACCGCACCGAGAAAGCCCAGCAACGCCACCAGCACGACGTTCAGCCGCCCCGTGCCCGCGTAGATCGCGCCGAGGATCAGCACCGTCTCCCCCGGTGAGGGAACGCCGAAGTCCTCGATCAGGATCAGTCCGGCGACCGCGACGTAGCCGTAGGTGTCCAGGATCGGCGCCAGCCCCGCGAGGACGCCGGGCAGCTCGGGCGGCGCGGCCGCGGGCGATGCGAGCACGAGCGCTGAGGACGACGACGTCATGACATCCGGTCACCGCCGCGGACGGGGCCACGGCTGTCGCGGCCTCATGGCGTGGACGCTAGCCACCGTCCCCGGTCCGGAGTCAGAGTCGACGTACCCACTCGCGTCGGCCGTTCGCCCCGGGAGCTCTCGTCGGCCCCGTGCGGGAACACCGGCATCAGCGGCGGCGCAGCGGCAGGGACACCAGCGCGGACTCGAGGTCGCCTGTCAGCGGCAGTCTGCCGTCGACGTCGATGACGGCGAGCATCCGCCGGGTCAGTCCCGTCGCGACGATCGCGAGGGGGACGTCGCGCAGATGGTCGTTGGCCGCGGCGAGCGCGCGGATCCCGCTGGCGCTGAGCAGGGTGACGCCAGAGAGGTCGATGACCACACCGTCCACATCAGACGGGCTGTCTTCGATCATCGCGATGAGCGCCCGCCGCCAGTCGGCGGCGTTGACGGCATCGATGTCGCCGGACACGTGCAGCACCCGCGTGGCGCCGTGCCGTCCGAGTGCCACCACCGCACGGCCGACGGCGACCCCGTCGCCGGTCTCGCTGTCCGCGTCCGGTACCGCCCGCTCGGCATCAGCCAGCGTCCGGGCGAGCTCCACCAGCCGCGCCGGCGCATCGTCCCTGGCGACCACCTCGTCCGCTCCGGCCGCCAGCGCGTCCGTGTGCGCTGACGAGCCGTCCAGCGCGAGCAGGCGCTGACCGCCGTCACCGGCCGCGCGCAGCAGGCGGATCGCGTCGCTGCCCCTGCCGTCGGCCAGCAGCTCGGCGACGACGATCAGATCGAGGTCGTTCTCGCGGGCGAGGGCGAGACCCCGTTCGCCGTCGGCGGCCTCCAGCACCGCGCACCCGTGCTCGGTCAGCGCATGAGCGAGGCTCTCGCGGGCGGCGTCGTCGCCATCGATGAGCAGGACCCGTGTGGTCTCGTGCGGCAGCCTGGGCAGCAGGAGCCGGGCGTGCACCCCGCCATCGGGACCGTCGGCCAGCCCGAGCTCGGCGCCCAGAGCGAGCGCGGCCTGCTGCGCGATCGACAGGCCGAGGCCGAAGCCGTCCGCGGTGCGGGCGCCGCCCCTGGCGAACCGGCGGACGGCCTGCTCGGCGGAGATGCCGAGACCCTCGCCGGTGTCCCGCACCTCCACCAGCACTCCCGCGTCGCACTCGGCGGCGCTGAGCGTGATGCGCCCGCGATCGGTGTGCCTCGCGGCGTTGGCGGCGAGGTTGGCCACCACGATCTCCACCAGGCCGCGGTTGGTGACGGCGGCGATGCCGGCCGGGGCGTCCACCGTGACGACCACACCGGCCGCGGGGGCGAGCTCCCCGGCGATCTCGTCCAGAATCGGCCCCAGCCGGATCTTGTGCCACTGCGGTTCCGGTCCGGCCTCCACGTCGGCCAGCACCAGGAGGCTGTCACTGAGCCGCGCCAGCCGGTCCGCCTCCCGGCGGAGGTGGCCGAGGAACCTGCCCCGGGAGACAGGGTCGTCGACGGCTCCGCCCTCGAGCGTGTCGATCGCGGTGATCATGGTGGTCAACGGCGTGCGGAACTCGTGCGCGGCGTTCGCCACGAACTCCCGCTGGGCCTGCTCCCGACGAGATTGCAGCGCTGCGGCGCGCACGCGCTCGCTGACGTCGCGCACCGCCACGACGAACGTGCGTCCCTGCTCCGCCGCTGCTGCGGCGACCTGGACGTCCAGCCACCGGCCCGACGCCGGGAGCTCGACCTCGAACTGCTCCGGCAGGCCGCTCTCGGCCACGCGCGTCAGTCGCACGGCCAGCTCGTCGCCCGCACCGGGCAGGAGGTCACGAGCCGGGCCGCCGACCATCGGGGTGAGCCCGGTCAGCAGCGCCTGAGCGGGGTTGACGACGACGATCCGGTAGTCCTGCTCGCACGAGGAGCCTCGTTCCACCAGCGAGAACCCGGTGTCCATCGACGCGAACAGCCACCGGTAGCGCTGCTCGACCACGGCCAGCGACGTCCGCGTCCGGCGCAGTTCATCCGCCGTGTGCCGGTACGCGACGCGCGGGTTCACGGCGAGCGCGTCGGCCCTGTCGCACAACACTCGGGCCAGCTCGGCGTGCTCGGCGAGCACGGCGGCCACGTCGGGCTCCCGTTCCAGGTCCGGGTGCAGCTCCGTCCAGTGGTGCGCGGCCCGGACGAAGGCGAGCAGGGTCATGACCTGGTCGCGGCCGCGCGGGCCCAGCGCGGCGCTCGCCGCCGTCCGGGCGCGGCCGGACTCGTGCCCGTCCAGGAACAGCACGGTGCACGCGTCGAACAGGTCCCCTTCGAGCTCGGTGCCGATCCCGGGCACCACCGGGCTCCGCACCGCCTCGAGGCGGTCCAGGGACTCCCCCAGCGCGACCGGATCGGGCACCGGACGGCGCAGGAGCCGCAGGACGCTGCCCACCGAATCCGCCGGGGACCGGGGATCTCCGGCCGGATGTCCGTGCCCGAGCAGGAAGCACGTGTGCCGGAGGACGCAGTAGCGCACCTCGCAGAACCGCGAGAGGTGCACGACGAGCCGCTCCTTGAACAGCGACGGCAGCGGATTGTCCAGATAGGCGGATCTGGCGAACGCCCACAGCCCCGCCACCGGGTCGTCGAGGCCGGGCACGGGGCGGAAGATGTTCGGCAGGACACCGAAGCGTCGCCGGACCTCGTCGGCGAGAGCGACGCCCTCGCCCGAAGGGGTGTCTGGTGATCGCATGAACCGCACCCGCTCCCGTTGCCTCGTCGTCGGTTCCGCGCCTACCACCGACCGGAGGAGCAGGCGTGCACATCACAGAAGTCCGCTTCGATAACGGTAACGCCACCAGGGGCACGGTGAGTAGCCCTCGCCTCACCCGCGACCGGATGGTCCTCGCCGGAATCGGTGCACGCTGGGGACTCGCAGGCCGCCCGCCCGGGGTAGAACCCGGCGACGCGGGTGACCGGGTGGGCACTCGTGTCGTCACGCAACCCGCTGTGTCGGTGGAATTCGTCGGCCATGCCCAAGATTCCTGAACTGGTTCGTCGGAGCCGGTCGCTCACGCACCGATCCACTCGGGACGAAACTACGCCACCTCGACCCGCCTGGCCAGGCAGTGGCTCTGACAGCCGGGCGTATCTGAATCGCGGGTCGACCCTCCTGTACTGGCATGTTCAGCATCATCGTCGTTCCGGCGGCCGACGATCCCGCGGAGGAGCACCTCCGGCTCGCCCCGAGCGAGTCGCTGGAGTTCGGGCGCGAGCCCGCCATCGGCATGCGGATCGCGCACGCGGGGGTGTCCCGCCACGCCGGCACGATCTCGGCGACCGAGACGCACTGGGCCCTGACCAATCGCAGCAGACATCAGACCTACGTCGTCGAGAATCCCGAGGGAGCGGGCGAGCACCTCAAGGTCGGACCGGGACGAGTCGGGGCGCCAGTGCCGTTCGAGTTCTCGCGGGTCGTGCTGCCCGCCGCCGGAGACCTGCTCACCTTCGACGTGTGGGCGCCCCGGCACGAGTACCTGGACGAGCTCGCCGAGCTCACCGGCGACCCCACCGCGGCGGCGTTTCCGCTCGACCGGAGCAAGCGATACTTCCTGGTGCTCGCCGCCCTCTGCGAACCCCGGCTGCGTGGCGTTCCCCATGCTCCACTGCCCACCGTCGACAGGGTCGTCGAGCGGTTGCGTCCGATGTGGCCGGGTGTCACCCGGGCCACCGTGCAATGGAACATCGACTACCTCGCGGTGAAGCTGCGCCTCAAACCGAGCCCTGATTCCGCCGATCCCGGTCCTCGGGTCAACGGCAAGAAGGCCACTCTGGTGTCGCTGGCTCTGCGTTTCGACCTCGTCGCGGAGCGCGACCTCACGCGGCTGGATCCGTGATGAGCAACGCGGTCACAGGCCTGCGGATCGGACGCTGGGAGGTCTGCGACGTACTGGCCCGAGGCTCGTTCAGCAGCGTCTACGCGGCTCGGCGGGTGACCGAGGACCCGGAGTTCCCCTCGGTCGCGGCGCTGAAGATCCTTCCCGGGGGCACTCATACACCGCGCCAGGCGCAGCATCTGCGCGAGCTCGTGGCGGGCGAGGTGGAACTGCTGAGCAGGCTCCGCGGTAATCGCCTGATCCGGATGTACGAGGTGGTGACCGTCGACTCGCCCGACTGCGCCGAACTGGACGGCGCCACCGCCGTCGTGCTGGAGCTGGCGGAGGGATCGCTGGACACCCTGTTGGCGCACACGGTGCGACCGGTGGCCGGGCCCGCCCTGCTGGCGCAGGTCTGCGACGGCCTGCGGCACCTGCACCACGCGGGATGGGTGCATGGCGATCTCAAGCCCGCCAACGTGCTGCTGATGAAGGACGGCACAGCACGGCTCGCGGACTTCAACCTCGCCGCCGAACTGTCCGGGACACACGCCTACGGCCCCGCCTTCGCCACGCTGGACTACACGCCGCCCGAGCTGGTGTGGTCCGAGGTCGGCGAACACGGCCGCACAATCCGGCCGAGCACCGACGTGTGGGCTTTCGGCGTGCTCGCCCACCTGGTGCTGACTGGAACCCTGCCGCTGCCCGGCGGCACGGCCGCCGCACGCCGGGACGCGACCGTGCGCTACGGACGCGGGGCGGAGCCGTTGCGGCTCTCCCCCGACCTGCCGGAGGCTTGGCGGCCGATCGTCACCGACTGCCTCGCCCGCACGCACGAGGACCGCGCGGCACACGACGCGGCCTCGCTGCTGCGGCGGATCGAGGCGATCACGGGCGGGACTCCCGCCCCCCGGCTGCCGCGGTTGCGTCCCCTCCGCTGGCGCCGCCCGGCACTGACCACGGCGCTCGTGGCGGCGGTATTGGGCGCCACGGGGATGTACGCGCTATGGGACGAGGAGCCGAGCTACGGCTACCACCGCTGCCCGGCGGGTTCGGTGTGTTTTTTCAACGGCCCCAACGGAACCGGGGAGATGTGCAGCTGGTCCGGCGACGACCCCGACTGGCTCGCCGGTGCGCGGGTGTGCGGGTGGACGAGGAACCAGCCGGTGCGGTCGATCTTCAACAACAACCAGGAGCGCTCCGAGCGTCATGACGTGGCGTACTACCGGGGCACCGGCTTCGTCCCCGCGGGCCACGACACCACCCGCCCCAGCAAACGAGCGGGATGCACCAGCGTGAACCAGCAGGGGAACCTGCACGGGACCTACGCGCCCGCGTCCCACCGGTGGGTCGAGCGCTGCTGACCGCGCAACCTCGGACAACTCAGGTACCGCCGCAGGGCCGCGACGATCACGCTGGTGCACCGGGATACCGACAGTGGTTCAAGGGGGTTGACAGTGAAATGGATCAGCGCGTGTGTCGCGGGGCTGATGGCCGCGACCACTCTACTGGCGCCGGCGACCGCGGAAGCCGCCACCGAGCGGACCTACCTGCAGTTCAACATGGCGGGCAAGAAGTTGAACAACGGTGACCCGGCAGTCGCCGACGCCGTGGCGAAAAGCGTCAAGGACCGGATGCCGTCGGTGGTCACACTCAATGAAGTCTGTAAAACACAGTACGACGAGCTGGAAGCAGAGCTCGAAAAATCGGGCTACCACGCGACTTTCGGGCCCACTGGGCCGAAATGCAAGGGCAAAGGATTCGGGAACGCGATCTTCGTGCATAACTCGGTGAAGGAGTACCAGAATTACAAGCTGCCGCGGACGGAGGAAGAGACGGAAACGCGGAAAATGCTGTGCGTGAAGGCCACCGCGCACAAGTCCATGGCGTGTGTCACCCACCTGTCCCAAGGAAGGTACAAGGAGGAACGCGCCCGGCAAGTCGGCTTCATCGCCACCAAGGTGGGGGAATTCGAGAAGAAGGGGTACCGGGTGATCGTCGGCGGCGACTTCAACACCGAGCCGCGCGCCGGTGTCATCGATCCGATGTACGCGCGCTGCCACAGCCCGAAGGGCTCCGGCCTTTTCTACGAAGCGGACAGCGAACGCTGCGGCCGGCGCACCGGTGCGGCGACGGTCGACGGCGGTGGCACCGGAGGTGAGGGCAAGATCGACTACCTGTTCTTCTCCAAGGGCTACAGCAAGCTCAGTGCGCAGGTCGTTCCCGTCAGCGTCTCCGACCACCATCTCCTGTGGGCGAAGGCCAGTAGGTAACGACCCCGCCGGGGGAAGCCGTCAGGGGGATCGGGCCCACGGGTCGCGGTCCCCCTGACGGCCGATCGGCGAGGACTCAGTGCGCCGGTCGGCGGGCTCACCCGAGGACGACGGCGGCGAGCTCGCGCGCGGCCCGCGCCGGGTGGCTGCCGTCCTGGGTCGCTCCCATCACCAGGGTCCCTTCGATCAGCAGGTGCAGTTGCTCGGCACCGCGCTCCGGGGTCGCGTGGCCCAGCGCCACGAGCTGCCGGACGAGACGGTCGGGTGCGTCCATGTCGCCATCACGGCCGACTCGGTCAACCCCGAACAGGTCAACACGGTCGAGGTGTGGCGAGACGCCGAGACGCTGAACACGTGGCGACGGGCCACGCATGAACAAGCCCAAGCACATCGACGTCCGGCGCTACGACGCCGACGACGGCGGCGGAGCGCTCGTCTGACCACCGCACGGCCGTGAGCCGGCTCCCCCACCGCACGACGTCGCGACAGGGACGCCGGCCCGCATCCTGCTCAGGAGACAGCGGGCTGCACGGCCGGTCGCCGTACGTGCGCCACCAGCATCCGGCGGCCCAGCAACACGGCGCCGCCCGCGACCAGCATCGCCGCCGCCGACACCGCCCACGCCACGGTGAACGAGGCGTGGGTCGCGAGGAACCCGAACCCGATCGGCCCGATGAACCCGCCCGCGTAGACGCCCGCCTGCACGATCGACGTCGCCGCAGCGGGCGCCGACGGGTTCAACCGCACGACGGCGAACTGCAGCAGCCCCGGCCATGACCAGCCGAGCCCGAAGCCCAGCACCGTGCCGACGATCAGCCAGACCGGGCCGGGCACGGCGAGCAGCACCAGCCCGATCGCGCCCAGCAGCAGACAGCCCGCGACCACGGCGACGTGCCCGCCCGAGCGCCGGTCGGCGAGCCAGCCGTGCAGCAGCCTCATCAGCAGCCCGACCACGCTGCCCAGGGTCAGCACCAGCCCGGCCAGTCCCGGGCTCACACCGCGTTCGACCGCCGACGCCACGAGGAAGATGCCGAGCGCGTTCGCCGAGGCCGCACCGAGTCCCGCGGCCGCGCCGATCACCGACAGTGCCGCGGTGGCCCTGTCCTCGGGAACGGCCTTCTCCCGTGGGGCGGGCCCGGCGCCGCGCGGGGCCAGGAACAGTGCGCTCAGCGCGACCACCGCGGCGATCACGTAGGCCCACCGCCAGCCGATGGTGAGTCCGATGGCGGGAACCGCGATCCCGGACAGCAGGGTGGCGAAGGGCACCGAGGCCTGCTTGGCCCCGAAGGACAGTCCCATGCGGTTGGCGGGCATCAGGCGCGCCAGTGTGAGGTTGGAGGACAGCTGGCCCATCACATTGCACCACGCCGAGCACAACAGGAACGTGAGCAATGTGGCGTAGTTCTGGGCGAATCCCGCGATCAGCAGCATGCACGCGGCGGAGCCGAGCACGGCGATCCGGCTGGTGCGGCCGGATCCCAGGCGCTCGACGAGCTTTCCGATCGGGAGCGACACCAGTGCCGACACGGCGAAGTACAACGCCACCACGAGACCGAGCCCGGCGGGATCGAAGGCGAGCTCGGCCGAGATCTGCACCGTCATGGCCCCGGTGAGAAAGACCGGAAGCACGGTCGAGGTAGTGATCGCGACCGCGCCGAATCCCACCCGGAGGGTGGATTGCGCGGCCTTCATGACACCGTCCTCGCGGCGTCGATCCTGATGATCATTATGAGAACGATAGGTAGCGGCGCCAGAGCACGGCAACCACATCGCACGGCCTGGCCCCTGCGGTTGAGCGAAAGTGCAAGGCTCTTCACAGGCAAAACGGACACGGTGCTCACGGCCCGTTCCGTCGATTCAGTACCGTCCACCAGCGGATCGGCCACCGGCCCGAGCACGCGTGCGCCCGCAGCGTCGCGGGTGCGACGTGCTGACGAGAGTCTTGTCACTCGGTCACGTCCGCAGCCGGAAAACCGGTCCGTCCCGGCAGACGAGCGGCGCCTCGCGCGTTCCGTCGCCGTCACCCGCGGCGCAGCCGTGGCAGTAGCCGAGGCCGCAGGCCATGTGCGCCTCGATGGACACCTGCGCGGTCGCGCGCCAGCGCGCGGCGAGTTGCGCGGCCAGCCGCGTCAGCCGCTCGGAGCCGCTGGTCAGGATCTGCTGCGGCGGGTCGACGTCGAAGGCACGGTGCAGGCGCTCCCGCACCGCGGGCACGCCGCTGGTGCCGTCGGCGTCGGTCACGCGGCGCACGTCGGCGCGGCAGGCGCGCAGGACGTCCGCGCCGATGATCGACGCGTCGTGGCGGCCGCTCAGCACCGCGGCCACGCGCACCGGCGTGTCCGCCAGGTCCTGGGCGACGGTGGTCATGGCGCAGATACCCACTCCCCGCCCGAGCAGGAGCACGCGCTCGGTGTCGTCGTGGATCGCGAACCCTCGCCCCAGTGGCCCGGTGACCACGACGGTCTCACCCGCCGCGACGGCCGACAGCGCCGTGGTCCCGGCACCGACGACGCCGTAGACGATGTCCACGACGCCCGCGGCGGCATCGCGGGTGTAGATGGCCATCGGCCGCGGCAGGACCGGCCCGGACTCCGTCACCGGGGCGAGCATCACGAACTGTCCCGCCCTGGCGCGCTCGGCGATGACAGGCGAGCGAAACCGCAGCAGCCGGTAGCGATCCGACAGGGGCCGGCTGACGAGCACCTCCGCCCGTTCGCACGCCGGTACCGGCCGCTCACCCTCCAGGACGCCGAGCGCCGCCGGCCCGCTCACGACAGGCCCTCGTCCAGCCGGAGCAGGCTCGCCGTCAGCGCGGTCGTACCCAGCGCGATGTCGTCGATGCTCGTCCACTCCGCCGGATCGTGGCTGATCCCCTCTTTGCTCGGCACGAACAGCATCCCGCTCGGTGTGATCGTGTTGATCTGCTGGGCGTCGTGGCTGGCGCCGCTGGTGAGCACGCGCGGCTCGACGCCGACGGAGCGGCAGGCCGCCGCGAGCTCGTCGCGGACGATATCGGGCAACCGGACCGGCGGAGTGTCGGCGAGCAGGTCGTGCCGGAAGGCGATCCCGCGGCGCGCGCAGATCGCCTCGGCACGCCGCACGATCTCCTCGGCGGTGTCGCGCTGCCGCCCGGCATCGGTGCCCCGCACGTCGACCCACATCGTCGCCCGGCCCGCGATGGTCGTGATCGAGCCCGGCGCCACGTCGATCTTGCCGACGGTCGTGCGCGTGCCCGCGTTGTCCTCGCCGCCCGCCGCCGACTCGACGGCCAGCACCACCTCCGCGGCGGCGGCCATCGCGTCCGCACGCAGGTGCATCGGTGTCCCACCGCTGTGCGACGCGCGGCCACTGAGTTCGAGGAGCAGCCGCGTGCTGCCCGAGATCGAGTCGACGACGCCCAGCCGCACCCCGTCCGTCTCGAGCACGCTGCCCTGCTCGATGTGGAGCTCGACGAACGCGGCCCAGTCGGCGGGCCGCCAGCCGGCCTCGGCCACGGCGTCGGGATCGAGCCCGACGGCGTTCATGGCGTCGGCGAGGCTCACGCCGTCCGCGTCCTGTTTCGCCGGCAGGTCGGCGGGACCGGTGAGGCCCGCCGCGATCCGGCTGCCGGTGCAGGCCTGGCCGAAGCGCGCTCCCTCCTCCGCCGCGAACACCACGAACCGCATGGGATGCCGGTGCGTCACCTCGTGCTCGGCGAGCGCCCGCGCCGTCTCCATCGCGGCGCACACACCGACGATCCCGTCGAAGGAACCGGCGTTCGGCACACTGTCCAGATGCGAGCCCGTGCCGATCGCGGGCAGCCCGGGATCGGACCCCGGCCGCTGCGCGATCGTGTTGCCCGCCGCGTCGGTCCACACCGTCAGCCCCAGCGCGGTCATCGACTGGGCGAACAACTCGTGCGCGGCCCGCTCGAGTGGCGTGTAGGCCAGGCGCGTGACACCGGGTCCACTGTCCCGTTCGGACATTCCGGCGAACGTGTCGAGCAGTTCCCGCAGGCGCGCCGGATCGGCGACGAGCCCGCTCACGGGGCGGACTCCGTCACCTCGTTGGCAGACACCAACGACGTCGTGGGCAGGCCGGAGACGGCATCGAGCACATCCGACCCGAGCACGGCAGCGGCCACGACGAGCTCACCGCCGCTGCCGAGCACCAGGCGTCGCAACGTCTCCAGCCAGCGCCCGTCCCACGTCGTCGCCACCAGCGCGACGCGCGTCCCCGGTGCCATCGGCTCGTCGAGGGCGAGAATTCCCTCCACCTCCGACGCGCGCCGGACGATCACGCCGAGCTCCCTGGCCACGGCGTGCGCCAGCACGGCCTCGTCCGAGGTGTTCCACACCACCAGCGTCTCCGGGTTCCGCGGGCGCAACGACTCCGCGAGAGCCCGCCCGAGCACCTCGACATCCCGCGGCGACCGGCCTGTGTTGACCGTCGGCCCGTAGGTGTCCTGCGCGACGCCGAGCGTCCGCACCGCCACCGCTGGGCTGGGTGTGTTCGACACGATGCCTCCCTTTCGCAGTTCGACCGAAAACCGTCAGGCCACGGCGTTGTCGAGCCGCTCACCCCGCCGGTCCGGGATGAGCAGCATGGCCGCCATGTCGATGATGTAGATCAGCGCGAGGAAGCCCAGCGCCACACCGAATCCCTGCCAGCCGGCGATCAGCGCGACGACGAGCGGTGCGAACCCGCCCACGCCGCGCCCGATTCCGAACAGGACGTTCTGTGCCGTGGCCCTGGCCGCCGTCGGGTAGTTCTCCGCGATGATCGCCCCGTAACCACCGAGCATGCCGTTGGCGAAGACGCCCATGACCGCGCCACCGATGAGGACCGCGGCGGGCGAGGTCAGCTGGCTGTACACCAGCAGCGAGACGAACGCGCCCGCCTGGAAGATCCAGAAGGCACGGCGGCGCCCGAGCCGGTCGGCGAGCTGGCCGAAGATCATGATCCCGGCGATCATGCCGAGCACGGTGACCGCGGTCCAGATCCCGGAGTTGGTCGTGCTCAACCCCAGCTGTTTGGTCAGATACGTCGGCAGCCACGTGAGAATCCCGTAGTAGCCGAAGTTCTGGATCGAGCAGATGATGACGATGCCGATGCTGATGCGCACGGTCTTGGCGTCGGCGACGAGCAGGTGGTACGGGTTCTTCTGCTTCTGCCCGGCCTCGACCCGGGCGCGGTGCCGGACGAACGCCTCGGGCTCGGCCAGCCGCATCCGCAGCGCGATGGCGACCAGCGCCGGGAAGATGCCGATGACGAACAGTCCCTGCCAGCCCCACAGTGCGATCACCGGCGCCGAGATGAACGCCGCCAGCAGGACCCCGAGCTGGAACCCCACGCCGACCAGGGACGTCGCCCTGGCCCGTTTGATCGCGGGGAACGCCTCGGCCGCCAGCGCCATGCCGATGCCGAACTCACCACCGATGCCCATGCCCGCGATGAAGCGGAACACCGCCATCTCGGTGAAGCCCTGCGACAACGCCGTCAAACCGGTGAAGATCGCGAACAGCAGGATCGAGTACGTCAGGATGCGCACGCGCCCGTAGCGGTCGGCAAGCGCCCCGAAGAACATCGCGCCGGTGACGGTGCCGATCAGGGTGATCGTGGCGAGCAGGCCGCCCTGGGTGTCGGACAGGCCGAGGCTCAGCGTGATCGCGGGCAGCGCGAAGCCCAGGATCTGGAGGTCGTAACCGTCCATCGCGTAGCCGACCGTGGCTCCGAGAACCGCTTTCCGCCCGTACGGGGTGACCTCCTGCGGCTGACCGTCGTCGGAGTGCGAGGTGTCCCCCGCCGCCCGGGTCGCGGTCGCGTCAACGTCGTCGTTGTCGTTGCTCATGGCTGTTCCTTTGGTCGGGTGGTGAGTGTGGCGATGAGGTCCGCGAGTCTGTCCACGCCGAGCCGCGCTGCCAGTGCGGGCAGTTCCGCGACGATGCGAGCCATCAGGGCGGGCTGGGCGAAGGTGGCGGTGCCGACCTGGACCGCCGTGGCACCCGCGACGAGGAACTCCGCGACGTCTGCGGCCGAACGGATGCCGCCACAGCCGACGACGGGAATGTCGACGGCCTGTGCGGCCAGCCAGACGAGGCGCAGCGCGAGCGGTTTGACGGCGGGCCCGGACACTCCGCCGGTGCCGTTGCCCAGTTCGGGCTCGCGCCGCGCGGGATTCACGGCCAGGCCGGGAAAGCTGTTGCAGACCGTGACCGCACTGGCACCCGCGTCGGCCGCGGCCTTCGCCGCGTCCCCGATCGTCTGGAGCTGCGGGCTCAGCTTGACCAGCACGGGCGTGGAGCTGCGGGCGACCACTCCGGCCACGACCTCGCTCATCGCCCGTGGATCGGTGTCGAGCGTCGCGCCGCCACGTTCGAGGTTGGGGCACGACACGTTCACCTCGAGCGCGGCGTGCCCGGCCCCGGCCAGTTCGTCGGCGACCCGCCAGTACTCCGCTGTGGACAGTCCGCCGATGCTGACCACGACGGGAGCGCCGAGCGCGGCATAGCCGCCCAGCCCGGATCGGCGGAACTCCGCCGCTCCCTGGCTGGGAATCCCGACGCTGTTGAGCATCCCGTGCGACACCTCGGTGATGCGGTGCGTCCGGTTTCCCGGCCGGGCGGTGGCGAACACCGTCTTGGTCACGACGGCGCCGAGCACGTCGACGGGCATGAGGTCGGCGAGCTCGGGGCCGAAGCAGCCGGAGGCGGGCATCACCGGGTTGGCCAGTGCGAGGCCGCCGAGCTCCACCCTGAGGTCGGCCGGTGGACGGGACGGTGTGGCGGGCTCACGCCCCCGGGGCGCGTCGACGATGCGGGTGGTCACGGTGGGAACCTCTTTTCACGCTGGAGGAGGCGAGCCTGCTTACCCGAGCGAGGTGGTCCGCAGTGGGGCGAGCAGGTCGGCGCAGTCGTCGACCTGCGGCAGGGCGAGGAGCCGGTCCCACAGCGCACCGGCGCCGTCGCCCACGAGACCGGCGAACTTGTCGCGCAGTTCGCCGGCCGACAGCGGGTCGTGGTGATGCCCGCGCGGGTCGTCGACGACGGCCGAGCACGTCGAGTCCGTGGTGTGGACGACGACCTCGGTGGGCGCGTGCTCCGGCCACCGTCGTTCGAACTCCGGTGTGACGCCGACGCTGACCTTCCCGGCGAGCCGCGCCACCTCCGGGTCGTAGTCGAAGGTGGCGACCGTCGACCGGCGCCGCGTCAGCGCCGCCGCCACCGCGTAGGGCAGCGAGAACCGCGAGGACAGGTCGTTGGCGAACGGAACGCGGTCGAGCTTGAGGTTGTTGGCGACGGTGCGCACCTCGATCGCGCTGATGTCGGTGACGTCGACCGCGGGCAGGGACAGCACCGCGTCGATGGCGCCGTGGGTCAGGGCGCAGGAACTGTGGCGCTTGAAGTAGTTCCGCATGATCCGCGGGCGCGCGGGATCGAACGGTTCCCGCAACGCGTCGAGGTCGGCGGATTCCCCGGTCAGCTCGCCGAACAGCGCCGGGATCGACTCGAGCGACCCGGTGAACCCCGCGCGCAGCAGGCGGTTCGCCCGCACGGCCGCCTGCGCGGCCAGCCCCATCGCGGTGTTGCGCGCGGTCGCCCCCACGTAGCAGGCGTTCCACACGGGCACCACGGGCGTCGTCGCCGCGATCGCGGCCGCCGCCTCGGGGTCCTCGCCGAGCAGCAACGCCACGCTCACCGCCGACCCGACCCCGGCGAGGTGGCCGTGCGGGTGCGTCGGTGGCCGCAACCGGAACGCGGTGAAGAGCCGGGCGCTGACCTCGTACCCGGCGACGACCGCGCTCAGCAGCTCGGGGCCGGACCGGCGCGCGGCCTCGGCCACGGCGAGTGCCGCTGGCACGATGTGCATGCCCGGATGACCGGTCGGGCGCGTTCCCTCGTCGAGCTCGAGGAAACCGCCCGCCGACGCGTTGTGGAACGCGGCGTGCTCCGCGGGCGCCAGTGCCGCGCCCGCGGCGAGGACCGTCGAGCGGCCCTCACCGGGCGCGGCGCCCAGCGCGGCGTCGATGTCGTCGGCAGCGCGCAGACTCGTCATCTCGGCGGTCCGCCCGCCCGCGATGCTCACGCCGATGGTGTCAGCGACAACGTGTGCCGCGTGGCGGCGCACCGCGGCGTCGAGTGGTTCGGCCGCGAGCGCGCACGCCTGCCGGACCGCCTCGCGCACGCCCGAGGTCAGCTCGTCGGCGGAGCTCACTCGCCGCGCCCGTCGGTCTGATTCGCGGAGTGGTCGGCCGGGACGAACCGGCCCCGGCGCTCGGCGACGATCTCGCGATCGCGCACCACGACCTCGCCGCGCAGCACCGTCGCGACCGGACCACCGCGCAGCTCGACACCGTTCCACGGGCTGACCGGCTGCTTGGCGATCAGCTCGTCATTGCGGACGGTCCGGGTCTGCTCCGGGTCGACGATGACCAGGTCGGCGTCGCTGCCGGGACGGATCACGCCCTTGCGGGGGTAGAGGCCGTAGAACTTCGCGGTCTGCGTCGAGGCGACCTCCGCGAGCCGCATCGCCGTCGTCTTCCCGCGCGCGAGCGCGTCCAGCAGGACCGGGCCGAAGGTCTCGCACCCGACCGCGCCCGCGGGCTGGGTCTCGAACCCGCGCGACTTCTCCTCGACGGTGTGCGGCGCGTGGTCCGAGCCGACCGACGAGATCGCGTCGTCGTTGAACCCGGCCCACAGCGCGTCCTGGTCGCTCTGCTCGCGCACCGGCGGGTACACCTTCATGACCGGGCCGACGCGGGGATAGTCCGCGTCGGTCAGCGTCAGGTACTGCGGGCAGGTCTCCGCGCTGACGGAGATCCCGTTGCGCTGCGCCGTGCGGACGGCGTCGAGCCCCATCTCCGAGGCCAGGTGCACCACGTGGAAACGGCACCCGGTGGCCTTCGCGAACTGCGCGGCGATCGAGATGGTGGTGGCCTCCGCGACCGCGGGCCGCGCGGCGAGCAGGTCCTCGTAGGTCTCGATGGCGTGGCCGAGCGCTTCCTGGCTCGTGGCCAGCACGTCCTTGTCCTCGCAGTGCGCCGCGAGCACGCCGCCGTGCTTGGCGACCTCGGCGAAGAGCTGCAGCACCTGACCGTTCGGCGGCGGCATCAGCAGGTCCTCGGGCTTCTCGTCACCGAGGTTGTAGACCAGCGAGCGGGTCTCGCGATGCAGCGCGTAGCCCCAGAACAGCTTCACGGCGACGGCGCCCGCGTCGAACAGCGGGCCGATCTGGTCGATGTTGGCGTCGCCGAGGGCCAGCCCCCACAGGCCGAAGTCGGTCCACGCCGACTGTTCGTGCTGCCGGCGACGCTGCTCGAAGACCTCGGCCGAGTCGACCGGCGGGATCGCGTTGGGCATCTCCAGCACCGTGGTGACACCGCCGACGAGGGCGCCCCGCGTCGAGTGGTCGAAGTCCTCCTTGTGGCTCAGACCGGGGTCGCGGGAGTGCACGTGCGGATCGATGAACCCGGGAAACACCAGGTTGCCCGCGGCGTCGTAGCGTTCGTCGGCCTCGACCGGCGCGCCGCGGTCCAGGATCGCCGTGATGGTCCCGTCCGTGCAGAGCAGGTCGCTGTCGAGAATGCCCGCCGGGGTGACGAGCCGGCCGTTGACGATGTGCAACCTCATGTTTCTCCTCTGACGTGGATCGGTGGTGATGTGCTGGTGGACCGGATGAGCTAGGTGACCGTGCCGACGCCTGCCTCGGCCGCCGCGCCGAGCACCCTGACGGCGCAGACCAGGTCCTGGATGGCGAGCCCGTGCGACTCGAAGACGGTGATCTCGTCGCCGTCGGTGCGGCCCGCCGCTCGTCCGGCGAGCACGTCGGCGAACTCGCTCGCCTCCGCCGGGTCGAGGCCGTTCGCGAGCAGGTCGCCGCACTCCAGCCGGGCGACGGCGGCGGAGTCGACGCTGACGTGCGCGGCCCGCTGGAACGTCGCGCGGTCGAGCTCCCGGCGCGCCGCGTGGTTGCTGCCGACGGCGTTGACGTGCGTGCCAGGGCGCAGGAGCCGTCCGTCGAACAGCGGTTCGGCCGACCCCGTCGCGGTGACGACGACGTCGGCTCGCGGCACCGCGTGCTCCGGGCTGGTGCCGGACTCGACGTCCAGCCCCGGATGCGCGGCTCGCAGGATGTTCGCGGTGCTCGCCGCCCTGTCCGCGTCGCGGCCGACGACCAGCACCGTCCGCAGCTGCGGCAGCACCTCGGTCAGCGCACTGACCTGCGCCGGTGCCTGGAACCCCGTGCCCAGCAAGCACACGGTGCCGCTCTCGGGTCTGGCGAGCACCGAGGTCGCGAGCGCCGAGGCCGCCGCCGTCCGCCGCCTGCCGAGCAGATCCGCTCTGAGCAGTCCGCGCAGTTCGCCGGACGCGCAGGAGTAGACGAGAACGGTGATGACGCTGCCGCGGTTGGTCCCCGCGCGCACCACCGGATAGGACTTGACCAGTGCCGCGTCGAGTGTCGGCGCGATCGCCGACATGACGTTGAGCGTCACGGTTCCCGCGGCGCTGCGCCGCCTCGGCTCGTCGGTCGCCTCGCCCGCCGCGAGCAGCCCGAACGCCGTGCGCACGTCGGCGAGCGCGGCCGAGGGCGGCAGCAGGCCGTCGACGTGCTGATCGTCCAGGATCCGCGGCATGTCGTCCTTTCCAGCGGCGAGCTCATATTGGAAACGTCTTTCCACTTCGATAGGCTGCAGCTTGGACGAGGGTTCGCGACGTTGTCAAGGTCCTATAGGATCGCGGCCGAGATGCCGGTGACCGGCGACAACGGCGGCACACTGCCGCGCGCACACGAGCACACTCGTCACGAGAGGAGGGTCAGCCGATGAGCGCCGCACGACCCCTCGAGGTCGTCGTTCGCACCGTGGAGGTCCTCAACGCGGTCGGCGCCGCGCGCTCCGGACTCACGCTGCAGGAGCTGCACGACGAGCTCGACATCCCCCTCGGCAGCCTGCACCGCATCCTCACCACGCTCGGCCAGGTCGACTACCTCCGGCGGTCCCCCGTGACGAAGCGCTACTTCGTCGGACGGGCCGCGCGCACGCTCACCGGCGCCACCGGTTCGCACAGCGCCCGGCTGGTGACACCGCCCGCCGCTCTCGTCGACGCCGCCGACGAGACCGGCGAGACCGTGTTCCTCACCGAGTTCATCGGCGACGTTCCCGTCTGCGTGTCCATTGTGGAGGCCGAGCACGCGCTACGGCTGTTCGTCCGGATCGGACAGGAGATGCCGTTGCACGCCGCGGCGTCGAGCCGCGCGATTCTGGCCCACCTCGACGAACAGGTCGTGCGAACCCTGCTCGAGGGCGTCGAGCTGACCGAGTACACCGCGGGCACGCCGCACCACGTCGACGACGTCATGCACGTGCTCAAGGAGGTCCGCGAGAAGGGCTACGCGGTCTGTGACAACGAACTCGACCCGGACGCGTGGGCCGTGTCGGTCCCGATCCGCGACGGCGACGACCAGGTCCTGTCCAGTCTCACCATCACCGCACCTGGTTCGCGGGTCGCCGACGCCGAGGTCCGCACGCGGATCACCGACGCGGCCCGGCGCGCCGCCGGGCGACTGTCGGCCGAGCTCGGCAACCCCGAGGCCGTGTCCTGATGTCGTCGCGACGGTCGATCGCCCTGATCGCCACGGGCGGCACCATCTCCGTCGCCCCGCCCACCGCCGACGCGCAACGGCACGACGGCGCCGGAGCGCTGACGCCACACGCCGACGCGAGCCCCGAGGGCATCGACGTCGTCCCCCGCGACGCGCTGAGCAGCTCGTCCCGGCGCATGACACCCGGTGACCTGTGGACGCTCGCCACCGCCGTCACCGAGGAGATCGCGCACGGCCGCGACGGCGTCGTCGTCACTCATGGCACGGACACGCTCGAGGAGACCGTCTACGCGCTCGGGCTGCTCGTCGACACCCGCGTGCCGGTGGTGCTCACCGGTGCCATGCGCTCGCCCCACCTGGCGGGACCCGACGGACCGGCCAACGTCCGGGCCGCGCTCGTCGCCGCGGCCGACCCGGCACTGGCGCGCTACGGTCCGACCGTCGTGTTCCAGGACGAGGTGCACGTCGCGCGCCTGGTCACCAAGCTGCACAGCACGCGCGTCGCGGCGTTCGGTTCCCCGGCAGCGGGACCGGTCGGGTTCGTCGCCGAGGACCGGCTCGAACTGCTGCTCGGTCCTCCACCGGGCACCGACCTGCTCGCCCGCACCGGCCCGCCGAGGACGCGGGTCGGGCTCCTGCATGCGGCCACCGGGATCGACGGTTCCGCCGCCGGCACCATCGCGTCCGATGTGGACGCACTGGTGGTGGCGGCGCTCGGCGCCGGGCACGTCTCGCCGTCGCTCGGCGAGGCGCTGGTACGGATCGCGGACGCGGGCAAGCCCGTCGTGATCACCAGCCGGTGTCCCGACGGCGCTCTGCTGAGCCACACCTATGGCGGCGCGGGATCCGAGACGGAGCTGCGCCGGGCCGGACTCCACTTCGCCGGCATGCTCTCCGCGCCGAAAGCGCGCCTGCGCACACTGTTCGGCCTGTCCGCCGGAATCCCTGCCGGTGACCTGTTCCCGGCGTCCGCACGACCCGCGCGCTAGGAACGGGCGCCCGGCAGCGCGGCGAAGGCCTCGTCGAGCTCGGGGTAGATCGTGAAGTCGTCCAGCACCTCGAGCAGGTGCAGCGCGAGGAGCACGACCGGGGACGGCACCAGCGCCAACGGCACACCCCCGGTCCTGGCGCGCGCGTCGAGTTCGCACAGGACCCTGGCCCCGGCCACCGAGCAGAACTCCACGCCACGCAGGTCGATGATCAGCGACCGCGTCGACCAGGTGGGGAGCTCGCCGAGTGAGGCCGCGAGGTCGTAGGCGTTGCCCCCGTCGATCTCGCCGACGACGAAGGCGACGTCACAGCGGTCGCCCTCCCGGATCCGGGTGACCGAGCAACTCGCCCGGGGATCCGACTCGTCGTCCCCTGCGCCTCCGCGAGGCAGCTGCATCCGACGTCGCCTCCATCGCACTGTCCGGCTCATCCAATCTAGCGAACCGGCCAGGATCCGCAACGATTCCGGCCCCCGTTCTCGTTCAGCGCAGCACCCTCCCGAGAAAGCCCCGCACGTACCCCGCGACGACGTCCAGGTGACTCTCCACCAGGAAGTGACCACCGTTGATCAGGTGCACCTCGGCGTCCTTGGCGTCGCGGGCGAACGCCAGCGCACCGGCGGGGCCGAAGATCTCGTCGTTGCGGCCCCACACGGCGAGCACCGGGACCCCGCTGGTGCGCAGGAACTCGTGCACCAGCGGGTAGAGCGGGCGGTTGGTGCGGTAGTCGCGGAACAGCGCCAGCTGGATCTCGTCGTTGCCCTCGCGGGAGACCAGCGCGTGGTCGTGTTCCCAGGTGTCCGGGCTGACCAGGCTCGGGTCAGGCACGCCGTGCAGGTACTGCCAGCGGATGGCCTCGCGGCTCAGTGCGGCGCGGACGGCGGGTTCGGTGTCCGGCCCGGGGTTCTCCCCGTAGGCCCAGACGTCGGTCCAGAACGACTCGACGAACCCGTCCTCGTAGCCGTTGCCGTTCTGGGTGACCAGCGCCGAGATCCGTTCGGGGTGCGCGAGCGCGAGGCGCCAGCCGATGGGGGCGCCGTAGTCCTGGACGTACAGGGCGTACCGCTGCAGGCCCAGCTGGTCGAGCAGCCCGGAGGTGAGCCCGGCCAGTGCGTCGAAGGTGTAGGTGAACTCCGCCGCGCTCGGGGCTGCGGAGTGGCCGAACCCGAGGTGGTCGGGCGCGATGACGTGGTAGCGGTCCGCCAGCAGCGGGATGAGCTCGCGGAACATGAACGAGCTGGTCGGGTAGCCGTGCAGCAGCACGATCGCGGGCGCGTCGGCGGACCCCGCTTCGCGGTAGAAGATCTCCTGGCCGTCGATGAGGGCGGTCCGATGGTGCACCGGGCTCATTTCTAACCCCTTCACATGGTTTGATCCGGTTAGCTGCTCGCCATGCAAGCACGAGTCGGCTAACCTGTCAAAGGAGTCAATCTGGTTAGAGGTGAGCGGTGCCGATGGACGTGCTGCTGGACCTGCTCAACAGCAGGCCATTGATCAACGGCGAGGAACAGGACGCGCTCGGGGACCCGGCTCAGGGCAGGGACTGGGCGCGGGAGCACGGTGGCGACGGCAGTCTCGCGGAGCTGGAGCTGCTGCGCGAGGCGCGCGAGATCCTGCAGCAGGTGGTGAGCGGAACGCGCTCGCCAACGGCACCCCGCCCGCTGCTCGATGGGGTCCGCAAGGTCCCGGAGTTCACCTCGGACGGTCTGCGGTGGACGGTCACGACTCCCCCGCACGCCCGGCTAGCCGTCGAGGCTGTCCTCGCCTGGGCCGACACCGAGGAACGCCTGCCCGGCAGGCTACGCCCGTGCGCCAACAGCGAGTGCCGGCTGTTCCTGCTCGACCGCAGCCGGGCGAACCGGGCCCGCTGGTGCTCGATGGCAGTCTGCGGTAACCGCGAGAAGGCGCGCCGCCACTACGAACGCACCCGCTGACCCGTCACCCGCGACGCCGTCAGAGCGGGTCGAGCCGGGCCTTGAGCAGGCAGAACTCGTTGCCCTCCGGATCGGCCAGGACGTGCCACTGCTCCTGCCCGGTCTGGCCGATGTCGGCTCGCCGCGCGCCCAGCGCCAGCAGGCGTTCGAGCTCGGCGTCCTGATCGCGGTCGGTGGCGTTGACGTCGAGGTGCAGCCGGGACTTGCCCGGTTCCGGCTCGTCCCTGCGGCTGAGGATGATCGTCGGCTGCGCGCCGCCGAACCCCTCGCGCGGGCCGATCTCCAGCGTGCCGTCGTGCTCACGATCGAGCACCACGAAGTCCAGGACCTCGCACCAGAATCGCGCCAGCACCTCGGGTTCGCGGCAGCCGAGCACGATCTCACTGATGCGACACGCCATGACGAACCCTGCTCTCCCGGACTCCCAGCGGCAACGACTCCGCGACCGTAGCCGAGGAACCGAGCCCGGGCGAACAGATTTCCGCCCGGGCTCGGCGCGTCGTCAGACCTGGTTGCGTCCGCCGTCGACGCCCAGGTCGCTGCCGGTGACGTAGGAGGCGTCGTCGGAGGCGAGGAACGCCACGACGGCGGCGACCTCGTCGGGCCGCCCCACCCGGCCGAGCGGCACCCGCGGCACGCCCGCCGACTGGAACTCGGCCTGACCGGAGTCGTCGGGGTGGGTGGCGATGTAGCCGGGGCTGACCGCGTTGACCCGCACGCCCCGCTGCGCCAGCTCCACGGCCAGCGTGCGCGTCAGCGACCGGATCCCGGCCTTGGCAGCGCCGTACGGGCCGAGACCCGGCAGCCCCGCCGTGGCGGCGATCGACGACATGAGCACGACCGACGCGCCCCGGTTCAGCTCCGGCAGCAGGGTCTGCACGGTGAACCAGGTGGAGCGCAGGTTCGCCCCGACCGCTTTGTCGAAGTCCTCGACCGCGACCTCGCCGATCGGCTGCGCCGTCCCGGTGCCCGCGTTGGCGAACAGCACGTCCAGTCCCGCGCCGCGCTCCCGCACCACCTGACACAGTCGCCGCAGGTCGTCCGGATCGGAGGCGTCGCCCGGCACCGCGGTCGCCGACGGCCCCAGCTCCTCGGCCGCCGCGCGCACCGCGCCCGCACGTCTGCCGGTCACGAGCACGTGCGCGCCCTCGGCGACGAGCCGGTGCGCGGTCGCCAGTCCGATGCCCCCGCTGCCGCCGGTCACCACCGCGGTCCTGCCCGCCAGTCTCGATTGCACCACCGGATCAGCCCGCCAGCGCCGGGTAGTCGAGGAAACCGGCGGCGGTGCCGCCGTAGAACGTGGTGTGATCCGGCTCGTTGTACGGGCCGCCGCTCGCGATCCGCCGGTCCAGGTCGGGGTTGGCCAGCCACGGCTTGCCCAGCACCACCAGGTCCGCACCCGAGTCCAGCGCGTCCGGCACCACCTCGTGCGGCGGTGCGGGCTCGGCGTCGCGGTGCGGGTTGAGTGCGAGCACACCGCTCCAGGACTTGCGCAGCCGCTGGGTCAGCTCGCGCTGTCCGACAGCTTCGACCACATCGAGGAACGCGAGCCCGACACCGTCCACAGCGGACAGCATCTCGCCGTAGAGCTCCTCGGTGCCCTCCTCGTCGACGCCGAGGACGTCGGCGGCGGGCGAGATCCGCAGCGACACCCGGTCCGGGCCCACCGCGTCGGCCATCGCCCTGATCGTCTCGACGGTGAAGCGCACCCGATTGGCGGCGCTGCCACCCCAGTCGTCGGTGCGCAGGTTGCTGGAGCGGCCCAGGAACTGGTGCGGCAGGTAGCCGTTCGCGCCGTGCAGCTGCACCCCGTCGAAGCCGGCGCCGACCGCGAGCCGTGCGGCGCCGGCGAACTCCCGGATCGTCGCCCGGATCTCCGCGTCGGTCATCGCGGTGGGCACCGGGTGGTCCACGAGCCCGGCTGGCGTGAAGGACTTGCCCGGCGCGGCCACCGCCGACGGTGCGTGCGCCGCGAGTCCGCCCCGCATGGAGTCGTCGCCGACGCGCCCGCCGTGGAAGAGCTGCAGGTACACGGCCGAACCCGCGTCGTGCACGACCTCGGCGACCCGCTCCCACGACGCGGCCTGCTCGGTGGAGTGGATGCCGGGCGTGGTCGGGTACGACCGCGCCCGGGTGCTGATCTGGGTGGTCTCGGTGACGAGGAGCCCGGCACCGGTGCGCTGCCGGTAGTACTCGGCGATGTCGGCGGTGGCCCGGCCGTCACCGGTGGCGCGGCTGCGGGTCATCGCGGACATCACCAGGCGGTTGCGCAGGTGCGTGCGGCCGATGGTCAGGGGACTGAAAGCTGATTCCGTGGTCATGCCACCGAGTCAGCCGGTGATCGCCACGGGCGGCAACGAGACGGTAAGTCACTTACCCGAAGTAAGTGCATCGTCGTCGCGGCGCCTAGTCCTCCGAGCGCTCCTGCTCCTGAGCAGGACGTCTGCTCCACTGCAGCAGTGGCTGGATCGCCCGCACCAGCTCCAGTCCCTCCTCGGTGGGGCGGTAGCGAATCTGCACGGGAGTGGTCGGGATCACCTCGCGCCGCAACAGTTCTCGCTCCTGGAGTTCGCGCAGTCGCACGGTCAGCAACCGGTCGGAGATCCCCACCACCGACTCCCGGTAGTCGGCGAAGCGGACCGCTCCGTGCGCCCCGGCGAGCAGGATGGCCGCCATCCACCGGCGCCCGATGAACTCGAGGATCGGCACGTAGGTCCTGCACTGGCCTTCGTCGATCGCCGGGGCCGCGGTGCGGCGCGGCCGTGGCGTGCGGGCTCGGGTACTCACCCCTCCGAAGTTAACGCGCCACGACGACACCCGGCAAAGCCCGTGCCCGGTCCTCGGGCCGCGGCGTTCGATACCGGCGGTATCGTGCGGGCATGATCGCTCCCGTCTCCGAGGACCCCGGCACGAGCGGACCGGTCCCCCGCGTCCGCCGCGACGAGGTGCGCCGCCGGCTGCTCGACGCCGCGGCGGAGGTCTTCGCCCAGCGCGGCTACCAGGCCGCCCGCCTGGACGAGATCGCCCACGCCGCGGGTTTCACCAAGGGCGCGGTCTACTCCAACTTCGACGGCAAGCACGCGCTACTCGCCGAGCTGATCGAGCAGCACGTCCGCACGCAGTTCACGGTCAGCACGTTCGAGATCCGCGCGAAGAACCGGCCGGAGCGCGTGATCGACGACGTCGCCGCGGTCTTCGCCACGGGCATCGCCGAACAGACCACGTGGACCCGGCTGCTCGTGGAGATCGGCCAGCTGGCGAGCCACGATCCCGACGTCCGCGAGGTCTACGTCGGGGTCCGCAGGACCCTGCGCGACGAGCTCGCCGCCGTCATCACCAGGGCCTGCGGCGACCTCGACCTCGACCTCGTCGTGCCCGCCGAGCAGCTGGCGCTGACGCTGCAGTCGCTGCGGCTCGGACTCGCCCTCGAGTACGGCACCGACCCGGAGCAGGTCGACCAGGCGGCCATCACGGCCGTCTTCGCCGACACCCTGCGCGGCGCGCTGCGCTGACCGGGCC
Source organism: Prauserella cavernicola (assembly GCF_016595675.1). Classification (GTDB taxonomy): domain Bacteria; phylum Actinomycetota; class Actinomycetes; order Mycobacteriales; family Pseudonocardiaceae; genus Prauserella_A; species Prauserella_A cavernicola. Next base: position 90,789 of record NZ_JAENJH010000007.1, on the reverse strand, counting down.
CGCTCAGCTGCCCACGAGGTCGGCGGCGGTGCCCTCGGCCCAGGGCCGCGGGTCGGTCAGGAACGTCGAGTCGCCCGAGGCGTCCTGCAGCCGCAGCCACCGGCGCAGCGCCGCGCGCGTGCGCATCCTGCCGAGTCCGATGCTCTGCGCGATCGACTCGCGCAGCAGACCGCGCGCCGCCGTGTCGCGGTCGACGTCGTGGAAGATCCGCTTCTGCACGGCGACCACCTCGCGGGGCCGGCGGGCGTAACGGGTGGCGCGCTCGTGGACGTGCTCTGTCAGCTCGCCGCCCGGCACCACACCGTCGGCCAGTCCGTACTCCCGCGCCTCGCTCGCGCTGTAGGCCCGGGACTCGAGCATCACCTCCAGCGCTCGCGACGGGCCGACCAGCCGCGCCAGCCGCTGACCGCCGAACGTCGTCGACAGCCCGATACTGAGCTCCGGCAACAGAAACGTCGCGGTCTCGGAGCAGAACCGGAGGTCGAAGAACGCCGACATCTCGAGTCCCCCGCCGCCGCACGGACCGTCGATCGCGCCGATCCACACGGCAGGTGAGCGCAGGATCCGTTCGAGCGCGTGGTGGAACCGCGCGAGCCGGTACAGGTCCCCCAGCGAGGTGCGGCGGATCGCCGCGCCCACCCGGTCGCCGCCCGCACGCGCCAGCAGCGTCGTCGCCCGCACGAGCGCGGAGGTGACCGCGGACGGCAGGTTCGGCGAGCGCTCCGCCGCGCCGAGCAGGTCGGTGATGTCGTAGTGGGTGACGAAGCGGCCCGGCACTCCCCCGGTGACGACGACCGCGCCGACGCCCGGATCCGTCTCGACGGCATCGACCAGCCGGATGACGTCGTCCTGCATCGCGGCGGTCATGTAGTTGTAGGGCGGGTCCGTCACCGACACCGTCAGCACGCGGCCGTCCTGCTCGGCGCGCAGGGTCGAGTACCGCAGGCTCGCCGCGGGACCGGTCCATCGGGTCGTCACTGTCGTTCTCCTCTCGTGAGCAGTCCGGAGCGCAGGGCGCGCCTCGCCGTCGCCCCGGTCGCCAGGACGGTGCGGTCCGGGCGGACCAGCGCGCTGTGCACGCCGCCCTCGGCGAGCCACCGCCCGAGCGGGTCGGCCGGACTCACCTCGACCAGCACGACACCCGCCTCGCGCGCGGCCCTGCGTTCCGACGTCTGCGCCAGGTGGTCGCACACGAGCGCGAACCGGCGGCCGACGTGGTCGTCGAACCGGCTCGTGCCGCCCACCGGCGCGTTCGGACAGACGCGGCCCGCGAGCCCGGACCGGATCCCGCCGGGACGCACGAGCGTCGAGCGGTGCAGCGCCGGCGTCGCGCTGTCGAGCACCAGGCTGTTCACCCCCGGGATCCGGTGCAGCGCCGGCGCGATCGCCCGGCGCAGCAGGGTGCCGGCCCGGCCTCCGCCGGTCATGATCCGGCCCACAGACACCGCCTGGCGGATCATGGCGGCCGCGTGCGGCTTGCGCTCCCGCTGATAGGAGTCCAAATCGGACTCCGGTAGTGCACCGCGCAGCACGCCGGACAGCTTCCACGTCAGGTTGTCCGCGTCCCGCAGTCCGGCACCCATGCCCTGGCCGATGAACGGGGGCGTGAGGTGCGCGGCGTCGCCGAGCAGGAAGACCCGCCCGGCCCGCCACGTGTCCGCGATGCGCGCGTGGAAGGTGTAGTCCGTGGTGCGCACCAGGGTCAGGTCCCCGGTCGGGATGGTGCCGATCCACGGCCGCAGCAGCGGGCGCAACGCTTCCACCGACCCGAAGTCGGCGGCGGACTCGCCCTCGAGCAGCTGGAACTCCCAGCGGTAGCGATCGTCGCCGATCCGCATGAAGGTCGCGGCCCGCTCGGACGAGCACACCTGGTGCACGCCCTCCCACTGCCCGAGGTCGGTCCCGGTCGCGATGTCGACCACCAGCCAGCGTTGCGCGAATCCCAGATCGGTCAGCGTCGCTCCGATGGAGTCGCGCACCACGCTGTTCGCGCCGTCGCAGCCGAGCACGTAGTCGGCGAACACCGCGTCGGGCTCGCCGGTCTCGCGGTCTCTCAGCTCGACGGTGACGGCGCCGTCGCCGCCGAGCTCGTTGCGGACGATCCCGGTCACCTCGACGTCGCCGCGGAAGCGGGCCGAGGGCAGCCGGGCGAGCCCGGCCCGCAGCACGCGCTCGAGGTCGGGCTGGTCGAACATGCTCGCCTGCGGGAACCCGTGGACGCCGTCGTGGCCGGAGCGGGTGAACTCGGCCAGCACGTCGTGATCGGGATCGAGCAGGCGCAGGCCGCGGGAGGGCCGGGAGATGGCCGCGAACTCGCGCCGCAGTCCGAGCCTGCTCAGGATCCGGTAGATCTCGTCGTCAAGGTGGACCGCCCTCGGCTGGGGGTAGACGTCGGCCCAGCGGTCGAGCACCAGGCAATCCACCCCCTCGCGGGCCAGCAGTGATGCCGCGGTGACGCCGGTCGGTCCGCCGCCGATCACCACCACGGAGACTCGTTCGGTCATGGCCTCACTCCAGGAGTCAGCTGTGTTCGACGGGGGTGCGCTGGGTGCCGAGGTCGAGTGCGCCGTCGTCGGTGGCGATGGTGGCGGTGACGACGTCGCCGTGCTGCAGGTAGTCCGGATTGGACTCCGCGCGCGAGAAGAACGCCTTCCACTTCACGGCTGGCGGCAGCAGCCCGCCGATGATCTCGGCGATCTTGGCGGGCGCCTTGAGCGCCGTGCCGCCCGGCGTGCCGGTCAGCAGCAGATCGCCCGCGTCGAGCGCCTGGAAGCGGGCCAGCAGGGTCAGCGCCTCGGCGGGGCGCACGATCATGTCGGCGAGCGTGCGGTCCTGCCGGAGCACGTCGTTGACCCACAACCGCAGCCGCAGCCGCTCGAGCCGCGCTACGTCGCCTGTCTCCAGCAGCACGAGCCTCGGCCCGACGGGCGTGAACGTCGGGTACGACTTCGACTCGTAGAACTGGCCCTTGGGCAGCTGGATGTCGCGGGCGCTGACGTCGTTGGTGACCACGAGCCCCGCCACGTAGCGGGGCAGGTCGCGCTCGGTGACGGTGGTGCCGACCGGCAGCGGGGCGCCGAGCACGAGGCCGAGCTCCACCTCGTAGTCGAGCAGCCGGACGTGGGCGGGCCGCACGATCGTCACGCCCGGACCGCTCACCGAGCCCGACGCCTTGCGGAAGAACGTGGGCAGCACCGTGTCCGGGTCGAAACCGGAATCCTTGGCATGCGAACGGAAGTTGACCATCTGCGCCACCACGCGACAGGGCGTGGTCACCGGGGAGACGGTGTCCAGCGAGGCGACGTCCACCGCGCCCGTCGCCTCGGTCGCCTCGGTCGCCTCGGAGGCTGTCGCGGCGGCCTTGTCCACCGCCGCGCGGTCGGCGAGCAGGTCCGCCGTGGTGGTGGCCTTCGTGGTGACCTCGACGGCCTTGCCGGTGCCCGGAACCTCGACGTACCAGGCGTCGGCGGTGCGCAGCACGGAGATGCTCATGAGTTCATCGCTTTCATCAGGGCCCGCAGGCGGGCGGGGGTCAGGTCGTTGTCGTCGGCGCGCAGCGCGTGCAGCGCCTCGACGAGGCGCGCCGGGGAGGTGCCGAGGAAGTCGCGGGTCACGGGCGGTCCCCACTGGGCGAGCCCGGAGGACGACATGGCGGCCCAGCCCGGCTCGACGGTCGCGTCGAACACGTCGCCGTCGGCGAAGTGCTCCACCATCAGGCCGTCCGGGTCCCGCCAGTAGTCGAAGAGCTGGCTGCCCTGGATGTGGCGGCCGATGCCCCACGCCCGCTTGTACCCGCGCTCGGTCAGGTACTCGCCGCCCGCGGCGATCGCGTCGAGGTCGGTGACCTGGAAGGCGGAGTGCACGTAGCCGCTCGCCGGGCCGAGGTGCATGGCCAGCGTGTGGTGGTCGGCGGGCTCGCCGCCGCGGTCGCACCGGATGAACGCCATCGTGGGCCCGAAGTCCCGGTCGCCAGGCAGGAAGAGGAAGTCGCTGACGATCATGCCGAGCGTGTCCAGGTACCAGTCCAGCGAGGCCTGGAACCTCGGTGTCTCGAGCACGACGTGCCCGAGCCGCTGCACCCTCGCGGGTTCGCGGGCAGGCCGTTGCGTGGCGTTGACGCGGGTGAACCGGCGCTGCGACGTGAGCCCGGTGTTCAGCGGCAGCGCGAGCTGACCGGGCAGGTCGTCGTGTTCCTCGGCGCCGCCGACCACCCCCACCGGGATGCCGGAGGGATCGCGGACCTCCACGATGCGCCCCGGCCTGCCGGGTGCCACCGGCCGGGCACGGGTGCCGGTGTGGCGGGCCAGCCGGTCGACGTCCTCGACGGCCGCGGCCCGGAAGACGGGGCCGACGAACCGCGACGACGGTCCGCGCCGGACGACGATCGAGTCGGTACCGGCGAACGTGCCGCGCAGCCGCAGCTCGTCCGGCGTCCGCGACGCGACGACGAAACCGAAGTCGCGGGCGAAGATCTCGGTGCGGTCCAGGTCCGGCTTCTCGAACTGCAGCCACGCGAGGTCGCGGACCTTGATGATCGGGTCGCGCGAGCGGCCGGGGTGCTCGCCCCGGCGCCTGCCGTGCTCGCTGTGCAGGTCGCTGTGCGCGGCGCCGGGCAGGTCGGGTGGTGCGGGTATCTCGATGGTCACGAGTTCCTCCAAACGTCTCGGATGTGGGCCGGGCGGGTCACGCCGCGCCGATGCCGATCTGGTCGAGGTCCATGCCGACGACGAGCCGGCCGGAGTAGCCCTTCTGTGCCTCCTCCCAGCGCTCGACGGGCCAGGTGGCGGGCACCAGGTGGTTGAGCACCAGCGTCGGCACGCCCGCGCGCTCGGCCAGCGGGCCGACGTCCTCGATGAGCGTGTGCCTGCCGATGAGGTGCTGATAGATCGCCTCGTTGACGGGATCGCGCGGCGACGGGAAGTCGGCGGCCACCCACTCCCCCGCGATCACCTCGTGCACGAGGACGTCCGCGCCGGTCGCGAGCTCGACCAGGTTCTCGCTCGGTCCGGTGTCGCCGGAGAAGACGATGGAGCCGTCGTCGGTGTCGAAGCGGAAGGCCAGCGCGGGGAACACGGGTGCGTGCCGCACGAGCGTGGCCGACACGCGCACGCGGTCGTCCTCGTAGAACGGCACCGGGCTCATCCGCGGGTGCGGGTCGCCGTTCGGGTCGGCCAGGTACTCCTTCGGGATCGGCACGTCGTGACCCGTGATGAAGCCGTCGGTGCCCTCGATGCCGTTCTCGAAGATCCGGTCGTTGTAGTCGGTGGCGAAGGTGCGCGCGATCGACTCCACCAGCTCGCGGGTGCCCGGCGTGGGACTGTCCGGCGCGACGGGCGTCGGCGAGCTGCCGGGCCGGGCGGGTGGCAGCGCGCCGCGATCCCCGGGGCCCCACACCGAGACGGGGCCGCCGAGCCCGAGCCCGTTCGCGAGGCCGTTGTTGAGGATGTTGTTGAGGTCGCAGACGTGATCGGAGTGCAGGTGCGTCAGGAACACCGAGCGCAGCCCGTCGAGCGGGCCCCACAGCCGCGACTCCCAGTTGCCGAGCCGGGCCCTGCGGATCTGCGGGCCGACCCCGGCACCCGCGTCGACGAGGTAGTACTTGTCGCCCACCACGACGGCCGACGAGATGCCGCACCGGGGGCTGTCGAGCCACCAGTTGGGCCCGCCCGCGGTGCCGAGCAACGCGAGCCTGGTGCGCGCGTCCGACGTCAACGGCGCGCGTTCGGGAGAACTGGTCGTGGTCATGCGGAATCCCTCCATGGGTCTACAGTGGACTGTGTATGGCCGCGCAGCACGCCACGCAACGTGCTGGCGACGACGGACGTGACGGTGGCGCGGTCCACCTGCTCGGGGTCGGTGCCGTGCTCGAGCGCGAGCCCGAGCCGCAGCGCCTGCAGGGTCAGGGCGAGCTGTTCGGCCGGCACGGTCAGCTCCACGCCGAGCCGGGCACACCCCGCCGCGAGCGTCGTGGCCAGCTGGTCGCGCAGACTCCGGCGGACGTCGACGTAGGTCTCGCGGACCTCGGGGTCGTGCGCGGCCCGCTGGGCGATCTCGACGTGGAGCCTGCTCCACGTGCTCTGCTCGACGATCTCCCTGGCGACGACCTCGGCGAGGTGGTCCAGCACCGCGCCGGGTCGGTTCTGGGCGCGCACTTCGACAGCGCCCACCAGCAGCTGCTTTCTGGCCTGCTGCTCGATCAGTGCGGCGAGCAGTGCCGGCTTGCCCGCGAAGTTGGAATACACCGCGCCCTTGGTGAACCCGGCGGCGTGAGCGATCTCGTCGAGCCTCGCGGCCTCGTAGCCGCGCTCGGCGAAGACCTCCGCCGCGGCGTCGAGCAACCGGCGGCGCACCTCCTCGCGCCGGACGCGGGGAACCGGGGTCGTCATGACGCCTGGTTCTCCGTTCTGGACTCCTCACCCTCGCCGCCCTCGCCGCCCTCGCCGCTCTCGCCGCTCTCGTCGTCCTGGTCCGGGGTGCGCAGGATCCGCCACGACAGCACGCCGAGCAGCAGGATCGCGGGCGGCCCGAGCGCGAACTTGGCCACGCCGAGCGCCACGACGAGATCGGCGGAGTACAGCGGCAGACCCACGAGCAGGTGCAGTGCACCCAGCAGGGTCCAGAGCGCGGTGACCTTCTTGTGCTTCGAGATGTCGCGGGACAGCGCGGCCGAGCGCGTCATGCGGGCCGAGATCGGTCTGCCCAGCAGCAGCGAGCCGGCGAGCACCACCGTCAGGCCGACGTTGAAGAGCAGCCACGGCAGGAAGTAGTCGCGCCCGTCGCCGGTGGCCACCACGGTGCCCGCGTGCAGCAGGACCACGCCGAACGCCGCGAACACCATCGTGAGCTTCTGTTTGTTCAGCAGCCGGATGACGACCAGCACGGCTCCCGCCACGATCGCCGAGATCACCCCGGCCGTGACACCGACCGTCTCGTAGGCGACGAGGAACGCGACGTTCGGCACCACGGCGTCCGCCACGTGACGCCGTGCGTCCCGGCTCTGCGGCCGCGACTCCTCTCGAGCCTCCTGTGATGAAGTCATGCCGGTACGATACTCATAGGTATTGAATACTTGCAAGCATCGAATACCCGTGAGTATCGTGATGACCACGGGTCGCGAAAGTGATCACCTCGCGGCCGAGGTCCCTCCACAGTGGAGGAAACAGACGGCCTCATTTCTTTCGCCAGTAACACAACGAAGGAGAAACCGTGTCCGAGCTCCTCGAGCTGTCCGCCCGGATCATCGACACCGGCGACCGCGACGAACCGGTCAACCGGGTCACCCAGAAGCTGACCGAGATCGTCGAGGACGTCGCGATGGTCGAGTCGTTCTCGCACTGCGTGGCGCTGCGCACCGACGAGGGTCTGGTGCTGTTCGACGCCAGCAGCTCCTCCAGCGGCACCGAGGTCGTCGCGGCCCTGCGCGAGTGGAGCGACGACCCCGTTCACACCGTGGTCTACACCCACGGCCACCTCGACCACGTCGGCGGCGGCGCGGCGGTACGGGCCGACGCGGAGCGCCGGGGCGAACAGGCCCCGAGGGTCATCGCGCACGAGAACGCCCCGAAGCGCTTCGACCGCTACGCCGAGACCGACCCCTACAACGTGCTCATCAACCTGCGGCAGTTCGGCTGGCTCGTGGAGAAACCCGCGACGGACGGCACCGGCGCGGGCGAACTGCGGCCGTCCGCCAACCCCCTCGAGCGGGGCTGGCTGCCGAAAGACCTCGTGCGCCCGGACGTGCTCGTGGGCGACTCGCACACGCTGTCGGTGGGCGGGCTCGACATCGAGCTCAACCACGCCAAGGGCGAGACCGACGACCACCTGTGGGCCTGGATCCCCGGCAAGCGCGCGATCTGCACCGGCGACCTGCTGATCTGGAACTTCCCGAACGCGGGCAACCCGCAGAAGGTCCAGCGCTACCCCTGCGAGTGGGCACAGGCGCTGCGCGCGATGCTCGAGAAGGAGCCCGAGCTCGTGCTGCCCGCGCACGGTCTGCCGATCGCGGGCCGCGAGCGCATCCGGACCGTGCTCACCGAGGTGGCCGAGGTGCTCGAGTACCTCGTGCGCGAGACCGTGACGCTGATGAACCAGGGCGCGTCGCTGAACACGATCCTGCACACGGTGACGGTGCCGGAGGCGACGCTCGCGAAGCCCTACCTGCGGCCGCTCTACGACGAGCCCGAGTTCGTCGTGCGCAACATCTGGAGGCTCTACGGCGGCTGGTACGACGGAAACCCGGCGCGCCTCAAGCCCGCGACCGACACCGCCGTCGCCACCGAGGTCGCCGCGCTGGCCGGGGGCGGCGGGGAACTCGTCCGCCGCGCCGAGGAGCTGGCCGCGACGGGCGACTTCCGGCTCGCGTGCCAGCTCGTGGAGTGGGCCGCCGACGCCGACCCGGACAACAGGGAGGTCCACCGGGCCAGGGCCGCCCTCTACACCGCCCGCGGCGAGACCGAGACCTCGTTGATGGCGAAGGGCATCTTCACCTACGAGGCCCGCCGGTCGGCGGCGAGCTCGGCCGCGTCCTGACACGACGGGTGCACCGGCGGCAGCGCCGGTGCACCCGCTTGCGAGGCCGCTCCCCCGACAGCACGGCGGCTCAGCGTGCGACCTGACCTGGTTTTCTCCCGGTCACCGGGCGGAGCCCGAGGAGGACAACCTCGGGAAGAGCCGCGTCGCCGTCCGACACTGCAGCGCGCGGTGCTCGTCCGCGTTCAGGACGTCGGTGGTCGCCAGTGCGCTCGCGAGACCGTGCACGACCCCGTCCGGCGTGAACGGGTAGTCACTGCCGTAGAGCAGGCGGTCGGCGGTGGTGAGCGACAGCAGCGCGGGCAGCAACCGCGGGAGCGCGAACCCGGCCACGTCGTAGTACAGCCCGCCGAGCGCGCCCGCCACGTCCACCGGCCGCTCGCCGATCGTGAACGAGAACGCCGTGACGCGGTCGGCCAGCGCGGACAGCGCGGCACCCGCGTGCGCGACGATGAACCGGATCGCCGGGTAGCGCTCGGGCACCCCCGACAGCACGAGCGATGCCACGGCTCGCGTGGTCTCGAACGGGAACTCGAGCATCGGCGCGGGAAAACCCGCCTGCTCCGGGCACCGCGGCGAGGTCGGATGCAGCAACACCACCGCCGCACGCTCGTCGAGTTCGGCCAGGAGCGGTTCGTAGCAGGGATGGCCGAGGTGGCGGCCCTCGTAGTGGGTGAGCAGGGTGATGCCGTCGGCCCCGAGGACATCGAACGCGTGCCGGAGCTCGGCCAGCGCACCCGGCGGGTCGGGCAGCGGCAGCGACGCCAGGAGGCCGAACCGGTGCGGACTCTGCGCCACCAGCGCCGCGCCCTCGTCGTTCACCGAGCGCGCCAGCCGCCGCGCCGCCTCGTCGTCGCCGAAGTGCACACCGGGAGAGGACACCGAGAGCAGCATGGCGGCGATGCCGGTGCGGTCCATGACGGCGAGCGCGGCGTCCGGGTCCCAGTCCGGGATCGAGGGCATCCCGTCCGGTCTGCCGTGACCGGCGGCCTCCATCGCCGTGCGCAGGGACGGAGTGACGTAGTGGGCGTGCACGTCGATCGCCCCGGTCAACGGCACCGCGTTCTCGACCATACTGATGACTCTATCAGTTTTGATCGACCCGTCATTTCTGCTGATCGGCTCACCGGCGTTGTTAGGCTCGCCGCATGCCGACCTCCGCCCCGCCGGGAACCCGCAACGAGCGACGTCGTGCCGCCACCCGGCAGGCACTCGTGCACGCGGCCCGGCAGATCCTGGCCGAGGGCGGGGAGAACGGCGCGAGCATCCAGCACATCGCGCACCGGGCCGACGTGGGCTTCGGCTCCTTCTACAACCACTTCGAGTCCAAGAGCGAGCTCTTCGACGCCGCCGTGACCGACGCGCTCGAGGAGATAGGCCGCACCTTCGACGACGGACTCGGCGACGTCGAGGACCCGGCCGAGCTCGTGTCGGGCGGCTTCCGGCTCGCCGCGCGCATGTCGGACACGCACCCGGAGGTGATGCAGGTGCTGCGGCGCCGCGCGCTCGGCCTCGCGCACTCCGACCTCGGGCTGGCACCCCGCGCGCGACGGGACATCGAGCAGGGCATCGCCACGGGCCGCTTCGACGTCGCCGACCCGGTACTGGCGGTCTCGGTACTCGGCGGCTCGCTGCTGTCGCTGATCGAGCTGCGGTTCAGCCGCCCAGAGCTGGACGGCGACGCCACCGCGATCGGCATGGCCGAACTGGTGCTGCGGATGCTCGGCCTGCGGCCCGACGACGCCGCCGAGGTCGCGCGGCGCCCCGTGCCCCCGGTCGCGCGGACGCCCCGGTGACGACACCGCACAGTGGACGGTCATCGGCCGACGACACCGCGCGGGCTCCGCTGGGTGAGCACTACGACGTCTCGGGTGCGGCGATGCTGCTCCATCGTTGCGGAACCGGCGGGCCACCCGTGGTGTTCCTGGCGGGCGGCGGCATGTTCGGTCTCTACTACTGGAACGTGCACACCCTGGTCGCGGAGTTCACCACGAGCGTGGTCTACGACCGGCTGGGCACGGGCTGGAGCGACCCGGTGGATCTGCCGCGCAGCGGCACGCGGGTGACCGACGACCTGCGCGAACTTCTGCGCGCCGCGGCTGTGCCGGACCCGTACGTGCTGGTCGGGCACTCACTCGGCGGCCTGTACGCGCGGCTCTACGCCAAGCGGTTCCCCGGCGAGATCGCCGGTCTGGTCCTGCTCGACCCGACCCACGAGGACATCGTCGGCTACCTGCCGGAGGAGCGGGCACGGCTGCTGCGGGACACCGGTACCGACGAGCGGTTCTCGCCCGAGCAGCTGGACGCGATGCGGACCGCGTACCGGGCCACGTTCGGCCGGGCACTCGCCGACTGGCCCGCCGAGATCCGCGAACCGGTGCTGGACCAGGGATTCAGCCGCGAGACCTACCGGCGGTCGCTGCGGGAGCCGATGAACCTGCCCCGGCTGTTCGGCGAGGTCCGCGACGCGGGACCCGACCCCGACGTGCCGACGATCATCGTGTCCGCGATGGGTACCGACACCGTCGCCGAGGAACTGGTGCCGCCGGAGGCGCGGGCCTCGCTGGCCGAGTCCGCGCAGACCAAGCACCGGCTCTACACCGACCTGGCCGCGACACTCCCCCGGACCACAGTGCGCCGGGTGGACGACGCCGGGCACTCGGGCATCGCCTGGCGCCGGCCCGACGCCGTGGTGCGGGCGATCCGCGACATCCCGTCCCACTGACCCATTCTGTGACCACGACGAGACGCCTAACGCGCGAGTCCTGCACTCCAGCCCGCGAGTCCTGCGCTCCCAACCGCGAGTTCTGCACTCGGGACCGCGAGTGCCCCAATCCGTTCCCGACAGCCGTCACCGCACCGACTTCCCGGCCGCGCCACTCCCCCGTTCACGCCACCGCGCCGCCACCGGCCCCCGGAGCGCACGGCACAGCCGAATGCCGAGTCCGCTCAAGTCCGCGTCCCGCGCGATTGCGACCGGGAGCCGCGAGACGGGGTCGGCGGGCACGATCCGGCCGCGGTGCTCGCCCTCGAGCAGTACGCGCAGCCCGCGGTGCTCGTACGTGGCGAGGTGCGGGTCGAGCAGGATGGCGGCGGCCAGGGCGTCGTGGATCGCGAAAGCGGGCAGCCGACTCCGGTGGGCCAGCAGCGACCGCCCGACTCGGCCGCGCAGGCCCCCGGATGCCGCGAGGTGGTGGAGTCCCAGACGCACGGCGGTGCCCTCACGGGTGAGGTCGAGCGGGACCAGCGTCAGGTTCGCGAATCCGGCGCCGAGCACGATCTCGGCCGCATCCGGGTCGTGCCAGATGTTGCTCTCGGCCGTGGCAGTGGCGTTGCCGCTGATGCGGTGGGCGCCGCCCATCACGACGACCCGGTGCACCAGATGAGGAAGCCGAGGAGCTCGCTGGAGGGCCATGGCCAGGTTGGTCAACGGCCCGAGTGTCAGCACCGACAGCCGGCCTGAGTGGGTGCGCGCGGCGGCGAGCAACTGGCCCACCGCATCGACATCGGCCGGGACGCGGGCCGAGGAGGAGCCGATCAGCGCGCCCAGCGGGTCCCGGGGATGCGCCAGCCGCAGCGGCTGCACGAGCGGCCGAGCTGCCCCGCACGCGACCGGGGTGGAGTGCTCGCCGGCCAGGTCGAGCACGCGCGCCGCGCTGCGGGCCGCGCGCTCGGCCTCGACGTTGCCGTGGACCGAGCCCACCGCGACGAGCGCGGCTCGCGGATCAGCGGCCAGCAGGGCCAGCGCGAACGCGTCGTCCACACCGCCGTCCTGGTCGACGGCCACGGGACAGGGATCGGTCACCGCTAGCTCGGGTCGAGCAGCGCGTGCAGCAGTCGCCGTAGTTCGTCGCGGTCGCGTTGGTCGAGCCGGCCCATGATGATCGCGAACTCCGCGGCGAGCGCGTCGAGCGCGCGCTGGCGCACCTCTCGACCTCTGTCCGTGGTCGCCAGCCGATGACGGCGCAGATCCTGGTCGTCGATCTCCCTGCGCACGAGCCCCTTCGCGACCAGGCTCCTCAGATACATGGTCACGCTCGCCTTCGGGATCATCAGCTTCGCGGCGAGCGCTGCGGGGTACTGACAGGTGTCGACCTCGTCCAGGACGAAGAACTCCTTGGTCTCCAGGCCGAGCTCGTCGAACGTGTCCGCACAGGAGTTCATCACCACCGTCAGCAGGCGCTGGTTCAACTTCCAGAGCTGCGCCGCGTCGTCCGAGGACATCGCACACTCCTCCCCGCAGTGATACAGTCCCATGTTAGTTCGATACTGAACAAACACGAACTCTGAACAAGACTACGATCGTACAGCGTAGGCGAAAGGGGCTCGGCCCATGCCACTGCAGCACATCTCCATCCCGCGAGACCCGTTCGACCTCGCGGCCGACCTGTACCTGCCGGACGGGTTCGACCCCGGGCAGTCCCACGCCGCGGTCGTGCTCTCCACACCCGGCAGCAGTGTCAAGGAGCAGATCGGCGCGAACTACGCATCGCGGCTGGCGGACAACGGGTTCGTCGCACTCGTCTTCGATCCCGCCCACCAGGGTCGAAGCGGTGGCGAACCACGGGACGTGGAGGATCCCTATCGCCGCGGCGAGGACATCTCCTACGCCATCGACGCCCTGACCCTCCTTCCCGGTGTCACCCCGGAGCGCCTCGGAGTCCTCGGAATCTGCGCCGGTGGCGGATATGCCGTGCACACAGCCCGCACCGACCACCGCATCCGGGCGGTCGGCACCGTCGTCGGCGGCAACATGGGCTCGTCGTTCCGGAGTTTCGCTCCGCACGGCGCCGCCGCGGCACTGGACGACCTCGCGGCGGCACGCACGCGGGAAGTCCTGAATGGACGGCTCGGCCGCGTCAACTGGCTGCCCGACACCCTCGAGGACGCCGAGGCCATCGGACTCACCGACATCGACACCACACAGGCGATCACGTACTACCGCACCCCGCGTGGACACAGCGAGCACTCCACCAACCGTCGGCTCGCGCGCAGCGACTCCCTCCTGCTCGGCTACGACGCGTTCGCCCACATCGAGGAACTGCTCACGCAGCCGCTGGCCGTCGTCGTCGCCGGACGCCGGGGCAACACCGGCTCCTACGAGGCGGGAATGGAGCTGTGGAAGCGAGCGCCGAACCCGGTCGACCTCCACATCGTCGAGGGAGCGGGCCACTACGAGATGTACGACGTGCCCGAGTACATCGAGCAGGCCATGTCCCGGCTCGTTCCCTTCTACCGTGAGCACCTGACCACGTAGCGACAGCCGCGTGCGGTGCTAGTCCCACAGCCCGGAGCCGTGGGCGACCTGACGCATGACCGTGTCGTGGATCGTCCGTAGGTGGGCACGCATGGCCTCGCCCGCCCGGTTCGGGTCTCCGGCGGCGATGGCCTCGAAGACGGCCTCGTGTTCCTCGAGCTCCTGCTTCCTGGTCATGTGCAACTGGAGTCCCGGCAGGACGTGGTGCGCGCGGGCCGACTCGTCGAAGCAGCGCTGGAGTGTCTCGGCCAGGCGGCGATTGCGAGCCGCGCGCGCGATTCCCTGGTGGAACAGCCGCGCCTCGTACATTCCGGCCAGCGGATCGGCACCGGCCACCTCCGCCTGCCGGTCGAGGATGGCGCGCAGCTCGCTCGCCAGGGACGCGTCGGCGAACATCGCCGCCGCACCTGCCGCATGGGGCTCCAGCAGCATGCGCAGGTCGAGCACCTCGCTGACGTCCTGCGGGCCAAGGGTCCTGACCAGATAGCCCTTCTTGGGCACCACCGCGACCAGCCCCTCGGTCGCCAGCAGCCGTAGCGCCTCCCGCACCGGCGTCTTGGAGACACCGAACTGCTCGGCCAACTGCGGCTCGACGATGACCGACCCGGGAGCCAGCCCTCCCGTGAGCACCATCTCGCGCAACTGACGCACCAAGCGATCAGCCATCGACTCCTGGGCCATGCACACCTCCACGCGGATACTTCCATAGCGCCACACACCCATGATAGAAATATCTTTCAGAAATATCTCACCTCCCCCACTGGAGATTCGGGCATGGACAACGACGTCCCACCCCCTGCGTCGGCGAAGCTGAGCAAGGGCACTCGCAGAGCACTCATCGCGGCGATGACCGGCACCCTCATCGAGTGGTACGACTACGCCTTGTACGGCGCGGCGGCCGCCGTCGTGATCGGGCCGCTGTTCTTCGAAGGCACCGAGACCGCCGCCACCCTGGCCGCCTTCGCCACGTTCGCCGTCGGATTCCTCGCCCGGCCACTGGGCGGCATCCTGATCGGCCACATCGGAGACCGCGTCGGGCGCAAACCCGCACTGCTGCTGACGATCGTGCTGATGGGCGTCGCCACGGTCGGCATCGGACTGTTGCCCACACCCGCCACGCTCGGCGTACTGGCTCCGGTACTGCTCGTGGTGCTACGCCTGTTGCAGGGCATGGGCGCCGGAGCCGAGCTGGCCGGGGCCGTGACCCTCGTGGCCGAGTTCGCGCCGAGCCGCAGCCGCGGCTACCTGACCTCACTCGTGCTCGCCACCGTTCCCGCCGGCATCGTGCTGGCCACCGGCGCGTTCCTGGGTGTGTCGGCGTTGGACGACGCCGTACTGCTGGACTGGGCGTGGCGAGTGCCGTTCCTGGCCTCCGCCGTGCTCTTCGGGCTCGCCGTGTTCATCCGGCAGCGGCTGGAGGAGACCCCGGAGTACGTCGAGGCGCAGCGCCGCGCGGCCGATCAGCAGGACACCAAGCTCCCGCTCGTCGAACTGCTCCGCAGGCACCGGGCAGCGGTGGCGGTGGGCTTCTTCTCGATCACCGGCCACAACGCACTGAACTACATCATGGCCACCTTCTCGCTGGCGTACATGACGTCGTCGGCGGTGGGCATGGAGCGCAGTGAGGCGCTGGCCGCGGTCACCATCGGAACCGTCTTCGGCATCATCGGCACCCCGGTCGGCGGCTGGGCCGCGGACCGGTTCGGGGCGCGCAGAGTTCTGCTGTTCGGGTCGGCGGCCGGCGCGTTGTTCGCGTTCCCGCTCTTCTCGGCGCTGACGACCGGCGACACCGTCGTGGCGACGGTGGCGCTCGCCATCGGCTACGGCGTGGTCATCGCCTGCACCTCGGGTGCTCAGGGCGCGTTCCTGGCCGACCTGTTTCCCGCCGAACAACGATTCAGCGGTATCGCGCTGGTACGCGAGTTCAACGGCGTGCTCGTGGCCGGCACCACGCCGCTGGTGGCGACCGCGCTGATCGCCGCGTTCGACGGTGCGACCTGGCCGGCGGCGTCGTTCCTCACCCTGTGCTGCGTGAGCTCGGTGGCGGCACTTCTCGTGTGGTCCCGCCGCAGGCCCGCCGTCGCGCCCCTGACCACCGAAGCCACGACGACGGAACGATGATGCGACGCCGACCCCAGCTCTCCGAGCTCGCCGCGCTGATGCGCTTCGAGCGGTTCAACCCCGACCGTCGCGCCGCGCGGCTCGCCCGAGCGGCCGACGTCTGGGACCTGCGGACGATCGCCAAACGCCGCACGCCCAAGCCCGCGTTCGACTACGTGGACGGCGGCGCGGGCCGCGAGCGGACACTGGCGCGCAACCGGGCGGCGTTCGACGACGTCGAACTGCTCCCGCCCGTCCTCCACGGCACCGCCGAGGTGGACCTGTCGGTGACGATCGCCGGAGGGCACTCCGCCCTGCCCTTCGGCATCGGCCCGACGGGCTTCACTCGCTTCATGCACGCCGAGGGCGAGGAGGCGGGCGCCGTGGCGGCGCAACGGGCGGGGATTCCGTTCTCACTGTCCACGATGGGCACTCGGTCCATCGAGGACGTCGCCGCCGTGGCGCCGCAGGCCCGGCGGTGGTTCCAGCTGTATCTGTGGAAGGACCGCGCCCGGTCGCAGGAGCTGCTCGACCGGGCGTGGGCGAGCGGGTTCGACACCCTGCTGGTCACTGTCGACACCCCGGTCGCGGGCCAGCGCCTGCGCGACGTTCGCAACGGGATGACCATCCCGCCCCGGATCCGGCTGCGCACACTGGCCGACGCGTCGTACCGGCCCGAGTGGTGGTTCAACTTCCTCACCACCGATCCCTTGAGTTTCGCCTCGCTCTCGCCGTCGAGCACCGACCTGCCGACACTGATCAACTCGATGTTCGACCCGTCCCTGGACTTCTCGGACCTGGCGTGGATCCGCTCGGTGTGGCCGGGGCAGCTCTTCGTCAAGGGAGTGCTCACCGGCAAGGACGCCCGCAGGTCCGTCGACACGGGCGCCGACGGCGTGGTGGTCTCGAACCACGGTGGACGCCAGCTCGACCACGTGCCCGCGTCGCTCACGGCACTGCCCGAAGTGCGCCGTGAGCTCGGCCCTGACATCCCGATCGTGCTCGACTCGGGTGTCATGAGCGGGGCGGACGTCATCGCCGCCCTGTGCTGTGGCGCCGACTTCGTCCTGCTGGGACGGGCCTACCTGTACGGGCTGATGGCGGGCGGACGGCAGGGCGTGACCAGGGCTCTCGACCTGCTCACCAACGAGGTCCGCGTCGGTATGCAGCTCATGGGCGCGGCCAGGATCGGCGATCTGGACCGCTCGTTCGTGCGCGCACCCTGGCTGGCGTGATCCCGGCCCGCCGGACACGACGTCCGGCGGCCCGGAGTGTCCGATCAGGACGGCAACGGCCCCGGGTCGATGCTCTGGTCGTTCGCGGTCAGGTCGATGCCGTAGTCCTTGGCGAAGACCATGTAGGTGCTCTCCAGCACGTCCTCGGTGTTCTCGTCGAGGGTGTAGACCCGCGCGCCACGCAGCCGGTTGCGCTCGGCACCGGACAGCCCGTAGGTACCGAAGCCGGTGTTGCCCGCGTAGCCGAGCAGCACGCCGTAGTAGTCGCCGTGGTAGGTGTTGATGTGGTCGTGCCCGCAGAACACGCCCTTGACGTCGCCGCGGGTCTGGATCGCGTTGAACATGCCGCTGTTGAACGGCCCGGGGCACTCGGCCTCGTTGCGCTCACCGACGATGCCGTGCCGGGCCACGCCACGCGCGTGGTCGGCGTCGGTGCGGCCGTCGACGCTGCCGAACCACATGAAGCGGTACTCCCAGAGCGGGATGTGGATGAACATCAGGCCCGGCACCTTCCGGCCGGCCTGCCGCTCGATCTCCGTCGACCGCTGGTAGTACCAGGCGACCTGGTCCATCCGCAGCCAGTCCCAGGTCGGGTAGCCCTCGAAGTCCTGGCCGGCGAGGGTCTCCGGCGCGTAACGGCCGCTGTCCAGCAGCCAGAGGTTGAACTTCGGCTTGTTCCCGCGGGAGGCGCGGACGAACAGGTTCATGTTGCCGGTGCCGGTGACGCCGCGCGGGCCGCGCTCGTTCACGTTGTGGTCGTAGGACCGGTAGAACTCCAGCATCTCGGACTCGTCGAGACCGGCCGTCTCAGTGGAGTCCTCGTCGTGGTTGCCGTAGGTGATGGCCCACGGGATCTTCCGTTCCTCCATCGGCTGCACGACGTTGTTCATCGCCTGCCGCATCTCCAGCTCGGTGTCGCAGCCGCCGGTGATGTTGTCGCCGTTGAGGATCACCAGGTCGGGTCGCTCGTCGTCCAGCACGGCGTTCATCAGCTCGAGGGTGCGCCGGTCGATGCGCTCGTCGTCCTGCGTGTCGTTGAACTGCACGATCTTGTACGTGCCGTCCTTGCGAAAGCGCAGCTTCGCCGTTCGCGAGGCCGGCGCGGGCGCCGCCGACGCCGCGGGTGCGGTGCCGCCGAGCGCAACGGTGGCGGCGCCGAGTCCGCCCAGCGCCATGAACTGGCGCCTGCCGACGCCGGCCTCGGTCGATTCGGGTGCTGCGGAAAGGTCGGCCCGCTCGTCCATCGTCGTCCCTTGCAAGTCGGTTCGGGGGACGCCGAGGTTATCCGCGAAGTCCAACCACAAGGTGCGGCGTGGCTAGCTCCATGCGACCAAACCGTGAACTTCTGGACACGTCACGGCCGAGTCGGCCGGGCAGCACCTGGATCGTGTCGCCGACCGCCCGCTCCCCCGCGGCATCCGAGGGTGTGTTGACGAGAACTCCGGTGACGGCCCTGGTGGTCGAGCCGCCGTCGAGGTTGATCGCGTTCACGATCGAGCGCATGAAGCGGGCGGCCTCCTCGAGCGTGAAGCCCTCGCTGCCACCGGATCAGCGACCATCCACTGTGGTCAGAAGGAGCCTGCCCCTGGCGTCCGCTCCGGCCATCGTGCGGGGCTGGCGGCTGTTGGCCCACGCGTCACCGGAGGACAGGCCGGCGGGGTCGACAACGCCCGCTGTCGCCTCAGTCCGCGGAAGCAGCGGCGCGCTCACACCCGGGACGACGCCGCGTGGCCGTACCTCGATAAACACGTAAATCCGGGCAGCTAATTCGCCGCTAATAAAGCTCACCGTCGTCGCGAATTGCACAGGGTTCACCATTTCAGAATTTTGTGACTGAGTTCACTTCCGGTCAACTTCGCGCTCTCGACGTGCGTCTACCGGTCATGAGAAAGAGTCGAGGAGTCAGAATTCACTGACCGAAAGAACAGAGTGAGCGAACCGGAGAACGGGTAGTCGTCATTCAGAAATGACGAGCAATCACCCGATCAAGGGAGGAAAGTTCGATGTCCAAGTCCATTGCCAAGCGTGTGACCACCGGTGTCGTCGCCGCGAGCGGCGCCCTCGTCGTCGGGATCGTCGGAATGACCACCGCCTCGGCGTCGACGGCCGACTCGCCGGGAGCCACGGAGGGCGCCGAGGTTCCGCCGTGCGCCTCCGGGCAGCTGAAGGTCATCGCGGGTGAGCCGCAACCCACCGAGGGCGTGCAGGGACAATTCGACCGCACGCTCATCCTCAAGAACATCTCCGAGACCACCTGCGGCGTCGAAGGACTGCCCACTGTGGACCTCACCGGCCCCGAGCACGCGCCCTACGGCGACACGTTCCGCCTGCCGCAGGAACCTGGTCACGACAAGGACTTCGTCGCCCTCACACCCGGTGAGGGCAGCGAGGTGGCGACGCTGCGGACGCTGACCCCGAGCCTGCCCGAGGACGACTGGACGCCCGAGACCATCAGCGTCACGCCTCCGGGCCTCGACACCCCGGTGACCTTCGCGTGGCCCGAGGACTTGCCGGTCCTGCGCCAGGACGGCGCCACGCACCCGGGCTCCTACGTCCTGGGTCTGCCCTGATCACCACACCATGACAGCGTGAGAACGGGGCTCGCGGGTCACCGCGAGCCCCGTTTCTCTGTCCTCAGTGGACCATCAGGCGGTTGTCCCGAGGCGCGGGCTCGCGATCGGCCATCCGGCATCGGCCAGACGGCCGATGCGGACGCCTCCAGGCCCGTCCGGAGAGCCGATGTCCAGAACTCGCGGCCGGGACACCCTTGAGGGAACAACGCATCGTGCACCAGAGGGGATGAGGCAAGATGAGCGCCGGTGACACCCGTGGCGACAGGCCCGCGCCGACTCCGACCGTGGACGGCCCGCGCGCCGCCCGGGACCGGGTCTTCGCCGCCGTCACGAAGCTGCTCGCCGTGCTCCTGCTGCTGCCCGCTCTGGCCTGGCGGCCCCGTCGGGCTCGCGAGCTGGCCTGCGGCTGGGCGCTGGGCCTGCGGTTCCCCAGGGAGGACCTCGGCGGGCTGGCCGACGGTGCGCGCGCCGCGTTCACCGCCGCCCGCACCGAGGCGTTCTGGCAGCACGGCCAGCTCATCGGGCTCACGTCGGGACACCGCGACCCCGGGACCCAGCGGCACCTCTTCGACGAGGAGGTGCGCCGGTCCGGATCGGAGGCCGCGGCGAGGCTGCTGGTGCTGCCGCCCGAGCAATCGCGCCACGTCAAGGGAATCGCACTCGACGTCCGCCCGCGCGAGGGCGCCCGGTGGCTCGAGGAACACGGCGCAGGCCACAACCTCTACCGCACCTACGACAACGAATGGTGGCACTTCGAACACCGGCCCGAGACCGGTGGAGTACCACCCCGCCGCGCCGCGGACCCCGGCGCCGACGCACGCGCCCGCGTGGCCGTCCACGCCTGAGTGGCCGCGCTAGTGGGGGTCCCGGATGAGCGCGCCACCCCGCATGATCAGGCCCAAGTGCTCGCCCCGCGTCAGCCGGTGGAGGTCGTCGACGGGGTTGCCGCGAACCGCCAGCAGGTCGGCGTGCGCGCCCGGGGCGACGATTCCGAGCCTGCCCTCCTCGCCGAGCATCCGCGCCGCGACCGACGTGCAGGACCGGATGACGTCGATCGGCTTCTGCACCTCCGCGCGGGCGAGCAGTTCCTGGGGCTGGAGCTCCTGCAGCGGGAGCCCGCACAGGTCCGTTCCGTAGACGATGTCGACGCCGGCGCGGTAGGCGACCTCCAGGCCGCTCAGCCCGGCCTCGAGCGCAGTGGACACCTTCGCCATCGTCTCCGGGGCCGAGCCGATCTCCGTGCCCCGCTTGGCGACCGCCCGCAGGTTCGTCAGCGTCGGAACGAGAAACGCGCCGTGCTCAGGGAACAGTGCGGCGGTCTGCTCGTCGATGAAGTTGCCGTGCTCGATCGTCCGGACACCGTTGACGAGACCGCGCCGGACCGCCTCGGCGGTGTAGGCGTGCCCCGCGACATAGCGGTTGGCGGCGGTCGTCTCCTCGACGGCGGCTCGGATCTCGTCGAGCGCGAACTGCGTGGAGTCGACACGGTCGGTGGGCGAGGCCACTCCTCCCGACAGCATGAGCTTCACGTGGTGCGCGCCCTTGCGGATCTCGTCGCGGACCGCCCTGCGCATCTCGGGCACGCCATCACAGACGCGGCCCCAGTCCGGGCAGCAGTACGAGTCGTCCCGCACGTGCTCACCGGCCGCGCGCATGTCGCCGTGGCCGCCGGTCTGCGAGATCGCCTTGCCCCCGTAGTACAGCCGCGACCCGACGATCATCCCGTCGTCGAGCGCTCTGGCGAGCCCGTGGTCGGCACCACCGCAGTCGCGGACCGTCGTGAAACCCCGGCCGAGCATGGCCCTGAGCTGGTTGGCCGCGTAGATGGCGGTGTAGGACGGCGACAGTGTGCGCATCGACGCCAGGTCGTGGGTCGGCGCGGTGACGTGGACGTGTCCGTCGATCATGCCGGGCATGACCGTGAGGCCGCCCAGGTCGATGGTCTCGGCACCGGCGAAACCGACGTCGGCACCGCCGATCTCGCGGATCGTCCCGCCGACCACCAGGATCCGCTGCCCCGTCGCCACCTCACCGGTGAGCACGTCCAGCACGTCCGCGTCGCGCAGGAGCCACGATCGCCGATCGCCCATCACGCACCTCTTCCCTGTGATCACCACCGATACCGGCTACACCCTCTCATCCGGGCCGGAGGCCGGACGATCAGAGCGTCATCGC
This sequence comes from Prauserella cavernicola, assembly GCF_016595675.1. GTDB lineage: Bacteria > Actinomycetota > Actinomycetes > Mycobacteriales > Pseudonocardiaceae > Prauserella_A > Prauserella_A cavernicola. The sequence continues at coordinate 68,920 of NZ_JAENJH010000007.1, read as the reverse complement.
AGGCCAGTCACGAGGTCGGCGGGCCGCACGGCCTGCCCGGTGCTCGCGGAGGCGATCAGCGCCTCGCAGGCCGCCAGTGTGCGAGCGCCGTCCCAGCCGTCGATCTCGGGCTCGGCGTGCCCCGCGACAGAGTCCAGGAACTCCCGCAGGACCGACACTGTGCCGCTGCGCGTGACATCGGAGCGGTCGAACAACGGCCGGACCGGCTCCACGAGGCCCGATTCCGCGTAGCGGTGGCGCAGCACTTCATCGGTCGTGGTCGGCCGCCCCGCGCGATCGACGTGCCTGCCGTCCCAGACCTCCCACGCGGCACTGTCCACGGATCCGTTCTCCAGCACGATCCGGCGGTCACCTCCGGGCTGTTCGTGCTCGGAGGACCGCAGGTTCAGCTGCGCGACCGCTCCGGACGCGCAGCGCAGGGTGGCGACGAGCTCCTCGGCCCGTCTCGGGTCGCCGTCCGGGCCCGCGCAGCGCGCGACGCAGGACACCGACTCGATCTCGCCGAGCAGATAGCGGGTGAGGTCGATCTCGTGGGCGCCCATCTCGTGCGCGAGGTAGGACCCGGCGATGGCGGGGTCGCCGTACCAGTCGGCTCCGTTGAGCTGTCGCTCGAGGCGGGGAGAGCACACGATGTCCGTCGTCATGGAGATCGCGCCGCCCGCGTCGTCGAGCAGTCCGCGCAGCGCACGATTGGCCGGCAGCCGGCGATAGTTCTCGGCCACCGACAGCACACGCTGGTGCCGGTCGGCCGCCTCGGCCAGTGCGATGGCCTGAGCGGGTGTCAGCGCCAGTGGCTTCTCCACGAGCACGTGCTTGCCGGACCGCAGGGCGCTCAGGCAGACATCGTGGTGGGCCGAGGTCGGCAGGACGACGATCACCGCGTCCAGGCCGGGGTCGGCGAACAGCTCCTCGACATCCGCGCACACCCGGGGACGTTCGAATCCCGCCTCGGCGACCAGCGAGGCCACGTCCCCGGCCCGGACGGGGTCGCGGTCGCACACGTGGGTCAGCCGCGGGGCGAGGTCGCGGGCCGCGAGCAGGGCTCGCGCGTGGCGCACGCCCATGCTCCCGCAGCCGATCAGCGCGATCGTGCTCATGCGAAGTACCGCCGGACCGCCGAGCGCAGCACCCGCGACTGCCGGTGCACCGCCGAGACGCGCACGAAGTCGTCGCCGAGCAGATCGCCCTCCGCCGGGAGCCCGAACATCACCGTGGGGATCCCCAGCCGCACCGGTCCCCCAGCGTCGAAACTGCCGCCGTACACGGTCTCGGGCGGCGCCTGTCCCAGATGCTCCTCCCCCGCCTCGCGCAGCGCGTCGAGCACCGGAGGCCGTCCCTCGAGCAGCACCGGATCCATCACCACCCCTGGCTCCACGACCAGCTCGCAGTCCGGACCGTCGAGGGTGGCGGCGATGCGGCGGATCTGGTCGACCGCCGCGTCGACCGCCGTGCCGGGAAGCAGCCGCCGGTCCACGACGAGCGTCGCCGACGCGGGCAGGGTGTGCGGAGCGACCGGGTCGAACGTCTGCTGGTAGACCACGGCCTGCTCGCCGCCGAGCCGGTGGTGCACGTTCGTCCGCAGTTCGAGGTCGAGCGCCCGCAGGCGCGTGACGAACTCGGCCGCGGTGTCGATCACCCGGCCGTCGCGGGGAGCGCGCGAGGAATGCACGGCCCGGCCCCGGATGTGGACGGTGACATCCACGCGCCCGCGGTTGCCGACCGAGCTCTGGAAACCGGTGGGGAACAGCTGCAGGACGTTGTCCGGGAGCTCGGGCAACGCCTCGAGCGCCGCCGTGCTGCACGCGTGGCTGCTGCGACCCTCGTTGTTGATCATGAGCCACAGGGTGCCGCGAATCCGCGGCCGGTGTTCCAGGATCCAGCGGGCGAGGTCGAGCAGCGCGACCTGGGGAGCCTTGTTCTGCGACACGCCCTGCCCGAAGACGCACGGTTCGTCCACGCCGTGCGCGTGCGGAGTCCGCACGTCACCCGACCACGGATCGGCCATCAGGTTGTTGTGCTGGGTCGGCGTGTACGCCATGACGGCCAAGCCGGGCCCGTCACCGTCGCCGAAGCGCACGGCGAACTGGTTCATCGGCAGCTCGACCAGACCGGTCACGCCGAGCTCGGCGAACTCACGACGTGGCCCACGGCGCAGGTACTCGGTGATGATCGGGTCGTCGGGGCCGATGAGCGTGTCCGGTCCGAGTGGCACCGCGGACGGGATGCGGCACAACCTGCGGAGCGCGGCCAGCCGATACCGTTCGTCGTCGAGCTCAGAGGTGTCGGGGGTTTCGGAGATCACTGCGGCCCATCGGTGAGTTCGGAGCCGACGGACGTACCGGGACGCGTGCGCCGGCTGGCCGCCTGGTCGGCGCCGCTGTCAGGGTATCCGCGGTACCGGCGTGCCCACGTCGACGGCACGCGCGCCGCAACGGACCCTGCACCCCCAGCGCAGGGTCCGACGACAGCGCGATCACCGGAAATCGACAGGAAGACGACCGCCGCATCCGGGTCCGCAGCCAGGCGAGCCGACGGTATCCGCCCTCGCGGCGCGGCGGTGTGGGTCGAACAACCGATTGACATGAATGCCGATGCCGTGTAAGCGCCGGTCGCCTCGTCAGAGGTCGTCGACGCCGATGAGGCCGTCCTGGATGGCCCTGGCGACGAGGGCGGCCTTGGTCGACGCCTCCCTGCCGGTCTGGGCGTACTTGATCCGGATGCGCTCGAGGTGGGAGTTGACCGTGCTCGCGGCGATTCCGAGCCGGTGGGCGACGAACTCCTTCGACTCCGACTGGAACCACTCGACGAGCACCTCGGTCTCGCGGGAGGACAACGTCGGCCGCCGCTCGGAGCGGTCCCCCGCGAGGGCACCCGCCAGCGACGGCGGCGTGTAGGGCTTGTCCCAGGCCGCAGCGTGCACGGCCTCGACGAGGTGACTCGCGCTCTCGGCCTTCGTCAGGTACGACAGCGCCCCGAGGTCAAGGCACTGCAACGCGATACCGTCGTCGGCCCGCATGGAATAGACCACAACTCGCCTGCCCGCTTCCACGAGCCTGCGCAGGTCGCCGAGCGCCGGCACCGGGCCGCCCAGATTCAGGTCGAGGACGACCACGTCGGCCTCGGCACCCTCGCCCAGCCAGGCCACGCGCACGTCCTCTCCCTCGGCGACCATCGTGACCGGCGGAACTCCCGCGGAGAGCCAGTAGGCGACGCCCGCGCGCACGGCCGGATGGTCGTCGACCACCACGGCGGTCAGGTCAGCCGGATCGGTTCTGGGCGCCATCTGGCCTCCATGCGAGTGTGCTGACCGTGTGAATACCAGGCCACGACGGTTCCGTGAGAGCCCGACGTGGCGGAGTCGATTGTCCCGGAGTCGGCGACGACGGCGACCCGAACGTCGTCGGCGGCGCGCAGCAGCGTGACCTTGGCCCGCGACCGTGCCAGCGACAGGGCGGTGATCACCGGACCGGTCAGCTCGCGGCGAATCGCCGTCGGCACCGGTACCGTCTCGCCGCTGACGCCGAGTGACACGTCCAGGCCCCGGCGCTCGGCGACGTCGACGCACGCCGACAGTTCGTGCACCAGCGGGTCGGGCACGTCGTCGTTCTCGGCGAACAGTCTGCGCAACTGGGTGGCGGCGAGCGTGACGCGCTGCAGGGTGCCGGGCGCGCGCAGATCCAGTGTTCCGTCGGCCATGCCCGCGAGCAGCGGCAACGTGGCACCGAGCTGCCCCGCGAACCGCTGCCGGTGATCGAGCCTGCGCTGTTCGGCGAGAGCCTGACCGGTCCTGAGCCGGTCGCGTTCGGCGGCCAGCTCGCCGACCCGCTCGGCCCTGCGGTGCAACACCCAGACGACCACGACGACGGCGAACTGGAACGCGATGATGCTGACCAGGAAGATCATCCCGGACCCGACCGCGCCCCGATCCGGCGGTCCGGGCACGACGAACAGCCCGAGACTGATCACGACGTGCAGGCACAGGGCCGCGATGAGCACGGCCACGCGTTCGGCGAGCAACAGGAACAGGTGCCAGCCGACCAGTCCGAACGACCAGTCCACCTCGCTGAAGTGCAGATCGGGCGGCACCGTCCAGGTGGCGGCTGCCGCGGCGAGCAGCGACACCGCGGTTCCCGGCAACGCCACCGCGGCGGGCAGTGGCCTGCCACGCAGCACCCAGGGCGCGCACGCCGCACCCACCAGCGCCAGCACCACGAACGCGGCGTCGGCGACCCACGCGGGGTCGTAGACGTCGTGGTTGGCCAGCAACGGCACCCCGCACAGCACCGTCTGCACGAGCGTCACGATGGCCAGCAGGATGATCCGCAGCACCGGGAACACCTGGTCGGCGAACAGGTACGAGCGCGTGCCGCTCGTCGGCTCAGTCATCGGACCACGCCAAACGCACGGTGGTCCCCGAGCCCGGCGACGAGCTGACGACCGCGCTGCCCCCCGCGGCCCGCATCCGCTCGACCAGCGAGCCGCGCACGCCGTGCCGGTCCGCGGGCACCGCCGCGGGGTCGAACCCGCGGCCGGTGTCGGTCACCGTCACCGCCACACCACCGCCCTCGGCCGCGACGTGCACGTCCACCTCCGCCACGCCCGCGTGCCGTTCGACGTTGAGCAGCGCTTCCCGCAACGCGCGCACCAGCGCGAGGGCGACCGGCACCGGGACCATCGGCGACTGGTCCCACCGGTCGTTCACGTCGAGCGGACTGTGCTCCAGAACCGGCCGCAACGAGGGCTCGAGGGCGACGAGCCCGTCGTAGGCCTGCGAGTCGTCGGAGAAGCCGGTCAGGACGTCGAGGTCCCGTCGCGCGTACCTCGCGACTTCGTCGGGATCGGAGTCGGCGCCCCGCGAGGCGACCATCAGGAACGTCGCCGACGCGGTGTCGTGCAGCAGCGCCAGGTACTCCCGCTCCTCGCGACGCCGCGCCAGTGCGACGGACTCCGCGCGCTCCGACTCCACCTGGCGCTCGCGCGCGCTGTCGACCTCCCGCGCCGACCGGAGCAGCAGCATCAGTGCCAGTCGCGCGAGCACGCTCTCGATCAGCACTCTGAGCACCGTCATGAGCGTGTCGTCGGCCCCGGACGAGGGCAGAGACACCGCCAGCACGGCCGCCAGCGCGGGCACGGTCACCCGGGGCGGCCACTGCCACTGCATGGTGATCGCGGTGATCGTCAGCGTGTTGAACGCCCACTGGTTCACACCTCCGGGCACGGGTGCGGTCGCGTCCTGCGCCAGGCAGATCGCCGCCGCCCGCACCACCGTCAGCACCAGGGCCGCGCGCGTGCCCCGATCCGTCCAACCGGCGACGACGTCCGCCGCCCCGCACACGACGGCGAGCCCCAGCAACGCGAACGCGAGCGGGACCTGCGCCGCCGGAGCCGCCAGAGTCCCGAAAACACTGACCAGCACGAGCAGGACCCCGCGGACGGGTCCTGCGAACCGGCGCACCACGAGCAGGAAGTCCGACTCGGCGTGACCGGGTTCCGCCCACCGGCGACGGAGCGGAGCAGTCGCCATCCCCGTCACCCGTCCTTTCGACAGGGACAGGCATCCGACGCTGCCCCCGCAACCGCCGACACTGTGGTCGAAAAGAGAAGACGCCGGCCTTGCCGACGCGAGGCCGGCGGACGTCCCAGCGGCAGTTCTCGCTGGAGGTTAGCCACAGCGACTACACGCCTGGTATTCGCCGGGAATACGGCCGCTGGCCGAGATCGCGGGGTTCCAGCGGTCACGCACCGGGCGCGTGCACGAAGCGTGTACCAGAGATATTCCGGCGGTCCCTACGGTGTTCGTCGGCCCGCTGGTCGGAGGCGGGGCGAGTGCGGAAGGGGGCCGTGCGGGTGGCCGCTACGCGATCGTGGGTCAGCGCCCACGTCTTCTACGACGGCGAGCTCGACCTCGTCATCACCGATCTGCTGGCCACGGTGCAGAGCCGGCTCGACGAGGTGGCCGCCGGGGCGGAACTGTTCTTCCTGCGGTACTGGAACGGCGGACCACACGTTCGCATCCGGGTGCTCGCCACTCGGCTCCACACGGACGACGTCCGGCGGATCGTGTCCGGGGCCATCGTGGACTTCCTGCGTCGCGCCCCCGCACCGGCCCGCGGGAGCCAGGCGGACTACGACCGCTACGCGCCCTCGAAGGCGACCCGCGAACAGGTGCGGTCCTACGAGCTTCGCCGCCGCCCCAACAACTCCTTCGCGTTCAGCCCGTACCGGCCGGAGACCCACAAGTACGGTACGGGCGCGTCCCTGCGCGCCGCCGAGGACCACTTCGTCCGGTGCAGCGCGGCGGTGCGGCGGTTCCTGGAGACCCGGCCCTCGAACGAGCAACGCGGCGCGGCGGCGTTCGCCGCGCTCGCCGTGAACCGGTGGATCGCCTCGCACGGCACCGGCCGGCCGCAGTCCGCGTCGGTGATGTGGACGCCCGGCGGAGAGGCCGCGGCTGCGGCCCGGTACGAAAACCGGCGGGACACCCTGCTCGCCATCTCGGCACGGATGCGAGCGCTGGCCGCGAATCCGCCATCGGAACCGTCCGAATTGGCCGGTGCCCTCGCGGCGTCCGCCACGACACTGGCCGGCCGGATCGAGGCGCCCGACGCCCCGCGGGACGTCCTCGACCGGTGTGCCCGGCTGACCTGCAATCGCCTCGGCGTGAGCCTGACCGGGGAGTCGCGGCTGCGCGACCTCTCCAACAGGGTCTTCGCCGAGCTCGCCGGCGAGGAGGCGGTCGTATGACCATCCCCGACAGGCCCGGTGTGCGCCTCAGGGCGGCGCACACCCGGTCACGGGCCGAGGATCTCGTCGTCCGCGTCGACGAGAGGACGGGCCTGCTCGCGCTGGCGACGACCCGCGTGCGCGAGACCGCGCGGGAGTGCCCGCCCTCTCCTCGGAACCGCTGACCGTGCCGTCCGGCGAGAACTCACGCCAGCCGGGCGTCCAGGGTTCTCGTGCCGTCCTCGTCCGAGATCCCGCGGAACAGCTCGCGGGACTCGTCCCACACGGCGCGAGCTCTCGGCGGGTCGCCCGCGGCGTCGAGGGCGTCACCGAGGGAGCGCAGCGTGCGGGCGAGGTAGGGAATCCAGCCGCGGGTCCGCCACATCCGCACCGACCGTTCGAGAGCGGCGACGGCGGCCCGCGCGTCTCCCTCGGCCAGGTGCAACCGGCCGAGCACACCGAGTGCGTCGGCGAGGTGATGGCCGAAGTTGCCGTTCTCGCTGTGGGTCAGCGTCAGCTCGACGGTCGCCCTCGCGCGCTCGTCCCCGACCGCGACGAACAGCTTCGAGAGGTAGAGCAGCGAGAACGTCTCCAGGTAGCGGTCGTTCAACCGCCGTGCCATCGCCAGGGACCGTTCCAGCAGTTCCTGGCCCGCCGCGACATCGCCGCAGAACGTTTTCGCCGCACCGAGGAACTGGGTGATCGTCGCCGTGTAGTGGGCATTGCCGAGCGCCTCGACGACCGGCGTGGCCCGCTCCAGGACCTCGACCGCTCCGTGAGGGTCGTCCTCGCCGTGGACGATCGCCATCACGTGATAGGCCCGCGCCTGTCCGCCGAGGTAGCCGGCGTCCACGGCCGTGCGCAGGGCGCGCTCGGCCAGCGCGAGCGCGGCCGCACCGTCGCCGTCGGCGGTCATGCCCCACGCCACGGTGGCCAGTGCGTCGGCCCTGCCGACCGGGTCGTCGAGCTGGGTGAACAGGTCGAGCAGCTGGGACGCGCCCGCCCGCAACTGGGCCATCGCCGGGCCGGGGCCCGCCGGCGAGCGCCACGTCGTGACCTCCAGCAGGCCTCGCATCAACACGGCCTCGCCGCGGGTGTCGCCGGTCTCCCGGCAGAGCGCGAGCGCCTGCTCGTGCATGCGTTGCCAGCCGTCGTACAGGCCGCGCACGTTGAGATAGGTCTCGGTGGATCCCGCGAGGTCCCACGCGAGCTGGGTCATGCCCGCCTCGCAGGCCTGCGCGACACCCGCCATCAGTGCGGCGTGTTCGGCGCCGAACCAGGCCATCGGATCGGCCAGCAGCCGGCCGGAGGCCGCCGCGGGCAGCCGCCAGCGCGACGCCCCGCTGTGCATGGGCGCGTAGCAGGGACCGGGAACGTGCTCGGCCGCGGACTCCGCCAGCGCCAGCCACGCGCCCAGTGCCCGCGCGAGCGCGGCCCGGCGCTCGGCGTCGGCGTCCTCACGCCGCGACCGTTCGCGCGCGTACAACCGGATCAGATCGTGGAACCGGTACCGGAGGGCTCCCGTCTCGTCGGTCCGGGTGAGGTTCAGCAGATGCGCGTCGACCAGGGTTTCGATCTCGTGCTCGGCCTCCCGCACCGGGACGTCCAGCAGGGCCGCCACCGCCCACGACGCGAAGTCCGGTGCGTCGAGCAGCCCGGCCAGCCGGAAGGCTCGCTGCGCGCCACCCGGCAGCATCCGGTAGCTCAGCTCGAATCCCGCGCGGACGTCGAGGTCACCCGCGACGAGCTCGTCCAGCCGGTGCCGTTCCTCCCCGAGGACCTCGGCGAGACGGGACAGCGTCCACTGCCGTCTGCTGAGGAGCCTCGCCGCCGAGATGCGCACCGCCAGGGGGACGCGGCCGCACAGCCGGGTGATCTCCCGCGCCGCATCCGGGTCGTCCTGGATGCGATCCTCGCCGACGATGGCGCTCAGCAGTTCGATCGCCTTGGCCGACGGCAGGACGTCGAGTTCCAGCAGGCTGGCGCCCTCGATGCCGACCAGTCGCACCCGTCCGGTGAGCAGCACGGCCGTTCCGGGGCCTCCGGGCAGGAGCGGCCGCACCTGCTCCTCCCCCGCCACGTTGTCGAGCAGCACGAGGACCCTGCGGCTCGCGAGGCAGCTCCGGAACAACGCGACGCGTTCGTCCAGCTGGTCGGGAATCGCGGCGGCGCTGATACCCAGCGCGAACAGGAACCGGCTGAGCACGTCCTCAGGGCGGGCCGGGTCGGCGGAGGCGCCGCGCAGGTCCGCGTAGAGCTGCCCGTCCTGGAAGTGACCCGCGACCCGGTGCGCGACGTGCACGGCGAGCGTGGTCTTGCCCAGGCCGCCCAGACCTGCGATGCCGGCCATCGCGACGGCCCCTGGCCGCGGCGTGGTGAGGACCTCGGTGAGGCCGTCCACCTCGTCGTCCCTGCCCGTGAAGTCCGCGATGTCCGGCGGCAGCTCAGCGGGAGCCGGAACCGCGGGCGCGTTCGTGAGCGTCGTGGCGACACGGGAAGAGAGGTCGAGGGAGGGGTCCTGGGCGAGGATTCGTTCCTGCAGGTCGTGCAGCTCGCCGGAAGGGTCCAGACCGGTCTCCTCGATCAGGGTCTCGCGGGCACGCGTGTACTCGGCGAGCGCGTCCGCCCGGCGGCCGCAGCGGTACAGCGCCAGCATCAGCTGTGCGCGAAGCCGCTCTCGCAGGGGATGTTCGCGGGTGAGCGCGGTCAGCTCGCCCAGCAGCTCGGTATGCCGGCCCAGCACCAGATCCACGGCGATCCGCGACTGCAGAGCGGACAGGCGGACCTCGTCCAGCCGCACTGCCTCCGCGGCCAGCATCGGCACGTCGGTCAGATCGCCGAACGCGGGCCCGCGCCAGAGCGCCAGCGCCTCGTGCAGGCGACGGGATGCCTCCTCCGGCGCACCAGCGGTCTCGGCCGCCCGCCCCGCGTCGGCCAGGTGTTCGAAGGTGGCCGCGTCGAGCTCGTTCCGCTCCACCGGCACCAGATAGCCGGTGCCCTGCCGCACCACGCGAGCCGGATCGCCCAGCTGCCGCCGGAGCCGGTGCACGTAGGTCTGGACGTTCTTGGTGGCGCTCTTCGGCGGGGTGTCGCCCCACAGCGCGGAAGCCAGCTGATCCTCCGACGCGAGGTGGCCCGCCCGGCACAGCAGCACCGCCAACAGCACGCGCGCCTTGGGAGTGCCGAGCTCGAGCAGCTGCCCGTCGTCCCGCCACACCGTCAGCGGGCCCAGTATCCCGAACCTCATCATGCTCCCTCAGACATCGACCGTCGTCGGCGGCTCACGGCCGCACCACATCGTCGGACTGCGGGTCGAACACCACGAGACCGAACTCCGTGGCCAGTGCGAACACCGTCTCGATCGCCGGCGAGCTGCGCTCGGAGAAGCTCATGGTCAGGAACACGTGGTCGATCCCGACCGCCAGCGGCGTCGACATCCACGGCGAGTCCGGGCCGCCCGCGCCGTGGTCGGGGAAGCGGCCACGCAGCCGCTCGTAGAACCCGACGACCCGCTCGTCCAGCTCGCCGTCGATGTGGTCGGCGGCCCGGCATCGACCGGCCATCTCCCGGACCGCGGCGTCGTCGGCCACCGCGTCCGCCGCCAGCACCACGAGATCAAAGCTCATACGGCCCATCATCCACGCCGGGGCCCGCGGCGGACCACAGGGCGAACGGTGCCGGTCCTTCGGAGCCCGAGGTGAGTGTGGACGATCGGGGCTCGCTTGACCGACCGGCGCGACGAGGTCGAGCATGATCGGTCATGCGCGAGATCCCCTACCGGACCATCGGGAACCGGACGCTGCTCCTGCGCGTATCGCCACCGTGGGAAGCGGCCGGCTCGCCGGCGCCGGCGGCCGTCTTCTACCACGGTGGCGGCTGGGTGAAGGGGCACTGGACGCAGTTCGAGCCGCAGGCCGCTCGCCTCAACGCGCTGGGCGTGCTCACCGTCTTGGTCGAGTACCGCACGGAGGGCCCCGTGGCGGCGAACGAGGACGCGGTGGCAGCCATGAACGCGGTCGTCGAGCGATCTCCCGAGCTGGGGTGCGACCCGTCGCGCATCGTCGCCATCGGTGGGTCGGCGGGCGGTCAGCTGGCGCTGGCGACAGCCGTGCTCAAGCTGCCGAACACGAATCCGGACCATCGGCCCGCGGCGCTCGTCCTGTTGAATCCCGTCACCAACACCGCCGGAGAATTCCCCGTGGGATTCGGCAGGAATCATTTCAACGACGACGATCATGCCCTGCGTTACTCGCCGCTGCAGCACGTCGACGAGAACACCCCGCCGACGCTGGTCCTACATGGCACAGCGGATTCCGCCGTGCATCACCAGAGCTCGGTGGAATTCGTCGAGAAGGTCAATCGCAGCGGCGGGCAGGCCGAGCTCGTTCTGTACGACGACCAGCGGCACGGGTTCTTCAACCCGCGGAGTACCGAACCTCGTCAACCCGGAAACCCGGACGACGAGTATTTCGAGCGGACCACCCAGGAAATGGAACGTTTCGTCCGTCGAATGGTAGCGAACAATGCTTGAGCGCACATCGCGATGATGTGACGGGAACACCTCCGTCACCAAGTCTGTTCGGCTGTTTCCTCGCCCGCGGGCGCGGGCACAACGGCCGCCGCGTTCCCACCCGCGACCTCCCCCCGCTCGACGTCCGCGAGGCTGCCAAGAGGCTCTTGACGGCAGGTGACGCGTGTCCGTAATCTTCCGCCACACCAGCGATCGATACGTATTAAGGACGCCGATGGCAGGTCAACGACGATCACCCACGCAAGTCGACGTAGCCCGTCGCGCCGGCGTGTCCCAGGCGACGGTCTCGCTGGTCGTCAGTGGTGGCGCCTTGGGCGACCAGGTGGCGGAGAGCACCCGGGAGGCGGTGCTCCGCGCCGCCGAGGAGCTCGGCTACACGGTCAACGCCGTGGCGCGCAGCCTCAAGAGCGGCCGCAACCGCATGCTCGGGCTGTACACATTCGAACCCGTCTTTCCGGTCGACCAGCGTGACTTCTACTTTCCGTTCCTGCTCGGAGTGGAAGAGGCGACCGCCGCGTACGCGTACGACCTGTTGCTGTTCAGCTCGGCGGGCGCGGGTGGCGACCGGCGGATATACGCCGGCGGGGTCAACAGGTTGAAGGTCGCCGACGGATGCGTACTGCTCGGCAGGCACCTGCATCGCGACGACCTGGTCGAGCTGGCCACAGAGGATTTCCCGTTCGTGTTCGTCGGGCGACGCGAGGTGCCGGGCGTGGAGCTGTCGTACGTCGCGGCCGACTACGTGGGGGCCACGAGCGACGTGGTGCGGCGCCTGATCCGGCTCGGGCACCGGCGCATCGCCTACCTGAAGGTGACCGACGACAGGGAGTGGACCCACGATCGCGAAGTCGGTCTCTGGCAGGGCCTCGCGGAGTCCGGGATCCCGGAGGACCAGGTCCGCGTCCTCGCTATGACGGAATGGGCCGCCCTCACCGCGGTTCAGCTTCGGGAGTGGCTCGCGGCGGGGACCACCGCGGTGCTGGTGGAGCCCACCGACGACGACAGCGCGATCGTCGCGCTGGAGCGCGCGGCCGCCGAGGCCGGGGTGCGGATCCCGGACGACCTCTCGGTCGCCGTGCTCGGCGACCCGGAGCTGCGCGAGGCGAGCGCCCGCGACTGGACCAGGTTCACCATCCCCCGCGAGCAGATGGGCCGCGACGCCGTGCGGACTCTGCTCGAGCTGATCGACGACAACACGAGTCCGCGACAGGTGTACCTGGACTGCACCCAGGTACCCGGCGACTCCGTGGCAGAGATTCCCGGTTAGTCCGAACAGGCAATCACCACCCCGACGGAGGCACGATGCAACGCGTCATTTCCTATGAGCGCGGCCTGGAGAAGTTCAACCCACTACGCAACGTCGTGACCTACGACGACTTCGATCTCGGATTCAACGGCTGGCTGGACCTGACGCCGAACTTCGTGAACGCCGACTACCGGCACCATCCGTCCGAAGTGGACCTGGCGAGCTGGGCGCCGAGCATGATCAGTGCCGCGCCGATGCGGTTCGCCGCCACGCACGGATCGATGGAAGGGACGTACTCGCTCAAGCTCAACACCAAGCCGGTCGCCAACCGCTACGAGGAGAAGCCGGCGAACGGCAGCATGGGCGTCGTCCTCAAGCGGCTCTCCAACTTCGACCCCAACCTGCGCTACGTGCAGATGGAGGCGTGGTACGCCTACACGCCGCAACAGGACCGGCTGGGGTTCGGCGAAGAGGACATGCGCGCGTTCGGGTTCTACTTCGACCTGCAGGATCCCGAGTACCGCTGGATGCCGGGTGTGCGCTACGTGAACTCGGTCAACGGCGAGCTCACCAAGAAGTGGCAGTACTGGAAGGTCGCGGACGGGGTCACGAAGAAGGAGTGGTGCTACGGCCGCGAGGACGGCTGGCAGCGGCCAGGGATCGACAACCTCTGGTACGGGCGCCGCTTTCCCGACGGCTCCGCGGATGCCTTCCAGTGGGTGCCCGACGGCGCCCAGGACCTGCTCTACAACGAGAGCCCCGACAAGATCAACTGGTTGTACTTCCGGCTGCTGATCGACTACCAGCGGCGCGAGTACGTCGAGTTGCAGAGCATGGACAAGACCTTCGACCTGCGCGGCCTGTCGCCGACGATGTCCGAGCCGTACAAGAGCATCAACAACCTGATCAACCCCATCTTCTTCGTCGAGACGGACACGAACCGAAGCGTGAACCTCTTCCTCGACTCCGTCGTGTACTCGACGGAGTGAGTCCGTCCGCCACTGTCCACGCCATCCGAGAGGGACTCGTTTCCGTGCTCACATTTGCTACCTCGGTAATCGAACGCCGGCTCCCGATCACAGCGGCGCACTCCACGCACCCGTTCGAAGCGGGCTGGGCCGGCGAGGCGGTCTTCTTCGTCCAGGTCGAGGGAACGCACCCGGCACTGTCCATCCAGGCCCAGATCTCCCCGGACGGACTGCACTGGGTCGACCGGGGAGAGCCCCGGAAGTTGCTGGAGCAGGAGGAGATCACCGCCATCGACCTCGCGAACTTCGGCGGCTGGCTGCGGCTGGCCATCACCGGTGCGACCGAACAGGAACCCGCGACCGTCCTGGTTCACCTCGCCCTGAAGGGCTGACCCGGAAGCGACGTCGCTTCGGGTTCACCGCGATCGAGAGGAGGACGGCCTGGTGCTGCCCCAACTCGCGCGTCGCCTCGGCCTCATGGTGTTCACCGTGTGGGGCGCGCTCAGTCTCACCTTCGTGATCCTCCGTATCGCGCCGGGGGATCAGGCCACCGTCCAACTGGGACCGGAGGCCACTGCCGCCGACGTGGCGGCGCTGCGCACGGAGCTCGGTCTCGACCGGCCGGTGTTCCTGCAGTACCTGGACTACCTCGGCTCAGCGGTCACCGGTGACTTCGGTGAGTCCTACCGGTTCCACGACTCGGCGATGACGGTGATCCTCGACCGGTTCCCCGCCACGGTCGTGCTCGCGCTGAGCGCGACGGTGCTGGCGCTGACGGTCGGCCTGCTCCTGGGCGTGCTGGCCGGCCGCTCGCCGGGACGGCTCACCGACCGCGTGATCTCCGGCTGCACGCTGGTGATGCAGGCCATTCCGCCGTTCTGGTCGGGCATCATGCTGATCCTGCTCATGGCGCTGACCCTGCGGCTGCTGCCGAGTGCGGGCTCGGGCGACCTGGAGCACCTCGTGCTGCCCGCGGTCACCCTCGCGATCCCGTTCACCGCACTGGTCGCGCGGATCACCCGCAGCAGCGTCGCCGAGGTCACGTCCGAGCCCTACATCCAGACGGCACGGTCGAAAGGCCTGTCCGAGCGCGCGGTGCTGACACGCCACGCCGTGCGCAACTCGGTGATCCCGGTCGTGACGATGGTGTCGCTGCACATCGGCACCCTGATGGGCGGCGCCGTGATCGTCGAGCAGGTCTTCGCGTGGGAAGGCGTCGGGTCGTTGCTGGTCAGCGCGGTCGGCAACCGCGACTACGCCATCGTCCAGGGCGCCACGGTGCTGATCGCCATCATCGTGGTGACGATGAACCTGCTCGCGGACCTCGTCAACGCCCGGCTGGATCCACGAATTCGGGCGGGGGTCACGTCATGACGGCGATGGGGCTGGTGCACGACACCGCACTGCCGGTGCGGACCGGACGGGGCACACTGCGGCGAGTCCTCGGGGCCATCCCGATCGTGGTGTTCGGCCTGTACGTCGTGGCCGGGTTGTTCGGTCCGCTGGTCGTCGACTACACCCCGGTGGAGGGCGACCTCGACGACCGCCTCCTCTCCCCCGGCTCGGTGCTCACCGACGGCAGCACGGCCCTGTTCGGCACCGACGCGCTCGGCAGGGACCTCTTCGGCCAGGTCCTCTATGGAGCAAGGACATCGGTGATCATCGGTGCGCTCGTCGTGCTCTTCAGCGGCCTGGTCGGCATCGCGGTCGGCTCCGCGGCCGGTTATCTGCGCGGCACGACCGATGTGGTGGTGTCGCGGGTCATCGACGTGTTGCTCGCGTTTCCCGGCATCCTGCTCGCCATCGTCATCGCCGGGGTGTTCGACCGGAGTCTGGCGATCGTGGTCATCGCGCTCAGCGTCACCAACTGGATCGGCTTCGCCCGCCTCTCGCGTTCGATGACCATGTCGCTGCGGGAACGCGAGTGGGTCAAGTCGGCGACGGTGATGGGGATCCGGCGCCGACGCGTCGTCACGCGGCACATCCTGCCGTTCATCGCCGGGCCGACGCTGGCACTGGCGACCATCGAGTTCGCGGGCGCCATTCTGGCCGAGGCCGCCCTGAGCTTCCTCGGACTCGGCCTCCCGGCGGCGTCCGTGTCCTGGGGACAGACGATCGCCTCCGGCAAGGAGTATCTCGCCAGCGCCTGGTGGATCTCCGCCATTCCCGGCATAGCCCTCGCGGTGCTCGTGATCTGCGTCGGCTTCACCGGGGACCGGCTCACCCGCCATTTCGGTCGCAGGCAATGACGAACCGACCGATCGCGGGCACGCCGCACCACGTCTACATCAGCCGAGCACGGCTCAGTGAGGAGCGATGCAATGAGATCTCGACGGCACGCCGCGTTCGCGGCGACCATGGTCCTGGGGCTGGTGGCGACCACGGCATGTGGCGCCGATTCCGCGGGGGACGGCAGCGGAGGGGAGATGGCCGTCGCCAGTGCGTTCCCCACCGAGTCCATCGACCCGAACGGGCCGCTGGCCATCGACGGCGGCACCCGCGTCGCGGCGATGCAGTTGTACAGCCCGTTGCTGGACACGATCGGCCCCGGCGAGTTCGAGCCCAACGCCGCGCAGAACTGGGAGATCAACGACTCCGCGACGGAATTCACGTTCCCATTGCGTGAGGGGATCACCTTCTCCGACGGCTCTCCGATCACGGGCCAGGACGTGGCCGCGTCGTTCGAGCGCACGGTGGCCTCGGACAGCCCGTTCTCGGCGAACTTCGTCGGCATCGGCGTCGAGGCGGCCGACGACTCGGTGACGTTCACCGCGGAGACCCCCGACCCGGCGCTGCCCGCCAAGCTGACCGGGGTCATGATCACGCCGGCCGACGCCGCCGAGGACAGCTACCTCGGCACGCCGGTCACGTCCGGGCCGTTCAAGGTGGAGTCGTTCACGCCCGGCGGAGACCTCGTCATGGTCCCCAACGACCGGTACTGGGGCGACAAACCGAAGCTCGACCGGCTCACCATCCGGTCTATCCCCGAGGTCGCCGCACGGGTCACGGCACTGGAGACCGGCGAACTCGACGCGGTGTGGGGCATCTCCGACGACCAGCTGACGCAGTTGACGAGCAACCCCGAGGTCCAGATCGTGTCCGCGAGCGGTTCGGCGGTCATCACCATGTGGATGAACGCCTCGACACCCGCGCTGGGCACGGCCGAGGTGCGGCGGGCGCTGTGGCAGGCGGTCGACTTCGACAAGAAGATCACGGCGCTCTTCCCGGAGAGCGGTGAACCCGCCGACTCGGTCGTCGGGCCCACGGTGTTCGGCTACGCACCGCAGGAACCCGTGTCCTACGACCCCGACGCGGCGAAGAAGGCGCTCGAGGACGCGGGATTCGACTTCGACACGACGTTGCGCTTCCACTACTCGCAGGCGCAGTTCCGGCAGTGGGTGGACTCGGTCGTGTCCGATCTCGCCGCCATCGGGGTCAAGGCCGAGGCGCTGGAGAAGGAACAGGCCGTCTACACCGAGGACCTGCTGGCCCTGAAGTGGGACATCAACATCCAGCAGGTCGGCACGCTGGGCCTGGACGCCTCGTACAACCTCGGCAGGCTCTACACCTGCGAGGCGGAGCGGACCGGGTACTGCAACCCGGAGCTGGACGAGATGCTGCAGCGCGCCGGGACCGCCGTCGATCCCGCCGAGCGGGAGGCGGCCTACGCCGACGCGACCGAGCTGATCTGGAACGAGGCCGTCGGCATGTACCCGATGTTCGTCAAGAACCTGTACGCCACCTCGTCGGCGGTGTCCGGCTTCGAACCCGATGGTGAGGGACTGCCGCGCTTCGACACGGTGTCGATCGATGAGTGACAAGCGCCCCGCACCGGCCGGCACGGCGGTGATCTCGGACCAGGCGCCGGAGGGGTCCCGGCGGGCGTCCGCCGGGTCCCTCCGGGTCAGAGAGCTGACGATCGCACTGCCCGGGCCGCGGGGCATGGCCGAGGTCGTCGACGGTGTCTCCTTCGACATGGCCGAGGGGCGCACGACCGGCCTGATCGGCGAGTCCGGCAGCGGGAAGTCGCTCACGGCGATGGCGCTGGTCGGTCTGGTCCCCGACACCGCGGTGGTGAGCGGGCAGGTGCTCCTGGGTGAGGAGAACCTGCTCACGGCCGGGCGGGCGCGGATCCGGCAGGTCCGGGGCGCGGAGATCTCGGTCGTGTTCCAGGATCCGTCGACCGCGCTCAACCCCACCATGACCATCGGTGACCAGGTCGGCGAGATCCTGTGGGGCCGGGGTGTGTCCCGCGCCCAGGCGCGGGAGCGCGCCGTGGAACTGCTCGAGCACGTCGGGATTCCCGATGCGGCGCACCGCGTCGGCGCCTACCCGCACGAGTTCTCCGGCGGGATGCGGCAACGCGCGATGATCGCACTGGCGCTCGCGGGCGAGCCGAGGTTCATCCTGGCCGACGAACCGACGACCGCACTGGACGTCACCGTGCAGGCCAGGATCCTCGACCTGCTCGGCCGTCTGCGCGACGAGGACAACCTGTCCATGCTGCTGGTCAGCCACGACCTGCGGGTGATGTCACACGTCGCCGACGACCTCGTCGTGATGTACGCGGGCCGGGTCTGCGAACGCGGTGCGGCGAGAACGGTGCTGCGCACGCCGCTCCATCCCTACACCGGCGCGCTGGTGCGCAGCGTTCCCTCCGTGCGGGTCGGCTCGGCGATCGCCGACCCGCTGCCGGGCAGCCCGGCCAACCCGTTCGACCGGCCGCCCGGCTGCCCGTTCAACCCGCGCTGCCCGCGCGCGGAGGACCGCTGCCGCACGGAGGTGCCCGCGTTGCGGGAGATCGCGCCGGGACGCCTCAGTGCCTGTCACTTCGCGGAGGAACTGTCATGACGGCGTCGGCCGGTCTGCGGATCACCGATCTCACGGTGACCTATCCCGGGCCGCGCGCCAGTGGCTTCGGGCGACGGTCGTCGATCACGGCCGTCGACTCCGTGAGCCTCGGCGTCGCGCCGCACGAGACCGTCGCGCTCGTGGGCGAGTCGGGATCCGGGAAGTCCACGATCGCCCGCGCGGTCGTGGGCCTCGTCGCTCCGGCGGCGGGCGGCATCGAGTTCGACGCAACGTCGCTGACGAACCAGCGGGACCGGCGGGCGCGCAGGAACATCGCGATGATCTTCCAGGACCCCCGCTCCGCGTTGAACCCGCGCATGTCGGCGGCGGCGTCGATCAGCGAGGCCTGGGAGGCACATCCCGACGCGGCACCCGACGGTGTGCGCAAGGACGCCCGGCGACGACGTGAGGCCGTGGTCGATCTGCTCGCCCAGGTCGGCCTCGATCCCGACGTCGCGGAGAAACGTCCGACGGCGTTATCCGGCGGGCAGTGCCAGCGAGTGAGCATCGCCCGCGCGCTGGCGCTGCGCCCACGGTTGCTCATCTGCGACGAGGCGGTGTCGGCGCTCGACGTCTCCGTCCAGGCCCAGGTGCTGCAGCTGCTGGTGAGCGTGCGCGAGGCGCGTTCGCTCTCGATGCTCTTCATCACGCACGACCTCGGGGTCGTCCGCCAGGTGGCCGACCGGGTCGCGGTCATGCGCCGCGGCGAGCTCGTCGAGAGCGCCGACGTGACGACGCTGTTCTCCGCACCCCAGCACGACTACACCAGGGAACTTCTCGACGCGGCCGTCGATCTCGATGTGAGCGGCTGACTTTCGCACGGCCACGTCACGGCACGTCCTCGTCCGAAGTAGACCACCAGAGGGAGAAGGACACATGACCGATCGACTCAACAGACGCGCGATGATCCGTTCCGCCGCCGGCGTCGGGGCCGCCGGCGTCGGCGGGCTCGCCCTCGGCGGAACAGCACATGCCGCACCGAGCCTGGTCAACGACGACGGCACTCCGGTGCTCACCCCCCAGCAGTTCGGCGCGGTCGCGGACGGGGAAGCCGACGACACCGCCGCCATCCAGGCCGCCATCAACGCGGTCCGCTCGCAGCTGACCAAGGTCCTGGTCTTCCCACCGGGGCTGTACAAGGTCACGTCGACGCTCGTGGTCGGTGACCACGAGGAGGAATCCGACGACAACCTCAACCGGTTCGTGATGCGCGGCTACGGCATGTTCGGCGAGGAACCGTCGAAGATCCGGTTCCACCACGACGGCATCGGCATTCGCTGGGAGGCCTCGCTCGGCGGCATCCACGGCATGGCCTTCGACGCCCCGGTGAAGACGGACTCCAACGTCGGCATCCACGTCGTCAGGAAGGTGAACATCGATGACACCGACATGACGATCGACGAGACCTCGTTCCTGCGCTTCAACTGCGCGGTGAGGAGCGTCGGACGTGGCTTCCTGTTCACGGCGAACAAGATCGCCGTCTGCACGACGGGCATCGACATCTCCTGGCCGACCGGTGAGGAGCTCGAAGGCGGCGTCGTCCACCTGCCGCCCTACGGTCTGCGCAAGTGGCTGATCACCGACAACCACTTCCACTCGAACTTCGACGCGATCGTGTTCAACGGTCCCCCTGACGCCGAGTTCCGGGGCGCGGTGATCAGCAACAACCTGCTCGACATCGGCCGCAGACTGTTCAAGGGCAGCCTCACCAACTCGACCATCAGCGGCAACGTGGTGGAGAACGGCACCGGCAACGCGGTCATCGAGGTCGACCACGGTGGCCACAACATCACCATCACCGGCAACGTGATCGGCGGGTTCGACACGACGCCGGGGGCGTGGAACCCGCCCACCCACGCGATCCACTTCAGCGGCGGGGTGGCGGCGAAGAACGTCACGATCTCGGCGAACTCGTTCAACTGGATCAACGGCTCGGGCATCCGGTTCGACGAGCCCGCCGAGAAGGTCAGCATCACGGGCAACTCGTTCGACAACTGGAACCTGAGCAACTCGGCGGTGCATGGCGCCGTGCTCATGGACGCCGACGCCACCAACGTCGCGATTCTCGGCAACGTCTTCTCGGCCAACCCGAGGACGGGCGCACTACCGGTCCGCGTGACCGGCGAACTGGTCGCGTCCAACGTGGTCGGCAACGCGACCACGCAGTCCGGTGTGGTCACCGCCGGATCGATCGCCGCCGACTCGTTCGTCGAGTCCGTACCGGGCCGGTTCACCCGGCTCGAACTGACCGCGGCCAAGAACGCGGCGATGCGCGTCCGCAGCACGGCCTCGGCCGACATCGCCGCGGCCGACACCTACGGCGGCTACCTCGTCGAGAGCCGGTTCGATGCCGGATCGGGACCCGGCATCAAGGGCGGTGTCGAGGTGGTCGCGGTGAACACGTCCGGCTCGGCGGCGACCAACCTCCTGTGTGCCACCAACTCCACGAACGACGTGGTGTCGTTCCAGGCCAGCGTCGCGGGCCTCGTCCCGCCGACGGACAACGCCAGGGACATCGGCAGCGCGGGCGCGAACATCCGGACCGTGTTCACCAGGGCCACCCGGCTGCGTCCCTACTCCGCCGCGGACCTGCCTCCCGCCGCCGACGCGGCAGGTGCGCTCATCCACGTCGCCGACGGTGACGGCGGCCAGCCCTGCCTGGCCGTGTCCGACGGCACGGCGTGGCGGCGCGTGCCCCTGGGAGACGCGATCTCCTAGCCCCGTCCGGGGTGCGGACGAGCCGTCGCGCTCGTCCGCACCCCGGCACCGAACCCGACGACACGAGATGGATCTTTCAGACAATGGGTGACGATGTGACCTCGACGCCGTGGTGGCGGGACGCCGTGATCTACCAGCTCTACATCCAGTCGTTCGCCGACGGCGACGCCGACGGCATCGGCGACATCGCCGGGCTGCGCGACAGGATCCCGTACCTGTCGGCACTCGGCATCGACGCCATCTGGATCACGCCGTGGTTCCGTTCGCCACTGCACGACGCGGGCTACGACGTCGCCGACTACCGCGACATCCATCCCCGCTACGGGTCCGTGGCCGAGGCGAGGGACCTGATCGGAGACTGTCACGCGGCCGGGATCCGCGTCGTGCTCGACATCGTCCCCAACCACACCTCGTCGGAGCACGCGTGGTTCGTCGAGGCGCTGAGCTCGCCCCCCGGATCCGCTGCCCGGGCCCGGTACCACTTCCAACCGGGTCGCGACGACGGGCAGAGCCCTCCCAACGACTGGCTCAGTGTGTTCGGCGGTCCGGCGTGGACCCGCGTCGAGGACGGCGAGTGGTACCTGCACCTGTTCGACTCCACGCAGCCCGATCTCAACTGGGACAACGAGGTCGTGCGCTCGGAGTTCGAGGACATCCTGCGGTTCTGGTTCGACCTTGGCGTCGACGGCTTCCGCATCGACGTGGCGACGGCACTGGTCAAGGCGCCGGGGCTGCCGGATCTCGGCTATCCCGACGGCGCGTTCCTCGCCGACCTGACCCGTCCGAACCACCCGCACCGGGATCGCGACGAGGTCCACGACATCTATCGCAGCTGGCGAAAGCTCGCTGATTCGTACGATCCGCCGCGGACGTTCGCGGCGGAGGCGTGGCTCGACGACGCGGAGCGGCTGTCGCGCTACGTCCGGCCCGACGAACTGCACACCGCGCTGAACCTGTACTACCTGAAGTCGGCGTGGACGGCGCAGAGCATGCGCCGCGCCATCGACGCGTCGGTCGCGGCCACGTCGTCGGTTGGGGCGCCCACCACCTGGGGCCTGTCGAACCACGACGTCGAACGCGTCGCCACGCGCTACGGCCGCGCCGACACGCGCCGCAGGCCCGGTGTGTCGGGCACGGAACTCGGTCCGGTGGACGAACGGCTCGGCCGCCGCCGCGCCAGGGCCGCGGCGCTGCTGACGCTCGCGCTGCCCGGCAGCGTGTACCTCTACCAGGGCGACGAACTCGGCCTGACCGACGCCGACGTGCCGGAACACGCACGGCAGGACCCGATCTGGATCCGATCCGAGGGCCGCCGCCCCGGCCGGGACGGCGCCCGGGTTCCGTTGCCCTGGACCGAGGACGGCAGCTCGTTCGGGTTCGGCGACAACGGTTCCTGGCTCCCGCAGCCCGCGGGGTGGGGCGCCCGTGCGGTGTCGGTCCAGGACGGCGACGACTCGTCGTTTCTGGAGCTGTACCGGACAGCGCTGGCGCTGCGGCGTTCCCACCCGGCGCTGGGCGGTACGGGCGAGCTGCACTGGGGCGACGCGCCGGGCGACGACGTGCTGGTGTTCACCCGCGAGCCCGGCTTCGCCTGCGTCGTCAACTTCGGCTCCTCCCCCGCGCCGCTCCCGCTGCGCGGCAGCGTGCTGCTGTCCAGCGACCCCGGCGCGGTCGAGGGTGAGCTCCCGGCGGACGGCGCGGTCTGGCTGGAACTCGGACGCTGATCGCATGAGTGAGCAGCGCACCACGCCGAACATCGTCCTGGTGGTGATGGACGACCTCGGGTACGGCGACCTGAGCTGCATGGGGAACACGATTCTGCGCACCCCGCGCATCGACGCACTCGCCGGCGACGGGATCACGATGCGCCACATGTACGCGACCTCGGCGGTGTGCACGCCGTCGCGTGCCGCGTTGCTGACCGGGCGGTACCCGCAACGCGTCGGGCTGCCGAAGGTGCTCTCGCCCGAACACGGCACCGGACTGTCGTCCTTCGAGTACACCCTGCCTCGGATGCTGCGCGACGTCGGGTACCGGACGGCGATGTTCGGCAAGTGGCATCTCGGGTGCAGGCCGGAGCACTACCCGACGCGGCACGGTTTCGACGAGTACGCGGGACTGCTCTACAGCAACGACATGCATCCGGTCGAGCTGTTCGAGGGAGAGGGGATCTCGACCGCCGACGTCGACCAGGCGACACTGACCGCCGCGTACACCGATCACGCCATCGACTTCATCCAGCGGCACGCGGACGAGCCGTTCTTCGTCTACCTCGCGCACACGATGCCGCACATTCCGCTGCACGTGGAGGACGAGTTCACGGGCCGGTCGGCCGGCGGCAGGTACGGCGACGTCGTCGAGAGCCTCGACCACCACGTCGGCCGGCTGCTCGACACCCTCGCCGACCTCGGCCTCGCCGACGACACGCTCGTGCTGGTGACGAGTGACAACGGACCGTGGTTCGAAGGCAGTACCGGTGGGTTGCGGGGCAACAAGCTGCACACCTACGACGGGGGAATCCGGGTTCCGTTCGTCGCGCGCTGGCCGGGGCGGATCCCGGCGGGCACGGTCTCCGACGAGCCCGCGTGCCTGTTCGACCTGCTGCCGACACTGGCCGCGCTGGCGGGCGGCGCGGTGCCGCGGGACCGGCCGGTCGACGGCATGGACATCTCGTCCGTCCTCTTCGGAGGTTCGGCGCCGCGACAGCGAACGTTGTACTTCTTCCACTGGTGGACGCTCAACGCCGTCCGTTCGGGACGGTGGAAGCTGCACCTCGACCGGCACCCACGGGACCCGAATCGGGCGCAGGGCAAGGAGTTGCCCCAACTGTTCGATCTCGAACTCGACCCGGCCGAGTCCTACGACCTGAAGGACCGTCATCCCGGCGTCCTGGAAAACCTCAGTGCGCTGGCGACGCGGTTCGAGGCCGAGATCGCCGGGCAGCGTCCGGCCGCGGAAGCCCGTGCGGCGGGCCGGGTGCCGGGCTGAGCCGATCGCCGGGCCCTGGCGTCGTCGTCATCCGACGAGCAGGTCGATCGCGACGGCGAGGCGGTCGCGGTACTCCTGGCGTGTCTCGACCTGATGCTTCAACCCGACGGACACGCTGATCAGAGTCCGCACGACACTGGTCGCGGTCTCCGGGAAGGGCCCGTCCTCCACCGCCTTCGTCACCAGCGCTTCGAACCGGTCGGGGGCGGTGACCACGATCGCGCCGAGCAGGTCCGGGTTCTGCTCGATCACTCCGGAGACGTCGTTGCTCAACGGTCCGACATAGCGTCCCGCCCAGCGATCGAACGCGCCGAGCACGCGCTCGCGCAGTGGCGTGCCCTGGTCGGCGAGGAGCCGCTCGGCCGCAGCCAGGTCTCGCTCCAGGGCCTGGGTGACGGCGGCCCGGAACAGCGATTCCTTGGACTCGAACAAGAAGTACAGGCCCGGCCGGGAGATCCGAGCTGTGCGCGCGACCTCCTCCATCGAGGTCCGCCGGTAGCCGTACCGGGCGAACACACCGAGCGCGGACTCGAGCACCGCGTCCCGGCGGGATGTGCCAGCGACGCTCGATTCCTCGCGAGCACCTCCGGAGTCGGTCATCCGGCAACCCTACGGCCACGAACTGACTTTACAAGTTTCGCCTAGTTTGTATAGTCGAAGCATGACCAGGCGCGAGCTCATCACCACGGCCTTCAATGCCTCCAGCACAGCCGACGACGTACTGGACGGCGTCGATCTCTCCGGCGTCCGTGCGATCGTGACCGGCGCGTCGTCGGGTATCGGGGCCGACACGGCCCGAGCGCTGGCCGCTGCCGGTGCCGAGGTGACCCTGGCCGTCAGGGACACTCGCGCGGGCGAGGCCGTCGCCGCCGGCATCGCGGAAGGCGGGGCGGCGCGGCGCCCCCGCGTGCGACCGCTGGACCTCGCCTCCCCTGCCACCATCAGTCGCTTCGTCGACGTCTGGGACGGTCCACTGCACGTGCTCGTCAACAACGCGGGGCTGGTCACCGGAGGGCCTGCCCATACGTCGCAGGGCTGGGAACTGCAATTCGCGACAAACCACCTCGGCCACTTCGCGCTGGCCGCCGGCCTGAAGAACGCACTCGCCCGTGGAGCCGAGAGCCGCGGTGAGGCGCGGATCGTCTCGGTCAGTTCGACCGCGCACATGCGCTCGAACGTCGACTTCGACGATCTCCATTTCCTGCGCCGGGACTACGATCCCCAGCTCGCCTACGCCCAGTCGAAGACCGCGAACTCGCTGTTCGCGGTCGAGGCGACCCGGCGCTGGGCATCCGAGGGACTCTTCACCAACGCCGTGAACCCCGGCGGCGTCGCCACCGGACTGCAACGACACTTCACTCCGGCGCAGCGGAACTCGCTCGCCGCGGCCGAGGCCGCCGGCGTCTTCAGGTACAAGACACTCGCCCAGGGAGCCGCCACCAGCGTGGTGGCGGCGGTGGCACCCGAGTTCGCCCACACCGGCGGGCACTACCTCGACGACGCGCGAGAGGCCTACACCGTGCCCAACGACGCCGACCTCGCCGACCACCCGCACGGCGTCAAGGAATGGGCTCTCGATCCCGAGGCGGCCGCAGCACTGTGGGACATCTCCGCCGAGGAGACCGGACGGTGACGGTCACCGACCGGCATGGACAAGGCCCGGCCGCCGGGAACGACGGCCGGGCCTTGTCGTGAACGTGGTTCGTCGCCTCAGCGAGGACCGCGGAAGTTCACCAGGGAACCACAGGTGATCGCCGCCGCCACGAGAACCAGAATGGTGAGCAACAGTTCGATGAGGGAGTCCATCATCGTCAGCTCCTAACTCGTCAGGTCTGCCCTTTCCTCCGCTTCGGCGTCCTTGCGGACTCGCCGCAGGCTCGCGACCGTCACCACGGCGAGCACGACGATGATCGTCGCCAGCGAGATCGGCGTCGGGATCGTGGGCACGGACGGCCAGACGGTGTGCGCCCAGTGCAGCACCAGCTTCACGCCGATGAACGCGAGAATGATCGCCAGACCGTGGTTGAGGTACACGAGTTTCGCCAGCACCGCCCGCAGCACGAAGTACAGCGCACGCAGCCCGAGCAGAGCGAAGGCGTTGGTCGCGAAGACCAGATACGGATCCTCGGTGATGCCGTACACGGCGGGCACGGAGTCGACGGCGAACACGATGTCCGTCGCGAACACCGCCACCACCACGACCGTCAAGGGCGTCAGGGCCCGCCGTCCGGCTTGGCGGACGACCATCTTCGTGCCGTGGTAGTCGTCGGTCACCGGCATCACCTTGCGCAGCAGGCGCACGGACCGCATGTCGGAGACGTCCTTCTCGCCATGATCACCCTTGGTGGCCTCGAGCAGGATCTTCACCGCCGAGACGAACAGCACCAGGCCGAACACGAGGAACGCCCACGTTCCCGCCTGCAGCATCGCCGCACCGGCCGCGATGAAGATGCCGCGCAACACCAGGGCGCCCACGATCCCGTACAGCAGCACACGTTGCTGCACGGCGGGTGGAACGGCGAAGCCGGCCAGGATCAACATGAACACGAAGAGGTTGTCCACCGACAGCGACTTCTCCACGACGAAGCCCGTGACGAACTCCGTCGCCTGCGTGCCGCTGAACGCCAGCCACAACCACAGACCGAACACGAACGGCAACGCCAGATAGAACACCGACCAGCCGACGGCTTCCTTCATCGAGACCTCGTGCGGCTTGCGAGTGATCACGAAGTCGGTGATCAACAAGCCCAGCAACACGGCGATGCTGATGCCCCACAACCACGGCGAGCCCATCGACTCGGTGGCGGGTTCGGCAGCGAGAAGCGCGCCGGAACCTGCGGATGAAACGAGCACACAGACCTCCACGAACGTCTTTCGTTCGAGGTCTCCTTCACCCGCGCGGGCGGCCTACCGAGAACACCCTGTCGTGTTCGTACTGACCGGCGAGGCCCTTTAGGAAGTACTCCCCTCGCCCGCCAGTTTCCAGACAAATCGGTCATCTCGCAAGTCGATCGAAGGAGCGAACGATCACACTCCGTACCCGCGCTCACCGGCGAGCAGCGCCTGTCTACCGCTTCGGCTCGTACCGCATCGCCACTGCCCCCGAGTCGAACTCCACCCGGCCCACGAGCGTCAGGTCGACATGCCTCGACAGCCCCGCGAACAACGTCGGCCCGTGGCCCGCGATCCTGGGCTGCACCACGAACTCGTACTCGTCGATCAAGTCCAGCTCCGCCAGCGCCAGTGGAAGCCGCACACCTCCGGTCAACAGGCCGTTGCCCGGCTCCCGCTTGAGCCGGGCAACCGTCCCGGCCAGATCCTCGCGCACGAGTTCCGAGTTCCAGTCGACCTGCTCCAGTGTGCTCGACACGACGTACTTCCTGGCCGCGTCGATCGTCTGGGCGAAGGGCCGCATCCAGTCAGGCATCTCGGCCGTCGGCGGCCGCCACGCCGCTTCCATCATCTCGTACGTCACCCGGCCGAAGAGCAGGGCATCGGCCTGCTGGATGTTCGCGGCGTGGTGACGATGCAACTCGTCGTCCGCGGGGACACCACGGTGGTCGCAGCACCCGTCCACGGTGATGTTGATCGAGTACCGCAGGGGTCGCATGTCGCCAGGGTACCGCCGAGGTGTGCTGCTCAGCGTGGCTCACGAATCGCCCGCAGCGGGACAGGCTCACATCTCAGGACTGACGTATCGGCGCGCCGAGGTCGGTCAGCTCGCCCGCCGTCCTTCGGCGTCTCGTTGGGCCCTGGCCGCCCGACGGCGCAACTGGACCCGCTCCAACCAGTAGTAGAGCGCGTCGTAGCCCGCCATGCCGATCCCGATCAGGCCGAAAATGCCGACGATCACCGTTGCCGGGATCTGGTCCAGTGCCCTGCACACCACGGCCACCGCCAGCAGGCCCAGGCCGATGCCGAGACTCCACTTTCCCAAGCCGCTCATGCCGCCCCCATCCACCGGGCCGCCCACGCGGCCCACTCGTCGTCGATGCGAATGTCTACCAAGCCCACCGGCCCGGTCGACGAGTGACCGCCGCGAAGAACCCCCGCTGGAATGTGTGGGTCGAACGACCGGCACACGCGGTGATCACGTAGGGCTACGATGCCCTCGCCTCCACATGGAGTCGGACATTCACCAGCAGAAACCTGCCTTCGAGGGGCATTCGCGCGCGGTGGTTTCATTCTCAACAGAATTAGGACGAGCAGTGCACGTTTCGGTCACACGTCTGCGCAAGACGGCCATCGTCGTCCCGATGGCCGTCGCGGCCCTGGCCTTGTCGGGCGGATGCAGCGTCACGGTGACGCCGACCGGAGACTCTGACTCCAGCTCCAGCCCGGCCTCCACCGCTGGCTCCGCCTCCAGCTCCGCACCTTCCGGACCGTCGCTGTCCGCAGCGGAGCTGGAGCAGCGATCCACCGAGGCGCTGACGCAGACGGCTGGTCAGCGGCCGGCCAAGGTCGAGTGCCCTGGACCGCTCGCCGCACAGATCGGCCAGAGCATTCGCTGCGTCCTCACCGCCGACGACGGCAGCGAGATCGGGTTCACCATCACCGTCGAGTCGAGCGAACCGGGCAGCGACCAGGCCAAGCTCGACATTCAGGTCGACGACGAGGTCCTGCGCGGACCGACCGGACAGAACAGCGGGCTGTCCGGGTGAGCGCGTTCCTGATCGGACGGTCCCGGCCGGACACGGGAGCCCGGAACGACGCCGGGAACACACAGAACGAGGTCGGTCACCGATGAACGCGGAGCACGGTCCCTCCCAGGCTCAACGATTCGCGGTGATCAGCCGTCGCATCATCTTCGTCGGAGGAAGCATCCTCTTCGCCGGCGCCGTCGTCGCGTTCCTCACCGACCAGGTGCTGCTCGGCATCGTGCTCATGGTCATCGTCTTCCTCGCGGTGGGGTGGCGCGGTCTGATGACGGTCCAGCGTGGCAGGCGCGCGCTCGCGGACCGGGAGCGCGCCCAGGTTCCCAGCGGGCCGGTCCGTGGCACTGACGCCCCGGCACCGGTGGACGAGGTGGTCGCGGCGCTGCTGGCGATGAACAGCGACGGGCTGCCTTACCGGATCGACGCCTCGCGGGGCGCCGACGGCGTACGCGTCGACGTGCGGTGGAAGGACGAGGAGATGCGCTGGCAGACACTCTTCGTGCGGGGGTCGACGGCCTATGCGTGGCGCATGGAGCTCGACCTCGACCCGGCCACCGCACGGTACAAGTTCGTCGAGCACTCCGGGCAGGCGTCGGTGCGCGCGGCGGTCGGCCCCACGGGTGCCGTGGCCTATGGCAACTGGACGTGGAAGAGGGGCAAGACCTCGGGCGGCACGTCGGCGACGTTCGTCGAGGGCGCCGACGGTCAGGTCAGCGTGACCGGCCCTGGCGGAACCCGCACCTCGTGGGAGGGCGCCGTCATGATCAAGCCCGCCGACGCCAAGACACCGGTGTTCACCGTCCTGCGCGACAACGGCTGGCGCCCGCCTCGCGACTGGTTCGGCGCACGTCTCTTCGAGAAGTGACCGAACGGCCGACTCGAAACCCGCAACTCTGAAAGGAATCGGATTCACATGGTCAACATCCTGCGCCGATCTCGCGTCCGTGGCCTCGTGGTCACCACAGCGCTGGCCGGTGGCCTGATGCTGGGACTGGCCCCGGCGGCCCACGCGGACTTCAACAGCCCGATCTACTCGACGCTGGCGAAGTGCAAGGAGGCCCGCAAGACCTACGTCTCGTCGTGGACCTCCCCGCAGCAGTGCTTCCGGATCGTCAATGGCAAGGGGCAGTTCGTCGGCTACCAGTTCCTGGTGAAGACGCGTCACTGAGCCCGGCGACACCGCAGAACTGGAGCACGGCATGACCGCCGTCGGCATTCCCGGCCCTCCGCTGCCCCGGACGGGGTCCACCAGGGAACACGTCGAACGCGCCCTCGGTCCGAAGATCGCGAAGCGACTCGACACCTTCGAGGACGGCACCTACTTCATCTCGGCGGGCAGCTGGGCGCGACTGCTGTCCTGGTTCGTGGACATCGTCGTCTATCTCGTGCTCGTGGCCGTCGGCCTGGTCGCGTTGGTGGTCGCCAGCCCTGACGCGTCCGGCGAGACCATCGGGCTGACCGTGCTCGGTCTGCTCGTCGTCGTGCCACCGCTGTACGGCGTGTTCTTCGGCAACGGTCGCGTGCTCGCAGCGATGCTCACCGGGACCCGGCTCGTCCGGCTGAAGGACGGCAGCCGGATCGGCCTCACGGCCTGGTGGGCCATGCTCGTGCGCACGATCCTGTTTCCGCTGCTGATCGCCGTTGTCGCACTCGGCAGCGCGGTGGGCGTTGCCGGCTCGCTCCGCAGGATCAGCATCGACGAGGACGCCACCCGGCAACTCCAGCGTCTTGGCGTGCCGACGGGGCTTCACACGGCATGACCACGGCAAAGCCGCAGAAACCGCTGACCACGCGCGGCAAGGTGTTCGGCTGGTTCCTGATCGTGCTCATGGCCCTGGTGGGCTTGCTTGGTGGCGGTGCCGTGATGGCCGAGGGGTTCGCCGGTCGCGGCGCGCTGGCGGACGGACCCGTCGGATCGCTCACACCGACGGAGCGCGGGTGCGGCAAGTCGGACTGCTGGTGGATCGGCGACTTCGTCAGCGAGGACGCCTCGATCACCCGAACCGGGGTCGAGTTGCACCAGTCCGACGACGTCCGTCGCACCACACCCATGCCGGCGAGGATCGACAACGTGCGCCTGCACGACGACGCGGAACGGCCCGCCGCCTACAGCACCGACTACAGCTCCATGCCGAGAATCGCCGGCGGGACCGCGCTGCTCGTGGGCGGCGTGGCGGGGGCAGCGGTACTGGCGCGCGTGCTGCTCAAACGCCGTCCTCGCTGACCGTCGATCGGCCCGGGGCCCGCGACGTGCGCGGGTCCCCGGAGCGGTGACTCCCCCAGCCTGCCCGGGTCAGGCCGGTTGCGCCTCGCGGGCGAGGTCCCGCTCCGGCATCGTCCCGTCGAGGAAGCCGGTGTCGCGCACCGGCACCGGGTCGCCCGTGTCGAGCGCCCGCAGGATCTCCGCCGGTTTCGGGAAGTTGCGGTCGTCGTGGAGATCGCCGACCAGGATCGCGCAGCAGGCTCCGCGGCGCCTCGAAGTCGTCCCGCAGGTTGACGGGGAAGCCGAGCCCGCGGCGCTTGTCCGGGTCGGCGCTCGGCGGCCGGGACGTCCGCGGAACATTCTGTCTGTCCACAACGGACCCGACTCGGCGCCGGTGACGCGCGCACTCATGCCACCGATTCCACCGGCCACCGGGTACAGCGCCCAGTGCGGCCATGTCACGACGTGCCCGTGACATCTCTAAGGCGAATGCATGACGCAGTGTCACTGGTCCCGCCGCCGATCCCGGCAGCAGACTGACCGCGCTCCACTTCACTGTGGACGCCATGCCACAGAGAAGTGACCCGAGTCACACAGCTGTTGAGCATGCCGTAGCGGCCACCTGTGTCCTGGACGCAGACCCGAGCGAAGTCGCCGACGTCCCACCAGACCCCAGCGAAAGGACCGACATGGCACTGCCGAAGGCCATCGACATCGAGGACTTCTTCGCTCCGGCCCAGCGCACCAGAGCGACGATCTCGCCGGACGGCACCACGATCGCCTACCTGGCGCCGTGGAAGAACCGGCTCAACGTGTGGGTGCGCAGCGTCGACTCCGACTCCGACGCGCGCTGCGTGACCGCGGACGACCACCGCGGCGTCGGCGGCTACCACTGGACCGACGACCCCCGGTGGCTGCTCTACATCCAGGACAACGACGGCGACGAGAACTGGCACCTGTTCCGCGTCGACCTGGAGGACCCGGACGCGGAGATCGTTGACCTCACGCCGGTCGCGGGAGCCAGGGTCTTCGACGTCACGCTACCCGCATCCAGACCCGGCACGGCGATCATCCACTTCAACAACCGCAGGCTCGACGAGATCGATCTCCTCGAGCTCGACATCGCGACGGGCGAGCTGACGCTACTGGCCGAGAACCCCGGGCGCGTGAACGCCTGGCTCTACGTCGACGAGAATCGGTTGTACACGCAGCGGATGACACCCGACGGAACTCTCGAACTGTCGCGTTGGGACAGTGAACGCGGCGAACTGAGCACGGTCGCGACAATGGACGGCGACGACTACCCGACGGGCGTCTATCCGTTCGAGCTCACCGACGACGGCACCGGCGTGTGGGTGGGCTCCACCACGGGCACCGACCGCACCCGGCTGGCCAGGATCGACCTGACCACCGGCGAGGAGACCGAGGTCGACAGCCACCCGGTACTCGACATCGACCCCCGCCCCCAGATCTTCCCCGCGCTCCCGTCGTCGCTCATCCGCCGTGGGGGCACGGGCGCGCTGCTGGGCGTGCGCTACCTCGGCGAGCGGCAGGTGATCCGGCCGCTCGACGCCCAGTTCGCCGAGGTGCTCGAGAAGCTGGAGACACTGTCCGACGGCGACCTCGCCGGCGTCTCCTCCGACGAGTCAGGGCGGCGGTGGGTCGTCAGCTTCACCCACGACCGCGACCCCGACGTCACGTGGTTCTACGACCACGCCACGGGCGAGGCCAGGATCCTGTTCCGGCCGTATCCGCACCTGGACCCCGAGGACATGGCCCCGATGACGCCGGTGACCATCACGGCGCGCGACGGGCTGCCGCTGCCCTCGTACCTGACGCTGCCGGTGGGCGTCGAGCCGTCGGGGCTGCCGATGGTGCTCATGCCCCACGGCGGCCCGTGGACCCGTGACGCGTGGGGCTTCAACAAGATCGTCCAGTCGCTGGCCAACCTCGGTTACGCCGTGCTTCAGGTGAACTTCCGCGGTTCGACGGGCTTCGGCAAGGCTCACATGAAGGCGGCGATCGGCGAGTTCGCGGGCCGGATGAACGACGACCTCGTGGACGCCGTGGAGTGGGCCGGGCAACAGGGCTACGCGGACCGCGAGCGGGTGGCGATCTTCGGCGGCTCCTACGGGGGCTACGCGTCGCTCGTCGGCATCTCGTTCACTCCCGACGTGTTCGCCGCGGCCGTCGACTACGTCGGCATCTCGAACCTCGCGACGTTCATGGAGTCGCTGCCGCCGTTCGTGCGGGACTCGCTCGTCAACAACTTTCACGCCTACGTCGGCGACCCCGGCATCCCCGAGCAGCGCGAGGAGATGGTCGCGCGCTCCCCGATCAGCAGGGTCGACGACATCCGCACCCCGCTGCTGGTGCTGCAGGGCGCCAACGACGTCCGCGTGGTGCAGGCGGAGTCGGACAACCTCGTCGCGGCGCTGCGTGACCGCGGTGTCGAGGTCGAGTACATCGTCTTCGAGGACGAGGGCCACCTGTTCGCGAACCCGGAGAACCTGGTCACGATGATGCGCGCGACCGAGCGGTTCCTCGCCACGCACCTCGGCTCCCCGAGGCAGCGGTCATGACCACCCACGTACGGATCAACACGCGAGAGGAGCGCATGATGACGAGCGGTGGCGGTCGGATCCAGGGCGACCTGGGCGACGAGGCACGCGAACCGAGGAACACCGGCGAGCAGCGGAAACCCGCGCCCGCCCTGCTCGACCAGGTGGGCGGCCCGTCCGGCCTGGTGTACGGCGGGCTGCCGGTGATCGTCTTCGTGGTGGCCAACTCGATAGTCGGGCTGACGCCCGCCATCATCGCCGCCATCGGCTTCGCACTGGTGCTCGGCGTCTGGCGGCTGTCGCGCAAGGAGCCCGCCGCGCAGGCCTTCTCCGGGGTCTTCGGTGTCGCCGTCGCCGGCTTCGTCGCCAACCAGACCGGCTCGGCCAAGGGCTTCTTCCTCATCGGGATCTGGACGAGCCTGGTCATCGGCGTGGTGCTGCTCCTCTCGGTGCTGGTGCGCTGGCCCCTGGTGGGTCTCGTGCTCAACGCGGTCACCGGCAAGGGCAACACCTGGCGCGCCGACAAGCCGTCGCTGCGCGCGTACGACATCGCCACCCTGGCGTTGACGTCGGTGTTCGCAGCCCGGTTCGTGGTGCAGCAGTGGCTCTACGACGAGAACAGCACCGGGTGGCTCGCCTTCGCCAAGATCGCGATGGGCTACCCGCTCTTCGGCCTCGCCTTCCTGGTGATCCTCTGGGCGGCGCGCCGCTCGAACAAACGACTGAAGGCGCTCACGCCCGCACCCTGAACACCCTCACGAGCCGCCGGTCCCCGCACGACAGCAGGGGCCGGCGGCGTCGTCGTGGCCGACCGATGAGTTTCGGGCCCGGTGGAGGTCAGAGTCCGCAAGACCACCGAAGGAGACTCATGGCCAAGCTCATCTACTCGATGATCACCTCGCTCGACGGCTACGCCGAGGCGGCGGAGGGCGACCTCGGCGCCGGGGCCGAGGACCAGGAGGTGCACACCTTCGTCGGCGACGTCTTCCGCCACGTCGGCACGTACCTTTACGGCCGGCGGATGTACGAGACGATGGTCTTCTGGGAAACCGCGCACACCCTGCCCGACGCGCCGCCGCACATCCTGCAGTACGCCCGCGACTGGCAGGCGGCGGAGAAGGTCGTGTACTCCACGACGCTGGAGTCGGTGTCCAGCGAGAAGACCAGGATCGAGCGAACCTTCGACCCGGACGCGGTACGCAAGCTCAAGAAGGAGGCCGAGCACGACCTCACCGTCGACGGCCCGAACCTCGCGGCGCAGGCGATCGCGGCAGGCCTGGTCGACGAGTACCACTTGTTCATCACCACGAGCGTGGTCGGCGGCGGCAAGCGGTTCTTCCCCGACGGCGTGCGCCTCGACCTCGACCTGGTCGAACAACGTGCGTTCGCCAGCGGACTGATCTACGCGCGCTACCGGACCCGTTGATCCGCACCGGCTGTCGACAGATCAGAACGCGGGAAGTACCTCACCGAGCGGCCAGCACCGCCGACGCGCACACCATCAACAGCGTCTCGGCGACCGCCTCGGGCAGCCGGTCGCTGACCGCCGGGTCGCCGAACAGGTCGCCGGACCCGTCGCTCACCGGCCGGTCACCTCCGTCGTGGCAGCGGAGCCGAGCGCCGCGTGCTGTCCCGCCGCCCGCAACGCCGTCACCACCTCGGCGCGGCGGCGAATTCAGTTCCGCAGCAGCGGAAGGAGCTGTTCGCCCTGGCGTTCGATTTCCGGCAGATACGGAGTGTCCGACAGCACGAAGTGGGTGATCCCGAGCGCCTGGTACTTGCGCAGCGACGTCGCCACGTCCTGCGCGGAGCCGACGAGCCAGGTGGTGCCCGCTCCACCACCGCCGAACCGGCCTGGCGCGGTGTAGAGGTTGTCGTCGAGCACGTCACCTCGCGCGGCGAGGTCGAGCAACCGCTGCTGGCCCGCGGCGGCCTGGCGGCGCGGATCGCGCGGCACGTTTCCCCTCGCCATCTCGGCCACCTTCGCCTCGGCGGCCGCCCACGCCGCGTCGGTCGTGTCGCGCACCACCGTGGTGACGCGCAGGCCGAACTCCAGCGGAGCGTGCTCCCGCTCCAGCTTCCCGCTGAGCTCGGTGAGCCGCTGGATCCGCTCGGCGATACCGTCGAGCGGCTCACCCCAGAAGAGCTGGACGTCGGCATCGGTCGCGGCGACCTCTTCGGCGGCAGGCGAAGCGCCGCCGAAGTACAGGCGTGGATGCCTGCGGTCACCCCGCACGACCGGCCTCGGTGTCACGGTGGATCCCGCGACGGCGAAGTGCTCACCGCGGTAGGTGACGTCCTCCTCGGTCCACAGCTTCCGTACGATCCGCAGGAAATCCCTGGTGCGGGCGTAGCGGTCGGCCTGGTCGCCGTCGTCGCTGTCGCCGTAGGCCGCGGCATTGTCCTTTCCGGACACGATGTTCACCAGAACCCTGCCCTGGGTGAGGTGATCGAGGGTCGCGGCAGCGGAGGCGAAATGGGCGGGCCGCCAGTAGCCGGGCCGCACGGCGATCAGCGGCTGGAAGGTCGTCGTCTGGGCGGCCAGCGCGGTGGCGATCGTGACAGTGTCCGGCCGCCCCCAGCCCGTGCCGATGAGCGCGCCGCCCCACCCGTGCTCCTCGAGAGCCCTGGCGTGACCGGCGAGCGTCGCGAGAGCGTTGTGGTTCTCGACGACGTCGTCTCCGCGATGACCGTGCTCGGCCTGGTTCGGGACGTACCAGAGGAATTCGGTGCTCATACCGGTGCTCCTTCCGTTCGCGGCAGCCGGTAGCAGCCGGCCGTGCGATGTTGGATCTGCGCCACGCTGGGAGCGTGGGGCGGGCGCCCTCGTCAGGTGATGCTGACGTTCGCGAAGAGCCAGCTCGCCAGGCCGAGGCCCGCCAGCAGGTTGAACACGGTGGCCGAGGCGAACAGTCCGATCGGCCGCCAGCCCGCCTCCTTCAACGGTGCCACGCGGAACTCCAGTCCGATGGAGACGAACGCCAGGATGAGGAACCACGTCCGGAGGTCGTTGACCACGTCGATCGCCGCCTCACCCTGGTCCGCGCCGACGCTGTTCAGATACACCGACGCGATGATCGACGCGGCGATGAATCCCAGGACGAACTTCGGGAAGCGCGACCACAGCGACCGCAACGCGTGTCCCTTCGCCGAGGGAGCGCGCTCGACGCGCAGTGCGAAGTAGGCCGTCAACGCGACGGCCACCACGCCCATCAGCGCGTTCTGGGTCGTCTTGACGATCGCCGCAACCTGCAGGGCCTCCTCCCCCACGAGAGACCCCGCGGCGGTCACGGCCGCCGTCGTGTCGATGTTGCCGCCGATCCACGCACCGGCCACCTGCGGAGCGAGCCCGAACCCTTCAGCCAGCGCGGGCAGCAGGAAGATCGACGGCAACGCGAACAGGATGACGAGGCTCGCCGTGTACGCGAGCTGTTCCTTCTTCGCCTGCACCGCGCCCGCGGCCGCGATGGCAGCGCTGACGCCACAGATCGACACCGCGGACGCGAGCAGCGCCCTGAGCTTGTCGTTGAGGCCGAGCCTGCCACCGAGCCACCACGTGAAGCCGAACACCAGCACGATCAGCAAGAACGCCTGCGCGATCGCCGGACCCGCGGCCTCGACCAGCACCGCGAGATTGATCGAGGCGCCCAGTAACACCAGACCCGTCTTGATGAAGAACTCGGTGCGAAACGCCGCCGCCAGGCGGTCACGCACCCCCGCGCGGGACAGCACCAGGTTGCCGAGCAATCCCAGGATGATCGCGTACACCGGGAATTCCACCCCGGCCGCGAACTCGCCCAGGGCCGTGCCCTCCGACCAGTCGGGGACGTTCTGTTCCAGGAACCGGGTCAATGCCGCCAGCCCGAGCACCACCACCAGGCCGGCCAGCGTCCACGCCACCGTGGCGCGCGAGGTGTCGGAGGGTTCCGTGCCCGCGGGCGCGGAACCCTCGGGAGTCGCCGGTGTGCTCATCACGGCACCAGCCCTTCCGGGACGACGCCTGCCAGCACCAGCGCCAGCAGCATCAGCCCCACGACGGTGGCGGCCCAGTCCTCGTTGATCCGCCAGCGCCGAGACCGCTGCCCGTCGTCCTCCGAACCGGCACCGGCATCCGTATCGGTCATGTCACCCGCCCTTTCTCCTGCCACGACACAGAGAACCCACGACTCATCACGGCTCGAGGAGCGGGGCCAGGTCGGCCGCGAACCGGCGGTCGACGAAATCGCCGAAGGCGACCGCACCGGGCAGTACGCCCTCCTCGGTGAACGCATCGGCGAGCTTCTGCTCGGATTCCACCACCGCGTCGTCGAGAGGCACGGGCAGGTCGAGGAAGGTCTGCGCCGCGGCGCGCGCCACCTCGGGGTCCAGCCCCGTGTCGGCCGACCATGCCCGCGCCCACTCGTCGCGGTGGGTGTCGGCCCACTGCTGCGCCTCGGCGAGCCGCACCACGTAGTCCCGGATCGCGGAGTTCGTCCCCGCGTCGGCGAGCGCGCCGACGCCGGCGACCTGGAACGTGTAGCCGTTCGCGGTGCCCACCCCATCGGCCAGCACTCGCGCACCGGCCTCGAGCCGCGCCTGCGACGAGTACGGTTCCCACACCGCCCATGCATCGACCTGCCCCTGGGTGAAGGCACCGTAGGCGTCGGCAGGCTGCAAATAGGACAGTTCGACGTCCTGTGTGGATAACCCGGCCTTCTGCAGCAGGTACAGCAGCTGGCCGTGCGCGGAGCTGCCCTTGGCGACGCCCACCCTCTTGCCGCGCAGCTCACCGACCTCGCGCAGCGGCGAGTCCTCGCGCACGAGCAGCGCGTCGCCCGCGACATCGCGCTGGGCGGCCGAGACGACGGAGATGTTCGCGTTCGCCGCGGCCGAGAAGATCGGCGGCGTGTTGCCGACCCTGCCGATGTCCACCGCACCGGCCGAAGCCGCCTCCAGCAGGGGCGGGCCCGAGGTGAACGTCGACCACTCGATCTTGTACGGCAGGTCGTCGAGCGTGCCCGCTGCGCGCAGCAGCGCCTGCGACCCGCCCTTCTGATCACCGATCCGCACGGTCACGTTCGCCAGCTCGGACTCGCTCACCGGCGCGGGTTCCTCCGCGGAGCGTTCCTGTTCTCCACCACCGCAGCCGGCCAGCCCCGCGCCCGCCATCAGGAGCAGGACGGCGGACAGAGCCCTACGTGCTCGCATACTCGGTCACTCCCAGGTCGTTGAGGATCTCGGCACGCACGCCGAGCTGGTCGTCGATTCGCCTCGGCCGCGCCAGGGCGAGCGGGTACTCGCTGACGATGCGGCCCTCCTGGCCGAGTACCAGCACCCGGTCGGCCAGCTGCAACGCCTCGTCCACGTCGTGCGTCACGAGCAGCACCCCCGGCCGGTGCTCCCGCCACAGCTGCTCGACCAGCCGGTGCATCGCGAGCCGCGTGAGCGCGTCGAGTGCGCCGAACGGCTCGTCGAGCAGCAGCAGGTCCGGCTCGCGCACCAGCGCCCTGGCGAGCGACACGCGCTGAGCCTCGCCGCCGGAGAGTGTGCGTGGCCAGGCGTCGGCGTGCCCGTCAAGACGCACCTCGGCCAGCGCACGCTCCGCCAGTGACCGGTCACGGCCCTGGTCCCGGAGACCGAGCACGACGTTGCGCCACACCCGCCGCCACGGCAGGATCCTCGGCTGCTGGAACGCCACCGACACGGTGCCCTCCACCCGCACGGAACCCTCCACCTCGGTGTCGAGCCCGGCGAGGACCCGCAGCAGGGTCGACTTGCCGGAACCGCTGCGCCCGAGCAGCGCGACGAACTCGCCATGGCCGATCCGCACGTCGAGCGACGACAGCACGGACCGCTGCCCGAACCGCTTCGTGAGGCCCTCCACCTGGACGATCAGTTCCCCCGCCATCGCAGGGCCCTCCTCTCGATGAGCCGGACGACGGCGTCGGTCGCCAGGCCCAGCACCGCATAGACCACGAGTCCCACCACGATCACGTCGGTGCGCAGGAACTCCCGCGCGTTGTTGATCAGGTAGCCGAGGCCGGCGTCGGCGTTCACGGTCTCGCCCACGATCAGCGCGAGCCACGCGATGCCGAGCGACTGGCGCAGCCCCACGAGGGTCTGCGGCACCGCGGCCGGGAGCACCACGTGCACCAGCCGCTCCCAGCGGGTGTAGCCGAGCGCCGTGGTGGCCTCGATCAGCTGGTCGTCGACGTTGCGGATGCCGGAATGGATGTTGAGGTACAGCGGGAACGCGACACCGAGCGCCACGAGCATAACCTTGGGCTGTTCCCCGATGCCGAACCAGAGGATGAACAACGGGATCAGCCCGAGGAAAGGCAGCGTGCGCAACATCTGCACCGGCGGATCGATCAGGTAGTTTCCCCAGCGGGACAGTCCTGCGACGACCCCGAGCACCAGGGCGACCGAGGCACCGAGCACGAACCCGATGCCGACGCGGCCCACCGAGACGGCGAAGGCGTCACCGAGCTCCCCCGTGCGCGCCGTGTCGACGCCTGCCTGCAGGACCGTCCACGGCGAACTCAGCTTGTCCGGCGGAAGCAGCCCCGTGGCGCTGACGACCTGCCACAGCACCACGAGAGCCAGTGGACTGATCCACCGACGCAGGTCAGGCCGCCGCCTGCGCCTGCCCCGGCCGGGTGGCGGTGACTCGCCCTGCCCGTCCGGCGCGCGCACGACATCGCCCGCAATGGAAATGGTCACGAATTCTCCCGACCGACCGTGAACAGGAAACCGTTCGTGTTAGGGGAACCGATGCTTCCGTCATCGAACGTGACCGTCAATAACGTCTCGCGATCCGGAAACGCGTCAATTTGTTTCAGATTGTTTTTGATATTCCTGAAAATAAAAGTTCCTCGCCGGATACAGGCGAGTTCACCGCTGCTCGCGCGCGGGAGCATCCTGGGTGAACAGATAGTTCTTGTCGAGGCTGGCGCCCGGAGCCCGGCCCCTGCCCCAGCCCACCGCCGCCCGGTAGGCCCCGAGCTCTCCCCGCTGTACGAGCGCGTCCTCATCGGTGTGCGGCGAGTCCGGTGGTGCGGGATCGCCCAACGGGGCGACGTAGAGCGCGTCCGTCGGGCAGTACACCTCGCACATGAAACAGGTCTGACAGTCGTCCTGACGGGCGATCACCGGAATCCCGTCTGCACCGCGTTCGAAAACGTCGGTGGGACAGACCTTGATGCAGAGGTCGCACGCGACGCACCGCGCGGAGCTGACGATCTCGATCACGAGGCACGCTCCTCGTCACGGGCGGGCAGAAGCACGGGCAGCACCGGGTCGGGCCGGGTCCAGACCTCGTCGAGGCCGCCGGTGAGAATCCGGTGGTCCAGCGCGGGATTGCGCTGCGGCAGATCGGTTCTCCGGTGCATGCCGCGCGACTCGGCTCGTGCGAGCGCCGCGGCGGTGATCCAGCGCGCGTGCGCGACCAGCGAGGCGGCCTGGCGAGCGCGCAGCCGGTCGCGGCCGGTGCCCGACAGGCCCGTGGTCGTCTCCCGCCACAGCCCTTCCAGACTCACCCGCGACGCACGCAGCGCGACACCGGCGCGCAGGTAGCTCCTGTGCGGCGGCAGGATGTGCTCCTGAGCGGCGGCGACGACCTCCTTCGGGGTCAGCGTGTGGGGGCCGGTGGGACGCAGGCCCGCCCGGCCCAGCGGTGCCAGACCGCGCTCGGGCCGGCCGCGGCGCCGCGCGAACCCGGCCGCGCCCCGTCCCGCGAACGTTCCGGACGAGATCGCCCACGCCCCGTTGTGGCTGCCGCCCCCGCTGATCGCGCCGGTGACGAGCTCGCGCGTCGCGGCGTCGCCCGCGGCGAACAGGCCGGGCACCGTGGTGGCGCAGTCCTCGGTGAGCACGCGAAGTCCGCCGCTGCCGCGCACGGTTCCCTCGTAGACCAGCCGCAGCGGATAGGTCTGGGTGAACACGTCGACGCCCGCCTTCTCCAGTGGCAGGAAGTAGTTCGGCTGGGCCTCGCGCATCGCGGCCCGCAGGTGCCGCGGCGCTCGGTCGAGCCTGGCGAACACCCGCTGCCCGCGCGCCAGCAGCAGCGCGGCGGCCTGCCTCGGCGGGACGCCGGCCGGGAGGTCGAGGAGTGTGCCGCGCTCGTCGTAGTACGACGCGAACTGGAGCATGAGGCCCTTGGTGTGGACGCCCCACTTCGGCGACAGGGCGTAGGCGGTGGAGAACTCCATGCCCGAGAGCTCCGCGCCCGCCTCGGCAGCGATCAGCAGGCCGTCTCCAGTGTCCACATTGGTCCCGAAACCACCGGACAGGAACGCGCAGCCGCCGGTGGCGATCACGACCGCGCGGGCACTGACCCGCCAGGGCCTGTGCTCGCGCTGCCGGGCCAGGCCCGCGGCTCCGGAGACCACACCGTCGGAGTCGGCGAGCAGTTCGAGCGCCGGGTGGTGGTCGAGGATCCGCACCCCCGCGCGGTGGACCCGGCGACGCATCCTGCGCATGTACTCGGGCCCCTGCACGCTACTCCTGCGCTGGACTCCGTCGTGGTGAGGAAACGGATAGCCCCAGTCGGCGAGCTCGCCGACGCGCCGGTAGGTCGTGTCGAGGACCCGGTCCATCCAGCCGGCGTCGGTGAGGTGAGCGCCCTTGTGCTGCCTGGCGAGGATGGCCTCGTCGCGGCGCGGCCCCGGCGGGAGGTGCCACAGGTTGTTGCCGCCCGAGGCGGTGGCGCCACTCGTGCCGCAGTACCCCTTGTCGGCCAGCACCACGCGGGCTCCGGACTCGGCGGCGGACAGCGCGGCCCACGCACCCGCGGGCCCGCCACCGAGCACCAGGACATCGGCCTCGAGGGCGTCGCCGGTACTCATGAGTGGCTCCCTGTTCCGATGCTCTCGGTGACGCCGAGCTCGCCGAGCAGCCGCTGCCGGAGGCCTGCGAAGTCAGGACTGGTGCGCGAGCGCGGAGCGGGCAGGCCGACCGGAAGATCCAGGCGCACCAGGCCGTCCCGCAGCACGGTGACCCGGTCGGCGAGCAGGATCGCCTCGTCGACGTCGTGCGTCACGTGGAGTACGGCGGGCCGGTGCCGGTCGCACAGCGCGCGCAGCAGCTCGTACATCTTCAGGCGGGTCAGCGCGTCGAGCGCGCCGAACGGCTCGTCCAGCAACAGCAGTTTCGGCTCCCGCACCAGAGCCCTGGCCAGTGACACGCGCTGTGCCTCTCCACCGGAGAGCGTCGCGGGCCATGCCTGTTCCTTCGCCGCGAGCCCCACCTCGGCGAGTGCCGCGCGTCCCCGCTGCCGCGCGTCTCCGGCGGCGAGCGCGAACGTAACGTTGGGCAGCACCCGCCGCCACGGCAGCAACCGGGGGTTCTGGAACACCACCGCGCGCTCGCGGGGCACCAGTACAGATCCGGTCACCTCCGGATCGAGCCCCGCCATCGCACGCAGCAGCGTGCTCTTGCCGGAGCCGCTGTGGCCGAGCATCGCGACGAACTCGCCCTCCACGATGTCCAGGTCGAGCCCCGACAACACCTGCTGGGTCCCGAAAGCCCGTCGCGCCGAGCGGATTCGCACCGCCGCATCGGTCGTCATCGCCTCACACTCCCTGGAAACCGTTACGCCAGGCCAGAAGCCTGCGCTCGAGTAACCGGACCAGCGCGTAGCTGGCCAGCCCTGCGACGGCGTAGATGAGGATGATCAGCACCGAGACGTCGAACTGGAGCAGAGTCTGCGCCCGCGACATCAGGAACCCGATCCCCTCCGTGGTGTTGATCGTCTCGGCGAAGATGAGGCTCAGCCACGCGCTGCTCAGGCCCAGCCGCAGCCCGACGAGGAATCCGGGCGTGGCACCAGGAAGCACGATGTGGCGGATGAGCGTCGAACGCTTCGCGCCGACCGTCTGCGCCACCTCGACGAGCTGGGCGTCCACCGAACGGATGCCGCTGTAGGTGTTGATGTAGATCGCGATCGCGACGCCCAACGTGATGAGCAGGATCTTCGGGCCCTCACCGATGCCCATCCAGATCACCAGCAGCGGGGTGAGCGCGAAGTTCGGCACCGCCTTGAACACCTGCATCGTGGAGTCGAGCAGGTCCTCGCCGATCCGGGTGAGCCCCGCGACGACGGCGATCACCACTCCTGCGAGCACGCCCAGCACGGTGCCGGTGAGCACCCGCAGCATCGACTGGCCCACGTGCGCCTGCAGTTGCCCGCTGGCGAGCAGGTCCCAGGCCGCGCCGAAGACCTCGCCCGGCGGCGGGAACAGATCCCTGTTGAGCCAGCCCGCCTCCGCGGAGACCGCCCATGCCAGCAACAACACGAACGGGCCCGACAGCCGCCGCAGCCAGCGCGGAACGCGGGAACGGCGTGCACCTCGCGTCAGCGGCTCGGCCACCACGTCGACCAGCGGGCCCGGCTCCGCGGCGGTGACCGGCCGATGGTGCGACGTCACCGCGGTCATGACAGCCCGATCCACTGCCGCACGTCGAACGGGGTCTCGAACGCGCCGCTGTCATGGAGGAAGTCGTGCGCCGACTGCAGCTGTTCCACGCCAACGTCCGGGAACGGCTCGGTGTTGAACGTGTCGGCCTTCGTGGCCTCGCGCACCAGCTCGACCTCCACGCCGTCGATCTGGGCGACCCACTCCGTGTAGGCGCCGAGGTTCGCGGCGATGTCACTGTTGGTCGCGGTGACGGCGTCCTGCCAGGCCTCGGTGAAGCCCGGGTGCGCGTCGACGAACTCGGTGAGCGCCACGGTGGCACCGGTGCTGCCGATCCCGCGGTGGTTCGACGTCTTGTCGATCACGGGGAACCCTCGGTTGGCCAGGTCGACCGCGCCGGTGTCGCCGACGAGCGTGGCGTCGACGGA
Source organism: Prauserella cavernicola (assembly GCF_016595675.1). GTDB lineage: Bacteria > Actinomycetota > Actinomycetes > Mycobacteriales > Pseudonocardiaceae > Prauserella_A > Prauserella_A cavernicola. The sequence goes on along the minus strand of NZ_JAENJH010000007.1, from coordinate 24,654 downwards.
ACCGGAGCTCAGTCCCGCGATCGACTCGGGCGTCGGCACGTCCTTGACCTCGATCCGCCCGGTGAGCCCGGCGAGGTCGATCAGCTGCCTGGCCGCGCGGTCGCGGATCGTGCCCTGCGGCGCGGTGACGTCCTTGCCTGCCAGCCCCTCGATGGTCGTGGGCCCGGCCTTGGCTCCGATGAGCCAGGTGTCGCCGTTGACGCTGTCGAGTGCCAGCAAGGTGAGGTCGGCGCCGTTACCCTTCGCGGTCAGCGCGGGGTTGTCGCCGACGGCCGCCACGTCCACGGCACCGCTGAGCAGTGCGGCGACCACGTCCTTTCCGGACTGGAAGAACGAGTACTCGATGTCGGTGACCCCGGCGGAAGCGAGCTCGTCCGCGAGGATCTCCTCCTTGTCCCCCCAGCCGAGCGAGCCCGCAGGAGTTCCGGTCACCGATGTCGCGCCGATTCTCAGCGTGAATTCCCCGCCCTGAGCGGAATCCGCCGACGAGGCGCCACCGCCGCAGCCGGAGACGACGAATGCGGTGATTCCAATGAGAGCGCCGACCACGCGGGTGCCCGCGTTCATACCCCGCTCCGCGGGGAGAAGTGCCGTGTCATGCGCGAAAGCATCGCGCCGGAGCACAGCCTGATCCAGCAACTCCAGATACTGGGACACCTCCCGTTCTTCTGTTCCAAGAGAAACGAAGAACGGGTTTGCGAATATCAGAAAGAAAGAATCAGTGTCCGCGCACAGGCGCGAGTCAGATGGTCTCCGCGCTCACCAATGCGGCCACCCTGACGTCCCTGGTGCGGCGCAGGTGTGTCGCGATCAGTTCCCTCGCGATCTGGTGATCACCCGCCGCGATCGCCTCGATGAGCTGGTCGTGCTCGTCGTGGCTGGTGGTCAGGTTGCCGGGATCGGCGAGTGAGCCGGTCTCGTAGGGAGCGAGCTGGAAAGCCAGTCGCTCCAGCAGTTCCGTGACGGTGGCGTTGTGGCTCGCCGCCGCGAGCACCGAGTGCCAGCGCGCGTGCAGAGCCCTGGCCTGAGCCGGATCGGCCGCGTCCCGCGACTGCTGCTGCACATGGCGCAGGCGCGTCAGGTCCAGCTCCGAGGCGCGCCGGGCCGCGGTGGCCGCCGCCTCGGCCTCGAGCGCGATGCGTGCCTGGTAGATGTCGAAGATCTCGTCGGTGGAGCGCACCCGCACCTGCACACCCTGCGGACCGCGGCTCAGCAGTCCCTCGGCCTCCAGCCGCAGGATCGCCTCGCGCACGGGCGCTCTGCCCGCGCCGAGCCGCGCGCTGACGGCGGTCTCCAGCAACACCGTGCCCGGCACGAGCCTGCCGGCGAGGATCTCCTCGCGAAGCGTGCGGTACTGCTGCTGCGCCGAGCTCGCCCCCGTCGGCTCCGCGCCGGACCCCGCGCGCGTTCGTGGCACATCAACCTCCGTAACCGGATGTCAGCGCGCGAGTACGGCGCGGAGCAACCGGTGAATCGTAGTACTCGTCAAACCGTACCGACTTAATTTCACGGTGTACTCCCACATCGTGACACACGCGATGACGCGTGTCGACACGTGTCGACACGGTCCCTATCGTTGCGCTCTGACCGACTCAGCACCTCGAGCAGGGATGTCAGGGGTATCGATGAGTGATCCCGTAGTGGAGCGAGGCGTCATCGTGGCGGCGTTGACGCCCTTCGTGCGCCAGTCGACCCGGGTCGACCACCGCCGGTTCAGCGAGCAGGTCGCCGCGATCGCCGTGCACGCTCCCGCCGCGATCGGTGTGGCCGGCGTGGAGAGCCAGGAGTTCCAGGTACTCGGCCGCGGCGCCCGGCTGAAGCTGGTGGAGCTCGCCGTCGAGGAGGCGGCGGGCGTGCCGGTGATCGCGGGTGTCTCGCACGCGTCCCTGCGCGAGTCGATCGCGCTGGCCACCGAGGCCGGACAGCGAGGAGCCACGGCGGTGCTCGCCGTCGCGAACGGCAAGCCGTGGGGATCGGCCCCAACGCACGACGAGGCGGTCGAGTGGTTCCACACGCTCGCCGAAGGCAGCCCACTGCCAGTGGTGCTCTACAACAACCCGCGGCTCGGCGTCGACCTCGCCGTGCGCACCATCGCCGAGATCGGCCGCCACCCGAACGTCGTCGCGATGAAGGAGACCTCCCGCGACGGCGGCAAGCTACTGGGCCTGCTCACCCACGCCGCGCCGGAGCTGGCCGTCTTCACCAACATGGAACTGCTCGCACCGACGCTGCTGCTCGGCGGGCACGGGGCGATGCTGCCGCCCTCGGGCCTGCCCGTCGCCAACCGCGTGCTGCGCGCCGCCCGTGGCGGCAAGCGCACCGAACTGGCCCGCCTCAGCGGTTTCTTCGCCGACTTCCCGGGCCGCTGGAGCGCGCTGGGCTTCCTGCCCGCCGTCAAGGCCGCGTCGGTGCTCATGGGGCTCCCGGTGGGCGACCCGCTCTGGCCGCACCACGCGATCGAGGGCACCGCACTCGCCGAACTCCGCGAGTACCTGAACGCGTGGGGCCTGCTCGATGTCTTCAGCACCCAGCCGATCGATTCGAGGAGCGCATCGTGACTCTCGTCGACCTCTCCCACCCCATCTGGCCGGGCATGCCCAAGATCCCGGTCCTGCCCGATGTCGAGCTCGACGCCGTCAGCCGCATCAGCGCGGGAGCTCCCATGAACATCTCCGCGCTGCGCCTGGCCTTGCACGTCGGGACCCACATCGACGCGCCGTCCCACGTCGTCGACGGCGGCGCGTCCATCGACGAGCTGCCACTGGACCGCTTCGACCGGCACGCCGTGGTGACGTCGGTGCGTCGAGGACCCGGCGAGGAGATCACGGTCGCCGACATCCTCGACGGCGGCCCCGCGCCACAACCCGGTGACTTCCTGTTGCTGCACACGGGCTGGGGCGAGAAGTTCGGCTCCGCCGGCTACGACGACTTCCCCAGCCTCAGCCCGGACGCGGCCGACTGGGCCGTGCGCGAGGGGGTGAGCCTGGTCGGCTCCGACACGCTGACGCCCGACCTCCCGGTCTCCCGCCGCGACACCGGCTTCACCTTTCCCGTCCACCGCACGCTGCTCGGCAACGACGTCCTGATCGGCGAGAACCTGCGCAACCTCGGTGCGGTGGCGGGCCGACGGGTCCACGTCCACGCACTGCCGCTCGCCGTGCACCGCGGCGACGCGGGTCCCTCCCGCATCGTCGCCGACGTCTGACCAGCACCGGAAAGCGAGTTCCCATGGCACTTCCCGATGACACCGGCACCTCGGCCGCACGGTCGCTGCGGCGGGCGCCGTCTCCGCTGGACCTGCCGGCCAGCCCGCTGAGCGAGGCCGCCCGGCAGCCGATGATGCTGGGGCTCTTCCTGCCGTCGCAGACCGGCGCGTTCTCGCAGTCGACACACCCGCGCGGAACCCGCTGGGACTTCGCCTACAACCGGCACCTCACCGAGGTCGCCGAGTCCTACGGGTTCGAGTTCGTCTTCGGCCTGCAGCAATGGGTCCCCAAGGGTGGGTTCGGCGGCGAGACGCGCTATCGCGAGAACTTCCTCGACCCGTTCATCACCACCGTCGCGCTCTCGGCCACGACATCGCGGATCCTCACGATCTCGACGGTGCACATCCTCTACGGCAACTGGCACCCGCTGCACCTGGCCCGCTTCGCCGCCACCGCCGATCACATCGCGCACGGCCGGTTCGGGCTCAACATCGTCACCGGGTACGCCGCCAACGAGCCGCCGATGTTCGGCATGGACCGCGTCGACCACGACCGCAGGTACGAGATCGCCGACGAGTTCACCGCGATCATGGAGGACCTCTGGCTGGGCGACGACAACCTCACCCACGAGGGCGAGCACTACCGGCTGCGCGACGCCTACGTCTCGCCCCGCCCCGTCCACAGCAGACCGATCCTGGTGTCGGCGAGTGGTTCGCAGGCAGGTTTCGACTACGCCGCAAGGCATTCCGACATCGTGTTCACCTCCAGCCCGGCCGGCGCGGACTTCGACGCGGCGATCGAGGCCCTGCCCGCACACGTCGATCGGATCAAGGCCACGGCACGAGCACAGGGACGCGACGTCAAGGTGATCATCTTCCCGCTGGTGATCGCGAAGGACACGCGGGCCGACGCGCTCGCCTACCGGGACGCCATCGTGGCCGCGCCCGACACGCCGTCGCTGGAGGCCTACGCCGCGAGGCACGCGGGCGGTGACGCGCAGGGCTGGCGCAACCACGTGACGGCCGACCGGATCCTCGGCGGTCACCTCCAGCTCGTCGGTTCGGCCGAGGAGGTCGCCGAGCAGATCAGGCGCCTGCACGACGCGGGGCTCGACGGCATCCAGATCGGCTTCTACGACTACCTCCCCGAGTTGCATTACTTCGGCGAACGCGTGATGCCGCTGCTGGCCGAAGCCGGCCTGCGGCTGCCGACCGGAGCGGCGCCGTGACCGGGCTCGTCCTCAACGTCACCGTCATGGGGCTCGGGATGCACCTCGGGGCGTGGCGGCACCGCGAGGGCGCCGCCACCGACTACCTCGACCTGGACTACTACACCGAGATCGCCAAGGTCGCCGAGGACGCCAAGCTGCACGCCGTCTTCCTCTCCGACACGCTCGCGCTGAGCGAGGAGAACCTGCAGCGGCCGAACCTCGGCGCGCTCGACCCGGTCGTCGTGCTCTCGGCACTGGCCGCCTCCACCAGCCGCATCGGACTGATCGCGACGTCGTCGACCACGTTCAACGAGCCCTACAACCTGGCACGCAGGCTGGCGAGCCTCGACCAGCTGAGCCGGGGACGCGCGGGCTGGAACGCGGTGACGACGTTCGTGCCCGACGTCGCGGCCAACTTCGGGACGGCCGCTCTCGCCGAGCACGACCGGCGCTACGAGCAGGCGGAGGAGTTCGTCGACGTCGTGGTGGCGCTGTGGCGGAGCTGGCTGGACGGCGCGCTGGTCGGCGACAAGGCGGGCGGTGTCTTCGCCGACCCCGCTCGGGTACATCCGATCAACCACGCCGGAGACCGGTTCACCGTACGTGGGCCGCTGACCCTGCCGCGCTCGCCGCAGGGTCATCCGGTGCTCGTTCAGGCGGGATCCTCGGAGCGAGGACGCGCGCTCGCGGCTCGCAGCGCCGAGATCGTGTTCACCGCACAGAACACCCTCGCCGCCGCGTGGGAGTTCTCCCGCGATCTCAAGGCCAGGGCTCAGGCGCTGGGCCGCGATCCGGACGACCTCAAAGTCCTGCCAGGGATCGTGCCGATCGTCGGGTCCACCCGCGCCGAGGCCCAGCACCGCAAGGCCGAGCTCGACCGGTTCGCCGGCGACGCCGAGCTGGTGAAACTGGCGGTCAGGGTGGGCGTGCCCGTCTCCGCGCTCGACCTGGACAAGCCCCTGCCAGTGGAGCTGATCAGAGCCAACACGGAGTTCAACGCCTCGCACGGCTTCCGCGACGCCGCGGTACGGCTCACCGAGGAGGAGGGGCTGACCGTGCGCGAGCTGCTGTACCGCAACGGCGGCGGGCACCTGCAGGTGGTCGGCACCGCCGAGGACGTGGCCGACGAGCTGGCCACGTGGTTCACCTCGGGTGCGGCCGACGGCTTCAACCTGATGATCGACGAACTGCCGTCGGGGCTGTGCCGGTTCACCGACGGCGTCGTCCCGCTGCTGCGCGAACGCGGCCTGTTCCAGCACGACTACACCGGCCGCACGCTGCGCGAGAACCTCGGCCTGCGGCCGCCCCCAGACACCCCGGAGAACCCATGAGCGCCGAACCAGCCATCAGGCTGCTACTCGACGAGCACCTCGCCCGCCTGAGAATCCACAACCCCCGCAACGGAAACCGGTTCACCGCGGCCATGATGGACGGTCTCGCCGACGCGCTGCGCCGGGTCGAGAGCGCGAACGTCGCGGTGCTCGTGCTGGAGTCCTCCGGCCCCGACTTCACCCTCGGCAGGGACCAGCGGGAGCGCGTGCCCGGGCTGTCGCGGCGGGACAACCTGCGCAAGATCCTCGTCGCCAACGAGCTGCTCTCGACCTCGCCCGCGGTGACGATCAGTGCAATCTCCGGACATGCCCTCGGTTTCGGAACGGGGCTGGCCCTGCACACCGATCTCACCGTCGTCGAGGACGACGCCGTGTTCGGCTTCGACGAGATCGAACACGGGCTCGCGCCCCTGGTGGTCGTCGCGTACCTGTCCCGGTTCGTACCAGCCAAGATCGCCCGCGAGCTGGTGCTCACCGGCCGCAGGGTCGGCGCCACCGAAGCCGCGGCGCTCGGCATCGTCAACCGCGTGGTGCCCAAGGGAACCCTGGCCGACGCCACGCAGGCTCTACTCGACCAGCTCGGTGAGCACGACCCTGGAGTTCTGCGGCTGATCAAGGACTTCCACACCGAGATCCGCGACGAACCGCCCGGACTCGGCGAACGCGCCGTCGACCGGCTGGCCGGCTGGCTCGAGAACCGCTGACCCCACTCCCCCGCGTGCCGACAGCGTCGCCGGTCGCACCCCGACCATCAAGGAGCAGTCATGGCCGGAACGCAGGCACTGCCCGGCAGCACGTCCACACCACGAGCCCAGGGACGCGGGCTCGCCTTCTCCGCGGCCTACCTGGGCTGGGTACTGGACGGTTACGAGACCTACGCACTGGTGCTGATCGGCAGCCAGCTGATCGCCGAGCTGATCGGCCCCGGCGCCTCCCCGCTCTACTTCAGCGGCCTGCTCGCCGCGCAGCTCGTCGCGTGGGCTATCGGTGGCCTGCTCGCCGGGGTGCTCACCGACTACTTCGGGCGCAAACGCGTGCTCATGTACTCCGTGCTCGTGTACGGCCTCTTCACGGGGCTGAGCGCGCTCGCCACGGACTACTGGGTCTTTCTGGGGCTGCGCATCATCACCGGGCTCGGCATGGGCGCCGAATGGGGACCGGGCAGTGCTCTGGTGTCGGAGATCTGGCCCAACCGCAGCAGGGGCAAGGGAATCGCGCTGCTGCAGTCCGGCTTCGGTGTGGGGTTCCTACTCGCCACCGGCACGTTCTGGCTGTTGTCCGGCACCGGCGACGACCAGTGGCGGTGGATGCTGGTGGTCGGCGCTCTGCCCGCGCTGCTCGCGCTGTTCATCCGACGCTACGTCAAGGAATCCGACCAGTGGGAGCGCACCGACCGGCGCAGGCGCCGCGCCCGGCAGCGGGCCAGCGCGGGTGAGCAGCTCGACGCGGCCGACACCTCATTGACCCGGTTCACGGTGGCGAGCATCGTCACCGACCGGACGCTGCGGCGCAGGACGGCGGGCCTGTTGGTGATGTCGGCCGCGAGCCTTGTGGGCTGGTGGGCCGTGTCCACGTGGATCCCCCGGTTCGTCGGCGAGGCCACCGCCGCGGAGGGCGCGGCGGAGTCGGCGATCACCTGGATCGTGCTGGGCTACAACTTCGCGGGCGTGCTCGGCTGGCTCGCGTTCGGTGCGCTCGCCGATCGCATCGGCAGGCGGTGGACGATCTGGGGTTACTACGTCTTCGCGCTCGCGGCGGTGTGGCTGCTGTTCGCGGTGCCCTACGGCACGATCGGGATGCTCGCGGCGTTCGTGTTCGTCAACGGCTTCTTCACGCTCGGGCAGATGGGCTGGATGGCGACCTACCCGATGGAGCTGTTCCCGACCCACGTCCGCGGCACGGCGATCACCATCGTCTTCAACTCCACCCGCTTCCTCGCCGCGGCGGGCGCACTGCTGTCGGGGTACCTGGTCGGCGCGTTCGGCGGGATCCAGGTCGCCGCGCTGACCATCGGCTCGATCTACCTGCTCGGCGTGGTGGTCACGTTCCTCGTCGGTCCCGAGACCAAGGGAATCTCCCTGCCGGACTGAAGATCCTCGTCGCGCGTCCGGCCACGTGGTCGCACTCGTCAGTTCAGACGATCTCCGGTGTCCGGGTCGAACAGGTGCACCGCGGCAGACTCGGAGAGTCCCAACCGGAGGGTTCGGCCAGGCTCAGCCCGAACGCCCGCTGGAACACGTGCGGTGATTCGGTGGGATGCGCCGTCCGCACCGACATCACCGATCACGTAGGTGTCGGACCCGAGTTCCTCGCACAGGACGACCCTCATGTCGATGCCCTCGTCCGCGTCGCCGACCAGTCGCAGCGCCTCGGGACGGATCCCGGCCAGTACCGGGGTCCCGGCCTGGGTGACGGACCCCAGTGCCGACGCGGGAATCCGGAGGGTCGTCCCGGCGATCTCGATGCCGTCGGTCACCGTCGCCGCGACGAGGTTCATCGCGGGCGAGCCGATGAAACCGGCGACGAAGGAGTTCACCGGCCGGTCGTAGAGCTCACGGGGCGCCGCGCACTGTTGCAGGATGCCATCGCGCAGCACCGCAACCCGGTCGCCCATCGTCATGGCCTCGACCTGGTCGTGAGTGACGTACACGGTCGTGGTCGCGAGCCTGCGCTGCAGCGCCGCGATGTTCGCACGGGTCTCCACCCTGAGCTTGGCATCCAAATTGGACAACGGCTCGTCCATGAGGAACACCGACGGCTCACGGACGATCGCCCGCCCCATCGCCACCCTTTGACGCTGTCCGCCGGAAAGGGCCTTCGGCTTGCGGTCGAGATATGTGGTCAGGTCGAGCATGGCGGCCGCGTCGGCGACCCGTCGCTGGATCTCGTCCTTGCCGGTCCGCCGCAGTCGCAGGGCGAAGCCCATGTTCTCCCCGACGGTCATGTGCGGGTAGAGAGCGTAGTTCTGGAACACCATCGCGATGTCGCGGTCCTTGGGGTGTACGGCGGTGACGTCGTCACCGCCGATCAGGATCCGGCCCTCGTCGCAACCCTCCAGGCCCGCGAGCATGCGCAGCGCGGTGGACTTGCCCGACCCCGACGGGCCCACCAGGACGAGGAACTCGCCGTCGGCGACCCGCAGGTCGAGTGCGTCGACCGCCCTGACTTCGCTTCCCCCGGAGAAGATGCGGGACGCACTGTCGTACTGGACTTCGGCCATGCTTTCGACCTCCTGTGGTCGGTGCCGTCACCGGCATCGGGTGACGTGCCGGCTGTCGAGGAACGTCTGTCGACCGGGTCAGTAGCCGGTCTGCTTGTCGATCAGGTTCACGAGAGGATGGCCTTCGACGTGCCTGCCCAGGTTCTGGCAGAAGACGTCGACGCCGCGCTGACGGGTCTCGGACCTGCTGGTGCCGTTGTGCGGAGTGAGAATGACGTTGGGCAGGTCCCAAAAAGGACTGTCGGGCGGGAGAGGTTCCACGCCGTGGGCATCGATGCCCGCCCCGGCGATCCAGCCCTCGCGCAGCGCCCTCAGCAGCGCCGCGTCGTCCGCGACCCCGCCGCGGGAGATGCACACGAAATGCGCCGTGCGGCGCATCCGGCGGAACTCCGGCTCGCCGAGCAGGCCGACCGTCTCCGGGGTGCGCGGCGCCGTGACAACGACGAAATCGGACAGGCTGAGCATCTCGCCGAGGCGGGACACAGGGAAGAGCTCGTCCACGCCGTCGGGGCGGACGGTCCCCCGGCGCATCCCGAGCACGGTCATGTGGAAGGCCTTCGCCTTGCGAGCCAGATCGCTTCCCGAGTTACCCAGTCCGATGATCCCGACGGTGAGGCCGTTGAGCTCCCCGTGCGCGAACGGCTCCCACCGACGGAGCCGCTGGGCCCGCAGCCACCGTGGAGCGTCCCGGCTGAGCATCAGCATCAACATCAGCGCATGTTCGGCCAGCGGCACGGCACCGTGTCCCTTGGACGACGTGAGCGTGGCGGAATGCTCGACCAACTCCGGGGACAGCGCGGCGTCGGCACCCGCCGCCCACAAGTGGACCCAGCGAAGCCGCCGTGCGTGCCGCAGCAGTGCGGTCGGCACCTCCTCGGCCGGCGTCGCCAGCACCTCTGCGGCGGCGAGGTGCTCGGCGAGTTCCGCACGCGTGGTGACCCTCCGGATCTGTCGTGAGGGTGCGGCACGGGCGATCTGGTGGACCTGGTCGACAGTCACCGGGCCGGTCACGAGCACCAGCGGGCGGTCGTCGGGTGGCGTGGTCATCGGTCTCCTGTCCGCGAGTCGGTCGGCAGGCTGTCGAGGAACGCGCGTGTCGTCTCGGCCACGACCCGGGCCTGGTCGATGAACGGGAGATCGCGCAGCCGCATGGTCGGGGTCTCGACACTGAACGGGATCCCCACGGGGAGGGCGCCCAGCAACCCCGCCAGGTCGAGCTCCCCTTCGCCGAGCAGCCGCCGGTCGGTCCGGGCCTCCACCCGGCGTGCCTCGATGCCGACCGGGCCATCCCGGACCGCGTCGCAGACCTGGACGTACGGGATCAGTCGCGGATCGACGCGAGCGAGGTCAGGGGGCCCGCCGCCGGTGCGCACGAGGTGCAGCAGATCCACCAGCAGAACCAGGTTCGGCGCGCCACATCGGCCGATCAGCACGAGAGCGCGATCCAAGGTGTCGACGGCGTAGCAGGAGTGGAACTCGAAGGCGACCATCATCTCCAGCTCCGCAGCCCGTTCGCACAGCTGCGCGAGGTGGTCCGACAGGCGTTCCGGCTCCGGGTCGGGCCCGGACGCGACCGCGTACCGGGCACCCAGCCTGCGTCCGGCCTCCAGCGACGCGGCCATCGCATCGAGGTCGGGGCTGGAGATCAGCCGAAACGTCTCGACGTCCAGGACCTCGACCCCGGTGTCGGCCAGCCGCCGCCGCAGCTCCCGCAGCAACCGCTCGTCCCCGGCGATCTCGGCCACCAATTCGGCGGCCGTCGGCGCGGCGACACGGATGCCGCAGTGTTCGAACCCCGCGGCCGCGGCCGCCTCGACCAGCTCGAGCGGGTGCGCGGCGCTCATCGTCAGGTGATGGAGGGACAAGGGCCGGTTCACGCCTGCGCTCCGAACTGACGACCGAGCAGCTCGACCTGACGCAGCGCATCGTCCGTGGCCTTGGCGACGTCCTGCCCATCGATCAGAATCCGGGTCAGCGACTTCGCCCAGATGTTGAGGTCTTCGACCCGGGAGTAGGCGAGGCTGAGCTCACGCCAGTCCGGGGCGAGCCCCTCACTGCCGAATATCTCGTGGACGGCGCGCACGTTCGGGTCGGGGTTGTCGGTCCAGTAGGGCTGCTCGGTGAGCGGGGTCAATGTCGGGTACCAGCGACCCCGGCCGTCCTCGAGGTACTGCTGCACGTTCGCCGGGTCCATGAGGTGACGCAGCAGGTCTTTGGCCTCCGAGACCCGTCCGGCATCCTCGAAGAGCATGATGCGGCCGAACTTGGCCAGTGCGGTCGGCGCTCCGCCCCCGACCGCCTCGGGCCAGCCGGACGTGCCGATGTCGGCCCAGGCCGCGGGATCGTTCTCCTTCACCGAGCCCGGTATCGACAGCGTGCCGTTCGGGGTCATGAAAACCTGCTGATTGAGGAAGACCTGGTTGTTGCCCCCGCTCTGCCAGCTGATCGAGTCCCGCGGTGTGTAGCCCTCGCTGTAAAGGTCGCTGATCCACCGCAGCGTGTATTCGAGGCCGTCCCGGACGCCGGGACCCGAGACGTCAATGGCGTTGTTCTCGTCCAGCAGCGCGGTTCCCGCCGCGCGCAGGACGTACTGGAAGTGCTCCGGAGTGTCCTCCATCGCCGAGCTGAGCGACCACCCGACGGCGGTCGGCGGACGCTCCGCCCCCGCGCGGTCCGCTCTCCGCTGCGCCTCGCGCCAGAACTCCCAGTAGCCGTCCCAGTTCCGGGGCGCCTCCCGCAGGTCGAGACCGATCTCGGTGAGCATGCTCTTCCAGTGGAAGATCGGGATGGTCCACGTGAGCAGTGGCGTGGCGAAGGTGCTGGTCACCTGACGTTGGTTGTCGTAGAACCGGGACGCCGAACGGGCGATCGGGGTCAGCGCGAGGGTGTCGACCACGTCGGAGACGTCGGCCAGCTGGCCCTGGTGGGCGAAGAGCGAGGCCCGCGCGTTCTGGTGGTAGGCGATGTCCGGCGGCCGACCGGCCTCGACCGCGCTGGTCAGCTTGCTGCCCATCGCAGGCGTCGAATAGAACTGCAGGTTCACGGCCCGACCGGTCGCCCGCGACCAGGCGCCGATGATCCGAGCCGCCGCCGCGTCCTCCTCCTCGTAGTAGCCCTTGGACCACCACACGGTGAGCGACTCCCCCGCACGGCCAGGGCCACCGCAGGCGGTGAGCAGCGCGGGCCCCAGCGCCAGTCCCGCGGCCACGAGGCCACCCCGGCGCAGGAACTCGCGTCGGGCGAAGGCAGATACCTGGTCATTGTTCGCCGGGCGCATCAGTTCTTCACCCCGCCCGCGGTCGATCCACTCGAGACGTTGCGCTGGAAGGCGTAGTAGATGAGGACCGGGGGCAGCGCGTAGAACAACGCGGTCGCCATCATGACGTTCCACTGGATCTGATCGGAGTTCAGGAAGTTGCCCAGGGTGACCGGCAGCGTCATCGAATCCTCCTCGCTAAGGAACAGGAAGGCCATCAGGTACTCGTTCCAGGCCAAGAGGAAGGCGTAGATCCCGACCACGACCATGGGTGGACGCATGAGCGGCAGGAAGATCTGGAAGTAGATCCGCCACGCTCCGGCGCCGTCGATCGTGGCTGCCTCATCGAGCTCGGAGGGGATGCTGGCCCGCGCGTACTGCGAGAGCACCCAGAGCGCGTACGGCGAGCCGAAGGTGATCGTCGCGAGAATCAGTGCCCACTGGCTGCCGAGCAGGTTGTAGTTCGCCATCGCCTTGTACAGCGGGATGGCGAGGAACGACAGCGGGATCACGTAGGTCGCCAGCGCCGAGGTGGTGAGCAGCCCAGCCCAGCGGGGGCGCAACCGCGCGACCGCGAAGGCGGCCAGGGTGGCGATGGCCAGCACGCCGACCGCGGATACGACGGCGACGAACAGGCTGTTCCAGAGCTGGAGCCAGAAACGCTCGACGGTGAAGTCACCCTCGGTCAGTACCGTCGAGAAGGCGGTGAGAGTCGGGTCCTCGGGCCAGAGCCTGCCCGCGAAGAGCTCATCGGAAGGACTCAGGCTGACGACCAGCATGTGGTAGACGGGAAGCAGGGTCCAGACGGCGAGCAGGACGCCGACGGCGACCAGGGCCGTGGTACTCAGTGCGGAACGTCGGGTCTTCACGCGAGCCCCCCGTCGTCGGCCTTGAGCCTGCGCACGAGCAACACGATCAGGATGATGATGAGCGGCAGTGCGGTGAGTCCCACGCTGACACCGAGTTCGATGAACCCGATGTCGAACGCGTAGTCCACGCCCAGCGTGGCCAGCACGTGGGTCGTGTCCCCCGGCGCCCCGCCGGTGATGAAGTGGACCGTGTTGTAGTCACTGAGAGTCCAGATCGCGGCGAGCAGCGTGCTGGTCAGATACGTGCCCCGCAACAACGGGAACGTGATGTGCACGAGCCGCCGGATGCCAGTGGCCCCGTCGACGTCGGCCGCCTCGTAGACGTCGTTCGGGATCGCCATCCGGGCGGCGAGCAGGATCAGCGTCCAGAACGGAAGCCAGTGCCAGATGTAGGAGACGAGCGCCGCGACGATCGCCCACCCGTAGGAGTTGAGCCACTCCGGCGGGCTCGACACGCCGATCCCGCGCAGGATCGTGTTGATCATTCCGATCTCGGAGTTCAGCATCCAGTGGATGGACAGATACGCCGAGACCACCGGAACGGCCCAGGGCAGGATGAACACCGGCAGCAATGCCTTGACCCACCACCGGCGCAGCGCGAAAAAGCCGGACAACACCAGGGCCAGCAGCAGGGTGGCGTTGACCCCGACGCCGAGGAACAGCAGCGTGTTCACCGCCGCCGCCCAGTAGGTCGGATCACCGAACAGTTGCAGGTAGTTCAGCGGGTCCCGGCCGATCCAGAAGCCGTACCCGACCGGGTAGACGATCAAGAAGGCCGCCCCGGCGAGATAGGGCAGGACGAAGACCCAGGGATCGTTGATCCGGATGTACGACCGCAACGTGCGTCGCGCTCCGGTCGGGCGCTTGTGCGGAGGTGCCAGCAACACTGCAGGTCCTTCCTCGGGACAAGGGGCTAGAGCGTCACCGTGCGGCCGGTGCGCGAGGACTCGTAGACGGCCTGGACGAGGGCGAGTGACTTGCGGCCCTCGATGCCGTCGATCTCCGGGCGCCGGTCCTCGACCACAGCGTCGAGGAAGTCCCGCACCTGGAGTGCGTGATACGGCTTCAGCGAGCGGTGCACCTCGGGCTGAGGCGGGTGCGACTCGATCTCCGCGCCCCAGGGCATGTGGTACTCCTCGGCACCCGCGACAGCCCACACGTCCGCGACTCCCGGCCCGCCGATCGGGGACTCGATCAGGCTGACGGTCCCGCCCGCGTCACCGGTCACGGAGACCCGGTAGCCGAGGCTCGGCACTGCAGCCGTGCTCGCCCGGATCGTCGCCAGGGCACCGCCTTCGAACTCCACAGTGGCCACCGCGGTGTCCTCCACCTCGATGTACCCGGCGTGCCGGAGAGTCGCGATGCGACCGCTCACCCTCACGGCGGTCCCGAGGTACCACTGCAGCAGATCGAGGTAGTGGATGGCCTGGTTCATCAGGACCCCGCCGCCATCGGTGCTCCACCGGCCGCGCCACTCGTCCTCCTCGAAGTACGCGCGGTCCTTGGTGATCAGGACCGTGCAGTCGCCGAGGATGGGGGTGCCGAGCGTGCCGTCGTCGATCGCGGCCCGGATCCGGCGGGCGGCGGGCCAGTAGCGACGCTGGAACACGGTGCCCAGCTTGATTCCCGCGTCCTCCGCCGCCGCGATCATGCGATCGGCGGCGGCGACGTCCACGGCCAAGGGCTTCTCGCACAGCGCATGCACACCCGCCCGGGCGGCGGCGAGCACCAGCCCCTCATGACTGGGATGGGGTGTGCAGATATGCACGACGTCGAGTCCGCACTCGGCGAGCATCCGCTCCGCGTCCGAGAACACCCGCTCGGTTCCGTACTCGCGGGCGAACTCCTTCGCGCGGTCGACATCGCTGTCGCAGACCGCCACGAGCGAGGCTCCCGGGAAGTCCCGCAGCGTGTCCGCGTGGTTGATAGCGATCTTGCCGCAGCCGATGATCCCTGCGCGCAACGTGTGCTCCATGGTCGTCTCCTGCGAAGGCCGGTCAGTCGCGCTGGGCAAGGAAGTCAAGGGCAGCGCCGTACCCGAAAATGCCCAGCCCCTTGATCAAGCCGACCGCCACCGAGGTGACGTAGGAGTGGTGGCGGAAGCTCTCTCGCCGGGTCCCGTTGGAGATGTGCACTTCGATGACCGGCAACTCCGAGGCGCGGAGAGCGTCGTGCAGGGCGACCGAGGTGTGCCCGTAGGCCCCGGCGTTGATGACTATGGCCGAGGCCGCCTCCCGGGCGACATGGATCCGGTCGACGAGAGCACCCTCGCTGTTGCTCTGGAAGAACTCGACGGAAAGGCCGTGCTCAGCGGCCTTCTTACGGCAGAGATCCTCGACATCCGCCATTGTTGACGAACCGTAAATCGCAGGCTCCCGCAGACCGAGAAGATTCAGGTTCGGACCGTTCATGACAACGACAGGTTTGTTCTCGGTCGCCATTGACACCACTCCACTCATTGCGCGATGCACGAAACGTGCTGTTCAAAAGCCTCGATGCATCGTCTACCAGGACCCACCCGCGCCTTATCGGGCGCCTGGATGCTTCGAAAGCCTCGCCGAGAAGGCTAGACGCGAGACTTCGAGAAAACAAGCCTTTCGCAAGGCGAACTGTTATCTTGTTTCGCAAGACGAACTGTTTACTGGTGGCGACCATGTTCGCAAGGCGAACAGCTTCATCGTGCCGCTCCCGCGTCGGTAGACTGCGGGCATGGGGCGATATCGGGGCGACTGGCCGGGCGACGTCGAGAACCGGATGGCCACGGCGGGCGTGACCACGCCCGCCTACCTCACCCGGCTTCAGATGATGATGGGCTGGCTCGGGCGTGTGATCCGCCAGCAGCCGTTCGAGGATCTGACCTTCCCGGTGATCTCACTGCTGTTCCGCATCGAGCGTCTCGGGCGCGCCAGTCCCGGTGAGCTCGCGACAGGCGAAGGCGTCAAACCGTCGACCTTGACCCGCTCACTGGACACCCTGCAAGCCAAGGGACTGATCGTTCGCGAACGGGAACCGTCCGACCGGCGGCTCACCTGGGTCGAACTCACCAAAGCCGGATACGAGATGGGCGCACGCATCCGGCACCACCGGAACCTGTGGCTCTCCGAGCGACTGGAACTGCTCAGCCAAGCCGATCAGGACCTGATCCGAGAGGCGCTACCAGCTTTCGAACGACTCACGGACGTTGTGCCGGACGGCCCATCGGACCGAGCCTGACCAGGAGTACACCTGGGGAGGTCGCGAACGCCGGACCTACCACCACTCGCACGCCGGCATCGCGGTCAGGAAGGCGTTCACCGAGGCCGGAGTGCTGCTGGCGTCGCACATCGCCCTCACCATCACCTCTGGTCTGCGAGCCGGGGCCAACCGGCCGAGGCGGATCGCCTAGCCACCCGGAGGCTGGTCATGTTGCTCCTCCGAGTCACGTCGATCTCGCAACCACCTCCGCAGGTGGACCACCGACACACCCACCCAGATCGCGGCGGTGAACACCCACAGTACAACCGGAAAGTTGTCGTCTTCTCCGCGCGGGATCAACCACACCACGGCGGTTGCCGCCGCCACGCACGGCGTGAACAGACCCCAGAAGACATGCTTCGACCACGTGCGATTGGGCACGGAGATCACGATCGCACGCCCCTCAGCCACGATCAGCCACCGAACGGAGCCAGAGGCCCGTGACCGCGGTCCGTGCCCTGAGCGCCGTTTCCGAAGCACGCGGCCTGCCGTACGGCTGATCGAGCGGCGTGCACCCGCTCGGACCGGCGCCGCTGGCGAGAGCGTGGAGCACGCTGCCAGCGGCGCGGTCGGTCAGCTCAGTTGCTCCGCGCTGCGCCCCGGCCGAGGCGCAGCGCGGAGACGAGGAAGAAGATGCCGCCGAGCACGGCGTAGCCGGCCAGATTGCGAAGCGACGCGTCAGCGACAGTCGCCTGCAGGAGGAACGAGATCCCCGCGAGCGTGGAGATGGCACCGCTGGCGATCATCGCCCACTGACCTCCGAGGTCGCGTCGCCGCACCGCGACGACGAGCTGGACGAGACCCGCCGCGATGGCCCAGACCCCCCACACCCCCAGGACCGCCGGAATGCCGGAGGTGACCGCGAAGACCAGTCCGGCTGCGGCGATCACACTGATCACGATGTTGACGTAGAGACCCGGAACGGACCGGCTCGTTCGAGAGGAGCGAGCATCGACGATGGCGGCGCCCACGTCGAACAACGGGTAGATCACGAGCAGGGTCGCGCTCACCGGCCCGATGCTCGACGCGGTCGCGAAGAGCACGACGGCCCAGATCAGCGCGAACCCGAAGCGAACGACGTAGAGCCGGCGAAGCGCGGGCGCGACGGTGGCAGCGACAGGGGCAGTAGTCGCGGTCATGACAGTTCCTTTCCAGACAAAGCCGTAGAGCCTGGTGCCTGCTGACGTGGAGCGTGCTCGCGAAGGAAAGGCTCCGCGCGGCGTGCGCGAATCGCCGCCAGCAGACCGCCAAGCAGAAAGACCGTTCTCTCTTGCTGCAGGCAGCCTGGCACGATTCCTCGCCAAGTGCAAGACCGATCGTTCTTTCTGCTACGGTGAGGTCATGGCCCCCCGGACACGACCCGCACCCGACAGCCCGAACAACGGCTCATCGGGAAAGCAGGGCCGTTCCGAAGCGCGAGAGCGGCTGCTCTCCACGGCCAGTCGGCTGTTCTACCGCGAGGGCATCCGGGCGGTCGGGGTCGAGCGGATCCTCGCCGAGGCACCGGCCACACGGGCGACGTTCTACCGGCACTTCCCCTCGAAGGAAGACCTCGTGGTCGCCTATCTGCACGGCGTCGACGCCGACATGCGGGCCGGTGTGCGGGCCGCCATCGAGACCGCACCAGCACCCGAAGACGCGCTGCGCGCGATCGGCGCCGCCGTCGCCGACAGCCTGACCTCGCCGGAGTTCCGCGGCTGCGCGTTTCTCAAGGCCGCCGCCGAGTACCCCGATCCCGACGACCAGGTGCGCCGGGTGATCCTCGACCACCGAGCCTGGTACACGACCACACTCACCGAACTCTTCGCGCAGGTCTTCGGGAACTCACCGCGGCGCGGCAAGCCAGAACACGCCGCCCGGCACTTCGTCATGATGCGCGACGGTGCCATGAGCGGCGCCCACCTCGACGGCGTCGACAGCGTCGGCGACGCGTTCCGCCGCGGCGTCGAGGGACTGCTCACCCTACTTCACTGACCACCCCACGCGGCGACCGCGAACGATCGGCAGCGGCCTCGAACCCGCGAGCACGGGTAGCGTGCGCAACCGCTCCCGGTGACGACACGTCGACCGGCAAGGACACTGATGTCCACTATGGATAGTGGACATCAGTGCGGCGAGCGGCTGATTCCTACCAGTAACGCACCCAGCATCGCGAGCACGGCGCGGTCCGCTCGTCGTGTTCGCAGAGGGCGTTGCGGGCGGCACTCGAACGCCGGAGGTCCACCAGCCGCCCGAGTACCCATTCGCGCACGGTCAGCCGCCGGAACCCGGGAAGATCCGGGTCGCCGACGTCCCGCTCGCGTCGCACGCGCACGTCATCCGCCCAGCGCCGAGCCGAGCGGCTCACCACAGGTGCCGTCCATGTCGCCCTCCTTTGGTCGACATCGCTGCCGCGATCCCCTGAACCCGGAGTTCGGTCGTCACCGTGACCGACCCAAAGTATCAGCAAAAACCCGTACGAACCCTCTCTCGAGCAGGCGCCGAACCGAATTCAGCCGGTTGGCAGGTGGTTTCCAGCACCGACATCCACAGGTCGCCGTCGGGGTCGACCTGATTGCGGCGGCTGGTCATCAGCGGCAGCGGGACGTGCACGAAGCGTCGCCGCCACCGTGCGACAGCGGCCTCAGTACGACCCGCCATCGCGGCGTGCACCGCGGCATGGGCCAGGCGCAGGCAGTAGACGCTGTCATAGGCGTTGGCGGCGATGCTGCGGACCGCGTAACTCGGGTCGATGTAGCGCATCGTGGGGGCAAGGCCGACCGCGGTCAGATGGGCGGTGATGCGCTCCTTCAGCAACTCTCCGATGTTGCCGAGTTTGATGTTGCCCGAGGCATCGGTGCCGCGACCGTTCTGCTGAGGCAGGCCCCGTTCGTCGAGCAGGTCCTGGCCTGCCCCCTCGGCGAGGACGATCACCACGAAGCCCTTGGCTCGCACGTGCTGCTCGACGTGGGCCAACAGGCCGTCCGCTCCCCCGAGCGCGAAGGGGATCTCGGGGATCAGCACGATGTCCGCGGAGTTGGCGGCCAACGTGGCGTAGCTGGCGATGAACCCGGAGTGCCGCCCCATCAGCTTCACGATCCCGACGCCGTTCGGGCTGGCCGCGGCTTCGACCGAGACCGCCGAGATGAAGTCGGTGGCGCGCGCGAACGCGCTCTGAAACCCGAACGACTGGTCGGTGAAGGGCAAATCGTTGTCGATCGTCTTCGGCACCCCGATGACGGCGATGTCGAGGCCGCGCGCCCTGATCGCCTCGCTGAGCAACGTCGCGGCGCGCATCCCGCCGTCGCCACCGATGACGAACATGACGTCGACGCCTCGCAGGACCAGGCTGTCGACCATCTCGTCGGCGTCCTGGCCGCCACGCGAGCTGCCCAGAATGGTGCCGCCCGCGCTGTGGATGTCGCGGACACGCTCAGGTGTCAGTTCGATCGTGTCGTGGCGGTGTTCGGCCGTCAGCCCCTGGAGACCATTCCGGAAACCCAGAACCCGCTTGACCTTGTAGTGGACGGAGAGTTCTTTGACGAGACCGCGAATGACGTTGTTGAGCCCGGGGCACAACCCGCCACACGTGACGATACCGGCGGTCACCTGTGCCGGGTCGAAATAGATCTTCCGACGGGGTCCGGCGGCCTCGAAGCTCGGGGCCTCACCGGAGGGGAGGCTGTGCTCGGCGAGCATGGAAACGGTGTCCTCGAGCAGGACGCGGTCGCCTTCCGCGACGTAGTGCGGAGACGTCTGCTTGGTCGAGAGCATCTCAGAGAACGGCGAGTCGTAACGACACTCGCCGAGGCGGCGAACGCGTAGGTTGTCCAGGTGCAACGTCACCGAATCTCCTTGATCGTGATGGTGTGCCTTGCCCGCTCGGGGAGGAATTCCGCTAGCCGGTGGTTTTCTCGAACGTGGTGTGCGTGATGTGGCGAACCTGACCGCTGGAGATCAGGAGCGACTCGGACATCGTCCTGCCGTCAAGTTCCCGTGGCCGCCCGACGAGCGGCCCTCCACTCACGCCGGTGGCGACGAAGAAGGCATCTCCCGCCACGAGCGCGTCACAGTCGTAGACGCGGTCGAGGGACATGCCGGCCGCACGGATGGCGTCCGCCTCCTCGCTCCGCTGAGGAGCCAGGCGGCCCAGCATGCCGCCGCCCAGGGCACGGACCGCCGCGGCGGTCATCACTCCCTCCGGCGTACCGCCGACGCCGATGAGCAGATCGACGTCCAGTGTCGGCAGGAGCACCGCCAGGCTCCCCCCGACATCGCCTCCCGCCGGTGTCTGCACGGCCGCGCCCGCCCGCACCACCCGCGCGATCAGCTCCTGGTGCCGTGGCTTGTCCATGATGACGACACGGAGCTCGCTGACCTGCTTGCCCAGCGCCTGGGCGACCTTGGCCAGGGTGCGCTCGGGAGGGTCGTCGAGATCGATGACGTCCTTCGCCTGCGGGGGAACCACGATCTTGTCCATGTAGAACCCGGGTCCGGGTGACCAGAAGGTTCCTGGTTCGCCGAAAGCGATCGTAGCCAGGGACCCGGGCAGATCCTTCGCACAGAACGACGTTCCCTCGAGGGGATCGACGGCGATGTCGAAGTCCGGTCCGTGACCGTTGCCCACGATCTCACCGTTGAACAACATCGGGGCGTCGTCCTTTTCTCCCTCCCCGATGACCACGGTTCCTCGCCCCGGCGCGTCGGCCAAGGCCGCACGCATGGCCGTGGTCGCCGCCGCGTCGGCGGATTTCTGGTCGTGCCGGCCCACCCAGGCGTAGCTGGCCACCGCGGCGGTGCGGGTGGCGGCCAGTGCCACCGCCTCCAAAGTATGGATATCGGCGCACGTTCGCGGTGCGACCTCACTCTGGCGCTCCATCACGAGCTCCTATCTGGTCTGTAGCATCAGGACAGAGATCGCGGCACAGGCGCGATGGGTGCGTAGCGGCTACTCGAGATTGGCGTGCAGGCGCCAGAGCTCGCGAGCCTTGGTCCCGCCGGTCTTCCACAGCGTGTGAAACAGCGCGTCGGTGATCAGCAGGACGGACTGTTCGAACAGGCTGCCGGCGTACTGGACGGACGCGTTCCCGTCGAAGTCCTGCTTGTCCGCGGCCGGGACGATGAGTACCTCGGTCGCGATCTTGGCCAGTGCCGAGTCGGCCGCCGTGGTCAGCGCGATCACATCCGCGCCCTGGTCACGAGCGGTCTGCGCCGCCCGCACCACCCGGGCCGTCGACCCCGAGCCCGATGCCGCCACCAGTACGTCGCGCGAGCCGATCGCCGGAGCGGTCGTCTCACCGACAACGTGGGTGGGGAGCCCGAGGTGCATGAACCGCATCGCGGCCATCTGCAAGGCGAGCCCGCTGCGCCCGGTGCCGATGGTGAACACCTTCGGCGCCTTGAGCAACAACGCGCCTGCACGAATCCAGGCCGGCGAATGCACCCCCGCGCGCACCTTGTCCACCTCTCCGACAACAGCACGCGTCGCATCCAGGAAGTGACCGGGATCAAGCTTGTTCGAAGTCGACTGCGTCAACGAGATCTTCCTCCACTCACGGGGCGGATGGCGTTCGCCGGACTTGCGCCGCTACGGGACCGTTCCTCGGTCAGAAACCTTCAACCCGTAGCGGCCAGGACAGCCATCGCGCCGGTCGTCGTAGCCCACACCGAGCACCTTCGCCGTGCCCGGATTCCTTGCTTCCACAGGGATCCGGGAACTGGAGCACGGACAACTACTTAGACCAAGATGATTGTTCACCCGTGCCCTGACCAGCAAGACTTTCGACATTGGGAATCGCTATCCCGTAATCAGGATTACGAATAATGATCGACATCGGTGTGGGTATTCGATCTTACGTGTCGGCGAAAAAAATGGTATTCACGCGACGCGGCCCCGGCTCGTCGCCGGGGCCGCCTCTGTACACAGTAGTTCGGGATATTCCCGTCAGTCCTCGTCGACGGGTTTCGACCTGCTCAGGCTCCGGCGTGCCGCGTCGACCACGGCCTCGGTGGTGATGCCGAACTGGGTGAACAGGGTCTTGAAGTCCGCAGAGGCACCGAAATGCTCCAGCGACACGATCTCGCCCGCGTCGCCGACGAAGCGGTGCCACGTCAGCGCCGTACCCGCCTCGACGGCGACCCTGGCGCGCACCGACGGTGGCAGCACCCGTTCCCGGTAGGACCGCTCCTGCCGGTCGAACCACTCCACACACGGCATCGACACCACCCGCGTGGCGATCCCGTCGGCCTCGAGAACCTTCCTGGCCTCCACTGCCAGCTGGACCTCGGAACCGGTACCGACGAGCACCACCTCGGGGCTGCCCGAGGACGCCTCGGCGAGTACGTAGCCGCCGCGGGCCACTCCCTCGGCCGAAGTGCCCTCGAGAGACGGCACGTTCTGCCGGGTGAGCGCCAGCCCCGCCGGGCCGCCGGTGTCCTCCAGCACCGCCTTCCACGCGTGCGCGGTCTCGTTCGCGTCGGCCGGGCGTACCACCGACATTCCGGGAATGGCGCGCAGCGAGGCCAGTTGCTCGACGGGCTGGTGGGTCGGGCCGTCCTCACCGAGTCCGATCGAGTCGTGCGTCCACACGTAGACGACCGGCAGCCGCATCAGCGCGGCCAGTCGTACCGCCGGGCGCATGTAGTCGCTGAAGATGAGGAACGTGCCGCCGTACGGACGGGTTCCGCCGTGCAGCGCGATGCCGTTGAGGATCGAGCCCATCGCGTGCTCGCGGATACCGAAGTGCAGCGTGCGACCGTAGGGCTGGGCCGTCCAGGCGTTCGTGGAGATCTCGGCAGGGCCGAAGGAGTCCGCACCCTTGATCGTGGTGTTGTTGCTCTCGGCCAGGTCCGCCGACCCGCCCCAGAGCTCGGGCAGCACCTCGCCGAGCTTGGCCAGTACCGCGGCCGACGCCTTGCGCGTGGCGACTCCCTGGCCGTCGGCCTCCCAGGTGGGCAGATCGTCGGCCCAGCCGGCAGGCAGCGCGCGGCTGGCGAGCCGGTCCAGCAGCGCCTTGCGCTCCGGGTTGCGCTGCGCCCACGCGTCGAACTCGACCTGCCACTTCTCGTGGTCGGCCCTGCCGCGCGCGGCCACCTCGCGGGCATGGCGCAGAACCTCCTCGTCCACCTGGAAACTCTGCTCGGGGTCGAAGGTGAGGGCGCGCTTGACCCCGGCCAGCTCCTCGGCTCCCAGCGCGGCGCCGTGCACCGTGCCGGTGTTCATCTTGGTCGGTGCGGGGTAGCCGATCACGGTGCGCAGCACGATCAGCGTCGGGCGCGAGGTCTCTGCCTTGGCCTGCTCGATCGCGTCCAGGAACCCCGACACGTCCTCACCGCCGTGGACTGTGAGGACGTGCCAGCCATACGATTCATAGCGCTTGGCGGTGTCCTCGGACAACGCGATGCGGGTGTCGTCCTCGATCGAGATCTCGTTGCTGTCGTAGATCACCGTGAGGTTGCCGAGCTGCTGGGTTCCGGCCAGCGACGACGCCTCGGACGTGACGCCCTCCTCGATGTCGCCGTCCGAGGCGATCACGTAGACCTGGTGATCGAACACGCTCCCGCCCTGCTCGGCCTCCGGGTCGAACAGGCCTCGCTCCCGGCGGGCGGCCATGGCCATCCCGACCGCGTTGGCCAGGCCCTGGCCAAGCGGACCCGTGGTGGTCTCCACGCCCGTGGTGTGCCCGTACTCGGGATGGCCCGGAGTCAGCGAGTCCCACGTGCGCAGGGCCTTCAGGTCGTCGAGTTCCAGGCCGTAGCCGGACAGGAACAGCTGGATGTACAGCGTGAGGCTGGAATGCCCGGCGGAGAGCACGAACCGGTCCCGTCCGATCCACTGCGCATCGTTGGGGTCGTGCCGCATGACCCGCTGGAACAACGCGTAGGCGACGGGCGCGAGACTCATGGCCGTGCCAGGGTGCCCGCTCCCGCAGTGCTCGACCGCGTCCGCGGCCAGCACGCGGGCGGTGTCCACCGCTCGCTCGTCCAGCTCGGTCCAGTCGTCCGGGAGCCGCTTGGTCGTCAAGCGAACAACCTCGTCAGCTGACTCGATCGTGCTGTGACGGGAGTTCGATTCGTTTGCTGCCATGTACGCGCACTCCTGATGATGTCGGTTTTCGCGAGTTCCCGCCGAGCGGAGATCCGGCCTGGCGTCGCGGACGCCACGCACCCGGCGCCGCTGTGGTCAGCGCGCTGAGGACGCTGATCCTGTGTGCTCTGTGTGTTGTGTGGTGTTAGCGGGTGGCGCGGTGTTTGAGTTCCTTGGCCGCGGCGCCGGGGTCGGTGGCGTTGTAGATGGCTCCGCCCGCGACGGCGACGGTGGCCCCGGCCTCACGCACGGACCCGATCGTG
>NZ_JAENJH010000079.1 GCF_016595675.1 Prauserella cavernicola | reverse complement strand
AGTCCAGCAGGTCCTGGTAGAACGCCACCGAAGCGTCCAGATCGGACACTGTGAAACTGAAGTGCCAGACACCGTGCAGCATGGGGAACTCCTCAGTCCATTTCAAGTCCGCCACAGACGTTCACGGCCTGTGCGGTGATGTACGACGCGGTGGGGGAGAGCAGGAAGGCCACCGTCTCGGCGACCTCGCCGGGCGAGACCGTGCGGCCTAGCGGGATCTGCCCGGCCAGCGCGGCGAAGGACTTCTCGGGCGTCGTGCCCGTGATCGCGGCGCTCTCCCGGTGGA
>NZ_JAENJH010000078.1 GCF_016595675.1 Prauserella cavernicola | reverse complement strand
AGCGGCCGACGTCTGGGACCTGCGGACGATCGCCAAACGCCGCACGCCCAAGCCCGCGTTCGACTACGAGGACGGCGGCGCGGGCCGCGAGCGGACACTGGCGCGCAACCGGGCGGCGATCGACGACGTCGAACTGCTCCCGCCCGTCCTCCACGGCACCGCCGAGGTGGACCTGTCGGTGACGATCGCCGGTGGGCACTGCGCCCTGCCGTTCGGCATCGGCCCGACGGGCTTCACTCGCTTCATGCACGCCGAGGGCGAGGAGGCGGGCGCCGTGGCGGCGCAAC
>NZ_JAENJH010000077.1 GCF_016595675.1 Prauserella cavernicola | reverse complement strand
CTCGGCGCCACCTGGCACTACACCTACGACCCCGCGGGCAGGCTCGTCGAGGAGACCGACGTCGACGGCCACCGCACCCGCTACGCCTACGACGCGGCGGGCCAGCTCGTGTGGTCGGTGAACGCGGCCGGGCAGGCGGTGGAGTACGGCTACGACGCGGCGGGGCGGCTCTCCTGGCGGCGCGCCGACCCCGAGACGGCGACGTTCGGCTACGACGAGCAGGGCAGGCTCGTCACCGCGGCGAGCCCGGAGGCCACCGTCGCGGTCAGCCGCGACCAGCAGGGGCG
>NZ_JAENJH010000076.1 GCF_016595675.1 Prauserella cavernicola | reverse complement strand
GAGCCTGCGTCACCCCAGCGACATAGCGACTTTCGTGAAGCTCGAGGCATTGGACGTCGCCATCGCCAAGGTGCAGCGCAGCGGTGGCCTCACGTTGTCGCTGCGGCTGTGCTCGCTCGCCGAGGACTGCGGCGAGCGGCTGATGGGCTCCGGGCTCACCGACTCCGACCTCGGGCTCGCCTCGTCTCTGCACCTGTTCGCTGCGTTCGGCATCGACACGCCGGTCGACCTCAACGGCAGGCAGTTCGTCGACTCCGTCTACGCCTCGGGAGTCGAGGTGAAGGGCGG
>NZ_JAENJH010000075.1 GCF_016595675.1 Prauserella cavernicola | reverse complement strand
ACCAGACCCGTCTTGATGAAGTACTCGGTGCGAAACGCCGCCGCCAGGCGGTCACGCACCCCCGCGCGGGACAGCACCAGGTTGCCGAGCAATCCCAGGATGATCGCGTACACCGGGACTTCCACCCCGGCCGCGAACTCGCCCAGGGCCGTGCCCTCCGACCAGTCGGGGTCGTTCTGTTCCAGGAACCGGGTCAATGCCGCCAGCCCGAGCACCACCACCAGGCCGGCCAGCGTCCACGCCACCGTGGCGCGCGAGGTGTCGGAGGGTTCCGTGCCCGCGGGCGCG
>NZ_JAENJH010000074.1 GCF_016595675.1 Prauserella cavernicola | reverse complement strand
TTCGTGTCGGGGTAGATGGAGAAGCCCATCCAGCACCCGGCGTCGGCGACCAGGCCGACGGTGAGCTCGTTGAGGTGGTCCACCACGACCAGCTAGGGCGCGATGCCGGACTCTCTCACCACGTCGAGGGTGCGCTTGGTGCCCGCGAGCTTGTCACGGTGCGGCGTGTGCACCAGCACCGGACGCTCGTGCTCGATCGCGAGTGTCAGCTGCTGGGCGAAGGCCTTCTCCTCGGCCTCGGTCATCGAGTCGTAGCCCACCTCGCCGACCGCGACGACGCCGTCATTG
>NZ_JAENJH010000073.1 GCF_016595675.1 Prauserella cavernicola | reverse complement strand
GTTCGAGGCCGAGCACCACACCGGCGTCGCCGCGGTGGCGCTGGCCGCGCGCCTGGGCCTCGACGACCTCGCCTGGCGGCTGGCCGCCGCGTTCCTGCCCTACTTCGACCTGCGCGACCACCACGACGACTGGCTGAGCACCCACCGCATCGGACTCGACGCGGCCAAGCGCACGGGTGACGCCCGCGGGCAGGCGATCCTGCTGCGCAACCTCGGGCAGCTGCTGATCTAACAGGACGACTACGACGGCGCGCTGGCCTCGTTCATGCGCGCGCACGCGCTGTTTCTC
>NZ_JAENJH010000072.1 GCF_016595675.1 Prauserella cavernicola | reverse complement strand
ATCGCGACGACTCTCGTGGGTGCCGCCAGCCTGGTCATCGCCGGCGGCGGCGCGGCGCTCGCCGGGGCGTCGGCGAACCCGGCGACCGGCCCGGCCACGGCCGTCGACCTCGGCGACCCGCTTGGTCTTGGCTACGGCCACGCCCAGCTGGTCAACGACCGTGGCCTGGTCGCCGGGTCGACCCAGAGCCAGGGCTACAGCGCGCTCGGGTGGGTCTGGCAGAACGGATCCGTCACACAGATCCCGGGCAGCGCACAGCCCAAGGCGATGAACAACGCGGGCGTCGTCG
>NZ_JAENJH010000071.1 GCF_016595675.1 Prauserella cavernicola | reverse complement strand
CAGGTCAGGCTCGCGCAGAGCCGCAAGCGCCACTGCCAACGCATCGATCGGGTCGGACTTCCCAGGCTTGCGCCCACCGCGACGGGACGCGGCCATCAGGTAGGTGGGCACCCGCACCACCGCGCACCCGGCGCTCAGCAAGTCACGTTCCAGCCTGCGTGTGACATGCCGGCAATCCTCGACCGCGAAGCGTGTGTTCGGCCACTAGCCGGCCCAGTCCACGATCTTCAAGTGATCCTCGCTGGTGGTGCCGACCGTCCGCTCGGCCAGCCTCCGACCGATCCCGTCG
>NZ_JAENJH010000070.1 GCF_016595675.1 Prauserella cavernicola | reverse complement strand
CCAGGGGATCATCAAGTCGCCGGTACGGATCGGCCCCGACACCTGGATCGGCACGAAGGTGACGGTGCTCAAGGGCACGCGCGTGGGCAGGGGCTGCGTGCTCGGCGCCCACGCCGAGGTGCGCGGCGACAGCCCCGACTACGCCATCGCGGTGGGCTCGCCCGCGCGCGTGGTGCGCGACCGCAAGGCCGACTACGAGGCCGACGCCGAGCGGCGCGAGGCCGTCAAGGACAGGGCCCGCAAGGCGAGCTTGGCGCTGCAGAAGACCCTTGGCGTAGGCTGACGGTGAA
>NZ_JAENJH010000006.1:396640-397396 GCF_016595675.1 Prauserella cavernicola | reverse complement strand
ACCTCAACCGAACAACGCAACACCGCACTGCCCGCCTGGCTCCATTTCTACAATCACCATCGCGCCCACTCCGCCATCGGAGGCCGCCCACCAGCCACCCGGCTGACCAACCTCCCTGGACATCACAGCTAGCCGAACACGCCGCGTGCCAGCGCATCGCCGAGGATCGCCGCGCCCAGTCCCGCGAGCACGCTGACGACCGCGTTGGCCGCGGCGAGGACCTTCGCGCCCGTCTGCGCCAGGCGCACGGTCTCGAAGGAGAACGTGGAGCAGGTGCTCAAGGTCGCGAAGAGCCCGGGGCCGAGGAACTACTGGCGCGCGGAGGGCACCGGTGCGGCGGGCACCGGCTAGGTACAGCTACGCCGTCAGGGCGCCGAATTTGGTAGCGCGCGGTCGCCACGACGGACCGGCGCCGTCCCGGCTTCGGGCTGACCGCCTGTCGCGACGAGGTGCGGTTCAGTTCCCGGAGCCGACGATCGCGGTCACCCGGATCTCCACCCGCATCGCCGCCAGACCGAGAACCGTCACACCGGTTTCGGTCCAGATCGGCGCACGACCACCAAGCCGACGACGAAACTGCTCGACCATGACCGAGTTGTGGTCATCACCGATCGCATCATCACCCGGAGCCACCTTGTGATACGAGTTCACATGGATAACGTCCCTCCACGACGCACCCACCGTGGCCAACGTGCGCTCCACATTGTCGAAAGCCCGGACGATCTCCTCCTCCAACGAATCCGGAATCACCAGATC
>NZ_JAENJH010000006.1:0-396541 GCF_016595675.1 Prauserella cavernicola | reverse complement strand
GCCACCTTGTGATACGAGTTCACATGGATAACGTCCCTCCACGACGCACCCACCGTGGCCAACGTGCGCTCCACATTGTCGAAAGCCCGGACGATCTCCTCCTCCAACGAATCCGGAATCACCAGATCGTCATCCACCCCAGCCTGACCCGAGATCTCAACCCGATCCCCCACACGAACCGCCCCGCTGTAGCCATGAATCTCGTGCAACTTCTCGCCATAACCCGGAACAACGCCGAAAGTAACGGTGCTCATGAACGCTTCCTGTCCATAGGGGGTGCTCGTCCACGCGCATCACTTCACGCGTAAAGTGATACTAGCAAGCAATGACTTCAAGCGCAAAGTGATGGCACCATCGCCGGAGGGCGGGAAGATCGATGAGCGACACGGGCGAACACGAGCACGACGAGGAGCCGCGCTGGCTCGACGAGCAGGAGAAGGCGGCGTGGACGGGGCTGATCTCCCTGGTCCTGTTGCTGCCCGGCAAGCTGGAGTCACCGCTGCGGCAGGACCACGGCCTCACCCTGTTCGAGTACCTCGTGCTCAGCCACCTCTCCGAGGCCCCGCAGCGCAAGCTGCGGATGGGCGAGCTCGCCTTCCTCGCCAGCGGCTCGCTCTCCCGTCTGTCCAATGTCGTCAAACGCTGCGAACAGCGCGGCTGGGTCGTGCGGACACCCGACCCGGCCGACGGCCGCTACACCCTCGCCGAACTCACCGACGACGGATTCGACCTGGTGCACCTCGCAGCGCCCACGCACCTGCGCGCCGTACGGCGCATGGTCCTCGACTCGCTCAACGCCACCGATCAGAAGGCGCTCGTCCGCATCGCGGAGAAACTCCGCATCGTCCCCGACGACCTCGGCTGACCGCCGTCGGCGATCGGGGAACGAGAGATCTCGGACCGTCGTCGTTCACCAGGTGACGGTGAGCCGCGCGGGACCGCGGACGATCGATGTGGTGCGCCATTCGACGTCGCCGCTGACATCGAGCGTGGGCAGCTTGGTCGCCAGTGTGCGCAGCACGGTCTGCAACTCCATGCGCGCGAGCGACGCGCCGAGGCAGTGGTGCGGGCCGAAGCCGAACGCGACGTGCGCCCCTGGGGTGCGATCCAGCCGCAGTTCCTCCGGGTGCTCGAACACCTCGGGATCGCGGTTGGCGGCGTTGGTCGACACCAGCACGGCCTCCCCCGCGCGCACGGTGCCGCCTGTGAGCTCGACGTCCTCGGTCGCGATCCGGGGCTGCCCGCCCTGCCTGCCGAGCGGGGTGAAACGCAGCATCTCCTCGACGGCGGCGGGAACGCCGTCGGGGTTCGCGACCAGCGCTTCCCAGCGCGACCGGTCGGAGAGCAGGGTGTAGACCATGTTGCCGATCATGTTCATGGTGGTCTCGTGGCCCGCGACCAGGATCGCGACGCCGAGCGAGACCATCTCGGGCTCGGAGAGCCGGTCACCGTCGCCATCCCTGGCCTGGATCAGCCCGCCGATCAGGTCGTCGCCGGGGCCCTCGGGACGGTTCCGGCGCTCGTCGATGAGCGAGGCGATGTAGTTCGAGAGGTCGACGAAGGCCTGCTGCCGCCGCTCCACGGGGATCGCTGAGGTGGACAGGGCCGCGTCGGCGCCCGCGCGGAAGATGTCGCGGCCCTCGAGCGGCACGCCGAGCATCTCGCAGATCACCACCACGGGCAGCGGCATCGACACCGTCGAGACGAGCTCGCCCGGCTTGCCGCCCTCGATGAGCTCGTCCACGAGCCGGTCGGCGATCTCCTCGACGTGCGGACGCATCTGCTCCATCCGCCGTGCCGTGAACGTCGCGGCCACGAGCCTGCGCAGGCGGCCGTGCTCGGGCGGGTCGATGTTGACGATGGTCTCCGGGCGGCCAGGGCGCTCCGGCACCGTCCTCGGGATGTCGGCACCGACCACGGCGGCGCGGCTGAACCGCGGATCCGACAGCACGGTGCGCACGTCGTCGTAGCGCGTGACCAGCCAGCCCTCCTCGCCGTAGGGCATCTGGATGCGAGCCAGCGGTTCCTCGCGGCGCAGCTCGGCGTAGCCGGGATCGAAGTCGAGCTCGGCGGCCTCGCCCAGCGGGTAGGTGTGGGCGAACGGGCATGTCCCGGTCTCGGTGGTGGTCACGTGGTCCTCCAGCGCGTCGTGCGGTCTCTGCCGGTGGGGACGATCGACAAGATCAGCCACCACAATAATGGCACAAAGTGTCAATTAGTCACCATGCGACGATACGCTGACGACTCGCACCGGACGACAGTCAGGAGCAGAGATGGCCGCGCTCGCGTCCACGCAGACCGGCACAGCGCCCGAAGGCGCCCGTCGGGGCAGGCGCCCGATGACGGAGCAGCGCAGGGCACGGCTGCGACTGGAGATCTCGCGCGCGGCCGTCCGCCTGTTCCGCGAGCACGGCGTCGCCGGGACCAGCGGCGAACGGATCGCCGAGGAGGTCGGACTGTCGGCCCGTACCCTCTGGCGGTACTTCCGCGCCAAGGAGGAGTGCGTGGAGCCCGTACTGACGCGCAGCGTGGACTCCTTCATCGCCACCCTGCGCCGCTGGCCCGTAGACCAGTCACTGGACGAGCACCTGGTGGGCGGGCCGCGCAACAACGACCCGGAGGCCGTCGCCGACCGGGAGGCCGTGCTCTCCGTGATCGGGTTGTCCCGCACCGAGCCCGCCCTGCGAGCAGTCTGGCTGGTGGTCTACGAGCGCGCGGAGGCGATGCTCGCGGAACTGGTCGCGGAGCGCCTTGGCCGCCCGCCCGGCGAGCTGGCCGTGCGTGTGCAAGCGGCCGCGATCGCGGGCGCGCTGCGGATCACCAGTGAGGACCTCGCCTCGGCGATGCTGAACGGAACCACGATCGACGCGGCGGCCCGGCTCGTCGAGGCGCTGCACGCCGCGACACACGGGGTGGCGGGCGACTCGCTGACCACGGCACAGCAGCCACTCCCCTAGCTCCCGGACCTCGCCACCGCGTCCCGGTGGGCTCGGCTGCCCTCCCGGTAGAACACGTAGCCGCCGTGGTGGAGCACGTCGCCGTCGAACTCGCCATCGGCGCCGAAGCGATGAACCAGTCCTCTCGGAGCCGAGCATGCCCACGAGCGAGTCCCAGGTGGACGGCCGCGGCAGGCGCTACCGGATCTTCCTCGTGATCGGGCTGAGCGCGGTGGTGTGGTCACTGCCGTGGGCGCCGGGCTTCACGGCGCTGACCATCGCACTGGTGTCGTTCCAGGCGCCGATGCTGGTGCTCACCATCGGCGCCCTGCTGTTCATGCTGAACCGCTCGAGCATGACGGGGACGCGGCGCAACCGCTGGTGGGAGAACACCATCGTGGCCGTCCTGCTCGGATTCACGATCTTCGCGTGCTACCACGGATTCGAAGACGCCATCGCCCTGATCATCGCCACCATCGCGAACTGCTCCCACATCGGATGCCTGCAGAGCTACCTGCTGCCGTTCACCGAACGTGGACTGCTCGTGACGCTGACCGCGACCAACCCCGGTGTCGCCTCGGTCGCCGCGCCCGGCGGCACCCGGCCCGTCATCACGACGAACCCGATCGCGATGGGCATCCCGACGCGCACCGATCCCATCCTGATCGACCAGTGCACCTCCGTCGGCAGCAACGCGCTGTTCGACAGCTACGCCGCCCGGGGCGAGCGGCTCCCGGGGCAGTGGCTGCTCGACGCCGGCGGCAGACCCACCGACGACCCGACGGTGCTCACGTCCACTCCCCCTGGCTCCATCCAACCGCTGGGCCAGAGCGAGTTCGGGTACAAGGGCTTCGGGTTCGGGCTGATGTCCGAGGCGCTGTCGCTCGCCCTGCCCGGGTACGGGCGGCGCGCGCAACCGGACCGGCACGGCCAGGGCGTCTTCCTGCAGATCCTCGACCCGGCGAGGTTCGCGGGCGCCGACGAGTTCCTCGACGAGGTCGATCACCTCGTCGAGTCCATCCGCGCCGATCCCGGCGCTCCGGACCGCACGATCCGGCTCCCCGGTGAGCGGGCCCTGGCCTCCCGGGCGGACCAGCTCGAGCACGGGGTCACGCTGCACGCCGACACGCTCGGCCTGCTCGAGCCCTGGGCGCGGCAAGCGCACGTCGCGATGCCCGGACAACGGTGAGGTCCTGGGAGCGGGTCGACGTCGGCCCGCTCCCACCGTCCCATCCGTACTGTCTACTGTGTCCAGATAGTCCGACTCCGGAACCTCTTTCTCCATGACGTCTCAGGGCGGTTCGGGTTGCTTTCGTGCGACCGATGCCACCGCGAGGCATCCGCGGCGGGGTGGCCGGGCGTCCTCCTGGTGAATGCGATCCACGAGATCGATCGCAGCCAGGTGGATCGTCCGCCTGGCAGGCGCAGGAAGGGGAGAGATCGATGACCATTCGGACACACCTCCGCAGGACCGGTGCCACGCTCGCCGTCGCGACCATGGCCGCCGGTGTCGCCACGCTGGCCTCAGGCGCGGCCCAGGCCGAGTCGACGGATCTGGGCTGCACCGCCCAGCAGGTCGACACCACGCTCGTCCCCGGCGAGCCGGGCGCGGGCAGTCGCTACGGCTACCTGGAGTTCACGGCCAAGCCCGGCGAGGCCTGCTATCTCTCCGGCAGCGTGCCCGTGAACCTGGTCGGCGCCCATGACGTGCTGCTGTCGAATGAGGCTCCCTCGGACGCGCCGCACGTGTACCTGCGCGACGGCTCGTCGGCGCACGTGAACCTGCGCTGGACGGCCATCGCGGCGAACGACCAGCAGCAGAAGCCCCTCGCGATCACAGTGGACACTCCGGGCAACCCGGAGGCACCGGCGATCAGTGTGCCGTGGACGCTCGACTCGGTCGACGCCACGCCGGACAGCCACACGGTGCACGTCGGGGCCGCGACCGGTGGCCCGGCGCCCACGACGTGACGTCGTGCGCATCACCTGACGTGATGACCACGAGGTCTCGTTCGGTCTAACGAGTAGCGCGGCGAACGTCGACATCAG
This sequence comes from Prauserella cavernicola, assembly GCF_016595675.1. Lineage (GTDB taxonomy): Bacteria > Actinomycetota > Actinomycetes > Mycobacteriales > Pseudonocardiaceae > Prauserella_A > Prauserella_A cavernicola. Next base: position 391,556 of record NZ_JAENJH010000006.1, on the reverse strand, counting down.
TGTGCCGGAGGCTAGTTTGACCAGGTCAGCCAGCCTTCCACTGTGGAGTCTCCGTGATCCGCTGCGTTCGCACCGTCGCCGTGGCAGCAGTCGCGGTCGCGATACCCGGTATCTCGATCGGCACATCAGCAGCCGCCCCGGACTCGTCGGGGTACGGCGAATGGGACGTGGAGGGGCAGGCGGGCTCGCTGTCCACCCCGCTGACCGGGTTCCCGGCAGCGGGGTTCGAGACCACGAGCTCGTCTGCCCGCACCGGGTCGGGTGGCGCGGCGTTCCTCGGCGACTCAACGCCGTTCGGCGCCGCGCACGGCAGCTCGCAGGGCAAGGAGTACCTGCTGCTGCGCACCGCCCGGGGCGGAGCGCCGTCGGACACCACGATCACCTTCGACTCCCCCACTCCGGTGGGCTGGGGCTTCGCGCTGGGCGACGTGGACGCCGACACCGTGACCGTGTCGGCCACCGGGGCGGACGGCGCCCCGGTGGCCGCAGCCGACCTGGGCTGGCAGGAATCGTTCAACTACTGCGAGAACTCCCCCGCACCGTCCACGTGCACCGGTTCCGGCCCCTTCACCGACGTGCCGCGGTGGGACCCGGAGTCCGCGACGCTCATCGGCAACGGCGCGGACACCTCCGGCGCGGCGGGCTGGTTCCGGCCCACGGTGCCGATCAGCTCGGTGACGCTCACGTTCGCGGTGCAGAGCGGCATCCCGGTCTATCAACTGTGGACGGCCGCGCTGCCCGTGGAGATCGCGGGCACGGTGGGCACCGACTGCGGTGACCCCGCACCGGACACGACGGTTCGCCTGCTCGACGCCGACGGCGAACCCGTGCTCGACGCCGAGGGCGCACCCGTGACCACCACGACCAGCGACGGCGCCTACGCCTTCCCTGGCCTGGTGGCTGGCACCTACCAGGTCGCCGCCGACCCGGCCGACGGCACCGAGGCAGGCCCCTCCGCGACCCAGCCGGTGGAGGCGACCGAGGACACCTCGGGCGTCGCGCTCACCCTGACCTGCGCGACCCCGGAGCCGGAACCGACGACCGAGCCGACGTCACCGCCCGCACCCGAGCCGGAGCCGAGCCCGACGAGCGAGCCGACGTCACCGACGACCGACGAGGCGCCCCCGATCTCGGTGTCGACCGAGGCGAACACGCCGGTCACGATCACCCTGCCGGACGAGCTGAGCGCAACACACGCCGACGACCCCGCGAACGGCAGCGTGACCGTCAACTCCGACGGCACGCTCACCTACACGCCGGACCAGGACTTCCTCGGCCAGGACACCGTCCGCTACACGGCCAAGGACCCCTCCGGCGCGACCGTCACCGGCACGGTCACCGTGACCACGGGCCTGGCCGCGACGGGCACGAACGTGCTGCCGATCGCCCTCACGGGCGGTGCCCTCCTCGTCGTCGGCACCGGTGCCCTGCTGCTGGCCCGCCGCACGAGGCAGGACCCGCACCACCCCGACGCCGAGTAACGGCGGTGGTGCCGGCCCGCCCATGAGCGAGCCGGCACCACCGGCGCCCTCTCACGAACCGTCGCGCCCGCGGTTGTCGAGGACGAGCTCGGAGCGCCCTTCGACGCGGTACTTGACGTGCGTGACCGTGGGTGTTTCGAGCACCCGGATCGGCGTGAGGTCGATGCCTTCCTTGGAACCCAGCCCGAGCTCGGGTGTGAGCAGGCGCAGGCCGTCACCGAGGACGACGGGCACGATGTGCAGCTCCAACTCGTCCAGCAGACCGAGCCCGAGCGCCCGGCGAACCAGCGAACCACCACCGGCGATGGCGACGTTCTTGCCGTTCGCCGCGGCACGGGCCAGATCAACGGCACTCGCGACGCCATCGGTGACGTAGGTGAAGCTCGTGCCGCCCTCCCGAGGGAGGACATTCTTGGGCCGGTTGGTCACGACGAACACCGGAGCCCGAAACGGCGGCTCGTCACCCCACGGAACTTCGCCGCCGTCCATCATCCGCCGCCCCATCACGTAGGCGCCCGCCGACGCGAACTGCTCGGCGACGATGTCGGAGTTGACGCTGCGCTCGCCACCCGAGATGCCCTGCCGTTCCCGCCACGCCTGCGCGTCGATGACCCACCTGGTGACGCGGAAGAATCCCGCGGCCTCGGCCCCGTTCAGCCAGTCGCGCGGGTCACTCTGCAACGGCCCGGCATAACACCCGTCCAGGGACACCGACAGCTGTGCGGTCACGATCGTCATGGCTGGTCCTGCCTTTCGCCGGGTCGATAGTCGGACAGACCCGGTGGAGGGCGAGAACTCATCGGCCGCTGGGAGCGCCGCGGCCCAGGGTCGCGATCTCCGCCGCGGGCAGCGACTAGGAACGGGGGCCGCGCGAAGCGCTTATATTTCCCGCGCTTCACCCCGTTGAACGGCGCACTCACACTCGGGACCGGGGCACCCGACTCGTGTGGAGGCGAACGAGATGAGCGACCCGGCACGGATCTACTTCCGAGACCCGTCCTTCGACGGCCAGTTCGCCCGCACGCTCGCGCTCGCGGGTGTGCACGCCAGCGATCCGGGCGAGTGCTTCCGGACCGCCCGCACAGTGCGGCGCCAGCGGCCCGGTGACTGGCACCGCAGCTGGACCCGTGCCGCCGAGCGCGCCGCCCGGCTGGCCGCCGACGCCGAGACCGCGGGCGATCCGGTGGGCGCGGCACACGCGTACCTCAGGGCGTCGGAGTACTACCGGCAGGCGTTCTACTTCATCCGCGGCGATCTCGACAATCCACTGCTACACGGTTCCTACGACGCGCACGTCTCGACGTTCCAGGACGCACTCCCGCATCTCCCCCACCCGGCGCACGAGGTCGCGATCCCCTACGAGGAGACGACCCTGCACGCGTATCTGTTCGTCCCGCCGGGGCCCCCACGGGCCAGGCCGACGATCCTCCTGCCGTGCGGTTACGACTCCACCGCGGAGGCGGGGTGGCAGAACGTGCCCGCCGCCCTGGAACGCGACTACAACGTGCTCTCGTTCGAGGGGCCGGGGCAGGGCGAGGCGCTCTACCGGCAAGGGCTGCCGCTGCGACCCGACTTCGAGGCCGTCCTCACTCCCGTCGTCGACTGGCTGCTGACGCGCCCCGAGGCCGACCCCGCCAAGGTCGTCCTGCTGGGCCGCTCGTTCGGCGGCTACCTCGTGATCAGAGGGGCCGCGTTCGAACACCGGCTCGCCGGGCTGGTCTGCGATCCCGCCCAGCCCCGGTTGGCCAACCGGCTACCGACGGGTGTGGTCGCGCGCGTGGCGCTGCCGCTGCTGCGCGCACAGATGCTCCTGAGCGAGAACCGCGGCGAGTTCTTCCGCGCCCGCATGGCCTCCCACGGCGTGTTCGACCTCGAGACCTACTTCGCCGAGCTGCGCCGCTTCGACACGCTCGACGACGCCGCCCGCATCACCTGCCCGACGTTGATCGTGGAGGCGGAGAACGATTTCACCGGCGGCGACGGCGCGCTCCTGCTCGACGCGCTGACGGCCCCCTCGGACCTCATCACGCTCACCGCGGCCGAGGGCGCCGACGGCCACTGCGGCGGACTCGGCCAGGAGGTGTGGACCAACCGCGTCTACGCGTGGCTCGCCAAGCTCACCGGCTGATCCCACACCGTCCACACAGGACGCGCTCAGCGCAGTAGCCGGGGTGCGATCGCCAGCAGGTGCGCCGCCGGGCCGGCGGGCTGCCTACTCGCGCTCCAGACCGCCCGCAGCGTCCTGCCGAAGTCGACTCCCGTCGTGGGGATCTCGACGAGCAGCCCGGTGGCGAGATCCTGCGCGACGATCAGCTCACTCAGCAGCGCCGGGCCCGCCCCGGCCACAACCGCGCTGCGCACGGCGGTGGACGAGCCCAGCTCGAGCAGCGGCGGCACCGGCTCGGCACCGGCGTCGATCAGGGCACGTTCCGCGGTGTCGCGGGTACCCGACCCGCGCTCGCGGCTGATCAGCGGTGTGGCGGCGAGCTCGACCGGATCCACAGCGCGGCGGCGTCGGCCCCACTTGTGGTCCCGCGACACCACCAGCACCAGGCGGTCCTGGGCGACGACCCGGGTTCGCACCCCTGGCAACCCGCCCGGCGACTCGACGAAGCCGAGATCTATGTCACCCTGGCGCGCCAGCTCGTGCACCCGCGCCGAGTTCAGCACCTGGAGACCGACGTGCAGGCCCGGGGTGTCCCGGCGCAGCTCGCCGATCCACGCGGGCAGGAGGTGCTCGGCCACCGTCAGGCTGGCGGCCAGCGAGAGCTGGTCACTGCGCTCGCGGCGCAGTGCCTCAACGCCGTCGAGCATCACGGTGACCTCGTCCAGCACTCGCCCTGCCCAGCCGCTGACCAGCATTCCCGCCGGGGTCAGCGCGGATCCCCGCCGGCTCCGGTCCAACAGCTGGACGCCGAGCATCCGCTCGAGGACGTTCATGCGCTTGCTCGCCGACGGCTGGCTGATCCCGCTCGCGGTCGCCGCACCGGTGAGGCTCCCGTGCTCGCCGACGAGCACGAGCAGCCGCAGGGACTCGATGTCGGGTAGTCGTGCCATGCACAAAGGCTATGTCGTGCGAGTTGCTTGACGGGTACCGGGACCGCGCCACGGGGGTGAGGATCCGAACATGGTCAAGAACCCAGCGAGAACGGACACTCTGCGAAGCGACCCGTCCACCCTGCGTGGAATTCTGCCTGGTCTGCTCGTGGCCGGTGCCGGAACCGCTGTCGCGTTCGGACTCAACCAGGTGGCGCCGGCGATCTCGGCGCTGACCATCGCGGTGGTGCTGGGTGTCTGCGTGGGGGGCCTGCTTCCGGCGTCCGCGCAGCAGGGACTGCGCTGGGCGACGAAGAAGTTTCTCCGCGTCGGCGTGGTGTTGCTGGGTCTCCAACTGGGGCTGGGTGAGGTTTTCGGGCTCGGCGCCGGGACGGTGGTCGCGGTCGTGATCACGGTGCTCGTCGCGTTCTTCGGCACCATCCTGCTCGGACGGCTGATCGGGGTGTCCCGGGGCCTGGGCCTGATGGTGGCCACCGGATTCTCGATCTGCGGGGCCTCCGCGATCGCGGCCATGGACAGTGTGTCCGAAAGCGACAAAGAAGATGTGGCCACCGGAGTGACCCTCGTGACCCTCTACGGAAGCCTGGCGATCTTCCTCATGCCCGTACTCGGCGGCGCGCTCGGGATGGCACCGGAACACCTCGGCGCCTGGGCCGGGCTGAGCGTTCACGAGGTCGCCCAGGTGGTCGCGGCGGCCTCGCCCGCCGGTGCCGCCGCGGTCGCCGTGGCCGTGGTCGTGAAACTGACCCGGGTCGTGCTGCTCGCGCCCATGGTGGCGGGCGTCAGCATCATGCAGCGCAGGAATGCGGAGTCAGGCTCCGGTGCACGGCCGCCGATCGTGCCGCTCTTCGTGGTCGGCTTCCTGGTGATGATGCTCGCTCGCAGCGCCGGGGTCGTGCCGTCGGTGGTGCTCGAACGCGCGAACGTCCTGACCACACTGCTGTTCGCCGCCGCCCTGTTCGGGCTGGGGAGCAGTGTCCGGCTCGGTGCTCTGCTGCGCACCGGCCGCCGCGGGCTCGCGTTAGGGGCCATGTCGACCGTCCTCGTCGCCGGTGTCGGCCTCGGCGCGCTCGCCGCGCTCGGCCAGGTCTAGCGCAGCCCGGCCGCCTCCACCTGGTGCAGGTGCACGAGCACGTCGTAGCTGTCGAGCACGGCGATGCGCGGCGCCTCGGGAGCCCAGTAGAGCCCGTACGACCGGGTCGGGCGGGCCGGGGCGAGCCAGTCGCGCACGCTCGCCGGGGCGGTGCGCAGGTCGAGTGCGAAGTCACGATGGCCGACCTCATCGAGGGTGTGCTCGGTGTGCCCTTCCGGCGCGGGCGGGACGGTGAACGTGTCCGGTTCCTGGGCGGTGGGATCGGGCAACGCGCCGATCGTGCCCTGGTGAAACGTCAGCCCGACGTTGACGTACCGATCGCCGATCCGCTCCCGCAACCCCGCACCGGTGGGATCGGGGAAGTCCGGGTCGGCACTGGTGTAGGCCACGTGGCTGTTGTTCGACGCCAGCAGAACCTTTCCGCCGCCGTTGTCCAGCCACCACACGGTGTTGTCCGCCATCACCTCGTCCCGGTACCGCATGCGGTCGGCGAACCGTTCGTCGGGAAAGGCGTATCCGGTGAAGCTCTGCTCGATCGCCATCGCATTGCGCAGCGCCCACTCGTGCGCGGGCGTGCCCTCGGCCCGCTCCCGGATCAGGGCCGTGGCCTCGCGAGCCCGTTCGGCGTCGGTGTCCCGTCGCGACTGTTCCTTGCCGAGTTGCTCCGCCATCCATTGCCCCGCCTGGGTTCCCGGCGCGGGCCGCAGGTCCGCGTACAGCTCCCCGATCCGGCCGGTCAGCTCCGGTTCATGCTCGGCGAGGTAGTCGGTGACGCGGGCGAAGGCGTCCGGACCGGGGTAGCCGAGATCGTTGCCGACGAAGCGCAGATCCGGCTCACCCGGGTGGGAGAGGTTGTACTCGCGCATCCACTCCACGAGTTCGAGATAGTCCTCGTTGTTCCAGAACACGTACTGGCCCTGGAACTCCTCGGCCATGATGGCGGCGGGATCACCGATGCCGTGCACGACGTAGTCGTCGAGCCGCAGCCCTGTGCTCCAACTCGTCTCCAGCACGAAGGTGGTGAACCCCCGCGTGGTCGCCAGGTGCCGGAACACCTCGCCCTTGAGCGCGAAGAACTGGCGTGCGCCGTGGCTGGCCTCGCCAAGGCCCACCACCTCCGCGGCACCGGCCATCGCGGCGAGCGCGCCCGGGTCCAGCGGGCGGGAGTGCGCCTCGATCGCCCGCACTGGACCGGACTCCGGGTCGCCGCCGGACGGGCCTTGTGGTGTGGCGCAGCCGACGAGCGTAACGACCGTCGCGGTGGCCACGAGACCATGACGCACCGGACGAACCAGGGACCGGGCGAGGACACCACTGGAAGACATGCCGATGATCCTGCGGCCGAAGCGCGGAAAACTCGATCATGCCCGCCCCCGGATCCAGGTGGGGCCAACCCCACTCCGCTCAGGGTGGGTGCGTCACCGCCAGGAACGACACCCCCTTGCCGCCGGGTGCCCAGCACGGCCAGGACACCGCTACACGTCGATCGTGCTGGCGGCGTGGCTGCGAACGGTCCTGCACCTGACTCCGCACGAGCTGCTGGCCGAGCGCAACACCGTGACGGCGCGGTTCGCGGGCGATGCGACGGCGCTCGATGGCGTGCCAGGCCGCGGTCGAGGAGCTGACCGAGCACGTGGATCTTCCCCGACCGCGCGGGTACCGGCGATCGTCGTGCTATATCTACGGTCGTGACTGGGATGGCGAGGTTGGTGTTCGGACGGCTGACCGAAGCGTGGCAGGGTGAGGCGACTGACTTCACCCCGCTGCTCGCGGAGCAGCTGGACCAACTCGGCGCGGCGATCGGAGTCGACCTCGCGGCCATCGGGGAATCGGAGGTTCCCACCTCCGGAGGGCGACGTATCGACATCGTCGCCGAGAGCGACGACGGTTCCGAGTTCGTGATCGAGAACCAGTACGGTCGAGCCGACCACGACCATCTGACCCGAGGACTCGCCTACGCCGTCGCCCGTCACGCCCGCGGGCTGGTCGTTGTCGCCGAGGAACACCGCGACGAGTTCCGCGCTGTCGCGGGCTACCTGAACAGCGTCGCCGAACTCGACACCGAACGAGGCATCTCCGTCTGGCTCGTGGAAGCCAAGGCCGTGCGGATCGAGACCAGCCGCTGGGCGCCCTTGTTCACCGCGGTGGTGGAACCCAACTCGTTCACCACGAAGGTGGAGAAGGCCAAGCACGCCGAAACGGTGTCGCTGCCCGAGTTCTGGGCACAATTCACGGCGGAGGACTCGCGCGACGCGGCCAGGAACATCGTCGCTCGCTGGGAGAAGCTGGGCTACCGGCGTCGGCTGGGCCCCGCGCGTATCGCCCTCGAAGCGCCCGGACCGTCGGCCAACGGCCTGCGGAAGGTCGTCACGCTGTACGCCGACGGACGGTCGCGGTCCCGTTCAGCGCTTACGCCGGGAACAACACCGGCATCCCCATCGACCAGCTGCTGACCGACGAGTTCCGCGCCAGCGCGAACGAACTGTTCGGTTTCGACGGCTCCGAAGGGCTCGCGCAGACCCGGCCGGGCTGGCTCGACGGCTCCACAGCCGAACCCCTCTTCCGGTTCTGTCGAGACGTGGCGGAGGCCTACGCCACCGGCCTGACCGACGGCGATCACCCAGAAGCCGAGATCTAGGACCTGTCCGGCAGGTCGTCTCAGCCAGGGCTCTCCGACGAGCTCATGTGGACTCGCGATCCGCCCGGGTTCTCGGGAGCCAGCACCAGCCGGCGATCACCGGCCGCCGCGGTGACCAGCGCCGTCCACCGTTTCATCTGGGAGATCGACGTGGTCCCCCAGTCTTCGGCCAGCGCGGTGACCTCCCACAGCACGGACGTGTCGGCGTCGCGCCACTCAGGTTCGGCGAGCAGTGTCCACAGTAGATCCCGCAGTTCCGCGGCGTGAGCGTTGAGCTTGCGCCGCCCACCATGCTCACGCGCCAGGGCCCGGGTCATCTCACGGCCACTCGGTGCCCGAAAGAACCAGTCCACGCGGTCTCCCCCATGGAGGAACACCGAGGCGTAGGCGAATTCGGCCTCCACGAGCCTGGCCAGCCGTGGGGCATCGGCTCGGGGCGCACGGCCCGACAGCTCCGCGAGCGCAGCGCGCCGTTTGACCAGCGTGACCGTGTTGGTGCCGAGCTGGTACAAGGACCACCTGAGGTCCACGTGCCGGTCGCTGCCCTTCCGCAGAGCGCGCCGCGCGTGCTTGGCGTCGGCGCACCAGGCGTACACGGCATGCGCCTCGGCGATCTCGGCTTCGACCTCCTGGACGGCTGGCGCGAACCAGTTCCGGCGCCAGGCGTCGTCACTCCATGCGTCCTCGACCAGCGCCTGTAGTTCCCTGTTGACCTCGTGCGCGGGCGCCGAGACCTTCCGGCACGTCCCGCAGATGTAGAAGTCGCCGCGCGACATCGGGAGCATCGCTGGCGGCAAGCCGGACTGCGCAGGCCGCAGGTGCACATCACTGCCACACTCCGCGCAGTTCAGCACACTCTGGTCGCCCTCGACAGAGGTGTGGCCGACGCGGGCACGGCTGGACACCCTGGCGAGCACGGTGGCGACCCGCTCCGCGTCCATCTGGCCCATCACATCCATCGTCGCTGTCCGGCCGGGGCGTGGTGGCGACGATATCGGGTCTCCCGGCCGGGACGCCCGATGGCTGACCGCGACCTGCCATCGGGCCGAGGAGGCGCGGTCAGTCCAGTATCGCGACGGCTTCCACCTCAACGAGCACGTCCGGTTCGAAGAGGTGGTCGACCCCGATCAGCGAGGCGGGCGGCATCGGCTGCGGGAGGCCGAGCTCCTGGGTCGCCCGCTCCACGCCCTCCATGAAGGCGCCGAGCTTCTCCGGCTCCCAGTCTGTGACGTAGAACGTCAGCCGCAGGACGTCGTCGAACGTGGCACCCGCGCCCGCCAGGCCCTGCGCGGTGTTGCTCAGCACGTACGCGACCTGCCCTGCGAGATCGCCGGGAGCGACGGGCGCGCCGTCTCCGGTACGCGCGACCTGGCCGCTGACGTGCACGTGCCGCGTCCCCGTGCCGACGGCGACATGGTGGTACGGCGCGGGCTGCAGCATCCCGTCCGGTGTGAAGCGGTGCACAGACATCGAGGGCTCCTCTCGAGTTCCGACTAGGTATACCCTTGCTACCTGGTACCGAAAGGGCACTTCAAGGAGGCCAGGTATCGGCATGGATACCGCGCACGATCACGACGAGCTCAGGATCTCGGCACCGCACCGCGAGCTCCTCGACCAGGTGCTGGACAAATGGTCGCTGAGCATCCTCAACGAGCTCTGCGAGCGACCCTGCCGCTTCAACGAGCTGCGCCGCGCCATTCCCGCGGTGACGCAGAAGTCGCTCACCTCGACGCTGCGGCGGCTGGAACGCAACGGCATCGTCGAACGCGTGCTCCTCAGTTCCCGGCCCGTCGCCGTCGAGTACCGGATCACCCCGCTCGGCAAGACGCTCAGGGATCCCGTCGAGGTCCTCCTGGCCTGGGCCGCGACGAACCTGCCGGAAATCGAGCGCGCTCGGCGCACGTTCGACCTGGAGTGAACTGACCGCGAATGGTCAGTTCACGGCGACGGCGCGGTCGAGCGCGGCTCGGCCCGCCGGTTCCCACGTCGGCTTGCCGCCGGGCAGACCGAGCCTGCCGTTACGTCCGATGCTGATGAGGTTCAGGGCTCGCAGGACGGCCCAGCCCCGGGCCCGCGCGAGGGCGGCCGGGTCCGCGTGCGCGTAGGCGTCGAAGAACCGGTCCGCCGCGCCCGCGGGCAGCAGGATCCAGGCCGCGGACAGGTCGGTCGCGGGGTCACCCGCGCACATGTCACCGAAGTCGATCACGCCGGACAGCGTCCCCTCCCCCACGACCACGTTCGCGGGGTGCAGATCGCCGTGCAGCCAGGTCGGCGCCCCGTCCCACGCGGGCGCCGCGAGCGCCTGCTCCCAGACCTCGCGGGCCGCGGCGGCGCGCTCGTCGTCGACCAGGACCGACACCGAGCGCGTGAACTCGTCCCGGAACGCGGCCAACGGGATGCCGCGCGTCGAGCTGCGCGGGGCGTGCACAGGCGCCCGCTGGTGCAGAGCCGTCAGAAACTCCGCGAGCACCTCGGCGGCGCCGGGCCGGGTGATCGGAGCGCGGTCCGCCGGTTCGCCCTCCACCCAGCGCGTGATCGTCCAGGTGTGCGCGAACAGCGCCGAGGGTTCGCCGATGCGCACGGGGACCGGCGTCGGCAGCGGCAGGCGCTCGGCCAGCACGGGCAGCCACTCCTGCTCGATCCGCAGCAGGGACGGAGCGCGCTCGGTGCGCGGCAGGCGAACGGCCAGCGTCGTCCCGAGCCGCCACTGCTGGTTGTCCCAGCCACCGGCGACGTCCCGGAGCTCGAGGTCCGCGAGATCCGGATGCTGTTCGCGCAGCAGCGCTCGAACCAGGTCCGGCTCGTATCTGAACTCGGTCATGCCAGAGCCAACCACGGCTCTCGCGGGAATTTCCACGGTGGCCTGCTCGTCCATCGAGAGAGCGTCTTCCCTGACCCCGCGGAGTGAGAAACGATGGAGCTACGTCACCTGCGCTTCGCACTCGAGATCGAGCGCCACGGCCACTTCGGCAGAGCCGCGCGTGCGCTCGGCATGGCGCAGCCTCCCTTGTCCCGGCACGTCGCCGCGTTGGAGGAGGAGCTCGAGGTGCGGCTGTTCGACCGCACCCCACAGGGCGTTCGGGTGACAGCCGCCGGGGCCGTGTGGCTCGACCACGCGCGGGAGATCCTGCGTCAGGTCGAGACGGCGACCGGCGCGGCACGCCGTGCCGCGCGCGGACAGTCCGGGGTGCTGCGCCTGGGTTTCGTCGGGTCGGCGCTGGTCGCGCTGCTGCCGTCGCTGCTGGCGAGGTTCCGCGCGTCCCATCCGGGCGTGGTCCTGGAAGCACGTGAACTCTCGAGTTCGGACTGCGCCGCCGCGCTGCTGGCCGGGGAGATCGACGTCGCCGTCTGCCGGGGTGGCCCCGCGGGCTCTGGCGCCGAGCGGCTGGTGTCGATTCCGATCTGTTCCGACAACCTCGTCGTGATGTGCCACCGGGCCCACGCGTTCGCCACCCGCCCGGCGATCGAGCCGGACCAGCTGCGAGGCCAGCCGGTGGTCACCGTGTCCGACCACGACGAGCCCGCGGTCGCCGCCGCACTCGCCGGAGTCCTCGACGGACGGGGCGGGCGAGCCCAGGTGACCCGTGCGCGCGACGTGCACACGATCGTCGGCCTCGTCGCCTGCGACGCCGGCGTCGGACTGCTACCGGCGAGCGCCCGGTCACTGGCACGCGCCGAGACCCGGGTCGTGGAGGTGGACCCACCGGTCCGGCTGCCGGACATGTGCCTGAGCTTTCGCCGCACCGACGATTCGCCCGCGCTCGGCGCGTTCCTCGCCACGACGGCCGCTCACTGCGAGGGAGTGGGCGACCGGCTCACGGCTCTCGGCCGCGCCTAGCGATACCGCCGGAGTATCACGGCGCGGACGATCCGGTATCGGGCCGCACGAGCGGCCGCGTTCCTGGTCTGGTGGTCGGCATGACCATCCTGAAGACCTACGCCCGCGAGTTCGTCGAGAACATCGAGGAGGCGTTGCCCTGGTTCGAGAACCTCCATGGCCGGAAGGCCGATCTCCGGTTCCGGTTCGAGGGCTTCGAACTCGCCGCCATCGGAGACGTGCTGCTGATCGCGGGCGACAGCGAGAACTACCGCCACGGACTCGGACCACTCATCGTCGACGACGTGGACGCGACGGTCTCCGAGCTCGTCGAACACGGCGCCGAGATCGTGAGCAGGTTCGTCGCGCAGACCGGCCGTGGCTACTACGTGCGACACGGCGGCGTCACCGTCGAGTATCTCCAGTGGAACGACGAGGTGCTGAACCAGGTACTGGGACGACGTTCGGGCACGTAGCCGGATCGGGTGGCGTCGGTACACCTGGGACAGTCCACAACGGGCAGTTCGATGACTCGCACACCGCGAACCATGCCCTTGGGACACCGTCAACTCGTTTGAGCGAAAGTTCCTTGATCATCCCCATCGGGTCGCTCATTCGAGCCACAGTACGTCCTAGCATCGTCGGCGCTCGCCGTCGAGCAACCATCGGATGACTGCACTGGCCGGCGTCGGCTACAGGAGGAGACATGATCGAGGCGGTCAGCCTCACCAAGCGATACGGCAACACGGTCGCGGTGGACAACCTGTCGTTCAGTGTCAAGCCGGGCAAGGTCACCGGCTTCCTCGGCCCGAACGGTGCGGGCAAGTCGACGACCATGCGCATGGCCCTCGGCCTGGACAACCCCACCTCCGGGCAGATCCGCATCGACGGCAAGATCTACCAGGACCTGAAGTACCCACTGCGCAAGGTCGGCGCGCTGGTGGACCCGAGGTGGGTGCACCCCAACCGCTCCGCGCGGGCGCACCTGGCCTGGATGGCCCGTTCCAACCGAATTCAGGCCAAGCGGATCGACGAGGTGCTCGACGCCGTCGGCCTCACCGCTGTGGCGGGCAAGCGCGTCGGCGGTTTCTCCCTCGGGATGTCGCAGCGCCTCGGTATCGCGAGCGCGCTACTCGGCGATCCGGAGATCCTGATGTTCGACGAGCCCGTCAACGGACTCGACCCCGAGGGCATCCTGTGGATCAGGAATCTCATGCACCGGCTCGCCGACGAGGGCCGGACCGTGTTCGTGTCCAGCCACCTGCTGTCCGAGATGGCGTTGACGGCCAGTGAGCTGGTGGTGATCGGCAGGGGCAAGCTGATCTCACAGAGCACCACCGACGAGTTCGTGGCCAGGGCGTCCGACGACGCCGTCCGGGTGCGCAGCCCCCACCTGCAGCGGCTGCGCGGCGCGCTCACCGACGCGGGAGCGACGGTCCACGAGGTGGACGACGCGATCATCGTGTCCGGTATGGACAGTGCGAACATCGGCGAGACGGCAGCGGCCCACAACGTCGTCCTGCACGAGCTGAGCCCGCAGCAGGGCTCGCTGGAGCAGGCTTTCATGCAGATCACCGGCGACTCGGTGCAGTACCACAGCGACCTGGACGAGGCACCCGGCCAGGTGCTGGCGTCGGGCACCAACTGATCTCGAAGGAACGGCAACAATGACACTGCTCGCAGTCGAACGCATCAAGCTGTTCACCACCCGCTCGCCGTGGTGGTGCATGCTCGTCGCGCTGGTCGTCACCATCGGCCTGGCGGCGTTGATGGGCGCCACCGCCGAATCCATCACCGTGTCGACCAGTCAGGCCGGCTACAGCTTCGGCATGGCCGTGGTCATGGTGCTCGCCGCACTCGCGGTGACCACCGAGTACCGCTTCGGCACCATCCGCACCACGTTCCAGGCCGTCCCGCGCCGGGGCGCCGCGCTCACGGCCAAGGCGGTGGTCGTCGGTCTGCTCGCCACCTTCATCGGTCTGGTGGCCGGCTTCGGTTCCTGGGCGGTGGCGACGCTGCTGCAGCCCGAGGGCAACCTCGCGCTGGACACCACGGCCAAGTGGATCAACGTCGCGGGCATCAGCCTGGTCTACGGTCTCGCCGCGGTCATCGCGGTGGCGGTGGGCATCGTCGTCCGCCAGAGCGCGGGTGCGGTATCCCTGCTGCTGATCTACATGCTGGCGGTGGAGAGCCTGGTCAGGGTGATCCCCGACATCGGGGACAAGATCTACGCCTGGCTTCCGTTCAACGTCGCGGACCGGTTCATCAGCGGCAGCGGTGGCAACGGTGACCCGGCGACGTCGACCTCTCCGCTGAGCCCGGGCTGGGCGCTGGCCTACTTCGCCGGCATCGCGGTGGTCGCGATGGTGCTGGCCGTCGCGGTGGCCAAGAAGCGGGATGCGTGATCCCGTCGAGGTGACACACGGACCGCCTGCCCGCGACGCCGGGCAGGCGGTCCGTTCCGCAGGCGACTCGCTCACTCCCCCGAGCCACAGTGAGCCGGGACGCCTCGTTCACGCGGACCTCGCGGTCTTCGCCGACTACAACTACTTCCTCGTCCAGGACGACTCGCTGCGCCCGGACCTGTCGGACGAGTTCGCCGGCGAGCTGATCGACAACCTCGTCGCAACCGAACAGGACGTGCTCGGCGTCGGCACGGCCCGCAGGACGACCGTTCCCGTCGCTCTCGAGGTCAGCGTCGCCGAACCCGACCGTGAAACCGCGGGCTGGGACCACGTCGCCGAAGGCGGCCTACGCGCCCCGACCGGCCGGATCATCGTCTCGTCCAGCGACCGCACCGAGCGCATCCCCCGCACCGACATCCCGCCCGGCGAGTACACCGCCCGCGTCTACTACCGCGGCCTCGACACCATCTCCGGCGACGGGCGCGACGGCCACGACCGATATCTCGTCGTGCTCTGGCCAGGACAAGCGCGCTCCGCACGGGTCATCACGCGCTACGACGGTGAACTCCCCGGCGGGTAGCCAGGGCCGCCACCGGTCGATCAGTTCGCGCTGAACCGCTCGAGATCGCCGGCACCGAACCAGTTCTGGGTGACGGCGTCGACACGGACCAGGTACTTCTCCCTGGCCGCATCGATGTGCACGACCGTGCCCACGTTGCCGGTCATCGTGCTCCCGGTGATGCGCACGGTGTCCCCGACGGCGTACTCGTCCATCACAACTCCTTGCTGCGCGGGCGGAACTCGGACGTTCTCCCGGAAACGATAGGGCGACCACGCTCCCGCGCCAGCGCGGCGAGGCGGATTGCCTCCGTCGGGCGGGATCAACACGTCGATCGAGTGAGGTCCCCGTGCCACACTGCTGGGCCGTGCCGATGCGGCACGGCCCAGCAGTCCGGTGTCGACGCCTACGGGGCGTACACGCCCTCGGCGAGCTCGACCACCTGATCCCTGGAGAAGTCGTCGGACGCCTGAACCAGGAACGCCCTGTCGTCGGGCAGCTGTGCCTGCAGCATCCACGCCCCGTTCTCCAGCTCCAGCACGTCGGCGGGCTTGCCGTTGACGGTGGCCTCGCCGCTGTCCGCGACCGGGACCTCACTGCCCTCGGCGAAGTTCTCGTCCAGGCCGTCGCGAAGGCTCACGGTGATCTCGCGGTCGGAGAAGTCCGGGTCCTCGTAGCTCGTCACGCCGTCCTTGAACGAGACCGGAACCCAGCCCTCGGGCGCGACGCCGATGGTCAGCTTGACGTGGTCGCGGCTCGCCACCAGCGAGTCGGCCAGCGTCCGCACGGCGTCCTCGGACGCGAACCGCCCGTCGCCGGTCACGACGGTCCACACGCCGGGCGCGCTCTCCCACGACAGGTAGGCCGTCCGGTAGGTGTCTCCGGCGCCCTCGCCCTCGGTGGACTCGATCTGGGCGACGTAGGCCGGTTGTCCGTTGTAGGACGTCTCCTCGAAGTCGACGCCCATGTTCTGCGGGTTGTGCCCGTTCCAGGAGGTCTGGACGTTGACGCGGTCGTCCGATTCCGGCGACACGGGACCGTATCCTCGCCCGATCCACCCCGGCTCGGCCGAGTAACCGATCAGCTGCAGACCATCGGGAATCGGCCGCAGTTCCGGTGGAAGGGTCGGCTCCGTGGCTTCCACCAGGCGGATCGGGCTGGGCGAACCGGGGCCCGCCTGCTCGGTTCCGGTCCCGCCGAGCTGGCTGACACCGACCACGAGCCCGACGACCAGAGCGGCCGCGGCAGCCGCCACCACGCGGAACTTCATCCGCGGCCCGCGGCGCGCCGGGGCCTGGTCGAGGGCGGGAGCCGCACTCAGCTCGTTCATCAGTTCGGCGCGGGCGCCGGCAAGCACGTCGTCGGACAGCTTATGCGCGGCCGGGCCGTGCTCGCGGACCAGGTTGAACTCGTCGATCTTCGTCATGCGGACTCCTCGTTCGTCAGCCAGCGCGGGCCGAGGTGGGCGCGAACAGCGGCGCGGGCACGGTGCAGCCGGGACCGCACGGTGCCGATGGGGATCTCGAGTGCTCCCGCGATCTCGGCGTACGGGAGCTGGAGGTAGGCCCACAGGAGGAGCACGTCCCGATCCTGCTCCGGGAGCGCCCCCAGCGCCGAGGCCAGTTCGGCGCTCACCGCCTGTGCGTCGACCCGGTCCGCCGTACTGGTGTCGACCTCGCCCGAGGACGGAGTCGACATCGCCACGGCCTTGCCCAGCGCGCGGTAGCGACGTTCCTCGTCGCGGGCGTGTCGCCGCACCAGGTTCGTGGCGATGCCGAACAACCAGGCACGCACGGGTCCGCGAGCCGGGTCGTAGCCGTCGCGCCCTCGAAAGGCGAGCAGGAAGGTCTCGCTCAGCAGGTCGTCGGCGAGCGGCCCGACTCTGCGGGCCAGATAGCCGTGCACGACCGGCGCATGCCGGTCGAACAACCCGGCGAACCGCTCCGGCTCACTGAACGACTCGGCGAGTAGTCGCTCGTCGTCGGCCTCCGAGCCCGGTGGCCCGGAACCCGACCCGGCGCGAGCAGGCAATCGTGTAATGGTCATGCTCCTTATTGCCCGAAGTCGCGATTGAGTTCGCACGGTCGAGCCGGTCAGGAGGACAGACTGCAGCGGCCGGCCGGATGCTGCCATCCGAGGTCTGGACCGCCGGGGGTCGCGCATGCCCATCCGCGGTCAAGGCGATCTCCGGCAACGAACGCGGGCGAGGCCATCGCCTCACGAAGAAGAGGACAATGGGAGCTACTCCAGCGACGTGAGCGGAAGCCCCTCGGTGATCTGCGCGAAGAGCGTCGCGTTGTCGGTGACGATCCACTCCTCGAGGATCAGTCCATTCCCGACCCGGTAGATCTCGTTGCTCATCACCTCGATCGTCCTGCCGGTGGGAGCGACGCCGTGGAAGTCCCCTCGGTGGGTGCCCCGAATGGTGTTGCGGACCGCGACCCGGCCGTCGACCGCGAAGGTGTCCTCGATCTCCATCTGGACGTCGGGGAACGCCGCCCTGAGTAGTTCGACCCCGGCACGCCAGACGTCGCGTCCGACGAGCTGCGTGGGCAGGCCCGCGAGGTTGATGAGGAAGTTCGGGTGCATCAGCTCGACACACGCGTCGAGGTCGCCGGCGTTGAGCGCGTCCAGGGCCGTCCTGAGGAGTTGAGCGTCGGGGTGATCGGTCATGTCGGCCTCCCACATCCTTGCCTTGCGCCTGCAAGGTAAGGATCTCGGTCGAGCGTTGTCAATACGACTGCAATGTGAAAACGTGTCGCCATGCCCAAACGCGTCGACCACGAGGAACGCAGGCGTCA
The DNA here is from genome assembly GCF_016595675.1 of Prauserella cavernicola. Taxonomy (GTDB): domain Bacteria; phylum Actinomycetota; class Actinomycetes; order Mycobacteriales; family Pseudonocardiaceae; genus Prauserella_A; species Prauserella_A cavernicola. Next base: position 373,705 of record NZ_JAENJH010000006.1, on the reverse strand, counting down.
GGTCGCCAGCGCGTTGCTCCGCGTCGCCGCCAGGGACGGGCTGGAAGCGGTGAGCCTTCGCCACGTGGCCGAGGAGGTCGGCGTCACCGCGGGCCTGGTGCAGCACTACTTTCCCAACAAGGACGCCATGCTGCGCTTCGCGATGGCCACGGCGAGCGAGCGCTACGAGCGGCGAGTGGACACCAGGATCGCCGCACTCGCGCCCGATCCCTCGCCCGCCGAGGTGATCGAGGCGATCCTGGGCTGTTTCATCCCCCGAGGGGAACCGGAACGCCAGGAGGCGCGGGTCGCGCTGGCGTTCCAGTCCTACGCCTCCCGCAGGCCGGACGTCGCCACCGACCTGGCCACCCAGAACGCGAAGCTGAGCGGCTTCCTCGAGAGCCGGATCGCACTCGCCCGGCGCGACGACTCGATCGACCCGGCCACGATCGCGACCGCGCTGCTGGCCACGGCCGAGGGCCTCGCCGTGCACGTCCTGAGCGCGCGGCTCACACCCGAGACCGCGCTCGGCGCGCTTCGCGCCCAGCTCGCACTGGTCGTCGACACTGGACGACCCGACGACGGGGGCGGACCGCGCACGGCCCGCCCCCGTCGATGACAGGTCAGCCGATGCCCTGCACATAGGAGCCGGGATGGGTGGCACCGTCCTGGCGCAACACCGGCAGGTCACCCCAGTCACTGGTCAGCGCGTCCTCCTCGCCGGGAGGGGTGATCTGGATGCTGTTCGGGGTCCAGGCCTCGGCGCCCTCGCTGGGCGTCAGCACGGTGACCTCGGCGATCTCGGCGGACTGCCCGGGTACGAGGTCGACGAAGTCGTCGTTCGCCATCCCCTCGGGAAGGCGGTAGGTGTCGCCGAACAGGGGGTCGTCGGGACCGACGAGGTCCACTGTGGGCAGTCCGTCCACGCCGCACGTGGTCTCGGAGATGTTCTCGAAGCCGATCGTCAGGTGGTACTGATCGGACACGTCACCCGGCCGCGGCTCACTCGTGGACAACATCAGCTGGTCGGACGTGCACGGCGGAACCTCTCCGGTCTGCTGCGGCTCGACGGTGGCGGCGGACGCGGTGGTGACTCCCAGTACCAGCACACCCGCCGCTGCCGCGACGCCTGTTGCCACTCGCTTCACAATGGCCTGAGTCATGACGATTCCTTCCCTGTTGCTCGGGCGGTGACTGAGTTGATCACGGGGCGGCTACCCACACCCCGGTCGGCCAAACTGGGCGCGTCACTCACCCACCCCCTGCGTCGCCGCCCGAGCGCGAACGGGCTAGGGCCGCGGAAATCCTTGTCTTCCAGTGGATCCCCGCATCGACGTAGCAGCCGGCCCTTCCACAGACTGACCCGTTCGTGATCACCCGACGTGCTGACCTCACAGCGTCCACTGTGGTCTCTGTGCTCAACCCGCGAGCGACCCTCCCGCGTAGGCGTCCGCGTACTCCCCGGTGGGCGGGATCGGCTGGATCACGTCGAGCAGCACACCGTCGGGAGCCTCGACGATGAAGTGCCGCTGCCCGAAGTCCTCGTCGCGCAGCGGCGACACCGGCACGAACCCGCGCCCGGTCAGCGCCTCGTGCACCGCGTCGACGTCGTCGACCTCCAGATTCAGGATGAGCCCGCGCACGGGCACGCGGAAGCCGTCGGGCACCGTGCCGTGGTCGTGGTCGACGATCGCGAGCTCGAAGTCCCCCCGCCGCAGGCTGATGTACCAGCCGCTGTCGAAGGTGACCTCGAAGTCCAGCGCCTCCCGGTAGAAGGTCGCCGCGGTGGCGACCTCCCGCGACATCATCACGGGATAGAAGCTCGTCGCTGTCATGTTCGCACTCCTTTACGTACAATGCGTATGTAAATGTGGACGAGTATACATACATGACGTACGTAAAGGAGCCCCGTGCCCCGAGCATCCGCCGCCGCGGCTGCGGCGACAGCCCAGGAGATCCTCGACAGAGCGACCACACTGTTCGCCGAACGCGGTTTCGCCGCCGTGTCACTCGACGACGTCGCCCATGCCGCCGGGGTCACCCGCGGCGCCGTCTACCACCACTACGGCAACAAGACCGGGGTGTTCCGCGCCGTGGCGGAGCGGCTTCAGGCGACCGTCGCGAGCGCCGTGACCGGGGCGGCCACGCAGCCGGATGCCGCCGGGAGACTGCGCGCGGGCAGCCACGCGTTCGTCGACGCGATCACCACGGCGCCAGCGAACCGGGTGTTACTCGTGGACGGTCCTGCCGCGCTCGGGTGGGCCCAGTGGAGACGGTTCGACTCGGAGAACTCCGTCGTCCACCTCCGCGAGGCACTGGCCGAGTCCGGAGTGGCCTCCGACCTGCTCGACGCGATGACCGCGCAGTTGTCGGGCGCCATGAACGAGGCCGCGTTGTGGCTCGCGGAGCGCCCCGGCGACGCCGATGCCCGGCAGGCCGCGCATCGCGCACTCGACAGGCTGCTGGATTCCGTGGTCGACTGAGCGGGATCACTCCCCGGGACCGATCCGTCACATCGACCGGGCGGCGACCGCTCGATGTGGGTTGAACGACCCACACACCCGGTGATCGAACCGGGCTATTGTGCCCCTCGTCTGCCGGAGAAGTATCCGCTCCGGCGCACCCGGAAATGCCCCGCATCATGGGCTTTTCCGTGCTCATTCGAACGTTCGAAGCTGTCGTGTCGGACAGCTCTGTTAACAGCGAGGTAGTAGTGCACAAGAGGCGCATCGTGTTCGCGGCCATGGTGGCCACCCTGGGACTGGGGCTCTCGGCCTGTGGCGGCGACGAGGAAGGGTCGGCGACCGCACAGGACCCGCCCGCGTCCTCGTCCGCGTCCGCGCCTGCCAGCGAGAGCGAGTCCGCCGACAGCGAAGACGGTGACGACAGCGGCGACGGTGCCGCCTCCGACGAGGAGACCACCGAGCCTGGCACCGAGCTCGCCGTCGGCGACAGGGCCGTGCTGCCGTTCGAGTACACGAGCGACAAGAAGGGCACGATCGCCATCACCGTCACGGCGATCGAGGAGGGGGCCGAGTCCGACATGGCCGCCTTCGGCGACAAGGCCAAGGGCATGAAGCCCTACTTCATCAAGATGAAGGTCGAGAACGTCGACGGCGCCGACCTCTCCTACGCGACGTTGAAGCTCAACGGCGTGCTCGAGGGAGGCAGCGGCACCGGCGTCGTGCTGATCGGCGACATCCCCGGCAAGTGCGACAACGAGGGCGCCGACAACGAGTTCACCACCGCGGGCGCGTCGTACGAGACCTGCTCGCTCACCGCGACGACGGGTGCTCCCGTCGTGGGTGCGCAGTTCGACGAGGGCGACGCCTACAGCGACAACCCCGTCGTCTGGGCCAGCTGACGATCACGTAGCAACGCCACGACGCCCTGACCGTCCCGGACGGTCAGGGCGTCGTGGCGTCCAGCGGTCATCCCGATCATGTCGGCACGTGGTGTGCGGCAGACCAACAAAAAAAGCGTCCGCCCCCACACCACACGGTGCGGGACGGACGCGTTGTTGTTCAATGGATCAGTCGCAGAACATGCTCCACCCTTGGTCGGGGCTCCAGGTCTTCTCGCCGGAGCCCGCGCCCCTCCAGCTGAAGGTCGCCTTGACCTCGAAGCTCGGGTTCCCGTAGTCGCACGGGTCGACCGTCGCGGTACCGGCCAGGTCCTCGGTGTCGTGCCAGCCATCGTAGTCCTGCTTGGACTTCACCGTCACCAAGCGGTCGCCATCGAAGTTGATGAGCTTGACGTTGGTGACCTTGACTTCGTAAGCGCCACCACCGGGCATGTCAGTGATCTTCGCCCGCGCCCGGTAGGTGTCCTCAGCCTCGTCCCACCAGACAGTGGCGCAGCGTTCGACCTGCGTGCCGTAGCACTTCCACTCGCTCACCGCGGATGCCGACGCGGGCGCGACGACCATCGACGTGCCCAACGCCGCGGCGACCAGCGCGCCGGACGTCCCGGCCCGACGCAAACGCTTCGACCTCATGAAAATCCCTTCTGATGCACCAGTGAATCCGGGGCGGGACCATTCGGCAGATCTGAATGCGCATACCACCGACATTGTCGACGGCACACTGTGATCCACGCGATCGCGGATTGGATCCGCAGCCCCAGATCCGTCTCTCGTGCCCCGATCCTTACGGGCGCAACAATAGTTGACTCGCGGGTAGCGTCCGCGTGTCGGTCGAACGACCGTCACGAGGACGGGCAGAATCGGCTATCGCGGCAACATTCACACAGAGATATCAGACGATGACACCGTTGTGGAACCGTAGAAAGCCTCCGTGCGTCAGAGCGATTCTCCGGCCGCCGTTTCCGCGGCGGACAATCCGAACACGAGGGCGGGCGCCAGACCTCCGGCGTAGGCGCGGTGGTACAGACCTCCGGCGTCCGAGCCCGCGGCGAGCAGACCGGGCACGGCGCTCCCGTCGGGCCGCAGCACGCGCGCTCGCGTGTCGATGCGGATTCCGGTCAGGGGGAACGTGACCGCCGGACGGGTCTCCACCACGTAGTAGGGCGGTTCCGTCAGCGGTGGCGGGTCGTGAACTCGGCCCGGCACGGTCGATCGACCCGCCAGAGCCGCCTCGTTCGTCTCCGCCAGGACGTCGCGAATCCGGACACCGTCGTAGCCCCACTCCTCGGGGATGTCGGCGAACTCGGCCACGCTGCCCGCGATCGCGCAGCGCGCTCCACGGCGTTGCGCGAGCGCGAACTTGTCCAGCCCGGCGACACCCTCCACATAGGACCCGGTAATCCACTCGCGGTGGACGCGCGCATCGGCGACGAGCAGTCCCCTGGCCTCGGGCTGGTCGAGCAGCGCCATCGTGCTCAGGTGATCGCCCACGGTCTCGTCGACGAAGCGCTCGCCCGCGAGGTTGAACAGCAGCGCGTGCTCGCTGTAGTAGAGAGCCAGGTCCACGAACAGCGACGAGTCGGTCAGCGGGACGCCCGAGGGCATCAAGTGGCCGTAGAAACCGGCTCCTTGGAACCCGATGTCGGCGCCCAGCGTGCGCGCGAGCCGCAGCCCCTCACCGTCGCTGTTCGGGTTGGATCGCAGCTCGACGTCCCGGGCGTGCTCGTGGATGAGTTCCGCGCGCAGTGCGGGATCGGCCTGGAACCCGCCGGTCGCGAGCAGGGTGTGGCGGGCTCGGACCGTGTGCACCTCGCCGTCGGAGGTTTCGATCTCCGCGCCGAGCACCGCACCGTCCGCCTCGAGCAACCGGCGAACCGTGCTGAGCAGCAACAGCTCACCCCGCTCCTTGATCGACCGGGCACACTCCGAGGCGTAGTGAGCCGTGTCGAACTGGTGACCCCGCCCGTAGCGCAGCACGGTGACGGCATCGGCGCAGGTGACGCCGAGGTCGCGAATCCAGTCCACCGCACCGGCGAAGCCGTCCACCAGGTGCCGGGCCAGCGCGGGATCACCGTCGGGGTTGATCTCGGTCAGCACCTCGTGGGAGGCCGCGGTCCACACGAAACCCGCGAACAGACCCGACCCGCCGACGGTGTCGGCTCGCTCCACGACCAGCACCGACCCGCCGTCGCGCGCGGTGCGGGCCGCGGCGGTCAGCCCGGCCATTCCCCCGCCGATGACCAGCAGGTCCACGTTCCGATCCGACATGGATGTTCCTCTCTGCGCCGAGGCCGAGGCCCGGCTCGTCAGGCGGGTGCTCCGTCCCTGAGTTCCCTGGCCAGACGAGACGCGTCGGCCCGGGAGATCTTGCCGACCCGGTTCTGCGGGAGATCGTCCACTCGGAACACGAACTCCGGCCATTTCCCCTTCATCAGGCCGATGCCGGCGAGGTGCTGCTGAATCTGCGGCAGCTCGAGCCCGTCAGCGGTGACCAGCAACGCCGCGACCCGCTCCCCCAGCACCGCGTCGGGCACCGCGACCACGCAGACCTGGTCGACCCCGGGATGGGCGGCGATCGCCGTCTCCACCTCGGTGATGTCGATGTTGCGTCCGCCGCGGATGATGATGTCCTTCTCCCTGCCCCGGATCGAGATGGCGCCGTCGGCGCGGATCTCGACGAGGTCGCCGGTCGGGAAGAAGCCGTCCTCGGTCAGCGCGGGCGGCTCGACCTCGCCGCGCCGTGCGTAGCCCGCGAACAGTGACGGTCCCCGGACCTGGGCTCGGCCGATCGACCCCGTCGGCACCGGCGAGCCCGACTCGTCGACGGCCCGCAACTCCGTGCCGGGGAAGGGGATTCCGTCCGTGCCGAGGCGCAGGTCCTCCGGATCGTCGGGCCTCGGTGTGGTGTGCCCCAGGCATTCGGACATGCCGAACACGCGCAGGATGCGAGTGCCGAGCCTGCGTTCGGCGCGGCCGAGCGCGCCCGCGTCCATCGGACCGCCGCCGACGGTCATCGCCGTCAGCGCGCTCAGCATGCCTTCGGTGCGAGCGGCGGAACCCATCTGCAGCGCCATCGTGGGTACGCACATCGTCCACCGGGCGTCGTGTCGCGCCATCAGCTCCACGGCCTCGGCCGGTTCCCACCGGTCGCACAACAGCAGTCGCCCGCCGAGCAGCAACGGCAGGTAGAGCCCGAAGCACACGGCCGCGGCCGACGACAGCGGCACCAGGGCCGCGACGCCGTCACCGGGCCGGAGCCCGACGGCGGCCACGGTCTCCTGGGAGGCGTACCGCAGGGAGCGTTCGGACTGCACGACGCCTTTCGCACGGCCGGTCGAGCCCGACGTCAGACCGATCACCACGCCACCGCCCCAGCGGCCGGACGCGCGCACGCGTTCACCGGCGAGGCACCAGCCGTCGAGGACGTCGCCGTGGACCCGCGGACGGACTTCCGCGACGGCCCACTCGGCCGCCCGCTCCGGTGCGGTGAGCACGACGTCGGGTTCGAGGTCCTCCACGGCGGCCTGGAACTCCGGCCGCGTGCAGTGCCTGCTGATCAGGGCGAGCGTGCCGCCGAGGCGGCCGACCGCGAGCGCGGCGGCCACGGTGCGCCACGTGTTGTCGGCCTGTACCAGCACCGTGGGTTCCGCACCAGCGCACGCCCGCACGGCCGCCGCGAGCGCGTCACCGGCGGCGAGCAGCTCGCCGAGGGTGTACGTGCCGTCGGCGTCCACCGCGGCGAGCACGGTGGGGTCTTCGGCGTTGCGCCGGTCGAGGTCGGCGACGAGCTCCTTCACCGCGACAACCTCCTCAGGCCCGGAACATCTCGCGTTCGTCGCCGAGCAAGGCGATCCGCTTGCCGCGCATGGCACCCACGTGCCGCACCGCCGCGGCCCACTCCTCGCTGGCGAGCGCGGCGCGAGCCGCGCGTTCGTCGTCGAAGCTGAGCACCGAGAGCCCGTCCCAGCCCTCCGAGCGCGGCTCGAGCGCGCTGCTCACGGCGGTGTGCCGCCACGCCCGCAGGCCGGGCAGTGGGTAGGTGACCTCGGCGTGCTCGCCGCGCCACCAGGCGATGAACTCGTCGTGCGTCCATTCCGGAGGGCGCGCGGCGAGCAGTGCGAGATTGAACATCGATGTGCCTCTTTTCGTCGGAGAGGAATCAGAGCGCGCTGATGTCGAGGGCGGGCGAGCGCCCGATCATCAGCGAGGCGACCTTGCCGGCCTCGTCCAGTCGCGCGGCGGCGACGAAGGTGGACTCGAATGCCTCACCTCGGCGTGCCTGCCCGAGCACCAGCTCGTCAGAACCCACCGTCGCGGACGAGAGCACGTGGTGGGTCAGCACGCTCTTCTCGCGCTGGGCGAGGTAGCCCTGCATGGCCTCCCGGCCGCCCGCGAAGTCCCTCGCCTGACCGTCCGAGGTGGCGAAGACGATCGAGAACCGGAAGTCAGGGGTGATCATCTCGAGGATGTCCTCCGGCCGGTCCGAATCCATCACCGCGAACCACCGGGTCAGCACGTCCGCGGCGCTCACACCGCACCGCCGGCGGGCAACGGGAACAGAGCGAACGTGGGATGGAAGAACGCCTGATAGCGAGCCACCCTCCGGTCCGAGGAGAGCAGGGCGACGGCGGAGAAGGAACCGGTCCCGCGACCGTCCCCCTCGGTGACGATCCCGTAGACCATCTCCAGATCGCCGTCGCGGCTGCGGCGCAGCACCTGGTGCTTGCGCCCGACCGGCGGCCTGCCCTCGATGTAGGCCTTCAGGTCGTCGCGGTCCGTACCCGAGACCTCGTGGCCGGGAAGGGCGAACAGGAACGCGACGTCGGGCTCCACGAGCTCGAGTCCGTCGAGCGGCCGGGGACCGTCCAGCCGTGCGTAGTAGTCCTCGATGATCACAATGCCCCGTCCTCTCTGACGACCGGCAGTGTTCTTCATTGCACTAAAAGCAAACCTGAGTTCAGTTTGGTTTCACACTAGTGACTCGCCCCGGTGGGAGCAAGGGAACATGCTCAGCGCTGTGCGGGCTGCGTGCCCGCCACCATGCGCAGGCAGCAGTCGGCGATGAACTCCGAGATCCCGTCGAGCTCGAGCGAGCCGTCGGGCCGGTACCAGCGCCAGACGCTCACAATGAGACCGAGCAGGCTCCTGGCCATGATCACGGAGTCGTGCCGGGGGAACTCGCCCGCGGCCATGCCGCGCTCGAGCAGCACCGTCCAGTTGTGCTCGATGCGCGCCACGAGCTCACGGCAGGCCTGCCGTTCGGCTTCCTCGCGCGCGGAGGCGCGCTTGTTGGCCAGCAGCGCGATGTTCGCCTGCAGGATCCGGTTCTGGTGCACCTCCTGCGGCGACAACGCGTACGCGGCGGAGACGGCGCTGCGCAACGCGCCGAGCGCGTCCGGAGCTTCCGCCGTGGCCGCGCGGAAGGCCACGTCGGAGTTGCGCAGCCCGAGGCGCATGATCGTCAGCAGGCAGTGGGCCTTCGACTCGAAGTAGTGGTAGAGCGCGGTCTGGCCGATTCCCACGCGGTCGGCCACCTCGGACCACTTGGTGGCCTCGTAGCCGACCTCGCCGAAGCACTCGACGGCCGCCGCGAGGATGGCGGGCCGCTTCGACCGCGGGCCGTCGTCGGCCTCGGTCAGTGCCTCGATGCTCATGTCACGACCCCTTCGAACGGCGACCGGCCCAGCCTAGTCAACAGTATCGAACCAAGTTCAACTCCCTTCCACCTCAGATCCCGAGCCGGGCGAGCAGCGATTCCCGCTGCCGGGTCCGGTCCCCGAACAGCGCCGAGGACGTGGCCGCCCTGCGCACGTGGAGGTGTGCGGGGTGTTCCCATGTGAAGCCGATGCCGCCGTGCACCTGAACCGTCTCGGCGGCCACCCAGGTGTAGGCCTCGCCGCAGACCAGCGCGGCCGTGGCGGCCGCGGCAGGCAGCGCCGCCTGGTCGTCGGACGCGGCTGCCGCGGCCCACAGTGACGCGGATCGGGCAGCCTCGACGTGCACGGCCATGTCCGCGCAGCGGTGTTTGATCGCCTGGAAGGTACCGATGGGCCTGCCGAACTGGAGCCGGGTGCCCGCATGGGCCACGGACATGTCCAGTGCGGCCGCCGCGCCGCCGGCCTGTTCGCACGACAGCGCGGCCACGGCGCGGTCGAGCACGCGGTCCAGCACCGGACGCGCGTCACCGGGATCGCCGAGCAGTCGCGCCGGCGTGCGCTCGAACCCGAGTTCGGCCAGCTGCCGGGTGGGATCGAGGGCGCGTACCGGCGTGCGCTCCAGGCCCTTGGCCGCGCCGTCGACGGCGAACAGTGTCGACTCGCCCTCGACCGAGGCGACGACGAACACCACATCGGCGGTGGCGCCCTCCACGACCAGCGTCTTCCGTCCGGTCAGGAACCACTCGCCGTGACGGTCCCGCTCGGCGGTGGTCCGCACCACGGCGGGATCGTCGTCGCCGTAGTCCTCGCGGTAGGCCAGGGTGGCGGTCGTGGCGCCGGAGGCCACCTCGGCGAGCAGCTCCGTGGCGTCCGTGACCTCGAGCAGCACGCCCACACCGAGCACGGCCGTGGAGAACCAGGGCGAGCGCACCAGCGACCGGCCCAGCTCCTCCGCCACGATCGCGACCTCACGGAAGCCGGCCCCCGCTCCCCCGGCGTCTTCCGGGACGTCGAGCGCGACCGCGCCGAGCTCGACGGCGAAGCGCCGCCACAGCTCCCGGACCCAGGACTGCCCGGTCGCCGCCTGACCCAGCACCACCTCGGCATCTCCGTACCGGGCGAGGAAGTCCCGGACCACCGACCGGAGTTCCTCGGCGTCGGCGTCCGGGGTGATCCGCGGGCTCATGCCGGTTCCCCGTCGTCGGCCACCGCGGCGAGCACGTCGGCGAAGCGTTCGCGGGCATCGGCCCCGCGGGTGGGCAGGATGTAGGGCGGGAACAGGCCGTCGTCGGGTTCCGTGCCCCGCAACAGCGCCTGGGCGAGATTGACCTTGTGCACCTCGGTCGCGCCATCGGCCAGTCCCATGTGGAACGACTCCATCACCCACTTTCCGAACGGCAGCTCCTTCGAGATACCCAGCGAACCGTGGATCTGGATGGCCCGGCCCGCGACGTCGGCGAGCACCTTCGGCATCGCGGCCTTGACGGCCGAGATGTCGGCCCGCACCCTGCGGTAGTCGTTGTACCGGTCGATCCGCCACGCGGTGCGCAGCACCAGCAACCGGAACTGCTCCACCTGGATCCAGGAGTCGGCGATCATCTCCTGCACCAGCTGGGTGTCGGCCAGTCGCTGCCCTTTGGCTCTCCTCGACACCGCTCTGCGCTTCATCATCTCGAACGCGGACTGGACCAGTCCGACGGTGCGCATCGCGTGGTGGATTCGCCCGCCACCCAGCCGCGTCTGCGCCACCGCAAACGCTTGGCCGCGCTCGCCCAGCAGGTTCTCGGCGGGCACCCGGACGTCGGTGTAGCGCAGATACTGGTGAGTGCCAACGGTTTCCTCGTGGCCCCACACCGACACGTCCCGCACGCGCTCGATGCCCGGCGCGTTAGCAGGCACCACGAACATCGACATGCTCGTGTGCGCGGGCGCGTCCGGCTCGGTCACCGCCATCACGATCAGGAACTCCGCGAACAGCGCGTGCGAGGAGAACCACTTCTCCCCGTTGAGCACCCACTCGTCGCCGTCGAGCACCGCGGTGGTGCGAAACCCCGTCGGGTCGGATCCGCCGTGGGGCTCCGTCATCGAGAAGCACGACACGATCTCGCCGTCGATCAACGGCTCCAGGTAGGTCTTCTTCAGGTACTCACTGCCGTAGTGGGCCAGGATCTCGGCATTGCCCGAATCCGGCGCCTGACAGCCGAACACCACCGGGCCCGAGTGCGTCCGGCCTAGCTTTTCGTTCAACAGCGCCAACCGCAGCTGGCCGTAGCCCTTGCCACCCAGCTCGGGGCCGAGATGACACGCCCACAGCTCACGGTCCCTGACCTGCTGCTGCAAGGGTTTGATCAGAGCGTTGCGCACCGGATCGCGCGGGTTCCACGCGTGCTCGATCAGCTGGTCGACCGGCTCCACCTGCTCGCTGACGAACTCCTCGACCCAGTCCAGCTCCCGCTGCACCTCGGGTTCGGTCTCGAATTCCCAGGCCATGGCTCGTTCCTTTCACCGGGACAGCACGGTGCACGCGCTGATCCCCGGAGCTCCGTACACGTGCGTGAAACCGACCCTCGGGCTCCCCGGTACCTGGTGCTCGCCCGCGTCCCCGCGCAGCTGCAGCACGTTCTCGTGGACCTGCCGCAGTCCCGACGCCCCGATCGGCTCGCCGTTCGCGATACACCCGCCGTCGGTGTTGACCGGCAACCGGCCGCCGATCTCCGTCGCGCCCGAGTCGATCAGCTCGGCCTGGTCGCCGTGCGCGCACAGTCCTGTCTCGGCCAGGTGCATCAGCTCCGCGCCCGACTCGGTGTCCTGCACCTGCGCCACGTCCACGTCCGACGGTGCGACCCCGGCTTGCTCGAACACGGCGCGCGCGGCCTCCACGCTCGGCGACTCGGCCCGTTCCGCCGCCAGCCACGGCGAGAAGACCTCGAACGAGCCGTACCGGCGCGAGCGCAATGCCGCCCCGCGCAGGAACACCGGCCGGTCGCGATACTCCCTGGCCCGGTCGGCCCGGCACAGCACCAGCGCGACCGCGCCCTCGCCCGGCGAGCAGTACATGTACTGCGTCAGCGGGTGCGAGATCATCGGCGCCGCCGCGATCTCGGCCGCCGAGAGCTCCGTGCGCCGCCACGCCATCGGATTGCGCGCACCGTTGCGAAACGACTTCTCGGCGATCCGGGCGAGCACGCCCGGGTCGATGTCGTGCTCGTGCAGGTATCGCTGGATCTTCATCCCGAAGAACTGCGTGGTCACCATCAATCCGGTCTCGCCGTACCAGGCGCCGATCCCGTGCTCGGCCGGATCGGTGTTGAACGCGCCCCTCGGATGCTTGTCGAACCCGAGCACCAGGCCGATGTCGTGCTGGCCGGAACGAATCGCGGCCTCCGCGGCGATCAACGCCGATCCTCCGGTGGCGCAACCGTTCGCCACGTTGATGAACGGCAGTCCCGTCAGCCCGAGCTCCGACACCAGCGTGTCGGCGTCGCCCGCCGAATGCGAACCGCCGAACCCGAACTGCAGGTCCGAGAACCGGACCCCGGCGTCCCGCATCGCTTCCCGCGCCGCGTGCACGGCCTGCGCCCGGCCGGACACGCCGTCCGTGCGGCCGAACCGGTGCATCCCGATGCCGACGATCGCCACCTCAACCATGTGCCGCCTCCACGAACGCGAACGTGTGGACCTGACCCTGGTCGTCGTCCCGGAACGGCACGAAGGCCAGTTCCACCGGCATCCCGATCCGCAGCTTGCCGGGGTCGCTCTCGACCAGGCGCGTCTCGACGATCAGCTGTCCGGGCAGCTCGACATAACCGACCCCGTACGGCTCGTAGGCCTCCGAGCCGGTGTAGGGCGGTTTGGGCCGGAAGCCCTGCACGGTCCACGACCACAGAACGCCCGTCCTGGCCAGCGGCACGTCCGCCAGCACCGAACCGGTGCACCGCGGGCATCCGCTCTGGCGCGGAAACGTGTGCGCCTCGCAGTCCGCGCACCGGCTTCCCAGCAGCGCCAGGCCTTCCGGCGTCTCGGTGAACAGCGACTCGTCGACAAGTCTCACGGCGCGGCCAGCCTTCCCCCGTCGACGGCCAGCAGCGCGCCGGTGGTGTAGGAGGCCTGCGGGCCGCACAGGTACAACGCGGCGCCGACGATCTCCTCCGGTTCGCCGACCCGCTTCGCGGGCCAGTCCCGCGCCATGGCCGCGACCACGTCGGGGTCCCAGGACTTGCTGATGTCCGTCGCGAAGGGACCGGCCAGGATCGTGTTCACCCGCACCGACGGGCCGTACTCCTGGGCGAACCCCGCCGTCAGCGTGTTCAGCGCGGACTTCGCCGCGGTGTAGGGAAGATCGCCCGCGGTCGGGCGCCGCGAGCCCATCGAGGAGATGTTGAGCATCGCCCCTCCCCCAGCGGCCGCCATGCGCGCGCCCACCAGGGCCAGCAGGCGGAACGGGCCCTTCACGTTGACCGCGAAGACCTTGTCGAACAACGCCTCGTCCACCTGGTCCAGACTCGGATACACCGGTGCGATCCCCGCGTTGTTCACCAGCACGTCCACCGGCCCCAGCTCGCGCTCGACCTCGTCGAGCATCGTGCCCAGCCCGTCCCAGTCGCCGACGTGCGCGGCGTGTGCGCTCACGCGCCGTCCCGTCGCCGCGGCCAGTTCCTCGGCCAGCCGCGCGCAGGCGTCCTTCTTGCGCGACACCACCGCCACGTCCGCGCCCGCCGCGGCGAACGCGATCGCGATCTCCCTGCCCAGGCCGCGGGATCCGCCCGTCACCAGTGCTGTCCTGCCCGCCAGTGGTTGTTCCACGACCCGTGCCGCGGCCACCGACTGCTGTAGCGATCTGCTCATCTCGGGATGTCCTTCCACGCCACGCCGCGGTCGGCGCGCGGTTCCGGCGGAAGGCCGAGCAGGCGCTCCGCGATGATCGTGCGCTGGACCTCGTCCGAGCCCCCCGCGATGCGATACCCCGGCGCCCCGAGGTAGTGCTCGGTCCACCGCCAACCGCCGTCAGCGGCGTCGGCGATCAGCCGTGGGCCCAGCACGACCGCCGCGGCCTCCGACACGAGCTTCAGCCGCTGCGCCCACGCGAGTTTGCGCAGCGACCCCAGCGGCCCCGGCTGGTCGCCCGCCCGCCGGGCCTCACGGTCGCGCTGGGCGGAGATCGTGGCGACCTGCTCGGCCACCCACACCTCGGCCAGCAGCCTGCGCACCTCGGGATCGTGGGTACGGCCGAGCCTGCGCGCATCCTCGGCCAGCTGCGCGTAGCCGCCGCCCAGGTCCACCTCGGCTCCCGAATGCCCTCGCTCGAAGCCCAGCGTCGCGAGCGTCACCGACCAGCCACCGCCGACCTCGCCCAGCCGCAGCGAGTCGGGAATCCGCACGTCGTCGAGAAAGACCTCGCAGAACGACGACCCGCCCGACATCTGCCGCAGCGGCCGCACCTCCACACCGGGAGTGTCCATCGGCAGCAGGAACGCGGTCAGTCCCTTGTGCTTCGGCAGGTCCGGGTCCGTCCTGGTGATCAGTTCACCCCACCCCGCGAACTGCGCACCGGAGCTCCACACCTTCTGGCCGGTGACGATCCAGCCGTCGCCGTCCCGCACCGCGCGCGTGCCGAGCCCCGCCAGGTCCGATCCGGCTCCCGGCTCGGAGAAGAGCTGACAGGCCAGCTCGTCTCCGCGCAGCAGCGGCCGGACCAGCCGCTCCCGTTGCCGGGCGGTGCCGAACAGCTGCACGGTCGGGGCGATCAGCGCGGTGCTCACCGATGTCAGCTCGTGCCTGCCCGGCGTCTCGAACTCGCGCTCGACTCCGGCGAAGACTTCCTCGTGCAGCTCCGACAGTCCGGCGCCGCCGTACTCCTCCGGCCAGGACAGCGCGCCGTAGCCCGCGTCGAACCTGGTGCGCAACCAGTGCTGGATGCGGGCGAGCAGAGCACGTTCCTCGTCGAACGGCAGGTCGTGGAACACGGCCACGGACCGGCCCGCGTCGTCGGCACGGGGCGGAAGCCGTCCGGCCAGCCACGCGCGGGCCGTGTCGGCGAACGCGGTCAGCTCGGCCTCGGACACGTCGCTCATCGGGCCGTCCACCCTCCGTCGATCGCCAGCACCTGTCCCGTGCAGTAGGTCGACGCCGCCGAGGCCAGGAACAGCAGCGCGCCGTCGAGCTCGCTCTGGTCGCCAGAGCGGCGCAGCATCGTGTTGCGCTCGATCCACCGCACCGACGCGTCGTCCTCGAACATCGCGTCGTTCATCTCCGTGCGGAACCAGCCGGGTGCGAGCGCGTTGACCCGGACCCCGTTGCGTCCCCAGTGACCGGCGAGCTGACGGGTGAGCCCGATCAGGCCGGATTTGCCCGCCGCGTAGCCCGCGCCGCCCCGGGGAGCGGTGGAGACCACGCCGACGATCGAGCTGACGTTCACGATCGACACGGCGCGTCCCTCCGCCACGCCGGCCACAAGCTGTGCCAGGTGGAACGGCGCGACCAGGTTCGTCTCCAACACCTCGGTGAACGCGGCGGAACTCTCCTCGTGCGGCTTCGCCTTGCTGGCGGTGCCCGCGTTGTTGATCAGCACGTCGAGCGGCCCGGTCTCCGACACCACGTGGTCGACGAGCGCGGCCCGGTCGGACTCGGAGGCGACGTCGCACCGGACGGGGCGCACGCCCTCGACCTCGGCCGCGAGCTCCTCCAGCCGGTCCTTCCGGCGAGCCGACGCCCACACGGTGGCACCGGCCGCGGCCAGCACACGGGCGAACCGGTTGCCCAGCCCGGAGGAAGCGCCGGTGACCAGAGCCGTGCGTCCCGTCAGGTCGAAGACCTCCGCGGGCGAGGGGGCGGTCATCGGGCAGGACCCATCAGGCGCTGCGCGTCGGCGATCAGAGCCGCGATGGTGGGCGGCAGCTCCTCCTGCACGGGATCGTGGTGCCTGCCCTCGCGGTGCCTGCGCAGGTTGTGCCCCATGATCGCGGCCATCTTCATGCGGCCGAGCGCACGGAACCAGGTGTAGTCGGCGTCCGTGCCCCCGGACTCGCCGCGCGCCAGCCGGTAGACCTCGACGAGTTCGTCCTCGCCGGGCAGCCCGTCGACGACCCTGCCCGTGCCCGGGAACAGGCGACCGTCGGTGAACACACCGAACCAGCCGAGATCGACCCGCGGGTCACCGACGCTCCAGATCTCCCAGTCGATCAGTGCCGTGGGAGTCTCGCCCTCGCACAACAGGTTCCCGAGCCGGAAGTCGCCGTGCAGCAACACCGGGGCCACCGAGGCCGGAACCGACGCGGCCAGTGCGGCGAGCAGCTCCTCCGAACCGGGCCGGAGCTCCCGTGGTACCGCACGCATCGTCCTGGTCCACCGGTCGAGCTCGTCGGCGGGATCCGCCGGATCGGGCGCGGCACCACCCGCCGCGCCGACACCGGCCGCCACCCGCTCCACGGGCACCGCGTGCAGCGCGCCGAGCACCCGCGCGGCGGCCAGCATGCGGGACCGCGCGAGCGCGGGGGCGATCGTGCCCTCGACGTCGAGCACCGGCTCCGTGGCATCACCCGCCGCGAAGCTCATCGCGAACCAGGCGGGCTCGGCAGTCTCGTGGGCGATCACGGCCGGAACGGGCAGTCCGTGTCCGTCCAACGCGGACAGTACGTGGGCCTGACGCAGCACGTCGTTGCGCCCGGTCGCGGGCCGCCCGGGAGGAACGGCCTTCACCACGAAACCGAGCTCACCGGCCCGGATCAGGTAGGTCAACCCGGACCGGCCGCCTTCCAGCACGCTCAGCGCTCCGGCGTCCCGGACGGGCAGCGCCCGCCGCACTCGCGTCGCGAGCGCGCCGTCGGCATCAGCGTGTGCCGTGGCTCGGCTCATGTCACTCCTTCACCCGCACCGAGGGATCAGCGACCGGTCCACTTCGGATCGCGCTTCTCGAGGAACGCCGCGACACCCTCCGCCGCGTCCTCCGAGTTCAGCGTCACGCCCACCGCGAGGTGTTCGAGCACCATCAACGAGGCGATGTCGGCGTCGAGCCCGCGATCGACGGCCATCTTCGTGAGCTTCATCTGGAACGGGCTCTTGTCCGTGAGGTGGCTGATGAACTCCTCGACGGTCGCGTCCAGCTCGTCGGCGGGAGCGCTGGCGTTGACCAGGTCGAACTCCGCGGCCTCCGTGCCGCTGAGCAGCTTGCCGGTGAGCATCAGCTCCTTGGTCTTGCGCACGCCCAGCATCCTCGGCAGCCGGTAGATCGGCCCCGCACCACCGAACAGTGCCCGGCGAATGTGGAAGTCACCGATCTTCGCTGTCTCGTCGGCGATCGCGAAGTCGCAGGAGATCATGACCTCGAAGCCGCCCGCGGTGACGTAGCCCTCGAGCACGGCGACCGACGGCTTGGACATGTTGTAGAGGCGGTCGCAGACCTTCGCCGACACCACCGCGACGTCCATCGCGGTGCTGGTGCCGATGAAGTCGGACTGCAGGCTGTCGAGGTCGAAGCCGGAGGAGAACGTGTTCTCCCTGCCACGGACGACCACGACGCGCAGGTTCGCGTCCGCCTCGATCTCGGTGATGATCTCGTCGAGCCGGTGGAGCATCGGCACGGTGATGCAGTTCCGCTTGTGCGGCCGGTTGAACCAGATGCGCGCAACGTGACCGTCCCGCTCGAACTGGATGTCGTCTTCGACTGCCATGAGTCCTCCGAACCACGCTGAACTGAACTGAATTCGACTTGATAATGTTCGCGAGCCCTCGCCGCTGTCAAGACCCCGGTTCGGCGACGATGCCGGCGAGGCGCCCGGCGCGCGGCAGACCCGGATCCCAGCGGTCCCAGTGCACGACCTCGTCGACGGCAGGTCGCCGCGCCCTGCCGAACCGGTCCCCCACCGTGAAAGCCAGCGGGGTCAGGCACACCTGCTGCACCTCGTCGAACGGGATACCCAGCAGCTCGGCGGCCTCCCGCTCCTTGGCGAGGTGCATCGTCGTCCAGCAGGTTCCGAGCCCTCGGGCGCGGGCGGCGAGCATGAAGCTCCACATCGCGGGCAGCACGCCGCCGAGCATCGACGCGCTCGCCATCGCCGAGACGCCGTCGAGCCGCGTGCCGTCCAGGCAGGCGAGGACGATCGTGTCGACCTCGTGCAGCGCCCGCTCGAGCGCGTCGGCCGAGCGAGCCGTCCGCTCCTGCGCTCGCGCCGCGGCCGGGTCGTCGCGGCGCACATTCCCGATGTAGCCGGCCGAGCCGACGTACGTACCGCGGTAGACCTCGGAGTACAGCTCCGCCAGTCCACGTCGCAGTGCCGGCTCGCGCACGACGACGAACCGCGTGCGCGCCACGTTCGATCCGGCGGGCGCCTGCACGGCCAGCTCGACGCAGTCGCGGATGAGCTCGATCGGGACCGGCCTGCTCGGGTCCAGCCTGCGGCGCACGGCCCTCGTCGTCGCCAGTGTCTCGTCGATGTCCATGCGAGCGAACCAATCTCAGTTCGGTCTCGCCGTCAAGGTTTTCCGCCAGCAACTTGAACTGAGATCGGTTCGTGCTTAGTCTTCACCCTGCTAGTTCGCTGGCCTCACGGCCGTCCTCCTGACGCGCAAAGGAGCGCCGATGTCGACACAAGCGCTGCCCGAACGGGATCGAGTCGCTCGCCGGGCGAGCCTGGCCGCCGCGGTCGGTACGGCCATCGAGTACTACGACTTCGCGATCTACGGCTATCTCGCGGTCGTGCTCGCTCCCCTGTTCTTCCCAGGCCAGGACGGACTGGTCGGCCTGCTCGGCACGCTCGGCGTGGTCGCGAGCGGGTTCCTCGCCCGGCCGCTGGGCGGTCTGTTCTTCGGCAGGCTCGGCGACCGGCACGGCCGCAAGACCGTGCTGCTGGCGACCGTGCTGGTCATGGGCGTGGCGACCACGCTCACCGGGCTCCTGCCCACCTACGCCTCGATCGGTGTCTCGGCCCCGATCCTGTTGACCCTCCTGCGCATCCTGCAGGGATTCTCGGCGGGCGGCGAGATCGGCGGAGCGACGTCGCTGTCCACGGAGTCGGCTCCCTCGCGCAGGCGTGGCCTGTTCGGCTCGGCCACCTCGGTCGGAATCTCCCTCGGGCTCGCGGGCGCGGCCGCCACCGTCGGGACGCTGAGCTCGCTGCTCACCGCCGAGCAGATGAGCGCCTGGGGCTGGCGGGTGCCGTTCCTCATCGCCGCACCGCTGCTCGCCGGCGCGGTCCTGTACCGGATGCGGGTGGAGGACTCGCCGCTGTTCCTGCAGATGGTCGAGGAGAACGCGCCCGCCCAGGCACCGGTCAAGGAGGTCGTCCGCACGCACAAGGCCAGCGTGCTGCGGATCGTGGCCATCGCCTACTCGACGATGACCACCGGCGGCATCGCGTCGGTCTACATCCTCGTCCACCTGTCGGCGGTGCTGGAGTACCCGTTGACCGGAGCGCTCTGGCTGGTCGTGTTCATCGTGCTGGTCCCGCTCGCGCTCACCCCGTTGGCCGGCGCGATGAGCGACCGGTTCGGGCGACGGCGGATCCTCGCCGGCAGCATGATCACGTTCGTCGTACTCGCCATTCCGTGTTTCTGGGCCATGCAACAGGGTTCGCTCGCACTCGCCATCGGCGCGGCGCTGATCCTGAACCTTCCGTTCAGCGTCCAGCAGGGAGTGGTGTACGCGCAGTACTCCGAACTGTTCCCGACGCGGGTGCGCTACACCGGCGTCTCGCTCGGCTTCAACATCGGTGGCGTCCTCGGCTCGGGGCTCGTCTCGTTGATCTCGACCTGGCTCGTCGCCGTCACCGGCATCACGATGGCGCCGGCGTTCTACATCATCGTCGCCGCGGCCATCGGACTGGCCGTGGTGGCGACCATGAGCGAAACCCGGTCCGTGGATCTGGACGACGGACCGGCGTCGAAGGTGAGCCGGGTGACCGGTCCCGTCGCGCAGGCCGAGTCGTGAGCCCGGATCAGGTCGCGGACCGTCGCATCGTCGTCACCGGCGCCGGGAGCGGGATCGGGCGCGCCGTCGCGGAACTGCTCACCGCCCGCGGTGCGCACGTCGCCGCGCTGGACGTGCGCCGCCCCGAGTTCGAGTCGAGCGCAGGGCAGCGGCATCCCGTCCTGCCGCTGCACTGCGACGTCGCGAACGCCGCCGCGGTCGAGTCCGCATTCACCGGTGCAGCGACGGGGCTGGGCGGGATCGACGGACTCGTCACCTGCGCGGGAGTCACCGACGGTACCCCGTCGGACGAGATGCCCCTGGCGACCTGGCAACGGCTGGTCGACGTGAACCTCACGGGAACCTTCCTG
The DNA here is from genome assembly GCF_016595675.1 of Prauserella cavernicola. Classification (GTDB taxonomy): domain Bacteria; phylum Actinomycetota; class Actinomycetes; order Mycobacteriales; family Pseudonocardiaceae; genus Prauserella_A; species Prauserella_A cavernicola. The sequence continues at coordinate 353,434 of NZ_JAENJH010000006.1, read as the reverse complement.
AGCATCCAGGCGGCGCTGCCGCATCTTCTCGACGCCACGGCCGGGGCGGTCGTCACCGTCGGCTCGGTGGGCGCCATGGTGGCGGCGGGCCGCTCGGCCGCCTACGACGCGACCAAGGGCGGTGTGCTGGCACTGACCCGCAGCCTCGCCGCGGAGTACGCGGACCGGGGCATCCGGCTGAACTGCGTGTGCCCGGGATACGTGGCCACCAACCTCGCCGAGAACAGTGCGGCTGATGGTCAGGGACTGCGGCCCAGTCCGCGCACCGGCATCGCGGGCAGGGTGAGCGCCCCGCTCACCCGTGCGGCGGCACCGGGAGAGATCGCCACCGCGGTGGCGTTCTTGTTGTCCGACAACGCTTCCTTCGTCACCGGAGCCGGGATTCCCGTCGACGGTGGCTACACCGCGGTCTGATCAGGACGAACGGAGCACCGAACGAGATGTCACGACGACTCGACGATCGCCACGTCATCCTCACGGGAGCCACCGGCGGACTCGGCACGGCGATCGCGCAGCGGCTCGTCGCCGAGGGAGCCTCGGTGGCGCTCACCGACGTCGACGTGGACGCCTGCGGCGCACTGGCCGCGCGACTCGGCGGCACCACGATCGCGATCGCTCTCGACGTCACCGACGAGGACGCGTGGAGCCACGCCGTGGCCGAGGTCCAGGACGCGTGGGGCTCGGTGCACGCGCTGGTGAACAACGCGGGCGTCGGGAGCCTGGGAACGGTCGAGACCGAGACACGGGAGCGCTGGGACCAGGTCGTCGACATCGACCAGCTCGGTACCTGGCTGGGCATGAAGCACGTCGGGCCGGTCATCGAGGCGGGCGGTGGCGGCGCGATCGTCAACATCGCGTCGATCCTCGGGGCGTCAGGCGGTCTGGCCAACAGTTTCTCCTACGCCGCCGCGAAAGGTGCGGTGCGCTCGATGACGATGAACGCCGCGCTGCACTGGGCCGCCCACGGAGTGCGGGTGAACGCGGTGGTCCCCGCGTTCATCGGCACGGCCCCACTGCTCGAGCGCTTCGGCGGCACCGAACGGCACACGGCGATGCTGGCCAACACCCCGATGGGCCGGCTCGGGCGCCCCGAGGAGGTCGCCGCCGCCGTCGCGTTCCTCGCGTGCGACGACTCCGGCTACACCACGGGGTCGGAGATCTTCGTCGACGGCGGCTGGTCCGCGCGCTGAGCCGGAAACACCGGCTCAGCGCGGAACCAGCACCGCCCGGCCGACCAGCTTTCCGTCGCGCAGCTCGGCGAAAGCACGGTCGGCCTCCGTCAGCGGGAACGTCGTGGTCCTCGGCCGCAGCGCTCCCTGCCGGGCCAGTTCGACGACCCCGCTCAGCTCCGTACGCGAGCCCCAGAACGGCAACCGCAGGCGGATTCCGGCCGGCAGCACTCCCGGCTTCGCCACCCTCAGGACGCCGCCACCGCTGCCGACCACCACGAGCTCACCCGCCGTGCGCAGCACAGCGGTCGCCAGCTCCAGGCTGCTCTGCGCGCCGGCGAAGTCGAACACCACATCGGCACCACGTCCGCCCGCCACGGCCGTCACGGCGGCGGCAGCGCCTCCGGGTCCGACCGCCACATCGGCACCGCATTCTCCGGCCAGCTCCAACGCGGCATCCCGGGTGTCCACCGCCACGACCTGAACCCCGTAGCACGCCCGCAGGATGCCGATCGCCAGATGCCCCAAACCCCCGACGCCGATGACCACGACCACGGCATCAGGCTCGGTCAGCAGGTCCCGGCACCCCTCGATGGCGTGGAACGACGTCAGCCCGGCGTCGGTGAGCGTCGCGGCGACCACGGGATCCACCCCGGACGCGGACACGAGACGCTCGGCGCCGACGACGACCGAGTCGGCCATGCCGCCGTCCACACCGAGCCCGATTCCCGCCGCCGGCAAGCGGTCGCGGTCGTCGCAGTAGTTGGTCTGGCCACGCTCGCACCGCCGACACCGGCCGCAGCCGTAGGGGGCGTGCACCACCACCTGGTCTCCGACATCGACACCCTCCACATCGGACCCCAGGACGGCGACCCGTCCGCAGATCTCGTGTCCCAGGGTGAACGGCAGCGCCCACGCTCGCGACACCCCGCCGGCCAGCACCGCGAGATCGGAGTGGCAGACACCGGCCGCGAGAACGTCCAGCCGCACCTCGCCGGGCCCCGGTTCGGGACTCTCGTGGTCCACGAGCTCGGCGCGCCCGGAGCCCGCCATCCGGTAAGCGAGCACCGGAGTCTCCTTTCGCTCAGATCGCGTGATAGCCGCCGTCGACCGGGACGGTCAGGCCGGTGATCCACGCGGCGTCGTCCGACAGAAGAAAGGTCACGACCCCGGCCACGTCAGCGGGAGTCGCCATTCCGGGGATCGGGGACTGCGAGGTGACCAGCCGCTCCATCGCCTCGGGATCCGGCGCGGTACGGATGTGCTTCTCGACGAGCGGGGTCCGGACCGCCGCGGGCGCGACGGCGTTCACCCGGATTCCCCTGTCCGCGTACTCGATGGCGGCCGACCGGGTCAGATTGACGATGCCCGCCTTCGAGAAGCTGTACGGCGCCATGTGGCGTTTGCCGGACAGTCCGGACGAGGACGACATGTTGACCACCGCACCGCCACCCGCGGCCACCATCGCCCGCAAGGTCGCGCGCAGGACGTAGAAGGCGCCGTCGGCGTTCACCCTCAGCACGGCCGCCCAGTTCTCGTCGGTCGTGAGGTGCAGCGGAGCCTGCTCGGCCGCGATGCCGGCGTTGTTGAAGACCGCGCCGAGCGGGCCGTGCCTGCCGACCACGTCGTCGAAGACCGAGTCCACGGCCGCGGAGTCGCTGACGTCGAGCTGATACGGCGTCGCGCCGGGCAACCGCGAGGCGAGCTCGGTGATCGCCGAGTGGTCCCGGTCGAGCAGCACGACCTCGGCTCCCTCGGCCGCCAGCCGCTCCGCCGCCGCGCGCCCCAGCCCCGAGCCCGCCCCCGTGACAGCGGCGACGGAACCATCGAACCGGCCCACCACAGCGATCCCACCTCTCGTTTCGCGACCTGAACTGAAGTCGACTCGGTACGTTACCCGGAGCGGGACAGGTTGAGAAGCGCACGACCCGGTCATCGGGCTTCGCTCCGGGGTCTGCGATCGTCGTGGGGTGAGCACCGAGAACCCTGTCGATCCGTCGAACGTGTCCCAACTGACGAGCTGGGACGGCGCGGGGGGCGACGTCTGGGTCGCGAACGCCGACCGCTTCGACAACGGCGTCGCGAACTATCAGGACACCTTCCTCGCCGCCGCGGAGTTCAAGCGGACCTCGGCCGTGCTCGACGTCGGCTGCGGAACGGGGCGCACGACCCGCGACGCCGCGCGGGCCGCCCCGGACGGCATGGCCCTCGGCGTGGACCTGTCGTCGGCCATGCTCGAACTGGCCCGCGAGCGCGCCCGGCTCGACGGGCTGCCCAACGCGTCGTTCGAGCAGGCGGACGCACAGGTCCACGACTTCGCACGACAGGGTTTCGACATCGCCATCAGCAGGCACGGTGCGATGTTCTTCGGCGACCCGGTGGCGGCGTTCGCCAACCTCGGCCGGGCGCTGCGTCCCGGCGGACGACTCGTGCTGCTGACCTGGCAGCCGCTCGCACGGCAGGAGTGGCTGCGCAGCTTCTTCGCCGCGCTGGGCGTCGAGGAGTCACCGCCGGCGGACGCGCCGAGTCCGCTCGCGCTCAGCGACCCGCCCCGGGTTCGGGACCTGCTGACGTCGGCCGGTTTCGCCGATGTCGACCTGCGAGGGCTGGCCGAGCCCATGTACTTCGGTGCCGACGTCGACGATGCGCTGCGATTCGTCACCAGTCAGAACGCGGGCAGGCTGGCACAGCTCGATCCCGACCCGCGGGCCCGCGCGCTGGAGGCCCTGCGCCGCACTCTCCACGGGCACCTCGACGAACGCGGCGTGCACTACGACTCGGCGACCTGGCTGGTCACCGCACGTTGTCCCTGAACGGCGCTCACATGTTCCCGGCTCCGGTCCTGATGGCGTCGCGGATGCGCGAGTAGGTGCCGCAGCGGCAGATGTTGCGCAGGCCGTCGAGGTCGGCGTCGGTGACCGGCCTGCCCTCGGCGGCGACGCGGCGGACCAGCGCCACCGCGGCCATGATCTGGCCGGGCTGGCAGTAGCCGCACTGGGCGACGTCGTGGTCGAGCCAGGCCTGCTGCATCGGATGCAGCTCGGCGTCCACCGTGTCCGCGAGGCCCTCAATGGTGGTGACCTCGTCGGTCGGCCGCAGGTTCTCGACGGGAATCGCGCACGGGTTCACCGCGGCACCGTTGAGATGACTGGTGCACGCCTTGCAGACGTTGATGCCGCAACCGTACTTCGGCCCGGTGATGCCGAGCAGGTCGCGCAGCACCCACAGCAGGCGCACGTCGCCCTCGACGTCGACGGTCACCTGCTCGCCGTTGACCCGGAAGGTGTGCTCGGGCAAGGGAAACTCCTCGTTTCAGCGGGCGTGGTCCAGGCCGTCCACCGGAGACTCGGGTACGGGCGGGACGGTGGGTTTGGGTTCGAAGGACAGGGTCTGGTGGTTGATCGGGAAGCTGGTGGGCATCGTCCCGGTCGCACGGCCGTAGGCACAGGCGACCGCGGCCATCGACGCGGCGACACCCAGCTCCCCCGCGCCTCCGGGTTCCTCCGAGGTGCTGGGCACGACGATGATCCGAACCTCGGGCGGGATGTTCCACTGCCGGGTGTAGAAGTAGTTGTCCCAGCTGGCTTCGAGGAAGTGACCGTCCCGCAGGTGCAGGCTGGACGTCAGCGCCAGCGCGATGCCGTCGGAGATGCAGCCCAGCATCTGTGCCTCGAGACCCCGGGGATTGACGGCGAGGCCGACGTCCACGGCGAAGACGACCCTGGTGACGCGGGGACCGGCGACGCCGTCCCGGACGGGCCGGCCGACCGTCTCGGGCCTGCAGTCGATCTCCACCAGCGCGGCGCTGACCGCCTTGTACTCGGCGTGGAACGCGATGCCCTGCGCGGTGCCCTCCGGCATCGTCCTCCCCCAGCCGCCAGCCTCGGCGGCCCGCTCCAGCACGGCGCGGGACCGGTCGTCGCGCAGGAAGTCGCGCCGGAACTCGTAGGGGTCCTTGCCCATGCGTGCGGCGAGCTGGTCGACGATGAGCTCGCGGGCACACGTGACGTCGGGCGAGTACACGTTGCGCATGCTGCCCGTGTTGAAGCCCCTGCCGGTTTCGCTGAGCAGGCGCGTGCTGACGCCGAAGTCGTACGACATCGTCTGGGAGAGCTGGAAGAACGTGCCGGCGAAGCCGATGTCGCCGACCGGCAGCCGCGCCGCCGTGGCCGTGATGATCTCGCCGAGCCCGTGGCCGAGATCGGTGGTGACGCTGGTGTGCCGCTGGTGGTAGCCGAGCACGGTGTCGCCGAGGTAGGACGCCCGCACCCGGGAGGTGCACATCGGGTGGGTGCGGCCCTGGCGCGAGTCGTCGGCGCGGTGCCACATGAGCTTGACGGGTTTACCCATCGCCTTCGACGCCTCGGCGGCTTCCAGCGCGGCGTCGAAGAACAGCTTGCGCCCGAAGGACCCACCGCCCTCGGTGACGTGCACCGTGACCCTGGACAGTGGGAGCCGGAGCTTCGCCGCGATGCTCTGCTGCGCCACGATCGGCGACTTCAGCGCCGACCAGACCTCGGCTCTGTCCGCGCGCACGTCGGCGATCGCGCAGTTGGGTTCCAGCGCGCTGTTGCTGCGGAAGTAGAAGGTGAACCGGCCCTCCACGGTCGGCGTCGGCGGAGGAAGGCCGATCGGGAGCTCGGCCGCCCGCAGTCGCCTGAGCACAGTGTCGTCCGACGTCCCTTCCACCGTCCCGGGTTTCCAGGACACGCGCAGGGCCCGCACGGCGTCGATGCACTGGCCGAAGGTCTCGGCGCGCACCGCGACACCGGTGGAGATCACCGCGACGTCGGTGACGCCGGGCAGGGCGCGGACCTGGGCGAGGTTGGTCACCGAGCCGACCGCGCCGTTGATGGTCGGCGGGCGGCACACCATCGTCGGCTTGGCGTCGCCGACGTCGAGGTCCATCGCGAACTTCTTGCGCCCGGTGACGGCGGCCAGCGCGTCGATCCGGTTGCGCGGGGTGCCGATGACGGTGAACTGCTCCCTCGGCCGCAGCCGCACCGACACCGGCTCGGTGCGTGTGGCGGCGGCCGCCGTCGCCAGCGCGCCGATGGCGACACTGCCGCCGCGACGGTCGGAGACGACCCCGGCGGTCAGCGTCAGCTCGCGCGGCGGTGAGCCGAGCCTGCTCGCCGCCGCGTCGAGCAGCCTGCGCCGCGCGATGGCCGCGGCGACCCGGACCGGTGTGTAGGTCGCGATGGTGGTGTTCGACCCGCCGGTGAGCTGGTTGAACACCAGTTCCGGGCGGGCACCGGCCAGCGTCACCCGCACCCGTTCCAGCGGCACGTCCATCTCCTCGGCGATCAACATGGCCGTCGAGGTGGTGATGCCCTGCCCCACCTCCGCGCGGGGCAGGGCGAACGACACCGTGCCGTCCGGATTGACCTCGACGGCGATCAGGTTGGCGGTCGGCAGCGCCGCCACCGTCATCAGGTCGTTGAGGTCGAGGATCTCCGTGATCTCCGGCGACGGCAGCTGCGCGGCGGCCGTCGGCCCCGGCCCGGCCACCGCGACCAGGGTCGGGGCCGCCAGCACGTAGCCGAGGAACCGGCGGCGGCCGAGGGTCCCGCTCACTCGGGCCGGTTCGTGGTCGGAATCTCGATCTTGGTCTCCTCGCCCTTGGTGAGGTAGAAGAGGATGTACTGCCGTACGGCCTCGTCGAGGGTCCAGGCGATCTCGGGAACGAGCGGCAGCGGCACGAGACCCTCCCGGAACCGCACCAGCGCGGGCCAGGCGGTGGCGATCAGCGGATCCCACACCGGTTCCCTCGGAATGCCGTCCCAGTCGGCCACCTTGTCGCCGACGAGGTAGCGCGCGAGCGCGTTGCACAACGGCCTGCTGATGCTGCCGGGGCTGGTCTGCTCGGCGAGCTGGCCGAGCAGGATGTCGGTCAGCTCCACGCCCTCGCGGGTCGGGCCCATGTTGCGCGGCAGCACCTGGTCCGACTGTTCGTAGGCGGCATCCCACGACGCGGGGATGTACTCCTCCTTGATGCCGAGCAGGTAGGCGGTCACCTGCCACACGTGCAGGTAGGCATCCGACTCGGCCTTGGTGATCGGCACCTTCCACTCGCGCAGCTTGCGCATGGCGAACGTCGGCAGCGTGTGCCAGGTGACGAGCATGTCCTCCTGGCTGATCGGGATGTCCCCGGTCCAGTGCGGCGACTGCTGCAGCAGGTGCCGCACCGCGGCGTGGACCAGCCGCGTCTTGACGGACTCCACCACGCACGAGCCGCCCGGCCGGTAGGCGTTGAGAGCACCGACCGAGAACCCGAAGATGCTCGTCTTGGCGACCCGGTCCTCCATGTCGGCGCCGCCCTTGGAGTAGTAGACCGAGCGCGCCTCGTTGGGGATCGCCGTGGCGAGGATCCCGCCGCCCACGCCGTTGAGCAGGTTGAGGTAGAGCCCGCGGGACTTGTTGAACTCGGCGGCGATCTCCAGCTTGGCGCGGTCGGCCCACGGCGGCAGCCGGCGCGCCTTCTCCATGAACGCGTGGAGATCCTGGGGAAGCCCGCTGGGCAAGGGCTGGTCGTTGCGGGTCCAGTTCCACAGTAGACGGTTGACCTCGGGGACGTCACCGCGATCGAGCAGTGAGGCGACGAGCCGGTCGGCCTCCTCGTCCCACACCCAGTGCGGGTCGGCGCCGGCCCCGGCGCCCGCGATCGACCCGCTCGGTGCCCATGTCCACTCGACGAGCGAGCGCGCGTGCGCCGGTGCGGCCATGCCGAGGGCGCCGATCGCTCCCAGCGTCCCGCCCGACACCAGGATCCTGCGTCTGTTGAGTTCGGCCATGTGCTGACTCCTCTTTGAGTCCGGTGTCTCCAGTGGCAGCGACGGTCCGATCAGGACGGCCGGTTGGTCTCCGGGATCTCGATGCTGATCGGCCGGGCCTCGGACAGGAACAACAGCGCGGCCCGGCGCAGGAACTCGTCGAACGTCCAGTAGGCCTTGGGCGCCAACGGGAACGGCAACAGACCCTCGCGGACCGCGACGAACGGCCCCCAGGCCGCGTTGAGCAGCGGATCCCACACCGGCTCCCTCGGGATCTTCAGCCAGGCCGCGATCTCGTCGCCGAGCATGAAGCGCGTGAACGAGCCGAGCACGGGCTTGCTCAGGATCCCGGCGTCGATCTCGGAGCCCAGGTTGAGCAGGATGTCGGCCAGCTTCACGCCCTCGGGGGTCGGCGCCAGCACGGGGTCGAGGACCTGCTTGGCCTGGGAGTCGGCCTCGGCCCAGGACGCGGGGATGTACTCGTCCTTGATCCCGAGCAGGTGCGCACCCAGCTGCCACGAGTGCAGGAACGCCTCGGACTCGACGCGGGGAATCGGCACCTCCCAGGCCCGCAGCTTCTGCATCACGGTGGTGGGCAGGCTGTGCCAGGTGACCATCATGTCCCGCTGGCTGATCGGGATGTCCTCGTCCGCGACGCCCGCCCAGTGCGGGGACTGCGGCAGCAGGTGTCGCACCGCCGCGTGCACCAGCCGCGTCTTGACCGAGGTCACGATCATCTCGCCGTCGGGCTGGTAGGCGTTGCGCGAACCGATGTCGTAGCCGAGCTTGGCGGTTTTGGAGATGCGGTCCTTCATGTCCGCGCCGCCCTGCGAGTAGTAGACCGCTCGCGCTTCCTTGGGGATGACCGTGCTCATCATGCCGCTGGCCAGCCCGTACAACACGCCGAGGTAGAGCCCCCGCTTCTCGTTGAACTCCACCGCGGTGGCGAGCTTGCCCTGATCGGCCCACGACGGCAGCGAGCGCGCTCGCTCCATGAAGTCCCGCAGGTCCGCGGGCAACCCGTCCGGCAGTGGCTGACCGTTCTTCGTCCAGGTGCGCAGTAGCGCGTTGACCCTGGGGACGTCGCCACGGTCGAGCAGCGAGGCGACCAGCGGGTCCGCCTCCTCGTCCCACACCCAGCGCGGGTCGGCGCCCGCTCCCGTGCCCGCCACCGAACCTTGTGGCGACCACGTCCACAGCGAGCGAGCCTGTGCGGGGGACGCCACGGTGAGCGCGCCCAGCGCACCGACCGCTCCCCCGGCTATCAACATGTTGCGCCTGCTGAGTTCCGCCATGCCGCGAACTCCTCCTCGAGTCACGAATTCGGAATGATACCCTGATACGCGCAGTGATACTTTGTATCAGTGAGGACGTTTCGGAGGCAAGACGCCAACCGGCCGCTGGAGTGAACACGCACCAGGAAGGGCGCCGTGGAACCTGTACTGTCCGCTGACATGACTCGACCGGACTCGGAATCGCTGCTGGAACGGGCGTTCGCCGACGCCGTCGAGCGGGCCGACGACAACGACGAGGGCACCGAGCGGCTGCTCGCGGCCGCCTACGAGCAGTTCTGTCTCGTGGGCATCCGGCGCTCCACCGTCGAGGACGTGGCTCGCCGGGCCGGGGTCTCGAGGGTCACCGTCTACCGCCGGTTCGCCACCAAGGACGCGCTGGTCGAACAAGTCGTGCGGCGCGAGTTCCGCCGCTACTTCGACGAGTTCCTCGTGGAGATCAAGAAGGCCGGGACAATCGCCGACCGGGTGGTGCTCGGCTTCACGAGCGCGTTGCGCGCCATCCGGTCCAACCCGCTCATCGGCGGGCTGATGGCCATCGAACCGGACGTGCTCGTGCCGTCGATGATCAACGACGGCGGACGGACCATGGCCACCGTCCGGCGCTTTCTCGCGGGCCAGCTCCGTCGCGAACAGGAGGCGGGCAACGTCTCCACCGCCGTGGACGTCGAACTCGCCGCCGAGGTGATGGTCCGGCTGTCCGCGTCGTTCCTGGTGACGCCGAGCGAACTCGTCGACCTCGACGACGACGAGCAGGTCCGTGCTGTAGCCCGCAGGTTCCTCGTGCCGATGCTCGACGCGCCGCCAGAGCCCACCTGATCACGACGCCGAAAAGCCGCGAGCACTGGCCTCCGCTCAGGGTGTGGACCTGTCGGACCGGACTCCCCAGGGGCGGACGATGGACGAACTCACGGTGCTGCGTCGTGCCGTCACCGAGTTCGACCGGCGACTGCGCGACGTCGCCGGGGACCGGTGGAGGTGGCCCACGCCGTGCGAGTCCTGGACGGTGCTGGAGCTGGTGGAGCACGTCGCCAACGGCAACCGCATGGCCGTCCTCCTGCTCAACGGCGCCACCGCCGACCGGGCCGCCGCGCGCGTGCGACGTGGCGGCCTGACAGCCGATGCGGCCGCCGGTGACCTCCGGGACAGCGCGGAGGAGCAGGCTCGGGCCTTCGCCGAACACGGTGCGCTGCAACGACTCTGTCAGCATCCCGCCGACCGGATCAGCGGGCGCGAGTTCGCGCTCTACCGGGCCGGTGACATCGCCGTGCACGCGTGGGATCTGGCCCGTGCCACCGGAACCGTCGAGGCCCTCGACCACGAGCTCGTCGCGGTGGTGCTGACGACCTACCTTCCCTGGGTGACCGCGCTCGGCCCGAACGATCAGTTCGACCCCGGCCACGACCCCGGCGGGTCGCCGCAGGAGCGGCTCCTCACGGCTCTGGGGCGTCGTCCCTGAGAACACGAGGTGCGCGCCGAGCAGGACTCGACGCGCACCCCCGCACTAGTTCCCGAGCGAGACCCCGATGTCGGCCAGCGCCTTCTGGACGACCTCGACGGGCAACTCCCGTGGCGAGACCTTCCGGCGCGCGCATTCGGCGGCGGCGATCCCCGCCGCCTGAGCCGTGATCGCGCACGCCGGCGTGTTGCGGGTCGAGGCGAACGCGCCGGAGTCGACGGACAGGCAACGACCGGCGATCAGCAGACCTTCGGCGCCCCGGGGCAGCATGGTCCGATACGGAATGCCGTAACCGCTGTTGACGCCGATCATCGCGCCGCCCTCACCGCCCGGCTCGTGGATGTCCAGCGGCGCGTTCGACAGTCCGATGGCGTCGTCGAATCGCGCTTCGCCTCGGACGTCGCTTTCGGTGAGCACGTAGTCGCCCTGGATGCGGCGGGTCTCCCGGACACCGAGAACGGGCGCCACGTCGAGGAAGATCGCCGACTCCATCCCGCGGACGTACTTCTTCAGGAAGTCGAACGCGCAGTACGCCTGCTTGCGCACCTCGAGGGCCGCCCGGGTGCGGGTCCGCGGATCGAGCGCGTTGCCCTGGACCCGGGTGGCGTTGACGTTGAGCTCGCCGGGCAGCAGCCCGGCCTTCATGTGCAGGTGGGTCTTGGGGATGATCCACTCGAACCCGTCGCGACGCGCGTCCGCGATGCGCTGCTCGAAACCGGCCATGTAGAACTTCAGGACGTAGTCCTCGTTGTCCTGGCCCGCGCCCTCGGGGATCACCAGTTCGCGGATGTCGTCGGGGTGGTCCAGGCAATCCTGGGCGAACTCCGAGAACCGGACGTTCAGGATCCGGAAGTAGCTGGTCATCGGCTGCACGTGCCCGTCACCCGGGCGCCCGTACATGAAATCCACTCCCGCCAGTGCGGCGAGATCGCCGTCGCCACTCGCGTCGATCACGGTCGTGGCGGTGGCCAGCTGCGGACCGGCCTTGGTGTGCAGCTCGACCCCGCGCACCCGGTCGCCCTCGCGAAGCGCACCGGTGACATGGGCGAAGAGCAGGACCTCGACCCCGGCCTCCTCGATGGTCTCGATGATGACGCGCTGCATCACCTCGGTGTCGAAGACCCCGCTGTAGCCGCCCCAGTGCGATTCCTGGACGTTCGGGTCGGCACCACCGTAGGCGGCGGCACGTTCGATGAGTTCGAGGTATACACCAGGCTGGACGATGCCGGTCGGCTTGGTGAGACGGCCACCGGTGATGAGCCCGCCCAGGATGCCGCTGCTCTCCACCAGCAGCACGGTGGCTCCGGCGCGGGCCGCGGCGACGGAAGCGACGATTCCGGTCACGCCTGCCCCCACGACGATGGTGTCGTAGTCACCAAGATGTTCCATGGTTCCTCACTTCCGCAGCTGGCTTACGGGTTCCTGATCAGCGCCGACGATGCGTGCGTGGATCGACGTGCAGAGCCGACGTCGTACAAGGGTTGACTCACCCGGCTACCGGTATACCATACGACGATGTTGGTATACCACCCTTGGCGGAGGGCCCGATGACCACCGGAGAGCGCGACGGCAGCGCGCGTAAGTACGAGGCGATCCGCCAGGAACTGCGCACCCGGATCCTGAGCGGCCACTACCAACCTGGCGACCCCATTCCCGAGCGCGTGGTGGCCGACGAGCTGGCGGTGAGCCGGGTTCCGGTTCGCGAGGCGCTCCGTCAGCTCGAACGCGACGGGCTCGTGTCGATCATCGCGCAGCGAGGCGCGCACGTACGCGAGTTCAGCGCGGAGAACATGCACAGCCTCTACCAGGCGCGCGAAGCACTGGAGGGAATGGCGGCACGGCTGGCCGCCGAGCGCGTCGACGAGGACTTCCTGGCCCCGTTCATGGTGCAGTTCGAAGGGTTGGTCGACGGATCGATCGACATGAGTCCCACGGAGGCATCCGAGCTCGGCAACGACTTCCACGACGCCATCGCCCGGGGAAGCCGCAACGCCACGGTGATCGAACTGCTCGCGACGATCCACGACCGCGTGCGGCTGTGCCGCCGGCTCGCCTACGGGCACGCGTCACCCGCCTGGTCGCGACGCGCCGCCGAAGAACACCTGGCCATCGCGACGGCCATCAGCCGCGGCGACGCCGACCTCGCCGAGGACACCATGCGCAAGCACGTGTCGACCTGGGCCGGCTTCCTCCGATCCCGGCTGGCAGGCGACGTTCCGCCCCCGAACTCGGACGACACGATCTGACACCTTCCGAGCCAGCCCGCGGGAATCGAACGAACACACTCAACGAGGAGTAGTGATCCACCGTGACAGCCCCTGAAACTCGAGCTGGCGTAGCGCCCGTCCCCCAAGGCGCGCGGGGCCATCTGCGCGCCCTGGGACCCGGCATCGTGATGGCACTGGCGTGGATGAGCGCCGGTGACCTCATCGCGTCGTCGGTGTCCGGTGCGGACTACGGCTACGCGCTGATGTGGGCACTGGTTCTGTCACTGCTCGCGCGCTACGTGTTCGTCGCGGCGATCGCCAAGTACGTCCTGTGCAACAACAACTCGAGCAACTCCATCATGGAGGGCTTCGCCAGGATCTGGCGCCCGCTTCCGTTCATCATCGGGCTGTGCGCGTTCGCCCTCGGATTCGGCTATGCGACCTACATCATCAAGGGCGCGGGTACCGCCTTCTACAACCTGATCGGGCGGCCGGGAGACTCCGAATGGGGTGTCTTCTACTCCGCGGCCGCGCTTGTCGCCGTCACGCTGCTCCTGTTGTTCACGCGCAGGCAGTATGCGACGTTCGAGTTCGTCGCCCGCGCCGCCGCCGTGATCCTGCTCGGCAGTTTCGGTGCTGTCGTGCTGATCCAGGGGTTCGACCCGGCGGAGTTCGTGCAGGGGCTGACGTTCCAGGTTCCCGAGAGCACGGGAGGCTTCGAGAGCCTCGTCATCGTGGCCGCACTGATCGGCGGCGTCGGCGGGTCGACGACCAACCTGATGTACAACTACTTCCTGCAGGACAAGGGTTGGCTGACACCGAAACACCGCAAGATCCAGTTGATCGACCTCGCCGTCGGCATGCTGGTGATCCTGGTCATCAACCTCGCGATCTGGGTGACGGCGGCGGAGACGAGTGTCGCCGGCAGCGCGATCGACGACGCGAACGCCCTCGCGGGACTGCTGGGCAGCACGATCGGGCTGGCCGGAGAGATCCTGTTCTGGCTGGGGCTGTTCTTCATCACCTTCACCACGTTTCCGGCGTACTCCTACGGACAGACGAAGCTCCTGATGGACGGCGTGGTCAACACCTTCAGGCCAGCCGGTGACGCCGCTTCCCAGGTGGCCGGCGAGGACTTCGAGAAGAAAGCGTCCTTCCGGTGGCTGCAGGGAGGCTTCCTCCTGGTGCTGCCCCTGATCTTCTCGTTGCCGGTGATGCCGTCGTTCGTGGAGCTCACCATCCTGGTCAACGCGCTGGCCGCGATCGCGGGACCGATCATCATCATCGCGATCATCGTGCTGACCACGAGCAGCAAGTTCGTGCTGCGCCAGCACGTCAACCGGTGGTGGATGACCGCGGCACTGATCGTCGTCGGCGGCATCGGCGTCTGGGCGTCATACCAGGCGATCGTGGGGATCTTCTGACCACGAACACAGTCGCGAGCGGGACCTCGGATCCGGGGTCCCGCTCGTACCACCGAACAGCGTCACGCCGTGCGTTCGGACTGGACGAGCTCGCGGGTTCGCGGCGCGACCTCGTGTCCGAAGAGGTCCAGTTCGGCGGGCTCGTCCGAGGCGAGGATGAACCCGGACACGCCGTACTGCAGTGCGAGGTCGGCGAGCTGCTCCGCCCAGTCGCCGGGGGTTCCCTGCAACAGCCCGCCACCGCCGGTCGTGAATCGGCCGCTCAGGTTGAGCAGGCGGCTGACCGCGGCGGGCTCGCGGCCCGCGGCCGAGGCGGCCTCGTCGATCTGCTCGTTCATGGCGTCGAGCGATGCGGGACCGTCGGGCAGATATCCCAGTGACGGCAGCCAACCGTCGGCGATCCGCCCGGTCAGCCGGAGCATGCGCGGCTTGTAGGCGCCGATGTGGATCGGGATCCGGTGGGCGGGCGCGGGCCCGCGCTTGGCGCCGGTCACGGAGTAGTACTCGCCGTCGACCTTGAGCGGGCCCGGCTCGTCGGTGGCCCACAGTCCACGGATCACCTGGACGGCCTCCTCCAAGGCCTGCACGGCCTGGCCCGGAGTGAGCCTGCGACCTCCCATCGCGGCGATGCCGTCCCAGAACGCGCCCGCGCCGATGCCCAGGTCGACCCGCCCTCCGGTGAGCCGGTCGAGGCTCGCGGCGGCGCGGGCCAGCACGGCAGGCGAACGCAACGGAAGACTCAGTACGTTGCCGCTGATCCGGATCCGCTCGGTGCGCGCCGCGACGTACGACATCAGCGTCCAGGTGTCCTGGAACGCCGACTGGTAGGGGTGGTCCTGGAAGCTGACGAGATCGAGCCCGGCCCGCTCCGACGCCAGTGCCAGCTCGACCGGCGCCTGAGGCGGGCGGGCGGCGGGCGTGACGAAGCTGCCGAACCACAGGTCGTGGCCGTAGTCGGTCATTGGTCGCTTCCTCCGGGATCGTTCGTGGCGGGAGTGAGTGCGAAGTTGTCGTCGAACACTCCCTCCGGGTCGTACGTGGACTTGAGCCGACGCAGCCGCGAGAGAGTCGCCGGTGGAAAGGCCTCGGCGAGGCGTTCGGGCCGGAGACTGGACTCGAAGCTGAGGTAGAGGCCGTCGAGGAAGGGACGCAGCAGCTCCCAGGCCGCGTCCACCACCTCGTCGTCACCGCCCATCACCACGAGCGAGAAGTTCGCGTCGCGGTGGGCGTAGGCGGTGGCGTCCGCGGGAACGTCGGCGACGGCCCCGCCGACCGCGCGGAGCTGGAACCAGCCGATCGCGCCGCTGCGGAGCACACGGGCCGAGGCCGCGGCGAACTCCGGGGTCACGTGCCGCAACAGGCCACTGCGCGAGACCGGCTCGCCGCGCGATACCGGCGCGTCGTCGCTCGCGTTGTTCATGACGGCCGCGTAGGACGAGATGGCGACGTCCTGGGCGTACATCGGGGAGATCGCGGCCAGCGGCTCCAGCCGCGCGAGCACGGTCTCGCGGTCGGCGGCGTGGACCATGGTGTGGCTCAGCGCCACCGCCGGTCGCCCCGCCCGCGACGGCGGCAGGATCACGAAGCTGGTGAGATCCCTCGGGGACTGTTCGACCACGCGGCCCCACTCGACGAGGTAGCGCTCGACGTCGCTCGCGTCCTGGGTGAGCTGGGCGAAGGCGACCGGACCGACCTCGTCGGCCTCGAACTCGAACGCGGTGACGATCCCGAAGTTGGCGCCCGCACCCCGGACCGCCCAGAACAGGTCCGCGTTCTCCACGTCGCTGGCCCGCACGATGGAGCCGTCCGCGAGCACCATCTCCACGGCCCGCAGGTGGTCGATCGTCAGACCGTGCTCGCGTGAGAGGTATCCGATGCCGCCCGCGGTCGCGAGGCCGCCGACGCCGACACCGCCGTAGTCGCCCGAGCTCAACGCCCAGCCGTAGGGTTCCAGCGCGGCCGCGACCTCGGCCCAGCGGGCACCCGGCCCGATGCGCACGCGGCGCGTCTTCTCGTCGAGGACCTCGATCGTGTTCATCAGCGACACGTCGATGACGATCCCGCCGTCGTTTGTGGAGCGTCCGGAAACCCCGTGCCCGGCGCTGCGGCGGGACAGGGGCACGCCGGGATGCCGGCGGGCGTACGCCAGCGCCTGCGCCACCTGTTCGGCCGTCGTGGCACGCAGGACGATTCCCGGTGCACCACCGCGCAGGTACCCGGAGCGCAGGCGCGCGTAGGCCAGGTCGCCTGGCTCGACGACCTCGGCCATCCCCTCCGGAGTGCCCTCGTAGTCGATCCCGGGGCGGCGCCTGGCGAGCGCCGCCGCACGGCGGACCCGTGTGCTCGACCAGCCGTGAGGCAGCGCCGCGTCCACGGCGGCCCGCAGCGCGGGAGCGACATCGTTCGCGAACCGCGCCGCGAGATCCTCGGAGTCGGTGTCGAGCACGACCGTGCCCACCCCGTGGTCGAGAACGAGTGGCAGCAGGTCGCTCACCCAGTCCTCGGTGGTTCCGGTGAACGTGCCCGCGCGCTCGCCGACGTCACCTCGGATCGTGATGCGCCTGCGGATCTCACGGGGATCGCGCCCCGCCGCTCGCGCGGCCTCGTCGACCACGCGGTTGCCCTCCGCCAGCGCGGTGACGTCGCCCGTCGACCATTCGTCGGCCTGCCGTCCCACCAGCCGCAGCACGTGGCTGTCGGCGTGCACGGCGATCGGCACGTCGTGCGCGGGCGCGGCCTTCTGCGCGCCGGAAAGCCGGTGGAGGCGGCCGGTGTACCGGCCGAGGCCGCGGTCGAGGACGTTCCAGAGCTCGCGGACGACGGCGATCGTGTCGCCGAGTGCTTCCCCGGAATCCGCCGCTTCGGCGTGCAGAGCCAGTTCGACCCGGCCCGCTGTGAGCTGGTCCAGACTGGCGACGGCCCTGGCGAGCATTGCCGGATGCGGCGTCGGCGGAGACTCCACGACCAGCCCGAGCGAGCCCGTCGCCGCCGCGATCCACGACGACACGGTGCCCGGCTCGAGGTCGGCGCCCGCGGTTCCGGCCGGGACGACCAGCAGGTCCAGTCCCCACCGCTCGGCCAGGGCCGCGCTCTTGATCAGGTGATCGGGTTCGTGGTCGGCATCGGTGCTCAGGCGCAGCCCGAACCTCAGCCGGTGTCCGTAGTTCACAGCGCGTCGGGACGAGCGGTGCGTGCGTTCATGACACCAGGCTGCCCGAGAACGACCACCGGCGACAAACGGGAGGTGAGCAAGTCAACTAAACCAACTCGGTCAGGTATCATGACCGGGTGGGCAGCTCTCGATCGACCGACGAATCCTCCGCCGCGGACCAGCGCCGCCCCGACATCGACTACGCGCACATCGACGACGACGTGTGCCGCAGCTTTCAGCGCTCGGTCGAGATCGTGGGCAGGAAGTGGACCGCCGCGGTGCTCATGGCGTCGATGCGGGGCGCCCGCCGGTTCGTCGACTACCGGGCACGCGTCACCGGAATCTCGAACCAGCTGCTGTCCCAGCGCCTCCGCGAGCTCGAGAGCCACGGCCTGATCGAGCGGGTCGTGGTGCCGACGACCCCGGTCCAGATCACGTACCGGCCCACCGAGCGAGGCGCGAGTCTGATGCGCGTCCTGCACCCGCTCGTCGAATGGAGCGTCCAGAACAAGGACTAGTTCTCGCCGCCGTCAGGGACTCCGCGCCGCGCGGTGGTTCCACGCGTGGCCGTCAGAGTTTCCGGATGACCCGCGCCGGGTTTCCGGCCGCGAATGTGTGCTCGGGGACGTCCCGGATCACGACGCTGCCCGCGCCGATCACCGAGTTCTGCCCGATGGTCACACCAGGGCAGACGAGAACACCCGCGGCGAGCCACGTGTTGGCACCGATGGTGATGGGTAGCGGGCGTTCCCAGCCCTGTCTGCGGCGGTCGTGGTCCTCGATGGGATGCAGAGCGGTGAGCAATTGGGTTCGAGGTCCGATGCGGACGTCGTCGCCGATGGTGATCGTGGCGTCGTCCATCAGCAGCCCGTCATGGTTGACGAACACGCTCGCTCCCAGCCGGATGTTCGAGCCGTAGCTGCACAGGAACCGGGGCAGGATCACCGCTCCGGGGCCGATCTCGCCCAGCAGTTCGGTGAGCACCGCGCGGCGCGGTGCGTCGTCGTCGGCGCCGGTGGCGTTGAACTCATCCAGCAGCCGCCAGCACCGGCGCCGGTCCTCGGCCAGCTCCGGCTCGTCGAGGTACCACTCGTTGCGCAGCATCCGGTTCTTCTGCTCGCCCATGCCGACATCATCTCGATGGACGCGCGAGCGCGCAGATCACTTCCGGCCGACCGAGCCCCGGTGCGAGAAACAGCGCGCACTCGGAACAGGTTCCGGAACGGCTCGTCCACCTCACCAGGAGCCGTTCCGGCGACAAGTGGGGTCTTTCGGCCGTTGTCGCGTCCGTGGTGGCGGCGGACTCTGAAGCGGCGTGGCGCTGACCGCGCCGGGGACGGAGCGCAGCGGGCTCCGGCCCCCGGCGTGAACCAGGTCTGCCGAGGTCTGTTGTCCGGCCGGGAGGGGTCACCATGAACGCGGTTCCAGCGACCGTGGTGCTCGTGCACGGCGGATTCGTCGACGGCTCGGGGTGGCGGGCGGTGTACGACCTGCTGGCCCGGGAAGGCCATCAGGTCCGGGTGGTGCAGAACCCGACGTCGTCGCTGACGGGGGACGTGGCCGCGGTCCGCTGGGTGCTGGACCGGCTGGACGGTCCGGTCGTGCTCGTCGGGCACTCGTACGGCGGCGCGGTGATCACCGAGGCGGGCACCGACGAGCGAGTTGCCGCGCTGGTCTACGTGACGGCGTTCGTCCCCGACCGGGGCGAGTCGGTCAACACCCTCATCGCCGACCCGCCGCCCGGTGCGCCGGTGCCGCCGATCCTGCCGCCCCGGGACGGATTCCTGGCGCTGGACCGCGAGAAGTTCGCCGCGGCGTTCGCCGCCGACCTCCCGCCGGAACAGGCCGCCTTCCTGGCGGACTCGCAGGTCCCCTGGGGAGTGGACGCCCTCGCCGGCGTGATCACGGAACCGGCCTGGCGCTCCAAGCCCAGCTGGTACCTGATGGCCACGGACGACCACATGATCCCGCCTCCGGCGCAGCAGGCCATGGCAGAACGGGCGGGCTCCACGGTCAGTGAGGTGACCGGCAGCCACTCCATCTACGTCTCCCGCCCCGATGCGGTCACCGCACTCATCCACGAGGCGGCCCAGGCGATCACCGTCGCCGCTCACTGAGCACGCGACGGCTGCTCCACACCGGCCTGCCTGCCAGCGGGACCCGCCCGGCTCAGGCGGCCACGCGGTGCGAGCCGAGTGCGCGCCCGCGCTCGCGGGCCTGGTGCTCGGCATCGGTTCGGATCCGGTCGGCCAGGTCGGTGAAGGCGTCCAGGGCCGGGTTGACGCCGACGAGGGTGAACTCGCAGGTGACGACGTCCAGTTCGACGTGCCACACGTCTTCGAGGATGCGGCGCATCCACGCGGTGGCGTGGTCCCAGCCCTCCTTGGGGGTTCCCGGGGAGTAGTTGCCGCCCTGCACGGTGACCAGGACGCCGGGCTTGCCCGAGGTGGCCGACGCGGTGTCGGGAGCCATGCGCGGGTCGGTCATGACGAGGTCGACGTACGTCTTGAAGTGCTGGGAGACCCCGAAGTTGTACAGCGGCACGGCGAACAGGTAGGCGTCGGCGCCTGCGAGCTCGTCGACCAGTGAGCTCGCCAGGTCGACCGCGGACCGCTGGGGCGCGGTGCGGCCGGCTTCGGGGGCGGGCCATGCCGTGACGGCGGTGGGCCACGCGTCGCCAGGGATCGGGTCGAGGCCGAGGTCCCGGCGGGTCACCGACGAGCCGGGCGCGGCCTTGCTCCAGTTGTCCTCGACGAGGTCGGCCAGTGCGCGGCTGGTGGAGCCGTCCACGCGAATGCTGGCATCAAGACGAAACAGAGACACGGTTGTCCTTCTGGGGTGCGGATGTTCGTGATCGGGACCCGCCCATGCTGCGTCCACTGTAGGCAGAAGCGCAAACACCAAGTAACCGACTTACCTTTGGTAAGTGACCCGTTGCCGCCGGCGTCGTAACTGACTTACATTCGGTAAGTGGCATCGAAGCGGACACCCCGATCACCCGTGGCATGGCGCGACGCCGACGAGGCCGACTGCAAGCACGCCAGCCATGTCCTGGAAGTCGTCGGCCAGCGGTGGTCGCCGAGCATCTTGCTCGCACTGGCCCGCGGTGCCGAACGCTTCACCGACATCACCACGGCCGTCACCGGTCTCTCGGCACGCATGCTCACGCTGCGTCTGACACAGCTGGAGGCATCCCGGCTCGTCGAACGCACGGTCGTCCCCACCATGCCGGTCACCATCCGCTACCGGCTGACGCCCCGGGGCGCCGATCTCGTCACCGCGCTCCGGCCGATCGCCGACTACGTCCATCGCTGGGAAACCGACTCGGACCAGGACGAGCAGGACACCTGAACCGCCCCGGCCGGTGCGCTCACGCCGGGTCGTGGACGCATCGCACCCGCAGGACCCCCGGCACGCTCTCCGCGAGCACGGTGGCGACGTGGCGGTCCGCCTCGTCGTCGCGCGGGTCGGTGATCGTCACGACGCCATCGGCGACCCGCACGGACCAGCGATCGGGCGTGCCGACCATGGCGAGCCGGTTGCGCACGTCGCGGGCCAGCCGCTCGTCGTCTCTGGCGAGCATGCGCACGAGGTCCCTGCGGCTGACGATGCCGACCACCCGCTCGCCGTCCACCACGGGAACGCTGCGCAGCCCCTCGTCCAGCATCACGCGGACGATCTCGACGACGTCGAGCAGAACGCTCACGGCCACGGCGGGAGCGGTCATCACCTCCCCCGTCGTCGATCCCGCCGAGGGCTCGGCGACCTCACCGTCGTGGGGCGAGCGGATGTCCTGCCGGAACCGGCCGCGCACCAGGTCGGCCTCGGTGACGACGCCGAGCAGCCAGCCGTCGTCGTCCACCACGGGCAACGCGGTGAACCCTCGATCGGCGAGCAGGGCCGCCGCGGTCCTGACCGGGGTGTCCGGAGTCACCGTCACCACCGGAGCGCTCATCACCTCGCGTGCCAACATCTCCCACTCCCCTGACAGGGATCGCGCCGTGCTCACACGTTCGCGGGCCGGGCGAGCAGCTGGGTCCGGAGCACGCCGGGAACGGTCTTGGCGAGGGCGTCCAGCATGCTCCGCTCGGCGGCGTCGGCGAACTCTCCCCTGATCGTCGCCATTCCGCCCGCCACCTCGACGGTCCACCGGTGCCGATGGCCGTCGTAGTCGGCGAGCAGCCCGCGCAGCTGCGCGGCGATCGCGTCGTCCTGGCGCACCAGTGGATGCAACAGGTCGCGCCTGCTGACGACCCCGACCAGGACGCCGTCGTCCACGACCGGGATGCAGCGCAGACCGTCTGTCAGCATCTTCTGGCCGATCCGCACCACATCGGTGTCGGCGGTGACCACCTCGACCGGGCTCGTCATCGACGACGCCACGGCAGCCTCGGCAGGGGCATCGCTCGCGGCCGTCTGCGCTCGCAGCGCGTCGGCCTCCGTGAAGATGCCGACGGCATGGTCGTCCTCGTCGACGACGAGCAGCGCGGCGAACCCGTACCGCAGCAGCAAGGCGATCGCGTCGAGGACCGTCGTGTCCGGGTACACCGTGACGACGGGCCTGCTCATGATGTCGCGGGCGTGCATGGCGTGCTCCTCACGTCGCCGGAGGCTGCCCGGGCCCGGATCACCGGCATCCCTGACCCGGACGCTACGAGCCCGCCCTGGCCCGCGCTGCCTGCGTTGGTCCCCGTGGCACGGGACCAATGCCCCTGCCGGGTCATTCGCTGTCCGGCTCGGGCCGCATCGGGTCAGGTGGCACCACCGGCGTGACCATGCCGGGCGGCAGAGCGCCGTGCCGGCCGGCGTAGGCCCTGGTGTAGGCGGCGATGGCGCTCGGCAGGGTCATGAAGAGGTACTCGGTGCCGATGCGTTCGGCGAGACCTGCCGCGACCAGCTTGTCCCGCAGATCCTGCTTCACTCTCGCGATGGCGAAGGTGATGCCGCGGTGGCTGAGCTCGGCGCGGAGCTGTTCCACCGCGTCGGCGCCGGTCACGTCGATCTCCACGTTGGCCTCGGCGTTGAGCAGGAACCACTCCACCGGCTCTGGCCGCGCCGTCGGCGAGTCGAGCGACGCCAGCGCGCGGCGGCGGAAGTCCTCGGCATTGGCGAAGCACAACGGCGCGTCGTAGCGGTAGACGACGAGTCCCGGCACCGGCTGGGCGGCCGGGTAGTCGTCGACGTCGTGCATGCCCGGCACACCGGCCACATAGCCGAGGATCGCGTCGTGCGGGCGCGCCAGCTTGCGCAACAGATCCACGATGGACAGTGCCACCGCGGCCAGCACGCCGTAGAGGACCCCGAGCGCCAGCACCCCGACGGTCGTGCCCAGCGCGAGAAGCAACTCGCTGTGCCGGAACCGGGCGATGCGGCGGAACTCTCGCACGTTGATCAACCGCAGTGCGGCGTACACGACGAGCGCGGCCAGTGCCGCGACCGGGAAGCGGGCGAGCAGCGGCCCCGCCACGAGCAGCGTCACGAGCACAGCGGCCAACGCGGTCACCGAGTACAGCTGCGTACGGCTGCCGACAGCGTCGCCGAGAGCCGTGCGGCTGCCACTGCAGCTGACCGGAAACCCGTGCAGCAGCCCGGACGACACGTTGATGGCGCCGAGCGCGGCCAGTTCCTGGTTGACCTCCACACCGTGCCCTGCCCGGCCCGCGAACGCGCGCGCGGTCAGCACGTTGTCCGAGAAGCCAACGATCGCGATCCCCGCGGCGGGCAGGGCCAGCGCCAGCAGGTCGGCGGAGGAGACCGAGGACAACCCCGGCACCGGCAGCCCGGACGGGATGTCGCCCACGACGGCGATCCCGTACCGCTGCAGGGAAAAGACCGCGACCACGAGGGTCGCGAGCAGGATCGCGATCAGCGGCGCCGGTAGCCGGGGCACCAGCCGGTCGGCGAGCAGCAGCGCGAGCAGGATCGCACTGCTGAGCGCGAGCGTCGGCCAGTGCACCGTCCCGGCCTCCGCCGCGAACGAACGCACGAGCGCGACGAAGCTCTCCCCGTCGACCGGGACGCCGGTGAACCTGCCCAGCTGACTGGCGATCATGACGACTGCGATTCCGCAGAGATATCCGACGAGCACGGGTTTCGAGAGCAGCTCCGCGAGGACGCCGAGGCGCACGAGGCTGCCGAGCAGGCACACGGCACCGACGAGCACGGCCAGCATGGCCGCGAGCGTCGCGTACCGGGCCGGGTCGCCTGCCGCGAGCGGCGCGAGCGCCACGGCGGTCATCAACGCGGTCGTGGATTCCGGGCCCACCGACAACTGCCGCGACGATCCGAACAACACGTAGACCGCGAGCGGGCCCACCGCCGCCCACAGCCCGGTGACCGGAGGCAGGCCTGCCACCGAGGCGTAGGCCATGACCTGCGGAACGAGGTAGGCGGCGACGGTGACCCCGGCGAGGAGATCGCCGGTGAGCCACTGTCGCCGGTAACCGCGGAACTGCCGCAGCCCCGGCAGGATCCGCGGGCCGTACCGCGAGACCGTGCCCGCTCCCCTCATCACCCCACGGTCGTCACCGGCGGAGGCGGCGGGTAGGGGCGCAAGTCCCGGCGGGCGGCTGCTCGCTACGAGGGCCAGCGCCGGTGGTCGTGGTCGATCACGAACTCGTGCGAGTGCCGGTGGGTCCCTTCTGCGCCGACGGCGGCCCCCACCAGGTGTTCGGCGTCGCTCGGAGGTGCGCTGTGCACGTGTTCCAGCACCGTGTGCTCGCGCCGGGGCCAGGAGTTCCACGCCGTCACCGCGCCTGCGACGGCCAGCACGGCGAGCACCAGCCAGGCCTGCGTGAACCCGAGCTCGGTCGCCACCCACCCCGCGATCGGGTAGGTGAGCAACCAGCACGCGTGCGACAGGGAGAACTGGGCGGCGAACACCGCCGCGCGGTCGGTGTGGCGGGACGAGCGTCGCAGGACGCGGCCGATGGGCGTCAGCACCAGGCCCGTCCCGGCTCCGGTCACCGACCAGATCACGAGCGCCGCGGACCATCGCCACTCCCCACTATCCACAGTGGAGAGAAGAATGGCACCGGTGAGCCCGGTGAGCGCCAGCCCGGCACCGCAGCTCATCACCGACCGCTCGGAGACCCGGCCGAGGACCGTCGGCAGCACCAGCGCCGTCACCATCGTGCCTGCGCCGTTGGCGGCGAGCAGCCAGGCGACGTCGGCCTGCCCACGGCCCAGCGTGTCGCGCACGAAGTTCACGGTGTTGACGATCACCACGGCCCCGGCGGCGGCGACCACCAGGTTGAACCCGACGACGCCCCGCAACCGCGGCGTCGCGGCGAAGATCCGCCCGCCGGCCACGGTGCGATCCCACACACCGCCGCGCTCGCTGCGGTGCGCGTCGGGAACCCGCGTGGACAGCACCAGCACGGCCGAGGCGAGAAAACCGGCCGACGTGCCCGCGAACAACCAGTGGAAACTGATCACGCTCAGCAGCGCCGCGGCGATCACCGGGCTCAGCAGGTTCTCCATCGTGGTGGCCAGCTGCGAGGCCGACAGCGCCTTCGTGTAGTCCCGTTCGTCGACGAGGATGTCGGGCAACACCGCCTGGAACGTCGGAGTGAAGGCGGCGGAGGCCGCCTGCAGCACGACGATGAGCACGTAGATCTGCCACACCTGCGTGACGAACGGCAGCGCCAGCACCACGCCCGCCCTGGCCAGGTCGAGCAGGACCAGGAACAGCCGCCGCGGCACACGGTCGGCGAACGCCGCCACCACCGGGGCCACCACCACGTAGGTGATCATCTTGATCGCCAGCGCGGTCCCGAGCACCGCACCCGCGTCCGCACCGGCGAGTTCGTAGGCGAGCAGCCCGAGCGCGACGGTCGTCAATCCGGTGCCGAACAGGGCCACCACCTGGGCGGTGAACAGCTGACGGTAGTCGCGGTGGGCGAACAACGACGACACGGACACGCTCCTGTCACCGGCTAGGCTCTCGCACGAGAACAATCCTTCAGCCCATGATAGGTGCACATGTATGCACATGATGTATCTGGTGGCCAATGGCACACGTTGCCGCCGCCGGATCAGATCGACGTCGCCACGACGGCGCTGCGCATGCTCGCCGAACCGACCCGGATGCGGATCCTCTGGTTGCTCAGCGGCAGCGAGCACGACGTGGCGAGTCTCGCCGAGGCGGTCCTGGTGGCAAGGCCGGTCGTCTCCCAGCACCTGGCCAAACTGAAGCTCGCCGGATTGGTCTCCGTTCGCCGCGACGGGCGGCGCTCGCTCTACAGCGCCAGGGGTGGCCACGTCCGCCGCCTGCTCGCCGAGGCGCTCAACGCCGCGGAGCACCACGTCCTGGGCCTGCCCGACCACGACTGACCCCGGCCGCGGCCGGCGCCGTCGTCAGGCCGTGGTGGGCCGGTCGGCGAGGCCGAGCCGGAGATGCTCACTGTGGTAGACGGCCTCGTCGAGCAACTGGGCGACGTGGTTGTCGTAGAGGCTGTAGACGATGTTGCGGCCGGTGCGGGTTCCGGTGACCAGGCCGAGGTTGCGCAGCAGCCGTAGCTGGTGGGACACCGCGGACTGTTCCATCCCGATGGCCTCGGCCAACGCGGTGACCGGCAGCGGACCATGCCGCAGCTCGGCCAGGATGAGCAGCCTGCTGGGGGTGGCCAGGGCCTGCAGGGTGGTCGCCACGTGCGCGGCCGAGGCCGCGTCCAGCCGGTCGACCGGGCGGTCCTCGCCCCGAACCCCATGTCCCATGCGCGTAGCCTAGCTCACGTCAAACATATGAAGACGTCTTCATTCTTTCTGCTATCTTGGCCGCGACAGTGGCCCGGAGGTGCTGATGACGACGGACACGGCGACGGCCGGTATCGACTCGCCGACGGTGGCGACCGCCCCGGCGCGGCGGAGAGGGATGTTCGCGCTCCCGGAGACCCGATGGGCCGCCGCGGCGCTGGCGCTGTTCCTCGTCGGACTCGCCGTGTACCTGCTGAGCGGCCCGGTGTGGCTCTACTGGGGCCTGTTCCTGGCCTGCTACGCCGCGGGCGGGTGGGAGCCGGGCTGGTCCGGACTCCAGGCGCTGCGGGAGAGGACCCTGGACGTGGATCTGCTGATGGTGGTCGCGGCGGTCGGCGCGGCGGCGATCGGGCAGGTGCTGGACGGAGCGCTACTGATCGTCATCTTCGCCACCTCGGGTGCACTGGAGGCACTGGCGACCGCCCGCACCGAGGACTCCGTTCGTGGCCTCCTCGAGCTGGCACCGGACACGGCCACGCGCATCGACGAGGACGGCGGGGAGACCGCGGTGCCCGCGGCGGACCTGGCCGTCGGCGAGGTGGTGCTCGTCCGGCCCGGCGAGCGGATTCCCGCGGACGGCACCGTGGTGGCCGGTGCGAGCGAGGTCGATCAGGCCACGATCACCGGCGAACCGTTGCCGGTGGACAAGACCGTCGGCGACGAGGCTTTCGCCGGAACCCTCAACGGGACCGGCGCGTTGCGGGTGCGGGTGCAGCGCCGCGCGGCGGACTCGGTGGTGGCCCGGATCGCCGCCAGGGTCGAGGAGGCGAGCCGCACCAAGGCCCGGACCCAGCTGTTCATCGAGAAGATCGAGCAACGGTACTCACTCGGCATGGTCGCGGCGACGCTCGCGATCTTCGTGCTTCCGTTGCTGTGGGGCGATTCCTTCGAGGACGCGCTGTTGCGGGCGATGACCTTCATGATCGTGGCCTCACCGTGCGCGGTGGTGCTGGCGACGATGCCGCCGCTGCTGGCCGCGATCGCCAACGCCGGACGGCACGGCGTGCTGGTGAAGTCCGCCGTCGTCCTCGAACGTCTCGCCGGCACCACGCGCGTCGCGTTCGACAAGACCGGCACCCTCACGCGCGGGACCCCGGAACTGACGGGAGTACAGCTGCTCGCCACGGACACGTTCACCGAGGACCGGGTACTTCGGCTGGCGGCCGGAGCGGAGTACCCGAGCGAGCATCCGCTCGGCTCGGCCGTGGTCTCCGCCGCGCGCGGGCGCGGGCTTACCGTGCCCTCGGCCGAGGAGTTCAGCGCCCAGCCGGGACGCGGGGTGTCCGCGCTCGTCGAGGACCGCTTCATCCAGGTCGGCTCCCCCGCCGCGCTGCTGAGCGAGCCTGGCGATGCCGCCGACACCGTGGCCACGCTGCATGCGGGGGGACAGACCGCCGTCGTGGTGCTGTGCGAACGCAGGCCGATCGCGGTGCTGGCGATCAGCGACCAGGTGCGCCCGGAAGCGGCCTCGACCGTCGCGGCGGTGACCGAGCTGACCGGCACCGCGCCCGTCCTGCTGACCGGGGACCACGACACGGCGGCACGCCGGCTCGCCGGCGAGGTCGGCGTGTCCGACGTCCGCGCCGGACTCCTGCCCGACGACAAGGTCGCCGCCGTCAGGGAGCTCGAAGCCACCGGTGCGCGGCTGACCGTGGTGGGCGACGGCATCAACGACGCTCCGGCGCTGGCCGCCGCACACACGGGCATCGCGATGGGCGGCGCGGGAGCCGACCTGACCCTGCGAACGGCCGACGCGATCATCGTGCGCGACGACCTCACGACCATCCCGCAGCTGCTCTCCCTGGCGCGCAGGGCCCGGCGGGTGGTCGCCGCCAACCTCGCGATCGCGGCCACGTTCATCACCGTGCTCGTGCTGTGGGACCTCATCGGCACACTCCCACTGCCGCTCGGCGTCGCCGGGCACGAGGGCTCGACGATCATCGTCGGACTCAACGGGCTGCGGCTGCTGCGCAACTCCGCGTGGCACGGCCGCTGATCCACAGTGGACGATCAGGCTCAGAACCGGTGATACTCGCGGAGCCACCCGAGGAGCGCCCTGATGTCCTCCTCAGTGGGCACGCCATCGTTCACGTACTCCAGGAGTTCATCGCGGTCACGATGATCCGACGCGCGGACGAATTCCAGTGTCTCAGCCACACCAGCGCCGAACAGGAGCTCCCTGTCGATCCCGATGAACGTGTCGACATTGGCATTCTTCGCCTGCCACACCAGCCATACGTCCTCAACGGCACCACAATCGACCAACAAGAGCGCCGCAGCGCCAAGACTGTCACCGTATCCCCACGAAGCCTCGTGCGCGGCGATCTCCTGGCGCAGGAGATATCGCACCAGCTCCGCGTCGTCAGGCAGGTGATCTCGCGCGAGCATCCCCAGTACGAGCTCGCGTGTTGATCGGTTGACGTCACCGGGCACACCGTCATCGTCCACGCCCCGCACGTAGTCGACGTGTGCCCACCGTTCCGGATCGGCGCGCAACCAGTCCAGTGATTCCACGGGCATCGCCGACTCCTGTCATCGAAGGCACGATCGAACTCGAGGAAGCGTACTGAAGAACAGGGTCCCGTCCGTGGTGCCACGGCGAATTCCGCTGAGGCACGGACGACATCAGGAGCGGGCGCGGCTCAGCCCGGTGAGCCGCACGACCGCGGCGAAACCGTCGTCGGTGCCGGGCCAGTGCGCACGGACGGCGTCGAGCCCGGCACGCCGCACAACGCTGCGCAGCACGGCCGTGACGACGATCGCGTCGTCGGCATAGCCGAGCACGGGAACGAAGTCGGGGATCAGATCGATCGGCAACGCCAGATACCCCAGCAACAGACCCAGCCGGATGCGCACGCCGCGCGGCAGGCTCCGGTCGACGGCCAGTCTGCGGACCAGTCGCACGACGTCGGGCAGCACACGCAGCGCCTCCCGCAGCAGTCCGCCCTTCGGCCGGACGATCAGCAGGACGACCACGAGCGCGAGCCAGGCCAGCAGCACCGCGATGACCCCGGTGATCAGCAGGTCCCACCACCACGAACCCGTCACTGCCGCTGCCCGTCCTGTGACCGGTCGTGCCCGGGAGCCTCCGCGCGCACCGCGGCGTCCTCGAACGCGGCCAGGGCGGCGGCGGCCTGATCGATCGCGTCCCTGGCGACCGCGCCTCCCGGCGCGTGGAAATGGTCGCGGGAGGCGATCTTGCCCAGCCAGGAGCGGAACCGCTCCAGGTCGGCCTCGGACTCCTCGACCTCCGAGTAGGTCGCGTTGCCCCGCGCCTGTTCCTCGGCCAGTTCGCGGCGCAACTCCGGCAGCCGTTCGAGCACCTCGGCGTACTCGGCATCGCGGGCGGCGTTGAACTCGGCGATCACCGCCTGTTGCTCGGCGGCGTCGGTGAACGCCATCGACAGGACCCGGGCGCTGCCACCTTGGCTCCGCACCCGGTCGACCAGCCGCCGAACCTCAGTGGCCACCTCGGTCCGCTCGGGGAGCAGGCAGACCGACTGCTGCAGGTACAGCGCACCGAGGGAGCGCAGCTTGCGCCACACCTGCACCCGCAGCGAGTCGGGACCGCCCGCGGTCGACACGCTGACCACCAACCACGCGGGTTCATTCGTCACGTGACCATGTTACGACCGTTACATTCAGCTGGACAGGCGGGTGGCCGCCTACGCCGTCAAGCCCTCCCGCTCCAGGAGAGCGCGGAAGGTACGGGCGGGCCGGCCGATGAGGCGTTGGACGGTGTCGGTGACGCGGTCCTCCGCGCCCTCGGCGACGGCGCGGTCCAGGCCCGCGAGCAACGCGGCGAACTCCTCCGGCATGTCCGTGGCCAGGCGCTCGCACAACTGCTCGTAGGACAGTCGGCGGTGGACCACCGGCCGACCGGTGACCTCGGTGACGATCGCGGCGATGTCGTCGTAGCTGAGCGCCTGCGGTCCCGTCAGCAGGAGATCGGTGTTGGGAGCGTGCTCGGCCGTCAGCGCGTGCACGCCGACCGCGGCGATGTCCCCGGCGTCGATGAAAGCGACGCGGCCGTCGCCCGCGGCGGTCAGGATGGCGCCCTCGTCACGAATACTGAGGGCGTGCAGATGCGCCGTCGTGAAGTTCTGCATGAACCACGAGGGCCGCAACACCGCCCACTGGTCGAACAGGCCGGGCAGAGCCCGGTGCACCATGCCCACCGCCGGGCCACCCTCGGGGATCGCGGAGGCACTGAGGAGCACCACCCGCTCCACACCGGCGCCTCGGGCCCGCTCGAGAAACGGCACCATGACCGCCGCGGGATCGGGATCTCCCAGCGGCGGGATGAGGTAGGCGCGATCGACGCCGTCGAGAGCGGCGGCATGGGTGGCCGGGTCGTACCAGTTGAAGAAGACCGCGTCGACACCCGGAGCCGGAGTGGCGCGACGGCTGGCCGCCTTCACGCGGCGCCCCGCGGCCGTCAATCCCGCGACGACCCGGCTGCCGGTGGTACCGGTGGCGCCGATGACCAGAGTGGTTCCGGACGTGCTCACTGGCCGCTCCCGGCGAACGCGACGTCGGATTCGAGGACGGCCAGGGGGTTCCAGTAGTCGCGGTAGGCGGTGATCCGCCCGTCCTCGACGGTGACGACGGCGATGTAGGTCATGTCGAAGGGACTGCCGTCTCGCACCACGAGGCCGACGCCGCGCATCTCGACCACGATGGTCTCCGGCTCGGCGGTCTGGTGGATCCGCAGCTCAGGGAAATCGTGCAGGTCGATGTGGTCGGGGTAGGAGCGCATGTAGTCGGCGACGGCGTTCTTGCCCTCCAACCGCCGGGGCCAGCCCTCCGGCGCGAACGGGAATTCCATGACACCGTCGTCGGCCCACAGGTCCACCCACGCCGGGATGTTCTTGTCGAGCAGTAGTCGCAGGCCGTGACGGAAGAGTTCCGCCGAAGACGTGGTTGCGGGCATCGATTATCCTCACTCAGATGATCCGGACCTTGGGTCCACTTAACAATACGGACCGTAGGTCCGCTTTGCAAGGGAAGTCGCATGCCTGAGCGCAAGCCCCGCAAGGACGCCGCCCGCAACCGGGAGACCATCTTCGCGGCCGCCGACGCCCTCTTCGCCGGGTGCGAGGATCCGAACGACGTCACCATGGCCGACATCGCGGCGGCGGCAGGCGTCGGCAAGGGAACGCTCTTCCGGGCCTTCGGCGACCGCGCGGGACTGCTCCGCACTCTCTACGCGTCGCGGCTCGAACCGATCGAGCAGGCCGTCGAAGCGGGTCCGCCACCGCTGGGGCCGGCCACGCCACCGCAGCAGCGCGTACTCGCGGTACTCGACGCGACCCTGTGCTTCAAACTCGACAACCGGCGCCTCACGCTCGCGTTGGAGGACAGCGGGAGCACCAGTCCCTATCAGGCGGAGCACTATCAGCGGTGGCACCGTCTGCTCCGGACCATGCTGGAGCAGATCCCCGGCTCGACCGGCGGCGACTTCACCGCCCACGTGCTGCTCGCCGCCGTCAGGGCCGATCTCGTCGAGTACCTGGCCGGGCAGGAAGGGCTGCCGCGCGAACGGATCCGCGCGCAACTGGCCGACTTCACCACCGGCGTCCTGAACTCCGGCTCGTCCGGTTGACCCGATCCGGAACAGCCGATCACCGATTCCCGCGAGATCTCCTATGCTCACCGGCGATGAGTGACTCGACGGTCGGCCGAGGGCGAACGCTGCGGGAGTCGATCGGGGACCGCGTGGTCGACAGCGCCCTGATCGCCGTGGCCGCCGGGATCTGGCTGATCGCCTTCGTCCGCCGGATGGACGTGCCGGAGCCGGTACCGATGTGGGTGCTGTACGGGGACCGGATCCTGGGGCTGCTCGGCTGCGTCGCGTTGTGGTGGCGGCGCCGGTTCCCGGTGGTGCTGGCCACCGTCCTGATCGCGGCGAGTTCGGTGGCCGAGACGGTGTCCGGGCCTTCGATCGTCGCGCTGTTCACGGTCGCGGTGCACTGCTCGACCAAGGTCACGGCGGTGCTGTGCGCGGCCAGCGTGACGGCGCTCAACGTGTACCAGCTGCTGCGGCCCGAACCGGCGATGCCACCGTTCACGATGTTCGTCGCCATCGTCCTGGGACACACCGCGGTCGTGGCGTGGGCGCTGTCCGTACGCAGCCGCCGCGAGCTGGTCGCGTCCCTGCGCGAGCGCGCCGCGGCGGCCGAGGTCGAGGCACGGCTGCGGGCGGAGCACTCCCAGCACGAGGCACGGGAAGCACTCGCCAGGGAGATGCACGACGTCCTCGGTCATCGGCTGTCCCTGGTCAGCGTCCACGCGGGCGCCCTCACCTACTACCGCGACGCGTCCACCGAGGACATCGGAAAAGCGGCCGAGGTCGTGCGGGAGAACGCGCACCGCGCGCTGCAGGACCTCCGCGAGGTGATCGGCGTGCTCCGGGCTCCGGTGGGCGAGCTGCCGTTGCCGGTCGTCGAGGACGTGGTGGAGCTCATCGACGAGGCACGCCGGGCAGGCACCTCGGTCGAGCTGCGGGACGAACCGGGAGTGACCGCCGACGGCGGGCTGCTGCCGGCGACGCAGGGCCGCACGCTCTACCGCCTGGTGCAGGAAGGCCTGACCAACGCGCGCAAACACGCCCCGGGAGCGTCGGTCGTCGTCCGGATCACCGGTCGGCCCGGCGACCACCTGGCCACCGAGATCGTCAGCGCGCCGACCTCGGGGCCACCGCCGCGGTCCGAGGGTTCCGGAGAGGGGTTGCGCGGGCTGGCCGAGCGGGCGCGGCTCGTGGCCGGACGACTCGAGTTCGGCCCGACCACCTCGGGCGGCTGGCGGGTGTGGATGTGGCTACCGTGGCCGACGTGAGCGATGCTGCGGAGATCATCGACGTGCTGCTCGTCGACGACGACCCGGTGGTGCGGTTCGGGCTGACCATGATGCTGCGCGGCGCGCCCGACCTCCGGGTGGTCGCCGAGGCCGGTGACGGCGCGGAAGCGGTCGAGCTGGCCCGGCGGCACAACCCGGCCGTCGTGCTGATGGACATCCGGATGCCGGGGACGGACGGGCTCACCGCGACGGAGACGTTGCGGTCCGGCTCTCCCGCGCCGCAGGTCATCGTGCTCACCACCTTCGACGCCGACGCCCACGTCCTGCGTGCGCTGCGGGCCGGTGCCGCGGGGTTCCTGCTCAAGGACACCCCGCCGGACGAGCTCGTCGTCGCGATCCGGCACGCGGCCCAGGGGCGTCCCGTGCTCTCCCCCGAGGTGACCCGGCGGCTCATCGCCAGGGTCGCGGAGTCCGAGCAGGACAGTCGCCGTGGCGCTGCCCGCAGGCGTCTCGACCTGCTCGGCGACCGGGAGCGCGAGGTCGCGATCGAGATCGGTACCGGGCGCTCCAACGCCGAGATCGCCGCACGCCACCACCTCGGCCTGACCACGGTGAAGACCCACGTGTCGGCGATACTCACCAAGCTGCGGCTCAACAACCGCGTGCAGGTGGCGCTGCTCGTGCACGACGCCGAACTCGACCTGCCGGACGGACCGGACTGAGCAGCGCACCGACGACCCGCTCCGACTTTGGTCCCTCGAGTCGGACCCGTCGGACGATCCGGCCCACCGGGTGGCCCTCCTAGCCTCGGTGTCATGTCCGGACCAACTCGACGGCACGATGTGCCCGCACCGCCCGACACCGGCCCGCCCCGTCTGAGCACCCGCCCGAGAACGAGACCGGGACGGTCCGCGCGCCGGTTCGCCGCGGTGCTCGCCGTCGCCGCGGTGGCGTTGACCGGGTGCGCGGGCGAGCCCGACGCGGCGCCGGAGACCGGTGCGCCCGCGGCGGCACCGACGCCGGACCCGATCGACTGGAACGAGTGCGGACCCAACGTGGACTGCGCCACCGTTGAGGTTCCGCTGGAGTACAGCGAACCCGGCGGCGAGCAGATCTCGCTCTCGGTGAAGCGCCACCGCGCCACCGATCCGGACCAGCGCATCGGCAGTCTCTTCTTCAACCCGGGCGGGCCAGGAGTGCCCGCCACCGAGATGGTCGGCATCATCGACCCCGACAGCGCCACCAGCCCGTTCTCGGCCGACGTGCAGGCGCGCTTCGACATCATCGGCATGGATCCGCGCGGTGTCGGAGAGTCCGGCGCCGTCCGCTGTCTCACCGACGAGCAGCGCACCGAAGCCGCTGCCGACGACCTCGATCCGACCATCCCGGGCGGCAAGCCGCTCCCGGAACTCGAGGCCGACGCCACCACCTACACCGAGGGCTGCCTGAAGCACCAGAGCAAGGAGTTCCTGGCGAGCCTGTCCACCGACAACGTCGCCCGCGACATCGACCAGATCCGCGCCGCGCTCGGCGAGGAGAAGATCACCTACTACGGCATGTCCTACGGCACGGTGGTCGGCCCCATGTACGCCACGCTGTTCCCGGACCGTGTCCGCCAGATGGTGATCGACGCACCCGTCGACACCGACCTGTGGCACAACGACCCGCTGGCGCTGCTCGACGACGTCTCGCGGTCCAACGAGCAGACACTGGACACGTGGCTGGAGACCTGCCGCAGCGAGGGCACGAAGGTCTGCCCGTTCGGCGACGGAGAGCCAGAAGCCGCCCTCGACGAGCTGATCGCCCAGCTGGAGGCAGCGCCGCTGGAGGTCCCGCCGACCGAGGGCCTTACCCCGGGCGGCAGGCTCGACGGTGCCGTCGCGCTCGAAGCCGTGCGGGCCGGTGCGGGGGTCGAGTCGCTGTGGCCGACGCTCACCTCGGGTCTGCTGGCCGCGCAGCGGGGCGACGGCACGCTGCTCCACTTCCTGGTCACGAACGTCACGGTCGCGCCTTTCGGCGGCCCCTTCGCCGTCCTGCAGGAGCCCCACACCGGGGTGCGCTGCGCCGACTGGCAGACGCCGACCGAGATCGACGCGCACACCGACATGGCCACCACGGTCGCCGAACGTGACACGCGGCTGGGCGGCCGGGCCGGCTACAGCGCGCTCAACTGCGCCCTGTGGCCCGCGCCGAACGAGGACCGCTTCACCGAGCCGCTGACCGGTGCCGGTGCTCCGCCGGTGCTGGTGGTCGGTGGCCGCGTGGACAACGTGTCCCCGTACCACTGGGCCGAGAAAATGGTCGAGACCATGGAGAACAGTGTGCTGCTCACCCGCGAGGGCGTCGGCCACACCTCCTACCGGCGCGGTGTCGAGTGCATCGACACCGCCGTGGACGCCACGCTGATCAACGGCGACCTGCCCGCCGACGGCACCGTCTGCGAGCCGCCACCGGCCACCACGAAGCCCGCCGGGCCGAAGGGCAGCTAGGGCCACCGCGGCCGGGTGCCGGCGATCGAGGTCGATCGCCGGCACCCGGCCTTGTCACAAGCCGACGGCGGGCCGGTGAGACTCGGTGAAGTAGTGGCCCTCGTCGAGGTCGGCGATCAACCCCGGTTCGAGCGGGTGCCAGGACAGCAGCGCCCGGGTCTTCGCGCTCGAGGCCGGGTGGTCCGCGGCGAAGTACGCGCCGCTCATGCCGAAGTGCCCGAAGGCCTCCCCCGCGGCGATGGACGTCACCGGGAGTCCGAGTGCGCGCCCGATGGCCTCGGCGATCTCCCTGGTCCGCACCTCCTGCTCGCCCACGGCGTGCAGCCGCGCGCCCGCGGGCGCGGACTCCAGCGCCAGCCGGTAGAGCCGGGCGGCGTCGCGCCGGTGCACGGCGGCCCACCGGTTGGCACCTTCTCCCACGTAGGCCGAGACACCTCGCTCGCGCGCGACGGCGATCAGCGCGGGGACGAACCCGTGGTCGCCCTCGCCGTGCACCGTCGGCGGCAACCGCACCGCCGCGGGCCGCACCCCGTGGTCGGCGAGCGCCAGCGCGGCGCCCTCGGACGGGTTCCTCGCCCCTGTCGGCGCGGCGGGATCGAGGGCGTCGTCCTCCGTTCCGACACGTCCGGGGGTCAGCAGCCCGGTGCCGGACGACATCACGAACGGCTTGCCGGTTCCGGTGAGCGCCTCCCCCATCGCCTCGATGGCCCGCAGGTCCAGTGAGGCGGCGTTCGGGAAGTCCGTGAAGTCGTGGTGGAACGCGGTGTGCACCACACCGTCCACTGTGGCCGCGGCGGCCCGCAGGCCGTCCGGGTCCTCGAGGCTGCCGCGGTGCACGTCGGCTCCCGCAGCCGAGACCGCGGCTGCGGAGGCGTCCGAGCGGGCGAGGCCGAGCACGTCGTGCCCCGCGTCGAGCAGCTCGCGAACGACGGCGCTGCCCACGAAGCCACTCGCTCCGGTGACGAAAACGCGCATGGTGTGTCCCTTCTCCAATGACGAGGAATCACCACCGACTCTGCGACCGCCGAACACCAGACGTCCAATGAAACATCGGTAAGGCGCAATACGATCGGCGCATCTTCGCAGTTCAGGCTTGCCTGAGCGGGCCTGAGCACCTGCGTGCCGCGTTACGCTTGGCGTATGCCGGACTCCACAGCACCCGTCGATCTCGATCTCCGGCTCGTGTGGTGCTTCACCATCGTCGCCGAGCATGGGCACTTCGGCCGCGCCGCCGAGGTCCTGCACACCACGCAGCCGTCGCTGAGCCGCCAGATCCGCAGGCTGGAGAGCCAGCTCGGTGCCCGCCTGATCGACCGCAGCCCGCAGGGCAGCAGGCTCACCGAAGCGGGCGAGACGTTCCTGCCTCTGGCGAGGAGCCTGCTGCGCTCCGCCCGGCAGGCCGCGGCCAGGACGCGGGCCGCGGCCCGGCCGAGCCGGCTCGTCGTCGGCTACATCTCGGGCTTGATCGTCACGGCCGCCGTGCGCGAACTCCGGCGCCACCACCCGGAGGCCGAGATCCAGACCCTGCACCTGGACTGGGACGAGCCGCGCGCCGCGCTGCTCGACCACCGGGTCGACGCGGTGGTGGCGCGGCTCCCGTTCCCCACCACCGACCTGCACGTGACCGTGCTCTACGACGAGCCGAGGGTGCTGCTCGTGCCGCGCGAGCACCGGCTCGCGGGCAGGGAGTCGGTGACGCTCGACGACATCGCGGGCGAACCCATGCCGCGGATCAGGCACACCCCGCCCGACTGGCACGCGTTCTGGCGCGCAGAGCCACGCCCCGACGGCCGCCCCGTTCCCGACGGACCGGACATCGACGCGGTCGACGACAAGTACGAACTCATCGCCTCCGGCGACGCCGTCGCGATCGTCCCGGCCGGTGTCGGCCTCGGCGGCCTGCGGCCCGACCTCACGACCATTGCCCTCGACGGCATCGAGCCGTGTCACGTCGTGCTCGCCACCCGGGCCGACGACCGCACCAACCGCCTCCTCACGGCGTTCGGCAGGTACGCCCAGGCCCACATCACGCCGCCGGAAGACCCGGCGGACTGAGACGAATGCACAGGCGATCCGGTTCATCGCCTATGGATTCGTCCAACCGTGGCGCGTTGAATCGGCGTCATGAACAACGACACCACTCTCGTCCTCGGTGCCACCGGCAAGACCGGAAGGCGGGTCGCCGCGCGCTTGCGCCTGCACGACGTGCCGGTCCGCGCCGCCTCCCGGTCGAGCCAGGTCCGCTTCGACTGGTCCGACCCGAGTGGCTGGGACGCCGCCCTCCAGGGGGTCGCCGCCGCGTACGTGGTGCCGCCTCGCGTGCCCGGTCAGGCACACGAGTTCGTGGCCAGGGCCGAGGCCTCCGGAGTGCGTCGCGTGGTGCTGCTCTCCGGTCACGGAGCCGACCGCTGGGGCGACTCGGAGTTCGGGCTCGACATGCGGTCGGCCGAGAACGCCGTGCGCGGCTCGGGTCTGGAGTGGACGATCCTGCGGTCGTCGAACTTCGACCAGAACTTCGACGAGGACGTCTTCCACGCCCCGCTACTCGCCGGTGAGCTGGCGCTTCCGGCGGGCCCGGTGCCCGAGCCGTTCATCGACATCGAGGACGTCGCCGACGCCGCGGCCACGGTGCTCACCGAGCCCGGCAAGCACGCCGGATCGACTTACGAACTGACCGGACCACGCTCGCTGCCCTTCGACGAGGCCGTCGAGCTGATCTCCCGGGCCTCCGGCAGGCCCATCACCTACCGGCAGCTCTCGCCAGCCGACTACACGGCGTCCCTGCTCGACGCGGGACTGAGCGAACAGGACGCTGGCGAGATCGCCGCGATGTTCGTCCTGATGGCCCGGGGAAACCTGGCCGAGGCGACCGACGGCGTCGCGACAGTGCTGGGCCGTCCACCCCGGACCTTCGAGGACTACGTCGTCCGCACCACGGCGTCGGGCGCCTGGCGACGTTGACGACCGATCACCACCGCCCGAAGCGGCCTTCGGTCGTGACGTGGAGCTGCCCGGTTCAGCACGTCACGACCGGAGGCCCTCCTCCTCGGCAGGTGACGGGACGCCGGGAAAGCTGATCCGGTTCGGATCGAACACCCGCACGACCCGGCCCGTCGAGTCGAGCTGGCGCCACATCTGCTTCATCGTGTGCAGACACACCGAGCGATCGACGATCGTGAGGCCGGGGTGGAGCTCTCCGACGACGCGCTCGAACTCGGTGAGGCCCTCCAAGGTGCGCAGCCACACCATCACCAGCAGGTTCGCCGAACCCGACAGCGTGCAGCTCAGGCGGACCTCGGCTCGATTTCCCAGCGCTCGCGCGACCGTGTCGAGTGAACTCGCCGGCACGTGGACCCACAGCACGCCGGTGATCGGCCAGCCGGAGACCGACTGCGCCATGTCGCACCGCATCCTCAGGTGACGCGTGTCCAACAGCCGGTTCACCCTGCGCCGGGCGGTCGCCTGGCTGATGCCGGTCCCGGCCGCGAGGTCGGCGAACGACGTCCTTCCGTCGATGTGCAGCAACCGGTACAGCGCTCGATCGGTCTCGTCGACGGTGAACCCGCGGGACTCGCCCGCCGGGGGCGGCAATCGTCCCCGGCGCACGGGATCGAGACTGTCCAGCCGCCAGCGGCTGGGTTCGCTGTACCCCACGGTGCGGATCTCGGCCTGGTAGGAGGTCACCCCGGGCAACCGGTCGAGCACGTCGCGGAGGAACGCCGATACCGCGGCGGGGTTGCGCACCGCGATCACCACGAGCAGCGGGCTCGGCCCGGTCACGTGGTGCAGGTACGGAGCGGAATCCTCCTCGAGCAGGGTCGCGGCGACCGAGTCGAACGAGCCCGGCGCGACCGACACCCTGATGTAGGCCATGCAGAACTCGTGGTGGCGGGCGGGCCCGATCGTGCAGGTCACCCAGGCCAGACCGGTCTCGGTCAATCTCCGCCACCTGCGTGCGGCGGTCGCCGGGTCCAGGTCGAGCGCGCGTCCGAGCACGGCCCAGGACCCGCGCGGCGTGACCTGCAGCGCGTTGATGAGTTCGAGATCGACTTCGTCGATGACGGAATCTGGCGGTGCGGCGGTCACCATGGCGGCATTGTGCACGCGCAAGTGCCCATACTGCTGCAATTGTGACGGATCCCTGCAATTCCGCCGTTGGTCCGCGCGAGGGGTTGATCCTTGCTCAGATCGACAGGAGGGGCCAGATGGGGCCGAATGCGCACAGGAGTACGAGCAGGGTGGAGCGCGCCGTGCTGGCCGCGGTCGAGGCGGGCCTGGTCGGGCAGGAGAACCCGGTGGCGGGATTCATCGACATCGACGGGGTG
Source organism: Prauserella cavernicola (assembly GCF_016595675.1). GTDB lineage: Bacteria > Actinomycetota > Actinomycetes > Mycobacteriales > Pseudonocardiaceae > Prauserella_A > Prauserella_A cavernicola. Next base: position 313,590 of record NZ_JAENJH010000006.1, on the reverse strand, counting down.
CGGTCCACGGTTCGCGATCTGCACGCCGCGTTCGAGGGCACCGAGGTACTGCACGCGTTCGCGGCGAAGGCGAGCCCACTGGTTCCGGTACTTCGGCTGCTCGCCGACGAAGGGCTGGGCTGCGAGGTGGCGAGCGCGGGCGAACTCGCCCAAGCCCTCGCCGCCGGCTTCCAGCCAGAGCGGATCGTGCTGGACTCCCCGGCGAAAACCCAGGCGGAACTACGGGAAGCGCTCGAACTCGGCGTCGCCGTCAACGCGGACAACCTCGACGAGCTCAAGCGGCTCGATGTCCTGGTCACCCCGGACACCCGTGCCGCACTCGGCGCGCGCGTGAATCCCCAGGTCGGTGCGGGCACGATCAACGCCATGAGCACCGCGTCGCCGAACTCGAAGTTCGGGATTCCGCTCGACGACCCGGGCTCTCGCGACGAGCTGATCGCGGCGTTCGCCGCGCGGCCGTGGCTGACGCGGCTGCATGTCCACGTCGGATCGCAGGGCTGCCCGCTCGACCTGATCGCCGACGGCATCCACGCGGTGTACCAGCTCGCCGAGGAGATCAACGCGAACGCCGGCAGGCACCAGGTGACGAGCATCGACATCGGCGGTGGCCTGCCGGTCAACTTCGCCGACGACACCGTGCGCCCGACCTTCGCCGAGTACGCCGCGGTACTGCGGGAGCGGGTGCCTGGACTCTTCGACGGCCGGTACTCGCTGCTGACCGAGTTCGGCCGGTCGTTGCTGGGCAAGAACGGCTTCATCATCGCTCGCGTGGAGTACGTCAAGGACGCCGGCGGCCGGCGGATCGCGGTGACTCACGCCGGCGCGCACGTCGCGACCCGCACGGTCTTCATGCCGCAGGCGTGGCCGTTGCGGGTCGTCGCCTTCGATGCCTCGGGGCGGCGCAAGCGGGATCGTCCACTGCGTCAGGACGTGGCCGGGCCGTGCTGTTTCGCGGGTGATCTGGTCGCATCCGAACGGGAGCTTCCCGAACTGGCGGAGGGGGATCTGGTCGTCCTGCCCGACACCGGCGCGTACTACTTCTCCTCGCCCTTCTCGTACAACAGTCTACCCCGGCCCGCCGTGCACGGATTCCGTACCACCGAAGGGAAAACGGTGTTCGCGCCGGTCCGTACCGGCCAGACGGTCGCCGAGATCGTGTCAGAATCGGGCGCCGAGCACCGGGACGCGCTACTCGCCCGATAACGCACCACAAAGGACACCAGCATGAGCAATCCCAGCAGAACATCGTCCGACGACGGCACGGATGCTCCGGCACCCGTCGAACAGGGCCAGCGATCGCCACTCACACGCAGACTGATCTCCGGCACCGGGCTGGCCGGGATCCTGGTCTCGCTGGTGGCGGGAATCCTCACCCAGCCGCCGACGCTCTGGGGCCTGCTGCCCATCGCGCTGTTCGCCGTGCTCGCTCTCATCGGCATGGACATCCTCATCGCGACCGCGGTGGCCGTGCTGAGTGGTCTGCTGCTCCTGCTGCCGAGCCCGGCCGCGGTCGGCGATCTGTTCGGCGCCTCGCTCAGCGAGACGATCACGATGATCGGCCTGATCATCATGCTCGGGGCGGGCGTCGGTGAACTGCTCAGGGTCACCGGCGCGGCCGACTCGATCGTGCGGGCCGTCCTGCGCGTGGTGGGGCACACCAGTCGCACCAGGGCGATTCTCGGTGTGATGCTTGCCTGTCTCATCCTGGTCGCGGCACTGGGGACGCTGGCAGGTGCGCTGGCCATCGCGGCCCCACTGTTGCTGCCCGTGGTCGCGCGGCTCGGCTTCACCCGTTCCGCCTCGGCCGCGATGATGTTCATCGGCGGATCGGCAGGTCTCGCGCTCGCGCCGTTCGCGGGCTCGAACGTCGCGATCATGACCGCCGCGGACGTCGGCTATCTGCAGTACGTGCTCTACGGCGCGGGTCCGCTGGCCATTCTCTCCGTCGTCGCCGGCATGATCATCGTGCCCTGGGTACAGCGACGGACCGTGAACACCGGCGACGAGTACGACACGCTCGAAGTCGCGGAGCCGCCTCCGGTGATGGCCGGCATTCGCCGTGGCCCGGCGACGGTCGCCTTCACGGTCTCGCTGCTGGCCTGTGTCGGCTACGCGATCGTCGTCGGCGCGGGAACGACGTTCCCGCTCGTCGCGCTGCCGGTGATCGCCATCGTCACCGGTCTCGCCGGTGGGCTGCCCGCCATCCGGGTCGCCGAGCACCTGATCCGAGGCGCCGCCGGCCAGGTCAAGATGTTCATGCTGTTCTGGTTGCTCGCGGTCTTCTTCCTCGCCGTCGACGAGCTCAAGCCCTTCGACGTCGTGCTGGATCTGTTCGCCGCCGAACTGGGCGCCCTGCCGCCGCTGGTGTTCGTGGCGGTGATCGCGATGCTCGGCTGGGTCGGCGTACCCGGGGCGACCGCTGCCCAGGTCGTGTTGCTGGACAACGTCTTCGGCAGCCTCGCGGCCAGCATCGGCGTCGGCGCCAACGCGTGGGTCATCGTGCTGCTGTTCGCCTCCAAGATCGACACCTACGGGCCGTTCCCCAACGCGAACATGGTGGGCGCGATGGGTCTCGCCCGCTCGGCGAATCTGCGAAATCTGCTCGTCGTCGGCTGGCTGGTGATCATTCCGGCGACCCTGATGTACGCCGCCATTCTCTTCTTCGAACTGTGAGGCACTCGACCGTGACGGAACACGAGATCGTCATTCGTGGTGGCGAGATCATCGACGGCAGCGGAGCTCCGAGGGTACGCGCCGACATCGGGATCACCGGCGATCGCATCAGCGGGATCGGGCCGGGCCTCGACGGGGCCGAGACCGTGGACGCCGGTGGCATGGTGGTCGCGCCGGGGTTCATCGATCTGCACTCGCACGCGGACTTCACGCTGGAGTCCTCGCCGCATGCGACGACTCAGCTCCATCAGGGCGTCACGACCTTGCTGGTCGGCAACTGCGGATTCTCGCCGTTTCCCGTCGTCGGCGGACTGCCGCCCCGCCTGCCCGTGCACGGGCACGAGTTGAGCTGGGACTGGAAGGACGCGGCCGGTTTCGGCGGCGCACTCGAACGTGCGCGTCCCGCGGTCAACGTCGGCCTGCAGATCGGGCACGGAGCGGTGCGCCACGCGGTGCTCGGCGGCGAGGACCGGCCGCCGAGCACGGACGAACTCGACCACATGCGACAGTTGGTCGCCGACGCCGCGCGCGGTGGGGCGCTCGGGTTCTCCTCCGGGCTGATCTACGCCCCGGGACTCTTCGGTGGCGCGGACGAGATCGAGGAGCTCGCTCGCGTCGCGGCCCGGCACGGGATGCTCTACTCGACGCACATGCGCAACGAGACCGACCGGCTCGTCGAAGCGGTCACCGAGGCCATCCGGACCGCGGAGCGATCCGGGGTCCGGCTGGAGATCTCGCACCTCAAATGCATGGGCAGGGCGAACCACGGTTCAGTGCACGAGGCGCTTCGGCTGATCGAGACCGCCATGCAGCGTGGTGTGGACGTCGGGGCGGACGTGTACCCCTACACCGCATCGAGTACGGGGCTGATGTCGCGGCTCGCACCGTGGGCCGTCGACGGCGGCGCGGCCGCGCTGCTGGACCGGCTCGCCGACCCGCGAACGCGAGAGCGAATCGCGGCCGAACTCCGCGACCGGTTCGCGGCCGACATCGACCCGGACGGCATCGTGCTCGCCGAACTGTCGCCCGGCCGCTACGCCGACGCGGTCGGCAGGTCGCTGGAGGACCTCGCGACCGGCGCCTCAGGGGATGCCGCCGATGTCGCTCTCGACGTGCTCGCCGAACATCAGGCACAGGTCGGCATCGTCAACCACGCGATGGCCGAGGCGGACGTGGAGGCCGTACTCCGGCATCCGGCCGTCGCGGTGGCCAGCGACGGCTGGACCATGGACGCCCGTGGTGAGGGTATGCCGCATCCGCGCAGTTTCGGCACGTTCAGCCGGGTGCTCGGGCGGTACGTGCGGGAGCGCGGCGTCCTCACCCTCGAGGAGGCGATCCGCAAAATGACCTCGCTCCCGGCCGAACGACTCCGGCTCGCCGATCGAGGACTGCTTCGCCACGGCACGGCCGCCGACATCGTGGTGTTCGATCCGGAGACCGTGCTCGACCGGTCGACCTACCTCGATCCGTGGCGGCTGTCCGAGGGGGTGCACGCCGTGGTGCTCAACGGTGTGCCCGTACTACGGGACGGCGTGGCGACCGGTGCGCGCAGCGGGCGGATTCTCGGACGGGAACACGGAGTATCCGTCGCGGCGGGAGCCTGGCGAGGCTGACCACCGATCACCACCAGCCGAAGGCCAGCCAGGCCAGAGCGGGTGCGACGGCGATCGAGATCAGCCCGTAGGTGAGCAGCTGCCGGAACAGGCGCGGCCGGGCCTCCGGTTCGGCCGCGCCGAGGATCAGGCCGCCGGTGATGCCGAGCGGGTTGATGTCGACCAGCACCGAGGCCAGTGCGATGGCGAGCACCCCGCCGACCGGCGAGACACCGGCCTCGACCAACGGCGGCAGCAGCGGCATGGCCGTGACGAACACCGCGATGGAGCTGGCGGCGAACGAGGTGATGCCAGCGATGTAGCACAGCACCAGCAGGCTCAGCGCCGCCGAGCCGTCGACCCGCAGCAGGTCGCCGATCTGCTCGAACGCGCCCAGGTCCTGCATCAGGCCGACGTAAGTGAGCAGGCCGCCGATCAGCAGGACCACCGACCACGGAATCTTCGACACCACTGCACCGGGCTCCAGCCGCAGCACCAACTGCAGGAGCAGGGCCGCGGTCACGCCGAGGTAGCCGATGTTCATCTCGAACCCGACCGAGAGCACCACCACGGTGAGCAGGCACAGCACGGTGAGAACGCGGCCCCGGCGGGTGCTCGCGCGCGCGGTCGTGGCCGTGGCGGCGCCGGGCCCCGTGCCGACGGGCGGGTCGTCCTCTGTGGACACGGCCCGGCCGCGGGGAACGGCGCCGGTCCGCAACCCGACGAGCAGACACACCAGCGACACGACCAGCCCGGTCAGCACGCCGCCGATCAGGAAGGTCACCGGCGCCGAAGCGGGCAGCTCGATGCCGAAGCGGGAGCTGAGCTGGCGCGCGGTCACGCCGTAGACGGCGAGCGGTGAGAGCAGCCCGCTGATGATGCCGGTGACGCCGAGAACGGCCGCCACGAAGAGCGAGATTCCGTACCGTGCGGCCAGTCCCAGAGCGATCGGGGCGACGATCGCGGTCGCCGCCGCGGGCAGCGTGCCGACCGCGGTCAGCACCGCCCCGATCACGAACGGCACCAGTGGCACCAGCGCGAGCCGCCCACCGACCAGTCGCAGCAGCAGATCGAGCAGCCAGTCGAGGGTCCCGTTCAGGTGAGCCACGGCGAACAGGGCGGTGACCCCGACGATCAGGACGAAGAAGTCGGCGGGGAAGAACCCGGTCACCTCGTCGGCGGGCACCCCGGCCGCCAGGCCCACGACGAACGCCGCGGCCAATGCGCCGAGCCCGAGGTCGAACGCGGGTATCAGGGTGGCCGCGAAGAGTGCGACCAGGACGATGATCGACACGACTGCCATAGTCATGTGCGGCTCCTTCGAGTTCTCAGATCACGCCGCGGCGGCGCAGCTGTTCGATCTCCGGCCCGGTCAGCCCTGCGATCTTTCCCAGCAACTCGGTGGTGTGCTCGCCGAGCGCCGGTGCGCGGCCGCCCATCGTGCCCTCGAAGCCGGAGAACCGGCCCGCGGGCGCCTGCATCGTCCGGGGGCCCTGCCCGTCGCCGCCGTCGACCTCGACCACCGATCCGCGCGCGCGGATGTGCGGATCGGCCAGGATGTCGGCCGCCGAGTTGACCGGTCCCGCCGCCACTCCCGCTTCGACGAGCAGGGCCATCAACGGCTCCAGGTCGTGCGCTCCCACGAACTCGGCAACGCGCGCCTCGACCTCGTCCCGGTGCTCCAGCCGCGCGGTCATGGTGTCGTGCACGGCGAGATCGGGTGCGTCCATGACCGCGACCAGCCGCCGCCACATCTGCTCGGTCGAGGCGGGCAGGGCGAGCCAGCGGCCGTCGCGGGTCCGGTACAGGTTGTTGGGGCTGATGTGCGGGTTCTGGTTGCCCTGGCGTTCCCGGCTGTGGCCGGTCGCGCCGTACTCGACGACGAAGTCCTCCATCATGCGCAGCAGCGGCTCGTAGAGCGGAATGTCGGCCAGCTGGGCCTCGCCGGTGCGGTCCCGCTGGCGCAGGGCGAGCATCGCCGCGAACGCCGCGTAGATGCCGGTGACGCCGTCGGCGACGGGATAGCCGGCGAAGATCGGTGGCCGCTGCGGGTCGCCCGTGCGGTAGGTCAGCCCGGCGAAGGCCTCGGCCACGCGGGCGAAGCCGGGCCGCTCGGCGTAGGGGCCGACGCGGCCGAACGCGCTGACGTGCACCATCACCAGATCCGGCCGGTAGGCCAGCAGGTCGTCGAAGTCGATACGGAAGCGGCGCAGCGTCGCGGGCCGGAAGTTGGTCACCACGACGTCGGCGGTCGCGGCCAGCCGTCCCACGAGAGCGGCGGCCTCCGGCGCGTGCAGGTCGATCGTGACGCTCTGCTTGGTGCGACCGAGCATCGCCCAGGCCGCGGAGACGCCGTCGTCCTCCAGTGGCGGATAGCGTCGCGCCGGGTCGCCCTCGCCCGGCTGCTCGATCTTGATCACCTCGGCGCCGAACTCGCCGAGCAGCGAGGACGCCAACGGACCGGCCAGGATCGTCGATACGTCCAGGACGCGCACCCCGCTCAGTGGACCACCGGACACCAGGTATTCCTTTCACCGTGAGACGTCGTTGTCAGCCGGCACAGCATGTCCTGCTTGCCGAGCGGGAAGGAAGAAGCGATCGGAGCTTACGGGTGAAAGGTTTTGCCTTTATGTTGTTCCGATGCGTGTGGAGCGGGTCCGCTACTTCCTGGCCGCCATCGAGACCGGATCGCTACGTGCGGCCGCGGCCCGCTGCGAGGTCAGCCAGCCGACCGTGGGCCAGCAGATCGCCCTGCTGGAGGAGGAGCTCGACGTGGTGCTGCTGACGCGCAGCAGGCACGGCGTGCGGCCGACGGCGGCTGGCCAGGCACTGCTCGGGCAGCTGCGGGCGCTGGTCACGGCGGAGGAACAACTGCGCGAGTCGGCCATGGCGGCCGGGGGCGCCTATCACGGCACCGTGCGGATCGGGGCGGTCTCGGTGACCGCCGAGACGATCGTGGCGCCGGTCGTGGGCAGACTGCGCAAGCAGCACGCCGGCCTGCGGTTCAGCGTCCGAGAGGGAGGCTCCGCCGAGGTCGAGCGCGCCGTCCTCGACGGTGAACTGGACTTCGCGGTGGTCACCGTGCCGATCAGCGCCGCCGCGTCGGGCCTGCACCGGGTGCCGCTCGTCTCGGCGCCGATGGGGATCTACGCGCGCGCAGACCATCCGCTCGCCGGGCGCGAGCACCTGTCCTGGCGCGATCTGGAGACCTGGCCGATCGTCACCATGCGGAAGGGCACCACGCTCTGGGAGTTCTTACACCGCAACGTGTCCAGCCCCGACATCGTGGTGGAGGCGATGTCGGCCAGGACACTCAAGGTGATGGTCGCCGAAAGCGCCGGTCTCGGCATCCTCGCGCAGTTCAGGACCTCGTCGGACATCCCGGATCTGGTGTGGATTCCGCTGCGCGACGCGGACCCGGTGCAGATCTGTCTCACCCACCGGCAGAACACGCAACCCTCACGAGCCGCGCACATCGTCCGTCAGCTCATCCGGGCGAAGGCGGACGAGCTGGCCGCGGCGCCAGGCCGGTAGCGATGGCGGACTCGTCGTAGCGGTTCGCGATCGCGAGCGCGCGGCGGTGGAGAACGGCGCGCAAGGACTGAGGGGCGAGTGCTTCCGCGTCGATCCCGAGCTGCCACAGCGCCCATTCGGCATGTTTCGAATCCTGGTAGGTCAGCTCCAGCCGACGCCATCCGTCCGCGTCGACCCCCTCGGCGCGGACGGCGACCGCGGTGTTCACCCTCGACGGCCAGCATCCTCGACAACCGATAGGTCCGGTCCGCTCCTGACTTGGTGGCCGGCAGGTAGGCGCGGTCACGAACGGTGACCGGTCCGATCGGGTCCACCGTGCGCCACTGCGGCTCCTTGCCCACGGCCGCGTAGCGGGTGCGCACCTTGTGTCCGGTGAGCACGTAGCCGCGCAGGCGGAACCGGAGAGCGTCCCATTCGGACTCGAACAGGACGGGCCGGCCGCCCGTCCCGGTCCGGCCAGCGCCCCGGGCCGGACGATAGGCTTCACCGGTCACGGATCACGCCCCGCGAGGAGGAACCTATGGCAGACGCCGCCGCTGCCGACAAGAATCCTCGGAAATCGGCGAACGAGGTGCTGGAGGCGCTCCGGACCAAGATCGTCTACGGCGGCCTGGCTCCCGACACCCGGATCAACATCGACGCGATCGCGCGCGAGCTCGAGGTCTCGGCGACGCCGGTGCGCGACGCCCTCCAGCGGCTGGAGCCGGAGAACCTCGTCGTCTACGCACCCGGCCGCGGCTACGCGACCGCCCCGCTGCTGGACATGGCAGGTTTGCGGGCGTTGTACGACTTCCGGCTGCTGGTGGAGCCGTGGGCGGCGCGAACGGTGGCGGGCGATGCCCTGTCGAATCCGGCACCGAGCCTGTTCGTCGAGGTGGACCGGCTGGCCGAGCTCGCGAGTCGCGAGCCGGTCGCCACCCTCGAGCTCGTCCGCCATGACCAGCGGTTTCACGATCTCGTCGTGGCGGCGACCGGGAACACGTTCGCGACCGACGCCTACCGGCACACGAACTGCCACATGCACGTGTACCGCTTGTACGGCGACCGCGTGTCACCGAACGCGACGCTGGCCGAGCACCGGGAGATCGCCGACGCGATGGCGGCGAAGGACGGTGCTCGGGCCTCGGAGGCGATGATCACGCACATCACCAACTCCTTCCGCCGCTACGTGGCGTCGACGACGCCGCACTAGCGGCGATCCTCACGCGGGCGCGGTCACCTCGGTGCTCGCCCTCGTCCACCTCGACCGCGCGTCGGCGTCGAGCTCGAGTCCGAGTCCCTGCGCGTCCGGTACCCGCATGTGCCCGTTCGCGATTCGGACGCTGTCGCCGAACAACGGCTGGAGCCACTCGATGTGCTCGACCCAGACGGGCCCCGAGAACGCGGCCGCCAATGGCAGGTGGAGCTCCATGACGAAGTGCGGGGCGAGACCGCGGCGCGCGTGGCGCGTGCGCACCATCGTGTCGAGAAACGGCGTCACTCCCCCGATCCGGGGAGCGTCCGGCTGCAGGAATCCCACCGCGCCGTGCTCCAGCAGGTCGTGGAGTTCCGCGGCGCTCGACAGCATCTCGCCCGTGGCCACCGGCGTCCGGTGGGCCGTGGCCAGCGCCGCGTGTCCCTCCGTGTCCGAGGCGGCCAACGGCTCCTCGATCCAGGTCAGGTCGAACTCCTCCAGATCGCGGAACATCCGGTGCGCCTGCGGGAGATCCCACTGCTGGTTCGCGTCGACCATGAGCGGGAGCTCGGCGCCGAACTTCTCCCGCACCGCCGCGACCCGCTCAAGGTCGACCCGCCGATCCGGGTGCCCGACCTTGAGCTTGATCCCGCCGATGCCCGCGGCGAGTGACCGCTCGGCGCTGTCGAGCAGCTGCGCGATCGGGACGTTGAGGTAGCCGCCCGAGGTGTTGTAGCACGGCACGGCGTCACGATGACTGCCGAGCAGCTTCGCCAGCGGCAGGCCCGCGGTGCGCGCCTTGAGGTCCCACAACGCCGTGTCGAGGGCCGCGATCGCCTGGACACCGAGCCCCGACGAGCCGGTGGACGCGGTCAGCCACGCCAGCTTGTCCCAGATCCGGGTGACATCGGCCGGGTCGTCGCCGATCAGTGCCGGCGCGAGCTCGACAGCGTGGGCGAACTGAGCCGGTCCACCGGTTCGCAGGGCGTAGCTGAAGCCCGTTCCCCGCTGCCCCGCCGCCGTCCGTATCTCGGCGACCAGCAGCACCACCTCGGTCAACGGACGCTGCCGTCCGGTGTAGACCTTCGCGTCGCTCAGTGGCGCGGTCAGCGGAACCGCGATCGACGAGAGGGCGATGTGGTCGATCTGGTCCCTGCTCGCCGAGGGCCTGTCCTGGGTCGTGGCATCCGACTGCGTCACGAATCCTCCTTGAGTTCGCCGTCAACATCAAGTATGAATACCGGAAATCCTATGTCAATATCAGTGATCGTATAGGATCACGTCAGAGAGGACGTCTTCATGGCCAGCCGCGCACCGGGTACGTCCGAGCGATACGACGCCGAGGAGCTGCGCGCCTACGCACGCCGAACACTCGAGCGCGTCGGCATCGACGCCGAGCTGGCGAGCCCCATGGCGGATCGCCTGCTCGACGGAGACCTGCTCGGCCACCGGAGCCACGGCCTCTGGTTCCTGAGCACCTATCTGCGGCGGATCAGCGACGGGCACATCCGGGGCTCGGGCGAGATCGAGGTGGTGCACGCTTCGGCGGCGAGCGCGAGCTGGCGGGCCCACCGGCTCCCCGGCGCCTGGGTGATGGACGAGGCGACCCGGCTGATCCTGAAGCAGATCACCAGCGAGCCGGTCGTCACCGTCACCATCGCCGACTGCTCCCACATCGGGTGTCTGCAGAGCTTCCTCCTGCCGTTCACCGACCGGGGCCTGCTCGCCATCCTCACCGCCACGAACCCTGGAGTCGCCTCGGTCGCCGCCCCCGGCGGTTCGCGGCCGGTCATCACGACCAACCCGATCGCCATGGGAATCCCGACGCGGTCGGAGCCGATCCTCGTCGACCAGTGCACCTCGGTCGCCAGCAACGCGCTCTTCGAGTCCTACGCCGAGCGCGGCGAGCGGCTTCCGGGGCAGTGGCTGCTGGACGCCACCGGCCGGCCGACGGACGACCCGCAGGTGCTGCGGCAGGATCCGCCCGGAACGATCCAGTCCCTGGGCCAGGCTGACTTCGGCTACAAGGGGTTCGGATTCGGCCTCATGTCCGAAGCGCTGTCGCTGGCACTTCCCGGCTACGGCAGGCGGGACAACCCGGACCGCCACGGCCAGGGCGTCTTCCTCCAGGTCATCGACCCGGGCCGGTTCGCGGGCACCGACGACTACTTCGACGAGCTGGACCACCTGGTGGGCTCGATCCGGGCCGACCCCGGTGTCGGCGGCGAGGGCGTGCGCCTACCCGGCGAACGAGCACTGCGGTCCCGCGCGGAGCAACTGGCGGACGGCATCGCCCTGCACCCCGACACCCCCGGCCGGCTGCGGCCGTGGTCCGACGAGCTCGGCGTGCCGTTCCCGCGACCCCGGTGAGCGCCGGCGGTCGAGTCGTCCCCAGCCGGCCGCACGCGCGACCCCGGCCGAACACATCGCGGTGTGAGGAGCAGCAGGCGTGATCTCAGTAGTCGGATTCATCCTCGTCGGAACGATCGTGGCGCTGCTACTTTTCCGCGCGGTATCTCCCATCGCGGCGTTCGCGACCCTGCCGGTGATCGCCGCACTGGCGCTCGGGTTCTCGTTCGACGACCTGTCGACGATGGCCTCGGACGGCATCTCCGGTGTGGCGCAGACGGCCTTTCTGTTCATCTTCGCGATTCTCTTCTTCGGCCTCATGCGCGATCGCGGTCTCTTCGACCCCCTGGTCCGGGCCGCGCTGAAACGCACGGCCGACCGTCCGGTCCGGGTCACGGTCGCGACCGTGTTCGTCGCCGCGGTCGCGCATCTCGACGGCCTCGGGGCGGCGACCTTCCTGCTCACCATCCCGGCATTCCTGCCCATCTACAAACGCATGGGGATGAGCCCGCTCAACCTGGTGATGCTCGTCGGCCTCGCGGCGGGGGTGATCAACATCGTGCCCTGGGCAGGCACCACCGTCCGGGCCGCCGCCGCGATCGGGGTCGACGCGATCGAACTCTGGCGGCCGCTCATCCCGATTCAACTGTTCGGTCTGGCGGTGGTCTTCGGCATCGCCGTCGTGGTGGGCCTGCGCGAGAAGGCGAAGATCCGCAGGGCCGCAACGGATTCGGTGCCGGTGCCGGCCGGTGCCGCGCCGGTCCACGGTTCGACCACCGACCACGAGCCTGCCGAGATCGAGCGGCCGGGCGCGCTCAGTGTGCGTAGCTGGCGGTACTGGGCCAACGTCGTGCTGACGCTGGCCACCATCACGGCGCTGATCACCCAGCTGCTCCCGTTCCACCTCTGTTTCGCCGTCGCGCTCGGCATCGGACTGGTGCTGAACTACCGCCGAGCGGCCGATCAGGACCACAGCATCGCGACCCACGCGAAGGACGCGCTCGCGATGGGCGCGCTCATCGTCACGGTGGGAATGTTCCTCGGCGTGATGAACGGAACCGGGATGCTCGAGCAGATGGGCGATGTCCTGGTCTCGGCGGTGCCCACGCAGGCGGGTTCGGTACTGCACGTCATCGTCGGCGCATTGGGCGTTCCGCTGGGAATGATCTTCGGCCCAGATCCCTACTATTTCGGAATCCTGCCGCTCATCCAGGAACTCGTCGGCTCGCACGGCGTCGGCGCGGACTCCGTCGCACGAGCGATGCTGATCGGCGAGAACACCGGATTCGCCGTCAGCCCGGTCGTGCCGACCGTCTATCTCGCGCTGGGGCTGGCCAACCTCGAACTCGGCAGGCACATCCGCCACTCGTTCCTGTGGTTCTGGGGCCTGTCGCTGGCGATGCTCGCCGCATCGGTCGCGACGGGCGCGGTCGGTTTCTAGCGCCACGTCGTTGCCGGGAACATGGTCACCACGCAGCCTGTTACGGGTGACTGGAGGAAGGAACAGACGTGGCCTGGAGTACACGCGAGCTCGCCGACCTGGCCGGGACGACGGTGAACACGATCCGGCACTATCACCGGCTCGGTCTGCTGGCCGAGCCCGAGCGCCGGTACAACGGGTACAAGCAGTACGGCGTGGGCGACCTCGTGCGGCTCCTCCGGATTCGTCGACTCGCCCTGCTGGGTGTGCCGTTGTCGCAGATCGGTGACGTCGGAGCGGGGACGGAGGACAACAGTGCGCAGGCGCTACGCGACGTGGACGCCCAGCTCGTCGACGGGATCGAGCGGCTGCAGCGCGCCAGGGCCAGCATCGCCGCCATCCTGCGCGACGGGGCACCGATCGACACACCCGAGGGGTTCGAGTCGGTCGCGGCACGGCTGTCCGAAGCCGACAGTTCCATGGTCCACATCTACTCCCGGCTCTACGACGAGAAAGCCATGTCGGACCTGCACAGCATCGTGCGAGCCGACGCGGACTCCGACGGCCTCGGCGATGCCTTGAACGCGCTGGCTCCCGACGCGGACGAGGCGACCAGGCAGCGCCTCGCGGAGCGGCTCGCGCCCGCGCTCGCCCGCAACATCGCCGACTACCCCTGGCTGCGTGACCCGACGGCGCACCTGGCCAACAGCGAGCCCGTCACGCGGCGGACGTTCATCGAAGCGCTGGTCGAGCTGTACAGCCCCGCCCAACTCGACGTGCTCGCCCGCGCCAGCGTCCTGGTCGGCGATCAGTCGTCCGAGGACGACACGCCACAGTCCTCCCCGTGACGTGACCGTGTTCCGACAACACTGCGTTGACTCGGTTGCACCACACCAACACCAGCACGACAAGGAGCTCCGATCGTGAACACCACCTCGCCCGAGCCACCCGGCGACGGCGAAGAGCAGGCCGGTGACCCCTCGCTGGCCGAGGACCTGCTGCTGTTGTTGTTCCAGCCCGCGTCCGGAACGATCGCCGGAGAGAACACGCTCTTCTATCCCCTCGCCGGCGCCGTGCTGAGCGACCTGGGGCTGGCGGGCCGGCTCACCGCCGACGGGACGAACGAGAAGGCCGAGGCCGTCGGCGAGGCCCCGCCCGCCGACGAACTCCTGCGCTCCGCCTGGACCTACGCCGCCGAGAAGCCCCGAAGCGTCCAGACCGTGCTCGCCGCGATCGGACCGCGGCTTCGGGCTCCGCTGCTGGACCGGCTGATCGCCCGCGGCGACATCAGGCAGGTGAAGAAGAAGGCGTTCGGGCTGTTCAACACCACCGCGCTGGTCGAGGGAACCACCGGCCGCCGGGCCGCGCTGCTGGAGAGCGTGCGCGCCGTCCTCGTCGACGGCGGCGAACCGACCGCGCGCGTCGGCGCCCTCGTGGCCCTGCTGTCGGCGAGCGGAACCCTGCCCCAGTTCGACCCGCACATCCCCTGGTCGACCCCGGTGATCACCCGCGCGAAGCAGCTGGAACAGGGTGACTGGGGAGCCGGTGCCGCGGCCGAGGCCGTGACCCGCACGATGACCGCGATCATCGCCAACAACGTCATCGCCGCGGCCACCACTCAGGCACCGAACCGGTAGCGGCGTTGGGCACAGCTCGGCAGCAGCCATCCGAAGTGGACGAACGGTCAGGATTCGCGACGTCGCTTCGACGCTGGCTGCCGCTGCTGGCCCTGGCGGTCGCCGCGGGCGTGCTCGCGTGGCTCAACCGCAGCCCCTGGTGGGGTTGGGCGCTCGTCGTCGGGTTACTTGCCGCTGTCGGCGGAGCCAGACGCTGGTGGCGGCACAAGCGCGCGCTGATCCGCGTCGGGGCGTGGCTGGTCGCCGGGGTGGTCGTCTGCGCCACGGCCGTCGTCGCCCACCCGTCCCCGCGGACCAGGGCCGCCGGAGGCGACGACCCGCGGCTCTCGGGGCCCGTCCCCACGCGGGAGGGCCCCGTCCGGGGCGTGCTCAACGACGACCGCACCGTCGAGACCTTCGCGGGCGTGCCCTACGCGCAGGCTCCCGTGGGAGACCTGCGCTGGCGCGCGCCCCAGCCCCCGCGCCCACGCGGTGAGACGTTCACCGCCGACCGCTTCTCCGAGGTTCCGGTCCAGGGCACCCCGTCGTTCTTCACCCGGGCGCTCTCGCAGGTCGTCGACGTGCCGCTGGAGGCCACGTTCCTCAACCCGTACCCGGTGAGCGAGGACAGCCTCACCGTCAACATCTGGCGCAGCACGACGCCCACCTCGCGGCGGCTGCCCGTGCTGGTCTACATCCCGGGCGGCGGCTTCGCGACGGGATCCGGCGCGCTGCCCCTGTACGACGGCGAGGCTCTCGCCTCCCGCGGCGAGGCGATCACGATCACTCTCAACTACCGGCTCGGTGTGCTCGGCTTCCTCTCCCATCCCGAGCTGGCCGCCGAGTCCGGATACGACGCGTCGGGCAACTACGGGATCCTCGACCAGATCGCCGCGCTGCGGTGGGTGCGCGACAACATCGCGTCGTTCGGCGGTGATCCGGACCGGGTGACGGTCGCAGGCGAGTCGGCGGGCGGCGAGAGCGTCTGCGTACTCGGCGCGACACGGCTCGCCGAGGACGTCGTCGACGGCCTCATCGCGGGCAGCGGCGCGTGCATGGGCACCACCGGCGACGCCGGGCAGGGCGACCAGACCGACACCAGAGACGTGGCGGAGCGCGCCGGAGAGCGCCTGGCCGAGCGGCTCGGCGGTGTCACGCCGGACGAGATGCGCGACCTGCCCGTCGACCGCATCCTCGACGCCGCCGACGACCTGGGCGCGCACTGGCGCCCGTCGGTCGACGGCCACGTGCTCGAGCGCTCACCGGCGGAGAGCTACGCCGCCGGCGAGCAGCTGGACGTGCCCACGCTGGTCGGCAGCAACGCCGACGAGTCCTCACTCTCGCTCGCGAGTCCGCCGGACACCGACGTCGAGGAGTATCGGAGGTTCGTCCACGAGACCTACGGCGACGACGCGGGGCGCTATCTGCGCCTGTATCCGGGCGACACGCCGGATCAGGTGCTCGAGTCACGGCTGCGGGCACAGACCGACAGCGTGATGACCCGCGCGATGCTGCGCTGGGCCCGACTGCAGACGGCCACCGGCGAGGAAGACGCCTACCTGTACTTCTTCTCGCACGTCCCGCCCGAGAGCGGACTCGAACAGTACGGCGCGTACCACGGCGCCGAGGTGGCCTACGCCTTCGACAACCTCGGCGCCGACAGCGACGCCGACTACGGAGAGGCCGACTACCGGCTGCGTGATCGGATGAGCGCGTACTGGCTCAACTTCGTGCGCACCGGGGACCCGAACGGCCCCGGCCTGCCGAACTGGGCGACGGTCGGCCAGGCGCCCGAGCGGGTGATGGAGTTCGGCGGTGGCAACGCCATGACACCTCGCCCGCGCGCGGAGGCCGTCGACTTCTGGCTCGACTACGCCGGACCGCTCCCCTGACCATCCACACCGGACGGTCTGTTCGGATCGTCGGGGTCAGCCCTGGTTGGCGCGTTCGGCCAGCGCCTCAAGCGCGGGCAGTGCCTCGATCACCGATGCGGCGACACCGTCGTCAAGGTCTTCCATCAGGCTCGCGACCCGCTCGGCCCGGCGGCTCCGGATCCGGTCGCTGTGCTCCCGCCCGGCGGGTGTGCTCTCGACGACCGCGGTGCGCTGGTCGCCGGTGCCCTGCGCTCGGGTGACGAGGCCCTGACCGGCGAGTTTGGCGATGATGCGGGACAGCATCGTCGGATTCATTCCCTCGAGCGCCACGAGCTGGGTCATCGACACCGAACCTCGTGCGGAGACGATGTTGAGCACCGAGGCCTGTGCGGGCGTGAATCCCTCCGCGGTGGCGGCCTCGTTGAGCAGGCGTCCAACCCTGGCGATGGCCCGGCGGAGACGCGCCAGTGTCTCGGCGTCCAGCTCCACGTGACCTCCCTCATTTGATTGCCTATCGGCAAGCAACTACTATGGTGTTCAGCAGACACCACAGAGAGTAGGTCGCCCACGTGCCACGCCAGAGAGCACCCGAGGCCCCCCACAGTCCGCTCTCCGTCGACGTGGCCGACCCTCCCGCCCCGACCGGGCGTCGGCGGGTCGTGTTCGCGGTGGTCTCGCTCGCCCTGCTGATGGGCTCCATCGACCAGACGGCCGTGGCCACCGCCCTGCCCGCGCTGCAGGCCGACCTCGGCGCCGCGCTGTCCTGGGCGGGCTGGACCGTGACGGTCTACATGGTCGGCCAGATCATCGCGCTCCCCCTGGCCGGGCGGCTCAGCGACCAGTTCGGCCGTCGCCGGGTGTTTTTGACCGCGGTCGCCGCGTTCACCGTCGCCTCGGTGCTCAGCGGCCTGGCTCCCTCGATCGAGACGCTGGTGGGAAGCAGACTGCTCCAGGGACTGGCGGCCGGAGCCTTTCTGCCGTCGGCCACCGGCATCGTGTCCGACCTGTTCGGCGCCGACCGCGACCGGGCGATCGCGTCCTTCACCAGCATCTTCCCGATCGGCGCGATCATCGGGCCGACGGTGGGCGGAATCCTCGTCACCTCCGTGGGCTGGCGGGGGATCTTCCTCGTCAACGTCCCGGTCGGGCTCGCCGTGTTCGTGGCCGCCTGGTTCCTGATCCCCCGTTCGTCGCCCCGCGCCGACGAACGGGTCGACGGCATCGGCATCGTCCTGCTGGTGGCCATGCTGCTCGGCGGGATGGTCGCGATCAGCGTGACCGGATCCGAGCTCGCCCCGAGCACCGAACTGCTCGTCGCGCTCTGCGCCGGGACGATCGCCGTCGTCTCGGCGGCCATCCTGCTGCACCACCTCCGCCGGGCCGCACATCCCCTGGTGCCGCTGCAACTCCTGCGGGGAAAGACCTTCACCACCCTCAACATCGTCAACTTCATGTTCGGAGTCGCCGCGCTGGGCCAGGCATCGCTGGTCCCCTGGTTCGCCATCACCCGCTACGGCATGGACCCGCTGCTGGCCGGCGGGCTGCTCACGTTCCGGGCGCTCGGAATGATCTCCGCCTCGATGCTCAGCGTGGCGGTGATCCGCAGGATCGGCTACCGGCCGTTGCTGATCACCGGGTCGGCGTTCATCGTCGCCGGGCTGCTGGTCCTCGCACTGCCCGCACCGGACATCGTGCCCGCACCGGTCTGGATCGCGGTCTCCACGGCACTGACCGGCATCGGCATGGGGCTGGGGGCACCCGCCTCGGGCAACGCCGGACTGCACCTGGCCCCACAGCACGTCTCCGCCGTATCAGGCCTGCGCGGAATGTTCCGTCAGTCCGGCGGGATCGCGGGCATCACCGTCCTGACGGCCGTGGTGTCCAGCAGCGCGGACCCCGTCGGCACCCAGGCGATCGGCTACGTCGTACTCGCCGCGATCCTCCTGCTCACCATTCCGCTGATGCTGCGGTTGCCCAACCTGACCGGGCGGTGGTGACGCCGCTCAGCTGAGGTGGTCGAGCGCGATCAGCTCTGCGTGTTCGTCAACGCACTCGCGCGAGCGAGCACCGCGAGCTGGGCGGCGTTGAACAGCTCGGCGAACGCGGGGCCGATCGCGTTCCGGGCGAGATCCCGGCTCCGCATTGCGGCGCGCCCGGGGTCCGCCATCCACGGGAACCGCGCGTGGCTGCGCCGGATCGACTCCGCCATCCGGCCCGCCATGGCCTCGATCGTCTCGTCGTCGGCGTCCGCGGGCAGGACGGAGAAGTCGTCGTCGACCTCCGGGTCGGTGGGCTCTTCCAGCAGCTGACGGAGATCGTCGAGCGCGTCGTCCGTGAACGCCCCGGACAACACGGTCAGCACGCCCCGGTCGCGCTCCGACAGTCCTTTGGCGACCGAACCGAAGGGCCCCGGGGTTTCCAGCGGCGCCCGGTGCTCGCGGACGACCGCGAGCTCCGCGCGGATCCGTTGCAGGCGCTCGATCGTGACCGCCAGCTCGTCGTCGAGAGCGTCGATGGCATCGTCGGACTGTTCGCCGACCGTGCCCAGTTCCCGAATCTGGCCGAGTGACAGGCCGAGGTCGGTGAGCCTCTTGATCTGCAGCAGCCGGACGAGGTGCGCGGTCTGGTACTGCTTGTACCCGTTGGGCGCTCGTTCGGGCAGCTCGAGCAGGCCCATCCGGTGATAGTGGCGCACGGTCTTGATGGTGGTGTCGGCGAGGTCGGCGAGCTGTCGCGTACTCCAGGCCATGCTCAGGTCCCCCATCCTGTCGCGCATCATCATGCCCGCCGACCGAACGGGTTCAACACTAGCCGCCCCGCGCCCACGGCAAGACGCACCCTCAGCGTCCGGCGAGCGTGGTGGAGCGCCACCTTCACCACGACCGGCCGGAGTTGCCCCATCGAACTCCGTGCCCAGTCCTTCGGGTGCTTCCGCCGCCGGAGACTCGCTCGGGCCCGCGGCCGCTGGCTAGCCTGGCGAGGCCTTGAGGAGGGGATCATCCTGAGCAGCGTGTTCGTCGTCGCCGCGCCCGCGGCCGGTCATGTCACCGTCACACTCCCCCTGGTGCGGGAGCTGACCCGGCGCGGTACCGGGGTCACTTACGCGACCGGGCCCGAGCAGCTCGACGCGACGGTGGAGGCCGGTGCGCGCGGGGTCGAGCTGCCGTGGACGCTCGACGCCGGCTGGCTCTCCAGCGAGGAGTTCAGCACCACCACGTTCGTGGACTTCCTCGACGGCCTGCTCACCTCCGCCGCGCCGCACCTGGACCGGCTCGTCGAGCAGGCGCAGGCGGCCGACGCCGGGGTGGTGTGCTTCGACGCGACCGTCGCACCCATTGGTGTGGCGCTCGCGCAGCGGCTGGGGGTGCCTGCCGTGTCGGTGACCGGGAGCATGGCCGTGAACGAGCACCTCCCGCTGGACCGGTTGCTACCGCCGGACTTCCGGCCGGACAACGAGGCACTCCTGCGCTACGCGGGCCACCTCGCGCAGTTCTCCGCCGACCAGGGGCTCGACGCTCCGCTGCTGCCGATGGCCCAGCCGGAGTTGCCGCTGAGACTCGTGTTCCTCCCGGCCGCGTTCCAGATCGCGGCGCACACGTTCGACCCGACGTGGCGGTTCGTCGGGCCCACGCTCGCTCCGCGGGTGCGGGAGCCCGTGCGCGACGACCGGCCGCTGCTCGTCGTGTCGCTCGGTTCGGCGTTCACCGACCGCCCCGACCTGTTCCGCGCGTGTGCCGACGCCTTCGCGGGCTCGTCGTGGCGCGTGGTCATGGCCACGGGGCGGACCCCGCTCGACGAGCTGGGTCCGCTGCCGGACAACGTCGAGGCGACGCCGTGGATCTCGCAGCAGGAGCTACTGGGTCAGGCCACCGCGTTCGTCTCCCACGCGGGCACCACCGCGATCATGGAGGCTTTCTCACTCGGCGTGCCGCTGATCATGCTGCCGCAGGTCTCCGAGCATTTCCTCAACGCCGACCGCGTCACCGAACTCGGCCTCGGCGCCACGCTCGATCCCGCGGATCTCGTCCCCGGCACCCTGCGCGACGCCGTCGAGCACCTGGCCAAGGACACCGCGGTGCGCGAGCGCCTCGCGTGGATGGCCGCCGAGATCGCCGCTGCCGGTGGTGCGAGCGAGGCAGCCGACGCCGTGCTCTCGCTGATCGACGCGCACAGCTGAGTCGCAGGGGGCGACGCTCGTCGCAGAAGCCCCGGCCCGGAAACGATCCCCGGTTCATCCGGGACGGGGCCTCCGCTCCCCACCCCCGCCTGGGTCAACACCCACCGGCAAGGGTCCGCCCACACCGCGGAGGCGACCACGGCCGAAAGACCCGGAATCCGTGGCCGATTCTGACGAGCCGGGGCACTCAGCCTCCGGGTAGCTCGCCGAGCACGACGTCGACGGTCTGCTCGGCGCCGGATCGCTGGTAGGTCACGGTCACCTTGTCGCCCGGTTGTTGCTGGGCAAGGAAAGTGGTCAGGTCGGCGACCGACGTGATGTTCGTGCGGTTGATCGCGACGATCGTGTCGTCCCGCCGCAGCCCAGCCTCGGCCGCGGGCCCGCCGCGCACCACCGCGACGATGGCGGCGCCCGTGGGCGCTCCGTTGTCGTTGACGACGGTGGACACGGTGACGCCGAGAGCGGCGCGATGTGAATGGATGACCTTGCCGTTGGCGATGATCTGATCGGCGATCGAGGTCACCGTGCTGCTCGGGATCGCGAACCCGATACCGACCGCCGAGCCGCCGATCTGCTCGTCCACGGCCGCAAGCGTGGGAATGCCGACGACCTTGCCCGCGAGGTCCACCAGCGCTCCGCCGCTGTTGCCCGGATTGATCGCCGCACTGGTCTGGATCGTGTTCGGGATCGTCGGCCCCGGCCCGCCGCCCTGAGCCGGCTCCGTCACCGTGCGACCGGTAGCGGAGACGATTCCCTCGGTGACGCTGCTGGACAACCCGAGCGGGCTTCCCATCGCGAGGACGATGTCTCCCACGCGCAACTGTTGCGAGTCGCCGAACGTGGCGGGCCGCAGCGAGGTGTCGCCGGACACCTTGATCACGGCCAGGTCGTCCGGGGGCGACGCCGCCACGAGTGTCGCGTTCAGCGGCGCGCTGCTGTGGGCGGTCCGCACCGTGAACCGTGTCTGGTCGCCGACGACGTGCGCGTTGGTGACGATGTGGCCGGAATCGTCGTACACCACGCCGGAGCCCAGCCCCTGGCCCGTCTCGATCTGCACCACCGACGGCAGCACGCGGTTCACCGTGTTCACGTAGGCGCTCTGGAGGCCGTTCGCCGACGGCGGGGGCGCAGGCCGGGCCGTCGCCGACGGAGCTGACGCCGACGGGGCCGGTGTCGACGGAGCCGGTCTGCTCGACGTGCCACGCTCGGTGGTAGGAGCCTGTTCCGGCGCCGTATTGGTACAGCCCGACGCCACCAGTGCCACGATCGCGACACCGCCGAAGATCGACCTGCCGAGCCGTCGGCTCGTCCGCATAACGCGCACGCTAGCCAGCACCGAGGCATGAGGTCAGAGTCTTTGTGCCCAGCCGTGCCGATTTTCTCGGCCCGTCCCGGCGATACCGGTCAGCGAGCGTCCGGCAGGTCGTCGGGTTCCGCCGCGGCCACACTGGCCGCCACCACCGCGACCGCCACCACGAGGGTCAACGCCTCGGTGGTCGCGGAGAGTTGTCCGCGGCGCGGCACACCCGCGGCAGCACGGCGAGCACCCCTCCCCCGGTCCATCGCCGCCCCTGCCGGAGCTCCCGCCTCGGGCGGATCCGTTCCCGCGCGTGAAACGTGTCACTGATCTCCTGCTGTGCCCGACACCGTCGCAGCGCGACGTGCTCGGTGTCCAGGTAGCCGGCGTTCGCTCACTCGACACAGCTCGTCAGCGCCGTCGAGCACGCTGCCGAGGCGGCCGTCGCGGGTGCCGTGGCTCGCCTCGTACCACAATGGAATGTCCTGCCGTCCGGTCAGCGCCGGGTTCGGGTGGACAGTAGCTTGTGGACCGAACGACCCACACACTCGCCAGTTGCGCCGGGCTACGGTGCTCCTCGTCCGCCGGAGAAGTACGTCCGGTGAATGGTCAACCGTTCGATCCTGAACCAAGGGGGCATCCGCATGAACGTCCGAAAGCGACTGGCCGCGAGCGCCGCCGTGGCGATGACCGCCACCGGCATCGCGCTGGCGACGGCCACGCCCGCATCCGCGGCATTCACCTGCCACGTCGAGAACAGCATCAAGAAGATCTGCAACAACGGTTTCTCGGCCGGACAGTGGGCGAACAACATCCAGACCATCAAGGTCTACAACGCCTTCAACTTCGACGCCTACTTCCGCGTGGAATCCCAGGGTGGCGGAAGTGATCTCGTCTGCATCCCATCCGGTAAGTCGCGCACCTACGACCGGGGGACGGTCCAGGTGGGAACGTCCTACTCCGCGGGCAAGCTCGGCTGGGCGCTGCCCGCACCCTGCTGACAGACGACGCGCCACAGGACGCCGCCGGCCCTCGCACGGGCCGGCGGCTCGTGGTGCAGCAGCAGCGCGCTCTGGCACGAGACGAGAGTGCCGGCCGGAAGGACCGGCCGGCACTCTCGGACGCGCGATCGAGGCGGGCTACGCGAGCTGGCGGAGCCTGGGCAGCACGTCCTCGGAGAACTGGGTCAGGAACCGCTCCTGGTCGTGGCCGGGACCGTGGAACACCAGGTGGTTCAGCCCCGCGTCCAGATAGGGCTTGATCTGCGCGACCGCCTCGTCCGGGTCGGAGGCGACGATCCAGCGCTTCGCCACCTGCTCGATCGGCAGCTCGTCGGCGAGGCGCTCCATCTCCTCGGCCGAGTCGACCGTGTGCTTCTGCTCCGGGGTCAGCGACAACGGCGCCCAGAACCGGCAGTTCTCCAACGCGACGTCCGCGTCCCGGTCGTAGGAGAGCTTGATCTCGATGGTGCGGTCGATCGAGCCCGGATCGCGGGACTCCTTCTCGGCGCCCTCGGTCACCGCGGGCATGAGCTTGTCGGTGTAGAGCTCCATCCCCTTGCCCGACGTGCAGATCATGCCCTCGCCCGCACGGCCGGCGTAACGCGCGACCTGCGGGCCGCCTGCCGCGATGTAGACCGGGACGGGCTGCTCGGGCCGGTCGTAGATCGAGGCGTTGACCAGCGTGTAGTACTCACCCTCGAAGTTCACGTTCGACTCGGTCCACAGCGCCCGCATCAGCTTGACCGACTCACGCAGCCGCGCGAAGCGCTCCTTGAACTCCGGCCACTGCATCCCGGACACGGCCACCTCGTTGAGTGCCTCTCCGGTGCCCGCGCCGAGGACCACCCGGTTGCCGGTGAGCAACGCCATCGTGGCGAACGTCTGCGCCATCACCGCGGGGTTGTACCGGAACGTCGGGGTGGTCACCGACGTCCCCACCAGCACGCGGCTGGTCCGCTCCCCCACCGCCGCCATCCAGGTCAGCGCGGACGGCGCGTGACCGCCCTCATGTCGCCACGGGAGGAAGTGGTCCGACACCCAGACACTGTCGAGGCCGACCTGCTCGGCCCGCACCGCGTATTCCACGAGGTCACGTGGCCCGAACTGCTCCGCCGAGGCCTTGTAACCGATCTTGAGGTCCATAACCATCCTTTCTACCCCGCCGACTCCAGTGTGCGGGCGGCCGTGCGTTCGGTCACATCGGCCGTCGCCGGTGACCTCACTGCGGCGGGGGAAAGGCGGGCTTGCGCTTCTCGAGGAACGCGGTGGCCCCCTCGACCATGTCCGGACTGCCGACGGCCTGGACGAGCATCCCGAGACCGGTGCTGAACGAGTCCCGCGCCGCGCTCCACCAGATGTTGGAGCTGATCTTGGTGATCTCCAGGTAGCGGGGGCTGAGCTGGGCCAGCTCAGCGCACCACCGCTCGACCGTGGGCTCCAGCTCGTCGTCGTCGACGACCGCGTTGACCAGGCCCATCCGTTCGGCCTCGTCGGCCGGGTACCGGCGGCAGAGCAGGGCCAGCTCCTTGGCCTTCTTCTCGCCGATCTGCACGCCCATGACGTTGGTCGCGCCGGTGACCGGGGAGCTGCCGACCCGAGGGCCGGTCTGCCCGAAGGTCGCGGACCGGGCGGCGATCGCCAGGTCGCAGGCCACCACCAGCTCGTTGCCGCCACCCGCGGCGGCACCGTTGACCGCGGCGATCACCGGTCGGGGGCAGGAGCGGATGGCGTCGAACATCCGCAGCGATCCCTGGTAGAGCCCGCGCATCTCCCCGACGGTGGGGGTACTGAGGTTCTGCAGCGCGCCGCCCGCGCAGAAGCTGCCCCCGGAGCCGGTGATCACCACGGCGCGCCGGTCGCTCGCGCCCTCCACGGCCTCGCTGATCGCGGCCGACATGGCCGGGTCGAAGGCGTTGCGGCGGTCCGGCCGGTTCAGCCTGATCCAGAGCACGTCCGCGCGGTCCTCCAGGACGATGTCCGGCATGGGTGTCCTCCTCCCGGACGTCAGGCGATGCCCTGGGCGGCCCAGCCGCCGTCGATGGGGATCACCACGCCCGTGATGTACGAGGCCAGCGGGGTGCCGAGGAAGTAGGCCAACTCGGCGATCTCCGCGGGCTGTCCGAAACGGTTCATGGGGATGCGATCGAGGAAGTCCTGCTCGTTGATCACGCCACGGCGCAGGAACTCCGAGGACAGTTCGGTGACGACCGAGCCGGGCGCGATCGCGTTCACCCGGATCCCGCGTGGGGCCCACTCCACCGCCAGCCCGCGCACCAGGCCCGCGACGCCGGCCTTGGCCGCGCCGTAGGCCGTGCGCCGGGGAAAGCCGAACAGGCCGTTGAGCGAGGACATCATCACGACGGCGCCGCCGTCGGGCATCCGCGCCGCGGCCTGCTGGGCGCCGACCATGCCGCCGGTCAGGTGCACCCGCAGCATCGCGTCCCAGTCCTCGGACGGGTAGTCCACGGACTCGCCCGCCTTGGCGTGCCCGGCGTTCGCGACGAACGCGCGCAGGCCGCCCGGTGCGGCCGCCGCGAGCTCGCACGCCGCGCCCACGTCCTCCGCCGACGCCGCGTCGCCGCCGACGCCGTGATGCCCGGTGCCCGTCCAGCTCCGCGCCGTGGCCGTCATCCGGTCCGCGTCCAGGTCGAGGCCGACGACCGCGTGCCCCGCCCCGGCGAACCGCGCGGCGATCGCCGCCCCGATCCCCTGCGCCGCACCGGTGACGACGACCGCCCCGAGCTCACTCACCGTTCACCTCCATGAGAAAGGACTGCTGCACGTCGATCGACTTCTCCCGGATCCGGACCACCCCGTCCCGCTCGCGAGCGAGCAGGTCCGCGTACTCACCGACGACCGTGAGGCCGCCGGACGCACTGCGCGACACCGCCTGGAAGTACGCGCGGGCACGCGTTGCGCCCCCGTCCGGCTCGGCCGTCACGTTCGTGACGACGTGCCTGCTCCACGTCGTGGGGCCCGCGAACACGGTGCGGTAGAAGTCCAGCACCGCGTCCCGCCCGCGATGGGCACCGTCCGCCCGGTGGAGCACCACGTCGGCGCCGAACACGTCGGCGAGCGCGGTCTCGTCGCGCTCGTCCACCGCCCTGGCGTAGCGGTACAGCGCCGCACGGACCTCCTCGATGGTGACGGTCATCCCGGCTCCCCTGACGCGGACAGGCCGGTGCGCACCGGCTGGGCCAGCACCTCGGGCAGCACGTCCCGCCCCATCCGGCGCAGGACCGCGACGGTCTCGTCCGCGTTCATCGTCGGCCACTGCGGGCGGACCAGCAGCGGGCTGACCGGCAGTGCCGTGACCGTGTCGAGCAGCTGCTCGACCACGTCGTCCGGGGTGCCCAGCACCACGTGGCCGCTGACCGCGTCGGCGAACTCGTTCTCCAGCTTCTCGGGGTCGTACAGATCCAGTCCCCGCTGGGCGTAGGTGATGTAGCGCCCCTTGGCCACGCGGGCGTACTCGGCGACCGCCGCCTCCCTGCTGTCGGCGACCATCACGTTGCGCCGCAACGGCTGGCACCCGAACTCCTTGCCCCGTTCGGCGAACAGGTCCCGCACCACCCGGTAGCGCCGCAGCACCTCGTCCACGGGCGTCTCCGGCGGCACGGCGTAGGCGTCGGCGAACCTGCCCGCCCTGCGCACCCCCGGCATCGCGTGCGCGCCGACCCAGATCGGCGGATTCGGCTTCTGTACGGGCCGGATGTGCGGCTGGACCTCGTTCAGCGTCCAGTGCCGCCCGTGGTGGGTGACGACGTCCTCGCTCCACAGCCGCGGCATCAGCTCGAGCATCTCGTCCAGCCGTGAGGCCCGCTCCCGGAAGGGGATGCCGAGGTGGTCGAACTCGTCGGACTTGTACCCGAGCCCGACGCCGAAGATCAGCCTGCCCTCGGTGACGATGTCCAGCGTCGCGATCTCCTCGGCCAGCACCACCGGGTGGTACAGCGGGCCGATCATGATCTGGGTGACCAGCTTCGTGTCCGGCCCCACGTGCGCGGCGAGCCGGGCGAGCAGCGGCACCGGCTGCAGCCAGCGCAGATCCCCGTAGAGGAAGTGCTGGCCGATCGCGATGTGGCTGAAGCCCGCCTGCTCGGCCTCGCCGACGATCCGCAGCACGTCCTGGAACTGCTGCTCCGGCGGTACCGACCGGGGTGAGTCGCTCAGCAGCAGACCGACCTGGACCATTCGCCTCGTCTCCTTCGACTCGTCGGATGCCTCGCAAGTCTCGTCCGGGAGGGGCACTCAACGCAAGGAAAAACTTATAACCATCACTACTAACTACTGCGCCTGACGTGGTACCCATGACAGGTCAGCGGCTCTTGGGAGGCAACCACATGATCATCGACGCCCACGCCCACGTCTGGCCGGACGCCATCGCCGAGCGCGCGCTGGCCGGCAACCGGCTGCCGGGGCTGTCCGCGGTGGACGACGGCAAGGCGGGCACCCTCACCGACCGGATGCGGGCCAACGGCGTGGACCGCTCGCTCGCGCTCGGCGTGTCCGGCACGGCGAAACACGTCGACGCGACGAACCGGTTCGTCGGCTCACTGGACCGCGGCCGCTTCACCCCGATGGGCACCGTCCACGTCGACCTCAGCGTCGAGGAGAACCTCGCGAGCCTGCGCGCGCACGGCATCCACGGGGTCAAGGTGCATCCGCTCTTCCAGGGCTACGGGCTGATGCACCCGCGGCTGTGGGAGCTGTTCGAGGCGTTCGGACCGGACATCCCGGTGATCACCCACGTCGGCGCGGGCGGCAGCGGGGCGGTGAACGACCTCAGCAACCCCTCGATGCTGCGCGAGATCGTCACGACCTTCCCCGACCTGCGGATAGTCGCGTGCCACTTCGGCGGCTACCACATGCTCGCCGAGGCCGAGGAGGAACTGGACGGGCTGCCGATCGTGCTGGAGACCTCCTGGCCGCCGTCGCTGGCCTCGGTGTCGCCAGAGACGGTCAGGCGGATCGTGCGCAGGCACGGCTCGGAGCGCATCGTGTTCGGCTCGGACTGGCCGATGACCGACCCGGCGGCCGAGATCGCGGCGATCCGCTCGCTCGGCCTCGGGGACGACGCCGAGCAGGACATCCTCGGCGGCAGCCTGGCCCGCGTGATGGGCCTGCCCACGGACTGAGCGGAGTCACCGCCAGTCGACGATCTCCCCCATCAGCTGCGGCTCCCGCCGCCCGACGGTGCGGACGTACTCCTCCATGTGAGCGCGCATCAGCTCCTCGGCCACGTCGGCGTCCCCGTCGATGATCGCGTCGGCGATCTCGGCGTGGGTGCGCCGGACGTGCCCGCGGCGCCGGGCCACGTACACCGAGGACGCGCGCTCGGTGAAGATGTCCTTGAGCGCGCGGGCGAACAGGTCGATGAGGCCGTTGCCCGCCATGGACATCACCTTCGCGTGGAAGGCGTTGCTCGCGGCGAGCCACTGCGCGTCGCCCTCGGCGTCGAGGCCCTCCTGCACGATCCGGCGCAGGTCGTCGTTGTCGGCCGGGTCGTGCCTGGTCGCGGCGAGCCGCGCCGCGAGCGGCTCGATGATGAGCCTGGCCTCGACGAGCTCGCTGAACCGGATCCCCTTGGCCTGAAGGAACAGCGTCATCGTGCGCCCGAACTCGCGACTGTCCACGTCCGACACGACCGGGCCGCCGCCGGGGCCCGGCTTCATCCGGATGAGCCCGTGCACCTCGAGGATCCGCAGCGCCTCACGCAGGGACGCGCGCGCCACCTGGTAGCGCTGCATCATCTCACTCTCGGGCTCGAGCGTGTCCCCCGGGCCGAGCCCGCGGGCGGCGATGTCCCTCACGATCTCGCGCGCCACCAACGACGAGACCTTCTCGCTCCGCCGCTCGGAGGCCGGCGAGGCTGCCTGATTCCTCATAATGGTGTGGATTTTAACCGCTGCTCGCCACCCGCCAGAGCACCGCCGCGCCTCAGTCCGCGAATCGCCGCACGAGTTGCTTGGCCAGTGAGTCCAGGATGACCTCCGTGGAGCCCTCGTAGATCCGCATGGGGCGGGCCTCCCGGTACAACCGCTCGATTGTCGAGCCGCGGACCAGGCCGAAGCGGCCCATGGTCTGCACCGAGCGGTCCACCACGCGCCCGGCGGTCTCGGTGGCGGCGACCTTCGCCATCGATGCCAGGTGCAGGTTCTGCCGCGGGTCCCTGGCCGCGGCGGCCGCGGCGCGGTAGGTGAGCGCGCGCGCGGACTCGATCTCCACCCAGGACGTGGCCAGCGACTCGGGCACGCCGCCGAGCCGGGAGAGCGTGGTTCCGAACAGCTCCCGGCCGGTGGCGTGCCGCACGGCCTCGCGCAGCGCGGCCTCCGCCAGCCCGACGGCCGCTCCCGCGACCGAGACCCGGAACGTGGCCAAGGTGTCCAGGACCAGCGCGAATCCCTTCCCCGGAGCACCGAGGCGATGGTCGGCGGGCACCTCGACGCCGTCGAGGAGCACGTCGCCGAGCACGTGCGGAGCGATGATCTGGTGCGGCTTCTCCACCCGGACGCCGGGAGTGTCGGCCGGGACGAGCACCAGCGAGTAGCCGGAGCCCTCCTTGCACAGCACGCTGTAGACGTCCGCGTCCCCGGCGTTGGTGATGAAGGACTTGCGTCCCCGCACGCGCAGGACTCCGTCACGTTCCTCGACGGTGCTGGTCAGGGCTTTGAGGTCCGAGCCGACGTCCGGCTCGGTCAGAGCCAGAGCGCCGACGGCCTCGAGCCGCCCGATCCGCGGCAGCCAGTGCTCGCGCAGGGCGTCGGAGCCACCACGCGCGAGCGCGAAGCTGCCGATGCCCTGCATGCCGAACATCGAGTCGAGGTGGGCACTCTCCGCGGCCAGGGCCTCACGGACGACGGTCACGGCGAGCGAGTCCACGTCGGCGAAGCGGCCACCGTAGGCGCCGGGGACGACCACGGCGGTCAGCCCGCTGGCGGCGAGCGCCCGGCGCACGTCCGGATCGAAGTCCTCGGCCTCGTCCGCCCGCGCGGCCACCGGCCGCAGGCTCTCCGCGAGCTCGCGCGCCTCGGCCTGCAGTGCCCGGTAGCACTCCGGCAGCTCGAACGGCAGCTCGTTGCCGGCCACTTCGTCGTCGACCATTTCCGCGACTCCTTCCGCGACCTCGCAGTCGCACCTATCTAGTATAACCATTCTCAGTTATCTTCGGGACCTGTCAGCCCGTGCCGAGGCGGGCCGGAAGGAGCTCGACCGTGTTCGATCCCAAGCAGGCCTTCGATCTCACCGGCAGAGTCGCCCTGGTGACCGGCGGCAGCCGAGGGCTTGGCCGCGCCATGGTGACCGGGCTCGCCCGGGCCGGGGCGGACGTCGTCATCGCCAGCCGCAAGCTCGAAGCCTGTGAGCAGGCCGCCGCCGAGGTGGAGCGCGACACCGGCCGCACCGCGCTGCCGATGGCCGTGCACGTGGGCCGTTGGGAGGGCCTGGAGCCGTTCCTCGACACCGTGTACGAGCGGTTCGGCCGGCTGGACGTGCTGATCAACAACGCGGGGATGTCGCCGCTGTACGACACGGTCGAGAGCATCTCCGAGGAGCTGTTCGACAAGGTCCTCTCCGTGAATCTCAAGGGGCCCTTCCGGCTCACGGCCCTCGCGGGCGCCCGCATGGCCGCCGCGGGCGGCGGATCGATCGTCAACATCACCAGCGCGGCCGCCGCCAGGCCGCGGGCCTCCGTGGTGCCCTACGCCGCGGCGAAGGCGGGGCTCAACGCGGCGACCGTCGGCCTCGCGCACGCCTTCGGCCCCACGGTGCGGGTGAACGCGATCATGGCGGGCACCTTCCTCACCGACGTCAGCTCCTCCTGGGACGAGGACGCGTTCGCCCAGCGCGCCAGTGCCTTCGCGCTGGGCCGGGGCGGGGAGCCGGACGAGATCGTGGGAACCGCGCTCTACCTGGCCTCTGCCGCGTCGAGTTTCACCACGGGCGCCGTGCTCACCGTGGACGGCGGCCAGCCCTGAGCGGCGGGTGGGGGCGGTAGCGCCGCCCCCACCCGGTCAGCCCGCCTTGGCCGTCGGGTCCATCCCGAGTTCGGCGAAGACCTCCGCCGTGTGCTCCCCGACCCCCGGAACACCGTCGTAGGCCGGTCCCGCGTAGCCATCGAGGTGCAGGATCGGCCCTGGCATCACCAGTCCCCCGCCCAGCCCGACGAGTGTCCGTTCCCGGAAGTGCGGGTCGGCCACGATGTCGGCGGCGTCGTTGACGGGCGCGCTGACCACCTCGTACTCCTCCAGCACGGCGAGTGCCGCGTCCCGGTCCAGCGAGCGCACCCAGTCGCGGACCTCCTGCTGGACGAGGTCGTTGTGCTCCAGCCGGGCCGAACCCGTGGCGAACCGAGGATCGGCCACGAGCTCCGAGCGGCCCATCGCCTGGAACAGCCGCACCGCGATGGCCTGGTTCGACGCGGCGATCGAGAGGAAGCGCCCGTCCGCGGCCTCGTAGATCCCGCGCGGTGAGGCCGCGCCGGTGGCGTTGCCGATCCGGCCCTGGACCTCCCCGAGACCCGAGTACTTGAGCAACATGTCGCCCACGATGAACATCAGCGGCTCGTAGAGCGCCACGTCCACCACTCCGCCGCGGCCGCTCGCGCTGCGCTGGAACAGGGTCATGCCGACACCCATCGCCGCCGAGATCCCGGCGATGGAGTCCGCGAACCCGAAGGGCGGCGAGGTCGGCGGCAGCTCGGGCCAGCCGTTGATGTGGGCGAACCCGCTCGAGGTCTCCGCGACCGTGCCGAAGCCGGGACGCTGCCGGTACGGGCCGGTCTGCCCGAAGCCGGACACCCGCGCCAGCACGAGCCCGGGGTTGTCCGCACTGAGCTCGGGGTAGCCGAGGCCCCACTCCTCGAGCCTGCCCGGCCGGAACGACTCCACGACGACGTCGAAGTGCGCGGCCATCCGCCGGATCGTGGCGCGGCCATCCACCGTGCGGAGGTCGACACCGACCGAGCGTTTACCGGCGTTGAGGCGGCAGAACCCGAGCGAGAGCCCGTCCTTCTGCGGAACCCACTGGCGCGCGTAGTCGCCGCCCGTGGGGTCCTCCACCTTGACGACGTCGGCACCGAAGTCGCGCAGCATCCGCCCGGCGGTGGGCGCGGCGTAGCCCGCGCCCAGTTCCAGAACCCGCACCCCGGCGAGCGGTCCCTGTGTGCCCGTCATCGGCTCTCTCCCTCGACTCGCCATTGGATGTGCCGGGGTTCCAGGAAGTCGTGGATGCCCCACTCGCCCAGCTCACGGCCCACGCCCGAGCGGCCCGAGCCGCCGAAGGGGGCGTCCGGCCGCATCCCGCCACCGCCGTTGACCCACACCGTGCCCGCCCGCAGGCACTGGGCGACCCGACGGCCCTGTGCGAGCTCCGGCGCCCACACGTTCGCCGCCAGCCCGTAGGCGGTGTCGTTGGCCAGCCGCACCGCCTCGTCGGTGGCGGCGAAGGGCACCACCACGGCGACCGGCCCGAAGATCTCCTGCTGCACCGCGGCCGCGCTGTGCGGGAGACCGCCGAGCAGCACCGGTTCGACGTACCAGCCCTTGTCCGGCAACGGTGTTCCGGTGCGCAGCAGCACCCGCCCACCATCGGCGAGCGCGTCGTCAACGAAGCTCCGCACCCGGTCGCGGTGGTCCGGCCGGATCATGGGCCCGACGGTGGTCTCCGGGTCCCAGGGGTCACCGACCGTCAGCTGGGCGAACGCGTCCGCACTCGCCGCGAGGAACCGGTCGTAGAGCCCCTCGTGCACCAGCAGCCGGGCGAGCGCCGCGCACCCCTGCCCGCCGTTGCGGGACCACCGCAGGTGCAGTTCGAGTGCGAAGTCCTCCACCCGGCAGCCGGGGAGCACGATGTTCGCGGACTTGCCGCCCAGCTCCAGGGTCACGCCCGCGAGAGTCGTCGCCGCCTGAGCCATGATCCGGGCGCCCACGGCGTCGGATCCGGTGAAGGTGACCTTGTCGACTCCGGCGTGCGACGAGAGCTGCCGCCCGGTGTCGGCGTCGCCGGCGATCACGTTGAGCACGCCCGCGGGCAGCCCGGACTCCCGCACGATCTCGCCGAGCAGCAGCGTGGTCAACGGCGTGCGCGGCGAGGGCAGCAACACCACGGTGCAGCCCGCGGCCAGCGCCGCGCCGAACTTGAAGACCGCCAGGTTCAGTGGGTAGTTGTAGCCGGTGATCGCGGCGACGACGCCGGTCGGATAGTGGTCGACCTCGCTCACCGTGGGCACCGGCGTGGCGTGGGCGCCGAGGTGCACCGTGCGGTCCTTCGGCGCCGCGTCCGCCTGCCACCGCAGGTGTTCGAGTCCCAGTCGCAGTTGCATCGGCTCGGCCAGCGAGACGGGCGTGCCCACCTCGTTGACGATCGAGGCGAGCAGTTCGGGCAGCCGGGCCTCCATCGCGTCCGCGAGCCGGTGCAGGGCGGCACGCCGTTGCTCGCCCGTGGCCTCGGACCAGTCCGGGAACGCGGCTCTGGCCGCGGCGACCGCCCGATCGACCTGCACTGAGGAGGCCCCGCGCACGACGGCGAGGCGCGCTTCGGTGGCGGGGTTGTGGACCTCCCACTCGGTGCCCTCGGGTACGACGGCCCTGCCGCCGATGGTCAGCTCGCGGGCGGACGGGACGTAGTGGCGGTCCGCGGTGACCGCCGCCGTCACGAGTCGCTCTCCCCGCCGGGCATCGTCGACATCAGCCCGACCCGCGTGCAGCGCATGACCAGCACGTCGTCCTGGTTGTAACCGCGGTGTTCGAACCACACGATCCCGGAGTCGGTACGGCTCTTCGACGCCCGCTTGTCGAGGATCGTCGTCTCGCCGCGCAGGGTGTCGCCGTGGAACACGGGGTGCGGGAACTCGATCTTCTCGTAGCCCAGGTTGCCGAGCGTGGTGCCCATGGTCAGCTCGGGCACGTGGAAGGCGCCGATCAGCGCCACGGTGAACAGGCTGTTGAGCACCCGGCCGCCGTGGATGGTGGTCTTGGCGTACTCCTCGTCGAGGTGCAGCGGCGCCAGGTTCATCGTCAGCGACGTGAACATGACGTTGTCCATCTCGGTGATCGTGCGCCGGAACGCGTGCCTGTACTCGGCGCCGACCTCGAACTCCTCGAAGTAGAGCCCGCGCATCGGTGGCCGCTGGGTCGGTGCGGTCATCGGTGATCTCCTCCGGTGGTGAGTGCGTCGGCGCGCGCCAGCCATTCCAGCGCCTTGTCGTAGTGCGCCTTGTCGACGTGCACGCCGCGGTAGCGCAGCGCGCCGGATCCCCCTGCCGCGGCGTTGGAGTAGGCCTCGACCAGGCCGCGGTGGAAGTCGATGTCGGCCTCCGACGGCGTGAAGACCTCGTTGACGACGCCGACGTGGCTCGGGTGGATCGCGATCATGCCCCGGAATCCGAGCCTGCGACCGCGGGTCGCGAAGTCGTGCAGGCCGTCCAGGTCCGCGAGGGCCTCCCACAGTCCGGTCAGTGCGTGGATGTTCGCCTCGCGGCACGCGAGCAGGATGCGGCTGCGGTGGTAGAGCGTCTCGGTGCCCTCGGGGGTCCACTCGTAGCCGACGGCACGGGCGATGTCGGCGTGCTCGGCCGTGGGGCCGATCATCGCGCCGACCCGAGGCGAGGCGGCGATGATCTCCCGGCAGTTCTGGATCGCGGGGACCGTCTCGACGGGAACGATGTACTCCAGATCCCTGACGCCCGAACGAACTTCGAAGTGATCGAGCAGCGCGTCGTAGCGCAGCACGTCCGACGCGGTCTCGATCTTGGGCGCGAAGACACCCGTCAGCCCCGGCACCACCACGGCCTCGAGATCGCCGCCGGTGAGCCTGGTGTGCAACGGGTTGACGCGCACGAACACGCCGACGTCCCGGGTGTCGGCACGGACCCGCGCGATCGAGTCCGCCACGGTCGCCCGTGCCGCGGCCTTCTGCGCGTCGGGAACCGAGTCCTCGAGGTCCAGCACGATCGCGTCGGCACCGGCGCGCAGCGCCTTGTCCACCCACGCGGGCCGGTGACCGGGCACGAACAGGACGGAGCGATAGGGCCGCATCAGTAGCTCCTCGGCAGGCCCAGCACGTGCTCGGCCATGTAGTTGAGGACCATCTCCTGGCTGATCGGCGCGATCCGCATCAGCCGCGACTCCCGGAAGTAGCGCTCCACGTGGTACTCCTTCGAGTACCCGTAGCCGCCGTGGGTGCCCAGCGCCGCGTCTGCGGCGAAGAAACCGGCCTCGGCGGCCAGGAACTTCGCCTCGTTCGCCTCCTTGCCCGCCGGCTCGTCGTTGTCGATCAGCCAGGCGGCCTTGTGACACATGAGATCCGCGGCGTCGAGCTGCACCTGCGCCTTGGCCAGCGGATGCGAGATCGCCTGGTTCTGCCCGATGGGCCTGCCGAACACCACGCGGTCCTGGGCGTAGGTCGTGGCCCGGCGCAGCGCGGCACGGCCGATGCCGATCGCGGCGTTCGCGGAGATCACGCGCTCGGCGTTGAGCCCGGCGAGGATGGTCCGGAAGCCCTTGCCGACCTCGCCGATCTCGTCGCCGTCCGGCACGAACAGCCCGTCGATGAACAGTTCGTTGGTGTCGACGGCGTTGCGCCCCATCTTCGGGATCTTGCGCACGACGACCTTGTCCCGGTCCATCGGCGCGAAGAACAGCGTCATCCCGTCCGTGCGCTTGGCTCCCTCGGAGCGGGGTGCGGTGCGGCACAGGATGATCAGCCGCTCGGCCTCCTGCGCCTTGGTGATCCACACCTTCTTGCCCGAGATCGACCAGCCGCCGTCGACCTTCGTGGCGAACGTGGAGATGGTCGTGGTGTCGGTCCCGGCGTCCGGCTCGGTCACGGCGAAGGAGACGTGCAGGTCGCCAGCCACCAGCCGGGGCAGGAAGCGCCGCTTCAGGTCGTCGCTGCCGTGCTTGATGATCGACTCGAAGCCGAAGATGCCGATGTGCACGGCACTGCAGCCGCCCATTCCCGCCCCGGACTTCGCGATCTCCTGCTCGACGATGGCCGCCTCGGTCACACCGAGCCCGCCACCGCCGTACTCGGTCGGCACGGTCAGCCCGAGCCAGCCGCCCTCGACCACGGCGTCGTAGAACTCCCACGGGAACTCCTGGGAGTCGTCGTGTTCGGCCCAGTAGTCGTCGGGGAACTTCGCGCACAGGGCACGGACGGCCTCGCGGATGTCGTCGTGAGTGGTGTCGGAGGAGAAATCCATCAACGGGCCCCTGTCCGGTCGAAGGTGTCGGTGGTGACGCCGTCCTGGCGAAGGGCCGCCTTGCGGACCTTCTCCGACGGCGTCTTGGGCAGCGCGTCCACGGTGCGGACGAAACGCGGGATGGCGAACTCGGGAATCCGGCCCCGGCACCAGCCGAGCACCTCGTCCGGGTCTACAGCGCCGTCGGCGACGATCACGGCCATGACCTCGTCCTCGCCGGCCTCGATCCCGGCGGGCACACCGATCACCGCGCACTCGCGGACGCCCGGATGGGCCAGCACCGCCTGCTCCACCTCGTAGGAGCTGATGTTCTCGCCGCGGCGGCGCAGCGCGTCCTTGTAGCGGTCGACGAAGTAGAACCAGCCGTCGGCGTCCTTGCGCAGCGCGTCCCCGGTGTGGAACCAGAGATTGCGCCACGCCTCAACGGTTTTCTCGGGCATGTTGTAGTAGCCGTCGCTGGTGGTCCAGGGCTGGACCGGGCGCACGACGAGCTCGCCGACCTCGCCGACCTCGACCTCCTGGTCGGTGTCGGGGTCCACGAGCCGCAGGTCGAACCAGTCCGCGTTCGCCAGGCCCGCCGCTCCGGCGGGGCGCTGCTCGCCGTAGGGCGACAGGATCGGCGTGCAGGTCTCGGTGAGCCCGAAGGCGTCCACGATGGACTCGATGCCGAAGCGCTCGCGGAACTCGTCCACGATGCTCGACGCGGTGGGCGCGGCGTAGACGGCCCGCAGGGTGTTGTCGGCGTCGCCGGCGCGCGGCGGCTGCTTCCAGACGAAGTCCATCATCACGCCGACGAGGTTCGTGACCGTCACCCCGGACTCCCGGATGTGGTCGACCCAGCGGCTCGCGCTGAACTTCGGCCGCACGACGGCGCGTCCGCCCGCGACGATCGCGGGCAGCACCGCCATGAACTGCGCGTTGCCGTGGAACAGCGGGGTCGTGGCCAGGTAGGTGTCCGCGCTGGTCAGTTTCATCAG
Source organism: Prauserella cavernicola (assembly GCF_016595675.1). Lineage (GTDB taxonomy): Bacteria > Actinomycetota > Actinomycetes > Mycobacteriales > Pseudonocardiaceae > Prauserella_A > Prauserella_A cavernicola. The sequence goes on along the minus strand of NZ_JAENJH010000006.1, from coordinate 276,705 downwards.
GTTGGCGACGACCTCGCCGAAGAAGTGCAGCTGCGCGTGCGGCATGGCCACGCCCTTGGACGGGCCGGTGGTGCCGGAGGTGAAGAACACCGCGCCCAGGTCCTGCGGGCGCGGCGCGGGCAGCGTGCGCGGGGTGCCGTCCTCGAGCACGTCCCACGCGTCGGCGGCCCAGCCGTGTTCGCGCAACAGGGCGACCGCGGCCGGTCCGCCTCCGTTGTCGATCACCCAGAACCGCTCGATGCCGCGGGCGTGCTCGGCGATCGCGACGAAGCGGGCGGCCTGGTCGTCGTCGATCACCGCGAACCGCGCGTCCACCGTGACGACCTGGTGGCGCAGGAACTCGCCCTCGTAGTTGGTGTTCACGGGCACCTCGACCAGCCCGCCGACGGCGGCGCCGAGGTAGCTGCGGACGAACCGGGACGAGTTGGCGGCCATCAGCACGACCCGGTCACCCGCCACGGCGCCCGCGTCGTGGAAGGCACCCGCGATCCGCTCGGCCGAGGCGAGCGCCTCACCGTAGGTCCACTCCAGCCCCTCCTCCGGCGTCATGAGGAGCGTGGCGTCCGGGGTGGCCTCGACGTGGTGGCGCAGCACCGTGGGCAGTGCCCAGTCGGCGGGGTCCGCGAACAGCGTGCGGAAGCCCTCGTAGGTACGCATCGATGCGTTCCCCTCTCTGGCGATCAGCGACGTTGGTCGAAGGAGCGGCCCAGCAACTCCGACACGATCCGGATCCGCTGCATCGACGGCGTGCCGCCGGCCAGCGCCCAGCCGTGCGAGTCGCGGTGCAGCCGCTCCAGGCCGAACTCCTCGGTGTAGCCGTTGCCGCCGTGCAGCTGCATTGCCAGGTCAGTGACCCGCTTGGCCGTCTCGTTGGCCGTGCACTTGGCGAGCGACACCTGTAGCGAGTCCGGCAGGGTGCCGGGGCCGACCCCCTCCGCGGCGCGGCGGATCAGCAACCGGGCCGCCTCCACCTGGAGCAGCATGTCGGCCAGGCTCATCTGCACGCTCTGGAACTCGACCAGTGGCTTGCCGAACTGCTCCCGCTCCTGCACGTAGCGCACGGTGCGATCCAGCGCGGCCTGCCCGATCGCCAGGCTCATCGTGGAGTTGCCGAGCCGCTCGATCGCGAAGGTGCCGAACAGTTCCCTGAACCGGCCCGCTCCGAGCACCAGGTTCTCCGCGGGCACCTCGACGTCGTCGAAGATCACGTCCGCGGAGGGGATTCCGCGAAAGCCCATCAGCTTCTCGCGCTCGCCGAAACTCACGCCCTTGCGGTCCGCCTCGACGACCACGGCGCCGATGGCCTTGGAGCCGGGCGCGTCGCTCATCCGCGCGTAGACCAGGTAGTAGTCGGCCTCGCTGCCGTTCGAGATCCACCGCTTCGAGCCGTTGACGATCACCGTGTCGCCCTCGACGCGCGCGGTGGTGCGCATGTCGGTGGCCGCCGAGCCGGCGTCGGGTTCCGAGATCGCCACGGCCATCGTGGCCTCGCCCGTGCAGATCCGGGGCAGGATCCGCGACTTCTGTTCCTCGGTGCCCAGCCGGGCGATCACCTGCGCCGGGCCGGTGTTGGACTCGAAGACCTGGAACGCCGCAGGCCTGCACTCCTTGGCCAGCTGCTCGATCACGGCGAGCGCCACGGTCAGCGGCGCGCCGCCCCCGCCGTGCTCCTCCGGCAGTGCCAGTCCAAGAAAGCCCAGCTCGCCCAGGTACCGGCGCTCCTCGTGCGGGAACGCGGTGCGGTCGCGGTCCCACTGCTCCGCCAGCGGGGCGTAGCGCTTGGCCGCGACGTCTGCCGCGACGGCCTCCAGCGCCTGCTGCTCCTCGCTGCCGATGCCGGCTGTCGTCGTCACCGATCCCGCCTCCTTTTCTCATGACCATCGTCATGGTTCGTTCGTTCGAAGCTTGCTCTGACAAAGCCCGAGATGCAAGGCTGATGATTGGAATCATCATAAGAGATTGGAGTCACCCCATGGGGCAGGCGGTCATCGTGGACGCCGTGCGCTCTCCGGTCGGCAGAGGCAGGCCGGGAGGGGCGCTGGCCGACGTGCACCCGGTCGACCTGCTGGCAAAGGTGCTGCGGGGCCTGATCGAGCGGACCGGGATCGACCCGGCAGCGGTGGACGACGTCGTCGTCGGGTGCGTGGGAGGCAACGGCGAGCAGTCCGCCACGCCGGGCAGGCAGGCCGTGCTGGCGGCGGGCTTTCCCGTGCACGTCCCCGCGGTGACCGTCGAGCGCAAGTGCGGGTCGGGCCAGCAGGCCGTCGACTTCGCCGTCCAGGGCGTGCTCGCGGGTGCCTACGACGTGGCGATCGCCGCGGGAGTCGAGTCGATGAGCCGGGTACCGATGGGCTCGGCGCGGATGGGCGCCGATCCGCACGGTCCCGGTGTCACGGCCCGGTTCCCGGACCTGGTTCCCCAGGGCGTGGCGGCCGAGCTCGTCGCCGAACGGTGGGGCCTGAGCCGCCGCGAGCTCGACGAGTACGCGGCGCGCTCGCACGCACTCGCCGCCCGCGCCAGCGACGACGGTCTGTTCGCCGCCGAGATCGTCCCGATCACCACACCCGCGGGCACGGTCGAGCGCGACGAGACCATCCGCCCCGGCACCACGGTCGAGAAGCTGGCAGGCCTCTCCCCCGCCTTCGCCGTCGAGCCCCACCTCGGCCGCCTGCCCGGCCACGAATGGACGATCACAGCGGGCAACTCGTCGCAGATCAGCGACGGCGCCGCCGCGGTGCTCGTGCTGTCCGAGGAGCGAGCGGCGGCACTGGGCCTGCGTCCGCGCGCCCGTGTGGTGGCCAGCGCCGTCGTCGGCGACGACCCGACGCTCATGCTCACCGGCCCCATCCCCGCCACCCGCAAGGTCCTCGACCGCGCAGGCCTGTCCGTCGACGCCATCGACGCCTTCGAGGTCAACGAGGCGTTCGCGCCGGTGCCGTTGGCGTGGCAGCGCGAGCTCGGGGCCGCCGCCGAACGGATGAACCCGCTCGGCGGCGCGATCGCGCTCGGCCACCCGCTGGGAGCGTCCGGGACGCGGCTGATGACGACCCTGCTCGGCCACCTGGAGCGCACCGGCGGCCGGTACGGGCTGCAGACGATGTGCGAGGCGGGCGGCATGGCGAACGCGACCGTGCTCGAACGGCTCTGACCACCCAGAGGAGAGGAACCCGATGGAACTGCAGAACGCCTCCGCCGTCGTCACCGGCGGCGCCTCCGGACTGGGCCTGGCCACGGTCCGGCGCTTCGTGGAACGCGGTGTGCCGACCGTCGTGCTGGACCTGCCCGGCTCGGACGGGCAGCGGGTCGCCGAGGAGCTCGGCGAGCTCGTGACCTTCGCGCCCGCCGACGTCACCGATCCCGCGGCCGTCGACGCGGGCCTCGACCTCGCCCGCTCGCCGATCCGCGCGCTGGTGCACTGCGCCGGGCGAGGCGGCACCGTCCGCGTCGTCGAGAAGGACGGCTCCCCCGGCTCGCTGGAGACGTACGAGTCGATCGTGCGCACCAACCTGGTCGGGACGTTCAACGTCCTGCGGCTCGCGGCCGCCCGCATGGTCGCCAACGAGCCGGTCGACGGCGAGCGCGGCGTGTGCGTGCTCACCGCGTCGGTCGCGGCGTGGGAGGGCCAGATCGGGCAGATCCCGTACGCCTCGGCCAAGGCGGGTGTGGTCGGGATGACCCTGGTCGCCGCCAGGGACCTGGCCCGCAAGCTCGTGCGCGTGTGCTCGATCGCCCCGGGGACCTTCGACACCCCGATCCTGTCGCGCTTCCCCGACGAGGTGCTGGACAAGCTGGCCGCACAGACGCCGCACCCGCAGCGGCTCGGCAGGCCGGACGAGTTCGCCGCGCTGGCGCACCACATCATCGACAACGCCATGCTCAACGGCGAGACGCTGCGGCTCGACGGCGCGATCCGGATGGCCGCCCGATGAGCGCGCCGGTGCGGGTCGAGCAGCGCGACGGGGTCCAAGTCATCACGATCGACCGGCCCGAGGTGCGCAACGCCGTCGACACGGCCACCGCGCGGGCCATCGCCGCCGCACTGGACGAGCTCGACGCCACCGATCACCTCGTCGCGGGCGTGCTCACCGGCGCTGGCGGCGTGTTCTGCGCGGGCATGGACCTCAAGGCGTTCCTGGCCGGCGAACGGCCGTCGGTGCCGGGCCGGGGCTTCGCGGGGATCGTCGAGGGACCGCCGGAGAAGCCGTTGATCGCCGCCGTCGAGGGCGCGGCGGTGGCGGGTGGTTTCGAGATCGCGCTCGCCTGCGACCTGATCGTCGCCTCCTCGGACGCCCGGTTCGGGCTCCCCGAGGTCCGGCGCGGGCTCGTCGCGGCAGGAGGCGGGCTGCTGCGGCTGCCGAAGCGGGTGCCCCGCCAGCTCGCGACCGAGTGGGCGCTTACCGGGGCGCTCGTCCCGGCCTCGACCGCGCACGAGGTGCACCTCGTCAACCGGCTCACCGAACCGGGCGGCGCGCTCGATGCGGCGCTCGAACTGGCCACCGCCATCGCCGCCAACGGGCCGCTCGCGGTCCGGGCGACCAAGCAGATCCTCGCACGCGGCGAGGACTGGGACTCCGCGGAGGCCTTCGACCGGCAGCGCGAGCTCAGCGAGCCCGTGCGGGCCTCCGAGGACGCGCGGGAGGGCGCGGCGGCGTTTCGCGAGAAGCGCGCCCCGCGCTGGCAGGGCCGCTGACGGCAGGGCTCCCGCCGGTGCGCACGCGTGGTGCGCACCGGCGAGCGGCGGCGGGCGGTTCAGGCCCGGACCTCGTCCCGGTCCGCGGCGGACTCGGGGTCCTGGAGTCTGCGCCCGTCCAGGTGCCTGCGGGGCAGCGCCAGCACCAGCGCCGCACCGACCGCCGCGGGGATCACGAAGACGTAGAAGCTCCACTGGAACGGCAGCCCGGCCGCGCTGATCACTCCGCCCAGGATCGGGCCGATGATGCCGCCGAGGCGCGCCACCGTCATGATCGAGCCCATCGCGGTCGCCCTGACGGCGGGCGGGAACCAGATGGCGCAGAAGCCGTTGAGGATCACCGACGTCCCGTTGGCTCCGACCCCGGCCAGGAACACGGCCCCGTAGAGCACGGCGGTCGGCGGGCTCGCGCTCATCACGAGCAGCGCGGCCACCCCGACCCCGAACCCGCACAGCGCCATCCGTCTCGGGCCGACCCGGTCGGCGAACCAGGACAGGACGGTGGCACCGACGATCGCGCCGAGGCTCATCGTCGCGAGGAAGCTCAGCGCCGAGCCCAGCGGATACCCGGCGGTCCGCATGATCTGCGGCAGCCACGTGTTGAGCCCGTAGATGAACAGCTGGCCGATCAGCGTCGTCAGACCGAACACGACGGCGGCCAGCAGCAACGGACGTCGGGCCAGGTCCCGCAGGTGCACGCGCTGCCGTTCGGTCTGCTCCCGCGCCGTGACCACCGGGTCCGGCAGCCCGTAGCGAGCCGCCGTCCGCCGGGCCTCCTCGATCCGCCCCTTCGCCATGAGGAAGTCCACGGACTCGGGCAGCGCGAACACCACGATGGGCACGAGCACGACCATCGCGACGATCCCGACGCCGTACATCGGCCGGAACCCGAGGTCCTCGATCACGAACAGGCCGAGCACGGCGGCGGCGATGGTGCCCACCGAGAAACCCGAGCTGACGAGCGCGTTGAACAGGTTGCGGCGGTGCCTCGGCGCGTACTCCACGGTCAGTGCGAGCGCCGTCGGCAGCAGTCCGCCGAGCCCGATCCCGCACAGGAACCGCAGGAGGCCGAACACCTCCGGGTTCGGCGCGAGCGAGCAGCCGAGCATGAACAGCGAGAACCAGCTGATGGAGAAGATCAGCATCTTCTTGCGGCCCAGCAGGTCCGTGGCGATGCCGCAGATCAGGGTGCCCACGAGCATGCCCACGAACGCGTAGCTCGCGATGACCCCGGCCTGGACGGCGTCGAGTCCCCAGGGCTCGTACTCCAGCAGCGCCGGGATCGTCGTGGCGTAGACGGACAGGTCGTAGCCGTCGAAGACCACGGCAAGGCAACAGATGACGGCCACCAGCGTGCCGCTGCGTCGCCGGTTCTGCACTTCGGTCATGCGGTCCTCCTCGACCGTGAAACCAGGATGCCTCCGCGTGCGCCCGCACTTCGGAAGACGCAAAGGATGATTGCAATCATGACAAGAGATGTCTAGCGTGTGTCCGAACGTCGCCGATGACGAGGGAGAGCCGCCGATGAACCGCTTCGAGGGCAAGGTCGCGTTCGTGACCGGGGGCGCGCGGGGACAGGGCCGGTCCCACGCCCTGCGGCTCGCCCGCGAGGGCGCCGACGTGGTGGCCGTGGACATTGTGGACCAGCTCGCCTCGGTGCAGTACCGGATGGCCACGCCAGCCGACCTCGCCGAGACGGAGCAGGCCGTCCGCGATCTCGGCAGGCGGTTTCTGGGCATCACCGCGGACGTGCGCGACCAGGCCCAGGTCGACGCCGCGGTGGAGCAGGCCTACGCCGAGTTCGGACGGGTCGACGTGGTGCTGGCGAACGCGGGGATCCTGCCCTCCACCGGGCCACAGGCCCAGGAGATGAGCGCCTGGCACGACACCATCGCCACCAACCTGTCCGGGGTGTACTACACGCTGAAGGCCTTCGCGCCGCGGCTGATCGAGGCGGGGGTTCCCGCCGCCGTGTGCATCACCGGCTCCACGTCGAGCTTTCGCGGCGTGGCCTACAAGCCGGAGATGCTCAGCCCCGGGCACATGGCCTACGGCGCCGCCAAACACGGCGTCCTCGCGCTGATGAAGAACTTCGCGATGGTCCTGGGCAAGTACCGGATCCGCGTCAACACCGTGATCCCGGCCGGCGTGGACACCCCGATGACCAACAACGAGTACTTCCGCGCCGAACTCGCGAGCGACGCCCCGGGCGGGTGGATGGCGAACGTGATGGAACACGGACTCGTGGACGCGGGCGACATCTCCGACGCGGTGCTGTGGCTGTGCTCGGACCAGGCGGCCTTCGTCACCGGCACGGCGCTGCCGGTCGACATGGGGACCCTGCTGATCTGAGATCGCCGCCCGGGGGCGGCGGTATCGCACGTGGTGTGACTGACGAGGTCGGCAACCGACCGCGTTTTCTCTCGTGTGCCGGCGATCCGTCGCCGACCGCTCGGTCGAGGAGGACCGCAGATGAGTGAGCACGTCCAGGACGTGGGCCCGGTCGCGTCACCACCGCCGGGCCTCTCCGCTCCCAGCACCGGATCCGACCTGCGCCGCGTGGTGCTCGGCGGCGTCGCGGGGCAGATCATCGAGTTCTACGACTACGCGCTCTACGGGCTGCTCGCCGCCTCGATCGCGCGGGTGTTCTTCCCCGCCGACGATCCGGCCTCGGGGGTGCTCGCCGCGTTCGCCGTGTTCGGCGTCGCGAACGTGATGCGGCCGCTGGGCGGGCTGGTGCTCGGCCCGCTCGGCGACCGCTTCGGGCGGCGCACCGTGTTGCTGGCCTCGGTCGCGGGCATATCCGTGGCGACCTTCCTCGTCGGGATCCTGCCGGGACCGTCCGCGATCGGTGTCGCCGCGCCGATCCTGCTGGTGCTGCTGCGGCTGCTGCAGGGCTTTTCGGCCGGAGGCGAGGTCATCTCCGTGGTGACCTACGTGGCGGAGCACTCCCCCGCGAAGCGCCGGGGGCTGCTCACGGCGTTCCTGCAGAGCGGGTCCACCGGGGCGTTCCTGCTCGCCTCGCTGGTGGTGTACCTGGTCTCGGCCGTGGTGCCGGAGTCGGCGTTCGACGTCTGGGGCTGGCGCATCCCGTTCCTGCTGGCGCTGCCGCTGGGCGTGCTGGCGCTGTGGTTGCGGTTCCGACTGGACGAGAGCCCGGTCTTCACCCAGCTGCGCGCCGAGGGCGAGATCTCGCGCACCCCGCTGCGGGACGCGCTGACCGGACGGCCGTGGCTGATCGTGCAGAGCATCGGCGTGGTCGCGCTGACGTTCGGCTCCAGTTTCGTGTTCCTCACCTACTTCCCGACGATGCTGCGGGCCGCCGGACTGACCAGCCAGGAGGCGTTCCTGGTCACCACCGTCGGTCTGGCGGCCAGCGTCGTCACCCAGCCGCTGATGGGTGCGCTGTCCGACCGCGTGGGACGCAAACCCGTGGCGCTGGCGGCGGCCGTGTTCTTCGCAGTCGGCAGCTATCCGCTGTTCGGGCTGATGGCGTCGGGGTCGCTGGCGGCGGCGATGGTCGGGATGAGCCTGCTGGCAGTGGGACTGGGCGGCGCCGTGGCCGTGGTGATCTGCTTCTTCACCGAGTTCACCTCGTCGCGGACCCGGATGGCGACCTTCGCCGTGGGCTACAACATCGGCGGCGCGCTCTTCGGCGGCCCGGCGTTGTTTCTCGCCCAGTTGCTCACCGTGCAGACCGGCGACCCCAGCTCTCCCGCGTACTTCCTGATGGGGACGGCGGTGATCAGCTTCGTCGCGCTGCTGAGCATCCGGGACTACGCGCGGACCGGCGAGCCCATCCGCTGAGCAGACAGGAGACGACGATGAAGGCTGCGGTGCTGACCCGGATCTCGGGTCCTCTCGAACTGCTGGACGTGCAACTCGCCGATCCGGCTCCGGACGAGGTCGTCGTCCGGGTCGCGGCGTCCGGGATCTGCCACTCGGACAAACACGCCTACGACGGCGGCCAGTCAATGCCACTGCCCGCGGTGCTGGGTCACGAGGTCGCCGGGGTCGTGCAGCGAACCGGCGCGGACGTGCGGGGGCTGCGGCCCGGCGACCACGTGGTGACCGCTCCCTCCGGGTTCTGCGGACGCTGCGACTGGTGCCTGTCCGGACTGTCGCACCACTGCGCGGCGAACGGGCGGACCCGGCCGGCGGGACAACCGTCGCGGCTGTCGATGGACGGCGCCCCCGTCACGGCGTTCGTGGGGCTGGGCGGCTTCGCGGAGTACCTGCTGGTGCACGAGAGCGCGCTGTGTCCGGTGCCCACGGAGTTGCCGCTGGACCGTGCGGCCCTGCTCGGCTGCGCGGTGGTCACCGGGTTCGGCGCGGTGCTGCGCACCGCCGAGGTCCGGCCGGGTGCCACGGTCGCGGTGCTCGGCTGCGGTGGTGTCGGGCTCAACGTCGTGCAGGCCGCCCGGTTCGCGGGCGCGGCCCGGATCGTGGCGCTCGACCGGCAGCCCGCCAAGCTGGAGCGCGCCCGCCACTTCGGCGCGACCGACGTCGTCGACGCCTCCGAGGGCGACGCGGCGGAGCAGGTCCGCGAGCTGACCGGCGGCGGTGTCGAGCACGCCTTCGAGGTGGTCGGGCGTCCGGAGACCGTCGAGCAGTCCTTCGCGATGCTGCGACCCCGCGGCACCACCACGATGGTCGGCGTCCCCGGCGCGGGCGACCGCGCGTCGATCCCGCTGCCCGAGCTGCTGCAGGAGAAGCGGCTGCAGGGCAGCAGGCTGGGATCCAGCCGTTTCCGGATCGATGTCGACCTCTACGCACGCCTCTACCTGGAAGGCCGGATCATGCTCGATGAGCTGTTGTCCCACCGCGTCGGGCTGGCCGAGGCCGGCGACGCCCTCGCGGGCATGGACACCTCGACCGCGGCCCGCACGGTGGTGGTCTTCTGATGGCGCTCCCCACGACCGAGATCCGGACCCGCGAACAGGTCTTCGTCGGCGGCGTCTGGCGGGACTCCGCGGGCGGCACCCCGGTCGAGGTCCGCGACCCCGCCACCCTGCGTCCGGTCGGCACCGCGGTGCTCGCCTCGGCCGAGGACGTCGACGTCGCCGTGGACTCCGCCGTCGCCACGTTCGAGTCCGGGACCTGGCGGGGCCGCCCGGCGGCCGAGCGTGCCGCGGTGCTGCGCCGGGCGGCCGATCACCTCGAGGGGCTCGGCGACCTGGCGGTGGACCTGCTCACCCACGAACTCGGCTGTGTGCGCGGCTTCGCGGCCGCCGCCCACGTCCCCAACCCGATCAGGCACCTGCGCTACTACGCCGACCTCATCGAGGCCGGACCCGCCGAACAGATCCGCGAGGACGGGACGTGGCGGAGCCTGGTGGTGCGCGAGCCCGTCGGCGTGGTCGGGGCGATCACGCCCTGGAACGGTCCGCTCAGCTCGCCGGTGCTCAAGGTCGCGCCCGCACTCGCGGCGGGCTGCTCGGTGGTGCTCAAACCACCGCCGGAGACGCCGCTGACGGCGCTGCTGCTGGCGGACGCCATGCAGGTCGCCGGGCTGCCGGAGGGCGCGCTGAGCGTGCTGCCCGCGACCCGCGAGGTGGGTGAGCACCTGGTCCGGCACCCCGGCGTCGACAAGATCGCCTTCACCGGCAGTACCGCCGCGGGAAAGCGAATCCTGGGCCTCTGCGCGGACCGCGTCGCCAGGGTGACGCTGGAGCTCGGCGGGAAGTCCGCCGCCGTGGTGCTCGACGACGCCGACCCGGACACCGTGCTCGACGCCCTGCTGCCGATGGCGATGACCGTGAACGGTCAGCTGTGCATCGCGCAGAGTCGCCTGCTCGTACCGCGCCACCGGGAGGCCGAGTTCACCGACGCGCTGTGGGCTCGGCTGCAGGCGCTGCCCGTCGGCGATCCCTTCGACCCGGCGACCCGGATCGGGCCGCTCGTCAGTGCGGCGCAACGGGATCGGGTGCGGGACTATCTCGACCTCGCCCGCGAGGAGGGCGCCCGGGTGCTCGGTGGCGACGTCCCCGACCTGCCGGGCTGGTTCGTGTCGCCCGCTCTGCTCGCGGGAGCGTCGAACTCCATGCGAGCGGTGCGGGAGGAGATCTTCGGCCCGGTCATGGCGCTCGTGGCCTACGACGACGTCGACTCCGCCGTCGCGCTGGCCAACGACTCGCCGTACGGGCTGTCGGGCTCGGTCTGGTCGGCCGACTCCGATCGTGCGCTCGCCGTGGCCAGCCGGATCCGCACCGGGATGGTCAGCGTCAACGGCGCACCGCAGGCGTTCGGGACGCCGTTCGGCGGCATGAAGCAGTCCGGCCTCGGCCGCGAGATGGGGCCGGAAGGTCTTGCCGCGTACCAGGAACTGAAGTCGATCGCCCTCGGGCGCGCGTCGTGACAGCGCCGCTGGAGCGTGACGTCGTGGTGGTCGGCGCCGGGTTCGGCGGGCTCTACGCGCTGCACCGGCTCCGCGAGGCGGGCTGGCGGGTGCTGGTCCTCGAACGCGGCGACGACGTGGGCGGCACCTGGTACTGGAACCGGTACCCGGGCGCGCGCTGCGATGTGGAGAGCGTCGACTACTCGTACTCGTTCTCCGCCGGGCTGGAACAGGACTGGCAGTGGACCGAGCGCTACGCGGCGCAGCCGGAGATCCTGCGCTACCTGGAGCACGTGGCCGAGCGCTTCGATCTGCGCCGCGACATCCGCTTCTCCTCCACGGTCGAGGACGCGCGGTTCTCCGGCTGGCACTGGACGGTGCGCACCGAGGACGGCCTGACAGTGCGGGCGCGCTACCTGGTGATGGCCTCCGGCAACCTGTCGGAACCGCGCGACCCGGACATCCCCGGGCTGGCCGAGTTCTCCGGGCAGCTGCTGCACACCGCGCGCTGGCCCCGCGACGGGGTCGATCTCACCGGCAGGCGGGTCGGGGTGATCGGCACCGGATCGTCGGGAACCCAGGCGATCCCACTGCTCGCGAAGCAGGCCGCGCACCTCACGGTCTTCCAGCGCACGCCCACGTTCAGCCTGCCCGCGGTGAACCAGCCGCTCGACCCAGCCGCGCTCGCCGAGCTCAAGCGGACCTATCCCGAGCGTCGCAGGCGGGCCCGCTACAGCCGCAACGGACAGCTCCGGGCGTGGGGCGAGAAGTCCGCGCTGGAGGTCACCGCCGACGAGCGCGAGAAGGAGTACGAGCAGCGCTGGCAGGCGGGCGGCGGTGGCTTCATCGGCGCGTTCCGGGACCTGCTCGACGACGAGCGCGCCAACGAGACGGCGGCGGACTTCGTGCGCGGCAAGATCGCCGACATCGTGGCCGACCCCGACACGGCCGCCGCGCTGCAACCCCGCGGCTACCCGATCGGCGCGAAGCGGGTCACGGTGGACACGGGCTACTACGCCACCTACAACCGCGCGAACGTGTCGCTCGTGGACCTGCGCGCGAACCCGATCTCCCTGATCGAACAGCGCGGCGTGCGGACCGGCAGGGGCCTGCACGAGCTGGACACGCTCGTGCTCGCCACCGGGTTCGATGCGATGACCGGCGCCGTGCTCGCCGTGGACATCCGCGGTACGGGCCCGACGCTGCGGGAGAAGTGGCACGCCGGGCCGCGCACCCTGCTCGGCGTGATGACAGCGGGCTTTCCCAACCTCTTCCTCGTGACCGGACCGGGCAGCCCATCGGTGCTGAGCAACATGGTCGTCTCCATCGAGCAGCACGTGGACTGGATCACGGACCTGCTGCGCCACGCCGCGGAGACCGGCAGGCCGGTGGTCGAGGCGGACGTCGCGGCCGAGGACGCCTGGGTGGAGCACGTGAACGAACTGTCCGCCCGGACGCTCTTCCCGCGTGGCAACTCCTGGTACCTGGGCGCGAACGTGCCCGGCAAGCCGAGGGTGTTCATGCCCTACGTGGGCGGTGTCGGCACCTACCGGCAGCACTGCGAGCGGGTCGCCGCGGACGGCTATCCCGGATTCCGGTTCGCGTCATGACCGTCGAACAGCGACTGGACCGGCTCGAGGCGCGGCAGAACCTCGAGGACCTGATCGGCCGTTACGCGCTGGCCTGCGACGACCGGGACCTCGACGCGCTCGCGGACTGCTACACCGACGACGGGATCTTCGACTCCGTCGGCGGTCCGGTGCGGGGCCGCGCCGCGTTGCTGCGCACCTACCGCGACCGGCTCGGCCCCCACCCCACCGTGCACCTCGCGCACCGGCTGGTCCTCGACGAGCTGCACACCGACCACGCGAGCGGGCGGGTCGTCGCACGCTCCGAGATCGTCCGGCCCGACGGGCTGTTCGTGATCGCCCACCGGTACTCCGACACCTACCGGCGGGAGCCGGACGGCTGGCGCTTCGCCCGTCGTCTCAGCCGGATGTACTACGCCTGCCCAGCCGGCGAGCTCCACACACTCACCCCGGACGGCAGCCGGGCCCGCTGGCCGGGCCGCCCCGCCGGAGCTGCCGACCTGCCCGAGTCGCTGCCCGGCTGGGTGGAGTTCCTCGACCACGAACGGCAGCCCGAATGACCCCGACTCCCTGACCTCAGCTCCGCGCGTCCCCCACTTCGACGAAGAGGTGTCATGCGAACCCACCGTCCCGGCGGCTCCCCGCACCGCCGACCCGCCCTCCACCTGCTCACCGCGGCGCTGTGCGTCGTCGTACTCGGTCTGACCGGGTGCGCGACGAGGGGCCAGGGAGCCGAAGCCCGCTCGGCGGGCGGGCCCGGTGTCCCTTTTGGAACATCCAAACAGGACTATCGTGCGGCGCTGGCCGACATGGAGCCGGTGACGCTGACGCTGCAGAGCTCGGCCACCCAGGGCGCGGCCGTCGGACGGCGGTTCGAGGCCTACGCCGCCGCACTCGAGGACTGGTCCGGCGGACGGATCTCGGTGGACATCGCGTTCAGCAACGCCATCGCCTCCTCGGCCGACGTCGACGACGCACTCGCCGACGGCAGGCTGGACCTCGGCTCGATCACCCCCAGCAGCGAGCCGTCGCGCTATCCCGCGCACGCGGCGCTGTGGGACATGGCCTTCGTCGGCAGGCAGACCCCGGTCGACGGGTTCCTCCAGTTCCACGGCGCGTACCTGGAGGCGTCGAGCCGGGTTCCCGAGACCACCGAGGAGTTCGCCGCCCGCGGCATCACCGTGCTCGCACCGGCGTTCAGCTCCGGTGCGACCGGAATGCTGTGCACCACGCCGAGGAACGATCTGGCGAGCTTCGCGGGCGCCGCGGTGGCGACGATCGCACGCACCCAGAACACGCAGGTCGAGGCGCTGGGCGGGGCGCCGACCTCGCTGACCTACGGTGAGCTGTTCGAGGGCCTCGAACGCGGCGTCGTGCAGTGCGCCACGGCGAGTCTCACGGTCGCGGGACTCCAGGGCTACATCCCGGCGGCGCCGTACCTGGTGATCGACGACGAGACCGGGTTCCAGGTGTCCGGAGCCGTGTTCGGGGTGAGCACCGCGATGTGGTCCTCACTCCCGCTCGCCGCGCAGCAGCTGATGTTCGACCGGCTCGACGTGTTCTACGAGGCGAGCCTCGAGAGCGGCCTCGAGTCGTTCAAGTCGGCACTCCAGCAGGTCGAGTCGTCGGGCGGTGACGTCGTGGACCTGTCCGCGGACGCCGAGGCGGCACTGACGGAGGCCAACGACCGGATCCGGGAGCAGACGCGGCACAACGACAAGGTGAGCGATCCCGACGGGATGGTCGACGCCCTGGCCGGTGCGGTCGAGCGCTGGGGCCGGATCACCGAGGAGATGGGCTACCGCGACGGGAAACCGGGCTACGCCGACTTCGCCGCCGAGTACGAACCCGGGTCGATCGACGTGAGTCCCTTTGTCGACCGGCTCTTCTCCGAGGTGCTGCGCGAGGACCGCCCGGGAGCACCGGCATGAGCGCCCCGGCCAGGGAACCGCTTCCGTTCGTGCGGGTGCTGCTCGAGATCCCCGCCGCGGTGGTCCTCGTCGTCATGGTGCTGCACGTGGTCGCGAACGCGTTGTCGCGCACGATCACCGGACAGTCCCTGCCGGAAACGCTGGAGATCACCACCTACTGGTACATGCCGATCATCGCGCTGGTCGGGTTCGTCGCGGCGGCCCGGCGGGCCGAGCACCTCTCGGCTCCGCTGTTGTTCGACCGCCTGACCCCGCGGACCCAGCGGATCGTGCGGGTCGCGCTGTACCTCGTCGCGGCCGTCGTGTGCGCCGCCTACGCGTGGTACGGCCTGCAGGAGGCCTGGCACAACGCCGGGCTCGAACTGACCGCCGGCGCCTCCCCGCTGATCATCTGGCCGGTGACCTTCCTGGTGCCGGTGGCCTTCGGACTGCTCGCGGTTCTCTACCTGATCCAGCTCAGGACCGCTGCGCGGCAGGCCCCGGCCCGGACGGAGGACGAGCGATGACCACCCCCGCGACCGAGGCACCGTCGCCCACTGGGACACCCGCGCGGGAGCGCCGCAGCGCGCCCGTCCTCGTCGTCGGCGGCGCCATCCTCGCCGCGGCGCTCGCCGTGATGTTCGTGCCCGGCATGAGCCGGGAGATGATCGGCGTGTGCGCCATCGCGGCGATGCTCGTGCTGATCTTTCTCAACATGCACATCGGACTGGCGCTGGCGCTGCCCGCCATGGCCGGGCTCGTCGCCGTCAGCGGGCCGCTGGCGTTGGAGAACGTGCTGCTGACCCTGCCCTACGACAGCGTCGCCGAGTGGACGATGTCGGTGATCCCGATGTTCGTCTTCATGGGACTGCTGTTGTGGCGCAGCGGGATCACCGAGCAGCTCTACGACGCGGGCAAGCAGTGGCTGAGCTGGCTGCCCGGTGGCCTCGGCGTCGGGACCACCGCCGCGGGCGCGGGCCTGTCGGCGGTCAGCGGGTCGACCGCGGGCACGACCTACGCACTCGCGCGCATCGGCATCCCCGAGATGCTGAAGGCCGGCTACCACAAGCGCATGGCGATCGGCTCCGTCATCGTGGCCGGGCTGCCCGGCCAGCTGGTGCCACCGAGCATCCTGCTGGTCGTCTACGCCGGGATCTCGGAGTCGCCGATCGGGCCCCAGCTGCTGGCCGGGATCGTGCCGGGGATCCTCATCGCGGTGATCTGCGCAGCGACCCTCGTGGGGCTCGCGCTGCTGCGCCCGAGCCTGGTGGGCACGGGCCGCGCCCGGCCGCGGACGTCGTGGGCCGAGCGTGGCCGGACCCTGCGGGTGGTCTGGCCGGTGCCCGCCCTCATCGCGATCGTCATCGGCGGGATGTTCGGCGGGATCTTCACCGCCACCGAGGCGGGAGCCGCCGGTGCGCTGGGCGCGCTGCTGCTCACGCTCTGGAAGCGCCGGGGCGACGGCGCCGTCAGGGCGGTGGGTCAGGCGGCCATCGGCACCCTCGCGGCGGTGGGGACGATCTTCTTCCTGCTGCTCGGCGCCGAGGTGCTGACCCGCCTGCTCGCCGTCACCAGGATCGCGTCGGTGTTCACGGACTGGGTCGTGAGTGCCGGGCTCGGGGCCACCGGGTTCCTGCTGCTGATGATCGTGGTCTACCTCGCGCTCGGGACGTTCCTCGAGGGCATGGCTCTGTTGTTGCTCACCGTGCCGGTGCTGCTGCCGACGCTGGAGGCGCTGGACATCTCGGTGCTCTGGTTCGGCGTGTTCGCGGTCTTCATGGGCGAACTGGCGGTGATCACGCCACCGGTCGGGATCGTCGCGTTCATCATCGCAGGCATCGTGCGTGATCCCGAGGTGAGCCAGGGACAGAAGATCACGATCGGCGACGTCTTCATGGCCGCGCTCTTCTTCCTCCCCCTCTGTATCGCGTACGCGATCCTGCTGATCCTGGTGCCGGACATCGCCACGTGGCTGCCGTCGCTGGGCAATGCGAGCTGAGAAGGACGTGCCGACAGCGGGCTATCCGGTCACACCGCGACCGGATAGCCGGCCTGGAAGGCAAGCCTGGAGTCGGCGTCCGCCGCGATGCGATCGAGGATGTCGTCCAGCGCCAGGAACACCTCCCAGGGTTGCTGTCCGCCGGCCGTCGCCAGGCTCGCGGTCACCAGGTTCTCCAGCTCCGCGACGCGTTTGCCCTTCCATACCTTGTCGGCCAGGCTGACCACCAGGTCTTCCGTGCCCACGTCGTCAGCCGTCCACGCGGCGTGCGTGCGAGCGAACCGCGCGAGTTCGCTCTCGACTCCGTGTGCCAGCAACAGTTCGTAGCCCGCTTCCTCATGAGCCGAGCCGGGCCCGGACAACTCGCTGGGGTACAAGACTTTCCCGATGTCGTGAACCGCCGCGCCGAACGCCACAGCCTCGCGGTCGAGTTCAAGGCCCGGACAGTGCCGCTGGAGCCAGTCAGCCAGCTGGCAAGCCACATCGTGAACCGCTCGCAGGTGCGCGGCCAAACGGGGCGGAGCCTGAAGTTCCTCGAGCAGGCGCCTCGCGCGGGTCGGCAGCGGGCGCAGAGCCGGATCGTCGGTCAGAGCGCGGTGCAGCAACTCGGAGGTCACTCCAGCCACAGTAATCTGGACAACCTCGGCGCGCCGCGTCCGTCACCAGGCGTTCCTCCCGGGCTCGCAGCACGGCGCGGAGCCCTTCGTCGCGGAAACCGGGAGAACCCAGGCGAACGTCTTGGCCGGAGACCCTCGCGGTGCGTCAGCCTCCTGGATCACGCCCCGGCAGGGCTGTCGCGGATCAGTCCTCGTCGTCGGTGTGGTGGTCGTGATCGGCGGTGCCGCGCTTCCAGTACCCGTCGACGTTGAGCTGGCGCTTGGGCAGCTCGAGTTCCCGTCTGAAGTACCGGCGGATCGGCTTCATCGCGCCTGCCTCCCCCGCCGCGAAGACGTACAGCTCACCGGTGTCATCGGGTAGCTCACACCGCCGCACCGCGGCCTCCAGCGCGCTGCCGTGACCCGCGCCGACGGTGGCGGTGTCGCGGTGCACCCAACGCAGCTCCAGTCCGACTCCGGCTGCCGGGACGAGGTGCTGCTCCTCGGCCGCGTCGGCAACCTCGATCACGGCTGTCACCCGCGTACCCGACGGAGCCTCCTCGATGAGCCGCGAGATCGCGGGTATCGCCGTCTCGTCGCCGGCGGCCAGGTAGCGGGAGTAGTTCTCGGGCAGCAGCCAGTTCGCTCGCGGGCCCATCACCACGAGCTCGTCCCCGGCTTCGGCATCGCGCGCCCATGCTCCGGCGATCCCGTGCTCGTGCACCACGAAGTCCACCGTCAGCTCGCACGCACCGGGGTTCCACGCTCGCGGGGTGTAGTCCCGGCGGATCGGCTCACCGCCGTCACCGTCCACTTCCCACCTGTCGTCGGCGGCTTCCCGGTAGGCGACGATCTGTCCCGTCCGTGGGTGGGGGAAGTACACCTTGACGTGGTCGTTGCAGGCGAACCGCACGAACGGAAACCCATCGGCCAGCACATCACCGGTCAGCACGACGCGTCGGTACCGAGGGGTGATCTCCTCGACCCGCGCCACCCGCAGGTCCCGGCGCACGATCTTGGGCTGGAAACGGTGCAGGAGCTCACCGGTGAGGTTCGGTCCGGCGGACGGTTCACGGTCGGTCATGCTGGTTCTCCTCTGTCGGCTCAACGGGGTGGACCGTGGAGGTGCGGGGGTCGAGGGGCACGACGGTCGGGGTGCCGGCGACCGGATCGGGCACCACCAGTGCGCGCAGCCCGAAGACCTCATCGATCAGTTCGGCGGTGACGACCTCGTGGGGCCTGCCGGTGGTGACGACCTGCCCTTCGCTCATGACGATGAGGTGGTCGGCGTAGCGGGCGGCCTGGTTCAGGTCGTGCAGGACGGCGACGAGGGTCTTGCCGTCGTCGTGCAAGCCGCGGAACAGCTCCATCAGCTCGTACTGGTGCGCGATGTCCAGGAACGTGGTCGGCTCGTCCAGCAGCATGATCGGGGTGTCCTGCGCCAGCAGCATCGCCACCCACACTCGTTGCCGTTGCCCGCCGGACAGTTCGTCGACCAACCGGCCGGACAGCTCCGTGAGCCGGGTGGCCTCCAGCGCCGCTGCGACGGCGTCCTCATCGGACTGACGCCACTGCTGGATCAAGTTCTGGTACGGCGCCCTTCCTCGCGAGACGAGGTCGGCCACCCGGATGCCATCGGGCGCGAGTGACAGCTGCGGAAGCAGCCCGAGTCGGCGAGCGACCTCTTTGGACCGATACGAGCTGATCTCCTTGCCGTCCAGCAGAACCTGCCCGCTCGTGGGGGTGAGGACGCGGGCGAGGGCGCGCAGCAACGTCGATTTTCCGCACCCGTTCGGGCCGATGATCGCGGTGAACGACCGGTCGGGGATGTGTACCGACAGTTCCTCGGACACGACGCGCCTGTCGTATCCGATCGTCGCGTCCTGTACGACCACATGGGCTGCGGTCGAGCTGCCGGGGTGGTCCGGCGGGTCCAGGTGTCCGTTCGTCGTCATCAGGCTTCTCTTCGGGATCATCGGGGGGTGCCGTACTGTGTGCGTGCTTCGCGGATGAGCAGCCAGACCAGGTAGATGCCGCCCAGGCACACGGTGATCAGCCCGACGGGGATGGCGCGGTAGAACTGTGCGATCACCAGCGACAGCAAGTGCGCACACGCCAGCAGCGCGGCGCCCATCCCGGATGCGGCCAGCAGGCTCACCCCCGGCGACCCGGTCAGGCGCCTGGCCAGCTGCGGAGCGACCAGAGCGACGAATCCGATCGGTCCGGCCGCAGCGGTGACCAGTGCGACCGTGGCGACACCGGTGGTCAGGAGCGCCAGACGCGCGAGACCTGGACGTGCTCCCTGGGTGGTCGCGGCGTCGTCACCGAGCTCCAGTGTGCGCAGCGCAGGCGACAGCAAGCTCGCCGCGACGACGATCAGGAGCGCGATGACCAGTGAGGGGATCATGCTCGTCCACGACACCCGCGCGATGGAGCCGGCACCCCAGAACCCCACGACCATCGCGTCGTCGACATCGGCACGGGTGATCAGATAGGCGTTGATCGCACCGAGCATCGCGGAGACACCGATCCCGACGACGATGAGCCGGAATCCCTGGATTCCGCGCCGATAGGCGATGGCGTAGACCGCGAACGCCGTGCCGAGCCCGCCGATGATCGCCGCCGAGGCCACCGACCAGTAGCTCCCCGAGCCGAGCACGAGGATGGTGACAACCACGGCGGTGTAGGAACCGGCGTCGAATCCGATCACGTCCGGCGAACCCAGCGGGTTACGGGTCAGGGACTGGAAGATCGCACCGCCGATGCCCAAGAGCGCGCCGAAGACCACGGCGGCGGCCGCGACCGGGAGCCGCCACTCGACCACGATCATCCTGTGGAACTGCTCCCCGCTACCGGCAAGGGCGGCGAGCACCTGATCCAGGCCGAGCGGATAGTCCCCGTAGGTGATCGCGACCACCGCGACGGACCCCGAGATGATGAACAGCGCCGCCGACATGGCCAGCACCCGTACCGGAAGCCGGGCGGAGAACCAGCCCGAGCGGACGGTGCGGGTGGCGTACCCGAAATCCACCGTCGGCTTCCGGGACTCCGGTGAGACATCAGTGCCCGTCACAGACCGCTCGCCTTCCGGCTGCGCACCAGCGCGATCAACACCGGCGCCCCGATCACCGCCGTCAGGATGCCCACCTCGACCTCGCCCGGCCGGGCGATCACCCGGCCCAGCACATCCGCGGTCAACACCAGCACCGGTGCCGTCAGCGCCGAGCAGACAATGATCCACCGCTGATCCGGGCCCACGAACCACCGCACGATGTGCGGCACCATCAGCCCGACGAACGCGAGCCCTCCCGTCAGGGCCGTCGCACCACCGGCGAGCAGGGTCAGCGCGAGCACGCCGAGCACCCGGGTGCGCACCACCTTCGTACCCAGTGACGCCGCCAGGTCATCCCCGAGCGCGATCGAGTTCAACGCCCCCGACAGCAGCACCGCGAGTACCAGTCCCACCACCAGGAACGGCACGACAGCAAGGGTGTCGTCCAGGCTCGTTCGCGCGATCGACCCCAGGCCCCAGTCCCGGATGGACTGGAACGTCTCCGGGTCGATCAAGGTCAGAAACGTCGCAAAACCGTTGAGCACGGCCCCCAGCGCCACGCCCGCCAGCACCAGCGTCACGGGAGAAACCAGCCCTCGCCCAGCTGAGCCGACGAGGTACACCACGAACGTCGCCGCCGCGGCACCGATGAACGCGAACCAGATGTATCCCGTGATCCCCGACAAGCCGAACACGCCGACGCCCAGGGTGACGGCGAACCCTGCTCCGGCATTCACGCCCAGGATTCCCGGGTCTGCCAACGGGTTCCGGGTCAGGGCCTGGATCAGCGCACCTGCCACTCCGAACGCCGCGCCCACCAGGATCGCGACGATCGTCCGGGGCCACCGCTGAGTCCACACGATGATGGCCGCCTCGGACCGGTCGCGGTCCCAGAGCACCTGCCACACGTCACCGAGGGACAGGGCGTTCGCCCCGAACGCCAGGCTGGCGAGCACCGCCGCCACCAGGGCGGCCAGGACGAATCCCAGTCCGATCGTTCGGCGACCACGCAACGAACGCCCGGCGCGAGCCGTCTGCCGCCGGGCGTCCTGCGCGATCGTCGTCGAGGTCATTCCGTGAGACCGACGTCGCTCAGCCACACGTTCGCCGCAGTCTCGGCCGCCCACGGCAGGCTGAGTGCGCTCGCTCCCCGGCGCATCACCCAGATGGCGTTGGCGCCCGAGCCATCCTCGCCATCGACGACCGCCGCGTAGCGGCCCTCCGAGACGGCAGGGATGGTCTGGAACAGCTCATCCGCCTCGCGCCGCTCGCGGGTCGCCTGATCCCCGTAGCCGACCACGAGCACATCGGCATCCAAGGACCGCACCTGCTCGTCGGAGACCTCAGGAGCGGCGACGAAAGCTTCCGCGAGGGGGTTCGGCGCGAAGCCCAGGTCCGTCACGAACGTCTCGGCGGTACCACCGGAGACCGTGTAGTACTCCAGGCCGGTGGAGTACTCGGTGGCCATCGTGATGGTCCTGCCGGCGAACTCCGGGTGCTGCGAGGCAACGTCCGCTATCGCCTGCTCGGCCTCGGCGATGGCCCGTTCGGAGGCGTCGCTGAGGTCGAGCGCCTCTCCGGCGAGTCGGTGCAGGTCGCGCCAGTCCACCTGGTCGGCGGAGACATCCGGTTCCTTCTCCAGCACCGGCGCGATCGCGCTGAGCCGTTCGTAGTCGGCATCGTCGACGGCATAGTTCAGGGACAGGATCAGATCCGGGTTCGTGGCGGCGATTCCCTCGACGTTGACAGGGTCACGACGGGTCGCGGTGTCCACGACCTCGATGTCGGCGAGCCAGTCCTGGTCGCGCCACTCCCACTCGGCCTCTTCCCGCTGCGCGTACACCGGGGTCGCTCCGAGCACTTCCAGCACGTCGAGGTTGGTGGAGAAACCGATCACCGCGATCCGCTCCGGCCGCTCTTCCAGGACCGCGTCCTCCCGCGACTGCACCGTCAGCGGGTACTGGGTCCTACCCTCGCCCGCGGGAAGCAGGCCGGTCGAGTCAGGCGTCTCACCTGAGTCAGTCGCGCCGGGGGCGCACCCGGTCAGCGTGAGGACGGCGGTCAGCGCGACGGCGCACAGACCACGGAGCCGCGCGCGTCGAATCTCGGTCATCCAGTGCTCCTCTCAGGGATGCGACGTACGGCGGCGCACAGGCACGCGTCAGCATCACGTTAAGCTTAGGACAGCCTAACCTTTGAAGGTGCTCCGTTTTGGCCGATTGATGCACTGATTTGGCCACGTCGCGCGAGGCCGGCGCGGGGCATGGCAGAGCCGGACGAGAGTAGAGGGATGCCGAAACAGGGCGATCACGGGCAGGCGACGGACGACGGCGACACTCCGTGGCGGATCTGGATACCGGCGATCTCGATCACCGGTCGACGGGAAGATCGGGTGCACATTCTGCTGTGGCAGATGGCAGGGACCTCCGACCTCGTCGTGGAGGGCGAAGTGATCACACTGACCACGGGCCACGCCCTGTGGGTACCGCTCGGCGCTCGACACGAGTTCACCGTGCACGCCGATTCCGTACTGATGCCCGTCATCTTCGATGCCGCCGACACCGCCACCACCCTCCACGAACCAGGACTGGTGACGGTGAGCCAGGAACTGCAGACGCTGATGCTCGCCTATGTGACGGCGTGGAACTCGATCATCAAACCCGAGGCGAATCTCGCTCGCCAGATCCTGGGACTGATCGAGGAGAGCCCCGTGCTGTCCACCACTCTGCCGATGCCGACCAGCGAACCTGCGCAGATCATCGCGGAGACCCTGAGGTTCAACCCCGGCGACACCCGCAGCGCGGTGGAACTCGCGGAGTCGGTGCACGCGTCCTCGCGCACCATCCGACGTGCGTTCGAAACCGAGACCGGCATGAGTCTGCGACAGTGGCGCATTCACAACCGGATGGAGGCCGCGAGCATCCTGCTGCGCTCGGACACGACCCTCGACGCCGTCGCCCACCGAGTCGGCTACACCAACGTGAATGCGTTCCGGCGGGTGTTCCAGGGACATTTCGGAATCTCGCCGACCGAGTACGTCAGGCGGTACGCGGCCAGGTAACGCTCAGGCCGGGCACCTCGCGCACGTCCGGCCGCCCCTCGGCTCGGGGGTCGTGGCGTACCGGGTCCAACTGGGACCATTCGGCACGGCCGTGGAAATCCATGCGTGCGATGGGCCACCACAGGGTCTCAATTTTTTCTAACGTAGGTTAATCTCAGCAGGTCCCGGACGACGCTGACGAGGGCAGGCGAGGATGACCACCCAGATGCACGAACAGCCGGAGGACTGGACCGAGCCCGGAGCACACGGCGTGGTGCCCGGCGTTCACCGGATCCCTCTGCCACTCCCCCTGACCGGCCTGAGCGCGGTCAACGCCTACCTGCTCGAAAGCCAGGACGGACTGATCCTCATCGACCCGGGCTGGACGGGTGAGGCCAACGAGCGCGCGATCGAGTCCGCACTGCGCGCGCTCGGTCACCGGCTCGGCGACCTCGTGACCTGCCTGGTGACTCATCACCACTGGGACCACTACACACAGGCCTACGCCTGGCGCGACACGTTGCACACCCGATTGCTCATCGGCCGGGACGAACGCCCCAGCATCGAGGCCTACGGCAAACAGACCGGCAGGTTCCCCAACCACCGCGAACTCCTGTACCGCTGCGGGGCCACGGACCTCGCGGAACGCCTGCACGCCGACGAGATCCCGGAACACGAGAAGCACGTGCCGTACGGGCCGCCCGACGGCTGGCTCGACCACGGCGACCGGATCACGCTGCAGCACGGCGAACTGGAGGTGGTCGCCACACCCGGCCACACCCGTGGACACGTGGTCTATCGGCACTCCGCCGCGGGGGCGCTGTTCTCCGGCGACCACGTGCTGCCCACGATCACGCCGTCGCTCGGCTTCGAACTGGCGCCCGAGCCCCGTCCGCTGCGGTCCTATCTCAGCTCGCTCGAACTGCTGCTCGCCCAGCCCGACACCGTCCTGCTGCCAGCTCACGGCAGGCCGAGCGCGAGCACGCACACCCGCGTCGAGGAGCTTCTCCACCACCACAGCGAGCGGCTGGACGAGGTGGCGCAGATCCTGACGACCGGCGCGACCACCGCGTTCGAGGTCGCCGAGCAGCTTCCGTGGACCCGGCACCGCCGGCGACTCGACGTCCTGGCGCTCGAGCACCAGATGTCGGCGGTCATGGAGATCGACGCCCACCTCGACGTACTGGTGATGCTCGGCCGGGTGAGCGCGACCGACACGCGCCCGGTTCGCCGCTACAGCGCGGCGTGAGGCCCCGGCCGCTTACTCGGTGTTCGAAAACGCCGGGCGCGGCGAACCACCGGCCAGCGGCTAGTATTGATCCGTGGCTAGAAAACCAGCTCGCAAGGAGCACGACGAGGCCGGCGTGGCCAAGTCCGCCCGCACCCGGCAGCGGATCCTCGACGCCGCCGCTCACGTACTGAGCCGCAAGGGCTTCGCCGGTACCCGCCTCACCGACGTGGCCGAGGCCGCCGAGCTGCAAGCACCCGCCATCTACTACTACTTCCCCTCCCGCGAGGACCTCATCGAGGAGGTCATGTGGTCGGGAATCTCGAACATGGCCGAGCACGTGCAGGAGCAGCTCGACGCGCTCCCGCCCGACACCAGCTCGCTGGACCGCATCGAGGCGGCCGTCGAGGCGCACCTGCGCTACCAACTGGAGATCTCGGACTACACCACCGCGGCGATCCGCAACGCCGGGCAGATCCCGGACAACATCCGCGTCCGCTACAGCGCCGAGGCCAACCGCTACGGCGACATCTGGCGAAAGCTGTTCCAGGAGGCCAAGCGCGAAGGTTCGCTGCGCTCCGAACTCGACCCGAGGGCCGCTCGCATGCTCGTGCTGGGTGCGCTCAGCTGGGCGGCGGAGTGGTGGAACCCCCGGCGGGGATCGTTGGACCAGGTGATCCGGACCGCCAAGTCGATCGTGCGCGCGGGGTTGAGCACCGCGCCGGAGGCGGAGACCGCCGCACCGGCACCGCAGCGGACTCGCGCTCGCAAGACGGCCAAAGCCGCGGGCTGAGGGTGCGCGAACCTGGGCATTTCGGGCGCCGCCCGATCGTCGTCAGGTCGCCACCGCCCGGCGCTGCTCCGCGAACGCGAGCGCGTCCGGCCAGCTCGTTGCCTTCGTGATCAGACCGCGGTACTTCATGATGACGTTCTGCCCGTTGATCGTGAGTGCTCCGGCGAGCCGGTCGCCCTCCCGGTACAGCGCCACGATCCGGCCGCCCCGGTCGGGGTCGCCCTCGACGACGCGCACCTCGTCGCTCGCGGGGACGCCGACGAACTGGATGCGGCTGCCGTAGACGTCCGACCAGAAGTACGGCACGGTCCGGTACGGCGTGGCCGCCGCCGGATCGAGCGCGTTGCGGGCCGCGAGCGCGCCCTGCTCCGCCGCGCTGGTCCAGTGTTCGAGGCGCATCGCGCGCTCGAACACGGGGTTGTGCCAGCGCGCGACGTCCCCGGCCGCGTAGACGCCCTCGGCGCCGGTGCACAGGGTCTCGTCGCACACCACGCCGTTGTCGAGACTGTCCAGAGTCAGTCCCGAGTCCCGGAGCCAGTCGGTCGCCGGTGTCGCACCGATGCCGACCACCACCAGCTCGGCGTCGATCACCGAGCCGTCCGACAGCACCACCCGCTCGACCCGGCCGTCTCCCTCCACGCGCTGGACGCCGACTCCGCAGCGAAGATCGGTGCCGTTGTCGTGGTGCAGGCGGGAACAGGCGCTGCCCATGACCTCGCCGACGGCGCGCACCAGCGGCGTGGCCTGCGCCTCGACCACGGTGACGTCGAGGCCGCGTGCGCGCGCTCCCGAAGCGATCTCGGAGCCGATGAACCCCGCGCCGACGACCAGGGTTCGCGCACCGGCGTCGAGGGCCTTCCTGACCGCGACGGCGTCGTCGAGGGTTCGCACGGTGTGCACCCCGGCGAGGTGCTGCGAGCCCGGCAGCGTCCGCGCGGTGGCACCGGTCGCGATCACCAGCGCGTCGTAGTCAAGGCACCGCTCGCCGACCCGGACCTGCTTGCCCGCGACGTCCAGCCCGGTGGCCGGAGTACCCAGCGACAGCTCGACCCCGAGGTCGTCGCGCAACACCGACTCCGTGCGGAACACGGGCGGCTCAGGATCGCGATCGTCCAAGAAGGACTTCGACAGCGGCGGCCGGTCGTAGGGAAGGTGCTCCTCCGCGCCGACGAGTGTGATCGCGCCCCGGAACCCGGCCTTGCGGGCGGCCTCCACGGCGCGCAACCCCGCCAGCGAGGCACCGACCACCACCAGGTTCTCTCGCGACATCGCGCTCACGTCCTGCCCTCCACGCGTCCGGCGGTCAGCTCTGCTCCAGCCGCAGCGCCTCGGTGGGACAGCCGGACACCGCGGCCTCCACGTCGTCCAGCTGCCCGTCGGGAACCTCGGCGGTGAGCACCAGCTCGCCGTCATCGTTGATCTCGAACACGTCGGGGGCCAGCGACTCGCAGATACCCAGACCGGTGCACTTGTTCCGGTCGACGGTGATCCTCATGGTTCGTCTCCTTGACTGTGGTGCGGCTCTGGCGCCGTTCAGGCACGCGCGCCGATCGGGTATCGCTGCGTGATCTGCTCGACCACGAGCTTGGCTGTCTCCGCGCACGCGGTGGTGCCGCCGTTGGCGTACTCCTTGACGCCGTCGCCCACGTTCCACAGGTTCGGCACGGGCGTGGTGTTGGGCAGGTCGAATCCCGAGACCGCGCGCTGCGGCGGCCAGTCGTCGCGGGTCACGACGCTGGACAGGATCCGGGCACGGTCGAAGCCGGGGATCTCGTCGCGTAGATCCTGGAGCAGCAGCTCCTTCTCCTCGGCCTCGTCGAAGTCACCGACGGCGGGCTTGGGCACCGAGGTGCCGACGTAGAGGTTCCAGCCCTCCGGCGCCATCTCCGGGCAGGTGTCGGTGAAGTTGGCGACGTAGCAGAGCCGCCGGGTACTGGCGAAACTCAGCATGCCGGGCACCTCGACCAGGCGCTCCTGGCTGGCGAAGTTGACGGCCAGCATCGCGCACGGCCGGTCGCCTCCGCGCACCTGCTCCAGATAGTCCTCCGGAAGATTGCTCTCGCCCACCAGCTTCACGGTCGCGGCCGGCCCGGCGTCGCTCACCGCGAACCGCGCCGTCACCTCGACCGGCTGCCCGCCCCGGTCGACGGTGGCTCCGGTGACCTGCCCTTCCCGCAGATGCAGGGCGCGGACCTCGGACGACAGCCACACCTCACCACCGCCCGCGGTGATCGTCTCGGCGAGCGAGCGCCAGATGCCGATGGTGCCCTCCGGGCAGAAGCCGAACTTCTTGAAGGCGCTCCTGCGGGTGAAGTAGGTCAGAAACACCCGTGCGGGCAGCTCCTCGGAGCCCACCGCGAAGACGGAACCGCACATGTTGCGGAAGATGCCGTGCACGGCGTCGTTCTTGGTGAACTTCGCGACCCAGTCCGCTGTGGACAGCTCGTGATCCGGTAGCCCGTCGTCCTTGCGCGCGGCGCCGAGGCCGGTGAGCAGCTTGGCACCCTGCCGGGTCAGCTTCGACAGGAGAAAGCCCCAGCCCCCTCCGGTGACGTCCACGTTCTTGCCGCCGATGCGGTACAGGATCGGCGGGCTGGGACGTCGCACGTCGAACGTCGCACCGACCTCGTCGAAGGTCTCCTGGGTGATGCCGTCGACCTCGATCACGATCGCCCCGTTGTTCACCCGGAACCCGTCGATGTCCCGCGTGGACGCGCGGCCACCGACGTGCTCGAGGCGTTCCACGACGAGCGTCCGGTAGCCGAGGTGCGTCAGCCGCGCCGCGGCGAGCAGCCCGCCTGCTCCGGCGCCCACGACGAGGGCATCGAACGTGTTCTCGCTACTGGTCATCAGTGCGCCTTTCGTCCACTTCGGTCTAGTACGAGTCCGGCAGCCCGAGGCTGCGCTGGGCGACGAAGTTCAGCACCATCTCCCGGCTCACCGGCGCGGTGCGCATGAGACGGATGACGAACCACAGGTCCGCCAGGCCGTACTCGCGCGCGAGGCCGTTGCCGCCGTGGGTCTGGATCGCCTGGTCCAGTGCCCGCAGTCCGGCCTCCGCCGCCGCGAACTTCGCGATGTTGGCGGCTTCGGCCGCGTCGAGTCCCGAGTCGAACAGTTCGGCGGCGCGCATCGTGGCGAGCCGGGCCAGCTCCACGGCGATGTGGGACTCGGCCAGGGGGTGGGAGATGCCCTGGTGCGCTCCGATCGGAGCCGACCAGACCTGTCGCTGACAGGCGTAGTCCCGGGCCTTGGCCACCGCGTAGCGGCCGACCCCGGTGCACAGTGCGGCGGCCAGGACCCGTTCCGGGTTCAGCCCGGCGAACACCTGCCGCAAACCTTTGCCCACCTCACCGATCAGCGCCTCAGCGCCCACTCGCACGTCGTCGAGGAACACGGTGAACTGCCGGTCGGGCGAGGTCAGCGCGGTGTCGATCCGCTGCAGTGTCACGCCGGGCGAGGCGACCGGGACCACGAACAACGACAACGGGTTGCGGCCCGTCGTGGCGACGTCGCCGTCGCGCGCGACGAGCAGGAGCGCCTCGCACTCGTCGGCCGCCGAGATGTAGTACTTGCCACCGGAGATGACCCAGCCGTCGGTGTCCTTGCGCGCCGTTGTGGACACGTTGTGGCTGTTGGAACCGGCGTCGGGCTCGGTCAGCGCGAAGGCCATCTTCCGCGAGCCGTCCGCGATTCCGGGCAGCCACTCGCCCTTCATCTCCGCGGAGCCGTGCGCGGCCAGGATCGACCCGCAGATCGCGGGCGAGATCACGGCGAGCAGCAACGGCATCCCGTGCGCGGCCAGCTCCTCGATCACGATGGTGAGCTCGGTCAGGCCCGCGCCACCACCGCCGAACTCCTCGGGCAGGTGCACGCCGAGCAGCCCCGCCTCGCCCAGCTCACTCCACAGCTCGCCGATGTGCTCGCCCCGGCGGGCGCGGTCGGCGTAGTACTCGTGTCCGTACTTGGCCGCGATCTTCGCGACACTCTCCCGGATCAGGCGGTGGTCGTCGTTGTCGATGACGAGTCCCGTCATGTTCACCGTCCCTCGAACGTCGGAGTCTTCTTCTCCAGGAATGCGGCCACGGCGCCGTGGGCGTCGGCCGTCGCGGCGGCGCGCGCGATGGCGTCGGTCTCGGCCACGAGCTGCTGCGACAGCGTCGCCGACCACGAGTCGCGCAGGAGCCTGCGGATCTCGCCATAGGCGCGAGTAGGACCGTCGGCCAGCCGCCGGGCCGCCGCCCACGCCTCGTGTTCGAGCGCGTCGCCGGCAACGACGTGCGAGACGAGGCCCCACTCGGCGGCGTCGGCGGCGTCGAGCACCCGCTGTTCGAAGTACAGCTGCGCGGCCCTGCGCGGACCGACGAGCCTCGGCAGGAACCACGAGTTTCCGCCGTCGCCCGACAGTCCCAATGCGGCGAACCCGGTGGCGAACTTCGTGTTCTCGGCGGCAAACGCGAGGTCGGCGACGTAGAGCAGCCCCAGTCCGCCACCCGCGACCGCGCCGTGCACGGCCGTCACGATCGGCGCGTCCAGTTCGCTGAGGATGCGCAGCGCGTCGTGGTACGGGGTCGTCATCCGGCGCAGCGCGGCGGGCAGGTCCGCTCCCACCCCACCGAACACCGAGACGTCCCCGCCGACGGTGAACGTGGAACCCGATCCGCTGATGAGCAACGCCCGAAGGCTCTGGTCCGCCGCACAGCGCAGGGCGACCTCGTAGAGCTCGTCCGCGACGGTCTGGTCGATGGCGTTGCGCACGTCGGGCCGGTTGAGCCGGAGCACGCCGACGCCGTCGGTCACGGTGAAGTCCACCGTCTCGAGGTCCCGCCCCGGCTCCGCGAGCGCCTCGCTCCACCGCCCGCTGTCGGTGAGCTGGACCAGGCCGGAGACCTGCCCGTCGGCGAAGGACAGCACGTGGACGAACTCCGCGTCCAGCGCGGCGCCGGTCCTCGCGGTGCCGGTGTAGCGCCCGCGCACGAACAGGCGGCCGTCGTCGAGCAGGGCGAACTCCGCCGGTTCGGCACGAGCGACGACGCTGCGGGCGATCCGGCCCCAGAACTGCCGTCGCATCGCGTCCGGACCCTGGTAGTCGCCTCCCAGCCCGAGCGGAAGCCCTTCGGTGGCGTGGCCCGCGAAGCCGGGGTGCAGCAACCGGTCCAGGCCGTCGCGGTCTCCCGAGGCCAGCGCCCGGTAGAGCTCGGTGGCCAGTTTCTCGGCCGCGGCCCGGTCCATGACTCCACCTCCGTATCGTGTCTAATTTAATGTAGATAAAATTTTGAAGTCGCGTCAACCGTCGAGTTCGGGCCCCACGACGGACACGAAGGACACGCAGCTGCCCGGCCGTCCGCCCAGGTTGTGCGTCAGCCCGAGCCTCGGGTCGGCGAGCTGCCGCCGACCCGCCTCTCCCCGGAACTGCAGCCAGCACTCGTAGAGCATCCGCAGGCCACTCGCGCCCACCGGGTGGCCGAACGACTTCAGACCGCCGTCGGGGTTCACGGGTAGCCGCCCGCCGAGTTCGAACGCTCCGTCGAGGACGTCTTTCCACGCCTGGCCGCGCTCGGAGAAACCCAGGTCCTCCATCAACACCAGCTCGGTCGGAGTGAAGCAGTCGTGCACCTCGGCGAGTGAGATCTCGCGCCGAGGATCGGTGACGCCCGCCTGTGCGAACGCGTCCCGCGCGCTGCGAATAACCTCGGGAAAGGTGGTGTAGTCGTAGTCGGGATCCGCCGCGCCGAGCGCCGGTCCCGCCGCGAGCGAGAGGCCCTTCACATACATCGGCCGGTCGGTGTAGTCGAGCGCGTCCTCGGCGCGGACGATCAGCGCCGCCGCCGCGCCGTCCGACACGCCGGAGCAGTCGAACACGCCCAGCCGCCCGGCCACCGTCGGGGCGTTCGCGATGCGCTGCTTGGTCACCTCGGAACGGAACTGTGCCTTGGGGTTCAGCGCGCCGTTGTGGTGGTTCTTCCATGCCACGTGCGTCATCGCGGACCGCAGCTCGGCCGGGTCGACGCCGTAGCGCGCACAGTAGGCGGGATCGAGCAGGGAGAAGGCCGCTGGAGCGGTCAGGCTCAGCTCGGCCGCCGTCCCATCGCCGGGTGGGTCGGACCGCAGCAGCCCGGAGAAGCCCGAGTCCTTCAGCTTCTCCACGCCGACGGCCATGACCCGGTCGTAGGCCCCGGACGCCACGGCGTAACAGGCGTTGCGGAACGCCTCGGAACCGGTCGCACAGTAGTTCTCCACGCGGGTGACGGGTTTGTAGTCGAGCGCGAGCGCCTTGCTCAACGTCAGACCGGACTGTCCCGATCCCAGTGTGCCCAACCAGTAGGCGTCGACGTCGTCGCGGCGGACCGGACTCGACCCGAAGGCCTCCTCGGTGGCGTCGACCAGCAGGTCCTCCGCCGAGGAGGTCCAGTGCTCGCCGAATCGGGTACAGCCCATCGACACGACGGCGACGCGGTCGCGGATTCCCTTGCTGCTCACGTGTCTCCTCCCTCGGCGACGGCCCGCTCCGGCGCGAGCACGCGCGCCTTCCAGAAGTAGTTGTGCACGCCACCCGCGGTGAACAGCCTGCGAAACGACAGGCCCACCGGCACACCGACGGCCAGGTCGTCGGGCTGGGCGTCGGCGACCTCGAGCGTGTAGCGACCGCCGCCGTCGAAGTCCACGACCGCGTCGATCAGTGGCGGCGAGGGCGAGTACGCCAGCCGGTCCACGGTGTAGGTCGCCACGGCGCCGGTCGACGACGCGAGCGAGAGCTGGTCCATGTCGTCGGCCGACCCGCACTTCTTGCAGACCCGCACCGGCGGGAGGTGCGTGAACCCGCAGCACCGGCACACACTGCCGGTGAAGGAGAACTTCCAG
This sequence comes from Prauserella cavernicola, assembly GCF_016595675.1. Lineage (GTDB taxonomy): Bacteria > Actinomycetota > Actinomycetes > Mycobacteriales > Pseudonocardiaceae > Prauserella_A > Prauserella_A cavernicola. Next base: position 244,610 of record NZ_JAENJH010000006.1, on the reverse strand, counting down.
GCCTCCGACCGCGCGCTGGGCGGTCCCGCGGGACGGTCGGGCTCCGGGCGGCGCGGCGGTTCGCGGTCGAGCCAGCCACGCCAGGTGAGGTAGGTGGCGTACGGGACGTCGACGCCGTCCTCGAACTGGTCGGCCACCGGGCGCGATTGCCGGTTCCGCGCCAGGCGCTCGGTGGTGCGCAGGACCAGCGCGTCGCAGCCGTCGGCCGCGGACAGCACGAGGATCGTCTTGCCGGGCTCGGCGTGATCGAGCACGGCCGCGAGGCCGAGCCCGAGATCCGCCGCGCCCGAGTGCCCGATCGGGGACGAGCAGGCGCCGGGAAAGACCCGTGGGGCCTGTGTGCGCACTCCCGGGTTCGGCGAGACGACCACGACATGGTCCGCCTCGTCCAGGCCCGCCGCGGCCAGGGTCTCCGCCGCCGCCCGCCGCAGCAGGGGAAGGTAGGTCTCCAACCCGAACCGCTCCTCCCACTGGCCGCCCGCGGCCTCGCCCGGTGCGCGCCAGCGGTCCAGCAGCTCGGCCGTCCACGAGCGCTGCGCGACGACCTCGGCGATGGCGTCCTCGGGGTCACCGAAGAGCAGCGCGACCGCGCCGTCGCCGCCGTCGCGCTCGTCGCGGGAGCCCGGCAGGCCCGTCCGCACATCGGCCAGCACGACCAGCCCGCGCTCCGCCTGCGCCACCCGCCAGGCGGCGAGTGCCGACCGCGACGAACCGGCGAGATCGGCCGCGAACGTGGCCTGCGGCAGCGCGATCGCGGCGTGGACGGCCGAGGCGTTGGTCTTGTCGGCGTAGGCGGGCGAGGTGGTGGCGAAGTAGAGCGCGCCGGGCGTCGCCGGGTGGGCGCGCAGCAGCGCCCCGGCCGCCTCGACGCCCATGGTCGTGCTGTCCTCGTCGAACGAGGCGACGACGCGGGCACCGCGTCCCCCGCCCGCGCCGAGCGTGGCACCGATCGCTGCCCGCTGGAGCCGGTGCCTCGGCAGGTAGGTCGCATAGGCGACGAGCGCGCTCACGCGGCCACTCCCAGCAACGGTCATCCGTCCTCCCGCCACCGGTCGGACGACGGATCCAGCAGCTGCCGCAGATGACCCTCCGGCAACCAGATGATCGACTCCAGTTCGAGTGCGTCGAGGAACCGCACCCGCCCGCTGCGCAGGTCCTCCAGCCGCAGCCGGGGGCCGTTGCCCGCGTGGTCGACGGAGGCCGCGACCTCCGCGAACTCGCTGCCCACCAGCGCCGTCGAGCCGGGACCCGTCACGACCCCGCTCCGGGAATCGTTGTCAGCCATGGGATCTCCTCAGATCAAAAACGCCATCGTGGGCAGCGGCTGGTCCTTGTTCACCAGGCTGACCTTCTTGAACGCGAGGCGGATCTCGCCGTCCACCACGCGCAGGTGGTAGGTGACGCGCCCAGCCCACGTCTCCAGTCCGCGCGTGCGCGACTCGGCGAGGACGAAGTTGGCCTGCACCACGGTGTCCCCGGCGTCCTCGCCCGCGGTCCCGACGACCTCGATGTTGGAGACCACGCGGCGCAGGTTCGACGGCGGCGATTGCGAGTAGCGCTTGCCGGTGCGCAACTGCTTGAGCCGGGTCGAGATCCGGTTCCGGTTGTCGTAGACGACCGACACCCGCGTTCGAGGATCGGCGTCGTCGTCACCGGCCGGAACCCAGTAGCGGGCGTCGTCGGTCCACAACGCCTCCCAGGCGTCGTAGTCGTGCTCATCGGCGTAGCGCGCCTCGCGGTACAGGAACTGCTCGATCTGGCGCAGCTCCAGCCCGGCGCCGGCGACGGCGGTCACGTCTGGTCCTCCATCAGCGTCTTGTAGTGCGACCAGAAGCCGCGCATGCCGGTCTCGTCGGTCGCGGTGCCGATCGTCAGACCGCGCTCGTCGACCCGTTCCCGTTCCAGCCCGCGACGGATGTCGAGCCACTCCGGGCGCAGCTGCTCGGCTCCACGCTGGTTGCGCTCGTACATCTCGGTGTCGTCGGCGAGCAGCATCCCCGCGGGCCCGACCGAGCCGACGGACTGCGAGACCATCCTCCGGTTCAACTCGGGAGCGCCCTTGAGCTGGACCGCCGTCGAGTGCTGCACACACTCCCCCGCCGACAGTGGCTGGATGACGAAGACCTGGATCTCGGCGATGAACAGGTTCGGAAAGATCATCACGTGCGGCGCGCCCTCGACGAGGATCTCGTCCGCGGCGTCGCCGTGCAGCGCGCGCATCGCCGCCGCGTATTCCGGAACGCGGTCCTCGGTGGTTCCGAACCAGCGCATCGGTTCACCGAACTTGCGGAACTCCGGGCGCAGGTCGTTCTCGCTGTGGCCGTGGCCGAGGTTGCGCGTGACGGCGGTGGACCGGTCGCTGTAGAGCGCTCCGATCGGGCTGCCCGTGACGCTGAAGATCGAGCCGTGCACGAACTGGGGGTGGTAGCCGTCGGTTTCGTTCTCGGCCAACAGCTTCCAGTTCGCCCGCGTCCGGTGTTTGAGCCAGCCCGCGCTGAGCTCGATCTCGCCCTCCGGCGCGAGCCTGCAGAGCCGGTCGATCTCCCCGGCGGCCTCGCCGAGGTGCTCGGCGAGGCTCGGCCCGTCGGCCGCGAAGCTGCCGAAGACGAAGCCCCGGTACGACTCGACCCTCGGCACCCGGCCCATCGCCAGGTCCAGCTTTCCCTTGCCGCCGTAGCCCTTGTTGTACGGATAGCCGAGCAGTTCACCGGTGTTGCGGTAGGTCCAGCCGTGGTAGGGGCAGCGGAACGAGTTCGAGTTCCCGCTCTCGTCCTCGCACACCAGGTTCGCCCGGTGTGCGCACCGATTGACGAGCAGGTGCACCTGGCCCTCGCGGTCCCGCGTGAGCACCAGGTCCTGCGGCCCGATGTTCTTGCGCACGTAGTCGCCCGGCTGGGGAACCTCGCTCTCGTGGCCCACGTACACCCAGGTGCGGTACCAGATCCGCTCCAGCTCCTCGGTGAAGATCCGCGGATCGGTGTACAGGGACCCGTGGACGCGGTCGGGCTGGATCAGCCTCGTGTAGTCGGGACGGTCGGTGCCTGCTCGGGGCACTGTGGCGGTCACGCTTCCACCCTCTTCGCTAGTTCGTCGGCCGGTTCCGTCAACCGCCGCTGCGCCCACGTGACGAGCCGGAACTTCTGGACCTTTCCGGTCGGTGTCATGGGCAGGTCGGACGGGTCGAGGAACAACACGTGCTTGGGGACCTTGAAGCGGGCGAGCTTGTCCTTGCACAGAGCCAGCACCTCGGCGGCGGTGATGCTCTCGCCGGGCGCGCCGACGATGCAGACGCACCCCGCGTCACCCCAGCGCTCGTCCGGGACACCGATCGCGTACACCTGGCTGATGGCAGGGTGGCCGCTCAGCAGGTCCTCGATCTCCTTGGGCATCACCAGCTCGCCGCCACTCTTGTAGAGCTCCTTGCTGCGGCCGGTCACCTCCAGGTAGCCGTCCTCACGCACCCGGCCGAGGTCGCCCGAGCGAATCCAGCCGTCCAGCTTCGCGGCGGCCGACTCCTCTGGCTTGTTCCAGAACCCGATCATGTCGGTCGGCCCGCGCGACGCGAGTTCACCCTCGACGTGCGCAGGCAGGTCCTCGCCGGTGGTCGGGTCGATCGTCTTGTACTCGGTCAGCGCGTCCCGGCCGGCGACGCCCGCGCTGCCCGCGAGCTTGGGCCTGCCCACGGTGACGGAGGTGTAGGTCAACTCGTCCTCGGGAAGCGTGAGGGTCATCGCCCCGCCGCACTCGGTCATCCCGTAACCGGTGACGATCTCGTCGACCCCCAGTTCGTCGCGGACCCGCTCCCACAACCAGACCGGTGCGGGAGCGGCGCCGGAGAGGATCGCCGACAGCGACGTCAGGTCGAAGTCCTCCCGCCGCGGATGCTCCAGCAGCCCGACCGTCATCGTCGGCACGCACAGCACGTCGGTCGCCCGGTGCCGCTCGATCCCCTCGAAGTAGCGCACCGGGTCGAAGGCGGTCTGCGGGATGATCGCGCCGCCCACGACCATCGCGGCGAGCAGGCCCTCGACGTAGCCGAACATGTGGTAGCACGGCAAGGAGAACAGAATCCTGCGCTCGTCCTCGAACGCGCGGGTCAGCGCCGAGGCGTAGGCCGTCCGCTGCACCGCGTCGTGCGTGACCAGAACTCCCTTGGGCGATCCGGTGGTCCCCGAGGTGTAGAGCATGTCGCCGATGTCGTCGGGGTGCGCCTCGTCCGTGGCCCGGCCGGGGTTCGCCTCGCCCAGTTCGCCCAGCCCGGGCACGGTGAGGACTCCCGCGCGCTCGCGGCCGTCGGTGGACAGCAGCACCACCCGGCGCAGCACCGGCAGCCCGGCGACCTCGCCCTCCTCCCAGCCCGGCGCGATCCGGTCGAGCACGTCCAGGTAGTCGAGGTCCCCGAAGCCGGTCATGGTGACCAGTACCGAGCACTCCGACTGCCGGAGTACGTACTCGAGCTCTTCGGCCCGGTACAGGTAGTTCAACGGGATCGCCACGGCGCCTGCCTTCGCGGCAGCGAACTTCACCGGCGCGAACTCCAGGTAGTTGGCCATGAGGATGCCCACCCGGTCGCCCGGCCGCACCCCGACAGCGGCGAGTCCGTCCGCCAGGCGGGTGGCCCACACGGCGGTCTCGGCGTAGGTGATGGTGCGTTCGTCGGTGATGACGAAGGGCCGGTCGCCGAACTCACCGGCGCAGTACTCGAGCCACCCGCCGAGTGTTCTCGGTTCCCATCGGGAGAACTTCGCTCGCAGACGGGCGCGCCGTCGCTCGATGTCGGTCGGCACGGCCACCTCCTTGTGGAATCGAATGTCGATGACGTGGAAGAACTACGTTCCGGTGAAGTGCGCGGGCCTGCGCTCGATCACCGCGGCGAGCCCCTCGCGGGCGTCCGCGGTGCCGGACAGCTCCGAGACCGTCCTGGCCTCCTCGGGCAACTGGGCCTCCAGGGACGCGCCGGTTCCCCGCCACAGCAGTCGTTTCGTCGCGGCGAGGGCCTGCGGAGGCAGCGCGGTCAGGGTGCGTGCGAGAGCCAGCGCCTCGTCGTGCAGCACCTCACCGGGCACGACCTTGGTCGCCAGACCGGCGTCGAGCGCCTCGGCCGCGGTCAGGGTCGGGTTCGTGAGCAGGATGTCCATCGCCCTGCGGAGGCCGACGAGCCTGCTGAGGGTCACGGTGGTGCCGGCATCCGGCGCCATGCCGACGCGGACGGCGCCGGACATGAACTTGGCCGAGTCGGCCGCCACCACGAAGTCGGCGGCGCACGCCAGTCCGAACCCGCCGCCGCCCGCGGCGAACCCGTGCACGGCGGCGATCACCGGCGGCTTCAACTGCACCAGCGACGACACCGCGATCTGCAGCCACGCGGTGGCCTCGCGCAGGTAGTCGGGCAGTCCCTCGCCCTTGCTCGCGAAGTCCCGGACGTCGCCGCCCGCGCAGAAGTGCGGCCCCTCACCGGAGAGGATCACCGCCCGCACCCCCGGCTCGCCGTGCACTCGCATGATCGCGGCGTGCAGAGCCTGGAGCAGGTCCATGTTCATGCCGTTCGCGGCGTCCGGCCGGTTGAGGCGCAGCCGGGCGACTCCGTCGGAGTCCAGCTCCAGCAACACCGGGCCGGAGGCGATCAGTTCATCGGTCATGTCAGGCTCCCTTACCCGTACCGAAGGAGGCGATTCCGGCTCCGGCCGTGGCGCTTCCGACGTGCTCGATCACCGTCGCCAGCTCCATGGCGAGCCCGTCGGCCAGCGGCGCGCGGAGCCCGTCGTGCACGAGCCGCTTGATCCGGCCCAGCGCGACCGGGTCCTGCTCCCCCAGCCGCCGCACGAACGCCGCGACACCCGCGTCGAACTCCTCGGGCGCGAAGCCGCGGTAGGCCAGGCCCCACTCGGCGGCCTGCGCTCCGGACAGTCGCTCGCCGGAGAGGATGTGACCGAGAGCCCGCTGCCTGCCGACCAGTCGCGGCAACCGCTGCGAGCCGCCGCCTCCGGGCACCTGGCCGAAGTTCGCGTGGTTGTCGGCCAGCTTCGCGTCGGCTCGGACCACCGCGATGTCGCACGCCTGCATCAGCTCGAAACCTCCGGCCATCGCGTAGCCCTCGACCGCCGCGACCACGGGCACCGGTAGCTCGGCGATGACACCGCAGGCGCGGCCGAAGTTCTCGAACAACGGCCGGAGCGCCTCGGGGCCCTCGGCACGAAGTCGTTCGAGCTCACGGAAATCGCCGCCGACCGAGAAGTTGCCACCCGCACCACGGATGACGATGACGGTCACGGCCCCGGCCAGCTCGCGCAGCGAGTTCTCCAGCTGCCTGCCGAGTTCCACCGTGATGGCGTTCATCGCCTCCGGCCGGTCGAGCACGATGTGCCCGACCACTCCGTCCGCGTGTGCTGAGACGACTTTGTCCTGACTGCTCACTGTGTCCACCTGTTTCCGAGGTGCGAGATCGCTTCGCCTCGCCGCACCGAGCCTGGTGACGTTTTCGAATTTAAGATAAATTAGTTGGGATCGCATCGTCAACCGGGGCGAGGCCCCGCGAAGGAGCAGGGATGGATCTCGACCTGCGTGGAGCCCGCGTACTCGTCACGGGCGGCGCGTCCAACATCGGCCGCGGCATCGTCCACGGCTTCGCCGAGGAGGGCGCGCGGCTCGCGATCTGCGACGTCGACGGCGACCAGGCCACGAAGGTGCGGGCGGAGGCGCTCGAGCGCGGAGCCGCCGCGGCCGAGGTCATCGAGGAGGACCTGACCCTGCAGGGGGCGGGATCGCGCGTCGTCGGTCACGTGCTGGAACGCTGGGGCGGCATCGACGCGCTGGTCAACAACGCCGGGTGGAGCGTGCCGGGTTTCCTCGCGGAGGACACCGACCGCGCCCGCTGGCAGCGCCTGGTCGAGGTCAACATGTTCGCCGCCATCGACTGCACGCAGGCCGCGATCGGCCCGATGCGCGAGGCGAACCGCGGCTCGATCGTGTTCATCTCCAGCGACGCCGCGTTCGGCGAGATCCGCCAGGGCGTCTACGGCGCCACCAAGGCCGCCGTGCTCGCGCTGGCCAGGACGCTCGCCAAGGAACACGGCAGGCACGGCATCCGGTCCAACGTGGTGTGCCCTGGACTGGTGCTGCCGGAGGGCGACGGTGCGATCGGGACGAAGAGTCTGTGGGCCACCGGACGCGACTCGGTCTTCACCGAGAAGCAGATCGAGTCGCTGACGAAGGGGATCCCCCTGCGCAGGCTCACCACCGCCGAGGACGTCGCCGCGGCCGTCGTCTGGGTCTCGTCCGAACGGGCCGCCAGGCAGGTGACCGGGCAGGTGTTCTCGGTCAGCGGCGGATTCTCGATGCCGTGACGCGGCGCGACGACATGGCGGCGGACAGGCGCAGAAACGGCTCGGACACACCGTCGGCGACGCGCGATCGCATCCTCGACGCCGCGGCGAGGATCCTCAGCGAGAAGGGGTACTCGGCAACGCGGCTGGCCGACATCGCGCAGCTCGCCGAGGTCCGTGCTCCGGCGCTGTACTACTACTTCTCGTCCCGCGAGGAGCTGATCGCCGAGGTGATGGCGGTCGGTCAACGACGGCTCCGAGAGCACGTGGAGAGTGCCTTGGCCGCCCTTCCTCCCGGCACTGCCCCGATGGATCGCATCGACACCGCGGTGCAGGCTCACCTGCAGGTGGAGCTCCAGCTCTCCGACTTCGCCACCGCGGTGACCCGGAACTTGGGACAGCTTCCCGACGACGTGCGCGAGCGGCTGCGTTCCGAGGGGTCCGAGTACATCGGACTGTGGCGGCGGCTGCTCGAACAGGCCAGGGCCGCGGGTCTCATCCGGCCGGACCTCGATCTCCGGGCGGCGCGGATGCTCGTGATGGGGGCGCTGAACTGGACCCCGGAGTGGTGGAACCCGCGCCAGGGATCGCTCACCGACGTCATCGACACCGCCAAGAGCCTCGTCCGCCACGGCCTCGGCTGACCGAAGGACGGGGACGCGGCCGGTCCGGCCGCGTCCCCGTGAACACCGGCGCGGCTAAGCCAGGTGGGCCGGTGTCCGCTGCATGGCCAGGACCAGCGCCGGCACGACGGCGATGGCCGCACCGATGCCGAACACCAGCATCCAGTTGCCCGTGCCGTCGACGATGTAGCCGATGACGACGGGGCTGAAGATCCCCGCGAGGTTCCCGGTGCCGAGCACGAAACCGAATACCGAGCCGAACACCGACTTCGGCACCAGCGACGCGATCAGCGACTGGGGCAGCCCGAGCGGGATGTAGAGCACGAACAGCACCGCGGCCATCAGAACCACCGCGGCGGTGGCCGTCGTCGTGATGCCGACCAGCATGAGCAGCACGCCGACGATCAGGACCGTCACGATGAAGGTCCACTTGCGAGCCAGGAAGATCCGTCCTCCGGTGCGTTTCGCGACCCAGTCGGCCAGCAGGCCGCTGGAGGCCATCCCGAGCGCTCCGCAGAACCAGGGCACCGCGGTGGCCACGGCGAGGCCCCCGAGGTCGACGCCGTGCTGTTGCGTGACGTAGAGCGGGAACCAGTTGAGGAACGTGTAGAGCAGCCAGATCACGCCGAAGAGGCCGAACATGACGGTGAGGACCTGCGGGTTGAGCAGGTGCTTGCGCACGTTCTCCTTGCCGACCACGCCCGCGGACTCCTCGGCCGCGCGCTGCTCGGCCTCGTCGCGCCGCATCTCCTCCACCTCGGAGGGGAGGGCACGCGGGTCCTTGCCGGGGGTGTCGCGGACGACGACCCACCAGCCGATCAGGAAGAGCACTCCCATCAGGCCGAAGGCGATGAAGGGAGCGCGCCAGCTACCGTCGAAGGCGGCGATGATCGCGACCGTGACGGGACCGCCGATGGCCCCGCCCAGCGGCTGCGCGGCGTAGGTGAACCCGATTCCGGTCGCGAGATTGCGTCGTGGAAACCAGTTCGACAGCGATTTGGTGGTCGACGGTGCCTGTGGTCCTTCCGCGATGCCGAAGAGGAAACGCACGGCCATCAGGAAGATCGCGTTGAATCCGGCGGCAGTCAGCGCGGTGAAGAACGACCACCCCGTGATCGCCCACGCCATCACCGAGCGGGGGCCGAACCGGTCGGCCGCCCAGCCGCCGAGATACACGCCAGGGACGTAGCCGAGGAAGAACGCCGAGAGGATCCATCCGAACGTGCTCGTGCTCAGGCCGAGATCTGCCACCATCAGCGGACCCGCGACCGCGATCGCCGAACGGTCCGCGTAGTTCAGGGTGAGGACCGAGAAGTTGGCCCCGACGACGTACCAGCGGCGAGGAAGCCGCCTTCGTTTCTCCACTGTGGACTGGCTGGTTTCGACTGCGTTCGACTCTGACACTGCGGTCGCCTTCCGGGGGATGGGGTGCTGGCTAGGGGCTCAGTGCACGGCGCGCGTCTGGCCTTCCCAGAAGGGGGCCCGCAGGGTCTGCTTCATGATCTTTCCCGCGCCCGACAACGGCAGCGGCTCGGCACTGATCTCGACGCTCTTGGGGCACTTGTAGCTCCCGATCAGCGCGTTGCAGTGGGCGATGACGTCCTCGGCCGTGAGCGTCGCGCCCGGCCGGGGAACGACGATGGCGTGCACGCGCTCGCCCCACTGACCGTCGGGAATGCCGATGACGGCGCACTCGGCGACCCGGAGGTCGTGGTAGATCGCCTGCTCGACCTCGCCGCTGTAGACGTTCTCCCCGCCGGTCACGATCATGTCCTTGAGCCGGTCGACGATGGTGACGAACCCTTCGTCGTCCATGAAGGCCGCGTCACCCGTGTGCAGCCAGCCGTTGCGCAGAACCGCGGCGGTCTCCTCGGGTTTGTCCCAGTAGCCCAGCATCACGGCCGGACCGCGCACCGCGATCTCGCCGACGGTGCCCCGCGGCACCTCCTCGCCGTCCAGGTCGACGATCCGGACCTCGATCCCGGCGGCCGCCCGGCCCGCAGACCGGAGCTTGCTCGACTCGGGCTGGTCGAGCACGTGGTAGCGCGTGGGCAACGCCGTGACCAGCGCGGTGGCCTCCGTGCACCCGTAGCCCTGGATGAGGTTCCAGCTCGGCAGCTCGCGCATCACCCGCCGGACCAGCGCCTCGGGCATCGGAGACGCGCCGTACTCCACGGTCTTGACACTCGTGAGGTCCCGATGCGGGAAGTCAGGGTGGTTCAGCAGCATGGTGATCATGGTCGGTACGAACAGGCAGTAGGTCGCCTGCTCCTTCTCGATCGTCTCCATCGTCGCGGCCGGTTCGAACTTCGGCAGGATGATGTGCGTGCCGGCCGCCAGCGTGAGCGCGAACAGCGGCGCCGCACCGGCCATGTGGAAGAAACCCGGGGTGTGCAGGAACCGGGTCTCGTCGCTGAAGTCCAGGGTGCCGATCCACATCAGCGCGCAGCTGATGAGGTTGGAGTGCGAGAGCATCACGCCCCTGGCGCTCGAGGTCGTGCCGCCGGTGTAGCAGATGAAGGCGAGGTCGTCGCCCGAGCGGTCCGACTCCGGGCACTCGACGCCGGTGGTCGCCAAGTGGTCGTAGGTCTCGGTCCCCGCGAGCTCCCGCTCGCCCATCGTGACCACGACGGGCCGGTCCGCGACGTCCGCGCACAGGAGCTCGATCTCGTCCACCCACGCGTCGTCCACCACGAGGACGCTCGGGCGGCAGTCGGCGATCGAGCGGGCCAGCTCCACGACCGACCAGCGCGTGTTCAGCGGGACGGTCACCCCGCCCGCCCACGCGGTGGCGAAGAACAGCTCCGCGTAGTCGTCGCTGTTGCCGCCGAGGATCGCGACGCGTTCGCCGTCGGTGATCCCGAGGCGTTGGAGCGCACCCGCCGCCCTGCGGCTGCGGGTGCCGAACTCCTCCCAGGTGCGAGTCCTGCCGTGGAAGATCGTCGCGGGCTCGGTGGGCCGGTGCTGGACGGCACGGCTCAGTGCCTGGGTCAACCTCATGCGTGAACCTCCTTGGTCACGAGCGCTGACAGGTGGTCGGGAGCCGGCTCTCATCGGCGTGCGGAGCCGGGCCGGTAGCGGTACCGGGGACTGCGGGAGTGGGCGAACTCGAAGATCCCCGCGCCCTGCTCGGAGGTTCCCCCCTCGACGCGGGTGAAGCCGGAAAGCCGGTCGGTGAGGGGATATCCGAGGTTGCGCGGGATGTTCGCGGGATCGAGCAGGTCCCACCGGTCGTGCTCGACGTGACCGCTGCCCTGCGGCTTGCCGTGGAACCGGCCATAACCCGCGCCCTCGAGGAAACCGCCCCGGGTGGCGGCCGAGTCGACAAGTAGCTCGAACGCACGTCCGCTCTCGGTGGTGAGGCCGAGCCTGCCGCCGGGCGTCTCGAGGTCGTCGTCGAAGCTCAACTCGTGCTCGACCGCCACGATCCGGTCCGTGCTGCCATCGGCGGCGAGGACGGCACCGTCGAGCAGTGTGTGGACGTTGTCGCGGTCGAGGTCGAGCATGAACGCCACGGAATCGGCGGCGAACTGTCCCTGGACCCACAGGTGCAGCCCCTGGCCCGCCGTCGCGTGGCGCCGGCCGCGCGAGCGATCGTGCTGGCCGGTCCACCCGGCGATCTCGGTCCGGACGCCGTCGACCTCGACCCAGCCCTCGTGGTGACCCGACTGGAACGAGTGGTCGAAGGTCCTGACCTCGTTGCCGTCGGAGAGGACGATCTCGTCGCATCCCCAAGGCGCGGTCCTGGCCGTCCAGGTCAGATCGCACGCGATGCCCGACGGGTTCTCCGCCACCCGGACCCGCCAGCGCACGGCGGGCTCCACGACCTCCCACGACAGCGGGCCCACAGCGCCCGGCAGCGTCGAGCCGGTCACGACGTCGGACACGCGAAGGTTGATCTGTTCCTTCGCCGTGACCGCGACCGCGTAGCCGTCCACCAGGCTCTCGGCCGGGTACACACCGGCGCCGATCATGAACATCGGAGCAACGGGTCCCGCGTGGACGTTGACGTAGAAGCGGTCGAACCAGCCGGGTTCGATGCCGGCGGGTGCCGTCCGGACGAGAGGGTCGTGGGCGAGAGTCGTCGTTGACACGGTGTGACCTCCGGTATCGCTGGATGATCGGGAAAACGGGACGTTCAGACGAACTCGCCGTCGAACGCGGTCGCGGCGGCACAGCTGGCGAGTTGAGGGATTCCGGTTTTCAGGGCGTGGTTGAACGGGTCGTCCGTGAGACCGGCGACCGCGCGCTTGTAGTAGCCCTCGAGCCCCACCGCGGTTCGCCAGAACGCGAACGCCACGTGCCACCGCAGGTTTTCGAGCGACCGGCCGGACTTCTCGGCGTAGCGCGCCGCCACGTACTCGCGGCCGGGGAATCCGCCGCCGCGCAGGACTCCCCCGAGCCCCAGCAGCGGACTCTCCGGATCCCCCGGCTCGGTGAAGGTCGAGAGCAGATATCCGAGATCGGTCATGGGATCGCCGACGGTGATGAGCTCCCAGTCCAGAACCGCGTCGATCGTCCCGCTCGAAGAAGGCTCGTACATCACGTTGCCCAGCCGGAAGTCGCCGTGCACGAGGGTGGATGCCGCGTCCGCGGGCTGATGCTCACGCAGCCACTCGCGAACCCCGCTCAGCTCGGGGATCTCCCGCACCTTGTTGACGAGCCACAACTTGTCGAACAGGTTCAGCTGGCGTTCGAGAAAATCCGGACCACGGTTCCAGTCCTGAAGTCCGACCGCCGCCGGGTCGACCGCGTGCAACGCGGCGAGCGAGTCCACCAGGCTGTCGATCATCCGCCTGCGCGCGCCCGCGTCGTCCAGCTCGGCGGGCAGCCGCGCCGTGACGACCTGCCCGTGCAGGCGTTCCATGAGGTAGAAGGGAGCGCCGAGGACCTCGTCGGAACGGCACGTCACCAGGATCTGCGGTACCGGAACCGCGGTGTCGGCCAGCGCCTCCTGAACGCGCGCCTCGCGCAGCACGTTGTGGGCGTGCTTGGGATAGGGCGGCCGAGGCGGTCGCCGGAGGACCGCCTCGAAGCCGTCGCGCTCGATGACGAACGTCGCGTTGGAATGACCCTCACCGATGCGCTGTGCGCGGAGGGGACCCCGCCCGAGGCCGAGCCCGTCCAGGTAGTCCTCGAGCGAGCCGCGAATGAGCAACGGTGGCTGCCGCAGTCGTGCGGCGTCGCTCGCCGACTCGACCACGTCGACGAGCGGAGCCGCGGCATTCGCTGGAAGCTGGCTGAGGGATTCCATGGGGAATGAGGTACAGGACACCCGGCCTCAGCGGGAAACGCCGTCCGGTATGCCCGGACGGCGCGCCGACGTCGATCCGCGCACTCCGGAAATGCCTGTAGCCGAGCGCATGCGCTCGGCTACAGGTGTGTTCAGAGAGGAAGAAACGCGCTACGTGAAGGACGCGTACGGTGACCGTCCGCCGCGGTTCACGCGCGCACGGTAAGAGCTTCCCACGCGCGGAGGCACGCCATAGGCTTCGCCGAACGTGTTGACGGCTCTGGACAACCGTGCCGCCATCGTCAGCACCGTTGTCACGTGGGAGGAAAGGAAGTCATCGAACTCGTGAGTGCGCACGGACACGCCCACCGCGGCGATCGCGTGACCGTCCTTGCCCCGCACCGGGGCCGCGATCGAGCACACGCCGAGATCGACCTCTTCCTGGTTGAGGCCGTAGCCGCGACTCGACACGACCCGCAGTTCGTCCCGCAGCTCGGCCAGGCTCCGGATCGTGTGCACGGTCCGTGGCACGAAGCCACTCTTGGCGACGCGCTGCTCGACCTCGCGCCACGGCATCTCCGAGAGCAGGACCTTGCCGGAGGCCGTGCAGTATGCGGGGACGAAGGCGCCGGGCTGCGCGTGGCCCTGGTCGAGGCTTCCCTCCGTGACCGCGCGGCCGATGAACAACTGCTGTTCGCCGTCCCAGACCGCGAGGTGCGTCGTCTGCCCGGTCGACCTGGCCAGCTCCCGCAGCAGTCCCGTCGAACACTGGCGCAGCTTGGCCGCGTAGTCCATGGAGTTCGCCATCGAGATGATCCGCCACCCCAGCCGGTAGCGCCCGCACTTGGTCCGCTGGAGCAGGTTGATGGAGAACAGGCTGGACAGCAGCTCGTGCGCGTTGGACTTCGGAATGCCGAGCGCTTCGGCCAGCTCGGTCACACCCCACTCGGGGCGATCAGCGCTGAAGAGTTCAAGGACGCGCCCGGTCTTTTCGAGGGTTCCCAACACTGCGACTCCTCCGAGGTCAACGCTTCCTGGGAGCTTAATATATATTCAATTAAGCCACAACAGGGTGTCAGTCGGCTGCCGATCCAGGGGTTCGAGAACGAATGGAGTCCACCGTGCACGAGGACGTCAACCTGGGGACGGTGGCCGCGTTTCGTCTGGCAGAACTGGGTTGCTGCGCGATCGCTCCCGGGCTGACCGACGCGGAGTTCGCGCGCATCGAGGGCGAACACGGTGTCGAGTTCTCCGACGATCACCGGGCGTTTCTCGCAGCGGGGCTGCCGGTGAACAGCCCGTTCGAGCCGGAACCAGGGACCACCTACGCCTGGCAGAGGCCGTGGCCCGACTGGCGCGACGGCGACCCGGACGAGCTCCGTGAGCGGCTCGACTGGCCGATCGAGGGCATCGTGCAAGCGGTCGAGACCGACGGACACTGGAATCCCGCCTGGGGTGCGCGGCCGGACACGCCTGAGACGGCGGTGCGGATGGCTCAACGGTGTGTGGCGGATGCGCCCAAGCTGGTCCCGATCTACGGGCATCGATTCCTGCCCGCAGGCCGCGGCACGGTCGGCCATCCGGTTCTCTCCGTGTGGGGAACGGACATCATCTGCTACGGCGCCGACCTGATCGACTACGTCGACCGGGAATTCGAGGAACCCCCGCCCGAGCGCCCTGACGACTGGTCACCGCAGGCGACTGTGCCGTTCTGGCGCGACTATCTGTGACCGCGAACGACTTGACCTAGCGCACGTGCACCAGTACTAGTCCGTCGTTGCCCGGATCCACCTCCACGTGCCGGCACAGCTTCTTGATGTGGGGCTGCTTCAGCATCGCGGGAACGCGGCTCTTGAGCTTGCCGGAGCCCTTGCCCGTGATGATCTCCACGAGCGGCACGTTCTTCGCTGCCGCACGTAAGATGGTGGTGCGCACCGCACTGTCGATGTCCCGATCACTGCGGAAGATCGGGTGCAGATCCACGGTCAGCTTCTGCGACATCGCTGCTCCAGCGGTACTGACGATCGAGCACCCCGAACAGTTCGTCCGGGACCACAGAGTAGTAGAAGACCCGGCTGCCGTTGGGTTGTGCGGACTGTGGACGAGAGTGACTACTCGAGGGTGTCGTCGTGCGATTCGACGCACAGGTGAGGATGAGGGCATGTATTGCCCGGCGATCACCGTCGCCGGGGCTCCCGATCTCGACGGATTCTGGAAAGCCCCCGCCGGATTCGCCACCACGTTGGCAACGTGCTCGGCGAGCGGCCCCGTCGCCTACGTCGAAGCGGAGTTCTTCGGTGGAGCCGGAACACAGTCAGCCCAAGTGTGGGATCGCGGCGCGGTGGTCCTCGGCCCACCGCACACCGCTGACCATGACCGGCCCCTGCCGACGGCGGCCCGATCTCCCAGGCACTGCGCAGACTCGGCGTCCGCACAGGCGGCCACTTCGACGAGTTCGCCGTGGGACTCGGCCGACACCGCCGCACCGAAGACTGGCTCGGCTCCACGACCTGATCCGGACGCGGAACCTCTCACGCCGCCAGAGCCAGAATCGGCCAGCCGGCCTGTGCTACGACCCCTTCACGACGCGGCCGTCCTTGACGACCAGCACCACGCGATCACGGTCGCCGAACAGTGCGGGCTCGTCGAGCGGGTTCGCGTCGAAGATCGCCAGGTCGGCTCGCTTGCCGACCTCGATCGTGCCCACCTCGTCCTCGATTCCCAGGATGTCGGCGTTGACGCGGGTCGCCGACACCAGTACGTCCATGGGCGGCTCCAGTTCGCAACGCAGCGCCAGTTCCCGGCCCCGGTGGGACTGCTCCGGCCCGATGAGATCGGAACCCAGCCCGACGCGCACTCCCGCGGCCCGAGCCGCCGCGATGGCCTTGCGCTGGCCCTCGCGCACCATGCCGACCCGCTGCCCGATCTCGCCGGGGAGACCGGTGTCCGTGGCGTCGGCCACGAGGTCCTCGACCACCGTGAGCGTGGGAACCAGCGCGACGTCGTGGGCGGCCATCAGCTCGGCGATCTCCGCGTCCACCGACGAACCGTGCTCCACGCAGCGCACTCCCGCCGAGATCGCGTTGCGCACGCCGTCGTTGTTGTGCGCGTGCACGGTGACGTAGCTGCCGCGCGCCGTCGCCTCCGCGACCGCCATCGCGATCTCCTCGACGCTGAACTGGGTGTCGGTGAGCTCGTCGTGGGTCGACACCACGCCACCGGTGACGCAGAGCTTGATGAAGTCGGCGCCGCGGCGGAACGTCTCCCGGACGTTCTTGCGCATCTCGTCGGCGCCGTCGGAGAGCAGCGCGAGTGAGCGCAGCCCGGGGATGTCGTGGCGGTGCCAGTCCGCCGTGGGCTCCCACTCCGCGGCGAGATGCCCGTGCCCGCCGGTCTGGCACTGCACCGGCCCGCACTGCTTGATCCGCGGTCCCGGCAGCTTCCCGGACTCGATCACCCTGGCCAGTCCCGCGTCGATGCCTCCCGTGTCGCGCACGGACGTGAATCCGGCGTCGAGGGTCCGCGCGCAGTTGAGGAACATGTCGGCGGCGAGCTCGGCCACGGACAGCTCGTGCCGCAGACTCGCGCTGATCGGGCTGGACAGTCCCAGGTGGACGTGCGCGTCGATCAGACCGGGCGTGACGGTGAGTCCCGCGCAGTCGACGACATCGGCGCCGGCGGGAGCCGTTCCGCCGATCCTGGTGATGCGCCCGTCCTCCACCAGCAGCCCGGTCCGTTCGGCTGGGTCCCGGCCGGTGCCGTCGATGATGGTCACGTCGTGGAACCAGCGTGCGGCATCGCTCATTCCAGCATCGTGCCTCAGCGACGAGCGCCTCCGCCATGGTCAGCTGTCACAGCGGACCGGTCGTCATTTCGACACTCGTCTGTCGCACCGCTCCGGACCGGTGAGCCAGGCTGAGGACATGGAACAGAGGACGCGCACAGCAGCGCACGAGGCCGCGTGAACGCGGACGTGGTCGTGGTCGGAGCGGGCGTGATCGGGTCGTCGATCGCCCTCGAACTGGCCAGGGCCGGACGCAGCGTCGTGGTCGTCGACAAGGGTGCGGGCCCGGGACACGGCTCCACCAGCGCCTCCAGCGCGGTGGTGCGCTTCAACTTCTCCACCTGGGACGGCGTTGCCACCTCCTGGGAATCAAAGTTCTGCTGGGAGAACTGGCGCGATCACCTCGAGGCCCCCGACGATCTGGCACTGGCCCGCTACCACCGCACCGGCCTCGCCCTGCTCGACGTCGACGTGGCGCCCCGGGAACGCTCGCTCCCGCTCTTCGACCGGGCGGGCGTGCCGTACGAGGAGTGGGACCCGGCCACGCTCGCCGCGCGGGTGCCGGGCATCGACACCGGACGCTACTGGCCGCCTGCCCGGATCGACGACGACCGGTTCTGGGCCGGGCCCGACGGGGATCTCGGCGCGGTGTTCACCCCGGACGCCGGGTACGTCGACGATCCGCGCCTGGCCGCGGACAATCTCGCCGCGGCCGCCAGGAGGCTCGGCGTGACGTTCCTGCACCGGCAGACCGTCGCCGAGGTGGTCCGTACCGGCGGCAGAGCCGCCGGCGTGCGCACCGCCGGGGGGCGGACGATCAGCGCGGACGTCGTGGTCAACGCCGCGGGCCCGTGGTCGGGCGGGCTCAACCGCCTCGCCGACGTCGGCGGCGACTTCACCGTCGGCGTGCGGCCGCTTCGTCAGGAGGTGCACTACGTCCCCACGAACCCGCGCCCGTTCGTGAGCATGGCGATCGCCGACATGGACCTCGGCACCTACCTGCGGCCCGAGACCGGCGGCGTGCTCGTCGGTGGCACGGAGCCGGAGTGCGAACCGCTGGAGTGGCTGGAGAACCCCGAGGAGGCGGGTGAGCTCCCGAAGGCGGCGTTGTTCGAGGCACAGGTGACCCGCGCCGCCCGCCGGCTGCCGGAGCTGGGAGTGCCCAGCCGGCCCAAGGGTGTGGTCGGGGTGTACGACGTCAGCGACGACTGGACGCCCATCTACGACCGCACCGAGCTGCCCGGCTTCTACGTCGCGATCGGCACCAGCGGCAACCAGTTCAAGAACGCCCCGGTGGTCGGCCAGCTCCTGACCGCGATCATCGACGGCACCGAGGCCGGAGCGGACCACGACGCGCACCCGATCCAGTTCGTCGGCAAGCACAGCGGGCTCACGATCGACCTCGGCTCGTTCTCGCGGAAACGTCCGGTCAACGAACACAGCACCGGCACGGTCTTCGGCTAGCGCAAGGGTGGTTCAGCGCAGCTGGACCAGCTGCGCCACCTTGAGGCCGACGTGCATGTCCAGCCGGTCGTTGCCGTCGGAGAGGTCGACGCCGGCGATCTCCTCGATCCGGCGCAGCCGGTAGTGCACGCTCGCGCGGTGGATGTTCAGCTCGGCCGCGGTCCGCCGCACGTCGCCCGCGTTGTTCAGGAACGCCTCGAGAGTTCCGGTCAGCGTGCTGCCGTCGGCGTCGTACTCCAGCAGCCGGTGCAGACCGGGGTGGATGTTGCGGGCCAGCTGCGCGGGCGGGAGCTCCGCCAGCAGACCGAACACGCCGAGCCGCGAGAACCGCACCACCGCGCCGTGCACCGGGACCACCCTGGCGACGTCCATGGCGCGGCGTGCCTCGGTGTAGGAGGCGTGGACCTCGCCGAGGCCACGGCGCTGGGTGCCGATCCCCACCTGACAGTCCTGCGGATCCCGCCCGGTCTCGGCGCGGATCCGCTCGTGCGCGACCGCCGCCACCTCGTCGATGTCGCGGGTCGTGGACCGCTCGGCCTGGACGACCACCAGCACGCCGTGGTCGGCCCGCTCCAGGTGCACCGCGGTGCGTGGCGACACCCGGCGGCGGCACTGCTCCAGCCCCGCCGCCAACCCGAGCCGGTCGTTCTCGGGCAGCGGCTGGCCCTGCTCGTGCGAGACGGTGGCCACGATGGCGACGGCGGGCCCCGCCATCAGCAGCTCCTCCTCGATCAGCAGTTGAGCAGCCTCGCCGTGCAGGTGCGGATCGCCGGAGAGCAGGTCGCGCAACAGTTCGCGTTCCCGTCCCCGCCGCAGCTCGTCGAACAGGTACTCCCGGTGCAGGATCTGGGCCGCGTGCTCGGCGGCCTGGCGCACCGCGTCGGCGTGATCGTCGGACAGCGGCCCGTCGGACGCGAGCAGCCACAGCACCCCGACCACCGCGCCCTCGACCCGCACCGGCATCCCGATGCGGTCGAGCGTCAGCCCCAGCGCGGGATTCGCGGGCACCCTGAACAGGTCGTTCGCCTCGAGCATGCCCAGGCCCTGGATGTAGCGCACCAGGTCCGAGGACACCTCGCGGCGCATGATCGACTCGATCCGGATCTCGTCCACGGCGCCGACGTGCGAGTTGTAGGCGAGCAGCCTGATGTAGCGGTCGTCGATCGCCACCGACCGTGCCAACCGCCGGCCCAGGTTGTCGATCAGCCGCTGCAAGTCAGACGCCACGGTCACCGAGCCTATGGCCGGACGACGGTCGCGTCGACGTCACGCCAGCCAGGCCGGCTCCCCCGTCGGCACGGCCGCCAGCAGCCGCGCGGTGTAGTCGTGCCGGGGCCGGTCCAGCACGTCGGCGGTGTCGCCGCTCTCCACCACGCGGCCGCGATGCAGCACCACGAGCTCGTCGGTCATGTGCCTCGCCACGGCCAGGTCGTGGGTGATGAAGAGCAGACTCACCCCACGGGCGCGCTGGTCGCGCAGCACCCGCAGGACCTGTTCCTGGACCGACACGTCGAGGGCGGCCACCGGTTCGTCGCACACGAGCACCCTCGGACGCTGCGCGAGAGCACGGGCGATCGCCACGCGCTGGCGTTGCCCACCGGACAGCGCCACCGGACGACGCCGGGCGTAGTTCTCGGGCAGGCCGACGTCGGCGAGCAGTCGGGCGACCTCGGCGTCGTCGTCCTCGTTGTCCCCGTCGGTGCCGTCGGTGCCGTCGGTGCCGTTGTCGCGGCGTTGCCGGATCGCCTCGGTGAGGATGAACCGCAGGGTGTGCGACGGGTTGAGCGACGAGTACGGGTCCTGGAACACGCACTGCACGAGCCGGCGCGCCCGGTGCCGGTCGGTCTTCGACAGCGTCCGGTAGTCCGTGACGTCGATTCCGTCGACGACGATCGTGCCCGACGTCGCCTGTTCGAGCCCGAGAACGCACCGGGCCAGCGTGGTCTTGCCGGACCCGGACTCCCCGACGATTCCGACGCTGCGGCCCTCGCTCAGCCGCAGGCCGACCCCGTCGAGTGCCAGGGACCCGCCGTCCGGCCCGCGCAGTTGCCTGCGCGTCCCGAACCGCTTGGTCAGCCCGGTCACCTCCAGCAGAGGTACGGCGTCGGCGTCCGCGCCGGGCGCGTCCACCGACAGGTCCGGGCGCTGGTGATCGACGGGCAGGTCCGCCGCGAGCAGGTGCCGCGTGTAGTCGCTGGTCGGCGCGGCTCGCAGCGTGACCGGGTCGGCGGCGTCGACGATGTTTCCCGCGCGCATCACCAGGATGCGGTCGCAGAGTGAGAAGGCGACCCGCAGGTCGTGCGTGATCAGCAGCAGACCCATCGCACGATCCAGCTGGATCCGGCGGATCAGCCGCAGAACCTCGCGCTGGGTGGTCGAGTCCAGCGCCGTGGTCGGCTCGTCGGCGATGAGCAGGGCCGGGTCGTTCGCGATCGCCGCGGCCAGCGAGACCCGTTGGCGCATCCCGCCGGACAGCTCGAACGGATACTTCCGTGCCGCGCCGGGCTGGGTGATGCCGACCTCGGCGAGCCGATCCGCGACCTCCCCGGTCAGGTCGCCTCGGACCGGGCGATCGCCACGGGAGCGGTGGCTTCGCAGCGTTTCCGCGATGTGCGTGCCCGCGGTGGTGAGCGGGTTGAGCATGGTGAACGGGTCCTGCATGAGCAGACCGATGCCGTTGCCCCGCACCCGCCGCATGTTCCGGTCACCGGCAGCCAGCAGCTCGTGCCCGGCGAAGTGGACGCTGCCGCCGGCCACCAGTCCGTTGGGCAGCAGTCCGGTGATCGCGCGCGCGGTCATCGACTTCCCGCTGCCCGACTCCCCCACCAGTGCCACGGTCTCGCCGCGGCCGATCCGCAGGTCGATCCCGTCCACGACGCGCCGTCCCGTCGCCGCCGAACTCACGACCAGCCGCTGGACGTCGAGCAGTTCGGCCGTCTCCTCGTGCGCGAGGACCGCGGGTTCGGTCTCGGTCCGCTCAGTCATGGTCGAGCCTCCCCCGTTCCAGGCGGCCGTGCAGCCAGTCGCCGATGATGGTCACCGACATCGCGGCGATCATGATGAGCAGTGCGGGCGCGATCGCGGCCCAGGGATTGAGCTCCAGCAGCGTGCGGTTCTCCGCGAGCATCCGGCCCCAGTTCGTCGAACCCGGCGGCAGCCCGAGCCCGAGGAACGACAACGCGGACAACGCCACCAGGGCGGCGACGAAGTCGAGCAGCAGCGTGGCGACCACGGTCGGCAGCACGTTGGGCGCGACGTGGACGATCATGATCCGGTGCCGGGGCAGGCCCACCGTGTGGGCGGCCTCGACGTAGGGCAGAGTCCGCTGCCCGAGGACGGCCGACCGGATGATGCGGGTGCTGCCGGGCGTGGACAACACGATCAGGATTCCCACCGCGGCCCAGTAACCGCCGCCGAACATGCCGACCAGGACGATCAGCACGAGCAGCGCGGGCAGGGCATAGAGCAGGTCGACCCCGCGCATGATGACGGCCTCGAACGCGCCTCCCAGAAACCCGGCCATGAGCCCGAGCAGCAGTCCGAGCAGCGTCGCTCCCAGCGCCGCGACGACGGGACCGAGCAGCGACGATCCCGCTCCGTCGAGCACGCGGGAGAGCACGTCGCGGCCGAAGTCGTCCGTACCGAGCCAGTGCGTCGCCGACGGGCCGGTCGAGGCGTTCAGCAGGTCCTGCACCCCCGGATCGTGCGGCGCCAGCCACCGGCCCGCGACGGCGGCGACCGCGATCACCGCGGCCAGGACGGCACAGACCGGCACCGCCACGCCGAGCCGCGGGCCGCCCGTCCTGAGCAGCACCGGATTCACCTGTTCGCTCATTGAGGGAACACCACCTTGCGCACCCGGGGATCCAGCACGGTGTAGGCCAGGTCGGCCAGCAGGTTCAGCACCAGCACGACCAGGGCCGCCAGCAGCGCCACCGCCTGGACCACCGGCACGTCCTTGTTCGTCACGGCGGCGACGGTGAGCGAGCCCAGACCGGGGATGGCGAAGACCTGCTCGACCAGCACCGCCCCGGTCAGGAACGAAGCCAGCACCAGACCGGACGAGGTCACCACCGGCAGCGAGCTGTTGCGCAGCGCGTAGCGGCCGAACAGCAGCCGTCTCGGCAGCCCGCGGGCCCTGGCGAAGGTCATGTAGTCCTGGCTCTCGACGGTCAGCGCGGCGGCCCGCGTCTGCCGGGCGATGATGGCCAGTACCGTCGCCGACAGCGCGACGGCGGGCAACGTCAGGTGCAGCAACCGGTCCGCGAAGCCTTCCCCCGCACCGAAGATCGGGAACCAGCCCAGCGTGATGCCGAAGACGTAGAGCAGCAGGATGCCGATCGCGAACGACGGCGCGCTGATGCCCAGCGTGGTCACGAACGTCACCAGCCGGTCGCCCGCCGTGCCGTTGCGCAGCCCGGCCAGCAGACCGCTGGGGATTCCGACGAGCAACGCGATCACCGTGGCGTAGCCGGCCAGGAAGAGCGTGATCGGCAGCCGTTCGCCGAGCACGCTCACGACGGGCTGGCTGGTCTGGATCGACTCCCCGAAATCCAGCCGGACCGCGTCACCCAGCCAGTACAGGTACTGCGTGAACAACGGTTCGTCCAGGTGGTACTTCGCCCGGACCGCAGCCAGCGCCTCCGGCGTCGTGGGTCCCGCACCGAGCAGCAACTGCTCCGGGCTGCCCGGTGTCGCGAACAGGATGGCGAACACCAGGAACGACACCACGATCATGATGACCGCGATCGCCAGCAGCCGTCGGCCGATGACCAGCGCCACGCTCATCGCGCGGCCTTGATGGCCGTGGCCCACTCGGTGAAGAACAGGCTCCAGTACGAGAGCTCACCGGTGTAGACGTAGTCCTCGGACAGCGCGACCGCGTACTGGGCAAAGTAGATCGGCACGTAGGGCACGTCCTCGGCCAGCGCGGTCATGAGCGTGTCGATGGCATCGGCGCGTTCCTCGGGGGTCCCGGTGAGGTTGGCCGACACGGCGTCCTCGAGCTCTGCCGGGACGTACTTCGCGTGGTTGAAACCGCCACTGCCCGGCTTCGCCCGCTCGGCGCCGAGCAGTCCACGGAGCGCCGTTCCGGGGTCCGGGCTCTCGGCTCCCATCTGGAACGGCGTCAATCCGAGATAACCGTTGTTCATGATGCCGCCGAGGAACTCCTGGTACTGGACCTCGCTGGCGGTCAGCGTGATCCCGATCTTCTCCAGGTTGGCCGCGAGCACCTGGACGATGTTGCCCAGCATCGGCAGCGACGCCGGATACTTCGCCGTGATGGTGAACCCGTCGGCGTGGTCGGACTTCGCCAGTTCCGCCCGCGCCTTGTCCAGGTCGAACTCGTACGTCGGCAGCTCGTCGTAGAGGCGCTCCACGTCCGTACCGGTCTTCTCGGCCAACGTGGGCCACGACAACGGATCCACCATGCTCTCGGCCGGACGCGCATGGCCGCGGAAGAGCGAGTCGACGATCGCCTCCCGGTCGAGGGCGTGGGCGAGTGCCCGGCGCACGTGCACGTCGTCGAAGGGCTCCTGCGACGTGTCCAGCACGAGATAGCCGATGATCGGGGTGTCGAAGAAGTCGACGGTGACACCGGGCAGCGTCTCCCACTGCCGGACGCCGTCCATCGGAACCGAGAACGTCAGGTCGACGTCGCCGGACTGCATCGCCAGCCGACGGGTCTCCGGGTCGGCGATCTGGGTGAACTCCAGAGTCCGGGCAGCCGGAGCCTCGCCCCAGTAGTCGTCGTTGCGTTCCAGCGTCGCGCCGGTCGACGAGGAGTAGTCGACCACGCGGTACGGACCGGAACCCATGACCATCGCCTGCGGGCCACCGAGATCGTCGCCGCTGGCCTCGGCGTGCTTCTTCTGCAGCACGAGCCCGCCTGCGGAGACGGCGTAGAGGAACTGCGGATCCGGCTGGGTCAACGTCACGGTGACCTCGTGCGGTCCGGTCTCGGTGACGGTGTCGACGTACTGGAACGTGGCCGCCAGCTCCGACGCGACGTCGGGGTCGGTGTGCCGCCCCAGCGAGAACGCGACGTCCTCGGCCGTGAGCGGGGAACCGTCCCAGAACGTCACGTCGTCCCTGATGGTGAACACGTAGGTCCGCGGATCCGGGGTCTCCCACGAGGTCGCCAGCCACGGCTCGACCGTGCCGTCCGGACCGATCTTGGCCAGCGGGTCGAGCAGCTCGGCGAGCACGTAGATCGAGTTCGAGTCCCACGAGCCGGCCGGGTCGAGGCTTCGTGGCGCGGCCGTCACCGCGACCGTGAGCGACGCGATGTCGGCATCGGAGGCTTCCCGCGCCTGCCCGTCGCCGGAGCCCGGCGCCGCGCCGCACGACACGACGATCAGCGAGACGGCCGCGGCGGCCGCGAGACGGGAGGCCGTCCTCCGCCGGGTTGCGAGTGTGCCCATGGTGCCTCCATACGCTCGTTGCTGTTGCGGGACAGGACGTTCTGCGCGCGAGCAGGAGGACATGCCGCGCGGCGGTGGGAAAGCCAGGGATCGAAAACCTGCGAAGGTGTGCACCACGCCGGCGCGGTCGAGGCGACCGGCGGCGCGGTGGTGTGGAGCGTGAGTGCGCCGGACTCAGACGGCCAGCGCCTTACCCGCGCGGCGCGGGTCGGCGCAGGCCGACATCGTGCCGTCGTCCGCGATGTGCACGCCCTCGTAGCTGCCCGAGTGGAAGTTCCACGGGTTGCACACGTCCAGCGCGACGCCGCGCGAGGCCACCTCGTCCCGCAGGGACTCGTCGATGTCGGACTCGATGTAGTACCCGGGCGGCGCGGCCGGGTTGATCATGGTCGCCAGTGACGGGCCGCCGAAGCGTGGCCGGTGCACCGACTCCTCGATGCCGACGCCGAAGTCGAGCAGGTTGACCGTGTTCTGGACGATGTTCTGGATCAGCCCGACCGACGGCGAGCCCGCGGTCAGCACGGGTGCGCCGTCCTTGAAGATGATCGTGGGCGCCACGTAACAGGTTCCGCGGCCACCGGCGGGCGGCAGCATCCGCAGGAAGTGCGCGGCGCCCGCCCACAGCTGCACTCCGTCGACGTAGAGCCCGTTGGTCCAGGGCAGGCTCATCACCGAGTGCAGGATGCTCGCGACGTTGCCCTCGCCGTCGACGACCGTCACGTGGTTCGATCCCGGGTACTGAGCCGTGGGCGCGGGCCGTGGTGCGCTCATCTTCATCAGCTCGAACCGCTGCCGCGCGTACTCTTTGCTGACCAGCAGGTCGAGCGGCACGTCGAAGAACTCCGGGTCGCGCAACCTGCCGCCGTCGTCGAAGACCTCGCCGCAGAACCGCAGCATCCAGTAGAGCGTGTCGGCGCTGTCCGTGGGCGGGCCCCACTCGGCCAGCGGGATCAGTTCGAGCAGGTTCAGGATCTCGATCACGTGGGTACCGCCGGTGTCCGGCGGCGGCGACGCGACCACGTCGTAGCCGCGGTACGTGCCGCGTGCGGGCTCGACCCAGCGGACGCTGTACTCGTCGAGGTCCTCCAACGTCATGACGCCACCGGCCCGCTGGACCGTGTCGACCAGCTTCTGGGCGAACTTGCCGCGGTAGAAGTAGTCGGCGCCCTCGGAGACGAGATTCTCCAGTGTGTCGGCCAGAGCGGGCTGCCGGAGCGGCTCACCGACTTCGATCAGCCGTCCGTCCGGGAAGAACAGCTCCCGGCCGCCGGGGTAGCGGCCGAGCGTGCCGATCTGCTCGAACGCCATGCCGTAGAGGAACGGGTACACGTCGAACCCGTCCCGCGCGAGTTCGATCGCGGGCGCGACGAGCTCGCTCTTCGACTTCGACCCGTGCCGCTCCAGTCCGGCCTCGAACGCGGCCCAAAACCCTGGCACGGCAACGCTTTTGCCGGTGGGAAGGTCCGTGGGCAGAAACGACGTCAGCTCCTTCGGCCGGTTCATCGACCCGTTGAGATACGTCGTCTCGCCGGTCTTGGCGTCGTAGTAGAGCATCGACAGGACACCGCAGATGGTCGTCATGTGCGGTTCGACGACCGCCTGCGCGACCGACGCACCGAGCGCGGCGTCGGCCGCGTTGCCTCCGCCGCGCAGGATGTCCACGGCGGTCTGCGTGACGATCGGATGGCTGGTGACGGCCATGCCGTCGCGGCCGCTGGCGGGCTGTTTGCGACCGAACCGCGCCTGGTCGGTCAGCTGTGCACGCGTTGCTGCGTCCATTGTGGAAACCCCTTCAGTCCGCGATGACGGTGTCGGCGGGTGCGGCCGTGCCGTCGAGCAGACGGTCGACCGTGTCGGCGAGCTGCGACAGCGGGATCGAGCCACTGCCGAGCACGATGTCGTGGAACGCCGTGATGTCGAACCGGGACCCGAGGCGAGACTGCGCGAGCTCGCGCAGCCGGGCGATCTCCAGCCGTCCGGTCATGTAGGCCAGTGCCTGGCCGGGCATGCTGATGTAGCGGTCGACCTCGTTGACGACGTTGCCCATCGACAACGCCGTGCTCTCCCACAGATAGTCGATCGCCTGCCGGCGGGACCACCCCGCGGAGTGCAGGCCGGTGTCGACCACGAGCCGGGCCGCACGCCAGGCGTCGAACGACACCATCCCGAACCGCGCGAGATCGCTGGAGTAGAGCCCCATCTCGTCGGCGAGCCGCTCGGTGTAGAGCCCCCAGCCCTCGCCGTAGGCCGTGACGTAGGCAAAGCGCCGGTACGCGGGCAGCTCTTCCAGCTCCTGGGCGAGCGCGAACTGCAGATGGTGCCCTGGCACGGTCTCGTGGAAGGTCAGGGTCTCGCACTCGTACCGGGCCCGGCTGCCGGGATTCGACGTGTTCAGCCAGCACCGGCCCGGCCTGCTGCCGTCCCACGCGGGCGGCTGGTAGTAGCCGAGCACCGACGTCTCAGCCTCGGCGGAGTTCATCCGGTCGACCTCACACGGCGCACGGTGCCTCCTGCCGAACCAGTCCGGCACCGCCTCCTCGGCCCGGCGCAGCGCAGCCCGAGCATCGGTCACGATCTGCTCCGCCGACGCGTAGCGCAGGGCCTCGTCGTCGCGAAGCCGCGCCGTCACCTCGGCGAAGTCGCTCGTGCCCAGCACCCGGCCGCCCAGCTCGGCGAACTCCTCCCGGAGTTGCTCCGCGAGTCGCAGACCGGTCTCGTGCAGGTCCTCCGGTGTCCGGGTGGTCGTCGTGTGCTGCTCGACCAGCCTCCGGTAGATGTCCTCACCGCCGGGCAGGTGCAGAACGCCGCACTTCTCGTCCGGCCTGGCCACGGGCAGCAGCTCGGCCCGCAGCACGTCGCGCAGGCGCGCCATCGCCGGTCGGACGCCGCCGGTCACGGCGTCGCGCACCCGTTCGCGCACTGCGGCGTCCTCCACCTGTTCCAGCGGAGTCAGCAGCGGGTCGACATCCGTTGCGGCGCCGAGGTAGCCGTCGATCGTGGCGATCGTCGACTCGACGAGCCTGCGGCTCGCCACCAGGCCGTCGCCCATTCCGCGGCGCAGCGCCTCGGCCGAGGCCTCGACGTAGGACGGCAACCGTGCGCAGCGTTCGGCGTAGTCCGCGGCCTTGCGCGCATCGGTCAGCACGGCCTTCGGAACGGTGCCGAGCACGGCGGACGCGGCGCCGGTCAGACTTCCAAGCTGCCACTCGCTCTCGCGAGCCTGGACCGTGTTCACCACCGCCTGTGCGTCGTGCATGACCAGCGCGCGCGAGGTGCGGTCGGTGTCGTCGAGCCGCTCCGGGCTCAGCGCCGCGGCCCGGTCGCGGATGCTCGCCATCCGGCGCCCCAGCTCGGCCTGCGCCTCGGCCGAGACGTCCGGCACCTCCGCGTCGTGGCCGGGTACGCCGAACGTCGTCGCCGTGAACGGGTGCGCGGACACGAAGAGCTCGAAGTACTCCTGCCCCAGCCGATCGACGGGGCCTGCCTTCGCATCGATGGTGCTCTGGTCATCGCTCACCGGGTGTCCCTTCGTCAGGTTCAGTGCGAGAGCGCCCGTCCGGGGACGGGGTGAGTCCGATCGCACCCGATCTCCGGGTGCCCTGACCGTATGGCCGCCGACAGCGGCGAACAATCGGCGAGAGGCAAACCCTCGTCGCCGTCATCTCGACGACCGTCGAACCGGACGCCTCAGTCGTGCCCGAGTGGACGGCCCCAGCCCCCGCCGCCTCCGGACACCGCCCGCACCACGTCGTTCGGGCGCAGCACGCCCGCGTCGTTGGTCCGGCGCAGGAGTACCTCTTCGCTGTCGGTTCCCGGTCGCAGCACGAGGTAGCTGGGCCGGCCCGTGCCGCCGCCCTCGGCACCACGGGCGAGCACGTCCAGGGTGTTCTCGTTGGAGTACTTCAGCAGCGTCCCGGCCTCGAGGACCTGGTAGTCGCGGACCACGCCGTATCCGCCGCGGGCGCTCCCGTCCCCCGCCGAGTCCTCGGCCAGCGCGTACTGCAGGCACCGGATGGGGTACTGGTTCTCCATCACCTCGGCGGGCAGGTTGAGCGTGTCCCCGTCGCCCATGAAGATCGCCGTGGTTCCGTGCCCCTGGCTGTGCCCGCCGTGTCCGCCGTCGATGGGGTCGATGAGGATGAACGGCTCCCCCGCGCTCGGGTCGATGCGGAAGAGGTACAGCCCGAACAGCTGGTAGGAACCGGCCCGGCTGGTGTCCGGGAACAGCGGAGCCAGTGCCAGCTGGGTCAGTTCCGAGATCGCCACGGCCACCAGTCCGAACGCGTCCGATCCGGCAGGCCGGGCGGGATTGACGAGCGAGGACTCCGGCAGCTCGATGTCGACGTTGACGAGATGGCCCGCGTTGGTCGGTTCGGTCGGGGCGAGCAGGCCCTTGATGGCGGCGAGGACACTGCTGCTGGTGCCGATGCCGGTGCAGTTCATCGATCCCTGGGACACCCCGCTGGTGCCCTCGAAGGAGGCGCGGATGCGCTCACCCTCCACGGTGAGGCTGACCGACAGGCGGGGTCTGATCTCCGGGTCGATGCCGTCGAAGTCCATCTCGACGGACTGGGTGAACGTGGCGTCGGGCAGCGCGCGGATCTGCTGGGCGATCGTCTCGGCGGTGCCCCGAACGATCTCGTCCATCGAGCTCTCGACCGTGGCCGCACCGTAGCGCTCGCACAGTGCGGCGACCCTGTCCGCGCCCACCCTGCAGGCGGCGATCTGCGCGTCGAGGTCACCACGGACCATCTCGGGAAAGCGGACGTTGCCCGCGATCAGGTCGAGCAGGTCACCCACCGGCTCGTCCCGGTCGACGAGTCGCTGGTGACCGAAACAGAGCCCCTCCTGGTAGAGCTCGGTGGACGTCATGTCCCAGCCGCCCGGGGTCCGGCCACCGACGTCGGCCCAGTGAGCCGTCACCGCGACGAACGCCACCAGTGCTCCATTGTGGACGACCGGGGCGTACACCGTCGTGTCGGAGATGTGCGTTCCGGTCAGGTAGGGGTCGTTGACGATGAACATGTCGCCGGCCCGGTAGTGCTCCGGGCCGTGCTTGACCAGTCCCGTCTTGATCGTCGCGGGCAGACAGCCGATGAAGATGGTCAGCCCGGGGTCCTCCGCCCACAGCTCACCCGTGGGCGACAGCACCGCGACCGCGAAGTCCTTGGTGTCGTAGAGAAGCGGGTTGAACGCGGTGCGCACGATGATGTTGTTCATCTCGTGGGCGGTGGTGACCAGCGCACTGCCGATCACCTCGCGGGTGACCGGGTCGGTCCCGGTGGACTGCGTCGACGTCATCGTCCGGCTCCCGTCGCGTCGTCGGTCGAGTACAGGCGGAGGTGGCCGTGCTCGTCGAGGTGCGCGGCCCAGCCCGCGGGGACGAGCACGGTGTTCGCCCACTCCTCGACCACCGCGGGCCCGCCCACCCGCTGGCCGACCGCCAGGCTGTCGCGGACGTGGACCGGTGTCGGCCCGTGGCGTTCGGTGAGGCAGACCGGCCGATGCTCGCGGGCCGGTCCTGGCTCGCGTTCCGGCAACGGTGGCCAGTGCGGTCTGGGCACCGGCACGGAACCGCGGACCCGCAGGGTCACCACCTCGAGGACGCTGTCCGACGTGCGCGGCCCGTACATACGCGTGTGCAGCGTCCGGAACGCCTGCTCGACGCCGGGCAGAAGGGTCGCGGGGTCGCCGATCCAGGCGGCCTCGATCGGCACGGTCACGGTGTGGTGCTGGCCCGCGAAGCGGACGTCCGCGGCGTGGTGCAGGCGCACCTGGTCGCGCGGCAGTCCGTAGTCGGCGAGGCCGTCGGTGACGGCGGCAGCCAGGTTCGTCAGCTCCCGAACGGCGTCGTCGACGGCGTTCTCCTGGAGCTGGAACACGCGCGTCACGCTGAGGTCCTCGCTGTAGTCGCTGGCGAGGATGCCCCAGGCGGAGAACGCCTCGGCCGCTCGCGGCGCGACGACCTGCCGCACCCCGAGTTCCTCCGCCAGCGACGCGCCGAACAGTCCCCCACCGCCTCCGTAGGTGATCAGGGCGAACTCACGAGGATCGAGCCCCCGTTGCACCGTGATCGCCCGGACCGCGTTCGCCATGTTCGTCTCGGCGATCCGGACGATGCCGAGACAGGCCTCGGTCAGGGACAGGCCCAGCGGCTCGGCGACGTGCTTGGTGATCGCCGCCTCGGCGGCCGCCACGTCCAGCTTCATCCGGCCGCCGAGAAACCGCTCCGCGTCGAGGAAGCCGAGGAGCAACTGCGCGTCGGTGACCGTCGCCAGTGTGCCGCCGTGGCCGAAGCAGGCCGGACCCGGTTTCGCCCCGGCACTCTCCGGCCCCACCTTGAGGGCGCCCCGCGCGTCGACCCAGGCGACCGAGCCGCCCCCTGCGCCGATCGAGGTGATGTCGACGGTCGCCCCGAGCACCGGCCGTTCGTGCAACCGGGTCTCGTGGCGCTCGACGATGTCGCCGTCCACGACGAGTGCGACATCGAACGTGGTCCCGCCGACGTCTGCGCAGATCGCGTGCTCGATGCCGAGTGACTCCGCGAGTGCCCGGCTCGCGACCACGCCACCGGCCGGGCCGGAGTACAACGTCCGCACAGGCACGGAATGCGCCCGCGGCACCGACAGCACCCCGCCGTTGGACTGCATGATCGCCAGCGGCGCGCGGTAGCCGTCCGTGTTGAGCCGCTCGGTCAGCCGCGACAGGTACGTGCCGAACATCGGGTGCACGTAGGCGTTCAGCACCGTCGACGAGGTGCGCTCGAACTCACGCCATTCGGGCGCCACCACGTGCGACATCGTCACCGACACGCCAGGCAGCCTGGCTCGCAGGACGTCGGCGACCGCCAGCTCGTGCTCGGGGTTCGCGTACGAGTGCAGCAGGCAGACGGCGATCGCCTCGACCTCGAGTCCGGCCAGTTCGTCGGCGATCGCGGCGACCTGCTCCGGCGAGACCGCCGTCAGGATCCGCCCGTCGGCGAGGGTGCGTTCGTCCACCTCCAGTCGCAGCGCGCGTGGCACCAGCGGCGGGGGCGGGCTGAACCGCCAGTTGTAGATCTCGTTGCGCCCGCCGCGGCCCAGTTCCAGGACGTCGCGGAAACCCTTCGTGGTCACCAGGCCCACCCTCGCGCCCTTCTCCTGCACGATGGTGTTGATCGCG
This sequence comes from Prauserella cavernicola, assembly GCF_016595675.1. Classification (GTDB taxonomy): domain Bacteria; phylum Actinomycetota; class Actinomycetes; order Mycobacteriales; family Pseudonocardiaceae; genus Prauserella_A; species Prauserella_A cavernicola. Next base: position 212,598 of record NZ_JAENJH010000006.1, on the reverse strand, counting down.
GTCGTCGTACCGTGGGCGAGGTGCGTCACCGCCTCGCCGGGACCGAGCCGCGCCAGGCCGGCGGCGAACTCCTGGACCAGCCGGTCCGCGCTCGCGGGCTGCTTGTCGACCATGATCGTGTCGTTCTCGTCGACGGCGACGAAATCGATGAACGTCCCGCCGACGTCCGCCGCGACCCTCAACCGACCGGAAAGCTGCGCCATGAGCTGCTCCTCGTCCTGTGCTCTGCCGTCGAGCCGGCGCGGATTTCAGGTCGCGTCGCCGTGTGCCGACCACCGTAGGACGGGCGAAGTGCGGCGTGATAGCGCACGATGTCGAACTCGCAGGACGGGCGTTTCGACAGGTGTTCAGATCGGTCGTGCGAATCGGCGGAAGCGGTTCACCCGGCGCATCGCGCGTCCCCGACCGGCGCCCGCAGGTCCGTCACGGTGGCTCAGCCGTCGGCGCGGACGGACAGACCGCGGATGAACCTCGCGATGTCGGCGGGTTTCTCCTCGGCCATGAAATGTCCGGCGTCGATCGGTTCGTAGGTCGAATCCGTTGCCCATGTGCGCCAGAGGGACGCGGCGTCGAAGCCGAGCTGGGATCCCCAGTCCTGGGAGATGACCCCGACGGGCATCGGCAGAGTCCTTCCGGCGTCGCGATCCTCGCGGTCCATGGCCAGGTCGATTCCCGCGGTGGCGCGGTAGTCGGCGACGATCGAATCGACGGCGCGCACAGAACTGTCGATGTAGTGTCGGCGAATCTCCGGTGTGAATGTCGAGCCGTCGGTGTCCCATGCGTCGAGGAACGAGGCGAAGAACTCGTCGGCGACGGCGCGGATCATTTTCTCCGGAAGTCCGGCGGGCTGCGCCATCAAATACAGATGCCACGCGACCTTCGCGTCCACGCCGTGCAGGACGTCCCAGGTGTCCAGGGTCGGGAGCACGTCGAGAATACCGAGATACCGCACGGTTTCCGGGTGATCGAGCCCGGCTCGCACGCCCACCAGCGCGCCACGGTCGTGACCGATCAGGCCGAACCGATCATGGCCGAGAGCCCGTGCCACGGCAACGATGTCGTTCGCCATGGTGCGCTTGGAGTACGTCTCCGGGCTTTCTTCAACGGGCTTCGCGCTGTCCCCGTAGCCGCGGAGATCGGGAACGATCACGGTGTGGTCGGTGGCGAGATCGCGGGCGACGTCACGCCACATCAGGTGTGTCTGAGGGAAGCCGTGCAGAAGGACGACGGCCGGGCCGTTTCCGCCCACGGCGACGTTCACCGCGACGTCCGCGTCGCCGGGCAGCGTCAGGTAACGGAAGTCCTCGATCGAGAGGGAGGTCATGGATTGCTCTTTCACTTGTCGTGGTCCGGTTCGGGTTCAGGGCGTCCGGAGAAGATGCCCGCGGGAAGTCGTTGTTCGAGCTGCGCTGTAGCCCCGAGCGCGGGAATCAGGATCGAGTCGACGAGAGACGTCAGGTAGCCGTCATCGATCTTGAGCCCGTTGAGCCTGCGCAGGAGCAGGACCGCTCCCACCGCTTCGTCGTAGGGAAAGGGAGCCGAGCCCGCCGGTAGCTCTCCGCGCGCGATGGCACGCCGCAGCACCGAGTCGGGCAGCCGGGCACCGGTCGGGCCGAGGGATCGCTCGATCTCGTTGCACAGGTCGGGGTCCTCCAGTCCCGCCTGCAACAGCAGCAGCGCGGTCTGGCCGTCCGTGGAGCGCATCGTCGTGATGAGCCGGTCGCACAGGGCGAGCAGGTCGCCTCGAAGACTGCCCGTGTCTATGTCATCGGCCGTGTCGCGTCGGGCGGGGCCCGCTTTCAACGCGGCGACCACCATGTCCTTCTTGGACTCCCAGCGCCGGTAGAGCGTCGCTTTCGACGCACCCGCGCGGCGAGCGACCTCCTCGAAGCTGACACCGTCGTACCCGCGCTCGGCCAGCACCGCGGTGACGACGTCGAGGATCTCGCCTTCGCGCGCGGCATCGCGCGGCCGCCCAGGCCGGGCACGATCGGACTCTTTTGGATACGGCACGTTTCGTATCGTAACACAGCTCGCCGACAGGCTTGCGCAGCGGAGCGACCGTGTGGTCAAATCCCCGCGTTCGATTATCGATAATAAGGATGATGACATTGCCGTCGATGGAGTCCGGGCTGCGTTCGAACCTCACCAGCTACGGTGACCCCGAGTTCGCGCTCTTCCTGCGCAAGGCGTTCATCAAGGGCGCCGGCTACAGCGACGACGCGCTGGACCGCCCGGTCATCGGCATCGTCGACACCGAGAGCGGCTTCAACCCCTGCCACGGCAACGTGCCGCAGCTCATCGAAGCGATCGAGCGCGGCGTCATGCTCTCCGGAGGCCTGCCGATCTCGTTCCCGACGATCTCGGTGCACGAGAGCTTCGCGTACCCGACCAGCATGTTCCTGCGCAACCTCATGGCGATGGACACCGAGGAGATGCTGCGGGCACTGCCTCTCGACGCGGTCGTGCTCATCGGAGGGTGTGACAAGACCGTTCCCGCGCAGCTCATGGGAGCCGCCTCGGCGGGCAAGCCGGTGATCCAGCTCGTCACCGGGTCGATGCTCACCGGCTCCCACCGGGGCCGCACCGTGGGCGCCTGCACCGACTGTCGCGCGTTCTGGGGCAAGTTCCGCGCCGACGAGATCGACGCCGACGAGATCGCCGAGGTCAACGGCAGGTTGGTCGGCAGCGTCGGAACGTGCTCCGTCGCTGGCACGGCAAGCACGATGGCGGCGGTGAGCGAGGCACTCGGCATCGCACTGCCCGGCAGCGCGACGCCGCCCGCGGTCACCGCCGACCGCATGCGAGTGGCCGAGGCCACCGGCAAGCGCGCCGTCGGCATCGCCGCGGAGAACCTGACCATCGACAAGATCCTGACTCCCGCCGCGTTCACCAACGCCTTCCGCATCCTGCTGGCGATGGGCGGATCCACCAACGCGCTGGTGCACCTGGCGGCCATCGCGGGACGCTTCGGCTTCCCCCTCGACCTCGACGCCTTCGACGCGATGGGCCTCGACACCCCGGTGCTGGTCGACCTCAAGCCGTCCGGCGAGCACTACATGGAGGACCTGCACCGAGCGGGCGGAGTCCAGCGGCTCATGCTCGAACTGCGCGACCAGCTCGACCCCACGCCCCTCACCGTCACCGGGCGCACGCTCGGCGAGGAACTGGACGACGCGCCGGAACCGTTCCCCCAGGACGTGATCCGCCCGCGCGACAACCCGATCCACAGTGGCGGCAGCATCGCCGTCCTGCACGGCAACCTCGCGCCCGCGGGCGCGATCATCAAGCAGTCGGCCGCCACGCCCGCGCTGCTGGAGCACCGCGGGCGCGCGGTGGTCTTCGAGGACGCCGCCGACATGGCCGAGCGCATCGACCGCGACGACCTCGACGTCGAGGCCTCGGACGTGCTGGTGCTGCGCAACATCGGGCCCGTCGGGTTCCCCGGCATGCCCGAGGCGGGCTACATCCCGATCCCCCGCAAACTCGCCCGTGCCGGGGTCAAGGACATCGTGCGGATCTCGGACGGCCGGATGTCCGGCACGGCGGCGGGCACCATCGTGCTGCACGCCTCGCCCGAGGCCGCGGTCGGCGGCCCGCTCGCGCTCGCCCGCACCGGCGACATGATCACCCTCTCCGTCAGCGCGCGGTCACTGACCCTCGAGGTCGACGACGACGAGCTCGAGCGCCGCGCGGCCGACGTCGCCCCGCGGCCGCGACCGGAGCGGGGTTATGCCCGGCTCTACGTCGACGAGGTCACCCAGGCGGAAGAAGGCTGCGACTTCCGCTTCCTGCAGGCCGTCGACACCAGCGTGAGCGTCCCCCTGCGCGCCGAGCGCTGACGTTCTTCGCACGACTTCACCGAATCTGGAGACAATGATGTCCTTTGAGGTCTGGGTCGCGCTCGCCGCCGTACTGGCGGTGGGTGTCCTGCTCGTCCTGATCATCGCGTTGAAGGTGCAGGAGTTCCTCGCGCTCCTGCTGACCACCATCCTGTTCGGACTCGCCGTCGGGAACACGCCGACCGAGCTGATGGACCTCATCGTCGGCGAGATGGGCGACTCATTAGGCCAGCTCGCGATCGTGATCGCACTTGGCGCGATCTTCGGAATGATCCTGCAACGCGCGGGAGCAGCGCAGCGGATCGCGCTCACCCTGGTCGAGCGCTACTCCGACCGAACCATCGCCTGGGGACTCGGGCTGGCCGGATTTCTCGTGGCCACCTCGGTCTACATCGACGTGGCGATCGTGATCCTTGTGCCGATGCTCTATGGCGTGGCGCAGCGAACCGGCAAGTCACTGCTGCACTACGGAATCCCGCTGTGCGCCGGTCTCAGTGCCGCCTACACGTTCATGCCGCCCGCGCCCGGCCCCCTCGCCGCGTCCGGAATCATGGGAGCCGACATCGGGCTCGTGGTGTTGTTCGGCGTGATCTGCGGAATTCCCGCGGTCGCCGTCGCGGGCCCACTGTTCGGCCGCTTCATCGGCCGTCGGATCCACGTGGTGCCGCCGGCCTCGGTCGCCGGTCCCGACGGCACGAGCACCTCGCCGGTGAACGAGAAGCCGGCCGAGGAACTGCCGAGCTTCGGTTCCGTCGTGGTCGCGCTCCTGATGCCCCTGATGCTCATCCTCGTCGGCACCGCCGGGCGGGTGCTGGACAACGAGTCGACGGTGGTCGCGCTGCTGACCTTCGTCGGGCACCCCGTCATGGCGCTGCTGATCACGGTCCTCTACAGCATGTGGGTGTTCGGGATCCGCCGCGGAGTCAGCCGCGCCGGTCTGCAGGAGCTGGCGGGCAACGCACTCGGCCCCGCGGGCAACATCATCCTGGTCACCGGCGCCGGTGGAGTGTTCGGTGGCGTGCTCGTCTCGTCCGGGCTCGGCGACACCCTGTCGAACGCCATGCGCGATGCGAGCATCCCGCTGGTCGTGTTCGGGTTCGTCGTGGCGGCCACCATGCGGATCTCGCAGGGCTCGGGCCTCGTCGCGATGGTCACGGGAGCGACCTTCAGCGCACCGCTGGCCGAATCGCTGGGCGCGAGCCCGGCGACCGTGGCACTGACGTGCATCGCCATCGCCTGCGGCGGCGCCGGCTTCTCCCACGTCAACGACTCGGGATTCTGGATGGCCAACCGCTACTTCGGCATGAGCGTGGCCGACACGCTCAAGTCGTGGACCATCATGAAATCGCTGGTCGGCATCGTCGGCTTCACCGTCGTGCTCGCGTTGAGCCCGTTCGTCGGCTGACCCGCCGGGGTCCCTGACCTCCGGCTCCGTGGGACCATGGCGCCGGAGGTCAGGCAGAGAGGGGTGCGACCGATGGTGACTGCCGGAGCCGGGAGCGGCAGCGCGCCGCGGACGCGTGCGGCGGGCGTCGTGGCCGGCCTCGCCGCGGAGATCGAGGAGGAGATCGCCCTCGGCCTCCTGCACCCTCGGGAACGCCTGGTCGAGGACGACTTGATGGAGCGGTTCGGGGCCAAGCGCCACGCGGTCCGGACCGCCCTGGCGACGCTGGAGTCCCGCGGTGCGGTGGAGCGCCGCGCGAACGTCGGTGCGTTCGTGCGGTCGTACTCGGCCAAGGAGGTCCGCGACCTCTACGACGTCCGCGAACTACTCGAAGCGCGCTGCGCCAGCAGCATCGACCTGCCGGTCCGCACCGAGTCGCTCACCCCGCTCGTCGACGTCCAGCGCGAGCACGACGCGGCCATCGACGAGCAGGACCGCCGGAGCGCGCTGCGAGCCAACCTGAGGTTCCACGAGATCCTGTTCGGGCTGTCGGGCAACAAGACCCTCGTCGAGGCGGTGCGGCACCACGCCCGCATGGCGGCGACGATCCGCTCGCTCACCGTCGCCGACGACGACCACCTGCTGCGCGCGCAGGAGGAGCACTGGGCGATGATCCGAGCACTCGAGAACGGCGACTCCGAGGGCCTGGTCCAGCTGTGCGTCACGCATCTGGTGCCGTCGCGGGATGCCTACCTGCGCCGGCTGACCGTGAACTAACGGTTCCCGGCAGACGATCATTTCCGCGCATTCTTCAACCAGGACAATCAGTCGAATTACTGAGGATTTTCCATTCCCAGAATTCGTAGGCTGATCGGGCACGGAGCCGCGTTCTGGAGAGGAGCCACCGCATGCGCACGACAGGTTCGAGGGGATTGACCAGAGGAATCGGCCGAAGCGCGGTCGTCGCCGCCGCCGTGCTGGGCACCGTCGGCGCAGGATTCACCGCCACCGCAGCCGAGCAGGCTAGTCCCACGTCCTGGACGGCCTCGCACGGCGGCGGGTCGGCCAGCGGCACGGCGAGTCACGTGAATCCCGAAGGTATCGGCGCAGACCTCGTCGTGGACGGAACTCTTCGGGTGAACGACTCGGACTGCTATTTCGCGAAGATCATCGTCGTACACGACTTCGCGCCGATACACTACGACACGGCGGAACAATGCGGCCCGGGAAACATCCCGGTCGACAAGACGATCCGCGTCACTTTGAGGAGCTGGACCGCGACAATCGAGATCTGCCGGACCGACCGTACTGACTGCGGCGATCCGACCAGTATCAATGTGTTCGGCTGAGTCGGGCGCACAGTTCGGTGCCGGTTTGTCTCACAGCAACGAGACGAACACCGCCTTGGGCCGGGTGTAGGCGTTGATCCGCTCCCGTCCGCCATCGGCGCCAATGCCGCACGCGGCGAGGCCGGTGGCGGGCGCGGAAACGTCGGAGGTCCACACGCCGGCACCGAGACCGTAGCGACTGTCGTTGGCCAGTGCCAGCGCATGCTCCTCGTCATCGAACGCCGTCACCGCGAGCACCGGCCCGAAGACCTCCTCCTCCTGCGCAATCCGGGATCCCGGATCGACGTCGGTGAACACCGCGGGCGTCGTGTAGTAACCAGGACCATCCGGAACAGTGCCACGCAGCACGGGTTTCGCGCACTCGAAACGGCGACTCCGAGGACCTGGTCCGGCTGTGCGTCACCCATCTGACGCCGTCCCGGGATGCCTACCTGCGCCGGCTGACCGTGAACTGAACGCTTCCCGGCAGACGATCACTACCGCGCATTCTTCAACCAGGACAATCAGTCGAATTACTGAAGATTTCCATTCCCAGAATTCATAGGCTGATCGGGCACTGAGCCACGTTCTGGAGAGGAGCCACAACATGCGCACGACAGGTTCGAGGGGATTGACCAGAGGAATCGGCCGAAGCGCGGTCGTCGCCGCCGCCGTGCTGGGCACCGTCGGCGCAGGATTCACCGCCACCGCAGCCGAGCAGACCGCTGCCGAGTCCTGGACTGTCTCTCACGACGGCGGATCTGCCAGCGGCACGGCGACGTTCGTCAGGGAAGGCGTCATCGGTGGAGAACTGACGCTGGACGGAACTCTCCGGGCGACCGACTCCGGCTGCTATTTCGCGAACGTCACCGTCGTGCACGACCTCGCACCGGGATTCTACAAATCAGCGGAACAATGCGGTCAGGGGACGACACCGATCGACATGGCGATCGGCACGTCGACGGCGAACTGGACCGCGTCGATCGAGATCTGCCGTACCGGCGGCGACTGCGGCCAGCCGCAACCCATCCGCGGGTAACACGAGATCGGTGGCGGAGGTCGGTGCTTGTCTCACAGCAACGAGACGAACACCGCCTTGGGCCGGGTGTAGGCGTTGATCCACTCCCGGCCGCCATCGGCTCCGACCCCAGAGGCACCGAAGCCACCGACAGGCGCGGACACGTCGGACATGCCGTAGACGTTGATCCAGACGTTTCCCGCGCCGAGCCGCTGGGCGAACCGGTGCGCCCGCCGCACGTCGGAGGTCCACACGCCGGCGCCGAGACCGTAGCGACTGTCGTTGGCCAAGGCCAGCGCGTGCTCCTCGTCGTCGAACGCCGTCACCGCGAGCACCGGCCCGAAGACCTCCTCCTGCGCGATCCGGGATCGCGGATCGACGTCGGTGAGCACCGCGGGAGTCGTGTAGTAACCAGGACCATCCGGAACAGTGCCACGCAGCACGGGTTTCGCGCCCTGCTCCTCCGCGATGCGCAGGTACTCGCCGACCCGGCGCTGTTGCCCCGCGGAGATCAACGGACCGATCCGGGTTTCTCGATCCATCGCGGAACCCACCCGTAGCTCCGCCAACGTCTCCACGACCCGGTCGACGAACCGGTCGTGAATGGATCGATGCACCAACAACCGGCTCCCGACGTTGGAGATCTGCCCCGCGTTGCGCCACACCGTCGTGGCCGCCGAGTCGACGGCACGATCGAGGTCCGCGTCGGGGAACACGATGTGCGGGCTCTTGCCCCCGAGCTCCATCAGCAATCGCTTGCCATCGGGTGCGGCGAGTTCCCGCAACTGTGTCCCGGTTGCCTGCGAACCGATGTAGGTCACCATGTCGACATCGGGGTGGCGGACGAGCGCACTGCCGGCAGTGGCACCGTCGCCGGTCAACACGGTGAGCGCCCCCGGCGGCAGCCCGGCCTCCAGAGCGAGTTCGCCGAATCGCACGGCGCTGTACGGGGCCCGTCTGGACGCCTTGAGGATCACGCAGTTGCCTGCCGCCAGTGCGGGCGCGACCCGGGCGGCCACCGTGAACAGCGGCTGGTTCCACGGAACCAGCACGGCGACCACCCCCACCGGCTCGCGCACCGTGTACGAGTGAAACGAGGACACGAGCGGATTGAGATCGCCGTACAGTTTGGTCGGCCACCCCGCGTAGTGGTGACAGATGCCGGCCGCACCGTAGACCTGCAGGAGTGTCTGGCTGATCGGGATTCCCGCGTCCAGTGCCTCCCATTGCGCGAACTCGTCCCTGTGGTCCTCGAGGAGCTTCCGCAGATCAGACAGAACCAACGACTTCTTGCCGGGGTGCTTCGCGGACCAGCGCCGGTCGGCGACGGCCTGCCGTGCGAGCGCGACCGCCGCGCCGACATCGTCGGCACCGGCCGCCGCGACCGTCCCGAGCACCGAACCGTCGGACGGGTTCTCGACGTCGATCGTGCCGCCGGTGAGCGCGAGCACGTTCGTCTCGTCGCCGAGCACGAAACCGGTCGTGCCCGCCGCCAGTCGATCACGCACGACGGACAACGTCTCGACCGTGTCCACAGGACTACCCGGCCAATGGCAGCGGAGCAGGCTCGACGGCCCCGTCGAGCCGGTGCCACTCGGACAGGAACAGCAGCTTCGGATCCACGCTCGCCTCGTGCGCCGCCGACTGTCCGATCATGAACTGCACCTCCACGGCGTCGTCGGCGTGGTCGATCTCATTGCTGACGAAGTTCAGCAACGCCAGGTAGGGCACCGTGAGCTGCACCCTGCGCTGGTCCTCGAGATCCTCGGACATCTGAAAAAGTTGGGTGATCGCGTCGAAGAGCGCCTTCTCCACCCGCCTGCCCGGATGCCACACCATGTGCAAGGCCTTTCGGTCCACTCCGATCGAGTGCTCCCGCCACTCGCCCAGCCCACCATCGGCGAGCTTGTCGCGATAGAGCAGGTTGAAGTCGTGCCTGCCCGGAGTCGGCGCGAAGAACCGCCAGTTCGGAATGCCCATCGCCGTCGGATCGACCTTCCACTGCAGCCAGTGTGATCTGTCCAGCTGCTGGAACACCGTCAGACCCGCCCAGCCCGCCAGCAGACCGTACAGGCTCCAACGGCGCGCGGTCCGTGCGTAGCCGCGTCCCATCACACACCTCGCGTTCGTTGCGGTTGAGCCATGCTCTGCGCGATCGTCCACTCGATCGCGTCAATGACATGTGTCGCGTCGTCCTGTCGCATCACGATGCCGTCGTGGTCGGCGCCCGGCACCACGACGTGCGAGCCGACCTCCGAGAGCGCGGCGAGCTCGGACTGGAGCTCACGGTGTTTGCTGTCGCCCACGTCGGTCTGGCCGGCAGTGACGACCGCGACCGGCAACGAGCTCGGCAGCGTCGCCGTGCGGAGCTCGTCGGACCAGGCATAGAACGTCCTGACCTCGCGCAGTGCCGCGCGCCACGGCGACGGTCGTTCCATCGCCGACTTGGTCCGCGCCGCCTGATGAGGAGGCAGATCATCGAGGAACGACACGGCCGGCGCCGAGGGTTTCCTACCGAGCAACGTGCGCCAGAACAGCGCGCCCATCGCGTGGTCGACCATGGGCATCGAATCGCGTTGCGCCGAGGAGCGCACCAGCTGCTCAGGATGCGAGGAGTCGACGAGCACGAGTCCCGCGACGTCGTGGGACATCGCCGCCGCGAAGGACATCCCGAGCAGGCCGCCGATCGAATGTCCGACGAGGACATATGGTGCCGGAAGATCGTAATGTGCCACGAGTTCAGCGGCGAGCTCGTTGATCTCGCGCGCCGAGCGACGCTTGCCGTCGTCGCCGCTCCAGCCGTTGCCAGGGCGATCATAGGCGACGTAGCTGTACCGGTCCGCGATCCCGTCCAGCACCCACGACCAGGTCGTGCAGGGGCAACACAGCCCGTTCTCGAACACCACGGTCGGGCCCCCGGCACGATGCACCAGAGAGTGCAACGTAAGACCGTCCACCTCGGTCAGCTCGCCGGGCTCGCCGGTCGGCCTTCGCAGCCGGGATCGCGCCAGTCCGCCTGCCGTGGCCGCGACCCCACACGCGGCGATCGCCGACGCGCCCAGGCCGATGGCGCGCGCGGCGCCGGTGGTCATGCACCGCTCCGCGCTCGAACCGAGCCGCGGGTGAAGTACGAGACGGCCGGATACGTGGCCACGAAAGACCAGAAGAAGCGGTTGAGACCCATGAACTTCGCGTTGCTGACGTGGAAGGCCATCCCACCGAGGAAGAACAGTCGCGCGATCGGCTTCGGCATCAGCAGCACCAGTGGGAACACGGTCTCGGCGACCATCACCGACCACGCCAGGAGCTTCGTGAGCTCGGGACGGTCCTTGAGCAGATCGTAGAAGAACCGGTCGCCGTAGGTCTGGGTACGGAAGATCCCGGTGAGCGCATCTCCGTTGCGCCACACCGGCGATGTCAACTTGACGCTACCCGACGTGAAGTAGGACAGACAGCTCTGGAAGGCGATGAAGGCCAGCGCGTACTCGCGCGCCTGGCGATCGTTCGGGAACAGCTTCTCGAGCATCGCGACCGCGTAGTTGATGAACGCGAAGTGGTCCGAGCCGTCAAGGCCGTAGTTGCTGCGGAGGCACAGTGCGCCACCGGTTCCGGTCATCCCCGTCAGCCACACGGCCCTCGTGCGTCTGCTCCCCCCGGCGAGCAGACCGAGTCCGCTGGCGAAGCGGGCTCGCATGACATTGACGAATCGTGGATAGGCGAGCACCTTGTCGATGTGCTTGTAGTGTGTCCGGCGCGAACCAGCGAGCCGGGTGCGGTTCACCGGCCAGCTGAAGAGCCCTTTGTCATCGTACTTCTGGCGCTCGACGAGCTGTTCCAGCGCGCCGATCGTCGAGCCGACCGCGGTCAGCCGCTCGACCCGGCTGAACGCCCTGTCGATGTCATCGACCGGGCGGCGCCTGGCCACGATCTGCTTCGTCAACATCGGCCTTCTCCAGTTTCTCTCGTCCCGGTTCTCGCCCGGTGACCGGCCCACACGGATGAACTGCCGCCACCGCGTGGGCCGGGACCGTGTGGGTTTCCGCTCAGCGGCGGACGCCGCCCTGTCGGATGTTCAGCAGTTCCTTGCCGGACTTGCCGCACAGCAGGGCGGGGTCGACCTCCGGATTGTTGTGCTCGCCGACGAAGTCACTCACCATGTTGCCCGCGTTATAGGCCGCGAATGTCGCGGCGACCGTGGCGGTCACCGCGGTGACCACGGCGGGGCAGCACAGCACCGGGGTCTCGAACTCAGCGCGCTGCAACGGAAGCAGCTCGCCGTCGTGTCCCGCTTGCGTGGCCTGGGCGATCTGCTCGACCCTGTTCATTGTGTTCTCCTGACTATCTGGGGAATTTCTCACGGGGAAACGTCTCGACTGTATTGAGAAAACCGATTGGCCGCATCAATCAAACAGTTGAGCTTGCGAGCTGCTCGACGGGGTGCAGTGCCGACAGGAAAATGGCGCGTGGTTCATCGTGTTCGTCATAACCGGCGGAGATGGACACCAGAAACTGTGTGCACGTCGTCGCCGGTGCGTGCGACTGCTCTGTGACATGCGCCAGCAAGGTCAGATAAGGCACGCTGACCTGAACCGACTCGACCGGCCTGTCCGGGTCGCGGTGACACTCCTCGATGAACTTCGTCAGTTCCTTCGAGATGTCGAAGATACATTTCTCGACCCGTCGATGCGGATGCCAGAACGCGTGGGACCATCGCCGCTCCTCGACCGAAGTGATTTCCTTCCACGGTGTCAATGAGCCGTCCTCCAGCTCGTCCCGGTACAGCAGGTGGAAGTCGTGGATCCCGGGATCCGGCGCGAAGAACCGCCAGTCGGGAATCAGCAGGTACAGCTTGTCCCACCAACTGCGCCGCCCCGGTGCGCGAAACAGTTTCTGTCCGACCACACTGAGCCCCAACCAGCCACCGAGAGTCGCGTACACCGCCACTCGCACGGCCTGCTGCCGTCCACCCATGTCACGCACCCTCTGTCACGACCGCGTTGCCGAGCAGCCGCAGTACCGCGTCGCCGACGTGTGGACTGAAGCGGCCGTCGGTCACCAGCTCCAGGTTGGCCGCCTCCGGCACGACGAGCACCGCGGACGTCGGCGAGGACGCCGCGAGTTCCTGCTGCATCCGCATCCTTACCTGGTCGTGTTCGACCTGCACTCGGGACGCCAGGACCAGCGCCGGAGCCCGGAACCGCGGCCACCTTTCCGCCGATCCGGGCGGGGAATGCTTCCACGACACCAGCTCCGCGAGCGCAGTACGCCAGTTGTGGGGTCGGCGCAAGTACCGGTACGCCATCGGCCGTTGCTCGGCGGGCAACCCGTCCAGCGCGACGAAATCCTCGCGCCCGCCAGGACGCAGGAGCGCCGCCATCATGCTGCGCTGCAGCTGGGCCTCCAGGTGGGCCATCGCCTTGCGCTGGTGGACCGAACGTCGCAACTCGTCGGGGTGCCACGCATCGGCGGCCACCAGGCCGGCCACGCGATCGGGGTTCCTCCGCGCGAGCTCCTCGGCGACGAGCGCTCCGTAGGCGTGCCCCACGAGGACGACCGGACCGACCACACCCAGCTCGGCGAGCAGTGCCTCGAGTTCGTCGGCCCGTCGAGGAACGGCCGCGCGACGCCCGTTCCACCCGACATCGCTGCGGTCATAGCTGATGGCCGTCGTCCACTCGGCCACGGTCCGCTGAACGCGTGTCCACGCCTCCAGAGGGCAGCCGAGCGTGCTGAGGAACACGACGGCAGGTGCGTCGTCGCGAGTGCCCTGGACGAGTACCCGCAATCGACGGCCACCGACGTCGACGAGACCCGGTACGTCACGCCTCGCGTTCGCGGCGATCACGACTCTGGCTGTCCCTTCCGTCGGTCGCCGCCGAGCCCACGCGCGCAGTACTCGATGGCCGGGTAGGTACTGACGAAGGCCCAGACGAAACGGTTCAGTCCCATGGCGACCGCGTTGCCCGTGTGGAAGGAGAGGCCGACCGCGAGCAACCCACGCGCGATCGGTTTCGGTGCCAGCAGCACCAGCGGGAACAGCGCCTCTCCTCCGATGGTCACCCACCCGATCGCGCGGTTCAGCCGTGGCTTGTCGTTCAGGAACCGGAACAGCTCGCGCTGGCCGAAGATCTTGGTGCGGAAGATGTCGCGGATCGCCGAACCGTCCCGCCACACGGGCGAGACGGCCTTGGCGGCACCCGCGATCCCGTAGGACAGGCACGACTGCGCGGCGATGAACCACAGGCACGCCTTCCTGGCGCGAGCATCGTCCTTCGCCAGGTCGGCGAGTGTCAGCGCGGTGAGCGTGATACTGAGCAGGACCTCGGAGCCGTCCGATCCGTAGGGCGAGCGCAGCCGCATCGCATGACTGGAGCCTGCGAGGTAGGCCTTCGCAGCACGCTTTCCCGCGCGGTTCCGGCGACCGGCGAGAACGGTGCCCGCGGACACCAGGCGAAGGCCGTGCAGCGCGCGCAGGCCCTCCTTGTCGAACACGACATCGAGTACCCGCGCCGCACGCCCGACCATCCACGGGAAACGTGTGCGCGCGACCTGCCAGCTCAGCAACGAGCCGTGCTCGACGTCGCGGATGGCGGCCAGTGCCTCCAGAGAGGACACTCCGGCCCCCACGGCCGCGAGCTGCTCGACCCGGCGCAGCACCTTGTCGACCTCAGCGGCCTCGTCGGTGTCCGGGGCCGACGCGAGGGCCTTGACTCTGTCGGTCATGACAACCCCACTGGTGTAAGCCGTGCCAACCCGGTGGTGCGACGTGCCGGCACCACCGGATTGGCCACGATCAGCTGATCGAGCCGGTGCGGAAGTTGAGCAGTTCCGTCGCCGAACCACGGGCCGGCATTCCGGCCGACGAGACGTCACCGGCATGGACGTCCTCGCAGGCATCGCTCAGGACGCCTGCCGCGAAGGCCATGCCCAGTCCGCCCAACGCGGCTGCGGTCGTGGTCGTGGTCGTGCAGAACACCGGCATGTAGACGGGGCCTGCCTCGAGCGGTGAGAGCCCGTGGTCGGGCTTGCTGTTGGCGAACACTTCGATCGCGGACAAGGACTTCTCCTTAGGGGATCCGGTCGAGCAACCATTCGGATAATGGTCCGGTACTGGAACATAGAGAACTGGCGCGAATCGAGCATCAACAAGACGACTGATATTGCGGACGGGCCGACGCCACCGAATGGCCCACGATCAGCCGATCGAACCGCTCCGGAGATTGAGCAATTCCATCGCCGAACCATTCGCCGGGATTCCTGTCGACGGCACGCCACCGACGTCGCCGGCAGGAGCGCCAGTGTCGACCGTTCCGAGGACGTACGTAGCAGCCAGTGGGGTCCCAAAATTGATTATCGTACAGAGCACAGGTGTGGACGCGGGACTTGCCGCCAACGGTGAGAGGCCGTGGTCGGCCTTGCTGTTGGCGAACACTTCGATCGCGGACAAGGAAATCCTCCTTAGGGATCCAGGGATCCAGGGATCCGGTCGGTCAATCATTCGGCTCATGCTCGGATGCCGGAACATCAGCCGATCGAACTGGTCCGGGCGTCGAGCAGTTCAGTCGCGGAACCATTCGCCGGGATCGCTGCCGACGGCAGGTAGCCCGCGTCGCCCACAAATGCGCCGCCGTCGATCGTGCCGACGATGTACGCGGTGTAGGTCGTGGCAACGGTCGCAAGCGCGGTGTGACAGAGCACCGGCATGGAGGCGGGGCCCGCCTCGAGCAGTGCCGGCCCGTGGTCGGCTTTGCTGTTGGCGAGTACTTCGATCGCGGACAGGGAAATCCTCCTTCTCAGAGGACCGGATGAGGGATCATGCGAACAACAGTCCGGTTCGGGCACCACCCGGTAGCCCACGATCAGCCGATCGAGCCGCTCCGGATTCTGAGCAACTCCCCCGCCGAACCATGGGCGGGAATCCCAGCCGACGGCACGTCGCCAATGAGAGCGGCGGTGTGAGTCACGCCGCCGAAGTAGTTCGTCGTGGTCGCTGCCAGGATCGTGCACGTGGCCGAGGTCAGTTCGGTGCAGAGCACCGGCACGTACGTAGGACTCGACGTCAACGGCGCGAGGCCGTGGTCGGCCTTGCTGTTGGCGAACACTTCGATCGCGGACAAGGAAACCTCCTTCGCAGATCACAACGGTCCAATACCGGAACATAGGCACATCACGCCGACCGGGCATCAACACAATGATTGATATAGCCGGCGGCCAATACCGGCAGGACCGTGGTTGTCCGCCTGCGTCGGGACAGGTTCGCTGGCGTGGACACGTCCTACGAGTCTCGGAACGGAGCCGGCGATGAAAACGCTGCTGGTCCTCACCGCTGTCGCCACCGCGCTGCTGGCCGCCATCCGCAATCGCCCGTGGGACGAGCGCGGGAACCAGGCCGCGACGGAGTCCACCCGGTGAGCTCGGGTCGCGGACCGCTCGACGGCAAGGGCGCGATCGTCACCGGAGGATCCCGCGGCATCGGCGCCGCGATCGTGCGCAGGCTCGCTGGTGACGGGGCCGCCGTGGTGTTCAGCTACCTCAAGAACGACGCGGCCGCGCAAGCGGTGGTGGACGACGTCGAGTCAGCGGGTGGAACCGCGTGGGCGGTACAGGCCGACCAGGTCTCCCCCGACGCGATCGAGAACCTGTTCGCGGAGGCCGATCGGCGCTTCGCGGCCGCGTCCACAGGGCTGGAAATTCTCGTGAACAACGCGGGAATCGCCGTCCCACAGACGATCGAGGCCGTCACGGTCGACGACTTCGACCACACGATGGCCGTCAACGCGCGTGGGCCGTTCCTGGCCATGCAACACGCCGCGCGGCGGCTCCGCGATGGTGGCCGCATTGTCAACGTGTCCACGGTGTCCACGACAAAAGCAGGTGCGGGTGAGGGGCTCTACGCGGCCAGCAAGGCGACGCTGGAGCAGTTCACCAGATCGGCCAGTTACGAACTCGGTGCACGCGGCATCACGGTCAACACCGTGTCGCCCGGCATCACCGAGACCGACCTGGTTCACCAGAACGCGGCAGACGGCGCGCTGGCCGGCATCGCGCGCGTGACCCCACTGGGCCGGCTCGGCAGGCCGCCGGACATCGCCGCGGTGGTCGCGTTTCTCGTCGGCCCGGACGGCGCGTGGGTGACCGGGCAGAACCTCAGGGCCGACGGCGGACTCTATTGACGACGGTCACCCCGCCGCGCGACGGCAACTGGGTCGGCGCGATCGCCCGCGCACACCTGCCGAAGATCATCGGTGCGGTGGTACTCGGCCTGTTCGCCGCGGCCGCCGGGCTCGCGCAGCCCGCCATGATCGGCAACCTCATCACCACGGTCAGCACGAACGCGCCCCTGCTCGTGCCGATCCTGGCCGTGATCGGACTGTTCGCCGCCGACGCCGCGCTGACAACGGTGCAGGCCTACGTCATGGGCCGCACCGGCGAGCGCATCGTGTACGACACGCGCACCACCCTGATCCACAAGGTTCTCCACTCCGACGTCCGCGCGTTCAGCGCCCTGCGCCACGGCGACGTCCAGGCGCGCGTCGTGACCGACACCTCCCTGCTCAAGATCGCCCTGGCGCAGAGCACGGCGAGCATCATCGTGGACTCCGCCATGGTGCTCGGCAGTCTCGTGCTGATGCTGCTGATCGACCCGCTGCTGCTCGGCGTCACGGCGGCGTGCATGACCGTCGCCAGCCTCGTGGCCCTGCTGCTGGCGCGAAAACTGCGCAAGGAGGCCGTGCGCAGCCGGACGATCGTCGGCGACCTCGGCGCGGACCTGCACCGCGCGATCGGAGCGCTGAACACCGTCAAGGCGTGCCGTGCGGAAGGGCTCGAAGGCCACCGGATCGGCAAGCTCGCGCTGTCCGCGCGACGATCCGGCATCAAGGTCAGCGCGCTGGGCGCGATGCTGTCTCCCACGATGGGGATCGGCCTGCAGGCCTCGCTCGCGGTCGTGATCGTCACCGGCATGGGGCGCGTGGCCACCGGCTCGCTCGACGCGGCCGCGCTCACGGCGTTCATCATGTACCTCTTCTACCTCGTGACGCCGCTGGTCATGCTGTTCACGAGCATCGGCCAGCTGCAGCAGGGCAGGGCGGCGATCGGACGGATCAACGAACTCGCCGACATCGCGCAGGAGCCGTCGGTCATACTGCCGCCCGCCATGCAGGAGACCGTGGTCTACGGCCGTCCCGGGGTGACGTTCGACCGCGTCCGGTTCGCCTACGGCCACGACGAGCCGACCCTGCGCGGTGTCTCGTTCACCGTGCCCGCACGAGGGCTGACGGCGATCGTCGGGCCGTCCGGTTCCGGCAAGACGACGTTGCTGCAACTCCTGATGCGCTTCTACCCGGTGCAAGACGGCCGAATCCTGATCGACGGCCAGAACATCGGCTCCGTTCCCGTGCACGTCCTGCGGGGCCTCATCGGATACGTGCAGCAGGAGGACACGACGCTGCGCGGCACGATCGGCGACAACCTCAGCTACGGAATCGAGCACGCCACGGCCGCCGATGTCGACCGTGCCCTGCACCTGGCAGGTCTGCGCGATCTCGTCCACTCACTGCCCAGGGGAATGCACACCGAACTCGGTGAGCACGGTGTCGGTCTGTCCGGCGGGCAACGACAACGACTGGCGATCGCACGGATGCTCATCCGGCGGCCGTCGTTGCTGCTGCTCGACGAAGCGACCTCCAATTTGGACTCGGACTCGGAATTGGCCATGCGCACCGCGCTGCGCGCGATCGCGAGCGAGTGCGCGGTGATCAGCGTCGCGCACCGGATGTCGACGGTGGTCGACGCCGACCGGATCGTCGTCATGGACGCCGGCGTCGTCAGCGCCGTCGGCACCCACCACGAACTGCTGCGCACGAGCTCGCTGTACCAGCGGCTCAACGACATCCAGCTACGCGGAGAGAGCCCGTTCGGCGAACCGTCGTGCGCCGACCGCGTCGCGCTCCCACTGTCGGAGTCGTGAGCGGGTCAGCCGATCCTGCAGGCGTCCGACGAGCCCGGCATGCGGTAGCGGTTGCGCGCGATCACGCGATACACCACTCTCGCGAGCTGCCGCAAACCCGGAGCGGCGACGACCACGCCGAGCAACCGCAGGCGCGACCGCGACGCGCGCACGCTGGCGGCGAGTGCGTCCGCACCTCCCAGCACGCGGCCGTCGGGCAGTTCCAGCACGACTTCCGTCGTGAGCCGTTCGACCGAAGCGGGTAGTTCGTCGTCCGGCACGCTCTGCCACGGCATCGCCTGGTACCCCAGCATCGAGCGGGCGTCGAGCCAGGAGATGGACTTCGTGCAGAAGCCGCAGTCGCCGTCAAAGAGCAGGCGCCCGTCCTCGGGTGTCGTATCCGCCATGTCGAACCTCCCGGTTGATCGAGGTCGTGTTCTCTTGCCGGTTCGGGTCCCGCAGTCCGAGCTTGTGGGCCATCACCGCGGCCTCGGTGCGATTGGCGACCTCGAGCTTGCGCAGGATGCTGACGACGTGCGACCCGACGGTGGCCCTGCTGATGAAGAGCTCGCGCGCGATGGCCGCGTTGGATTTCCCGTCCGCGAGGGAGATCAGCACCTCCAGCTCGCGTTCCGTGAGCGCGTCGAGGCGGCGGGCGGCCGGCGAGGAGATGACCTCGACCAGCTGCTCGCGATAGTGATTCAGAATCTGCGAGGAGACGAACAGCTTTCGGGATGCCGCGGCATGAACGGCTCCGATGATCTCCCACGGAGAATCGTTCATCAGCACCACCGCGGACACGCAGCACGACAGCGCGTACCCGATCTCGTCGATGGTCCCGTCGCACACCGCGACGACCTGCTTGAGCAGCGTGCGCGGTACGGAGCCACCGCAGAGCTCGTGCAGCGCCTGGGGGTTCGGGGCACTGCGGCTACGCAGCAGCCACACATCCGGCCTGCTTGTCTTCGCCTCCATCGCCGCACGTTCGATCGTCGGCGAGACGTGACTGATCGATATGTTGAACCGGTCGAGATCCATCGCGTTGAACCAGGTGAAGAATGGCTCGACGGATCCGCCGGAACTCTCTTCTATCATTCCCAAGGCGATCACACGTGGCCCTGCTTCCTAGTCAGGGAAGGCTGACATCATCGCCGGTAACCAATTACGACAGGTCGCACTCCAGTACGGACGCGCCGTTGCTCGCGGTCACCGACCCTCGCAGTACCGCGACGTCAGCGGCGCTTGGATCAACCTATCCGACACGTGGCCGGGACTGTGTGGGTCATTCAACCCATAACCGATGTCGGGGATTCGTGGTCACGACCGAGAGTTCGTCACTTCTCGCCGTCGGTCGCGCCGATGTCCGCCACAGCGTGTGACTACGGCACGCCTGGAAGCGGCGTGGCGGTGAAAACGTGCTCGGGATCGTAGCGTTTCTTCGCGGCGAGCAGGCGTGGCGCGTGCGCGCCATACGCGTGCGCGACCTGGTCGTGCTGGTCCGGCAGCAGGAAGTTGGGGTAGCCGCCGGGCAGTGCGTGCGGTTCCAGCGCGGTCCTGACCTCGTCGGCCCAGCCCCGGTACGCGCTCGCCTCCTCGTCCGCCTGGCGACCGGCCGAGATCTCGACGACGACGTGGCGGGTGCGCAGGCCGAAGGCGGTGTCGTCGGCGCCGACGCGGGTGGCCGCTCCGTGGAACGGCCGAAGTCCGATGCCCGCTCCCGGCCCCGGCCGTGCCGCCGCGAAGCCGACGAGCAGGTCGATGATGTCAGGCGTCAACGTCGCGATGGTGCGGGTGCGCAGGTCCCAGTGCATCCCGGTCGGAACGGCCTGGTCGAACTGCGCCAGCAGATCCCGCTGCGTGGCGGGACCGACGGCGGTGTTGATCGGGGTCCCCAGCTTGCCGACGTCAGCCAGGGCGGCGTCGGCGCCCTGTCGCTCACCGGACCACACGGGAACGGCGAGAAGACACGGCCCGATCTCGGGGACGACCGACAGTTCAAGTAGGACGGTCAGCCCGTCGGGAGCGCCCTCGATCAGCTCCGAGTACCGGGCCAGGACCGTCTCCGCCTCATTCCAGGGAAAGAGGACCATGCCACCGACGAGACCGCGGTCGGCATGGGTCCGGATGCGCAGCTGCGTCACCACGCCGAAGTTCCCGCCGCCACCGCGCAAAGCCCACAACAGCTCGGGATCCTCGTCGGTCGAGACGAGCCTGCCGTCGGCGAGGACGACCTCCGCGCCGAGCAGGTTGTCAGCGGCGAGCCCCGCGGTCCCCAGCAGTAGGCCGTAGCCGCCTCCCAGGGTGAGCCCGGCCATGCCGACGAGCCCGGCCGTGCCGGTCGCGACGTTCGCACCGTGCTGCGCGGCGGCCGCCACCACGTCGCCCGCCAGGCTTCCTCCCTCGGCGATCGCGACGTCCTGCGCGATCCGGACCTCGCGCATCGCGCTGAGGTCGATCACCACGCCGCCGTCACGCAGCGCTCGCCCTGCCCAGTCGTGTCCGCCTCCGCGGACCGACACCGCGGCGCCGGACTCTCGCGCCGCGGTCACCGTCGTCGCGACCTCGGCGCTGCTCCGCGGCCGCACCACCAGGGCCGGCCGAGCGGTGACCGCGCCGTTCCACAGCGTCACGGCGTCCGAATAGGCCTGGGCGTCCTGCCGGGACACCCGGTCGGCACCCAACCGCTGCTCGAGCTGACGGGTGAGTTCCTCGACCGCGTTCGCGGAGCGCATTGCTGTCCTTCCCGATGATGGCGACGGTGTTCCCCAAGGCCGTGCCCGGCCAGGCGCAGATTAGCGAGCGAGGCGCCGCATAGGATTGGACAACGACGCCAGACCGGTAGAACATCCGCGCCCCGGCGCGGCGGAAGCGAGGCCAGCGTGACGGTGCCGGACGGACCGGGTTCGAACGGGACGTCCGGCGGAGCCGGCGCCGTGGAAGATCGCTTCGGCCGCTTCTGGCGTGGGTGGGAGGAGCAGCTCGGCAAGGAGCTGCCGGCACCCGACTTCACGCCGGGCAGCGCCGGGGACTTCCAGATGAGCGCCCGCGCCGTCACGGTGCACGACTCGGTGATCGCCGACGTTCGTGGCGAGTCGCTCTACGGTAGCTACACCAGCGCATCCCACCAGAGCGACGAGCAGGTGGTGCTGCACATGGTGAGGCACAACAGCTGGCGGTTCGCCCGGCCGCGCGAAGGCGACCGCACCGTCCCCGCCGGGCATTTCATGGTGCAGCGACTCGGCCCGCCGACGTTCGAGGAGGCGCGGCAGACCTCGGCGACGGTCCTGATCGTGCCCGCGTCCTCCCTCACCCACCTCGTCCGGGACCGGCTGATCGCCGGACCGGCGTCCTCAGCCGAGATGCTGTTGCTCCGCGGTCACCTGGACCTGGTCAGCCAGCGCGCACACGACCTCAGCCCGGCCGGAGCGCTGACCGCTCGCAACGCCACGATCGAGCTGGTCAAGGGAGTGCTGAGGCAGCGGGCGGACAGCACCGAGCCCCACCTCGGCCCCGCGCTGGCTCAGGCCGCGAAGGATCTCGCGGACAACCGGCTCACCGATCCGGATCTCTCGCCGTCGACGCTTGCTCGTGAGCTCAACGTCTCCCTACGTACGCTGCAACGGGCGTTCGCGGCCGTCGACGAGAGCATCGCCGGATACATTCGCCGCAGCAGACTGGAACAAGCCCGGCTCGAACTTCTCGCGCCGTCCGGCAGGCCGAGTGTGTCGGAGCTCGCCGCCCAGTGGCAGTTCGCCGACAGCAGCCATTTCATCCGCGCCTTCACGAGGCGGTACGGGCTCACCCCCGCCGAGTTCGCTCGCGCGGCAGCCGGCGATCGCAGCGCCCGCGGTGGTTGACGAGGTCAGGAGCGTGGCCGGTCGGTCCCGGCGTTCTTCTCCTTGGCGCGGGCCGCCTCTTTCCTGACCTCGGCCTGGGTGGCACGCTCGCGCTGGAGCCAGTCCGGGTTCTCGGCCTTCATGGCGTCGATCTGCTCGGTGGTGAGCGGGTCCATCAGGCCGACGCGGGCGAGCCCGCCGATCGAGATGCCGAGCTTCGCCGCGACGACCTGGCGCGGGTGCGGACCGTTGCGGCGCAGGTCGCGCAGCCACTCCGGGGGGTCGGTCTGCAACGCGTTCAGCTCGTCGCGCGAGACCACGCCTTCCTGGAACTCGGCGGGGGTGGCTTCGAGGTAGACACCCAGCTTCTTGGCCGCGGTGGCGGGCTTCATGGTCTGGACGGTCTTGTGTGACGACATGGAGTCCAGGATATCGCCAGGTGCGTGGCCGCCGACCACTCCCGGTAACCTGGCCTGGTGACAGCCTCGGACGAGTCCCAGCCGTTCCGGCTCGCGTACGTGCCGGGCGTGACTCCGGACAAGTGGGTGCGCACCTGGAAGGAGCGGGTGCCCGAGGTGGCGCTGGAGCTCGTCGCGGTGTCCCCCGCCGAGGCCGCGGACGTCGTGCGGGACTGCCAGGTCGACGCGGCTCTGCTCCGCCTGCCGACCGACCGCACCGGCCTGCACGCGATCCCGCTCTACACCGAGACGACCGTGGCCGTGGTCGACAAGGAGCACGTGCTGACCGCCGCCGACGAGCTGTCGATCGAGGATCTCGCCGACGACGTCGTGCTGCACCCCCACGACGACACCCTGGTCTGGGAGCAGCTGCCCGGCAAGCCGGCCATTGCCCGTCCCGACACCACGCCCGGCGCCATAGAGCTGGTTGCGGCCGGTGTCGGAGTGCTGCTCGTACCGCAGTCGCTGGCCCGGTTGCACCACCGCAAGAGCCTCACCTACCGGCCGGTGACCGACGCTCCGCAGTCGCAGGTGGCGTTGTCCTGGATCGAGGACGAGACCACCGAGCTGATGGAGCAGTTCATCGGCATCGTCCGTGGCCGGACCGTCAACAGCACGCGCGGACGTCCGCCCGCGCCGAAGACGCCGAAACGCAAACCCGCGCAGGCGAAGCCGACCGGCGGGCACTCCCGGGACCGTTCCGGAAAGCCGGGGAAACGTGGCCGGGGTGGCAAGCCTCGTCGCCGTTAGTGATCCGGGCGGCTACCCGGCGAGCGCGCCGACCCGTTCGTCCGGGGTGAGTCGCAGGCCGGACTCGGCGTCGAACCACGAGGCGAGCTCGAACGCCGGCTGAACGCGGCACGCGGTTCCCGGTTCCAGGGAACTGGTCCCGGAGATGCGTGCCAGGTGCACGTCGGACCGGGTCGAGTCCGAGACTCCGGTCCGCCCGTCTGCCTGCCCGAGCCGGAACCCCAGTAGCGTCTCCGCACCCAGCCGCTCGACGCTCACGATCTCGGCCGCCAGCCCGTCGCCGGAGTCCTCAGCGGAGATCGTGATGTGCTCCGCCCGCACCCCGAGTCGCACGGAACCCGACCGGACCGGGCAGCTCTCCGGCAGGGCCACGCTGCCGGACGAACACCCAACCCGGCAAGGTCCTGCGCGCGCCCAGCAGGTGAGGGCGGCGCTCGCGAGCTGTCGGTGCCGGATGGCAGGGTGGAGGGTGACACACACCGGGGCCCGAGGGAGCACAGCATGACGCAGGAGCACGAGTCCACCGGCGACGGCGAGCGGACGACGATCGACCCGGCTCAGGTGCTGGCCAACATCGCGAAGGCGATGGAACGCCTCGACGTCGACTCCTCCATCAACATCGAAGCCGATGTCGCGTCACTGTCCGATCTGAAGGCGATGGTCGAGACCCTGATGATGGGTCCGACGCTGGCCGTGCACGTGGTCAACTGCGCGATGCGGATCATGTCGGCGCGCTACCCCGCCGAACTGGTCACCAGCCCGCTGCCCGACGAGTACGACCTGCGCACGATCGTGCCGTTGCAGATGGGCGACCGGCCTCACGAGCTGGCCAAGCGGATCTTCAACCAGCGCACCGTCGCGACCGGGGACCTGGCCGAGGACGACCTGTACGACCTCTACGAGGACCTCGACGGACCGACGCAGCTGCAGGTCTTCAACGGCTTGCTCTTCATGTACGGCACCAAGATCGGCGCACTCAAACACCGCACGGGGATTTCTTAGGAACCAGGCTGGGACAACCACCGGTGTAAATCAAAGATCACCCTGTCCACCATGCCGATCACGAAATAGTCTTCGGAAGAATCCGTAACCACCCCTAACCGCCTTCTGACTCCGCCGCCGAGGAGATCGAGGGGGTTCCTGCGCGCAACATCGACCCTGGATATCCGACCCTTCCGCACCCACCAAATCCCGACCGGCAAGCCGTCTTTCCGTCGAGTTCGGCGAGAAAATCAATCGGTGACTGGTCACGTAGAGGACACCGCCGAAAACCCGCCAGCCACCTTGCCGTCGACTGGCGAGATACACGGCCAGACTCTGCTCACCGGCCATCGGCGGTATCTTCTCAGCGAGATAACTGTTGTACCACATTGAGTTCGGCACCTTTGACAAGTCGGTTCAGCAGAAGATTCATGAACAGCCCAGCTTCCGTCGTTCGTGGTTCAGTCTGCCCCGCCACACCCGACCGGTCCAGAAGTACCTCCAGGTGCGGCCGAATCGTTCCCCACGATCATCGCCCTCGGCACCCCGTGTGATCAGGACTTGAGTGTGTCCCCACGGCAGGGGTTCTCCTGAGGACGCAACCGCCCGAGAGGAGTCCCGCTTTGCGCGTCCAGGACCAACGATCTGGCCCGCCGCCGTCCGAACCCGGAACCAGCGCGCCGCACTGCACCTGTTCACCGGATTCTTCGCGGGACTCGGTTACGCCGCGCTGTTCGGTGTGATCGCGCACCGGATCACCACCCGAGTAACCAGCCCGCCGCTGCCTGCCCGAGCACTGACCGCGCTTCGCAAGCTCACCCATCGCTCGGCGCAGCGGCGCTGACCGAACACAGGTGATCCCGGCCTGCCCGGCTCAGCGGGCAGGCCGGGCCTGCGGCTACAGCGAGGCCGTCAACCCTCGGGCCCGCAGCACGGCCCGCTCGAGCGGGCGGAACACCAGTAGGTCGATGCCCACGCCGACGAGCAGGATCAGGAAGATCGCGGCGAGCACCTTGGGCATGTCGTTGAAGTTCTGGCCGTGGCTGAGATACGCGCCGAGGCCGAGCCCGAGCTGCGGCGAGACCGCGATGAGTTCGGCCGCCATGAGCGAGCGCCAGGAGAACGCCCAGCCCTGCTTGAGTCCCGCCAGGTATCCGGGCAGGGCCGCGGGCAACAGGATGTAGCGCGCCGAGGCGTACCTGCCCGCGCCCATCACCTTGCCCACGCGCGGCAGGATCGGCGGGACCTGGTCGATGCCCGAGACGAGACCGTTGGCGATCGACGGGATCGAACCGAGCAGCACCACGAAGTAGACGGCGGCGTCGTTGATGCCGAACCACAGCACGGCCGCGGGAACCCACGCCACCGAGGGCAGACTCTGCAACCCGGTGAGGAGGGGGCCGATCGCGGCCCGCACGACCCGGACCCTGGCGACGAGCAACCCGAGTGGAGTACCGATCACCACGCCGGCGAGGAAGCCGAGAATCGCGCGGTGGACGGAGGTCCACACGATGCCGAACACCTCGCCTGTGGACGCGCTCGTCCAGAACTCGTCCCACACGGCCTGCGGTGCGGGGAGCTTGAACTCCGGCCACCACGCGGTGGACCACAGGATCTGCCACACCACCACGACCGCCGCGAGGGCGACCACGGGAGGCGCCACCGAACGCAGGGCCCTCCGCCACAGCGGGGGTGCCTGCTCGACGGCGGGAGTGTCGAGCGCGTCGAGGCCGGCGCCCACCGCCGCCAGCTCGGTGTCGGAGTCAGTGCGCGGCATGGGTGCTGATCACCTCCCGCAACCGGGCGGTGATGTCATCGGTCAACGGGCCCTCGTCGGTGTTCTCGTCCTTGGTCCATTCGCGCACGACCCTTCCCGGACGGGAGGACAGCAGCACGATCCGGTGTCCGAGGCGGACCGCCTCGCGGACGTCGTGCGTCACGAACAACACCGAGGGCTTCGTGGCGTCGTGGATGCGCACCAGCTCGCCCTGCATGACGTCGCGCGTGATCGCGTCCAGTGCGGCGAAGGGCTCGTCCATGAGCAGCAGCGACTGCTGTTCGCCGCCGTCGAGGCGATGCGTGGCCGCGAGCGCCCTCGCGAGCGCGACCCGCTGGCGCATGCCGCCGGACAGCTCGTGCGGCCGCTTGCGATCTTGTCCGCCGAGCCGAACCAACTCGAGCAGTTCGGCTGCCTTCGCCCTGCGCTCGGCGCGGGAGAAACCGGCCAGGCGCAAGGGAAGCTCGACGTTGGTGGCGGCGGTCAGCCACGGCATGAGCGCCGCGTCCTGGAACATCACCGCTGGCCGCGACGTGTTGCGGGTGACCGTGCCCGCGGTGGGCGCGTCCAGGTCGGCCACGAGGTTCAGCAGGGTCGTCTTGCCGCAGCCGGACGCGCCGAGCAGACAGACGAACTCACCGGGCGCCACGGTCAGGTCCACCCCGTCGAGCGCGGTCACGGTGTGCTCGCCGCGGCCGAAGTTCTTGACCACGCCGGAGAGCTGCACCGCGACGTCGGTCGACTGTGGTCGAACCCGCTGGTGAAGGTTCACACTCATGCGCCGGCCTCAGTTCGCCTGCAGATCGGCCGCGTCGATGGCGGGCCTGCCCTGTTCCTTCAGCACCTCGTTGAGCAGGCGCAGATCCAAGAATCCCTGAAGATCCGCCGGGGTGTCGACGATGCCCGCGGTCACCGAGTCCTTGGCCAGCTGTGTGTAGGTGGCGCTGTTGGGGTCCGACGAGAGGGTGATGTTGGAGAAGGCCCGGTCGAGCACGGCCGGGCTCAGCTCACTGCCGGTGAGCTCCTTGATGCCGTCGTTCACCGTGGTCCTGGCCTCGTCGGGGTTGGAGCTCGCCCAGTCGCTCGCCGCCAGCGAACCCGCCACGATCCCCCTCACGGTCTCGGGATGCTGCTGGAGGAACTCGCTGCGCACCACGATGACCGTCGTGGGGAACTTGCCGTCCGGCCACAGTTCCTTCTCGTCCAGCAGGACGCGGGCACCGGCTTCGTCGACCAGCCGCGAGGACCACGGCTCGGGCAGCCAGCCACCGTCGACCTCGCCGCCGCGGAACGCGTCGAAGGTCTGCGGGTTGTCCAAGTTCGCGACCTCGACCGAATCGGTGAGGTCGTTCTCGTCGAGCCACTTCTTGAGGGCGACGTCCTGGGTATTGCCCAGCGACGGGGTCGCGATCGTCTTGCCCCGCAGCTGGTCCTTCGAGGTGATGTCCGGCTTCACGACCAGCTGGGCTCCACCGGAGACCGCGCCGGAGGCGATCTGGATGGTGCCTTCGGACTTGGTGAAGGCGTTGATGGCCGGACCGGAGCCGATGAAGCCGATATCGAGCGAGCCACCCAACAGCGCGTTGACCTCTTCGGTGCCCGAGTTGAAGGTCTGTGTGGTCAAGGTGGTGGAACCGAGCTCGTCGGCGAACAGTCCGTTGTTCACGCCGATGATCGCGGGAGCATGGGTGACGTTGGGGAAGTAACCGAGCCGGACCTCGGAGGCGGGCCCCTCGCTCTGTGCGGGCGCCGCGCCCTCGGACGTGTCCTCGGCGCGGGAACAGCCGGTCACCACCGCTGCGATGGACACCAACGCCACGGCCGCTGACAGGAGTCGGGACTTGGGGAGAGAGCTCACGTCGTCATGCCTTTCGGAGGAGATGTCGACGCAGCCTTCCACCTAATTTCAGCGGTTTCCATAGTCGTCCGCGTGGCGAGACGAGTATTGACAATTGAACCGCAATGGGCGTCCTATTTGTTTCCTCAAGAACAAAAAATCAAGCTCGGAATTATTTGTTTTGGTCGGAACAAAATTTATCGAGTGACGCGCGCCGACGAGGGCCGCACCGGCGTCAGCGGCCGAACGCCACCCGTCCCCCACCGGACATGGCGACTCATGTCCGAAAAGGACCCCAGCGGCCGTGCCGGGGACGCCTCGGTCGAGGCGCCCCCGGTCGGGCGCGATCAGCGACGCAGCATTGTGAGCAGCCGGTCGAGCAGCCGGTAGCCGTCGACGCGGACACCGTCGTGCTGGTACTCGTTCGTCACCAGCGGGCGCAGGCCCCGGATCGACTCCGCCGTCGCCAGGGACAGCTGGCGCGGCACGAACATGTCGTCGTGGTAGATCGCGGCCGCCACCGGAACCTCGTTGCCCGCCAAGGCTTCCGGGTCGTACAACGCCGGGAAGTCCTCGCGGTTCGCGAGCAGGTCCGCAGCCTCGCGCAGCGGCACCAGTGCCGGGTCCTCGGCGAGCTGCCACGGGAAGATGTGCTCCCCGGTCAGCAACGGCCGGTCCGCATCCGGGTCGAACTCCGGCAGGGACTGCCGGACCCGGTGCGCCGCCCACGAGGTCGCCCCGTCGGAGAGGGCGCCCTGGGCGTAGATCGTCTCGTGCAGCACGGCGTAGAGCGGGTTCGCCGCGAACGAGACCACGTCGCCCACCTCCCGCAGGAACCGCTCCCGCAGCCGGCGTTTCCCGCCCACGGTGACGAACGGGTCCTCGAGCAGGTAGTGCAGCGAGTCGAACCCGGTCGAGGAGCCCAGGCTGATCCCCACCTGCAGGAACCGGGACACCGAGAGCGCCTCACCGGTGGGCAGCCGCTCCTCGTGCTCGCGCAGCTGCCCCGCCACCTCGGCCACGGTGACCGCGTCGCCAGGGTAGCGGGCGAAGAAGGCGGCGTTGCGGCGAGCGGTCTGCGCGAACGTCAGGCGGTACACCTCGTCCGCGGGACCGCTCAGCGCAGGCAGCCCCGCGGTGATCAGCACCTCCCGCAGCCCGTGCGGCGCGCGGGAGAGATAGGCGGTGGCGATGAAGCCGCCGTAGGACTGGCCGAGCACCGTCCACGGCTGCTCCCCCAGCGCCAGGCGCAGCGCCTCGGCATCGGCCACGATCGAGTCGGCGCGGAAGTGGGCCAGATAGGCGGCCTGGCCCACGGTGTCCAGCTCGGCGAGCGTCTGCCGGTCGGCCGGGGTCGACCGGCCGGTGCCGCGCTGATCCAGCAGCACCACCCGGTACTCCTGCAGCGCCCGGTCCAGCCAGCCGCCAATCGAGGCGGGCCGGTTCGCCCGGTTCCCCGGACCACCCTGGAACCACACGAGGCGCGGCCGGTCCGCGCCGCCGTCGCGAACGATCTCCCTCGCGAAGACCTCGATGGTGCCCGGCGTGGCACCGGTGTGGTCCAGGGGGACGGTGAGGGTGTGCTCGTGGACGTCGTGCCCGTCGAGCCGGTGGCTGCGAGTCCGCATGCTCAGTACCCGTCCACTCCGAGGCGGCGGCAGATCTCCACCAGCTCGGGGTGGACGTACTTGCCGTTCTCCTCGAGGGCCACGCCGTCGACGTAGATCGACGGAGCGACGTTCGACCCGTCGGAGTGCGCCGGAGCCACCCACGGCTCGCCGCCGATCCAGGCGCCCTTGGTTCCGATGCCGAACTCCACGCAGCCGAAGACGCGCTCGTCCTCGACGATCCGGCCGGTCGACTTGGTCACGCCGGGGTTGAAGCCCAGCGACCAGTGCGCCACCCGGTACATGTTCTCGTCGTCCTGCGCGGCCAGCCAGGAGCGGTAGACGTCGGCGTCGCGGCCGGTGCCCTCGACCTTGGTGACCACGCCGTTCTCGACCGTCAGCGTGACCGGGTTGGAGATCAGGCCGTTCTCGTCCGGCGGCCACACGGCTCCGTCGAAGACGATCGTGCCGTTCTGGGTCTCCTCGATCGGGTTCCAGGAGATCTGGCCCGCGAGCATCACCGACATGCCCGGCTTGTCCGCGGGGATGCCGCGAACGTGGATCGGGCGGTCACCGGTGCGACCGGTGATGTCCATGCCGTTGGCCGAGGTGATGCGGATTTCCTCGCCCGCGGTCATCAGCTCGACCAGCTTGTCGCCGAGGTCCCGCACGCCCTGGTAGTCGACCTTGGCGACGGTGTCGACGAGCATCTGCACGTCCAGCCCGGTCAGGCAGGTGTAGCGGGTGCCGCGCTCCATCGCGGCGCGGAACGCGTCGGAGTGCATGATGTAGCCGAGCTGGAGCTCGATCCACACGTCGGCGCCGAGGGCCGCGCCCGCCACCGGGGCGGGAGGTTCGACGGCGGACTGCCACCTGGTCTCGTACCGCACGATCACGGGGTGGGCACCGACGGCCTTCGCGGCGCCGCCGAGCAGCTCGGCCACGCGCATGTCCGACGAGGTGTCGGTGGTGATGAGGACGTTCTCGCCCTCCTGCACGCACATGATCTCCTCGATCAGCTTGCGCGCGCCGACGAATGCCTCGAACGCGAGATACTCACTGCGGGACTCGACCCGGTTGGTGACCTCCACGCGGAACTCCTTTCTGTGGTGGGAATTGGGACAGTGCTCAGGGTCAGCGGACGACCTGGCCGAGTGCGGCCACCGCGTCGCCGGTGATCAGTCCGGCGCCGAACAGGTTGAGGTCCTCCTCGCCCTTGGGGCCCTTGACGTGGCGAACGATCACCCGCGCCAGCAGAGCGGCGAAGACCAGCCAGCAGGCGTACGGGGCGGAGATCAGCAGCCCGGTGGCGAGCATGACGCCCATCTGCCGCCGGGAACCGCCGATGGCCTGGATGAGCGCGCCGGGGATGGCCCAGATCAGCAGGTTCTGCACGGCGTCCGGGTTGGTCAGCCCGGCGCTGATCGTGTCGGCGAAGACCTGCGACACCGGGGGCAGCAGGTCGGCCTCGAAGTAGGAGCGCCACAGCAGCGCGACCATGACCAGCGCGACGACGAAGCCGATGATCGACGAGTAGTACTGCTGCTTGCGGCCGGACATCTCGTACCGGGCGTACCCGGGGTGGCGGGAGTGGACGCGGCGCAGGATCCAGCCTGCCTTGAGGTCGTAGCCCATGTCGGCGAAGGCAGGGCCCGTGGCGGCGCAGTAGCCGACGAGCACCACGAGCGGCACCTCCGGCAGCCCGATCACCAGCCCGATGACCAGGAAGATCAGTGTCACCGCGAAGGCGGGGAACCACCCGGAGTGCATTGCCGCGAGCCCCACGATGATCTCGTGCACGAACGCGGCCACGGCGGCGAAGACGACCCAGCCGATCAGGGCGGGCACGCTCAGGTCGGCGATGATGCCGGAGACCGCCGCGAGCGCCATCGCGGCGACCAGGAACATCACCACGCCGGAGCCGAGTCCGCGGCCCAGCTCGGACGCGTTGCGGGTGTGGTACATCGCGGGGTCGATACTCTGGTCCACTTCGGACTCGTCCGGCCGCTCGAGGCCGTGCTTCTCTGCCTCGGCCTTGGCGTCCGCGGCCTTCTTCTTGCGCCGGTTGGTCAGGATGAGGACCGCCTGGATCAGGGCGACCACACCGGCACCGATCATCATCCCGTGCGGGATGAACTCGTCGGAGAGCGAGATGTGCGACAGCCCCGGGATGTCCGGCGCGTACTGGTTGACCATCAGCCCGACGCCGAACATGAGCAGCGCGAAGATGTTGCCGATCAGAGCCACACCGGCCGCGGAGCCGCTCAGGCCGAACCAGGAGAGCACCGCGCCGACGACGCCACCGGCCACGAGGATCTTGGCGCGGCGCCCACCCTCGTCACCGGCCCTGATCGTCTCCGCGGCGGCGATACCGGGAGGCCAGGCCGCGGTGGCGGGCAGGAACCGGGAGCCGAAGGTCTTGAACAACACCCAGGAGTCGACCCCGAGACCCGCGGCCGCACCCAGCAGCAGCGGCCAGATCAGGTCCGGGCGGCCGAACGCCCAGCCGATCGCGATCGGGGTGAGCAGGGCGTTGGCGGCACCGAAGGTGGCCGAGGAGATCGCGGTCTGGGCGAGGTTCTGCCGGTTGACGTCGCGGAACTGGTGCAGGCCCCAGATACCCACCCGGCCAAGGACCATCGCGACGAGCGCGCCGATCACCGAGGTGTTCGCGGAGATTCCCAGCGTGGTCACCAGGTGCAGACCGATGAAGGCGCCCAGCACGGACAGCAGGATCGTGATGACCAGCGTGCGTGGCGCGAACGCCCTCGGGTGGCGGAGCGGTTCGGTGCTCGTGGGCGCAGCGTCGTGCGCGGAGTCATGCGACATGGGGAGGTCTCGTTTCGTGCGCGTGGGATAGGCGGTGACGGGCGAGGTGCCTGTCGTGCGCGCGGGGTTCAGTCGGCGGGAGGGCGGAGAGCCTGCCCGAGCTGGTCAGCGCTCGCGAGCACGGCGTCGACGAGCTCGTCGGCGTTCGGCGTCATGTAGGACCACGGCCCCAGGACGCTCACGGCGCCGAAGAGGGTGCCGTCCAGCAGCACGGGCGCGGCGACCGCCATCACCCGGCTGTCGAACTCGCCCTCGCTGATCGAGTAACCGCGCTGCCGTACCTGCTCCTGGCGGTGGGTCAGGTCGGTGACCGCATCGGGGTCGGGCTCGTGGCCGTCGGCACCGAGCAGATCCTTGGCGGATGCGGCGGGGTGGAACGCGAAGATCGCGTGCCCGGTCGCCCCGAGGTGGCCGGGATAGGACCGGCCCAGTGCGGTGGCGTAGCGCAACATCCCGGGACCGTCGCAGGCGGCGATCGTGCGGTAGCGGAACCCGTCCGGCACGCAGACCACCACGGACTCACCGGTGGCGGCGGCCAGCTTCTCGAGGTGTGGTTCGAGCTGGTGCCGCAGGCCCGGGCTGTGTTCTGCCTGACGGCCGAGCTGCACCAGGGCGGGGCCGAGCGTGTAGCGGCGGGTGGCCGGGTCCACCACGGTGAAGCCCTGTCGGGCCAGTGTGGCCAAGATCCGCTGTACCTGGGATTTGTCCAGGCCGAGCTCGTCGGCCAACTCGGTCACGCCTCGGGTGGGGCGGTCCTCGGTGAAGGCGCGCAGGACCTGCAGGGCACGGCTCACCGTGTGCAGGTCTCCGGGTCGAGCAGTCATGGTGGATCCTTCGTTGCGATTGGCGGGAACTATTTCTCGTTATCTGCGTCGTGTCAAGGGTGGAGTGACAGAGCGGCTCCTGACCCGATCTCCACTGACCCGGACAACACGAAGTGCGCGCCGAGTTGGCACTCGACGCGCACACGTGGGGTTGTATCCGGGGACCGAGCAGCGCTGAGCGCCCTCGATCACCTGAAGTTGTCGGTCATCTCACCGATCGAGGAGCCTCACCGGGTGGAGGCATGGGGCGTGGCGCCCCCGAGGTGCTGGAAGCCGGCGGCGTGCAGCCGCCGGGTGGCACCGTCGTCGATGCTGATCCGGTGGAAGGAGATGACGCTGGTCGCGTTCTCGAACAGCGCGACGATGATGACCGGAACGAAGAACGGCACGAGCAGCACGTTCCGCATGATCATGGCCCACCAGGCCGTCGCGCCGAGCCGCCCGCCGTTCTTGACCCGAACGAGCCGGGTGCCGGTCAGCACGGCGCCAAGCGCGCGCCCGTTACCGAAGTACAGACCGGACAGCATCGGCACGCCGAACACCAGGCAGAGCACGGCCACCACAAGCATGTTGTCGGAAGGTTCGGGAAGGGCGATCACCAGCACGACGAAGCCGATCGCCATGCCGAGCACGAAGACGACGAAGTCCACGAACCAGGACGCCACGCGCGCCCAGCCTCCCGCGGAGATGTACAACGTCCCGTCCTTGAACTTGTCCAGTCGCTTCGCGACATTCGCGCCGAACACGCGATCGACGTGCTCCCTGACGTCGTCCAACGGGGTCGACAACCGGCCAGGGACGGCGGTCATGTTGTGCTCCTGTGTCTCGTGATCTCGCTGAGGGACGTGCTGCGCCGACGATGATCGTCGATGATGGATGAGCAGACGCCTGCGACGGGGCGAGGGCACGGTACCCGCACGGGCTGCCGACCGGTGTGGGTCGATCAACCGATTGACACCACCGCCGATGTCGGATAGTGACCCCTGACCTCAGCAGAGCTACCGTTCACGGCCCCTTTCCGAGGCACGCCAACGCTGACGAGCCCCGAATCCAGCTCCGGCGGCTGCTCTGCGAACGCCAGACGCACGGCGCACAGCTCGGGCGCAGCCCACGCTTGCTCGTGAATACGTATTCACGTAGGGTCTCGCATCGTTCGCTCCCGTCCGGAGCGAGCCGGGCCGCGCGGGCCCGGTTGGTCACTGAGGGAGACAACGATGTCGTTCGGTTCGATGCGGAAAGGCAAGCCACCCGCCGCCCTGGATTCCACGTCGGGCTCGCCGACGAACGTGCGGTGGCACCTCTTCGTGCTGCTGCTCCTGGTCGGCACTCTGAGCTACATCGACCGGATCTCGCTGTCGGTGGGGATGCCGCTGATCGCCGAGGAGTTCGACCTCGATCCCGCGGTCCAGGGCATCCTGCTGAGCTCGTTCTTCTGGACCTACGCGGCGTTCCAGGTGCCCGGCGGCTGGCTGGCGGACAGGATCGGCCCCCGGAAGGTGCTGACGATCGCCGTCTCGCTGTGGTCGTTCTTCCAACTGCTGACCGGGCTCGCGGCCAACATGTGGATGATGCTGATGGCCAGGCTCGGGCTCGGCGCGGCCGAGGCGCCGCAGTACCCCACCGGCGCGAAGCTGTCCGCACTCTGGCTGCCGGAGAAGGACCGCGCCAGGGGCGCCGTGCTGATGGACTCCTCCTCGACCCTCGGCGCCGCCGTAGGAAGCCTTGTCGTCGCTGGCCTGATCTCGCTGCTCGGCGGCTGGCGAGAGTCCTTTGTGGTGGTCGCCGTGGTCACCGCGGGAGCGGGCTGGGTGATCTGGCGGTTCATCCGGAACACACCGCGCGAGCACCCGCGCGCCAACGAGGCCGAGATCGCCTACGTGGAGGGCGAGCACGCCATCGAGGACGAGCGCGACGCCGAGCTCACCACCAGCACCAAGTCCGCGGCGCATTTCCTCAAGTTCCGCACGTTCTGGTTCATGGGTATCGGGTTCATGGCCGCCAACATGCTGTTCTACGGCTTGCTGACCTTCGGGCCGCTGTACCTGTTCCAGGAGCGCGGGCTCGACATCGGCGGCTTGGCCGGCGCGTCGTTCGCGATCTATTTCTCCGGCTTCGTCGGCGAGAACGTCGCAGGCTGGATCGCGCAGCGCTGGCGCAGGGCGGGAGGTTCGGCGAACCTCGTGATGCGCACCCTCATCGGTGTCAGCGCGTTGATCGCCACCGCCGCGATCCTGGCCGTCGCCTTCGTGTCCGACACGACGGTCGCGGTCGTGTTGCTGGCGGCGACGCTCTTCTTCGGCCGGTTCCTCGGTCTGTACTGGTCGCTGCCCGGCACGCTCACCATCCGCTCGCGCGCCGGAGTGCTCGGCGGGATGATGAACCTGTTCTCCAACATCGGCGGCATCATCATCCCGATCATCACGGGCTTCGTCGTCAGCGCCACGGGTTCGTACTTCACCGGGCTCATCATTTTCGCCGGCTGCGGACTGGTCTACCTCGCCTGCAGCCTCGCCATCGACTACTCGAAGAAACTGCCGCTCGTCTGACGGCACTGGGACGGGAGAACACCATCATGCGACGACTCTCCGGTGTCGCCGAACTGCTCAAGCTGGTCACCGCGCCGTCAGGCCCCTCGGGTGTCGCGGCCGTGCCGAGCATCGCCGACATGCGTCTTCGCGCCGGTAAGAAGGTTCCGAAGATGATCTTCGACTTCGTCGACGGCGGAGCGGGAGACGAGAACACCCTGCGCGCCAACGAAAACGACCTGCGCGACGTGGTCTTCGCCGCGCGCACCCTCGTCGACGTCCGGCAGCAGGACACCACGGCCACGATCGCGGGCCAGGAGCTGCCGCTGCCGCTGGTCTTCGGCCCGGCCGGTCTCGTCCGCGTCGTCGGCAACGACGGTGAGCTCGCCGCCGTGCGCGCGGCGGGAGCACGCGGGATCCCTTACACCATCAGCACCTCGTCAGCCTGGTCGATCGAGGAGATCGCCGACGCCGCGACCGGCCCGCTGTGGTTCCAGCTGTACCTGTGGCGAAGCCGGGAGCTCATCAAGGACCTGGTGTCGCGGGCGAAGGCGGCGGGTTGCGGCACGCTGGTGCTCACCGTCGACGTTCCGCTGAACGCCAACCGCATTCGCGACCTGCGCAACGGGATGTCCATCCCGCCGAAGGTGAACGCCCGCAACGCGCTCGACGCCGTCCGGCATCCCCGGTGGCTCCTCGACCTGGTGCAGGGGCCGCCGATCGGCTTCAGGAACTTCCAGGGAATCGCCGAAGGCAACAGCGCGCTCTCGCACAGCGAGTTCATCAACAAGGAGCTGTCGAACCTCGCGGCGGACTGGGACGACCTGGCGTGGCTGCGATCAACCTGGGACGGCCCGTTGCTGATCAAGGGGATCACGACCGTCGGCGATGCCAGCAAGGCGCTCGCCGCCGGAGTGGACGGGATCATCGTGTCCAACCACGGCGGCCGCCAGCTCGACGGCCTGCCGAGCGCGGTCAGCGCGGTGCCTCGCATCGTGGACCTCGCGGCGGGACGCGCGGACGTCCTGCTCGACGGGGGCGTGCGAACCGGTGTGGACATCGCCAAGGCGCTCGCGATGGGAGCGGCAGGAGTCACCGTGGCCAGGCCGTGGGTGTACGGGGTCGCCGCGGGAGGCAGGCCCGGAGTGGACCGGGTGATCCAGATCTTCGAGCAGGAGTTCCGGCAGACGCTCGCGCTGCTCGGCGCCAACCGGGCACGCGACATCGACCGGGGATTCGCCCAGGTGCCGGATTCCTGGACCGCGCCGCCCGCGGAACTCGACACCGCCGTGGCCGACTGAGGCGTGGCCCCGCAGTGCCGCGGCCGGTGATCCCGCCGCCGCTACACTGGGCGCCACGCCGCCCAGGGCGGCGGGATCGGCATCGTCGGGAGGTGGGCGTGGTCACCAGCCGCGATGTCGCCCATGCCGCACATGTCTCCCAGGCCACCGTGTCGCGGGTCCTCAACGGCAACACCCGTGTCGCCCCCGAGGCCCGCGAGCGGGTACTGCGCGCGCTCGACGAGCTCGGGTACGTTCCCAACGCCTCGGCCAAGGCGATGCGCACGGCTCGCGCCGGCGCGGTGGGCATCGTGGCCTCCGAGATGCTCAACCCGTACTTCCCCCGGCTGCTCGACGCGCTCACCAGGGAAGCCAGGGAACGCGACCTCACCGTCCTGCTGTGGAACGACGACGACCCGGCCGCTCCGATGGCACAGGCGGGCGTCAAGAGCGGAGCCGTCGACGCGGTGATCTTCGCGGCCGCGAAGCAGGAGACCACGGGGGTGGACCAGCTCGCGAGCCGCGGTGTGCCGGTGATGCTCGTCAACCGCGCCGATCCCGGAAACCCGGTCGACCAGGTCACCTCGGACCACGAGGGGTCGGGGTACGCCGCGGCCGCCTACTTCCTCGACCGTGGACGCGACGACCTGGCGACGGTGTTCGGGCCGAGGGACACCTTCGCCAGCCCCGCCAGGGAACGCGGGTTCCGGCGTTGCCTCGCCGAGCGCGGGGTCGAGGTCGCCACGCGGCGCTGGTTCGTCGGCACGACGAGCTACGAGCACGGCTGGGCCTCGGCCACCGCACTGCTGGAATCGGGGACGCTGCCGAGCGCCGTGTTCTGCTCGGCGGACCTCATCGCGTTCGGTGTCATCAGCGCACTGCGCCGTGGAGGCGTCCGGGTTCCCGAGGACGTGTGGGTCATGGGCAACGACGGCCTGCCGATGTCGGAATGGGATCCCTTCGACCTGACGACCCACCGCCAGCCCATCGAGGAGATCGCCAAGCAGGGGATGGATCGCCTCGTGGCCCGCATGGCCGGTGAACACGGTGAGCCACGCCGCATCATGATCCCGACCGAGCTGATCGTGCGAGGGTCCACGGCCCACGCCTGAGCCGGGCATCGCCGCACTGCGCGAGACGGGTCAGTTCCAGCCGCCTGGTTCGGGCCAGAACTCGGCACGGCCCGGCTCCCCCGGCACGGCACGCGTCGAGGGGATTGCCGCCACCAGTTGCGTCGCCGCGCTCAAGGCGGTCAGCGCTTGTGCCTCGAGCAGCCGGAAGCCACAGGAGCCCGCGATCGCCAGTGCCCGTTCGGCCGCGCCCGACGCCGAGGCGGGGTCGCCTGCGCGCAGCCGGGCCGACGCGAGGCCTGCCAGCGCCCGAGCTTCGATGAACGGGTAGGTGTCGTGCGCGATCGTCAGGCAGTCCTCGAACCACCGGGCGGCGGACTCCAGGTCGCCGAGCGCGAGGTATGCCTGTGCCACGGTGGCGGCAGTCTGGGCCGTCGCCTTCCGGTCGCGGACGGTGGACGTCATCTCGTGTGCGCGCTTGGCCAGCTCCAACGCGGCCGCGGCGTCCCCACCCTGGCGATACAGTTCGCTCAGTTCGTCCAGAGTGGACAGTTCGCCGCGCAAGTGTGCCGATTTCCGGTACGCGGCGAGCACATCGGTGAGCAGCTCCGCGGCGCGCGCCCGGTCACCGAGCTGGCGGAGCGCGCTCGCCAGGTTGCCCCGGTTGGCCAGCGCGGAGGTCTCCCGGCCGGTCGCCTCGTTGATCTCCATCGCGGCGGTCAGCAGCTCGGCGGCAGCTCGCAGCTCGCCCTGGCACAGCCGCAGCACACCGAGTCCGTTGAGCGCGACCGCCCGCACATGACCGAGGCGATCCTCGTCGGCCGAATCGAGCGCGCGACGAAACCATCCGTCCGCGTCGGTGAGCGTGCCCTGTTCCAGACAGAGCCATCCGATGTGATGGGCCAGGTACGCGGCGGCTGTGGACCAGCCGACGGCGCACGCGAGCCGCTCACCGGCGATGCAGTCGGACAGCGCCTCCTCCTCCCGGCCGACCGACCACCTGGCCTGGCCGCGGCTGATCAACATCGCTGTTCGCGCGACGTCGTCACCGGCCCTGACCGCGGCGGCCAGCCCCGACTCCGCCGCGGTCAGCCAGCCGTCGGCCTGCCTGCGCACCAGGAAGTAACCGCGGAGCTGGTCGGTGATCCGCCAGGACAGCCCGGGATCGGTGGTCTCCGCCGTGCGCCCGACGATGGCGACCAACGCGGGCAGCTCGGAGTCCAGCCACGCGAGCGCCTCGGCCTCGTCGGCGAAGAACGTGTCGCGGGCCGGACAGGTGTCCAGGCGCACGAGTTGCGGGTACACCCACTCCATGGCTGCCGTCACGGCGTCGGCGTACCACGTGTACAGCCGGGAGCACGCGGTGTCGGCCTCGGCATCGTCCGCGAGCAGCCTCCGGGCGTAGAGACCGAGCAGGTCGTGGAACCGGTAGCGGTCGGCCGTGTACTGCATCAGCATGTTCGCCTCGAGCAGCTCCTCCAGCACGCGATCCGCCCCGGCCGGCGTCATCCCCAGCAGCACGCCGGTGGCCTGGGCATCGAAGTCGTCACCGGGGTGCAGGCCGCACAGCCGGAACGCGCGCTGAGCCGCGTCACCGAGATCGGCGTAGCTGAGCCGGAAACTGTCGAGCACACTCGACTCACTCGTCGACAGTTCGGTGAGCCTGTGGTGGTCGTCGTGCAATCGTCGAACCAGATCGCCGATCGTCCACGACTGACGGGTGGCCAGCCGCGCGCTCGCGATGCGCAGTGCCAACGGCAGTCGTCCACATGCCTCGGCAAGCTCGCCCGCCGCGTCAGGGTCGGCGTCGGTCCGATGCGTTCCCGCGGTCGCCGCGATCAGGGCCACCGACTCCTCTCGGCCAAGTGGTCCGAGGCGAGTCACGGCAGCACCGGCGAGGCCGAGCAGTCTCCGCCTGCTGGTCACGATCACGTCGCTGCCGCCCGCGCCCGGCAGCAGCGGGCGGATCTCCTCGGCGTCGCGAGCGTTGTCCAGCAGCACCAGCATTCGCCGGTCGGCGAGCTCGCTACGGAACAACGAGGCCGCCTCCGCCTCGTCGATGCCGATTCCCCGGTCGGGTACGCCGAGCGCACGCAGGAACCGGCCGAGAACCCGCATCGGCTCAGGCGCGGTCGCCGTGGTGCCGCGCAGGTCGGCGTAAAGCTGTCCGTCGGGATATCGCGCGCGCAGCCGGTGTGCCGCGGCGAGCGCGAGCGCGGTCTTGCCGACGCCGGCGATTCCGCTGATCAGCACGATCCGGGACGAGGCGGGGCCGGACTCCGGGTCAGAGTCGGCGAGCGCGTCCTCGATCCTGGCCAGTTCGCTCGCTCTGCCGAGAAAGTCCGATGGCGCCGCGGGTGCCTGCTGGATCGCGGTCAACCCCGCTGTCCGTCTGGCCTGGTGCCGCAGCACCGCGAGCTGGGCGGAGCGCAGTGGCTGCCCAGGGTCGACGCCCAGTTGGTCGGCGAGCGCCGAGCGGATCCGGTCGTAGGTCGCCAGTGCCTCCGTCTGCCTGCCACCGGCCGCCAGGGTGAGCACCAGTTCCGCGTGCAGGGGCTCGTCCAGTCCCTGCACACTCGCGAGCTCGCGCAACGGTCTCAACGCCTGTTCGGGTTGGCCGAGATCGCGCGCGAGCGCGGCGAACCTCAGGACGGCGCCGGTGTACTCGGCCTGCACCGCGGTGTACAGCGGGTCCGATGCCAACCGCTCGACGTCGGTGTCGCCGCGCCACAGAGCGACGGCCTCGGCCAGCCGGGTCAGGGCGGTCTCCGGCGCGTCGTGGCCCGCCCGGGCGATCAGCTCGCGAAACCTCAGCAGATCGAGGTGCTCCGGGCCGACCACGAGCCGGTACCCGGTCCGGCTGCCGACGAGTACGCTGCCGGTTCGCGCTTCGGTGTCCAGCAACCGCCGCAACCTCGTGACGTGCGTGTGCAGCAACTGCACCGTCTTACGGGTGGCGCCGTCGCGCCACAGGAGTTCGATGAGCTCGTCCTGGCCCACCACCGTGCCCGCTTCGAGCGCGAGCCGCGCCAGCAGCGCGCTCTGCCTGCCGGAACCGAGGGACGCCTGTGCGTCGCCGTGCCAGACCTCGATGGGGCCGAGAACCCTGATCCGCAGCCGGCCGCCCCCGGCCTCCGCCTGAGCGACCCGTCGATCCTCGGCGGCGGCGTGAAAGTGCTCGACGTCGTTGCCTGCCAACCCGAGTGCGGCCGCGAGCGCCTGCACGGAGGTGCTCCTCGGACTTCTGGTCCGGCCCTGTTCCAGGTCGCGGATCGCGCCCGCACTCACGTTCGCCCGCCCGGCGAGCTGCCGTTGCGTCAGCCCGGCACGCAACCGGTGCGCCCGGAGCAACCTCCCGAAGCCGATCGGCGATCTTGGCGGCACCGGGTGATGGTACGTCAGAAAGCGGCCCGGACCGGACCGATTCCCTCACGGCGGAATTCCAGGGTCCTGGCCCCCGACACGAAGCACCGGGGGCCAGGACGACGGTTATCCGTTGGCGACGGTCGCGACCCCGAGGACGCGGTAGGCGCCGATGAACCGGCTGCTGAAATACGACGAATAGCTACCGAAATCGATACCGAACTGTGGCGAAAGAGCGTGGAAAAGCTTGTTGTCCCCTGCCCAGAAAGCGACGTGGGTGGCCACCCGGCCGTTGTTGGCCGTCCTTTCGAAGAAGAGCAGGTCACCGATCTTCAGGTCCGAGGTCGCCACCGGCTTGGCATAGCGCTTCGACGGCGACGTGTTGTCCCGCATCCAGAAGTAGATCTGCTCGGCGGTACGGACACCGCTCGGGAAGTCGGGGAAGTGCGGGATGGCCTCGTAGGAGGTCAGTGCCAGGCCCGAGCAGTCGAAGGAGTTCGGCCCCGTTCCTCCGAGCACGTATGACTTGCCCTGCTGGTCCACTGCCTTCCGGTAGCCGATCCGCGTCCAGTTGAAGATGTCGCGCTCCTGGTAGCAGTGCGTACCCTGCGCGGTCGTCCCGTTCTGCACGCGCACCCGGAGACGGTTGATGTCGGCGAGGTTGCTGGGGTTCCAGTCGGAACGCAGACCGACCTCGTGGTGGCCGTTGCCGCCGCGGAGGATGAAGTAGGCGTTGTCTCCGGGGAAGACGAAGGGAGCCGCCGAGCCGTCGGCGTCCCGGGCCTGGATCCGGAGCACCGGGGAGATGTTGGCCGCCGTGCCGGTGTCGTCGATGCGCCATCGAACGGTCACCTTGTTCGCGCCCTTCCAGTCGACCTGGATGAACGCCCGAGCGCCGGCGCATTCGACAGTGAGCGTGCCGCTCGGGTTACTCAGACCGGCGGCGGATGCCGACGGTGCGGACACGAAGAGAATGCCGGACAGCGATGCGGTGACCGCCACTGCCAGTGCGGCGGCTCTTCGTCTCAGATTCTTCCATCTCACAGCGGGGACTTCCCTTCAGGATGGGCGCATTCCGGTGCCCGTCCGGTTCCCGGACGAAGCAGACGGAACTCTAGGAATCGCCGATGACATCGCTCTGCCCGTACTGCTCCCGTACTGCCGGGGCCTCCCCCGGCGAGACCATGTGATAGACATGTCGCAGCAGGTGGGAACCTGCGACTTCCGCCTCACCAGGCGTCGGCGACGCGTTCGGCTCCTGACCGGCCGGCTTCGATCGCGGTGTTTCAGTCAGACCGCATCGACCCGCTCCCGCACCTCCCCACGGTGAGCACATCGAACTCCGCGACCTCTCCTGAGTGCCCTTGTCGCCATCCCCAGTTCCCTCGCGCAGATCCGCTGCCGCACCCAACAACGGAGCGAAGCCATGAGTACCGTCCGAATCACCGACGGCGCCGAGCGCGCGGTCATCGAGAACCTGCTCGACCGCAACCGCGAGGCCCTGATCGAGACCGCACGCGGTCTCTCCGACGCCGACGCCCGCCGACGACTCGTCGCGTCACTGACGACACCGATTTCCTTGCTCAAGCATGCCGCGGCCGCCGAACGGATCTGGTTCCAGCGGTTCTGGGCGGGACTCGACGAGTCCGAATGCGACGGATACTCGAACCGGGACGAGGGCACCTTCGTTGTCGCGGACGACGAGTCGCTGGCCGACGTGATCGCCGAGTTCGAGCGGGCGAGCAGGCGATCCCGGACGATCGCCGCCCGCTTCGATCTCGACGACACCAAGGACAATCCTCGCGAAGGGACAGTCAGCATGCGATGGACACTGCTCGCCATGATCGAGGAGTTCGCCCGGCATGCCGGACACGGCGACATCCTTCGCGAACAGATCGATCAGCCTCTGTCTCGACAGCCGAACCCGTGAATCCACCGCTGTCGGGCCGGCCGGTGACGAAGTCCTGGATCGGTGGACCATTGAGGTGCACGATGAACATGCCCGGCTCGGGGTGAGCGTCAGGCCCCACCCGGCTCATCGCCGCCCCGCAACGCGGAAGGATCGCCGACATGACACTTCCCGCCCTGCCAGAGGAGTCCTTCAAGCGCGTGCTCTGCGTCGTCGCCCACCCTGACGACATGGAGTACGGCACGTCCGCAGCC
Organism: Prauserella cavernicola; assembly: GCF_016595675.1. GTDB lineage: Bacteria > Actinomycetota > Actinomycetes > Mycobacteriales > Pseudonocardiaceae > Prauserella_A > Prauserella_A cavernicola. The sequence continues at coordinate 168,778 of NZ_JAENJH010000006.1, read as the reverse complement.
GTCGCTCGCTGGACCTCGCGCGGCATCCAGGTCGGCTATCTGCTGCTCACCCGCGGCGAGGCCGGCATGCAGAACCCTCCTGAGGAGACGGCTCGCCTGCGCGTCGCCGAGCAGCAGGCCGCCTGTGCCGCCGTGGGCGTCGAGCACCTGACCGTCCTCGAACATCCGGATGGTGTGCTCGTCTACGGGCTGGACCTGCGGCGCGACATCTGCCGGGAGATCCGCCGGTTCAAGCCCGATGTCGTACTCGGCTCCGGGCACGAGATCGAGACACCCTTCGGGTTCGACCAGGCAGACCACCGCGCGGCCGGGCTCGCGACGCTCGACGCGCTGCGCGACGCCGGCAACCGGTGGGTCTTTCCCGAGCAGGTCGACGACGAGGAGCTCGAACCGCATTCCGTGCGGTGGTTCATCGTCCCCGGGCTCGCCGGCTCCGCGACCCACGGCGTCGACGTCACGGGTGAGCCGCTGCGCCGCGGCGTCGCCTCGCTCGAAGCGCATGCCGCGTACCTGGCCGCGCTTCCTGGCCACCCCGCTCCGGCGGACTTCATCCCGAAGTTCACCGCGATGAGCGGCGCCACCATGGGCGTCGAGCACGCCGTCCTGTTCCGCGTCCACGATCTGCAGATGCCACCGGAGTTCGTCACCGAGGCCATGCAGGACTGACGTCGATGCCGGGTCGCTCCCGGATCTCGAGGAGGTCAGCGCTGTCGTTCCACAGGGGGCCTCCCTGACGTCGTCACGCCGGGCGAGCTCCGACGTAGTGGTCCAGACCGGCTGATGCCTCCCGCGCCCCACGAGCGTCCCGCGCGTCGAGCCAGCGCGCCGCATCCATCGCACGAGCCCACCGAAGCGCACGACATGGCCGTACAGCGAATGGTCCAGGCCGGCGTGATGCCGATGACCTGGGTCGCCGTGCAGGGTGAGCTGCAGCGTGACTGGGCTCGCGAAGCGACCATCCCGGCACTGGCGGAGATCGCCGCACAGCACCAGGGCGCCACCGGGGTCGCGTTCGCCTGGGAGACGCAGCTGCTCAACACCCCCGCCACCCACGCCTGAGCGTCGGCGAGCAGTGCAGAGGCGGCCGGCTCAGAGCCGCGCCGGCCCGTCTTGTTGACGCGTCATCATTCTTGCGCGATGCTTGAAGCCTCAAGCGCAACGACCTCCAGGAGCACCTGATGAGCGACCTCGTCTTCGGACTCGACAACTTCGGAGACGTGCCCGAAGACGACTCCGGCGCCCTCGCCTCCCACGCCGAGGCGATCCGCCAGGTCGTCACGGAGGCGACGCTGGCCGACGAACTCGGCGTCGACGCCATCGCGCTCGGCGAGCACCACCGCCCCGAGTACGCGATCTCCACGCCCGAGACGGTGCTCGCCGGCATCGCCGCCCGCACGTCCCGCATCCGCCTCGGCTCCGGCGTCACCGTGCTCAGTTCCGACGACCCCGTGCGTGTCTTCCAGCGCTTCTCCACCCTCGACGCGATCTCCTCGGGCCGCGCCGAGGTGATCCTCGGGCGCGGCTCGTTCACCGAGTCGTTCCCCCTGTTCGGCTACGACCTCGCCGACTACGAGGTGCTCTTCGAGGAAAAGCTGGAGCTGTTCGTCCAGCTCCTCGACGAGAAGCCGGTCACGTGGAGCGGCACCGTGCGCGCACCGCTCGAGCACGTCGAGGTCTACCCCAAGACCGAGTCCGGACGCCTCAACACCTGGGTCGGCGTCGGCGGTTCACCGCAGTCGATCATCCGCACCGCCCGCCACGGCCTGCCGCTCATGCTCGCCATCATCGGCGGCCCGCCCACGCGGTTCAGGCAGCTCATCGAGCTCTACCGCCGCGCCACCGAGCAGCTCTCCACTCCCGCGTGGCCGATCGGCCTGCACTCCCCCGGTTTCATCGCCGACACCGACGACGAGGCCAAACAACTCCACTACGCCCGCTACAAGGTCATCCGCGACCGCATCGGCGCCCAGCGCGGCTGGCCCCCACTGCGCCGCCAGGAGTACGACGCCGACATCGAGCACGGCTCGCTCTACGTCGGCTCCCCCGAAACCGTCGCCCGCAAGATCGCCCGCACCGTCCGCGCACTCGACGCAGGCCGGTTCGACCTGATCTACGCCACCGGCTCGCAGCCCATGAGCGCCCGCCTGCGCGCCGTGGAACTCTACGGCACCAAGGTCATCCCCATGGTCCGCGACATCCTCGCCGAGACGACATGACCACCACCGTCGCGATCCTGGGTGCCGGCAAGGTCGGCACCGTCCTCGCCCGGCTCGCCGTCGCCGCGGGCTACCGCGTGCTCGTGGCAGGCTCCGGCGACCCGGCGAAGATCGCACTCGTCATCGAGGTCGTCACGCCCGGCGCGACCGCCACCACCGCCGCCGAGGCGGCCGGGCAGGCCGACATCGTCGTCCTCGCCCTCCCCCTCGGCAAACACCGCTCCATCCCCGCCGACGCGCTGCGCAGCAAGCTCGTCGTGGACGCGATGAACTACTGGTGGGAAACCGACGGCATCCGTGACGACCTCACCGACCCGCGCACGTCCTCCAGCGAGATCGTGCAGTCCTTCCTGCCCGGCACCCGCGTGGTCAAGGCGTTCAACCACATGGGCTACCACGATCTCGAGAACGGAGCCCGCCCCGCCGCGACGCCCGGACGCAAGGCACTCGCCATCGCAGGCGACGACACCGACGCCGTCACCGCCATCGCCCGGCTCGTCGACGCGCTCGGCTTCGACCCCGTCGTCGCGGGCCCGCTCACCGAAGGCATCCGGTTCGAACCCGGCGCCGAACTGTTCGGCGCGAACGTCGACGCCGGCGAAGTCCGTGCCATGCTCGACCGTTTCCCCGACTCCCCACGCGGCCGCGCCGTCGCGCGAGCCCGGTCGAGCGAGGTTCGCTGAGTCACCACCGCGACGGTGCTCGCCGGAGGAAATCAGAACCATTCACCGCGAGTTCGATTTATTTCGCGAAATCCGATTGACGCGGACCACTCACGACGGCGACGATACTGCACACCGGCGAACGAAGGAGCACCATGACGAACATGCGGAAGCGAGCAACGCTACGGCAGCAACCGGCCGTCGCGATCGCTGTCGTGGGCTCGTCGCAGGGCAACCTTCGCGGGTCCAGCACAGGCTCCCCGCCATGACATAGCACAGGTCATGCCAAAGGAGCCGCCCATCGGGACACCGATCCGGGCGGCTTTCTCTATTCAGCGCACCCAGAACACTTTCAGTTCTTGTCGACGGAATTCGGTCGCGCCGCCCATTTGCCGATGGGCCGGTGCTGTTCTTTGACATCCACACAGCGGAGCAGAGCACCGGCGCGAACGCCGGATACCTCTCGCGGCTCTAGCCCAACCGGCAGAGGCACCTGGTCGAGAACCAGTCCAGTCGGGGTTCGACTCCCCGGAGCCGCACCAGCTCGCCCGGCCGAGCACCGGGCTCGGCTCCAACGCCGGTCCGGTTCGGCCGGACGGCGGCACCGCCCCTGTAGCCCAACTGGCAGAGGCACCGCGCTCAGAACGCGGCCAGTCCAGGTTCGACTCCTGGCAGGGGCACGCACTTTCCCGGTTGGTGTAGGCGGCAGCACCACGGACTTTGGATCCGTTGGCCCCAGGTTCGAGTCCTGGACCGGGAGCCGGAAACACCCCGATGCCCGTTGGTCCAATTGGCACGACGCCGCGCTCTGGACGCGGAAACCGAGGTTCGACTCCTCGACGGGCAGCAGCACCCTCGGGCACCCCGCGTCCTTTGTGCACCCCGGGGACGACTATCGGGCACCGTTCATCCGGTCGCCGCCCTTGGTCGGTTCCGGCGCGCCGGCCGGACTGTTAGACAGGGGACGACCCCGACCCCACCCAGGGAGCTCTCGTGCGCCGCATCGCCCTCGCCGCTCTGGCCGTACTCGCCGTCTCGGCACTGTCCGCGCCCACAGCCACCGCCGCGGAAGGCTGGCAGCCCGTGGGTTCCGACCGGGCGAGGCCGCTCGACGAGAGCCAGGGACTCGCATCCGTCGAACGCGACGGGCAGACGACGTTCCGCTACACGGGTGTCGGCACCATCGACCCGGCACTGGCCGTGCAGGGCTGGAACCACATCGGCGACCCGGGCGCCGGAGACGGGTACTACGTCGAGCCCTACCAGCGCGACGACCGCGGTGCCAAGCTGTACCGCGTCGAGGCGCCCGACGGCTCCCGCGCCAACTACACCCACGAGCTCGAGTCGTGGGAGGCGCCCAACAACTCCTTCGCCGCGGTGTCGCCCGACGCGCGCTGGCTCGTGACGGGCGAGTGGGGCACGATGGACCGGCTGCTCGTGCTGCCGATGCCCGGTGTCGCGATGACCGACCCGGACGCAAATCTGCCCTATGCCTCGTCGATCCAGCTCGACCGCCCGGTGCGGGACGTGCAGGGCTGCGACTTCGTCTCCGCGACGAGCCTGCTGTGCTCGTCGGACGATCCGGAGGGCAGCCTGTTCGGCACCACCAAACCACTGCTGCAGGTGGACCTCTCGGCGCCGGTCGGCGACGAGGACGTGACGGGCACGGTCACCTCTCACGGACAGCTGCCGCTGGAGAGCGCGTGCTCCGGCGAGTTCGAGACCGAGGGCGTCGACTACGACGAGCGCGACGGCACGCTGCGCGTGGTGGTGCTCTCCCCCGGGGTGTGCCTGGTCAGCGACAGCAAGACCTGGCGCCTGCAGCGCGGGTGACCAGGGCTAGTCCCGCAGCTGCGAGACGATGACGTTGACAGGCGTGAGCGAATGAGTGGCCGAGAGGAGAAGCGACTCACCGCTCATGAGCGCCTGGGAGAGTGAGTTGGTCAACGACACCTGCTCGACGATGTCGACGGCTCTGTGGTTGACCGCCTCGCGGTCCTCGGCGTCGACGATCCGGTCCAGTAGCTCGAGGACGAACAGGAGGCAGATGATCGTCGCGACGCGGTCGTCCGGCTCCTGACCCCGCACCAGAACGTCCTCCAGTGCGGTGTGCAGCGCGCGCACCCGGTCGTGATCGGTGAGCCGCCACGTTGTCGTGCTGACGAGCCCGAGCAGCCGGCGTTGCTTCTGCTCGCGCACGGCGTGGGCGTCGACCAGCCTCCGCACTGCCTCGGCGTGCCGGCCGTCCGCCAGGGCGCCGAGCGCGTCCTGGAGCGTGGAGCCTTCCAGCTCCCCGACGGCCTCGAGCGTGGCGTCGAGCGCCGGAATCCCAGTGGGGGTGGCGTCTTCGACGAAGATCCGGCGCTCGCCCTCGGACGCGTCGAGCCGGTTCCCGCGCGCGAGCTCGAGCAGCAGCGTACCCGCGATCATCCCGTCCAGCGGCCGGTTCCCCGGGAACCGGCCGCTCCGCTCGTCCAGGAGCAGGAGCAGCAGGTCATCCGCGATCGGAGCCATGCCCTGTGTCGTCACCGTGCCTCCCCCGTGGAGAACAGTCTCCTGATCACACTCGTCGGCAGTATGCCATCAGCGACGTGAACCGACCTGAACAGTGGTGAAGACCAGAACGGGCGTTGTTCGGGACCGTTCAGCGGCGTCCGAGGACACCGGCAGATCGCCGCGTCCGGCGGCGACTTCCTCGTCGTCCAGATCGTGCGCTCGGGTAGCGAGGTGTTTCGCCAGGATCACCGCACGCGGCTTTCTGGTCACCGACCATGCCGACCGATTCGACGAGATCACCGCGGAGCTCACGGCCAGGCTCCGTGACGGCCGCCTGCGACACGCCAATGTGGTCGTGGACGGTCTGGAGCACGCCCTGGCGGCGCTGGATCGGATCTTCCGCGGCGACGGCCGCGGGAAGGTCCTGGTCAGGGTGACACCCGACGGTTCCTGACCTCGCTAAGGCCCACCGCCGTCGAGGAGTTGTGCCTGGTCAACTCCACCGGCCAGGAATGGCCGCCCGATGCCCTTCCTCACGAATCCCACACCGCCGGAGCATGGCCACACCGACGAACGCTGGGAGAACTGATGAGCAAATGCACGAAGTGCGGTGACAAGGGGCTCGACAGCGGCATGACGCTGTGCGACCCCTGTTTGCGGGAGATCGGGTCGGCTCTGCAGGAGCTGGAACGTCAGGGCGTCGACCTCCTGGACCCCGACGATCCCGCCAACCCGCTCGGACGTCCGTGATGACGGCCCGGCACCGGTGTCGCGCCGGTTCCTGAGGATCTTGCCGGTCTCGTCACCACGGGACCGGCAAGTTCGGCGACCAGGCCGACGGCCTCGGCTGCCGGTGTCGCTCAGCCAAGCTCAGAGGTAGACACCGTTCGCGCGCAACCAGAACAGCGGATCGATCTTGCTGCCGTTCTTCTGTACCTCGAGATGAAGGTGCGGGCCCGTGGACTGGCCGCGGTTGCCCATCGTGGCGATCTGTTGTCCCGCGGATACGCGCTGCCCCACCGAGACCAGGCTCTCGTTGATGTGCCCGTAGACGGTGACGATCCCGGTGTCGTGACGCACCCGGACCCAGAGCCCGAACCCACTCGCGGGGCCGGAGGAGATGACGACGCCATCGCTGACCGACACGATCGGAGTGCCGATGCTGTTGGCGATGTCGAGGCCATAGTGGATCACGCCCCAGCGCGGCCCGTAGGTCGAGGTGATGACGCCGGAGGTGGGAGCGACCACGCCGGCTGAGGACTGAGTGCGGACCGGCGCGGGCCGTGGCCCCGCCGGTGAGGAGGCGGGCGGACCAGCCTGCGCCGCGGCTTGTTCGGCCTGCTTGCGGGCCTGCCAGGTGGTGTAGTCGCGACGCTGGCCCTCCAGCACCGCGAGAGCTTGCTGTGCCTCGGCGAACTCCGTGTCGAGGGCCTGCTTGCGGTCGAGCAATTCGGCGCTGTGGCGCTGGGCGGCGGCCTCGTCGGCCACCGCGGCCCGGTAGGCACGATCGGCCTCGATCCCGGCCTGCACGGCGGCACGCTCCTTCTGGTCCGCCTCCTGCCGGACGGCGCGTGCCTCGGCGTCGGCGTTGGCCTTGCCCGTCACCGCGCGCTGCACCGATCCCAGCGCGTCGAGGCCCGAGTCGCTCACCGCGTTCAGCAACGACGACCGGGCGAGCAGGTCCCGGGGATCGTCCGCCCCGATGTAGGCGCTGAGTGACCCGACGGTGCTCCCCTGCCGAAAGCTCGCGGCGGCGAACTCGTCGAGTTCCTGTTGCGCACTCCGGAGCTGGGTGACCGACGCGTCCACCTCGCGCCGGGCGTTGTCGGCGGCGACCTGCGCGGCTGCGGCCTCCGCGCGGGCGGTCTCCACCTGCCGCTGAGTCGCGGTGACGGCGTCGTAGCTGCTGGCCAGCTCCACCTGAGCGGCCGACACCGCGGCCTCGGCCTCGGCGACCTGGCTGGCGAGGCTGCCGACGCGCTCAGCGGCTCGCGCGGCCTCCGCGCTGCCGGCCTGGATCTCCGCGTCACCGGGGTTCGGAGGAGGCGGTGGCACCGCGGCGGCCGGCGCGGGCAGCGCCAGCATCAGAGCGGCGGCCGCGAGCACGCCAGGGACTGCACCGCCACGCCTGGGCATGCCGCACCACCTTCGTGAAAACTACGGAGCATAGTATTGATTCGTACACTGCTGTAACTGCAGCCTCATTGGCAACATGAGTCACCCACGTGAGCGATCACCCACGCGTCGGTGGTGGTGTCGCCCGCGAACCTACTGTGGAGCGTGGATACGACTGAGAACTTCGACCGGAAGGAAATCCCATGCAGGTCGACCCTCGAACCCCGACGACCAAGAACCCGCCCGAGCGGTTCACGGGCGACGTCTGGCTGGACCCGATCGCATACCCGCGCGAAGGAGGTCAGCGCATGGTGGTCGCGAAGGTGCGCTTCGCGCCGGGCGCCCGAACCGCCTGGCACTCCCATGCTCTCGGTCAGACGCTCCACGTCACCCAGGGCGTGGCGTGGGTGCAGTCCCGTGGTGGCGAGAAGATCGAGGCGCACCCCGGACAGACGATCTACTGCCCGCCGGGCGAGGAGCACTGGCACGGTGCGACACCGGACTCCTTCATGGAGCACCTGGCGATGCTGGACAACGGTGACGACCCCGCGACCACCACCACATGGCTCGAGCACGTCACCGACGACGAGTACCGAGGCTGACGACCCGGACACTCCGATGTGGACGAACAGGTCGGCCGCCTACGGATCGGCGAACCTTTCCCGATGGTTGCTGCCGGGCATGTCCCTGCGCAGCGCTCCTAGTGCACGCCCTGGGCGGGCTCGGCCCAGACGATCACGTTGTCGCGATAGTCGCCGGTGGCGCGCTCGTAGCGCCCACCGCAGGTGACCAGCGCGACGCGCGCGGGTCCCGAGTTGCCGAAGAGCTCGGCGGGTAGCCGGTCCTTGGGCGTGACGGTGGGCCGCGCGGCGACGGTCCAGTGGGTGGTCACGCCGTTGTCGCCGTGCACCTCGACGCGGTCACCGGGCCGCAGCGCGGCGAGGTCGTGGAAGGCGCCCTCGCCCTGGCCGATCCAGCTGACGTGGCCAGCGAGCAGCGCGACGCCCGGCTGGCCGGGAGCGGGCGAGGTGGCCGGGTCGCTGAGCCTGGAGGTACCGCTGTACCAGCCGATCGTGCGCACGTCACTGGGGACGTCCAGTACTCCGTCGGTGGCCGTGGCGGTGCTGATCGGCGCGTTGACCCCCAGCGAGGGGATCGTCAGGCGCGCCCCGCCCGCCGCGACGGACGAGTACCCACCGGTGCTCACGCTGACGGCCGAGGGCCCGGGGGCGTCGTACTCGACTCCGGGCGCCGTCACCGGCGGCGGCACGGCGGCCGACGGCCGCGTCGGAACCGTGTGCGGCGGCGGGTCGGCGGGGCTCGATGTGGCCGGGTCCGGCGAGGCGACGCCGCCGACGCCGCCGGGCGAACCGAGGTCCAGCGCGATCAACGTGCCACCCGCGGCGAGGGCGAGAACGGCGGCCAGCAGGCCCAGCCTGCGGAGCCAAGGTCGGGCGGGCCGGTCTGCGGGGTGCGGCGATGGCTGCACGATGCTGCCTCCTGGTGAGGGGGTGGTGCCGTGCCGGGACGCGGCGCGGCACCACCCTGGTGATCCCGTGTGTCAGTCGGCGAGCTGCCTGCGGTACCAGAGCAGGGCCGTGGCCACGGCTCCGAGCAGCACCAGGCCGACACCCCACGTGAACAGCGGGCTGTAGCCGGTCCCGGCCGCCTCGGCGGCGGCGAGTGCGCTACCCGTGTCGATGTGCCGTAGCGGCGGCACCGGGGCCTTCGTGTCGTCGGCAGGAGGCTCGGCCGGGCCCGGTTCGCCGGGAGACGGCTCGTCCTCGCCCGGCGGCACGTCGACCGTGGTGGTGGTGCCGCAGCGCGGATCGTCCGTCCCTTCTGGACAGTCGCCGCCGTTGCCTTCCGGTGTGGTGACTACGTTGTCCAGCGAGCCGTCGCCCGTGGCCGGATCGTTGACCGTCACCGAGTACGTGATCGTGACGGTTTCGCCCACCGCCAGCGGCCCGGACCACGACAGCGTTGGCTCCGCATAGCCGGGAGCAGGCCCCGCGCTCGCGGCGGCGTCATCGTTGTAGACGGCGTCGTCGAGCACGCTGGTCAGGTCGTCACTGACGCTCGCGGGCCGCTCCTCGGTGTAGTCGAACTCGCCGGTGTTGCGCACCGTCAGGGCGTATTCCACCGTCTCGCCGGGCTCGACCTCGGTGGCCGAGGCGGTTTTCTCGACGCTGTAGGTGGGGTCGCTGAACTCCACCACGGCGTCACCGGGCGGGTCGCAGCCGACGCACTCGATGTTGTCGGGGCCGTTCGTGAAACTGCCGGACTCGCCGGAGGTCACGTCCACGCTCGCCGTACACGAGGCCATGCCGGAGTCGAGGTCGCCCGTGACGACGACCGAGCCGGAGCCGGGGTCAGCGGTGACGGCGCCGCCAGGACAGTCGATGGTGGCGTTCGCCGGGTCGGCGACGGTGAGGCCGTCCGAGAGGTTGTCGGTGAACGACCAGCCGTTCTTGGCGGCCAGCTCGCTGGTGTTGGTGATCGTGAACGTGAGCGTCGACGTGCCGCCGGTGGGCACCGAGGTCTCGCTGAAGCTCTTGTCCAGCTGAGGCGAGACGTCGAGCACCCTGATGTTGTCGAACGCCGCATCGTTGCCGGCACCGGAGCCGTTGGCGTTGGTCATGCGGATACCCAGCGAGGAGCCGGTGAACAGCACCGAGCCGTCGGAGGTGTACGTACCCACGTTCACGTCGCGCGCGGGCAGCGCACCCACCGCGGGGGCGTTCACGGTCGTGGTGGAGGTGCAGGCGTTGATCTCGCCACCGACGGGCGCCTGGTCGTCCCCGTCGAGCAGGTAGAACTGGTACAGCGGCGGCGAGACGGCGCAGTTGACCGCCGCGGTGTCGACGCTGAACGTGAGGAAGCGGCCGTTCTCGCTGGCCAGCGGCACCGGGGCGACCGTCTCGAACTCGACCAGGTCGGCGCCGGGGTCACCCTCGGTGTAGGCCGTGACGGCGTGGTTCGTCGCGCTACCCTGGCCGGAGTGCTCGCCGAGGCCGTAGGCCAGCTGCCGAGTGTTGGCGGTGCTGGTCGTGCTGGCGCAGTTGCCGAGGTCGTCGACCGGGGTCGGAAACTGCACGATCATGCCGTTGCAGCGGGTGAGCCACGGCTCGTCGGCCGTGTAGGTGGGACTGGTCGGCGGGGCACCGGTGTAGTCGCTGAGCAGCACCTGCTCGACGCCCATGCCGTACTCGAAGTCCTCGGCGAAGACCGGGGTGGGCTCCTGGGGAGTGCCCGGACTGCCCGGCTCCGCACCGGAAACAGGTGCGCCGAGCACGAGACCACCCGCGGCGCAGGCGACGCCGACCACGAGCAGCCGGACGGCCCCGGTCGAGGGTCTCCACCGGGTCGACCTCCACACGGCCTGCTGGGAATTGGACACAGTTCTCCTCGGAAAAGAATTGGGAAATAAGAAATGCCGCACTCTTTCTTGGGAATTGAATTGTCCCCAAATGCGGCTCGGGGCGAATTGCGCCACCGGGTCATCGTCAGTGCCGATGCGGCGCAACGTCCTCCATCACACCCGCACCAGCGTCGCGCCATCCCGTGTCGCGCACCGCTTTTCGCGTGCGGAAACGAGGCCTCGCCTGCCAGCTACGGCATCGGTTCCCCCAGGGTGCTCGAAGCGCGCCCTCCGGCGGGAAACGCCGGGGGGCGACCTGCCGGGTCGAACACGGCGACGTGATCGCACGGCACAGCGAATTAATTATTAGCGGTCCGGCGTAAACGCTGTAAAGATCCAAACCTAGATACACCCGTCCGGGCTACACACTATCGAGCTTCTCGCGCAGCGCCGCCTGCCCCTGGGAGGAGGCGCGACCACAGTGGACGAACCCGTCAACGGCGCGAACGGCGGGCTTCGTCAGCGCTCACCCGTCCGCGCGTGTGGAGCGCAGGCCCGCGATCTCGCGGTTACGGAAGGCATCGATGAACAGCCGGTAGTCGTCGCGCACCACGGCCGAGTACGCCAGCGCGAAGTCGCACAGCCACGTCACGAACTCCTGTTCCCTGCCGTGGAGCACCGCGTCGATGGCGTTCTCCGTCTGGAAGGGCACCAGCGTGTGGTCGGAGTCCGAGTCGGACACGCAGTGCACCTTGGCGATCGCCCTGCCGAGATAGCCCAGCACCGGCTCGATGTCCTCCGGCTCGTTCAGCTCGTTCCAGTCCAGATCGGACTCGTACGGCGACAGCTCACTCACGACGAACCCGACGCCGTCCAGGTCGGTGTGGCCGAGCAGCGGGTCAGCGTGCGCCTGCAGTGCCCGCTGTGAGACGGCCGTGCGGTGCCCGTGATGAGCGAAGTAGGACTCCACCGTCGCGTCACTGACCACACGCGACGGTGCCGCCACGTTGCCCTGCTTCATGGAGAGCACGATGTCGTTGTCGAGCGCCTGGTTGTAGCCCTCGATCAGCACGTTGTAGGCGGGCAGCCCGGCGCTGCCGATGCCGAACCCGCTACGCCCCACGACGTCCTTGACGTTGTAGGCGACGCCCCGCATCCGCTTGTCCGGCGGGATCGTGTCCAGATACCGCGTGAACGCCTCGATCACGCGTTCCCGCTCGGCGTCGTCGAGCCTGCGCACGCCGGGCTTGTCACGGAAGCGGCGGTCATAGCGCTTCATCTCGGTGACCGTGTTCAGCAGGTCGTTGCGGCTGCTGAGCCTGGCCTTCTCCAGCACGTGCCGGATGATCCCGTCGGTCGTGCCGAGATGCAGTTTGAAGGCCGAGTCGTTCTCGCCGTTGACGAACGCCCGTACCTGCCCGACGTAGGTGTCGGCCGCCACCCGGATCAGGCTGATGATCTCGTCGTCCGGCAGCGCCTTGCTCCAGCCGAGCAACGCGATGCTCGCGGCGAATCGCTGCAGGTCCCAGGTGAAGTGGCCGAGGTAGGCCTCGTCGAAGTCGTTGACGTCGAAGACGAGTGTCCCCTCGCCGTCCATGTAGGTGCCGAAGTTGGCGGCGTGCAGATCGCCCTGGATCCACACGCGGCTGGTCCGTTCGTCGGCCCACGGGTCCTTCAACCGAGCGACGTCTCCGTAGAACAGGCAGGCGCTGCCCCGGTAGAACGCGAACGGATCGGTGGCCATCTTGCGGAACTTCGTACGGAACGCCGCGGGATCAGCGGCCATCAGGTCGGAGAAGGCGTCGACGAGGACCTCGACGATCCGGCCACGCCGCAGCTCGGCGTCGTCGATCTCCAGCGCCCGGGACAGTTCGGACATCACATGCCTGCCAATCCTGCGTCTCGGCTACCGCCGTCGATCGTACAAGCGGCACGGGTCAGGTGCCGGGCCCGAGATGACGATCCCCTCATCTCGCTCCCACCGATGCCTCATGTGACGCCCATAGCTTTGTCCCCTGTGACAGCGCGGCGGTCGCAACCGCGCTCCGTGAAAGGAAGCGAAGGCACCATGAGCGTCCCCACTGGCCAGATCGACACGATCGCGGCGAATCCCGTTCGTGCGATCGGCGTGCCGTCCGGAACGGTTCTCGCACCCACCCGGCTGCGCAGAGCGAAGAAGGCGTACACCACGCGGTCCGTCGCCGCTCGCATCGACGGCTCACCGCGTGGCTACACGTTGCTCGACGGGCCAGACGTGACGCCGCGACCTGGCGATGTCGTGCTCGCCCGCATCGAGGAGATCGGGATGCACACCCGACTGGAGAGTCCGGTGAGCCGGCGTCAGACGCTGTTCGTCGGCGACGAGGTGCTGGTGGCGTACGGACACCGGTACGCGCCCGACCAGTTCGAGGCCGAGGTCCCCGGCGACCTGCGGCCCGTCCACCTCGTCGCGGCCGGTGGTGTCGCGGCGCTGGCGACCGCCAAGCACGCCAGAGTCGCCGACCCGACGGCCGTGCGGCCGCTCGGCCTGCTCGCCGACGCGCACGGTGTGGTCAACCTCGACCGGTTCGCTCCGCGCCGGCTCGGCGCGGAGACGGCCCCGCACCGGACCGGTGGCCGCCCGACCGTCATCGGCGTGCTCGGCACGTCGATGAACTCGGGGAAGTCCACGACCGTCGCCTCCCTCATCCGCGGACTCGTGCGGTCGGGATTGCGGGTCACGGCGGGCAAGGCGACGGGGACCGGAGCGGGCGGTGACCCGAACGGCTTCGCCGACGCGGGCGCGTCCCAGGTCCTCGACTTCACCGACTTCGGCTTTCCCACGACGTTCCGGCTCGCGCACGAACAGGTGCGGGCGATCCTGCTCTCGCTGATCGACGAGCTCTCCGTGCCCGGCATCGACGTGGTCGTCGTGGAGATCGCCGACGGGCTCTACCAGCACGAAACCTCGAACCTGGTGGCCGATCCGGTCTTCCCGCGCGTGGTCGACCGCGTCGTGTTCGCCGCGGACGGTGCCGCCGGAGCCGTGGGCGGTGTCGGCCTGCTGAGGGAGCGCGGCGTGCCGGTCACCGCGGTCAGCGGAGTGCTCACGTCGGCACCATTGGCGATGCGCGAGGCGAGGTCCGTGCTGGACGTACCCGTGATCGAGACGGCCGCTCTGAGGGAACCCGACGTGGTGAGGGCCGTCCTGTGAGCGACGCGGGCGGTTCGGCGCCGGCATCGTTGCCGCGCCTGCTCACCGGCGACAGGAAGACGTTGCTGGGCGCGCTCGTCGGGGCCGGGCTCGGGCAGGCGGCGCTGGCGGGAGTCACCGCGGTGAGCATGCCGCGCCTGCTGGACGCCGCCCCCGGTGAACGGTGGTCGTGGTTCGGCGTGCTGCTGCTGTCGGCACTGTGCATGGGCGGTGTCCGGGTCGTGGAGTGGGTACTCGCCGAGAAGCTGGGGCAGGACTACGTGCACGAGATCCGGGTCGGCCTGCTCGCCGCCGAGCTCTCGGACGGGCGTGGCCCCTCACTGGGGACCACGATCGCGCGCACCACCAACGACCTCACCGCCGTGCGGAACTGGGTCGCCTGGGGCATCGGCCCGATGGCGGGAGGAGTCCCGCTGATCGCGGGCGTGCTCGTACTGCTGCTGACGCTGCATCCGGCGTTGGCCGTGGCCGTGGCCGCACCGGTGGTTCTGCTGGGCGTGGTCTTCGGGCTGCTCGCCCGCACCGCGTTCGCCAGGGCCCGCACGGTGCGCACGGCACGGGGGCGGCTGGCCTCCCAGGTCAGCGACGCGGTGGCGGCGGGATCGGCGATCCGCGCCAGCGGCGGGGTACACCGGGAGCTCAAGCGCCTCCACACACTCAGCGGGAAGGTGCGAGCGACGGCCGTGCGCCGCGCCCGCGTCGCCGGGTGCCTGCGCGGGGCCGCCGTGTCCGCCGCGGCGGTCGCCACGCTCGGCGTCGTGATCGTCGGCAGCCTGTACGGACTCGAACACGCCGTGGTGGCCACCACGATCACGATCGTCGGCGTGCTCGCCACCCCGATCCACGATCTCGGCCGGGTCGTGGAGTACCGCCAGTCCTTCCTGGCCGCGCGGCGCATCCTCGCGCCGGCGCTCGCTCGATCCGAGACCGGCTCCCGGCGCGGCGGCTTCGCTGCCGACAGGGGAATCCGGGACCCGGCGGAGGTCCACGTCCATGAGCTCTGGGTCGGCGGTGTGCGGGTGCCCGGCCTGGCGGCCGCGCCCGGCGCGCGGGTCGTCCTGCGCGGCCCTGACCGCGAACGGAGTGCCGCCGTCCTCGCACTGTTGGCCGGCATCGACACGACGGCGCGAGCCTGGGTACGGGTCGCTGGCTGCGACCTCGGCGGCCTGCGGCCCGCACGCCGCCGCCGCTACGTCGGCTTTGCCGCGCGTGGGCTGGCGCTCGAACGCGGGACCATCGCCAGGGCCGTGCGCTACCGCCGTCCCGAGTCGGACCACCCCGTCGAGCCGGAGCTCGACGCGGTCGGTCTCGGGGAGCGGGTCCGGGCACTGCCCGACGGAGTCCGCACCACGCTGCGCCGCGGCGGCGAGCCGTTGTCGATTCCCGAGCGGGCGCGGCTGCAACTGGCCCGTGCGTGTTACCTGCGACCACCGCTACTGGTGCTGGACCACGTCGACGACGAGCTCGGTGCGGGCGGCACGGCGATGCTGCGGGCACTGCTCGCCGACTACCCCGGCGTCGTGGTGCTGGCGACGGATGCGCCGGAGGACATCGTGCCCGACCACCAGGTGTGGGACCTCAGCTCGACCGAGCACGACCCGCGCCGGGTCGCGGTGGCCGGCTTCCGGCGCCGGTGAATCCCCCGGCCCGCGGACCGGTGCCGACGAAACGTCGATCCCCGCGTCTCGCGGCGGACTGGACCTCGACTGCGATGGAGCTTCTAGGCTCGCCTCATGGGACAACGAACGCCGGCCGGATCCTCGCCGCTCGGCCGTCAGGGCTTCGGCGCGATGAGACTGCGCGAGAACGAAACCAGCGACATCGATCGAGACCCCTTCCGCGTCATCGGTGCGGTTCTCGACGCGGGTGTGTCGATGATCGACACGGCCGAAATGTACGGAAACGAAGCGCTCGTCGGCCGCGCGATCGCGGCGCGTCGCGACGAGGTGGTACTGGCGAGCAAGTTCGGGGTGATCTGGAACGCCTCGATGCCTGAGGGCTATGAGGTCCGCGCCGACCCGGCGTACGTGCGGCAAGCCTGCGAGGCCAGTCTCCGCCGACTCCGGACCGATCACATCGAGCTGTACTACCTGCATCACCGCAGCGCGACCACTCCGATCGAAGACACCGTGGGAGCGATGGCCGAGCTGGTCGGGCAGGGCAAGATCGGCGCGATCGGTCTGTCGAACGTCACGGCGGATGATCTGCGGCGCGCTCATGCGGTCCACCCCGTGACCGCCCTGCAGGAACACTGGTCGCTGGCCGAACGCACTCTGGAACGCGAACTGGTACCGACAGCCACAGGGCTCGGAGTGACCGTTGTCGCCCACTCCCCTACCTCACACGGGGCTCTTCACAACCAGCGCGGTGACGACTCCGAGGCCGAACGCCAACTACTCCTTCGCGACATCGCAGCGGCGCACCAGGCGACGGTCGGCCAGGTCGCGATCGCCTGGGTACACAGCCGCGCTGACGCGCACGGCCTCGACGTGGTCCCGCTCCCGGGCACGACAAGCGTGACCCACGCCCGCTCGAACGTCGCCGCTGGGGCGGTCACTCTGACCTCGGCCGAGTCGGAGCGCCTGACCGACGCGTGGACTCCGAAGTCATGATGACCATCGGGTCGGCCGGTACCTGGGCCTCACCGGCGCTCTGGCGACACACCTCGTCGCATCCACCGATCTCCCCGCGTTCACCGCCGCGCTCGATGACACCGGCCTGGACGACGTCCTCGACAAGTTCGCCAGGCCGACCGCCACCTCCACGCTGTCCGAGCTACGGACACACGTCGACTCCGCGTTCGCTCCCGGCAGCCTCACCGAGATCAGGACGCGGCTCCACGAACGCGAATCCGAGTGGGCACAGACCACACTGAACCAACTCGACACGGCCTCGCCACTTTGTCTCCGGCTCACCGACGAACTGCTCGGCCTCGGCATCGACGACGACCTCGAGGGCTGTCTTCGCCGAGAACTCCACGCCGCCACCGGGCTCATTCGCGAATCGGACTTCGCCGAAGGCATCCGCGCCACCCTGGTCGACAAGACCCGCGACGCGCGCTGGAGCCACCCCGGCACCGACGCGGTCCCCCACGAGCTGCTCAGGCGCCTGGTCCAGCTCAGTCCCGATCGGACACCGACCTCGCCGCCATAGCCACGGAGGTGGGCGCGGCAGGCCGCCACTCCGATCCCGGGGAGGCGGCCTGTCGCGACGAGGCGGGGTTCAGTTCCCGGAGCCGACGATCGCGGTCACCCGGATCTCCACCCGCATCGCCGCCAGACCGAGAACCGTCACCCCGGTTTCGGTCCAGATCGGCGCACGACCACCAAGCCGACGACGAAACTGCTCGACCATCACCGAGTTGTGATCATCACCGATCGCATCATCACCCGGCCCCACCTTGTGATACGAGTTCACATGGATAACGTCCCTCCACGACGCACCCACCGTGGCCAACGTGCGCTCCACATTGTCGAAAGCCCGGACGATCTCCTCCTCCAACGAATCCGGAATCACCAGATCGTCATCCACCCCAGCCTGACCCGAGATCTCAACCCGATCCCCCACACGAACCGCCCCGCTGTAGCCATGAATCTCGTGCAACTTCTCGCCATAGCCCGGAACAATGCCGAAGGTAACGGTGCTCATGATGCTCCACTCTTCCTATCCATAAGGGGTGCGCCAACTCGGCCATGAGTTCACGCTTGAAGTCAATATAGCAAGCAATGACTTCAAGCGCAAAGTGATGGCAGCCTCGCCAGAGAGACAGCCCCTGAGCGAGCACGAGACGATGAGCAGCCGTGGTGACTCGACGAGCAGGAGAAGGCGGTCCACTGCGACTGGGCGAAGTCACCTTCCTCACCGGCGGGCCGCTCTCCTCCGTTCCCGCGACTAGGAGGACTCTTGGCCGGAAGTCCCCATCAGCGGATCCGAGGTGAACCCCCGGTCATTGGTCTCGGCCGGCAGAGCCGTCGCGCTGGGTGAAGGCTCACTGATCAGCTCGATGATGTAGTGAGTGACCGGATGGTCCTCGAGATTCCTGATCCGATGGGGAGTCAGCGGACTCTCGGATCCGACGGTCTTGAAGAGGCAGAACCCGGGCTCGGCCTCTTGCCTGGCCGTCCACGCTTCGTCCCCCAGCTGTTGCGCCTCGGCGCGACCCGCGTCGGGCCACAGGACGAGGTGGTCGTGGTGGTGTTGATGAAAGTCGAACATGCCACCGTTGGCTTCCAGGGTCATCGACCACACGCGTACGCGATCGTTCTCGAACACCAGGGTGTCGCCAGGGGTGGGGGGATAGTCGGTCATCGCCACATCCTCTCGTAATCCAATGCAAGGTAAGTCAGTTTGGATGCAAATGGAAGGCCAGCGCACTCCGGCGCACACTCCCGGTACCAGCTCGGCGGAGATCCCGAGTGCCCAGCTGACTCGGCCCTCGTGACCTGTTCACGTTCGCGCACCGATGCCGTCCCAGCGACACTCGCGGCTTGACACCCGCTGCGACATAGCACACATTGGATCCCATTCTTTCAGATAGCATCCGATCCGACCGAAGGTGGGACTCGATGGATTCGAGCGCGGGAGCAGCACCGGCCACCACCGGGTCCCAGAGCGATGGGCCTGCGTCAACGCCCTCCGGGTCATCCCCCGGACTTCGCCGGGGCGCCATCGGCGTTCCGGGCATGGTGTTCATGGTGGTGGCCGCCACCGCGCCGCTGACCGCGATGTCGTCCAACCTGTCCCTGAGCCTGGGCTTCGGCGCCGGTGAGGGCACTCTGGGTTGGATCGTGCTCATCGGCGTGCTCTTGGTCTTCTTCTCCGCGGGCTATCTCGCCCTCGCCAGGTCGGTGGTGAGTGCCGGCGCCTACCACGTCTACGTCAGGTACGGCCTCGGGCCGGCCGCGGGAGGGGCGGCGGCGTTCGTCGCCACCATCGCCTACAACCTGGCGAGCGCCGGGATGATCACGGCGGCCGGCTACTTCACTGACCTGACACTCACGACATACGTGGGAATCGACCTCCACTGGGCCCTCTATTCCGTGGCCGCGCTCATGCTCGTGTGGCTGCTGGGATTCTTCGGCGCCGGCTTCGCCAGCAAAGTGACCACGGTGATCTCCCTGCTCCAGTTCGTGCTGCTCGCCATCCTGGCGGTCGCGGTCTTCGGCAGGGACCCCGGGAGCTTCGCGACGGACGGGTTCACACCCGGCTCCGTGACAAGTGGCGGCGTCGCGCTGACCGTGGTGTTCGTGCTGCTGTCCTTCGCCGGCTACGAAGCGGCGGCCACGTACGGAGAGGAATGCAAGGCCCCCGGGAAGAAGATCAAGTACGCGACGTACCTCGCCCTGGGCACGCTCGTGGCCGTCTTCCTCGTGTCGACCTGGACCCTGAGCGCCGCGTACGACGACGTTCAGGGCGTGGCCGCGCTGGATCCCGGCGCGGTGCTCTCCGGGGCGGCCGACGAGTACCTGGGGTCCTACGCCGGCGGTCTGATCGGCACCACCGTCGCCTTGAGCTTCCTGGCCGCCGCCGTGGCGTTCCACAACATGGCAGCGCGCTACGGCTTCGCCCTCGGCCGGGCGGGCCTGCTACCCCGCGCACTCGCCAGGACCCACCCAGTCCGGGCGACCCCCCACGTGGCCGTCGGCGCGCAGGTGGCTGTTGACGTGCTCGTGATCGTCCCCTTCGTGCTTATCGACGCCGATCCGCTGACCACAGTCTTTCCGGCGATCTCCGGCGTGACCTCGTTGTCACTCGTCTTCCTGATGGTGTCGTGTTCGCTCAGCGCCGTCGTCGCCTCGGTCCGCGGCACCTTGACCGGTGCCGGGCTGCTCACGCGGACGCTGTCGAGCGTGGCCGGGATCGGGCTGCTCGCGGCCGGCACGCTCATCGTCGTCAACTACGAGCAGGTCACCGGGAGCGCATCGCCCGCGGTGGCCGCCATGCCCGCGCTCATCGTCCTGGGAGCGCTCGCCGGCGCGGTCGCGGCCCGACGCCGGTCCGCTGAACCAGGCACCATCGAATCCGGGCAGCAACCGTGACACGGGGCGCCATGCGCCAGGTCCTCCCCAGCTGCACCCACAAAGACCAATCTTGCATCCAGCTGTGGGATGATGCCCCCATGCTCTCACCCGAACCCGCCGGGCAGTTGGCCAAGAGCGAAGAGATCGTACTGGCACTTCAGCGCGGCATCCTCCTGGGCGAACGCCCCGTGGGCTCGTGGCTACGTCATGAGGCGCTCGCCAAGGAGTTCGACACCAGCCGGACGCCGGTACGAGAGGCACTGCGCGCACTGCAGTCGCGAGGAATCGTCACGATCGTGAAGAATCGCGGAGCGCGTATCAACGGCCAGTCCAGCCAGAACGTGCGCGAGCTCGGCGAGGTCCGCGCCGAACTGGAGGGCCTCGCGGCGGCGCTGGCCGCCGAGCGGATCAATGACGACGAGATAGAGCGCATGGAAGCCGCGTGGCGCGACTTCGACCTGGAGTCGAGGACGGACGACCGAGGGCGTCGCTGGGCCGAGTCCAATGACCAATTCCACGCGACGATCCTGGAGGCGTCCGGGAATCGCCAGCTCTACCTGAGCATTCAGGACATCCACGGCCGGTTGCCGCCGAACACCTCCTACCCGGCGTACGCCGAGAGCACGGTGCTCCTGCGCCGCAACGTCAACGAGCACGCCCGGGTGGCGGAAGCCATCGTCAGCGGAGACGCCGACCTGGCCCGAGAGCTGATGAAGAAACACATTCTCGGCGCCGTCGAGGCGATTATCCGGGCCAAGGGTGATTCCGTGTTCCAGGAGAACGATGTCTAGACCGGGTGCTTTCTGACCAGTAGGTGCCCGGTGACAGCGACGGCGACGGTCAGCACCGCGGGGACGGCCGCACTCAGCCATTCCGAGAGGTGGACCAGGAGCGCCCCGACCGCGGCGCCCGCTCCGATGAGGAGGATCGCTCCAGCCCGTCTCGGCCACGGCTGCTGGAGCCCGGCGCCGAACCGCGAATCGGCGGACAGTCCGGTGATGGTCGAGGTGACGACCACCGTCGTGACGTCCTGGACCGCGATCCGCCGGGCGACCGCGGCTTGCAGGCCCATGGCCGCGGCGAGCACGACCGTCACGACATGCGCGACGCCCGGCGACTCGGTCGCGAGTGGAATCGCGAACAGCCCGGCCGCAGCCGCGAACATCACCCCGACCAGTCCGATCAGGAAGGTCGTCCGCCGCGTCCACCCGGCAGGTTGGCCGCGTGTGGCCCGGCCGCCGGCCGCGGCGCCGACCATGAAGGAAGCCAGCGCCACCAGCGGGCCTGCCACGGGCAAGCCCGCGGTGCCTGCCGCACCCATCCCCAGGATGACCACGTTGCCGGTCATGTTGCCGGTGAAGACCTTGTCCAACGCGAGATAGCCGACAGCGTCGGCGATCCCGGTGGAGAAGGTCAGCGCCAGCATGCACCACAACTGAACGTCCTTCGCGCCGGGAGTTCGCCGGGCGCCTACCCGCGCACGGTCGACGGCGGTGCTCACCACATCACTCACTCTCCGACACCGGCGAAGCCGTAGGCATCGCTCAGCGGACCGAGGTAGGGCTCGTACGGCATCGCGGGCGGGCGCACGGCGGCGGACGCGATCACACCCTGCCGCCGCCAATGCTCCTTCCGGATCGCGATGCTGGTGCCCTGCTGGATTTCGAAACCGATGGCGGCCGCGGCGGCACCCACGAGACGCCGGGCGGTTCCCTCGTCACCGTCGAGCCACGCCCGCACGGCCTGGACCGCCACCTCGGGGCGGGAGGTGCCCGAGGCGACAAGCCGGGCGCCCTGGCCGAGGTCGTCGACGAGGCTGAGTCCACCGAGCCCGGACATCAGGCCGACCTCGGGGACGAGCTCGCGTAGCCGGCGGATCCGGCCGAAGGTGGGCGGCGCCTCGCATTTGATCGCCGCGACGTGGCTCGCCCCGGCGACAGCGCGGGCCAGGTCGTCGACAGCGATGCGGACACCCGAGGACGCCGGGTAGTCCTGGAGGACGATCGCCCGGCCACCCGCGGCGTACAGGTCCTCCGCCTCGTCGCGCAGCTCCTGTGGGCTCGACGTCGTGATGGGGACCAGATAGCCGGTGATCCGGTCCCCGAATCGCTCCGCGAGCGTGGTGACCTCGGCGAGGCGCTCCGCTCGCGTGGCGGCCATGGTGGCGACGTGGACCTCGGCACCCGTTGCGAGGGCGGTCTCGACGACGGTCAGCCGCTCGTGGTGCCCGAGCGCACCCGGCTCACCGATGACGCCCAGCACCACCACCGCGCGGCAGCCGCGATCGATCACCTCGTCGCAGTAGCGCCGGAGCGACGCGCGGTCGACGCTCGTACCGTCGGCGGTGAAGGGCGTGGCGAGCATCGCCCAGACGGGAACATCGTGTCGCGCAGGCCCAGCCGCGCGGTGGGCTGCCATGGCGTTCTCACCTTCTGGTCCTGATCGGACAGTCGTCCTGGTCGCGTTCGTCAGCAGCTACCGGCCCGCGGCGTAACCCTGTTCTCCTCGTGGGTTGGCCGCGGCCGAGACCAGGCCGGTTCGCGGGTCGCGCGCGACGGTCGACAGCCGGCCGAGGCTCCACGGCCCCGAGACCGTGACCTCGTGGCCGCGCCGGCGGAGTCCGGCGATGACGTCGGGTCCGAGCCGTTGTTCGACCACCACGCCGCGAGGCGTCCACTCACGGGGCCAGAACGACTGGGTCGCGGCGGTCGTGTGAAACATGGGTGCGTCGATGGCTTCCTGGGGGGTGCGGCCGCCGACGATGGTGCGCAGGAGGTAGAGCAACTGCCACTGGTCCTGCTGGTCCCCGCCTGGCGAACCCAGCGCGGTGGTGGTCGTTCCGCCGTGGCGCAGGATCGTCGGGCTCAGCGTCGTCCTCGGTCGCCGGCCCGGCATCAGTGCGGCGGGACTGCGCTCGTCCAGCCAGGTCATCTGCAGGCGGGTACCGAGGCAGAAGCCGAGCTCGGGAATGGTGGGGTTGGACTGCAGCCAGCCACCGGAGGGCGTTGCCGACACCATGTTCCCCCACCGGTCGACCACATCGAGGTGGACCGTGTCACCGCGGGTCTCGCCCGTCGTTCGGACCGTGGGCTCGCCGGTTCCGATCCCCGACGCGGCGGGGTCGGCCGTGTGCAGGGGTGGCGTGTAGGCGGCCAGATGCTCGAGCACTCCGGGCCGCCACTCGGCCGACGCCTCCTCGGCGATCAAGGCCGCGCGTGTCTTGGCGTACTCGGGAGTGAGCAGCCGCCGCAGGTCGGCCGCAGCGTAGGCCTCACCGTAGAAGGCGTCCCGGTCCGCCATCGCGAGTTTGAGCGCCTCGATGATCGTGTGCGCACCTCGCTCGGTGCCGGGATCGAGATCCGGGCCGTCGAAGTTGTCGAGGATGGCCAGCGCTTGGAGCAGAACCGGACCCTGGCTCCAGAAGGCTGCCTTGCACACGGTCGCGCCCCGGAAATCGAAGGTCTGCGGCACTTCGGCGCGGATCTCGAGCGCGGCGAGGTCGGCGGCGTCGATCACCCCCGCGTAATCGTGTCCGTTCGAGTGCCGCTGCGTTTGCGCGGCGGCACTCTCGACGGCATGGGCGACGAATCCGGTCCGCCACTCACGGCCGACCGCCTCGATGCGGCTCGCCCTGTCCCCTCGGCCCGCCGCGGCCAGGAGGCGGCGCAGCGTGGCGGCGTACGCCGGGATCGCGACCACGTCACCAGGAGCCGGAACGCGGCCCCCGGTCAGCCACTGGTCGGCGGACGTCGGCCAGTGCTCGACGAAGTGCGGAGCCATCGTCTCGATGACCGCGCTGGCCTGCGGAGCCAGGGGCTGGCCGACGTCGGCGTAGTGCACGGCGTACTCGAGGACGTCGGCCACGTCCCAGGTGCCGTGCTCGCGCAGCATCCACAACCACGCCTCGACCGCTCCGGGCACCGCGGCCGCGAGCGCGCCCGAGCCGGGTACGGAGTCGAGCCCGAGAGACCGGTAGTGCTCGATCGTCGCCCGCCGCGGCGCCGGTCCCTGACCGGACACCACACGAACGTCTCCCCCGGCCGGAGCTAGCAGAGCGACCAGGTCACCCCCTGGACCGTTGAGGTGCGGCTCCACCACGTGCATGACGAAACCGGCTGCCACCACGGCGTCGAACGCGTTCCCACCGCGTTCGAGGACGGACTGGGCGACAGCGGTCGACACCCAGTGCGTCGATGCCGTCATGCCGAACGAGCCCACCAGGTCCGGCCGGGTGAGCGGAGCGGCGTCGGTGGCGGTCATGCCACCGGCCCGATCTCGTGACGGGAGACCCAGTCGTTGACCAGTGCGGCGGTCTGCTCACGGAACTCGAACGAGAGGCCATGACGGGCGCCCTCCAGGACGACCAGCTCCGAGGACGTCAGCCGCGCGTGCAGATCTTCTCCGACCTCCGGGGGCGCGAGCGGATCGAGTTCGCCGTAGACCAGCAGCGTCGGTGCGGTGATCTGGCTCAGCTGGCCCCGGACGTCGTAGTCCTCCAGCACCGCGCGGCGCCGCGACCCCAGGGCGGTGACCGTGCCCCGCCCGAGGTCGGCCAGCCGTGCCAGCAACCACTCGTCCCGTTGTGCCTCCGGGGAGAGACTCGCGTTGCGCATCAGCGCGGCCCGCTCCTCGGGAGCCGAGGCCATCATCTTCGTCAGGTACGCGGTGGGGCGCGCGAAGGAATCCGGGGTCGCGCCGACGACGAGCGACCGCACTCGGTCGGGATGGCGGGCCGCCACGTAGAGGGCGATCGCGCCGCCGAACGAGACGCCCATGATGTGCGCCTTCTCGATGTCCAGGGCGTCCATCAGGCCGACGCAGTCGTCGGCGAGGTCCTGCATCGTGTAGTCGGCGTCCACGTACTCGGCGTCGCCCACGTCGCGCTGATCGTAGGAGATGGCGCGAATCCCGGAACGCAGCAACGGCGCGAAGATCGCGTACTGCCCTCTGTGCGACTCGGCGCCATGATGGAGCAGCAGGGGCTCACCGGTTCCGGTCTCGTGGTAGGGAACCCGATTGCCGCCCACGTCGGCGACCCTGCACACGTCGTAGCCCATCCACCCTCACCAATCCGGTCGCAGCGTGCACCCGGACCGACCGCGAGGCTTTGATCAGTCGATTGGATGCTATTTGCCATAGTTGCATCCCAGTCACCTCGTGACAAGGGGAGCTCCGCCCAGGACCGCCCGCGACTGAGCTGTTTTGCATCCCATATTTGCGGTATTCCATGCAACAATGCCGCCACGCCTGAACCGACCGAACGAGGAGTGGGACCCATGGACGTTCTCATCGCCGGCGCGAGCATGGCCGGACTGTCCGCGGCGCACTGGTTCGCGCACCTGGGTCACCGGGTCACCGTGGTCGAGCGCGCCGACGGTCTGCGCCAGGGCGGTGCTCCCATCGACGTGCGCGGCGACGCACTCGGCACCGCCGAGCGCATGGGGATCCTCGACCGGATCAATCGGTCGCAGGTCACCCCCGAGGGCGCCTGGCCGGTCCTGGACGAATCCGGCCGGCAGGTGGCCAGCCTCGACCTGAGATGGTTCGCCAACGAGACCGACGAGGACATCGAGATCTCCCGGGACCGGCTCAACGACATTCTTCTCGACGTGGTGCCCGCCAACGTCGAGTTCCTCTTCTCGACCTCGCTCACGGCGCTCGACGACGGCCCTCGGCACATCGACGTCACGCTGAGCGACGGCACGTCCCGGCGGTTCGACCTCGTGGTCGGCGCCGACGGCCTGCACTCCACCGTGCGCCGGCTCGCCTTCGGACCCGAGTCCGACTATGTGCGGCACATCGGTTACTACGTCGCTCTCGTCAACCTTCCATCAGATCGGGACTGGCAGAAGGCGATGCTCAACGTCCCCGGTCTCACCGTCGTCGTGCGCGACGCCGGCGACGGACCACTGGCGATGATGCTGGCCGCGAGCCCGGAACTCGACTACGACTACCGGGACGTCCCGGCCCAGCGCGCGATCATCGACGACTTCCTCTCGCGCGTCGACGCGTGGCAGCTGCCCGAGCTCCGAGCCGCCTTCGCCGACCCCGCGGCCCAGGGCTTCTACTTCGACTCGGTGAGCCAGACCCACATGCCCCGCTGGACCGAAGGGCACGTCGCTGTCATCGGTGACGCCGCCCATTGCGCGGCACTACTGTCCGGATTGGGCACCAGCCTCGCGCTCCGCTCCGCGGAACTCCTGGCCCTCACGTGGACCGAGTACGGCGGCGACGTCGACGCCGTCTCGAAGAACTACCACGAACGGCTGCGTCCGTACGTGGACAAGTGTCAGACCTTCGCCACGGAGGGGGCACCGATCATGGTGCCGCCGACCCAGGACGCGCTCGAGCGACGGAACGCGATGCTCCGCGACGTCGCCAGCCAGGCAGCGGATGCGCGCTAGTAGAACCGGACACTCGGTCAGTTCGACGGCCAGGTGCTCAAGGCCAGCTCCACCACCTGGCGCAGCTCCTCGCGGGAGGCACCGGCGGCGGCTTGGACGGCGATCCCGTTCGACACGGTCATGATGTAGCGGGCGAGCACCGCGGGATCACTGCCGGACGGCAGGTCGCCCTCGTCGACGGCCTGCTGGAGCCGGTCTCGCAGGTGCAGCATGCCATCGTTTCGCCACTCGGTGAGCACGTCACGAGCGATGCGCCCGTGCTCCCCCGCGGCGAGAGCGCCTTGGACGCTGAGGCACCCGGCGGGGCAGTCCGGCGAGAGCGAGGTGTTGACCGAGCCGTGCAGGAAGGCGGTGACCACCTCGCGGGCGGTGGGTTCCCGCAGCGCTCGGCTCACGTAGGAGGCGGGGCCCACGCGGTAGAGCTCCAGCGCCTTCTGGAACAGCGCGTCCTTGTTCCCGAAGGCCGCGTACATGCTGGTGCGCGTGATGCCCATGGCGCTGGTCAGCTCGGTGAGGCTGGCGCCTTCGTACCCCTTCTCCCAGAAGACACGCATGGCCCGGTCGAGGGCCGCGTCGGCGTCGAAGCCCCGGGGGCGGCCAGGTGGCGCCTTCTGTTGACGATCCATGCGGCCGATCCTACCCCCTTTCTGTACCGGTCGATCCACAAGGCGCGGCGGCTGTGCTACGTTGATTT
Organism: Prauserella cavernicola; assembly: GCF_016595675.1. GTDB lineage: Bacteria > Actinomycetota > Actinomycetes > Mycobacteriales > Pseudonocardiaceae > Prauserella_A > Prauserella_A cavernicola. The sequence goes on along the minus strand of NZ_JAENJH010000006.1, from coordinate 141,617 downwards.
AGTACCGATCGGTACTAAATACCTGGAGGTCGGCAGTGGGACAGTTCGAGGGCAAAACGGCCGTGGTGACCGGCGGCAGTGCGGGCATCGGCCTGGCGACCGCGGAGCGGCTTGCCGCGGAGGGCGCGCACGTGTTCATCACCGGGCGCCGCGAGGCCGAGCTGGAGAAGGCGGTCGCCGCCATCGGCGACGCCACCGCGGTGCCCGGTGACGTCAGCGTCGCGTCCGATGTGGACCGGCTGTACGAGCGGGTGCGGGAGCGCGGCAAGGGGCTGGACGTGGTGTTCGCCAACGCGGGCGTCAATACCGTCGCCGGCTTGGCGGAACTCACCGAGGAGATCCACGACGCCATCTTCGACATCAACGTCAAGGGCACCTTCTTCACCGTGCAGAAGGCGCTCCCGCTGCTCAACGACGGCGCGTCGGTGATCCTCACCGGCTCCACCGCCGGCGCGGGAGGCTCCGCGGGCATGAGCGCCTACGGGGCGTCGAAGGCGGCTGTACGGGCGTATGCACGGGCGTGGGCCAGTGAACTCGGCGGCCGGGGCATCCGGGTCAATGTCGTGTCGCCGGGGCCGGTCAAGACCCCGCTGTGGGACTCGGCCTTCGGTGAACGCGCCGACGAGGTGATGACGGAGATCGCCGCGGGTCTGCCGCGCCAGCGCGTCGGCGATCCGGACGAGATCGCCGCCGCGGTGGCCTTCCTGGCTTCACCGCAGAGCAGTTTCGTCTACGGCGCCAATCTCTACGTCGACGGCGGACTGGCGCAGATCTGATTCGCGAAGCGAATCGACCACGAGAGGAACCACACCATGACCAAGCCGGTGAACCGCCAGATCGTCCTGGCGGCACGGCCCCACGGAAATCCGAAGGCGAGCGATTTCGAGATCGTGCAAACCCCGGTGCCCGTCCCGGGTGAGGGACAGGTGCTCGTCCGGAACATCCTGACCTCGCTCGAACCCTTCAACCGCATTCTGATGGGAAACGCGAACGGCGACCAGCCCCCCATCGACATCGGCGACACCATGCTCGGCTTCACCGTCGCGGTCGTCGAGGAGAGCAAGCATCCGTCCTTCGCCGTCGGCGACCACGTCGCCGGCACCACCGGCTGGCAGGACTACGCCGTGTCGGACGGGTCGGACCTCCGGGTGGTCGACCCGCACGCGGCGCCCTTGTGGACGAACCTGGAACTACTGGGCATGCCCGGTCTCACCGCATGGGTCGGCCTGACCAGGATCCTCCGGCCCGCGCCCGGCGGAACGCTGGTCGTCACCGGTGCGGCGGGTGCCGTCGGCTCGGCGGCTGCCCAGCTCGGCAAACTCCGCGGGCACCGGGTGACCGGGATTGCCGGCGGGCCCGAAGGTTCGCCACCTGCTCGACGACCTCCGCCTGGACGCGGCCGTCGACCACCGCGCGCCCGACTTCGCCGAGCAACTCGCCCTCGCGGTGCCCAACGGGATCGACACCATCTACGACAACGTGGGCGCCGCCGTGCTCCCCGCACTGCTGCCGCACCTCAACCCGGACGCGCAGATCGTCGTCGGTGGCGTCATGTCGCAGATCACCCGAACCGGCGCCTTCGACGGCCCGGACCGCCTGCCGGACCTCCTGAGGGCGGCCGTCTACAAAAAGGCGACCATCCGCGGTTTCAACGTGATGGAGTTCGTCGACTGCTACCCCGATTTCCTGGCGGAGCTGGCCCCGGCGGTCGCGGACGGGAAAGCGCACTACAAAGCGCACATCTTCGACGGGCTCGAAGCCATTCCCGAAACCTTCCCGGACATGTTCACCAGCCGCGTCACCGGCAAGATGATCGCGAAGATCTCCGCGGCGCCGGGCGCCGACTAGCGCAGGGCCAGGAGGATCAGTCCCGAGCGAGGCGAGCGCGCCGTCTCGCTCTCGGCGGTCACCCTCCGAGAGCGAGACGGCGCTGCGATCCTCAGAGGACGGCCAGTGCCTCGGCGGCTTTCACCCGGAACCGTTCGATGTTGGCGAGCTTGATCTCCTCGTAGCCCCTGACTTCCTCGGCCAGCTCGGTGATCGCCACGACCCGGTCGACGTTCTCCGCGGTGAGCCGGTCCACGGCCGCCCCCACGAGCTCCTGGTACTCGGCCACCAGCTGGCGCTCCACCCGCCGGACCTTCGCGTAGCCGAACACGTCGAACGCGGTACCGCGCAAGCCCTTCATCGCACGCAGCCCGCGGAAGGCCACCTCCGCCGTACGACCGGCCAGCCGGATCTTGTTCTTCATGCCCAGCGCGCGCAGCACCGGCGGGTGCAGCAGCACCGACACCTTCGCGTCCGGCCCGAATTCGGCGTCACGCCGGGCTTTCTCGACCGGGTCGAGGTGCAGCCGCGCGACCTCGTACTCGTCCTTGTACGCCAGCAGCCTGTGCAGCCCGCGGGCGTAGGCGACGGCGATCCGGCCTTCGGGGTCGGCGCTGTCGGTGCCGTCGGTGCCGTCGGTGCTGTCCACGAGCGAGGCGACCCGGCGAACCTCGGCCGCGTAGCGACCTGCCAGCACCGCGTTCTGGAATCCGGTGAGGTCGTCGACGCGGACCGCCAGCACCTCGTCGAGCCCTTCGGTCCGCGCGACGGCGACCTGCGGATGCGCGGCCTCCCGCACCGCGACAGGGTCCAGCACCGCGGCCCGGCCCCAGCGGAACGCGGCCAGGGTCTGCTCGACCGCGGCGCCGTTGAGCCGGATCGCCTCCTCCATCGACTCCGAGGACACCGGCAGGCAGCCGGCCTGGTACGCGGCGCCGAGCAACACCATGTTGGTGGGCATGTGGTCGCCGAACAGGGCCTCGGCGAGCGATTGCGCGTCGATCGCGACCACCTCGCCCGCCGCAGCGGCGATCTGCTCGACCGCGTCGTCCGCGGTCCCCGGTAGCGGCACCCGTCCGCTGATCATCGCAGCCGTCGGCACGATCGCGGTGTTGAGCACCGCGACCGCCTGCCCGGTCCTGGCAGCGGCGAGGTTCGCCGCTTCGGCCGCGCCGAGGACGTCGAATCCGATGAGGACGTCGGCGGTGCCGCGCGAGGCCCGCAGCGCGCCCCGGATCGGCTGCTTGGCGATCCGGATGTCGGAGACGACCGGACCGCCCTTCTGCGCCAGCCCCACCTGTTCCAGACCCGCGGCGAACCGCCCGTCCATGTGTGCGGCCATCTGCAGGATCTGCGAGGCCGTGACCACACCCGTCCCGCCGATGCCGGGCATCCGGATCAGCGTCTGGTCGTCGTCGAAGCGCGGCTCGGGCTCGGTCAGCGCGACCGGAAGCGGTGGGACGGAGCGGGTCACCGTCCCCGGCTCCACGAGCAGGAACGACGGGCAGTCGCCCTTGAGACAGGAGAAGTCCGAGTTGCACGAGGGCTGGTGGATGCGCGTCTTGCGCCCGAACTCCGTCGCCACGGGCTGCACCGACAGGCAGGTCGACTGGTCCCCGCAGTCCCCGCAGCCCTCGCACACCCGCTCGTTGACCACGACCTTCCCGGCCGGGGTGGGGAGCTTGCCGCGCTTGCGCAGCCTGCGCTCCTCGGCGGCGCACTGGTCGTCGTGGATCAGCACGGTCACCCCGTCGACCGCCGCCAGCTCGGCCTCGGCCTCGGCGAACCGGTCGCGGTGCCGCACCGAGGCGATCGGGTCGAGCGTGACGCCGCGATACTTGGCGGGGTCGTCCGCGGTGACGATGATCCGGCGAACGCCCTCGGTGGCGAGCAGCCGGGTGATCTCGGGGACGGACAACCGCCCGATCGCCTGCTGCCCGCCGGTCATCGCGACGGCGTCGTTGTAGAGCAGCTTGTAGGTCATGGTCGCCCCGCCTGCCACGGCCTGCCGGATCGCCAGCGAGCCGGAGTGGTGGAAGGTCCCGTCGCCGAGGTTCTGCACGAAGTGCCGGTCGTCGGTGAACGGGGCGAGGCCGAGCCACTGCGCGCCCTCGCCGCCCATTTGCGTCAGGCCGATCTGCGTGCCGCGGCCATCACCGTCGATCGCGATCATGCTGTGGCAGCCGATCCCGACGCCCACCAGAGTCCCGTCCGCGGTCTTGGTGGAGGTGTTGTGCGGGCAGCCCGAGCAGAAGTACGGGGTGCGCGCCGCACCCGCCAGCGGCAGCCCGATGCGAGCGGGCCTGCGAGGCTCGATCGCCGACAGCTGCACCGCCGCCGTGCGCGGTAGCCGCTCGTGCCCGACGCGCGCGGCCACGGCGCGCGCGACGTCCTCGGCCGCGAGCTGCCCCCGCGCCGTGAGCAGCGGCCGGTTCCGCTCGTCGTAGCGACCGACGACCAGTGGCGCGCCCGGCACCCGATAGAGCGCCGCTTTGAGGTGCTCCTCGAGGAACGGCACCTTGTCCTCGACCACCAGCACCTCGTCGAGGTCCGTGGTGAGCCGTCGCAGCTCCTCGGCGTCGATCGGCCACGGCATCCCCAGCCGGATCAGCCGGAGCCCGAGGTGCTCCATGATCGCCTCGTCGAGCCCGAGGTCGTCGAGCGCGCGCTGGAGGACCGCGAAGCCGGTGCCGCTGGCGAGCACACCGAGCCGCGCTCCCTCGGGGGCGAACACGGCGCGGTTGAGCCCGGTCTCGCGGGCGTAGACACGGGCGAGATCGAGCCGGCGGGTGAGCAGGTCGTGCTCGGCGTCGAGCGCGGCAGGCCCGACGAGCGCGGCCGCGGTGGGACGCGGCTGCGCGGGCGGCACCGGGATGCCGAGCCGCAGGCTGCCGACGTCGATGGTGGCGGAGGCATCGGCGTTGTCGGCCACGATCTTCAGCCCGGTCCACAGGCCCGACGCACGGGACAACGCGACGGCGTGCAGCCCGAGTTCGACGATTTCCCCCACGGTGCCCGGGGCGAGCAGCGGTATACCCAGGCTCTGCGCCATCGGCTCACACGAACTCGGGACGGTGGACGACTTCGACGCCGGGTCGTCGCCAATGATCGCGACGGCGCCGCCGAGGGTCGCGGTGCCGGCGAGGTTGCCGTGCCGGATCGCGTCCGCCGCGCGATCGAGGCCGGGGTTCTTGCCGTACCAGAACCCCACGACCCCGTCGTGGCGTCGCCCCGGCACCTGTCCGAGCGTCTGGGTCCCGGCGACCGCGGTGGCGGCGAGCTCCTCGTTCACCCCCGGCTGGAAGACCACACCCGCGGCGTCGAGGAAGCGCTTCGACCGGACCAGCTCGGAGTCCAGCCCGCCCAGCGGCGAGCCCTGATAGCCGGAGACGAACACCCGGGTGTCGAAGCCACGCTCGGTGTCGAGGCGGCGCTGCTCGAGGGTGAGGCGGACCAGGGCCTGGATCCCGGTGAGGAGCGCCCGGCCGTGCTCAGCGGCGTAGCGGTCGTCGAGGGTCACCGTGGTGGGGACGGTCAACGTGGTCTCCTTCGGCCGACGTGAGGTAGGCCTAGTGGAGATGATCTGCCTCTGCACACGCAAGCAACGTCGGGAAAGATGCGGTCAACACGCAAACAGAACATCGATTTGCTCGTTCGAGCTGAAAAATTTTGCGCGAGGAGGACCCTCATGACCGACGCCGACGAGATCGACCGTCGACTGATCACCCTGCTGCGGGAGGACGGGCGGCGGACCTACTCGGACATGGCCGGCATCGTCGGTCTCTCGGTGGCGGCGGTGAAGCGGCGGGTGAACCGGCTGCAGGAGATCGGGGTGATCACCGGCTTCACCGTGCAGGTCGACCACACGAAGCTCGGCTGGGGAGTCGAGGCGTTCACCGAGCTGCGCTACGCGGGCACGACGCGGGTGGCGGACATCGTCGCGAGCGCGAGCCTCTTGCCCGAGGTGCACGCCGTCTACACGATCGCGGGCGACCCGGACGCGCTCGTGCAGGTCCGGGTCCGGGACGTGGCACATTTGCAGCAGGTCATCGACCAGCTGAGGGCCGCCGGCTCCATCGCGGGCACCAAGACCCTTCTCGTGCTCGGAGCGTGGACGCGCTCCTGACCAACAGCTCGCGGGCCGGGACTCACGCGGCGGCACCTCGACCCCGGTCACGACTGTGTCAGGGAATACGACGTGCGGTGATGGGGCTGCGGCCGGGAACCGGCCCCGAGCCGAACGGGTCGTTGATCGCGCGGACCTGGGCATTCTCCACGGCGACGATGCGATCGGCGCGTTCGGCGAGGGCGTGCCGGTCGTGGCTGATCAACAGGACCGAGGCGCCACTGCGTCGCTGGTAGGTGTCCATGTGGTCGAGGATGCGGTCCGACAACGGCTGATCGAGCCCCGTGGTCACTTCGTCGCAGATCAGCACTCGCGGACGGGCGAGCAGGGCGCGCGCGACGGCGGCGCGCTGGAGCTGCCCGCCCGACAGCGCAGGCGGGTAGCGGCGGAGCTGTGCGCCGGTGAGCCCGAGTTCGGTCAGAAGCTCCGTCGCCTCTCGCCGTGCCTCATCGGGTCCCAGACCACGCAGGCGGATCGCGGTCGCGGCGACCTGGTCGAGGGCGGTCCGCCGCCGGTCGAAGGACGACGCCGCCTCCTGCCAGACGTACTGCACCTGCGCGATCTGTTCCGTGGTGCGCTTCCGTAAGGTGGGTAACGGTTTCTCGTCGAGCAGCACCGTTCCCCGACCGGGTTCGAGCAGGCCCGCGAGACAGCGGGCGACGGTGGACTTCCCCGCGCCCGACGCTCCGACGACGCCCAGCGTCTCGCCGTCGAACAGCTCCAGGTTCACCTCCCGCAGTACCGGCGTCCGTCCATAGCGGACGGACACCTCGCGCATCCGTACGACTGGCGCGCCCTGCGGCCGCACCCCGGTGCTGGCGGGTGCGGCGGAACGCGGCGGTGCGGCATTGCCCGCGCTCACCGTGCCGTCGTGCACTCGCAGCACCCGCCCGCCCAGCCGTGCCACGACGTCGGAGTCGTGCGTGACGACCAGCAGCGCGACGCCGCCGAGTGCCAATGTGCCGAGCCCGTCGACGAGCGAGGTCGTACTGAGGGCGTCGAGCCCGGTGGTGGGCTCGTCGAGCACCAGCACGTCGGGGCAGGTCACGAGCACCTGCGCCAGTGCGAGCCGGGTCCGCTGCCCGCCGGAGAACTCGAACGGGTAGCGCCGCAGTAGCCGGGCGAGGTCGGCGCCGTCGGAACCATCCACATCGAACGCCACGGCCCGCAGCACCTCGACGACGCGAGCGCGCCGACGCGCTCTGCCTTCGCCGGGATTCCGTAGTCCGGCCAGTTCGCCGAGCGCGCGGCCGATGCGGCGGGCCGGGTTCAGCGTCTCGGCCGCGTGCTGTGGCAGGTAACCGATGCGCGCGGTCGACGCGATCTGCCCGGTCACGGTGACCCCGGGCCGGGCGATCCCAGCGACGGACATCGCCACCGTGGTCTTGCCCGCTCCCGAGGGGCCAAACAGGGTGACGACCTCGCCCCCGCTCAACGAGAACGAGACGTCATGCAGGATCGACGTCGCACCGGCGTGTGCGGCGAGCTCCCGGACGGCGATCAGCGGGTCAGCCATGACGCGCCGCCCGCACCGCGTCCCTGGCCGCGAGCATGCGCGGGTCGGCCAGCAACTCGTCCCACAACAGGTTCAGGCCGAGCACGAGCAGGACTATGAGTGCCGCGGGCAGGAACACCGACCAGGGCGCGACGGTGAGGCCGTCCTTGTTGGCCGCGACGGCCACGGCCCAGTCGGTCGACGTCGTGTCGAAGCCGAGGCCGAGAAAGTTCGCCGAGGACAGGAAGTAGATCGCGGCTCCGATGCGCACGCCGAGGTCGGCGGCGACGGGTCTGGCGAGCTCCCGCATCGCGTACCGGCCGTAACGGTATCGCCTGCTCTCGCCTTGCATCCGGAGCGCGTCCATTACCGGACTCTGCACGACACCGCGGGCGGCCATGCGCACGAACCGGGCGATCGGCGCGACCAGCGCGAGCCCGACGGCGGCCGCGATCGCCACCTCGGACCCGTTGGTACGCAAGGCCGCCACCATGATGATCAACAGCGATGGCAGGCACAGCAGCACGTCGAGGGGCCGCATGAGCAGGTCCTCCAGCCACGGCCTCTCGGTGGCGGCGGCGGTCATACCCACGGTGAAGCCGATCGCGTAGGCGCACAGCACGGTCACCGCGGTGACCAGCAGCAGCGTGCGGCCGCCGTCGAGCGCGGCCGCCAGCACGTCGCGGCCCAGCCTGTCGGTGCCGAACGGCGACCAGGTCGACGGCCCGAACGGCGCCTGCCGCCCGGCGGGCGCCAGCCCCGCCAGCGCGGGACCGGCGACCGCGCACAGCACCGGGATCAACACCATCGTCGCGTAGAGCGCGCGATGCCACCGGCGTCCCGTCATGACTGGACCCTCCGGGGCACCATGCGCTGGCCCACGAGATCGATCAGCGTGTTCACCGCGATCGCCACGACTCCGGTGATCAGCACGATCGCGAGGATGACGGGCTGGTCGCGGTTGCCGATCGCGTCGATGAGGGTCGTGGCGATGCCCGGCAGCACGAACACCGCTTCGACGATCAGCACGCCCGACAACAGTCCGTCGCCAGTGCGCCCGAGCTCCTGCATCGCGGGACCGAGTGCGTTGGGCGCGACGTGCCGCAGCAGCAACGAGGTGCGGCCGACGCCGAGCCTCCGTGCCTGCTCGATGTAGGGCTCGGCGAGCACGTTGATCACCCCGGCCCGCACCAGCCGGACGAGCGGAGCTGCGACCCTGGCGACCATGACCGTCAACGGCAGCACCAGGTAGCCGGGTTCGGTGAGCATCGTCGGCAGGTCCACACCGAGAAACGTCGCGGGGAACAGGCCGAGCCCGATCGCGACGTAGGCCACCAGCAGGACCGCGAGCACGAAGTCCGGGATCGAGTCGAAGAACACGCTCACGGTCGTGATCACGCGGTCCCTGACCGACCCCGGCCGCAGACCGGCGGCGAACCCGGCCCAGCCGGCCACGGGCAGCAGGATGACCGTGGTCAACACCGCCAGCACCGCGGTGACGGCGAACGGCCCACCGATCACCTCGGTCACCGGCTCGGCACTCGCGTAGGACGTGCCGAAGTCTCCGGTCACGACACCGCCGAGCCACGTGAGGAATCGCGTCAGCGGGGCGATGTCCAGGCCGAGCAGGTGCCTGGTCTCGGCGCGCTGTCCCTCGCTGAAGGTGTCGGAGGCCTGCACGTCGGCGGCGTCGCCGGGTAGCAGCAGCGACAGCCCGAACACCAGCGCGAGCAGGATGAACACCTGTCCCGCGCCGATGAGCACCCTGCGCAGGACGAACCGCGCGTGCATGGCCGGCGGTTCCGGTCAGCGGATGCCGGCGATGATGCGGTCGTCGCCGACCTGCCACACCGTGCCCGCCTCGGCGAAGCCACCCTCCCTCAGGAACGCCACGTAGTCGTGCACCGTCGGCTTGTCTGTGACCGTGTGCTCGAACCCGCCCGCCCTGGCGGTGACCAGGTCCGCCAGTTCGGGTGCCGACTCGACGGCCTGCCACCACGCCGCCCAGTCCTCGTCGCGCACGACGCCCGCGCGGGCGGCCCGCCGCTTGGTGAGCGCGCGGGTCAGCGCGTCCAGCCCAGGCCCCTCGGCCCCCTCGTAGAGGTGGTCGCCGTTGACGAACACACCACCAGAGCCGAGCACCTGGCCGCACGTGGCGAGCAGATCGCGCAGCGGGAGCCGGTTCATCCAGTGCAGCGCGGTCGTGCTGACGAACGCGTCGGGCGCGCGGCCGAGGCCCAGTTCGGCGTACCAGCCGTCCTCGCGCAGATCGGCGAACACGGTGCGGAACCGTTCGCAGCCGTAGGCGGCCTCCGCCAGCCCGATCAGCAGCGGGTCGGCGTCCACGCCCACCACCGTCGCCCCGGGAAACCGGTCGAGCAACCGCACGGCGAGTGAGCCGGGTCCGACACCGAGGTCCACGATCAACGGGTCCGGCCTGCCGAGTTGCTCGTCGAGCACGTCGCCGACGACGGCGAACCGTTCCTCGCGATCGGGCATGTAGTACTCCTGCTGGCGGTCCCAGCGCTCCAGCCAGTACAGCGCGCGCTCCGCGCTCAGCACGTTCTTCGAAATGGTCACAGCGACACCTTGTCGAATCGGACCCAGTTCATCGCGTTGGGTACTCCGGTCGGGATGTTGCGGTACTTCGCCGACGCCGCACTGTTCCAGTAGGCGTTGGCCCAGAACAGGAATCCGCCCCGGTCGTGCAGGATCTCGTGCATCCGGTGGTAGAGCGAGGTGCGTTCGTCGACCGACGCCGTCGCGAGCGCCTGGTCGTACAGCGCGTCGAACTGGGGGTCGCTCCAGCCGGTCCGGTTCTGCGGCGAGCCGGTGAGCAGCCGGGAGCCGAAGTGGTTCGGGATCGACAGCGGCCCCGACTGCCCCATCGTGAGCTGTCCTGACTCCAGCGACTCGGAGTAGTAGGTGTCGCCGGAACCGACCCGCACGTTGACCGTGACCCCGCTCCTGCTCGCCTGTTCGGCGAACAGGTTGGCGGCTTCGACGAACCCGGTCGCGGCGGGAGCGGTGAACAGGTCGATCGTCAAATTCGAGACACCGGCCTTGCGCAGCAAGTACCTGGCCTCGTCCGGATCGTGGGTGTGCTGGGGCAGGTCCTCGGCGTAGTACTCGAATCCCTTGCCGAACACGTCGTTCGCGACATCGGCCTGACCTTGCAGCGCGACCTTGACCAGTTCCTCACGATCGGCCATGCGCATCAGCGCGCGCCGCACGTCGACGTTGTCGAAGGGTGGCCGATCCGTCCGCATCGCGAAGTAGTAGATGCCGCTGTTGGGAGTCGCGTTGACCGTGATCCCCTCGGCATCGCGCAGGGTCCGCGCCGCCGCGGGCGTCAGGTCGTCGGCGAAGTCGGCCTGACCGCCCTGCAGGGCGGTCAGGCGCGCGTCGTTCTCGGCGCTCAGAATGCGCAGTCTGGAAATCGTCGGCGCACCGTCCCAGTAGTCGGCATAGGCGGTGGCGAGAAGTTCCTTGCCCGGCCGGAACGACTCGAACCGGAACGGGCCCGTGCCGACCGGATTGGCGAAGTCCCTGGCACCGTTCTGGACGATCTTGGTTCCGTAGGCCGACAGTGCCGTGAGGAACTCGAACGACGGCCGCCGTAGTGCGATTTCGACGGTCCGCTCGTCGACTTCCCGCGACTGGGAAAGGTCAACGTGCTCGAGCGTCGTGGCGGCGATGAACGGCTTCGCGCCCGCGGGACCGAGCACACGCGACAAGGTGTAGAGCACGTCGGCCGAGGTGACTTTCTTTCCGTCGTGCCAGCGCGCGTCCCTCAGGGTGATCCGCCAGCGGGTGCCGTCGGCGTTCGGCTCCCCTGACTCGGCGAGGCGGGGCACGGGGCGCATGTTGTCGTCGACTTCGAACAGGCCGTCGTACAACGCCTTCATCCGGGCCTCGTCGATGAACAGATGGGCCACGCCGGGGTCGATGTCCTCATCGGCTCCAGATCCCTTGAGCACAGCCGAGAACGTGTCGATACCGGAACCACCGGTGCTCGTGGACCCCGTGCAACCGCCGGCGAGCGCTCCAACCGCCAGGCCGCTGCCGCCCAGCAGGAACCCGCGCCGCGTCACCCGTCCGCCGCTGAATGACGGCATTGTCTGACTCCCTCGCGCCGGGTCAGCACACGCGCCGGACGAGCACGGGAGGAGAACCGCCGCAGGGCGGTTCATCCGGCCGCGACCAAACCCGCGTGGTGCTGACCGATCAGTAAATCGCGTGGAGGTATCTGGCTTCGGCCCACCTCCCGGCGGACCTCACAGTTGCGGGGCAGCCCCGGACTCTCACCGGTCTTCCCTCCACGCGCGGCACAGCCTAGACGACGATGATCTGTGCAGAGCCCCTCCGTGCCGAAACTCACGACTTGCCGGTGACGAAACACCGGTGCCCACCGCCGATGGAGTCGTCGACAGAGGAGTTCTCGTGTCCGCACTGGTCCGCCGTTCATGCGGGCCCGAGCAGCCACGCTCACTGGTAGCCGATCTCGCGACGCTGCGTCGCCTCGTGTTCGCCGGCCCGTTCGGTCTACCTCGCTGGGCGCGGGAACTACGCAGCACGTGACCACCCTCGACGGCGTGGCCGTCGAGGGTGGTCACCCACGCCCTGCCGGGGTGAACGTGACCGGCGCGCGAAATCCCACAGCGCCCGGACGGGGCAGGAACCCGGCCATACTCCAGTGTTTTCGCAGGTGATCGCTACCGGCCATCGATGACCTCACGTGTGACCTGGGCTTGCGCTGGGGAGAGCGCGAACCTGGCTGTGGAGCACTCGCGCGGAAATCTTACTGAGAGGGTGAAGATCGATGACGATCCAGCATGCGGACTGGATGACGTACGTGGCAGAGGTCCAAACAGCGCTGGACGAGTTCGGAACGGCTCTGTCGGACAGGTACGAACAGGATCTCGATGACCACAAGTCGGTCTGGACGCCCGCTGACCCCAAGGTGCCCGACCCATCCTGGGGGCACAATGGGCATCCGTGGGAAGACGTCAAACCGCAGATTCCCGAATGGGTGTCGGAGATCCTGGCCAGCGTGACGTCCGCGATCCCGGTGTACGAGAACCAAGATCTCAACGCCCTGGACACGGCATCAGAACAACTGAAGGGGATCGCCTCAACTCTCGGGTACGCACCCGGAACGCTGGGCGACCACGGCAGGGTCCCCGACCTGATGGAAGAGATCAACAACGCCGGAGGTGAGTGGAAAGGGGTTTCCGCGGATACGTTCGGTGAGAACTTCGGCAAATCAGTGGATCCGACCATGGAAAACCAACGGGATATCGCCGCGAGCCTTGCCCGTCTCTACTCGGCGCGCGCGGCCATCAACTCGGCGACTCGCGGGCACGTGCTGTCCACGATCCGGCAAGCGACGGAAAGTCTGGGCGGTACCGTCGCCTCCGGCGCCGAAACCGGGCGCTGGACCTTCGTCAGCGTGGTCTCCGTCGCCGTCGGCTTCGCCAACGCACCGTTGGGCGCGTTCCTGTCAGTGGCGGCCATCATCGGTAGCGTCGTGGATCCGCTCGACCCCGCCCAGAAGAGCGCACACGACATCGGCAGTGTCGTGACCGCGGTCCTGGAAGGGCTCGGAAACGGGAAGACCAAGGCCGAAGAGAACGAACTCGCCTATTCCAACCTGGTCACGGCACTCCAGGACGCGATCACGGGCAAAGCGAGCACAGAACTAGAGCTGTACGACTTCACCAGCGGAGAGGGCGTGGGCGAGGCCGAGACCGGGGCATACGAAGTTGTTCGAGGCACGATCGAGAGGCTTGCGGCGAGTTGCTTCGCCGCGTCCGAGGAATACGAGCACGTGATCAAGGCAGCGATCGCTACAGACGACGCGGATCCGCACCTGAAGGGGATCAACAACACTGAGCAATCGGGCGATGTGAAACTGAAGGATACGCGTGACACTTTCGTCGGGTTCCTGCAAACCACGTGCGCCCGGTACCGCGAAGCGGGTGACCGGCTCATGGACGCCGCCCGCGAGTACGACAACTCCGAGACGACAAACGCGGACATTCTCAACGCCATCCACAAGGAGTTGGACTTCAACGGCGACCACGCGGGCACGGGCGGGACAGTGGAGCAGCACATCGGAGCAACACCCGCCATCGCCAGGCACTGGCCCTCATGAGGGCGTCACTTCGCTGAGCTGATGTGGCTTGCCACGGTCGGTTTCCCGCGAGTGAATGCGAGACAGAAGCTGACCCCGACCGGTCCACACCAGAACTTCGTAGTGTCCACTGTGTACCTCACCGCCCAGTGAAATGCAGCGGAGCGAGTGCCCGCCGGAAGTCCTCGGTGTCCACTTCGGTGACGATGTCCCGGCTTTCGGGCGGACTAGTGCCCCGTGGGACCGTGCGCAGGCTCGGGCAGCCCTCGGTGGTGCTCCCGGCGAGCTGCGAGGACACGACCTTGCGCCCGGTGCGGGCCTCGAAGACGTCGAGCCGGTAGCTGCCCTGGTAGAGCCGGTCGGTCACGGTGCCGTACGAGCATTCGCCCAGCGGCGTCGACGAGACAACGCCGATGGCGGTGGCACAGGCCACCAGTTGCACCACGCTCAGGTCCGCGGATTCGGTGTCCAGCGCGGTTCCCGGCGGGAAGGACGCGTCCGCCCGGGAGACAAACCCGCCGCCGTAGTCCAGGAACGCGGCGATCGGGTGCGTGTCGCCGGAGTGGGCAGCCGCCCGGCGATGCCCGCCGCCACCGTCGGCACAGGTGTCCGCGAAGTCGAGCTTCTCCAGCGGCGGGCCCAGCACCACGTAGGTGCCCACCGGCCACCCGGACACGACCACGAGCGCAGCCACCAGGCCGTAGGAGGCCAGCCCCACCAGCCGGCGACGCGACCAGCGGCGGCCGGGTCCCAACCGCCGCCGCACGTCGCGCAGATCGCTGATCGAGCACGTACCGGACACTTCGAGCGCGCGGATCCGCTCGCGCTGGTCGTAGGTGATCGCGATCGGCTCCTCGCGGCGCGAGACGATCAGCAGGCCGTGCTCGGCCACCGCGTACCAGCGCCGGCCCGTGCCGGGCACCGGCCCGACGTGGAAGTACAGCACCACCAGACCGATCACCACGGCGGCGATGAACAGTGGCAGCGGCCAGAGCCGCGCGGCGGAGGCGGCCATGATCCCGGCGACGATCGCCGCGACCAGCGTGCCCACCCCTGCCAGACCGGCGGCGAGAAACGCAGGCGCGTGCTCCCGGTGCACCCGGACGACCCGGCCCAGCCCGTGCTCGGCCGCCGTCTCCTCGATCTTCGCCCGCCGCATCCCGATATCGTGCCGCACCACCTCATCCAGACACAGGGGTCGAACCAAGGTGGCCGGGACCTGCCGACTCTGTTGCCTTCCCTCGATGACTTGGCGCAGCGCGCCCGGAACCACGCCAGCGGCTCATCGTCGGCAGCCAAGCCTGCGACCGAGGCCAGGAGCTGGGCCGTGCCCGAGCCGGTGGTGCGGGATGCCGGGGCGATCCGGTGCGAGGTTGGCCAACCCACGTCGACACGCATGGCCGCCCGTGACAGCGTGAGCTCCTGACACCCGTCCAGCGGCTGCGGCTCGAACACGCTCCGGCGCTCGCCGGGACACGCGCCGCGGCCACCCGCGGCAGACGGTGAGGTGCCGCGGTGTTCACCATCCACCGTGCTGAACGCTAGCGGCGTGTCGCCGACCGTGCTGGGTGTCGTACTCGTCGTACGCGCCACAAGGCACGTGAGCCAGGCGGCCCGCGATAGGAGCCTCGCGTCGAAATTTCCGCAACCATGCCGGCGACTTCGGTTTAGGGTGGGTGGCGCGGCCTGGAACGAGTGACCGAGCACGAAGACGCACGACGCAGTGCCCAGTCCGCGTGCATGCGTCGGACGTTGGGGATGAACCAAGGGCGGTTCTTCACCATGAGAGACGTACATCGATTCGAGTCCAGGTCGGAGGATCCGGGCAAAGGCACCGTGCTCGCGGCGTGGGAACGGTTCGTTCGTGGTGACGACCAGGTCCCGAATGTCAGGCCGCTGGTGGCGATCTCCTGGTACCGCTGCCGAGACCAGTACCGGGTCGACCCGCACCTGACCGAGGTTCCCGTGGCGGTCGCTGCGCTCGATCACACGCCCGAGCATGACGCCGTGTTCGCCGAGCTCGGTTTTCGTGCCGCCTCCGTGGCACAGGAAGTGTGCAACCTCAGCGGCGTCGTCACCATCACCGATGCCACCGGCCGGATCCTGGCCGAGTGGGGCGACCAAGCCACGCTCGCCAAGGCGGCCGATTTCAGTATGGCGCCTTGGTTCTGCTGGTCCGAGTGCTCGGTAGGCACCAACGGCATGGGCACGGCGCTCGAAACGCACGGTCCCGCACTCATCAGGGGCGCGGAGCATTGGTGCCAGGCGTTTCACAACTGGGCCGGCGAGGGCGCGGCGGTGCGTGACGTGGTGACCAAGGAACCGATCGCGGTCCTGAACATCTCCTGCTGGCGCAGCCGGCTCCCCGCCTCCGCGGGAAGCTGGCTGGCGAACGCGGTCACCAAGACCCAGGGCACGCTCAAGATGCGCGCCCGGGGCAGCGGCGCTGAGTTGGTCGCGGCGTTCACCCAGGCCAGGGCCCGCTCGAGTGCGGAGCTCGCCGCGCTGGACACCGCGGGCAAGGTGGTGATCGCCGACGAGACGCCGAGCGTACTCATGGGCGTTCCGGCCTCCACCCCCGCGGTCGATCCCACGCTGCGGTGGAAGCCCGGACTGCCGGAGCTGATCGGAGCCGTCCGGTACGCCAGCCGTCAGGCGGCCCACAATCCCGACTGGGTCGGTTCGACGCAGATCTTCACCCACCTCGCCGACGAGCCGACCTCGATCAGCATCAGGCCCGTCGTCTCGTTCGGACGCCTGATCGGGAACCTGGTCTCCTTCGGCGTCTCCGACGGAGCACCGTTGCCCCAGTGGGACGGTTCCGCGCACGCTACGACCCAGCCGCGGCGAGTGGTCGCGATGCGCGACAACCGGTTGGTGCTGCTGCGACTGGCCGAGGTTTCCCTCGCCGAGTCGGAGGGCAACGACGTCTGGCTGTCCACCGACCAGGGTCGATTGCGAGCCGCATATGCGGGCCTGGACAAGTTCGACGAAGAGCTGGGCGACGCCGGTTTCCTCAGAGTGCATCGTCGTTATGTGGTCAACGTCAACCGCATTCGTGAGATCGAGCGTGGGGTCAAGGGCGAGCTGTCCCTGGTGATGGACGACCGGACGAACACGATGGTGCCGGTCTCCCGGCGGAACGCGCCGGCCGTGCGTCGCGCGCTGGACATCTGATTACCGGCCGCAATCTCTCGTTCCCGGAAGGCGTCCCATGTCTGACAGCGTCCGCGACTGGTGGCCGGACCGGCTCGATCTATCGGTCCTCAGGACAAACCCCGACGTGGCAAGCCCCATGGGCGACGACTTCGACTACGCCGCAGAATTCCGGACGCTCGACCTCAACGGCCTGGCCAGGGACATCGACGAGGTGCTGAGAACCTCGCAGGAGTGGTGGCCTGCCGACTTCGGCCACTACGGACCGCTCGTGATCAGGATGGTGTGGCACAGCGCCGGGACGTATCGCATCGGGGACGGCCGGGGCGGTCCTGCCGCCGGAATGCAGCGTTTCGCGCCGCTGAACAGCTGGCCCGACAATCGCAACCTCGACAAGGCGCGCCGGCTGCTCTGGCCGGTGAAGCGGAAACACGGTCGCAAGATCTCGTGGGCCGACCTGATGGTCTTCGCGGGTAACCGCGCCCTGGAGACGATGGGCTTCACGACCTTCGGTTTCGCAGGCGGCAGGGCGGATGTCTGGGAGCCCGACGACGTCTACTGGGGGCCCGAGCACACCTGGCTGGGCGACGAGCGCCACGGCGGGATCCGAGAGCTGGAGAACCCACTGGCCGCCGACCAGCTGGGCCTCATCTATGTCAACCCGGAGGGCCCGAACACCGTCCCGGACCCGCTCACCTCGGCCAGGGACATTCGCGAGACCTTCCGGCGCATGGGAATGAACGACGACGAGACCGTCGCGCTGATCGCGGGAGGGCACACGTTCGGCAAGACTCACGGGGCGGCCGACCCCGAACACCACCTCGGCCCCGAGCCCGAGGGTGCGCCGATAGAGGAGCAGGGCCTTGGCTGGAAGAGCGACTACGCGACCGGGAAGGGCACCGACGCGATCTCCAGCGGGCTCGAGGGTACGTGGACACCCACACCGACGAGGTGGGACAACAGCTTCTTCGAGACCCTGTTCGGCTACGAGTGGGACCTGGAGCTGAGCCCCGCCGGCCTGTGGCAGTGGATTCCGAGAGACGGCGGCGGGGCGGGCAGCGTGCCGGACGCCCACGACCCGTCGAAGACGCACTGCCCGACGATCCTCACGACGGACCTCGCGCTGCGGTCCGACCCGATCTACGAGGCGATCTCGAGGCGCTTCCGGGAGAACCCGGAGCAGTTGGCGGACGCGTTCGCCAGGGTCTGGTTCAAGCTGACCCACCTCGACATGGGACCGATCCAGCGTTACCTCGGCCCCCTGGTCCCGCGGGAACGGCTGCTCTGGCAGGACCCCATCCCCGCCGTGGATCACGAGCTGGCCGGAGCGGACGACGTCGCAGCCCTCAAGGCCGAGATCCTCGACTCGGGACTACCGATCCCCCAGCTGGTGTCCACAGCGTGGTCGTCGGCGTCGACGTTCCGCATCAGCGACAAGCGTGGAGGGGCCAACGGAGCGCGCATCCGCCTCGAGCCGCAGTGCGGCTGGCAGGTCAACGACCCGAGCACGCTGGCACAGGTGCTGGACACCCTGCGGGGGATCCGGGACTCCTTCAACAACACCCAGAGCGGAGGCACGCGGATCTCGCTGGCCGACGTCATCGTGCTCGCCGGATGTGCCGCCGTCGAGCGAGCCGCCACAGCCTCCGGCCACACCATCGACGTCCCCTTCACCCCGGGACGCATGGACGCGTCGCAGGAGTGGACCGATGTGGAGTCCTTCGCGCCGCTCGAGCCGACCGCGGATGGGTTCCGCAACTACCGAGGCGAGGACCACCGGTTGCCGTTGGAGCACGTGCTGGTCGACAGGGCGAACCTGCTGACGCTGAGCGCGCCCGAGATGACCGTGCTGGTGGGCGGCCTGCGCGCGCTGGACGCGAACGCCGGGCGGTCCCCACTGGGCGTGTTCACCTCGACACCTGGGACCCTGACCAACGCCTTCTTCGTGAACCTGCTCGACATGGACACGGAGTGGACACCGACGTCCGGGGACGCCGAGACGTTCGAAGGCCGGGACCGGGCGACCGGTGAGGTCAGGTGGACCGGCAGCCGGGCCGACCTCGTCTTCGGCTGGAACTCCGAGTTGCGGGCGCTCGCGGAGGTCTATGCGAGCGACGACGCGGCGGAGAAATTCGTGCACGACTTCGTGGCCGCCTGGGACAAGGTCATGAACCTCGATCGGTACGACCTCACCTGAGCGCCACGACCATTCGACGGGTTCCGGTCCCCTCGTGCGGGGGCGCATCGGGTACGAACGGTAGCCGGCGGCAGACGAACGGCATGGCCCACCCGCCTCGGTGCTCAGCCTTGTCGGGTGCGATTCAACCGGCGTAAAGTTCCTAGCTGAATAGCGATTCTCGCGATTCGGTGATAAGCCGAAAATCTATTTCGATGTGACGTCGTCTTACTTGACGACCAAGGTTCGCGTCGTCAAATCCGCCGCTGCGGTAGTACCGCATGCTTGCGCACCGAACAAACAAAGGATCCGGAACGAGGAAGTGACTCCCGATGACGACCGTGCAGGAGCGGATCGACCTGCTGAACAAGCTCGGGTTGGACGCGCAGAACAAAGCGGCACTGGGCCAGGTCCTGGGGACCGGAGACATCGGGCAGGCGACAGAGAAAGCCGATGGCGGGCTGAAGGCGACGATCCGGATACGGCCCGACAAAATCAGCTGGGATCCTTCGATCCTGGTCATGCCCCACGGAGGCGATATCGAGCTGGAGCTCATCAATGACGACATGAACACGCATTGCGCACTCCTGCCGAGCAATGGCGACAGGAAATTCATCTGGCTGGTGAATCATTCGAGAGGAAGGGCGACCCTCAACCTCGACGGCCCGGGCTACTACTGGTACAGCTCGCCCACGGGCAACGACGAAGGCCGCGGACTGACCGGCGCCATCGTCGTACTGGGAGACGTTCCACCGGAGGCGCGCCTCGACCGTCCCGACCAGCCGCGGCCGTAGAAAGGAAGAGGCACGATGACCGTCGAGTATGTGGACGCGGGCGAGGCCATCGATCAGGGGACGTTGAGCGGCAAGGTCGCCGGGGGCGACGTCGCGCCGGCGGTGGTTCACGGCGTCAACCACGAGCGCATTCTGAACGCTCAAGCGGAGCCCCAGAACTGGCTCACCTACTACGGTGCGTACAACGGGCAGCGGTACAGCCCGCTGGACCAGATCAACACGGACAACGTCAAGCGGATCGGGCCCGCCTGGGTCTTCCAGGCAGGTATGACCGGACTCATCGCGGGTGCATCGACCTACTCGTTCGAAGCCGCCCCGATCGTCGTCGACGGAGTCATGTTCCTCTCCGGCTGGGACGGCTGGGTATGGGCACTCGATGCGAAGACCGGGACCGAGATCTGGCGGTACAAGCACGCGGTTCCCTTCGACGTGTCGCTGTGCTGCGGGAACGTGAACCGTGGGGTCGCCGTGGCCGCGGGAAAGGTCTACGTCGTCACGGCGAACGCCCACGTGCTCGCGCTCGACGCCACCACCGGCGAGCGGGTCTGGGACAAGACCTACGGGGACGTGCGGGCGGGCGAGAGCGCCACCGTCGCGCCCCTCGTCGTGAAGGACAAGATCATCGTCGGAAGCTCCGGTGGAGAGTTCGGGGTACGCGGTCACCTGGACGCGTTCGACCTCGAGACCGGCGAGCACCAGTGGCGCTGCTACACGGTGCCGAAGCCAGGAGAGCCCGGCTCCGAGACCTGGCCCGCCGACGGCGAGGCCTGGGCGCGGGGCGGAGCGAACTGCTGGGTCACCGGCACGTTCGACCCGGAGACGAACCTGCTGTACGTGGGCACCGGCAACCCGGCACCGGACTTCGACGGAGGCGTCCGCGAGGGCGACAACCTCTACACCGACAGCATCATCGCCGTGGACGTGGACACCGGCCAGATCCGCTGGCACTACCAGTGCACCCCGCACGACGTGTGGGACTACGACAGCATCGGCGAGTGCATCCTGTTCGAGTCCGACGGGCGCAAGCTGCTCGGGCACTTCGACAAGAACGGCTACTTCTTCGTCGTGGATCGCACGGACGGCGCACTGGTCCAGATCACCCCCTTCGTGGATCGGATCGACTGGGGAGCGATCACGCGCGACGGCACGGTGACACCCAGGCGGTACCCCGACAAGGAGGGTGACCCGGTCCACTTCTGGCCGGGACCGGCAGGCGCCAAAGAATGGACACACGCGGCCTACAGCCCGAAGACCGGGCTCTTCTACGTCCCGGTCCAGGATGTCGGGGCCACGGCCACCCGACGGCGCCGGGAGTTCAGGGAAAGCATCCCGTATTGGGGCGCTGGCGTTCAGGTCGACCTCGACGACATGGCGGGAAGCATCAGCGCGTTCGACGCGAAGGGCGACGAGCAGTGGCGCTGGCGCAACGAGCTTCCAATGTGCGCGTCGGTTCTGGCGACGGGCGGCGACCTGGTCTTCGCAGGCGAACCCTCCGGTGAGTTCAACGCGCTTGACGCCCGAACCGGGGAACTGCTGTGGCAGTTCCAGTGCGGGAGCGGTCACCACAGCAGCCCGACGACCTACCTGGTCGACGGCAGGCAGTACGTCGCGGTGCCCGTCGGATGGGGCGGCTGGGCCGAGGGATTCCTCCCCGGCATGCTCGGCGCCGGCCACGGAAGCGCGCTGATCACGTTCGCCCTCCCGGAAACGTAGTGCCGTGAGACGCACCTGCCGGAGTCGGGCAGAGAGGAGGTGAACCCATGGAGTCCGAGCTCGCTGTGTGGGAGACGCCCGAGTTCGACGAGATCGGAGTCGCACCCGAAGTGACCATGTACGTCGCTCAGCTGGAGGACTAGCGGGGATGCGGGAGGGTGCCGGACCCCGGGGTCCGGCACCCTCCCGAGGCTGGGGCGAAAACGGGCCGCGAGGTGTAGCGCCATGACTTCAACAACCGCGACCACACGAACCGACTCCGACGGATTCGTCGAGACGTTGCGTGCCTACTCGCGCCGGTACCACGACCAGCACCCGTTCCATGTCCGGATGAACGAGGGCGGACTCAGCCCCCGGCAGGTCCGGGGCTGGGTGGCCAACCGCTTCTACTACCAGGAGAACATTCCCCGTAAGGACGCGGCGATCCTCGCCAACTGCCCGGACCTCGAGGTCCGCCGCCGCTGGATCCGGCGGATCACCGACCACGACGGCACCGTTGCCGGCGAAGGCGGCATCGAAGCATGGCTGCGCCTCGGCGAGGCCGCCGGACTGACCCGCGAGGAGATCAGGGACCACCGGCACCTCGTGCCCGGGGTGCGATTCGCCGTCGACGCCTATGTGAACTTCAGCCGGACCCGCCCCTGGGTGGAGGCGGTGGCCTCCTCCCTCACCGAGCTGTTCGCTCCCGACCTGATGGCGCAGCGCCTGACCGCGTTCGAGCGGTGGTACTCCTGGATCGACCCGGCGGGCCTCGCCTATTTCCGCGCCCGCCTCGAGCAGGCTCCCCGCGACTGCGAGCACGCTCTCGACGTGGTCATCGAGCACTGCCTGTCAGCCGAATCCCAAGCACGCGCCGCCGACGCACTGTCGTTCAAGTGCGACGTCCTGTGGGGCTTGCTGGACGCGATCGACCAGGCCTACCCGGAGTGAGCGCCATGGACCCGGCCCAGCCCAACACCAGGACCCCGCTCAGCGTCGGCGTGCGCGGCTCGGACCGGCCGCTGCTGGCGCGCCATGTTCGGCTGACCTTCTGCCGGACCAGACGGCGCCGGATCCTGATGCGCCCTGAGACCGTGATGGTTCCCAACGGCAGCGGCGCGGACATCCTCGAGCTGTGCGACGGGCGGCACACCGTGGACCAGATCGTGGCCGAACTCGGCGCGCGATACCGGACAGTCCCCGCCGACGAGGTGCGGCGGTACCTGACCCGGCTCGTCGACCGGCGCTGGGTGGAGGTCACCGATGGATAGCCCGCTCGGGTTGCTCGCCGAACTCACCTACCGCTGCCCGCTGGGGTGCGCGTACTGCTCAAACCCGCTGAACCTGGCCGACTACCAGGACGAGCTGAACACCGAGCAGTGGCGGCGGGTGCTGGCCGAGGCGAGCGACCTGGGGGTGCTCCAGTGCCACCTGTCCGGCGGCGAGCCACTGCTGAGGCGCGACCTGGTGGAGATCGTGGCGGACGCCAACGACCTCGGCCTCTACACCAACCTCGTGACCAGCGCACTCGGGCTCTCGCGATCGAGGGCCGAGCAGCTGCGGACAGCCGGTCTGGACCATGTGCAGATCAGCATCCAGTCCGACGAACCGGCCGGGTCCGACCGGATCGCCGGGACCCCGTCCTTCCAGCGCAAGGTCGAGGCGATGGGCGTGGTCAAAGAGCTGGGCTGGCCGCTCACCGTGAACGTGGTGCTGCACCGGCACAACATCGACCGCGTCGCCGGGGTGCTCGAACTCGCCGAGTCGGTCGGCGCCGACAGGGTGGAGCTGGCCAACACCCAGTACTACGGCTGGGCGTGGCGAAACCGTGCCGCGCTGCTGCCGAGCAGGGCCCAGCTCGAGACGGCCGAGGTCGTCGTGCGGGCCGCCCGCGAGCGGTTGCGGAACCGCATGGACATCATTTACGTCGTCTCCGACTACTACGGCCGCTATCCGAAACCCTGTATGGGTGGTTGGGCCTCCCGGCAGCTGACCGTAACGCCGAACGGCGATGTGTTGCCCTGCCCTGCCGCCCAGCCCCTGCCGCTGCCACGGGCCAGCGTGCGCGTGGATTCGCTGGAACGGATTTGGGCCGATTCCCCGGTGATGACCGCGTTCCGGGGCACGGACTGGATGCCGGAACCCTGCAGGAGCTGCCGCCGGCGGGAAGTGGACTTCGGCGGGTGCCGCTGCCAGGCGTTCCAGCTCACCGGCGATGCCGCCCGCACCGACCCGGCCTGCCACCTGTCCCCCGACCACGAGCTGGTCGTCCGAGCGGTCGAGGCCGCCAACTCCGGCTCGACGGGCGGCGATCGTCCGATGAGTCCGCGTCCACACCGGGTTCGGTAAGGCCTCCGTCCGGGCCGCTCGGCCGGGCTAGTCGCCGAACATTAAGGGCAGCGCCGCGGCGGCGATGATCAGGGTGACCCCGCTCAGCAAGTCCGAGCGGATCCGGATGAGACGCGCCGCGGCACGCCCGATCAGCAAGCCTCCCAAGGACAACACCGCGGTCATGACACCGAATACGGCGGCCGAGAACCACGGCGAGAGCCCGAGGATTCCCAGGCTCGCCCCGGCGAGCAGGTTGTCCAGGCTCAGCGTCAGCGGGATGCCGAACAGCGCCCACGGGTGGTCGAGTTCGTCCGGCTCGGGTTTCCGAAGCGCCGAAATGACGAGATAAAGTCCGTATCCGCCGAGCGCGACCGCACCTACCAATTCCGCGACGTCCCCGACCGACTCCCCGATCTGGCGCCCGATCAACAATCCGATCAAAGGCATGATCGCGTCCCACAACCCGAAGGTCAGTGCCACCTGCACGGCGCGCCTAATTCCGAATGGAACCGTGCCGAGTGCTATCGAGACCCGAAAATTGTCGAGACTGAGCACGAAACCGAGGACGAGAACTTCCCAGATCATGGCGACATCGCTACCTAACGACGACCGACGCCGTCAGGAAAAACTCCACCTCGGCTAGCATTCGCCATATTGGCGATATTATCTCAGACAACCCGCGGAAAAGAACACGGAAAAGCCAGGAACTCGAAGGTTCCCTCTCGGCTTATTTCACGTATTCGCTATCGGGACGGGTTCGGGCTGCTGTCGGCGCTGGACGGATGGGATACCCCGGGACGCTTGCTTGCCGGAGCAGTGCCAGGGCCTCCTCGGACGGGGACCCGGCGGGAGTGGTGCACACGATCAGTGTCTGGGCCGGTGCACGCGCGATCGACAGGGTCTGCTGTGTCACCGTGACGGTGCCGACGACGGGATGATGCAGCTCGTAGGAGGCGGCGTCGCACGGAGTGACCCTGTGGTCGCCCCAGAGCGCGACGAACTCGGGGCTCTTCATCGTCAGCTCCCCGATCAGCTCAGCGAGCTGCGGGTCCTCCGGATACTTGCCGACCGCCACGCGCAGGTTGCCGACCACCGCGCGAGCCTTGCGCTTCCAGTCCGCGTACAACTCCCGGGAGTGCGGGTCCAGGAACAGCATCCGGCTCGTGTTCGGCCGCCGCGCGGGATCATCCGGACTGAGGGCATCGAGGTGACCGGCCAGCAGGGCATGTCCCACGGCGTTCCAGGCCAGTACGTCCGTGCGTCGGCCCAACACCATCGCAGGGACGCCGTCGACGGCGCGCAGGAGGTCACGCGTCTCATCGGTGACTTTCTCAGGTCGCGGGCGACGCACCCTCGGTGTGTGGCGTGCGGCGCTGGCGAGCCGGTCGAGGTGCTCGCGTTCGTGGTCGTCGAGCAGTAGCGCGCGGGCGATCGCGTCCAGGACCTCGGCCGAGGCACCGCGGGACAGCCCCTGTTCCAGCCGCGAGTAGTACGAGACGCTGACGCCCGCCAGCTGGGCGATCTCCTCACGCCGCAGCCCGGCCACCCGCCGGCGAGGCCCCAGGTCGCGGAGGCCGACGTCTTCCGGTCGCAACCGGGCACGCCGGGCCTGGAGAAAGTCGCCGAGCGGTCCTGGGCCGTCCATTCCCCCATTGTCAGGGCGGGTCCCGGACCCAGCCACACCCTGTGAGGGGTAGGACAACCGGGGAGTGGTCCGCACCCGTTCGCGACGACAGGCTCGGTCTTGTTCTGCCACCCGCACCGACCGTCGAGGACGGACCACATGGACCACAACCGGAACGACTCAGCCCCGGAGCAGCTATCCCTGGGCGAGGTCACCATCACCCGCGTCAAGGAGTACTACGGCTCAGTCGAGATGACCCCGGACCAGTTCTTCCCGGACAGCCCCGTTGGTTCGTGGGACGAGCATCGCACGTGGCTGGCACCGGACTTCTGGAGCTCAGAGACCGGGCAGTGCCAGTCGGCGATCCAATCCTGGTTGTTGCGCAGCGAGGGACGCACGATTCTGGTGGACACCGGCGTGGGCAACCACAAGGACCGGCCCTACGCCCCGGTGTGGAACCGCCTGGACACGACCTTTCTCGACAACCTCGCCGCCGTCGGCGTGCGACCCGAGGACGTCGACATCGTGGTCAACACCCACCTGCACATCGACCACGTCGGCTGGAACACGGTTATCGACGGCCGCACGTGGGTGCCGACCTTCCCGAACGCCACCTACCTGATGCCGCGGCGGGACTTCGAGTTCTGGGACCCCGCCAACGAGCACAAGCCGGCGCTGGGCCGCGGCAACCAGAACGTCTTCGAGGACAGCGTCACGCCGGTCCACCAGGCGGGGCTGACCCACCTGTGGGACGAGTCGTACCGGATCGATGAGAACCTGCGGCTCGACCTGGCTCCTGGACACACCCCGGGCTCGTCGGTGCTCACCCTGGAATCCGGCGGCGACCGTGCCCTGTTCGTCGGCGACCTGATGCACTCCGCCCTGCAGGTCGTGGAACCGGACGTCAATTCCTGCTTCTGCGAAGACCCCGCCGAGGCACGGGCGACCCGGCACCGGTTGCTCGGCCAGGCCGCCGAGAACAACGCCCTCGTCCTCCCCGCGCATTTCGGCGGTCACGGCGCCGTGGAGGTCGAGCGCAGCGGATCGAAGTTCGCCATCACGAAGTGGGCGGGTTTCTCCCGTATTTCCTGACTACGCCAGAGAGGTTCTTTCCTGTGCTCCAGTACCCGATCGCCAGCACGCCAGCAGGCGCCGTGCGAGGTCTTCGCGACGAGTTCGGCGAGTCCTACCGTGCCATTCCCTATGCCGCGGCACCGATCGGCATCGGCCGGTTCACCCGACCCGCGCCACATCCGGGGTGGTCCGGGGTTCGCGACGGCACGCAGCCCTCACCAACAGCCCCCCAGCCGACCAGAGACTTCGGCCGACTCGAGATGAGCCCGTACTTCGGACCCGGCTGGGTGCGCGGTGAGGAGTACCTGACCGTCGACGTCCGCACCCCCGCCGCCGACGACGGGAAGCGCCCGGTCATGGTTTTCTTGCACGGCGGCGGGTTCGTCACCGGTTCGACCCGCGCCGCGCTCTACGACGGCAGCGCCTTCGCCCGCGACGGCATCGTCCTCGTGACCGTGAACTACCGCCTCGGCGTCTCCGGTTTCCTCGACCTGGACGGCGCTCCGGCCAACCGCGGCCTGCTCGACGTGCTCGCCGCGCTCGGCTGGGTCCGGGACACGATCGCGGCGTTCGGCGGCGACCCGGGCACCGTCACGGTCTTCGGCCAGTCAGCGGGTGCCACGCTCACCTGCGCGCTGCTCGCGACTCCGCAAGCCCACGGCCTCTTCCGGCGGGCGATCATCCAGAGCGGCAACGGCAGCGGCGCTTTCACCCCGCAACAAGCACGGGTGGTCACCACCGCGGCAGCCGCCGAGCTGGGCGTCGAACCGACCATCGACGGCTTCGCCGCGATCCCGGACGAGCGGTTCCTCGACATCCTGCCCGCCCTGGCGGGCCTCGATCTGCGCACCGACACCGCTACGGACCCGCTGGTGGGGCTCAGTCCGTTCAGCCTGGTGCTTCCGGATCAGCCCGTCGACCGCCTCGCAGACGGCCCAGCCGCCCAAGTCGATCTCCTGATCGGCACCACCAGCGAAGAGGGCAATCTCTACCTGGTTCCGCAGGGCTCGCTGGACACCTCGACCGAAGCCGACGCACTCGCCCTAGCCGCCCGCGTCTCCAGCGACCCGGACACCACGGTCACCGCGCTCCGCAAGCTCCGGCCACACGCGACACCCGGTGAGCTGCGCTCCGCGATTCTCGCCGAGGCCCTCTTCGGGGCCGGTACCGCACGCATGGCGCGGGCCCACGCGCGCCTCTCGGGCACACGCACACACGTCTACTCGTTCGAATACCGCTCAACAGCACTGGGCGGGCGCCTCGGCGCAGCCCACACCGTCGAACTGCCGTTCGTCTTCGATGTCGCCGACCAGCCTTGGCTCCACGGACCTACGGGTCTGCTCGGCCCGGACCCCGCCCCGCCTGGCCTCGCGGCCCGGGTGCACGCGGCCTGGGTCGCGTTCGCCCGAACCGGAAACCCGGGCTGGGCCGCGCACGACCCACAGAAACCTGTGACGCACATACTCGGGTGCTGAACCACCTGGCGGGAAAGGAAACCGACTTGCTGACGTCCTTGATCACCGAGTCCCCGCCCAGAGCTGGCCGATGCTCTCCAGGCTGGCCACGTCCTCACGGGAGAGCGAGAGCCCGGCTCCGACGATGTTCTCGCGCAGATGGGCTGCCGATGACGTGCCAGGGATGAGCAGGATGTTCGGTGAACGCTGCAACAGCCAGGCCAACGCGACCGACATCGGCGTCGCCCCAAGCCGGCCCGCAACGCCGGAGAGCGCATCGGACTGTAGCGGTGTGAAGCCCCCCAACGGGAAGAACGGCACGTAGGCAATGCCATCGGCGGCGAGTCTGTCAATGAGGTCGTCGTCGTGGCGGTGGGCCAGGTTGTACATGTTCTGCACGCACACGATGGAGGCGATACCGCGCGCCTCGGCGACCTGCTCGCTGGTCACGTTGCTGACCCCGAGGTGACGGATCAGGCCCTCTCGCTGGAGTTCGACGAGCGTCTCGAACGCCTCGGCGAGCGAGCCGGGCTGAGGGCCTTCGGCATCGCCCATGCGCAGGTTGACCAGATCGAGGGTCTCGACTCCGAGGGACTGGAGGTTCTCGTGCACCTGCTTGCGCAGATCTTCAGGCCGCCGCGCCGTGGGCCAGCCGCCTTGCGCATCTCGGTTCGCCCCCACCTTGGTGGCGATGAACAGCGACGCCGGGTAGGGATGCAGCGCCTCACGGATCAGCTCGTTGGTGACGCGCGGTCCGTACGCGTCGCTGGTGTCGATGTGGGTGATACCGGCCGCGACCGCCTCCCGCAGTACGGCCACGGCGCCATCGTGGTCGGCGGGAGACCCCATGACCCACGGGCCGGCGAGTTGCATCGCGCCGTAGCCGAACCGGGTGACAGTTGAGTCGCCCAGCGTCCAGGTGCCGCCGGGAAGTGCTGTGGTGTGCGCGTTCATCGTTGTGCCTTTCGCTTGTCGCCGTGGGTGGCGCCGTCGGCCTCCCTGTACGAGTATTGGAGAGCTACTTCCCGTTAGGAAGTAGGCACTCTGAAGTGCGTTACTCACCCACGGGGAGAGGCGAGGTCAGTGAAGCCGACGAAGGCCGCCCAGCGAGCGCAGGCCAAGATCGAGTACAACGCGTTCCTCGCGGAATGCCCCAGCCGCCAGCTCCTCGACCGGATCTCGGACAAGTGGGTCGTGCTGATCCTGTGCGCACTTGGCGGCGACACAGCAGACAAATCCGACCAGCCCGGCGCATCGGGTGCCGCGCGAGCGATGCGCTACTCCGAGATCTCCCGCCTGCTGGCCGGAGTCAGCCAGAAGATGCTGACCCAGACCTTACGAGCGCTCGAACGCGACGGCCTGCTCACCCGCACCGTGACACCAACCGTCCCGGTCACCGTCACCTACGAACTGACCGGCCTCGGCCACTCACTCCACCACCTGACGCGCGACCTCAGGAACTGGGCACAGACCCACATGGACCAGGTCCTGGCCAACCGCACGAAGCACGACGCGCGCAGTTCCTGACCGGACCCGCCAACCGTCCACTACCGCCACGCTGTCGCAGCCGAAGCCGTCCGCGGGCGGCTCAGGCGGAGGAGCCCTCGAGCCCGGTGCGGAAGTCGAAGCCGGCGGTCAGTCCACCGTCGGCGGTCAGGGTGGTGCCGAACACCGCGGAGGCGGCCGGGGACAACAGGAACGCCGCGGCGCGGGCGACCTCGTCGGCGCCCGGGATGCGACCGATCGGTTGGCGGGCTTCGCGGGTGGCGAGGAAGCGCTCGGGGTCGACGGCTGACTGGAGGTGGCGTTCGAACAGCCCTGCCCGCATCGGTCCGGGTGCCAGTACGTTCACCGTCACCCCTCGCCGCGCGTAGTCGAGCGCGATGGTGCGGATCGCCCCGGTGAGCGCGGCCTTCGACGACGAGTACGCCGCGAGCTGTTGCTCGCCGAACGAGGCGTTGACGCTGCTCACGGCCACGACCGCGCCGTGCTCAGCTGTGGCGAGCAGTGGTAGCAACGCCTGCAACGCGATCACGTTTCCGAGGACGTTGACCTCCCATGCCTTGCGCCAGACCGCCGGGTCCTCGTCGTCGAGGATGCCGACGTCGAGCACCGCCGCCGCCCCAACGAAACCGAGCGAGCGCGGCGCGGTCACGTCGGAGCGCACCGCGTCGAGCACGCGGGACCAGGTCGTGGCCTCGGTGACGCTGCCTGGCAACGAACTGAACAGCTCGTTCTTGCACAGGTCGTCGGCCGCGCCGGCGAGGTCGACTCCGTAGACGCGCACGCCCGCGGAGAGGAGCAGCCGAGCGGTCTCCTCGCCGAGACCGCTCGCGGTGCCGGTGACGACCACCTGGTCGGGCAGCGGGATGGTCCAGTCGATCATGGGGTTCCTCCGATCACTTGCCGACGGCGGCGTCGCACCGCGACACCGTGTCCCGGGTGATGATGGGGTTCGCGATGAAGACGTTCTTGGGTTGAGGCTGCCCGCGCAGCAGCGTGATCACAGCCTTGGCGGCGGCATCACCGTCGTCGATGGGGCTCTGCAGGACGGTGGCGTACTGGTCACCGGACGCGAGCGCGTCGTAGGCCTCGATCGAGCAGTTGTGCCCGACCAACATCAGCGATTTCGGGTCGATCCCGGCACGCTGTGCGGCGAGGACGGCTCCGGCGAGCATGTTGTCGGCCTGGGAGTACATGCCGATCAGGTCCGGCCCGCCGAACTGGGTGAAAAGAGTGGCGGCGGCGCTGGTGGCTTCCGTCTGGTCCCAGTTCCCTGGCTGGCGCCCGACGACCTCGATGTCGGGGGCGAGCTGGGCCAGGGCGCGGGTGAAGCCCTCGTACCGGTTGATCGTTCCCGGGGTGCCGGGGACTCCGATGAGGACGACGACGTCGCCCTTGAGCGGCTTGCCGCGCTCCTTCAGTCCCTCGACCATCGCGCGCGCAGCCTGGGCGCCGTTCTCGACGTCGTCGGGGCCGGTGTAGGTGGCCCAGTAGGAGTCGTCGTCGCTCTGCGGGAACGCGTTGGTGACGATCACGGGGATGCCGGCGGCGCGCAGCCGGGCCAACGACGGCATGATCGCCGCGGCGTCGGCGGGCCAGACCACGGCCGCGTCCGGCTTGGTGACGATGACCTGGTTGATCTGCTGGGCCTGCTCGCCGGCGTCGAAGTCGTTGACGATCACCTGCAGGTCGAGCCCGGCCGCGTCCGCGACCGCCCGGAACTGCTGGGTGTGCAGGGCGCAGTAGTCGCAACTCTGCGCGACGGTGAGGAGCGCAACGCGCTTGCCGCGTACGTCGTCGCCGGCCGCCGTCCCCACCGCGGTCGGCTCGGCTGCCGGGCCGCACCCGGCCACGAGGACGAGCAAGAGCCCGATCAGTGCGGCGACGGTGCCGCGGAGCGTTTTCACGACGATCCTCCCTGCGGAGTAGTGGCGGCGGGCGCCGGGACGAGAGTGGTGGCTGCGTTCTCGGCCCCGCGTCTCACCAGTCGGGTCAGCGTGCCGTCGGTGACCACGACGACGAGCAGGATGGCGGCGTTGGCCAGCTGGACGACGGCGGTCGGGGTGCCGATCAGGCTGAGTCCGTTCCCGACCACCGACAGGAGCGCCGCCCCGGCGATCGCCCCGAGCACCTTGCCCTTCCCACCGCTCAGCGCGACTCCACCAACGATGACGGCGGTCGCGGCCTGCAAGACGGTGTCGAGGTCGGCGCCCGGGGTCGCCGCAGCGAGCGAGATGCCCTGCAACGCGCCGGCCACACCGGCGAACAGAGCGGACGCGACGAACACGGTGACCATGGCGCGGGACACCGACAAGCCCGAGGCCGCGGACCGGGCGGGATCGCTTCCGACTGAGTAGATGGTCAGCCCGGTCCAGGTCCGCGCCATCACGAACACCGCGGCGACGACCAGGCCGAGCTCGACGATGCTGTGGATCGACAGGATTCCGGCCACCGGAGCGTCCAGGGACAGGCCGATGCCGAAGTCGGTGAGGGTCACGACCTCGCCGCCGGCAACCGCATGACCGAGACCGGTGGTCAGCACCATCGTGCCGACGGTCACCGCGAGGGCCGGAATGGAGAAGCGCGCGGTCAACCATCCGTTGAGCAGTCCGAATGCGAGCGCGACGAGCAGCCCGAGGACCACTCCGACTACCAGGGACGTCGACTGGCCCACCGCGATGGTGATCAACGCGGTGAGAGGCACGACACCTGCGATCGACAGATCGAACTCCCCAGCGATCATCGTCAGGCTCAACCCCACGGCCAAGACGCCGAGAGCCGCGAAACTCTGGACGAGGGCATGGACGTTGGACACCGACAGGAAACCGGGTGCCATGACCGCGAAGGCGACGACGGCGAGCAGGACCAGTCCCCACGCCAGGCGGACGCGGAAGTTCCAGTACAGCGAGATCATCTGCCACCTCGGCGGGTTGTCGGGTCGAGAGCGGTGGCGCCTGCCAGCACGACAGCCCCGAGGACGAGGACGCCCTTGACGATGAGCTGTGTCTCGTAGCTGAGGCCCGCCAGGATGAGGACGTTGCCCAGCAAACCGACCAGCAGGGCTCCGACGGCGGCGTCGAAGGGACTGCCGCGACCACCCTTGACGCTCACCCCGCCGACGACGACCGCGGTGATGGCGTCGAACCCGAAGGCCGCCCCCAGCCCGAGATTGCCCTGTCCGCTCTGAGCACCGAGCAGGCCGCCCGCGACACCGGCGAAGAGTCCGGCGACGCCGAACGCGAGCACGACGATCGGCCAGGATCGCAGCCCGGAGACCAGCGCAGCCTTCTCGTTGAGACCGATCAGGCTGAGGACCCGGCCCCGGACCGTGTAGCGGTGGAGCCACCAGGCCACCACGGTCGCCAGCAGGAAAGCGAAGACCTGTCCGGGAATACCGAGGACGGTGCTGCCGAAGACGGTGGCGTCTCCGTCACCACGGATGTTGCGGCCCTCCGTGAACAGCTGACCGAGCCCGAGCATGATCGCGGCGAACGCGATCGTCGTGACGATGGGGTCGGTCCGCCAGCGACCTACGAGCACGCCTTGCACGGCCCCGCTCAGAAGCCCGAACAGCGCCGAGACCAGCAGCGCGGTCCATGGACCCCACCGCAGGGTGGCTGCGAACAGAATCGCGGAGATCGCGATCGTGGCGCTCACCGACAGCGAGAACAGCCGACCGACGATGGTGATCAGGCTCAGCCCGACCGCGGCGATCCCGATCAGCGCGACCGACTGGAGCAGGGTCTGGAAGTTCTCGCCGGTGGCGAACTGGGGTACGGCGATCGAGGCGACCACGAAGATCAGTACCGTGACCAGCCTGATGATGACCGCGCCGTCGGTGAGTGCGTGCCGAAGGCGCGAGATCGTGGACGGCGTTCGTGTCGGGGCGGTACGGGTGTCAGCGGTGGGTGGCGAGCCCAGTTCGGCGGTCATGCGGCGGCTCCGTGGAGGATGTCGGCCAGGATGCGAGCGTCGTCTGTGTCGTCGACGCGGTGGTCGCCGACCTGGCAACCGCGGAACAAGGTCAGGACCCGGTCGGCCAGCTCACGGATCTCCACGATGTCGCTCGAGTAGACGACGACCACGACACCGGTCGCGGCCAGGTCACGCAGGGCCGCGTAGATCTCGGCCCTGGCACCGATGTCGACGCCTCGGGTCGGTTCGCTCAGCACGAGCATGACCGGTTCGGTGGCCAGCGCCCGGGCGATGGCGATCTTCTGCTGGTTGCCGCCCGAGAGCTGACCGATCTGCGTATGGATCCGGTCCGGGTCGAACGCGACCCGGGTGGCTGTGTCCCGGGCGAGCACGCGCTCCGCAGCGGCACGAATGACACCACCCCTGCTGACCCGGCGCAGTGCACCCGAGCTGATGTTGCGGACTACGTCACCGGTGAGGAACACCCCTTCGACGACGCGGTCGGCCGAGACGTACGCGACCCGGTGTCGTTGCGAGCCGGCACGGTCGAACCCCGTCAAGGTGCGCTCGCCGAGGCGGACGATGCCGGACGACAAGGGCACCAGGCCCGCCAGTGCCCGCACGAGGTCGTCCGCCCCAGAACCGATCTGTCCGAACACGGCGGTGACTTCGCCGGCGGGGGCCTCGAAGGACACCCCATGCAAGCGGTGTTCGATGGAGGCGCCCTCGACGATCAGCCGCGGACCGTCCGGTGCCGGGCCGCCCCCGACCGGTGCCGCGCCCGGGGCCGGGATCCGGTGCTCGGGGCCGAGCATGTCGGCGACGAGCGAGTCCATGGCGAACTCGCTGGTGCGGCCGCTGCTCACCACCCGGCCCGAGCGCATGACGGTGATGCGGTCGGACAGCGCGAACACCTCCGCCAGGCGGTGGGTGATGTAGACGATGGCGTGCCCACTGTCGCGCAGGGACCGCACGACCTCGTGGACCTTCGCGATCTCGACGTCGGAGAGTGTGGCCGTCGGCTCGTCGAGGATGAGGGTGCGGGAGTCGGCGGCGAGCCCTCGAGCGATCTCCAGGAGCTGCTGCTGCGCGAGCGGCAGCACCTCCACCGGCACGTCGAGGTCGAGACCGTCGAGCCCGGCACGCGACAACGCCGACCTCATCGCAGCCTCCAATGTGGAGCGCCGCAGGATGGCGCCGCCGCGGTGGAGCGCGAGGACCAGATTGTCGCGCACCGACAGCGTCGGGATGAGCGAGCATTCCTGGAACACCATCGCTATGTCGTCCGCGTCGCCCGTGGCGCCCCCGACGGAGTCGACGGAGCCCGTGTCCTGTTCCAGCACTCCGGCGATGATCTTGACCAGGGTGCTCTTGCCCGCGCCGTTCTCGCCGAGCAGAGCGTGGACCTCACCGGCTCGGAACTCGATCGACACGTCGTCGAGGGCTTGGACGCCGCCGAAGCGTTTGCCCACGCCGGACACCGCGAGCAGCGTCCGTGGAGTCTCTTCCATGTGGATCTCCCATTCCGTCGCTCAGACGCGGGCGAGACCACCGTCGACGACGAGGGT
This sequence comes from Prauserella cavernicola, assembly GCF_016595675.1. Taxonomy (GTDB): domain Bacteria; phylum Actinomycetota; class Actinomycetes; order Mycobacteriales; family Pseudonocardiaceae; genus Prauserella_A; species Prauserella_A cavernicola. The sequence goes on along the minus strand of NZ_JAENJH010000006.1, from coordinate 106,746 downwards.
CTGAGCGGTGATGAAACCGGCCTCCTCGGAGGCGAGGAACGCGGCCGCGCCCACGACGTCGGCCGGGGTCGGGGTCCGCTTGATGGCCTGCAGTGCGGCCATGGCACCCCACTTCGCGGCGCCCGCCTCACCGGGTCGGCCACCCACAGCGGCGATGGTCGTGCCGGTGACAGTGAGTCCTGGAGCGATGGCGTTGACCGTGATGCCGTGGGCCCCGTACTCGCTCGCCAACGCGCGGGTCAGCCCGATCACGCCGCCCTTGCTGCTCACATAGCCCGCGAGCATCGGGTCGGCACCGTTCATGTACGCGTTGGACGCCAGATTGATCACTCGCCCCCACCCGTTGGTCTGCATTCCGGGAAGGAATGCCTTGCAGGTCAAGAACATCGAGTCGAGGTTTGTCGACAGAATGCGGCGCCACATCTCGAAGGTGAGGTCCTCGAACAGGACGAACGGGTAGATGCCCGCGTTGTTCACGAGAACGTCGCAACCACCGAAATCCTGGGCGGCCGTGGCGAGTTCTGCGACCGAGGCCTCGGAGGTGACGTCGCAGATCACCGAATGGGCTCGTCCGCCGGCCTTGTCGACGAGTGCCGCGGTCTCGTCCGCGGTGTCGAGATCGGCGAGGACGACGTCCATCCCGGACTCGGCGAGCCGGTGTGCGATCGCCTGTCCGAGCCCGGCCGCGGCACCGGTGACGACGGCGATCCTTTTCTTGGGCTGCTCGTCCGACATGATTCCTCCGTAGGGTTCGTGCTGCTCGGTTCGGAACGTGTCGGCCGGGCGGACCGCACGCGGGCGCGCTACCCCGGCCGAGCTCACCGGTCCAGGAACCGGATCGTGGTGTCGTACGCCCGGCGGGTGGCATCGCGCACCGGCATCGCGCGGAAGTCGGTGGAGAGCATCTCCACCCCCCACGGTCCGGAGTAGCCGGTCTTGGCGACCGCGTCGACGAACCCCTGGACGTCGAGGACACCCTCACCGGGAAAGCGCCGCTCGTTGAAGGTGTCCTCGATCAGCGTGCCTCGAACCTCGGCGTCCGCGTCGTCGATCTCGACGCCGGCGATGTGCTCGACGGGGAGCGACGCCACCTCCGACACGTCGAGACCCGCCCGGGCCACATGCCAGATGTCGAGGAAGATCCCGCCGTTGGCCTGACCGGCCCGGCTCACGATCTCGAGCGCGACGTCGGGCGTCCGGATGTCGGTGAACGGCATGGACTCGAGCCCGACGGACATCCCCGACGCCGCCTTGGCCTGCTCGCACAGCCGGCCGAAGTCGTCCGCGGCGCGCTCGATGTCGACCTCGCCCCCGGCGACACTGCCGATACTCTTCATCCGCAGCGCGCCGAGCGACTCGGCGGCGCGGAGCAGGTCGGCCCGCTTGGCGTCCGAGCGCGCCCGCGTCTCGCCGGTGGAGTGGAACTGGTCGAGCACCTCCAACTCCAGATACCGGACGCCGTACTCGTCGAGCAGGGCCCGGAAGGCCGCGAAGCCGACGGTGCGCTCGACCTCCATCAGGTCGAGGTACCCGATCCCGAAGCCCGCGAAGCCGGCGGCGACGGCTGCGGCGACCCGCTCCCGGATCGGCACCGGACTCCGGTCGTCGGGGCCCATCGCATCGCAGGCTCCGGCCGTGGTCCAGCAGGCGGCGATCAGCTCGTGCCCCGAAACCTGCTCGGAAACCTGCTCAGCACCCGGCCGTGCAGTCACGGTGACCACTCCATCACGTCGTCGGGATCAAGTCGCTCGGGCGGCAGTCCCGGCCGACCGTCACCGGCTCGGCCACCGCGCCGCGAAGCGATTGCCACTCTGACTGCGTCCGCAGCCTTTGTCAATAAGGAGAACACGAAACGTTTGCTATTACTTTCGGAACTGGTTGCTGCCGATGAGTGTGCAGTGATACTTTCCCCGCGCTGGTCCGGGTGCCGCTGTCCCCGGCCCGCGACACAAAGACCGCAAAGGAGGGGCTCATGAGCACGACCAGTGATCAGCGTCAGATACAGCTCGTCACCGCGATCCGCGGACTCGAACGCCGCCGATACGCCGCGATGAGCGCGGCTGACGTCCCGGAGCTGGCCGAGTTGTTGTCGGAGGACTTGCTCTACACGCACTCCAACGCCTCCCGGGACACCAAGGCCGAGTACGTCGGAATGGTCGCCGACGGCACCTTCGACTACGGCCCGATCGCCTACACCGAGCAGGAAGTCGTCGTGCTCGGCGACACCGTGCTCGTCGTCGGAGAGTTCCGCTGCGACGCCGTGATCAACGGTGCGCCGAAGACCATCCACAACGTCGGCCTCGCGGTCTGGACCCGGCACACCGGCGACTGGCGGCTCGCCGCATACCAGCCCACCGCCGTCCCGCCCGTTGCCGCGCCGCGCTGAGAGGAAGCCCATGGACAAGGTCGTGAGGTCTGCGTCGGAGGCCGTCGCGGACATTCCCGACGGGAGTTCGATCGCGGTCGGTGGATTCGGGCTGTGCGGTGTCCCGGTCGTGCTGATCGACGCCCTGATGGCGGGGACGGTCACCGATCTGGAGATCGCCTCGAACAACTGTGGCGCCGATGGCTGGGGGCTGTCCCTGCTGTTGGCGGAGGGCCGGATCCGCAGGGTGGTCGCGTCCTACTTCGGGGACAACAAGGAGTTCGCCCGCCAGTACCTGGCCGGTGAGGTCGAGGTGGAGGTCACGCCGCAGGGCACGCTGGCCGAGCGGCTGCGCGCCGCGGGCGCCGGCATCCCGGCGTTCTTCACGCCTACCGGGGCGGGGACCGTCGTCGCGGAGGGCGGCCTGGTCTGGCGTCATCACGCGGACGGTTCCGTGGCGGTCGCGTCTCCTCCCAAGGAGGTCCGCAGCTTCGGCGGCCGCGACCACGTACTTGAACCCTCCCTGCCGACCGACTTCGGCCTCGTGCGGGCCGCCCGCGGCGACCGGCACGGGAACCTGGTCTTCCACGCCTCGGCGCGCAACTTCAACCCGTTGTGCGCCATGGCCGCGCGGGTCGCCATCGCCGAGGTCGAGGAACTCGTCGAGCCCGGTGAGCTCGACCCCGACGAGATCCACCTGCCCGGGATCTTCGTGAGCCGGGTCGTGCCGCTCACCGCAGAGCAGGCCAGCGAGAAGCAGATCGAAAAGCGCGTCGTGCGCGCGCCGGAGGGAACCTGACATGCCGTGGAGCAGGACCGAGATCGCCGCGCGGGCCGCCGCGGACCTCGCCGACGGCACGTACGTGAACCTGGGCATCGGGATCCCGACCCTCGTGCCGGACCATCTCGCGGAAGGGGTCGAGGTGGTCGTGCACGCCGAGAACGGGATCCTCGGCGTCGGGACCGCACCCCTGGAGGCACAGGTGGACGCCGACCTGATCAACGCGGCCAAGGAGACGGTGACCGTCCAGCGCGGCGCGGCCTTCTTCGACTCCGCGGCCAGCTTCACCATGATCCGCGGCGGCCGGATGGACGTCGCGCTGCTCGGCGCGATGCAGGTCTCCGCCGACGGCGACCTCGCCAACTGGGCCGTCCCGGGACAACTGATCAAAGGCATCGGCGGCGCCATGGACCTCGTCGCGGGCGCTCGCCGCGTCGTCGTGCTGATGGAGCACGTCGCCCGGGACGGTTCGCCGAAGCTCGTCGACACGTGCAGCCTGCCGCTGACCGGCCGCGGCGTCGTCGACCGGGTGATCACCGACCTCGCCGTCATCGACCTCACCCCGGCCGGGCCCGTCCTGCGCGAACTGGCGCCGGGCGTCACGGTCGAGGAAGTGGTCGCGCGCACCGGCACCGCCCTTTCCGTCGACATCTAGGAGACCCCATGGACTTCACCGCCGAACAGTCCGCCGACGTCGTCGTCGAGGCGTTCTCCCGCACGGAGGACCCCCGGCTGCGGTCGGTGCTGACCAGCCTGACCCAGCACCTGCACGCGTTCGTCCGCGAGGTCGACCCGACGATGGCGGAGTGGGAGAGAGTGATCGACTTCCTCACCCGGGTCGGGCACAAGTGCGACGACACCCGTCAGGAGTTCATCCTGCTCTCCGACGTGTTCGGAGTGACGATGCTCGTCGAGACGCTGGAGAGTGAACGCAACTCCAGCGGCTCCACGCCATCGACCGTGCTCGGGCCCTTCCACATGGTCGAGAGCCCACCCCGGGAACTCGGCGACACCGTCGACCTGGTCGGCGGCGGCGTGCCGTGTGTCGTGGAGGGCAGGGTCACCGACACCGAGGGCATTCCGTTGCCGGGCGCCACGGTCGACGTCTGGCAGGCCGACGACAAAGGCTTCTACGACGTCCAGAAACCGGGCGAGATGCCGGACCTCAATGGGCGCGGCCTGTTCACCACGGACACGGACGGCCGCTATTGGTTCCGAACCGTGAAGCCCGCCTTCTACCCGATCCCGACCGATGGCCCGGTGGGAGAGCTACTGGAGGCCACCTCGCGCCACCCCAACCGGCCGGGCCACATCCACTTCATCGGCGCGGCCGAGGGGCACCACTCGGTGACCACCCACGCCTTCGTCGCGGGGAGCGAGTGGATCGACTCGGACGCGGTGTTCGCGGTGAAGAGCAGCCTGCTCACCGAGTTCGAGCTGGTCGACGACCCCGAGCAGGCCGCGCGGTACGGCGTCGCCTCGCCCTTCCACCACGCCCGCTTCGACCTTGTGCTGGCGCCGGAATGAGGGACTTCGTCTACTCGGCCCCGCCGATGCGAGTCGCGTTCGGCGCCGGGCGGCTGGCCGCGCTGGCCGACGAACTCGACCACATGGAACTCCGACGGGTGCTGGTGCTGAGCACGCCCGAGCAGCGAGAGCTCGCCGAACGGGTCGCCGGCCTGCTCGGCGACCGCGCGGCCGGCGTGCACGCCGAGGCCCGCATGCACGTGCCCGTCGAGGTGGCGGACCGGGCCGTGAAGGTCGCCGCCGCGCGCGGTGCGGACGGGTGTGTGGCCGTCGGTGGTGGCTCGACCGTCGGCCTGGGCAAGATCATCGCCCTGCGTTCCGGACTGCCGATCGTGGCCGTGCCGACCACCTACGCCGGCTCTGAGATGACCCCGGTCTGGGGGCTGACCGAGAACGGGATCAAGAAGACCGGCAAGAACCCCGTCGTGCTGCCGCGCGGCGTGGTCTACGACCCGGAGCTCACGCTCTCCCTGCCGGTGCCGATGAGCGTGACCAGCGGGGTCAACGCGATCGCGCACGCTGTCGAGGCGCTGTACGCCCCGGACGCCTCGCCGATCGTGTCGCTGATGGCCGAGGAGAGCGTGCGCGCGATGGCCGCGGCGCTCCCCCGGGTCGTGGCCGACCCCGGCGACGGCCGTTCGGACGCCCTGTACGCCGCCTGGCTGGCGGGCGCATGCCTTGGCCAGACCACGATGGGCCTGCACCACAAGCTCTGCCACGTCCTGGGCGGCACCCTGGACCTGCCCCATTCCGAGACCCACACCGTGATGCTGCCGCACGTGCTGGCGTTCAACGCACCGGCGGCGCCCGCAGCGGCGGACGCGGTCGCGCGTGCCCTCGGCTGCGAGCCGCTGTGGGACCGCCTCCGCACCCTCGGGGCCCCCAGCTCGCTCAGCGCGCTGGGCGCCCGCCGCGAGGACCTCGCCGGTGTCGTCGACCAGGCCGTCGACGCGCCCTACAGCAATCCCCGTCAGGTCGATCGCGCCGCGCTCACCGCACTTCTCGACGCGGCCTACGACGGACGCCCACCCCGGGAGGAACCCCATGCGTGACGCGGTGATCTGCGAGCCCGTCCGGACGCCGGTCGGTGCGTTCGGCGGCGCACTACGGGACGTGCCGGTGCAGGATCTCGGCGCGGTCGTCGTGCGCGAGCTCATGCGGCGCACCGAGCTCCCGCCCGACGCGGTGGACGAGCTCGTGCTCGGCCATGGCTACCCGTCGATGGACGCCCCCGCCCTCGGCCGGGTCGTCGCGCTCGACGCCGGCCTGCCCACCAGCGTCGGCGGGTTCCAGCTCGACCGCCGTTGCGGCTCCGGTCTGCAGGCGATCCTGCTGGCCGCGATGCAGATCCAGACCGGCGTCAGCGACGTGGTGATCGCGGGCGGCGCGGAGTCGATGAGCCGTGCGCCGTTCTTCTCGGCGGAGGTCCGGGCAGGAATCCGCAACGGACCGGGCCTGATGCTGCACGACTCACTGACCCGGGGCCGCCTGACTGCGGGCGGGCAGAACTTCCCCCTGCCCGGCGGCATGATCGAGACCGCGGAGGCGATGCGGGAGAAGTACTCGATCTCCCGCCGCGAGCAGGACGAGTACGCGGTGCGCTCGCACGAGCGGGCGGCTGCGGCCTGGTCGGCGGGGACGTTCGACGACGAGGTCGTCCCCGTCTCCGCCCGGGACCGCACGGGCGAGTTCGTCGTCGACCGAGACGAGCACGTACGCAGGGACACGTCGGTCGAGAAGCTCGGCAGGCTGCGGCCGATCATGAGCGATCCCGACTCGACGGTCACCGCCGGCAACGCGTCGGGGCAGAACGACGGCGCCGCGGTCTGCGTGGTCACCTTCCCGGAACGGGCGGCCGAGCTCGGGCTGACGCCGTTGGCCCGGCTCGTGAGCTGGGGTCATTCGGGAACCGAACCGCGGATGCTCGGGACCGCGCCGGTCCCGGCGACCGCCAAGGTGCTGAACAACGCAGGCGTGACCCTCGACGAGGTCGGGCTGATCGAGCTCAACGAGGCCTTCGCCGCGCAGGTCCTGGCCTGCACTCGCGAGTGGGGCTTCGGCGATGCGGACTTCGACCGGCTCAACGTGCACGGCTCCGGCATCTCCCTCGGCCATCCGATCGGCGCCACCGGTGCCCGGATCCTCACCACGCTCACCCGCGAGATGCAGCGCCGCGAGGCCCGCTACGGCCTCGAGACGATGTGCATCGCAGGGGGTCAGGGGCTCGCCGCGCTCTTCGAGCGGGTCGCATGAGCACCTTGGCCGAGGCGCAGGAGCAGCGCTACGCGGCCATGGCCGCCGGGGACGCGGATGCGCTCGCCCTGCTGCTCGACGACCGCCTCGTGTACACCCACTCCCGCGGCGACCGCGACGACAAGGCCGCATACCTGGACAGGATCCGGTCCGGTGAACTGCTCTACGGGCCGATCACCCACCGCGAGGACCCACCGCTGCTCCTCGACGGAGCCGCGATCGTCGTCGGGGAGATGGCGACCGAGGTCCGCGCCCGCGGCACCACCCGGCTGATGCGCAACGCGTTTCTCGCGGTCTGGTCAGACCACGACGGGCGCTGGCTGCTCACCGCCTACCAGCCGACCCCGCTCCCCTGAGCACCGGCGACGACGACCACTGAGTGTGCACTTCTGCTGCACATCGGGACGGCAGCGCGCATGGCGGCCGGGTGTACCCACGCTGTACAGTCGCACGGTAGTGCGCAAAGGGAGGGTGTGACGTGAGTTCGGCAGCCAGCGGAGATGTCGCGGAGGCCGGGACAGCTCCGGGTGCGGCTCTGGGCCAGCGCCTCCGGCAGGCGCGGCTCACGGAGAAGATCTCCATTCGCGAGATGGGTCGGCGGGTCGGGGTCTCACCGAGCTTCATCTCTCAGGTCGAACTGGGCCGTGCCGCGCCGTCGATCGGGACCCTCTACGCGATCACCTCCGAGCTCAACCTGTCACTGGATTCCCTCATGGCCTCGGGCAACGACGGTGACGGGCCGTCCCCCGAACCGGAGTCGCCCGTCGTGGAGGCGGACGAGGTCGCAAGTCTCGCCGACGTGAGTACCGACGCGCGTCCACTGCCCGGTCACCAAAGCGCTGCCGACCGGCCGAGCATCCAGCTCGGCGACGTCACCTGGGAGCGGCTGACGGCCGAGGACGATCCCGAGGTGGAGTTCCTGCGGATCACCTACCCGCCGGGCAGCGAGTCCTGCAGTCAGGACAACCTGATGCACCACAACGGCTGGGAGTACGGACACGTTCTCTCCGGCACCCTCGATGTGCAGGTCTCCTTCCGCACCGTCTCACTCGCGGCGGGCGACAGCATCGACTTCGACTCGAGCAGCCCGCACCGGCTCAGCAACCCCCATGCCGAGCCGTGCGTCGCGATCTGGGTCGTCGTCGGGCGCCAGCAGCGTCGCGGTTGACCCGGCCCCGCTCAGCCCTGCTGGACGGGGACACCCGGTGGCGGGGTGTCCGGGCGGAGCATCACTTTGATGTCGGCCGCCGAGTCCTGCGCGAGCACGAACGCTTCGGCGGCCTGCGAGAAGGGAAGCGTCCTGGTCACGAGGGACCCGAGATCGAGACCAGCCCGGGCCAGGTATCGGATCGAAGGTTCCCAGATGGCGACCGGAGCACCCACGGAGCTGCACACGGTGAGGTCGCGCTCCACGATCAACGACAGTTGCGCCGGCGCCGAGCGGGGCCGGGACAACCCCATGAACAGGACCCTCCCCTGATGTGCGGCGTGGGCGAGCGCCGCGGCCTGAGCACCGCTCGCGCCCGAGGCCTCGACCACGATGTCGGCATCGGGGCGGCCCACCTCCTGAGCGATCATGGCGACCGAGAATCGGTCGTCGACGGGGTCGAAGGCCGCCGCGGCTCCCAGTGCCAGTGCGCGGCTCCTCCGCAGCGGGCTGGGATCCAGCGCGACGACCTGAGCTCCGGTGTACGCGGCGTGTGCGACGGCGGCGAGGCCGATCGCTCCGAGCCCGAACACGTGCACCGTGTCGGCGGCGGTGACCCCGCCGATCTTCTGGAATCCGTTCAGGACACACGCAAACGGCTCGATGATCGCGGCGGTGACCATGTCGACGCCGTCGGGAACGGGGAAGCACATCGACGCGGGCAGGACGAAGAGCTCGGCTGCCGCACCGTCGTCCGTCGCGCCGAACCAGTGGTTGCCGCCCATGTCGCCGTGCCCGAGCACCCGATCGCCTGGGGCGAAGGCGTCCACGCCGTCACCGACCTCCACGACCGTGCCCGACCACTCGTGTCCCATCGAATGAGGCAGGTTGAGGTCGAACGTCACCGGCATCCGATCGTGGAGGATCTCGATGTCGGTACCGCAGATGCCCACGAACTCGGGCCTGATCAGCAGCATTCCCGGGCCGGCGGACGGTACGTCCACGGTTCCGAACACGATGGCGACCTCCCCGTCCGCGTCCCGCTCGAACAGGACCGCCCGGGCGGTGCTCGCGTCAGTCGTCACTGGCCACTCCCCCTCGTCGTCGGGTGGTGGTGGACCGTCCGAACGCGGTCCTCAGCGCCGGAGACTGCGGCGAGGAGGGTGAGCGCGTCAGCGGACGGTGCGTCGGCGGGGGTGTAGACCTCGAGCCGATGGTCGGGACTGTCAGCCTGGAGCCAGAGCTGGAAATCGACGCTCAACTCACCGACGAGGGGGTGTCGAAGGCGTTTCGTGCCGGACGTGCATTCCCCGACCCGCCCACTCGCCCACATCGCCGCGAAATCGGCGTCCTTCATGGACAACTCGCCGACGAGCTCGGCGAGGCGCGCATCGTCCGGATACTTTCCGCTCACGAAACGCAGATAAGCGATGTAGGTGCGGGCTTCGCCCTGCCAATCGGGATAGAGCTCCCGCACCTGAGGGTCGAGGAACAGCAGACGCGGCAACGAGGGACGGGTACCGGGGCTGGTGGGGCTTGCGAACGGCACGTGCGAAGCGAGGAGCGCATGCCCCAGAGCCGTCCACCCCAGGACGTCGTTTCGCCGTCCGAGGAGCACGGCCGGGTGCGCCGACATGGCATCGAGCATTGCCAGGGCACGGGGATGGGGTCGCTCTGGACGTGCGCGTGGCGTCGGCCGCACGGACCTGGGCTGGGCGAGGTCGAGGAGGTGCTCGGTCTCGATGTCGGTCAACTGCAGCGCCCGCGCCAGTGCCAGGAGCACCTCGCGCGAGGCGTTCTGGGCCGCGCCCTGTTCCAGGCGGACGTAGTACGCGACGCTGACCCCGGCGAGCTGGGCGACCTCCTCGCGGCGCAACCCCGGGACCCGTCGGCGCTTCCCCCAACTCTCAATACCCGCGGAGCCGGGGTCCAGCGCCGAACGACGCGACCGTAGGAAAGCTCCCAGGCTTCCCGAATCCCTCATGCTCTCGAGGATAGGTCGATCGCGGCGATCGAGCCTGACCCTGTCGGTGGTAGGAATCGCATTCGCACGACGATCAGGTGTCTGGCTCGGCTGCCCGGAACCGAGGACTGTGCGGATATGTCGTCTTCACGTCCGCAGCCTGATTCGGTCGCCACTTCGAATCGGCCGATCCTCGTGCTGCTCACCTTGGCCGCCGGCGCTTTTGGCATCGGCACCACCGAGTTCGCCGTCTCCGGGCTCCTCACTGGAATCGCCGACGAGTTCCAGATCTCCTTCACCGCCGCCGGGTGGGCGGCGACCCTGTACGCCTTCGGCGTTTTCATCGGCGCTCCCCTGCTCATCCTCGCCGGCCGACGATTCGAGACCAAGCGGTTCCTGCTCGCGCTCATGGTCCTTTTTGTCGCCGGCAACCTCCTCACCGCGCTGGGCTCCTCGTTCGGCCTGACGCTGAGCGGACGGGTCGTGACTTCTCTGGCGCACGGGGCTTTTCTCGGCGTCGGGTCGATCATGGCCTCGCGGGTGGTGCCGGAGCACCGCAAGACCCGCGCGATCGCGTTCATGTTCAGCGGCGTGACGCTGGCCACACTGGTCGGGACTCCGGTCGCGACCTGGGTGTCGGGCGAATGGTCGTGGCGGGTCTCGTTCCTGGGTATCTCGGCCATCGGGATCCTCACTCTGATCGGGATCCTGGCCTATATTCCCCGAAGCAGCACCGGCCAGGCGTTCAGCCTCGCCACCGAGGCTCGTGCCTTCAGGAACCCGCAACTGCTGCTCGCCATGCTCGTCACCATTCTCGGCCCAGCCGGATTCTTCACCTCGATCACCTATATAGCCCCGATCACCCTCGACGTCACCGGCACCTCCGAGAGCTGGATCACCCTCTACATGGCCGTCTTCGGGCTCGGTCTGTTCATCGGGAACATCGTCGGGGGGCGACTCGCCGACCTCGATCTCATGCGTCTGCTGGTGGGCAGCCTCGCGGTGCTGACGGCAACACTGCTCGTGTTCTGGCTCGCAGCGAGCAGCGTGACCGTCACCCTGATCGCCGTCTTCCTGATGGCCGCCTCGGGCTTCTCCACCGTGTCGCCCATCCAGCGGCTCGTCATGGAACGCGCGGAACAAGCGGGAGCCCCGAACCTCGCCGCCTCGATGAACATCGGGATGTTCAACCTCGGAAACGCGATCGGCGCAGGACTGGGCGGTTTCGTGATCTCCGCAGGCCTCGGCGCCGCGAGCCCCAACCTCGCAGGGGCCGCCCTCGCCGGCGGGGCTCTCGTCCTCGCCATCGTCATTGCGCGGCAGAGCCGACGGAAGACCCCGGCGATCCTGGCATCGGCGCAGCGTGCGGACACCGATGGTGTGGCGTGACCGCTGTCAGAACTCCAAATTGGACTGTCACTGGATGATCTGCCGCGTAGCGTGAACGCGATCACGCGGGAAATGAACAGGCCGGCGGAGAGCCCGGCGCGTCGAAGGGTGCGCGCCGGGCGCGGGAAGCGATGAGCAGCGCGACGAGTGGCCGGCAACCCGGTCAGCGACCTCGACGCCCAGCCGCGCCTGCGCAACGCCTTCGGAACGGTCCGCCCTCAGCCACGCAGCTCGGCGAACCACCGTTGGCCGTGTGCGCCCGACCAGTGCACCGTGAAGCCCGCCTCCTCCGCCGACGCACCGAGGGCGTCCATTCCCAGCCACGCCCAGCCGAACCACGACCCGGTCGCCGAGGTCCCGCTGACGCGGACCCGTTCCCTGCGCAGGCCACGACCGGGCGGCTCCAGTTCGACGAGCACGCTTCCACCGGTTTGCAGCAGGCGCCGAGCCCGGCGCAGCAGCCGCACCGGATCGCCACCGATACCGATGTTGCCGTCGGCGAGCAGCACGTGCCGCCAGCGCCCCTCCCCCGGCACGGGGTCGAACACGTCCCGCCGCAACGCCACGGCACCCCGCTCCGTCGCCAGCCGGACGGCGACCGGGGAACTGTCGATGCCGAGCGTCGCGACACCGCGGGCGACGAGCGCGGCCGCCAGCCGTCCCGGACCGCAGCCGACGTCGAGCGTCGGGCCCATGCAGCGCTCGAGCAACAGCCCGTCCCCCGCACCCGGTGGAAGCCGCCAGCGCTGCACCGGCAGTTCCAGCCGTTGACCGTCGGCGAGCTCCAGCCAGCACCTGTTGCCGAGCAGACCGGTGTCGAACTGCCCGCTCACCGCTGCCCTGCCGACTCGAACAGCGACCGGGCCGCGGCCGCGAACCGGCTTCCCGGCACCGCGTTCACCACGGCGTCGACATCGTCGATCGTGTCCACGTCGCGCAGCGCGGTGGCCGGCCCGGTGCGCAGACCCGCGGCCTGCAACGCCGCTCTGGTCAGGGATCCGGTGTCGGGCCGCGACATGGGCACGTCCGCGAGTACCGCGGCTTGCCGCGGATCGTGCAGCGCCAGCGCCCACCAGCCGCCGTCCTCGGCGGGGCCGAGCACCGCGTCGTCTCGCGCGAGCCCGTCGGCGACCGAGTCCAGCAGCGACGGCGTCACCTGCGGCGTGTCCATGCCGATCTGCACCACCGGGCGCTCCGGCAGCATCTCGGCCGTGTCGGCGTGCGCGAGGGCGAGGCGCTCTGAGAAACCGTCGCCACGCTGTGCGATCACGGTGCAGTGGGCAAGGGACGCCTGCAACTCGTCACGTCGCGCGGCCGCGGTGAGGTCGCCGGTGAGCGCGACGACCGGGACCACGCCGGGTGTCGCCCGCACGGCGTCGAGGGTGTCGAGCAGCGAAGCCGCGGCGAGCTCGGCGGCCTGTTCCGGGGTGGCGGGCGGGCACAGCCGGGTCTTCGCCAGTCCCGGAACCGGGGCCTTGGCCACGACGAGCACCACATAGCCGCTCATACGCGCCACACCCTGGCCATGTCCCTCGCCGCGCGAAGGGTGCCGCGCGCCGAGCCCGAGACTTTGGATACGGTGCCGTCCGCTCGGGGCCCGTAGGCCACGTCGAGCTCCCGCACCCGCCAGCCCGCGCGGCGTGCCCGGACGAGCAACTCGAGGGGATAGCCGAAGCCACGGTCGGCGACCCCCAGTTCCAGCAGCGCGACGCGGCGGCTGGCGCGGATCGGCGCGATGTCGTGCACGGCGAGCCCGCGCATGCGCAGCAGCGCGGAGAGGCCCGCATTGGCAGCCCTGGCGTGCCACGGCCAGGCGCTCCGGGTGGTGGGCACACGTCTACCGGCGACCAGGTCGGCCTCCCCCGCGCTGACCGGTTCGACCAGCCGGGACAGCTCGCCGGGATCGAGGGACCCGTCCGCGTCGAGGACGCAGACGACCTCGGAACCGGCCGCCTCCAGACCGGTGTGGACCGCGGCGCCGTAGCCGCGGCGGGACTCGTGCAGCACCGTGGCGCCGAGCTTCGCAGCCACCTCGGGCGAGCCGTCGGTGGAACCGTTGTCCACCACGATCGCCCGAAAGCCGGGCGGTAACCCTCTCAGCACGTTCGGCAGGGCCGCAGCCTCGTCGAGACACGGCAGAATGACATCGACCAGATCTGTCCTCACCCGGACAGATTAAGTCCATGATGGACAGTGTGAAACCACGCTGCTGCTTACGAAATTCTGACGACCAGAAGAATCTTACCGATCTCTGACGAATCGTCTCCGCGCCCGCTGTCGCCGGTCTCCGCGGGTTATCGTGCGACGGTGGCCGAGATCCCCACCGCACAGACCCCTGCTCGCAGCACCCTCAAGACCAGGGGCGATCTGCTCGCCGTCGGACTCGCGTTGCTCCTGGTCGTGGCCGCCGTCGTGGTCGGCGCTCACTTCAACCGGCCTGGTTCGGACGTCGTGCTGTGGGCGAAGGCGGCGCCGCTCTACGGCGGCTGGGTGGCTCACTACGGACCCGGCTCGCTGGCGGCCGTGCTCATCGCCGGGTGCGTGGTGTTCTGGGGTCCGCCGCTGGCCCAACGGCTGAGCTGGGGCAGGCTGCTCGCCGTCGGCTACGTCGGCGCTCTGTGCTGGACGTTCGCACTGGCCATGATCGACGGCTGGCACCGGGGCTTCGCCACCCGCCTCTCGACTCCGCACGAGTACCTGCACGAGGTTCCCGGTATCACCGACATCCCGGCGATGCTGGCCCACTTCTCCGACCGGATCCTGGAGGGGCAGCCCGGCCAGTGGACGACGCACGTCTCAGGCCACCCACCGGGCGCGACACTGTTCTACGTCTGGCTCGACCGGCTCGGCCTGTCCGGTGGCGCGTGGGCGGCCGTGGTCACCGTCCTGGTGGGCACGCTCGTCACCGTGGCCATCCCGGTGACACTGGCCGCGCTCGGCCGCGCCGACGCGGCTCGCGCGTGCCTGCCGTTCGTGGTCCTGTTCCCCGGTGCGGTGTGGATGGGGGTGTCGGCCGACGGCATGTTCGCCGGGGTGACGGCGAGTGGTATCGCCCTGCTCGCGTGCGCCGGGCGCGCGTTCGAGCAGCGACGGCGGGTCGCGGTACCCCTGGCGCTGGCCTCCGGCGCCCTGCTCGGTTTCGGAATCTACCTGTCCTACGGCCTGGTCCTGCTCGGCGTGCTGGCTATCGCCGTGGTGCTGTGGTGGCGCAGTGCCACGCTGCTCGCGTTCGCGGTGCTGGGCGCGCTGGCCGTGGTCGCGATCGTCACCCTCGCCGGGTTCTGGTGGCTGGACGGCTACCACCTCGTGGTCGAGCGCTACTACCAGGGCATCGCGTCGCTCCGGCCGTACTCGTACTGGGTGTGGGGCAACCTGGCAGCTCTCGTGATCGCCGCCGGGCCCGCTGTCGTGGCCGGTGTGCGCAGGCTGCGGGGCTGGGAGCCGGTCGTCGCGCTCGCCGGTGCCGCCCTGGTCGCCATCGCGGCCGCGGATATTTCGGGACTCTCCAAGGCCGAGGTGGAGCGGATCTGGTTACCGTTCACGGTGTGGTTGCTTCCCGCGACCGCCCTGTTGCCCCGCGGATCCCACCGGTGGTGGCTCGCGGCGCAGGCGGCGACGGCCCTGATGGTGAACCATCTGGTCCTGACGATCTGGTGAGGAGCGTGTTGACGGAGACGGGTGGCCTGGTGCTCGTGGTCGACGACGACGAGACGGTCCGGGATGTGGTGCGGCGCTACCTCGAGGTGGCGGGATTCACGGTCGAGCAGGCGGGCGACGGCGAGCAGGCTCTCGCCCGCTTCGCGGCACGGCCGCCCGACCTGGTGGTACTCGACGTGATGATGCCGGGCGTCAACGGCCTCGAGGTGTGCCGCAGGATGCGGCAGACCGGCCAGGTGCCGGTGGTGCTGCTGACAGCCTTGGGGGAAGAAGAGGATCGGATCGCCGGGCTGGAGATCGGTGCCGACGACTACGTCACCAAGCCGTTCAGCCCCCGTGAGCTCGCCCTGCGCGTCACCTCGGTGCTGCGCCGCGCCAGGATGACCGCCGAAGCGCCGATGACCACGGCGCTCTCCGACGGCGAGCTCCGCCTGGACACCGGCGCGCGCAAGGCGACGCTGCGCGGCGTCGAGCTGTCGCTGACCGCGCGCGAGTTCGACCTGCTCGCGTTCTTCCTCGCCCACCCAGGGCAGGCTTTCTCCCGGGTGGACCTGCTGGACAGGGTGTGGGGCTGGAGCTTCGGCGACCAGTCCACCGTGACGGTCCACGTACGACGGCTGCGGGAGAAGATCGAGCTCGACCCTGCCAGTCCCGGCAAGGTGACGACGGTGTGGGGCGTGGGCTATCGCTACAACCCGGAGCCGCGGTCGTGATCGAGCCGAGCGAGTCACTCGGGGCCATGCTGGAGCACGCCTGGCACATCCTGCCGGTGGCCCTGCTGTTCACGTTGCCGATCACCGTCCTGAGCGGGCTGCTGCTGTACCGCCTGCGACGGGGATCGCTGTCGAGCGCGCTGACGGTGCTCGTGGTCGTGCCGCTCGCCGCGACTCTGGCCGGAGTGCTCGGCGTCAGCGGGTTCATGTTCAACACCACGCTCACGACGATGCTGCTCGTGTGCCTCCTCGTCGCGATCACCACCGTGCCCGCGGTGATCGTGCTGGGCAGGAGCATCGCGCGGCGCAGTGTGTGGGAGCGCGACGCGCGAGAGAGGGAACGGGCCGCCGAGGCGTCCCGGCGGGAACTGGTCGCCTGGATCAGTCACGACCTGCGCAGCCCGCTCTCGGGTATCCGGGCGATGGCCGAGGCGCTCGCCGACGGCGTCGTCGTCGAACCTGCCGACACCACCGACTACGCACAGCGGATCAACACCGAGGCCACCCGTCTGTCACTGATGGTCGACGACCTGTTCGAGCTGTCCCGGATCAACGCCGGAGCGCTGAGGCTCACCCTCACTGCGGTACCGCTGCGCGAGATCGTGAGTGACGCGCTCGCGGCTCAGACACCGATGGCCGAACGCAAACGAGTCACGGTACGGGCGAACGCCGATGCCTGGCCCATCGTCACGGGCAGCGACGCGGAGCTGGCCAGGATCGTGCGGAACCTCGTGTCGAACGCCATCCGGCACACCCCTCCGGACGGCACGGTCGCCGTGCGAATCGGTGTGCACGACAGGGACGCGTTCCTCGCCGTCGAGGACGGCTGCGGCGGCATCCCCGAGGACGAGATCGACCGGGTCTTCGACGTGGCGTTCCGCGGCTCCCAGTCACGCACGCCCGAGGTCGAGGCCCCGGCGCGGCTGCGCGACGTCGCGGGCGGGGGGCTCGGGCTGGCCATCGCCAAGGGACTGGTCGAGGCGCACAGCGGCGAGATCGATGTGCGAAACCACGGGATCGGTTGCCGCTTCGAGGTGCGACTGCCCCTCGCCGCGACGTGACCGTGCGCCCTGTCAGGGCGTGTCTGACGATTCCCTGCCGAGCGAGCGGGGATCAGCGCGCCGGGTCGCAAGGCGGAGGACTGCCCTCGTACTGGGCGTACTCGGGCTGGCCGACAACGTGACGAGCCGGCGCGCTGGCCCCGCGCAGCCTGCAGCGGAATCGTCAGGCGCGCCCTAGCCCGGAACCGGATCGCGCAGGCTCGCCGTGGCGAACTCGGCGATCCCGTCCTCGAACCCGACGGTCGCGGTGAAGCCGAGCAGCTCGCTCGCGCGGGCTGGATCGGCCACGACGTGCCGGACGTCGGCGGGCCGCGCCCCACCGACAACGCGGGGAGCCGGTCCTCCACAAGCCGAGGCGAGGGTCGTCGCGAGTTCACCCACGGTGTGCGGCACCCCCGAGCAGACGTTGACCGGCGTCAGCTCCCCCGGGCTCGCCTCGGTCCGCAGCGCGAGCAGGTTGGCCCTGGCCACGTCGCGAACGTGCACGAAGTCGCGGCGCTGCCGTCCGTCCTCCAGCACCGTCGGTGCCACACCCTCGCGCAGCGCGGAGCGGAACAGCGAGGCGACGCCCGCGTAGGGCGTGTTCTGGGGCATCCGGGGTCCGTAGACGTTGTGGTAACGCAGCGCCCACACGCTGCCACCGGTCTGGCGCGCCCATGCCGCCGCCAGATGCTCCTGTGCCAGCTTGGTCGCGGCGTAGGTGCTGCGAGGTGTCAACGGCGCGTCCTCTGGCACGAGCCGGGGTCGCAACGGCGCGGCGCACCGCGGGCATCGCGGCTCGAAGTCCCCGGAGTCCACATCGGATCTCCGGCGAGGCGAGGGCGGCACGATACCGTGTTCCTCGCAGGAATACCGGCCCTCGCCGTACACCACCATCGACGACGCCAGCACCAGTTTGCTCACGCCCGTCTCGTACATCGCCGCGAGCAACACGGCCGTGCCGAAGTCGTTGTGCAGCACGTACGCGGGCGTGTCGCTCTGGTCCACGCCGTGGCCCACCATCGCGGACTGGTGGCACACCGCATCGACCTCGCCCAGCAGCTCCCGCAGGAGCGCATGATCGGCGAGATCACCGCGCACGAACCGGTGCGGCGCGGTGTAGCCCGGCGGCGACGACCCACCGTGCGCGGTGGGCAGGAGGCCGTCGAGCAGCACCGGTTCGCAACCGGACTCGGCGACCAGGTCAGCGATGTGGGAGCCGATGAAGCCGGCTCCACCTGTCACGAGTACTCGCACGACGCCGACGTTAGCCGGGTCCCACCGGATTCGCCGTTCCTCGGCGCGAAACGTAAGTCTTCGTTCACATTTCGGGCGGCTCCGTCACAAACAGGTAAGGCCGCACAGGGTGCCCGGCCGAGCCGAGCGGCTCTAGCGTGCTGGTGTGGAAGAAGAACCTACGAAGGGACAGCCCCGGTCGCGCAGTGCGGCACACGACGAACGGGTGACCGCCAGGATCGGCCTCTGGCTGGCGATCTCGTTCGGACTGTGCTTCGCGACCGGCCTGCTCAGCCACCTGATCCAGCACCCGCCGTCGTGGTTCACGTGGCCGAGCCGTCCGGTGTGGCTGTACCGGGTCACGCAGGGCACGCACGTCATCTCGGGCATCGCCTCGATCCCGCTGCTGCTGGCGAAGCTGTGGTCGGTGTATCCGAAGCTGTTCGAACGGCCGGTCGTCCGCTCGGTTCCCCACGCGGTGGAGCGACTGTCCATTCTGGTCCTGTCGGCCAGTGTCTTCTTCGAACTGACCACCGGGCTGCTCAATGTGGCGCAGAACTATCCGTGGAACTTCTACTTTCCGACCGTCCACTATGCCGTCGCGTGGATCGCGGTCGGCTCACTCCTCGTGCACATCGCCGTGAAACTGCCGGTCGTCCGACGCGCGCTCGAGCGCACCACCGACCGCAAGCCGGAGCCAAAAACGACTTCGGGACTGTCGCGACGCGGGTTCCTGCGCACGACGCTTCTGTCAACCGGCGCCGCCGTACTGGCCACCGCCGGCGCGACGGTGCCCTGGCTGCGCGACGTGTCCGTACTCTCGTGGCGCTCGGACAACGGCCCGCAAGGGGTTCCGGTGAACCGCACCGCGGCCGCCGCAGGCGTACTCACGAGTGCCCGCGACCCCGAGTGGCGGCTGGAGGTCGTGACGTCGGCTGCCACGCGATCGTTCACGCTCGCCGAGCTGCGAGCACTCCCGCAGACGACGGCGGAGCTGCCCATCGCGTGCGTCGAGGGCTGGAGTGCGAACGCGACGTGGACCGGAGTGGCCCTACCGGACCTGCTTCGGGCGACCGGTGCCGCGCCGGGCGTCACCGTCAAGGTGACCTCACTGGAGAACCGGGGCTTGTACTCGAGGAGCACGGTGCCCGGCGAGCACACGGCGGACCCACTCACGCTGCTGGCGTTGGACCTCAACGGCGGGGAGCTCGACCTGGACCACGGCTACCCGTGCCGCATCATCGCGCCCAACCGGCCCGGAGTGCTGCAGACCAAGTGGGTGCGCAGGCTGGAGGTCGTGGCATGAGGATCGCTCGCGTGCTGCTGGTACTGCCGGGTTTGGCAGCTCTGGCCTGGGGACTCATCCTGTTCGGACAATTCGCTCTGCCTCCCGGACCGCAGGCCTTCGCCACGGCGGCGTGGCTGATCGGCGGCCCCGTCGTGCACGACGTCATCGTCGCTCCGGTCGTCGCCATCGTCGCGCTGGCGGTCGTCCGGCTGAGTCCGCAGGCCTGGGTCGCACCGCTGCTCACCGGCGCGGCGGTGAGCGGGGTGCTCGGGCTGGTGTCGGTCCCCCTGCTGTGGCGGGAGTTCGGCGCGGCACCGATGCCAGGCCTGCACGACCGGGCGGTCGCTCCCGGCCTGCTGGTCGCGCTGGGAGTCGTGTGGGCGCTCGTGCTCATGGCCGGCATCTGGCGCTCCAGGAGAGCGACGGCGCCGGGCGCTGAGCGTTAAGAATTCGGTAACTAGGTCCGCGCCCGGACTTCGGCCAAGATCAAGGCATGCGAAATCTCATGCGGAAGCCGGTGACGTGGTTCGTGACAGCGGTCGTGGTAGCCGGTCTCGGCGTCGGCCTCGCGCTGTTCGAGCCGTGGCGCGCGTTCACCAGCAGCCAGCTCGACGAGCCGGTCCCGGTCCCGGTCGCGGCTGAGGCCGAGGCCGAGGCCCGGACGGGCTCGTCGGCACCGTCGACGACCGCGCCACCCCCGCCTGCTGTTCTGGCCGAGGGATCGTTCATGTCGCAGGAGCACGCCACCGAAGGCGCCGCACGCGTCCTCGAACTCCCCGACGGCACGAGGATTCTCCGGCTGGAGGAGTTCTCCACGTCCGACGGACCCGATGTGCACGTCTGGCTCTCCGACGCGACCGCGGGCGGGGACTGGAACAAGTACGACGACGGCCGGTACGTGGCACTCGGCGAGATCAAGGCCACCGATGGCAACCACAACTACGCCATCCCCGCCGACGCCGACCTCGCAGGTCTGCGCAGCGTGGTCATCTGGTGCGACCGCTTCAACGTCGCGTTCGGCTCGGCTCCGCTGGAGCTGTGACTCACTTCCACGTGAGGTGCCGGGGCAATCCCTGGCCGCCGCGAACTCGACAGCTGAGCCAGTCCTTGCTCGAGGTATCGCACGCCTGCCTTCCGGTAGGCGGCAACCCGCCACCGGTCTAGCCTGGCTCGCCGCTGCGCTAAGCGATCACCGTCGGCCAACGGTACGCCGCGCTGGGGCAGCCTGAATGCATGGCGGGCTCGAGGCAGCCCACAGCCGCGCACCACAGATCGGTCGGCTTCTCTCGCGCCGGCAGGGCACGGGGTCTCGCAGGGCTTGCACCCGCGAGACCCCGTGTCGTCACCAGTGTCGGGTGGGCTGCCGTGTCGAAGGAGCACGGCCGCGTGTGCGCACCAGAACGGTCGTCACCCCGGCCACGACCAGTGCACCGCCACCGGCGAGCGCGACCCAGAACCAGCCGGGCATTCCCGCGTTCTCGGTGGATGCCTGACCCACCAGACGCTGTTCCCGCTCGGGGTCCCCGCTCAGCGCTCCGGCGTTGTCGACAGGAGCCTGCGGATAGCCCTCGGTCTTCACGTACTCCGGGCCCTGCGCCGGCTTTCCGCCCTTGCTGACGTACATGCGGATCGGGATCTCGACCGGTGCTTCGACGTCACCGCTGGTCTGAACGGTGATGTAGTACCAGCCCGGCAGGCTCGCCTGTTCGCCTGCCTCGCGGTTGCCGTAGAGCACTCGTGACGTGGCGACGGGATCGCCCGTGTCGGCCTGTTCGTAGAGGTCGAAGCCCGCTTCCCAGTAGTTAGAACCCTGGTTGCGCACTGGATCGTAGATGCGGTACTCCACGCCAACCCAGTCGTCCAGGTCGTTCGAGGCGTGTGTCTGCACGGCGAGAGCCTCGCCCCAGTCCAGGCGCACCTTGTAGGTCGCCATTTCGTTGACGAGCAGCGTGTCGGTGTAGACGCCGCTGTCGGACAGTTCGATCGCGTCGTTGAAGCTGCCGCCGCCGGTCACCGGCTGCTCGGCCCCGCCCGGGTTGGTGAACGGGACCTCGGCGGTGTTCTCCTCGGACCCGGCAGCGCTCGACACCGGCGGTTCCAGCACCACCAGCAACTCGGTCTGCCAGGTCCAGTGGTTCGCCTGGTCGGGCCCGTCCCGCTCGACGGAGAGGTAGTACTGCTCGTCCGCGCCGCAGTCCGACTCCGTGGCCGTGTCCCAGCTGAACGCCGCCGTGCCGTGTGCCGTGGAGTAGTCCGCCGACGACACATAGACGCTCTGTTGCTCGCCAGAGCATTCCTTGCCCTGCGGGTCGACGATCTGGGTGTTGATGTCGGCCCAGCCACCGTCCTCGTCCTTGGGCAGGATCGCGGTGGCGGCGAAGTGCACGGTGAAGCCCTTCGGGATCCGGATTCCGTAGTACTTCGTCTGGCCGGAGTCGATGGTGTCCACGTACTGGCCGGGCTGGATCTCCGGCGCCTGCGGGTAGTCCTCGGTGCCGGTGATCGGCGTTCCCTCTGCCTCGTAGCTACGCTGCGCACGCTCTACCACCTGGGGTAGCTGCTCGTCGAGGGTCTTCGCGTCCGGGGCATCGGTGTAGCTGCCACCGGTGGTCTCAGCGATGCACGAGAGTTGTTCCTTCGCCTGTTCGTCGATCTGGAACCCCACAGTGTGCACCGTGAGGTCCACGCCGTCCTCGGCGAGCTCGGCGGCCACCTCGCACGGGTCGGGCGGCGCGCAGGTGTCCAGACCGTCCGAGATCAGAACGATCGCGCGCGGACCCGTCTCCGGTAGTTCGGCGGCCGCCTGGCGTAGCGACTCACCGATGGGCGTCTCACCGGTAGGTGTCAACGCGGCCACTTTGCTCTTGACCTCGGCCGCGTCCATCGGCCCGACAGGGACCTCGGTGAGGATGTCGTCACAGCCGGGGCCACCGTCGACGGTGGCCCCCTGCGACCCATAGACCTGCAACCCGAGCTCAGCATCAGCGCCAATGCCGTCGACCAAGGTGTTCAGCGCTTCCTTCGCGGCGTCCATCTTGGTGAGTCCGGCTTCGACCTCGTCGGCCATCGACCCCGACGCGTCAACGGTGACCATGACCGGCGCGGGTCGTTCGCGCTCCTGTTGAGCGGTGGCCGCATCCGCGAACAGCGACAGTCCGGTCGCCACGCCGACGGCCACCGCCAGCGCGCGCAATCTTGTGCGCGAATTCCCCATCTTCATCACATCCTCCCAATGCCATTTCAAGAGCGAAGCATGGGTGTGACTCACTGGGAATATAACCGGTTCCGGATTGGGCCAACATTTCTGAGAGTTGGCAAATTTTTTGTCCGATCACCGCTCAGAGCAGGACTTTATCCAAGAGAAGCCTTTGCGGGAACCCTGACGAGCGTTCCTTGCAGAAAATCCGTGCATGCGAATTCCTCCCTTGGCTCGACACTATTCCAGAGACGAACAACAAAGAGGCCGAAACTAATCTTCGGCCGTCGAGTTTTGGCGTGTCTGCCGTGTGCCTCTCAGTGTTCTCTACACCCGTAGCGTCGTGGTAGCGTCGCGCGCCAGACCGTTGCCGGTCAGCCGCGGAAGACGAAACCCCAGCTGTTGCTGATCAGCGTCAGAGCGACTGTGAGCATCAGCAGGCCGACGGCCAGTGCGACGGCGGACCACGGGCTGGGTCCGTCACCGTCAACGAGGATTCGCGTCGGGGCGTACTTATCGCTGCACACGACGATCGTGGCTCCGATGTCGTGCCGGGATTCGAGTCGCCCTCGGGTCGTCGCGGCTTCCAGGTCGGTTTCGCTCGCCGGGTGACGCCAGCGGACCACGGTGTGGTGCAGCGTGGAGCCAAGCGGAGAGTCACACGAGTACCGGCTGGTCACCGTGCCGGTGTAACGAGGGCCGAGCCGCACCCGAAGGGCTCCGAGTGTTCCCACGGCTCCGGCGGCGGTCACCGCGATCGCCAGCAGAGCGAACGGCACGAAGATGCCTGCCACCGAGATCAGCGCGGTCGAACTGGCCGAGGACGGAGCGAGAATGCCCAGGAGGAGCGTGCTCGCCGTGGCCAGGATCGCGGCGAGGACAACGCCCGCGAGGGGCGGCTGCCAGGCCGGGTAGCCTGCGATGACGATCCTCGAGGGATTGTCGCTGTCGTAGGCGATTCGTACCTTTCTGCCTGGGACGAAAGCCGCGGTGTGCAGCTTCCACAGATCGGGGCGGCCGATCCGGAGATCTCCCTGCCCGGTCTGGTATTGCACCACCGGGCGGTAGCGCGTGAGGTCCTGGCCACCGAGCCGCAAGCGAGAGCGTGGCCGTCCGGATGCGCCGCGAGCCGGCCCCTGGGAGCCCAGGACGTGTAGCCGGTCGCCGTTCGAGCCGCAGGTGTCGTGACCGATCACCACACCACGGCAACGGACTCCTTCACGCCACAGCCGGACTCGGGAGCGGTGTCGTCGGACACTCGGACCCGCCACCACAAGCGACACCGCCAGGCCGATCGCGGCGACCAGCAGCATGAATCCGTGCTCTCGTAAGGCCGTTTCCAGCGGGTTCATCGCTCACCTCCACCGTTCGGGCTTTCCGCGAGCGGGTCACCGAGCTTGGCGAGGGTGGACACGGCGTTCTTCCGCAAGTGCTCGGCCTCCCTCGCGTCCTTCGCGCGGCCCGTGCGTTCGAGAGCGTCGGCCAGGTTCGCCTGGGTGCGCGCGGTGGTGCGGTGGTCTCCGGTCTCCTCGCTGGCTGTGATGGCGGCGCGGTAGTAGTCGATCGCCTGGTCGTGATTGCCGACTTCACAGCAGATGTCGGCGAGTGTGGCCAGGCTGTAGCGGAGGCTGCCGTTGTCTCCAAGCCGGCGTTGTATCTCGAGTGCTTCATGAAGGTGTTCGGTCGCTCGGTGGGGATCACCGAGTCGGCGACGCGTGTCCCCCAGGTTGTTCAGGCAGATGCCTTCGCCGTAGCCGTCCTCACTGGCGCGGAAGAGGGCCAGTGCCCGGTCGAAGGTGTCTTCGGCTTCGTCAAGCCGGTCCAACTCGACGAGCATGACGCCGAGGTTGTTCAAATTCCAGGCCGTACCGTTGCTGTCGTCCAGTTCGGCGAACAGCTCATGTGCCTGATGATGACAGTCGAGTGACTCGTCGAATCGGTGTAGGTCACTCCAGAGCACGCCCAGTCCTTTGAGGATGACCGCCTCTCCACGTACATCGTCGAGAGTCCGGGCCGCCGCGAGCGCGGAGCGGTGGCTGACGGCCCACTCCGCCCAATGACTGCGGAGGTAGTAGAAGGTCAGCAGGACGGCTGGAAGCTGCCAGGCTGCCGGGGTGGGTTTCGTGGCTGCCACGCGGATCGCCGCTGACAGGTTGTCCTTCTCCGCCTCACACCAGGCCAAAGCCGCGTCGTAGTCGGCGAACCGCTCGATCTCGAACGCGCCGTCGGGTAGCTGCGGCACCGGGCATCGGCCGTGCGGAGTGAGCACGCTCCTGGCCGCGTTGGCCGAGTGGATGTAGTGGCCGAGCAGTCGCTGAATGGCGTCTTGTCGTTGCGCCGGACTGTCGTCGATGGCCGCACGGTCGCGCGCGAAGGCCTTGATCAGGTCGTGGAAGCGAAAGCGGCCGGAGACGTTACGGTACAGCAGGTGCTCGTCGGCGAGTCCTTCAACCAGCTGGTGGGCACTGGCGGAGTCGACACCGGCGAGCGCGGCAGCCGCCGCCGGCGTGAGGTCGTTTCCCGGGTGCAGGCTCAGCCGCCGAAATGCGTGCCGTTGCTGCTCGGTCAGCGCTTGGTACGACAGGTCGAACACCGCGTGCGGGCTGCGCGACCCCGTGGACGAACGCCCGAGCCTGTCGTTGTTGAGGCGCCGGACCAGGTTCTGCGCGCTGCCGGATCGGTCGGCGCGTAACCGGCGCCCTGCCAGCGCGACAGCCAGCGGCAGGTAGCCGCAGAGGCGGCAGATCTCCGCGGCCGCCGCGGTGTCGCGGCTGATCGTGTCGGCGCCGGCCAGGCGGCTGAGCAGTTCGACGGCCTGGCCGGGGCTGAACACGTCCAGAGGGATGATGTGAGCCCCATCGAGCTCGACGAGCGCCCGTCTGCTGGTGATGATCACCAGACAGTCCGTGCTGGCCGGCAGCAGGGGGCGGACCTGCTCCTCGGTGACCGCGTTGTCGAGAATCAACAGGACCTTCTTGCCCACCAGTCGATCGCGGAACAGCGCGGCACGAGAATCCAGGTCAGGAGGAACGTCGCCGGCGGGAACACCGAGCAGACGCAGACAGCGCTCCAGCGCTTCGAAAGGGCCGACCGGGTCCTGATCGGGATCGTAGCCACGGAGTTCGACCCACAGCTGCAGATCCGGGTAGCGGCCGGCCCGAACCAGGGTGTGGGCGCTGTGCAACGCCAGCCGGGTCTTACCTACCCCGGCCATTCCGGTGATCACCGCGATCGGGGTCGCGGTACCGCCGGGTCGTGCCTGCGCCAGGTCACGCAGCTGGTGCAGCTCCTGCTGCCGGCCGGTGAACTCCTCGATGTCCATGGGCAGCTGAGCGTGTGCCCGGACCCCACGTTCCGGCTCGCTCTTGGCCGAACCACTCGGCAGCGGTTCGTCCTCGGCCAGTGCCTGCTGGTGAGCACTCCGCAGCTCGGCTCCCGGCTCGACACCGAGTTCGCTGACCAGGTGATTTCTGGTTCGCAGGTACACGTCCAACGCCTCGGCGCGGCGACCGGCCAGCCGCAGCGCGTGCATCCACAGACTCACCAGTCGTTCTCGCAACGGATACCGGACGGCCAGCTCTGCCAGTCGCGGGATCAGCGCTTCGTACGTCCGCAATGCGAGCGTGGCCTCGGCGTGGTCCTCCACCGCCAGGAGGTACTGCTCGTTCAGTCGAGGTCCCTCGTCGGTGACGACTGGCAGATCACCGAGCCCGGCCATCGGCGTTCCCCGCCACAACGACAAAGCGTGTGCCAGGCGTTCCCGCACCACCGTCGTACGGCTCTCGTGGCCCGCCTGCCGCAGTGCGTCGTCGAACCGGCACACGTCCACCCACTCACGCGGGGCGCACAACACATATCCGCTGGCGGAGGTCTGCACCAGCTCCGGATGCAGAGCGATTCGCAAGCGCCGAACGTAGTTGCGCACGGTGACCCTGGCGCTGGCCGGATGCTCTCGACCCCACAAGTGATTCATCAGGGTTTCGGTTGCCACGACCTGGCCGGGCTTGAGCAACAGGGACACGAGAACCGCACGCACCATGCGTGCCCGGACCGGAACCAACTCGCCGTGCCGGCGAACTTCCACCGGGCCGAGAATGCGGAAATCCCAGACGCCCAGGTCACCCGGATGACTCGTCTGCACAACCCTCCGTCCACCGAGTTGTCACCACAACGTCGACGATACTCGACATGGTGTTGACTGTGTCGGGCTCTTCAGTGATTACAGTGCTGGCATGAGTGCGGAATCGAACGACGACGTCACGACGCCTGGCCGTCGCCGACCCTCACGGAGCCGCGGTGACCAGCAAGAAATCGCCTTGCTGGACAGCGCCCAGCGACTTCTCACCGCGATGACCCCGCTCGCTGAGATCACTATCGAACGCATCGCCAGTGGTGCCGGACTGTCGCGGCCATCGGTCTACTTCTACTTCGACAGCAAGGAAGCCATCCTCAGAGCGGTGCTCCAGCGCCTGACCCGGACGCTGTCCGCGGAGATCAGGGACCAACCTGGTCGCACCTTCGCCGACACACTCGACACCTTTCTCGAGGTCGTCTCACACACGTGGCGCACTCAGCCGGCGCTGGTCTGCGCGGCGTTCGAGCTCGCCGTCCGAGACGCGGCCTTCCGCCAGTCCTGGCAGGACTACTTCCTCAACTGCGGCGAGGTACTCGTCATCGCCGCCGAACGAGACCAGGCCGCCGGGTTGCTACCGAACTTCGGCGCTACCAGGCCCGCGCTGATCGCCCTGTGCTTCATGTACGAACGCAACTGTTACCTGCTCTTCTCACGCGAACACCAGCCCGAGGAGGAGGACGAACTCTTCGCGCTGCTGCGCGGGTTGTTTCGCCGCGCGGTGGGGGCGGCAGGCTAACCGCTCGGCCTGGCAAAGGGAGAACCAATGTGCACCGACGATGCCATCGGCGCCCGCCGCGGCCTCGTAGGGCGATAACTCCTCATCGACGACCTCCTGTCGTGACCAGGATGCGAACCCAGAAAGACCGGCGGCGAAAGTCGCCATGCGGAGCCATCGTGACAGGGGAATCGGCGACCGGGCGTGTATCCGTAGTGCGCGTAGGGGAATGGACCCTGAGGTGGGTAACCCATTGTGGACACTCCAATCGGGGACGTCGGTTCCGGGACGCTTACTCCGAGTTCGCGCCCACCTGCTGGATGCGCCGTCGAAGGCACACGGATGTGACCGAACGGTGTCCGACGAGGTTCCCGGGAGGCGTAGCGCGCCGGTAGCGCCGTTTGCTGAGTCGGCGGGGTTTGTCCGAGGGCCGTGCACGGTGGCGTGGTCGCGATGATGGTGGTCCCGGTTAGGTCCAGGTGCGGCTCAGGACCGGTACCCCAGCGCTCGCTGGGGTACCGGTCCTGAGCGCCGCGCGAGGTCGAGGAGGCCGCGCAGCCGGTGACCGTGCCGACCGCGGCCACACTGTTCCCGCCCGTTCCCCGCCTCGCCGCGTCAGGCCACCGGAACGTAGATGACCTTGTTCTCCACGAACTCGTGCAGGCCCTGGATGCCGAACTCCGTGCCGACGCCGGACTGCTTGAGCCCGCCGAACGGCACCTCGGGGTAGGCGCCGACGTGGGTGTTGATCCACACCGTGCCGCTCTCCAACCGCTCGGCCACTCGCGCCGCGGCGATCGTGTCGGTTGCCCAGACGGAGTTGCCGAGCCCGTAAGTGGTGTCGTTGGCCCTGGCGACGGCGTCGTCGAGGTCGGAGTAGCGCAGCAGGGAGCGCACCGGCCCGAAGGTTTCCTCGCGTACCAGGACGCTGTCGTCACCGATGTCGCGCACCACGGTGGGCGGAACGAAGTATCCCGGGCGCGGGTCCACGGTGCCGCCGGCGATCACCTTGCCGTCGGCGTGCGCCTGTGCCAGGTATCCCTTCACTCGCTCGAACTGCGCGGCGTTCTGGAGTGGACCGAAGGCGGCGTCGGCGTCAGCGTCGAGCGCGTGGCCCAGCGGCCGCGAGACGGCGAGCTCGGCGAAGATCTCGGCGAACCGCTCGTACATCGCGTCCGGGACGAAGATCCGCTTGATGCCGACGCAGAGCTGACCGGCGTAGTTGAAGGTCCACGTGAAGATCTGCGGTGCCACCGTCTCGACATCGGCGTCCGGCAGGACGATGGCCGCGTCATTGCCACCCAGTTCCAGCACGACCCGCTTGATGGTCGAGGACGCACCGCTGAGCACCTTCCTGCCGGCGGCCGTCGAGCCGGTGAACGACACCAACCGGACCGCGGGGTGGTTGGCCAGCGTCGGGCCGACGCTGCTGCCGGGGGCGCCGTCGCCCAGGATGTTGACGACGCCGGCCGGCAGGATCTCGCGCAGCAGCTCGCCGAGGAACAGCGCGTGCAGCGGCGTGGTCGGCGCGGGCTTGAGGACCACGGTGTTGCCCGCGAGGATGGCCGGCGCGATCTTGTACAGGCTCTGAAACAACGGGAAGTTCCACGGCACGATGGCGGCGACGACGCCGAGCGGCTCGTGGTGGCGCTCGACCCGGTAGTCCTCGTCGGTGCGCAGCACCTCGGGTGTCAGGTCCAGCTCGGCGAAGTGCCGCACCCACCTGATGGCCCAGTCCAGCTCCATGTCGCGCGCCATGGCCAGCGGCTTCCCGGTCTCGAGGGCCAGGACCCGCGCGAACTCGTCGGCGTGCTCCTCGACCGCGTCGGCGATGCGCCGCAGGGCGGTGGCGCGCTCCGCGAGTGGTGTGCGGCGCCAGGTCCGGAAGGCGGTCTGCGCGGCGTCGACCGCCACGCCGACCTGGTCGTCGTCCGCGGCCGGGGCGATCGCGATCGCCTCGCCCGTTCCAGGATCGATCACCTCCGAGGTGCCGGCTCCCGGCACCAGCTCGCCGTCGATCAGCTGAGCGAAGGTGTGGTGCTGCAGGTTCGTCTCGTTCGCGGGGAAAAGCACTGTCACTCCTTGTGGTTGATAGTGGTGGCGTGCAGCGCGCGCGTCGCGCTCTGCGGGTCTTCTGACAGTTGCGACCGGTCCTTCACACCGGCGCGCATCCGGGTCCCGACGGCAGCGACGCCGAGCAGGAGCACCGTCGCGATGCCGAGAGAGGCGGCCAGTGACTCGGTCGCGTTCCAGGCCGCGGTGACGACCGCGAAGCCCACTGCGTTGGCGATCTGCGTGGTCGTGAGCAGGACGCCGGAGGCGGCGCCCTCGTCACCAGGGCGCACGCGGGCGAGCACGGACGCGACGATCGCCGGGTAGACGAATCCCATCCCGGCGCCGAAGCCGGCGAGCAGGAGCGAGACGACGACCGGACCGGCGCCGGCGAGGCCTGCGATGATCGCGGCCGCGAGACCGACGAACATCACCAGTGAGCCCCACAGCATCGCCTGCGGTCCGCTCGGGGCGCCGGACCTGCGGCCGGCGAGCGTGCTGACCAGGTAGGCGAGGCCGAGCGGGAGGTAGGCGATCCCGGCACCGAGGGCGTCGATCCCGAGTCCGTCCTGCAGGAACAGCGTCAGGCCCAGCAGGGTCGCGCTGTTGCCCGCGTAGAAGGCCAGAGTCGCGACGAGGCCCAGGCGCACCGGACGCTGTCGCAGGAGCTGCCCGGACAGCAGCGGAGCGACGGCGCGGCGCTCGACGAAAGGCAGCAGGACGCCGACCACCGCGCCGAGGACGATCAGCACCCAGGCGAGCACCGGCCAGTCCCGGTCCGGACCGAGGCCCAGGCCCAGCAGGAGCGGGATCAGTGCGGCCGCGAGCACGACACCACCGAGCACGTCGATCGGCACTGGCCCGCGGGCGCGTGTCTGCGGGATCGTGCGGTTGACGAGGACGAGCGCGGCGACACCGATGGGCACGTTGACGGCGAACAGCGCACGCCAGCCGGTACCGGCGACGTCGAGGGCGAGCAGGCCACCACCGATCAGCTGGCCGAGCGTCGCCGCGGCGCCGAGCACGGTTGTGTAGGCCAGTACCGCACGGCGGCGGGCCTCACCCTCGTAGACGGCCTGGATCGTGGCGAGAACCTGAGCCAGCATCAGCGCGGCGGCGATCCCCTGCAGTGCACGCATGACGACGAGCACCTCGAGGTCCGGTGCGAGTGCACAGCCGAGGGAGGAGAGCGTGAACGCCCCCATGCCCAGCCCGAACACCGTGCGCCGGCCGAACCGGTCGCCGAGGCGACCGCCGATCACGAGCGCCGCGCCGTAGGTGACGACGTAGATCGACAGGACGAGCTGGGTGTCGGCGATCGAGACCTGCAGCTCGTCGGCGATCGACGGGACGGCGACGATGACGATGAAGGAGTCGAGGAACCCCATGAAGGTCGCGGTCAGCAGGACCGGCAACGTCAGCCGATGCGGTGTCACGTCCACCTCCAGTGAGCCCGATCGAGTGGGAAGGCGCCGTCTTCCGGCGCGATCTCGTTCATGGACTCCACGGAAACACCGGTCCCGTGCGGCGAACAGGACCGGCTGTGACGGGTACTGCGACAACCCCCCTCACGGTGATCGCTCGCGTACCATCGGGGCATGAGCGACCGCT
This sequence comes from Prauserella cavernicola, assembly GCF_016595675.1. Taxonomy (GTDB): domain Bacteria; phylum Actinomycetota; class Actinomycetes; order Mycobacteriales; family Pseudonocardiaceae; genus Prauserella_A; species Prauserella_A cavernicola. Next base: position 75,678 of record NZ_JAENJH010000006.1, on the reverse strand, counting down.
CTATCCGGGACTTCCTGTCCTCACGGCGCGCCCGCATCACGCCCGAACAGGCCGGCCTGCCGGCCTACGGCAACAGGCGACGCGTGGCGGGCCTGCGGCGCGAGGAGGTCGCGCTGCTGGCAGGCGTCAGCGTCGACTACTACGTGCGGCTGGAACGCGGCAAGTACCTCGGCGGCGCATCCGACAGCGTGCTCGACGCGGTGGCACGGGCGCTCCAGCTCGACGAGGCGGAGCGTGAGCACCTGTTCAACCTCGCCCGCACGACGGGTGCGTCGGCCGCGGACCGCCGGGACGCCCCGCTCCCCCAGGTGCGCGGCCCCGTGCAGCAGATCCTCGACGCCATGACCGAGGCGCCCGCCTGGGTGCGCAACGACCGCCACGACATCCTCGCGACGAACCGGCTCGGCCTGGCGCTCGGCGGCCCCCTGTTCGCCGATCGGAGCGGCCGCCCGAACATCGCGCGCTTCGTCTACCTCGATCCTGCCGCCCAGGGCTTCTTCCGCGACTGGGACGACGCCGCCGACCACATCACCGCCAGCCTGCAGCACGAGGCGGGGCGCACCCCCGACGACCCGGAGCTGGCCGAGCTGGTCGGCGAGCTCTCCGCCCGGAGCGAGGCGTTCCGGCGGCGGTGGGCGACGCACAACGTGGGCTTCCACCGCACCGGCGCCAAGAGGTTGAACCACCCCGTCGTCGGCGAACTCGACCTCGTTTTCGAAACCCTCGACCTGCCCTCCGACCCGGGGCTCTCGATGACCGTCCACACCGCCGAAGCCGGCACGCCCACCGCTGACGCTCTCAGGCTGCTCGCCGACTGGGCCGACACCGAGGAGGCCAACGCCACGGGATCCGGAAGCGCCGCCCGGGCCGCCGCGCCGACTCCGCTCCGAGCCTGACGACGATCGGTCAGCTCGTACTCCACGTGCGGTCGCCGCGGCGATAAGATCGTTGCCGCGCTCTGCGGGCGCGGGGTGGACGAGGAGGGGGTCACCGATGGCGTCGGTCGGACCGTCGATCGACTCTCCGGACCGGGCGGTGATCCCCCCGACTGTCCTGGCCGCGGTCCTGGACATCGGGCGCCACGAGGGACTCTCGGTGCCGTCGTGGCTCTCCGGGACGGGACTCGATCCCGCTCTGCTCTATGCGCCCGGCGCGCGCGTCTCGCTGCAGCAGGCGCGCACGGTGCTGCGCCGCGCGCTCGCCGCGATGCCGGGCCGTGCGCTCGGGCTGGACATCGGTGAGCGGGATGTGCTGCTGTCCTTCGGACTGCTCGGTGTGGCGATGCGGGCGTCCGAGACCCTCGGTGAAGGGCTCACCCTCGCCGAGGAGCTGCATCAGGCCTCGGGCAGCCTGCTCGACGTCGAGCGCGAGGACCTCGGGGACCGGATCGGAGTCCGGTTCTGGGAACGCTGGCCGGACCCCGAGCTGGTGGCGTTCCTGTGCGAAGAGGCCCTGATCAGCACCGTCATGGTCATCCGTTCGATGCTGGCAGACCCGACCTGGGCGCCGCTGCGGGTCGACCTCACCTACGCACCGCCTGCGCACGCCGCGCGCTACCACCAGTCCTTCAGGTGTCCGATCACGTTCCGCGCCGAGGCGAACCGCATGGTCATCCCTGCCGCGCTGATGGAACGCCGGATCACGACCAGGCACGAGCCGACGCGGCGGGCGGCCATCGAGGCCAGCCGCGCCATGCTCGCCCCGGGCGACCCGCCCTCCGACCTCGTCGCCTCGCTCGAGACGCTGCTCGCCGGGCACCTGCGGCGGCCGCTGAGCATGCGGGACGTCGCCGAGCGGCTGCACGTGACCGAGCGGACCCTGCACCGCAGGCTGGCCGAGGCCGGAGTGCGCTTCCGCGACGTCGCGAACCGGGTCCGCGAGCGCCGCGCGACGTCGCTGCTGCGTCACTCGCCGGTGCCGGTCAGCGAGGTGGCGACCGAAGTCGGTTTCGGCGACAGCCGCGAGTTCCGGCGTGCCTACGCCCGGTGGACCGGTCGCACGCCGTCACAGGCGCGCGGAGCCGGCCACCAGTAGTGTCCGGTTTTCCCCTCGTCATGGCCGTTTCAGCCCTGCGAACCGACGCCGGATCGCCCTTTCATGGAGTGCATGAACAACACCTCCACACCAGCCACCCCCCTGCACGTGACCGGTCACCTCGCTCCGGTGCCCGACGAGATCGACGCCGTCGATCTGCCCGTCGAGGGCGCACTGCCGCCCGAGCTGGTCGGCCGCTACCTGCGCAACGGCCCCAACCCACTGCCAGGACAGCCGTCGAAGCACTGGTTCGCGGGCCACGGGATGGTGCACGGCATCCGCATCGACCAGGGCCACGCACGGTGGTACCGCAACCGGTGGGTGCGGACGAAGGCACTGGCCGGGGAGCCCGCGATGCGCCCCGACGGCAGCCCCGACATCACCGTCGGCGAGGCGAACACGAGCGTCATCGCTCACGCCGGCAAGATCCTGACACTCGTCGAGAGCGGCCTGCCGCACGTGCTCACGCCGGAACTGGAGACCCTGGGCACCAGCGACTTCGGCGGTCGGCTCACCACCTCGATGACCGCGCACCCCAAGACCGATCCGGTGACCGGCGATCTGCACTTTTTCGGCTACAGCGTGGTGGCCCCGTTCGTCACGTACCACCGGCTCACCGCCGCGGGCGACCTCGTGGCGAGCGCACCGATCTCCGTTCCCGGCCCGACGATGATGCACGACTTCGCGATCACCGATCGGCACGCGGTGTTCCTCGACCTGCCGATGACGTTCAACCCGGCTCGGATCGACCATCCGCTGCCCTTCGACTGGGACGAGTCCTACGGTGCCCGGATTGGTGTGATGCCGCTCGACCGGCCGGGCGAGGTGCGCTGGTACGACGTCGACCCGTCCTACGTCTTCCACGTCGGCAACGCCCACACCGACGCGGCAGGCCGGGTGGTGCTCGACGCCGCCCGGTATGCGGGCGCGGACGCGGCGCGGGCGTGGGCGCGCACCGGCGACCCGTCCGCCTCGACCGGTGTCCCCGCGCACCCCGACCCCGCCGGTCCTGCCGCCGCGGCGGCCAACAGCGGCCTGGCCCGCCTCCACCGCTGGGTGCTCGACCCGGTCGCCGGCGCCGTCAGCGAGACCACAATGGACGACCGAGGGATCGAGTTCCCCACCGTTGACGACGACCGCGTCGGGCGCATCGCCCGGTACCGCTACGCCGTCTCCGGTGGCGGCCCTTCCGCCACGGCGATCGTCAAGCTCGATGCGGACGCCGGGGTGGTCGCCGAGCACGCGCTCGGCCCCGACGTCGTCGCCGGCGAGGCGGTCTTCGTACCGTCGGCCGCTCCCGACCGCGCCGAGGACGACGGATGGCTGCTCAGCATCGCCAGCCGGCGCGACGGCGGTGGTTCGAGGCTTCTCGTGCTCGACGCCACCGACGTCGGCGGCAGGCCGGTCGCCTCCGTGACCCTGCCTCGGAGGGTCCCGGCCGGCTTCCACGGCGCGTGGATCACCGACGACGAGCTCGCACGGCTCTAGGCGCCACCACCGCGGCAGCAGCACCCGCTCGCTCACCGCACGGGTTGTTCGAGCCGCGGGGCCAACGCTGTTCGTGCTCGGGGCCTGGGTTCCATGCGGGTCGCCGGTGTCGGGCAGCGTGTCGTGGCAGGTGATCCACTCGCCTGTGCGAGAGCGTGCTCGGTACGTTTCCGAGCCGACTGCCGGATTCAGTCGCTGGGCCCGCGCACGAGCAGCACCACACGCAATACGTGCTCGACGGCGGTGTGGAAAGCGGCGCCTCGCAACTCGCCACGTGTGGCGAGATTGCGGGCGGCCAGGTCAAGCATCTGGTCCGGGCCCATCCTGCGCACGACGAGCGCCGCGATCTCCTCGAGGTCGAGCTCGGGGTGGTCGAGCCGGGCGAGCGAAAACTCGACGGTCAGCTCCTCGTCCGTCACGGTCAACTCCCTCCACTCCCTCACCAGGATAGCCGTTGCTTTCCTGGTGAGGGGAGCATGGAAGGGGCGAACCGACGCCCGGGTCGCTCCCGGCGCGGAGACCCAGGGACGCGACACAGACGGCGGCCCCTGCCAGGCGATGTGGGTGGCGGTGTGGGCGCACCAGCTGACGGCGAAGCTGAGTCGCAGCACCGCCAAGCCACCACAACACAGAATCGCAGGGGCCTACTGGGCGTAGCGATCGTCGAAGACGCTGCTCGGGCAGCGCGAGGAGGTCGACCTCGGCCAGCTGGCGGTCCTGCCGGTCGTAGGCCGCGTTCCCAGTGCCCGTCGATGTCGACGCGACCACGCTCGGCTCCTCGATCCCCCAGTGATCGAGGAGCCGAGCGAACCGGTGGGACTGCGCGGTGAGAGTCAACCCGCGAGAGCCAACCTAGGGGCGGCCGGCACGGGGTGTATCGACGCGGGCACTGAGGAGACTGCCCTCCCGTGCCTGCTTGCGTGCGTCCTCGTGGAAGTCCGGCGCGCAGGACAGGAACAACGTGCGCCCGTCCTGCCCGCCGAGCATGCACGCGAATACGCCGCTGCCGGTGCGGACCTCTTCGTCGATCTCGCCGCCTTCGCGCACGCGGATGACGCGCCCGCCTACGGCGTCGGCGATCCACAATGAACCGTCGGCGTCCAGGCAGCACCCGTCAGCGCCGACCACGACCTGCGCGAGCAGCTTGTCGAGTTCCACCTCGGTCGGCTGCTCGCCGAACGTCGCCCACACCCTGCGCCCAGTGAGCGTGCCGTCGTCGGCGATGTCGAACGCCGTGACGCGGTTGCCGAACGTTTCGCACACCAGCAGCGTGCCGTCGTCGGTGATCACACTGCCGTTGGGGAACCACATGTCGTCGGCCACCTTCCGCACCGTGCCGTCCGGGTCGACGCGCACCATCCCGGCCGTGGCCAGTGCCGCGCCTCCCATGAGGTCGAAGCCGAACTCGCCGATGAACGCCCTGCCCCGCTCGTCCACCACCATGTCGTTGAGATGACCGCCGACGTGGCCGGACAGGTCGGCGTGCGTGACGAGGTTTCCGTTGGCCTCGCGGCGCAGCACCCGGCGGTCGCGCATGGACACGATCAGCAACCGACCGTCCGGCAGCCATCCGAGCCCCGACGGCTGCTCCGGCACGTCGGCCTCGACCCGCAGATCGCTGCCGTCCTCGGCTGCTGAGTACACGCGGTAGGTGTAGAAGTCGGAGAACCAGATGCGCCCGTCATGCCAGCGGGGGCACTCGGTGTACGACATGTCGGTCACGATGGTGCTGGCCGTGCGGCTCATGACGCCTCCTCGGAGGTGATTGACTGTGGTCGGTGGTTCAGGCGCATGCCGCGTCGAGGAAGCGTTCGAGCTCGGTGCGCACGTCCGGCCCGCACGGCTGGAAGACGACTTCCGTGACTCCGCGGGCGGCGAGGTCGTCGAGGCCGCGGCGGACCTCCTCGGTGGTTCCGGACAGCGTGACGTCGCGGAGCGTGGAGTGGCCGCCCGCGCGCCACGCGGCGTCGTCGGCGTCATTGAGCTCGACGCAATGTCCGCTGTGGACGGAAAGATGGCGTTCGTCGTTCGCGGACTTTCCGATGACGCCGAGCCACTCGTCACCACCGGGCAGCGCACGCACAGCCTCGGGTCCGCCGAATTCGTAGGCGCCGTGCAACGACAACGCCCAGCCCGGGCCTCCGGCCGAGTGCGCGTGCGCCGAGTCCACGGGTTCGTCGTCGTCGAGCACCGTGCCCCACAGCAGATACGCCGACCACGAGAACTGGCCCACGTAGTCCGGAATCTGCAGTGTGGCGAACAACCCGTCGCCCAATTCCTCGGCGACTTTGCCGCCCTTCGGGCCGAGCGCGCCGACGAGCACCGGAACGTCGACAGGACGGGAGGGGGCGTGGCCGTCGGGGTGCAGCATCCGCATGCGCGCGCCCTCCCATTCGACCACCTCGCCGCGCAGCAACCCGCGGTAGGCGCGGATGTAGGCGTCCATGAACGACCACCGGACGGCGCCGTAGCCCATCGCTCTACGACCGCTGAAACCCGTACCGAACGCGACCGCCACCCGACCGGGCGCGAGCGCGCACAGCGTCGCGGTCGCCGACGCGTTGACCATCGGATGACGCAGACTCGGCACGAGCACGCCCGGGCCGAGACCGATTCGTTCGGTCCGGTCGGCGGCGAGCGCCAGCGTCATCCACACGTCCGGACTCTGCTGCGGCGTGTCATAGACCCACGCCCGATGGAAGCCGAGCTGTTCCGCAAGCGCGATGTTGTCGGGAGTGTCCAGGGCAGTGGGAAACGCGCACGACACCTCCATTGGTGCCTCCCTCCGGCTCATGAAACGCGGACGGTCGAAGCTGACTAAGCGCACATTTAGCCTGGTGGGAGGGTACGATAGTCAACTATCATGACGCAAGCCACACACGTGGGTCGCGCTCGACAGGGTGCTCGTGCTGTTCGGCGATACCTACGGCGATGGCGGAGAGGTGGTAGATGGACGGCATGGGTGCCGGTGCGCGGACCGACGGCGATGGCGCAGCGCCCGCCTCTGATTCCGACGTGTCGCAGCTGTGGGACGGCGACCGTGGCGAAGTCGCCCGCAACCTGCTGACCTCCGGCGTGCGCTGCTTCGCCGCCAACGGCTTCCATGCCACGACCACGCGGGACATCACGTCGGCGGTCGGGTTGTCGCCGGGCGCACTGTATGTGCACTTCCGGTCGAAGGAACACGTGCTGTTCGAGATCATCCACACCGGACACCGCAGGTCCCTCGAGGTGCTCGACGACGGCGAACCGGCCGACGACGCGTCCGAGCACCTACGGTCGCTGATCCGGCGGTTCGTCGCATGGCACGCGCACCACCACGTGGTCGCTCGCGTCTGCCAGTACGAGCTCACCGCCCTGTCACCCCCGCACTACGAGGAGATCCGCGAGCTGCGCAGGTGTTCGACGGCGACGTTCCACGACGCCGTAGTACGGGGCGTGGCAGAACGGTCCTTCGCAGACGTTGACGTGCACCGAGTCGTGCGTGCCATGCTGTCGCTCGGTGTCGATCTCGTGCGCTGGTACCGCTCGGACGGGCCTGACTCGCCGGAGCAACTCGGCGAGTTCTACGCCGAGCTCGCGCTGGGAATGGTCACCGGCACGCGTTCGCAGCGCCGCTTCGCAGCGAGCGGCGATTCGCCCTAAGCCGGTCGGCTCTGGAGTTCCTGGAGTCCGGCTGCTCGCAGCACGTCTCGCTTCCGTGTCCTCGACTAGGGAAACTCGCCCTCCTGCGAGTGCGTCGCCGGGGACCTGGGACCACCTGTTCGGGGGTTGAGGGTGCCCCAAGGGCATGTTGTCTCCTGACGTTCGGATCAGTGCGCGAGACCGCACCCGCCCGAACGAAAACGAGGAAACGTGCAGCGACGAAGTATCCCGATGGCGCTCGCAGCGGTGGGATTACCGCTGCTCTTGGTGGCGACCGCGTGCGGCCAACCGGACCCTGCCGGGGAGCCGGAGGCGACAGCGTCATCCGCGCCGGACCTGACACAGTTCCACGACCAGCAACTCACGTTCGAGCCGTGCGCCCCGTACGCGACGACCGCGGCCGACGAGGCACTGTTCGCGAACGACCGGTTCGACTGCGCCCGGATGCAGGTCCCGCTCGACTACGACGATCCCGACGGGCCCCGGGCCGAGATCGCACTGCTGCGGATGAAGGCCAAGGGTGAGCGGATCGGATCGCTGGTCGTCAACCCGGGCGGCCCCGGTGGTTCGGGGATGAGCCACACCGCCACGATGGCGCCGACCTGGGACCCGATGGCCATCGGGGAACGCTTCGACATCGTCGGGTTCGACCCCCGAGGCGTGGGTGCCACCACCCCGCGGGTGGACTGCTTCACCAACGCCGAGGACGACCGCGGCGAAGGCTTCAACGGCACCCTCCTGCCTGAGGACGTCCCCGACGCGCAGGCGGCGGAGGAGATCGCGCAGCGCTGCGCCGACAGCGCGGGCGGAGAGCAGGCGCTGGTCAACATCGGCACCCGGGACACGGTGCAGGACCTGGACGTGCTGCGCGCGGCGCTGGGCGACGAACAGCTGTCCTTCCTCGGCTACAGCTACGGCACCGAACTCGGCGCGGTGTACGCCGAGTCGTTCCCGGACAACGTGCGGGCCATGCTGCTCGACGGCGCCGTCGACCCCGAATTGTCCGATGCGGAGTTCACGGTGTCCCAGGCCGTGGGGATCCAGGGGGCGTTCGACGCGATGGCCGCGCAATGCGCGAGCACTCCCGACTGCCCGCTGGGCACCGACCCGGCCCGGGCGGTCGAGGCCTATCACGCGCTGCTGCGCCCGCTGCAGGACAACCCTCTGCCCACCACCGACGGGCGCGGCCTGACCTACGAGAGCGCCGCGACCGGCGTGTTCTCCGGGCTGTACTCCGAGAAACTGTTCCCGGTCGTCCTGCGGGGGCTGACGGAGGCGGCGGACGGGCGCGGCGACCTTCTGCTGGCGCTGCACGACCAGTACGCCCAGCGCGGCAGCGACGGCCGCCACGGCAGCCTGATCGAGGCGTTCCGCTCGATCCGGTGCATGGACTGGGAGCGGCGAACCCCGGCCGACCAGGCCGACCTGCTCCGCCAGGTCCGCGAAGCCTCCCCGATCATGGACGACGGAAACCCGGTCTCCGAGAGCTACCACGAGTGCGCGGCCTGGCCGGAGCCGCCGAGCCGGACCGGGCCGTTCATCACCGGCGACGTCGACGTGCCTCCGATCCTGGTCACGTCGGTCACCGACGACCCGGCGACGCCTCACCAGGGCGGCATCAACATGGCTCGGATCCTCGACGGCACGCTGCTGACCGTGGACGGGGCCCAGCACGGGGCCGCCCTGCTCGGGCAGAGCCCGTGCGTCGATCAAATCGCGACCGACTACCTGATCGACCTGACACTGCCGCCCGCCGAAGCCCGCTGCGACCTGTAGGAACGCATCGCGGCGTACGACGCCTACCACCTCGCTCGTCCCCGGGTGCCCGGTCGGCCCCGCGTGCGGAACGCGTTGACGTCCGGCCCGGGGACGACCGGCACTGTATGGTCTGAACCACTCGACCTGGACAGTGCGGAAGGACCACCTTCGGGTCATCCCCGCCACCGCGATGTCGCTGCATCCTATGCTCAGCTGGTGAAGGTTCACGCCGCACAAGGACCCGGCGGCACACTCGTCGACACGTTCGAGCACTGGCAGGAGCTACTGGACGCAACCTATGTGCGACTGCTCGCCGACAGGATGTCGACAGGCCCGTTCTCCGGGCAGCTCGAGAACGTCCGCTGCGGCGAGATCACCCTGTCCACAATGGCGGCGGGCGGTCAACGGGTCAGACGCACCCGGTCACTCATCAGATCCGCCGACGACGAGTTCCTCCTCGCGACCGTGCTGCTCGCCGGCAGCGGCCGCATCGAACAGGACGACCGACGGGCCCGGCTCGCGCCCGGCACGATCGTCTTCTACGACAGTGCACGCCCCTACGTGGTCGAGTCCGACGGTCCGTTCCGCCAGCTCGTCGTGCGGGTCCCGAAGCAGCTGCTCCCCGGCCTGGATACCCGGACCTGCACCGCCCGCCCGCTCGGCGAGGGCACTCCCGGCGCCGTCGTCTCGGCCTTCCTGACCTCGCTCAGCGCAACGGCGCGCGCCGGGAACGACCGGATCGCGCCGTTCGCCTCCCACGTGGCCGCGCTCATCACCACGGCCGCGACAGCCGCTGGCCAGACCGAGCGAGCCGTCCCGCCGCCATCACCGCTGCTCGAACGGATTCTCGAGTACCTGTACGCCAACTCGTCCGACCACCAGCTGGATGTCGCCGATGTCGCGGCGGCCTGCCATCTTTCCCGACGGTCGCTCTACCGCGTCCTGGGCGCAGACGGCCTCGGCGCCCGACTGCGTCGAATCCGCATCGGCCGTGCCCAACAGATGCTTCTGGCCGCGCCGAGCCTCCCGATCAGCGTCGTTGCCAATGCGTGCGGGTTCGCCAGCGAGTCCGGCTTTCATCGCGCGTTCCGACGAGCGACCGGCCAGACACCCGGACAGTTCCGGTGCAACGCCCGGCACGAGATCGGCACGCCCGGTCAGTGAACGTGGCACGTCCGGTCGGCCACGGGCGCGGCGGCGACACCAGTATGTCGTCGGCTGCACGGGCCATCGGGAGGGATGCATGCGCGACCACGAGGCGGAGCCCACACCTTCCCAGAATGTGCCCGTGGCACAGGTTCTCGCCGACGGCCTGCTACTCCCTGGCCGAGACCGGGAAGACCTCGTGCCGGTCCGAGCCGCTCCCGTCCGTCTCCCGGCGGCGGTGCTCGCAGCAGTCTTCGCTCTGACAGCCGGCACGGGGCTCACGCACCCCGACGGCGTCACCCTCCGTCATCGACGGGCGCCCCGCGACACCGACGATCTCGATCACCAGCGACCCGGGCACACCCAACAAGGTGGGTCTCCGCCTACTGGCACCCCCGCCGGAAGCAGCCCTCCTGCTCCCGGCCCGCCGGCACCCACTGTCGATGTCGATGTCGATGTCGACAAGTGTCGGTCGCGGCCAGGATCCGGCGGCCGCCGCGATGCCCTGTGCTAGACGCACGGTGCAGCTGCTGCCCGTCACGCCACCGAAACGCGTCTGCGCAAGCTCCGGGCGGCAACGGAGGCCGGCGTCGTCCAAGCCGCACTCGTCGAGAGCATCAACCAGGTGCAAGAACAACGAGACGCCGCACGTGCGGAACTCGACGGGGCTCCCCGCCCATCCTTGAACGCGCAGGCTCACGCGAGCTGCAAAGTGCTGTACGTGGTCCTGGGGTTTGGACGTGATGTACGACCATGAACCATCCAACCGGCCCGTGAGGTTAAGGCAGAGGCGCGAGCGTTCTCTCGCGAACACGGGAAAGCAACAGCCGGGCCCGCTGACCAGGCCTCACCGAACATCGCGATTGCGCTTATCACGGCCTGGCGCCTACCGTGTCCATGTAATCGCTTACATCGACAGGAGGCCGCTGTGGGTACGCGCGGGAAAGTCACCAAGATCAGCGTCGCGGACCTCGCCAGCGAGCTCGACGTTTCCACCGCGACCGTGTCCCGGGCCCTCAATGGCAGCGCCTCCGTACGACCTGAGCTGGCCCAGCGAATCCGGGAACACGCCGAGGAGCGTGGCTACGTCGCGAACCGCATGGCCAGGGCCCTCAGCGCGAATGTCAGCCGCGCCTTCGTCGGTTTCGTCATCCCCTACGTCGACACCCCTGCCTATTCTTCGGTAGCCGCCGAATGCGCACGTCTGATGTCCGCCGACGGCACCCAGCTGATCCTCACGATCACCGAGAACGATCCAGAACGTGAGCTCCAACAGCTCAAGGAGCTCGTGGCGAGCCGGGTGGCCGGGCTCGTGATCTCGCCGAGCACTCACATTCTCGAGCCGACCAAGCAACTGCTCTCCAACCTGCCCGTGGTGGAGTTCCACCGCGCCTGCGGGATCGCGGCGCCTGGGGTGTTCAGCGAGGACGAGCAGGCCATGGCCGAAGCGGTACTGCATCTCGCCGCGCTCGGGCACACGCGGATCGGCTATCTCGGCACTCCGGAGGCATTGTCCAACGGCTCGGCGAGGCTCCGCGGCCTGCGTCGTGGCCTGAAACTGGCCGGTCTCGGCAAGAGCGCGATCGCCGTCCAGCTCCTCGAACCGACGACCGACAACGGACGGCGCGGCGTCGAGGAACTGCTCGCCGACCGCAGGCCACCCACGGCGCTGATCGTCGGCGGTGGGGCGCTCTCGATCGGCGCGGCGAGGACAATTCACGAGAGTGGCAGGCGTTGGCCCGATGAGCTTTCGCTGGTGGTGTACGGGCATCCGAGCTGGTTCGCGTTGAGCGATCCTCCGCTGACCAGGATCACCGTGAACTACCGGGATCTCGCTCAGCGCGCCGCGGTGCAGCTCAAGAATCTGCTCGACAGCAACCTCGGTGCGCGAGCCACCGAGCCGCAGCAACAGTTCGTCACCGCCGAGCTGTACCTCGCCGGATCCACCGGGCCGCCGCCGGCGCACTGACGAGCTCAGCCGGCGAGTGACCGGAAGCCTCGCTGGTAGTACACCGCAGGCGTCCCAGACCGCAGATGGGCGTCCTCGACACGGCCGACGAGAATCGTGTGGTCTCCGCCAGGGTGACGTGCGTGCGTCGCGCACTCGAGCCGGACGACCGCGCGCTCGAGCGACGGCAATCCCTGTCCGTCCACGATGAATCCGGAATCAGCGAACTTGTCCGTGCTCTTGCTGGCGAAGCGGAGTGCGAGATCGGAGTCGGCGGGGTCGATCACGTGGACAAGCCAGCGGGTCGCCCGCGCGAACACCGGATGTGAACGCGCACCGATCGACAGGCAGACGAGAACGAGGGGCGGATTCGCGGACACCGAACAGAACGACGTCGCCGTGAAACCCCACCATCGGCCAACGGGATCGGCGGTCGTCACGATCGTGACACCACTGGGAAAACTGGCCATCGCCTCTCTGAACCGCCCGCCGACATCGTCCCGTTGTGCACCTGCGATCATGCCGCACTTCCTTTCGCAGAAACCGAAGTCCTTTGTGCTCAGTCAGCTCCGTGATCGTGCAAGACGTTACAAGCAATTCTGTAATCGATTACATTCCATCTATATCGATAGAACATGATTCGACCCCGAGACGTCAAGCGCCTGGAACACTACGACGACAGACCTGAAACCCGGGTCTTGACAGCGGGTCGGCTCATTGGGTTCGATGAGTTAGGTCGCAAATGTAATCGATTACATTTGGTTTCTGTAAAAGCTTACATCCGAAGCCCCGACTTCGAGGGAGCACGAGCTCATGACACGTCAGATGACCTTGGTCGGCTTCATGCAGGCCGGAAACGTCACCGTCTATTCGGGATCGTGGCGCTACCCCTCCGCCGACCTCTCCTTCCTGTCGATGGAGTACTACCAGCGCATCGCGCGGACGCTGGAGCAGGGGAAGTTCGATCTGGTGTTCTTCGACGACCGACTCGCCATGCCCGGCATCTACGGCGACTCCGTGGCGGACGCGGTGCGCCACGGAGCCCGCCCCGTCAAGCTCGACCTCACCGCGGTTCTCGGCGGGATCGTCGGGGCGACCAGCAAGATCGGCGTCGGCGCCACCTACTCCACCACGTACTACGAGCCGTTCCACGTCGCCCGCACGTTCGCCACGCTCGACCACCTCTCCGGCGGACGGGCGGCCTGGAACGTCGTGACATCGGTGAACGACTCCGAGGGCCAGAACTTCGGCCGCGAGGCCCACGTGGGACACGATGAACGATACGACCGCGCACACGAGTTCCTCGAGGCCACCACCGCGCTATGGGACTCGTGGGAGGACGATGCGCTCATCATGGATCGGGACAGCGGCGAGTTCGCCGATCCCACCAAGGTTCACGAGGTCAACCACAAGGGCAAGTGGTTCCGCGTGCGCGGCCCGCTCACCGTGCCGCGCACGCCCCAGGGCCGGCCGGCGATCCTGCAGGCAGGATCATCCGGCCGTGGCCGTGAGTTCGCGGCCGAATGGGCGGACCTGGTCTTCACCGCTGACCCCGGGCTCGCCGTGGCGCAGCGGCACTACAGCGACCAGAAGGAACGCATCGCCGAGGCCGGCCGCGACCCGGAGGCCGTCAAGATCCTTCCGATGGCCTACGCGGTGGTCGGCGAGACACAGGCGATCGCCGAGGAGAAGGAGCGGCTCTTCCTCGACGCCTACGTACACCCGGTGGCATCGCTCGCGCTGCTCTCGGAGGTGATGAACTACGACTTCGCCAAACACGATCTCGACGATCCGGTGACCGCCGAGATGACCGAGGCGAGCTCCGGCATTCGAGGACTCGCCGAGGGCGTGAAACGGCACCTCGGCCGCGACGACCTCACGGTGCGCGACCTCGCAGCCCATCGAGCGACGCTACTGCAGGGACCCCGGTTCGTCGGCACCGCCGAGCGGGTCGCCGACCAGATGCAGGAGTGGTTCGAGTCCCGAGGCTGTGACGGGTTCGTGCTCGCCGCGACCCACCTGCCGGGCGCTTTCGAGGAGTTCGTTCGCATGGTCGTGCCGATCCTGCAGGAGCGTGGCCTGTTCCGGCGCGAGTACGAGGGATCGACCCTGCGCGAGCACCTCGGCATCGCGCGCCCCGGCACCGGCCACTGACGCCGCCGGACTGAACAACGTCGTTCAGCAACACCGACCACAAGGTGGTTTCCGGCCCATGACACTCCAGATCGTCTCTCTCGTCGTCCTCGTCATCGCCTTCGTCCTCGGCACGACAAGACCCCTCAACCTCGGCATGATCGCCCTCGGCGCCACTTTCGCCGTGGGCGTCCTGGCGGCGGATCTTTCCACCGAGGATGCGCTCGCCGGGTTCCCGGTGGAGCTGATGTTGATCCTGGTGGGGGTCACATACCTGTTCAACGTGGCCAACGCGAACGGCACGGTGGACTGGCTCATCAACAGCGCCGTCCGCATGGTCCGCGGCCGCACAGTGTTCATCCCGTGGATCATGTTCGCCGTCACCGCGCTCCTTTCCGCCATCGGCGCGGTGTTCTCCCCTCCGATTGTCGCGCCGATCGCGCTGGCCTTCGCCGCGAAGAACCGGATTCCTCAGCCGATGATGGGCATCCTGGTCGTCCACGGCGCAGCGGCGGGATCGCTGTCCCCCATCAGCGTCTACGGCGTCACCGTCGCGGGCGTACTCGACCAGAGCGGGCTGCCCAGCGACCCGTGGGGGCTCTTCGCACTCGCCTTCACAGCCAGCGCCATACCCGCGGTGATCGTGTTCCTGGTCTACGGAGGGCTCAAGCTGGGCCGCGCTCGGCCGGAGCCCGAGGACTCAGAAACCCCATCGGTGCACGAACCCTCCGGCGCAGGCGTCGCGACCAAGACGAAGACCACGCCGGCGCTGACCTTGGACATCGGGCTCACCACACTGGCCATCGCGGGACTGTTCGTCGGCGCGATCCTGGAGCTGGATGTCGGTCTGCTGGCGATCACGCTCGCCACGGTGCTCGGCCTGTATCGACACCAGCATCACGCCGAAGCGGTCCGCCGGATCCCGTGGTCGGTCGTACTGCTGGTCACCGGGACGATCACCTATATCGGGGTGATGGAGCAGATCGGGGCGATCGACCTACTGGGTGACCTCGCGATCGACGTCGGCGCGCCGATACTCACCGTGCTGCTGCTCGGCTACGTCGCCGGCATCGTCTCGGCGTTCGCCAGCTCGGCGGGCACCATCGCGGCGCTCACACCGCTGGCTGTTCCGTTGCTGCAGAACTCGTCGATGTCCGTGCTCGCCGTGGTAGCGGTGATCGCGATCTCGGCCACGATCGTCGACGTGAGCCCGTTCTCGGGTAACGGTGCGGCGGTGATCGCCAACGCCACCGAGGACGCACGTGACCGCGTCTATCGCACCCAGTTGCTCTACGGCGGGATCGTGGTCGCGGCAGCGCCCGCGCTGCTGTGGCTCACGATCATCCTGCCGTCCTCGGGCTGACTCCCGGGCCTGCAACCCATCACCGCACACGACATCAGGAAGGACGTCGTATGCCCAGCAACGCCCGCCCGCTCGAGGGGATCCGCGTGCTCGACGCGGCAACGCTCGCCGCGGGACCCCTCGTGGCCACCTGGCTCGCCGAGTTCGGCGCTGAGGTGATCAAGATCGAACAACCCGGCTCCGGTGACCCCATGCGGGACTGGGGTGCGCAGGACAACGGCGTCGGCCTGATGTGGAAGAGCCTGAGCCGCAACAAGAAGACAGCGACCCTGAACCTGCGCCTGGCCGAAGGCCGTGAGCTGTTGCGCTCGTTGGCGGCGAAGTCGGACGTCCTGATCATGAATGCCCGCCCATCGACCATGCGTAACTGGGGACTCGACTATCCCTCGGTGTCCGCAGCCAACCCGGGCCTGGTGATGGTGCACGTCACCGGGTTCGGCGAGGGCGGCCCGAAGAGTGACCGCCCTGGCTTCGGCACACTCGGCGAGGCGATGAGCGGATTCGCCCACCTCACCGGGGAAGCCGACGGACCGCCCACGCTGCCCTCGTTCATGCTCGCCGACGGAGTCGCCG
Organism: Prauserella cavernicola; assembly: GCF_016595675.1. Taxonomy (GTDB): domain Bacteria; phylum Actinomycetota; class Actinomycetes; order Mycobacteriales; family Pseudonocardiaceae; genus Prauserella_A; species Prauserella_A cavernicola. Next base: position 59,590 of record NZ_JAENJH010000006.1, on the reverse strand, counting down.
CGCTCAACGCCACGTACGCCGTGATGATGGCGCTCTACCACCGCGACGTGCACAGCGGCGAAGGCCAGCTGATCGACGTGAACCTCATCGAGCCACTCGCCCGGCTCGTCGAGCAGTCGGTGCTCACCTACGAACGGTTCGGCACGATTCCGCATCGCGGCGGAAACCGCTGGGACATCTCGGCACCACGAAACACCTACCGGACCAAGGACGGGCGCTGGCTGGCCATGTCCGGTAGCGCACCGACCATCGCGATGCGCGCCCTACGCGCGGTCGGACGCGACGACCTCACCACCGACCCGCGGTTCGCCGAGGCCCAGCAACGCCTGCGCAACGCAGCGGAGATCGACGGCGTGATGGCCGAGTGGATCGCTGAGCACACCCTCGACAAGGCGATGGCGGTGTTCGAGGACGCCGAGGTCGCCGCCGCGCCGGTGTACGACGCGGCCCAGCTCGTCGCCGACCCGCAGATCAGGGCGCGCGGAACCTACGTGGAGATCGCCGACGACGACCTAGGGACGCTCGGCGTGCAAGGACCTGTCCCTCGGCTCTCCCGCACGCCTGGACAGGTCGACCACCTCGGCAAGGCGATCGGCGCCGACAACGACGGCGTGTACGGCGGGCTGCTCGGGCTCGACGACAGCACCCGCGAGCGACTGCACAAGAACGGAGTGATCTGAGATGACCCGCACCGTCCGGCCCCGTCGCTCCGAGCTGGCCACCCCGGCCAGCAACGAGTGGATGTTCGCCAAAGCCGCGGCCTCGGACGCGGACCTGGTGTTTCTCGACCTCGAGGATGCCTGCGCGCCGAGCGAACGCAAGGAGGCCCGAGGAAAAGCAGCGCAAGCGCTGTGCGACCTGGACTGGGGACGCACTCTGCGCGCCATTCGCATGAACGGCATCGACACCCACTGGGCCTACGGCGATGTGGTCGAGGTCGTGACACAGGCCCGCGAAGCCTTGGACGTGATCATCGTGCCGAAGGTGCGGCGAGCACGCGACGTGTGGTGGGTCGACACCCTGCTCACCCAGCTCGAGACCGACCTCGGCCTCACCGAGCGCATCGCACTCGAGGTGCTCATCGAGGAGACCGAGGGGCTGGAGAACGTCGGAGACATCGTACGCGCGAGCGACCGGCTGGAAGCCGTGATCTTCGGAGCAGGCGACTTCTCCGCCTCCCAGGGCGCGCGCGTCGACACCAACTTCGACCCGCTGGTCCCCTACCCCGGCGACATCTGGCACTACGCCAGGGCTCGTATCGTCGTAGCGGCCCGCTCGTGCGGCATCGACGCGATCGACGCCCCGTTCCCGAACTACCGCGACCCCGAGGCCTACCGCACCTCCTGCGACCGCGCCGGGGCCATGGGCTACGTCGGCAAGTGGGCCATCCACCCCAGCCAGGTGGAGATCGCCAACACCGCCTTCTCCCCCACCCCCGAGGAGATCGCACACGCCCGCGAGCTCGTCGCCGCCTACCGCGAGGCGGAAGCAGCGGGCCGAGGGGCGACCGCGCTCGACGGCATGCTCGTCGATGCCGCGCATCTACGCCACGCCGACACGATCACCCGCACCGCGGACCTGCTCGGGCTACCGGGCTGACCCAGCTCTGCCCTGCCCGCGTGTTCAAGGAGGAACAGCCATGGGCGTCGCCCTCATCGGCCTGATCGTCTACCTCGCGACGGTGATCGTCGCCGTGGCGGCGCTGCGCCGCAACATCGGCGAGTCGATGCTGATCGGCTTTGTCGTGCTCTGCCTGTTCGGCGGCACGTCGGCACCGTCGCTGGCCTGGAGCTCGCTCGTCGAGACGGCGCTCAACCCGCTGATCTTCTCGGTGACCGCGTTCGTGTTCATGGGGATCCTGTTCCAGGTCACCGGAACGATCAACCGGATGGTGGCGATCCTGAACTCGGTGCTCGGGCGGCTACCCGGCGGCGCGGGATACGTGTCCACAGTGGCCTCCGGGCTGTTCGGATCTATCTCACACGGTGGGTCGGCCAACGCCGCGGCGATCGGCTCGGTGACCGTACCGTGGATGAAGCGCTCGGGCTGGCCCTCGCACGTGGCGGCGACGCTGGTCGCGGGCAATTCCGGCATCGGGCACGTGATCCCGCCGAGCCCGTCGCTGTTGCTGCTGCTCGGGATGAGCTCGGTGGCACCGTTCGTGTCGCTCGACGACGTGGCACTGCCACTGGTCGTCGCGGCGGGCTGGGTGATGCTCTACCGGCTGCTGATCGTGTACTTCTTCGTGCGCCGCAACGGGATCACCGGGCTGGACACCGCGAGCCTGGAACCGTTCGGCCAGGCGTTCCGGCGCGGCTGGGCCACGTTTCTCATCTTCCTGGGCATCGCCATCCCGCTGGTGCTGACCACCGGCCCTGCCGCCGAGGCGCTCACCGGCTACATCGGTGCGGCGGCACTCGAGTCGATCGAGATCATCCTGTGGATCCCCATTCTGATGATGGTGATCAGCGCGCTGCTCGGGCTGCGCTCGCTGCCACGGCGGCCCAGGGAGGTCTACCACCTCTTCGAGCGCACCGCACCGCAGTTCCTGTCCGTGGGCGCGACGGTCGTGTTCGCCTTCGCCGCGTCCGAAGTGCTCGCCACGCTCGGACTCGGAGCCGAGCTGGGCGCCCTGCTCTCCGGTTTCCGGGCCCAGCCGCTGGTGCTGCTACTGATCATCGGCGTGGTGATCATCGTGGTCGCCGGCCCGCTGCCGGCCGCGGCCACCACGGCGACCATCGGCGGCGTGTCGTTCACGGTGCTCACGCAGGCGGGCATCGAACCGGCTCCCGCGATCGCGGCGTTGCTGATCTTCGCCTCGACCGAGGGGGCGTCGCCGCCCTCCGGGGCACCGATCTACATCGCCTCGGGGCAGGCGGGCACCGATCCCGTACGCACCTTCGTCCCGCTCGTCTCGCTCTACGTCGTGCCCTTCCTGGCGCTCGGCGTCCTCGTCGGCGGCGGACTCCTGCCGATCACCTTCTGACCCGATTTCCTGGAGGCAGCACATGAGCATCACCGGCAGCACGCGCGGCGACCGGTTCCGCGAGCGCGCGGGCAGGATCGCCAGGCCCACCTTCACGATCTCGCTGCTGTGCAGCATGGTGCTCGGCACCGTGGTCGTGCTCGTCCAGCTCGCGGGTTCACTTCTCGGCGCGGGCGGGCTGGTCACCGGCGTCGCCGACACTCTCGGCCCCGCCGCCTTCGTGCTCGCGACTCTCGCGTGCGTCGTCTCACTGGTGCTCGGCTACACGCGGCCGGGGCGCGACACCGAGGCCGACTCCTGACCGCCGAGCGCCGACCGTAGAGGCACTGGTCCAGAACTCCCCGGCCTTTCGGTAGGGCAGGCGAAATCAGTTGGTGGGCTTGCCGAACCAACGGGAGCGGTGGTCGTCCAGGTCCCGCTGGTCGTCACCGATCCAGGCGACGTGACCGTCGGGGCGTAGCAGGACGCACGGAACATCCAATGCCGCGGTGGGATCCGCGACGTATGTCAAGGTCCACCGCAAGCTACAGGTCCGGCATCACCCCATCCAATCCATTTCCAGGCACATGAGCACGGCCCCGGAGGGACCCGCGGGGCCGAGTCCGGCCGTTCACTCGAACTTGGCGCTACAACTCCGCACGGACAACTGAGTAACGCACTTATTCGAACCATGCGGTATTCGTCACTGCTAGTGCCGCCGGGTCGTGGGCGTGGGCGTCGCGGTGGATGTCGGCGCGCAGGGCACGCCAGCGGTCGATGGGCCCGTCGAGGTGGTGGTCGGTGACGGCGTGGACAGCGCAGTTGAGCGCGGCCCAGGCCATGACTCCTCACGGGCCGGCCACGATCCCTACTGTGGGGACATGAGCGAACACGAAGCCGTGGGAGTCCTCATCCGCCGCTGGCGTGAGCGCCGCAGGCGCTCCCAACTCGACCTTTCGATCGCGGCCGAGGTCTCGACCCGTCATCTGAGCTTCATCGAGACGGGTCGGTCGCAGCCGAGCAAGGACATGATCAACCGGCTGTGCGACGAGCTGGACGTCCCGCTGCGAGAGCGCAACGGCCTCTACCTGGCGGCCGGCTACGCGCCCGTTCACTCCGAGCACCCGCTGGCCGACCTCGACCTCGCACGGACGGCCATCGACGCGGTCCTCACAGGACATGAGCCTCATCCCGCTGCCGCGGTCGACACCCGCTGGGGCCTGCTCGCCGCCAACGACGCGATGACCCGTTTCCTGTACGACGTGCCGCAACACGTGCGCGAGCCCGACCTGAACATGCTGAGGGTGACGATGCATCCCGACGGCATGTCGGGCCGGCTGGTCAACCACGCCCAGTGGCGGACACTCACCCTGCGGCGCGTGCGTCGCCAGTACGAGCGAACCGCCGATCCCGCGCTGGCCGAGCTGCTCGGTGAGTTGGAGAGCTACCCCGCTCCCCCGCAATCCGCCCGCGAGGTGCCTGGTTCGCAGACCGACCTCGTCACCCCGCTGCTACTCGACACCGGCTTCGGCCGGCTCTCGCTGCTCTACACCGTGACGATCTTCGGATCTCCCCGAGACATCACCCTCGACGAGATCGCCATCGAGACCTTCTTTCCCGCGGACCAGCCCACCCGCGAGCTCCTGGCCCACCTCGCGGCCCCCGAGGGGAGCACACCACATTGACCCCTGAGGTAATTGTCCGGCCACGACGGGCCCTGTCACGCTGCGATCTCCCGGCAGCCAGCCGGAACGACAGAAGGGCACGACCTTGCTCCTGATCGAGATCGCCCATCCAGAGGACACCCTCGACGACAACGACCACCAGGTGCTGTCCAACTCCATCGTCGATCTGTTTCTCGCCCCCGACGGACATGCCGAAGAGACGGACCAGCGGGCACGGACCACCACCCACATCGCCTTCCGTGAGCTGCGGAACTGGCGCACGGGGCACGGCACGCCACCGAAGGACGCCGCGCCACCGATGATCCTCACCGTCACCGTGCCAGAGGCGTGGCGCGCCGAAGCGGGGCGCACCTTCATCGGCCTGTTGCGCACGGCCGTCCAGCGGCTGGACACCGCACGCGACTGGAAGCGCGAACGGGGGACCCTCTGGGTACGCGTGGACGGCGTCCCCGACGGCGACATCGGGCTCGACGGACGTCCGGCGACCTCGGAGGACGTGCTCGACTTCCTCACCGAGGACTTCCGCGCAGCCCAGGCAAGCGGCACCACGACGCCCGCTCCCGAAGGGAAGCTGATCGACCCGGTGTGCGGCATGACAGTGGCCGACCGCGGCAACGCCGTCACCATCGTGCACAACGGCGTCCGGCTGGGCTTCTGCGCGCACGGCTGCCGCAACTCCTATGCGCAACGCCACGGCATCCCCGTGCCGGGCGACGACCCACGGTCGGCGACGACCCCGAGATCATCGCGGAGTTCAACGAACACACCCTCGTAGGCCGCCTTGCCGCCCCGGAGGAGATCGTCGAGGCAGCGGCACGATCAAGGACTCACCTCAGGTCCGATGTAGACGCCGCAGTGGGTCGCGACCGGTTACCCGACCGCGACCCGCCACGGCGCACCCTCATGGATTGAACCTGACCGAGGGAATCAGGACAGCTCTCGCGGGCCGGGTTCGAACACGAGATGCACGTTGTTCACACCCCAGGCGAGCCCGAGGTGTTCCTGCGGCGTCTGGTCGGGATCGAGGCGGAACGTCGGCAGCCGACGGCGCAGCTCCTCGTAGGCGATGCGCAGTTCCAACCGGGCGAGATGCACCCCGACACAGCGGTGCGGGCCCATGCCGAAACCGACGTGGGGCTTGGTGCTGGAATCGACGAACCGGTCGAGTTTCACCTCGTCGGGGTTGTCGTAGTGAGCGGGATCCCGGTTGGCGACAGCCAGCGGGAAGTGCACCCGCTCCCCCTTGGGCAACGTGAGCCCGCCTACCTCGACCGAGTCCTGGGTCACTGTGCGCGTCGGCACCGGCGGGGTGGCCCACCGGACGAACTCCTCCACGGCGGACTCCACCCGGCCGGGTTCGTCTAGCAGTTGTGCCCATTGCTCAGGGTGCTGCGCCAGGTGCACCATGCTCTGCCCCAGCACGCTCTGCACCGTGTCCAGACCCGCCAGCATCATGAGCAGGAACAGGTCGAACAGCTCGGTGTCGGAAAGCTTCTTGCCATCGACCTCGGCGTCGATAGCCGCCGAGGTGACGTCGTCCCGTCGCGGCGCCGCCCTGCGCTCGGCGATCAACGCGAACATGTAGTCCCTGACCTCACCATGAGCCTTCGCTCGCGCGGCGTTGGCCTCGTCCTCGCTCGCTCCCGGCAATCCGTGCATCACGACGTCGACCCAGCCGTTGAGCCGCTCGACGTCCTCCTCCGGCCAGCCCATGATCTTCATGACCGTAACCCCGGGGAAGGGCAGCGCGAACCCCTTGCCGAAATCGCAGCGGCCGTCCTCGATCCAGTCGTCGATCAAGCGATTGGCCCAGGCGCGCAGGTCGCCCTCCAGGCTGGCCACCCGTTGGGGAGAGAACGCCGGATCGAGCATCGCGCGGAACCCGCGGTGCCGCTTGCCATCCAGCTCGATCGGAATCATGCCGTCCTCCGAGCCGGAGGAGTTCACCCCATCGGGATCGTTGGGAAAGCTGACGAATCCCCGGTTGCTCCGACGCAGCACGCTCGCGATGTCGTCGTAGCGCGTGAGAACCCAGCACCCGTTGCCCCGCGCCGAATAGCTGACGGGCAGCTCGTCGCGCCGCTTCGCGAGCTCGTCCAGCTGTTCGGCGATCGGCACGTTCCCGTACGGGTCGTAGTCACGCCGGTGCGTGCCTCGCAAGTCGTCGAGGGGAACGTCTGTGGTCATGCTCAACTCCAAGCAGTCGTGTGGTGGAATCACTGCCTAACTATGTGACCCTGCCAACATAGCTTAACTTGAGGATAATTAGACAGCAGCAGAAGCCGCATTGGGGCATCACTGAGAGTCAGAGGTCGAGCACCAGCCGCGGACAGAGCGAACGTGAGACACAGACCATCATCGTCTCGTTCGTCTCCCGCTCGGCAGGCGTCAGCAGAGAGTCACGGTGTTCCGGTTGTCCACTCAGGACGACGGTCTCGCAGGCACCACAGGTGCCCTCCTGGCAGGACGACACCACTTGGACGCCGTTCTCCTCCAGCACTCCCATGATGCTCTTGTCCGGAGGCACCGACAGGGTCATCCCGGACTGCGTCAGTTCGACCTCGAACGCTTCGGACAGCACCGGCTCTTCCAGCTGCCTCGGCGCGAAACGCTCGACGTGCAGCGCACCGCTGGGCCAGCGTTCGCAGGCGTTCTCGACCGCTTGCAGCAACGCTTCGGGACCACAACAGTAAACAGCGGTCCCCGGACGCACCGTGCCGAGCAGGCCGGTCAGGTCCAGCAGGCCGAACTCGTCCTGCGGCCGGACGGTGACGGACTCGCCGTACCGGTCCTCCAGCTCATCGACGAAGCTCATGCTCGCCCGCGTGCGCCCGCCGTAGACGAGTTCCCACCGGACGCCCCGCCGCTGCGCGACGCGGATCATCGGCAACAACGGCGTGACACCGATACCGCCGGCGATGAAGATGTAGGACTCGGCCGGGTCCAGCGTGAAGTTGTTGCGCGGGCCCCGCACCTCCAGCGACGCGCCCTCGGTCAGCTCGTCGTGCACGTGGACGGAGCCGCCCCGCCCCTCGGGCTCGCGAAGTACCGCGACCTGCCACGACCGCCGATCCGACGGATCCCCGCACAGGGAGTACTGCCGGACCATGTCGCCGGGCAGCAGCAGATCGATGTGCGCACCCGGCTCCCAGGCCGGCAGGTCCCGTCCCTGCGGGTCCCGCAGCTCGAGCAGGACGACATCGGACGCCGGCTTCTCCTTGCGGGCCACACAGAGCAGCCTCACCTCCTCTGAGTCGCCAACGACGCGCTGCTCGTCGACTACCTCGGGCATCGTTGACCGCCAATCTCGTCGTCAGCGTCCGGCGTGAAGGAGGAATCCGCCCCAAACTGGCAAGCTTGAGCGCATAGCATGTTGAACATAATAATAACCTTATTAGGGGCAGGCGAGACAGGGACACTCACCTCAGGGCCCGGAAGAACTCACGAAGGTCCGCCACTATCAGTTCGGGAACCTCGGCCGGTCCGAAGTGGCCACCACGCGGGTAGCGGGTCCAGCGCCGTAGATCCGTGTCCTGCTCGGCGTGCAGCCGGGGAAGCGCACTGACGTCACCCGGGAGCACACCGATCGCGAGCGGCACCTCGATCCGGGAGTTCTCCGGTGGCGGCGCGTCCTCCCGCGCGGACTCCCAGTAGTAGCGCATGGACGAGCCGATCGTCCCGGTCAGCCAGTAGATCATCACGCCGGTCAGCAGGTCGTCACGCGAGTAGACCGACTCGAGATCACCGCCGCACTGCGACCAGTTGCGGCGACGTTCGAGCAGCCACGACGCGAGGCCGACCGGTGAGTCGCTCAACGCGAACGCCAGAGTCTGCGGATCGTGGCTGTGTACCGCCAGGTGACTGGCCACCAGCGCGGCGCCCGCCCGGTCCCGCTCATGATCACCGGCTTCGTCGGGGCCGTAGTCCTGCGGACCGGCCACCGACACACCGACTCCGGCCGCGCCTGCCGGCCGCCGGTAGCGACTGAGGTGAACGCCGATGAGATCCGCCGGGAAGTCCTGTGCCATGCGCTGGGTGACCACCGCACCGAAGTCGCCCCCGAGGGCGGCGAATCGCTCGTAGCCCAGCACCTCACGCATCAGCCGTCGCCACAACCGCGCGGTGGCCGCGACTCCGATACCGGGCACGGTGAGCGGCGACGAGTAGCCGAAGCCCGGCAACGACGGAATGACGACGTCGAAGTCGTCGCCCGCCTGGCCACCCCACGCCTCGGGGTCGGCGAGAGGCTCGATCATGTCCGCGAAGTCCCAGAACGTCCACGGCCAACCATGCGTGAGCAGTAGTGGCACCGGAGCCGGGCCCGCGCCTCGGCGATACAGGAAGTGGACGGGCACGCCGTCGAGCTCAACCCGGTAGTGCTCGAACCTGTTCATCCTCGCTTCCTGGGCACGCCAGTCGTACTCGTCGATCCAGTACTGGACCAGCGGCGCGAGGTAGGCCCGGGAGGTGCCGTAGCGCCAGTCGTCGTTGTGCGGATCGGCGGCCCATCGCGTCGACCGAAGTCGTCGCCGGAGGTCGTCCAGCTCGCTGTCGGACGCTTCGATGGCGAACTGCTCCACGCGTGGGGTCATCGGCATCCTTTCGCTGCGGTCCGGCGGCAGCGCGCTGGACGACCATATGAACATAGTAGTAACATAACTTCACGTCGGCCACGAAATGTGCGAGCTCCGGCCCCGCCCGAGCCGTCGAACGCCACCGTCAGGCCATGGCGAGCCAACGCCGAACGCATGCACGGTCCGGATCGCCGCGCGCGTTCGCACTATCTGATCCAGGAGAGACGCGATATGAGCCAGTCCTCGACCAACGTCGGCAGCGAGTCCGGGGAGAAGTTCAGGCGGGCCGTCATCATCGGTGGGAGCATGGCCGGGTCGCTGACAGCCGCGGCCGTCGCTCCGCACTTCGAGGAAGTCCTCGTCCTGGATCGCGACGAGTTCCCGCAGACACCACAGCAGCGCAACGGCGTTCCCCAGGGCGCTCACTTCCATGCCCTGCTGGCGGCAGGCCGCAATGCCATGGACGAACTGCTGCCCGAGTTCTCCACGCTCGCGGTCAAGATGGGCGCGGCCGAACTCGACTCCACCGCTGACGTCATGCGGCTGGACCGGGCGGGCTGGTCGCCGCGGTTCTCCTCACCGTTGACCTTCATCATGGCGAGCCGCCCGCTGCTGGAATGGGTCGTCCGCGACCGGGCCTCCGCCATCGAATCCGTGAGCTTCCGGCCGCGGCACGAAGTGGCCGGCCTGCTCAGCGAGAACGGAGCCGTGACCGGTGTCCGGCTGGCCGACGGCACACAGCTGGCGGCGGACCTCGTCGTCGACGCGAGTGGCCGACGCTCGGTCGCCCCGGGGTGGCTCGACGAACTGGGATACCCCAGGCCGGTCGAAACGCTGGTCAACGCTCATTGGGGCTACGCCAGCACGTTCGTGCGGGTTCCGCAGGACTGGGATCCCGGTTTCCGCGCTCTGGCCTGCGTGCCCTACGGCGAGGGTGCGCTCACGACGGCAGCCGAGCGGCGGGCCATGGCCATGTGGGTCGTGGAGGGCGAGCGACGCTGGATCCTGACCGTGCAGGGTTCGGCAGGTGACTACCCTCCGCGCAAGGAGGCCGACCTCAAGGAGTTCGTGGGGAGCATCGGCGTTCCCGAATTGGACCAGGCCCTCTCGGAGATCGAGTATCCCGAGCGCATCCTGATCTGGCGGGACACCACCAACCGAATGCGGGACTACGCGGGGTCGGCGGAGCGACCGGAGAACTTCTTCACCATCGGTGACGCGTGGACCGCGTTCAATCCGGTGTACGGACAGGGCATGACGGTGGCGGCGCTCAGCGCACGCGCCTTGTCCCACGAGATCGCCGCACACCTGCGCGAGCGACCTGGCACCCTGCGAGGACTGGCTGACCGGTTCTACGACAGGACCAGCGAACTCGTGACGTTCTGCTGGAACTCCTCGACCGCGCTGGACTACCGAATCCCCGGTGTCGAGGTGACCGTCGACGGCCGGCCACAGGATCAGTCGGAGTCCGCCGGCTCGCTGGAGTTCTCCGACCGGCTCGCGGTGTGGGCGTCGCTCGACAAGGACCGCTACGTCAAGTACCGGGAGACGACCCAGCTATTGCGCTCGAACGACTGGCTGCGAAGCGACGACGTGGTCGACGAGATCAAGGACAGGTGGGAGGAGCTCGGCGCGCTGCTCACACCGCGCTGAGCGGCCAGGCGCTCCGAGCCCTCGTGACTTCGGCCGAGCAGCCGCGTCACCGGTGGCCGTCGGCTCACGGAGCCGACGGCCACCGGTGACGCGGTCGCGCAGTGCGTGCCCCGCCGGCAACAGGGCTCCCACCTCGGCGCTAGCCGATCCGATGGCGCTTGACCAACTGACGCGCGATGACATTGCGCTGGATCTCGTTCGTGCCCTCGCCCACGATCATCAAGGGCGCATCGCGGAAGTACCGCTCCACGTCGAACTCCGTGGAGTACCCGTAGCCGCCGTGGACCCGCACCGCGTTCAGCGCGATCTCCATCGCGGTCTCCGAGGCGAACAGCTTCGCCATGCCGGCTTCCAGGTCCGCCCGCTCCCCCGAGTCGTAGCGGCGTGCGGCATACAGCACCAGCTGGCGCGCGGCCTCCAGCTTCGTGCCCATGTCGGCCAGGTGGTTCCCGACGGACTGGTGCTGCCAGATCGGCTTGCCGAACGACTCGCGCTCCTGCGCGTACCGCAGAGAGTCCTCCAGCGCCGCACGTCCCACTCCCAGTGCCCGGCAGGCGACCTGGATCCGGCCGATCTCCAGTCCGCGCATCATCTGCCCGAACCCGAGGCCCTCCTCGCCACCGAGCAAGGCGGAGGCTGGAGCCTGGAAATCGGCAAAAGCCAGCTCGCAGCTCTCGACGCCCTTGTAACCGAGCTTGGGCAGGTCTCGTGAGACGTGGAAACCAGGCCCCTTCTCCACCAGCAGGATGCTGATTCCCTTGTGCGCCGGTGTCGCCGCGGGATCCGTTTTGCACAGCAGTGCGACCAGCTGCGACCGCCGTGCGTTCGTGATCCACGTCTTCGACCCGTTCACCACGTAGCCGTCGGCCACCCTGCGCGCGACGGTCCGCATCGCCTGCAGGTCCGAGCCGCCGCCTGGTTCGGTGAGTGCCATCGTGGCCCGGATCTCTCCGGTCGCCATCCTCGGCAGATATCGGTCCTGCTGTTCCGGTGTTCCGAATGCCACCAGTAGCTTCGCCACGACGGTGTGCCCGCCCATCGCGCCGGCCAGGCTCATCCAGCCACGCGCGAGCTCCTCGGTGACCGCCGCGTAGCACTGCGCCGACACCGATGCCTCGCCCCACGGCTCGGGCACCGCGAGCCCGAAGATCCCCAGCTGCTTCATCTGCTCGATGAGCTTCTCCGGATAGGTGTTGGTGTGGTCCAGTTCCTGTGCGGCAGGCCGCACCTCGCGGTCGACCCACTCGCCAACCAGCGCCACGATCGCGGCTTCGTCCTCGCTGAGCCCGGACATCACGGTTCCTTCCTCTGTTGCTCGCCGAATCCGAACTCCGCCCGGATCGCGTCGGTGTGCTCGCCCAGCGCCGGCACCGCGGCCATCGCCGGCTCCCGCCCGGCGACCTCGACCGGCGGCACGAGGGCTCGCACGGCGCCGCCCGGTGTGGCGACCTCGCGCCAGCGCTCGCGAGCCGTCAGCTGCGGATGCCGGGTGAACGCCTCGGGAGTACGCAGCCGCGCGGTCGCGATGCCGGCGCGGTCGAGTTGGTCGATGACCTGCTCGACCGGCTGCTGCGCGAACGACTCCTCGATCACGGCGGTCAGCTCGTCGTGGTGCCCGACCCGGTCGGTGTTGGTGCGGAACCGCTCGTCGTCGGCGAGTTCAGGACGCCGCAGCACCTCACGGCACAGAACGCGCCACTCGCGGTCGTTCTGCACCGCCAGGAACACCTTGCCGTCGGCGGTCCGGTGTGGACCGTACGGCGAGATCGACGGGTGCCGCGCTCCGGTGCGGCGCGGCGGTTCCTGCCCGTAGCTGGAGTAGTACGCAGGCTGGCTCATCCACTCCCCGAGCGCGTCGATCATCGCGACGTGCAGGCTCGCGCCCTGCCCTGTGCGCTCCCGCTCGTACAGCGCGGTCAGGATCCCGCTGTACGCGTACATGCCGGTGGCGATGTCGGCGATGGAGATGCCCGCCTTCGACGGTGACTCCGGCGTACCGGTCGACATCACCAGCCCGGTCTCGCACTGCACCAGCAGGTCGTAGGCCTTCTTCGCCCGGTAGGGACCCGACGGGCCGTACCCCGAGATCGAGCAGTGGATCAGGCTCGGCCGTGCGGCACGCAGTGTGCCCGCGCCGAGGCCGAGCCGCTCAGCCGCGCCGGGCGCGAGGTTCTGGACGAACACGTCCGCGTGCTCCACGATCGTGCCCAGCAGTGCCCGGTCACCCGGTTCCTTGACGTCGAGCTCGATGCTTTCCTTGCCACGGTTGAGCCACACGAAGTAGCTCGACTGTCCGTGCACCGTCCGGTCGTACCCGCGCGCGAAGTCCCCCACGCCGGGACGCTCGATCTTGATCACCCGCGCACCGAGGTCGGCGAGGTGCCGGGTCGCGAAGGGTGCGGCCACCGCCTGTTCGAGCGTGACGACGGTGATGCCCTCCAGCGGCTGGGGCATCTCAGGCCCGCTCCGTCGAGGTCAGCACCTCGGCCGTGTCGGGCGCACCGAGCATCCGACGTTTGCGCACCGCGATCCGCCACTCACCATCGGCCTTGACCAGCCGCCATTCGTTCGTCGACGCGCTGAGCAGTCTCAACCGGGAACCGTCCTGGTGGAAGATGAACGAGTACCCGGCGGCCACGGCGGTGTCGCCGCGCACCGTGACGGTCAGGTTGTTGCCTTGCAGGTGCAGGCTCCGCCCGGCGAACCCGTCGCCGTGCGCGGCCGTCCGGTCGGTGAGAAACGTCCGCATCGCCTCCCGGCCTTCCCAGCGCAGCACCGCGTACGGGTCGTCGGTGCCGCCCCTGGAGACGTCCATCGCACCGTCCTCGGTGAACAACGCCAGGTACTCGTCGTCGAGGCAGGCGTCGGCGTAGTAGCCGTAACGCGAGAGCAGCTCCCGAATCCTCCGTTCGTCCTCCAGTTCGCCGAGCCGCTTCTCCACCGCGGCCAGCCGGTCCTCCAGGTCGCTCACGATGCGGTGCCTCCTGCCGCCGGGGCGAAGACCGGGACGAGCCCGGTGCCTGCGATGTCCTCGAACGTGGCTTCCACAGCGGCTCCCACCGGGTCGGCCGAACCGAACCCGGTCAGCCGGGTCAGCAGTCGTACCCCGCAGGTGAGCTCCACCAGGGCGACGTTGTACGGGATCCGCTCCCGCAGGGACTTGTCGTACGCGCGGTGGTAGACCACCCAGCTCCACACGGTTCCCCGTGGCTCCACCGGCTTCCAGGTGAACCCGCGGCCCAGGCACTCCGGGCACACGCCCGCGGCGGGCCATCGGACGAATCCGCACTCGTCACAGTGCTGGAAGGTCAGCGTCGCGTTGCCGGCCTGGTCCCAGAACACAGAGCCGTCCGTCGTGGCGTCCATGTCAGCTCCTGTCCGTGCTGAGGATCGTGCTGGCCGCTTTCATGAACCCGAAGGTCGAGCAGTACTGCGCCGTGCGCAGCCCGTCCAGCTGGCGCTCGCCTGCCTCACCGCGCAGTTGCCGCACCGCCTCGCACAGGTGCAGGAAGCCCCACATGTACGCCTCGGACAGCTGCCCACCGTTCGTGTTGAGCGGCAGCTTCCCGCCGAACCCGACCTCACCATTGCGGAACGCCTCGCCGACACCGCCGGGCTGCACGAACCCGTACAGCTCCAGCATCTGCAGCACCCACACGCTCGTCGGGTCCTGGATGTAGAGGGCGTCGATGTCGGCACGCTCGATCCCGGCGGCAGGGTAGATCCGTTCGGCGACCCGTTCGATCCACGGCCGCATCCACTGGTCGGCGTTCTGCCGGTCACGCAGCCCGGTCTGCTGGGCGATGCCCTGCACGTGCACCGGCTTGTCGGACAGATCCGCAGCACGGTCGGCGCTCGTGACGATCAGGCAGGCTCCACCGTCGGAGATCATGCAGAGATCCGCCCGGCGCAACGGTTCCACGAGATACGGCTGGGCCAGGTAGTCGTCGAGGCTCAGCGGTTCGCGGAAGATCGCGAGCGGGTTGTCCCGCGCGTACCGGCGCTGCGACACGGCGATGTGCCCCAGGTCTCGCTCCGTGGTGCCGTAGCGGTGCTGGTGCCTGCGGAATGCCATGCCGGCCGGGCCCGCGACGTTGAGGAAGCCGTACACCGACGCCTCGTCCTGGCGGCCGAGCGGATGGCTGAACCGGTTGCCGCTGCTGCGCTGGTTCGTGCCGTAGACGATCGCGACCGTGCTCGCCAGGCCTGCGTCGATCACCGCGCACGCCAGGTGCAGCGAGAAGTTGCACGTGCCGTAGTCGAGGGTGGCGCTGTAGCCGGGGTTGAGCCCGGCCAGCCTGCCGATCTCGGTGTCGATACCGAAGCCGCCGTATGACTTGCACGTGATCAGACCATCTACTTCGGACTTCTGGATTCCGTTCTCACGCAGTGTGAGACGCAGTGCCTCGACGGCGATCTCGTCGGCGGAGATGCCGGGCACGGTGCCCTGTTCGGTGTTGCCCGCCGCGACGATCGCGGAGCGGCCGCGGATGGCTCCGCGCGGTTGGCTCGTCATGTACCGCCCCTTCAGATGATGCCTTCGGCGGCGAGCGCGTCGACCTCGGTGGCCGACAGGCCGAGCAGCCGTCCGTAGACCTCGTGGTTGTGCTCGCCGTAGGTGGGCGCACCGGCGTCGACCGGCCCGCCCGCGTGCTGTGGGGTGTCGCTCAGCTTCACGGACGGCGCTGCCACGGGCCAACGTCCGAAGTCGGTCGCGTTCAGCTCGGTGAGCCAGTCCAGCGCGGCCAGCTGCGGGTCGCGCTCGACGCGGTCCTCCGCGTTCTGCGCGACACCGGCCGGAACGCCCGCGTTCTGCAGCTGTTCCATCAGCTCGAAGGCGTCCTGCCCGCTCGTCCACTCCTCGACGAGCTTGTCGAGGTCACCGCGATGCCGCCCGCGGGCCTCCGCCGTCGCGAACTCCGGCCGCTCCAGCCACTCCAGGCGCCCGGCCTGCTTCGCCAGCGCGATCCACTCGTCCTCGGTCTCGCAGGTGATCGCGATCCACCGGTCGGCGCCAGTGCACCGGTAGATGCCTTCCGGCGCGGCGGTCCCGTACGGCGAGCGGTTGCCCGCTCGCTTCCACTCGCGCCCGTTGACCTGGAAGTCCAGCGTGGGCACGGCCGTCATGAACAGACCCACTTCGCACTGCGAGGCGTCGATCGCCTGTCCCTGCCCGGTCTGCTGGTGGTGGTAGAGCGCGCTGAGGATCGCGAGCGCGAAACTGTAGGCGCCGAACCAGTCCAGGTAGGAGTAGCCCCAGCCGGCGGGCGGGAACGGATCGGGCAGCCCGCTCATCTCCGATGTGCCCGCGAAGGCCTGTGCGACCGGGCCGATGGTCCGGAAGCGCCCGTAGACACCCTCCGTGCCCATCCCGGACTGCTTGGCGTAGATGATGTCGGGCTTGATCTCGCGCAGCACGTCGTAGCCGAGTCCCCAGCTCTCCATCACGCCCGGGGAGAAGCCCTCCGCGACGATGGTGCTCTGCCCGACGAGCCGTCTGGCGATCGCGAGGCCCTCGGGATGCTTGACGTTGAGCGAGATCCCGCGCTTGCCGGGGTTCTTGTTGTTGTACTGCGCACCGACCGGGCCGCCCAGGTCGGCTGGCCAGCGCGAGGGCACCGGTCCGGTTGCCCGCTCGCGCGCCTCGCGCCCGCCCTCCGGCGCCCCACCACGGCGCGGGTCGAGGTTCTTGTGCCATTCGACCTTGATCACCTCGGCGCCGAGCGACGCCAGGAACCTGGTCGCGCCCGCGGAAGCGAGCATCCACGTGAAGTCGAGGATCCGCACGCCCTGCAACGGGAACGGTCGACCGTGCACGGACAGCTGTTCCGGCTCGGGCACCGGCACCGGCTTGACCGGGTTCCGGGGGCTCGTCGTGAAGACCGACTCGCGATCCTCGTCGAGCCGCGGCGCACGGCGGCCGGTGGTCCAGCCGCTTCCCGTGCTGATCCACTTGCTCACCGGATAACGGAAGCTGCGGCCCAGCTCGGGATGCTCGACCTCGGTGTAGGTGCCGCGCTGCAACCAGTGCTCGTCGTAGGCGTTCTCGTGCGGCTTGCGCACCGGCACCCACATCAGGCCGGCTTCCTGCGCCTGCCGCCACGGGACGTTCTCGTGCAGGTACCGGCGGACGGTGTGCTCGACCGCGTCCATGTTGCGCGCGGCTCCGCCCTCCATGCCGGGCAGCACGCGCGAGTCCTTCTCCTTCTCGTCGCTGCCGTCGCTGACGTCGGGAGCGCCGATGCCGTGCTCGGCGAGGAACGGTTTGAGCAGCGTGGCGTTCCGGGTGCTGGCCAGCGTGTAGCGGCCGTCCTTGCTGGCGAAGATGGAACGATGCCGGGACACACCCGGCGCCGAGTGGCGGCAGGTCTGCCGGTTGAACGGCGTGCGCAGGCAGACCCACGACATGAGATCGCCCTCGGTGTTCTTCGCGACCGCCTCGTGCAGCGCGCAGGACAGGTACTGGCCCTCTCCGGTGGTGGCCCGGCGCATCAGCGCGGCGACGATGGTGAACGCCATCTGCTCACCGCCGATGGCGTAGGTGTGCCCGAGCTGCGGAGCGATCGGCCGCAGGTCGTAGCCGCCGGCGGGGTCCGGATCGTAGCCGCAGTTCATCACCGGGCCGCCCAGCGCGAGGTGCACCAGGTCCGAGGCCTTCCAGTTCCGCCGGGGGCCCGTGTCGCCGAAGGGGGTGATGCGCGCGTAGATCAGCGCGGGGAACCGAGCCCGCAGCGCATCGCTGCCCAGTCCCCGCTCGTCGAGATGGTCGATGTCGCCGGCATCGAGCACCACGTCGGCTTCGCCCGCGAGCTCGGCGAACCGCGTGACGCCGGCAGGCTCGTCCAGGTCGAGCACGACCGACTTCTTGCCGCGGTTGTACGCCCAGAAGTGCAGCGAGCGGTCGGGATCCGGCATGTCGTCGACAAAGGGGCCCGTGCTGCGGCTCGCGGCGCCCGACGGCGGCTCGATCTTGATCACCTCGGCGCCGAGGCCCGCGAGCACGAGGCCGCAGTACTCGCCCTTCTGGTCGCCGAACTCGAGGACTCGGACTCCGGCGAGGCTTCCCGGATTCGCACTGTCGGTCACTGGACGGCCTTTCATCACGATCACTACAGCGACCAACATTAGAACATGTTTAGAGCCGACACGGGAGGCTCCCCGGAACAGGGCTCCGTCACAGCGCACACCAGTCCACGCTCCCACTGTGACGTTTGCTATTGTGTTCAATGTTGTGTTTTGGGTGGATGCCTACCTATGCTCAGAGCTACTATGGCTCACACTTCTTCCGCCCGGCCGCTCGCCGGAGTCCGCGTCCTCGACTTCTCCCGGGTGGTGTCCGGTCCGTTCGCGTCCCAGCTGCTCGCGGATCTCGGCGCCGAGGTCATCCGCATCCAGGCGCTCCCGGCCGGGCAGGCCCACGCCGACGCCGGTCCAGGAGCACTGACCGAAGCGGAGGCCTTCACCTGGGGCATCGGGCGCAACAAACACTCGGTGTGCGTCGACCTGAAGAACCCACGCGGGCGGGAGCTGGTCGAGCGGCTGGTCTCGGTGTCCGACATCGTGTTCGACAACTTCCGGCCGGGCGTCATGCGCAGGCTCGGACTCGACCGCGAGGCGCTCGTCCGGCACAACCCGTCGATCATCACGTGCTCGCTCACCGGGTTCGGGGAGAGCGGGCCCTGGTCCACCATGCCCGCCTACGACCCGATCGTGCAGGCGATGTCGGGGGCGATGAACTACACCCGCCTGGACGGGGCTGGGGCGCCGGTCCGCTGGGGCATCCCGATCGGTGACCTGTTCGCCGGGCTGTTCTGCGGGATCGGCATCGTCGCCGCGGTACTGCACCGCGACCGGTGCGGAGCAGGCCAGCACGTCGACGTGTCGATGCTCGACGTGATGCTCGCACTCAACACCTACCGGGTTCCGCAGGCGCTGAGCATGGGAGAGGAGCCAGAGCCGTCGCCCTTCGAGGGCGGCCAGGGCACGGTGCCGTTCGGCAACTTCGAGTGCCGCGACGGCTGGCTCGCGATCTGTATCAGCCAGCGAGCCTGGAGCGCGGCGTGCGACATCCTCGGCAGGCCCGACCTCGCGACCGACGAGCGCTTCAGGACCCAGCTCGCCCGGCACGCCCATCGCGACGAGCTGGTGTCGATCCTGCGGTCGGTGTTCCTGGAGCACAGCGCGGACGAGCTGCAGGCGCGGTTCATGGAGGCCGGGGTGGTCGGCGGAAAGGTGCTGCGGGTCGCGGAGGTGTTCAGCCACCCGCAGGTGGTCGCGCGTGGGATGGCGGTGGAGATCGGCGACGACCACGGCCGTAGCGCCATCGTGGCGGGAGACCCGTTGAAGTTCAGCGACTCCGAGCACTGGCGCGCGCCGAGCCGTGAGGGCAGCGACACCCGCGCGGTGCTGTCCGCGTTGCTGGGCACGACCGACGCCGAACTGGACGAGCTGTGCGCCGCGGGGGTGGTGCACGCGGCCCGGACCGCGGATGGCCGCTTCGCGGAGTCGAGCTACGCGACGCAACCGCGCGCTGGTTCCGCGCCGCCCGCGCAACCGCGGGGAGAGCTCGGCCGGTCGCTGGACGGCACCGTGGTGCTGGAACTCAACGGCGACGAGCCGAGCAAGGGGTTCGCCGCGCAGTTGCTCGCCGATCTCGGCGCGACCGTGATCCGGGTCGACCGCCCGGCGAGCAGGCACCTCGAGCCCTATCCCGACTCCACCAGGGAGGCCGCGTTTCGCCACGGGCTCAACCGGGGCAAGTCGAGCGTGTTCGCCGACCTCAAGACCGAACCCGGCCTCGAGTTCTTCGGCAGGCTCGTCCGCGAAGCCGACGTCGTGCTCGACAACTACCGGCCGGGCGTGCTGGACCGCCTCGGTATCGGTGAGGAGTCGTTGCGGGAGCTCAACCCGCGCACGATCGCCTGCTCCATCACCGGGTTCGGGCACAGCGGCCCGTGGAGCCGATACCCGGCGTTCGACAACGCGATCCAGGCGCTCGGCGGCGGAATGAGCGTCACCGTCGACCACACCCGGCCGGAAGTCCCGGTGCGCTGGGGAAACCCGATCGGCGGGCTCACTGGCTCGCTGTACGCGACGCTCGGCACGCTCGCCGCGCTGCGCCTGCGCGATCGGACGGGCGAGGCGAGGCGCCTGGACGTGAGCCTGCTCGACGCACAGGTCGCGCTGCTGGCCTACCGGGTGCCGCAGGCCGTCACACTGGGCAAGGCGTTTCTGCCCGAACCCCGGCGTGGCGGTAGCGGGTCACTGCCGTTCGGGGTGTTCAAGTGCGCGGACGACCGCTGGTTCACGATGTGCATCACGCCGCAGTTCTGGGGCCGGTTCTGTGAGATCGCAGGAGTGCCGCACTGGCGCGACGACCCTCGGTTCGTCACCGAGCCCCTGCGACGGGAGAACGAAACAGCGCTCAACGCCTTGCTGGACGAGCAGCTGCTCACCAAGGAGGCCGGTGAGTGGGAGCGGTTGTTCTTCGAGCACAAGCTCCCCGGTGCGGTCGTGGTCGACCTGACCAGCGCGTTCGGGCACGACCAGGCCCAGCATCGCGGGATGTGCATGAAGTTGCCCGACGCCGAGCACTCCGGTGGCGTCCAGGTGGCCGGCTTCCCCATCAAGTTCTCCGCCGCGGCGCCGGTTCCCGCGCACCCCGCACCCCGGCACGGCGCCGACACCGACCGGATGTCCCGCGAGGTCGGCTTCGGCGCCAAGACCTTCAGCTGACCACGCGAAGAAAAAGGGGGCCGGGATGCCCCGGCCCCCTTCTCGTGTCCCGAACTCACGCCTTGATCTCGTGCTCCCGCTGTTCCGACACTCCCAGCAGTTCGTCGAGCTTGACCCTGGCCGTCTGCAGGCGCTGGGCGTACTCGTTGCGCTCCTCGATCATGCGGTCCCGCTCCGCGCGCAAGGCCTCGATGTCGGCGGTGATCTCCTCGTGCGACTCGCCGGTCGGACTCGCGGCGACGCCCGACAACTGCCGGACCACGGCGCGGGCGAGCTTGTCGTAGTCGATCCGGACGACGCCGTCCTCCACGTCCGTCGCCTGCGACAGCGGGACCGTCAACGCGTCCGGCCGGACAGGCGCGGGCTGCGGAACCGCGGCGCGCGTGGCAGAGGGCGTCGCCGAAATGCGGTAGGTGCGCTTGCCCCGGATCTCCCGGGCGATCTCCCCGTCCCGGTCCATCGCGGCGATCAGCTGGATGAAGGCGACGCCCGATCCCTCGTAACCGATCAGATCCTTGAGCACACTCGTCGCGTGCCCGGAAGGGTCATCGACAGGCCCCTGCCCGACCAAGTAGTTCCGGATGCGGGTCCTGGCCGTGCGATCGCGAGCCACGATGTCCACCCACCCTCAAGCCTCGGTATCCGTGTCGCGGCGGCCAATCGTGGTCGGAGACCACTCCGGACTGCCACTCGTACCGGAACATGGTAGCGCAACACCGTTGCGGCAACATAGCAAAAGCAGAGAACGCCCGGACGAACCAGCTGTCCTCGATCACCGTTGCCAGTCGTGCTACGAACCGAGGTGCAACGCCCCTTCGGGCAGCTCCACCGATGCGAGGCCGAGCAGTGCCCGCCAATCGAGGCGGTGCCGCGCACGGGAGCCGAGGGTCGCCGGGACCGCGCCGGAGGCGCCGGCGAGGACACCGATCCGCGCAGCCGCGCTCAGGACCAGACTCTCCCAGGCTTGGTAGCCTTCGCGGTCGTCGGCCGGAGGCGGTCCGGGAAGAAGGTCCGCGGCCTGACGCGCCAGAGCCGCGATGTGCTGCCAGTTCTCCACGCGCTCCTCCAGCCGGCACATCTGCGTTGACGGGACGGGCGTCCTTCGCTCGCGACGCCCGCCACGAGGACTGTAGGACGCGCCGATTCCGTCGTCAAGTGATGCCATTGACGCGTCTGCGGTAGACTGCCCGCGATGAACGGGAACGCGAAAGAGTCGATCTCCGAGGCACTGGAGCGACTCGCACTCACCCTCGGCGAGAACGGCGCCGTACCAGTGCCCGAGCTCGTGCGGGCACTGGAGCGCGCCGCGGAGCGGCTGCGGACCCGCTCGGTGTCGACAGAGCTGCCGCATGACCTCGTCACCCAGGCCGAAGCGTCCCGCGCGGTCGGCGTCAGCCGCCAAGCCGTGAACCAGTGGGTGCGCAACGGGCTCGTCCGCTCGTTCGTTCGCGACGGCGGCAGCAGCCGGTACGCTCCCGAGGTCTCGCTGTCCGAGATCGCCATCGCCGCGAACCGGCGCACCCGTGAGGTCCCGTTCTCCGCGCCGCTGCGCAAGGAACTGCTCGAGTTCCTCCTGCTCTTGGAGCAGGGCTCGACCGAACAGCTGGCCCGCGCACTCCGCGACTGCATCGAGGACGACAACTTTCCCGGCGAGGCGCAGGAACAGATCCGGGTACTGCGGGAGTTCGTGCTCGCGTCCATGGGCGACGGTGAGCAGCAGCACGAGTTCACCGCCGCGGGCGTCACGATGCTGGCGGGCATGTCACCGCGCTTCGAGGTGGACACGAACTCACCGTTCGGCAAGCTGCTGGACTCGCTCGATCTGCTGGTGCACTCGACGGACGGGACCGACGGGTTCGACTCCCCCGCCACAGCTATCGTCGGCCTGCTCGGCGCGGCCACGGTCGGCGCGCAGTACCCGGGCTCCGACGCCGACGTCGGCCGCACGATCGCTGACACCGCGGAGAAGGTCTGGGGCGCCGACTGGACCGCTCGCCTCTACGACGCCGCCTTCCACATCGGTGAGCTGCGCCCGACTCCGCTGACGCGGTACACGGCATCACTGACCTATTTGGACAACAACCGCTTTCTCCGCCAGGCCCAGGCCTCCGGGGTGAGCATCACCTACGCGCGCGGTCCGGGACCGATCCTGCCGGAACGCTTCTACGGTGCCCACATCCTCGCCGACATCCTGTCGGATGCCAGGGACGAGTCGGCGGTGTGGCGGTGGTCGCCGGAGCACGGCCCGCGGGAACGTCCCATCGAGCTGCCAAGCACCGACAACCCGTTCCGGGTGTTCCACTACGAGTACGGCCTGATCGACTCGAGCATCTACGGCATCCGGCGGTACTGCTTCTCGGCGGCCGACGCGCGCGACAAACTGCGCGCCCAGCTCGACGGCCTGTCCTCGGATCGACGATCCGCCTATCTCGAACTCGTGACCAGCACGTTGACCCGCACGCTGCGCGAGCCCTACGTCGAGCTCGTCTCGATCGCGCGCAGGGAAGACTTCGACTGGTGGAAGGACCACATCATCCGGGCGTCCGAGCGCGAGATCCTGATCGGCCTGCGCGACGAGCGAGCCCGCCGTACCGCGCACGGCCTGCTGGTCCAGACCAGCCTGCTGCCCAAAGTGGTGGAGGCGGCGGACTCCGATGGATCGCTACGCGAGCGCTTGCGCATCTACGTCAAGAACCTCGAGTTCGACGTGGTGGACGTGCGCTACCACGACGACGTCCGCCGTGACATCAGCCGGATCGTGAAGGCAGGCGGCCGCAGGCTGACCGAGGACGAGGCTCGGGCACTGGCCGAGACCGAGATCCGGTCGCTGCTGGACTGACGCCGCCGGCACCGGCGGCGTCAGTCCGGGCTCACTTCGCCTGCTTCCAGTCCACGGCACCCTCATCGGCCTCCGCGTGAGCGACCCGGCCACCGTAGATCTCGGCCCAGTGGGCGTGGTTGAGCTGGTGCAACGTGAACGCCGACTGCAGTGAGTTGTGGTGACCCTGGATGTCCTGCGTCTGGTTGACCGACTCCTTGATCATCAGCGCGGTCATGGTCGGCCGGGCCGCGATCCGCCGCGCGTAGTCCAGGGTCCGGTCGGCGAGCTCGCCCGCCGGATAGATCTTGTTGACCATGCCCAGTTGGCGGGCCTCCTCGGCATCGATGGTCTCGCCGAGCAGCAGCATCTCCTTGGCGCGGCGGGCACCGAACTCCCACGGGTGGCCGAAGTACTCCATGCCGCACATGCCCAGCCGGACGCCAACGGGGTCGGTGAAGGTGGCGTCGTCGGAGGCGACGATGAGGTCGCACGCCCAGATCAGCGTGAGCCCCGCCGCGAAGATCGGCCCCTGCGCCTGCGCGACGACGATCTTGCGCAGGTTCCGCCAGCGCACGGCGTTCTGGTAGTAGTAGTGATACTCCCCGAGCAGCCGCTTCTCGGCGCTCTTGCGCGTGCCGCCGTTGATGGCGAAGGTCGGGTGGAAGTCGGGGTTCTCCGGGTCGCGTTCGGCGGCCCGTTCCGGTGTTCCCATGTCGTGCCCCGCGGAGAACGTCTTGCCCTCACCCGCGAGGATCACCACCCGGACGGTGTCGTCCCGCTCGGCGCGGACGAAGGCCTCGTCGAGCTCGACCAGCAGACCGCGGTTCTGGGCGTTGCGATAACGCGGGCGGTTGAGCGTGATCCGGGCGATCGAGCCCTCGTCGAACGTCTCGTAGGTGAGGTAGCGGTACTCGGACATTTTTCCCTCTCCGATGGATGTCAGGGCGGCACCGGGGCTACGACCGGCGAGATGCCCAGCCACCGTTCGTCGTCGCCTAATATCATTACAACACAACTATAGGGATCCCGTCTGCCACACCTTCCCACCTGGAGGTTGTGGATTCAGTCTCATGCTCTTATCTTCTTACGATCGCATTTCGGAGACCACAGCCCGCTCGGTGCGACCCACGACCACCTCGGCGCGGGAACACCACCACCGTTGGGAGCGACCATGACCGACACCGACCAGACCACACTGGACGAGCTCCGTGCCGAGTACCGCCGGGACTACGACCCCTACGCGGCGTCGACGATCTCGGAGCACCTCGGCGAGCTGGCCGACCGCAGGGAGCAGCTCCCGGTGAGCTACTCGGCCCGAGGCAACGGATGCTGGGTGCTCACGGAGTACGACGACATCTCCGCCCTGTTGCGCCGCAACAACCGCGGTGTGGTGAGCTTCCCGAACGAACCGGACGGCATCAACGCCGTCGGCACCCGGGTCGCGCAGATCCCGATCGAGATCGACGGCGCGGCACACCGCCAGTACCGGCAGCTGCTGGACCCGATCTTCGCGCCCAAGCGGGTCGCACAGCTCGCCGACGAGCTCGAGTTGCAGGCGAACAAGCTGATCGACGAGTTCATCGAGGCCGGCACGTGCGACTTCGTGAACGGCTTCGCGCTGCCCTTCCCCGGTGCCACGGTGATGGCGATCATGGGCTGGCCGCTGGAGGACATGCAGCAGATGAACCGCTGGGTCGACGTTCTGTTGCACGGTGTCCGCGGCGGCTCGCTGGAGGAGAACGCGCGGGCGCGCGGCGTCGCACACGCCGAGTTCAGCGCCTACATGATGAAGAAGATCCCGGAATGGCGTGCCGCGCCACGCCGGGAGAACGTCACCTCCGTCATCCTGGACGCGGAGATCGAGGGCGAGAAGCTGAGCGACGAGCAGCTGTTCGACTTCTTCGTACTGATGATGAGCGCCGGACTGGACACCGTGCAGAGCGTGCTGGCGCAGAGCATGGTCTACTTCGCCCGCAACCCCGCGCGGTGGGACGAGATGTTCTCCACGCCGGAGACGCTCGCGCCCGCGATCGAGGAGCTGCTGCGGTGGACCACGCCGCCGGTGCCGACCCGCACGGTGGCCGACGAGTCGCTGGAGATCCACGGGCTGCGGCTTCCGAGGGGCGAGCGGATCCACGCGCCACTCGCCGCGGGCAACCGCGACCCGAAGTACTATCCGGACCCGGACGAGATCAGGTTCGACCGCGAAGCCAAGCCGCACCTCGCGTTCGGCGTCGGCCCGCACCGCTGTGTCGGCCTGCACCTGGCCCGTCTGGAGCTGAAAATCGCCTTCACCGCGCTCCGCAGGCGAATGCCGACGTTCGGCCTGGACCCCGCCGGGCCCGCCCCACAGGAACACCTCGGGCTGGCGTGGGGCGTCGACGACGTCCACCTGCGCTTCGCCCCTGGCCCACGCGAGCACTGAGCCGGGACCTCCCCGCGTCGCTCGACAGTTGAGTGGCCACACCAGACACGAATGGCCACCCGGTTTCCGCACCGGGTGGCCATTCTTGCGCCGCGAACTCAGTCTCCGGAGACGTCCTCGATCAGGATGGCGCCCTCCGGGCAGGCCATCACGATGTCCTGCATGTCGCCCCGCTTGGCCGCGGGCTCGACCTTGTCGAGGACCACGGCATAGCCGACGTCGTCGGCCTCGAAGTGGTCCGGATCCAGCGCGTAGCACCGGCCGTGCCCAGCGCAGAGGTCCGTGTCGATCCGGAATCGCAGTCCGGTGTCTTCCTTCCCGGAAATGGAGGTCATGCTTGCCGTGCTCCTCGTGTCGTGGTGGTATCGCCGTGGGTCAGGCGGGGTTCAGGCGGGATTCAGGTCGAGCGGCAGCGTGGTCAGCTGCTGCATGAAGCTGCCGTATCGGTGCTTGGCGACGAAGTCCGGCGCCAGCCGGTACTTCGGGAAACGCTCGTGCCACACCTCCAACCCGATGCGCATCTCCATCCGCGCGACGTGCGAGCCGAGGCAGCGATGCACGCCGAGCCCGAACGCGCTGTGCCGGTTTGGTTTGCGCAGCAGCTGCACCTCGCCGTCGAGCTGCCGGTCGGCACCGGAACGGGCGATGAAGACCCGATCGCCCTTCTTGATCGGGCAGCCGGCCAGCTCGCCGTCCTGCGTCGCGACCCTGCCGGAGGGGCCGCCGGTGTTGTACACCCGCATCAGCTCCTCGACGGCGTCGGGGAGGAGGTCGGGGTTGCCCACGAGCAGATCGCGGTCCGCGGGATGGCGCGCCAGGTGCCATGCGATGTAGGACAGCTGGGTGGAGGTGGTCTCCTGCCCCGCGATGAACGCCAGGGTCGCCATGCCGACGAGCAGCTTCTCCTCGACCGGCTCACCGTCGATCCGGATCTGCGTGAACGCCGTGGCGAGGTCGTCTGCCGGCTCCTCGCGGCGGGCGGTGATGACGTCGCTGACGACCTTGTTGATCTCCTCCTCGATGGCATCACGCTCCTCCTGGGTCGGGAAGTCGAACGTGGCCGCCTGCGCCAGCTTGAACATGCGATCCGCGTCGCCCCTGGTGACGCCGAGCCACTCGAGGAAGAAGCGCGCGGGCAGCTTGCCCGCGAAGTCTTTCGCGAAGTCGCAGCCGCCCTGTGCCTCGATGGCGTCGCACAGCTCGTGGCTCAGCTCGCGTACCCGCGGCTCCAGTGTCGTGACGACGTTCGGGCTGAAAAGCGGGATCAGTGCGCGGCGGTAGGCGGTGTGCTGCGGCGGGTCCATCGTGATCGGCGGGACGTCAATCACGACTTCTTCCTTCGTGTAGGTGATCGGGCTGGGCAGGTTCGACCACATGCGAGGGTTCTGGAGCACGGCTTTGACCGTGTCGTAGTCGGCGGCGACGAAGAAGCCGCGGCCCGCCGGGCTGTAGAACAGCGGGGCGACCGACGTCGCCTCGTCCCACACCGCGAAGGGGTCGTCCCCCAGCCGTTCGTCGTTCTCCAGGTCCAGCAGGTGGACCGGGATGCCTGTCTCCTCGGCTCGCTCGGCCATGGATGTCATGGGCGATCCCTTCCTTCCCGCCGCCCTGGCGGGAACACGATGTGAACGTTCTCGACGCCCCAGGACAGACCGAGGTGCTCGTCCGGTTCGCTGCCCGGGGCGAGGGCGAACTCGGGCAGGCGCCGCCTAATCTCGGCGAACGCCACCCGCAGCTCCAGCCGGGCCAGGTGCACGCCGACGCAGCGGTGGGTGCCCATCCCGAACGCGAGATGCGGCTTGGCCGGCCGGTCGAAGACGATCGAGTCGGGGTCCGGGTAGTACTTGGGATCCCTGTTGGCCGCCGCGAGCGGGAAGTGCACCCGTTCACCACGCGGCAACTCGACATCACCCACGAGCGCGCTCTCGTCGGTGACGGTGCGGGTCGGGATCGCCGGCGCGGTCCAGCGCAACAGCTCCTCGATCGCGGCCTCGACACCGGCCGGGCCGTCGAACATCTCCGCCCACCGGCCGGGGTACCGTCCGAAGAAGGCGAAGCTCTGCGCGAGCACGCTCTGCACGGTGTCCAACCCGGCCAGCATCATCAGCAGGAACAGGTCGAACAGCTCGTCGTCGGACAGGCGCCTGCCCTCGATCTCGGCCTGGAGGCAGTGGGTCGTCACGTCGTCGCGCGGGTTCTCGCGCCGGTCGGCGATCAGCGCGACCACGTAGTCACGCATCTCGGTGACCACCGCGGCGCGGGCGGCGTTCGACTCCTCCTCGGTCGCGCCGGGCACGCCGTGGTGCACCGTCGCGACCCACCGGTTGAGCCGCGGCAGGTCCTCTGCGGGCCAGCCCATGAGCGCCAGGAAAGTCGCGCCGGGAAAGGGCATCGCGAAGTGTTCGACGAACTCGCACGCGCCCTCCTCTACGAACTCGTCGATCAGCGCGTTCGCCGCTTCGCGCAGCCGGGGTTCGAGCGCGGCCACGCGGCCCGGCGAGAACAGCGGGTCGAGCACTCGGCGAAACTGCCGGTGCCGCTCACCGTCGATCTCGATCGGGATGAGCGCGGCCCTGGCGCCCTGCACGTTGAGCCCGTCGGGATCGTTGGGGAAGCTGACGAACCCTCGGTTGTTGCGGCGCAACACACCGCTGATGTCGTCGTAGGTGGTGAGCACCCAGCAGCCGTTGCCCCGCGTGGAGTAGGACACGGGCGACCGGCGGCGCCGGTCGGCGATCTCGTCGAGGTGCTCCTGGATCGAGGCCTTGCTGTACGGGTCGTAGTCGCGCCGATGTCTCGATCTGAGCTCGAAGATGTCTTGGGACATGGGAAAGGCTCCTCACGAGGTACAGGTCGGCCCTACTACTTATGCTGACAACCTACTTTGAGCATAATAGAGAGCATAAGAAGCGGGGGCAAACGTCCGCCGCGCCCACCGACGAAAGGCACACCATGACCAACAGAGCCGCCATCCTGTGGGAGACCCGCGGGGACTGGACCGTCGAGCCGGTCGAGCTCGCGGATCCCGGCCATGGGCAGATCCTCGTCAAGATGAAGGCGACGGGGCTGTGCCACTCCGACGACCACGCGGTGACCGGCGACATGCCCGTGCCGCTGCCACTGGTCGGCGGGCACGAGGGCGCCGGAGTCGTCGAGACCGTCGGCCCGGACGTGACCCGGGTCGCCCCCGGCGACCACGTCGTGCTGATCTTCAACCCGCCGTGCGGCCACTGCCGCAACTGCGCGCGGGGCCGGTCGAACCTGTGCCTCAACACCGCCCAGCAGGGCTACGGGCAGCAGACGCCGTTCACCGCGCGCGGGGAGTCGGTGGCCGCGACCGGTGACCTCGGCACGTTCGCCGACCGCACCGTCATCTCGGAGAAGTGCGCCATCAAGATCGACAAGGACATCCCGTTCGCGGCCGCGTCGTTGCTGGGCTGCGCCGTCACCACCGGCTGGGGCGCCGCGGTCTACCTCGGCGAGGTCACGGCCGGCGACAACGTGGTGGTCATCGGCAGCGGCGGGGTCGGCGTCAACTCCGTGCAGGGCGCGAAGAACGCGGGCGCCAACCTGGTCATCGCGGTGGACCCGGTCGACTTCAAACGCGAGCAGGCGACGACCTTCGGCGCCACCCACGCGGTGGCCTCCGTCGCCGAGGCCGCCGCGCTGCTCGCCGAACTCGCACCCGGCCGGATGGCCGACGTCGCGATCCTGTCGGTCGGCGTGAGCAACGGCGGCCTGCTCGCCGAGACCGTCGACCTGCTCGGCCCCGGCGGCATCGCGGTGGTCACCTCGGTGACGCCGGCGGCCTCGACGTCGCTGGAGCTGTCGCTGTTCCAGTTCACGTTGACGCAGAAGACATTGCGCGGCAACGTCTACGGCGGCGTGAACGTGCACCGCGACATCCCGTTGCTGCTCGACCTCTACCGCAACGGGCACCTCAAGCTGGACGAGCTGATCACGTCGACCTACACCCTCGACGACATCAACCAGGGCTATGCCGACATGCATTCCGGCAAGAACCTGCGCGGCGTGGTCCTGCTCGAGGACTAGCCGCCGACGCCCGGCTTCGCCGCCTCAAACTCCCTGGTGGGGCGGCGAAGTCGGGCCCGCTACCGCGAGGACGCGAGCAGCTCGTCCACGCTCACCAGCTTGGTGCGCGCTCGCCCGGCCTCACGTCCGAGACGCCGCTCCGTCTGGTCGATGCGCTTCCACGCCTGTTTGTCCACCAGGTCGGGATTGCGGTCGGCGACAAGCTTGGTGAGGTGCTCGGCATCGTGCACGGGATCGGTCAGCCGTCCACGGGCGAGGTCGGCCAGAATCGCGTCCACCGACTCCGCGGCGTCGGACTTGTTGCTGCCGATCATCCCGGTGGCGCCACGCTTGATCCAGCCCGCGCAGTACACGCCGATCACCGGCAGTCCGCTCGACGGGTCGAACACCGCGCCGTCGTGGTGCGGAAGCGTTCCGGTCACGTCGTCGAACGGGAGGCCGGACACCGCTCGGCCGCGATAACCGACGGCGCGGAGCACGAGCGAGGCCTCGATCGTCTCGGTGCTCCCGTCAGGCCGCCGGAAGGTGACCGACTCGACCTCGCCATCGCCGTCGACCGAGACCGGCGAAAGCCCGTACCGCAAGGTGATCGTGCGCTCGCCGTCGCGGTCCTGACTCGCGGCGGCCCTGACGACGGCCGATCGGCGATCGTCGCCCAGGCCGTCGATCTCGTCGGGCACCGCCCGCAGCGCGATGCCCTCGGTGTTGTGGAGTGCCAGCAGTTCGCCGGTGGTGTAGGCGGCGTGCTCCGGCCCTCGGCGCGCGGCGACGACGACGTCCTCGATGCCGCTGGCGCGCAGGGCGGCGACCGCGTGCGTGGCCATGTCGGTCGGTTCCAGCTCGGAGACCGGCCGGGCGAGCACCCGGGCGACATCGAGCGCGACGTTGCCGTTGCCGATCACCACCGCGCGTCGTCCGGCCAGGTCGAACCGGCGCCCCGCGAAGTCGGGATGCCCGTTGTACCAGGCGACGAACTCCCTCGCGGAGAAGCAGCCCGGCAGCTCTTCACCCGGGATGCCGAGGCTCCGGTCGCCGTCCGCTCCACCCGCCCACAGCACGGCGTGGTGGTGCTCCAACAGTTCGTCGACCGTGATGTCGCGGCCGACCTCGGTGTTGAAGAAGCAGTGCACGTTCGGCCGGGCGAGCACGGCGGCGAACCGGTTCGCGATCTGCTTGGTCTTGGGGTGATCGGGCGCCACCCCGGCCCGGATGAGCCCGAACGGCGTCGGCAGCCGCTCGAACACCGACACGGTCACGCCCTTGAGCTCGCTCAGCTCACCGGCCGCGTAGCAGGCGGCCGGTCCCGATCCGACGATCGCGACCGACAGTCCGGTGTGTCCTGCGGGGAGTTTGCGGTGAACCGGGTCCGGTGGGAGCGACTCGGCGATCGGGTTCTCCTCGAAGTACCCGGCGTTGATGTCGAGGTAGTCGCTTAGCTGCTCGGGGAGGTCGAACTCGGAGTGGATCGCGTCGACCGGGCACTCGTCCATGCACGCGCCGCAGTCGATGCAGGTCGCCGGATCGATGTAGAGCTGCTCCGTCGTCGTGAAGTCCGGATCGCCCGGCCGGGGGCGGATGCACTGGACCGGGCAGACCGGGATGCACGAACTGTCCTTGCAGCATCCCTGGTTGATGACGAAGGTCATGACGCCGGGACCCTCTCTCACGGTTCCGTCTAATAATGCCAAAACACAATATAGACGAAGGGTGCCACGAGGGGTATCGCCACGCAGTGATGTTCTAGACGCCGTCCAGCCTGGGCAGCATGAGCCGGAGCATGCGCTCGATCAACGAGGGCAGGTCCTCGGACGGATGGCTCACCCAGTACTCGTGAGCGGTCATCGTGGCGCTCAGCGCGGACGCGCTCACCGCGACCGGGACCATGTCGGCGGGATCGCAGTCGAGCCTGCGCGCGACGAAGGCCGCGACCACGTCTCGGAAGTCGGCGAGGTGCGGCGACATGGGCGCCTGGACCGCGGGCTCGCGGATCACCAGCTCGGCTCGCTGCAGCGCCCAGACCCGCTCCCGCGGTGAATGCACGTACGCCGTCGGCACCACGAGGCACAACGTGTCCTGGTAACGCTCACCGGCGGGTGCGGCCTCCAGCCCCTCCCGCACCCGGTCCAGTTCGATCGGGGTGTTGATCCACAGCACGTCGGCCTTGGTGGCGAAGTAGCGGAAGAACGTGCGGCCGCTGACCCCCGCGGCGGCCGCGATGTCGTCGACCGAGGTCTCGCTGAAGCCCTTGTCGAGAAAGAGCTCCTGTGCCACCTCGGCGAGCTTGTGCGCGCTGGTCGCCGCCGGCCTGCCACCGAGATTGGCCCCCGTTCGCGCTGGTGATCCCGTCATGCCGCCCATCGTCGCACGAGGCGCCCGCGCGCAGGGGTTTACTTTTGTCAGTGGCTGACATAACCTGCCTGATCGGCGAATCCGACGTCAGCGGCGATGTCAGGAGGGCGTCTCATGGGACGGCTTGCAGGAAAGGTCGCGTTCATCACGGGAGCAGGAAAGGAGCAGGGCAGGCAGCACGCCGTCCGGCTCGCGGAAGAAGGCGCCGACATCATCGCGACGGACCCGCAGGCGGAGGAACTGCACGAGACGGCCAGGCTCGTCCGGGCCGCGGGCCGCCGGGTCGTCGCCCTCGATGCCGACGTGCGCAGCATGGACGACGTGGCAACCGCGGTCGACAAAGGCGTGGCAGAGCTGGGAAGGCTCGACATCGTGCTGGCGAACGCGGGCATCACCACTACCGCGTCCGTGCTCGAGACGTCCGTACCGGCCCGGCACGACATTGCCGACCTCGACCTCACCGGCGCGTGGCGGACGGTCAAGGCCTCGATCCCCCACCTGATCGACGGAGAACGTGGCGGCGCGATCGTGATCACGTACCCGCTCGCGACACCGGCGAACGAGGACGCCGCACACCGCGGCGCCGCGAGAGCCGGGGTGATCACGCTCGTACAGACGCTGGCCACGGAGCTGGCCCAGTACGGGATCCGAGTGAACACCGTGCAACCCCGCGCGACCGCCGGCGATGTGGCATTCGACGACGCCCTCCACCGGCTGCTCCGGCCGGAACTCGGCGCACGACGCTCCGAGAGGACGACCCGGACGCTCACGCGCATGCCGGTCGCGACCTTCGATCCGGACGACATCACCAACGCCGTGCTGTACCTCGTCTCCGACGACGGCTGCTACGTCACCGGGACCACGCACATCGTGGACGTGTGCGGGCCCTCGTGACCGCTCCCGGATCCACTGATGCTCACTTGCATTGACAAGACTAGAACCTGACTTCTAACCTCACTAGCCACCGCCGCTGACGTCTGCAGTGGTGGATCTGTCACCACTGGTCATGCCCGAAGAGGTGTACCGACGATACTTCGACGCCGCCGCGTGTTCGCGGCACCGGGTGGTCCCGCTCTGAGGACCGGGTCGCGCCGTCGCGACCCCGCGGAAAAGTTTCGGAAAAGACAGCGGCAGGAGCACCGAAATACCCAGAACCGGCGATTGATGAATGGTCCGGGGGTCCGGTTTTTGTGCTGCCCTGCAAGGGAAGTAGCCGTCCACGACTGGCTTTCCCACTCTTCCGACACAACGGGACCAATGGTTTACTATCCGCCTTCGCCGCGACTCGAAATCTTCGAAAAGCCAGGACAGGGCCAAATTGCGCGCATTCTTTACTCGAAAAAAACGGGCCAGCATCCGCACCCGGGTACTGGCGATCGTGCTCATCCCCAGTGCCGCACTGCTGATCACGGGCGGCACGGTGGCAGGCCTGCTCGTGCACAACGGCGTCGTCGCCCGCAACTTCTCGGACTATCTGGGCAACCTGGTCGACCTCGCCGAGCGGTTCGGCAACGTCGTGCAGGCGGAACGCGCGACGAGCCTGCGCGCCGTCGGGGGTGACCAGCAGGCCGCGGCCGAACTGGCGGACCGGCGCGCCGAGACCGACACCGTGCTCGAGACCGTCGCCGGGACCACCGCCACCGCCGCGGACAGCAACCCCACCGGCGTCGACGAGGCCAACTCCGCCCTCGCCGAGCTCGGGGCCAGGCTGCCGGTGATCCGCCAGAGCATCGACAGCCGTCAGGCGGCGGCCACCGATGTCGACGGCTACTTCACCCAGCTCTCGAACTTCGTGGTGATCGGCCTCGAAGGCGTCGCCCGCAGCTCACCGGATCCCCGTGCCGCCATGGAGGAAACGGTCTCGACCGACCTCTACCTGGTCAGCGACGCACACTCCCGGGCGGTCGGGCTCGCGGCGGGCGCGGCGGAGGGTGGTGCGCTGACGCAGGCCGACCGCCTGACCCAGGCGCAGTTGACCGGCGCCTACCGCAACCAGCTGACGACCTCGGTCTCCCGGCTCACCGAGAGCGGGCGCGCCCGCTACGAGGCGCTGATCGCGAGTCCCGAATGGCGACTGGCGACCACCGCCGAGGACAACCTCGCGCAGCGCGGAACGCCGGGCGTGCCGATGACGGACTGGCTCGCGGCGGAGCAACACGTGTCGACGGAGCTGCTGGGGCTGTGGGGAGACCACTACCGCTACGCCGAGAGTCTTGCGAAGGACGCCGCCAGCACGTCACTGCTGCAGTCCGTGCTGGCCGGGGCAGGTGTGCTCGTGCTGGCCGTTGGCGCGTTCGCCGTCGCCGCACGGCTCGCGAGCGCGCTCGTGCGGCGGCTGCGTGGGCTCCGAACCACCATCCTGGGGATCGCCGAGGAGAAACTCCCCTCGATCGTGCGCAGGTTGAACAGCGGTGAACACGTCGACCTGAACACCGAGATGTCCATTGTGGATGAAGGCGATGACGAGATCGGACAGGTGGCGGATGCCTTCAACACGGCGCAACGCACCGCCGTGGACGCCGCGGCGGCCGAAGCGAAGACGCGGGGCGGAATCAACCGCGTGTTCCTCGACATCGCGCACCGCAGCCAGCTGGTCGTGCACCGCCAGCTCGAGGTACTCGACGTCGCCGAAGCCAAACAGAGCGATCCCGAACACCTGGAGCTGTTGTTCAAGCTCGACCACCTGGCCACGCGCGCCCGGCGCAACGCGGAGAGCCTGGTGATCCTCGGCGGCGGCCAGCCAGGACGGAAATGGCGCAACCCCGTCGTGCTGGAGGACATCGTGCGCAGCGCGGTCTCCGAGACCGAGGAGTTCGCGCGGGTGAGTTCGGTGCGCCTGCCCGAGGTACGCGTCCAGGGCGCGGTCGTCGCCGACCTGCTGCACCTGCTCGCCGAGCTCGTCGACAACGCGACGGCGTTCTCCCCACCGGACGCCCCGGTCACCGTCCGCGGCAACGTCGTGGGCAAGGGCGTCGTGGTCGAGGTCGAGGACCAGGGGCTCGGGATCGAGTTCGAGCAACGCGAACGTCTGAACGAGACGCTGCGCAACCCGCCGGCGTTCCAGGAGATGGCTCTGGCCGGGAAGCGCAACCTCGGCGTGTTCGTGATCGGCCAGCTCGCGCGGCGACACGGGATCTCGGTCAGCCTCGTCGAATCCGCCTACGGCGGGATCAAAGCGATCGTGCTCATCCCCACGACCGTGATCGAGTCGAGCGAGGCGGCGCAACCCGACGAACAACCCGGGGCGGAACCGAATATCGGGCGGCACCGGCAGCGGCGGAGCTTCCTGCCCGAGACCGCGCGGGATCGGGTTCCGCGCCTGCCCGACAGAGAGGTCACAGTGGACGAGTGGCCCACGGAAGAGCCGAGCCCGGCGTCCGGGAAACCGCCGGCTCCGGCCGCACCACGGCCATCGGGCAGGACAAAGGCCCCACTGCCCCGGCGCAGCAAACAGCAGCACCTCGTTCCGCAGCTCCAGTTCGACGACACCGCGCAGGAGGACGCCGGACACGACGGCGCCCGGCGCAGTCCGGACGAGGCACGCAGTTCGATGTCGGCGTTCCAGCGCGGAACCCGGCAGGCACGCAACCGATGAACACGATGGGGCGCACGATGAACGAAGATTCCCGGGGCCAGGGCGAACGACTGAACTGGCTGATCGACGATCTGGTCAGAAGACTTGCCGGCGCGGAGAACGCCGTCGTCCTGTCCGCCGACGGTCTCCTGCTGGGCAGGTCCACGCAGCTCGGCCGCGACAACGGGGAGCATCTGGCCGCCATGGCTTCGGCGTTTCGCAGCCTGTCTCGTGGCGTGGGCACACAGTTCTCCAAAGGGCCGGTGCACCAGACCGTGGTCGAGCTCGAAGGCGGCTACCTGGTGGTGACCGAGGCCGGTGAGGGCGCCTGCCTGGCACTGCTCGCGTCGGCCACCGCTGACCTCGGCATGGTGGCGTACGAGATGAACGTGATCGTGGGGCAGGTGGGCGACACGATGAAGGCCGCTCCCCGTGCGCTTCCCGCCGAGCCGCGGACCACGCACGCACCATGACCCGTGACGACGGCGAACGCTGGTTCGAGGAGGACCCCGGCCCGCTGGTCCGACCGTTCGCCGTGACCCGCGGCCGGGCAGGAGCCCACCTGCAAGACCTGGACATCATTACCCTCGTGGTGGCGGTCCGGCCCGCCGCCGACGCGGCCACACTCGACCGGGAATACGGAGAAATCCTGCGTATGTGCCAGCGGAGACCCCTGTCGGTCGCCGAGATCGCCGCGAACCTCGACCTGCTGGTGGCAGCGGTCAAGGTACTCATCAGCGACCTGATCGACTCGGGGCACCTGATCTTCCGCTCCCCACCACCGCCCGCCGACGGGCGGCCCGACCTCAAACTGCTCCAGGCGGTGCTCGATGGCGTTCGCAAACTCTGACGGCCCGGCGACGGGCGAACTGGCCGGACTGCGCGCGGTCAAACTTCTGATCGCCGGTGGTTTCGGTGTCGGCAAGACGACCATGGTCGGCGCTGTCAGTGAGATCGCGCCGCTGCGGACCGAGGAACGGCTCTCCGACATCGGCGCGTCGGTGGACGACCTGACCGGTGTCGAGGGCAAGACCACGACGACCGTGGCGCTGGACTTCGGCCGGATCACGATCAACCCGCAGGTGGTGCTCTACCTGTTCGGCACGCCGGGGCAGGACCGGTTCTGGTTCATGTGGAAGGAACTGTCCGTCGGTGCGCTGGGCGCCGTGGTGCTCGCGGACACGCGGCGCCTCGAGGACTGCTTCGGTTCGGTCGACTTCTTCGAGTCCCGAGGCATCCCTTTTGTCGTCGGGGTCAACTGCTTCGACGGTGCGGACGTCTACGACGAGGACGAGGTGCGGGCCGCGCTGGACATCGGCGATCACGTCCCGGTGCGGCTGTGCGACGTGCGCGACCGCGACTCGGCCAAACTCGTGCTGGTGAGCCTGCTCGAGCACGCCATGCGCGTCGCGCTGACGACGGGCGGCCACGCGGGAGCCTGACGAGGCCAGGCACGGGCCCTACTGGATCACGCTTTCCCAGGCCCGCCGCCGGAACGCTCCGGGATCCTCGACCGTCGTGCTGCACAGGTCCAGCCTGCGAACTCTGCGCGCCGCGCCGTAGCACTCCCAGCCGGGGTCTCCCGTTGTCACGAAGTCGACCCACGCACGGTGCACTGCGGCGGCGAGCTCGCGTGGTGCGCCCGGTCCGCGCAGCGCGATGCCCCACGGGTCGTCGAGTGTCTCGAAGACGAACGGGATCTCCAGGGTGTGGCAGGCGCCCAGCTTGCCGCCGTAGGTGTCCGGCCGCCATGCGAACTCGTACACGTGGCTCGCCGCTCCGGCTTCCCGGCGCGCGTCGGTGTAGCGCACGGCCGGAACGGCACAGAACCAGTCCGACTGGATGGCCACGAACAACTCGGCGGGTGTCGCGCCCGGCATCTCCGAGCGGTAGCGCTCGATCATCGTCCCGGGGTCCACGCCGAGACGCGCGACCGTGGCCGCGAGCAGCTGGTCGTCCATCGCGTCGGCGAGCCCGGTCGGCGCACAGAACAGCCCGTACTCCTCCGCGTTCGTGCCGATCATCAGGTCGATGCCGTTCGTGTCGCCGTCACCGGCCGCCTCCACCGGGTGCCGGGGCACGACCTCGCCATCGATCACGGGTTGCAGCGCGAGCCTGCGGAACTCCGCGAACCGCCGGTCGTGTCCCGCGCTCACGCGGGTGATCACCTCGTTGGTGGCCGCGTGGAGCGCGTCGACGGCCACCCCGGCGATGCCGTCCACGCTCCGCGGGACTCCCAGCTCGGCACACAGCTCGCTCGTGAAGAGACGGGCGACCTCGGGCGGGTGCACGTGGTGCCCGTCGCCGCTCTGCGCGATCGCGCGGCGGACCAGTCCGCGCGCGCGGGGCATCGTCACCAGCGTGAGCACCGCCATCGCGCCAGCCGACTCACCGGCGACCGTGACCAGGTCGGGGTCGCCGCCGAACGCCGCGATGTTGTCGCGGACCCACTCCAGCGCCGCGATCTGGTCGAGCAGGCCCCGGTTCGGCACGGCGTCCGGCAGGAACAGGAAACCCTCCGCGGCGAGCCGGTAGTTGATCGTGACGGCAACGACGCCATCCCGGGCGAACGCGGTCCCGTCGAACGCGGTGGTCGACCCGGCACCGGTGACGAAACCGCCGCCGTGGATCCAGACGAACACCGGCAGGTTGGCCTCCGGGTCCGGCGTCCAGACGTTGAGGTTCAGTCCGTTCGCACCCGGCCGGACGGGGTCGGGGAGTAGCTCGCCCATCACCGCCGACCGCTGCGGCGGCGTCGACACCGTGGGGCCGTAGGCCGTCGCGTCGGCGACACCCTCGTGCGGGAGCGGACGCCGCGGAGGCGCGAACCGATGGTCACCGACGGGAGGAGCCGCGTACGGGATCCCCTTGAACGTCAGCACGCCGTGTTCCCGGGCGCCCCGGAATGTGCCCTGGGCGAGCGTCACGTCCATACATCTAATTATGCTACTAATGATTGAACTTTGCTAGTATGACATAACTTGGCGAGCAGAGAGAGGTACCGCGCCGATGGTGCTGGACGACAAGCGACGACTCGAGCTGCTGACCGCGCCAGGCGGAGCCTTCCCCCTGCGCGACCGGACGGTCGGCGGCCGGACGGTCACGGTCTTCGACCGTGATCCGCGCACCCTGCGCGACGCGTTCCTGGCGCTCCGGCGGCACGGTGACGCACTCGCCATCGGTTACCGGGACGAGCACTACAGCCATGCCGACGTGTGGGCACGGACGGCGAGGCTGGCCCATGTCCTGCGCGACGAGTTCGGGATCGCCAAGGGCGATCGCGTCGGCATCGCCATGCGCAACTACCCGGAGTTCGTGTTCGTCTTCGGCGCGGCACAACTGCTCGGTGCGGTCGCCGTCCCGTTCAACGCCTGGCTCAAGGGACCCGAGCTGGCCGAGCTCGTCGCCGAGGCCAAGCCCACGGTCCTCTTCGCCGACCGGGAGCGGATCCAGCTCACCCGCGACGCCGGGATCGCCGCGCCACAGCTGATCGGCGTCCGCTGCGCCGAGCTCCCGGACGGTGTGACCGACTACGCGGAACTGCTGGGTGAGCTCTCGCCGGAGCTCGA
The DNA here is from genome assembly GCF_016595675.1 of Prauserella cavernicola. Lineage (GTDB taxonomy): Bacteria > Actinomycetota > Actinomycetes > Mycobacteriales > Pseudonocardiaceae > Prauserella_A > Prauserella_A cavernicola. The sequence goes on along the minus strand of NZ_JAENJH010000006.1, from coordinate 20,187 downwards.
CGCGCCGGAAACCGCGGTCACACCCGACGACGTGGCCACCATCCTGTTCACCTCCGGCACCACGGGCAGGCCGAAGGCAGCCGTGCACACCCACCTCAACCACTCGGCCTCGCTGCTCAACAAGCTGATCCGCGCGGTGCCGGTCACGGAGCCTGACGACGGTGGGCCGGTGGTGGTCTCGCCCCCGCCCCGGTCGTGCAAGCTGGTCACGTTCCCCTTCTTTCACATCGCGGGGCTCAACACGCTCTACAACACCTTGTACGCGGGGCAGTCCCTGATCCTGATGTACAAGTGGGACGCCTCCGAGGCGGTCCGGCTCATCGAGGCCGAGCGAGTCACCGAGCTCTCCGGCCCGCCGTACATCGTCCAGACGTTCCTGTCCGCCGCGCGCGACACCGGCCGGGACCTGTCCTCGCTGCGCGCGCTCGGCATGGGTGGCGCCGCCGCGCCCGCGCACGTGATCGAGCAGGCCCGTGCCGTTCTGGGCGAGGCCGTCATCCCGCGCACCGGATACGGCATGACCGAGACGACCTCCGGCGTCGTCGCGATCTCGGCCGCCGATTTCGCGAGGCGGCCGGCCAGTGTCGGCAGGGCGCTGCCCACCGCGGAGATAGCGATCCTCGACCGGGAAGGCAAGGTCCTCGGCGCGGACTCCGAGGGCGAGGTCGCGGTGCGCGGCCCGCAGGTGATCCAGGGATACGAGGGCGCCGAGTCCGACGAGAGCTTCTCCGGCGGCTGGTTCCGCACCGGTGACCTCGGCCGGATCGACGCCGACGGGTTCGTGTTCCTGGTCGGCCGGATCAAGGACATCGTCATCCGTGGCGGCGAGAACATCAGCTGTTCGGAGGTCGAGGTCGCGCTCGGAAGTCATCCGCAGGTGCACGAGGCGGCCGCGCTCGGCGCACCCCACCCGGCCCTCGGTGAGGAGCTGGTCGCGATCGTGCACCTGGCCGACGGCAGCACGGTCTCCGCCGAGGACCTGCGCGACCACACCGCCGCGCGGCTCGCGCCGTTCAAGGTGCCGGCCCGCATCGCGATCATTCACCGGCCGCTCCCCCGGACCGCCAGCGGGAAGGTCGTCAAGCGTGAGCTGGCCGGGGAGCTGAACCTCGGCTGGCTGCTCGATCCCGCGACCGCCTCCTGACCCGTCTCCACATCCGTATCCAGAACTCTCCCGGAGGACAAGCATGGCCGTGTGCAAACCCGACTTCGACGTGATCGTCATCGGCGCCGGGATCTCCGGTATGTACCAGCTGTACCTGCTGCGCGAAGCCGGGCTGACCGTGCGCGTCCTCGAAACGGGTGGCGACGTCGGCGGCACGTGGTACTGGAACCGCTATCCGGGCGCACGCCTGGACTCGGAAAGCTACAGCTACCAGTACGCCTTCACCAAGGATCTGCTGGAGGAATGGGACTGGGCTGAGCACTTCGCGGCCCAGCCAGAGCTGGAGCGGTACTACCAGACCGTGGCCGATCGCTACGACCTGCGCAAGGACATCCAGTTCGACACCCGCGTCACGGCGATGACGTTCAACGACGGCACCGACGACTGGACGGTCACGACGGAAGCCGGGCAACGGCTCACCGCGCGCCTCGTGATCACCGCGACCGGTGTGCTCTCGGCGCCGATTTATCCGCACGTGCCGGGAATGGACCGGTTCCGCGGCGAGGTGCACCACACCGCGCTGTGGCCGCACGACGAGGACGTCGAGTTCGAGGGCAAACGGGTCGCGGTCGTCGGCACCGGCGCGACAGGTGTCCAGGTCATCACGGAGATCGCGAAGACGGCAGGGCACCTGACCGTGTTCCAGCGCACCCCGAACTGGGCCGTGCCGTTGAACAACGAGCCACTGTCGTCCGGGGAGATGGCCGAGATCAGGGCGGGCTACCCCGAGATGTTCGAGCGCTTGCAGAACACCTTCAGCGGCTTCCTGCACGACTGGGATCCCACACCCACCACCGACTTCGACGACGCCGGGCTGCGCGAGCGGTTCGAGACCGCCTACCGCGGCCACGGCTTCACCAAGTGGATCGGGCTGCCCGCCGACATCGCCTCCGATGCGACGGCGAACCGGAAGTGGTGCGACTTCCTCGCCGGCAAGATCCGTGGCCGGGTCACCGACCCCAAGACCGCCGAACTGCTGATCCCGGACGACCACTACTTCGGCACCAAGCGCGTCCCGTGCGAGAGCGGCTACTTCGAGACGTTCAACCAGGACAACGTCGATCTCGTCTCGATCAAGGAGAACCCGATCGAGGAGATCACCGAGACCGGCATTCGCACGGCACAGGGCGACATCGAGGTCGACATGATCGTCTACGCGACCGGCTTCGAGGCGTTCACCGGCGCACTCAAGCGCATCGACATCACCGGCGCCGGCGGCCGTACGCTCCAGCAGGCGTGGGCCGACGGTCCGGTGACCTACCTGGGCGTCCAGGTCTCCGGATTCCCCAACCTGTTCATCATGGGCGGACCGCACGGCAAGGGCGGCCACGGCAACGGTCCCCGGTGCGCCGAGCGCGTACTGGAATGGATGGCCGAGTTCGCCGAGCGCATCTTCACCGAGGGCATCCGGCGGGTCGAGGCCGACCCCGAGGCCGAGCGCGAGTGGTCCGACGAGGTCCAGCGGCGCGCGTCGAGCGGCTTGATGGCACAGACGAAATCCATCTACTTCGGCGACAACCTGCCGGACGAGAACGACCCGGAGGCCACGCCGCGCAAGCGGGTGTACCTCGCCTACATCGGGGCGTTGAACGAGTACGTCGAGCGGCTCCGCACGATGGCGAGGACCGGCTATCCCGGTCTGCTGATCTCCAAATAGCCGACACAGAACTGGGGCGGCGTCGGCACGAAGCCGGCGCCGCCCCAGTTTCCCGCGAGGATCAGCGGGTGAACACGACTCCCTGGTAACCGGAATCGCGGACCCCGTCCAGTTCGGAGCGGTATCGCGGCAGTCCTCCCCCGTAGAGCAGGAACGTCCGCCTCTTGCCCGGCACATTCGTGCCCCACGCCCACGAACTGGCCGATTCCTGCAATGTGCCCTTGATCGTCGAGTACGCCAGGTCCGACCAGCCGTCCTCGGCCTCGGGGGTCACCTCGGCGCGAGCGAATCCCTGCTCACGCATGTGCCGGATGCAGGCCGTCACCCAGTCCGCCTGGACCTCGGTGTAGCGCGGGATGTTGCCGGTCGTGCTCTGCGGGCCACCGACCATGAACAGGTTGGGAAAGCCCGCGGTCTGGATGCCGAGGTGCGTCCGAGGCCCACCCGCCCAGTGCTCCCGCAGCTGGACACCGTCGTGGCCCCGGATGTCGATGCGGTGGAAGGAACCGGTGACCGCTTCGAAGCCGGTCGCGAACACGATCATGTCGACCTCGTGGAAACCCTCCGAGGTCCGGATCCCGGTCTCGGTGATCCGCTCGACGGGGTCCTCGCCGGTCGCCACGAGCCGGACGTTGTCCTGGTTGAAGGCCTCGTAGTAGTCGATCTCCAGCGGCGGGCGCTTCTGCCCGAACCCGTGGTCCTTCGGGATCAGTCGCTCCGCGGTCTCGGGGTCCTTGACGCGCTCGCGGATCTTGTCCGCGAGGAACTGGTTGAGCAGGTCGTTGGCTTCCTTGTCCCGTGTCACGTCGCTGAAGTTGGCGTGCACCATCGACATTCCCGGTGCCTCGTAGAGCTCCTCGAACACGGCAAGCCGCTGCTCGGGGCTCACGTCCACCGCACGCTCGCCGCGAGCCTGGTACTGCGTGCCGCCGGGTGAGGACAGCAGCCGTTCGTGCAGTTCCCCCGCTCCCCGGCGCAGCTCTGCCGCCTTCTCCGATGAGATCTTCCCGTTGTTGAGCGGCGTGCACCAGTTCGGGGTGCGCTGGAGCACCACCATCGACTTCACCACGGGCGCGACGGTCTGCACTATCTGGACCCCACTGGAACCCGTGCCGACGACCGCGACCCGCTTGCCGCGGAAGTCCACTTCGGAGTGCGGCCACAGCGCCGTGTGGTGGGTCTCGCCGCGAAAGTCCTCCCGGCCGGGGAACGGCGGGTAGATCGGTGCCGACAGGATGCCGACCGCGGTGATCACGTAGGTGGACCGAAGCCGCGTGCCGTCCTCGGTGGTCGTCGCCCACGTACTCGTCGCGTCGTCGAAGACCATCGCCGTCACGCGCGCGTTCAGCTGGATGTTCTCGCGCAGGCCGAACTTGTCGACGACGAGGTTGAGGTAGCGCTCGGTCTCGGGCTGGGACGCGTACTCCTCCGACCACGTCCACTCGTCGAGCAGCTCCTGCGAGAAGAAGTAGCCGTAGCTGTAGCTCTCCAGGTCGAACCGGCAGCCCGGGTACCGGTTCCAGTACCACGTGCCGCCGACCCCCGAGCCCGCCTCCAGCAGCCGGACCCGCAGTCCCAGCTCGGTGAGGCGGTAGAGCTGGTAGATGCCGGAGATCCCTGCGCCGACGACAACCACGTCGTAGTCGGCCTCCGCGATGTGGTCGTTCCGTGTCATGTCCCTGTCCTTCTGCGTCGCGGTTCGGGCTGGGATGGCCGCTCAGCCGTGGTCCGCGCGGATGAGGTCCGCGGCGATCCAGGCCATCGCCATCGTGGGCGCGTTGTTGTTTCCCGAGGGCTCCCAGGGGAAGACCGACGCGTCCACCACGCGCAGCCCGGTGGTGCCGCGCACGCGGAGCCGGTCGTCGACGACGTCACGTTCGTCCGGGCCCATCGCGCACGTACCGAGCGTGTGGTAACCGGCGTTGCCCTTGTTCAGCGCGTAGTCGAGGATCTGCTCGTCGGTGGAGATCCCCGGTCCCGGCTCCAGTTCCGCCACGACGTGGTCGGAAATCGGTGGCGTCGCCAGGATCTCCCGTGCCTTGCGAACCACCTTGAGCAGCAGCGCGCGGTCGTGCTCGGTGCTGAGGAAGTTGGGCACCAGCTTCGGCGCGTCCGTCGGTGAGGGACCGGTGATGTGGATGTTGCCCTGGCTCGTCGGGTGTAGCGGGAACGTCACGAACCGCGCGCCAGGGTGCTTGTCCACCACCAGCCTCCCCGTCATCGGGTTGACCGCGGACGTCGAGATCGGCGTGAAGAAGCTCTGCGTGTCCGGCCGGCTGGAGGAGGGATCCGACGCGTAGATCCCGGAGACGGCGAACCCGCCGTGCGCCATCAGCCCGTCGCGGGTGAACAGGTACTTGAACCCGGTCCACATCTGGCGCACGAAGTTCGCCGCGAGGTGGTTGTACCCACGGACTCCGTCCAGCCGCAGCTGGAACAGGATCCCGCGGTGCTCGCGGAGGTTCTCACCCACGCGCGGACTGGCCACCCGTAGCGGCACCCCGGCCGCCGCGAGCACGTCGGGGTCGCCGATGCCGGAGCGCTCCAGCAGCATCGGCGAGTCGAAGGCGCCGCCGCACACCAGCACCTCCCTGCGCGCGTGGAAGGCAACGGGTTCACCCCGCCTGCGCGCCTGCACACCGACCGCGCGGGTCCCCTCGAACAGGATGTGCTCGGCCTCGGTGTCCGGCACGATCGTGAGGTTCCGGCGGCGGCGTGCGCGGCGCAGGAATGCACGGGAGGCGCTGACGCGAAGCCCGTTCCTGGTGTTCGACGCGACATAGGACACCCGGTCGTTGTCACTGCCGTTCATGTCGTCCTCGAACGCAACGCCATTGCGGTCCATCGACTGGATCAGCAGATCGCACACCGGTTCCGACGGGCCGGCGATCTCGATCGGAACAGGACCGGAGGCCCCGCGAAAGTAGGTGCCGCCCAGCGAGTGGGACTCGATCTCGCGGTAGGCCTCGCGGAACCGCTCCCAGTTCCAGCCCTTGTTTCCGGCCTGCTCCCACTGGTCGTAGTCCGCTGCCCAGCCGCGGTTCCACACCATCCCGTTGATCGTCGTGGATCCTCCGATGACGCGACCGCGGTGCCACACCTCGTGGGAACCGTCCGGATACGGTTCGGTCTGGAAGTCCTTGGCGTACCTGGGGTTGGCGACGGTGTAGTAGAAGCCCTTGGGTACGAGGTGGATCGGTGCGCGGTCCGTCCCGCCGGCCTCCACCAGCAGCACGGAGACGTCCGGATCGGCGCTCAGCCGCCCGGCGAGAACCGATCCCCCGGCGCCCGAACCGACGATGACGTAGTCATAGGTACCGCTGCTCACATCAGCCCCTGAAAGGTGTCCGGACATCGCTACGGCCTCGGCGAGTCCACGTTGAACAGAGTCATGTTGCCGCCGTCGACGACGAGTGATTCGCCGGTGATCTGGCGCGACAGTGGCGAGGCGAAGAACAACAGGGCGGACGCGATGTCGGCCGGGTAGGTCAGGCGTCCGGTCGGAGTCTTCGCGATGTTCGCGTCGAGCAGCTCCTGCGTCCACTTCGGATTTTCCTGCGCACGCGGCGTGCGGACCACACCCGGCGCGACCGCGTTCACCCGGATACCGTGTGGTCCCAGCTCGACCGCCGCGGTGCGCACCAGCGACATCAGCGCCGCCTTCATCGCCCCGTAGGCCGCCAGTTTCGGTGAACTCTGCTTGCCGGCGACCGAGGCCACGAACGCCACCGAGCCGCCGGTCCCGGTTCGCTGCCAGTAGCGCGCGGCGTACTCCAGCGCCAGGTACGCGTGTTTGAGCACGATGTCGAGGTGCCACCGCCAGTCGTCGTCGGTGAGGTCGGTCAACGGCTTGTACCGCGCGAGGCCGACGATGTCGACCACGCCGTCCAGCCTGCCCAGCTCACGGCCGACGTACTCGAACAGCTCCGCCACCGGCTCCCGTTCGGTCAGCTCGCCGACCCACGCCACACCGCCGGTTTCCGTGGCCACCGCTTCGGCCCGGTCCTGTTCACGGTCGACGCAGACGACCGTCGCGCCGTACGCCGCGAGCGCGTGCGAGGTCTGATAGCCGATTCCCTGGCCCGCGCCCAGCACGACATGGACCTGGTCGTCCAGCCGGATCAGGGACGCGTAGTCGGGGACGGTGTTCGCGTCGGGTTCGACGGGCATGTCCTGCCTTTCCTACTTGACGGCGATCGGGTTGAGGGGTGAGCCGACCGCGCCGGTGATCCGCAACGGCGGCGCCGAGAGGAAGAACTCGTACACGCCGTCGGCTGCGCAGGCGTCGGCGAGCGCGTCCAGGTCCCAGATCTCGCCGATGAGCACCCCGGCGTTGACGAGCAGCACCACATGCACCCCGAACCGCACGTGCGGCGAGGACTCGCACGGCACGACCTCGAGACCCCAGGTGTCCGAAGCGACGCCGGCCACGTGGCGAGGCAGGAGGTAGTCGCAGGCGCTCAGACCGAGACCGGGTGCGGGCCCGGCGGCGTAGTCACCCCAGAACTCCTCCCGGCGACGCCGTTTCATGTGCCCGGTCCGCACCAGCACGATGTCGCCCTCGCCGATCTCCACGCCCTGACGCTCGGCGCACGCGGCGATGTCGTCGTCCTGAATGGCCTGCTCCGGTTCGAGCCAGTCCACGCCGTAGCAGCGCGGGAAGTCGAGCAGGACACCGCGGCCCGTCGTCGTCTCCCGGACCTCGGTGATGCTGTTGTGCGCCGCGCCCTCGCTGGTCACCGATTCGGGACCGTGACCGTTGTAGGTACGCCCGTCGAAGAAGACGTGGCAGAACGCGTCCCACTGCGTGGCGGCCTGCAGTGGCAGATACACGCCGTCGTCGGTGGACCGCATGCCGTGCCGCGCGTTCTCCCAGTCCGCCAGCATGTCGCCACCGTGCTTGTACATCACGTGCTGCGGGTTGATCCGCGAACTGCCCGGGCGGCCGCGATTGGGCCCGGCACGGTCGAACGGGGTGCCGAGCGCGAACACCTGTCCGGTGCGCACCAGTCCCGCGGCCGCACGCACCTTGTCCGGCGTGATGTAGTTCGTCGCACCGCGCTCGTCGCCAGGGCCCCACTTGCCCCAGGTGCGGTAGCGCTCGGCCATGGCGAGCACGTCGGCTTCGCTGTACTCGCGGCGCGGCGACACTGTTCCAGTGGTGGCGATGACGGTCTCCTCGACGATGCCTACTGGTCATCTAATGGTGTTTTAACATGATAGCATCACACTGTGACCACAACAGCCCCTTCCGCCGTCCCGGACATCGGCGCGATCGAGGAGACCGCTCGCGGTGTCGTCGCCGCACACCCACCTCGCGCGGTGCCGGTCACCGAGCTGATGGGCGCCTGGTACGACGCGGGGCTCACGTGGGTGCACTTTCCGAAGGGCCTCGGCGGCCTGGAGGCGCCACGCAGCCTGCAGCCCGTGGTCAACCGGATCATGCGGGAGGCGGGTGGCCCGGAACCGCGCACCGTCAACACCATCGGTTACGGAATCGTGGCAGGCACGATCCGCCGCTACGCCGGACCGGAGTTCGCCGCGCGCCTGCTCCGGCCACTCGCCACCGGCGAGGAGAAGTGGTGTCAGCTGTTCAGCGAGCCCGGCGCCGGTTCCGACCTCGCCGGCCTGGCCACCCGGGCGGTCCGCGACGGTGACGACTGGATCATCGACGGCCAGAAGGTGTGGACCAGCCTCGCGCACCTCTCCCGGTGGGCGGTGCTGCTCGCCCGGACTGACCCGGACGCACCCAAACACAAGGGCCTCACGTACTTCATCGTCGACATGACGACTCCCGGTATCGAAGTCCGGCCGCTACGGCAACTCACCGGTCGCGCCCAGTTCAACGAGGTCTTCCTCGATGGTGTCCGCATCCCCGACCCCCAGCGCTTCGGCGGGATCGGCGAGGGCTGGATCGTCGCCAACAGCACGCTGGGCGACGAGCGGACCTCACTGGGCGACCGGGTGCCCGCACGCGGCAGCGGCGCGATCGCCGACGCGATCCAGCTGTGGCACGCGCACCCCGACCGCCACACCCCGGTGCTCCGCGAGAAACTCACGCGGCTGTGGATCCGTGCCGAGACGCACCGGCTGACCTCCGATCGCACTCGCGTCGCCGCCGCGACGCAGGCGACGGCAGGCCCGGGCAGCGCCATCACCAAGCTGGTGGGCTCAGAACTGACCCAGCACATCTACGAGTTCTGTGTGGACCTGCTCGGGCCGACGGGGACGCTCATCGACACCTACTCCCCCGACGCTCCCGACGACGAGTCGGGACCCACCGCGATCCAGCGGAAGTACCTGCGGTCGCGGGCCACCACGCTGGAGGGCGGCACGTCCGAGATCCAGCGCAACGTCATCGGTGAACGGGTCCTCAAGCTCCCGCAGGAACTTCGCGCCGACAAGGGAATCCCGTGGCGCGAGATCCCGCGCTGAGTCCCTCGCTGCCCATCCGCCACGAGCACAGGTGGTTGCCATGACACAGGAATTCGAGTTCACCGAGGAGCTCACCGAGCTGCGCACGATGGTTCGGGAGTTCTGCGCCGAGGTCTCGCCGCAGTCCGTCGTCCGCGAGACGATGACCACCGAGTCCGGTTTCGACCCCGCGCTGTGGCGCCGTCTCGCGACCGAGCTCGGCGTACTCGGCCTGGCGGTGCCCCAGTCGTTCGGCGGTGAGGGCGCCGGGCTCGTCTACCAGGCCGTGGTCGTCGAGGAACTCGGCGCCGCACTGGTGTGCGGCCCCGTGGTCGGGACGGTCTGCCTGGCGATGCCCGCGCTGACCGCGTTGGCCGACGACACGATCCGGGCCGACTACCTGCCCGCGCTGGTCAACGGCGACCGGATCGCGACGCTCGCGGCGCCGACGGCAGGCGGCCGCTTCTCAGCCGATCACGTGGCGGTCAGCGCGACGCGCGGCGAGAACGGGTGGACCCTGTCGGGCCACCTCGCCCAGGTACCCGACGCGACATCGGCTGACCTGCTGCTCGTCGCGGCCGGTACCGAGACCGGGGTCGCGCTGTTCGCGGTGGACGGCGACGCCGAGGGAGTCGCCAGGACCTCGCTGTCGACCCTCGACCTCACCAGGCGGCAGGCGGACGTCACGCTCGACGGCGCCCCGGCCCGACTGCTCGCAGGAGAGGACGAGTGCGCGGCTGCGTGCGAACGCGCGCTGCTGGTGGCGTCCGCGCTGCTCGCGACCGAACAGGTCGGCGGAGGGCAGCGGATGCTCGACGAGACCGTCGCGCACGTGCGGGACCGCCTCCAGTTCGGCCAGCCCGTCGGCGCCTTCCAAGCGGTGAAGCACCGCTGCGCCGACATGCTCGTCGCACTCGAGCAGGCTCGCTCCGCCGCCTATCACGCGGTGTGGGCGCTCGAGGACGGCACGGACGATCCGCGGCTGGCGGTCAGCCTCGCGCAGGCCGTCGCGTCGGAGTCGTACCGCTGGATCAGCACGAGCGCGATCCAGCTGCACGGCGGACTGGGGTTCACCTGGGAGGGCTCACCGCACCTGTACTTCAAGCGCGCGACCACCGATGCCCTGATCCTCGGGTCGGCCGCGGAACACATCGACCACGTCGCTGAGCGCACCGTAGACCTCGCACCCACCGGGAGCTGACCAGCCATGTCGCGGAAGGAACCAGTCGTGACCGAGGACTCCCCCGGCGAGCAGGACACACCCGCCCCGCCTCCGTACGGCCTCAACTGGGCGATCAAAGCGAGCTTCATCGGCTACGTCGCGCGGATGCCGGACGGGCGCGCCTATCTCGGTGCGGGCGCCGCGGTGACCGAGCGCAACGAGCTCGCCTTTCCGCTCGACGCCGACACGGCGCCCGAGGACGGAGTCTTCGCGTTCGGGGGCGACGTGCGGTTCAGTGGCCACTTCGGACTGATGTTCGTCCAGATCGCCCAGCCGCGCGTCGTCGTGCGCGACGGCGACGCCGAGATGACGGTACTGGACCCGGCCTCGAAGGAAGGAAAACGCTTGCGGCTGGTGACTTTCGGCCTGACCGGCCCGCACGTCGAGGACGGGCTCGCCCGGTGGGAGGCCACCGACGTCCGGCTGGCCCCGGACGGCGTCGAGCTGTTCGGTGACGTCTACGTGGAGGGTGAGCCGTTCGAACCGCTGACGATCACGGTGCCCCGGCAGGAGGGAAACGATGACTGACATCCAGGAACTGTGTGACCGCATCGGTGTCGAGACGGCGCTGCGCCACTATGCCTACGGGCTCGACGAGCGCCGCTGGGAGGCATGGGACCTCGCGTTCACCGACGACGCGATCATCGACTTCACACCCATGGGTGGCAGGCGCGAGACCCCGGCCGAGATGCGCGCCCGGCTGAGCGCGCCCGACCCGGCCTGGCTGTTCGCGCAGCATCCCCTGGTGAACACGATCGTCGAGCTGAACGGCGACGAGGCCACGGCGTACTCGGACTACCTGGTGGAGACAGGGCGCAACGGCGGCGAGGACGGCGAGATCGTCCGCGTGTCGGGCGGTGGTTCCTATGTGGACCAGCTCCGCCGTACGGAGAACGGCTGGCGGATCCACACGCGTCTGGTCTCGATGAAGTGGCGCGAGACCAGACGCGTCCGCGACGAGATCACCCGCTGAAGCGACCACGACGAGCGGTGGCGGACCGGCAACAGAGCTAGTCGCGCCACCCGATCCAGTCCCTCAGCGCCCCGCCGAGCACCGCCGCACGATCGTCGTCGCCGAGCCGTGGTGTGTGGTTCACGAAGACGTCCACCAGCTGCCCGTAGGGAATGGGCAGGCGGGACAGGTCCGAGCCGAAGAACACGCGGTGAGCGCCGAACGCGTCGACGAGCCGGTACACCGCCTCGGATATCGACGGGAACGGGTACTGCTCGCGCACGAAACACGGCAGCGCCGAAGCCTTCACGGCGATTCCGGGGTACTTGGCGAGCGCGAGCAGCGGCCGGACGGCATCCACCAGCGCGACGTTCGCCGACTCGACGGCCGCGTGGTCGACGGTGATCCTCAGGCTCGGGTACTGCCGCGCGAGTTGCTCGTACAGCGCGTACCGGCCCGGCGCGTAGATGCTCAGCGGCACCCCGAACCGTTGCGCCGCGGCCCAGAAGCCGCTGGCGGCGGCCGCCTCGACGGCGCCGTCGACGTCACCACGGTTGAGCGACATGCGGATCCCGTACCTGCCCGGGACGTCCCGCCAGTGCGCGAGCTTCTCCACCTCCGCCGGATCACCCGTCGCGTACCGGCAGATCGCGCCGAACCGCGTGGGCTCGGCCGCGGCGGCGGCGAGTGTGTAGTCGTTGCGCGAACCCTCCCACGTCGGCCCGAGCAGCAATGCGCCCGAGACGCCTGCCTCGTCCATCAGGCGAGCGACCTCGGGAACCTCCAGCGGGATCCGCCGCTGTGGCTCGATGGCGTCGGCCGGCCACGGGCGATCGGGGGTCGAGGCCTTCCAGACATGGATCTGCGCGTCGACGATCACGAGCCTCACTCCCCGGTCGCCATCGGGTACTCGTCGAAGTCGTGCAGGCTGAGCTCGGCGTACTGCTCTTCGTGCCGGGCTCGCGTGAACGGCCAGATGATCGGGACGCCGACCTCCTGGCTGTACCAGTTGTCACCCTCCGCGTAGGTCGTGCCGGGTAGCGCTTCGCGGACCTCGTCGACGAACGCCTTCGTCGCCGCCTCCGTCGGCGCGTAGCCGCGACCGGTGTCCGCGATGGCCTCGAACAGGCGCATGAGGTATCCGACCTCGTGCGCCAGCGTGGTGGGGATCGTGAGCGAGTTGACCGGCGCGAACGGACCGCACAGCAGGAAGAAGTTCGGAAAGTGCGGCACACCGATGGCCCGGAACGCGGTGACGCCGTCCCGCCACGCGTCGTCGAGAGTCAGCCCGTCCGGGCCCGTCACGTCCATCGGGCGCAGGTAGGCGTGGGCGTCGAACCCGGTCGCCCAGACGATGACGTCGAGCTCGTGCGGCGTTCCGGCGTCGTCGACGATCCCGCTCGGCCCGACCCGCCGGATCCCGCCGAACACCGGGTGGACGTTGTCCCGCTGCACCACGCGGTAGTAGTCGGGCGTTTTCGCGATGCGCTTCACGCCCAGTGGCTCGGTGGGGGTGAACTTGGCGCGCAGCTCGGGGTCGGGGATCTCGTCCTCGAGCATCTTCAGGAACCGCCGCTTCATCTCCTCGCGATCCGGTCCGGGCACGAGCCGCCAGGTTTCGTTGCCGTCGGTCCTGGCCCGCAACTCTGCCATTCGCTTGTCGTAGCGCGTGGCCAGCGGCGGGATGCGCAGGATGAGCTTCTCGGCGAGCGTGTACTCGGGGTTGGGCTTGACCTGCATCCACTGCGGGGTCCGGATGAAGTGGGTGACCTCGGCGCCCGTCTTTCCGAGTGCGCTGACGATCTGCACACCGCTGGACCCCGTACCGACGACGCCGTAGCGGATGCTCGTGTCCGCCAGGTCGATTGAGTGGTCCCACCGCGAGGAGTGGAACTGCTTGCCGGTGAACGAGTCCGCACCCGGCACCGTGGGCACCTTCGGCACGCGCAGAAAACCGGTGGCCGCGACGACGATGTCGGCGGTGCTGGTGGACCCATCGGCGAGCGTGATCGTCCAGGAGCCGTTCTCCCACCCGGCGGAGGTGATCTCGGTGTCGAACCGGATGTGCGGCAGCAGGCCCTGGGTCTCGGCGAAGTCGGCGAGGTAGCGGCGCACCTCGTCGCCGGGTGCGTAACGCTTCGACCAGTGGTGACGGCGCGCGAACGGGAACTCGTAGTTGCGCGTCAGCACGTCGACGTGCAGCCCGGGGTAGGTGTTGGCGTCCCACGTTCCGCCGACGGCTGAGCGCTTTTCGTAGATGGTGAACCGCAACCCGGCCCGCTTGAGGTGGTACCCGAGGAACAGGCCGGACATCCCGGCACCGACCACGGCAACCTGTAACGGCTGCTTCATCCAGCCCTCCGATCCACGGGCGCAGCATCAAGTTATCTACTAATTGTCTTCAAACAAGATTAGCATGGAGGCACCTGAGGCGACTTCGACGCTGTGTCCCGTCACGTCAGGTAGGAGTCGATCTCGGCCTCGGCGAGCGCGCGGCTCTCGTCGGGTGTCAGCGAGACTCCCCCCGCCTTGAGTAGGCGCGCCGTGCCACGACGCAGATCGTCCTGGTACCGGGCTTCGATGACGTCGAACTCGAGGTTCTTGACGTAGATCCGCAGCCGGTCGCGCAGGGAACTGTCGGAGTCGGCGGCCTCGACGACGGTGGACAGCATGTCGGTCTGGACCAGGAGTGCGTGCGAGACCTTGCGCGCCTCGTCGTCACGCAGGCCGATCAGGACCTCGCGCTCCGAGGACCGGATGATGTGGTCCTTCCACCAGTCGAAGTCCTCCTGACCGTCGACGGCGACCAGCTCGACGTGCGGCAGCCCCACGGTCTTGGCCAGCGTCCCGATCGCCATCTCGATGTAGGCCCTGCGTTGCGTGGAGGTCAGCAGGCCCAGTGTCGCCCTGAACTCGGCGCGCGCGTCGGCGGCGGAGAAGCAGTACCGGCGAATGCCGTGGATCGAGGTGTCCATCAGGCCGTACTCGTAGTTGAAGACCCGGAACGGGCTGACCGCGCTCGGGTTGCGCGAGGGCCGGCCGATCGCGGCGGCCGCCTCCTCGGTGAACGCCCACACCTCCGGTCCCGGACTGCGTCCCCGGAGCACGTCGTCGTGCAGCGGTGCCCCGTAGAACCGTTGCGGCAGCACGGCTCCCGGCCCTCGCGCGTACGAGATCGTGACGCCCGCGCTCTGCGCTTGACGGAGGAACCGGTTGTTGTCCAGATACGTCAGCGACGCCGTGTAGCGCACGAGCGGCGGCGGCTTCAGCTCGCCGCCGTGGTAGGCGGCGTCGTACAACCGGGCGGGCCAGTCCTCGCCCCAGACCTCCTCGGCCGACCTCGCGACGTCGCGGCCCAGGTCCGTGTCCGCACCCGAGTAGCGGGCGCCCACGGTGGCGACCGCGAGCAGGCCGAGGATCACCGTGACCGGCGAGTCGAACCCCGTCACGCCGCTGGACGAGGTCACGAGGACGTCGAGCGAGCGGGCCAGCTGCCCGAACGACGTGGCCGGGTCCACCTCGAACTTCGGCCGCAGATCTGCCAACAGGCGCACCCCGTCCGCGGTGAACTCACGCTGCCGATCGCCGGTCTCCATCGCCGCGATGACGAACTCCCCGAGCACCCGCGACTCCTGGGTGTATCCGCACTCCCCCTGGCCGCCCTCGAAGACCTCCCGCAGGTCGCGAGCGAGCGCCTTGGCCGACGGGTCGGCGACGAGATCGAGGAAGTCCAGCAGCTCCCCACGACGCGTCAGCGAGAACCGCACGGGGCTGCGCCTGTTCGCGACCACGGCCACCTCGGACAGTGAGACGCGGGATCCGCCGTGTCCGAGCCGGTCGCCGGTTGCATACGTGCGCAGGGTCCCCTTCCGGACCCACTGGTTGACCGCCTGCCTGCTGACACCGATCGTGCGTGACGCTTCCGCCTGAGTCACCAGATCGCTCGGCGCCACCATCGGCTCACCGCGCCTGCGCAACCGGTCGGCGGCGCGTTCCAGTGCACGAACGAGCTCACCCGCGGGGACCGCGCCGCTCTCGCCGAGCGCGAGGGCCAGCCCCTCCAGCGCGTCCGAAATGCCGTCGACACCCTCCACCATTGGAGCAGTTTAGCGACATAACTGGATGACGCTAGCGTCGTGTCAATGGCATCCCTTGACACCAAATCCAGCGATCCTTATCTTCCCTGTGAGGCCCGCTACAGCATCCAAAGGAGGACGGCCGTGGATATCGAGCGCATCTGGAAGCTGGCGCGGCGGGCCGCAGAAGTCCTTCCGGGCGCCCCGGAATCCGGCGACGTACTCAGCTGGCTGAGCTGGCGGGAGCTCGTCTGGGACACCGCGTACCGGCTCGGCGAGATCGGCTCCGCCGTCATCGCCGACCTCGGCCTCACCGGCATGGACGACGCGAACACGACTTCGGTCTCGGCAACTCAGCTGTTGCGCCTCGCCGTCCTGGTCCACACCAACTCGGGCGAGGTACACGCCTCCGACCTCACCGCGCCCTGAACTCGCGCGTCGTTCCCCCGCACCATCGCAACCTCATTCGCCTGCTCCCAAGAGGAGGGTCCACCGTGACCAGCACGACCGTGGGCATCGCCCCGTACCGCACCCTCAACCCCGCGACGGGGGATCTGGTGCGCTCGTGGCCAGCGCTCGACGACGAGAGCGCCGAGACTCTGCTGTCGCGCAGCCACCAGGCCTACCTGGCGTGGCGGGACGTGCCGGTCGAGGAGCGCGTGCGGCTGTTCCGCCGGGTCGCCGAGCTGATCACCGCGCATGCCGACGATCTCGGCCGCCAGACGACACTCGAAATGGGCAAGCCGCTCTCCCAGGCGGTCGCCGAGGCACACGGCGCAGCCGAGATGTACACGTACTACGCGGAACACGGACCCGGCCTCCTCGCCGACGAGGAGGTTCCGGTGCCGGGCATCTCGCGGGCCGTTGTGCGCCGCGAGCCGGTCGGCGTGGTGCTGGGCATCGAGCCGTGGAACGCACCGCTGTACCAGGCGATGCGTGCGACAGCACCCAACCTCATGCTCGGCAACACCGTGATCGTCAAGCCCGCGGCGATCTGCGCCGGCTCCACGCTGTTGTTCGACGACATCTTCCGCGAGGCCGGTTTCCCGGAAGGCGTATACCAGACCGGGCTCCTGTCCCGGGACCAGGTTTCCTCCTTCGTCGGCGACTCCCGCATCCGCGGCGTGACGCTGACCGGGTCCGACCAGGCCGGGTCGATCGTCGGCGAACAAGCCGGACGGCACATCAAGCCGGTCGTGCTGGAGCTCGGCGGCTCCGACGCATTCGTCGTGCTGGATTCCGCCGACGTGGCGAAGGCCGCGGAGACCGCCGCGACGTGCCGCCTGATCATCGGCGGCCAGGCCTGCGCCCTGCCCAAGCGCGTGATCGTGACGGAGAAGGTCGCCGACGAGTTCATCGCGAAGTTCGTCGCCGTCTTCACCGACCAGCGCATCGGAGACCCGTTCGACCCGGACACCACACTCGGCCCCATGTCGAGCGAAGCGGCAGCAGAGCTGTTGCAGGAGCAGTACCAGGACGCGGTCGACAAGGGCGCCACGGTGCTCGCCCCCGGTGGGCTGATGGACGGCCCGGGAGCGTACTTCCGCCCTGCCGTCCTGACCGATGTCACCCCCGACATGCGCCTCTACCACGAGGAGGCTTTCGGCCCGCTCGGACTGGTGTTCAGGGTGCTCGATGCCGACGCCGCCATCGCACTGGGCAACGACACGAAGTACGGCCTCGGCGGCTCCGTGTTCGCCGAGGACCTCCAGGAAGCCCAGCGCGTCGCGACGGCACTCGACACCGGGGCCGTCGGGGTCAACCAGTTCCTGCCCGCGCGCGTCGAACTTCCCTTCGGGGGCACCAAGTTCTCTGGTGTCGGACGAGAGCTCGGCCGCACGGGCATGGACCAGTTCGCGAACCTGAAGTCCTACGCCCTGCCGTAACGGGACGAGTGTGGTCATCAGGCTGACCTCGCTGGCGGCGTTCCTTGGCCAATTCTTGTGGACCACGACGGATCCGAGATGCCGGTCCAGTCGTCGAAAGCCCTGATCATCCATGCGGGCGGCGATTCGTAACTTTCGCCAGTTCAAGTTCGTTTCTCTTCCGGGGCTGCGCGGACCCTCGGAGTTTGAAACCACTCGACGACGGAAAACGCGCTCCAGCGGCGGGACGATCGTCGACGCACTTGTCCACAACGTCGGCTGTTCGGACCTCGACGGGCCACGAGAAACTCAAAATGACCAAGACCGAGCGTGCCCGACTCGTTGTGCTGTCGGGCACGCTCGGTCTGTCAAACTGGGTAGTCGAGCAGCCGCACGGGGCCTGGCACAGCGCGATACAGAACAGTGCGCTGGCGAGGTTGGAGCCGAGGCAGCAGTGCATGCCGCTACTGAACGCCAGGTGCCGATGCGCTCCTCGGGTTCCCGGTTGAACGCGCAGTACATGACCCAGCGCCGGCCGCGCTCGTTAATGGACTAGCCCCGATCACAAAGTAGACCGCGACCTTCTTCGTCAGTGCGACGGCCGGAATCACCTGCTCAAGAACTCCTCGGTCTCGACGTGCCCGCCGGACTGCCAGCCGAAGTCGACTTGGGTCGCATCAACAACGGCGATAGGGCGATCGCGATGTTCGGCCGACGTCACCGCGCTCGTCGCGCTGTTCCGCGACCTTCCGGTCGCGGAGCTGCGGGAGTATGTGAGCGTGAAGTTCCCTCGTTACTGGGTACCGGACGCTTTCGTCCGGGCCGACTCCGTCCCGAAGACCTCGGTGGGCAAGCTCGACAAAGTACGCATGCGGGCCGGGCAGTCGGAGATCACGGACTGAACACCAGGCTCGCCAGGAGAACGTGCGCGGTGGTGCCGCCCAGGATGCTCAGCAATGCGTTGCGGCGCCACAGGTGCAGGCCCGCGGTCACCGCCAGTGCGAGTAGCGGCGCGAGGGCGCTCGTGGAGTTCCAGGACACCTCGCGCAGGCAGTAGACGAGCAGGATCACCATGACACCCGCCGGCATCCGGGTGCTCAGGAACCGCATCGTCCTGCTGGCGCGCAGTGGGGCGAGCACGGCGAACGGGAGCGCCCGCAGCGCCCAGGTGATCCCGGCCGATACCGCGACGGCGGCGAACAGGTAAGCGGTGTCAGGCATCGCACTCGCTCCTGCCCGTGGCGAGGTACCGGACGATCAGCCCCGTGGTGAACAACACGAACGCCGCCATGAGCATCTCACCGGGAAACAACAGCCGGGCCGCGACCGCGCTGAGCACGGCGAGCACGGGAGTGGGCACGTCACCCCGGCGCTCGCGAACGGCGTCGATCGCCAGCACCGCGAACAGGGCGGTCATGGCGAACTCGAGGCCGACGACGCTGTCCGGGATCAGCGATCCCAGCAAGCCACCGGCCGTGGCGCCTCCGACCCAGAACAGGTGCAGGAACAACTGCACCCATAGAATCCGCGTCCCCGGCCACTTCCGGGACCGCTCGGTCGTGGTCAGCGCGTAGGCCTCGTCGGTGAGCGCGAACGTGCTGTAGGTCCGCGCGGCACGTCCGCGCACCCGGTGCAGGGGGAACGACAACGCGTAGAAGACGTGGCGCACGTTGACCAGAAACGCCGACAGCCCGATCGCCGCCAGCGGAGCGGCCACCGTGACCAGACCGATCAGCAGGAACTCGAACGAGCCCGCGTAGATGAGCGTGGTGAACACCGTCGCCCACCACCAGTCGAGCCCGGCGTGGGTCAGCACCGCGCCGAACGCGAGCCCGAGCGGGACGAGCGCCAGGCCAACCGAGCCGGAGTCCCTGAGCGCGGCCCGCCAGGGCGGAGGAGAACGAACAACCAGGTCAGCAGCGGATTCCACGCCGGAAACGTTACGTCACGACAAGGCTAATTTGGTGTCCAATCATGACGCTAAACTGCCTTGATGAGCAACACAGTGGCACTGGATCGGCTAGATCGAGAAATTTTGTTTCATCTGCGCCAGGACGGTCGCCTGACCAACGTCGAGCTCGCCAAACGCGTCGGCCTCACCCCGCCTCCGTGTCTGCGACGCGTCAAGCGCCTCGAGGAGGCGGGAGTGATCGCCGGGTACCGGGCGGTGCTCGACCCCGCCGCGGTCGGCCGCGGACTGGAAGTGCTCATCGACCTCGAGGTGTACGCGACCGACCGGGCGACCATCGAAGCCTTCGAGGACACCGTCGCCTCCTACGAGGAAGTCGTCGAGTTCCGGCGGCTGTTCGGCCGCCCGGACTACTTCATCCGCGTCGCCGTGGCCGACCACGCCGCCTACGAGGACTTCCAGACCCGCAAACTCGCCGGACTCGCCGGAGTCCTGCGAGTCACCTCCCACCTCACCATGAAGAAAATCAAAAGCGACATCTGACCCCAGCCACCGCTCGGAAACGGCCCGTACTCACTCGTGCAACGCGTCGGCGACGACATGTCGTCGCCGACTAGCGTCCTGGCGGCTGCCGACATTCCAGGAGTTCCTCGAGTGTCGTCCTGAGGTCGACCATGAGTCCCACCGATCCGAACGAACTCCGGTCACCGCGACAGCGGAGACGATCACTCCGACGCCGCGATCGTCGTCGACCTCGCTCCCGATCGAACCGCTACTCGACACGTGACCCCACGGTCTGTCGGCCCAGGCCGTAGGCGATCAGCGCGAGGTGAAGTCCGGTCCGCTCCTCGGCGTCGGCAAGGTCGGTGCCCAGCTTCAGCTCCAGCGACCGCAGCCGTTCGTATGCCGTCGCCCGGCTCAGGTGCA
>NZ_JAENJH010000069.1 GCF_016595675.1 Prauserella cavernicola | reverse complement strand
GGCAAGCCGGACAGTGCGATGCTGGTCGGCCGCCCCGGCGGCCCGATGTTCCGCGCCGCCGAGGTCGCCCGGCTCGCGCAACTCGCGGGCATCGTCGCGGTGGTGCTTGACAGCTGAGCCCCGCTCAGGCAGGCAGCTCGTAGGCGATCAGGGCGACGCCCGGCGCGGGTTCACAGTCGCGTTCGGGCAGCCTGCGAAAACCCAGCCGCTCGTAGAGCCGGTGCGCGGTCCGCATCGTGTCGAGGCTGCACAGCACCACGCGCGACGCGTCGAGCTCGCGGGCACGGTCG
>NZ_JAENJH010000068.1 GCF_016595675.1 Prauserella cavernicola | reverse complement strand
TGTCGGCGAATCCAGGGAACCGGCCGTGGACGTCGTGGCCGCCGTGTCGGCGGGCCTCACCGAGGGCAAGGGCGCCGTTCCCGGCCGGGCGGGAACGCTCGCCCCGCTCTACGCCGCGTTCGCGACGGGCCTCGCCGCCCACCTCGACGACTACGACGACACACACCTGAGCACGGTCATCCACCCCGGCGCGGTGTGTCTCGCGGTGCTCGTCGGACTGCAGGACGAGCTGGCCGATGCCGATGCCGTCGAGGTGCTCACCGACTACGCGTGGGGTGTCGATGCCGAGT
>NZ_JAENJH010000067.1 GCF_016595675.1 Prauserella cavernicola | reverse complement strand
CGGAGGCGGCGTTCGTCAATGGGGTGCTGTGCCACGCGCTCGACTTCGACGACACGCACCCGGAGTCGGTGACGCACGTGAGCGTCGCGGTGACCCCGGCGGCGGTCGCCGCGGGGGAGGCGGCCGGGGCCGACGGCGCGACCGTGCTGGCCGCGGTGGTGGCGGGCACCGAGGTCTCCACGCGGGTCGGCGCCGCTGCGGGCGGGGTCTTCCACGCCCGCGGACTGCACCCCAGTGGCGTGTGCGGCGTGTTCGGCGCCGCGGCCGCCGCGGCGAGGGCCCGCGGGCTC
>NZ_JAENJH010000066.1 GCF_016595675.1 Prauserella cavernicola | reverse complement strand
AGCTCTGCGGGATGGTCGAAGGCGTGGCGCTCGATCGCGGCCCAGCGTGAGCGGACGGCGGCCCGGCCCGTTTCGCGCAGCCACGGGCCATCGGTCACCGCCTCGATCGCGGCGATCCGGGTGTGCTGGTGCAGCTGCGGTGCCGCCACGGTGTGCTCGAAGCGGCGCAGCACGGTCCAGCCGATCGTCTCGGTGCGGGGATCACGCCCGGTCGCGGTCAGCAGCTCCAGCGCGCGACCCACGGTGAGGGCGAGCAGCTCGGCGAGGCCGCCACCGTCGGCGACGCGATT
>NZ_JAENJH010000065.1 GCF_016595675.1 Prauserella cavernicola | reverse complement strand
CTCGATGGACTCGCCGTTCGGAAACCACAGCAGCTCGCCGATCTCGCCCGGGAGGTCGATCTCCTGACGAGTCAGCCGCGTCGACTGCGCGGCGGCGGCGATCTCGATGGGGAAGAGCCCGTCTGCACGCCTGCGCTCACCCGCGGTCTCGGCGGCCGCGAGCTGGTCCACCAGCTCCTCCAGCCGGCCCTGATGCTCGTCGGAGGCGCGTTCGGCGGCGAGCCTGGCCGCGGTGGCTGTGATGGCGAGCAGGTGGTCGCCGATCTCGCGCAGCTCGTGCACGCCGGTGTC
>NZ_JAENJH010000064.1 GCF_016595675.1 Prauserella cavernicola | reverse complement strand
ACTCGAACCCGGGCGCGTCGGTGGGCCCGATGTAGAGCGCGGGCTTGAGCCGCCCGGTCTTGGCGTCCTCGGTCCTGCCGACGATCAGCACGGCGTCGGCCTCGTCCACGCCGGAGATGTAGACCGTGCGTCCACTGAGGATCCAGTCGCCGCCGTCGCGCCGCGCCGTGGTGGTGATGCGGTGTGAGTTGGACCCGGCGTCGGGCTCGGTGATGCCGTAGGCCATGCGCACGCTGCCGTTCGCGAAGCCGGGCAGCCAGTGCTTCTTCTGCTCGTCGGTGCCGAAGCGGG
>NZ_JAENJH010000063.1 GCF_016595675.1 Prauserella cavernicola | reverse complement strand
GTCGGTTCCGGATGGGGGTACGGCCTGCGTCATCGAACCTCCAAGGCTTGTCAACAACAGCACACCACTGTATACATTCGTGTCCAGAGGAGTCGAGGCCGGAGAGTGTGACGCCGGTCCGGCCGGATCCGCGACCGGAGGACGTTCGATGGAGCAACGAGGCTCGCCAGCCACCGCACCCGGAGCGGCGCGCTCTCGCCGCTGGACGCGCTGGGTGCCGTGGGCGGTGGCGCTGCTGACCACCGGCGCTGTGGTGGCGACCGCGCCCGCCGCGAACTCCGGAGCGGGCTC
>NZ_JAENJH010000062.1 GCF_016595675.1 Prauserella cavernicola | reverse complement strand
CGAGGCGAAGATGACGAACACGGGACTGATCAGCAGCGTTCCCGGCAGCATGCGGCTGAACAGCAACGTGAAGCCCATCGCCTGCTGTGCCTTGGTGCGAAAACGCGAGAGGCTGTAGCCGCCGAGCGTGCTGATCACGATGGAGATCAGCGCCGTTCCCAGCGTCACCAGCGTCGAGTTCCAGAGCCACAGCCCGATCGGCCTGCTCTCCAGCACCTCGCCGTAGGCATCGAAGCTCGCCGAGTCGGCGGGCGGCACGAGCGGTGGCGACGACGTCAGCAGCTCCCTCGA
>NZ_JAENJH010000061.1 GCF_016595675.1 Prauserella cavernicola | reverse complement strand
AGCAGCCGCCGTTCAAACGGCCTTCGGGTGCGGCGTTCGGCAGCCTCGTCATCACGGTGCTCGCGCTCGTCGCCGTCGGGGTCTACGGCTTCATCGTGCCCGGCGGGGACCAGGCCTGGCGCGACGGCGACTCGGTGCTCGTGGTGAAGGAGACCGGCACCCGCTACGTGTATCTCAACGAGCGGCTGCACCCCGTGCTCAACTACGCGTCGGCGCTGCTGGCGCTCGGTGCGAACGCCGAGACGCACTCGGGGTCGCGCGAGTCGCTCATGGACGTCCCGCGCGGGCCGCT
>NZ_JAENJH010000060.1 GCF_016595675.1 Prauserella cavernicola | reverse complement strand
CGTCGTCGACGACCGCGTTGACCAGGCCCATCCGTTCGGCCTCGTCGGCCGGGTACCGGCGGCAGAGCAGGGCCAGCTCCTTGGCCTTCTTCTCGCCGATCTGCACGCCCATGACGTTGGTCGCGCCGGTGACAGGGGAGCTGCCGACCCGAGGGCCGGTCTGCCCGAAGGTCGCGGACCGGGCGGCGATCGCCAGTTCGCAGGCCACCACCAGCTCGTTGCCGCCACCCGCGGCGGCACCGTTGACCGCGGCGATCACCGGTCGGGGGCATGAGCGGATTGCGTCGAACATG
>NZ_JAENJH010000005.1 GCF_016595675.1 Prauserella cavernicola | reverse complement strand
CACCAACGCCTGGAACGGCGGCGTCGCGCTGGGCGACTCCCTGCTGCTGCTCGGCCCCACCCTGGCCTGGGTCATCGTCGCCGTCACCCTCGCCGCCCGCCTCTTCCGCTGGGAACCCCGCCGCTGAGTCGCACGAACGGGTACCACGAGTTGAGTGTGCCGCAACGGCATGGTTTCTGATCCGCCCAGCGCCTCCCGTCGAACGTCCGTTGTGGACGAAGTGAGGTCGCAGCACCGAGGAGGAGCTCCAATGCGCAAGCCCGTCCTGGCCGTTCTCGCCGCCGCCGTGGTGGCGGCGCTGACCCCGGCGGGAGTGTCGGTGGCCACGGAGGAGCCCGCGCCGCCGGACACGCTGAGTTGGGGGGCGTGTCCGGCGGACTCCGCCAAGCCGGGCCTGGAGTGCGCGACGATCGACGTTCCGCTGGACTACCGCGATCCCGACGGGGAGACGATCGAGGTCGCGGTGTCCCGGCTGGCCAGCGCCGACCCGGAGAAACGCCGAGGCGTGCTGCTGACCAACACCGGCGGACCGGGCGGAGCGGGGCTCAGCTTCCCGGCCGTCCTGCGCGACAATCTCGAACTGCCGCAGGACGTGCTGGACAGCTACGACATCATCGGCATGGACCCGCGCGGGGTGGCCCACAGCACGCCGGTCACGTGCGAGGTGTCGCTGCTGGAGCACCCGACGAACATCCCGACCTACGCCCGCAACGCGGCCGACGTCAACGACGAGGCCGAGCGCGTGGCCGGCGTGGCGGAGAAGTGCGGGCAGTCCGAGACCGCGCCGCTGCTGCCGCACATCACCACGGCCAACACCGCCCGCGACATGGACCGGATCCGCGCGGCGCTGGGTGAGGAGAAGGTGTCGTACTTCGGCATCTCCTACGGTACGTACCTCGGGTCGGTCTACACCTCGATGTTCCCCGAGCGCAGCGACCGGTTCCTGATCGACAGCGCGACGGGCCCGCAGGGCTGGGACTCCTCGTTCTCGCGGATGTTCGGCCAGGGCGTCGAGGACCGCTTCCCGGACTTCGCGAGGTTCGCCGCCGAGCACCCGGAGTACGGCCTCGGCACCACGCCTGGTCAGGTGCGGGCGAAGTACTTCGAGATCGCCGCCAAACTGGACGCCGAGCCCAGCCCGGACGGCTACACCGGCGCGGTCTTTCGCCACGTGACGTTCGCCGACTTCTACTACGACAGCTCCTTCCCCGCGCTGGCGGAGACGTGGCAGGCGCTCGACACGGGTAACCCGGTGCCGGTGCCCGACGTCGGCGAGGGCGAGCAGGCGCCGCCCGAGACCGGCATCCCCTCCGACAACTACCAGGCCAGCCAGCTGCACGTGATCTGCAACGACTCCGCCTGGCCGGAGGACGTCAAGACCTATCAGCGCAACGTCGCGCTGGACCGCTTCCGCCACCCGATGTTCGGCGCGGCGGGCGCCAACATCTCGCCGTGCGCGTTCTGGCCGTCCGAGCCGGTGGAGCCGCAGGTGGAGATCACCGACGAGGGCCCGTCGAACGTGCTGATCCTGCAGAACCTGCGCGACCCGGCCACGCCGCTGGCCGGTGCCGAGAAGCTGCGCGAGG
Organism: Prauserella cavernicola; assembly: GCF_016595675.1. Lineage (GTDB taxonomy): Bacteria > Actinomycetota > Actinomycetes > Mycobacteriales > Pseudonocardiaceae > Prauserella_A > Prauserella_A cavernicola. Next base: position 423,153 of record NZ_JAENJH010000005.1, on the reverse strand, counting down.
CCTTCGGCGACCGGGCCCGGATGGTCACCGCCGACCAGGGCGGGCACCTGGCCTACCTGTACCTGGACAACCAGTGCCTCAACGATCTCGCGACCGACTTCCTGGTGACCGGTGAGCGCCCGCAGCGCGATGTCGCTTGTGGAGCCGAGTCCGCCTGATACCCGGGGGAGGGACAGCCGCCCCTCGTGAACTCGCCCCCAGTGAGTTCGCGAGGGGCGGTTCCGTGTCCGGCCACAGTGGACGACGCCTCAGAGACTGCCGAGATCCGACGAGAGCCAGTGCTCCGGACGGAGGTAGATGGCCACGTGCTCGCCGAGGTGCTCCCGCTCGAAGGTCAGGAAGCCCTCGACCTTGTCGGGAGGCAGGTAGCGCACGGCGACCTCACGCGCCATCTCGTCGGTGCTCGGCGTGGTCCGCAGCACCGGCCCCTCCACTGACACGTAGCGCACCGTGGGCGTGGTTCGCTGCACCAGCAGGCTGAACCGGCCCTGTGCCTCGATCGCGTGGGCTTTGCGCGAGGCGGCCGGGGTGCGTACCCACAGCTCGCCGCCGGGCGTGTACTGGTACCAGATCGGCACGGTGAGCGGCGCCCGATCGGGCCGTTCGACCACCGACAGTGCGCCGACATGGGGTTCTGCCAGGAACTGTTGTCGTTCTTCCACTGAGAGTGCCATGCGCTCGACGCTAGTGGCCGGGTCCGACAATCTCGAGGTTCGCCGAATCAGACGGCGTCGAGTGCGGCGCGCAGCGGGGCCAGCGCGCTGAGCAGCAGGTCCGGCAGCGAACCTGCCGGGACGACCAGCCCGCTGTCGGTCGGTTGCAGCCATTCGCGGAGCGCGACCCTCACCGCGGCCGCGACGGAGGCGGCGAGCACTCGTGCGGTCATCGCGTCGGCGCCGGAGCGCTCGCCGATCGCGTCGGCGAGCGGCTGCTCGATCGACGTGACGGCGTCGGTGTAGGCGGCGCGCAGTGCCGGGTTCGTGGCGATGAGCAGCATCCCGTCGCGCTCGGACTCGGCCGGTTCGGTGTGCTGCCCCACGACGGCGTCGATCACGGCGTCCGAGAGCGGGGTTTGCGCGGATCTGGCCGCGACGGCGCCGGCCACCCGCGACTCCCGCTGCGCGGTGATGCCGGCGACGATCGCCTGCTCGCGGCTGGAGAAGTAGTTGTTGTAGGTCCGGGGCGAGACGCCCGCCGCTTCCGCGATGTCGTCGACGCGCAGGTTCTCCGGGCCGCGTTCCAGCGCCAGCCGCAGCGCGGCCTCGCGCAGCGCCTCCCTGGTGGCCTGCTTCTTGCGCTCCCGCAGTCCGGCTCGCTCCGTCGTCACGCCGCGAGTCTCCCATCCGTGCTGCGTGCGCGCAAACTTGCGTGCACGCAAGTTTGAGGGCTAGCCTCGCCTCATACCCACCGAAAGGACCCGGACATGCGAGCCACAGGCATCACCTACGACACCGGTTTCGTGCGCGACGGCGCCCCGTCGCGGCAGCGCTACGACGCCGCCACCGTGCGCAGGGAACTGGAGATCATCCGCGACGACCTGCACTGCACGGCCGTGCAGCTCACCGGCGGCGACGGAGCCAGACTCGAGACCGCGGCCAGGATCGCCGCGGAGCTCGGACTGGAAATCTGGTTCTCGCCCTACCCGCTGGAGCTCACCACCGACGAGATCCTGGCCCTGTTCGCCGACTGCGCAGAGCGGGCGGAGCGGGTCCGGGCCTCGGGCGCGGAGGTCGTGTTCGTCGCCGGGGTCGAGCTGTCGATCATGAACCGGGGCTTCGTCGACGGCGACGACGTGGACCAGCGGCTCGCCACGCTGCTGGCCGATCCCGACCAGCGCGGCACCCGCATCGCCGAGGCCAGTGAGCGGCTCGACGCCTTCCTGCGCGAGGCCGTGCCGGTGGTGCGTGCACGCTTCGGCGGCAGGCTCACCTACGCGGCGATCCCGTTCGAGCGGATCGACTGGAGCCCGTTCGACGTCATGACCGTGGAGCTCATCCGCTCCGCCGAGGTGGCCGAGCAGTTCCGCGAGGGAGTGCGCACGCTGGTCGCCGGTCGCAAGCCCGTGGCGATCACCGGTTTCGGTACGGCGACGTGGCAGGGCGCCGGCGACACCGCACCGCGCAGCATGGAGATCATCGAGTACGAGTCAGGAGTGCCCGCCCGCCTCGACGGCGAGTACGTCCGCGACGAGGACGGGCAGGCCCGCTACCTGGCCGAGCTGCTCGAGGTCTTCGACTCCGAAGGCGTCGACAGCGCGTTCGTGTTCCTGTTCGCGCTCGAGAACCTGCCACACCGGCCGGGCGGCGACCCCCGCGACGACCTCGACCTGGCCAGCTTCGGGATCGTCAAGGTGCTGGAGGACCGCTCGGGGACGAGCTATCCCGGGCTGGAGTGGGAACCGAAAGCCGCGTTCACCACTGTCGCCCGGTGCTACGGCGGATAGCCGCCCGCCGCCGAGTTGCCGACCGCGTGCACCACTGCGCCCAGCAGCACCAGTCCCGCGGCGGCGACTCGGCGGTTCTCGCAGGCCGCCGTCGGCTCAGGCGCCGACCTTGGCGGGCGCCGGGACGTCCTCCGGATCGGTCATGACCTTGCCGCGGCGGGGAGCACCGGTGCGGGCGTGCGTGGCGTAGAGCGTGAGCCCGACGAACGTCAGCCCGCCCACCAGGTTGCCGACGACGGTGGGGATCTCGTTCCAGATCAGGTAGTCACCGATCGAGAAGTCGCCACCCAGCATGAGTCCCGACGGGAACAGGAACATGTTGACCACGGAGTGCTCGAAACCCATGTAGAAGAACACGAGGATCGGCATCCACATGGCGATCACCTTGCCCGACACCGACGTCGACATCATCGCGGCGACCACGCCGGTGGAGACCATCCAGTTGCACAGCACGCCGCGCACGAACAGCGTCAGCATGCCAGCGGCGCCGTGGTCGGCGTAGCCCACCGTGCGGTCGGTGCCGATCTCGCCGAGGCGCTGCCCGACCTCGTTGGGGTCCATGGAGAAGCCGAACGTGAGCACCACGGCCATCATCACCGCGACGGTGAGCGCGCCGCCGAAGTTGCCGAGGAACACCAGTCCCCAGTTGCGCAGCATCGCGCCCGGACCAACGCCGGGCCGCTTGTCCAGCCACGCCAGCGGAACGAGTGTGAAGACACCGGTGAGCAGGTCGAAGCCGAGCAGGTACAGCATGCAGAAACCGACGGGGAACAGCAGTGCGCCGACGAGCGCGTTGCCGGTCTGCACGGTGACGGTCACCGCGAACGCGGCGGCCAGTGCCAGGATGGCACCGGCCATGAAGGCCCTGAGCACCGTGTCGCGTGTGGACATCAGAGCTTTGGACTCGCCCGCGTCGATCATCTTCCCGACGAATTCGGCGGGCCGCACGTAGGACATGGAGGTCGCTCCCTTTTGCCGCTGGCGACAGGGCTGCGCCCGCGTCACCCGAGATCAGGACTGACCGGGTGAGTGTCGGCGTCCGATGTGTCGACGCCGTGACAACGGCGAGAGCATCGCGTCACGCGTGGCTCACTCCGGCGGGAGTGCGGCGGCGAGCGTCACCGGCCGGTGGAGCGAAGCGGAGGACAGTCCCAGCGCGGCGACTTTCCGCCGGTCGAGGACCACCTTCGTGGGCCCAGCGTGTTCGCGGAACTCCCAGCCGTGCCTCGCTGAGGACGTAACCCGACGCCGGCGAAGGTGTTCATGTCGTCGTGCAGCACGGCCGAGCAGCGGCGGGAGGGTGCCCACGGCCTTCGGATCCGTGCTCGCCCTCCCGGCGTCACGCCGCGCACCGCGTGCGCAGGATCTCCGCGCCGTCGCCCTCCAGTTCCGCCGCGAAGGCGTCTCGCCCGGCCAGTGCCATCGTCAGCGCGAGCGTCGTGCCGGTCACGAGCGGACCCTCGCCCGCCGCGAGCGGACCGTCCGTGGCGGCCAGCCGCAGACCGCGCCCGCGGGTCCGGCCCGGCACCACCATGTCGGAGCGCCGGTAGTACTCGGCCACGTGCGTGAGGGTCGCGATCGGATGGTCGCGGCGAAGGTCCAGCGGCCGCCGGATGTCCTCGCCGTGGACGATGGTCTCGCCGAGAATCGCGACCACCGGCAGCGGCGGTCTGGTGGTGCTGCCGACGACGCCGCGGAACCGTGCGAACGTCTCGGCCCCGTCGGCACCCAGCTGCTCGGCCAGGCGCATCGCCACCTGCCGGTCGAAGTCGAACCGGCAGCGCAGCACTCCTGCGAACCAGCGCACGCCGTTCAGGGTCGCCGCCGAGGTCAGGTGGGCGAGTACCTCGCGCACGCTCAGCCCGGCGCACAGCGACGGTGTCGCCCACTGCTCGCCGGTGAGCCCGGTGAGGTCGTGCGCCAGCGCGGCGCGTTCGGTGTGGACCAGCGGCCAGAGTGCGCTCATTCGGGAGTCCTCTCGTCGGATGGAGTGCTGCCGGGAAACGAGACTCCACCACGGGTACGGACTCATCGCTGCCTAGGCTGGCGGGGTGACCGACACCTGGGACCCGGACGCTCCGGGAGTGCTGACGCTGCCGTCCGGCAGGCTCGTGCGAGGACGTGGCCTGCGCAGGCCGATGCCGTCCGGTCGCGACCCCGAGTACGGCGTGTACCTGCTCGGCAAGCCGCCGCCGGACGTCGCGTGGGAGAGCCGATGGCTGCGCTGGCCCGACTTCCGGCTGCCCTCGGACAAGGCGCGGGCGCGTGAGGTGCTGCATGAGGCGTGGGAACGCGCCGCGGAGGAGCGCGTGGAACTGGCGTGCGGTGGTGGGAAGGGCCGCACCGGCACCGCGCTGGCCTGCCTGGCGGTGTTCGACGGCGTGCCCGCGGCGGAGGCGGTCTCCTACGTCCGCGCGCACTACGACCCGAGCGCGGTGGAAACCCCGTGGCAAAAGCGCCATGTAGCCCGCTTCACCCCCTAGCAAGCCTTGGTCCCCCCCGGGGCACCCCGAATGCGGTGAAGGGCACCTTTACTGCATTGAACGCGGTAAAGGTGCCCTTCACCGCGTGGGGCCGGGAGCTTGGGGCGCCTTCGAGTCGTTCGGGGGCAGGGGCGGGGAGCTCGGATCCACCGCCTCCGGCGGTTCGGGGGTCGCCGACGGGCTCTGCTCGACGCTCGTCGGCGCCGGTGCCGGCGGGGCGGGCGGGGTCGCCGGGGGCAGCGGCTCCGTTCGCACGGTGAACGCCAGCGTGACCAGGGTGATCACCAGCACCACCGCCAGCGAGCTGCCCGCCATCGCGAGCGTGCGCCGTCGCCTGCGGATGCGCCTGCCGCTGCCCGCGATCTCGGCGGGATCGAGCCGCAGCGGCGGTCCCTGCTCCGGATGCGCGCCCGCCAGCAGGGCGCGGATGTCGTCGTCGTCCGGCACGGCGGTCACCTCCTCCACGTGTCCGCGAGACTGAAGTGTGGTCCCAGGCGTGTGCGCAGCGCCGCCAGGCCACGCGCGGCCTGGCTCTTCACGGTGCCGGTGGAACACCCGAGCGCGGCGGCGGTCTGCTCCACGCTCAGGTCGTTCCAGTACCGCAGCACCAGCACCGCGCGCTGCTTCGGCGGCACGGAGCCCAGCGCCGAGCGCACCAGCACTCGGTGCTCGGGCTCCGGGTCCGCGGCAGGCCGCTCCGGCGGCTCGTGGGTGAGCTGTTCACGGCGCCGCCAGAGTCTGCGGTTCTCGGCGAGGAAGGTCCGCACCACCACCGTGCGTGCGTAGCCGTCGAGCTCGTCGCGCCGGTGCAGCCGCGGCCACGCCACGTACAGCTTGGTGAGCGCGACCTGCGTGATGTCCTCGGCGCGGTGCCAGTCCCCGCAGAGCAGGTACGCCGTCGCGCGCAGCAGTCGTGCGCGCGCGGCGAAGTACTGGCTGAACTCGTCGTCCCACGGCGAGTCAGTGGTCCTGGCCAGTGGTGCGGCCTCCCCTCCGGCGCCGGGCCGCTGCGCGAGCCCGGGCGGTGTCACGTTATCGAGATGCCGTCGGCGCCGCGGTCGAGGCTGCCCGCGGCGGTGCGGCCTCCTTCGCGACGGGGGCCGCCGGTGCGGCGGTGGGCCCCCGGTCGACAGGTGGTGCGGGTGCCGCGGTGGGCGCCTGGTCGACGGGCGGTGCCGGGACCGCGGTGGGCGCCTCCTTCGCGGGCGGCTCGGTGACGGGCGGCGCGGGTGCCGCAGTCGGGTCCTCGGTGACGGGCGGGATGGGGCCTTCCGTGGGCGCCTGGTCGACGGGCGGTGCCGGTGAGGGGGCTTCCACGTGCACCGGCGGCGCGGGCTCGGGCGAGTCCGCGCCGCTGGCCAGCACCGGGGCCGCGATCGCGGCGCTCGCGGCGAGCACGGCGCCCGCGGACAACAGGACGATTCGGGTACGCATGGATCTCCTTCGGGTGGATGGTTCCCCTTCACCAGCTCACATGCGACCGGGCCTGCTGCGGGTTGCACGGAATTTTCCGGACGCGCCGATGAGTTTCGCGGCCCGCGCAGGTCGATACGGCGACGATGGTCCGACCACCTCGGAGGTACTCGCATGGGCAAGCTGCTCTACTCGGTCACGATGTCGCTCGACGGGTTCATCGCGGGCCCCGACGGCGACATGTCGTGGCTGACCGAACACCTCGGCCCCAACCCGGTGGTCGACGACCTCATCGGCGACATCGGCGCACTGCTGGTCGGCAACCGCACGTACGGCGGCGACGACCCGCACCGCGGCGATCCGGAGAAGGAGGGCAAGGCGTTCGGCGGCGGCTGGGACGGCCCGCAGTTCGTGCTCACCCACCGGCCGCCCTCGCGTCCGGTTCCCGGCGTCACCTTCGCCGGCGACCTCGCCACGGCGGTGGCCGAGTCCAGGGCCGCGGCGGGGGACAAGTACGTGAACGTCCTCGGAGCCGATGTCGCCAGGCAGTGCGTCGAGGCCGGGGAGCTGGACGAGGTGCTCACGATCGTCGTGGGTGTGCTGCTGGGCGACGGCGTGCGCCTGTTCGACCGGCCGGGCGGCGCGAACGTGCGGCTGGAGCGGATCCGCGTCGACGAGCTGCCGCACGCGACGAACCTGTGGTTCCGGGTCGGCTAACGGCGCTCACCGGTGCCGTGCGCGAACGAGGCCGACTCCCTGCCGCGCACCGGTTTCGCCTGCTTCGCGAGCGTCCCCACGGCCTGGCCGAGGTCGGCGAAGAACAGGTCGGCGAGGTCGTGGGTGAGGCCGTTGCGCACCACCACGCGTAGCGCGGCGAGGTCGGTGCGGTTCGCGGGGAAGGTGTAGGCGGGCACCAGCCAGCCCGCCTCCCGCAGCTGGGCCGACACGTCGAACACCGAGTACGCCGTGACGTCGTCCTGCACCGTGAACGCGAACACCGGCAGCTGGTCGCCCCTGGTGAGCAGCCGGAAGGGGCCGAGCCCCTCGATGCGGCCCGCCAGTGCCGTGGCCACGTCGCGGCAGTTCTGCTGCACCCTGCGGAAGCCGTCGAACCCGAGCCGCAGGAACGTGTAGTACTGCGCCACCACCTGCGCGCCGGGCCGGGAGAAGTTCAGCGCGAACGTGGGCATGTCGCCGCCGAGGTAGTTCACCCGGAACACCAGGTCCTCCGGCAGCGCAGACGGCTCTCGCCACACCACCCAGCCGACGCCGGGGTAGACGAGCCCGTACTTGTGGCCCGAGGTGTTGATCGACGCGACCCGTGGCAGCCGGAAGTCCCACGCGAGGTCGGGGTCGCAGAACGGTGCGACCATCGCTCCCGACGCGCCGTCGACGTGCACGGGTACGGACCAGCCGCGCTCGGCCTCCAGGCGGTCCAGCGCGGCGCAGATGTCGGCCACCGGCTCGTAACTGCCGTCGAACGTGGAGCCCAGCACGGCGACCACGCCGATGGTGTTCTCGTCGCAGCGGGCGGCCGCCTCGGCGGGGTCGAGGTGGAAGCGGTCGCCCTCCATCGGCACCAGCCTGGGTTCGACGTCGAAGTAGTTGGCGAACTTCTCCCAGCAGATCTGCACGTTGACGCCCATCACGAGGTTGGGCCGGTCGGCGGGCAGTCCCGCCTCGTGGCGCGCGTGCCGCCAGCGCCGCTTGAGCGCGAGCCCCGCGAGCATGCACGCCTCGCTGGAGCCGGTGGTGGAGCAGCCGGGCGCCCGCTCGGCCGACGGCGCGTGCCAGAGCTCGGCGAGCATCCGCGTGCACCGCTGCTCGAGCGCGGCGGTGCGCGGGTACTCGTCCTTGTCGATCATGTTCTTGTCGAAGCACTCCGCCATCAGCTTCTCGGCGGTGGGCTCCATCCACGTGGTCACGAACGTGGCCAGGTTGAGCCGCGCGTTGCCGTCGAGCATCAGCTCGTCGTGCACGACCTGGTAGGCGATGTCGGGCGCGAGGTCGCCCGCGGGAAGCGAGTTCCTGGGGATGTCCGCGGGCTCGCTCGTGAAGACGGGGTTCACCGCGAGGTGAGCCCGTCCCGCGTCGTCGCGCCCGCTCGCGGAGGCCGTCGTCATGACGGTGACGCTAGGCGCGCCCATGCGCGCGGGTGCTCACCCGGCGCGGGGGAACCTCGGTCGCCCCACGACGCAGAAGGACTCAGCCCGACTGGCTGTCGATCGCCCACTGCCCGTTCTGCTCGGCGAGGGTGTAGGTGTGCCGCTCGGTGGAGGTGCCACCGCTGGAGCGGGTGTAGACGACCGTCGCGCTCACCGCGTTGCCGCCCGCGGGGGCCAGGTCGGTGACCTGAACGGAGCTCATCTGCCCCCAGAACGAGGCGTAGCTGCTGAAGTCGGGGGAGCGGCTGCTCTTGAACTGGTCGGTGAGCTGGCCGTAGGCCGCTTCGAGGTTGCCGGGCAGCAGCGCGTAGTAGTCGCGCACGGCGGCCATGCGCTGCTCGTCGGGGTTGCCCTCGGGCGTGGACTGCGGGCTCGACTGCGTCTCACTGCTCGGTGGGGCCGACGGAGGCGGTTCCTGCCCGGACCCGGTCGGCTCGGTTGTCCGGGACTCCTCGCTGAGCGTGGGCTCCGCCGCGGACGACGGCGCCGGGTTCCGGCCGCCCGCCTGCTCGCCGCCGTCCCGCGCCAGCAGCCACCACAGGCCGCCGCCGAGCATGGCCAGCACGACGAGCGCCAGTACCAGCGCGGCGATCAGCACTCCGGTCCGCCGTTTGCGGGGTTCGGACGGCGGGGGCGCCGGGCTCACCGTGGCGCTCGGTGCGAGCGCCTGTGCCGTCTCGGTCATGCCGGGGCGCTCGTCGGGGTCCTGGTGCAGCAGGCGTGCCAGCACGGGCGCGAGTTCACCGGCGTGCTGCGGCGGGTCGATCTCGCCCTGGGAGACCCGGTGCAGCAGGGCGATGGCGTTGTCGTGTCGGCCGAACGGCGGATTGCCCTCCACCGCGTGGTAGAGCGTGGAGCCCAGCGAGAACACGTCGGAGCGTTCGTCGGCGTCGCTGCCCCTGGCGACCTCGGGCGCGAAGTAGGCCGGAGTGCCCGCGACGAAGCCGGTGGCGGTGAGCGTGACGTCACCGGCGGCGCGGGAGATGCCGAAGTCGGAGATCTTGGCGACGCCGTTGTCGGCGAGCAGGACGTTCGCGGGTTTGACGTCGCGGTGGATGATGCCGGAGCGGTGCGCGGCGGCCATGGCCTCCGCGATCTGCCTGCCGATCTCGGCGACCTCGGCGGGCGGCAGCTTGCCGCGGCTGGCGAGCAGTTCGGCGAGGCTCGTGGAGGGCAGGTACTCCATGACCAGCCACGGGTAGCCCTCGTCCTCGACGACGTCGAAGACCGCGATCGCGTTGGGGTGCATGAGCCGCGCGGCGATGCGGGCCTCGCGCATCGCGCGCGCCCGCAGATCGCCGGCACCCGCGGCGTCCAGCGCGGTGCGCAGGTGCAGCTGTTTGAGCGCGACGGTGCGGTTCAGGCGTTCGTCCTCGCCTTTCCACACCTCACCCATCGCTCCCGCGCCGAGGCGTTCCGCCAGCCGGTAGCGGCCTGCGATCAGTCGTCTGTCGTCGTCGCTCAAGGGGCTGCTCCACGCTGTCTTGGCCGTTGGGGACGGAGACAGAACATGGTATGGCGCTGCGTCCTCCGCGCGATCTCGGCCCCGTGGCGCGGGAGTGGCTCAGCCGAGTACGACGCCGCCGTCGACGAAGAGCGTGTGCCCGGTGATCATGGCCGCGGCGGGCGAGGCGAGAAACGCGACGCTGTCGGCGACTTCGGCGGGTTCGACCATTCGGCCCAAGGGGATCGACGCGAGCTTGTCGGTCAGGTACTCCTCGCTGGCGCGGACGTCGGCGTTCATCTCGGTGGGCACGATCGTCGGCCCCACCGCGTTGACGCGGATGTCGTTGCCCGCCCACTCCAGCGCCAGGACCCGGGTGAGGTGCAGGATCCCCGCCTTGCTCACGGCGTAGCCGGCGCAGCCGGGCACCGCGACCTGGCCCGCGGTGGACGTGAGGTTCACGATGCTCGGCGATGCCGACTCGGTGAGCGCGGGGAACGCGGCCTGGCACATCCGGAACGTGCCGGAGAGGTTGACGTCGATCGGGTCCTGCCAGTCCTGTTCGGACAGTTCCTCGGCGGCGCCGCGCGAGTTCACCCCGGCGTTGTTGACCAGTACGTCGAACCCGCCGTGACGATCCTGGACCTCGCGCACCAGTTCGCGGCAGCTCTCGGCGGAGCGCACGTCCACGCGGTGCGTGCTCGGTTCCGTGCCCACAGCGGCGACACCGTCCCGCGCGCCGGTCCACGTGCCCGGCTCGGCGAGATCGGCCATCGCCACGGTGGCCCCCGCGGCGGCCAGCCGCTGCGCGATCGCCACGCCGATGCCCTGTGCGGCGCCGGTGACCACGGCCGTCAGCCCGGTCAGCGCCGTCCGGTCGGCCGCGGGGTTCACGCGGCCCGCTCCGCCAGCTCGATGGTCACGGGCGCACCGTCGCGAAGGGCGTTGGAGTACGGGCACAGGGTGTCGGCGGTGGCGACCACGGTGCGCAGCTCGGCCGGCGCGCACTCCGGGGCGTCGACCTCGAGGTGCACCGCGAGCGCGTAACGGCCGTCGGGCTGCTCGCCCAGCGTCACCGAACCGCTCACCGTGCACGGGCCGAGGCGCACCTTCTCGCGCCGGGCCGCCACGGTCATGGCGCTGGCGAAGCAGGCCGCGTAGCCCGCGGCGAACAGCTCCTCCGGGTCGGTGCCCGCGCCGGTGCCGCGCTCGGCGGGGCGTGCGAGCGTCACCTCCAGCGACCCGGTGCGCGAACGGGCGGTGCCCGCCCTGCCGCCGGTGGCCTCGACGGTCGCCGTGTAGAGCGGTTTGAGGTCGGTCATGGCTCTCCTTTCAGCGGGACAGTGCGAGCAGCACCGGTTGCGGGTCGGAGTGGGCCGAGTGCACGGCACCCGCGACCCGGCCCTCGTAGACGGCTTCGAGCGCGGTGCGCGGCGCGTTCGCGTCGCCCGCGACGTGCACGCGAGCGACGTCGGCGAGCTCGTGCAGCAGCACGTCGGCCGCGCTCGCGGCTCCGGCGTCGACCACCACGCCCACGCCGGGGAGCCGTTCGGTGCCGCCGGAGATGGGGTCGGTGAGCAGCACGCCGTCGGCGCCGCTCGTGTCGAGGGCGCGCAGCAGGTGCACGCGCACGCCGAGCTCGGTGAACCGCCGGGTCAGTGCCAGCCGCGAGTAGGTCGTGACCTGTGCGCTGTACGACGCCGACGGCGACACGAGGTGCACCCGCGCACCTCGCCGCGCGTAGGCCTCGGCGAGTGAGGCCGCCGCCCAGCTGCCGCAGTCGTCGCGGATCACCACCACCGGCGGCACCGGCGCCTCGCCGCACACGGCCTCGACGGCCTGCCACGTGTCGAGCACGGGCGGGCCGCCGGGCAGCTCCCGGCGCACCGGCACCGATCCCGTCGCGAGCACCACGTCGTCGGCGCCAGCCTCCCGCACCAGTTCGGCGTCGGCCCGAACTCCGGTTTGCACGGTGATCCCGGCGGCCAGCACGTCGCGTTCCAGTTCGGCGGTGAGCAGCCCCAGCCGCTCGCGGCCGGGCACCCGCGCGGCGAGCGCGACCTGCCCGCCGAGCCGGTCGGCGGCCTCCACGAGCGTCACGCGCCTGCCCGCACGGTGCGCGGAGAGCGCGGCCTCCAGCCCCGCGGGGCCGCCGCCCACCACCAGCACGCTGCCGCTCGACGGCGCTCCACTGTGGACGCCGGACCACACGCGCTCGGCGCCGACCTCCGGGTTCACCACGCACGAGATCGGCAGGTTCAGCTCCACCCTGCCGATGCAGCCCTGGTTGCACGCCACGCACGAGCGGGTCTCGTGCGAGCGGCCCTCGGCCGCCTTGCGCACCAGGTGCGGGTCGGCGATGTGCGGCCTGGCCAGTCCCACGAGGTCGGCCTCGCCGCCGGTGATCAGTTCGGCGGCCTCCTCGACGCTGTCGAGCCTGCACACGGCCAGCACCGGGAGCCCGGGCAGCCCGCGCCGGAACATCCCGGCGTGGTGGCGAAACGGTGCGTGCCCGAAGCTCATGTCGGCCATCTGCGTGGCCAGCGACCAGCTGCCGTGATAAGCGGAGTGGCTCACGTGCACGAAGGCGAGCGGGAACTCCTCGCGCAGCGTGCCCACGATCTCGAGCACGTCGGCGGGTTCGAGCCCGCCCGGCAGGAACTCGTCGGCGCTCACCCGCAGCCCGACCGGCAGCTCGGGCGCGGCCTCGCGCACCGCGGTGAGCACCTCGCGCGTCAGCCGCAGTCGGCCGTCGGCGTCGCCGCCGTAGGAGTCGGTGCGGAGGTTGGTCGCCGGTGAGAGGAACTGCTGCAGCAGGTGCCCGTGCCCGGCGTGCACCTCGAGCCCGTCGTAGCCCGCGCGCGACATCCGCGCTGCCGCGGCGCCGAACGCCGTCACCACCGTCGCGATGTCGCGGGTGCTCATGGCGTGCGGCACGTGCGCCCCGGTGGCCCACGGCAACGCCGAGGCCGACCACGCCGCCGTGCGCGTCGCGTCGCCATTGGCCTGCCTGCCCGCGTGCATGATCTGCGCGAAGATCGCCGCGCCCCCGGCGTGGACGGCATCGGCGATCTCGGCGTAGGCCGGGATGCTCGCGTCGTCGAAGCACCCGAGGCTGATGTGCCTGCCCGCGCTCGTCGGATGTACGCGGATGGCCTCGGTGATGATCAGTCCGGCCCCGCCGCGGGCACGCTCGGCGTGGTAGTCGGCGTGCCGCGACGTCGGCCGGTTGTCGTGGCCGAAGTTGGTGGTGTGGCCCGGCACGAACACGCGGTTGCGCAGCGGCACCCCGCCCACCTCGACGGGGGCGAGTGCCGCGTGCACCGGGCCGGTCACCGCTGCTCGCCGGACGCCGCGTTCTCGTCGGCCTGCGCCGAGGGCGCGGCGGCCACCTGCCCCTTGCGCGGGTCGACGGAGGTGAACAGCAGCAGCACCGCGCTCACCACGACCAGGCAGCTCATCAGCACGAACCCACTGGTGAACGTGCCCGTGCGGTCCACGACGAAGCCCATGATCGACGGCGCGATGATGCCGGCCAGCGCGAACGCCGCGTCGACGAAGCCCGCCGCGCTCGCCGGCTGGTTCGGCGCCGCGTCGATCGAGGCCACGAACCAGATGCCACCGGTGATGAACCCGAAACCGACGCCGAGGGAGATGAAGATCAGCGACACCGTGAGGCTCGGCGACAGCAGCACCGGGATCAGCGAGGCACCCGCGAGCAGCAGTGCGCAGCCGATGATCGTGAGCCTGCTGCGCGCGTTGCCGGTGCGGGCGTAGATCCGGTCCACCAGCACGCCACCCACGAGCGCGCCGACCACACCCGCCGCCCAGGGGGCGATGGAGAACGCACCGACGCTCTCGAGGCTCAGCCCGTGCGCCCGCTGCAGGTACTCGGGCAGCCAGTACATGAAGCCCCAGAACATGAAGCCCCACGAGAAGAAGCCGATCGCGACGAGCCACAGGTTGCGGTTGGTGAACAGCTCGCGCCAGCTCACGTTCGCCTTGTCGGCGGGCGTCTCGTCGTCGGCGCTGTGCCCCCGCGAGATGTAGGCGCGCTCGGCCTCACTGGTGTACGGGCTCTCGTCGGGAGTGTTGCGCAGCAGCCACAGCGCGAGCACGGCCCACACCACGCCGACCCCGGCCATCACCCAGAACATGCCGCGCCAGCCCGTCACCCCGATCAGCTGCGTCAGCAGCGGGCTCGCGATCAGCAGGCTGCCCGAGACCGCGACGCCGCCGATGAGCGCGAGCGCGATGCCCTGTTCCTTCTGGGGCAGCCACCGGCTCACCACACGCGTCGCGCCGGGGAAGGCGGGCGCCTCGCCGGCGCCGAGGATGATCCGCACGAGCAGCAGCCCGGCGAACCCGCCCGCCAGCGGGATCAGCGCCGTGGCCAGCGAGAAGATGATGATCGCCGTCAGCAGCACTCGCCGTGGCCCGAACCGGTCGACCAGGAATCCCGCTAGGAACGTGAACACCATGTACCCGATGGCGAACGCGCTGGAGATCGCGCCGTACTGGGTGTCGGTGATGCCGAACTCGTCCTGCAGCGGGCCCACCGCGAACGACACGGCGCTGCGGTCGATGTAGTTGATGACGATCAACGTCACGACCAGGCCGATCGTGACCCAGCGGAAGCGGGTGGTTGTCATGAGCTCACCTCGTTGTGGTCTAGGTCTTACTCGCTGGTCAGCTGGTCGGTCAGGGCCGAGACGGAGGGCAGCGCGGCGAGGCCGTAGGTCAGCTCCGTGATGCGCTGGGCCCGGTCCTCGCTGACCGCCCGCGCGGCGTTGAGCCGGAACTTCGTGGCGAGTTCGTCGGCGGAGAGCGGGTTGCCGTCGCCGCCGCGGTTGGCGTCCACCCGCTCCTCGAGCTCGCGGCCGTCGCGCAGTCGCACTCGCAGCACAGCGGGGAACTGGTGCGGGAAGATCTCGTCGCAGTGCGCGTCGGGCACGCACGTGACCTTCGCCGCGAGCGCGAGCCGGGCGGGGTCGGCGGCCGCGGAGTCGGTGAAGTCCTCGTGGAACACACCGAGCCCGCCGCCGCCGAGCAGCGCCGCGGCCACGGTGTAGGGCCCGGAGAACGCCGCGTGATAGCCCGACTTGGGCACCGCCTTCTCCTCGCGCGGCTCGCCGATGGTGCGCAGCACCGCCGTCGGTGCGCCCAGCTCGATGCTCTCGATCTCGGCGGGGTCCACTCCCTGTGCCCGCAGCCGCAGCGCGGCGTCGATGCCGGCGTGGGTGAAGTGGTTGCAGGGATAGGGCTTGAAGAAGATGTCCGGCAGTTCCCAGTGCTCGCCGAGGCGGTCGGTGAGCGCGTCGAGGTCCACCTGGTCGCCGCAGAACGCCTGCAGCAGGCCGAACCTGCCCTCCAGCACGGTCGGCGGTCCGGTGATCCCGGTGCGGGCCAGGCCCGCGGCGGTCACCGCGGCGTGTGCCGCCCAGCCGCAGTGCACGCGCTTGACCGTGCCGCCCGTGCGGTTGGCCTCCAGCAGACCCGAGCCCATGCTCGCCGCGATGCCCAGCGCGTCGGCGATGCCGTCGGCGTCCACATCGGACAGCATCGCCGAGGCCACGGCGCCGCCGAGCGCGCCGCAGATGGCCGTGGCGTGCAGGCCGCGCTCGAAGAACACGGAGTTGCCCAGCTCCCGGTCGTAGCCCGCCATGCCCACGCGCACGGCCACCTCGATGCCGACGCCGATCGCGTCGAGCAACGCGGCGCCGCTCGTGCCGCGCGATTCGGCGGTCGCGAGCGCGGCGGGCACCACCGACGCCGACGGGTGCAGCACCGAGGGCAGGTGCGTGTCGTCGAAGTCGAGCGAGTGGGCCAGTGTCCCGTTGAGCAGCGCGGCGCTGGGCTCGGGCAGCTTCGCGCCGCCGATCGCGGTGGCGCGGCCCTGCCCGCCCCACTCGGCCACGAGCGCGCCGACCGCCTCGGCGGGCGGCTCGGCCGTGGCGGCGAGGCTGTTGCCGAGCACGTCGAGCACCCGGCGCGCGGCGTCGTCACGCAGCTCGGGAGCGAGGCCCTCGGTGCGCACGGTGTCGGCGAGCCCGGCCAGGCGCTGCACCAGCGTGGTCATGCGCTCACCGCCGCGAGCGGCCGGATGGGGGAGCCGGTGCCGCCGGTGATGCGCAGCGGCGCGAGCAGGAACGTGAACTCGCCGAGCCCTTCCTCGGCGATGGCCTCGAGGTTCAGGTGCTCCATGATGAAGATGCCCGACTCGACCAGCAGCACGCGGTGCACGGGCAGCACGGCGTGGCCCGCTCCGGCCGGGATCTGCTCGTAGGCCGTGGTGTCGGCTCCGGTCGCCACGATGCCGCGCTCGGCGAGCCACTGTCCGGCCTCCACCGTGGCGCCGGGAACGCCGGTCTCCTTGCCCATGTAGGTGGGCGGGTCGGTGAAGTTGCGGGCCCAGCCGGTGCGGATCAGCGCCACGTCGCCCTCGCCGGGCTCGGCGCCCGCGCGGTCGGCGGCGGCCCGCAGGTCCTCGGCGGTGACGCCGTAGCCCGCGGGCAGCGTCGGCACCCCGTGCACGGCGGCCACGTCGAGCAGCACGCCGCGGCGCAGCAGGCCGGGCAGGTTCTCGGCGCCGTGCGTGGTGAACACGCCGCCCTGCTGGGCCTCGGCCGCGTCGACGCCGCCGTGCAGCTCGCCGCAGTGGCTGACGTGCGAGAGCGCGTCGATGTGGGTGCCGACGTGGCCGCCGGTCACGATGATCTCGTTGGCGGCCGAGCCGCCGTCGGGGCGCTGCATGTCGCCGTGGCGGCGGATGAGCGTCATCCGGAACCCGGGGTGGTTGGGCGAGCACGGCATGCCGGTGAAGAACGGCTGGCCGAGCTCGATCAGCCGGACTCCACCTGCGACGGCGGCGAGCAGCGGATCCTGCGTGCGTGTCATGACGTGTGGCCTTCCTTGACGTGCTGGTCCTCGCCCGCGATCGAGAGCAGCCACAGTGCTCGCTCCACGATCGCCTTGTCGACAAAGCTTCCGGACTGGTCGATCCAGGCCGCCGTGCCGTTCTCGCTCACCGCGTCCACAAGGGACCGTGCCCACTCGACGTCCTCGGCGTCGGGGGCGGAGGCCTCGTGCACCACGGAAATCTGTGCCGGGTGGATCACCGAGCGCCCGAAGAACCCGGCGCGCCTGCCCGCCTCGGTGTCGGCGCGCAGGCCGTCGAGGTCGCGCACGGCGGTCCACACGCTCTGCACCGGGCTCGGCAGCCCGGCCGCGCGCGCCGCCACCACCACGCGCGAGCGCGGCCACGCCAGCGCCTCGCCGCCCGCCACGCGCAGGTCCGCCGCGAGGTCGGCCTCGCCGAGCGAGATGCCCGCCACGAGCGGGTGCGCGGTGGCCAGGGCGTAGGCGTGCTCCACGCCGAGCGCCGACTCCAGTACGGGATACACGGCCACGCCGAGCGTGTCCGCGACCCGGCGCAGCTCGTCCGGGTCCTCGCACTTGGGCACCCGCACCCCGGCGAGTGCACCGGGATCGGCGGCCAGCGCCGTGAGATCGGCCATCCCGTGTGGACTGTCGCTGGCGTTGAGCCGCACGAAGGCCCGCTCGCCGCGCGCGAGTGTGTCGACGACCGTGCGGCGCGCCTCGTCCTTGGCCGAGGGCGCGACGGCGTCCTCCAGGTCCAGGATCACCGCGTCGGCACCGGCGGCCAGCGCCTTGCCGATGCGCTCCGGCCGGTCGCCGGGGACGTAGAGCCAGCTCCTCACCGGATCACGCCCTGCTCGCGCAGCCGATCCAGCTGCTCGCCCTCGACGCCGTAGCGGCCGAGCACCTCCTCCGTGTGCGCGCCGACGGGAGCGCCGGTGGAGGTGATGCGGCCCGGCGTCTCGGAGAGCCGGAACAGCACGTTCTGCATGCGCACGGGGCCCAGTTCGTCGTCCATCAGCGTCGCGATGGTGCCGAGCGCGTTGAACTGCGGATCGGTCATGATGTCGGCCGCCGTGTAGATCGGCGCCACCGCGGCCTGTGCCTCTTCGAACGCCTTGATCACGTCCTCGCGGTCGCGCTCGGCGATCCACGAGCCCACGGCGTCGTCGAGCACGTCAGCGTGCTTCGCGCGCTCAGCGCCGGTGGCGAACCACGGTTCGTCGATCAGCTCGGGCCTGCCCACCAGCCGCATCACGCGCTCCGCGATGGACTGCGCGCTGGTGGAGATCGCGACCCAGCCACCGTCGCGCGTGCGGTAGGTGTTGCGCGGCGCGTTGTTGGTGGAGCGGTTGCCGGTGCGCTCCTGCAGCTCGCCCAGCTGGTCGTAGGCGATGATCTGCGGGCCGAGCAGTGTGAGGATCGGTTCGATGATGGCCAGGTCCACCACCTGGCCGTGGCCGCTGTGCTCCCGCGCGCGCAGCGCCGTCATCACCGCGAACGCCGTGGTGAGCGCGGCGATGCCGTCGGCGAGCCCGAACGGGGGCAGCGTCGGCGGGCCGTCCGGCTCGCCGGTGATGGCGGCGAAGCCGCTCATGGCCTCGGCCAGCGTGCCGAAGCCGGGGCGCTTGGCGTACGGGCCGGTCTGGCCGAACCCGGTGACCCGCGCCAGCACGATGCCGGGGTTGATCTCGCGCAGCTCGTCGTAGCCGAGTCCCCAGCGCTCCAGCGTGCCCGGCCGGAAGTTCTCGATCACCACGTCGGCGTCGGCGACCATCTTGCGGAAGATCTCCTGGCCCTCCGGTGAGCCGAGGTAGAGCGTCGTCGCTTTCTTGCCGCGGCCGAGCATCTTCCACCACAGCCCGACGCCGTCGCGCTGCGCGCCGTGACTGCGCACCGGGTCGCCCTTCGGGTGCTCGATCTTGATGACCTCGGCGCCGTAGTCAGCCAGCAGCGTCGCGGCCAGCGGACCGGCGAACAGCGTTGCCGTGTCGAGAACCCTGATCCCGGACAGCGCGTCCGTCATGGGGCGTACCTGCCTTCCGTTGATGTTTCTTCTGGGGGAACGACATTACCGTCGTGTTTCGCCCCTTCGCGCTGGCGTTGGTGTAACAAGTTCGCACTGCTCCTTGTGTCACGTCAAGCGAAGAGCAACGTTGACTCGTGGACAGGGCAGGTGTCACGATGACGGCAGGCGTTCCCAGTGTTTCTCCAAGAGGAACACTGGGCGAAGTCGGGTTCGGAGAGGAAGTTCGGCGGCATGGGCGATCTCGACGCGGTCGATCTGGTCGTCGCGGGCGCGGGCGGCGGGATCGCCGGTGCCCTGCGCGCCGCCGAAGCCGGGCTCAGCGTGCTCGTCGTGGAGGTCAGCGTGCACTTCCGCAGGGGCAACAACACGTCGATGTCCACGGCGATGTTCCCCGGCGCCGGCTCCCGCTGGCAGTCCGAGGCGGGCATCGTCGACTCGCCGGAGAACTTCGTCGCCGACGTCATGGCCAAGACCGAGAGTCAGGCCGACGCGCGCCTCGCCCGTACGCTCGCCGATGTGAGCGCTCCGCTGGTGGAGTGGCTGGCCGACTCGGTGGAGCTCCCGCTCTCGCTGGTCACCGACTTCACCTACCCAGGCCACGCCGTGCCGCGCTGCCACTCGGTCCCCGGCAGGCACGGCTCGCTCGTGATCGACCACCTCGCCCGCAGGGCCGCCGCGCACCCCGACATCGAGCTGCTGGTGCCCGCACGGCTGGAGGACGTGCTGACCGGCGAGCGCGGCGAGGTCCGCGCGGCCGTCGTGCGCTATCCCGACGGCACCGACGAACAGATCCCCGCCAACGCGGTGCTGCTCGCCACCAACGGCTTCGGCGCCGATTCCGAACTCGTCCGCACCCACCTGCCCGAGATCGCGGGCTCGCTCTACCAGGGCAGCGACCAGTCGCTCGGCGACGCGCTGCGCATCGGCGAGAAGCTCGGCGCCGCCACCGGATTCCTCGACGCCTACCAGGGACACAGTGCTGTCGCGGCCGGAGCGGGCACGCTCGTCGGCTGGGCCACGATCGTGCACGGCGGCATCCTCGTCGACCTCGGCGGACGCCGGTTCGGCAACGAGACGCGCGGCTACTCCGAGTACGCCGCCGAACTGGCCGCGCGACCGGAGGGCACCGGCTGGATCGTCCTCGACGAGGCGATCTTCGCGCAGTGCGAGCCGTTCCAGGACTTCCGCGACACCGTCGCCTCCGGCGTCGTGGTGCACGCCGACGACGCCGACGAGCTCGCGCGCGTCACCGGCCTGCCGGCCGAGGCGCTCGCCGACGAGCTGGCCACCGCCGCCGCGACCGCGCGCGGCGAACGGGCCGACGCGTTCGGCCGCACCAGCTGGGAGCGCCCGCTCGTACCCCGCTACGCCGCGGTGCGCGTGGTGCCCGCCCTGTTCCACACGCAGGGCGGGCTGCTCGTCGACGAGCACGCCGCCGTGGTGGACCACGCGGGCAACCCGATCCCCGGGCTCTACGCGGCGGGCGGGGCCGCCGCCGGGATCTCCGGCCACGGCGCTGCGGGCTATCTCGCGGGCAACGGGCTGCTGCCGGCCTTTGGACTGTCCTTTGTGGCTGCGGACGACGTGGCCCGCCGCCTTGAGACAACGCAGTGAGGAGCACGCATGGCGACGACTGAACTACTGGTCACCGATGTCAGGGTGGTGCGCCCTGACGACCCCGACAACGCGAAGCCGGAGCTCACCGACATCGCGGTGAACGAAGGCAAGATCGTGCGGGTGGCGCCTGCTCAGGCGCGCGAGGACGCGGCCAGGGTCGTCGATGGTCGCGGGCTGCTCGCGTTTCCCGGAGTGGTGGACGCCCACCAGCACTGGGGCATCTACAACGAGCTCGGCACCGACACCGTGACCGAGAGCAAAGCGAGCGCGCAGGGCGGCGTCACCACGGCGCTGACCTACATGCGCACCGGCCAGTACTACCTCAACAAGGGCGGCAGCTACCGCGACTTCTTCCCCGAAGTGCTGTCGGCCTCGCAGGGCAACGCCTACGTCGACTACGCGTTCCACCTCGCGCCGATGATGGCCCAGCACATCGAGGAGATCCCCTACCTCGTCGAGGAACACGGCGTCACGTCGTTCAAGATCTTCATGTTCTACGGCAGCCACGGCCTGCACGGCCGCTCGGCGAGCCAGAGCGACTTCCTGATGACTCCGCCGGAGGAGCCCTACGACCTCGCGCACTTCGAGTTCGTGATGCGCGGCGTGCAGCGGGCGCGCGAGGTGCTCACCGAGTACGCGCCGTACCTCTCGCTGTCGCTGCACTGCGAGACCGCGGAGATCATGACCGCGTACACGAAGCTGGTGGAGCAGGACGGGTCCCTGTCGGGGCTGCGTGCCTACAGCGCGTCGCGGCCGCCGCACTCCGAGGGGCTCGCGGTGACCATCGCGTCCTACCTCGCGCACGAGACGGGGCTGCCGAACATCAACCTGCTGCACCTGTCGTCGGAGAAGGCGCTCGACGCGGCGCTGCGCATGGCTGGCACGTTCCCGCACGTGGACTTCCGCCGGGAGGTCACCGTCGGGCACCTGCTGGCCGATGTGGACACCGCGAGCGGTATCGGCGGCAAGGTGAACCCGCCGCTGCGGGAACGCGAGGACGTCGAGGCGCTGTGGCGGCACGTGCTCGCGGGCGAGGTGGACTGGGTCGTCAGCGATCACGCGTGCTGCCGGGACGAGCTGAAGTTCGGCTCCGACCGCGACGACGTGTTCCTCGCCAAGTCCGGCTTCGGCGGCGCCGAGTACCTGTTGCCGGGCCTGGTCGGCGAGGGAGCCAAGCGCGGGCTGTCGCCGCAGCGCGTCGCGAAGCTGACGTCGTGGAACCCGGCGCGGCGCTACGGTCTGCTGTCCAAGGGCACCATCGCCGAGGGCTACGACGCCGACTTCGCGCTCGTGGACCCCGACGTGTCGTGGACGGTGCGCGCCGCCGACTCGGAGTCCACTCAGGAGTACACGCCGTTCGAGGGCTTCGCGATGACGGCGAAGGTCACCGACACCTTCGTGCGCGGCAACCACGTCTTCGCCGACGGCAAGATTCAAGGCGACCCGGTGGGCAAGTACCTCCGCCGCGGCAAGTAGTCCAACTGCGGTGAAGGGCACCTTTACTGCATCCAGTGCAGTAAAGGTGCCCTTCACCGCATCGTCTGCCGTGGGAGTTGTTCAGGTCGTGGTGGTTATCCACAGGGGCGCAAGAATCAGGTTTCGGAGCTAGGCGAATCCGGTCACGGTTGGTCAGGTGAGACGAGGACGATGGGCC
The DNA here is from genome assembly GCF_016595675.1 of Prauserella cavernicola. Lineage (GTDB taxonomy): Bacteria > Actinomycetota > Actinomycetes > Mycobacteriales > Pseudonocardiaceae > Prauserella_A > Prauserella_A cavernicola. The sequence continues at coordinate 401,026 of NZ_JAENJH010000005.1, read as the reverse complement.
GACAACCCCGAGCTTCTCGATGACCTGAGCAGGCAGGGTGTCATCCGGGTTGCTTCGCTGGAAGCGCTGGGCATACCGAGCGGCACCGTGTACCGGCGCTGTAGGGCTGACGGGCCTTGGCGCCGGTTGCTGCCGGGCATCGTCGCGTTGCAGACTTCACCGTTGACGCCGGGGCAACGCATCGTGGCCACTCTGCTCTACGCCGGTGGCGACGCGGTCATCACCGGAGCAGAGGCTTGCCGTCGGCTCGGACTGCGCATTACCGAGCTACCCGCCTTGGACTATGTGCACGTGCTCGTTCCTCATGAACGCAGACTGCAGAGCAGCGGATTCGTCGTCGTGGAGCGTACTCATCGGATGCCGCGCGCCAGGATCCGTGACGGTGTACCGCTCGCGCCACCGGTACGGGCCACGCTCGACGTTGCGCGACGGATCCGGTCGAAGGATCCGGTAGCCAAGCTGTTGATCGAGGCAATGCAGCACGGTGGCTGTACTCCGGAGATGCTGTCGTACGAACTGGACCACGGCACGAAGCGGGGCACTGCCGTTCCGCGAAGGGTGCTCGCGCAGATTGAACGACTCCGGTCGGTCGCCGAGTTCCACGCCCGCGCGGTAGCCGCTGACCTGGTGACGCCTCCGACCCACTGGAACCGCGATCTGCGCGATCCAGGCGGCAAGTACGTCGCGTGCCCGGACGCGTGGTGGGACGATGTCGGTCTGGCCTGGGAGGTGGACTCGCTGGACTTCCACTTCTCGGCCGACGGCTACGCGCGGACGTTGGCCAGGAATACGCGGTACGCCGAAGCAGGCGTGAGTGTCGTGCAAACGCTTCCGTCGCGGCTGATCAAGGAACCCGCGGCTGTCCTGCGCGAGCTCGATTCGGCGTACCGAGCGGCCGCAGCCCGGCCACGCCCCGCAGTGCAGATCGCGGCAGCCGCCTGATGTTCACCCGTGCGGTGAAGGGCACCTTTACTGCGTTCAATGCAGTAAAGGTGCCCTTCACCGCAGTCAACTCACCGTGGGCGTGTGGTGGGCGGGCCCGCCCAGGCTCGGGTGATCTCGCTTGCCGCCTCGTGCACGAGTCCCCGGTAGCGCTCGATCTTCTCCTGGCTGAACCGGTACACGGGACCGCAGACGCTGATCGCGCCATGGACCTCGCCATCGGGGCCGATCAGCGGGGCGGCCACCGAGCCGGCTCCCGCCTGCCGCTCGCCGAGCGACACCGCGACGCCCTCGGCGGAGATGGTGGTGAGCTCGTCGAGCAGCGCGTCGTGGTCGGTGACCGTGCGCTCGGTGAGCGCGGTAAGCTCGCCCGCGAGCACGGAGTCGCGGCGCCACAGCGGCAGGCTGGCCAGGATCGCCTTGCCGGAGGAACCCGCGTGCAGCGGAAACCGCCTGCCGATCTCCACGGTCATCTTGATCTCGGCGCGGCTCTCGAACTGCTCCAGATACACGCGTTCGTCGCCGACGAGCCCGGAGAGCGTGGTGGTCTCGCCGGTCGCGTCGCGCAGTCGTCGCAGCACGGGCTCGGCCGCGGTCCTGACGTCGAAGCGGCGCAGCGCGCTCGCGCCGAGCGCCACCGCGGCGGGACCGAGCCGGTAGCCCACCACGCCGGGGTCGGTCGCGAGCACCTCGCGCGAGACGAGGGACTGCAGGATGCGGTACACGACGGCTTTCGACAGGCCGAGTTCGCGGCTGATCGTGCTGACGCCGAGGTACTCTGGCCCGCCGGTGAACAGCAGCAGCACGTCGGCGACGCGCGCGGCCGCCTCGGTGCCGGCGTTTCCGGTCAGTGCGGGGGTCTTGGCTGGAGGCACGGCCGTCGTTTCTGTGGAGGGAATGGATTTCCACGAGTATCCCAGCTCGTGAAAAGCGTGGTCAAGGCGAATCGCCTGGCTTTCCGGGCAGATTGTTCCGCTGGCCGATACGACTGGACCGCCACCGCTGTCGCAGCCTCGCGCTAGGTTCGCCCGCGTGACCGAACCCGCCTTCCTCCACGACACCCGCACCTTCTACGACGCGCTGGCCGTCGACTACGCGGCGCTCTTCGAACGCGAGCTCCAGGACAGGCCGTTGGCCAGGGCCATGCTCGGCGTGTTCGCCGAGCACGTGCTCGCCGGAGGTGGCGGGCCGGTCGCCGACGTCGGGTGCGGGCCCGGTGTCGCCACCGCGTACTGCGCTCCCTCGGCCTCGACGCGTCGGGCATCGACCTGTCGCCCGCGATGGTGGCGGTGGCGCGCGAGAAGTTTCCGGAACTGAGCTACGAGGTCGGTTCGATGACCGCGCTCGACCGGCCCGAGGGATCACTCGCCGGGATCCTCGCGTTCTACTCGATCATCCACCTGCCTCCGCAGCGAAGGCCCGAGGTGTTCGCCGAGTTCCGCCGCGTGCTGGGGGCGGGAGGCTGGCTGCTGCTGGGTTTCCAGGTCGGCGAGGAGCCGGTGCTGGTGGAGCGCCCGCTCGGGCACGGGGTGTCGGTGGACTTTCAGCGGTTGCACCCCGAACGCCTCGCGGAGTCGCTCGCCGATGCCGGGTTCGAGGTGCGGGCGAGTCTCGTACGGGAGCCGGAGGAGGGCGAGCGGACGCAGCACGCGCACGCACTGGCGCGCGCCCGCTGAACCGCCGCCTCGCCCGCGCCGGGTGAGGCCGCCGCGCGCGAAACCCGGCAGGGTGTGCGCACACTGGGGGGGGCCGACGAGGAGGCGAGGCGATGGGTGGTGCTGACTCGCGGCCGGGTATGCGCCGCCGCCTCGCGTCCGTGGTCGCACTGCTCGCCCTCGCCGGAGCGGTGGTGCTGCCGATCGTCGCGCTGGTGCGCCATCCCTGGCAGCTGATCGCCGCGGTGGCGCTGCTCGGGACCGCCGTGATGGCGGCCTGGACGGCGCTGGTGCACCGCGGCGCGCACCGGGTGGCCGCCACGGCCGTCGCACTACTGGCGCTGGTCGGGGCCGTGCTGCTGCCGGACGCGTGGTCGGTGGTGGTGCTGATCGTGGTGGTGGCGCTGGCGGTGCTGTCCACCGCGGCGGCGCGGGTCGCGATCGCGCCGGAGGAGCCGGCGCCGCGCGGTCTCGCCGTGCCGCCCGCGCGGCACGGGGTGCTGCTGATGAACCCCCGGTCGGGCGGCGGCAAGGTCACCAAGTTCGACCTCGAGGCCGAGGCACGCCGCCGCGGCATCGAGCCCGTGATCCTGCGGCTCGGCGCCGACCTGCGAGAGCTGGCCGAGCGCGCGGTGCGCGAGGGCGCCGACGCGCTCGGCATGGCGGGTGGCGACGGGTCGCAGGCGCTCGTCGCCGATGTCGCCAGACGGCACGATCTGCCGTTCGTGTGCGTGCCCGCGGGCACCCGCAACCACTTCGCGCTCGACCTCGGCCTCGACCGCGACGACGTCGCCGGGGCGCTCGACGCGTTCGGCGAGGCCGCGGAGCAGCGCATCGACCTGGCGCTGATCGGTGAGCGTGTGTTCGTCAACAACGCCTCGCTCGGCGTCTACGCCTCGGTGGTCCAGTCGGCGCACTACCGCGACGCCAAGCTGGGCACCGCTGCCGAGATGCTGCCCGATCTGCTCGGGCCCGACAGCCGGCCGATGGACCTGCGGTTCAGCCTCCCGGACGGCTCGCGGGCGCCGGCCGCCGACCTCGTCCTCGTCTCCAACGGCGCCTACCGGCTCGACCGGCTGAGCGGTTTCGGCACCAGGGCCAGACTCGACGAGGGCGTGCTCGGGGTCGTGACGCTGACGGTCGACCGCGCCCGCGACGTGCCGGCGCTGTTCGCGGCGGAGGCCGCGGGCCGGATGGGCAGCTTTCCCGGGTACCGCGAGTGGACGGTGCCGGAGTTCGCCGTCGAGTCCGGGCGCCCGCTGGTCGAGGTCGGCATCGACGGCGAGGCGGTGCAGCTGGCCCCGCCGCTGACGTTCCGTTCGTTGCCGGGCGCGCTGCGGGTGCGGCTGCCGCGCACCACGCCGAGCGTCGCCCCGGCCTCGGAGCTGCCCGACCGGCTGGGCGCCCTCGTCACCCTGCTGCTGCGCGCGCTGGTCACCCGCTGAGGCTCACGCGCCGTCCTTCTTCGTCCGCTTGCGGGCGGGCTTCGGGGTGGCGGTGGACCACGTGAGCTCCACCTCCAGCTCCACCTCGTCGCCGTCCACCTCGATCTCCAGCTCGCAGCTGAGCTCGTCGGGCACGCGGACCTTGAGCTTGCTGACACCCAGTTCCAACTCGACGTAACCGCCTGCCTCCATCGCCTCGGCCAGCGCCGCGAGCCTGCGGGCGACCTCCTGACGCGACAGCGACTCGGTCCGCGAGACTTCGACGTCGGACACGGGAGGCCTCCGTTCCCCGGGAGTTCGACCGATCAGTCTCGACCGCCGCCCGGCGCGCCCGCACCGCCCGCGGAGGGTGAGCCCTCACCCGGCGCGGGGGAGGTCCGGTGGCGAGGGGGAGGCCGATGATGCGGCGATGACGACGACAGCGCCAGCGAAGACCGACGTCGACCAACCGACTCGCGAGGAGCGGGCCGCGCGGGGCAAGGCCGCCCGCGCCGTGGCCCCCCGGTCGAGCCACGCCGAGTTCACGCGTGATCCCGCGGTCGACCCACTGGCCCTGCTCGCGCAACAGGACGCCTCGCGCGTGCCGGGGCTGGTGCCCATCCGCTACGGGCGCATGGCCGTCTCGCCGTTCACCTACTACCGGGGCGCCGCGCTGCCCATGGCCGCCGACCTGGCGAGCACCCCGCGCTCGGGGCTGACCGTGCAGGCGTGCGGCGACGCGCACCTGATGAACTTCGGCGTGTTCGCCTCCCCGGAGCGGCGGCTGGTCTTCGACATCAACGACTTCGACGAGACGTTGCCGGGGCCGTGGGAGTGGGACATCAAGCGCCTCGCCGCGAGCCTGGAGGTGGCGGCCCGCGAGAACGGCTACACCGTGCAGCAATGCCGCTCCGTGGTGCTCGCCGCGGGAGCCGAGTACCGGCGCGCGATCCGGGGCTTCGCCGCGTCGACGGCGCTCGCGGTCTGGTACGCCCACGCCGACGTCGACACCGTCAGGGCCATGTACGCCGACCAGATCGGGGCGGGCAGGCGCCGCAAGCTCGCCCGTAACGTCGCCAGGGCGCACACCAAGGATAACCTCGGCGCGCTGCGGCGCTTCGCCTCCGTCACCGACGGCCGGTTGCGCATCAACCCCGACCCGCCCCTGATCGAGCGCATGGAGGATCTGGCCGGGGCCGAACACCAGGATCCCGACCAGCTGTGGGCGCAGTTGATCGGAGTGGTCAAGGCCTATCGGGGCTCGCTCGAGCCGGAGCGGCGCGCTCTGCTGGACCGCTACCGCGTGGTGGACATGGCACACAAGGTGGTCGGCGTGGGCAGTGTGGGTACGCGGTGCTGGATGGTGCTGCTGCTCGGCAACGACGAGTCCGATCCACTGTTCCTGCAGGCGAAGGAGGCGGGCCGGTCGGTGCTCGCCCCGTACGCCGGAGCCAGTCGCTACGGCAACGAGGGCCGCAGGGTCGTCGTCGGGCAGCGCCTGATGCAGACCGTGAGCGACGTCTTCCTCGGCTGGGTCAGGGTCGAGGGTTTCGACGGCAGGACAAGGGATTTCTACGTCCGGCAGCTGCGCGACTGGAAGGGCTCCGCCGAGACCGAGGGAATGAAGCCCGCGGCGTTGCAGGTCTACGGCAGGCTGTGCGCGTGGACGCTCGCGCGGGCGCACGCGCGCACGGGCGACGTGGTGGCGCTGGCGGCCTACCTCGGTTCGCGGTCGGTGTTTGAGGAGGCGATCGCCTCGTTCGCGAGCGCCTACGCCGACCAGAACGAGAAGGATCACACGGAGCTGCTGTCCGCGATCACCGCCGGGAAGATCGCCGCCATCGCCGGTAAGTGAACTCACCCGGCGCGGGTGGTGCCCGCCGGTGGGTGCGCCCCCGACGCTCTGCGTCGTGACGACGTACGACTCCAGAAGACCAGGCGGCACGCAACCGGCCGTGCCGCCGCAACGTGATCGCAGAGGCCGCCCGCTGCACGCGGGCGATCTGCGCATCGAGGCGTGGGCGCCCACGATGCCGGGCTGTGTCGCCGAAGCCGTTCGTGCGCTGGCCGACAGTTTCCTCGGCCCGGCGAGGCCTCCGCTCGCGTGCCGGGTGCGGTTCGACGTGCGGGGCGAATCCGAGGCACTACTGCTGGAAACCGTGCTGCGACAGGTGATCTCGTGGCCGTCTCGGCGCACCCAGGTCGCCGTCTCGGCCGAGGTCGCCCGCACGCCGTCGGGGCTGTGGGTGCGCTGCGAGCTGATCGACGCCGGGGCGGTGCGCCCGGTCGGCGCGATCCCGAAGGGGGTGGCCAAGGGCAGCGTGCGGTGCGAGCCCGCGTTGGACGGCTGGCGGTGCGAGGCGGGCATCGACGTCTGACGCCGCACGAGGCCCTCATGTGGTGGCGAAAACCGGTTGCCGCCGGTGGTTTGCTGAGTGGGTGGAACTCTCGATCCTCGTCGCCTTCATGGTCACCGCGCTGGTGATCAGCCTGGTTCCCGGGCCCGACATGATGTTCATCGTCGCCAACGGGGTCGCGCGGGGACCGCGAGCCGGCGTCGTCGCCGCGCTGGGCATGTCCACTGGGCTCGCGGTGCACACCGTGGCGGCCGCGGCGGGGCTCGGCGCGTTGCTGCAGGCGGCACCTGCCGTGCTCGACGCCGTGCGCGTGGTGGGCGCGGTGTTCCTGCTGTACCTGGCGTGGACGGCGTGGCGGTCGTCGCGGCGGCCCGATGTCCCCGGCGCCGAGGACGTGGCGCCGGGTCGCTCGCTGCGCAGGACCTACGTGCTGGCGGTGCTGACCAATCTGGCCAACCCCAAGGTGATCCTGTTCTACCTCGCGTTCTTCCCGCAGTTCGTCGTGCCCGCTGGTGGCTGGCCGGTGTGGGTGCAGTTTCTCGTGCTCGGTGCGGTGTTCGTGCTCGTCGGGTTCGCCGTGGACGGTTCGGTGGGGCTGGCCACGGGCGCGCTCGCGGTGCTGCTGCTCCGGCGGCCCGCCGTGCGCCGGTGGCTCGACCGGCTCTCCGCGGCGATCTTCGCCGGTCTCGCGGTGCGCCTGGTGACGGAACAGCCCCGCTAGCCGATCGGCGTGAACAGCACGCGCAGCCCGATCGCCACCAGCACCATGGCGATGAACACGTCCAGAAAGCGCCACGCGACGGGCCGGGTGAACACCGGCGCGAGCAGACGCGCGCCGAAGCCGAGTGCCACGAACCACAGCACGCTGCCCAGTACGGCACCGGCGCCGAACCACCACGGCTGCGCGGACTGGGTGTTGGCGACCGAACCGAGCAGCACCACGGTGTCCAGGTAGACGGCGGGGTTGAGCCACGTGAACGCCAGGCACGTCCCGGCGACGGCCGAGCGCGACACCGCGGGCGCGTCGGGCCCGGTGCGCAGCGCGGTCGGCCGTACGGCCCTGAGCGCGGCGAGCAGGCCGTAGCCGAACAGGAACGCCGCGCCCGCGACGCGGACCACCTCGATCAGCCACGGACGGCCGTCGAACAGTAGACCCGCGCCCGCCACTCCCGCGGCGATCAGCACGGCGTCGGACACCGCGCAGATCAGCACGACGGTGCGCACGTGCTCGCGGCGGAGTCCCTGCTGGAGGACGAACGTGTTCTGGGCGCCGACGGCGACGATCAGGGACAGGCTGAAGAGTAGGCCCGTGACGGCGCTCGTCACGGTTGCTGGGGCGAACACGACCTCGACGCTAGGCACGGCCGCGCCTGGCATCCAGCTAATGATTCTTCAGCGACGTTAGAGTCACTGATGATGGACCTGGACCCGGCTCAGCTCAGGGCGCTCGCCGCCGCCGTCTCGGAGGGGACGTTCGACGCGGCCGCCCGCACGCTGCACGTCACGCCGTCGGCGGTGAGCCAGCGCGTGAAGGCATTGGAGACCTCTGTGGGCCGGGTGCTGCTCACGCGCACCAAGCCGGTGCGGCCGACGCCGTCGGGGGAGACGCTGCTGCGCCTGGCGCGCCAGATCCAGGCCGTCACCGACGACGTCGCGCGCGAACTCGGCGACGACGAGCCCGCGGCAGGGCCGAGGGTGGTCCCGCTCGCGGTGAACGCCGACAGCCTCTCGACCTGGTTCCTGCCCGCGCTCGCGAGCCTCGGTGGGTCACTGGTGTTCGACCTGCATCGCAGTGATCAGGACCGCACGGCGGACCTGCTGCGGCAGGGTTCGGTGATGGCCGCGGTCACGGCGTCGGAGGAACCGGTGCCTGGCTGTTCGCTCGAGAAACTGGGCCGGATGCGATACCGGCCGATGGCCTCGCCCGCGTTCGCCGAGCGCTGGTTCGCGGGCGGCGCGACCGCGGCGGAGCTGGCACACGCGCCCGTGGTCGTCTTCGATCGCGACGACCGGTTGCAGGAGGCATACCTGCGCCGCCGGAGCAGGCGCGGGCTCCAGCCGCCGCGACACTTCGTGCCCGGTTCGACCGACTTCTTCGAGGCCGTGCGGCTGGGACTGGGCTGGGGAATGCTGCCGGACCTGCAGACCGAGCACGCCGTCGAGGGCGAGTTCGTGGATCTCGATCCGCGCGGGCACCTCGACGTGGCGCTCTACTGGCAGCAGTGGAAGCTGCGCTCGGCGAGCCTTGACGCGGTCACGGCCGCCGTTCGGGACGCGGCCGCGACGGCGCTGCGGTGAGTCAGGAGCGGCTGCGCCGCGGCCTGCGCGGCTGGCGGGCGCTCCGCTGAGGCTGGATGTGCGCCTCGATGACGGGCTCGTCGGCGGCGGTGGTGACCACCGGGCCTGGCCCGAAGGGCGCGTTGAGGTCGGCCGACTTCGGCGGCGAGCTCAGGCGCTCGTAGTCGATCGGCCGCTCGTCGGCCGGGTGGCTGAACAGCACCGGTGCGACGGCGCCGGGGTCCCCGTGCGGGGCTGGTGCGGAGGTCAAGTGAGACTCCTTCCTGGTGGCGGTGGGTCCGCTCCCGGAGTGGCTCCGGGAGCGGACTCCGCCGGGTGCGTCGCTCAGAGCGAGCGGACGCCGGTGGCCTGCGGGCCCTTGGCGCCCTGGCCCACCTCGAAGGCCACGCGCTGGCCTTCCTGCAGCTCGCGGAAGCCGCGGCCGTCGATCTCCGAGTAGTGCACGAAGACGTCAGCGCCGCCGCCGTCGACCGCGATGAAGCCGAAGCCCTTCTCCGCGTTGAACCACTTCACAGTTCCCTCTGCCATGAGGTCTCCTTCCAGGAGCTGGTTACCCGGATCCCGCACCGTGCGGGTCCGGCAGCCGCGCCAGTGGAGGGCCACCACTCAAGCCCAGAGGCTAGACACGCGACACGCCCGCACCGAAATTCCGCGGAGCGTGGAAGAACACGAACACGCAAAACTTGCGACCATCAAGCGACGCCGAGCAGGCCGAGGATTCGGCCGGTCGACGTCGCGGCATACGCTACGCTACCGCACCCGCGCGGCGTCAAGCGCTCTCACACGTGATCATGCCGTCGCATCAGTGCCGACAGCGCCGCTCCGGACGGCGAGGTTCGCTCCACGTCCGCCCGCACGCGTTCGCGCACGTCGGAGGGCATGTCCTGGCTCAGTTTGAAGACACTGTGGGCGGTGCGGATCCGGACCCGGAACGCGACGACGTGGTCGACGAGCGAGACGAACTTCTCCCTCGACGACGCCGGGTCCCAGCTCGGGTCCCGCGGCGACTCCAGTGCCAGCACCGTCCGTTCGACCACGTCGAGCGTCGCGGCAGGACTCTCGATCAGCTCCACCGTGCCCGTGAGGTGCACGGCCGCGTAGTTCCACGTGGGCACCGCGGGCGTGTAGCCGTACGCCGACGGCGAGACGTAGCCGTCCGGGCCGGTGAACACCAGCAGCAGCTCAGGGCAGGCGGCGAAGTCGCGCCACTGCGGGTTGACGCGAGCCAGATGCCCCAGCAGGGTCACGTCGTCCCACGACTCCGGCGGTGCCTCGTCGTCCGGGAAGATCACCGGGAGGTGCGTCGCGACCGGCGCGCCCTCGCCCGTGGCGCTCACCACGAGCGCGAAGGGGTTGTGCCGCACCAGTTCGATCTCGTCGGCAGTGGACGGCGCGGCGTAGCGCGCGAACTCGTGCACGTCAGCCCCCGTCGCTGTGACAGTGCCCGCTCGACGGCGCCGGCACGTCGAGGGTCGGGTTCCGGTCGAAGAAGCCGGCGGGCTTGAGCGTGAAGCCGCAGCGGTCCACCGGCATCACGGGCCAGTCCTCGAGCCGGGGGAAGTGCGTGAGCCCGAAGGTGTGCCACACCACCAGGTCGGCGCCGTCGATGTCGCGGTCGTCGCGGGTGAACTCCGGCAGCCCGGCGCCGGTGGGGCTCTGGTTCACCAGATCGCCCGCGGGGAAGCGCTCGCTCTCGTCGAAGCGGGTGACCCACAGGTGCTTGCTCGCGAACGTGGCCCGGCCGTGGATGGTGGAGTCCTCGTCGGCCAGCAGCGTCGGCAGGCCCTGCGGGGTGAGCACGTAGCCGGTCTCCTCGCCGAGGCGGTTGCGCCTGCCTGGATTGACGATGTGCCACACACGACCGCGTTCGGGCGCCGCCATGCGCTGCGCCTGCCGCTCGGTGGCGAGTCTGCGTGCGGAGCGCGTGAACGCGTTGCCGAACGGGTTGCCCTCGCCCATCGGCACCCGCCGCACCTCCACCTCCTCGACCGCGTTGACGTCGCCGTCCACCGCCATGTCGAGCCGGACGTTGAACAGGTGCTGGTGGTACGGCGCCGCGAGTCCGGGCGCGACCTGCGACGCGTAGGGCGCGATCCGGTCGTCGTAGTAGGCGGTGAACACGATGCCGGTGGCCTTGCACTCCAGCTCGATCGTGCCGTCGAGGTAGAGGTACCAGTAAAAGCCGTAGTCGTAGTTGCCGACCGTGACGAAGAACGAGATCACGAGCCTGCGCTGGCGGCGGGTCTGCCTGCTGCCGTTGGAGGGGTCGGTGTGCTTCCACAGCACGCCCGCGTCCTCCTCGTGGATGCAGATCGCGTTGCCGATCGTCGTGGGCTCGCCGCGCCCGTCGGCGACGACGGCGTCGACGTAGGTGATGTCGCCGAGGCAGTCGCAGCCCAGCTTCAGCGAATTGGCGAGCCTGCCCAGCTGGTACTCGCCGGTGTCGAAGTAGTTCTGCCAGAACCGGATCGGGCCGGGGTCGGCGTAGGGCACCACCATCTCGGCGACCGAGGCGCGGTGGACGATGGGGCGCAGCTCGCCGCCGTCGGTGAAGCCGAGCTGGTGCAGCACCAGCCCCTCGCGCATGTCGTAGCCCAGGCGCACGTGCCAGTTCTCCCAGCTGAGCACGCCGTCGGCGAGCGTGAAGCTCGGGCCTTCCGGCTGGGTGATCTCGATGGGCCGCTGCGTGGTCCTCGGCGGGCCGGAGACCGCGGGGTCGTCGTAGTCGCCCGACTCGCGGGGGATCGGCAGTGCGCCGGTGTCGACGATCTCCACCACCTCGCGCGCGATCAGGTCCACGTAGGCGACGAGCCCGTCCACGGGGTGGGCCCAGACCATCGTGGACTCTTCAGGGCGCCAGTGGGCGAGTACGCGCACGAGCCGTCTCCCGCCGTCCGGAATGGACTCGAACCGGCCTGCGGAGAGCGCGGCGAGGTAGACGTGGGAGGGGTCGGTGATGTCGCGTTCGGCCAGTGCGGCGCGCCAGTCCTTGTCGGCGGCCATGATCTCGCGGACCAGGTCGTGCTCCTCGCCGAGCACCGGCACCTGACCGTGCTCGCCGCTGATGTCGGCCACCGAGTGCACGGCGCGTTCGGTGAGGCTCACGAGTACGTCGTGCGCCTCGCCGGTGGCGATGTCGAGCAGCAGTGCCCTGGCCCTCCTCTCGACCGGCGAGCCGTCGCGTTCGTGGCGCGCGAGGTCGGCCTTGGCCGGTTCGGCGAGGCCGACGTAGGAGAACCGCGTCGCCTCCCGCAGCACGCCGCCGATCTCGAGAATCGTGCGCACGTCCGTGAACTCGGCCGCGGTCAGCGGCGCGAGCGGGTGTGGTGCCTGCCGGTCCGTCACGGGCTCTCCTGAAGTCGCAGCGGATGCCGGAACGTTCCGGCACTGCCGTGGGAGGCTAGCTGGCGCGCCAGGATCGGTCAATGATCGATAACCGGGGCTTGACGGGATTGGGCTGCCGCCGTTTAATCACTGCCCATGTCGGAACGTTCCGGCATCCCTCACGCGACGCTCCTTCCGCGACCACGCCATGTCACCGCCGGAAAGTCGAGGTCCCATGCGGATCCCCGTTGTCCTCTGCGCCGCCGCGACGGCCGCCGTGCTCGTGGGCTGCTCGGCCGCTCCGCTCGACCCCACGACCGCGACCTCCGACGTGCCCGGCTACCTCGCGGTCGCCGACGAGTCGGTGACCGCGGGCGGCACACTCGACCTGCAGATGACCGTCGACAACGGCGCGGCGACGGGGCTCGACCCGCAGCTCGCCGACGTCGCCACGTCGTGGCAGCTGATGTCACTGGTCTACGAGACGCTCGTGACCGTGGGGCCCGACTTCTCCATCGAGCCCGCGCTGGCCGAGAGCTGGGAGAACCCGAGCCCCACCGAGTACGTCTTCCACCTGCGCGAGGGCGTCACCTTCTCCAACGGCAGGCCGATGACCGCAGACGACGTCGTGGGCAGCCTGGAGCGCCTGCTCGCCGGTGAGGGCGTGTGGAAGTCGCAGATCGGCCCCGTCGAGAAGGTGTCCACAGTCGACGAACACACCGTGTCGGTGACCCTGTCCGAGCCCTACGCGCCGCTGCTCGCCGCGCTCGCCAACGTGCCCGCCGCCGTGCTGCCGATGGCCGAGATCGAGGACGGCTCGCTGGACGTCACCGCGCAGATGCTCGGCACCGGGCCCTACGTGGTGGAGTCGCACCGGCAGGACGTCTCGTGGAAGTTCACGCGCAACGACGGCTACTGGGCCGAGGACAAGCCCTCCGCCGACACCGTCAACGTGGTGATCGCGGGCCAGGAGCAGGCCAGGATGGCCGCGCTGCAGAACGGCAGTGCCGACCTGGTGATGCTCGGCAACGTCGACGCCCCGCAGCTGCTGAACGGCGCGCGCGGCACGAGTGTCGGCACTCAGGCCACCACGGACTTCTACTACCTGATGCTCAACAGCAACGCGCAGGGCGGGAAGTTCGACGACCCGCGCGTGCGCCAGGCGATCAACATCGCGCTGGACCGCCAGGCGATGGCCGACTCCGCGCTCGGCGGGCTCGGCAGGCCCACCGGCGTCACGCCAGCCGGGCTGCCCGGTGCGTGCGACCCGGCGCGGGTGCCCTCGGCCGAGGCCGACCTCGACCGCGCGAAGCAGCTGCTGAAGGAGGCCGGGGCCGAGAACCTGACGTTCGGGCTCGCGGCCTACTCCACCGCTCCGGCACCCGCCGTGGCGCAGGTGATCCAGCAGAACCTGCGGCGCATCGGCGTCGAGGTGACCATCGAGCAGCTCGACGAGGGCAGCTGGTCGGGCAAGGTCTACGGCGAGGTGCCCGCCACGTTCGACGCCGCGCTGTCGTGGTTCGCCGGCTACGCGGACCCTGGCATGGTCGGCAAGTGGTGGAATCCCGAGCAGGCCGGGTTCAACGTCGGCTTCATGGAGCCGAACCCCGAGCTGAACGAGGCCATCGACAAGGCCATCGCGACGCCGGAGGGTCCCGAGCGTGAGACCGCGCTGCAGCAGCTGTGCGACGCCGTCGACACCGACGCCCAGATGATCCCGCTGGTCACCAGGCCCGCGCTGATCGGCTACCGCTCCGACGCGCTGAGTCCCACGCTGTACGAGACCGAGGGCTACGGCAACGTCTTCCGTGGCATCGCCGACTTCCGGCTGCTCAGCAAGTAGCGGGCCGGGGAAGGGAAACGGCTGTGCGACTGTTCTCGTGGTGGCTGCGCCGGGCACTGAGCGCGGTGCTCACCCTGTTCCTCGTCTCGGTGCTGATCTTCGCGGCGTCCCGGTGGATGCCGGGCGGATTCGCCGAGGTGGTGCTCGGCCCGTTCGCGAGTCCCGAGCAGAAGGCCGAGGTGGCGGCGAAGTACGGGCTCGACGAGAGCGTCTTCGTGCAGTACTGGCTGTGGCTGGGGACCGCGCTCACCGGTGACTTCGGTATCTCGATGATCAGCGGCGAGCCGGTGACCACCGAGTTCGGGCTACGCCTGCCGGTGACGGCCCAGCTGGCCCTGTTCGGAGTGGCCGCCGCGGTGCTGATCGGTGTCCCGCTCGGGGTGCTGACCGCGGTGCGCGCTGGCGGGCGGCGCGGCGGCGCCGCGCTGGGCAGGCTGGTGAGCGGGCTCGGGGTGAGCGTGCCGGAGTTCGTGCTCGGCAGCATCGTGGTGTTCCTGTTCTCCCGTTACGCGCTCGGGCTCACCGTCGGCGGCTACGTGCCCTTCGGACAGGACCCGGCAGGCAATCTCCAGTCGATGGTGCTGCCCGCCGCGGTGTTGTCGGTGTTCGTGATCGCCGTGGCTGCGAGGACGACTCGCGACGCGGTGCTCAACGTCCTGGTGGAGCCCTACATCACGGCCTCGATCGCGCGCGGCGAGAGCCCCGGCTTCATCGTGGCCAGGCACGTGCTGCGCAACGCCTCGATCCCGGTGATCACCGTGCTCTCGACCATCACCGCATACCTGCTCGGCGGCGCGGTGATCATCGAGTACCTGTTCAACCTGCCCGGTATCGGCACCTATCTGGTGCAGGCGGTGGGCAGGCGCGACTACGCGGTGGTGCAGGCGGGAGTACTGCTGGCGGCGGTGGTCTTCATCGTGCTGAACATGCTGACCGACGCCGCGGCGGGCGTGCTCGATCCCCGGTTCGGTGCTGCGGCGAAGGGGCGGAAGCGATGACATGGTGGCGCAGGGCCGACTGGCTCACCCGCTCCGGACTGGCGTGTCTGGCCGTGCTGGTGCTCGTCTCGGTGGTGGGCACGGTGTTCGGCATCGGCGGCGACCCCGACGCGATGGTGGGGCCCCGGCTCGCCCCGCCGGGCGTCGACTATCCACTCGGGACGGACGAGCTGGGCCGCTCGATGTTGCCGAGGTTGTTCGAGGGCATCGGCACGACGCTGCTGCTGTCGACGCTCGCGGTGCTCGTCACCGCGGTGCTGGCGACGCTGCTCGGGGTGGCGGCCGGCTACCGGGGCGGCTGGCTCGGTGAGGTCGTGCTGCGGCTGGTCGAGGTGCTGTACTCGTTCCCGACGATCGTGCTCGCGATCCTCGTCGCCGCCGTGGTCGGTCCCGGCCGGACGGCCACCATGTGCAGCATCGTGCTGATCACCATCCCGCTGATGACCCGCGTGGTGCGCGCGGCCGCGGTGACGGTGTCCGAACGCGACTACGTCACCTCGGCGGTGATCAGCGGCGCACGCTGGCCGCGCATCCTCGTGCGGCACCTGCTGCCCAGCCTGTCCGGCACCATCGCCGTGCAAGGCACCTACGCGCTGTCGGTCGGCATCCTCGTGGAGGGCGGGCTGAGCTTCCTCGGCTTCGGCGTGCAGCCGCCGCAGTCGTCGCTGGGTGCGCTGATCCAGCAGGGCAGCACCTACCTGCTCGCGGCGCCGTGGCTGGTCGTCGCACCCGGGATCGTGCTCGTCGTGGCGATCCTGGCCATCAACGTTTTCGGGGACGGTCTGCGCGACGGTCTCGAACCGAGGGAGGCTCGGTCGCTGGTATGACACCTCTTCTGCACATCGACGACCTCGTGGTCGACTACGCCTCCGGCGGGCGGACCGTGCGCGCGCTCGACGGCGCCGCGCTCACCGTCCAGCGGGGCGAGACCGTCGGCATCGTCGGCGAGTCCGGCTCCGGCAAGTCCACCCTCGGCTCCGCGATCGGCGGCCTGCTGCCCGGTGCGGCGAGCGTGACCGGCGGCGCCGTGCGCGTCGACGGCGACGACGTGAACACGTTGCGCCCCAAGCAGTTGCGTGCGTTGCGGCGCGGTCGGCTCGGCTACATCTTCCAGGAGCCGATCGGCTCGCTCGACCCCACGATGCGCGTGGGCAGGCAGGTGGAGCTGGCGTTGCGCGGCAGGGGAACCCGCGCCGACGTGACGGCACACCTGGCTCGCGTGCAGCTCGCGGACCCGGACCGGGTCGCCCGGTCGTATCCGCACCAGCTCTCGGGTGGGATGGCGCAGCGCGTCGCCATCGCGATGGCCATGGCGGGCGAGCCCGAGATCCTGATCGCCGACGAACCCACGGCGGCGCTGGACAGCCAGATCCGCGAGGAGGTCCTGGGGGTGATCTTCTCGCTCGCGGCGGAGGCCGGCACCACCATTCTGTGGTTGAGCCACGACCTGCCCGCCGTGGCCAAGCGCTGTTCCCGCGTCGTGGTGATGTACGGCGGTCGGGTGGTCGAGTCGGGCGCCGCGAGTGCGGTGCTCGACTCGCCCCGCCACCCCTACACCGCCGCGCTGGTGCGAGCCGTGCCCGGCGCCGCGGCCGACGGAGCGCGGCTGTCCTCCATCCCCGGACAGCCGCCCGTGCTCACCGGTTCCGCGCAGGGGTGCGCGTTCGCGCCGCGCTGCCCCGACGCGCTGGGCCCGTGCTCGGCCGACCGGCCGCCGCTGGTGTCGGTGGCCGAGCGCGACGTGCTGTGCCACCTCGCCGAGGCGACCGTGGGGGCGGGCCGATGATCCTCGAACTGGACCACGTCGGAGTCACGTTCACCTCCGGCCCGCCGTGGCGGCGCAGCCGCGTGCACGCCCTGCGCGAGGTGTCGCTGAGCCTGGCCGAGGGCGAGATCCTCGGCCTGGTGGGCGAGTCCGGCTCCGGCAAGACCACCACGAGCATGGTCTCGCTCGGGCTGCGGCGCCCCACCAGCGGCACCGTGCTGTTCGAGGGCAGGCCGTTCCCGAAACGCCGCACGGAGCTCGCAGGCCGGATGCAGGCCGTGCTGCAGCATCCACAGTGGTCGCTCAACCCGCGCCTGCGCGTCGGCCAGAGCGTGGCCGAGCCGCTGGCCGTGCTCGGCGGCGCCGACAAGGCCGAGGTGGGCGAGCGGGTGCTGGCCACGCTGGACCAGGTGGGGCTCGAGGCGTCGTTCGCGCAGCGCTATCCCCACCAGCTCTCCGGCGGCCAGCGTCAGCGCGTGTCGATCGCGCGGGCGCTGATCACCCGGCCGCCGTTCGTGGTCTTCGACGAGGCGGTGAGCGCGCTGGACGTGTCGGTGCAGGCGCAGATCCTCAATCTCATCAGCGACCTGCGCGCGGAGTTCTCCTTCGCCGCGCTGTTCATCAGCCACGACATCGGCGCCGTGCGCTACGTCGCCGACCGGGTCGCGGTGATGCGGCACGGTGAGGTGGTGGAGACCGCGCCGTCGGCCGTCTTCTTCGGCACCCCGGAACACGAGTACTCGAGGCGATTGGTGGAGGCACTGTGAACACTGGGAGCACTGTGAGCACGACCAACGGTGCGGGGCCGCGGCCCGCGAAGCGCTCGGCGTTCGCGGCGGGAGCGGTGAGCAACGACGACGTGGCGCTGACCCCGCAGCCGAGCCCCGGCAGCTCCACCGTCGAGTTCGACCTGCCCGGCGTGTTCGTCGGCACCGCCGAGTACGCCGAGGGCCCCACCGGGTGCACGGTGATCCACCTCCCACAGGGCGCGCGCACCGCCGTGGACGCGCGCGGCGGCGCGGTGGGCCTGTCCGGTGGCTACGACTTCCACCACGCCATCGTGCTCGCGGGCGGCTCGGTGTACGGGCTGGAGGCCGCGGCCGGGGTGAGCACGGAGCTGTTGCACCGTGCGGAGAACCGCACGCACTGGGCCGCGCTGCAGCACGTCTCGGGCGCGGTGATCTACGACTTCTCCCCGCGCGACACCGCGATCGCCCCCGACACCGCGCTCGGCAGGGCTGCGCTGGCCAACGCCGTCGAGGGCCGGTTCCCCGTCGGCCGCTGCGGCGCCGGCCGGTCCGCCTCGGTCGGCAAGATCGACTTCTCCCGCGCCGAGTTCGCGGGCCAGGGCGCGGCGTTCGGCACGCACGGCGAGCTGAAGGTCCTGGTCGCCACCGTCGTCAACGCCGTCGGCGTGATCGTCGATCGCGACGGCACGGTGGTGCGCGGCAACTACCACGCCGACACCGGGCAGCGGCACGTCCCGGCCCTCGACTACGCGGCCGCGGTCGACGGTGCGGAGGCGGCGCGCACGTCGGCAGGCAACACCACGCTCACCGTGGTGATCACCAACGCCAAGCTCACCGACGTCGCGCTCAGGCAGTTCGCCACCCAGGTGCACAGCTCGATGCACAGGGCCATCCACCCGTTCCACACCGAACTCGACGGCGACACCCTGTTCGCGCTCACCACCGATGAGGTCGAGCCGCTCGGGGTCGGCGGCACCGGGCTCGGCACCTTGGCCTCCGAGGTCGCGTGGGACGCCGTGCTGTCGAGCGCCCGATGAGCCGCGTCCCCGCCCACGCGACGACCGCGACCGACCCGGCCGCGCGCGGCCACGAGCTCGGCACGGCCTGCCGCGAGGCGATCCACGAGACCTACGCCGGGTACGCGCGCCTGTTCGCCGCGCACGGCCTGCACCCGCACCACGTGCGCGACCACGGCCGGGCCGCGTTCGCCGCGATCGACGCGTGGGCGCCGCACCTCGCCGAGGAGATCACCGGGCTGGCCGAGGGCAGTGGTCTCTCGGTGTGGAAGGTCGCCGCGCTCAACGCCCGCACCGAGATCCTGGCCGCCGCGGCCGTCACCGGCGAGGGCGAGTGCTCCACGTCGGTGGTGCTGCCCGGCGGCGGCGCACCCCCGCGCACTGTGCAGACGTGGGACTGGCACGACACTCTGCGCGGCGGGATGCTCGCGTGGACCTACACCACCTCCGAGGGCCGTCGGGTCGCGACGTTCACCGAGTGCGGCGTGCTCGCCAAGATCGGCGTCAACGACGCGGGCCTCGGCCTGCACTTCAACGTGCTGCGCCACCTTTCCGACAGCGCCGGCATCGGCGTTCCGGTGCACGCGGTGGCCAGGCGGGTGCTCGACGAGGCGGTCACCGTGGACGACGCGGCGCGGATCGCCCGGTCGGCGAGGCTGTCGGCGTCGACGGTGCTCACCGTGGTGACCCGCGACGAGGCCCGCTGCCTCGAGCTGTGCCCCGCCGGCATCGGCGAGGTGTACCCGGACGACGGGTTCCTCCTGCACACCAACCACTTCCTCGCGCCGGAGCTGGCCGGGGGAGAGCGCACGACGGCCGCCAGCGGGTCGAGTACGTTCGAGCGCGACGCCTGGCTGCGGGAGCGGGCGGCCACCGCACTGCGCGCCGACGACCTCACCGCGCGCGCCCACGCACTGTGCGCGCACCGGGAGGACGGCGCACCGGTGTGCGCCCACGCGGACCTCGCGCTGCCCGAGCACCAGCGCTGGGAGAGCCTGGCGACGATCTCGCTCGACGTCGTCGCGGGCGACCTGCACGTCCACCGGGGCGGCCCGTGCGAGGTCGAGGAGCGCACGTGGCTCACCCTCACCGCGGGGCAGGCGGCGTTCGCCTGAGCATCAGCCCCGGGTCGAGCGCCGCCGGGCGAGCCCGATCGGCTGCGCGCGCACGGTGCCCTTCGGGGCCTCGCCGGAGAGGACGTCGAACAGCAGCTGCGCGCAGGCCGCGCCCGCCTCGCGCGGACGCAGGTCGATGGCGGTGATCGGCGGGTCGGTGTGGTTCAGCGCCGTACTGTCCACACAGGAGGCAAGCAGCAGGTCCTCGCCGATGGTCCTGCCCGCGGCGCGTAGCACGGGCAGCACCGCGGAGGCCGAGCCGTCGGGCGCACACACCAGCGCGTCCACCGCCGGGTCGGCGTTGAGCAGCGCGCGCACGTTGTCCTGCATGACGGCCGTCGGTGAACCGAACGCCATCTCCCGCAGCCGCGGCCGCAGGCCGCGCTGCTCGCACCAGCGCAGGTACACCTGCTGCAGCGTGCGGCCCCAGTCGGTGACGGTGCTCGAGGCCAGCAACGCGATGTCGCGCGCCCCCGCCGAGTGCAGGTGCTCCAGCAGCTCGTCGAGCATCGCCGCGTGGTCCGACAGCACCACACCCGCGGGTTCGGCGTCGCCGGTGAAGCGCTCGCACGTCACCGCGGGCACCGACGAGTCCAGCAGCCCGCGCACCACCGTGTCGGTCTCCAGCGGGTCGCCGAGCACCACGCCGTCGACGCGGTGGAACCGGCGCGAGGACACGTGGTGAGCGGTGAGCAGAGTGACGTCGTAGTCGCGCTTCGCGGCCTGGTCGACGACACCGAAGACGAACGACATGTAGTACTCGGAGCGCGTCAGGACCTCGGGCAGGTGCAGACCGATCGTGCCGGTGCTCGACATGCGCAGGGAACGCGCGACGGGGTTGGGGGAGTAGCCGAGCCGGGTGGCGACGGCGACCACGTGCTCGCGGGTCCTCTCCGAGACCCGGCCCGAGTTGCGCAGCGCGTCGGAGGCCGTCGTCTTGGAGACCCCGGCGGCTTTCGCCACCGCGATCAGGTTCACCGGCTCGTCCGCGCGCACACCGGAGACGATAGCCGTCCATGGCGCTTGCGGCGGGGGCTGCCCGGCGCGTGCGTTACCTTGAGCCGCATGGAAAGGGTCGAGGCCACGCCGGAGCAGGACTGGAGCCAGTGGCGTCGGCCGCGGCCGGAGCCCGCCGTGCAGCGCTCCGACATCGGTGTGGCGCTGAGTGTGCTGGTCGCCGCCGTCGAGATGATCGTGCTCGTCAACAGCATGGGTATGTTCGCCTTTGGTACCGCGCCCGTGCTGGTCGAGCAGCTGGCCTGGTGCGTGGTGCTGTCGCTGCCGCTGGTCCTGCGCCGTCGGTACCCGATCGCCGTGGTGCTGGTGGTCGGGCTGGTGTTCATCCTCGCGCAGGCCAGGGCGATCGGCGACAACCTCATCCCCTCGATCGCGCTGTTCATCGCGATCTACAGCGTCGGCGCCTGGGAACAGAACCGCACGGCGGCGCGCTGGGTGCGGATCGGTTTGATCGCGGCCATGTTCGTCTGGCTCGGCGCCAATGTCGTGTGGTCGCTCGCCCAGCCCGTCCCGGACTTCCCCGGCGCGGCGGGGCCGCTCGACCCGGTGCTGGCGTCGGTGCTCTACAACGTCGGCTTCAACCTGATGTTCTTCCTCTCCGCCTACTATTTCGGCAGTATGGCCTGGCTCGCCGTGCGCAGGCAGGCCGAGCTGAGCGCACGCGCGGAGCAACTGCGACTGTCGCACGAGCAGAACACCCGGGGCGCGATCGTCGCCGAGCGCGTGCGGATCGCGCGCGACCTGCACGACGTGGTCGCTCACCACGTGTCCGTGATGGGCATCCAGGCGGGTGCGGCCCGGCGTGTACTCGACCGCGACCCCGAACTGGCCAGCGAGGCGCTGCGCACCGTGGAGCAGACCGCCCGCACCGCCATCGGCGAGCTGCGTGGCCTGCTCGGCGTGCTGCGCAACGACGCGGAGGGTTCCGGCGAGCCCTCGCTCGAGTCGCACCCCGCCTCGCCCGGTCTCGACCAGCTGTCCGAGCTGGTGGCCACCGCCGAGTCCGCGGGACTCGAGGTGGTGCACGGCGTCTACGGCGACCCGCGACCGGTGCCGGAGGGCGTGGCGCTGTCGGCGTACCGCGTGGTGCAGGAGGCGCTCACCAACGTCGTCAAGCACGCCGGAGCCCGCACCGTCGACGTGCGGGTGCGCTACCTGCGCAGCGCGCTGGAGGTGGAGGTCTCCGACGACGGCCGCGCCCGCGCGGGTGGCTCCGCACCGGGCGGCGGGTTCGGGCTCGTGGGCATGCGCGAGCGCGTCGCCGTGCACGGCGGCGAACTGGAGGCGGGCCCCAGGCAGGCCTCGCCCGGCTACCGGGTGCGCGCGAGCCTGCCGTTCGGCCGACCCGACGAACAGTCCACGAAGGACAGTGAGGAGCTTCCGGCGACGTGAGCGAGAACAACGGCACCCCGGCACAGGCGCTGCGCGTCGTGCTCGCCGACGACCAGGACCTCGTCCGCGCCGGCTTCCGGGTCATCCTCGGGGCGGAGGACGACATCGACGTGGTCGGCGAGGCAGGAGACGGGCTCGCCGCCGTCGACGCCGTCGAGCGCCTCCGCCCCGACGTCGTGCTGATGGACGTGCAGATGCCCGGAGTCGACGGGCTCGAGGCCACCCGCCGCATCCTCGGAGCCGGAAACGGCGACGGCGCGGTGAAGGTCGTCATCCTCACGACGTTCGACCGCGAGGACTATCTGTTCGAGGCACTGCAGGCGGGCGCGAGCGGGTTCCTGCTCAAGAACGCCTCGCCGGAGGACCTCGTGGAGTCCGTGCGCATCGTCGCGAGGGGAGACGCGCTGCTCTCGCCGGAGGTCACGCGTAGGGTGATCGCCCGGTTCTCGACCCCGGCGGCGCTCGTGCCCGTGCACAGGCCCACCGAGCTCACCGACCGCGAGTACGAGGTGCTCGTGCTGCTGGCGCGTGGCGTGAGCAACTCCGAGATCGCCGCGCGGCTCGTGCTCGGCGAGGCCACCGTGAAGACCCACGTGTCGCGGGTGCTGGCCAAGCTCGGCCTGCGCGACCGCACCCACGCCGTGGTGTTCGCCTACGAGAACGGCATCGTCGCGCCCGGAAGCGCCCAGGGCGAGTAGGTCACCCTCGCGGCGGACGCCCGAAATCGGTCGCGCGCCTGACGCGCCGGAGCCCCCTGCCTTCGTAGGCTGCCGATCATGTTGACGGTTTCGACGATCAGCAGGAGCTTCGGCGAGCACCGCGTGCTCGACGACGTGTCCTTCGAGGTGAAGCCCGGCCGCATGACCGGGTTCCTCGGTGCCAACGGCTCTGGCAAGACCACCACGATGCGGATCATCCTCGGGGTGCTCGCCGCGAACGGCGGCACGGTGACCTGGCACGGCAAGCCCGTGACCCAGCCCGTGCGCCAGCGGTTCGGCTACATGCCGGAGGAACGCGGGCTGTACCCGAAGATGAAGGTCGGCGAGCAGATCGCGTGGTTCGGCCAGCTCCACGGCCTGCCCGCTGAGCGGGCCAAGAGCAACGCCGAGCACCTGCTGGAGCAGCTGGAGCTGGGAGAGCGCGCGGGCGACAAGCTCGAGGACCTCTCGCTGGGCAACCAGCAGCGCGCCCAGGTGGCCGCCGCGCTGGTGCACGACCCCGCGCTGCTGATCCTCGACGAACCGTTCTCCGGGCTCGACCCCATCGCCGTCGACACCGTGCTCAGGGTGCTGCGCGAGCGCGCCGCCTCGGGCGTGCCGGTGCTGTTCTCCAGCCACCAGCTCGCGCTCGTCGAACGGCTCTGCGACGACCTCGTGATCCTCTCCGGGGGCCGCATCGCCGCCAGCGGCGGCAGGGAGGAACTGCGCACGCGGTACGGGACCGTGCGCTACGAACTGGTCGTCGACTCCGACACCGGCTGGCTGCGCGACGTGCCCGGTGTGCGCGTGGTCAGCATGGACGGCCCGCGCGCCGTCTTCGAGCTGGCCGGCGACAACGGTGCTCGCACCGACCAGCAGGTGCTGCGCGCGGCGCTGGAGCGCGGCGAGGTCCGCGGCTTCACCCCCGTGGCGCCGTCGCTGGAAGAGATCTTCAAGGAGGCGATCTGATGACCGCGACAACCGAGCCGCGGCCCGTGCAGACGGGCGCCGGTGACCCGGAACCGAGCACGTCGTTCGTCGCGGCGACGCGGCTGGTCGCCGAGCGCGAGATCAAGTCCTTCCTGCGCATGAAGGGCTTCTGGATCGGGCTCGGCGTGATCGTGGTCGGCCTGTTCGCGTCGGCGATCCTGCCCACCGTGTTCGGGGGAGGCCAGCCCAGCGTCGCGGCCGTCGGAACCCAGGTGGCGGGCGCGCTGGAGGGCTCGGCACTGGAAGTTCGGGAGGTCGACGATCTCGCCGTCGCGCAGGACCTCGTGCGCTCGGAGGAGGTGGAGGCCGCGGTCGTGCCGGACGACTCGGGTGAGTCCGCCACCGGCGTGCGCGTGGTCGCGTTGTCCGCTCCGCCCACCGACATCATGGCCGAGCTGGGCACGACTCCGCCGGTGGACCTGCTGGAGGCCGCCGATGTCAGCCAGGGCGAACGGCAGCTCGTGATCATGGTGTTCTCGCTGATCTTCGTCATTTTCGCGATGGGCGGGTCGGCGATCGCGCAGAGCACGGTGACGGAGAAACAGACCAGGATCGTGGAGATCCTCGTGGCGACCGTGCCGGTTCGCGCTCTGTTGTCGGGCAAGATCGTCGGGCACACGCTGCTGACGATCGGGCAGGTGATCGTGCTCGCCGTGGCGGCGCCGATCGCGTTGAGTATCGGCGGGCACGAGGCATTGCTCACCGTCGTGGTCCCCGCGCTCGGCTGGTTCGTGCCGTTCCTGTGCCTCGGGTTCGTGCTGCTGGCCTCGATCTGGGCGGTCGCGGGCTCGCTGGTGAGCAGGCAGGAGGACCTGAGCTCCAGCATGGGTCTGGTGATGATGCTCGTGATGGGGCCGTACTTCGCGGTGCTGTTCTTCTCGGACAACGCGGCGGTGATGACGGCGCTGTCCTACATTCCGTTCTCCGCGGCGATCGCCATGCCGGTGCGGATGTTCGCCGGCGAGGCGCAGGTGTGGGAGGCGCTGCTCTCCCTGGGGGTGCTGGCAGCGTCGGTCGTGCTGATCATGCTCCTGGCGAGCCGCATCTACTCGGGCTCGCTGCTCCAGACGGGCGGCAAGGTGGCCCTGAAGAACGCCTGGAGCCAGGCGAGCTGACCCGCACCACCGGAGCGGGGGCCTCGCGCGGATGCGCGAGTCCCCCGCCCAGGCGCGCGAGTCCCCCGCTCGGGATCGCGAGTCCCCCGTTCCAGCCCGCGAGTCCCCCGCTCGGGTGCGTGAGTTGCCCGCTCGGGTGCGTGAGTTGCCCGCTCGGGAGAGCGTGCCGTGCGCTCGCGACCACGTGTCGTGCGCTTGTGACCACGAAACGTGCGCTCCGGCTCGTGAGTTGTGCTTCTCGACCGCGAGGTGCGGGTAGCCCGGCCTCGGGCAACATGCTCGGCTGCCGTACCGCGGAAGCGGAGTACGAGATCAGGGGAATCGCAGGACGAATGCACAGCTCGCGGTCTGGAATGCATGACTCGCGGGCCGGGGCGCACGACTCGCGTGCTGGAGTGCGTGACTCACGCGTCCGAGCGGGGGATTCGCGTGCTGGAGCGGGGGACTCGCGGTCGGGAGCGCACGGCTCGCGGCCAAGCGGGGAACTCGCGGGCCGGGCCGGGGAACTCGCGTGCCTGAGCGGGGAACTCGCGGTTCGGAGTGGGGGACTCGCGTGCCTGAGCGGGGGACTCGCGCGCCTGAGTGGGGGACTCGCGGGGGTGGGCTGGATAGGGCCTTCTTGCCGTAGTGGGGGCCTTGTTCTGCTGCGACGATGGGGCTCCTCACCGGACCGAGGAGGATCTGATGGCGTCTCGGCTCAACCCGTATCTCAGCTACGACGGCACCGCGAAGCAGGCGATGGAGTTCTACCAGAGCGTCTTCGGTGGCTCGCTCTCGCTGAACACGTTCGGCGAGTTCGGGGACTCGAAGGCGCCGGAAGCCGACAAGATCATGCACGGCAGCCTCGAGACCCCCAGCGGGTTCACGCTCATGGGTGCCGACACTCCACCCGGGATGGAGTACAAACCCGGCAACACCATGTCCGTGAGCCTCAGCGGTGACGACGCGAAGGAACTGCGCGGTTACTGGGAGAAGCTCTCGGGCGACGGCACGGTCGCGGTGCCGCTGGAGAAGCAGATGTGGGGCGACGAGTTCGGCATGTGCGTCGACAAGTTCGGCGTCTCGTGGTTGGTCAACATCAGCACGCCCGGCTCGTGACGGCCACCCACGCCACCCACGCCGTCCACACCCACGCCGCCCACACCTAGGCCGCGTCCACGACCACGCACGCCAGGTTGTCCGGCGCTCCCGCGTCGTGGACGAGCCGGGTCAGCTCCTCCACCGCGGCGCCGGGTGCCGTCGTGTCGCGCAGCACCGCGGTGACGCGTTCCTCGGCGAGCACCGCGTGCACCCCGTCGGTGCACAGCAGGTAGCGGTCGCCGGGCTGAGCCGTGCGCAGGTGCAGGTCGGGCTCGCTCTGGTGCAGCGCCCTGATCAGCGTGGTGCGCCGCGGGTGCACCGCCGCCTCCTCGGCCGTGAGCCTGCCCTCGTCGACGAGTGACTGCACGTACGTGTGGTCGTGGGTGAGTTGCGTCAGCTCGCCACCGCGCAGCAGGTACGCCCTGGAGTCCCCGACATGGGCGAGCGCGAACTGCGCGCCCGAGAACAGCAGCGCCGTGAGCGTCGTCCCGGCGTGGGGCCGGTCGGCGGCGAAGTCGCGCACCGCGTCGGCCGCGTCCGTGACGGCGGTGGCGAGCGCCGCGAGCAGCGAGCCCGCGGCGACGTCGGTGTCGCGAGGGGCCAGCGCGGCCACCGCGGCTCCAGCGGCTCCAGCGGAACTGCCCGCCGCGCTGTCGGCGCCCTGCGCGCCGAACCCGTCGGCGATGGCGAACAGGCGGCCGCCGGGATAGGCGGCGTCCTCATTGGTCTGTCGCACCAGACCCCGGTCGGTGCGGGCGGCGGAGCGCAGGGTGAGTCGTACTGGCATGTCCGTCATGTCGACGTCCTTTCCGGACAGATGGTCGACGAGGAAGGCGGCCAGTTCCTTACGGGCGGCGGTGTCGGCCTCGACCTGACGCCAGTACGACGCCACCTCGGCGGCGGCCGAGCGCGGCGGCAGGTCGCACACGATCCGGATCCTGGCCAGCGGCATGCCGAGCCCTCGCAGCCACGCCACCAGCCGGGCGCGGGCGAGCTGGTCCGGTTCGTAGGTTCGGTAGCCCGAGCGCGGGTCGACGTCGGCGGGCCGCAGGAGCCCCAGCTCGTCGTAGAGCCGGAGTGCCTTCGGGGTGAGTCCCGAGGCGTGTGCGAACTCGCCGATGCTCAGCCTGCCCGTCAACCGTGCCTCCCTCGTTGTGGTGGACCCACCGTGCGGCTTCCCCCAGGGGCAAGGTCAACAGAGTCAACGGCGTCAGCCGAGCAGTGCGGGGCGGCGCCATTCCCGCCCGAGCACGTGGTGGTCGAGGAAGGCGAGCATCGTCTCGTACCAGAGTGTCGAGTGGCTCGGTTTGAGGATCCAGTGCCCCTCGTCGGGGAAGTAGAGGAACTTGTGCGGGCCCATGTCGGCGGTCTCCGACCGGGAGGCGAGGTCCCACCACAGCCGCAGCCCCTCGCCGATGGGCACGCGGTAGTCGAGGTCGCCGTGCCCGACGAGCATCGGCGTGGTGATGGCGTCGGCGAAGCGGTGTGGCGAGTTAGCGCGCGCGGCGCGCGCGGTCATCTCCCGCGCCCACACCGACGGCGTGTCGGTGGTCGCGAGCGTCTGGTCCATCGCCCAGATCGAGGCGAGCGTGACGATCGCGTCGAACCGGTCGGTGTGCCCGGCGATCCAGTTCACCATGTAGCCGCCGTAGGAGGCGCCGATGGCGGCGCTGCGGGAGGCGTCGATGTCGGGGCGTTGCTGTACGGCGTCGGTGATCGACATCAGATCCGTGTACGGCGTGCCGCCCCATTCGCCCCAGCCGCGCCGGATGAAGTCCGTGCCGTAGCCGGTCGAGAGCGCGTAGTCGGGCATCAGCACCGCGTACCCGCGGGCCACCAGGACCCACGGGTTCCAGCGCCACGTCCACACGTTGGCCGACATCACGGGCCCGCCGTGGATCTGCAGCAGCAACGGCAGCGGCTCGTCGGCGTGGTCGGGCAGCGCCAGCCACGCGCGGACGGTGGCGCCGTCGGCCGCTGTGGTGCTGACCTCCTCGAGCCTGCCCACCGGGGCGACGCTGAGCCCGAGCGCCTCGGCGGGGCCGAGCAGGGGCTGCACGGTGCCCGAGCCGTCGAGCGCGACCCTGACCGGTGCGGGCGGGCTGTCCACGGCCGAGCGCAGCGCGTAGCCCCAGTGCCCGTCGGGTGCCACCGCGAGGTCGGTGTAGGCACCGTGATCGGGCGTGAGCCGCGTGTGCCGGCCGGTGGCGAGGTCCACGCGCCACAGGGGCGCGCGGCCGTGCTCGTCGGCGACGACGATCAGTGCCGTGCCGTCCGGCGTCCAGCGCGGTGCTTTGGGCCAGCGGTCCCAGTCCCGCGCGAGCACACGAGAGTCGCCGCCGTCGAGCGGCAGCACGCCGAGCCACCGGTCGCCGGGGTGGTCGATGGTGAAGCGCTGCCGCACCTCGACGGCCACGAGCGTGCCGTCGGGCGAGACCCTGGGCGCGGCGTAGTCGTGGTCCGGGTCGTCGGCGAGCGTGGTGCGTTCGCCGGTCGCGATGTCGATCGCCACGAGCGTGAGCCGCTCCGAGCCACCGGGTTCCGGCACCGCCCAGGCCGTGACCACCGTGCGGCCGTCCGGGGTGAGGTCCCAGGTGCATTCGCTTGCCAGCGCCGACCCGACGTGCCCGGTGAGGTCGCGCAGGCCGAGCCCGTTCTCGGGGACGGTGCCGCCGGGGCTCGCGGCGAACAGCCGCGTGCGGGCGGGGCCGAGATCGCGGTCCCAGAACCGCACCTGGGGCTGCTCGTGCAGGATCGCCGCGACGCCCGCGTCCTCGCGGGCCGCGCGCAGCCGCCGGTCCTCCGCGGTCGCGGAGGCCGAGGGCAGCATCGCCGATCCGGCAGCCAGGGTGCCGTCGGCGCCCACGACCACGCCCGTGACGCCGCCGGGCAGTGCGGCGACCACCCTGGCGTCGCCGCCCGCGGCGGGCTGCAGCCACAGCGCCGCGACGTCGGGATCGCCTCCCGAGCCGGGTCTCGCCGAGAGGAACAGCAGATCGCCGGAGGGCGTGAACGCGGGTGCCGACTCGCCGTCGTCGCTCCTGGTCAGTCTGCGGGCGGGCGACTCGCAGGACGGGTCGAGCTCCCACAGCGCCGTGCTGTAGCGGTGGCGGCCCCGCTCCGGTGTCGACACCCCGACGACGAGCCTGTGGCCGTCGGGCGAGAGCGCCAGCTCACCGAGCCGGGGCAGGGCGGCGAAGGCATCGAGATCGGAGTACGGGTCGATGGTGGCCATCTCGCTTTCCTACACCCCGCGTCCGGGCGTGTGGGAAGATTTTCGCAAAGACCACCCGTACATCGCCAACTGTCCACAAGGGACGTTTTGATCAGTGAATGTGCGGTGTTCCAGCGTGAACCACGTGTGAAACCTTGCCCGCGGCCGCGAGCGCGGTCATCGCGCCACGTACGTCGGCCTCGCGGATCCGCGGCGAGCACTTCCCCTCACATCCGGGTTCACACCCGGCGCGCCCTGGCGAGCCAGGCGGCCATGTCGGCGGTCTTGCCGGGCGGCAGGCCGAGGCGGTCGGCGTCCTCGTCGCGCAGCGTCACGCGGTACCGCGCGGGTTCGAGGGCCTCGAGCTCCCAGCCCTCGCCGAACGCGTCGCGCAGCACCGAGTCCGAGATGCGCGGGCCGAGGCCGGGCTCGGTGTCGGACAGCGCGAGCACGTGCACCCGGGCGCCCGGCACGCACGCGGCGTGCAGGCTGGCGACGTAGGCGGCGCGGTCGGCGTCGCCGAACACGTGGAACAGCGCGCTGTCCACCACGGTGTCGTAGCGCGGCTCGGTGCCCAGGTGCAGCGCGTCGGCCACGTCGATCCGGGCCCGCACGCCGTGCGCCTTCGCGTTGGCGCGCGCCCGGTCGACGGCGGGCTGTGAGAAGTCGATGCCGCGCACGTCGTAGCCGAGCCGGGCGAGGTGGATCGTGTGCTCGCCGGTGCCGCAGCCGGGGTCCAGCACGGCGCCGGTGATCCAGCCGTCGCGCTCCAGCCGCACCACGGCGGGCTGCGGTTCGCCGATGATCCAGGGCGCCCACTCCTCGGTGTAGGCGGAGTCGAAGTCGGTCTTCGGCACCGTCCGGCGTCCCTCGGCGGGCAGGACGCCGTCGGCGAGCAGGCCGCGGTACACGGCCTCGCTCACGGCCTGCTGGGCCGAGGCGGGCCGGAGCAGCACGGTGAACGTGGACACCAGCCCGTTCTCGCCCAGCTGCAGCAGGTCCATGCCCTCCACCTGCTTGCCGCCGACGGCGCAGCGGAACTGCAGGATGTGGCTCTCGGTCTCGGCTCCGCCGTCGCCTTCCTGGGCGCGACCGGCGAACTGCCCGGTGTAGCGGAAGTTCTCGAAGGTGCGCAGCAGCACGCGAAACAGCGCCGACACGGCGTCGATGCCCTCGAACGGCCGCCACTTCACCGGGCTGAAGAACCGGATTTCCGGGTCGAACAGCGCAAGCGCGGCATCGAGGTCGCCTGCCTCGACAGCACTCCGGAACTCCTGGGCGACGTCGCGTTCAGCCATGAGCCCAACACTAACCGCGAATCCGGGCTCACCGCGGCGCTTCGCCGGGCCGTGGTCCGGGGACGCGCTGGACCGACACGATGTGCAGGCCCAGGTTCTGCAGCAGCTCCAGGAGCTCGGTGAGTTCGGTCGCGTCTCCGGCGCGGCCGTAGATCACCGTCTCCGGCGGGGTCGGCTCCACCCGCACGTCGTCCGGTTCGGTGCCGCCGAGTTCCCGCAGCACCTCCTCGACGCGGTCGGAGAGGCGCCCGCTCACCCGGAACTCGTACCGGTGCCTCGCTCTCACCACCACTGGCGCTCGCGCGCGTCGTCGCCGTGGGCCACCAGGGCGTAGATGATCACGACGTCGAGGACGATGATGATCACTCCCCACACCGGCTGCGCCGGCAGGAACGCGAGCATCGC
The DNA here is from genome assembly GCF_016595675.1 of Prauserella cavernicola. Classification (GTDB taxonomy): domain Bacteria; phylum Actinomycetota; class Actinomycetes; order Mycobacteriales; family Pseudonocardiaceae; genus Prauserella_A; species Prauserella_A cavernicola. The sequence continues at coordinate 370,331 of NZ_JAENJH010000005.1, read as the reverse complement.
GAGCGCGTTGAGCGCCAGCAGGAACACCGCCGAGATGCCGGCCCACTCGGCTCCGCTGAACAGTGCCAGGCCGGTGAGCAGCACCAGTCCGCCGAGGATGAGGTTGATCCAGCCCCACGCCGTCAGGTTGAACACCAGCAACCCCTGCGACCCCAGCCGGTAGTAGTCGTCGTTCAGCAGGGCGACCAGACCGCTGATGACGTTGAAGGCTCCGGTCACGACCATCAGCACCGCGGCGAAGGCGATCCAGTTCGTCCACACGCTGCGCGAACCGGTCTCCTCGGGTGCCTTCCGCGTCGGCGGGACCTCCGTCGCGGTACTCGCCCCCGAACGTGAGTGCAGGCGCATGATCCACTCCAGGCTTGGTGCGGGCAGGGCTGCCCACCTGCCGCCACGGTGTGCCCGCACCGGCGGGCCGCACTTCGCCCGCCCCGGGTGAGATCGAGTCACTTTGCGTTTCTCAGCAGGGAAAACGGCTCTGGCGAACGGGCCCGCGGGGTGCGACAGTAGATGGGCTGGGCGGGCTTTCCACCTGGAGGTGCGGATGCCGGACGCGCAGCTGGGCGACGGTCGGCGACGGGTGCCGCGGGTCAAGCTGACCGTGCCGGAGGCACCGCCGCTGCTGGTCTCCCGGCCCCGGTTGCTGATGCTGCTGAGCCACGCGGGCGACACCGTGGCCACGCTCGTCTGCGCGCCCGCGGGCTCCGGCAAGACCTACCTGCTCGCGGATTGGGCGCGCCGCACCGGAGTCGGTGTGACGGCGTGGGTCTCGCTCGACGCCGACGACAACGAGGACCGCAGGTTCTGGACCGCGGTGCTGGAGTCGCTCGCCCGCTGCCCCGCGGTGCCCGCCGACAGCTCGTTGCGGTCGCTGTCGGCGCCGTTGCGCCCGAGCGCCGATCCCGGGTTCCTCGCCGAGGTGCTGAACGCGCTCGACGAGCTGCCGGTGCCGGTGTGGCTGGTGCTCGACGACGTGCACGAGGTGACCGATCCGCAGCCGTTGCGCGGGCTGGCCACGTTGTTGCGACACCCTCCGGCCGGCCTGCGGCTGGTGCTCGCGAGCCGGTACGACCCGCCATTGCCGCTGGCGCGGCTGCGCCTGCAGGACCAGCTCACCGAGATCAGGGCGCACGAGCTGCGGTTCTCACTCGACGAGGCCCGCGCGCTGCTGGAGTCGGCCGACGTCGACCTGAGCGCCGCGCAGCGGCGGCGGCTCGTCGAGCAGACCGAGGGCTGGGCGGCGGGCCTGCGGCTGGCGGCGACGTCGTTGAGCCGGGCCGAGGACCCTGACCGGTTCCTCGCCGGGTTCGCGGAGAACGACCGCGCGATGGCCGAGTACCTCGTGGACGAGGTGCTGTCGCACCTGCCGGGTGACCTGCGCGAGTTCCTGCGCACCATCAGCGTCTGCGACCGCGTGACGGTGGGGCTGGCCGGCGCGTTGTCCGGCCGGTCCGACGCTGGTGCGCTGCTCGAGCACCTCGATCGTCAGCTCGCACTCGCGGTCCGGGTCGGCTCCGATCGGCGCTGGTACCGGCTGCACACACTCGTGCGCACGCACCTGCTGGGCGATCTGCGCAGGCGGAGCCCGGCGCTGGCGCAGGAGCTGCACGGCATCGCGGCGGACTGGTTCGAGGGCAACGGCGCCCCCGTGCTCGCGCTGGCCCACGCCACCAGGGCACACGGCGAGGCGAGGATTCTGGCGCTGCTGCGCCGGGATGCGGTCGGCCTCGCACTGGCGGGCGAGCACGAGGCGCTGCGCAGGGCACTGGCCGCGCTCGGTGAGCGCACGGTCGTCCGGCGCGGCCCTGCCTCACTGGTCTCCGCCTTGCTGGAGCTGGAAAAGGGCGACCTCGCCGCGGCGCGGAGCTATGACACCGAGCCGGACCGCGACCCCGGGCTGGAGCCGTTGCGCGCGCTCGTGCGCTCGCGGCGGGCGCAGCTCTCCGGTGACGCCGAGGCCCTCGCGCGCGCGGACGACCACCTCGATCCCGGCAGGGAGCCAGAACTCGCCGCGTTCGCGTCGTCGCACCAGGGAGCCGTGCTGCTCGCGCGAGGCCGCACGGACGAGGCGCGGGCGCATGTGCGAACCGCGCTCGAGCAGGCGCGGGAGGCGGGCCAGGACTACGTGGTGACGCAGTGCCTCACCCAACTCGCCGCGATCGCGGCCACGGGCGGCGACTACCGCGCGATGGACCGCTTCGCCGCGGAGGCCGACGGCCGCACCGTCGCGCGCCGGTGGGAGGAGACCGTGCCGGGCGTGACGGCCTGTGTGCTGCTCGCCTACGGCGCCCTGCTGCGCGCCGATCCCCGCGACTGCGTGCACCACGCGGGCAGGGCCGAACAGCTGGTGGCGACCCGCTCCGTCGCGGGGGAGACGAGTCCGTGTGGGCTCGCGGAGACGCTGCTGGGCGCGGGTGAGTTCGAACTCGGCGAGCGCGCGGGCGGTCTGCGCAGGATGGGCGCGGCCCGGCTCGCGGCGCCAGCCGGGGCGCTGCCGGCCGAGCGGGTCGCGTTGTGCGCGGTGCTGGAGCAGCGCGCCGCGCTGTTGCTCGGCTGGACCGAGGCCGCGCGCGACGTGGTGCTGTGGTGCCAGGAACCACTCGCCGGGCACGGGGAGCTCGCACTGCTGCGCGCCAGGGCCCAGCTCGCGCTCGGCAGGCACGACGCGGCCACACAGCTGCTGCGTCCGCTGGTGGAGGAGCGGGTGGCGCTGGCGCTGCCGTGGTCGGGTGTCGAGGCCAGGGTCGTCGAGGCCGGGATCGCGCTGCACGCGGGCGAACCGGTTCGCGCGCGCAAGGCGCTGGAGCGCGCGCTCGCGCTGGCCGAGTCGCTCGGCGTGGGGTTCCCGCTCGTGTCGGCGGGGCCCGACGTGGTGGAGCTGCTGACCCGCCTGCTGGGCAGGCTCGGTGCCGCGCAGGGGTTCGCGGAGCACGTGCTCGCCACCCGCAGGGCGCTGCGCACCGCGCCGGTGTCGGCTCCGCTCACGGAGCGCGAGCGCAGTGTGCTGCGGCTGTTGCCGACGCTGCGGTCGTTCGACGAGATCGCCGAGGACCTCACGGTCTCGCCCAACACTGTCAAGACCCACGTGCGGGCCATCTACACCAAGCTCGGGGTGCGCAGGCGTCGCGACGCGGTCGCCGTCGCCGTGGAGCGCGGACTGCTGGAGGTCGCTGGGGATCCATTGTGGATGGTTGACCCGAACGGCGGTTAGCACGTGGCCAGCGACCCGGTGAGGCGTTCGGCCCTACGCGCTAGGGACCGACGCCACTGGAGTTTTCCCGTCCCCTGCCTAGGCTTTTGTGCGTGGAGCCGAACAGCCACGACGGAGCACCGAGGCCTTGGTGGTTGTCCCGGGCCAAGTTCGACGTCCCCGCGTTGCCGCGCGACTTCGTTCAGCGGATCGCGCTGCGCGAGCGAATCGGCCGCACCCCGGTGACGACGGTGTGCGCGCCCGCCGGGTACGGCAAGACGCTGCTGCTCGCCGACTGGGCGCGGGCGGGCGACCAGTCGCGCACGGCCTGGGTCTCGCTCGATGACGACGACAACGATCCCGACCGGTTCTTCTCCGCCGTGCTGAGCGCGCTGTCGCAGTGTGCCGCCGTGCCGCCGGACAGCGCGTTGCGAACGCTGCGCCCCCGACGTGGTGACGACGCGGCGAGCTTCGTCGCCGACGTGGTCGACGCGCTCGACGCGCTGCCCCGCGAGGTGTGCCTCGTCCTCGACGACGTCCACGAGCTCACCGGGGTCGCCACCCTGCACGGGCTGGCCACGCTCGTCCGGCATCAGCCGGCGACGTTGTCGCTCGTGCTCGCCGGGCGCAGGGACCCGCCACTGCCGCTCGCACGGCTGCGGGTGCAGGGCCGCCTCACCGACCTCACCGCGGCCGAGCTGCGCTTCGGCGCAGACGAGGCGGATGCGCTGTTGCGCGCGGCCGGTGTCGTGCTCGACGACGAGCAGCTCGCCGGGCTCGTCGAGCAGACCGATGGCTGGGTCGCCGGCCTGCGGCTCGCGGCCAGGTCGCTGCCGGCCGCGCCCGACCGGGAGGCCTTTCTCGCCGGGTTCGTCGTCGAGGACAGGGCCGTCGCCGACTACCTCGGCGGCGAGGTGCTCGACGGGCTCGCCGCCGACGTGCGGGACTTCCTGCGCGCCATCAGCGTCTGCGACACGGTGACGCCACCGCTGGCCGGCGCGCTGTCGCGGCGCAGTGACGCGGGAATGCTGCTCGACGAGCTCGCAGACAACGACGCGCTCGTGACGGCCGCGCCCTCGCCCCAGCCGTGGTACCGGGTCCACCCGCTGCTGCGGGAACACCTGCGGGCGGGGCTGCGGCGGCAGGCGCCGGAGGAGGTCGTGGCGCTGCACACCACCGCCGCGCTCTGGTACGCCTCGCACGCGAGCCCGCACGAGGCACTCGAGCACGCCGGCCGCACCGAGGACGGCGAGATCGTGGCGGACATGCTCCGCGTGCAGGCGGTGGAGCTGTTGTTGCGGGGGGACCTGGCGGCGGTGTTCGACGGGCTCGCCGCCGCCGGGGCCCCGCGGGTGCGAGGCGACGCGTGGCTCAGCCTCGTCGCCGCGCTCGCGCACGTGGAGGCGGGGGAGCTGGACGCGGCCGAGTCGGCGCTGGCCGACAGCGAGGCGGCGTGGCCGGCCGACGCCGGTGCCGAGCTGGGCGCGTTGTGGCGCCTCGTGCTCGCCACCCACGCGCTCGTCTGCGGCCGTCCTCCTGGCCCGGTGGACCAGGAGGAGCTACCCGTCTCCTCCGCGCTGCCGTGGGCCGGGCTCGTGAAGGGCGGCGGCCTGCTGTTCGAGGGCGAGACCATCGCCGCGCGCCGGGAACTGTCGGCCGCGCTGCGGGCGTCGCGCGAACGCGGCCTGAGCTACCTCGCCACGCACTGCCTCACCGCGCTCGGCGCGGCCGCGGCGCTGGACGGCGACTACCCGGCGATGCGGCAGTGGTGCGCCGAAGCGGTCGCGATCGCCGCCGAGCACGACTGGCGCGGCACGCCGCTGCTCGCGCCAGCGCACCTGATGCTCGGCTTCGCGGCGCTGCTCGCGGCGGAGCCCGCCGCGGCGTTGGGGCACGCGGGCGTGGCCGCCGCCGCAGTGGGCGAGGTGCCACAGGCGAGGCTGCGGCACCTCACCGGAGCACTGCGGGGCGCGGCCCTGTCCGACGAGGGCCACCACACCGAGGGACTGCGGGGGCTGCGCGGCGCGCGAGGCGAGCTCGGCGACGTGACGCTGCCGCCGCAGGCCGCCGCGCTGACGACGCTGCTGGAGTACCGCGCCGCCATGACGCTCGGCCACGAGCCGCCCGACGTCGGCACGTGGCTGCGGTCGCGCACCGCGGCGCCAGGGGAGTGCGCGCTGCTGGCGGCGTGGGCGCACGCCGCGCGCGGTGAGCCCGACGCGGCCAGGCGCGCGGCGCGCGAGGCGGCGACGGCGCCCTCGGTGCTGAGCGGGCTCACCGCGGTCGAGGCGCTGGTGCTGGAGACCGAGCTCGCGCTGCGCGCGGGCGAGCGCACTCGGGCGCGGCGCTGCCTCGGCGACGCGCTCACGCTCGCGGAACGGCAGGCACTGATCCGGCCGTTCGCGTTGGCCGACGCCTCGGTGCGCCAGCTGCTCGCCGACCAGCTGGGCGGCTTCGCCCACGCGGAGCCGTTCGCCGAACGCGTGCACCGCGCGCTCGCCGAACTCGAGAGCGCGCACGCCGAGGGACTGCTCACCGGACGGGAGCACGTCGTGCTCGCGCGACTCGGTACGCACCAGTCGCTGTCCGAGGTCGCCAGCGGGCTCTCGGTCTCGGTGAACACCGTGAAGACCCACGTCCGCGCGATCTACGGCAAGCTCGGCGTCAACAACCGGCGCGCCGCCGTGGTGGCGGCCCGCGAGCGCGGCCTCACCTGAGGCGCGCGACGTCGGCGGCCAGCCGGAATCCGATGTTGCCCGCGCTCGTGGCCGGCGTGCACGCGCTGCGCGCCGCGCACCGGTATCCGCGGCAGTAGGACGGGTGGCACAGGTAGGAACCGCCCCGTAGTGCCCGTTTGCCCGGCCGTGTCGCGCCGAACCGGTTCACGCACCACTCCCACACGTTGCCCGCCATGTTGTGCAGCCCGTGGCCGTTGGCGGGAAAGGCGGTGACCGGCGCGGTGCCGACGAAGCCGTCGGCCCCGGTGTCGTGCCGCGGAAACCGGCCCTGGAAGACGTTCATGCGGTGTTCGCCGCCGGGCGTGAGCTCGTCGCCCCACGGGTAGCGCGCGCCGTGCAGGCCGCCCCGCGCCGCGTACTCCCACTCCACCTCGCTGGGCAGCCTGCCCCCGGCCCACCGGCAGTAGGCGCGGGCGTCGAGCCAGGACACGTGCACCACGGGATGGATGCCCCTGGTGGCCAGCGTGGAGCCTGGCCCCTCGGGACGGTGCCAGGTGGCGCCCGGCACCCGCCGCCACCACGGCGCGCCGGGATAGGGCTCGGTCGGCGGATGGCCCGGCGGCAGCATGCTCTCGAAGACGAACGACCAGCCGTCGCGCTCCGCGGTCGTGAGGTATCCGGTCTCGGCCACGAACACGGCGAACTCGTCGTTGCACACCGCTCTCGGCGAGATCCGGAACGACGGCACCCGCTTGATCCTCGGCGGATCGTGCTGCTCGCCGGGAAACCGCTCGGCCGAGCCCATCGTGAACGAGGCCTCCCGCAGCAGCCGCAACTCGTCCGCGGCGCGTACCTCGAGCTGCTGGGTCATGCCCGGATGGTGACGCGGCCGCGCACGCGCCGCCCTCACCCACCCGAGATGGGTTCGCCGTCCTCACCGTGCCCGTCGGTGTCGTCGTTGTCGTGCCCGTTCTTGTCGGTGTGCGCCCGGCGCTGCACGGCGAGCTGCACGGCGCTCAGCACGATCTTCGCCACCAGGCCCAGCGCGATCAGGCCCACCACCATCTGGCCGGTCGTGATCAGCCTGGCGGTTTCGCTGACGGGCACGATGTCGCCGAAGCCGACCGTCGCGAACACCGTCACCGTGAAGTACAGGGAATCGCTGCGCGTCAGCGGCTCGTCGAAGTTCGCGGAATCGGCGTTGGACATCACCGTGTAGGCGGCCGCGAACAGCAACAGCAGCAGGACGAGCCCCACCAGCATGGTCTCGACCCCGCGGAGTCGCGGCATGTCGGAGTCCAGGATGGCCCGAACCTGGACGGCGAACATCAGCGCGACCGCGCCGAGTGCAGCGACGAAGCCGATCCACGTGCCCACGTCCGGCGTCGTGTCGAGCGGAGCGAGGTAGTACGCGGTCATGAGCAGCGCCACCGCCACGATCGACCGCGCCAGTCCCAGCGCGATCCGGCGGATTCGAGCGACCGCCTCCGGCCGACGTTGCTTCATCGGCTGCTCCGTGGCTTCGGCCTGGCACGCGTACCGGGTGCGGCGCCCGATCGCTGCGCCGCACCCGGCACCCCCTCCCCGCAACGCCGCTCCGGCCCTCCACCTCGCACCGGGCGGCACCGACACGCAAACATCGCGGCACCGCACGGGTCGTCACCCGCCCGGGGTGATCCGGGTGCGCCGGCGGGCTCACCCCCGCCGGGCGATGGCTCGCCGGTGCGGCGGAGCGACGGTGGAGCGATGGCGGGGACGCGGTACGAGTTCCGGGTCGAGGGCAGGCTCTCCGAGGAGGGCAGGAGCGCCTTTCCGGGGATGCGGATCTCGGAGGAACCGCCGCAGACGATCATCGACGGCGACGTCGTGGACGACGCGCAGCTGCACGGAATCCTCGCCCAGCTACAAGCACTGGGCGTCATGGTGGTCTCGGCGCGCCCCGTACCCGGCTGACGCGCCAACCGCGGTGAAGGGCACCTTTACTGCGTTCAACGCAGTAAAGGTGCCCTTCACCGCAGTGTGTCGGGCAACCTCTGGGGGCTTCAGACTCCGACCTTGTCGCGTTCCAGCTCCCTGCCGTGCACGACGATCGCGTAGATCACCACGACGTCGATGGCGATGACCACGGTCGACCAGACCGGGTAGGCCGCGATGAAGGCGAGGTTCAGCACCGCGCTGCCCACGGCGAGCACCACACCGACGACACGGGCCAGGCGGTTGCCCGTCATCAGCCCGAGCCCGGTGAGCACGGCCACCACGCCGACGCCGAGGTGCACCCAGCCCCAGGTGTTGTAGTTGACGTCCACGACGAGGCCGTTGGAACCGACCAGGTAGTACCCGTCGTCGAAGAGCGCCACGAGACCCTCGATCGCCTGGAAGAATCCGACCAGGACCAGCATGACTCCGGCGAAGATGACCCAGCCGGTCCAGCCGCTCCAGCCGGTGGTGTAGCTGTCGCGGGTGGCGTCCCGTGCGGAGTGCGAATATTCGGCCATGGCCTTCTCCTTCTGCTGAGGCGGCCGGCTTGCACTCTCATCGTCACGCCGGCGCCCGGCCACACCTCATCCGTGAAGGATGAACGTCGCCCGCGCCGGGTGATGCCCTCCTGTCTCGCGGGCCAGGACAGTGCTGTGGCGGGCCCGGTACGCGACGGGCCGATGGACTTCGAGGAGGCAGGGAAATGGGCACCTTCACGGTGTGGAAGTTCGACTCGGCCGACGGGGCCGCCGACGCGCTGGCGAAACTGGAGCGGCTGCAGAAGGAGCAGCTGATCCAGATCAACGACGCGGCCTACGTCTACTGGCCAGAGGGTCAGAAGAAGCCGAAGACGAAACAGCTCCACCACCTCGCCGGGATGGGGGCGCTCGGCGGAAGCTTCTGGGGCCTGCTGTTCGGGCTGCTCTTCTTCGTGCCGCTGCTCGGACTGGCCGTCGGCGCGGCCGTGGGCGCGGCGACCGGCGCGATGACCGATGTCGGCATCGACGACGACTTCATCCGAGAGGTGCGCGAGAACGTCACGCCGGGCACCTCGGCGCTGTTCCTGATGTCGTCGCAGGCGGTGGTGGACAAGGTGCTGGAGGAGTTCAAGGGCAGCGGCGCCACGCTGATCTCGACGAACCTGTCCAGCGAGCAGGAGGTTCGGCTGCGCGAGGCGTTCTCGGAGACCGAGGTCGTGTAGCTCCGCGCGAGGTACCTGAGGGCCACCCCGGCCGGGGTGGCCCTCAGCGCGCGGCGACCTCCATCGGATGGTGGTGCAGGAACCCCGCCACGACCGCCGCGACGCGGGCGGGATCGCGGAGCTGCAGCAGGTGGTTGAGTCCCGGCAGCACGGCGACCTCCAGCTGCGGCAGCCGTGCGGCGAGCAGGTCCCTGCCCTCGGCGAAGACGGGGCTGCTCTGCGTGCCGAGCACGTGCAGCACCGGCTGCGACAGCTCCGCCGGCAGCGCCCACGACGCCAGCTGCGGCAGGTCGGACTCGAACAGGCCGGCCGCGTCGCGCTCGGCCTGTTTCGGCCCGCCCGGCACGGCGCGGTGGAACTCGGCGCGCCAGTCGACGCCCCACACGGCGGTGAGGTAGGCGTGCACGGCGCCGCCGGGATCTCCGTCGCGGTACAGCTGCGCGACGGGAGCCAGCCCGCGCAGCAGCTGCGGCCCGCTCGGCACCGCGGCCAGCGTCGGCTCGAGCAGGGTGAGGCTGTGCACGAGGTTCGGCTCGTCGGCGGCCAGCTGCAGCGCGACGAGGGCTCCGAAGGACTTGCCCACCACGTGTGCGCGGTCCACACCCGCCTTGGTGAGCACCGCGGCGCAGTCGGCGGCGTGCTGCTCCACGGAGACCGGACCGGTGTAGCCGGCGTAGCCGTATCCCCTGCGGCGGTAGGAGATCAGCCGGAACCGCTCGAGCGCCGGTTCGTGCAGCAGGGGCAGGAACTCGTCGGCCGCACCGCCGCCGTGCACGAACACGACTGGTTCGCCGTTGCCATGCCGGGTGATGTCGAAGTCCATAACCGACAGTCTTGTCCTCGGGTGAGCGCGTGGAAAAGTACGACGCGACAGGGGTTTTTCAGTGCGCGTCCTCACGGGGCGGCGGTGTAGTCCAATTCCGCGTACCGGCCCCCTGATCTCTCCCCTGATCGTGTGATCGCAGAGGGTCTTGATTTCGATACCCTCTGTGAGGTCCTTGATCGTTCGGCTGTGGAGGCCTTTCGTGCGTTTTTCCTTTCGTGCTCCCGTTTTCGTCGTCTGCGCGGCGCTGGCCGGTCTGCTGGTGGCAGGCCCCTCGGCCAGCGCGGCGGAACCGGATCCCGCTCCGGCGCTCGTGCACGCGTCCGGGCAGAACGCCTGCAAGCTCAACGTCAGATCCGGCCCCGACGTCTCCTCGACGGCCCTGATCACGCTCACCTGCGCCAACTACACGACGTGCGCGCACGCGTCGAAGGACCAGCCCTGTGGCCCCTACGTCGAGGGCGGCGTCTACAGCTGTGTCGGCGCGAACGGCGCGCAGGTGACCGACAACCGCTGGGCCGAGGTGGCGTGGCGCGCTCCGCAGCGTTCCTACGTGGCGGTGTCCTGCGCCGCTTTCCGGTTGTAGCGCGCGTAGTGCGTGCTAGCGTGGATCTCGGCCGTGTGGTTCACGGTCCCGGACGAGCGCGTCGTACCCGGTCATGCCAAGACGACGCAGTGATGTAGCTGTCAACGCATTACTGCGAAAGGATCGTCATGGCGTGGGTCGCGCTCATTGTGTCCGGCTTGTTCGAAACCGTGTGGGCGGCGGCGCTCAGCGCGTCGCGCGGGCTGTCCAAGCTCGTGCCCAGCATCGTGTTTCTCGTTGCTCTCGTCATCAGCATGGCCGGTCTCGGCTACGCGCTGCGCACGGTGCCCGTCGGCACGGGCTACGCGGTGTGGGTCGGCATCGGTGCGATCGGCACGGCCATCTACGGCATGGTGGCGATGGGTGATCCCGTCTCCACGGCCCGGATCACGTGTCTCGTGCTGATCGTCGCCGGTGTCGCCGGGTTGAAGTTCCTCCACTGACCCTCGCGGTCAGGGGTACTCAGAGGCCGAGGTGCAGGCGCAAGGCGTCGTCGAGCGCCTGCACCAGCCTCGGGTTGAGGCGGCCGAGCTTCGCGCCGAGCCGCTGCACGGCGATGGAGCGCACCTGTTCGGCCTGTGCCTTGGAGTCGTGGTCGAGTCCGGCTTCGCCCTCGGGCAGCAGCAACTGGAACGGGTACACGCGCGCCGTGTTGGACGTGACCGGCACGACGGTGACGACCCCGCGGCGCAGCCGCTCGGCGGTGGCGTTGGCCCCGTCGTTGCTCACGATCACCACGGGCCTGCGTTTGTTGGTCTCCGCGCCGCGCGCAGGGTCGAGGTCGGCGAGGTAGATGTCTCCCCTGCGCATCAACGCGACAGGCCGTCGGCGGTGGCGGGTTCCCAGACCGAGGCCTCGCCGGTCTGCTCCCATTCGTCCCACGCGTCGGCGTAGGCGTCGCCGAGCTGGGCCGCGCGGAGCAGGTCGACGGCCCGGTGCAGTGCGGCCGACCGGGAGCCGATGGCGTGCTCGCGCGCGTAGTCGTCGAGGAACTCCACGTCCTCGGAGGGCAGGCTCACACTCATCTTCATACTTCGATGCTACCCGGGGTGGGAACGTGGTGGCAAAGGTCGGAGCCCAGCGGCGCCGGTTAGCCGCTCGCGCGCTGGGGTAGCCGCGAGAATGGCTCGCGATCACGAACCACTGGACCTCGGCGAGACGGAGCTCTCCGCGCAGGACGAGCGCGCGGTCCGCCGGGAGCATGACCTGGACCGGCCCGAGGTCTTCGACGAGCGCAACGACGTCGAGCACAGGGCCGACACCCGTGCCGAGCTGCTGCCCGAGGAGGAAGCGGCGGGCAGTGCCGACCCGGAGGCGCAGGCGCGCGAGGTGCTGCGGGACTCCGACCTGCGCACCGAGGTGCCCGAGTCGGCGCCCGACTCGTTCATCGAGCGGCGCACCGCGGAGCAATCGACCTGAGCTGCGAGTGCGCTCAGGCCGCCACGTGGGCGTCGTAGTCGTCGTTGACCGACACGACCCTGCGCCCCGCGGCGTCCAGCAGCGACGCGGCGATCGCCGCGCGATAGCCGGACTTGCAGTGCACCCACACCTCGCCGTCGGGCACCTCGGCCATGCGCTCGAGCAGTTCGTGCAGCGGGATGTGCACGGCGTGGTGGAGGTGGCCCTCGGCCCACTCCGACCCGCGACGCACGTCCAGCACGACCACAGGGCGGTGGTGGCGCACCTGCGCGAGGTCGGCGAACGACGCGGTGGGGAAGGAGCGCAGCTCCGGCGCCCAGTCGCGCACGTCGCCCGCGGCGGCCGCGGCCAGCCGGTCGATGCCGATCCGCACCAGCTCGCGCTGCGCCTCCGCCACCTGCTCGGGGGAGTCGCCCAGCAGCGTCAGCGGGCTGCCCCACGGCAGCAGCCAGCCGAGGTAGGTCGCGAAGCCGCCGTCGATGCCGAAGTTCAGCGTCCCGGCGACGTGACCGGCCGCGAACGCGGTGCGGTGGCGCAGGTCCACCACCCACTCGCCCGCGTCGATCCGCTTGCGCAGCTCAGCCGGCTCGGCCTGCTCCGGCGGGCTCAGGTCGGGAGCGCCGGGGCCCGCGATGTTGGCCGCTCCCATGTGCGCGTAGTAGGCGGGGTAGACGTCGAGGCCGGCGACCAGGCTGGTCACATAGGATTCCTGGTCCTCGGTCAGTGCCGGGTTGATCCGCTTCTCCCTGCCGATCGTGGACTCCTCACCCGAGGTCGGCGTCGCCGAGCAGAAGCTGCCGAAGCCGTGGGTGGGAAAGACCCGGGTCTCGTCGGGCAGCTCCGTGGCCAGCCGGCGCGCGGAGGAGTACTGCGCGTGCACGAGCTCACCGGTGTGGGCGGGGCCGAGCAGGTCGGGGCGTCCGGTGGAGCCGAACAGCAGCGAGCCGCCCGTGAACACCGCGGGCACCTCGCCGGGGGAGTCCAGGACGTAGGCCAGGTGGGTGAACGTGTGGCCGGGGGTGGCCAGCGCGCGCACGCGCAGCGCCTGGCTCACCTCCACGACGTCACCGTCGTCGATCGGCTCCCGCTCGAAGGACACCGGGTCGGCCGCGTTCACGTGGTAGGCGGCCCCCGTGAGCCTGGCCAGCGCGAAGCCGCCGGTCACGTAGTCGTTGTGGATGTGGGTCTCGAAGACGTGGGTCAGGCGCACACCCCGGTCCTCGAGTAGTGCGAGCATCCGGTCGATGTCGCGCTGCGGGTCGACGGCGAAGGCGACCTCGCCGTCGTGCACCAGGTAACTGCGGTCGCCCAGAGTCGGCGTGTCGACAGCCACGATCTCCATGTCCAGCTCCCTCCCACATCCACTTTCTAGACCGAGCCGCGTCGCGACGCCAGGGTGTTCGAAAACTTCAGCGCATTCTCCACGGGAGGGCGCTGTATCGGGGCAACCGGCAACGGTCTCACCGGCGAGCGAGAGATCGCGGCGTCCCCAGGATGTCTACTGTGGATGATCGATCGGGGCGAGAGCGGGACCGTGCCCGCGCACCCCTCCGGCGCCGGCCGAGCCGGGCGGAGAGGCGGCGGCGGGTCGTGGTCGAGAGCTAGTTCTTCCTGGCCACGCAGAGGATCGACTGGCCGAACGGCACCTTGACCTTGGACTCGAGTGCCTTGGTCACCGGCACCACGAAGCGGTCGTAGGCGGCCACGAGCTTGGGGTTCGGCGCGCCCGCTCCGCCCTTGCGCACCGCGGCCCACCAGGCGAACGCACCGAGGAAGTTCACGGGCCGGGCCACCTCGACCGTGAGCCCGGCCTGCTCGGCGGCGGCGGTGACGGTCGTGGGCGTGTACCGGCGGAAGTGGCCGACCTTGCGGTCGAACTCGCCGTACAGCTGCTGGTAGCCGGGTACGAACAGGACGATGTCGCCACCGTCGGTGACCGACTTCGCCAGGCACCGCAACGCATCCACGTCGTCCTCGATGTGCTCCAGCACGTTGATCGCGACCAGCGTCTCCACCGGCTGCTCCAGCACGGCGGCACCGTCGATGTCGAACTGCTGGACCTCGACCTCGGGGCGGTCGGCGAAGCGCTGCTTCATGCCCTGGACCGCCTCGGGGTCCACATCCGTCACGACGTAGCGGTCGAGACCTGTGAAGCCGTCCGCGAACTCACCGATGCCCGCACCGACCTCGAGCAGTGACCGGCCGCAGTGCGGTCGGATCAGTTCGCGCTGGTAGGCGAGGTAACGCGGCTTGCCGTTGTCGCTTTCCAGGCTCCTGCCGGTCGCGGCGTTGAATGCGCCCTGTCCCTGCTCGTCGTGTGTCACGCGGCCTCCAGTCGGCGTGCGAGCCCTCAGCAACGCAGCGGGCGAGGTGACTGCCGCGAAACCGTGGCGGTGCAGCAATAACGACCAGGCCCCGCGAAACAGGGCGATTTATCGATTTAGCGCGAAATTTCCGTCAGCCTAAACGACTCTGCGATCGAGCGAAAGGCAGGTGAGTGATCTCCGGCGTGTCACCGGCGTGATCGACTCGATGCATCACTGTAACCGGTGGGGTCCCCGGCGCTCCTACTGGTGCACCGCCCACTGGTGAGACCAGTCACGGAGAGTCCATCGCGACGTGGTGACGGGACAAGGGTTCTCCCGGCGCCCCAGCGCTCGGCCCGGCCCCGGACGACCGGCGCGCCGTGGAACGAATGGTTCCGCCAGCGCGCGGCCACCTGCTGGCCGGCGCCACCGAGCGCGCCGCGAGAACGAAAACGGCCCCCACCGCGCGAGTGGGGGCCGTTCCGGGCTAGGGGTCGATGCGCACGGTCGCCTCTCGGCGAAAGGCGCGTCACGGCTCCAGCCGAACGGTATTCCGTGACGGCAATTAGTAATGCGGCCCGGGGGACACGGTGCGCATCGACCATCCTGTTCAACACCGGCACCGCGGCCGATGTTCCCGTGGCTCGGTGAACTCTCTCACCGGCCGTTATGCGGCGCGTGGCTGACCTGCCGCGCGGTTCCGGCGCACGAGATCGCGACGCTCGCGCTCACTCGTGCCACCGAAGATCCCGAAGTCCAGACCGCCGTCCAGTGCGTACTGCAGGCACTGCGCCCGCACCGGACAGCTCGCGCAGATCGCTGTCGCGCGCGCGGTCTGCTGTGCGCCCGGTCCCATGTCGGTGACCGGGAAGAACAGTTCTGGATCCTCGTCACGGCAGGCGGCACGCTCCGACCACGCGATGTCGAGCATGGCTGTGCCGCCCTCCTTTTCTTACGGGGATTTCCTGCCTCGGTTCGGGCAGGCCACGGAGTCAACACCTGCCCGCCGGGGACTATTCCGTTGTGCGGCGACGGGGGACAGGGACGCGCATCAGGTCCTCCGCCACCACGATTTCGCCGCCGTATACCTCGGCGGCCTCGGCGTGAAACCTCGCCGGGTCCCGATATCGCTGGGAGAAGTGCGTCAGCACCAGCGTGCGGACGCCGCACTCGGCGGCCACCCTGGCCGCCTGCGCCGCCGTGAGGTGGCCGTGCTCGTGGGCCAGCGCCTCGTCCTCGGACAGGAACGTCGACTCGATCACGAGCAGGTCGGCGTCCTGCGCGAGCGCGAAGACGCCGTCACAGAGCCTGGTGTCCATGACGAACGCGACCCGCTGCCCCGGCCTCGGCACGCTCACCTCGGCTAGCGAGACACCGCGCAGCGAGCCCGCCCGCCGCAACTCGCCCACGTCCGGCCCGCTGATGCCGTGTGCCGCGAGCAGCCCGGGCACCATGCTCCGGTCGTCGGGCTCCACGAGCTGGTAGCCGAACGCCTCCACCGGGTGGTCGAGCCTGCGGACCCGGAGCTCGCCGAACGGGCCGGTCGCGAGCGTGCCCTCGGCCTCGATGGGCTCCTCGATCAGCTCGGCCACCTCGTGGAACACGCTCGCGTGGCGCAGCTTCGCGAAGTAGTGCGCGCCCGAAGCCGGATAGTGCGCCCGCACGGGCCTCGAGACGGCGTCGAGCGAGAGCCGCTGCACGATGCCGGGCACGCCGAGGCAGTGATCGCCGTGGAAGTGCGTCAGGCAGATCCGGCTGATCGCGCTCGCGGGCACCCCCGCGAACAGCAGTTGCCGCTGGGTGCCCTCGCCGGGGTCGAACAGCAGCCCCTCGGAGTCCCAGCGCAACAGGTAGCCGTTGTGGTTGCGCGTGCGGGACGGGGCCTGGCTTCCGGTGCCCAGCACCACGAGCTCGCGAACCGACACGGACGAACTCTAGGCCCGCTCACCCTGGCCACGCATGCCGAGGGAGCACATACTGGTCCCGTGTCGGCGTCTACATCGGACTGGATCCTGCACGTCGATCTCGACCAGTTCATCGCGGCGGTCGAGGTGGCGCGGCACCCCGAGCTGCGCGGCAAACCGGTGATCGTCGGCGGCGAGGGCGATCCGGGCAAACGAGCCGTCGTGGCGACGGCGTCCTACGAGGCCCGCGAGTTCGGAGTGCACTCCGGCATGCCACTGCGCACGGCGGCCAAGCGCTGCCCCGACGCGGTGTTCCTGCCCTCGGACCCACCCGCCTACGAGGCGGTCTCGGAGCGGGTCATGACCGCGTTGCGCGAGCTGCCCGTCGTCGTCGAGGTGATGGGCTGGGACGAGGCGTTCCTCGGGGTGAGCGCCGACGACCCCGAGGCCTTCGCCGCCGGGGTCCGGCGGACCGTGCTGGAGGAGACCGGGCTGTCGTGCTCGGTCGGCATCGGCGACAACAAGGCGCGCGCCAAGATCGCCACCGGCTTCGCCAAACCGGCCGGGATCTACCGGCTCACCGCGGCGAACTGGGTCCAGGTGATGGCCCACCGTCCGCCCGACGCGCTGTGGGGCGTCGGCGGCAAGACCGTGAAGAAGCTCGCGGAGCTCGGCATCACGACGGTCGGTGGGCTCGCCGCGGCCGATCCCGCCGAGCTCGCCGCCCGCTTCGGGCCCACGATGGGCCCCTACTTCCGGGTTCTCGCGCACGGCGCCGGCGATCGCGAGGTCACCGCGACGCCGTATGTCCACCGCTCGCGCAGCAGGGAGACCACGTTCCAGCGCAACCTCAGTGACCGCGCCGAGATGGAGCAGCGGGTGCGCGAACTGGCCCACCGGGTCGCCGACGACGTGGTGGCCGAGGGACGGCCCGCGGTGCGCGTGGCGGTCAAGGTGCGGTTCGCGCCGTTCACCACGCAAACCCGAAGCGCTACCCTGGAGCGTCCGACCAGCGACGCCGTGGAGCTCGAGCGCGCCGCACTGACCGTGCTGAATCGCTTCGAACTGGCACGTGAGGTCCGGTTGCTCGGCGTCAGGGCCGACTTCGACCGCACGTGAACCTGGTCACCTCGGACCGCCGCGCACACCGGTGGTCGGCGAGGCACGTGCGGAAATGTCGGGAAGGGCGGATACCGTGCACTACGGTTGTTCGCTGGTCGCGCCGCACTTCGTCCGGCACGCACCGGCGCTTCGAGATCTGGGAGAGAGCACCCTGTGACAGCTTCTGCTGAGACCCTCTACGGGGCCGACGACCTGACCCACCTTGAGGGGCTGGAAGCGGTTCGGAAGCGGCCCGGCATGTACATCGGGTCCACCGACAGCCGCGGCGTCAACCATCTCTTCTCGGAGATCGTCGACAACTCCACCGACGAGGGCGTCGCGGGGCACGCGAGCAAGGTCGTGGTCACCCTGCACCCGGACGGCTCCGTCGAGGTGGAGGACGACGGCAGGGGCATCCCCACCGGCGTGCACGCCAAGTCCGGGCTCTCCGGTGTCGAGCTCGTGCTCACGCGCCTGCACGCGGGCGGCAAGTTCGGCGGCTCCGGCTACAAGGCCTCGGGCGGCCTGCACGGTGTCGGCGCCTCCGCCGTCAACGCGCTCTCGCTGCGCCTCGACGTCACCGTGAAGCACGCGGGCAAGGTGCACGAGGTGTCCTTCGCGCGCGGCGTCGCGGGCACGTTCGACGGCCAGGGCCCGAAGGCCAAGTTCACCCCGCAGTCCGGATTGCGGCTTGTGCGCAAGATGAAGCGCGCCGAGTCCACCGGCACCACGATCCGCTACTGGTACGACGCGCGCTACTTCGAGACCGGCGCCGCCCTGGACGTCGAGTCGGTGCGCACGAAGCTGCGCAACACGGCGTTCCTCGTGCCCGGCGTCACCTACGTGCTGCGCACCGCCACCGACGGTGCCATCAACGAGGAGACGTTCCACCACCCGAGCGGGCTCACCGACATGGTCGAGTTCCTCGCTCCCGCCGGGGACAAGGCCGTCTGCGGCATGCTCGTCATCAACGGTGAAGGCGTTTACAAGGAGAACGCCGCCGACGAGAACGGCGTGATGAAGTCCAATGTGGAACGTCATGCCGAGGTGGAGATCGCGCTCCGCTGGGGAACCGGCTACGAGCGCACCGTCGAGTGCTTTACCAACACCATCCGCAACCTCCACGGCGGCACCCACCGCAAGGGCTTCGACCGCGCGCTCGTGAAGTCGTTCCAGGAGACCATCGCCAAGACGCGCGGGCTGCTCAAGGCCAAGGAGGACCCGCCGACGCTCGACGACGTGCTCGAGGGCATGACCGCCGTGGTCCACGTGCGCATCCCCGAGCCGCAGTTCACGTCGCAGACCAAGGACGAACTGTCCACGGCGGGCATCACCAAGGTCCTGCAGGGCATCGTCGAACGTGACATCAAGGCGTGGGCCGAGAACCGCAAGACCAAGGCCGAGGCCAAGACGGTGCTGCAGAAGATCGTCGACGCCTCGCGCGTGCGGCTCGCGCAGAAGCAGCAGAAGGACGCGGCCAGGCGCAAGACCGCGCTCGAGGGTGCCGCGATGCCGCCGAAGCTCGTCGACTGCCGCACCACCGGCGTCTCCCGCAGCGAGCTGTTCCTCGTGGAGGGCGACAGCGCGCTCGGCTCCGCGCGGCAGGCCCGTGTCTCCGAGTACCAGGCGCTGCTCCCGCTGCGCGGCAAGATCCTCAACGTGCAGAAGGCCGGGCTCGGCGACGCGCTCAAGAACGCCGAGATCTCGTCCATCGTCCAGGTGCTCGGCGCGGGCACCGGGCGCACCTTCGACCTCTCGACCATGCGCTACGGCCGCGTGATCCTGATGGCCGACGCCGACGTCGACGGCTCGCACATCCGCACGCTGCTGATCACGTTGTTCGCGCGGTACATGCGGCCGGTGATCGAGGACGGCAGGCTCTACGCCGCGATGCCGCCGCTGCACAAGGTGGTCACCAAGGGCCGCAACGAGGAGACGCACTACACCTTCACCGAGCGCGAGATGCTGACGAAGGTCGCGCAGCTGGAGACGTCGGGCAAGACGGTCAAGAAGCCCGTTCCCCGGTTCAAGGGCCTCGGCGAGATGAACGCCGACGAGCTCTGGGACACCACGATGAACCCCACGACGCGCTCCGTGCGCCGCATCACCCTCGACGACGTCGACGCGGCCGAGTCCGCGCTCGAGCTGCTGATGGGCGAGAAGGTGGAACCCCGGCGCAACTGGCTCATCTCGTCGGCCGCCCGCGTGGACCAGGCCGCGATCGACATCTAGGGATAGGTAACAAGCGATGGCACGCCGCAAAGGCACGATCACCCGCGTCGATCCGGCCGCGTTCGACCAGGCGGGCGCGAACGTCTACGACAACTCCGTCAAGACCGAGATCGAGGACTCCTATCTGGAGTACGCCTACTCGGTCATCCACTCGCGCGCGCTGCCCGACGCGCGCGACGGACTCAAGCCCGTCCACCGCCGGATCCTGTTCTCCATGAACGAGAACGGCTACCGGCCCACCCACGCGTACGTGAAGAGCTCGCGCGTGGTCGGCGACGTGATGGGCCGCTACCACCCGCACGGCGACACCGCGATCTACGACGCGATGGTGCGCCTGGCGCAGGACTTCTCGATGAACGTGCCGCTCATCGACGGGCACGGCAACTTCGGCTCGCCCGACGACGGCCCCGCCGCCTCGCGCTACACCGAGGCGCGCATGTCGCCCGAGGCGATGCTGCTCACCGGCGAACTCGGCGAGGAGACGGTCGACTTCCGGCTCAACTACGACGGCTCGCTCGAGGAGCCGTCCGTGCTGCCGGCTGCGTTCCCGAACCTGCTGGTCAACGGCACCTCAGGCATCGCCGTCGGCATGGCGACCAACATGATCCCGCACAACCTGAGCGAGGTCATCGCCGCCGCGCGCTGGCTGATCAACCACCCCAACGCCTCGCTCGACAAGCTCATGGAGTTCGTGCCGGGCCCCGACCTGCCCACCGGCGGGATGCTGCTCGGCCTCGACGAGGTGCGCAAGGCGTACGAGACCGGCCGCGGCATCGTGCGCATGCGCGCGAAGGTCGAGACGGGCCCGATCGAGGGCAGCAGGCGGCAGGGCATCACCGTCACCGAACTGCCCTACGGCGTCGGCCCCGAGAAGGTGATCGAGAAGATCACCGAGGAGGTCAACAAGTCCAAGCGCCTCAGTGGGATCGCCGACGTCAAGGACCTCACCGACCGCGAGAACGGCACGCGACTGGTGATCGAGTGCAAGGTGGGCGTCAACCCGCAGGCGCTGCTGGCCGACCTGTACCGGCTCACGCCGCTGGAGCAGTCGTTCGGCATCAACAACCTCGTGCTCGTCGACGGCCAGCCGCAGACGCTGGGGCTCAAGCAGCTGCTCGACGTGTTCCTGGCACACCGCTACGAGGTCGTCACGCGGCGCACGCGCTACCGCAAGCGCAAGCGTGAGGAGCGGCTGCACCTGGTGGAGGGCCTGCTGAAGGCCCTGCTCGACATCGACAAGGTCATCCGGCTGATCCGCCAGAGCGACAACGCGCAGGCCGCCAAGGAAGGCCTGATGAAGCGGTTCGAGCTCTCCGACATCCAGGCGACCTACATCCTCGACACGCCCCTGCGCAGGCTCACCAAGTACGACAAGATCGACCTGGAGACCGAGCAGGACAAGCTGCTCGAGGAGATCGCCGAGCTGGCCAAGATCCTCGACGACGAGTCGGTGCTGAAGAAGGTCGTCTCGCAGGAGCTCGCCAGGATCGCCAAGGACTTCCCGGTGGAGCGGCGCACGTCGCTCATCGACGGTGACCTCAAGGAGGTGCTCGCCGCCTCGAAGCCGGCCGGCCCGCTGGAGGTGGCCGACGACCCGTGCCAGGTGATCCTGTCGGCGACGGGTCTGGTGGCGCGCACGGCGGCCGAGTCGGAGGAAGCCTCCGAGAGCAGGCGGCGCAGCGGTCGCGTCAAGCACGACGCCGTGTCCGCGGTCGTGCACTCCACGGCGCGTGGCCAGGTGCTGCTGGTGACCAGCGCGGGTCGGGCGTTCAAGGTCGACGTCCTGCCGCTGCCGGTACTGCCGGAACAGGTCGGCACGGTGTCGCTGCGCGGCGGGATGGCCGCGCGCGAGCTCGTGCCGCTGGACAAGGGCGAGCGCGTGGTCGGCATCGCGCCGCTGGGGGAGAAGGCGGCCGGTTCGCCGGGCCTCGCGATCGGCACCCGGCGTGGCGTGGTGAAGGTGTGCTCGCCGGAGTGGCCGGTGCGGTCCGACGAGTTCGAGGTGATCGGGCTCAAGGACGGCGACGAGGTGATCGGCGCCGTGTGGCTCACCGACGGCGAGGAGACGCTGGCGTTCCTGTCGTCGGCGGCGTCGCTGCTGCGGTTCGCGGCGTCGCTCGTGCGGCCGCAGGGGCTCAGGAGCGGTGGCATGGCGGGCATCAACCTCAGCGGTGACGCCGAGGTGGTGTTCTTCGGCGCGATCCGGACCGACGACGAGGAACACGGCGAGCCCATGGTCGTGACGGCGACAGGGCAGAGCGTGAAGATGACGCCGTTCGCGGAGTACCCGGCCAAGGGCAGGGCGACGGCGGGTGTGCGGGCACACCGCTTCCTCAAGGGGGAGAACGGTCTCACCGCGGCGTGGATCGGCCCGAGGCCGGCGGCGGCGATGAAGAACGGCGACCCGGTGGAACTGCCCGAGGTGGACGCCCGCCGGGACGGCTCCGGAGCCGCCCACCCGGGCCCGGACGTGGTGGGCCACCAAGTAGAACGAGGCTGAAGCCCCGGCCCGGCGCTCCGCGCCGGGTCCGCGAGTCCCCCGCTCCGGTTCGCGAGTCCCTCGCTCCGGTTCGCGAGTCCCTCGCTCGGGCATGCGAGTTGCCCGTTCCGGCCCGCGAGTCGTGCAATCCTGCTCGCGAGTCGTGCACTCGGAACCGCGAGTCGTGCAGTGCAGGTCGCCGACTTGTGCACTCGGGACCGCGAGCCGACCGCTCGGGGTGTACGAGTCCTCCGCTCCAGCCCGCGGGGGCTGCGACGAGTCCGCAGAATCTTTGAGGACCGGTGCTCCGTGTTCGCCTCAACAACTTCGACCACGATGGGCGGACTCGTCCGCGATCCGGCACCGCACCGAGCCTGAACGCACAGCTCGACGTTCCGAGCGCCTGACTCGCGAACTGGTGCGCACGACTCGCGCCCCTTGGCGCGCAACTCGCGCCCCGGAGTGGGGGACTCGCGCGCTTGGGCGCGCAACTCGCGCGCCTGGGTGGGGGACTCGCGCGCCTGGGTGGGGGACTCGCGCGCCGGAGTGGGGGACTCGCGCGGTTACGCCAGGATTGTGGATTGCCAGGCTTCGTGGTTCGTCCACGATTGCAGGGTCGCGCGGCTTTCGAAGCGGCGCGGTTCGCCCGTGAGCGGGTCCGTGAACTCCAGGACCCGCGCCAGCAGCTGTAGGGGACGGCTGAAGTCGTTCAGCGGCGTCTCCCTGAGCACCGGATAGAACGTGTCACCGAGGATCGGCACGCCCAGCGAGGACATGTGGACCCGCAGCTGGTGCGTGCGCCCCGTCTGCGGGCGCAGCCGGTACCGGCCGAGCCCGTCGCGCTGCTCCGAGAGTTCCACCCACGTCTCCGCGTTGGGCTCTCCCGGCACCTCCTGCGCCGTCAGGATGCCGCGTTCCTTGATGATCCGGCTACGGACCGTGCGCGGCAGCTCCAGGGCGGGGTCGTACGGCGCGATCGCCTCGTACTCCTTGTTCACCCTGCGGTCCCGGAACAGCGTCTGGTACCGCCCGCGCAGCTCGGGCCGCGCCACGAACATCACCAGCCCCGCCGTGACGCGGTCGAGCCGGTGCGCCGGGCTCAGCTCGGGCAGCCGGAGCTCGTGCCGCAGCCGCACCAGCGCGGTCTGCAGTACGTGCTGCCCGCGCGGGATGGTGGCCATGAAGTGCGGTTTGTCCACCACCACGAGGTCGTCGTCGCGATGCACGATGCCGATCTCGAACGGCACCGGCACCTCGTCGGGCAGGTCGCGGTGGAACCAGATGAACGTCCCCGGCACGTACGGCGTGTCCATGCCGATCGGGCCGTCGAGGCCCACGATGCGCTGGTCCCGCAGCATCTCGTCGATCCGGCTCGGCTCCAGCCGGTGCAGCCGCTCGACGAGGTGGTCGCGCACCGTGGCCCAGGTGCCCTCGAGGGGCAGCCTGAGCCGTGCGGCGTCCAGTCCGTGCCGGGGCGGCAGCGGCGAAGCGGGGCGTTTCATCGGCTCCCACTCTAACCGCCGCCGCGGGTGTCACCCTCTGCCTCGGACCATCCACCGGTACTGCTGGCGCACCTCGTTGGGCGAGATCGAACGGTCGAGGAACATGAGGCTGTCGAACCGGCAGTCACACGGATTGCGTTCCAGCGTGTTCTGCGGGAAGCTGCCGCCGATCTTGATACCCGCGGGGTCGGTCGGCGACGTGCGGTCCGGCTCCGGTTCTCCGTCGACACCCCACGGGTCGCCGGGGTCGGTGTAGAAGCCGTCGACGGGTTTTCCGTTGCGGTACAGGGCCATCGTGCCGTCGTCGAAGTCGAACGTGGCCGCGAGGTGCACCCATTCGCCATCCGGCAGCAGCGTCCGCCAGTCCTGCGAGGCCGCGAACGTCTGCGAGCTGCCGTTGTCGTCGCGCCTGCCGAGTGCGACGAGCCGCAGCTCACCGTCCACATCGATCAGTTCGAGCAGCGCGCGGACGCCGTGTCCGTCGGAGTTGCCTGCCAGTATCCCGGCGAGGCCCACCGCGTTGTAGCGGTCGTCGGGATCGGGGGTGGTCGAGTTGGGTTTCGGGTGCTCGCCGGTGACCTTGAACCAGCCCATCACGGTGGTGCCGGTGACCCCGTTGAACGCGTTCAGCGTCGGCACGCCGTCGGCGTCGTACACGCCGGCCTTCCAGTCGTCGTTGCCGTCGACCTCGGGGTCGACCTGCTTGGTCTGCAGGGCCTGGCCGCTGCCGGGGAACGCGCTGTCGCGCACGCGCATCTGCTCGCCCCCGTTGACCAGGTCGAGTTCGGTGCCGGAGAAGCCGCGGTCGCGTTCCTTCGCGGCGTCGCCGCGCACGGGGTGGTCGAAGTCGTAGTAGGCGGCCAGGTTCGGCGCCAGGGTGGGGAAAACGTCCCCGCGACCCGGTTTCCCGGCCTGCGCGACCGGCGTGGCCAGCGTCGTGCAGACGAGCGCGGTCGCGAGTACGCCCAGTGTCCGGATCGCCGGTTTCCGCCTGCGGTCAACGAATCCCTGTGCCATCGACATCTGCTCACCTCGTCGTGATCCGTAGCCTGAAAGCGCTTTCAGTAACCCGGTTCTGAAGCCTACAGTCGATCAGCCGAACCGTCCAGGTTCCGAATCGGCGAGAACGTGCTAACTTGGTCGAGTGACCAATTTAGTCGACCGGCCAAGTTCGCCGCGCGGGGAGCGCCGCAGGCAACAGCTGGTCGCGGCCGGGATCGAGCTGCTCGGCGAGGGTGGCTGGCCCGCGGTGACGACGCGCGCGGTCGCCGAGCGCGGCGGGGCGAACCAGGGGCTGATCCACTACCACTTCGGCGGATTGCCCGGACTGCGCGAGGCGATCGCGCGGCGCGCCGGTGAGCTGGTGATCGAACCCGTGGTGGACGCCGTGCTCGCGGCGGGCAGTCCCGCCGCAGCGCTCGACGTGCTGCGCGAGGTCGTTCCCGCCGTCACCGCCGACGACCGGGTGGTCCGGCTCAGCGTGGAGCTGATCGCCGGGGCGGCCAGGGATCCGGCGCTGGCCGAGCTCTTCCGGGCCGGGTTGCGGCAGGCCCGCGCCCGCGTCGCCGACCACCTGGAGCAGCTGTACCCGGACCTGCCGGAACGCGACCGGGACGGCGCCGCCGTGCTGCTGGCCGCGCTGGTCGACGGGCTCGTGCTGCACGCGCTGCTCGATCCGGACCTGCCCGTGGGAATCGCACTGGACACGCTGGGGCGCCTCGGTGCCTCGGGAGGAGGGGAGTGACCGTGGAGATCGTCGCCAGACCGGAGCCGCCGACGGGGCTGCGGCGGCTGTTGTTCCGTCTGCCCAACAGGTTGTACCGCGTGGGGCTCGGCAGGCTGGTGCCCGCCCGCTTTCTGTATCTCATCCACATCGGACGCAAGTCGGGCAGGCGCAGGGACGTCGTGCTCGAGGTGGTGGGCACGCGCGAGGGCTCCTACTACCTGTGCTCCGGGTTCGGGGAGAAGGCCGACTGGTACCGCAACGTGCTCGCCACGCCCGAGGTCGACATCCAGGTCCGGGGTCGCGTCTCGCGGGCCAGGGTCGTGCCGCTCGAGGCCGAGGGCGGCGCCGACGTGATGGCCGCCTACGGTGCACGCAACCCGACGCTGGGCCGCAAACTCGCCCGCTACATGGGGTTCGCGGTGGACGGCGGCGAGGCGGACTTCCGGGAGGTCGGGCGCCGGATGCCGTTCGTGCGCCTCGATCCGGCCTAGCGTGGCCTGCCGAGCAGCTCGCGCAGTGCGGTGATGAGCTGTCCTCGGTTGGTCACGCCGATCTTGCCCCGGATCCGGGCCATGTGGTGTTCGACGGTCTTGCCCGAAATGTAGAGCCGGGCGCCGATCTGCTTGTAGGTCAGGCCCTCCACCACCAGGGCGGCGACCTGCTGTTCGCGTGAGCTCAGCACCGTCCTCGCCGTGGGGTGGGACGTGGGCGCCGCCGGTTCGCCACCGTGCGAGAGGCGCTGGAACTGGCGCGCCGTGTCGAGCAGCTGGGCCATTGCCGCGCGGTCGTCGGAGCGGATGGCGGCCTGCCCGGCCAGTCGAGCAGCGTCCCAGGGCAGGCCTAGTTCGTGCAGCGCGGTGGCGGCCACCGTCACCAGGTCCACGTCCGGCTTCGCGTCGAGGACGGTGAGCCAGGCGGCGCCCGCCTCCGTCAGCACGGCAGGGTAGCGGCCCGCGTCCGCGAACTCGCGCAGCCCGGCGAGCCCGTCCTCGGCGGCGGCCCTGTCCTCGGAGATCACGCTCGCGTAGAAGCGGGCCCAGCGGGTGGCGGTCGTCCACAGTGGTGGGTTGCCGAGTTCGGCGAGCAGCGTCGTGATCTGTTCGGCGACCGAGGCGACCGAGGACTCCTCGCCGAGACGTGCGGCCGTGATGGTGATCTCGTTCAGTGGCAACAGGGCGAACAGGGACACGGAGCTGCGCAGCAGCGCGTGGTAGGCCGTGCTCCACGCGCTGCGCAGGGCCGGCAGGTTGCTGGCGCGGCGCGCCGCGCCGAGCCGGAGCGCGGCGACGAACAGCTCGCCGCCGTCACCGGGGACGGGCCGCAGCCCGTGCGCCCGCTGCTCGGCCAGCGGCAGATCGCCCGCGAGCAGCGCCGCCCAGGCCAGCAGGACGCGGTTGCGCTCGGCGAAGGGCTGTTCCGCGCCCGCGGAGGCGAGCGCCGAGGCCAGCACGGTCTCGGCCGAGACCACCTCACCCCAGTGCAGTGCGGCGAGCGCGGCCAGCCCGGCAGGGGACTCGGGGAGCAGGGTGCCGGGGTTGGCCGGCCTGGCGAGCTCCGCGGCGCCGAGCAGCGTCGGCAACGTGCGTGCGGGTTCGGGGGACAGCGACTCCCGCAGCCCCGCCGACATCCGCTCGGCCACGCCCGCGAGCAGGGTGGGTCCCGCCGCGCTCGATGAGGGCGGGCCGGGCTCGGCCTTGCCGAGGCCGATGGAGACGATCTCGGCGAAGCGGGTCGCCGCGGGACCGCCCGCGAAACGCAGCAGCTCCTCGCCACGCGCGAGCTCCCCGCGTCGCGCCAGGGTGGTGCCCGCGATCAGCGCACCTTCGGCCCGGTGTTCGTCCCGCGTGCTCGTGAGCAGCTCGTCGCTGAGCAGTAGCGCCGTGTCGAAGTCGCCGCTGAGCGCCGAGGCGCGCGCCCATCCCGCGACGACGTCGCCGGTGCGCGGGCCCGCCGAGGCGGCGGCCCGGTAGAGGCGCACGGACACGGCGGGGTCGGTCGTCTCCGTCGCGGCTCTGCTGAAGATCCCGGCCGCCGTCGGGCCCGAGACGCCGGCATCGAGCAGCGCGTCGGCGAGCTCGGCCACCGGCAGCCCCGACCGCTGGTGGTTGTCGGCGATGCGGCCGAGTACGTCGCTGCGGCGCTGCGCGGGGTACTGCAGTCGCACGGCGTCGGCCACGATCGGCGCCGGGCGGCCGTCCGGCGCCAGCAGGCCCGCCGCCCGCGCGGTCTCGGCCACGAGGTCGGCGTCGGATCCGAACAGCTCGCTCAGCAGCTCGGTGTTCATCGCAGCCCCGGCGTCGGCGGCGATCACGAACCGCAGCACCGCGTCGTCGAGCACGGCCAGCTCGGCGCCGAACGCGTCGAGCACGGCGAGGTTGGCCTTCGCCGACGGGATCCAGGCCGAGCCCAGGCGCGCGGCGACGGGCAGCAGCCTCGACAGGAATCGCGGCACCCCGGCGGTGTAGCGGTGCAGCCGGGAGAGCAGGTCGTCGTCGAGTGAGGAGCCCGCCGCCGCGGTGAGCTCCGTGGTGCGGGCGAGGCTCAGCGGGCCGAGCGACAGCACGGCCGTGTCGCCGGCGAGTTCCGCGGCCAGCGCCCGCAGCGCCGGGGGCAGTGGGTGCGGCCTCGTGGCGAGGACCACTCGGGGCCAGCCGTCGCGCACCCGCTCGCGGACGCGGTCGATGGCGTTCTCGGACAGCAGGTGCGCGTCGTCCACCACGAGCGCCCGTTCGTCGCCGGATCCCGTGCCCGGATCGTCGACCACCTGCACGTCCGCCTTGTCGTAGGTGTCGGACAGTGCCGCGATCAGCGCGGACTTGCCGTAGCCGCCCGGCGCGGTGACGAGTACGTGGAGCCCCGACCGGGGGGCCTGCCGCACGGTGTCGAGCAGCCCCGAGGCCTCCTCGCCCAGGAGCGGCCCGCCCACCGCCGCGGCTTGGTCCAGCATCCGTTCCGCCTCCGTTCGTCGACACGTGCACCCGGTATTCGGAGCCGCTCCGCGTTCGGTTCACTCGATCGATGTGATTCGCGCGACCAGGCGATGCGCACAGTGATCCCCGGTGCCCCCTAGGGGGTGAGAGCGGGGTGCCCCGATGACGGGTGGAGGCGAACCGGGATCGAACACCGATGTGTCCCCGGGCTCGGCGGCCCTAGCGTGGCCGCCGAACCGATCAACACGTGACTGGGAGACACTTCCGTGCCCGAACAGAACTTGTACGACTTCGCGCTCAACCTGCTGACCGACCCCGAGGCCCGCTCGGCCTTCGACGCCGCGCCGCAGGACGTGCTGAACGGGGCGGGTCTGGGCGACATCACCCCGGGCGACGTCCAGGAGATCCTCCCGCTCGTGCTCGACTCGACGCAGATCCAGACCGTCGACTCGATCACCCAGGACCTGGGTGTGGAGAACGGGTTCTCCTCGGTCAACGACCTCGCGCAGAGCCTGGACTCCACCATCGCCGGTGGCGACATCGCCGGTGGAGACGTCGCCGGTGCCGTCACCGGAGCCGTCGAGGACGTCGCCGTGGGCGGCGCCGGGGTCGGCGCGGTTGAGAACGTGACCGGCCTGGCCGGCTTCGAGGGCCTCGACGACCTCACCGCTGGCGCCTCCTCGGTCGGCGACCTGAACGCGGTCACCGGCGACGTGGCGAACGCGGTCGAGGGCGGCGACCTGGGTGTCGGTGACATCGCCCCCGCCACCACCGTCGCGCCCGTCGCGCAGGACGTCGTCGGCGACGTCGCCTCGGGCATCGGCGAGGGCGCGCACGTCGGTCAGCTCAGCGAGGTCGGCAACGTCGGCCAGGTCGCGGGCGACGCCGCGAACCTCGACGTCGGTGGCGTGCTGAACGGCAACGACATCGACTTCTGATGAGCTCGGCGCGGGCCCTCGGCGATGGTGCCGGGGGCCCGCGCCCGTCATCCGTTCGGGCAACTCGGCAAACCGGCCGGGACACAGTTCCGAACCACCCCTGTCAGGTAGACACCACCGGAACTTCCCGGCGGACCCGCCGGGGCTCGCGCGACCTCGAGCACTGTCGCCGCGCGAAGGAAGGGAGACTGGAATTGTTCGGCAAACGCCATGCCGCGTCCATGATCAACCGAAGCGCGGAGAACGAGAAGGACCGTCGTCGTTTCCTCAGGGCGGCCGGGATGACCGGCCTCGGGGCCGTCGGCGCGGGAGCGCTCGGCGGGCTCGCGGCGCCGGCCGCCGCGGCACCGCGCAGCCGCGCGGCTTCGGCGGAGGAAGCAGCGGCCGAGGTCAGCGACAGCGCGGTGCTGAACTTCGCGCTGAACCTCGAATACCTCGAGGCGGAGTTCTACCTGTACGCCACGACCGGTCAGGGCCTGCCTGATTCCCTCACCTCCGGCACCGGGACGCCCGGGGGTGTCACCGGTGGCCGCGCCGTGCGGTTCACGAGCAGGGCCGCCCGCCAGTACGCGCAGGAGATCGCGTCGGACGAGAAGGCGCACGTCGAGTTCCTGCGCACGGCACTCGGTGGCGCGGCGGTGAGCCGTCCGGCCATCGACCTGCAGAGCAGCTTCACCGCGGCCGCGCAGGCGGCGGGCATCGTCAAGCCGGGGAGCTCGTTCGACGCCTTCGCGTGCGAAGAGAACTTCCTGCTCGCCGCGTACCTCTTCGAGGACGTCGGCGTGACGGCCTACAAGGGCGCGGCTCCGCTGATCACCAACAAGACCTACCTGGACGCCGCCGCGGGAATTCTCGCCGCTGAGGCCTACCACGCTGGCAACATCCGCAGTGCTCTCTACGAGCACAAGGGCGGTCTTCTGGGACTCGGGCTGCTCGGCCGCGACCTCAAGGAGGCGTCGGTCAAGCTCTCCGACGCCCGCGACAGCCTCGACGGCACCACCGACATCGACCAGGGCGTGGTCGACGGCGACGGGCGGGCGAACATCGTTCCCACCGACGCCAGCGGCATCACCTTCTCCCGCAGCCCCGGGCAGGTGCTCAACGTGGTCTATCTGACCAACCAGTCCGCCACCTCCGGCGGCTTCTTCCCGAGTGGCGTGAACGGAGACGTCAACGCCAGCGACGACAACTCCTGACGCCCCAGGCGTTTTCTAACCACGCCGCCCCGACGCGAGTGCCAGCGCGTCGCGGGCGGCGTCGGCGTCGGTGATCAACGTCGACACCATGCCCGAGCGCAGCACCGCATCCACCGCCTCCGCCTTCGGGGTGGTGTAGCCCAGCGCGATCACCTCGGGCACCTGGTGCAGTTCCTCGTGGCTGATCGCGAGCACGTGGTGGGAGAGCCCGGTCGACAGCGCGTTGCCCTCCGCGTCGAACAGTCTCGCCGCCACCTCGGCCCTGGCGCCGCGTTTGCTGATGGCGTCGCGCTCGGCGGGCGAGAGTGAGTCGTAGACCGTCGACTCGTTCTCCTGCCACGCGCCGATGCTGACCACCGCCTTGGTGAGACTGCGGAACTGGCCGAACGTCTCGGCGATGCCGGGCTGACGGCGTAGCGTCTCGGTGGTCCTGCGGTCGGGCAGCACGAGCGGCGCGTAGATGGGGTAGGCGTCGCCGCCGGAGATCCGCGCGAGGCCGCTCACCGTCTCGACCGAGCGGTCGCGCATGTCCATGCCCGCCTGTACACCGCAGAGCTGCACGATCGGGCAACGAGGCAGCGTGCTGATTTGCTCCGTCATAACGTTCACCGAGCGTGCCCAGGACAGGCCGATGACGTCGTCCTTGGTGGCGATCTCCGTGAGCAGCCGGGCGGCGAGTGCTCCGATCCGCCTGCGCAGCTCTGGTCTGGTCTCGTTCGGTTTCGCTCGTTCGAGCACCAGTGCGCGCTGAAGACCGTACGCGGAGCGCAGCTCGTCGGAGAGCGCGGGGTCGATGGGGGCCGGGAGGTCGAACTCGACGCGTACCAGACCGCTTTCCCTTGCACTGTCGAGAATTCGCGCGATTTTGAACCGGCTCAGACCGTACGCCTCCGCGATCTCGAGCTTCGACTCGCCCCGGACGTAGAAGCGGTGTGCGATCGATGCGGCCTGAACCGAATCAGACAACCCGAGGGGCCGACGTTGAGCGCTCATCTGAGCACTATAGCTTGAAATCCAGCCGAAAGGTTGACGTAACACCAGGCAAAGTTCTTCAATGCCTGGCACATGCAGTGGGCTTTATTCTTTGTTGACGCTCAGATGAGCGATGAGAGGTAGGTGGCATGCGGGCCGCGATCGTCGACCAGCCGGGGACCATCAGAGTTGGCGACGTGCCGGATCCCAAGCCGGGTGAACGGCAGGTCGTGGTGAAGGTGGGGGCGTGCGGCATCTGCGGCACCGACCTGCACATCGCCGACGGGCACTTCCCGCCCACCCCGTACCCGATCGTGCCCGGCCACGAGTTCGCGGGACAGATCGTGGAGCTCGGGGCCGACGTCCCCGGCGGCTGGAGCGTCGGCGACCGCGTGGCCGTCGACCCGTCGCTGTTCTGCGGCTACTGCACCCCGTGCCGCTCGGGCCACGGCAACCTCTGCGCCAACTGGGGCGCCACGGGCGACACCGTCGACGGTGCCTTCGCCGAGTACGTCGCCGTGCCCTCGGCCAACTGCTACCGCCTGCCCGACGAGCTGACCTTCCAGCAGGGCGCGCTCGTGGAACCCGTCTCGTGCGCGGTGCACGGCGTCCGCCGGATCGGCGTCGAGGCCGGTGAGCGCTTCCTCGTCATGGGTGCGGGCACGATGGGCCTGATCATGCAGCAGCTGCTGCAGCGCGCGGGCGCGCGCGTCACCGTCGTCGACCGCAACGCCGCCCGGTTGCCGAGGGCCACCGCGCTGGGCGCCGAGGCCGTCGTCACCGACGTCTCGGAGCTGAACGACGAGAAGTTCGACGCCGCGGCCGACTGCACCGGTGTGGTGCCTGCCATCGAGGCCGCGTTCGACTCACTGCGCAGAGGCGGCAGGCTGCTCGTCTTCGGTGTCGCGCCCGAGGAGGCGCGGGTGGCGCTGTCGCCGTTCCGGATCTACAACGACGAGATCACCATCGTCGGCTCGATGGCGGTGCTCAACAGCTTCGGTGCCGCGCTCGACCTCGTCGCCGCGGGCGCGATCGACACCGACGCCCTGCTCACCGACACGCTTTCGCTCGAGCAGTACCCGGACGCACTGGCGCTGATGCGCAGTGGTTCCGGTCTGAAGGTGCAGGTTGTTCCAGGCGGAGCCCCAGGAGGCAGCAACGATGCGTAACGCCTTCGGCAGACGGCGACGTGGCCGGCTGTCCGCGATCCTGCTGTCCGCCCTGCTGTTGGCCACCGGGTGCGCAGGCGCCGGTGCCATCGGCGCGGGCGGACAGACGCTGGTGATCGCGATCGTCGCCAACCCACAGATGAACGACGCCATCGCGTTGTCCGACCAGTTCGAACGCGACCACCCCGGCATCGAGCTCAAGTTCGTGTCACTGCCGGAGAACCAGGCCCGCGCGAAGATCACCGCGTCTACCGCCACGCAGGGCGGCGAGTTCGACGTGGTGATGATCAGCAACTACGAGACCCCGCAGTGGGCGGACAACGGCTGGCTGGAGAACCTGCAGCCCTACATCGACTCCACCGAGGGCTACGACGCCGACGACTTCATCCCGAGCATCCGCGAGTCGCTGTCCGACGACGGCGACATGTACGCGGTGCCCTTCTACGGCGAGTCGTCGTTCGTGGCCTACCGCAAGGACCTGTTCCAGCAGGCGGGGCTGACGATGCCGCAGAACCCGACGTGGGAGCAGATCGCGGGCTTCGCCGAGCAGCTCGACGATCCGGCGAACGGTGTCGCGGGGATCTGCCTGCGCGGCAAGCCGGGCTGGGGCGAGAGCCTCGCGCCGTTCTCGACGGTGGTCAACACCTTCGGCGCCCGTTACTTCGACGAGGACTGGAACGCACAGCTCACCTCGCCGGAGTTCAAGGAGGCGGCCAACTTCTACGTCAACCTGGTGCGTGAGCACGGCCAGACCGGCGCCTCCAGCGCGGGCTTCACCGAGTGCGGCACGCGCTACGGCCAGGGCGAGGCCGCGATGTGGTACGACGCGACGGTCATGGCAGGCACCAACGAGGACCCGGCCAGCAGCACCGTGGCCGGCAAGTCCGGCTACGTCTCGGCGCCGGTGAACAAGACCGACGCGAGCGGCTGGCTCTACACCTGGTCGCTGGCGCTGCCGAAGGTCACCGAGAACAAGGACGCCGCGTGGGAGTTCATGCGGTGGATGACCGACAAGCAGTTCGTGCAGACCGTGGGCGAGGAGTTCGGCTGGAACCGCGTTCCGCCGGGCGTGCGCCAGTCCACCTACGAGATCGACGAGTACACCGAGGCGGCCAAGGCCTACGCGCAGCCGACCCTCGACGGCATCCGTGAGGCCAACCAGGACAACACGATGACCGAGCCGGTGCCCTACCCGGGCATCCAGTTCGTCGGCATTCCCGAGTTCCAGGACCTGGGCACTCGGATCAGCCAGCAGCTCTCCGCCGCGATCGCCGGACAGAAGACGGTCGACGAGGCACTGGAGCAGGCGCAGGAGTACGCCGAGACGGTCGGCCAGGCCTACCGGGAGACGCAATGACGACGACAGAGGTCGCTCCTGCCCCGGCCGGCCGCGGTGCCGAGCAGCCGGCACCGCGCAGGCACGCCAGCCCGTGGAAGCGCAGAGCGCCGCTGCTGCCCGCGCTGATCTTCACCATCGCGGTGACCCAGATTCCGTTCCTGGTCACGGTGTTCTACTCGTTCCAGTCGTGGAACCTCGTGCGCCCCGGCTCGCAGTACTTCGTCGGGTTCCAGAACTACATCGACGTCTTCGCGGACAGCACCTTCCGCACCGCGATGCTCAACACCGTCGTGCTCACGGTGGTGTGCGTGTTCGTGTCGATGGTGCTGGGGCTCGGGCTGGCGTTGCTGCTCGACCGGAAGTTCACGGGCCGCAGCGTGGTCCGCACGCTCATCATCACGCCGTTTCTGATCCTGCCCGCGGCGGGCGCGCTGCTGTGGAAGACGGCGATGTTCGACCCGGTGCACGGGTTGCTCAACTTCGTCTTCGGCACCGACATCGACTGGCTGTCGGCGTACCCGCTCGGGTCGGTGATGACCCAGGTGATCTGGCAGTGGACGCCGTTCATGACGCTGCTGATCCTCGCCGGGCTGCAGGCGCAGTCCAAGGAGGTGCTGGAGGCCGCGCAGGTCGACGGTGCCGGACGGTGGCGGACGTTCGCGTCGATCACGCTGCCGCAGCTGAGCCGCTACCTGCAGCTGGCCGCGTTGCTCGGGGCGATCTACATCGTCAACTCGTTCGACGCGATCTACCTGATGACGCAGGGCGGTCCCGGCACGGCGAGCACCAACCTGCCCTTCTACATCTACCAGCGCGCGTTCGAGGGCTTCGACGTCGGACAGTCCTCGGCGATGGGCGTGATCGTGGTGATCCTGACGTTGATCGTGGCCACCTTCACCCTGCGCCTGATGTTCCGGACCTTCGATGTGAGCGGGGGTGTCAAATGAGGCTCGGTCGCATCTCGCTGACCGCGTTCACGTGGCTGGTCGCGATCCTGTTCGTCTTCCCCGTCATCTGGATGGTGCTGACGTCGTTCAAGACGGAGGCGGACGCCTACACCGATCCGCCCAAGCTGTTCTTCACGCCGACGCTGGAACAGTTCGCCGGCGTCTTCGAGCGCGGGTTCCTGCCCTACCTCGCCAACTCGGGCTTCGTCACGCTGATCTCGACGCTCGCCGTGCTGCTGCTGGCGATCCCGGCGTCGTACGCGTTGTCGATCTCGCCGGTCAAGGGCACGAGCAACGTGCTGGGCTTCTTCCTGTCCACGAAGATGCTGCCGATCGTCGCCGCG
This sequence comes from Prauserella cavernicola, assembly GCF_016595675.1. GTDB lineage: Bacteria > Actinomycetota > Actinomycetes > Mycobacteriales > Pseudonocardiaceae > Prauserella_A > Prauserella_A cavernicola. Next base: position 335,372 of record NZ_JAENJH010000005.1, on the reverse strand, counting down.
ATCATCCCGCTGTACGTGATCTCGCAGAACCTGCAGCTGCTCGACAACGTGTGGGCGCTGATCATCCTCTACACGGCGATGAACCTGCCGCTGGCGATCTGGATGATGCGCTCGTTCTTCCTCGAGGTGCCGAAGGAGATGATCGAGGCCGCGCGGGTGGACGGCGCCAAGCTGCCGACCCTGCTCTACCGGGTCGTGCTGCCCGTCGTGGCTCCCGGCATCGCGGCGACCGCGCTGATCTGCGTGATCTTCTCCTGGACGGAGTTCTTCTACGCCGTCAACCTCTCCGCCGCGCGTGCGGGCACCGTGCCGGTGTTCCTGTCCGGCTTCATCACCAGTGAGGGCCTGTACTGGGCGCAGCTCTCCGCTGCCGCGCTGCTCGCCTCGCTGCCGGTGATGATCATCGGCTGGATCGCGCAGAACCACCTCGTCCGCGGCCTCTCCATGGGCGCCGTCAAGTAAAGGAGCTTGTCTCATGGCCGAAGTCGTCTACGCGGGCGCGTCGCGGATCTACTCCGGATCGACGCCGGTGAAGGCCGTCGACCAGCTCGACCTCTCCATCGCCGACGGCGAGTTCCTGGTGCTGGTCGGGCCTTCCGGGTCGGGTAAGTCGACGGCGCTGCGCATGGTCGCGGGGCTGGAGGACGTCGACGAGGGCGAGATCCGCATCGGCGATCGCGCCGTCACCGACCTGCCGCCGAAGGACCGCGACATCGCGATGGTGTTCCAGTCCTACGCGCTGTACCCGCACATGAGCGTCGCCGAGAACATGGGCTTCGCGCTCAAACTGAGGGGGATGTCCAAGGAGAAGGTCAGGGCGAAGGTCGACGAGGCGGCGGCGATGCTCGACCTCACGAAGTACCTCGACCGCAAGCCCAAGGCGCTCTCCGGTGGGCAGCGGCAGCGCGTGGCGATGGGCAGGGCGATCGTGCGCGAGCCCAGTGTGTTCCTCATGGACGAACCGCTGTCCAACTTGGACGCCAAGCTGAGGGTGGAGACGCGGGCCAACATCGCCGCGCTGCAGCGCAGGCTCTCCACCACCACGATCTACGTCACCCACGACCAGGTCGAGGCCATGACGATGGGCGACAGGGTCGCGGTGCTCAAGGACGGCCTGCTGCAGCAGTGCGCGTCGCCGAGGGAGCTCTACGACCGGCCGGCCAACACGTTCGTGGCCGGCTTCATCGGCTCACCGGCGATGAACCTGGCCAAGCTTCCACTGAGTGAGGCCGGGGTGACGCTGGGTGGGTTCACCGTGCCGCTGGACAGGGACGTGCTCGCGAGGGCCGGTGAGCTGAGCGAGGTGGTCGTCGGCGTGCGGCCCGAGTCGCTGCGGCTGGTCGGTGACGGCGAGGACGGGTTCGACCTCGTGGTGGAGCTGGTGGAGGAGCTCGGCGCCGACGCCTACGTGCACGGCAACGCGGGCGAAGGCCAGCGGATCGTCGTGCGCGTGGACGGCAGGACGCCGCCCCGGCTCGGTGAGAAGGTGCGCGTGGGCCTGCGTGAACTGGGCGAACTGCACGTGTTCGACCCCCAGTCGACGAAGTCGATCGCCCAAAGCTCGCAACCTCAGTGACGGCGTGTGGCGGAACGGCTACGATGTTCAGCGTCCCGCAGAAGGTGTGAGGAGAGCGAGTCTTCAATGTCCTCCGACAGTGCAGCAGTCGACCCCGAAATCGTCGTGCTCGACAACGGGGTGCCGACAGCCGCCCGAGTTTACGACGTCATGCTCAATGGCAAGGACAACTACGCGATCGACCGGCAGGTGGCCGAGGGGAGTCTGGGGATCATCCCCGAGCTCAAGGAGATCGCGTTGCACAACAGAGCGGTCCTGCACCGCGTTGTGCGGTACCTGGCCGCCGAGCAGGGGATCACGCAGTTCCTCGACCTCGGTTCCGGGCTTCCCACGGTCCGCAACACCCACGAGGTCGCTCAGGAGGCCAACCCCGACGCGAAGGTCGTCTACGTCGACATCGACCCGATCGTGCTCGCGCACGGCAGGGCGTTGCTCCAGGACAACGACAACACACGGGTCGTGACCGCCGATCTCCGTAAGCCCGACGAGGTGCTGAAGCACCCCGACGTGCAGGAGATGATCGACTTCAGCAAGCCGGTGTGCGTGATGCTCGTGGGCATCCTGCACCACCTGGCCGACGACGAGGACCCGAAGGGAATCGTCAAGGCGCTGCGCGAGGCCGCCGTGCCCGGTTCGTACTTCTTCATCACGAACTTCACGCGGCTCTCGGACTCGGAGGAGAGCGAGGAGCTGGAGCGGCAGCTGCTGGAGCAGCTGGGCACCGGCCGGGTGCGTACGCCCGCCGAGCTCGAAGAGTTCTTCGAGGGCCTGGAGATCCTGTCTCCCGGTCTCGTCCCGCTGCCGCTGTGGCGTCCGGAGGAGATCCTCACCGACGCCACGACCATCGGGGTGCGCTTCATGACCGGTGGGGTCGGCAAGAAGAACTGAACCACCGCGCTCGGCCGGCTGCACAGCTGCGGGCGTGGGCAGTCGTGGCAGAACGCGGGTGGGGCGACCGGAATCGGTCTCCCCACCCGCGTTCTCGTTTCCGGGGTCAACGCCGGTGCTTGCCGACCTTGTCCCGCACGCGGTCGATCAGGCCCGCACCACGGTCGACAATCTGGTTCGCCGGTGAGCGATCCGGGTTGCCGGGACGCGGCCGGGTGGGCGCGGTCTGCTTGGCCCGCGCCATCCGGTGGCCCAGCTGAACGAGCTCGTCGTCGCCGCACGCGTCGCGCAGTGCGGGCAGCAGGTGGGTCTCCTGGTCCTCGATGTGGCGCCGGACCGAGGCGATGAGCTGCTCCACCAGGCGGTCGAACTCCGGGCTCGCCGCGTCGAGGTCCTCGAGCCGCTTCATCACCCGCTCCGCCTCGGCGTGCTCGCCGATCTCGCGCTCGGCGATGGCGTCGCCGTCGTCGACGAACCTGCGCGCGGCCGGGTAGACGACCTGCTGCTCGCCAACGGAGTGCCGGACCAGATCCGCGATCACGCGATCGGTCAGCTTCTTGCGGCTGTGCTGATCCAGGTTCGCGTCCCGCAGCTGGGAGAACCGTCGTTCCGTCTCGGTGTGGGCGTCCCGGATGAGGTCGATCAGGTCGCGGGTACCGGAGAAGGAGGTGGTCATGGTCGCCTCCTGGAGGCTCCTCGGGGTCTGTCCTGTTCGGCTACCCGGCGCCAGGATCACGAAAACGCTCACGAGCGCCGCTCGGCGACCGTGAGGATCACCGCCCGCGCGGCCGCGAGCACGGGCACCGCGAACAGCAGGCCGGCGATGCCGGCCTCCGCGCCGCCGATCACCAGCGCCACCAGCACGATCGCCGGGTGCAGGCGCGAGACGTTGCCCTGCAGCACGGGCTGGAGCACGTTGCCCTCCAGTTGCTGCACCGCCAGCACCACACCGAGGATGACGAGCGCCGCCCCGAGTCCGTTGCTCACCAGCGTCACCGCGACGGCGAGCACGCCGGAGGTGACGGCGCCGACGTAGGGCACGAACCCGCCGAGGAACACCAGCGCCGCGAGCGGCACCGCCAGCGGCACGCCGACGATCACCAGCCCGATGCCGATGCCGAGCGCGTCGATGAGGGCGACCAGCGCGGTGACCCACACGTACGACACGACGCCGCGATAAGCCCTGCGGCCCGCCTGGTCGAGCAGGTCGCGCGTCTGCGTGCGGAACGGGCTGATCAGGAACCGCCACATGCGGGGGCCGTCGTAGAGGAACATCACCAGGAGCACAGTGGACAGCAAGAGTCCCACCACGATGGAGCTCGCGGTGTTGAACGCGCCCAGTGCCTGCGACACCACGGCCTGCTGGTTGCCACCCAGCCAGTCCCGCACCCGGTCGAAGAGAGCTCCGTCGATGTCCAACGGCCCGGTCTGCAGCCATTCCTGGACCCGCGAGACGCTCTGCGTGACGCGCTCACGCAGTTCGTCGAAGCTGTTGACGATCGAGAACACCACGAACGTCACGATGCCGCCCGCCACGGCCAGTCCCGCGACGAACGAGGCGAGCACCGACAGTGCCCGTGGCCAGCGGTGCCTGTTCAGGAACGAGACCAACGGCTGCAGGAACGCCGAGAGCAGCAGCGCTACCGCGATCGGGATCAGCACGTAGCCGAGGTGCTGCACCACGTTGCGCAATGCCCACACCGCGAGGAACACCAGCAGCAGCTCGGCCGAGACGGTGGCCGCGCGGTGCAGCAGGTCCGCGGTCAGGCGCACGCGCGGATTGGCCATACCGTGCGGGTATCCATACCCGTGTGGGTGAAACGGGGCCGTTTGAACCGAAAGTTGTGGTGGTACCCACGCGGTCCCGAAGTGGTCCGTGCCGCCGAGTGAGCCCCGGAGCCGATGATGCTGAGTCATGACGAACGGCGGGAACTGAACGCGATCGAGCAACGGTTCGAAAGCGACGAACCCGAACTCGCGGCGGCACTCAGTACCTGCAGCGAGCCGCCCGGTCCTTCACTGACCAAGATGGCCAGGCTGGCACTGGACCTGCTCGCGGGTCTGGTCCTGCTGCTGGGCGCGATCACGTTGCACTGGGGGCTCGTGTTCGTCGGCGCGCTGTTGCTCGGCTGCGCGGCGTGCGCGCATCTCGGCGGGTGGACCGACCCGAGCCCGCCGGTGCAGTACCGGCGGGTGGAGTGACCGCCCGGCGGCTCAGGCCTGCCAGGTGATGCCAGTGATGCGCTCGTAGGCCTCGGTGTAGCGGGCGCGCGTGGCCTCGACGATATCGGCGGGCACCTCGGGCCCCGGAGGCGTGCGGTCCCAGTCGGTGCTGGTCGCCCAGTCGCGGACGAACTGCTTGTCGAAGGCGTGCTGCGGCCTGCCCGGCTCCCACTCGTCGGCGGGCCAGAACCGCGACGAGTCCGAGGTCAGCACCTCGTCGGCGAGCACGAGGGTACCGTCGGTGTCGCGGCCGAACTCCAGTTTCGTGTCGGCCACGAGGATGCCCTGCTCGGCGGCGTGTTCGGCGCCCCTGCGGTAGATCTCCAGCGTGAGCTCGCGCAGCCGCTCCGCGGTCTCGCTGCCCTCCTGGTTCACCACGTCGGCGAAGGTGATGAACTCGTCGTGGCCGACCTCGGCCTTGGTGGTGGGCGTGAAGATCGGCTCGGGCAGCTTGCTGCCCTCCTGCAGGCCAGGGGGCAGCGCGACACCCGAGACCGTGCCGTATTTCTGGTACTCCTTCAGACCGAGCCCGGCGAGGTAGCCGCGCGCGATGCACTCCACCTTCACCATCTCCAGCGGCTTGCAGCGGATGGCCCTGCGCGCGAACTCGGGCGGCACGTCGGTGCCGGAGACCACGTGGTTGGGCACGACGTCGCCGAAGCGTTCGAACCACCACAGCGACAGCTGCGTGAGCAGAGCGCCCTTGCCGGGAATGGGCGTCGGCAGCGTCACGTCGTAGACCGAGACCCGGTCGGAGGCGACGAGCAGGATGTCGCCCCGGTCCTCGTAGAGATCCCTGACCTTGCCCGCGTGGATGTGCTTCACGCGGGTCAGCATACGTACGAGTCGGCGAGGCCGTGTTCGGGCAGCCGGTGAGCGAGGGCGACCCCGAGCGAGGCGGCGAGACGGCGGGGAGACGCTGTGGTGCGGCGCGGACGTACCTCGAGGCGTGACCGCCCAGCGCGCGCGACCGTGTCTGTCTCGCCTGACACGTGCTCGTTCGGCCTCACCCGGAGAGACCGAAGCGTCATGCCGCGCTGCACCGCGTTACTAATTTCTGTTGTCCGGCAAGCGAAAACTCCCGCCACCGGGCACAATGTCGCCGCCAGCCCGGCCACCACGGGGCCGCCGTTCGCAGTAGAATCTGGTGCCCTGTGCGGAGCAAGATCACGCGGAGCGAACTGGGCTCAGTCCCGAGGAGGCGTACTCGAAAGTGGCACTCCCTGTTGGAACCGAAGGCCAGCACGAGGCCGAGCAGCCGAGCATCGCGAGGGTGCACGACTGCTGGCTGGAGGGATCGCACCACACTGAGCTCGACCGCAAGTACGCCGACCACATCGCCCTCTGCGCGCCCCACGTGCCGTACCTGGTCAGGGAGTCGCGCCAGCTGCTGAGGCGGATGGTGGCCCACCTGGTCGACCAGGGCGTGCGCCAGTTCCTCGACCTCGGCTCGGGAATCCCCACCGAGGGCCACGTGCACGAGATCGCCCAGAGCCTCGACCCGGCCTGCCGGGTCGTGTACGTCGACAACGACCCGAACGTCGTGGCCGATGGCGCGGCCCTGGTGGCGGACGACCCGGGCGTGGCCTTCGTGGAGGGGACAATCCTTGACGCGGCCGGGATCCTCGGCGCCCCGGAGACCCGCGAGCTGCTCGACCTCACCCAGCCGGTCGCCGTGCTCATGATCGAGACGTTGCTGTACCTGCACGACGAGCAGAACCCCGGTGCCGTCGTGCGGTCCTTCGTCGACGCCGTCCCGTCCGGCAGCTACGTCGGGATCGTGCACTTCAGCCAGAACGAGGAGCTGGACCAGGGTCTGAACCTGTTCAGCCGCATGTTCGGCGCTCCTCCCATCGTCACGTTGCGGGACCGCGAGGTTCTGGTGGACTTCTTCGCGGGTCTCGAGCTGGTGGAGCCCGGCATCGTCCCGGTTCCGTTGTGGCGCCCCGACGACGAGGACACCGTCCGCAATCCCGAGACGGTGCAGGTGCACGCGGGCCTCGGCCGCAAGCTCTGAGCGGTCAGAGATTGCCGAGTGCCGTGGCGACGAGCAGCACCTCGGAGAGTGCGACGAGGGTCAGCGACCGCGTGAGCATCCGGCGCGCGCTGGGGGCCGCGTGGCCGGACGGCCGCAACGCCAGTACGGCCAGCCATCCGGTGAAGATCGCGTGCCCCGCGCTGCCGAGCAGCGCCCACGCCGGTCCGTAGTGCAGCCACAGCCCGGCGACGAGCAGGACGAGCCCGGCCACGAGCACGGCGCACGTGAGCACGCGAGTACCTCGCACGCCGAAGCGAGCGACGGGGACGGCGATGCCCGTCGCCGCGTCGGCCGCGCGGTCGGGTAGCGACCACCACAGGGTCCGGCCCGTGGACAGCACACCGACGCCCGCGGCGAGCAGCCACGCCGATCCCGGCACCGCGTGCGACACGGCGGCGTAGGAGAGCAGGAACGGCAGCCCCACCGACGCGATCCCGAACGCGGCCGGTCCGGCGAGCCCACGCCGCTTCAGCCGCAGCGGCTCCAGGTTGTAGGCCACCTGCAACGCGATGATCGCCGCCGCGACCAGAGCGACGGGCCACGACCCGGTCCACACCGTGACCACGCACGCCAGCGCTGCGCCGACGGTCAGCTCGGTGACCGCCCACCGCAGCGTGCGGACTCTGCCGACACCCGTGGTGGCGGAGGCGAGATAGCGCTTCTCCGGGTTCCGTTCGTCGGCGCGCAGGTCGGCGGCGACGTTGAGGGCGAGCGGACCGACGATGAGCAGCAGGTTCGCGACCACGGCCAGCAGCACGGGAATCGCGGCCTGCTCGGCACCGTCCGCGGCGACGCACGCGCCGAGCACCGCGTAACAGAGGTAGCTCACCGGCAGCGTGTACTCGAGGCGGTGGACGACGGCGAGGTCACGCCACCGCGGCGCCGTCAGTCGTGACATGCCGTGACGGTCATGCGCAGCCGCCTCGACGGCGCCATCGCGTGGCCGCGGATCGCCGGCACACCGGCCTTCTCCCCGACACTGCGCGGTTCGCGCCTGCGCAGCAGTGCCGCCGTGATCATCCGCGCCTCCAGCAGCCCGAGGCCGCTGCCGGGGCAGTGGCGTGCACCTCCGCCGAACGGAAGGTAGTGCTGCGTGGGCAGGCGGGCGCCGAGGAACCGGCCAGGGTCGAAGCGGTGCGGGCAGCGGAAGGAGTCCGGCCTGCGGTGGGCGAGGTAGATGCTGGGGGAGAGCACGGTCCCGCGCGGCAGCTCGCGGCCGAGCAGCCGCGCCTTGCCGGTCAGCCTGCGGTTGCCCGCGATGAGCACGGGTGGACTGAGTCGCAGCGACTCCCGTACGCAAGCCTGCAGCAGCGGCACGGCGTTCGCGTCCGCACCGCTGTCCGATGTGGAACGCAACTCGTCGAGCACGTCGCGGCGCACGTCGGGATTCCGGTCGAGCCAGCACACCGTCCACGCCGTCGCCGACGCCGTGGTCTCGTGTCCGGCGAAGAGCAGCGACACGATCTGGTCGCGCAGCTCCTCGTCGCCGACCCCGCCGAGCGGGCCGTCCGGGTCCACCAGCAGCGCGGCCAGCGCGGGGGGCCGCGCCGCGCGCGCGATACGCACGAGCTCGCGGTCCAGCGCGGGATCCGAGGCCGGCAGCCCGCCCCTGAACAGCCGGTACGCCAGCGACCGGACCGGGGAACCGAGCGCGCGTTCGAGCCACGCCGTGAGCTCACGCAGCACCGGCGGACCGTCGGCACCGAGCAGGATCCGGCTCGCGATGTCGAGGGTCACCTGCCGCGTCCACTCCGGCAGCGCGAACTCCGTGCCCGGCCGCAGCTCCGTGAGCGCGCGGTCGACGGCGTCGGAGATGAGGCCGTGGAAGTCGGCGAGCCTGCGTGAGCCCAGCGCCGGGCCGAGCAGCGTCCGGTAGGTGCCGTAGCGCGGGCCGTCCAGCCACAGCAGCGAGTGCGGGCCGAGCAGCGGCCGCATCGAGCGGCTGCCAGGGTGGTCGAGCCCGCTGTCCTCGCGGAAGATCCACTCGATCGCCTCCGGCTGCCACACCAGCAGCTTCGGGTGCGGCTCGCCGCTCAGTTCGACGAAGCCTTCCGGCCGGTGCGCCTGGGAGTCAAGAAAGGACAGCGTGCGCAGTGCCATGCGCAGCTCGGTCCTGTTCATCCCGCGCCGATCCGTTCCGGCTCGAGCAACGCGGCCACCGCCGGGGTGGTGCGGGCCAGGTGCAGGGCGGCGAGGATCTCGGTCTCCACGATCCGCAACGGGGTGTAGAGGTCCTTGTCGTGCCACAGCGCGGGATGCTCGGCCTGGGGCCTTCGCAGGTACGTCGCGCCCCTGGCCGCCGCGTGCTCGCCCGCACGGATCGCCGGGTGCAGCAGGGTGCGCATCGCGTACGCCGTCTCCTCCGCGGTGCCGTCCCAGTGCCCCCACGAGCCGTCCTCGCGCTGGGTGGCAAGCAGCCACGCCACGGCCTTGCGCACGGCGGGTTCGGCCTCGGGGCCGCCGTGCTCGGCCAGCGCCGTCGCGCAGCACACCGTGGCGTAGTAGGGCGAGGCGTGCCACTTGTCCCGCCAGCTGCCGTCGCTCTGCTGGCACTCGGCGAGCCAGCGGGTGACCCTGCCCGCCGCCGCGACGTAGCGGTCGCGGTCGGGCAGCTCCGGCGTGAGCGAGGCCCCGATGGCCTGCAGCACATGGGCGTTGGTGCTCGTCGACGGAGTGCGTTCGTCGGGAAAGCACGCGAAGTGCTCGCCCGTGTCGTAGGTCCACAGGCACTCGGGCGAGCGCGGGCTGCCCAGCAGCGCCAGCGCCAGCAGCGCGGTGGCCGTGTCGTCGGCGTCGGGCGGCAGGCCCCAGCCGCCCGCGGCGCCCTCGTCGGTGAACGCGGCGTGCAGGCTGGCGACCAGGTCGGGCGGGGCGTGGAAACGCACTCCGATTCCGGCCAGAGTGGACAGCACCCACGAGCGTTCGAACAGTGCCAGCGGTGCGGCGACGGGGATTCCGCCGGTGGGATCCTGCACCGCGCGCAGGTAGCGCACGCACGGGTCGTGCTCGTCGCGGACGGCCCGGTCGCCGAGCCACGCCGCGGTCGCGGCGGGGGAGCAGCCCACCACGGTGCCCTGCGCGGGGGTCACGAATGCCGCGCCCTGCGCGGGCGGGCCGACGATCTCCAGCGAGTGCAACAGCTTGTCGGGCAGCGGGTAGTCGTGCGCCACGGCCGAGCGCAGCTGTGCGAGCAGGTCCGCGTAGGTGCCTTTCGGCGTGGGGAGTGGCACACTGCCGACGCGCTCGAGCTGGTCGTTGATGTCGTCGACGAGCCCGGGCACCATCAGCTCGACCGCCACGGTGTCGGGCAGGGAGTCGTTGTCGCGCAACCGGTTCGTGAGCGCGTGCAGTCCGCGGGCGGCCGCGTCACCGACCCGAGGCGCCGCCGCGGGCCTGCGCTGCTCGCGCATCAGCGCGTCGACGGCACTGAGCGTGGGCACGATGTCGTAGTCGCCGGGACCGCCCCAGCGGCCGTCGGATCGCTGCTGTCGCAACAGGAAGTCCACGCGCCGCTCGTGCTCCGGCAGGGACGGGGTGAGCGCGACGAGCCTGCCCGTCTCGTAGACGGACGGCGAGAACCGTCCCCACGGATCGGCGGACATGTCGGCCACGAGCGCTGTCGCCGTCTCGGTCGTCGTCTCCAGCCAGGAACCGCGCGAGCTCATGGGCACTCCTCGACGGGTCAGCGCAGGATGAGTATCGGGTCGGCCACTTCGATGATCAAAACTTAAAGTAGCACTTGTGGGCAAGGTGTCACACTGCTGTGCTCCGAATGGAGCAGGATCCAGCTGGTCAACCGGACGCTGTGAATTCGTTGGACACTCCGGAGAAGCTCCGGACGCCCCCGAACGGGTTTCTGGCGTCACCGTGATAGCGGATCCGATACGTTCCGTCCGCGCCAGGCGGCACCTCCCAGCCGATGGTGACGTGCGAGGCCGCGAGCCCGTGCCGCCGCCAGCGCAGCGTCGTGCTCCAGTCGCCGTCGTCGGCGACCGTCAGCCAGCGATTCCCGTCCCAGCGCTGGACTTCCAGGTACGTGCCACCCCGGCGCAGGTCGTTGCCGGGGTGCGCGCCCGCGAACACGACCTCCGCGCGCTCACCGGCCTGGTACGCCGGTTCGGGCTGGCCGAGCACGTCGCCGAACCGCTTGCCCAGCGGCGGCACGTCGGCCAGCACGCCCGGTTGCAGCGAGAGTTGCCGGTCCGACAGATCCGGCGGCCGCGGTCCGCTCGGCGCGGGAGTGCCGTCGCGCAGCGCCGTCGCGAGCCCGGAGACCGTCTGCTGCAACGCGGGCAGCTGCCAGCGCCCGAAGAGCGTGCTGCCGCCCTCGTAGTGCTGCGCGTCGTACTCCTCCGGCGTGGTGACGTAGTGGAAGTACGCATTGCTGTAGCCGGCCACGAGCACGTCCCGCAGGTCGGCACCGACCACGTCGGCGACGGTGCGCCGCAGTCGCAGGCCGGCCGCGATGGTGACCTCGCCGGGCACACCGATCAGGTGCAGCCTGCCGATGCGCACCAGCTGCACCGGCACGGTCTCGGCCACCCACGGGTACGCCGCGTTCATCGCACCGATCGGCACCACGATGCCCTTCGGCGCCTGGCACTGCTTCAGTTCCGGTGAGGCGTTGTACAACACCGAGTCGGACACCTTGTCCCACAACGGGTTCTCGCCCTCGGCGAAGAGCGGGAACGCGGGGCCGTCCTCGGTGCTGCCCGCCGCCATCGCGGCGCCGACGGCCGGTGCGCACGTGCGGTGGTGCCTGCCGTCGCCGGTGAACTCGGGCCGCACGTCCACCGAGGACAGGTCGACGTGGACGAGCCGGGAGTCGACGCCGCCGTCGAGCGCGGCGCCGTTCTCGCCGAGCTGGCCCACCGCTGCCTCGAACTGCCGCAGGCCGATCTCCTTCGTCGCCGCGAAGTCCTCTGGGGTGGTCGGCGGTCGCAGGTCGAGGTTCGGCGACATGTCGCCCGCGTTGGTCTGCGCGAACGCCGACACGAAGTCCGGCGACTGCTCCGCGTGGTAGTCGACGTGCTCGACCTCGCGCTCCCAGTGGTAGGCGGCGTAGCCCTTGTTGTCGGCACTGATCAGCCGGTTGTCGCCGGACATGCTGGTGTTGTGGGTGGCGAACCAGTTGACGGCGCCGACGGGGCGGCCGTCGCGTTCCACGCGCAGCAACGAGGTCTGCGGATCGATCGCGTCGGGGAAGAACTCCCTGTCCCGGGCCGGATTCCGGTCGAACGCGTCCCGGGAGCGGTTGACGCTCGCATCGGTGAGCTCGTCGTGGGTCAGCGTCAGCGACGACGGTGCGAGGTCGGCGTGCGCGCGCTCGACCGACTCGACGATGCCGTCGGTGATGGCGTCGAAGGTCTTGCCGTGGAAGCCGAACGTGGTGAGGTTGTAGAGCAGGTGGTGTGAGTAGCCGCCGGGGCCCGCGTGGGTGTGCGTGCCGCTGATGAGCACGTTCTGCTCGGTGTAGCGGTCGCCGTAGCGCTGCGCGAGCCTGCGCAGTACCTCCTGGTGCACGCTGCCGAAGATCATCGGCGAGTCCACCACCACGAGCACCACGCGCTGGTCGGTGACGGGATCGGCGACGACGAACGCGCGTGAGCGCAGGCGGTTGTGCAGACCTTCGGCCTGCTGGTCGATGCGGCCGTAGCCCATCATGCCGACCTCGGCGATCTCCCCGGTCGCGTCGGCGATGCCGCGGCCGACCAGGTACGGCTCGGCGGGCTCGGCGGGCGCCGTCGCGGGCGCGACGACCAGGGTGCTCGCGACGAGCAGGGCGGCGGTGAGAGCCCGCGCCCTCATTCCGCGCGCACCGCAGTGCCTGCAGGGGAACCGGACTCGGCCCGCACGTCCATACGCCACCCACCCCACCATCAATATGAAGTTGATTCACGATTGTGGTGGTTTCGGACATCGGGCGCAACCCGGAGGGTGCCCGAGTCGTCACCGGCCGTGCAGGAACTCCAGCAGCAATGCGGTGAACGCCTCGGGGACCTCCTCGGGCACCCAGTGCGTCACGTCCTCCAGCATCTGGAACTCGTACGGCCCGGTGACCCAGTTCTCGGTGCTCAGGGCGGCGGTGGAGCCGAAGGCGACGTCCTCGGTGCTCCACACGTACAGCGCGGGCACCGAGACCTTGCCGATGCGCGCCGCGGGTTTGCCCGCGCGGTACCAGTTCAGCGCCGCGGTCAACGCGCCCGGCTCGGAGAGCCTGCGCACGTAGTCCTCGACCCTGCTCCTCGGCACCTTCCACTCGTACATGCGCCGCAGCGCCTCGGCGTTGTTCGCCAGCATTCGCTTCTCGGTGTCCCTGCCGCGCCAGTCGCGCATGTACTGCGAGCGCATGGCCTGTTCCTCGTCGGAGCGCAGCGCCTCGGCGAGCGCGCCGGGGTGCGGGGTCGACACCGAGGTCACCGAGCGCAGCCGCTCGGGGTGCGCGTCGGCGGTCCACCACGCGACGGCGCCGCCCCAGTCGTGGCCCACCAGGTCGAACCGGGCCCAGCCCAGCGCGTCCGCCATCGCCACGACGTCGTCGACGAGGTGCTCGATCGCGTAGTCCGCGACGTTCTCCGGCCGTACACCGGGGGAGTAGCCGCGCTGGTCGGGCGCCACCGCCCGGTAGCCCTCCCTGCCGAGCACGCCGACCTGGTACTCCCACTCCATCGCGGCCTCGGGAAAGCCGTGCAACAGCAGCACGGGGCGGCCGTCCTCGGGTCCCGCCGCGAGCGCGTCGAAGGAACCGGCGGGCGTGGAGATGCTCAGGTACTCGCTCACGCGGCGAAGACTAGTCACCCGCGACATGCGAGGTGCGCCGGACTCGCCGCGCCGATCCTGGTGGGGATCCTCGACTCCTGAGAGGGGTGAGCGAGCGTGACCACTGCGACAGCACGTCGCCGGGCGGCGGCCGCGCTGTCCGGCGCGGCACTGGCGGTCGCGGCGCTCGGCGCGTGTGGCGGCGGCGGTTCCTACGGCAACCAGCCCGCCAGCTCCCCGGCGCCCACGACCACGCCCTCGGTCACGCAGTCCGAAGGTCGCTGCGCCGGTCTGGTCGACAGCGGGCAGGCACTGGTGTCCACGGCCACCCGGTTCGTGTCGGGCAATGCCAGCGCGGACGACGTCCGGTCGGCGGCGAACGACGTCTCGACACAGGTCGACAAGCTCAGGGCCACCGCGGGTCCCGAGGCTCAGGCGAACCTCGACCAGGCCAAGACCGCGACGCAGCGGATGGGCGACGCTCTCACGGCGCAACCGCCCGACATGGCGGCTGTGCGCGCCGCGTCGACGGACGCACTGAGGGCGCTGCGCGACGCCGCCGACGTGTGCACGTCCGGGACGATGGCACCGACGTCCTGAGCTCAGCCGTCCGGCCGTTGTGGCGCGGCAGGCTGGTCGAGGAACTGGATCACGGCAAGGCACAGCAGGAGCAGCAGTGCGATCACCAGCACGGTGACCCCGCTCGGCCGGTCCAGGAACACGAACACCAGCATGGCCACCGCCACCGCGCCCGTCCGCAGGACACCGCGATAGGTGTGCACCCACGGTCCGACGCGACCGGTGCGCAGCCCCGCCCTGGCGCCACCCCCGCGCAGCCACGCGATCGCGGCAGCCGTCCCGGCGCGCAGCCTTACCGCGGCCACCGAGGGACCCGTCACGAACGCGCCGAGTGCGAGCACCACGCCGACGGCGAAGAGCGTGCGCAGCCCGCCGCGCAGGAACCGCACGACGGTGTCGTAGACATCGCCGACGGCGGTCACGGACCGGTCGGGCACGGCGCCCACGACGATGCCGCGCACCACCAGCAGCGCGCCCGCGAGCACGAGCATGGCCGTCGCGATCCCCAGTCCGATGTGGACCAGGGCGCGCCTTCGGTCGCGCGCCAGGTACACGGCGGCCGCGAGCACCACCGCCGTGACCCACGGCAGCCACGCGGCCGCCTGGTCGAGCACGCTGTACACGGTGCGTCCCCGCTCCAGCGTGCGCGCGTTCGCGACGGTGATCGTGGGGTGCAGGTCGGGGATGCGATCGGCGACGGTGAAGCCCTCGGCCACCAGTTGCTGTTTCACCTCGGCGACGAACGGAGCCAGGTCCAGCCTCACCTCGCCGTTACTGACGACGACGTTCGGGTTGTCGCCCGACAGGACCGCGTTCAGCTGGCCGTGTCCGGTGCGGATCGCCCGGTCCCACAGCTCGGCGACGGTGGGACTGGCCACCACGGCGCCGATCCGCTCGTGCACGAAGCCGTGCACGCTCGACTCGAGCGGCCCCGAGAGCCCCCGCAGCGGGCCGATCGCCTCGGGCGGAACTCCGCGCTGTGCCAGCGCGGTCACGGCCCGGTCGGTGAGCGCGCTGACGTCGAGGTGGGTGAACACGGCCGCGGTCAGCCGGTCGGTGATCGCGGCCCGCACCGACTGTTCGCGGATCACCGGGCTCATCGTCGCCACGAACCGGTCGGTGTCGGACACCTGGTTGTTCACCCACACCGACAGCAGCGACACCAGCGTCAGCAGGCAGCCGAGGACGCCCAGCACCGCGGCACCGATGGCGCGCCACGGGACCCGCCGTGGCGGCCTGCGAGTACGCAACGCCTCGACCTCGGCGCGCAGGCGCTCCAGCTCGGCCCGCTCGTCGTCGGCCAGCGGGGCGCTCTCGGCAGGCCCGGACATGATGGGTCTCCCTCCAGGAGACGCCGTTTCCGTCCAGACTCGCGACCACCGGCGCGCGCGGGCTCACCCACAACGGGTGGTCTGATCGTCGCCGTATGACATCTCACCCGCGACGGGTGAGCCGCGTCGCCTCACACGCCCCAGTCCGGGCGCAGCGGCATCGCCGCGTCGCCGGTGTCGTCGTCGACCTTGACGCCCAGCACCTGCTGCAGTTCGATCTTGTGCCGCTCGAAACCCAGCCGCGACGCGGCCATGTAGAGCGCCCACACCCTGGCCCTGCGCACCCCGGCCTCCCGTACCGCCTCCGGCCAGTTGGCATCGAGGTTGGCGCACCACGCCGTGAGCGTGCGCGCATAGTGCTCGCGCAGGTTCTCGGAGTGGCGCACCTCGAACCCGTTGTCCTGCATGGCCGAGATGATCGTGCCGACGCCCTCGAGTTCGCCGTCGGGAAAGACGTAGCGGTCGATGAACGGCCCGGTGTGATGGGTCTCGGTGTTGGTCGGCCGCGTGATGCAGTGGTTGAGCAGCCTGCCCCCGACGCGCAGTTTCGAGGCCAGGGAACGGAAGTACGCCGGCAGGTGCCGCGCTCCGATGTGCTCGGTCAGCCCGATCGAGGACACCGCGTCGAAGTCCGACTCGGCCACGTCGCGGTAGTCGAGGTGGCGCACCTCGGCCCGGTCGGCGAGGCCCCTGGCGACGATCTCCTTCTGCCCCCACTGTGCCTGCTCGCGCGAGAGCGTGACACCCAGCGCGTGCACGCCGTAGTGCTCGGCGGCGTGGGCCACCATGCCGCCCCACCCGCAGCCGACGTCGAGCAGCCGCATGCCCGGTTCGAGCCCGAGTTTGCGGCACACCAGGTCGAACTTGTGGAACTGTGCCTGTTCCAGCGTCGAGTCCTGCTCCGGGTAGCACGCGCAGGTGTAGGCCATCGACGGGCCGAGCACCAGCTCGTAGAACCGGTTGGACACGTCGTAGTGCTGCGAGATCGCCGCACTGTCGCGGGCCTTCGAGTGCCGCAGCCCCAGCAGCCCGCGCCGCACCCGGCTCGGCGCCTCCTCCGCGGGCACCGGTACCGAGCCGAGGAACCGCGTACCCAGCCTGCGCATGATCCACAGCTTGTCGGCCACGCTGAGCCCGTCCAGCACGGCGGTGAGCGCGCTCAACACCGTGTAGAGGTCGCCGTGCACGTCGAGGTGCCCGGTGACGTAGGCGCGCGCTAGCCCGAGCTCGCCCGGTGCGGTGAACACGTAGTTCAGCGCCGTGGGTGAGCGGATGTCGATGCGATGTGGCGAGTCGGGATCGCCGACGACACTGCCGTCGTAGACGGTGATCGACACGTGCTCGCCCGCGTTGACGAACCGTCCCAGTACTTCTCCGAGTTCTCCCCGGGTCATGGAATCACCTCGCTTTGACGCACTTCTCGTACAGGTCGAGCAACCTCTCCGCCGGGTCGTACCGACGCTTCAGTGCGTCGTAGGCGGGTCCGTTGTAGAGCTGCCAGAACGTGTCCTCGTCGTAGAAACTCTCCGAGTACAGCGACTTGCGGCCGCCGAGCTCGGTCACCGTGCGCTCGATCAGCCGGTTGTGGCTGCCGTCGGGCTGTCCGGGAGCGAGCGGGACCGTTGCCCAGAAACCGAAGTTGACGTAGAGCGCGTGCGGGTCCAGTTCGTACAGCGGCCAGCGGCGGTCCGGATCGCGTTGCCGCACCGGGCACACCCACACCGGGCTGATCGGCACCTCGTTGCGGAAGAGATCGAGGAACTCCGCCGCCCGGCTCACCGGCACCTCGATGTCCTGCACCACCATCTCGTGCTCGGCCGCGCCGAACGCGCGCTGCAGCCTGCCGAGCAGCTGGTGCCTGCGCTCGAACGCCACGACTTTCCAGTACACGTCCGACCGCAGCAGCTTCGGCCCGGCGAGCAGGCGCACCAGCCGGTTCTGCGCCCCGAGCGCGCGCGAGCACCAGAACCAGTCGGTGTCCCAGCGCCACAGGTAGTCGCGCACGGGCAGATGGTCGACGGTGCGCTCGCGGATGGAGCGGTAGTAGATGTCGAGCCACGTGTAGTCGCTCGTCTCGGGCGCCTCTGCCGTGAACGTGGCCAGGGTCAGATACATCTCGTCGGGACCGAAGACGGTGCCGTCGACGAAGTCGGCCTCGCGGTCGCGGCAGGCCCGCTCCAGCGCGGCGAAGTACTGGACGGGATCGCTGTGGCGGACGTGTTCGAGCCGGACGTAGGGGCGCACGGGCTCCAGCTCGATCCGCAGGCGCAGCGCGTAGCCGAGGGTGCCGTAGGAGTTGGGGAAGCCGAAGAACAGGTCGCTGTGCTCGTTGTCGGGCCTGGCGAGCACGATCTCGCCACTGCCCGTGAGCAGGTCCATCTCCAGCACCGACTCGTGCGGCATCCCGTTGCGAAACGACGACGACTCGATGCCGAGCCCGGTGACCGCGCCGCCGAGCGTGATGGTCTTGAGCTGCGGCACCACCAGCGGCATCAGGCCGTGAGGCAGGGTGGCGTCCACGAGCTGCTCGTAGGTGACCATGCCCTCGACGTCGGCGGTGCGCGCCTCGACGTCCACGTCGAGCACGTGGGTGAAATCCGAGACGTCCAGGCCGGGCGAGCCGGAACCGCTGCGTGGCCGGAAGAGGTTCGACGTGGGCTTGGCCAGGCGCACCGGTGCGCCGTCGGGCACCGCGGCGAGCTGCTCGCGCAGCCGTGCCACCCGCGCCTCGTAACCGGTCTCCGCGACCGTCGTGCCGCCTCGTCTGTCACTACACGCCATGAATCCATGATCGCGCTGTGGCAGCCGCACTTCCAGGGGTCCAGCGCGGGTTCACTCACCTCAGGTGAAAACGCAGGTCAACCCGGTTGACCCAAATGTCGCATTCGCGGTAGGGAGCGGTCGAATCACCGCTTGACCGCGACGCCTCCCAGCACTCGCGACTCCGACGGAACCGTCGCGAACACCGTGTCGTCGTCGGGGTGCCACGCCGGCGCGTAGACCAGACCGGGCTCCAGCAGGTCCCAGCCGCCGAAGAACCGCGCGAACTCGGCCGTGGTGCGCAGCTGGCCGGGGTTCGTGGTGTTCTCGTAGTAGTCGACGAGGTCGGCCAGCGCCTGCCGTTCGGCGTCGCTGACCGGGTTCTCGTTGGTCATCTGCGACAGCACGAGCAGCGAGCCCGTGGGCAGCACGTCGCGGTAGAACTCCAGGAGCGAGTCCGGGTCCTGCTCGTCCTTGATGAAGTGCAGCACCGCGTTGACCAGCAACGCCACCGGCTCGCCCCGGTCGATGAGCCCGGTGTCGCGCACGCGTTCCCACAGCTCGGTCGGGCGCAGCAGGTCCGCGGCGATGGCCTGGTGCCGGTCGGGATCGGCGGTGTCGGCCAGCAGCAGCGTGGAGTGGGCGAGCGCGATGGGCTCGTTGTCGATGTAGACCACGCGCGTGTCGAACTCGGGGCGCGCGTCGTCGGCGACGTCGTGCACGTTGCCCGCGGTCGGCAGGCCGGAACCGATGTCGACGAACTGGCGGATGCCCAGCTCGGCGCACCTGCGCACCGCGCGGCCGAGGAACTGCCTGCTCGTCTTGCAGTACTCGCCGATGAGCGGCACGCGCTCGCGCACCTGCTCGGCGAACGCCCTGTCGATGGCGTAGTTCGTGTCCCCGCCGATGAAGTAGTCGTAGACGCGTGCGGCGGACGGCCGGTCGAGACTCGACTCGACGGCCCTGAGCGCGTCGTCGTGTCCGTCGAAGCTCACGCGCCACCCCCGAACACGCCCTGGCCCCCGGTGAGCACGCCCGCGGGGTCGTAGGTCTTCTTCGCCGACTCCAGCGCCTCCCAGGCGTTGCCGAAGTGGTCCTTCCAGTCCTGTTCGGTCATCGGCAGTGCGTTCACGGGATACACCGTGCCACCCGACGGCGTGACGCGCTCGTAGAGGTCGGCGTTGAGCCGGATCATGCGCGCCACACCAGCCGGATCGTAGGGATTTCCCGTGCGCAGCAGCGCGAACAGCCACACCACGTCACCCGACGGCACGCGCGTGAGCGGCGTCGTCAGCACCTCGTGGCGCACCGGGTAGAGCATCACCAGGCCCGAGTCGCCGAGGTCCGCGCCCGTGGTTCCGGCGAGCGTCTCGGCCACCACGGTGTCCACCTCGTCGTCGGACACGAACACGTTGAGCCACGGGTGCGGGTGGAACCAGCTGCCCTCCTCGCGCAGCACGGCCTCGCCCTCGGCCATGCGGTCGAGGAACTCGAGGTAGGTCGAGTCCTCCGTTTCCGCGGTCTCGCGCGTGAACGACAGGTCGCCCAGCAACTCGTGCTCGTCGGGTTGGTCCGGCAGCGAGAAGTACGTGGTGGCCTCGAGCAGGTACCGCCACTCGCCGGTCTCGTCGTCGAGGACGAGCTGGCCCTCGAGATAGTCGAAGCGGCGGTCGGTGACGGCGGTGCGCTGGTCGGCGAGGAAGTCCTCGAGCGAGTCGTAGTACAGCTTCCAGCGCCGCGCCCGCTGTTTCGCGGGCTGCAGGCGGATCGTGGCGCGCGTGATGATGCCGCACTGGCCGAGCCCGGCACGCACGGCGTCGAACAGCTCGGCGTTCTCGTCCGCGGAGCAGCGGGTCAGCTCGCCGGTGCCGGTGACCACGTCGAGCTCGATCACGGTGTCGGTCTGCATGCCGTGGTGCTGGGTCGCGCCGCCGACGCCGCCGACGGCGAGCGTGCCGCCCACGGTGAGCTCCAGGTAGTCGGTGAGCACCGGTGGAGTCAGCCCGCGCGGCAGCGTCGCGCCGAGCACCTGCTGCCAGCGTGCGCCGGCGTCGACGACGACGTTGTTGCCGGTGCTCGCGTGCACCGTGCGCAGGCCGGTCATGTCCAGGACGATGCCGCCCGCCGCCTGGCTCTGACCGAAGGGCGAGTGCCCGGATCCCCTGGCGGCCACCGGAATGCCGCGCTTCGCGGCGAACCCGACGACGGCTGCCACGTCGGCCGCGGTGGCCGGGCGGATCACCACGCGCGGTCTGGCCTGGACGATGTGGCCCCAGTCCCTGGCCGCGGCGGCCAGGTTCGCGTCGTCGCCGAA
Source organism: Prauserella cavernicola (assembly GCF_016595675.1). GTDB lineage: Bacteria > Actinomycetota > Actinomycetes > Mycobacteriales > Pseudonocardiaceae > Prauserella_A > Prauserella_A cavernicola. The sequence continues at coordinate 314,904 of NZ_JAENJH010000005.1, read as the reverse complement.
GACGTCCCCGTCGAGGGCGGGCAGGTCGGCGAGAGCGAACGGTTCCGGCATGGTGCCGGACTCTAGCGGCTAGCGTGGGGGACATGGCAGCAGCTGCGCTCCCTGCCGCGGGCACCCCGTTCGGGGACCGGGTCCGCCGCAGGCTCGCCGACGAGCGGGTCATCTGGTTCACCACCGTCGGCGCCGACGGAACTCCGCAGCCCAACCCGGTGTGGTTCGTGCTGGACGGCGACGAGGTGCTGGTGTTCAACCGGCCCGACGCGCACCGCCTCGCGCACCTCCGGCGCAGTCCCCACGTCTCGCTGCACTTCGACGGCGATGGCGCGGGCGGCGACATCGTGGTGCTGCGCGGCACGGCGAGGATCACCGAGGGCGACGGTTCCTCACCCGAGGCGATGCCCGCCTACCGCGAGAAGTACGCCGAGGGCATGGTGACGGTGAGCGGCGACGCGACCCGGTTCGCCGAGGAGTACCCGGTCCCGGTCCGGATCCGCATCGAGAAGGTCCGCGGCTACTAGCCCGGCTCCCGGAGCCCGCGCGACTGCGGTGAAGGGCACCTTTACTGCGTTCAACGCACGGAAGGTGCCCTTCACTGCATTGGGCACGAGGCGCGCTCGGGCTCCGCATGGTGTGGGCCTGTTGATGCGGTGAAGGGCACCTTTACTGCACTCAATGCAGTAAAGGTGCCCTTCACCGCGTTCGGCGCCGGGGTGGGTGCCAGGTTGTCGACAGGCCTTGGACCAGGGCTCGGATCGGCGGTTCCGGGGCGAAGTCCGGGTCCGGGGTGGTGCACTGGTGTGCCAGCAGGCCGTCGAGCAGCGCCAGCACCGACCACAGGTCGCGTTCCGGGTGCGGCGAGCCCAGCGCGCGGAACCACTCCGCCGCCCACGACTCGATCTCCGCGCGCTGCAGGGCCACCTGGTGGCGCAGGTCGTCGTGGAACGCCGCCTCCGCGAGCAGCGCGTGCCTGGCGAGCGTGGCCACCCTGGCCGGGCCGGTGAGTTCGCGTGCGAGCGCACCCACGGCGTCGGCGAACGCGTCGACTCCGGCCACCCCGGCCGGGCCCGCGAGGTCCGCCGCCAGGCGTTCCCAGCCGCGCGTCTCCAGTTCCCTCAGCCGCTCCAGCACCGCGGAGAGCAGCGCCTCCCTCGTGCGGAAGTGGTTCGACGCCGTTCCGGCCGGCGCTCCGGCCTCGGCGTCCACCGCGCGGTGGGTGAGTCCTCGCGTGCCCTGGGTGCCGAGCACGCGGATCGCCGCGTCGAGAACCTGTTCGCGCCTGCCTGCCATCACTACAACGGTAGTGCTACGGCCGTGCCTCGCTGACCACCGCGTCCAGGAACGCCTCCGCGGCGGGGGACAGCGGCCGGTGCGGCACCCGCACGACGGCGATCGCCCGCTCCACCACGGGGTCGACGAGCGGCCGGTGCGCGACGCCCGCGAACTCCATCAGCGGCAGCACCAGGCCCGGCACCGCCGACACCCCGAGCCCGGCCGCGACCAGGCCCGCCACCGCGCTGATGTTGCGCGCCTCCACCGTGTTGCGCGGCGCCGTCCCGGCACCCGAGACCGCGTGGTCGAGGTGCTGGCGGATGCTCGTCGTGCGGTCGAACGCGATGAACGGCTCCCCGGCGAGCTGCGGCCACGACACCTCGGTACCCGCGCCGAAGCGGTGCTCCGCCGGGAAGACGCACGAGAACCGGTCGGTGGTCACGGGGTGCACGTCGAGGTCGTCGAGCGGGTCGCTCAGCGCCGACACCACCGCCACGGCGAAGTCCACGGCACCCGAGCGAACCCGGTCGAGCACCTCGGCCGACAGCGCGTCCTCGATGGACAGCTCCACCTCGGGCCGCTGCCGCTGGTAGGCCGAGACCACAGGCGGCAGCAGGGTCGCCGCGAGCGAGGGCAGCGTCGCGACGCGCACGCGGCCGCGCTCGCCGTCGAGGAACCCGGTGAAGTGGCGCAGGTTCGCGGCAAAAGTGTCCAAAGTGGATCGAGCGAGCGCGACGAACTCCCTGCCCTCCGCGGTCGGCACGAGCCGCCGGGTGGTGCGCTCGAACAGCGGGACGCCGAGCCTGCGCTCCACGTCGAGCACGGTCCTGCTCAGTGAGGACTGTGCGTGCAGCAGCTCGGCCGCCGCGGCGGTGAAGCTGCCCGCGTCGTGCACCGCCACCACCACGCGGAGCTGGTGCAGCGTCAGATCCATGCGCATAGCGCATCAATCTATCGAATTCTGATGTTTGACCGCGATAGGTGTGGCCCCTCAAGGTGGCCTCACCACACCCCCGGAGGTCAACGATGCTCGCCGCGAGTGGCTTCGTCACGATTGCCCTGTTCCTGGTCGCCGTCCTGTCCCGGCGCGTCTCCGTGCTCATCGCGCTCACCGTGCTGCCCGTGCTGGCCGCCGTCGTCACCGGCTTCGGTGGCAGCCTCGGCGAGCTGATCGCGGACGGGCTCACCACGGTCGCACCGGTCGCGATCATGATCACGTTCGCGGTGCTGTACTTCAGCCTCATGGTGGAGGCGGGCCTGTTCGATCCCGCCGTCGCCCGCGTGCTGCGCTGGGCGAAGGGCGACCCGCTCAAGATCACCGTCGGCACCGCTGTGCTCACGGTCCTCGTCGCGCTCGACGGCGACGGCGCCTCGACATTCCTGATCATGGTGTCGGCCATGCTGCCGATCTACCGCAGGATCGGCATGCGGCCGCTCGTGCTCGCCGGCGTCGTGTGCCTCGGCGCCGGGGTGATGAACATGGTCCCGTGGGGAGGGCCCACAGCCAGGGCGATGGCCGCGCTCGACCTCGGCAGCGGCGACATCTTCGTGCCCGCGATCCCCGCCATGATCGCCGGAATCCTGTGGGTGATCTTCGCGGCGTTCCTCATCGGCCGCGCGGAGCGCAAGCGCCTCGGCCCCATCGAGCTGGACGACACCGTGATCCCGGAGCTGCCCACGCGCACCAGGGCCCAGAGCGCGCGGTTCTGGTTCAACGTCGTGCTCACGCTGGCGCTCGTGGTGGTGCTGCTCCTGCAGCTGGCCGAGCTCGAGGTCGTGTTCGTCGTCGCGTTCATCGTGGCGCTGCTGGTGAACCGGCCGAGCTGGGAGCAGCAGCAGGAGCTGTTCGAGAAGCACGGCCACAACGTCGTGCTGGTCACCACCATGATCTTCGCGGCGGGCGTGTTCACCGGGATCCTCAACGGCACCGGCATGATCGAGGCGATGGCCCAGAGCCTCGTCTCCATCATTCCCGACGGCGCGAGTAGTGCGTTCCCGCTGATCGTGGCGATCACGAGCATGCCGCTGAGTCTCGTGTTCACCCCGGACGCCTACTACTTCGGCGTGCTCCCGGTGCTGGCCGAGACGGCGACGGCGTTCGGTGGCGACCCCGCGCAGATCGGCACCGCGGCGATCCTCGGGCAGATGACCACCGGGTTCCCGCTCAGCCCGTTGACGGCGTCCACGTTCATCCTCGTCGGCATGTCGGGTGTGAACCTGGGGGCCCACCAGCGGTTCATCTTCAAGTGGGCGTTCGGCACGACGCTCGTGATGACCGTGGTCGCGCTGCTCACCGGCGCGATCTCGGTCTAGGCAAGGACAAAGGGGAGTGGTGTGACCACCAGGATCGGTAGCGGAGCCGGGTTCGCGGGCGACCGCGTGGAACCGGCCGAGGACCTGCTGGCGCGGGGCGGGCTCGACGACCTCGTGCTGGAGTGCCTCGCGGAGCGCACGATCGCGCTCGGCCAGCAACGACGGCTCGCCGACCCGGTCGCGGGCTACGACCGCCGGTTGCCCAGCCGCTTCGCGCGGCTGCTGCCGCTCGCCGTCGAGCACGGCGTGCGCGTGGTGACCAACATGGGCGCCGCCAACCCGCTCGAGGGCGGCCGGGTCACCCGCGGGCTGCTCGACAGCCTCGGCTCGACGGCCGCCGTCGCGGTGGTGACCGGTGACGACGTGCTGGCCGAGCTCGACCTGGACGCGCCCGCGTGGGAGACGGGCCGCCCGCTGCGCGAGCACGGCGAGATCGTCTCCGCCAACGCCTACCTGGGTGCCGACGCGATCCTGCCCGCGCTCGACGCGGGAGCGCGGGTGGTGCTCACCGGCCGCGTCGCGGACCCCTCGTTGTTCCTCGCCCCGCTCGCGCACCGGCTCGGCTGGGACCTCGCCGATCCGTCGGCCGCCGCGGCGGGCACGCTCGTCGGGCATCTGCTGGAGTGCGCGGGCCAGCTCACCGGCGGCTACTTCGCCGACCCCGGCCGCAAGGACGTGCCGGGTCTGGCGCGGCTCGGGTTCCCGTTCGCCGACGTCGAGTCCGACGGCTCGGCGACCTTCGGCAAGCTGCCCGGCACCGGCGGGATGCTCAACCGGGCGACCGTGCGCGAGCAGCTGCTGTACGAGATCACCGATCCGGGCGCCTACCGCACTCCCGACGTGTCGCTGGACCTCTTCGGGGTGGGCCTCGACGAGCGAGGTCCGGACCGCGTGCGCGTGACGGGTGCGCGCGGTCGGGCGCGGCCGGACGAGCTCAAGGTCAGCGTCGGCTACCGTGCGGGCTCGAAGGTGGAGGCCGAGATCTCTTACGCGGGCCCGGGCGCGCACGCCAGGGCCGCGCTCGCGGGCGAGATCGTGGCGCAGCGTCTGTCCGGAACCGCGTTGCGGCCGCGCGTCGAGGTGCGCGGCGGGCCAGAGGACTGCCGCCTGCGCGTGGCCGCCACGAGCCACGACGTCGCGCTGCTGGAACTCGCCGGGGACGAGGTGGAAGCCTTGTACACCAACGGTCCCGCGGGTGGTGGCGGCGTCCGGGTGCACCTCGGCGAGGTGGTCGGCATCGTCTCGACCCTCATCCCACGGGCCCGCGTGCGCGCGGGCGTGACGATCCTGGAGGCAGGCCGTGCCCGTACCGCTTCGTGAGCTCGCGCACTGCCGCGCGGGCGACAAGGGCAACCTCGCCACGCTGTCGGTGTTCCCCCACGACGACGCCGACTTCGCCGTGCTGGTGCGGGAGGTGACCGCGCGGCGCGTGCGCGAGCACCTCGCGGCGTGGGTCGGCGGCGAGGTGGTGCGCCACGAGCTGCCGAATCTCTGTGCGCTGCAGTTCGTGTGCGAGCGCGGCGCGGACGCCGGCGTCACCACGTCGCTCGAACTGGACACGCACGGCAAGACGCTGGGGACCCTGCTGCTGTCGCTGCCCGTCGATCCCTGACGGGCGAGGCGAAGTTCAGCCTTTCCGGTTGGGATCGGCTCCGGGGTTTCCCGTTCTTTCGTCCGGTACTTCAAGATCATCGGATTGCCCGGGAAAGGAGCTGGTGATGCGGAGTATCGAGTCGGAGCAACGGATCGAGCGTGTCGAGGTGCCGGAGTTCGCACGTGCCGACGTGCGCGGCGTGCTCGTGCCGTCGCCCCGTGAGTTCCTGGACGAGGACGAACTGGAGCCCACCATCGTCCTCGGTCGCGAGTAGAGCGCACTCGCCCTGACGGTGCCCCTCGCCGGAACTTCGTGTAGCGTGCTACCCAAGACGAGCGAGGGGGTACCGCCAATGATCCGCCGTGACCGCGAGCTGCTCGCTCGCCTCTCCACTGTGAACACTCATCTCGGCGAGGCCGTCGTGGAGCTGCTGCACCGCCAGGACGGCGGCAGGCTGCCCGCGGATGGCCTGCGCCTGCTGGGACATCACCTCCAGGACCTCACCGTCGACCTGATCGAGCGCGCCGACGAGCTCGACGCCATCGACGCCGCCGACACCATCCACGCCGCGCCCGCGCCCCGGTCGCTGCCCTGACATGTCGGGTTTGGGTCCCTATGCGTGGGTACCCGAATCCCGTGACGGCGGGTAGGAGGTTTCTGGCGTGACCACACGGATCGTGATCATCGGAGGCGGCTACGTCGGGTTGTACGCCGCGCTTCGCCTCCAGCAGAAGCTGCGCACCGGCGAGGCCCAGGTGACGGTGGTGAACCCGGAGAACTTCATGGTCTACCGGCCGCTGCTGCCCGAGGTCGCGTCGGGGACCCTCGAACCGAGGCACGCGGTGGTGCCGCTGCGCGCGGTGCTGCGCAGGTCCCGGTTCGTGGCGGGCAGCCTGACCTCCCTGGACACCGAGGGCAAGGTCGCGACGGTCGCTCCGGAAGCGGGTCCCGAACTGACGCTCGACTACGACGAGCTGGTGCTGGGAACGGGCGCGCTGGCCAAACTGCTGCCCATTCCCGGCCTCGCCGAATGCGGGATCGGCTTCAACTCGCTGGCCGAGGCGGTGCACCTGCGTGACCACGTGCTGCGCCAGCTGGAGATCGCCTCCGCCACCACCGATCCGGAGCTGCGCCGGTGTGCGCTGACGTTCGTGTTCGTCGGCGGCGGCTACACCGGCGTCGAGGCGCTGGCCGAGCTGCAGGACATGGCCACCGACGTGCTGGCGGGCTATCCGGAGCTCGAGGCGTCGGAGCTGCGCTGGATCCTCGTGGAGGCCCTGCCCCGCATTCTGAACACCGTCAGCGACGAGCTGGCCGAGGACGCCGTGTGCGAGCTGCGCGGCCGGGGTATCGACGTCAGGGTGAACACCCAGCTCGAGTCCGCCGAGGACGGGGTTCTCACGCTCAGCGACGGCCAGGAGTTCCGGGCGAGCACGCTCGTGTGGGTCGCGGGCACCAAGCCGACACCGCTGGTGAAGGACCTGGACCTGCCCGTCGACGATCGCGGCCGCATCGTGGTCGACGAGACGATGCGGGTGCAGGGCCGGGACGGACTCTGGGCAGCGGGAGACTGCGCCGCCGTGCCCGATCTCGTGAACGGCGGCGTCTGCCCGCCCACCGCGCAGTACGCCGTGCGGCAGGGTCGCCAGCTCGGCGACAACCTCGCCGAGCGGGTCCGCGGCGGCACGCCCGTACCGTTTCGCTACCGCAGCCGCGGCGAGTTCGTGACGCTCGGCAAGAACAAGGCTGTCGGCGAGGTGCTGGGCCGCAGGGTGGCCGGCGCCGCGGCGTGGGCCGCGCGCCGCGCCTACTACGCGACTCAGATCCCCACGTTCAACCGCACGGTCCGCGTGCTCGGCGACTGGCTCGTCGGGATGCCGTTCGGGCACGACGTGGTGAACCTGGACTCGCGGGAACAGCCGCGCGACGCGTTCCGGCAGGCGGCGGGCGGGCGCACCTGACGCGAGTTGGTTCTACAGAACCTTGACGTGAGCGCGGTCACGCGTAGAAAATTGTCGGGTGACCGCCATCGACGTCGTGGACACAACCGAACGGCCCACCGTGTCGTTCGACCGGCACCCGGACTCCTACCGGCACTGGAGAATCCGGGTGGACGGTCCTGTGGCCTGGCTCGAACTGGACGTCGACGAGCAGGGCGGACTGGTTCCCGGCTACGAGCTCAAGCTCAACTCCTACGACCTCGGCGTGGACATCGAGCTGTCCGACGCCGTGCAGCGACTGCGGTTCGAGCACCCCGGCGTGCGCACCGTGGTGGTGACCAGCGGCAAGGACACCGTGTTCTGCGCGGGGGCCAACATCCGGATGCTCGCCGCGTCGTCGCACCCGTGGAAGGTGAACTTCTGCAAGTTCACCAACGAGACCCGCAACGCGATGGAGGACGCCACGGCGTACTCCGGCCAGACCTACCTGGCCGCCGTCAACGGAGCGTGCGCGGGCGGCGGGTACGAGCTGGCGCTCGCGTGCGAGCACATCGTGCTGGTGGACGACAACTCCTCCACCGTGGCGCTGCCCGAGGTACCGCTGCTCGGCGTGCTGCCCGCCACCGGAGGGCTCACGCGCGTGGTCGACAAACGCCACGTGCGCAAGGACCGCGCGGACGTCTTCGCCACCCGCCCGGACGGCGTCAAGGGCCGCACCGCGGTGGACTGGGGCCTGGTGGACGAACTGGCCCCGCGCCGCGAGTTCGCCGCTACCGTGACCAGGCGCGCGACGGAGCTCGCCGAACGCAGCACCCGGCCTCGGGAGGCCACGGGCATCGAGCTGACCCCGTTGCGGCGGGAGGAATCCGCCGACGGCCTCGCCTACGACCACGTGTCGGCGCACCTCGACCGCGAGGCGGGCACCGTGGAACTGACCGTGCGCGGGCCGCGCGAGCAGCCCGGCGATCCGCACGAACAGGGCGCCGCGTTCTGGTTGCTGGCGCTCACGCGCGAGCTCGACGACGCGATCCTGCGGCTGCGCACCAACGAACCCGAACTGGGCACGTGGGTGCTGCGCACCGAGGGCGACGCCGCGCTCGTGGCCGAGCACGAGGCCGTGGTGCTCGGCGGCGCGGGCGAGGACTGGCTGTGCACCGAGATCCTGCACTACTACAAGCGCACGCTGAAGCGGCTCGACGTGACCAGCCGCAGCCTGCTCGCGCTGATCGAACCGGGCAGCTGCTTCGCCGGGCTGCTGCTGGAGCTCGCGCTGGCGTGCGACCGGCAGTACATGCTGGACGGTCCGCCCATCGAGGACGAGGACAGTGACGAGCGCGCCGCGATCACGGTGACCGCGGCCAACTTCGGCCCGTTTCCCATGGGCAACGGACTCACCCGACTGCAGTCGCGCTTCCACGGCCACGACGCGCATCTGGACTGGCTCACCCGCGAACGCGACCACGCGCTGTCCGCGGAGGAGGCGCTGGAACTGGGACTGGTGACCGACGCTCCCGACGACATCGACTGGGAGGACGAGATCCGCCTCGTCGTCGAGGCCAGGCGAGGACTGTCGCCGGACGCGCTCACCGGCATGGAGGCCAACCACCGCTTCGTCGGCCCGGAAACCGTCGAGACCAAGGTGTTCGGCCGCCTCTCCGCGTGGCAGAACTGGATCTTCAACCGCCCCAACGCCGCGGGCGAGCAAGGAGCGCTGCGGCGGTACGGCACCGGGCAGAAAGCCGTCTTCGACCGAAAACGGGTGTAGAGCATGCCGCACGAGATCGACTACGACGCCAAGATCCCCAACAACGTCGACCTGTCGTCGAACCGGCGCCTGCAGCGAGCGCTGGAGGGCTGGCAGCCGCGGTTCATGAACTGGTGGTCCGAGATGGGCCCGACCCTCGAGACCCACGGCGTGTACCTGCGCACCGCCGTCAGCGTGGGCCGCGAGGGCTGGGCACACTTCGACCACGTGGCGCCCGAGGAGTACCGGTGGGGCATCTTCCTCGCCGAGCGCGACACCGACCGCACCATCGGCTTCGGCGAGCACCGCGGCCGTCCCGTGTGGCAGCAGGTGCCCGGCGAGTACCGCGCCGACCTGCAACGGCTCATCGTCATCCAGGGCGACACCGAACCCGCCAGCGTCGAACAGCAACGCCTGCTCGGGCTCACCGCGCCGTCGCTGTACGACCTGCGCAACCTCTTCCAGGTCAACGTGGAGGAGGGCAGGCACCTGTGGGCGATGGTGTACCTGCTGCACGCCTACTTCGGCCGCGAAGGCCGCGAGGAGGCGGAAGCGCTGCTGTACCGCAACTCCGGCAGCCCCGACTCACCGCGCATCCTCGGCGCCTTCAACGAGGAGACCGCCGACTGGCTCGCGTTCTTCATGTTCACCTACTTCACCGACCGCGACGGCAAGTACCAGCTCGGCACGCTGAAGGAGTCGGCGTTCGACCCGCTCTCGCGCACCTGCGAGTTCATGCTCAAGGAAGAGGCCCACCACATGTTCGTGGGCACCACCGGCATCGACCGCGTGGTCGCCCGCAGCGCCGAGCTGATCCGCGAGCACGACACCTTCGACATCGCCCCGCACGGCGGGATCCCGCTGGACATCATCCAGCGCTACCTCAACTTCCACTACACGGTCTCGCTCGACCTGTTCGGCAGCGAGACCTCCACCAATGCCGCCAACTACTACACCTCCGGCCTCAAGGGACGCTGGCTGGAGAACCGCCGCAAGGACGACCACAAGCTCACCGACGACTCCGCGCTGCTGGAGAAACCCGCCGACGACGGCACGTGGACGCAGGACGAACTGCAGGCGATCCTGCTGCTGAACCTGGACCTGCGCACCGAGTACATCGCCGACTGCCGCAGCGGGCTCAAGCGCTGGAACAAGATCCTCGCCGAGAACGAGATCGATCACCAGCTCTACCTGCCGCACCCCGGGTTCAACCGGCAGGTGGGCATCAACGCGGGCTACCACGTGACCCCCGACGGCACTATCGTCGACGAGCAGACGTGGCAGGCCTGCCGACGCAAGTGGTTGCCCACCAGCGAAGACCTGACCTTCGTGCGTTCGTTGATGCGACCCGTCTACGAACGCGGCAAGATCGCCAGCTGGGTGGCACCTCCGAGCAACGGCATCAACGGCAAGCCCTTCGACTACGAGTACGTCTACCTGACCTAAGGCGGGGCCCATGTCAGCGCTGACCGCTCCTCCCACCACGTTCAACGCGGCCGAGTACCTGGTCGGCAGGCATGTCGCCGCGGGGGACGGTGCCCGCACCGCCGTAGTGTCCAACACCCGCACCCTTACCTACGCCGAGCTCGACGAGGAGGTGCGCCGGGTCGCGGGCGGCCTGCACGCGCTGGGGGTGCGGCCCGAGGAACGCGTGCTCATGTGCATGCCCGACGAGGTGGAGCTGGCCACCGCGATCCTCGGCGCCCTGTACCTGGGCGCCGTCGCCGTGCCGTGCTCGACGATGCTCACCGCGGGCGAGCTGGGCACGCTGATCGCCGACTCCCGCGCGCGGATCGTGCTGGGCTCGTCGGACTTCGGTGACCGGGTGCCCGCCGCCGTCGAGCACGCGCCCGACGTGGAGACCGTGGTGCTCACCGGCGACTGGTCGCGGCTGCGCGACGCGGGCCAGCGTGCGCGGCCGTACGCGACCTGGCCGGACTCGCCCGCGCTGTGGCTCTACACCTCCGGAACCACGGGCACGCCCAAGGCGGCGATGCACCGGCACAGCGACATCCGATTCGTGGCGGAGACCTACGGCAGCCAGGTGCTCGGCATCACGCGCGACGACCGGTGCCTGTCGGTCGCGAAGCTGTTCTTCGCCTACGGCATCGGCAACTCCCTGTTCTTCCCGCTCGCGGTCGGGGCGACGGCGCTGCTGGAGTCGGCGCGGCCGACCCCGCAGGTCATCGCCGAGCGGGCGCGCACCGACGAGGCCAGTCTGCTGTTCGGCACGCCCAGCTTCTGGGGGCCGCTGCTGGCCAGCGACGTGCCGCGCGACGCGTTCTCCTCGGTGCGCCAAGGGGTTTCCGCCGGGGAGGCGCTGCCGCCGCGGATGTTCACCGGCATGCGCGACGAGTTCGGAGTCGAGGTGCTCGACGGCATCGGCTCCACCGAACTGCTGCACATCTTCATGTCCAACCGGCCCGGCGCCGTGCGTCCCGCGTCGTCCGGCACGCCCGTGCCCGGCTACGACGTGGAGATCCGGGACGAGCACGGCGCGCTGGTGACCGAGCCTGGCACACCCGGTGAGCTGTACGTGCGCGGCGACAGCGCGGCGACCGGGTACTGGTGCCGGGCGGAGACCTCGCGCAGGGTGTTCCTCGGTGAGTGGATGCGCACCGGCGACACCTACGTGCGCAACGAGGACGGCACGTACTCGTGCCTCGGCCGGTTCAACGACCTGATCAAGGCGGGCGGGATCTGGGTGACGCCCGGCGAGGTCGAGGAGCGGCTGCTGGAGCACCCCGATGTCGCCGAGGCCGTGGTGGTGGCCGTGCCCGACTCCGACCAGCTCGACAAACCCATCGCGTGCGTGGTGCCGATGCCGGGCAGGCCGGTGGACGCCGAGGCGCTGATCGCGTGGTGCCGGGCCGGACTAGCCTCGTTCAAGCGGCCGCGCGCCGTGGTGGAGCTCGCCGAGCTGCCTAAGACCGCGACCGGCAAGGTCCGGCGCAACGTACTGCGGGACCTGGTGATACAGGCCGAGCCTGCGCCGTCCGTCGAGGTTGTCCCGTGATCGACGGATACCCGGTGGTCGACGCGCACGTGCACGTCCCGCGCCTGTCGACGCTCAAACCGGCGTGGCTGGACTGGGCCGAGACGTTCTCGGGACCGCACCCGTGGCGCGAGGTCTACGACGCCGACGGCGACCCGGTGCCCGAGCGGCTCGACGCGCTGTTCGAACGGGAGGGCGTCGACCGGGCGCTGCTGTTCTGCGAGTACAGCCCGCGCGCCACCGGCATTCAGCGCATCGAGGACAACCTGCCGTTCGTGGAGCACAACCCGACGCGGTTCCGGCTCGTGGCCAACGTGAACCCGCACCTGCACCACCCGCTGGCGTCCGAAGTGGAGCGTCAGCTGGATCTGGGGGCCGTGGCGCTGAAGCTGCATCCCGTGCACGGTGGGTTCTCGCCCGCGGACAAGGAGCTGTACCTGGCCTACAGCGTGTGCGAGGAGCGGGGGATCCCGGTGATCCTGCACTCCGGTACCAGCAGCTTCCCCGGCGCGCGGACGAGCTTCGGCAACCCGGAGCTGCTGTCCGACGTCGTGGAGGACTTCCCGGCGGTGCAGTTCGTGTTCGCGCACGGCGGGCGCGGGTGGTGGTACGACGTGGCGGCGTTCCTGGCGCTGGCGAGGGACAACGTGTGGCTCGACCTGGCGGGCCTGCCGCCGAAGAAGCTGCCGGAGTACTACGCGCGCTTCGACCTGGCCCGCCTGGCCACCCGGTTCGTGTTCGGGACGGACTGGCCGGGCGTGCCCGGTGCGGCGCGCAACGTCCGTGCGCTCGCGGCGCTCGGACTCCCGGAGGGAGTCCTGCGCGATGCCCTGGCGGGCAACGCCGCAAAACTGTATCCAACCCTGGCAATCTAGCCCCGCCGGAGCCCGCCGCGCTCCGGCGGCGGTGCGGTGCGGCGGCGGTGCGAGCACTGCACTCCAGCCCGCGAGTCCCCCGTTCTGGCTCGCGAGTCCCGCACTCGGGCACGCGAGTTCCCCGCTCCCGCATGCGAGTTCCCCGTTCCGGTGCGGTTGTCGTTCCACTGGTCCTGCGCTGCGCGTTCGCGAGGTCCTCGCCGCTTGGCAATAACGTGAAGTGATGCGCCTAAGCTTGGCGGCCTCGGCGAAGAACCCGACGCCCGAGCGGGCACCTCGGCGACAGGACTGAAGAACTCGCGGCCCGGAACGGGGGACTCGCGTGCTGGAGTGGGGGACTCGCGATGGGGGTGGGTGCGGCGTTGGGTCAGTCGGCTTCTTGGGTTGCCACTCGTTCGGCCCAGCGGTGTTCGGCGGTGGGGCGCCATTCGGCGTGCCTGCGGTGGAAGAGCTCGGCCGCCGTGGCTCCGCTCCAGCCCTCGGGCAGTAGCGCCGCCGGCAACTGGGGGTCCAGGAACGGGAACCGGCGCCACTCGTGCACCAGGCGCGTCTGCGCGTCAAGGACCGCGTCGCCGTCCGTGGGCTCCAGCGCCGTGAACGCGTCGACGAACTCCTCGTACCGCGTCTCCAGTTCCCGCAGGTCCCACGCGCGCGCGACCATCGTGGACTCGTCACCGATCGCGCCGTAGGAACCGGCGAACGACAGCCCGTCGCCGAGCCCGAGGTCGGTGAGGATGCCCAGCGCCTCCTGCTCGCGCGAGACGTGCGGGGTCACCCACACACCGGGGTCGGGGGAGCCGAAGCCCGCCCACGTCAGCTTGGTCCGCAACTGGTGCCGCAGGTCCCGTTTGGTCTCAGGCACCGACACCAGTACCACCAGCCACGTGCCGTCCCAGGTGCGCTCGGTGCTGCCGAAGTCGTAGATCCGCCGCGCTCCTTCGGTGAGCAGCTTGCGACCGGGCGGCGTCAGCGACCAGCGCACGCGCCTGCCGACCCGCTCCGACTCCAGCCATCCCTCGGCCGCCGTCCTGGCGAGTGCCTGCCGCGCCGACTTCTCCTCCACGTCGAACATCCCCAGCGCGTCCACCAGCGCGGAGGTCCACACCGGACGGTCGCGGGGGAGGACGAACTCTCCGAGCAGGGTCATCAGCAGCGAGCGCGCGCTCATGTGGCTGACCTCGCGGCGCCTGCTCAGCACCGGTTTGCCGCGCCGTCCGTTCGTCGCAGGCATCGCGTCACCACCCTCATTGCTGATCCTGCGTGCCTCTGGGCAGGTTAGCGTCACCCGGCAAGCCAGCCGCGCACGGCGGCGACGAGCGCATCCCCCCACGTCGTCAGCCGCGCCTCACCCTCCTCCGCCGAGGCTCCCGTCGGGTCACCGAGCACTCCGTTCGGGCTCACGCCGCGGACACCACCGTCGACCAGCCGGTCGAGCAGGTCCGGCAGCGGCGTGGCGTCGCCCGGTTCCGCGGCATCGACGCGAACGTCGGCGGGCCGCAGGTGGAGCAGCACCGACGTCTCCGTTCGCCCCGCGTGCGTGTCGTCGGCCGGTCCGCCAGGTGCCCAGGCGAACACGCGCCTGCCCTCGGCGCGGAGCAGCCGAACGGCCCTGCGCAGCGGCTCCAGGTTGCCGCCGTGACCGTTGACGAACACCACGCCCGCGAAGTGGTCCGCCGAGCGCGCCAACTCCACGAGCAGCAGCTCCAGCGCGTCCTGCCCGATCGACAGCGTGCCGGGGAAGCCGGCGTGCTCGCCGCTCGACCCGTACGGCACGGCCGGGGCCACGAGCACACCCGGCACCCGCTCGGCGAGCCGCCGCGCCAGTGCGGTGGCGATGGTGGTGTCCGTGTGGAGCGGTAGGTGCGGCCCGTGCTGCTCGGTGGCGCCCAGCGGCACGGCGAGCAGCGCGGGCTCGACGTCGGGCCAGTGACGATCGGCGAGCGAGGTCATGTCAGGGGCCGGGAGCACGGGTACGCGGCTCCGGCACGGGGCGCGTCTGGCGCCGGGGAGCGGTGTCGGGTGGTGCGAGTGGAGCCTGGCTCTCGGGCGCGGTCTGCTGGTGCGTGGCGAGTGGGGGCCTCGCGGGCTTGCGTGGCGCGAGTGGGGTCTCGGCACCGGGAACAGCCTGGCCCGGCCTGGCGGTTCGCGGGTGTCGGCGCGCTGCGCACAGCCGCACCGGCGAGCCGCCGACGTGCGTGCGCCCCGCCGCGACACCGCCCACGGTGTCATCGGAGCGCACCTTCGGTGAACGTCGGCAGTAGCGGTGCGGCCGTCCGCTCCCGCACGCAGCCCGCCCACACACCTGCGCCGTAGGCCAGGTCGTCGGCCAGCCGCAGCGCCAGCCACGCGGGGGAGTGGCCCAGTGCCTCCGCCGCACACGGCACCAGCGCCGCGAGCAGCACCCGGCGGCCACGGCGCGTCAGCAGCGCCGCGGGCCACCACGCCCTGCGCGTGGCCTCCGCCAGCAGCCGCCCCGCGCCGAGGTGGCCGAGCGCGGCCAGACGCAGCGATTCCGGCACGGGCACACCCCGGCCCCGCAGCTTGCGTGGGAGCAGCGCAGCGCTGCCCGCCGCCAGCGCCAGTGCCGGCTTCGGCCTGCCCAGCACCAGCAGTGCCCACGCCGCCGCGCTCCACACCGACAGCCTCGCCGGGCTCAGCTTGCCCTGATGCCGCTTCGACAGCGGCGCCGCCGACGTGCCGTACTCGAACCGCTGGCGCAGCCACGGGCGCAGCGCAGCCCTGGGTTCGTGCGTCACCACCGCGCTCGGTTCGTACCGCACCGCGCCCTGTTCGAGCAGCCGCCACACGAGGTCCACGTCCTCGCCGAACCGCAGGTCCGGGTCGAAACCGTCCACAGCGGACAGCGCGGAGCGGCGGACGACCAGCGCCGCGCTCGGCACGTAGCTCACCCGGCTCAGCGGCCTCACCGGAGCCGGGCGCGGTCCGAGGTCCAGGCTCGACCGGTCGGTCTCGTACCGGGCGAGCGCGCCCGCTCCGGCGGCGCTGCGGATGCGGGGCGCCACGGCGAGCACCGTGGGATCGGAGAACTGCGGCAGCAGCGTCTCGAGCCAGCCCGGTTCCGGCACGGTGTCCGCGTCGAGGAACGCCACCAGCCTGCTGCTCGCCAGCCGCCAGCCACCGTTGCGCGCCGCCGCGGGTCCCCGCGAGCGTTCGTGCCGGAGCCACGCGCCCGGCTGCGGCACTCGCGAGCCGTCGTCGACGACGATCGCCTCGCCCACCTCGCCGGTGGCGGCGAGCAGCCGCCGCACGCCGTCGGGGTTGTCCTTGACGGGCACCACGAGCGTCACGTCCGCCGCGGTCAGTTCCGCGGGCGGGCTCGGGTGCACGAGCCCGGCGTCGAGCAGCCTGCGGGCCAGGCGTTCCTCGGCGGGCCCGTCGCCCAGCGGTTCGCCTGCCACCCAGCGCTCCAGCAGCCGGGTGCCCGCGTTGCCGAGCCGCACCAGGCGCAGCGGCGAGCCGCCGATGAGCAGCGGTCCGCGCCTGCGCACCGAGGAGTCCAGCGTGAGCCGCGTGCCCGGCCTCACGGCGCGAACCCCCCGTCCGCGCGCACGACGGTGCCCGTGATCGCCGAGGACTCCGGTGAGCACAGGAAGCACACCGCCGCGGCCACCTCGTCGGGTTCCAGCAGCCGCCCCACCAGCTGGTGCGAGGCGAATTCCTCGACGTCGGCGAGGTCGTAGAGCCGCGCCGTCGCGGTGAGCATCTCCGTGCGCGTCGAGCCCGGCGACACCGCGGTGGCGCAGACGCCGGTGCCGCGCAGGTCGGTCGCTAGGCCCTGCACCAGTCCCACCACGGCGTGCTTGGCCGCGTTGTAGCCCGCGAGGTGCCACAGCCCGTGGTGCGCGGCGGCCGAGGCGAGCGCGACGAACCGGCCCTGGCGCGGCTCGGGCCTGCGCAGCAGGGCGGGGATCGCGGCGCGGGCCAGGTTCGCCACGCCCGTGACGCCGACGGAGAACAGCGCGTCCCATTCGGCGTCGTCGCTCTCCCACAACGGCCGCCCGCCCGCCATCAGCGCGGCCGCGGCGACGGCGGCGTCGAGCCCGCCGAAGCGTTCCTCCGCGAGCTCGACCGCCGCGCGCAGCGCCGCCGGGTCCTGTACGTCGGCGACGACGTCGAGCACCGCACCGGGGTAGGCGTCGGCGAGCGCGGCCAGTTCCTGCCTGGTGCCGAGCGGGTAGGGCACGCGAGGGTCGTCGGCGCACCGGTCGACGGCCACCACCTGCCAGCCCGCCGACGCCAGGCGCCGGGCCACAGCCGCGCCGATCCCGCGGGCGGCTCCGGTGACCAGCGCGACGCTCACAGGTAGCCCTTCCCCCTCAGGTAGTCCAGCAGTTCGTCGGCCGCCTCCGCCGGGTCGTCGGTGACGACCACGCGCGGCGGCTCCCGTTCCTCGTGCGCGCCCGTGAGCCGCAGCAGCCGCAGCCTGGGGTCGGCCTCGCGCGGTGCGGGCAGCTCCTTGGCCCTCGGCCGCAACGGGCGCGCGGCGTGGGCCGTCACCGGCTCGGCCTCGACCGTACCGGCAACCACGGGAATGGCGGCGGTTCTCGCGGCCAGGGTCGAGGGCAGGCTCGCCCTGCGCAGCCGCAGTCCGGCCGGTTCCACGGAGCACACGGCTGGCAGCGGGATCGCCAGCCGTTCCCTGCGGCCCCGGTCGAGCCTGCGCAGGGCGCGCAGCTCACCGTCGGCATAGGACAGTCGCACGAGCCCCAGCGCCTGGGCGCAGTCCAGTTCGGCGGCGAGGAACGCCGGGGTGCTGCCGGTGCCGCGGTCGGCGGAATGGTCGCCCGTGAGCACCAGCGACGGCTCGCCGAGCTCGGCCCTGATGGCTGTGGCCAGTGCCCGCGCGGTCGCGGCGCCCGAGTCGGGTACGCGCGGGTCCCACGGGGCCACGGCCACGCGCAGCACGGCGTCGGCTCCGCACGCGAGCGCGTCGCGCAGCAGTTCGGTGGCCTCCTCGGGCGCGAGCGTCACCGCGACGCACCGGCCGCCTGCCGCCTCGGCGATCCGCAGGCCGTGCTCCAGCGCGCAGCGGTCGGCCTCGCTCGGGCCCGCGCCGCGCGGATCGGACTCGACCTCGCCGGAGAGCGGGTCGATCCTGGCGCGCGCGTCGGTCCAGCGCAGGAGCACGACCACCAGCGGATCAGCCATGCCGGAACACCACGCCCTGGCCGCCATCGGGATAGCTCCAGCTGATCGCGTCGCCGCCGTCGCACACCAGGTAGCACGTGCCGCACTCGAAGCACTGCTCGTAGTTGAACAGGATGCCGCCCTCGGCGGTGGGCACGAACAGGTTCGCCGGGCACGCGTGCACACACGCCTTGGTGGTGCACGAGCGGCACACGTCGGTGTCCACGACGATGTGCGGCTCCTCGGCCACCCGGAAGTCGACCTGCGCCATCCGGTCCTCGAACGAGATGTCGCCGTACCGCTGGTTCACGGGTGCCTCCCGGATGCGGTGAAGGGCACCTTTACTGCATTGAACGCAGTAAAGGTGCCCTTCACCGCGGTTGGTTGGTTCACAGGTGGGTGCCTCCTCAACCGAACGTTCGGAGGCCCGTGAGGGCGTCGCGGGCCAGTTCGCGCAGTGTCACGCCGTGGCGCTTCGCCGACGCGCGCAGCAGCTTGCGCACCCCCGGTTTCGGCCGGGGGTTCTCGACGGTGAACATGCCCTCGACCAGGTCGCACACCAGGCCGGGGTAGCGCCGCTGCATGCGTTCGGAGAGCACGAGCCCTGGCGCCTTGCGCAGTTTCTTGTGATCGGCGAGCACGAACGACGACTCCAGCAGGCGCTTGTACTCACGCAGCCCGGCGAGGTCGCCGGCGGCCAGCGCCGACGCGGCCGCCCTGCCCGCGTACATGCCCGAGCCCAGCGCGAAGTTCACGCCCTCCAGCCAGATCCCGGCCGCGAGGCACATCGCCGCCGCGTCGCCCGCCACCAGCAGGCCGTCGCCGACGAGCCGCGGCATGGTGTCGTAGCCGCCCTCGGGGATGAGGTGCGCGGAGTACTCCACGAGCTCCGCGCCGCGCACGAGCGGCTGGATCGAGGGGTGCCGTTTCAGCTCGGCCAGGATCTCCTCGGGCCGCCTGCCCGACTCGGCGAGCCCCCGCAGCCCGAGCACGAGCCCGACGCTGAGCGTCTCGGCGTTGGTGTAGAGAAAGCCGCCGCCAGGGATCCCCTGGGTGCAGCCGAGCATCTCGATGTCCACGCCCTCGTTGGCGCTGACGCCGAAGCGCTCGTCGATGGTCTTGCGAGGCAGCGCCAGCGTCTCCTTGACGCCGAGTGTGGTGTGCGCGGCCTGGTCGCCGGGGACGAGCCCGGCCTGTTTGGCGAGAAACGAGTTCACGCCGTCGCAGGCGATGACGACCGTGGCGGTGAGGTCGCCGTCGGGCCGGTCGGTGCGCACGCCGACGATCCGGCCGCTCTCGGTGCGCAACAGCCGCGTGGCCACGGTGGAGGGAACCAGCACCGCGCCCGCCTTCTGCGCGTGCCCGGCGAGCCACTCGTCGAACTCGGCGCGGTAGGTCGTGGCGCCGTTGTAGGGCGCGCTGCCCCAGTTCTGGCTGCGGAAGTCCACCGTCATCGAGCGTTCGCCGTCGAGCACCATGGTCTGGCGCCGGGTGACCCAGCGCTGCACCGGCATCTCGTCGTACCAGCGGGGGATCAGCTCGTCGAGCACCCGGCCGTAGACGACGCCGCCGTAGACGTTCTTCGCGCCGGGGAACGGTCCGCGTTCCAGCAGTGCCACCGAATGTCCCGCCCTGGCCAGCTCCAGTGCCGCGGCCGAGCCCGCGGGCCCCGCGCCGACCACGATCGCGTCGAAGTCCGGCCGTCGGGGCTGGTCCACGATCACCGCGGTACTCGCGGGTCCTGCCCTCTCACGCATGTTCGCTCCCGGGGACGTCCAGACGGCGGGCCAGCTCCCGCAGCAGCGCCTGCGCGTCGGTGACCAGCCCGAGGTCGGCCATCGCCGTCATGGGCGAGCTGCCGTCGGTGTTGATCGACACGACGTGGCGCGGGTTGCCGAGCCCGCCGGTGTGCTGGGTGGCGCCGGAGACCCCGAACGCCACGTAGAGATCGGGATCGACGACCACACCGGTGGTGCCGATCTGCCGTTCGTAGGGCGCCCAGCCCGCGTCGGTCACCACGCGCGTCGCTCCGAGGGAGGCGCCCAGCGCCGAGGCGACCTCGCCGAGCAGGTCCAGCGACTCCGGACCGGACAGCCCACCGCGCGCGAGGCCCGCTCCGGCGCCGAGGATGCGCGGCGCCTCCGCGAGGTCCGCGGTGGCCGGGTCGGGATCGAGCACCTCGAGCACCCGCGCGTCGGCCGACTCGGGCACGGTCAGCTCGAGTGCGGTGACCTCGGGCTCCACCTCGGCGGGCGTGCTGCCGCGCACCCCGGGCACGAGTGTCGCGACGAACGGCCGTGACGTATCCACGGTCACCGCGAGCCGTCCGTCCCAGCGGGCCAGTTCGGCGCCCCGCTCACCGATCCGCACGGCACCGGCCAGCAGCGGCCGGTCCAGCTCCGCCGCGAGCCTGGGCGCGAGATCCCTGCCGTCGGCGGAGGCGGGCAGCACCACGCGGCGCACGTTGCGCAGCACCGGCGCGAGCGCGCGCGCCCACGCACCGGCGGCGAAGTCACCGGACTCGGCGCACCACGCGCGGCGCAACGGCGGCAGCTGCGCCATGGCCTCGGCACACCCGGCACCGACGAGCAGCGCGTCGCCACCGGCCTCGGCCACCGCCTCGTCTCCGCCGAGCGGCGGCACGCCACGCCGGATCACCAGCAGGGCAACGCAATCGGCGTTCATATCCCCACCGCCACCCGGTGGCCCTCGATCACGGCGGCGTGCGCGCGGCGGGGCGTCACGCAGTCACCGACGCGGTGCACCTCGAACCCGGCCGCGCCCGAGAGTTCGTGCCACAGCTCGTCCTCCGGCGTCTGGTGCGTCGCGCAGACCACCCAGTCGCAGTGCACGTCCGTGGTCGATCCGGTGGTGTGCGTCAGCATCTGCAGCCGCACACCACCGTCGTCCTGTTCGGCCCCCAGCACGACCTCGTCGGTGGTCTGGGTGATGCCCTTCGCCGCGGCGCGCACGGTGAAGGTCTCCAGGTCCAGCGTCACGCCCAGGTCCTGGCCCACGACCATGCCCGAGGTGGAGATCCGCACGGTGCAGCCGCGGTCGGCGAGTAGTTCGGCCACCGACGTGGCCTGGTGGAAGCCCAGGTCGTCCACCACCACGACGTGCCCCTCGGGCGCGGCCGTGCCGTCCAGCACGTCGCGCACGTCGACGATGCGCTCGATACCGCCCGCCCACCACGGCGCCTGCGGCCTCGCGCCGGTGGCGAGCACCACCACCTCGGGCTCCAGCGCGCGGATCTCGGCGGCGGTCGCGGTGACACCGGTGCGCACGTCCACGCCGTAGCGCCTGCACTCCGACAGCGAGTTGCGCACCACGTCGAGGAACTCGGCCCTGCTCGGCACGCTCGCGGCGAGGCTCACCTGCCCGCCCGTGCCCTGCTGCCGCTCCAGCAGCGTCACCTCGTGCCCGCGTTCGGCAGCCGTCGCCGCGGCCTGCAACCCGGCGGGGCCACCGCCCACCACGACGACCCTGCGGCCACGCCGGATCGGCGTCGGCAGCGCGACGCTCTCCTTGCCCGTGCGGGGATTCTCGATGCAGCCGAGCCAGCGGTTGAGCCCCATGCGGCCCACGCACTCCTGGTTGCACGACAGGCACGTGCGGATCTCCGTCGCGTGGCCGGCGCGCGCCTTGGCGACGAAGTCGGCGTCGGCGATCTGCCCGCGCACCACGCCGATCAGGTCAGCATGTCCCTCGGCGAGCGCACGGTCGGCCTGCAGCGGGTCCTTGAACCGGCCCACGCCGACCACCGGCAGGTCCACCGCCTTGCGCAGCGCGCTCGGGATGAACATCGCGTAGCCGGGCGGGATGCTCATCGACGCCTCGATCATGTAGAGCGTCGACGTGGCGACCCCGATCGAGGTGTTGATGTAGTCGACACACCCGCTCGCCTCGACCCATCTGGCCACCTCGACGGCCTCGTCGATCGTGGTGCCGCCCTCGATCAGCTCGTCACCGCACAGCCGCACGCCCAGTGCCATTCCCGGCCCGATCGCCTCGCGCACGGCGGCCACGAGCCGCAGCAGGAGTCTCGCGCGGTTGGCCAGCGAGCCGCCGTAGTCGTCGTTGCGCACGTTGGTGGCGGGGGAGAGGAAGCCGCGCACGATCGAGGAGTGCGAGCACTGCAACTCGACGCCGTCGAACCCGCCCGCTCTGCAGTGCTCGGCCACCGTCGCGTAGCCGGCCACGATCTCGTCGATCTCGGCGAGCGTGACGCCCTTGGGAACCTCGCGAAACAGCGGGTCCGGCACCGGCGAGGGCGCCCAGACCGGCAGTCGCGAGTACATGCTGGACGCCTGCCCGCCGTTGTGGTTGAGCTGGGCGAAGACCGGGACGTCGTGCGCGTGCACCGCGTCGGTGATGCGCCGGTAGCCGGGGACCACCTCGGGGTGGAAGCCGTGGATCAGCTTCTCGTACGGCCAGTCCGTGGGGTGGGTCGAGTGCTCCTCGGTGATGATGAGCCCGGCGCCGCCCCGGGCGCGCGCCGCGTAGTAGGCCGCGTGCTGCTCGCTCGGCAGGCCGTCGTGCGCGTAGTTCGTCAGGTGCGCGGAGAACACCACGCGGTTGGCCAGTGTCACCGGTCCCAGCCGCAGCGGCGAGAACAAGTGGCGGTAGCGGCTCGTGGCACTCATGGGCGCACCGCCAGCGGCCTCGTCGCCAACGTCAGCGCCGCCCTGCGGCCTTCGAGTACGGCCTCGTGCACGGTCCGGGGCGCCACGCGGTCGCCAGCCTCGACCGCGCCCTCGGGCGCGGGGGCGGGATCGGGCAGCCGGTGTCCACAGTGGATCAACGTGGTGCAGTCGAGCCGGGTGGGCGTGCCGGTGACGGCGTCGGTGACCACCACGTGGTCGGCGTGCACCTCGCGCAGCACGCTGCGCTTGGCCAGGCGCACTCCGGCCCGCTGCAGGCGGGCGTTGGCGTCGGCGAGGTCGCCGGTGAGGGCGAGCTGGGTGCCGATCACCTGGTCCTGGCTGATGATCGTGGTCGGCCTGCCCGCCGCGGCCGCCAGTTCGGCGATGCCGACGCCCACCGCGTCACCGACCGGGTCATGGACGGCGACCGGGCCCTCCGGCAGCAGGGACGGCTCGCGCAGCAGGTCCACGACGTCGAGCACGCGCCCGCCGTCGTACACGGTGTAGCCGCGCGGTCCTGGCACCGAACCGGTCGCCACCACGACATCGCCGGAGAGCCCGGCGAGATCCACCTCGGTGCCGGTGGCGATGTCGACGCCGAGCCCGCGCACCTCGTCCTCCAGCCAGCGGGCGAGCAGGCCCAGCCGATCGCGGCCGGGCACCCGCGCGGCCAGCGCGAGCGCGCCGCCGAGGGTGTCCTCGCGCTCCACCAGGCGCACCCGGTGCCCGCGCAGCGCGAGCACGCGCGCGGCCTCCAGGCCCGCCGGTCCGCCGCCCACGACCAGCACGGATCGTGGGGTATCGCTGCCGTCCACGGGGGTGTCGGTGAGCTCGTGCCCACTGCGCGGGTCGCCGATGCAGCTGACGATGGGGTTGCGGTTGTCGCGCACCCGGCACCGCTGGTTGGTGAGCGTGCACGGCCGCACGCGCTCCGGTGTGCCGAGCTTGCGCACCAGTTCGGCGTCGGCGATCTGCGCTCGGGTCAGCTCCACCAGGTCGGCGGCGCCGTCGGCCAGCGCGTGCTCGGCCTGCTCGGGATCCACCACGGAACCCTGCAGCACCACCGGCGACGCACCGGCCACGGCCGTGCGGATCGTGCGGCACAGCTCGAGGTTGAAGCCCGGCTCGGTGTGCGAGTCGGGGCGCGTGGCCGAGGTGCCCATCGCCGAGCCGCGTACCACCACGAGGTAGTCGACCCCGGCGGCGAGGTCCGTCGCGAGTTCCTGCGCGTGCTCGGGCGTGATGCCCGCCCACGGCGCCAGCTCGTCGCACGACAGGCGCAGCCCCAGCACCAGTTCGTCGCCGAGGCGGGCCCGCACCGCGGCGAGCACCTCGCGCAGCAGCAGCGCCTTGTCGGTGCCGTAGGCGTCTCCGCGCTGGTTGGTGAGCCCGGAGAGGAACTGCCGCAGCAGTGAGTGCTGGCCCGCGTCCACCTCGACGCCGTCCAGCTCGGACTCCACGGCCAGCTCGGCTGCGCGCGTGAACCCGGCCACGACCGCGCGGATCTCCGCGGCCTCCATTTCCATCGGCAGCTCGCGGCTCGCGACGTCGGGCACACGCGAGGGCGCCCACAGCGCCCGCTGCGAGTACGCCGACGAGCCCTGCGAACCCGCGTGGCCGAGACCGGCGAGCACGAGCGTCCCGTGTGGACGGCAGGCTCGCGCGACCGAGGCCCAGCCCTCGCCGCAGTCGGCCGCGAGCGGCGCCCGTTCGTAGGGCCAGTCGGAGTCGTCGACGCTGGCCGTCTCGGTGACGACCAGCCCCGCACCTCCCGCGGCGCGGCGCTCGTAGTAGGCCACGTGGGCCTGCGAGATCGCCCTGCCGCGCGCGAGGTTCGTCTCGTGCGGCCCGAAGACGACGCGTGACGGTGCGCGGCGGCCGGCCAGCATGACCGGCTCGGTGAGTCTCACGGCCGGAAACCGGCCAGCGGACTCGTGTCGCACGCGCGATCCGGCAGGCGTTCGGGTTCGGGCGGACCCCAGCCGATGTCGACACCGATGCGGCTGCGCTTGGCCCGGTTCGGTTTGGAATGGTCCTTGTCCGGCCTCGGCTTGGCCGCGTCGGCGCCGACGAGGGCGAGCGCGCGTTCGCCGTTGCCCTTGACGCATTCGGGATCCGGGCCGTCGAGCGGGATGCCGGTGAAGAACTTCGCCGCCATGCAGCCGCCCTGGCATGAGTCGTAGGCCGAGCACGACGTGCACGCGCCGCCGGTCTGCGGCGTGCGCAACCGCGCGAACAGGTCGGACGTGCGCCACACGGAGGTGAAGCCGCCCTCGTCACGCACGTTGCCCGCGAGGAACTCGTCGTGGATCGCGAACGGGCACGCGTACACGTCGCCGATCGGGTCGATCAGGCACACCACGCGGCCCGCGCCGCAGAGGTTCAGTCCCGGCAACGGAGTGGAGCCGAGCGCGTTGAGGTGGAAGAACGAGTCGCCGGTGAGCACGTTCTCGCCGTTGTCGACCAGCCACTCGTAGAGCTGGAGCTGCTGGTCGGCCGTGGGGTGCAGCTCGTCCCACGTGTCCGCGCCCCGGCCGGAGGGACGTAGGCGCGTGATCCGCAGCTGCGCGCCGTATGCGTCGGCGATGCGCTTGAACTCGTCGAGCTGGGCGACGTTGTGCCGCGTCAGCACCACACTGATCTTGAAGTCGCGAAAGCCCGCGTCGCGCAGGTTCTCCATGGCGCGCACGGTGGTGTCGAACGAACCCGGCCCGCGCACGTGGTCGTTGACCTCGGCGGTGGCGCCGTCGAGGGAGAGCTGCACGTCGACGTAGTCGGTGGAGGCGAGCCAGCGCGCCCGCTCCGGCGTGATGCGCACGCCGTTGGTGGAGAACTTCACGCCGACATCGTGAGAGACGGCGTAGGTCACCAGTTCCCAGAAGTCGGGGCGGATGGTGGGTTCACCGCCGCCGATGTTGACGTAGAAGACCTGCAGGCGCTGGAGTTCGTCGATCACCGCCTTGCAGTCCGCTGTGGACAGCTCGCGGGGATCGCGGCGGCCGGACGACGACAGGCAGTGCACGCACGAGAGGTTGCAGGCGTAGGTCAGTTCCCAGGTGAGACAGATCGGGGCGTCCAGCCCGGTCTGGAAGTGCTCGACGAGTTTCATGACGTCCCTCTTGCTTCGATCGTGCCCGCGGAGAGCAGCCCGGCGAGCGCGTCGAGGTAGCGCTGGTGCTCGGCCGGGGGAACCTCGGCCGAGACCAGCGCGGCCTGCGCATCGGGTTGCTGCTCGAGTTCGCGGACGACGTCAACCAGTAGCCGGGTCTTCAGAAACGACAGTTTGCGAGTGGTGAAGTCGTACACGAGAGCGCCGAACGGTTCCGGCCGTAGCGAGACCGACGAGCTCAGCCGGTACGGCCGGTCCGGGGCGAACTGATCAGTAGACACCGCACATGCCGTCGATCGAGACTTCTTCGACGAGCAGGTCCTCTTCGACGGTGACCTCATTGGTGGCGGACTCGTTCATGGCAAGCTACTCCTCACTGAGCAGGTTGTACCGTCGTCGCGAGGGTATATGGCACCGAGTGCCAAATGGAAGGGATCGGGGCGGAAAGGTGTCGGAACCACCCGTTCGGCCAGGCCGGCGCCGAGCGACCAGCCACCACGAACTCGAGGCCGTGGCGTTCGAACTGTTCGACCACGAGGGATTCGACGCCACCACCGTGGACGCGATCGCGAAGCGCGCAGGCATCGGCAGGCGCACCTTCTTCCGCTACTTCGACTCCAAGAACGACGTGGTGTGGGGCGCCTTCACCGAACAGCTCGACCACATGCGGGAACAGTTCGCGCGGCGGCCGGCCGACGAACCACTGATGGAATCGGTGCGCGCCGTGGTGGTGGAGTTCAACCGCGTGGACCCCGAGGAGGTGCCGCGGCACCGCAGGCGCATGGAGCTGATCCTGCGCGTGCCCGCGCTGCAGGCGCACTCGACGCTGCGCTACGGCGACTGGCGGGCCGTGGTCGCCGAGCACGCGGCGGGCAGACTCGGAGAGGATCCCGGGGCGCTGCGCCCGCAGGCCATCGCCTACGCCGCGCTCGGGGTGTCGCTCGCGGCGTACGAACACTGGCTGGCCGAGCCAGGACGGCAACTGTGCGACGTCCTGGACGAGGCGCTCTCGGAACTGGCACGAGGCTTCTCCCTGAACTGAGCGCCCACGGGCCTACCCCAGACGCGGTGAAGGGCACCTTTACTGCGTTGAACGCAGTAAAGGTGCCCTTCACCGCAGTGGGCATCGGCGGCTGGCAACCGCTACGGGGCCTTGAACTTCACGATCTCCGCCGTCGACTCTCCCGCGGGCGTGCGGTAGGTGATCGTGTCGCCCTTCTGGTGACCCGCGATGGCGCGCCCCAGCGGACTGTCGGCCGTCAGAGCCGACACGTCGTCCTCGTCGGCCTCCTCCGCGAAACCGACCACGACCATGTCCTCGACGCTGCCGTCACCGAACTTCAACGTCACCTGTGTGCCCGAGCGCAGCGCCGATTCGGGGTCTGCGGACGGGCCGCCGTGCAGCAGGTCGTAGACCTCCGCCATGCGACGGTCGAGCCGCGACACCACCTCGGCGCGCTCGAGCAGGTCGGCCTGGTCCGCGCTGTCGCCGAGCGGGTCCTCCCCGAGCCGGGGGGCCAGCGACTCACGTTGCTCGCGTAGCTGGTCGAGCTCCTTCTCGAGCCGCGCGCGGGTCGCCGGGCTCAAGCCTCCGGTGGACGTCATTGGCCCATTGTCAGGCTTGAGTGCCCGGCTCGCCACGTCGTTCGCCGAGGTCACCCGTGGCGGCGACCTCGATCAGCGGCCGTAGCCCGCCTTGCGCAGCGCGTCGGCCATCGCGCCGCCCGCACCGCCCTGGCCACCCTGCCCGCCCTGACGCTGCTTGCCCTGACCGCCCTGGCGCTGCTGCGGCTTGCCGCCACGGCCGCGGCCGCCACCTTGCTGGCCGCCTTGACCACCTTGACCGCCCTGGCCGCGCTGCTGGCGCTGCTCGCCGCCGCCCTGCTTGGCGTCGTCGTCGAGCCGCAGCGTCAGCGAGATCCGCTTGCGCGCCACGTCGACGTCGAGCACCTTCACGCGCACGACGTCACCCGGCTTGACCACCTCACGCGGGTCCTTGACGAAGTTGTGCGACATCGCCGAGACGTGCACGAGGCCGTCCTGGTGCACGCCGACGTCCACGAACGCGCCGAACGCGGCCACGTTGGTGACCACGCCCTCCAGCGTCATGCCCGGCTCGAGGTCGCCGATCTTCTCCACCCCGTCGGCGAAGGTCGCGGTCTTGAACTCGGGCCGGGGGTCGCGGCCCGGCTTCTCCAGTTCGGCGATGATGTCGGTGACCGTCGGCAGGCCGAACGTGTCGTCGACGAACGACTCCGGCTTGACCCCGCGCAGGGCGCGCGAGTCGCCGATCAGCTCGCGGATGCCCACGTTGGTCTCGTCCAGGATGCGGCGCACGACCGGGTAGGCCTCAGGGTGCACGCTCGAGGCGTCGAGCGGGTCGTCACCGTCGGGGATCCGCAGGAAGCCCGCGCACTGCTCGAACGCCTTCGGCCCGAGCCGCGCCACCTCCTTGAGCGCGGTCCTGCTGCGGAACGGACCATTGCCGTCGCGGTGCGACACGATGTTCTCCGCCAGCGTGGTGCCGATGCCCGACACGCGGCTCAGCAGCGGCACCGACGCCGTGTTGAGGTCGACACCGACGGCGTTCACACAGTCCTCCACCACCGCGTCGAGCGAGCGCGAGAGCTTCGACTCCGCCAGATCGTGCTGGTACTGGCCCACACCGATGGACTTCGGGTCGATCTTCACCAACTCCGCCAGCGGGTCCTGCAGCCTGCGCGCGATCGACACCGCGCCGCGCAGCGACACGTCGAGGCTGGGCAGCTCCTGCGACGCGTAGGCCGACGCCGAGTACACCGAGGCACCCGCCTCGGAGACCACGATCTTGGTGAGCTTCAGCTCGGGGCGCAGCTTCACGAGCTCGCCCGCGAGCTTGTCCGTCTCGCGCGAGGCCGTGCCGTTGCCGATGGCGATCAGCTGCACGTTGTGCTCGCGAGCCAGCTTCTCCAGCTTGGCCAGCGACTGGTCCCACTGCGACTGCGGCTTGTGCGGGAAGATCGTGTCGGTGGCCACCACCTTGCCGGTGCCGTCCACGATCGCCACCTTCACGCCCGTGCGGTAGCCGGGGTCGAGACCCATCGTCGAGCGCGTGCCCGCGGGCGCGGCCAGCAGCAGGTCGCGCAGGTTGGCGGCGAACACGCGCACGGCCTCGTCCTCGGCGGCCTGGCGCAGCCGCATCCGCAGGTCGATGCCCAGGTGCAGCAGGATCTTCGTGCGCCACGCCCAGCGCACCGTGTCGCCGAGCCACTTGTCGGCGGGCCTGCCCTGGTCGTCGATGCCGAAGCGCTCCGCGATGCTGATCTCGTAGTCGCTCGGGCCCCGCTTCGGCTCCGCCTCGGGAGCGGGCGGCTCCTCCGGGTCCGTCGTGAGGTCGAGGATCTCCTCCTTCTCACCACGGAACAGGGCGAGAATGCGGTGGGAGGGCAGCTTCGTGAACGGCTCGGCGAACTCGAAGTAGTCCGAGAACTTCGCGCCGTCGGTCTCCTTGCCCTGCCGGACCTTCGACGTCACCCAGCCGCGGTTCCACATGCGTTCACGCAGCTCGCCGATCAGGTCGGCGTCCTCGGCGAAGCGCTCCACCAGGATGGCCTTGGCGCCGTCCAGCGCGGCGGCCGCGTCGGCCACGCCCTTCTCGGGGTCGACGAACACCGTGGCCGCGGCCTGCGGCTCCGTGGTCGGGTCGCCGAGCAGGCCGTCGGCCAGCGGCTCCAGCCCGGCCTCCTTGGCGATCTGGGCCTTGGTGCGCCGCTTCGGCTTGTACGGCAGGTAGATGTCCTCGAGGCGGGCCTTCTCCTCGGCGGCCATGATGCGGGCCTCGAGCTCGGCGTCGAGCTTGCCCTGCGAACGGATCGACTCGAGGATCGTGGTGCGGCGCTCCTCCAGCTCGCGCAGGTAGCGCAGCCGGTCCTCCAACGTGCGCAGCTGCGTGTCGTCGAGCGCCCCGGTCACCTCCTTGCGGTACCTGGCGATGAACGGCACGGTCGAGCCCTCGTCGAGCAGGGTGACGGCGGAGCGGACCTGCCCCTCGCGGACACCGAGCTCGTCGGCGATCTTCTGATGAATCGACACCTTCTCAGCCACGAAGGGCATTGTGCCCTGTGCCGAGTGAGGCATCATCGGCCCATGGCCGACTACGACATCAAGCCACGAAGCAGGGCCGTGACCGATGGCATCGAGCGCGCCGCCGCTCGCGGCATGCTGCGGGCGGTCGGGATGGGCGACGACGACTTCGCCAAGCCCCAGATCGGCATCGCCTCGTCGTGGAACGAGATCACCCCCTGCAACCTGTCGCTGCAGCGCCTCGCCAAGGCCAGCAAGGAGGGCGTCGACTCCGGCGGCGGGTTCGCCATGGAGTTCGGCACGATCTCGGTCTCCGACGGCATCTCGATGGGCCACGAGGGCATGCACTTCTCGCTCGTGTCGCGCGAGGTCATCGCCGACTCCGTGGAGACCGTCATGGAGGCCGAGCGGCTCGACGGCGCCGTGCTGCTGGCCGGCTGCGACAAGAGCCTGCCCGGCATGCTCATGGCCGCGGCCAGGCTCGACGTGGCGGCCGTGTTCCTCTACGCGGGCTCGACGCTGCCCGGCACGGTCGACGGCCGTGAGGTGACCATCATCGACGCCTTCGAGGCCGTCGGCGCGTGCGCGCGGGGCCTCATCACGCGCGAGGAGGTGGACCGCATCGAGCGGGCCATCTGCCCCGGCGAGGGCGCCTGCGGCGGCATGTACACCGCCAACACGATGGCGTGCGTGTCCGAGGCGCTGGGCATGTCGCTGCCCGGCTCGGCCAGTCCGCCGTCGGTCGACCGCCGCCGCGACGGCTTCGCGCGAGCGGGCGGCGAGGCGGTGGTGGAACTGCTGCGCAAGGGGATCACCGCGCGCGACATCCTCACCCGCGAGGCCTTCGAGAACGCGATCGCGGTGGTGATGGCGCTCGGCGGCTCCACCAACGCCGTGCTGCACCTGCTCGCGATCGCCAACGAGGCGCAGGTGGAGCTCACCCTCGACGACTTCTCCCGCATCGGCGACCGGGTGCCGCACCTCGCCGACGTCAAGCCCTTCGGCAAGCACGTCATGACCGCCGTCGACCGGGTCGGTGGCGTGCCCGTGGTGCTCAAGGCGCTGCTCGACGCGGGTCTGGTGCACGGCGACTGCCTCACCGTCACCGGGGCGACGCTCGCCGAGAACCTCGCCGAGCTGGCCCCGCCAGAGCTGGACGGCGAGGTGCTCCGCAGGCTCTCGGACCCCATCCACCCCACGGGCGGGCTGACGATCCTGCACGGCACGCTCGCGCCCGAGGGCGCGGTGGTGAAGAGCGCGGGCTTCGACTCCACCCGGTTCGAGGGCACCGCGCGGGTCTTCGACGGCGAACAGGCCGCGATGGACGCGCTGGGCGAGCTCAAGGCCGGTGACGTGGTGGTGATCCGCAACGAGGGTCCGCGCGGCGGGCCGGGGATGCGCGAGATGCTCGCCGTCACCGGTGCGATCAAGGGCGCCGGGCTCGGCAAGGACGTCCTGCTGCTCACCGACGGCCGCTTCTCCGGCGGCACCACGGGGCTGTGCGTCGGGCACGTGGCTCCCGAGGCGGCCCACGGCGGGCCGATCGCGTTCGTGCGCGACGGCGACCCGATCGTGCTCGATCTGGCCGCTCGCACGCTCGACGTCGTGGTGGACGAGGCCGAACTGGAGCGCCGCCGGGAGGGCTGGCGGCAGCCGCCACCGCCGCGGCGCACCGGCGTGCTGGCGAAGTACTCCAAGCTCGTTGGCTCGGCGGCGCGGGGGGCGGTGTGCTCGTGAACAGGACAGCGCTGGTGACGGGCGGCACCGGGGGACTCGGTGTCGCGGTGACGAGGGAACTGCTCGCCGACGGCTGGCGCGTCGTCGTGCCGTGGATCGCCGAGCGGGAGCTGGAGCGGCTGGGCGAGGCCGACGGACTCGAACTGGTGCGCGCGGACCTGTTCGATCCCGCCGACGCCGCGCGCTGCGCCGAGCGGGCCGCGAGCGACGCGGGCGCACCCCTGCGGGCGGTGGTGAACCTGGTGGGCGGCTTCGCGATGGGCGAGCGCGTCGCCGAGACGCCGGTGGACGACTTCGAGCACCAGCTTCGGCTCAACCTGCGGCCGACCTACCTGACGGCTCAGGCGGCGGTGCCACACCTGCTCGAGGCGGGCGGCGGCGCGATCGTGTGCATGTCGAGCAAGGCCGCGCTGCACCCGTTCCCCGGCGCCGCCGGGTACGTGACCTCGAAGGCCGCCGTGCTGGGCCTGGTCGGCGCGCTCGACGCCGAGTACTCGCGCCGGGGCATCCGCGTCAACGCGGTGCTGCCGAGCATGATCGACACCCCGGCCAACCGCGCGAGCCAGCCCGACGCCGACCGCTCGGGCTGGGTGTCGCCGGAGCGCATCGCGAAGGTGATCGCCTTCCTGTGCGGCGACGAGTCCGGAGTGGTGAGCGGAGCCCAAGTCCCGGTCTACGGCCCATAACCACCCGCGAGTCCCCCGCCCAGGCGCGCGAGTCCCCCGCTCAGGCGCGCGAGTCCCCCGCTCAGGCGCGCGAGTTGCCCGCTCCGGACGCTGAGTCGGCCGGCTCAGCGCCTGCTGGGCACGACGAAGAGCTCCTTCGCGACGTTCTTGCTGATGTTCGTGTTCGCCGCCAGGTCGATGTTCTGGTCGTTGATCGCGTCGCCGTGGCCAAGCATGTCCTTGGCCAGGGGTGCTGTCAGGGCGACGCTTGATGCGGAGTCGACCACGTCGATGGCCTTGACTTCCTGTACGCCCGCGGCCGCCGCCTTCGCTGCGCGGACGCCGGGGACGAGACCGACGGCGTCACCCGCCACCATGCGCCAGGCCCGGGGATCGTCGTAGCTGCCGGTGGCCGCCATGTCGCCGGCGTGCAGTGCCAGGGCCGCGCCGCCGGCCACCAGCGCGATCGGCGCCGCGATCATGTTCACGCCGGGGATCAGGGCACCGACACCCGCGACCGTCGCGATCATCCCCGCGATGTGGCCCGCCTTGCTCATCGCCGTCGTGCTGTCCGGCGCGGGCGGCGGTGCCTGCAGTCCCTGGGTCTGCGCGTCGACCAATGCCTGGAGCCGCTGTGCGATTTCGGCGGCGAACTGCTGCTGCTGGGCCGCTCCCGCCGCGCCGTACATCGGATTGCCCAGCTGGAGGTACGCGGGCAGGTTCGCGTTGATGTCGGCGACGATGGCGTTCTTGACGTTGATCAGGGCCTTGGCGTAGCGCTCGGCCATCGCGGCCTGTTGCTCGGCGCCTGCCTTCTGGCTGTCCAGCGTGACGGCTCCGTTGCCGATCTGCTGGCCCATCGTCTGCCCGGCCGGGTCGTTCCAGGCCTGCTGGGAGGCCTTCTGCGCGTCGTTGAGCTCGGTGCCCATCAGGTGCGCGGTCTCACCGGCTTTGCGCCAGTCGTCGGCGAGCTTCTGGACCTGGTCCTCGTTGTCGGGCGGCCAGGGATCGGAGATCGCCTTGACCGCGGCCCACAGTTCGTTGTTCGGTTCAGCGATGGCCATGCGCGCTCAACCCTGCGGGAACGACTGGCCGCCGCGGGCGTCGGCGTCGAGGTAGTCCTGGACCGCGAGCCTGCCCGCCTCGGCCAGCTTCTGCGCGGCCTCGGCGATCCTCGCGGCCTCGTCGTTGAGCCGCTGCTCGCCGGGCGCGAACCCGGCCAGGAAACCCGCTCCCATCGGGCCTTGCCCGACGCCGCCGGTGCCACCCGAGACCGCCGCCGACCACTTGCTCTGGAAGTTACTGCCCGCGTCTCCGACGCCGGTCATCGCCGACGTTGCGCCGTCGGTGTCCATGTGCACGCCGTCCTGTCCAGCCACTGCCGGTCTCCCTT
Source organism: Prauserella cavernicola (assembly GCF_016595675.1). Classification (GTDB taxonomy): domain Bacteria; phylum Actinomycetota; class Actinomycetes; order Mycobacteriales; family Pseudonocardiaceae; genus Prauserella_A; species Prauserella_A cavernicola. The sequence continues at coordinate 281,414 of NZ_JAENJH010000005.1, read as the reverse complement.
CGCTCTGCTCAGCGTTTCGCCGAGGCCGACGTCAGTTCCAGCTGCCGCGTCGTGAGCTCGAACGCGCGCTCGTCGGCAGCCGCCCGCGCCGCGCGGTAGGTCTCCGTGATCTCGCGGGACAGCGCCGCGGAGTCCGGGCTGCGGTAGAGCCGAGGGTCCAGCTCCAGCTCCAGCAGGTCACCGCGCGCGTTCACCTTGACCGTGATCAGGCCGTCGTCGGACTCAGCGGTCTCCTCGACCTCGGCGAGCCGTGTCTGGATGTCCCTGATCTCGTCGGCCAACTGCTCGAACCGCACCGGTTCGTAGGTCAGCACCAGGTGTCGCGTCTCCATGCCCGTCTCCCTCATGTCCCTGCCGACACGTGGGGAAATTCTGTCGCGGGCGGCGCCCGGCCGGGCTCGCGTGGCAGCTTCTGGCCACGGCTGCTCCGGCTCGTTACATTGCCTCATGAGGCTAGAAGTCGTCCGGCGAGTCGATGCCGGACTCGAAGTGGTCTGGGCCGCGCTCGCCGATATCGAGAGCTGGTCCCGGTGGACCGAATCCATCACGTCGGTGCGCAGGCTGGACACCGGCCCGTTGCGGGTCGGCAGCCAGGCGCGCGTGAAGCAGCCGCGGCTTCCCGAGCAGGTCTGGCGGGTCACCGAGCTGACCGAGTCGGCCGGTTTCACCTGGGAGACGCGCGGACCCGGCGTCACGACCATCGGCGGGCACTGGCTCACCGACGCCGACGGAGCCGTCACGGCCACGCTCACGCTGGAGCAGCGCGGGCCGCTGGGGGCCGTGCTGGGCATGGTGCTCGGCGGCCTGTCGCGGCGTTACGTGAACCTGGAGGCCGACGGGCTCAAACGCGCCGCCGAAAGCTCCTGAGCTGTACCGGCGCTGAGGCCTGGGGGCGGGACTCGCGGTCTGAGGCGCACGGTTCGTGGGGTCTGGGTGCGCGCTCGCGTGCCGGGTGCGCGACGCGTGGGCCTGGGTGCACGACACGGGCTCCGTAGCGCGGGACTCGCGGGTCTGGGCGCAGGACTCGTCAGGCGGAGCGGGGGACTCGCGAGCCGGAGTGCGGGACTCGCGCGCCTGGGCGGGGGATTCGCGCTCCGGAGCGGGGGACTCGCGAGCCTGGGCGTGGGACTCGCGGGCTGGGGTGGCCGGGTTATCGGGAGTGGCGGATTGCGCACGTTGTGGTGGCGTGGGCGTAGAGCTTGCCGTCGTCGACGCCCTCCAGGCGGGCCTCCGCGGTGCCGATGGTGCGCCCGACGTGCACGGTGGTGGCCGTCGCGCGCAGCGGCCCCGTGCCGGCGGTGGCCGCGCGCAGCATGTTGACGTTCAGCTGCACCGTCGTGTACGTGCTGCCCTCCGGCAGCGTCGACATCACCGCGCAGCCGAGCGCGGAGTCGAGCAGCGTCGCGAAGTACCCGCCGTGCACCGTGTTCATCGGGTTGTAGAGATGCTCGCCGGTGCCGCCCTCGAACACCGCCCTGCCCTCGTCCACCTCGACGAGCTCGAAGCCGAGCGTCTTGCCGATCCCCGGCGCGGCGATGTCGCCGCGCAGCAGGGCACGCAGGAGTTCCAGACCGGTCATGCGACTCACGGTAGTGCGCCCGTTCGGCGGGACAAGTACGAAATCCGTACCCCTAAGGTCACGGGATGGGCGGCTACGGACAGTTCTGCGCGGTCGCGCGCGCACTCGAGATCCTGGGCGAACGGTGGACCCTGCTGATCGTGCGTGAGCTGCTGCTGGGGGAGCGGCAGTTCAACGACATCCGGCGCGGCATTCCCCGCATCTCCAAGACGATGCTCTCGGCCAGGCTCAAGACGCTGGAGCGTCACGACGTCATCCGGCGCGAGGACGGCGGCTACCGGCTCACCGAGGCGGGCCGGGACCTGGCCGGCGTCGTGCGCGAGCTCGGCGGGTGGGCGATGCGCTGGGACCGCAGGGAACTCGAGCCCGACGACCTCGACGCGGGTTCGCTGGTGTGGGACATCCGGCGCCGCGTGGTCCCGGAAGCTCTGCCCGCCCAACGAACCGTGGTGGCACTGCGGTTCCGCGAGCCGACGTCGATCTACTACCTCTACGTCCGCCGTCCGACGGTGACGTTGTGCCCCGACGACATCGGCCTTCCGATCTCGCTCACCGTCGACGCCGAACTCGACGCGCTGACCCGCTACTGGATCGGCGAACTCGGGTGGCCGCAGCTGGTGCGGTCCGGCGCGGTGGAGCTGACCGGACCGACCGCTCTTCGCAGAGCGTTTCCGACCTGGTTCGCCGGCTACATCCTGCGCGACGCGTCCTGAACTGTCGGTGCCCGCTGTTAGACAGGACTTCGGCGAGACAGCGCGCGGGGGAGGAGCCGGCAATGGTCAAGGTTCTGGTCGCGACGGCGCGAACGCAGGGTGCACGGCCCGACGACTACCACCGGTGCGTCGAGGGCGAACTGGTGTGGATCGCGCCGATGTGCGCGAAGGACCGGCACGATCCCGACGGTGGCTGCGGGTGCGGGCGCGGGTTCGCCGGCCTGAACTCGCATGGCGCCACCACCACGGCGATGGTGCGCACGGTGCCGCTCGACCGGGCCGACTACATCGAGGCCATCCGGTCCAGTTTGGACTGGCAGGGCTTCGATTCGGTGCTGTCGCCGGAGATCGCCGACGCGCTGTTGGAGCTGAGCGGCGAGCTGCCTGAGGGCGCGGTGGTGGAACACCGGCTGGAGTACGTGCAGGTCAGGGAGCGGGCTCCGTGACGAGTCCGGTGCCCTCCAGTGCGGGCAGGCCGTCGATGCTGTGGGAGTCCTTCCTGGTCCAGTACTCGGTGAGGTCGTCGTCGCTGCGCCGGGAGTGCATGCGCAGCAGCAGGTCACGTTCGCCCGCGTAGTCCATCAGCGGCACGGAGAAGCCACACGAGTCGCTCACGCGCTCCACCTCGACGTCGATGATGGTGCGCGCGCCGTGCTCCTGCTCCGGCGTGAAGTGCTCGAGCAGCTCGGCGTACTCCGCGCTGTCCCGCGGGACGGCGCGGCCGCGGCCGTGCAGGCGCACGATGTTCGGCGGCCCGCTGAACGCGCAGAACATCAGCACGATGCGGCCGTTGTCGCGCAGGTGCGCGACGGTCTCGGCACCGCTGCCCGTGTAGTCGAGGTAGGCGACCCGGTGTTCGCCGAGCACCGCGAACGTGCCCGCCATGCCCTTCGGCGACACGTTCACGTGCCCGTCCGGCGACGTCGGCGCGGTGCCCACGAAGAACACCGGTTGGGCGATGATGAACTCGCGCAGCCTGCCGTTGATGCCCTCGTGCACCTTCATCGCGCCTCAGTCCCCTTCGAGATCTCCCTCGACACGGAGGTACACCTCGCGCATCTTGTCCAGTAGTTCGGGATCCGGCTGCTCCCACAGCCCACGGTCGGCGGCCTCGTTGAGCCGTTCGATGATGCCGCGCAGCGCCCACGGGTTGGCCTGGGCCAGGAACTCCTGGTTCTCCTTGTCCAGCACGTAGGACTCGGAGAGCTTCTCGTACATCCAGTCGTCGACCACGCCCGCCGTGGCGTCGAAACCGAACAGGTAGTCGACGGTGGCGGCGAGTTCGAACGCGCCCTTGTAGCCGTGCCTGCGCATGGCGGCCAGCCAGCGCGGGTTGACCACGCGGGCCCGGAACACGCGCGCGGTCTCTTCACCGAGCGACCGGGTGCGCACAGAGTCGGGTGTGGTGCTGTCCCCGACGTACGAGGCGGGCGCCGTGCCGGTGAGCGCGCGCACCGTGGCGATCATGCCGCCGTGGTACTGGAAGTAGTCGTCGGAGTCGGCGATGTCGTGCTCGCGGGTATCGGTGTTCTTGGCCGCCACCACGATGCGCTTGTACGAGCTCTCCATGTCCTCGCGGGCGGGGGCGCCGTCGAGGTCGCGACCGTAGGCGTAGCCGCCCCACACGGCGTAGACCTCGGCGAGGTCGGAGTCGTCGCGCCAGTTGCCGGAGTCCATCAGCGGCAGCAGGCCGGCGCCGTAGGTGCCCGGCTTCGAACCGAAGATGCGGGTGGTGGCGCGGCGTTCGTCACTGTGGGCGGCGAGGTCGGCGCGCACATGGGCCCTGACGAAGTTCTGCTCCGCCGGCTCGTCGAGCCCGGCGACCAGGCGCACCGCGTCGTCCATCAGGTGGATCACGTGGGGGAACGCGTCGCGGAAGAACCCGCTGATGCGCACGGTCACGTCGATGCGCGGCCTGCCCAGCTCTGACAGGGGGATCGGCTCGATGCCGGTGACGCGGCGCGACGCCTCGTCCCAGACCGGCTGCACACCGAGCAGCGCGAGCACCTCGGCCGCGTCGTCCCCGGACGTGCGCATGGCGGAGGTGCCCCACACCGACAGCCCCACCGAGCGCGGCCAGTCGCCGGTGTCCTCGCGGTAACGCCGCAGCAGTGAGTCGGCGAGCGCCTGCCCGGTCTCCCACGCCAGCCTGCTGGGCACCGCCTTGGGGTCGACGGTGTAGAAGTTGCGGCCCGTGGGCAGCACGTTGATCAGCCCGCGCAGTGGCGAACCGCTGGGGCCGGCCGGGATGTAGCCGCCGTCGAGGGCGTGCAGCACGGCGTCGATCTCGCCGTCGGTGCCCGCGAGCCTCGGCACGACCTCGGTCGCGGCGAAGCGCAGGACGTCGGCGGCCGCCGGGGTGGCCGCGCACACGGAGTCCACCGCGTCGACCGCCCACCCGTGCTCCTCCATCGCGGACACGAGCGCGTGCGCGGTCTGTTCCACGGCGTCCACTTCGGACATCGGCGCGTTCTCGGTGAGGCCGAGTGCCGAGCGCAGGCCTGGGACGGCGCCCTGCTTCCCGCCCCACATCTGCTGCGCACGCAGCATCGACAGCACGAGGTTGACCCGCGCCTCGCCCGTCGGCGCCTCGCCGAGGATGTGCAGGCCGTCGCGGATCTGGGCGTCCTTGACCTCGCACAGCCAGCCGTCGATGTGCAGCAGGAAGTCGTCGAACTCCGCGTCGTGCGGACGTTGTTCGACCCCGAGGTCGTGGTCGAGCTTCGCGGCCTGGATCAGCGTCCAGATCTGCTGGCGGATCGCGGGCAGCTTCGCCGGGTCCATCGCGGCGATGTTGGCGTGCTCGTCGAGCAGCTGCTCCAGTCGCGCCATGTCGCCGTAGCTCTCGGCGCGCGCCATCGGCGGGATCAGGTGGTCGACGATCGTGGCGTGGGCGCGGCGCTTGGCCTGCGCGCCCTCGCCGGGGTCGTTGATGAGGAACGGGTAGATCAGCGGCAGGTTGCCCAGCACAGCGTCCGGAGCACACGACGCCGACAGGCCCGCCGTCTTGCCGGGCAGCCACTCCAGCGATCCGTGCTTGCCGAGATGCACCACGGCGTGTGCGCCGAACTCCTCCTCGAGCCACCGGTACGCGGCGAGGTAGTGGTGGCTCGGCGGCAGGTCCGGGTTGTGGTAGATCGCCACCGGGTTCTCGCCGAACCCTCGCGGCGGCTGGATCATCAGCAGCACGTTGCCCGCCTGCAGCGACGCGAGCACGATGTCGCCGTCGTCGACGTAGAGCTCGCCGGGCGGCGGGCCCCAGTGCTCGGTCATGCCGTCGCGCAACTCCGCGGGCAGCGCGTCGAACCACTCGCGGTAGCGCTCGGCGGGCACGCGGATCGGGTTGCCGGACAGCTGTTCCTCGGTGAGCCACTCGGGGTCCTGCCCGCCCGCGGCGATCAGCGCGTGGATCAGCGCGTCGCCGTCCGGCTGGTCGGTCTCCGTTGGCACCACGCCGGGGAACGCGTCCTCGCCGAGGTCGTAGCCCAGCTCTCGCATGCGGCGCAACAGCTTCACCGCCGAGGCGGGTGTGTCCAGACCCACGGCGTTGCCGACGCGGGAGTGCTTGGTGGGGTAGGCCGAGAGCACCAGCGCGATCCGGCGCTGCTCCGGCGGGGTGTAGCGCAGGCGTGCGTGGGCGAGTGCGATGCGGGCGACCCGCGAGGCGCGTTCGGTGTCGGGCACGTAGCGCGGCAGGCCGTCGGCGTCGAGTTCCTTGAACGAGAACGGCACCGTGATGAGCCTGCCGTCGAACTCGGGTACCGCCATCTGGTTGCCCGCGTCGAGCGGCGAGAGGCCCTCGTCGTTGGCCTCCCACGCCTCGCGATCGCTGGTCAGGCACAGCGCCTGCAACGTCGGAACGTCGAGCGCGGCCAGTTCCGCCACGTCCCACGACTCGTCGTCGCCACCCGCTCCGGCCTCGGCGGGTTTGGTGCCGCCCGCGGCGAGCACGGTGACCAGCAGCGCGTCGGCCTTGCCCAGTTCGGCCATCATCTCCGGCTCGCGCGAGCGCAGCGACGCGCAGTAGACCGGCAACGCCCTGCCGCCCGCGGCCTCGACCTGCTCGGCGAGTGCCTCGACGAAGGCGATGTTGCCGGAGAGGTGATGTGCCCGGTAGTAGAGGATCGCCACCACGGGGCCATCGTTGGCGGGGCGTTCGAGCACACCCCACGAGGGCTGCTCGGCGGGCGGTTCGAAACCGTCGCCCGAGAGCAGCAGCGTGTCCGAGAGGAAGCGGTGCAGCTGGGTGAGGTTCTCCGGGCCGCCGTGGGCGAGGTAGGCGTGCGCCTCGGTGGCGATGCCCGCGGGCGTGGTCGACAGCGACATCAGCTCGGCGTCGGGCGTCTGCTCCCCGCCGAGCACCACCACGTGTGCGCCGCTCTCGCGGACCACACGCAGGCCCTCGGCCCACGTGCGCTCGGTGCCGAGGATGCGCACGACGACGATCGGCGCGCCCTCCAGCAGACCGGGCAGCTCGGCGAGTTCGAGCCTGGCGGGGTTGGCCAGCCGGAAGTCGGCGCCGCTGGCGCGAGCGCTCAGCAGGTCGGTGTCCGACGTGGACAGCAGCAAGATCACAGGTAGCCTCCTCGATTCTCACCCTGGAGTGCCCGAGGTGGCTCCGTCAAGGTGATCTCGGGCGAGACGAAGTGCACACGGAGGCGGCCCGATCACCTCCTACAGTGGGTCCGTGGCCGCTCCGACGAGACTTCGCGCAGACGCCTGTCCCGGCGTCGTCGCGACGCACGCCGCCGCCGACGGGACGCTCGCGCGGGTCCGGTTGCCGGGCGGTGCGCTGACCGGCGCGCAAGCGGTTGCGCTGGCCGATGTGGCCGATGACCTGGGCGATGGCAGCGTGCACCTCACGTCGAGGGCGAACCTCCAGCTGCGCGCCGTACGCGATGCCGACGAGCTCGTGGCGCGGCTGTCGGCGGCCGGGTTGCTGCCCTCACCGAGTCACGAGCGGGTGCGCAACATCCTCGGCTCGCCGTTGTCGGGCCGCTCCGGCGGGCTCACCGATGTCCGTCCGCTGGTCGCCGAACTCGACCGCTCGGTGTGCGCGAACGGAGCTCTCGCGGACCTGCCTGGCCGGTTCCTGTTCGCGCTCGACGACGGTCGCGGTGACGTCGCGGGTGAGGGCGCCGACGTGTGCTGGCGAGCGACGTCGGCGGGCGAAGGTGCGGTGCTGCTCGACGGCGCCGACACCGGAGCGCGCGTGCGCGCGGCCGACGTGCCACGGGTCCTCACCGAGCTGGCCGCCGAGTTCGGCCGCGTGCGGGGCCAGGCCTGGCGCGTCCGCGAGGTCGACCCCGCACCCCTGGTGGCCCTCGCGCTGCGCGAGGGCCGCGAGACCGAACCGGAGTCGTCGCCGCTCACCGGACCCGCCGAGGTGGGCAGGCACGGGGAGCACGTCGTGGCCGCGCCGAGGTTCGGCGAACTGCCCGCTTCCGAGCTGAGGGAGCTGGGCGAGCTGGTGGTCACGCCGTGGCGCACCCTCGTCCTGCCGGGCCTGACGAGCCTGCCCGCCGGAACCTCGCTGGTCACCGACCCCGCCGACCCGACGCTCGGAGTGAGCGCGTGCATCGGCAGGCCCGGCTGTGCCAAGTCCCGCGCCGACGTCCGCGCCGACGCGCGCGTGATCGCCTCACCGGGAGTGCGCGCGCACGTCTCGGGCTGCGAGCGCCGCTGCGGCCGACCGCGTGGCGCCCACCTCGACGTCGTCGCCGTGGACGAGGACGGCTACGTCGTGGACGGAACACCCGTCGCCCGGGCAGGGCTCGCGGCGAAACTGAAAGGACGCCAGTGATCGACTACATCCGGGACGGGGCGGAGATCTACCGCCACTCGTTCGCCACGATCCGCGACGAGGCCGATCTCGCGATCCTGCCCGACGACATCGCCGGCGTGGCCGTGCGGATGATCCACACCTGCGGGATGGTCGATCTGGTCGACGACCTCGCTTACACGCTCGAGGTGGTGGAGGCGGGCAGGGCCGCGCTCGAGGCGGGCGCGCCGATCCTGTGCGACGCCACCATGATCGCCAGCGGCATCACCCGCAAGCGGTTGCCCGCCGCCAACGAGGTCGTATGCACGCTGACCGATGAGCGCGTGCCCTCGCTCGCCGAGCGCCTCGGCACCACGCGCTCGGCCGCCGCGCTGGAGCTGTGGCGTGACCGGCTGCCCGGCTCCGTCGTGGCCATCGGCAACGCGCCGACCGCCCTGTTCCGCCTGCTGGAGCTGCTCGACGAGGGCGTTGGCGCCCCGGCCGCGATCATCGGCGTGCCGGTGGGCTTCGTCGGCGCCGTCGAGTCCAAGCAACTGCTGGTGGACCGCGCGCCCGCGCCGTACCTGGTGGTACGCGGGCGCCGGGGCGGCAGTGCCCTCGCCGTCGGCGCCGTCAACGCGATCGCCTCGCGGGAGGAAGTGTGAGCACCGGCGTGCTGTACGGCGTCGGACTCGGTCCCGGCGACCCGGAGCTGCTCACCGTGCGCGCCGCGCGGCTCGTCGGCGAGGCCGACGTGATCGCCTACCACTGCGCGCGCCACGGACGCAGCATCGCGCGCTCGGTCGCCGAGCCGTACCTGCGTGAGGGCCAGCTCGAGGAGCGCCTCATGTATCCGGTGACCACCGAGGCCACGAACCACCCCGGCGGCTACGAGGGCGCCATCAGGGAGTTCTACGAGCTGTCGGCCAAGCGGCTCGCCGAGCACCTCGACGCCGGGCGTGACGTAGTGGTGCTGTGCGAGGGCGACCCGTTCTTCTACGGCTCCTACATGTACATGCACGAGCGGCTCGCCGACCGCTACGAGGCGCACGTCGTGCCGGGCGTGACCTCGGTGAGCGCGGCCGCCGCCGAGCTGGGCAGGCCACTGGTGCAGCGCGACGAAGTGCTGACGCTGCTGCCCGGCACGCTGCCCGCGCCGGAACTGGCCCGCAGGCTGGCCGACACCGAAGCCGCCGCGGTGCTGAAGCTGGGCCGCACCTTCGGCGCTGTCCGTGACGCGCTGGCGGAGTCCGGCAGGCTCGACGAAGCGTTCTACGTCGAGCGCGCGACGTGGCAGGCGCAGCGCGTGGAGCCGTTCGCGGACGTCGATCCCGAATCGGTGCCGTACTTCTCGGTCGCCGTGGTGCCGAGCCCCGCCTACGCGTCGCGCCGCTCAGGGGAGCCCGAGGCCGAACCGCGCCCTGCCGGTGAGACACCCGGCGGCGAGGTCGTGGTGGTGGGCCTGGGGCCCGCGGGCCCCGAGTGGCTCACGCCCGAGGCGGAGCGGGCGCTCGTCGAGGCCGAGCACGTGGTCGGTTACGGGCCGTACGTGGCGAAGGTGCCGCAGCGAGCGGGTCAGCGCAGGCACGCGTCGGGCAACCGCGTCGAGGCCGAGCGCGCCGTGGAGGCGCTCGAACTGGCCGCGGCCGGGGCGAGGGTCGCGGTGGTGTCGTCGGGTGATCCCGGTGTGTTCGCGATGGCCTCGGCGGTGCTGGAACAGGCCGAGCGGCCGGAGTGGGCCGGGGTGTCGGTGCGGGTGCTGCCGGGGGTCACGGCCGCGCAGGCCGCGGCGTCGCGAGTGGGCGCCCCGCTGGGGCACGACTACTGCGTGCTGTCGCTGTCGGACCGGCTCAAGCCGTGGGAGGTCATCGAGCGCAGGCTGGACGCGGCCGGTGCCGCGGATCTGGCGGTGGCGATCTACAACCCGGCTTCCCGCAGCCGCACGACGCAGCTCGGCCTGGCCCGCGACGTGCTGTTGCGCCACCGGGCATCCGAGACGCCGGTGGTGATCGCGCGCGACGTCGGCGGGGCCGAGGAGTCGGTGCGCGTGGAGACGCTCGCCGAGTTCGACCCGGCGACCGTCGACATGCGGTGCCTGTTGCTCATCGGGTCCTCGCGCACGCGGGTGCGCGAGCAGCCCGACGGCTCGCGCCTCGTCTGGACCCCGCGCCGCTACGACTAGCGCGTGGGCTGCTCCCCGTCGGGTTGTTGCGGTCCGGGGCCGGGGGACCACCAGCCGGGGCGGACCGCTTCGCCGCGCACGATCGTGGGCGCCGCGCCCTCGGTGAAGGGCTCGACCTGTTCGAGCGTGCCCCACGGCTGGCCCTCGCCAGCACGCAGATAGCTCGGAACCTCGGGCTGCGCGGCGAGCTCGTCGAGGATGCCGTTGGGGCCGCCCGCCGGGCTCTCGGCCCACTGGCCTTCGGTGGCGAGCGAGCTCGCGGTGATGTGGTAGGCGGGCACGTCGACGATGCCGTCGCGCACCTTCACGGGGTTGAGGCACGGGAACACGAACGACGTGGGCCAGTCCATGTAGACGGGCTGGTCGCCGACGCGGTCGGTGAGCGTGGTGAACGTCGGCAGGCGCGGGGCGGTGACGGCCACCCAGCCGTCCTCGGTGAGGTCGTCGTCGGTGGCCGTGACGCGCACCATCCGCGCGTCCTCGGGCACCTGGGCGAGGTCGAACCGGACGTCGACCCAGCCGCCGGTGCCGCCGCCGGGCAGCAGCACCGGCAGGCTGTCCACGACCTCGATGCCGTCCGGCGACCGGGCGCCGAACTCGACGTCGGCCGAGGTGGCCTTGCCCGGCGGGGAGAACACGGCGACCACCACCTGGCCGCCCTCGGGCCGGGAGCCGAGGCCGGACCAGCTGGTGCGCAGCCGTCCGGTGGGGTTGGCGGTCTCGTTGTAGCTGCTCCACATCGGCACGGTGCTGGGGGTGAACCCGTGCGGTGGATCGGAGAGCGGGTCGCCGGTGCCGAGTGGCCGGGTGTGGAACCCGGCCTGGGTGGGGCCGGTGCCCTCGGCTGCGCTGGGCAGTCCGCCGGGCTCGCGGTCGCGGTCGCGTTCGGCGGTGCGCTGCTGGTTCGCGGGCAGCGGGGTGAGCACGCTGGCCACGGGGTCGCGTTCCACCATCACGTCGTCGGCGAGGCCGCAGCTGTGCCCGACGAGGTGCTCGATGTTGTCGGCGCCGAGGCTGTAGCTGTCGCGTTGTTTGTGGATCGCCTTGGCCATGCTGCCGAACTCGGCCGTGGCGACGAGCCCGCACACCACGACGAACGCGAGCGACCCGCGCCACAGTGCGCGCCCGCGCCGTTCCGGGAGGTGTGGCGGGAACCCGGGGCTCTGCGCGCGGATGTTCTCGAGGAACGCGACGATCGCGGCCACCACGGCGACCAGCAGGAGCAAAGTGGACAGTCGGACGCCGAAGAGCTGGGGTGGCATGTTCCACCACGGCACCCCCATCCGCGACACGTACCAGTAGGCGTTGGGTCCGGTGGCGGCGAGCGCGGCCACCACGAGCAGCCCGGACAGGAACGCCGCGCGGTTGCGTTTGGACCGCAGCACCGACGAGCTGGTGGCCAGCGCTGTCAGTGCGGCCATGGCCGCGCCGACGGCGGCGAACGCGCCGAAGTGGTGGGTCCACTTGGTGGGGGTCAGCGCCATCAGCACGAAGAACACCGCGACGGTGCCGATGAGCCGCCGGCTGGGGCCGAGCGCGGCGCCGGGGATCCGGCCGCGCCGCAGCAGCACGACGAGGCACGTGCCGACGCACAGCAGGAGCAGCAGCACGGGGAAGCGGCGCGAGGCCGAGCCGTCGACGGTGTCGCTGAACAGCTGCTGGTAGCGCAGGAGTTCCTGGAACCACGACAGGCTGGGGCCGACCTCGTTGCGCAGGCGCGTCGCCTCGGCGACCGTGGCGTAGGTCTGGTCGGCGAACACCACGAAGAGCACGAGCGTGCCCGAGGCGATGATCGGCGCCAGCACCCAGGTCCAGCCCGCTTCGCGCGCTCGTTGCCGCAGCAGGTGGAACAGTGGCCGGGCCGCGACGAGGAACGGGGCGACGGCGAGCAGGCCGGTCGGGGTGGCGGCGAGGGTGAACGCGGCGGTGAGCACGCCGAGGCACACGGGCAACAGCCGCCGGGTCACGAGTGCGCGTTCCACGGCGCAGATCGCCAGCAGCGAGCCGACTGCGGCGACCGGTTCGGGCCGCGTGCCGTTGTTGTACGGCATCCACCAGACGAGGAACACGACGGCGGCGGCCCAGCCCGCCGCGCGGCTGGAGCGCACGGCCTTGCCGAGGCGCGGCATGACCTCCCTGCTGATCAGCATCCAGCTGAGGACGCCCAGCAGGAACGAGGGCAGCCGGATCCACGGGGCGACGACGCTGACGTGCGCCATGGCCTGGTAGACGTGGTAGAACCAGCCGAACGGAGCTTCCGCGACGCCGAACCACCGGTGGTAGTTGGCGAGGAATCCGGCCTCTTCGGTGACTCTGGCCATCGAGAGTATGTAGCCGTCGTCGGACGTGACGGGGCCGATGAACACCCACGCGCCGAGCGCGCCGATCACGGTGACGTCGCGGCCGGTGAGCCGCCACCAGCCGACGGGAGCCCAGCGTGGCGCGCGCCGCGCGTAGCCGCGGTCGAGCCGGTTCACCGCGACGAGACAGCCGATGAACGCGACGACCCCGAGCACCCACACGCCGGTTTTCAACGCGGTCGGCGACGACTGGTAGCGCGTGTCCGGGGTGATGGAGACGGCCAGTCCGTCGATCGGGTCCTGGTCGCCGTCGATGGTGGTGTAGACGCCGATGATGCGCGGGCGGACGTCGCCGTCCTGCTGGAAGACGGTGGTGCCGCCCACCGACAGCGACGTGCCGAGCGCGTCGGAGTCGAAGCGGACGGCGCAGCCCGTGGGCGGCAGTGGTTGGCGGACGACCTGTTCGCCGCGGTTGTAGGCCGTGAGGACACCGTCGTCGACGCGCAGCTGCATTCCGGCTCCGTTGCCGAGCCGCGCGGCGGGCACGGTGGACAGGAGCAGCGCGTCGCCCGCGGTGCGGTCGTCGACGGAGTGCACTGTCCGGCAAGGAATTTCCATCCGGAGGTCCTGTGCCCAGTATCCCGACAGGGGTGCGTTGACCTGTGTGGTGTCACCTCCGGCAGGCCACACGATGCGTGCGGTGTCCTGGACGACGGGCAGGAACGGCGAGGCGAGGGCGCAGGCGACGGCCACGAGCCCGAGTGCGAACGCCAGCCTGCGCCACAGGCGAGTCCCGTTCGCCGGGCTCGTCGCGGTATCGGCAGGGAATTCCGGTTCCCTGCCGGGTTTTTCGGTGGGCGCTCGGGAGGCTGGCCGCATCGAACTTCACGCTAGCGGCAAGCGGGTGGTTTTCTCGACTCAGCTCGTCATTCGTTCGAGCGTCCATTCCAGAGCCTGCTCGACGCGGGCGACCGTGGGCACCGGCGGGCGCGGGGGCCTGCGCACCACCACGACGGGAATGCCGTGTGCTCGGGCGGCGACGAGCTTGCCCTCGGTCATGGTTCCGCCACTGTCCTTGGTGACGAGTACCTCGATCCGGTGCGCGCGCAGCAGGGCGAGTTCGTCCTCGGCGCGGTAGGGGCCACGGCTGAGCAAGACCTCGATGCGGGGCGGCAGCGGTGGTTCCGGCGGGTCGACGCAGCGCGCGAGGAACCACAGGTCGGTGAGTCCGGCGAACGCGGCGAGGCCCTGACGGCCGCTGGTGAGGAAGACGCGGGAACCGAGGGAGGGCACCAGTTCCGCCGCGCTGTCGAGGGTGTCGGTCCAGTGCCAGTCGTCGCCGGGCGCGGGTTCCCAGCCGGGGCGTTGCAGCCGCAGCAGCGGAACACCCGCTCGCGCCGTGCCGGTGGCGGCTGAGGCGCCGATGCGTTCCGCGAACGGGTGGGTCGCGTCGACCACGGCGGTGATCCGGTTCTCGGCGAGCCAGCGGGCGAGCCCGTCCGGCCCGCCGAAGCCGCCGACGCGGACCTCCCCCTCGGGCAGCGCGGGGCGTGCGACGCGGCCCGCCAGCGACGAGACGACGGGCACGTCGCGCGCCACGAGCCCGGCCGCGAGCGCCCGTGCCTCGGAGGTGCCGCCGAGGATCAACACGCGCGCAGCGATACTGCCCTTACTTCCCATGGAGTAGATGGTGACTGAACTTCGTTACGGCTGGACCACCGGCGCGTGCGCGACCGCCGCGACCACGGCGGCGTGCACGGCGCTGCTGACCGGCGAGTTCCCCGACCCGGTCGAGGTGCTGCTGCCGAAGGGCAGGCGCCCCGCGTTCGCGCTCGCCACCGAGGAGCTGGGGCCGGACTCGGCCACGGCCGGTGTGCTCAAGGACGCCGGGGACGATCCGGACGTCACGCACGGCGCGCTGATCGTGTCGACGGTGCGGCGGGGCGAGCCGGGCAGCGGCGTCACGTTCCGCGCGGGGCCAGGCGTCGGCACGGTGACCCTGCCCGGGTTGCCGCTGGCGGTCGGCGAGCCCGCGATCAACCCGGTGCCGAGGCGGTTGATGACCGAGGCGGTCGAGCGGGTGTGCGCGGAGCACGGCGACAGCGGTGACAGCACGGATTTCGTGGTGGAGATCTCGATCCCGCACGGCGAGGACATGGCGCGGCACACGTGGAACCCGCGCCTCGGCATCCTCGGCGGGCTCTCGGTGCTGGGCACGACGGGCGTGGTGGTGCCGTATTCGTGCTCGGCGTGGATCGACAGCATCCGGCGCGGGGTCGACGTCGCGAGGGCGCTGGGCCACGAGCACGTCGCGGGCGCGGTGGGCAGCACGTCGGAGCGCGTGGTGGCCGAGCTGTACGGGCTGCCGGAGACGGCGTTGCTCGACATGGGCGACTTCGCGGGCGCGGTGCTGAAGTACCTGCGCCGCAACCCGGTGCCGCGGCTGACGGTGGCGGGCGGGTTCGCCAAGCTCTCCAAGCTCGCGGCGGGCTACCTCGACCTGCATTCCAAGCGCTCGCAGGTGGATCTGGGCCTGCTCGCGGAGCTCGCCGAGGGTGCGGGGCACGCCGCGCTCGCCGGGCCGATCCGCGAAGCCAACACGGCGTTGCACGCGCTGGAGCTCGCGCACGCCGAGGGGCTCGCGCTGGGTGAGCTGGTGGCGGAGCGGGCGCGGGAGGTCGCCGCCGGGGTCCTCGGTGACGCGCCGGTGGCGGTGGACATCGTGGCGATCGACCGCGCGGGGACGATCGTGGGCCGGGCTCAGCCGCGGGGGCGATCCGTCGAGTAGAGGAAGCTGTCGGGAAAGCTCTCGGCGGCCAGCACCTTGCCGACGAAGATCATCGCGGCGCGGGTGATCCCGGCCTCGCGCACCTGGGCGACGATGTCGCCGAGCGTGCCGCGCAGCACCTGCTCGTCCTCCTGGCTGGCCCTGGCGACCACGGCGACGGGGCAGTCGGCGCCGTAGCCGGGCAGCAGCTCCTCCACCACCTGCTCGATGCGGTTGACGGCGAGGTGCAGGGCGAGTGTCGCGCCGCTCGCGCCGAGCGTGGCCAGGTCCTCGCCCTCGGGCATCGACGTCGAGCGGGCCTGCGCGCGCGTGATGACCAGGCTCTGGGCGACGGTCGGCACGGTGAGTTCCCTGCCGAGTACGGCGGCCGCGGCGGCGAACGCGGGCACGCCGGGAGTCACGTCGTAGGGCACGCCCGCGGCGTCGAGACGGCGCATCTGTTCGGCGACGGCGCTGTAGACCGCCGGGTCGCCCGAGCACAGCCGGGCGACGTCGTGGCCGGCCTCGTGCGCGGCCACGAGCTCGGCGGTGATGTCGTCGAGCGTGAGGTCGGCGGTGTCCACGAGAGTGGCGCCGGGCGGGCAGTGGGCGAGCAGGTCGGTGGGGGTGAGGCTGCCGGGGTAGAGGCACACGCCGCAGCGGCCGAGCAGTTCCTGCCCGCGCACGGTGATGAGGTCGGCTGCGCCCGGTCCGGCGCCGATGAAGTGCACTGTCACTGCTTGCTCACGCTCCACTGGGTCACGGTCCTGGCCGGCGTCCAGCCGGTGAGGCCGCCGAGCGGGGCCGCGTGCTCGACGGACATTCGGGTGAGTTCGCCCCCGTACTCGGCGTAGGCGCGCGCGAGGGCCTGTTCGGCGTCGAGGGTCACGCCGTTGGCGACGAGCCTGCCGCCCGCTCGCAGCGCCGCCCAGCACGCGGTGAGCACGCCGGGGACGCTGACCCCGCCGCCGACGAACACGGCGTCGGGCCGGGTCAGTTCCGCGAGCGCGCCGGGTGCTTTCGCGGTGACCACGCGGAGGTCGGGTACGCCGAGGCGCTGGGCGTTGCGGCCGATCCTGGCGGCCCGCTCGGGGTGGGACTCGACGGCGATCGCGCGGTTCGCGGGATGGGTTCTCGACCATTCGATCGCGATGCTGCCCGCGCCCGCTCCGACGTCCCACAGCAGCTCGCCCGGCGCGGGGGCGAGGCGGGCGAGGCTGCTGGCGCGCACGTCGCGTTTGGTGAGCTGGCCGTCGTGGTCGAACTCGTCGTCGGCGAGTCCGGCGAGCAGCGGTGGTGGCGTTCTCCCTGCGCTCTCGACGGCGAGCACGTTGAGAGGCGCGACGTCGGTGTGTGCCCAGTCCCGCGCGGTGCCGTCGAGGCGGCGTTCGACGGGGGAGCCGAGTTCCTCCAGCACGGTGAGCGCGCTCGGCCCGTAGCCGGCGTCGGTGAGGATCGCCGCGACGAGGCCGGGCGTGGTGGCGTCGGAGCTGAGCACGAGCACCCGGCGGCTGGCCGCGATGGCGCGCAACACGCGGTGCGGGTCGCGGGCGACGGCGCTGAGGACCTCGGTCTCCTCGGCGGACCAGCCGAGCCGGGCGCGCGCGAGCGTGGCGGAGGAGACGGTGGGCAGCACGCGGACGCGGTCGGCACCGAGCCTGCGCACGAGCGTGGTGCCGATGCCGGAGAGCAGCGGGTCGCCGCTGGCCAGCACACCGATGCGGCGGCCGTCGTGTTCGTGCAGCAGCCCGTCGAGTGCGGGCAGCAGCGGGCTCGGCCACGGCACCTTCGTGGCGCGGCCGTCCGGCACGAGATCGAGCTGGCGCCGGGAGCCGAAGAGCACGTCACAGCGGTCGAGTTCGGCGCGGGCCGACTCGGCCAGCCCGGGCAGGCCGTCGGCCCCGATCCCCACTACGACGAGTGTCACAACGGGCAACCGTAGCCGCTGTCCTCGCCGGGGCAGGGGTGTGCTTCGTCATTGTGGACCCCTGCCGAGGCGGGTGGCTGTGCGATGATCGGGCCCGCGGCCGTTCGTGGAACCCGGTGTGAATCCGGGGCGGTCCCGCCACTGTGACCGGCTGGAAACGGCTGGGAGTCAGAGCTTCGGCGGCCGCATGTGGAGCTGACGAGACGTGGGCGAGGACACCCACCCGTAGCGAGGGAGCCTGGATGCGGCCGTACCCGTTCACCGCTGTTGTCGGCATGGCGGAGCTGCGGCTCGCGCTGGTGCTCTCGGCGATCTCACCCGCGATCGGCGGAGTGCTGGTGCGTGGCGAGAAGGGCACCGCGAAGTCGACGATGGTGCGCGCGCTCGCGGGGCTGCTGCCGGGCGTGGACGTGGTGGAGAGCTGCCGGTTCTCGTGTGCGCCCGCCGCCCCGGACCCGGCGTGTCCCGACGGTCCGCACGCCGAGGGCGCAGCCGCTCGGCGCAGGCCCGCGAAGCTCGTGGAGCTGCCCGTCGGCGCGGCCGAGGACCGTGTGGTGGGCTCGCTCGACCTGGAGCGCGCGCTGGCCGACGGCGTCACCGACTACCAGCCCGGCCTGCTCGCGGGCGCGCATCGTGGCCTGCTCTACGTCGACGAGGTGAACCTGCTCCACGACCACCTCGTGGACACGCTGCTGGACGCGGCGGCGATGGGCCGGGTGACGGTGGAGCGCGAGGGTGTCTCGGTGTCGCACGCCGCGCGGTTCGTGCTGATCGGCACGATGAACCCGGAGGAGGGCGAGCTGCGCCCGCAGCTGCTCGACCGCTTCGGGCTGACCGTCGAGGTCGCGTCCAGCCGCGAGCCCGCGCAGCGCGTGGAGGTGGTGCGCAGGCGGCTGGCCTACGAGGCGGCTCCCGGCGACTTCGCCGAGGGCTACGCCGAGGCCGAGGCGGCGCTGGCTGCCGATATCGAGGCGGCGCAGCGGCTACTGTCCGCGGTGTCGCTGTCCGACGACGCGCTGGTGCAGATCGCGGAGGTGTGCGCCGCGTTCGAGGTCGACGGGATGCGCGCCGACATCGTCACAGCCCGCACGGCCGCCGCGCACGCCGCGTGGTGCGGCCGCGACGAGGTGACCACCGACGACATCCGGGTGGCGGCGCGGCTCGCCTTGCCGCACCGGCGCAGGCGCAACCCGTTCGACGCCCCCGGCATCGACGAGGAGCAGCTGGAGCAGACGCTGCGGGATTCGGAGCCACCGGAGCAGGGGCCACCGGACGGTCCCGAGGGCGGGCCCGACGATCCCGACGACGGACCCGAGGGTCCGGACGACGGTCCCGGTTCGGGTGGCGAGCCCGAGCCCTCCGACTCGGACGGCCCGCCCGCCAACGGGCAGCCGGGCTCGGGCGAGCGGCAGGTGGGCGCCGGAAGTCCTTACCGCGCAAGGCTGTTCACCGTTGACGGCACCGGGGCGGGCGCGCACGGCCGCCGGTCCCGTGCGGTGACCGACAGCGGCCGCACGGTCGGCGTGCGCCCCGCCGGTGTGCGGGAGGGCGGCCCGCACCTGCTCGCGACGGTGCGCGCGGCGGCACCGCATCAGCGGGCGCGCGGCAGGTCCGGTGCGGGCCTGGTGGTGCGCGCGCACGACGTCCGGTATGCGGTGCGCGAGGGCAAGGAGGGCAACCTCGTGCTGTTCTGCGTGGACGCGTCGGGCTCGATGGGCGCGCGCTCGCGGATTCGTGAGGTGAAGTCGGCGGTGCTGTCGCTGCTGCTGGATGCCTACCAGCGGCGCGACAAGGTCGGGCTGGTGACGTTCCGGGCGAGCTCCGCCGAGGTCGCGTTGCCGCCGACGATCAGTGTCGACGCGGCGGCGTCGCGGCTGGAGGCGTTGCCGACGGGCGGCCGGACGCCGCTCGCGGAGGGACTGGTGCGGGCGGCGGAGGTGCTGCGTGTGGAGGCGTTGCGGGATCCGCGCAGGCGGCCGTTGCTGGTCGTCGTCACCGACGGCAGGGCCACGAGCGGGTCCGACGCGGTGGCCCGTGCTCGCACCGCGGCGGGGCTGCTGGCCGGTTCGGGTGTGACGAGCGTGGTGCTGGACTGCGAGAGCGGCCGCATGCGGCTCGGGCTCGGCGTGGAGCTGGCGGCGCACCTCGGCGCGGAGCACGTGGCGCTGGGCGATGTCGCGGCCGAGGCGCTCACGCGCGAGGTGAAGCGGAGGGCCGCCTGATGCCGAAGGGACAACCCGAGGCCGTTCCGAACGACGGGCTGACCACGCGCCAGCGCCGCAACCGGCCGATCCTGGCCGTCCACACGGGACCGATGAAGGGCAAGTCGACGGCCGCGTTCGGCATGGCGCTGCGGGCGTGGAACCAGGGCTGGTCGATCGGGGTGTTCCAGTTCGTCAAGTCCGCGAAGTGGCGGGTCGGCGAGGAGGCCGCGTTCCGGGCGCTCGGCGAGAGCGGCCAGGGCGGGCCTGTCGAGTGGCACAAGATGGGCGAGGGCTGGAGCTGGTCGCGCAAGCAGGGCTCCGAGGAGGACCACGCCGAGAACGCGCGTGAGGGCTGGGCCGAGCTCAAGCGCCGCTTCGCCGACGAGCGGCACGACTTCTACGTGCTCGACGAGTTCACGTATCCGCTGCACTGGGGCTGGATCGACGTCGACGACGTGGTGTCGACGTTGCGGGAGCGCCCTGGCCGTCAGCACGTGGTGATCACCGGCCGCAACGCGCCCGAGGCGCTGCTGGAGGCGGCGGATCTCGTGGCGGAGATGAGCAAGGTCAAGCATCCGATGGACGCGGGCCAAAAGGGTCAGCGGGGCATCGAGTGGTAGCGCGCGTCGTCATCGCGGCGCCGGGTTCGGGACACGGGAAGACGACGGTCGCGACCGGGCTCATGGCGGCGTTGCGCGCGCGGGGCACGGCGGTGTCGGGGCACAAGGTGGGTCCCGACTTCATCGATCCCAGCTACCACGCGCTGGCGACGGGGACGCCGCCGCGCAACCTCGATCCGTTCCTGCAGGGAGAGCAGCGGGTGGTTCCGTTGCTGCTGCACGGTTCGCGGGCCGCGGAGATCGCGGTGATCGAGGGCGTGATGGGCCTGTTCGACGGCGCGCTCGGCACGGAGGGCTACGCGTCGACGGCGCACGTGGCTCGGTTGGTGGACGCGCCGGTGGTGCTGGTGGTGGACGCGAGCGCGGCGAGCCGCAGTGTCGCCGCGACGGTGCTGGGGTTCGCGCGCTACGACCCGAGGCTCGAGCTGGCCGGGGTGATCTTGAACAAGCTGGGCTCGCAGCGGCACGAGGACGAGATCGTGTCCGCGCTGGAGCCGACGGGCATCCCGGTGCTCGGTGCGTTGCGCCGCAGCGACGACATCCACGCGCCGAGCAGGCACCTCGGGCTGGTGCCGGCGGCGGAGCGGGCGCCGGAGTCTCGGGAGCTGTTGCCGAAGCTGGCGGAGTGGATCGCGGGGGGTGTCGATCTCGACGCGGTGGTGCGGGTGGCCAGGCGGGCGCCGGCGTTGAGCGGGGCGCCGTGGTCGCCGGAGGGTGAGCACACCGGCCCGCGCGCGGTGGTGGCCGCGGCGGCGGGCGAGGCGTTCACGTTCCGCTACACGGAGACCGCGGAGCTGCTGGCCGCGCACGGCGTGGACGTGGTGGACGTGGATCCGTTGCGGGACAAGGCGTTGCCGGAGGGCTGTGCCGGGCTCTACTTCGGCGGCGGGTTTCCCGAGGTGCATGCGGAGGAGCTGTCGGCCAACGCGCCACTGCGGGAGGAGCTGGGGGCCGCGCTGCGCCGGGGGATGCCCGTGGTCGCCGAGTGCGCGGGCCTGCTGTACCTGTGCCGTGAGCTGGACGGGCTGCCGATGGTGGGTGCGCTCGACGCGACGGCGCGGATGACGCGGCGCGGCGCGCTCGGCTACCGGAGGGCGACGGCGACGAACGACAACGTGCTGGCCGGAACCGGGCAGCGGGTGACGGGCCACGAGTTCCACCGCACGATGGTGGAGCCGCGCAGCGGGGACTCGGCCGCGTGGGAGTGGAACGGTGAGCCCGAGGGCTTCGCCTCGTCCACGCTGCACGCGTCGTACCTGCACGTGCACTGGGCCGGTCATCCCGGGCTGGCGAGCCGGTTCGCCGAGGCGGTCCATCGTGGACGGTGACTACGACCTGCTGCACCACGGCGACCGCGAGGTGGGTGAGGGCCTGGTCGACCTGGCGGTGAACGTCCGCCTGCCCGAACCGCCGGAGTGGCTGCGGCAGGAGCTGGCCGCGTGCCTGAGCGGGCTCGCGGCGTATCCCGATGTGGGCTGTGCGATCGAGGCGATCGCGGCGCGGCACGGCCGCGAGGCCGCCGACGTGCTGCCGACGGCGGGGGCGGCGGAGGCGTTCACGTTGCTGGCCACCGCGGCCGGGGCACGCCGGGTGGCCGTGGTGCATCCGCAGTTCACCGAGCCGGAGGCGGCGGTGCGGGCGGCGGGGCTGCCGGTGCACCGGGTGCTGCTGGACGCGGCCGACGGGTTCACGCTGAAGCCGGACGCCGTGCCCGCCGAGGCGGACCTGGTGTTCGTGGGCAACCCGACCAACCCGACGTCGGTGCTGCACCCGGCGGAGACGCTGCGGCGGCTGTGCGCGCCGGGCCGGTTGCTGGTGGTCGACGAGGCGTTCCTCGACGCGGTGCCGGGTGAGCCGGAAAGCCTGGCCGCGCACCGGCTTCCCGGGGTGGCGGTGATCCGCAGCCTCACCAAGACGTGGGGGATCGCGGGGTTGCGGGCGGGTTATGTGCTCGCGGAGCCGGACGTGATCGCGCGGCTGCGGGCGGTGCAGCCGCCGTGGTCGGTGTCGACGCCCGCGGCGGTGGCGATGGTGGCGTGCAGCGGCGCTCGGGCGCTGGCCGAGGCCGAGGAGCTGGCGCGAGTGGCCGAGCGTGATCTCGGGACGCTCGTGGCCGGGTTGCGCCGGCTCGGTGTCGAGGTGGCGGGCACGCCGAGGGCGCCGTTCGTGCTGGTGCGCATCCCCGGTGCGGCCCGGGTGCGGGAGTCGTTGCGGGAGGCCGGGTACGCGGTGCGGCGTGGGGACACGTTCCCCGGCCTGGACGGGGACTGGCTCCGCATCGCGGTGCGCAGCGAGCTGTCCGGGTTCCTCGCGGCACTGCGCGAGCACGTGGGGTAGTCACCTACTCCACCCGATCGTGGTGTCGAACATGTGTTCGAACACGCGCTACCGTTGCTCCATGACCACTGCACTTCCCCCACGCTTCGTCGCACGGTTCTTCGCAGGGCGTCTCGCGCGGCCCGGCTCAGGTGCTCAGCACCAGCCACGCGGTCGTCGTCGCCGTCTCCACACACGCGCCGAGCACGTCGCCCGTGATCCCGCCCAGTCGGCGCACGCACCGCGCCAGCAGCACTCCGGCGATCGCGCACGCGCCGAGCACCGCGGCCGGTCCCTGCCACCACGGCAGTCCTGGCGCAAGAGCGGACAGCCCGGCCACCACGAGGAGTCCCGCGCAGGCCCAGGGAATCGAGGCGGTGCCCGCCACGGCGTCGCCCAGCCCGCCGGGCCGGGCGGATGGAATGCCGCGCGCGCAGCAGAGCGGCAGCATCGCGCGCCCGGCGAGCACGCCGAGCACCACGGCGGCGGGTCCGTGTCCGGCGGCGACGGCGCCCGCCAGCGCCGCGCACTGTACGAGGAGCACGAGGACGAGGGTCGCGATGCCCGCGGGCCCGGAGTCGCCGCGCCGCATGATCTCCAGCGCTCGTTCGCGGTGCGCGGTGCGCGCGTCCGCGGTAGGGGCGAGCGCGGCTTTGGCGGCGGCGGCGAGGCCGTCGGCGGTGTCGGTGAGTCCGTCGAGATGCAGACCTCGGGTGCCGAGTGCGACGGCGCCGATGGCGAGTGCGGCGGTGACCAGTGCGGGCAGTCCGGTGAGGTCGCCGAGCAGCACCACACCGAGTGCGAGGGCCGCCAGTGGAATCGCCGCGACGGGTGCCAGCAGCATGGCGGTCCCCGCCACCCGCCGGTCGACGGCGCGGGGGGCGGGCACCGGCAGTGCCGTCAGCGTGCCCGCCGCCATCCGGAGCGCGTCACGCAAGGTCGGCGAGCCGCCCCATCTCGGCGAGCACCGCCCTGGCCCCGCGCAGCACGGGCACGGCCTGGACCGCGCCGCTGCCTTCGCCGAGGCGCAGGCCGAGGTCGAGGATCGGGTCGAGCCCGAGCGCCTTGAGCGCGTAGGACTGGGACGGTTCGGTCGAGCGGTGCCCGGCGAGCCACCACTGGGCGGCCTCGGGGGCGATCTCGCGGGCGACCAGTGCGGCGGCACCGGAGAAGACGCCGTCGAGTAGCACCGGTACGCCGCGGACGGCGGCCTGCACGAGGAACCCGGTGGTCGCGGCGGCGCAGGCGCTGCCGACCGCGGTGAGCAGGTCGAGGGGATCGTGTACGCGCTCGCCCGCGCGGGAGAGTGCTGCCTCGATCACGGCGACCTTGTGGGCCCTGCCCGCGTCGTCGACGCCGGTGCCGGCTCCCACCACGTCGGGCACGGGCAGGCCGAGCACGGCGGCCACCAGCGCGGCGGCGATGGTGGTGTTGCCGATGCCCATGTCGCCGGGGATGAGCAGGTCCGCGCCCGCGTCGATCTCGTCGTCGGCGATGGATCGTCCGGCGGCGAAGGCGCGAGCGGCCTCGCCGGGGGCGAGCGCGTCGGTGACGTCGATGCGGCCGGAGCCGCGCCTGATCTTGTGGGCGCGCACGGCGGCGGGCACGTCGTCGAGGTCGGCGTCCACGGCGATGTCGAGCACGCGAACGCTGGCGCCGTTCTGGGCGGCGAGCACGTTGACACCGCTGTCGCCGGACAGGAAGACGCGCACCATCGCGGCGGTGATCTCGCGCGGGTAGGCCGACACGGTGGCCACGAGATCGACAGCGTCCTCGACGTCCTCGGCGTCGACAGCGTCGCCGGGAACCGCAGGGGGAGTGGGGGAGGGGGTGGGGAGGGAGACACCGTGGTCGCCGGCGAAGACGACCACGCGAACGTCGTCGAGGGGGCGGGGCGGCACGGTGCCGTGTGCGGCGCACAGCCAGGCCGCGAGGTCCTCGAGCCTGCCGAGTGCGCCGAGTGGTTTCACCAGGCCGTCGAGGTGCTCGCGTGCGAGCGTGCGGGCGGTCTCGTCGAGCGCGGGGATGGCCGGGATCTCGGGGGCGGTCGTCGCCGGGTCGGTCAGCGGGTCAGTCACCGGGTCGTCTCCTATCTCAGGTCCAGTACCCGTCCCGCGACGACGAGTCGTACGTCGTCGGAGTGGGCGGCGACGGCGGTGTTGAGCGCGCCGAGGACGTCGCGGAAGATCCGGCCGGACGGGGTCGGGGGCACGACGCCGCTGCCGACCTCGTTGCTCACGGCGACAACGGGCACGGTGGTGGACTGCCAGATGTCGACGAAGGCCTGCAGGCGTTCGTCGAGCCGGGCCTCCCAGCCGTCCTGCTGGTCCCAGGCGCCGACCTCGTCGAGGACGCGGCTGGCCCAGGTGCCGAGGCAGTCGATGAGCACGGGTGAGCGCGCGTCCCGCAGGGCGCTCGCGAGATCCGAGGTCTCCACGGTCCGCCACGACACCGGTCTGCGCGCGCGGTGCGCGGCGACCCGAGCGGCCCATTCGGGGTCCTCGTCGCTCGGGGGCAGACCCGCGGCGATGTAGACGACGTGGGGGTGGCGGGTCATGAGCTGTTCCGCGTGCCGGGACTTGCCCGATCGGACGCCGCCCAGGATGAGGGTCCTGCCGGTGCCCTGCACGCGACGGCCGTAGCGGCGCAGCGCCGCCGCGCCCGACTCCAGTCGCCCGGCCACCGCGTCGGTGAGCCGCCGCCTCGGATCGTTCATCATGGTCGGCATTCTTGCCCACGGGCTAGGGTTCGCGCTGTGGTCCGTTCCCAACACGTAATCGCGGCCGGGATCGTCGCAGGTTATGCGGCTGACACGATTTTCGGTGATCCTCGCCGCGGGCACCCGGTGGCCCTCTTCGGCAGCGGAGCGGACCGGCTCGAAAAGTACATGTGGGCGAATTCCCGTCGAAGCGGACTGGCGTACGCAAGCGCGTGCGTGGGGGCCGCGGCGGGTGTGGGGGCGCTGGCGCAAGCGCTGACGAGGCGCAGTCCGGCGGCCCGGTTCGCGGTCACGGCGGCCGCGACGTGGGCGGTACTCGGGGGCCGTGGGCTCGCGGAGGAGGGCGAGCAGATGGCCCGCCTGCTCGACGCCGGTGACCTGCCCGCCGCCAGGGCCCGGCTGGCCCACTTGTGCGGGCGCGACGCGACCGCGCTCGACTCCACGGGGCTGGCGAGGGCGGCGACCGAGTCGATCGCGGAGAACACGTCGGACGCGGTGGTCGCGCCGCTGGTGTGGGGTGGTCTCGCGGGCATTCCCGGGCTGCTCGGTTACCGCGCGCTGAACACACTCGACGCGATGGTGGGGCACCGCTCGCCCCGGCACGAGCGCTTCGGCTGGGCGGCGGCCCGCGCCGACGACGTCGCCAACCTGGTGCCCTCGCGGCTCAGCGCGGCGGCCGCGGTGGCGGCGGCTCCGCTCGTGGGTGGCCGTCCCGCGCGGGCGTTGCGCGCGTGGCGCCGCGACGCGGCCCGGCACCCGAGCCCGAACGCGGGCCCGGTCGAAGCCGCGTTCGCGGGTGCGCTCGGCGTCCGGCTCGGCGGCACCAACAGCTACGGCGGCCGCACCGAGAACCGGGGCGCGCTCGGCGACGGACCCGCGCCGGACGCCGTCGACCTGCGCCGCTCGGTGCGACTGTCGCGCCTGGTCGGCGTGGCCGCGCTCGGATGCGCGGCCGCACTCGCGGCGTGCCGCTGAGTTGCCGGTGTCGGGTGGCGTGCTGTTGCCCGGCGTCGGTTGCGGGTTCTTGGGTGAGTGGTGCGGGTGGCCGGTCGCTGACCGGTGGGTGTGGCCCCGATGGTGACTGATCACGCGCGACTGGTGGCCGCGCTGGCGGTGTGCCGCTGAGTTGCGTGCGCCGCGCGGGGCACGGCCGGTCCTCGCCGGTCGGTGCGGTTGCGGTGACGAGCGCCGGTCTCTGTCCGGCACCGACCCGGCTCCGCCGCGACCGACGCGGTCGGCACCCACCAGGGCGCTCCCGGCGGCTATCTCCGACCCGCCTGCGCCGCAGGGGCCGGAGCCGACGCCGAGGGGCGCAGCACGCGCTCGGCCAGTGCGCCGAACACCAGTCCCACCGTCGTCCACAGGACGAGCTGCGTCGCCAGCGACGCCGTACGGAACGTCCACAGCGTCGAACCAGGGAAGCCGTCCGGTACCTCGTCGATCACGGGCATCAGTGCCGCGGCCACGGCCACCACCACGACGTAGCCGCCCGCGGCGGCCAGGCCCGCCCACCACGCGCCCAGCCGGTCGGCCAGCGCTCGGCCCGCGGTCACCGCGATCAGCGCCGTGGCCAGCGACAGCGCCACGACAGCGAAGTACAGGCCCGTGCGGTCTCCGATCGTCCCGCTCTGGCCGACCGCGGGCGGGTTCGCCGGGTACTTCAGGAAGGGCACCAGTACCACGACCACGAACGCACCCGCCGCGAGTAGCGCCGCGGTCACACGCGGTCGCAACGAGCCCACCCTGCCGTAGCCGAACGCGAACGTGATCGCGAACAGCCCGCCTACGGCGAGACCGTACGCGCCGACGCCGGTGAACAGGCCGATCGTGCTCTGCACGCCTCTGCTGACAAGCGCCTCCTCGGCGCCGTGCGAGTGGCCGGGCTCCTCGCCGCCGTGGTCGTGCGCGGCCGTTCCGGCTTCCTCGATCCCGATCGCGGCGTCGACGGAAGGCTCGCCGAAGACGTACGCGAACGCCGTGGCGAGCACACCGGCGATCAGGCCCGCGAGCAACCCGCGGACCAGCAAGGTCCTCATCATCGTCGCCTGCCGTCAGTGACAGGGGAAGGCAAGAAGGTGTCGGCCGTCGTGCACGAACTCATGCAGCAGACCATTGCTGGAGAACAATTCCACGGCGCCGGATTCCGTGCTCACGAAGAACAGGACCAGCAACGCGAGGATTCCGGCGAAAACGGCCCACGGGACGATTTCCCGTAGCGGGATCTGGACCGGAACGGGATTCGGAACAGCAACGCTCGCCTGCGACATAGGAGACCTCCTCGGGCTTGCACGCGGCCCTGTAGGAAACGGTGCGACGGCGGAGGGTCTGACTCCCGGGCGTACCCGGTCACAGTGGCGCGACCGTGCCGGAATCTCACCGGCTTCCGCCCGCCGTCGCGCAGCCCACCGAGATTAAGTTCGGCGGCTCATCCGTGTCAACGTGATGTGAACCGAACCGAAGCGGTCACAGATTCCGCAGAAAAGCCAGCGAGGGCATGAAGAAATACTCTCCGCCCCGCATCGTCACCGCCTGTGGCGCCGGATCCGCCGGAGTTGTCCCGTTCCGTCCCCATCCGGGCGCATACGTTGTCTCTGGTCTCGGTCCCTGACCGATCACGAGGTCGAGTCCCGGTGACTTCGTGCCGGCCGGAACCCGGGGGAAGTCCGTGTTGTTCGCCCACACCTGCTGCGTGAACTCGAACTGGTCGCCCAGATCGGAGTTGAACGCCATGAACAACAGTCCCACGCCGCCCACCGGGCGGGCCGCGATCGGCAGGTCGCCGTTCGGGTCGTCGGCACGCTCGCCGTAGGTCTGGCCCCTGCGTGCCATCAGGTGCCCGTGTTCCCTCGCCGGGTCCTCGAAGCCGCCCGAGCCTCGCGGGTTGGTCTTGCGGATGTGGGCGTGGAACGGGCACTTCCGGCCGAGTTCGTCGCTACCGTAGCCGAAGTCGTTGGCGACCGGGCTGTGGCAGCCATGCGCGCTGTTCGACGTCAGCGGTGTGCCGTCCTCGAACCGGCCGACCAGCATGGCGCCCGCGCGGTCGCGGTCGCGCCCGGTGAGTCCCAGCGCGTCCGCGAGGTCCGACTCCGCCTGCTTGAACCGCCGCACGTTCTGCTCCAGCTTGCGGAACACGAAGTAGCTTCCGAAGTGGACGGACGGGTCGGGCGCGGCGGGATCGGCCACCAGCACCTGACCCAGCGGCGCCGAGGGGTCCCAGGCGGTGGTGCCGTCGGTGGTGAGCTTCTCGGCCTCGATGTCCTCGGTCAGGAACAGCGGCTGGCTGCGGCCGTCGACGTAGCCGAAGTGCTCGATGCCCTCACCCGACGCGTTCACCCTGGACAGTCCGGTTTCCTCGCCCAGCACCGTGATCGTGTCGGTGACGAGGTCGAGTACCGCGTTGCGCGTTCTGGACAGCGCCGCGTCGGTGGCGGCGCCGACGAGCACCACGGCGTCGATGCCCTCGCGGTAGGGCACGTCCCAGCTCGACCGGGGCGGGTCGCCGAGCCTGTCCTTGGTGACCGGGTCGCGCATGCCCTGCCGGAACGACGTGTCGGCGGGCACTGTGGTGATGCCCAGCGCCTCGTAACCGGTGTTGCTGAGCCCGACACCGAGGTACGGCGTGCCGCCGGTGCCCGCCGCCTTGAACGCCTCGATCTCCTCAAGGTGGGACTTCGCCGACTTCATCGACCCGGCGAGCGCCCTGAGGAATCCGCGTCCCTCGGCGGCGTCGCCGAACCGGACGAAGAGGACGGACAGGTGATCGCGAACGTGGGCCTTCACGATGTTGGGCTGCAGCTCGTCGAGCAGAGCGGCATCGTCGCCCTGCGCGGTCTTCCATGACAACGGCCTGGTCAGTTCCACGGGCACGGCGGGGATCCTCCACTGGCGCGGTGTGCCGGGACTCCCCCAGAGCGCGAACGCCACGCCTCAACGCACAGTCGCGCCGGGACCGACCCGCGTGCGCAGGGCCGGGTGTTTTCACCCGGATGTCGCAAGCCGCCCCTGGCTCAGCGCGCGGTGAGGAACTGGTTCGGTTTGAGCGCCCTCGCCACGATCCTGGTGTCGCCGAGCCAGCCGTAGAAACCCTGGCCGAAGTCGCCGGCGGACTGCGTGCCGCCGAGCGCGAACGGCTTGCCCAGCGTGGTGATGCCGCGCGAGCGCTCCGCCGCGTTGCGGGCGATGCGCGAACCGTCCACGTAGAGCACGGTCTGCCTGCCGTCGTTGACCACGGCCAGGTGCATCCACCTGCCGGTCGGCAGCGCGTGGCTCCACGACGTCGGGTCCGAGTCGAGGTTCTGCGGGTACACGACGAACTGGAGGAACCGTTCGCTGGTGACGTTGAGGCTGCAGGGCGCGTCGTCCTCGGAGTAGCCGCCGGTCTTGCCCGCCTCGCCGATCCTGCCCTCCCAACTGAAGATCCCCATCCAGGCGTGGTCGCCCTCGAAGGGCTCGGGCAGCTTGAGGAACGTCTCGATGGTGTAGCCGCGGTCGAAGGTCATGCTGTTGAGCGGTGCGTCGCGCTCCGAGCGCAGCACGGCGCCCCGGTTGGGTTCCTTCCCGCCATCGAAGCGCAGGCTCGCGTGGGCCGGCGCGGTGTCGTGGTGTTCGGCCGACCACGTGAGCACCTCGGGCGCGCTGCTGTGCAGGCGTTGCACGGCCAGGTCGTTGCCGTTGCCGCTGAGGTCGCGCGCCACCGTTCCCGGCGCGATGAGGCCGCCGTCGGTGCCCGCGGCGGGCAGCCCCGAGGTGTCGAAGCGCCAGTACGCCACGGTGTCGCGCACGAGCACGTCCGCGGCCGGGCGCGAGGGCGGCACTACCGGAGGCGCGAACGACGCGAACCGCTCGTCGAAGTCGATCTCCACGCTGAACCGCTCGCCGGGGTCGGTCAGCTCCATGTGCTCGGCCTCGAGCGGCGTGCGGTCGCGTTCCTTCTTCTCCAGCAGCCACGGCGAGTACGTCGTGACGTCGATCATCCCGCGCACCAGGTCGAACGAGTACAGGCGGATCATGCCCGCGCCGCCGTAGTAGCGGTCCTGGTAGTTCGCGATGTGCAGGTGCACCGCGTTGCCGTGGTCGTTGGTCAGCGTCGTGCGCCCGGTCGGCCAGTAGTGCCCGCCCAGGGCCAGAAAGATCTGGTCGTTGGCTCGGATCAGCCCGTCCCACAACCGCTGGCCGTGCGCCGAGAGCTGCGCACCGCCGTCCTCCTCGCCCCACACGAGGTCGTGGGTGGTGAGGATCGCGGGCAGCGTCGGGTGCTGGTCGAGCACGCCCTGCGCCCAGCGGATGCTCGCGTCGGACACGCGCCAGTCGAGCGCGAGCAGCAGCCAGCGACGGCCACCTCCGGAGAGCACGTGAAACGTGTTGTAGCCGCTCGGCGAGGCCCCGCCGTAGGTGTCCATGCGCGCGAACCGGCGCGGGCCGAACGTGCGCAGGTAGGGCGTGTCGCCACGGTCGTCGTCGTTGCCGCTGACGTCGTGGTTGCCGCCGAGCACGCTGTAGGGCAGCCTGCCGTGGATCGCGTCGAAGGCGCGGTCGGCCGTGCGCAGCTCGGCCTCGGTGCCGTGCTCGGTGACATCGCCGAGGTGGGCGAGGAAGACGATGTTGGCGTCCTCGCGCGAGCGCGTCACGTGGCGCAGCGCGGCCCGCACGGGCTCCGGGTCCGATCCACCCTCGTCGATCAGGTACTGCGTGTCGGGCAGCACCGCGAGCGAGAAGCGGGGCGCGGTCGGGTCGACGGAGCCGCCACGGCCCGCGGCCACGGCGGGCGCGGCGCCCAGCGACGCGGTGGCCGCGATGGCGACCGGGGTGCCCACGGCCGCCTGCAGCAGCCTGCGGCGGGACACATCGGAGTTTCCGGAACAAGCAGTCACGTCGCCAGCTTCGTGAGCTTCGCTGGCGTGGTGGTGACGCGGGACGGAACACAGCGTCACGAAAGGGTGATCATCGCGGGCGCCGGAACCGCGTGGCCCCCCGGCGCGACTTCCTCCCGCGTCGGATCACACCGGGCGGGTCCGCCGCGGCGCACCCGCCCGGTGTCACCCGACTCCACCACCGTTGCTCGCGAGGAGGCACCATGGCCCAGTACATCGCCACGTTCTGCGGCAGCTGCAACTGCGGCTGCCCCGAACTGTTCGTCGACCACGAGGCGCCCGCGGACAAGCGCGTGCTCATCACCGACGACTTCGGTCAGCGCATCCAGATGAGTCTCGACCAGTGGCACGATCTCGTGGCCTCGGCCAAGGAGGGCACGCTCGACGTCGGCGCGCTGCCCGCCGTCGTTTCCTGAGTCCCGGCTCCGGACCGTCCGGAGCACCTGGGCGCCGTGCTGAGCGGTGCGGGCCGCCACCTCGGTGGCGGCCCGCACGTCGCTCACGCGATCGGCCGCTCCGTCGGAGCGATCGGCCTCGGCAGCACGTCGCGGCCCGTGAGGTGGGCGTCCACGCCCGCGGCCGCGGAGCGGCCCTCGGCGATCGCCCACACGATCAGCGACTGACCGCGGCCCATGTCGCCCGCGACGAACACGTTGTCCACGCTCGTCCGGTACGACGCGTCGCGCTTGACGTTGCCGCGCTCGTCGAGCTCCACACCGAGCCGCTCGAGCAGGCCCTCGCGCTGCGGGCCGACGAAACCCATTGCCAGCAGCACGAGCTGCGCGGGCAGCTCCCGCTCGCTGCCCTCGACGGGCACGAACTTGCCGCCCTCGTTGCGGACCTCCACCAGCTTCAGCGCCCGCAGGTCGCCGTTGCCGTCGGCGAGGAACTCCTGCGTGTTCACCGAGTACAGCCGCTCGCCGCCCTCCTCGTGCGCCGAGGACACCCGGTAGATCATCGGGTACATCGGCCACGGGTGGGCCTCGCCGCGCGACTGCGGCGGCTTGGGCATGATCTCCAGCTGCGTCACCGAGTTCGCGCCCTGGCGGTGCGCGGTGCCGACGCAGTCGGCGCCGGTGTCGCCGCCGCCGATCACCACGACGTCCTTGCCCTCGGCCGACACCGGCGGGGCGTCGAGCGTGCCCGCGGCGACGCGGTTGGCGGGCGGCAGGTACTCCATCGCCTGGTACACGCCGGTCGACTCGCGGCCGGTGATCGGCAGGTCGCGCCACGCGGTGGCCCCGCCGGCCAGCACCACGGCGTCGTAGTCGGAGCGCAGCCGCTCCACGGTGACGTCCTCACCGACGTTCACGCCCGCGCGGAACTCCGTGCCCTCGGCCCGCATCTGGTCGAGCCTGCGGTCGAGGCGGAACTTCTCCATCTTGAACTCGGGAATGCCGTAGCGGAGCAGCCCGCCGATCGCGTCGGCGCGCTCGAACACCACCACGTCGTGCCCGGCGCGCGTCAGCTGCTGCGCGGCGGCCAGTCCGGACGGACCCGAGCCCACCACGGCGACCTTCTTGCCCGTGCGGGTCTCGGGCTCCTGCGGCGTCACCCAGCCCTCGTCCCAGGCGCGGTCGATGATCGAGATCTCGACGCGCTTGATGGTCACCGGGTCGTCGTTGATGCCCAGCACGCACGAGGTCTCGCACGGCGCGGGGCACAGCGTGCCGGTGAACTCGGGGAAGTTGTTCGTGGCGTGCAGCCGCTCGATCGCGCCGCGCCAGTCGTCGCGCCACGTGAGCGTGTTCCACTCCGGGATCAGGTTGCCCAGCGGACAGCCCTGGTGACAGAACGGGATGCCGCAGTCCATGCAGCGGCCGGCCTGGTCCTTGAGCTTCGTGCGCTCGAAGTCCTCGTAGACCTCGCGCCAGTCCATGATCCGGATGTCGACCGGGCGCGACGTCGGCGTCTCCCGCTTGGTCGTGAGGAAACCCTTGGGGTCAGCCATGTGCCGCCTCCATGATCGCAACGTTGACGTCCCTGCCGTCGCGCTCGGCCGCAGCCTGCGCCTGCAGAACACGCTTGAAGTCCTTGGGCATGACCTTGGCGAACCGCGACAGTGCGGCCTCCCAGTCGGTGAGCAGCGAGCGCGCCACCGCCGACTCGGTCTCGGCGTAGTGCCGTTCCACGGCCGAGCGCAGGAAGTCCGCGTCGGTCTGGTCGAGCTCGTCGAGGTCCACCATCTCCTGGTTGACCCTGCTCAGCGGCAGGTCGAGCACGTAGGCGGTGCCGCCCGACATGCCTGCCGCGAAATTGCGGCCGGTCGGGCCGAGCACCACGACCTTGCCGCCGGTCATGTACTCGCAGCCGTGGTCGCCGACGCCCTCGACGACGGCCAGTGCGCCCGAGTTGCGCACGCAGAACCGCTCGCCGACCTTGCCGCGCAGGAACAGCTCGCCGCCCGTGGCGCCGTAGCCGATCACGTTGCCCGCGACGATGTGGTCCTCCGCCACGATCGGCGACTCCTTGGGCGGCCGCACCACGATCCGGCCGCCGGAGAGGCCCTTGCCGACGTAGTCGTTGCCGTCACCGAGCAGCCGCAGCGTGATGCCCTTCGGCACGAACGCGCCGAACGACTGCCCCGCGGTGCCGGTGAAGGTGATGTCGATCGTGTCGTCGGGCAGGCCCTCGCCGCCCCAGCGCTTGGTGAGCTCGGAGCCGAGCATCGTGCCCACCGTGCGGTTGACGTTGCGCACGGGCAGCTCGAGCCGCACCTTGTCGCCGGCCGACAGCGCGCCCTCTGCGAGCTGGATCAGCGTGTTGTCCAGCGCCTTGTCCAGACCGTGGTCCTGGGCCACCACCTGGTGCCTGGCCGCGCGCGGCTCCAGCTCGGGCACGTGGAAGATCGGCGAAAGGTCCAGGCCGGAGGCCTTCCAGTGCTCCACGGCCTGCCGCGTGTCGAGCACCTCGGCGTGGCCGACGGCCTCGGCGATGGAGCGGAACCCGAGCTCGGCCAGGTACTCCCGCACCTCCTGGGCGATGAACTCGAAGAAGTTCACCACGTACTCGGCCTTGCCGCTGAACTTCTCCCGCAGCGTCGGGTTCTGGGTCGCGACGCCCACCGGGCACGTGTCGAGGTGGCAGACGCGCATCATGATGCAGCCCGACACCACGAGCGGAGCCGTGGCGAAGCCGAACTCCTCGGCGCCCAGCAGCGCCGCGATCATCACGTCGCGGCCGGTCTTGAGCTGGCCGTCGGTCTGCACGACGATGCGGTCGCGCAGGCGGTTGGACAGCAGCGTCTGCTGCGTTTCGGCGAGCCCGAGCTCCCACGGGCCGCCGGCGTGCTTGATCGACGACAGCGGCGAGGCGCCGGTGCCGCCGTCGTGGCCGGAGATCAGCACCACGTCGGCGTGCGCCTTCGAGACACCGGCCGCGACCGTGCCGACGCCGACCTCGGACACGAGCTTCACGTGGATGCGCGCGGCCGGGTTGGCGTTCTTCAGGTCGTGGATCAGCTGCGCCAGGTCCTCGATCGAGTAGATGTCGTGGTGCGGCGGCGGCGAGATCAAGCCCACGCCCGGCGTGGAGTGCCGCGTCTTCGCGATCCACGGGTACACCTTGCCGCCGGGCAGCTGCCCGCCCTCACCGGGCTTGGCACCCTGGGCCATCTTGATCTGGATGTCGTCGGCGTTGACGAGGTACTCGCTCGTCACGCCGAACCGTCCACTCGCGACCTGCTTGACCGCGCTGCGCCGCTCGGGGTCGTAGAGGCGATCCGCGTCCTCGCCGCCCTCGCCGGTGTTGGACTTGCCGCCCAGCCGGTTCATCGCGATCGCCAGCGTCTGGTGCATCTCCTGCGAGATGGAGCCGTAGGAGATGGCGCCGGTGGCGAAGCGCTTCACGATCTCCGAGACCGGCTCCACCTCCTCGATCGGCACCGGTGCCCGCTCGCCGTCCTTGAAGCCGAACAGGCCGCGCAGCGTCATCAGCCGCTGCGACTGGTCGTCGACGGCCTTCGTGTACTCCTTGAAGACGTCGTACTTGCCGCTGCGCGTGGAGTGCTGCAGCTTGAACACCGTCTGCGGGTTGAACAGGTGCGGTTCGCCCTCGCGGCGCCACTGGTAGTCGCCGCCGGTCTCCAGCTCACGGTGCGTGGCACGCACGCCGTCGGAGGGGAACGCGCGACGGTGCCGCTCGGCGACCTCGTCGGCCAGCAGGTCGAAACCGACGCCGCCGAGCCGGGACGTGGTGCCGGTGAAGCAGGCCTCGATGACCTCCTCGCCGAGCCCGATCGCCTCGAAGATCTGCGCGCCGGTGTAGGAGGCGACGGTGGACACGCCCATCTTGGACATCGTCTTGCGCACGCCCTTGCCGAGCGCCTTGATGAGGTTGCGCGTGGCCTCCTTGGCGGTGACCCCGGGGATCAGGCCCTGCTCGGCCATCTCCTCGACCGTCGCCATCGCCAGGTACGGGTTCACCGCGGCCGCGCCGTAGCCGATGAGCAGTGCGATGTGGTGCACCTCGCGGGCGTCACCGGCCTCCACGATCAGGCCGACCTGCGTGCGGCTCTTCTCCCGCACCAGGTGGTGGTGCACGGCACCGGTCAGCAGCAGCGACGGGATCGCCGCGTGCGCCTCGTCGGTGCCGCGGTCGGACAGCACGATCAGCCTGGCGCCGCCCGCGATCGCCTCCGACACCTCGGAGCGGATCTCGTCGAGCCTGCGGACCAGCGCCTCGCCGCCGCCCGCGACGTCGTAGGTGCCGTGCACGGTGTGCGACTGGAACTCCGGCAGGTTGCCGTCGTCGTTGACGTGCACCAGCTTGGCCAGCTCGTCGTTGTCGAGCACCGGGAACTGGAGCAGGATCTTGCGGCAGTGCTCGGGACCCGCTTCGAGCAGGTTCGGCTCCGAGCCGAGCTGCGTGCCCAGCGCGGTGACCAGCTCCTCGCGGATCGCGTCCAGCGGCGGGTTGGTCACCTGGGCGAACAGCTGGATGAAGTAGTCGAACAGCGGCCTTGACCCGCTGGAGAACGGCGCCAGCGGCGAGTCGTTGCCCATCGAGCCGATCGGCTCCGCTCCCGTGCGGGCCATCGGCTGAAGCAGGACGTTGAGCTCCTCCTCGGTGTAGCCGAAGGACTGCTGACGGTGCACCAGCGAGGCGTGGGTGGGTACCTCGCGCTCGCGCTCGGGCAGGTCCTCCAGCCGCAGCACGCCCGCGTCGATCCACTCGTCGTACGGGTGCAGTGAGGCCAGCTCACCCTTGATCTCGTCGTCCTCGATGATCCGGCCCTCGTCCGTGTCGACGAGGAACATGCGGCCCGGCTCGAGCCTGCCCTTGCGGACGATCGTGGACTGGTCCAGCTCGAGCACGCCGACCTCGCTGGCCAGCACCACGAGCCCGTCGTCGGTGACCCAGTAGCGGGCGGGGCGCAGGCCGTTGCGGTCGAGCACGGCGCCGATCTGGGTGCCGTCGGTGAACGACACCAGCGCGGGGCCGTCCCACGGCTCCATCATCGTGGCGTGGAACTCGTAGAACGCCCGGCGCGCGGGGTCCATCTCCTCGTGGTTCTCCCACGCCTCGGGAATCATCATCAGGACCGCGTGGGGCAGTGAGCGTCCGCCGAGGTGCAGCAGCTCCAGCACCTCGTCGAACGACGCCGAGTCGCTGGCGTCGCGCGTGATCACCGGGTACACGCGCTGGAGCTCACCGGGGATGAGGTCGGTGGACAGCTGCGACTCGCGCGCGTCCATCCAGTTGCGGTTGCCGCGCATGGTGTTGATCTCGCCGTTGTGTGCCACGTAGCGGTACGGGTGTGCCAGCGGCCACGACGGGAACGTGTTGGTGGAGAAGCGGGAGTGCACCAGGCCGATGGCACTGGTCACCCGCTCGTCGGTGAGGTCGGTGAAGAACTTCTCGACCTGCGGTTCGGTGAGCATTCCCTTGTAGACGATCGTGCGCGACGACAGGCTGGGGAAGTAGACGTCCTGCTCGGCCAGCGCGTGCTCGGCGCGCTTGCGCACGCAGAACGCGGCGCGCTCCAGTGCGAGCCCGGTGACCTCCTCGCGGCGAGGGGCCAGGAAGAGCTGCGCGAAGTGCGGCATGGTCGTCGCCGCGGTGGGGCCGACGTGGTCGGTGTCCACGGGCAGGTCACGCCAGCCGAGGATGCTCAGGTTCTCCTCGGCGGCGATGCGCTCGATGGTGGACATGGCCTTGCCGCGCGCGTTGGCGTCGACGGGCAGGAACGCGGTGCCCACGGCGTATGTGCCCGCCTGCGGGAGTGCGAAGTCGACGACCTCGCGAAAGAAGGCGTCCGGGACCTGGATCAGGATTCCCGCGCCGTCCCCGGTCTCGGGTTCGGCGCCACGGGCGCCGCGGTGCTCGAGGTTGCGCAGGGCGACCAGCGCCTTGCTGACGATTCCGTGGTCTCTGCGGCCGGAGAGATCGGCGACGAAGGCGACGCCACAGGCGTCGTGCTCGTACTGCTTGTCGTACAAGCCCTGGGTTGGCTCGTGCGGTGCGTGGCGGGTCACGGCTTGCCGCCCTCCTTGGCTCGGCACGATCGAGCCGGTCTGTCAGCCGGACGGGCTAGCCCGTCTTGCTAACGGTTCGGCTCGAAATCGCGATGGTCAGTCAGGGGAAGTTCGTCGATGGCGTTGAACCCGTGCTGGGCCCGCACATCGCCGGGTTTCGACCACACACCGTTGTGCGGCTCGCGTCGAGCTGAGCGGCGCGGATGCAGGGTTTGGCCTGCGAATTCCGGCGCGCGCCAAGTGGTCCCGGGTTCGCCGGTCATATGACAGTAGTGTGAAATCGCCGTTATCGGGATAGGGCACATGGCGCACGTGGGAAACAACACTGGAGGATTGACGTCGGCCCGGACAGGTGTCTGAACCGATTACAAGCCGGTGACCTGCGACGATGCGAGCAAGATCGAGGCGCGGAGCAGCTCCGCGCCGCCGTGTTGGGCGATTAGTCCGAGATCAACCCGAGATCAGGCCGCGACCGTCGTGGCGGGCGCGTGCCGCAGCGCGGCGCGACCCGCGTCGGTGAGTAGCGCGGGCACGCGCTGCCAGGGAGGTCCGGTGAAAGCGGGGGCCACCAGACCACGTCGCGCGAGGGCGCGTGCGGTGGTCTGGTCACAGCAGGCGAGTCCGTCGAGGAACAGGTCCGGCTCGCAGCTTCCGGTCATCTCCGCGCCGCCCCGGGCCACCGCCTGCAGGGTGGCGCGCTCGCGATGATTCAGATCCGCGTCTGCGTTGTCGGTGTTCTGGTGAGGCATCGAGCCTCCTTGGTCGTACTGCGCCAGCCCTTATAGCGGCCGGATGCCCACAATTCAACCCGATGACACGCGAATTTTCTGGGAATTTGTGGAGCTGGTCTCAGCCGGGCGTGTCGAAGATCGCCGCGACACTGCCCAGCTCGGCCATCGTGGCGACCACCGTGTCGCCGGGCGAGACCGGGAAAGCCCTGGTCATCGAGCCGGGGAGGATCACGTGACCCGGTTCGAGGGAGATCCCGAGCGGGCCGAGCGTGTTGGCGAGCCAGACGAGCGAGTTCAACGGCGAGCCGAGCACGGCGCCACCCGCTCCCGTGGCGACGAGCGCACCGTTCTGGTGCAGCGTGCACCCGGTCAGGCGCAGGTCCACGGCCGACAGCGGCGTCGGCTTGCTGCCGAGCACGACCCCGCCGGAGGACGCGTTGTCGGCGATCGTGTCGACGATCGAGATCCGCCAGTCCTGGATGCGCGAGTCCACGATCTCCAGCGCGGGCAGCACGAACTCCACCGCGCGGGCGGCGTCGGCGACCGTGGCTCCCGGTCCGGACAGCGGCCTGCCGAGCACGAAGGCGATCTCCGGCTCGATGCGCGGCTGCAGGAACTTCGCGCTGGGGATCGGCTGCGCCTCGAGGTGGAACATGCCGCTGAGCAGGTGCCCGTAGTCGGGCTGGTCCACGCCCATCTGCTCCTGCATGGCGGCCGAGGACAGGCCCACCTTGTGGCCCTTCACCACCTCGCCGTTCGCGAGCCAGGTGCGCACCTGTTCCTGCTGGATGCGGTAGGCGTCGCCGACCGTCGCCGCGGGGTTGCCTTCGATGATCGGCGGCACGGGCTTGCCGGTCTCGTAGGCACCCAGCAGCTGGGCGGCGACATCGCTCACCGCGTTCGTATCCATAGTCGTGCACCTTCTCCGGGTCCTCGGTCGCGGGCAAGGAGGCTGTTCCGATCAGCGGGACGATTCGGTAATCGCGCGGTCGAGCACCTGGGCCAGGTGCAGAGCCTGGCGCTCGGTGAGCTCGCCGATCTGCGTGCGGCAGCTGAACCCGTCGGCCAGCACGAGGGTGTCGTCGTCCGCGGCGTTGACCTCGGGCACGA
This sequence comes from Prauserella cavernicola, assembly GCF_016595675.1. Lineage (GTDB taxonomy): Bacteria > Actinomycetota > Actinomycetes > Mycobacteriales > Pseudonocardiaceae > Prauserella_A > Prauserella_A cavernicola. Next base: position 242,139 of record NZ_JAENJH010000005.1, on the reverse strand, counting down.
GCACCCGGTTGGCCGCCGCGACCGACACCTCGTGGTGCCCGCGCTCGACGCCGAAGTTGCCTGCCAGCCCACAGCAGCCGGAGTCGAGCGTGCGGTTGCCGACGCCCACCTTGGCCAGCAGCCGCTCTTCGGCCGCGTTGCCGAACACGGCGTGCTGGTGGCAGTGCTGCTGCGTGATCGCCGTGCCGGCCACGGCGGGGAACTCGACGTCGGCCGCGTGGCTCTCCAGGAACCCGGCCAGTGTCATGGCGTTGAGCTTCGGCGCGTCGAGCAGGTCGTGGATGTCGTGGCGCAGCACGGCGAGACAGCTCGGTTCGAGCCCGACGATCGGGGTGCCCGCGGCGATCTCCGGCTCCAGCACCGTCAGCGTGCGGCGCAGCAGCCTGCGCGCGATGCCGAGCTGGCCCGTGGAGATCCACGTCAGCCCGCAGCACACCGGCCCCTTCGGCAGCACCACGTCGAACCCGGCGTACTCCAGCACGCGCACCGCGGCGGTGCCGACCTCGGGGGAGAGGTAGTTGGTGAACGTGTCGGGCCACAGCACCACCCGCTGCCGCTCGCCAGCGGGTTTCGGCCGGTGGCGCAGTGTCCTGCGCAGCGAGACCCGCGCGAACTCCGGCAGCGACCGTTCCGGGGTGATCCCGCCGAGCCGCTTCACCAGCGGCGCCAGGCGCGAGCCGAGTACGCCGTTGGCCACGCGGGGCAGCAGCGAGGCGAGCCGTGCCCACAACGGCAGGAAACCCAGCGAGTAGTGGCTCGGCGGACGCACCCTGCGCGCGTAGTGCTGGTGCAGGAACTCGGCCTTGTAAGAGGCCATGTCCACATTGACCGGACAGTCGGACAGACAGCCCTTGCACGCCAGGCACAGATCCAGTGCGTCGCGCACCTCCTCCGAGCGCCAGCCGTCGGTGATCGTCTCGCCGCGCATCAGCTCGAACAGCAGGTGCGCGCGGCCCCGCGTGGAGTGCTCCTCGCGACCGGTGGCCATGTAGCTCGGGCACATCACGCCCGAGGAGGTGTCGACGCACTTGCCGACGCCGACGCAGCGCCGCGCCGCGGTGGCCAGGCTGCCGCCGTCGTGCGGGTAGCGCAGCGTCAGCGGCAGTTCCCGCAGCGGTCCGTCGAAGCGCAGGTCGGCGTCCAGCGCGCGCGGGCGCACGAGGTTGCCGGGGTTGAGCACGTCGTCGGGATCCCAGATCGCCTTGAACGCCTCGAACAGCCGCAGCAGTTCGGGGCCGTACATGCGGGGCAGTAGTTCGGCCCTGGCCTGTCCGTCTCCGTGCTCGCCCGACAGCGAACCGCCGTGTGCCACGACCAGGTCGGCGGCGTCCTCCATGAAGGACCGGAACCGGGTCCGACCCTCGTCGGTGGTGAGCGGGAAGTCGATGCGCACGTGCACGCAGCCCTCGCCGAAGTGCCCGTACGGCACACCGCGCAGACCGTGCTTGTCCAGCAGTGCCCGGAAGCCGCGCAGGTACGAGCCGAGGTGTTCGGGCGGTACGGCGGCGTCCTCCCAGCCGGGCCACGCCTCGGAGCCGTCGGCCATGCGTGTCGCGATCCCGGCCGCGGACTCGCGGATGGACCACAGCCCGCGCATGTCGGCGGGATCGCTCGCCACGACCGTCGCGGCGCCGGTCCCGGCGCGCAGCGTCGCCGCGACCTCCTCCGCGTCGGCCAGCGCGGCCTCGGCGTCGTCGCCGCCGATCTCGATGAACAGCCAGCCGCCGCCCTCGGGCAGCCGGTCCAGCGCGGGTGTGCGACGTCCGCGCACCTGCAGCGTGTCGATCAGGTCCGCGCCCATTCCCTCGATCGTCAAGGGGCGCAACGGAAGCACGTGCGGCACGGCGTCGGCGGCGGCGACGTCGTCGGCGTAGCCCGCCACCACGAGTACGCGGGCGGCAGGCGAGGGCACGAGGCGCACGGTGGCCTCGGTCAGCAGCACGCACGTGCCCTCGGTGCCGACCAGTGCGCGCGTGACGTCGAAGCCGTTCTCGGGCAGCAACGCGTCCAGCGCGTAGCCCGACACCCGCCGGGGCAGCGCGGGAAAACCCGTGCGCACCACCGCGAGGTTGTCGTCGACGAGCTTGCGGAGCCGGTCCCGCAGGTCGCCCTCGGGCAGCGAGGGACCGACGGTGAGCCGGGTGCCGTCGCCGGTGAGCACGTCCAGCGACACGACGTTGTCCGCCGTGCGGCCCCACGCCACGGAATGCGAGCCGCAGGCGTCGTTGCCGATCATGCCGCCGAGCGTGCAGCGGCTGTGCGTCGAGGGATCGGGCCCGAACGTGAGCCCGTGCTCGCCCGCCGCCGCGCGCAGCGCGTCGAGCACCACGCCCGGCTGCACCCGCGCAGTCCGGTTCACCGGGTCGATCTCGAGGATCCGGTTCAGATAGCGGCTGTAGTCGAGCACCACGCCCTCGCCGAGGGCCTGCCCGCCGATGCTGGTGCCCGCGCCCCTGGCGGTGATGCCGACGCCGTGCGCGCGGCAGACGCGCAGCGTGGCCTCGACGTCGTCGGCGCTGCGGGGAAACACCACCGCAAGCGGGACGTGCCGGTAGTTCGAGGCGTCCATGCTGAACACGGCTCGTGCCGTGCGGTCGCTCTCGACCTCTCCGGAGACGGCGTTCTCGAGTTCCGCGACGAAGGTACTCACCAGTTCTCGATCGACTCCGTGAGAATGGCGGCGATCTGCTCCTCGCGCACGGTCCTCGGTGCCACCGCCAGCAGCCGCTGTTGCTGCATCGTGCCCTCGACGAGCGCGTCGACGTCGCCCTCGCCGTAGCCGACACCGCCGATGCCGTTGGGGATCCCGATGTCGCGCATCAGCGACGACAGCACGAACGGCAGCTGTTCGCGGTCGTCGGACTGCCGCGCGGCACGCGGGTCGAGCAGCTCTGCGGCGCGCAGGTGCTTGCCGGGATCGGAGGGAAAGGTGAACCGCAACGCCGCGGGCGCGGTGAGCGACACCGACTCGCCATGCGGCACCAGCGCCTCCTCCTGGGGGTAGTTCGCCGGCCGGTACTCGCGCACCCGCCCCGCGATCGGGTAGGCGCACGCGTGCGGGATGTGCACGCCCGCGTTGCCGAAGCCCATGCCCGCGAACGTCGCCGCGAGCATCATGTCCGTGCGAGCCTCGAGATCGCCGCCGTTGAGCACCGCCTTGCGGAACGAGCGCGCCAGCAGCCCCAGCGCCTGCTCGGTCCACGCGTCGGAGATCGGGTTGGATCCGTTGTAGGCCACGCGGTTCTCTGGCTTGTGCCTGGCGAAGGAGTGGAACGGCTTGGCTGTGTAGGACTCCAGCGCGTGGCAGAGCACGTCCATGCCGCTGGCCGCGGTGACCTCGGGCGGCATCGACAGCGTCAGCAGCGGGTCGATCACGGCCAGGTTCGGGCGCAGGCGCGCGTGGCTGATGCCCGACTTCACCTTGAGCCCGAGGAAGTCCATGATGCAGACCGGCGTGGTCTCCGAGCCCGTGCCCGCGGTGGTCGGCACGGCCACGAGCGGCTTGAGCGGCCCGGGTGGGGCCTTGCCCTCGCCGATCGGCTTGTTGACGTAGTCGAAGAGGTCGGCGGGATACGTGGTGAGCAGGTTGATGGCCTTGGCGGTGTCGATCGCGGAGCCGCCGCCGACACCGATGAAACCGTCCCACGTGGACTGGCTCGCGAACTCCACGGCCTCGGTGATGCTCACGTCGGTGGGCTCCACGTGCACGCGGTCGTAGATCTCCACCGTCAGCCCGCCCGCCTTGGCCGCGTCGGCGACGCGCTGCGGCACGCCCGTGGCGGCGATGCCGGGGTCGGTGACGATCAGGACGCGCCGCGCGCCCAGCTGCGCGAGGTCCCAGCCGATCTCGTCGACGGCTCCGGCCCCGAACTTGAGCGGAGTGGCGCCCCAGGTGAACACGGTTTCGTTGAGGTACTCGGTCATGGCCTGCGCTCCACGTGCGCCTCCTCGCGCGACTGAACCCGACGTCAGGACAGTGGCATGTGGCATGCCACTGGTCAAGCTGTGCTGGTCAGCGCGATGCGGAGCGCGGGTCAGCCCGGGAACTTGGTCCAGTCGAGGGAGAGCTCGGGAAGCGGCTCGCCGCCCTGCAGGTCGGCGCCGGCCTCCTGGCCGAGCAGCAGCCGGGCGGTGTGCAGCAGGTGCGCGCGCATCGACGCCGCGGCCTCGTGGGCCTTGCCGCTCTCGATGAGCTCGAAGATCGTCTCGTGCTCGGTGAGGATGTCGGCCAGCGTGCGCGAACGGTCGACCGTCGAGTTGCCGCGCACCAGCACCATGTCGCGCAGCGAGTCGATGTAGTGCGCCAGTCGCAGGTTGCCCGACGCGGCGTTGATGGCCTCGTGGAAGCGGCGGTCGGCGGCCATGAACGTGGCCTCGTCGTGCTTGCCCGCCGCCGTGCGCATGGCATCGAGGTGGCCCGCGAGCTCGTCGAGCCAGCCGGGAGGGCGCTGGGTGGTGGCCCGGAACGTCGCGGGCACCTCCAGCAGCAGCCGGATCGCGAAGACCTCCTCCAGATCGTGCAGCGAGGTCTGCAGGATGCGGATGCCGCGGTTGCGTTCGAAGCGCACCATGCCGCGCTCGGAGAGCTGGATCAGCGCCTCGCGCACCGGAGTGCGGGAGACTCCGAGCCGCGCGGCCAGGTCGTGCACCGAGTACAGCGCGCCCGGGGTCAGCTCACCGCTGACGATGGCGCCCCTGAGCTCGTCGAAGATTTCCTTCGCGAGGTTGCGGTCGGTGTCGATCTGACGCATCGGGTCATCTTCGCACGGGTGCGCCCCCCTCGGGGTGGGCTTCTCGGGTAGCGACGGCCGCGCGGGTCCACAGTGGACATGTTGGTCAACCGAACCAGGCCGGCGCCAGTGCGTCGAGCGTCGGCGCCGGGGGCAGCCTGCGCAGGTAGGCCGCCAGGTTCGAGTACCGGTGCAGCAGTGTGTAGGCCAGGCAACGGCGCGCGAAGTCCTCGTCGAGCTCGGCGGGGGAGTAGCCGTAGGCGTGCAGCAGGGTGCGCAGGAACGCCGGGTCCTCGCCCGCGAGGAACACGCGCGCGGCCACCAGGTCGTACTCGGCGGCTCCCGGCATCGCGGGTTCGAAGTCGAGCAGTCCCGACACCGTCCAGCGCCCGCGCTCGGGCCTGACGACGACGTGCTCGCGCAGGAACTCGGTGTGCAGCAGCACCGAGGGCGGCGAGCCGAGGTCCACGGAGTCGAGGAACGCGGGGATCTGCTCCAGCCACCGCTCGTCGAGGCCGGACCCGCGCTGTTGCGCGACGGTCACCTCCGCGCGGTCGCGCACGAACTCGCCCCAGTCCCGGGGTTCCAGCACGCCGATGCGCGGGTCGGTCACGGCGTGCAGTTCGGCGAGCACCTCGCCCAGCCGGGCCGCGAGTTCCGTGCGATCCGAGGCGGACAACCCGGGCCACACGACGGCCAGGCTCTCGCCCCGCAGGCGGCGCATGAGCACGTAGCGCCAGCCGTCGTGCTCGCCCGTCCGCTCCACGCCCGGCGTCGGCACCGAGAGCCTGCCGTCGAGGATCCGCAGCACGGTGGTCTCCGCGTCGGCCTCGTCGGCGTCCTCGGGCGGGTAGAGCTTGAGCACCAGGTCGTCGCCGATGCCGTAGACGGGCAGTGATCCGTCGGGGAAGCGCCGCGGTTCGCCGGTGAGCCCGAGCTTCGCGCACAGCGCGGCGACGGGAAAGGTCTCCACGCGCGCCGACGGTAACCACGGCGCTCGCAGCGGGCGAGTGAATTACCGCGCGGAGCCCGCCACCACGCCGTGCTCGGTGACCACCGCGGTGATCAGGTCCACGGGCGTGACGTCGAAGGCCGGGTTGAACGCCTCGGCTCCCTCCGGCGCGACGAGCGTGCCCGCCACGTGCGTGACCTCCTCGGGAGCTCGCTGTTCGAGCACGATCGCGCCGCCGTCGGGCAGTTCGCCGTCGACCGTCGACGACGGGGCCACCACCACGAACGGCAGCCCGTGGCGGGCGGCGGCCAGAGCCACGGCGTAGGTGCCGATCTTGTTCGCGGTGTCGCCGTTGGCCGCGATGCGGTCGGCGCCCACCACGACGGCGTCGACGAGCCCGCGCGCCATCGCGGCGGCAGCGGCCGAGTCGGGCAGCAGCCGGTACGGGATCTTCTCCTGCGCCAGCTCCCACGCCGTGAGGCGGGCGCCCTGCAACAGTGGTCTGGTCTCGTCGGCGAGCACGTACTCCAGCTGCCGGGCCGCGTGCAGGTGCCGGACGACGCCGAGTGCCGTGCCCCAGTCGACCGCGGCCAGGCGGCCGGTGTTGCAGTGGGTCAGCAGCCGCAGCGGACGGCGCTCGCACCGGTCGAGCAGCAGCCGCGCCGCGTGCCCCGACGCCTCCCGGTTGACGCGCACGTCCTCGTCGAGCAGGGTCAGCGCCTCGGCGAGTACGGCCTCCGTGCCGCCGGGCAGTTTCGCGAGCGCGCGCTCGACGCCCCAGCGCAGGTTCACCGCCGTCGGCCGCGCGGTGGCGAGCCGTTCGGCGTCGGCGCGCACGGCCCCGGCGTCGCCGTCGTGCGCCCTCGCGGCGAGCGCGACACCCAGTGCTCCCGCCGCGCCGAGCGCGGGCGCTCCCCGCACCGCGAGCCGCTGGATGGCGCCGATCAGCTCGGTCACCGTCTCCAGTCGCAACAGCCGGTGTTCGGCGGGCAGGGCGCACTGGTCCACGATCACCACGGCGCCATCGGTCCAGTCGATCGTTCGTCCCACGCCGACCATTGTCCCCGCCCCGCGCCGCTGGCACCGTGGTTCTCGCAGGGGGTCGCTCGCTCGCCAGGGAGGCGCGCCATGGCCGGTCGCACGAAGTACGTGCTCGACGAAGCCGAGATGCCGACGCAGTGGTACAACGTCGTGCCGGACCTGCCGGAGCCGCCGCCCCCGCCGCTGCATCCGGGTACGCGCGAGCCGATCGGCCCCGCCGACCTCGCACCGTTGTTCCCGCAGGCTCTCATCGCCCAGGAGGTCACAGCGGATCGCTATGTCGACATTCCGGGCGAGGTGCTCGACGTCTACCGCCTGTGGCGGCCCTCGCCGCTGTTCCGCGCCCGCCGACTCGAACAGGCGCTCGGCACCCCCGCGCGGATCTACTACAAGTACGAGGGTGTGAGCCCCGTCGGCTCCCACAAGCCCAACACGGCCGTGCCGCAGGCGTTCTACAACGCCGCCGAGGGCGTCACCCGGCTCACCACCGAGACCGGCGCCGGCCAGTGGGGCAGCGCGCTGGCGTTCGCGTGCGCCACCTACGGGCTCGACTGCGAGGTCTGGCAGGTGCGTGCCTCCTACGACCAGAAGCCCTATCGCAAGATCATGATGGAGACCTTCGGTGCCACGGTGCACCCGAGCCCGTCCGAACTCACCGAGTCCGGTCGCAAGATCCTCGCCGAGCACCCTGACTCCACCGGCAGCCTCGGCATCGCCATCAGCGAGGCCGTCGAGCAGGCCGCCGCCGACCCCGACGCCCGCTACGCGCTGGGCAGCGTGCTCAACCACGTGTTGCTGCACCAGACCGTGATCGGCGAGGAGGCGCTGCGCCAGTTCGAGCTCGCCGAGGACATCCCCGACGTGATCGTGGGCTGCACCGGAGGCGGCTCCAACTTCGGCGGCCTCGTCTTCCCGTTCCTGCGCGAGAAGCTCGCCGGGCGCATCTCACCGGAGATCCGCGCCGTCGAGCCCTCGGCGTGCCCGACCCTGACCAGGGGCCGCTACGCCTACGACTTCGGCGACACCGCCGGCCTCACCCCGCTGCTGAAGATGCACACGCTCGGCCACGAGTTCATCCCCGACCCCATCCACGCGGGCGGCCTGCGCTACCACGGGATGTCGCCGCTGCTGTCGCACATCTACGAGCTCGGCCTGCTCGAGGCCGTCGCCGTGCCGCAGCAGGAGTGCTTCGCGGCGGGGGTGCGCTTCGCGCGTGCCGAGGGCATCATCCCCGCGCCGGAGCCGGCCCACGCGCTCGCAGCGTGCGTGCGGGAAGCCTTGCGCTGCAAGGAGACCGGCGAGCAGAAGGTGATCCTGACGGCGCTGTGCGGGCACGCCCACCTCGACCTGCCCGCGTACGAAGCCCACCTCGCGGGGCGGATGGTGGACCACGACCTGCCGCAGGAGGTGCTGGAGACCTCGCTCGCCGGGATCCCGTGACGGTGGAGGCCGCTGCCCGTGTGATCGACTGGCGCGGTGGAAGCCTTCTGGACAAGCGCCGTGGCGGTGGTCGGCACGCTGCTGGGATCGGTGATCACGCACGTCTTCCAGCGGCAGTCGAACAGGCGCAGCGAGCTGTTCACCCGGGAGGAGTCGCTGCGGAAGGAGCGCATCGACACCTACAGCTCCTTCGCGGCCGCGGTGGCGGAGTACCGCCGCGGCCAGGGCGACCGCTGGTACCGCAAGGTGGAGGATCCGGACGGAGCGCCGTTCAGGGCGGCGCGCGAGGAGGGGCACCGGCTGCGGACAGCGGCCCGGCAGGCGCTCTACCGGGTCGAACTGCTCACCGGTGACCCCGACGTGCTGGCGGCGGCGGAGCGTGCCTACAAGAGCACGCAGCAGATGTCGAACGCCGCGGACCAGAGCGAGCACGACGCGCGGGACAGGGCGGCGAAGGAGGCCATCCAGCAGTTCGTCGCTTGCGCCTCACAGCTGGTCCGCTGAGCCGGACCGGCAGACGTGCGGGAAGCCCCGCGCCGCAAGGAGACCGGCGAGCAGAACGAGGTCCACGTCTCGTGACGACGGTGGACCTCCACCGTGGTGGAGGTTGCATCGTGTCGGAATGACACGAGCGCTGGGGGACGCCAGAGCGAAGGTGCTCTGGACGAAGGAACACCGCGGCACCACCGCGGGCCTGCTGCTGATCGTCACGTTGCTGGCCTTCGAGTACCTGGGCGTGGCCACCGCGATGCCCACGATGGTCGCCGACCTCGACGGCGGGGCGCTCTACTCGTGGCCGTTCACGGCGTTTCTCGTCGCGAGTGTCGCCGCGACCGTGCTCTCGGGCAGGGTCTGTGATCGCAGGGGCCCGGCGCCCTCGTTGGTCGCCGGGCCCGTGATCTTCCTGGCCGGGCTGCTGGTGGCCGGGTTCGCCCCGACCATGTGGCTGCTGCTCGTCGGCCGGTTCCTGCAGGGCCTCGGCACGGGCACGCTGATGGTCGCCACGTCGGTGCTCATCGCCGCCGTCTACACCGACCGCGAGCGACCCGTCGTCTACGGCGCCAACGCCGCCGCGTGGGTGCTGCCCGCCGTCGTCGGACCGTTCGTGGCGGGGCTGCTCACCGAGACGATCGGCTGGCGGTGGGTCTTCCTCGGCCTGGTGCCGCTGGTGTTCGTGGCCCAGGCGCTGCTGTTGCCCGTGGTGCGGGGTCTCGGCAAGGCCCCGGTCGCGGCGCCCGTGCGCAGGGCGGGGGTCGGCGCCGCCGTGGCGGCAGCGACCGGCGTCGCCGCGCTCACCTGGGCCGCCCAGCACCCGTCGCCGCTCGCGCTCGCGTACGGGACGGCCGGGCTGGTGGCCGTTGCGCTGGCCCTGCGCAGGCTCCTGCCCCCGGGCACGCTGACCCTGCGACCCGGCCTGCCCGTGGTGATCGCCTCGCGCGGCCTGCTGGCGGGCGGCTTCGCCGGGATGGAGGCATTCCTTCCGCTGACGCTGACGACGGTCCACGGCTACGGTGCCGCGCTGGCGGGGCTGCCGCTCACCGTGGTGGCCCTGGCCTGGTCGGCGGCCTCGGCGCTGCAGGGCCGCTACCCGGACTGGCGGCGCGAGACGCTGCTGCGCGCCGGGTTCGTGCTCGTCGCGGCGGGGCTGGTGCTGTTCGCGGTCGTGGCGCAGCCGTGGTCACCAGGGTGGCTGGCGTTCGCCGCCGCCGCCGTGGCCGGCGGCGGCATGGGCATCGCGCTGCCCTCGATCTCGGTGCTGGTCCTGCGGCGCTCGCCGGTCGCCGAACGCGGCTTCAACACCTCGGCCATGCAGCTCGCCGACTGGGTCTGCTCAGCGCTGGCGATCGGCTTTGGCGGCGTCCTGCTCGCGGCTCTCGCCTCCACCGGCGGCCCCGGCCCCGCCGTGGTGGTGCTGGCGCTGGTCCTTGCCGGCGTGTCCGGTGGCGCGGCCCTGGTCACCGGCGTGCGGCGGCCGTGAGCAGTACCGCAGTGACGTCCGCAGGGGCAGGACTACCCTGGACAGGCGATGACCTACCTCGACCACGCGGCGACCACCCCGATGTTGCCCGACGCCGTCACGGCGATGAGCGAAGCGCTGTCCACCGTGGGCAACGCTTCCTCGCTGCATTCCTCGGGGCGCAGAGCGCGACGCGTGGTGGAGGAGGCCCGGGAGGTCGTCGCCGAGGCGCTGGGCGCCCGGCCGTCCGAGGTGATCTTCACCGCCGGGGGCACCGAGAGCGACAACCTCGCGGTCAAGGGCATCTACTGGTCCCGCACCAAGGCCGACCCGGCCCGTCGCCGTGTGCTGGCCGGCGCTGTCGAGCACCACGCCGTACTCGACGCCGTCAGCTGGCTCGAGAGCCACGCCGGCGCCGAGGTCACGTGGCTCGAGGTGGACTCCACCGGCCGCGTCCTGCCCGAGACGCTGCGGGCCGCGATCGAAGCCGACCCCGGTGACGTCGCACTGGCCACCGTGATGTGGGCCAACAACGAGGTCGGCACGATCAACCCGCTGCCAGAGCTCGCCGCGATCTGCGCGGAGTACGACATCCCGCTGCACACCGACGCCGTGCAGGCCGTCGGCTCGCTCGACATCGACTTCGCGGCGAGCGGTGCCAACGCGCTGACCCTCACCGGGCACAAGCTCGGCGGACCGTACGGTGTCGGCGCGCTGCTGCTCGACCGCGACACCCCGTGCGTGCCGCTGCTGCACGGCGGGGGCCAGGAGCGCGAGGTCCGCTCCGGCACCCTCGACGTGCCCGCGATCCACGCGTTCGCCACGGCCGTGCGCACCGCCGTGCACAACCGGCAGGCGACCTACGACGACCTGGCCAAGCTGCGCGACGACCTCGTCGCCGCGGTGCTGCACGAGGTGCCCGACGCGATCCTCAACGGCGTGCCCGCCAGCGAGGCCTCGGGGCGCCTGCCCGGTATCGCCCACTTCACGTTCCCCGGGTGCGCGGGCGACAGCCTGCTCATGCTGCTCGACGCCAAGGGCATCGAGTGCTCCACGGGGTCCGCGTGCACAGCGGGTGTCGCCGAGCCGAGCCACGTGCTGCTGGCGATGGGCGCCGACGCGGCGTCGGCGCGTGGTTCGCTGCGGTTCTCCCTCGGGCACAGCTCCACCCGCGACGACGTCGACGCGCTCGCCCGCGAGCTGCGGGCGGTCGTCGACAGGGCCAGGCAGGCGGGACTGGCCGGACTGCGCAAGCACAAGCAGGAGGTGTGACGGGTGCGAGTACTGGCCGCGATGAGCGGGGGCGTCGACTCGGCGGTGGCCGCCGCCCGGGCCGTTGCCGAGGGGCACGACGTGGTCGGCGTGCACCTCGCGCTGTCGGCCAAGCCCGGCACGCTGCGAACCGGGTCGCGCGGCTGCTGCACCGTCGAGGACGCCCACGACGCGCGCCGCGCCGCCGACATCCTCGGCATCCCGTTCTACGTCTGGGACTTCGCCGAGCGCTTCACCGAGGAGGTCGTGGAGACCTTCGTCGGTGAGTACGCCGCCGGTCGCACGCCCAACCCGTGCGTCACCTGCAACGAGAAAATCAAGTTCGAGGCGCTGCTCGAGAAGGCGATGGCACTCGGCTTCGACGCGGTCTGCACGGGGCACTACGCGCGGCTGTCCGTTGTGGACGGGGTACCGGAGCTGCGGCGCAGCGCCGACGAGGACAAGGACCAGTCGTACGTGCTCGCGTCACTGACGCCGGAGCAGCTGCGGCACGCGATGTTCCCGCTCGGCGGCTCCCGCAAGCCCGACGTGCGCGTCGAGGCGGCCGAGCGCGGGCTGGCCGTGGCCAAGAAGCCCGACAGCCACGACATCTGCTTCATCCCCGACGGCGACACCAAGAAGTTCCTCGAGTCGCGGCTCGGCGAGCGTCCCGGAGACCTCGTGGACGCCGAGACCGGCGCCGTGCTGGGCAAGCACACCGGTGTGCACGGGTTCACGATCGGCCAGCGCAAGGGACTCGGCATCGACGCGCCCGCCGCCGACGGCAAGCCCCGCTACGTGCTCTCGCTGGAGCCCGTGTCCGGCACCGTCAAGGTCGGCTCGTCGCGCGACCTCGGCGTCGGCCGCATCGAGGCCGACCGGCCGATCTGGCCGAGCGAACGCCCGCTCGACGGCCCCACCGAGTGCGTGGTGCAGGTGCGGGCGCACGGCGGCACCGCGCCCGCCGTCGCCGAGGTCCTCGACGACGACGTCAGCATCCGGCTGCGCGAGCCGTTGCGGGGTGTGGCGCCGGGACAGGTCGTGGTGCTGTACCGGCCCGACACCGCTGGCGACCTGGTACTCGGGAGTGCGAAGATCGCCTCGACGGCGTGAGCCGCTCCACGCCGCGGGAGGTATCTCGATGACGAGCACGGTCCGCTCCAGCACGGTCTCCGACGTCCTGCGCCGCAGCGCCACGCGCGTGCCCGCGAGGGTCGCGCTGCGCTTCGCCGATCGCGAGTGGACCTACGCCGGGCTCGACGCCGCGGTGAGCAGGGCTGCCGCGCACCTGCTGGCCCTCGGCCTCGAGAAGGGCGACCGCGTCGCGGCGTACGGCAAGAACTCCGACGCCTACCTGATCGGTTTCCTCGCGTGCGCCAGGGCAGGGCTCGTGCACGTGCCCGTGAACTTCAACCTCGCAGGGCCCGAGCTGGCCTACCTGCTGGAGCAGTCCGGCAGCAGCCTGGTGCTCGCCGATCCGTTGCTGCGCGAGGATCTGGACGATCTCGAGGCGCCGCCGCAGCGCGTGCTGCCGCTGCGCGACGAGGACGGCTCACTGCTGGCCGCGGCGAGCGAGGGCGAGGTGCCCGTGCTCGACGTGGAGGTGGCCGACGACGACCTGGTGCAGCTGCTCTATACCTCCGGCACCACGTCGCGGCCCAAGGGCGCGATGATGACTCACCGCGCGCTGCTGCACGAGTACCTGTCGTGCGTGGTGAACCTCGACCTCACCGAGAACGACCAGCCGCTGCACGTGATGCCGCTGTACCACTCGGCGCAGCTGCACGTGTTCCTGTTGCCGTGGCTGATGGTCGGCGCCACCAACACGCTGCTGGAGGTGCCCGACCCCTCCGACATCATGTTCAGGATCTCCCACGACGGGCACCGTGCGTTCTTCGCGGCTCCGACGCTGTGGGTGGCGATCGTGAACAACCCGGAGTTCGGGCTGCGCGACCTCTCGTCGCTGCGCAAGGCCTACTACGGCGCCTCGATCATGCCGGGGCCGGTGCTGGACCGGCTGCGCGAGGAGATGCCGGAACTGGGCTTCTACAACTGTTTCGGCCAGTCCGAGATCGGCCCGCTGGCCACCGTGCTGCGGCCGGAGGAGCACGCGGAGCGGCCGGACTCGGCGGGCCGTGCGGCGCTGTTCGTCGAGCTGCGCGTGGTGGACTCGGAGGACAACGACGTCGCGGCGGGGGAGCTGGGCGAGGTCGTGTACCGCTCGCCGCAGCTGTGCCTCGGTTACTGGGACAAGCCCGACGAGACCGACGAGGCGTTCTCCGGCGGCTGGTTCCACTCCGGCGACCTGGTGCGGATCGACGAGCAGGGCTACGTCTTCGTCGTCGACCGCATCAAGGACGTGATCAACACCGGCGGCGTGATGGTGGCCTCCCGCGAGGTGGAGGACGCGCTCTACACACACTCCGCCGTCGGTGAGGTCGCGGTGGTGGGCCTGCCTGACGAGAAGTGGATCGAGGCCATCACCGCCGTGGTCGTGCGCAGGGAGGACGTCACCGCCGACGAGTTGCTCTCCCACGTGAAGGGCGAGCTGTCGGGCTTCAAGGTCCCCAAGACCGTGCACTTCGTCGACGACCTGCCGCGCAACGCCTCCGGCAAGATCCTGAAGCGAGAACTCCGCGACCGCTTCACGAACTAACCCCCAACCACCCGCTCGCGCCCGCCCCCGAGCCGACTGCGGTGAAGGGCACCTTTACTGCATTGAACGCAGTAAAGGTGCCCTTCACCGCATGTGGGGCCGCCGCTACGGCAGGGTGTAGATCCGGGGTTCTTCTGCGGTCGTCGCGGTGAGCTTTCCCTGGTGTGCCAACAGGTCCAGATGTGCACCGGTCTCGAGGACCGCGAGCATCCGGTTGAAGACGTCCAGGTCGGTCAGCGCCCGCGCGCGCCGGGTCCAGGTGAGCCGCAACGCCGACTCGTACGCCGTGCGCGCTCCGTTCGCGACGGTCTCGCCGATAGCGGTGAGCCGCGCGTCGTGGTGGTCGAGCAACTCGTCCACGCGTGCGTGCACACTCGGCGACACCGGGCCGTGCGCGGGCAGCATCCGCAGGTCCGGCATCTCGCGCACCAGGCGCAGCGAGTCGAGGTAGTCGCGCAGCGGCAGCTCGGCGGGCGCGGGCTGGAAGCCGATGGACGGCGTGATGTGCGGCAGCACGTGGTCGCCCGAGAACATCAGGCCCGCCGCCCGGTCGGTGTACACCACGTGCCCCGTGGTGTGGCCGGGCGTGTGCACGACGTCGAGCTCCCGTCCAGGCAGGACGACGCGCGTGTCCGACGTCAGCCACTCGTCGGGCTCCTCCCAGAGCGCCGCCTCGGTGTTGCGCCCCCGCTCGGCGAACAGCGCCTCGATCTCGTCGGCGAGCGGGGCCGCGCCGGCCCGCCGCAAGAGCCGCACCTGGGCCAGCATCGGATGGGTGTCCGGGCGGGCCGTGATCGTCAGCGACGGTTCTTCGAGCAGCCCCAGCGCGATCCTGCCGCCGAACTTGCGGCGCACCGCGACCGCGAGCGTGTAGTGGTCGCGGTGGACGTGCGTCACCAGGAACCGGTCGATGTCGGCCAGCCCGGCGCCCAGCGCCCCGAGCGCCGCCTCCAGTTGCTCCTGCGCCTCGTCCAGCGCCCAGCCGGAGTCGACGAGCGCGAGCGAGTCACCGTGGACGAGCGCGTAGACGTTGACGGCCCGCAGCGCGTCGTTGGGCAGGGGCAGCGGGATCCGGTAGACGCCGGGCGCGACCGCGTAGACACCCGGTTCGCTCCAGTGCCTGCTGTTGTCGTCCTCGAGCGGTTCCACGTGCGACCTCGCTGTCCTGTGGGAGAGTGCCGAAACCGGCAGTCTTTCCGATCAGAACAGCTCGGCGCGCACGGGAGCCAGTTCCCTGAGACCGACGTCACCGAGCGCTTGCTCAGTCGCTGCCGCTCTCGGAGATGAGCCGCTCCAGCTCCCGCCGGAGCAGGCCCAGCCGGGCGTCGGCGAGCAGTGGGATCTCCCGCCGCCTCCGGCGCACCGCACTCGGGTCGATGTCCACGACCAGCAGCGACTCGTCCCAGTTCGGCGCGGTCGCCACCGCCGACCCCCACGGGTCGAGCACGCGCGATCCGCCCCAGAACCGCACCCCGGCCTCGTCGCCGACCCGGTTCACGAACACCACCCAGCACTGCTGCATGCGGGCCGTGAACGTGAGCAGGTCGTGCCAGTACTCGGCGGGGTCGAACGAGCCGCCCGTGAGCTTCGCGGCGCTGTTGGTCGGCACGATCAGCAGCTCGGCGCCGTCCTGCGCGGCGAGCCACGGCAGCATCGGCTGCCAGGCGTCGTTGCAGATCAGCGTCGCGAACCGGCCGTGGGCGGTCTCGAACGCCCGCATGTGCTGGCCGGGGCTGGCGTGTTTGCGTTCCTCCCAGATCAGGTAGTTCGGCAGGTACAGCTTGCGGTGGTTGTGCAGGATCTGGCCGTCCGACAGGTACAGCGCGGTGTTGTGCCTGCGGATCCGGCCGTCCTCCAGCAGGCCGATGACCACGTCCGGCCCGTGCCGCGACAGGTCGGCGAGACGCGCGTCGTCCGGCCACAGCGAGATGTCGTCGGCCAGCTGGCCGAGTGCGTAGCCCGTGAGGCTCAGCTCGGGGAAGACCACCAAGTCGGCGTTCTGCGCTGCCGCGTCCTTGATGATCCGTTCGGTATCGGCGAGATTCCCGTCAACGTCGCCGAGCCGGCAGTCGGTCTGTGCGAGTGCCACTCTCATGCGTCTCACCTCCTTTGTTCGCAGGGGTTTCGATAGAGAGAAGGTACCTGGAGAACAATGTCGGGTGTGACCGAGCAAGTATGGCCCCACGGGGTGGGCACGGGCATCGGTTCGATGCCCGGTTCCGACCCGGCCGAGGCCGCCACGATCATCCTCGGCGAGCTGCCCGAGTTCCCTCACCTACCCGAGCTGCCCGGCCGTGGGCTGGGCGCCGACGTCGTCGGCCGCTCCGCCGCGCTGCTGGTGGATCTGGCCGTCGAGGTGGTGCCCAGCGGCTATCGCGTGACCGCGCGGCAAGGGGCCCACCACCGGCGCGCGCGGGACCTCCTGCGCTGGGACGTCGACGCCTTCGCCGATGCCGCCGACCAGGCAGGCGCCCGGCCGTCGGTGGTCAAGACCCAGGTCGCCGGGCCGTGGACCCTGGCCGCGGGCATCGAACTGGCCAGGGGGCACCGCGTGCTCACCGACCACGGCGCCACTCGCGACTTCGCCGAGTCGCTGCTCGAGGGCCTCGCCGGGCACGTGTCCGAGCTGTCGCAGCGCACCGGGGCCGGCGTGGTCGTGCAGCTCGACGAGCCGTCGCTGCCGACCGTGCTCGCCGGCGCGATTCCCACCCCATCGGGCTACGGCACGGTGCCCGCCGTGGCCGCGCCCGAAGCGCGCGAGCTGCTCGCGACCGTCGTGGCGGGGGCCGAGAAGCTCACCGGCAATCCCGTGGTGGTGCACTGCTGCGCGCCGCGTCCGCCCGTGGCGTTGCTGCGGTCGACGGGGGCCGGGGCGCTCGCGCTCGACGGGACCCTGTTCGACGGAGCCCCCGGCTCGCTGCTCGACGAGCTCGGCGAGGCGTGGGACGCGGGCACGGAGCTGGTGCTCGGCCTCGTCCCTGCCGAGGCGCCTCCGGCGCCGCCGAGCCTGCTCGACGTCGCGGGTCCCGCACTGCGCCTGGTCGATCGGCTCGGCTTCAACCGCTCGATCCTCGCCGAGCGCGCCGTGCCGACGCCCACGTGCGGCCTGGCCGGCGCCACGGGGGAGTGGGTGCGCCGCGCGCTGTCGCTCACGCGCGATCTCGGCAAAGCGTTCCTCGAGCCCCCGCAGGGCTGGTAGGACTGCTGACGTGAAGTGGTTCCGGCGCAAGGGCGCAGACGCGGCCGATCCTCCAGACCCGCGCACGCCGTGGCCCGACGAGCCCGTGCCCGAGGACCCGGCGGCCGCGGCCGCGGAGTTCTGGCGGAAGTGGGACGAGCTGCTGCCCGAGGTCAGCTCCGCGCTCGGCGAGAACGAACCGCACCGCGTCGAGACGATGCTGCTCGACGCCGTCGCCCGCGTGCATCCCGGGCTGCAGTTCTCGCTCGAACGGGGCCATCGCTCCATCTACGCGCTCGTGCTCAGCGGGCAGGAGGACCCGGCGCTGCGGCCCTACACCGACGCGTGGAAGGCCGCGGCCCCGCCCGACGACGCGCTGTGGGAGTACCACGACTCGGTGCCGCCCGTGCCCGATCCCGAGAAGGTGACGGTGAACCTCGGTGAGCACCGCATCGCGCTGGCCGACGTCAGGGTGGTGGCCCAGGTCGACGAGGCCGAGCACGTCGTGGACATCGCCGTGCACCACCCCGCCATGGCGGAGCTGGCCGAGCCCGCGCGCAAGGCGATGACCTTCCTGCCACTCGACGCGACGCTGGGCGAGCGGCTGGCCGCCGAGCGGCTACGCAGGGTGGAGACGGCGATCACGAAGCCCGAAGGCACCATCGGTCTGGTGGAACTGCGCGAGCTCGTTCGTGGCCTCGACGACATTGTCGGTGGCAGCGCATAGGCTTTGGGGCTGTGAGCAGTGAGGACCTTGCAGCGGGACAGGTAGCGGACGCCGGGACGGTCGTGGCGGAGGACATCTCCGACGTGCCGGCCGGGCGGCGGGAGCGGCACACGGCGCTCGCCGAGGAGGTTCGCGGCCACCAGTTCCGGTACTACGTGCTGGATTCGCCGACGATCACCGACGGTGAGTTCGACGGCCTGCTGCGCGAGCTGGAGCAGCTGGAGGCCGAGTATCCCGGCCTGGCGACGCCAGACTCGCCGACGCAGAAGGTCGGCGGCGGGTTCTCCACCGAGTTCACCGCGCACGACCACCTCGAGCGCATGCTCAGCCTCGACAACGCGTTCGACCTCGAGGAGCTGCGCGCGTGGGTCGAGCGCGTGGAGCGCGAGGTGGGCGGCACCACGCGGTACCTGTGCGAGCTGAAGATCGACGGGCTGGCCGTGAACCTGCTGTACGAGAAGGGCAGGCTCACGCGCGCGCTCACCCGCGGCGACGGGCGCACGGGCGAGGACGTCACGCTCAACGTCCGCACGCTGCAGGACATCCCCGACCGGCTCACCGGGACCGACGAGTTCCCCGTGCCCGACCTGGTGGAGGTGCGGGGCGAGGTCTACTACCGCGTCGAGGAGTTCGCCGAGCTCAACGCCAGGCTCGTGGAGGCGGGCAAGTCCCCGTTCGCGAACCCGCGCAACGCGGCGGCGGGTTCGCTGCGGCAGAAGGACCCGAAGGTCACGCGTTCCCGGCCGCTGCGGCTGATCTGCCACGGACTCGGCAGGCGCGACGGTTTCGACCCGCAGCGCCAGTCCGAGTCCTACGACGCGCTGTCCGCGTGGGGCCTGCCGGTGTCGCGCTACAGCAAGGTGATCGAGTCGGCCGACGGGCTCGTCGGGCACATCGAGTACTGGGGCGAGCACCGGCACGACGCCGAGTACGAGATCGACGGCGTGGTGGCCAAGGTCGACCAGGTGTCGTTGCAGCGCAGGCTCGGTGCCACGTCGCGCGCCCCGCGCTGGGCCATCGCGTTCAAGTACCCGCCGGAGGAGGCCACCACGACGTTGCTCGACATTCGCGTCAACGTGGGCCGCACGGGCAGGGTCACGCCGTACGCGGTGATGGAGCCGGTCAAGGTCGCGGGCTCCACAGTGGCAATGGCGACGCTGCACAACGCCGAGGAGGTGCAGCGCAAGGGCGTGCTCATCGGCGACCGCGTGGTGATCCGCAAGGCGGGCGACGTGATCCCCGAGGTTCTCGGCCCCGTCGTCGACGTGCGCACGGGCTCCGAGCGCGAGTTCGTGATGCCCGCGCACTGTCCCGAGTGCGGCACGCGACTGGCTCACCAGAAGGAGGGCGACGTCGACATCCGTTGCCCCAATTCGCGCTCGTGCCCAGCGCAACTGCGCGAGCGGCTGTTCCACCTGGCCGGGCGCGGCGCCTTCGACATCGAGGTGCTGGGCTGGGAGGCGGCGGGCGCGTTGCTGCAGGCGGGCGTGGTGGCCGACGAGGGCGACGTGTTCGAGCTCGACGAGGAGAAGCTGCTGCGGGTCGAGCTGTTCGTCACCAAGGCGGGCGAGCTCTCCGCCAACGGGGCGCGGCTGCTCGCCAATCTCGACTCGGCCAAGGATCGTCCACTGTGGAAGGTGATCGTCGGCCTGTCGATCCGGCACGTCGGCCCCACGGCGGCGCAGGCACTCGCCAGGGAGTTCGGCTCCATCGAGCGCGTCGACGAGGCGGGCGAGGAGGAGCTGGCCGACGTCGACGGCGTCGGGCCCACCATCGCAGCGGCCGTCCGCGAGTGGTTCGCCGTGGACTGGCACCGCGAGATCGTCGACAAGTGGCGCCGCGCCGGTGTGCGGATGGAGGAGGAACGCGACACCTCGATCCCGCGCCACCTCGAAGGGCTCTCGATCGTCGTCACCGGTTCGCTGGAGACGTTCTCCCGCGACGAGGCCAAGGAACAGATCATGGCCAGGGGCGGCAAGGCCGTGGGCTCGGTGTCGAAGAAGACCGCGTTCGTGGTGGTCGGCGAGGCGCCGGGCTCGAAGTACGACAAGGCCGTGCAGCTCAAGGTGCCGGTGCTGAACGAGAACGGTTTCCGCGTGTTGCTGGAGCAGGGCCCCGACGCGGCCCGCGAGGTCGCCGAGGTGGCGGGAGACGCGGAGTGACTGTGCCGAGTGACTACACCGTGCGCCGCGCGCGGCCCCAGGAGTTCGCCGAACTGGGGGAGCTGACGCTCGCCGCGTACCGGGCCGACGGCTTGCTCGGCCACAGTTCGGGCGACTCCTACGCCGAGGAGCTGCGCGCCGCCGCGCACCGCGCCGAACACGCCGAGCTGCTGGCCGCGGTCGACCCGTCGGGCGCGCTGCTCGGCACGGTCACCGTGGCCGCTCCCGGCTCGGAGTACGCGGAGATCTCGCGCGAGGGCGAGGTGGAGTTCCGGATGCTCGCGGTGGCCGCCCACGCCCGTGGCCGTGGGATCGGCGAGGCGCTCACCAGGGCGGTGCTCGACCGTGCCCGCGAGCTCGACGCGTCGCGCGTGGTGCTGTGCAGCCTCGACACGATGCGGACCGCGCACCGGCTCTACGAGCGGCTGGGTTTTCGCAGGCTGCCCGAACGCGACTGGGAACCCGCGCCGGGCGTCGCCCTGATCGCCTACGAGCTGCCTGCCTGAGCGGGGCTCAGCTGTCAAGCACCACCGCGACGATGCCCGCGAGGTGCGCGAGCCGGGCGACCTCGGCGGCGCGGAACATCGGGCCGCCGGGGCGGCCGACCAGCAGCGCACGGTCCGGCTTGCCCAGCGGCGTCGCCGCCAGCTCGGTGCCGAGTTCCTGCCAGGTGGCAGGCACCCACGACTCCTCGCCGTCGAGCACGGTCGCGCGCTCGAGCGGCAGCCACGGCATGTCCTTGATGGCGGTCTCGGGGGCGGCGCTGGACGACGCGAGCGGCTCCACGCCGTCGTCGCTGTGCTGCACGACCACGGACCAGCCTGCCCTGATGATCTTCGGCACGCCCTCGGCGAGCAGTGCGAGCCCGGTGGCGGGCTTGGCGGCGATCTCCTCGACGAGCTCCAGCTCGCGGTGGGTGTCGAGCACGCCCGCGTAGGGGCGCACGGCGTCGACCTCGACGCCCTCCACGCTCTCCGCCGCGGTGATCAGCGCGTCCGGCAGTCTGCCCGAGGGCAGCTCCACGACCAGGTCGTCGATGGCGAGCCCGTTGCCGCGCTCGACCACGTCGACGCTGAGGATGTCGGCTCCGGCGAGGCCCAGCGCCGTCGCCACGGCGCCGAGCGTGCCCGGGCTGTCAGGTAGCTGAACCCTGATCAGGAACGACACCGTGAGCCCCTTTCGGTCCTCGTCCGGCACAGCGCCACCCACGGCCGGGGCAGCCTCGTCACCTCGTTCAAGCAGCTCACCGCAGCTTTCAGACCTGTCGTCTCTCGGGCACTCCCTCCTTGCCGTGGAGCGCGTATGCCGGCCGATGATTGTGACAGAACGCGGACGGCGAGCCCAGCCACCGCCGGCCTGGCCCGTCGTGCGCGGGGCCCCGGGACAGGCCGAGAACCCGGTCGAGCCCGTCGGGCCGCACGCCATAGACTGCCCTGGGGAAACACCCGTAGCCAGACCATCCCGCTCGCGAACTTGAGAACCCCCTTCCGGAGTCACCCGCGTGTCGAATATCTCCCGTGACGAGGTCGCGCACCTCGCGAAATTGGCCAGGCTGGCCGTCACCGAGAAGGAGCTGGACGTCTTCGCAGGCCAGCTCGACCAGATCCTGGACTCGGTGGCCAAGGTCGGCGAGGTGGCCGCGGACGACATCCCGCCCACCTCGCACGCCGTGCCGCTGACCAACGTGTTCCGCGCCGACGAGGTCCGGCCGAGCCTGAGCCAGGAGGAGTCGCTGGCAGGCGCTCCCGCGGCCGAAGAAGGCCGGTTCCGTGTCCCGCGCATCCTGGGGGAGGAACAGTGACCGACCTGACCAGGCTCACCGCGGGTGAGCTGGCCGCCAAGATCCACGGCCGTGAGATCACCTCCGTCGAGGCGACCCAGGCCCACCTGGGCCGGATCGCCGAGGTCGACGGCGACGTCAACGCGTTCCTGCACGTCGACACCGAGGGCGCGCTGGCCGCTGCCCGCAAGGTCGACGCGGACCTCGCCGAGGGCCGCGAGCCCGCCTCGCCCATCGCGGGCGTGCCGCTCGCGCTCAAGGACGTGCTGGCCACCAAGGGTGTGCCGACCACGTGCGGGTCGAAGACGCTGGAGAACTGGATCCCGCCCTACGACGCCACCGTGACGCGCAAACTGCGCGAGGCGGGCGTGGTGATCCTCGGCAAGACCAACATGGACGAGTTCGCGATGGGCTCCTCCACCGAGAACTCCGCGTTCGGCCCCACCCGCAACCCGTGGGACCGCGATCGGATCCCGGGCGGCTCCGGCGGCGGCTCGTCGGCCTCGCTGGCCGCGTTCGAGGCTCCGCTGGCCATCGGCACCGACACCGGTGGCTCGATCCGCCAGCCCGCCTCCGTCACCGGCACGGTCGGCGTCAAGCCCACCTACGGCGGCGTCTCCCGCTACGGCCTCGTGGCGTTCTCGTCGTCGCTGGACCAGGCCGGTCCGTGCGGGCGCACCGTGCTCGACGCCGCGTTGCTGCACGAGGTCATCGCCGGGCACGACCCGATGGACTCCACGTCGATCGACGCTCCCGTCCCGCCCGTGCTGCTGGCCGCGCAGGCCGGCTACAGGGCCGACCTCAAGGGCCTGAAGGTCGGCGTGGTCACCGAGTTCACCGGCGAGGGCTACCAGCCGGGCGTGCAGCGGTCCTTCGAGGCCGCGGTGGCGCAGCTCAAGGACCTCGGCGCCGAGGTGGTCGAGGTGTCCTGCCCGAGCTTCACCTACGCGCTGTCGGCCTACTACCTGATCGCGCCGAGCGAGTGCTCGTCGAACCTCGCCCGGTTCGACGCGATGCGCTACGGCCTGCGCGTGAGCGACGACGGCTCGCACAGCGCGGAAGAGGTCATGTCGCTGACCCGCGAGGCCGGGTTCGGCGCCGAGGTCAAGCGCCGCGTCATGCTCGGCACCTACGCGCTCTCGTCGGGCTACTACGACGCCTACTACGGCTCGGCCCAGAAGGTGCGCACGCTGATCACGCGCGACTTCACCGCCGCGTTCGAGCAGGTCGACGTGCTGGTGTCGCCGACGACGCCCACCACGGCGTTCAAGATCGGCGAGCGCGCGGACGACCCGCTGGCGATGTATCTCGCCGACCTGTGCACCATCCCGTCGAACCTGGCGGGCAACGCGGCCATGAGCGTCCCCAGTGGACTGTCCGACGAGGACGGCCTGCCGGTGGGCCTGCAGATCATGGCCCCCGCGCTGGCCGACGACCGCCTCTACCGCGTCGGTGCGGCCTACGAGGTCGCTCGCGGACCGCTGCTGGACCGGATTCCTGACCTGAAGGGGGTCTCGGCGTGACCACCGTCGCCGACCTGATGGACTACGCCGAGGTCCTCGAGCGATTCGACCCGGTGCTGGGGCTCGAGGTGCACGTCGAGCTGTCCACCAACACCAAGATGTTCTGCGGCTGCGCCAACCTCTTCGGCGGCGAGCCCAACACCCACGTCTGCCCGACCTGCCTCGGCCTGCCCGGCTCGCTGCCGGTGGTCAACGGCAAGGCGGTGGAGTCGGCCATCCGCATCGGGCTCGCGCTCAACTGCGAGATCGCCGAGTGGTGCCGCTTCGCGCGGAAGAACTACTTCTACCCCGACATGCCGAAGAACTTCCAGACCTCGCAGTACGACGAGCCGATCGCCTTCGACGGCTACCTCGACGTCGTGCTCGACGACGGCGAGGTCGTGCGCGTCGACATCGAGCGCGCGCACATGGAGGAGGACACGGGCAAGTCGCTGCACGTCGGCGGCGCGACCGGGCGCATCCACGGCGCCGAGCACTCGCTGCTCGACTACAACCGCGCCGGGGTGCCGCTGATCGAGATCGTCACCAAGCCGGTGGTCGGCATGGGGGAGCGGGCACCCGAGGTCGCCCGCGCCTACGTGGCCGCGCTGCGCGACCTGCTGCGGGCCATGGACGTCTCCGACGTCCGCATGGACCAGGGCTCGCTGCGCTGCGACGCGAACGTGTCGCTCATGCCGAAGGGCGCGAGCGAGTTCGGCACGCGCACCGAGACCAAGAACGTCAACTCGCTGCGCAGCGTCGAGCGGGCCGTTCGCTACGAGATGAGCAGGCAGGCCGCGCTGCTCACCGCGGGCGGCACGGTGAAGCAGGAGACCCGGCACTTCCAGGAAGCCGACGGCAGCACCGCGGCCGGCCGCACCAAGGAGACCGCCGAGGACTACCGGTACTTCCCGGAGCCCGACCTGGTGCCGATCGCCCCGACCCGCGAGTGGGTCGAGCAGCTGCGTGCGACGCTGCCCGAGCTGCCGTGGGAGCGCCGCAAGCGCATCCAGCAGGAGTGGAACCTCACCGACGAGGAGTTGCGCGACCTGGTCAACACCGGCGCCGCCGACCTCGTGGCCGCCACGGTCGACGCGGGCGCCGAGCCCGGCGAGGCCCGCAGCTGGTGGGTCCAGTACCTGACCCAGCAGGCCAACACCCGCGAGGTGGAGCTGTCGGACCTGCCGATCACGCCCGCCCAGGTGGCGCGGGTGATCGAGCTGGTGAAGTCGGGTGAGCTCACCAACAAGCTCGCGCGCGAGGTCGTGCAGGGCGTGCTGGCGGGCGAGGGCGAGCCCGACGAGGTCGTGGAGAAGCGCGGCCTCAAGGTCGTCTCCGACGACTCGGCGCTCATCACAGCCGTCGACGAGGCGCTCGCCGCCCAGCCGGACATCGCGGACAAGATCCGCGGCGGCAAGGTCCAGGCGGCCGGTGCGATCGTCGGGGCCGTCATGAAGGCCACCAAGGGCGCCGCGGATGCCAAGCGCGTGCGTGAGCTGATCCTCGAGCGCGTGGGCGCCTGATCGCAGTGAGTCGCGTCTCGTGGCGCGAGTGGCTCGGCCTCGGAGCCGGGCTGCTCGCGCTCGTCACGTTGTTCCTGCCGTGGACCGTGCTCAGCGCGGACAACCAGGAGATCCAGGCGGCGCTCGCGTCGCTGCCGGGTGGCGACGTGTCGCGCTCGGCGTGGAACTCGACGTTCTTCGCCTGGTTCCCACCGCTGCTCGTGCTGTTCGCCGGGCTGCTCGTCGTCGCGTTCGGCCGCGTGCCGTCGGCGAGGACGAGCGGACTTCCGCACCTGTGGCTGATCACGGCCGCGGTGGCGCTGGTGGCGTTCGTGCTGGGCTGGGTGCTCATCGACTGGCAGTTCGGCGGTGAGGAGCGCGCGCTGCTCACCGAGAGCGGGGTGTCGATCGCGGCCGGGATCGGGCGCTGGCTCGCCGGTGTCGCGGTGCTGGCCACGCTGGTGGCCGCGGTGCTGGACCTGCGCGCCGCCCGCGCCGAGTTCCGGGCGCCGCGCACCCGTTCGCGCCGCTAGGGCGCGGCTGACGATTCCGCTACCGGCTGCGCCCTGCTCGCTCGGCAGGAATCCCTAGTCGCGGCCCGAGCCCGAGGCGGGCTGGCGGACCACCAGCACCACGCGGTCGTCGCTGGAGACCGGGTCGCCGCCGTCCTTGTTGATGGTGCCCGCCACCGCGACGTCGGGCGTCACGGGATCGAGCGCGCCGAGCTTGCCGTAGCTCGGGCCGTTGTCGCCGTCCATCGTGATCTGCGGCTCGCCGCCGACCGAGCCGTCCTCGGTGAGCGGGAGGTTCTGCACGTTGCCGCTGCCCGATGTGGCGACGGCGAGCACGTCGGTCCAGTCCGCGCAGCCCGTGACCCCGGGCTGGTCCGGCCACGTCCACGCCGGCGCGCTGAGGTCGCTGCCGGGCTGGATCCGGTACAGCGAGTCCTTGTCAGGGCCCTGGTCGGTGACCCACATGCGCGAGCCGTCGGTGGTTTTGCACAGACCGCCGGGGTTGTGCAGACCGCCCGCCAGCACGGGCGAGTCGGGCTTGGGGTTGTCCTCGGCGGGCTGGCCGCCCGGGGTGATGCGCAGGACCTTGCCCGCCAGCGAGGCCGGGTCGTCCGCCGCGCGCACGTTGCCCGCATTGCCGGTGGCGACCAGCAGCGAGCCGTTGCCGTCGGCCAGCAGCGAGCCCCGGTTGCCGTTCGGGCCCTTGGGGATGCCGGTGAGCACCGGTTTGGCCGGCTGGCCCTGCGCGAAGCGCACGACGCGGTTGTCGGTGGGGGTGGTGACGTAGGCGAAGACGAGCCCGTCCTCGGCGTAGGTGGGCGAGAGCGCGAGCCCGGTCAGTCCGCCGTCGCCGTCGGCGGCCACGTCGAGGCTGGCGAACTCGGTCTTCTCCGTGTCGGCGCCCACCAGGAAGACCTTGCCGCTGCGGCGCTCACCGGCGAGGGCGCCGATGCTCGAGCCGTCGGTGGGTAGCGCCGCGATCGCGGACACCGTGTCCAGACAGGTCGCGATCACGGCCTTGTCGAAGTCCTTGCACCCGTCGGGCGGCGGGATCGGTGTGTCGGACGTCGGCGGCTCGCTCGGCGCCGACTGCGACTCGGCCTCCGGCAGTTCGGGCTGGGGACCGGCCTCGGGAGTCAGCTCGGGTGCGGGCTGCCAGTCCTGTCCGGCGGCGCTGTCGTCGAACTGGGCGCAGCCGGACAGCAGGACGACGCCGCCGGCCAGAATCGCCAGCGGCCACGACTTCCTCCGCGGCCCCATCAGCACAATCTCCGAGCCTAGGCGGCGCACCGTGAACCACGAGTAAGCGGGTCCGGGCTGATGCGCCACGATGGTCTGCGTGACGATCACAGTGCTGGTTCCCGACGACGACGGCATGGACGCGCTGGCTGAGGTCGCCGGCGTGCGGCCGATCCGCTACGACGCCGACGGCCCGCTGCCGCCTGGCGCAGAGGAGGCCGAGGTGCTCATCCCCGGTCCCGGCGCGGCGCAGCGGGCCCGGACGCTGCTGGCAGGCCTGCCGAGGCTGCGGCTGATCCAGCTGCTCACGGCCGGTGCCGAGAGCTGGGTGGACGTGCTGCCCGACGGCGTGCTGCTCTCGACGTGCCGGGGCGCCCACAGCGGCGCCACCGCCGAATGGGCCGTGGCCGCGCTGCTGTCGATGTATCGCGAGCTGGACGCGTACGCGAGCGCCAAGGCCCAGCGCACGTGGTCGCCCGCCTACAGCGACAGCCTCCAGGGCAAGCGCGTGCTCGTGGTGGGCGCGGGTGACGTGGGCAACGCGCTGCGCCGCAGGCTCGAGCCGTTCGACGCGCGCGTGGTGATGGTGGGCCTCTCGGCCCGCGAGGGCGTGCACGGGGTGGACGAACTGCCGGACCTGCTCGGCGACGCCGACGTGGTGGTGCTGCTGGTGCCACTGACGTCCAGGACCCGAGGCATGGTGGACGCCGGGTTCCTCGCCGCGATGCCCGACGGTGCGGTGCTGGTCAACGCCGCGCGCGGCCAGGTGGTCGACACCGACGCGCTACTGGCGGAACTCGGCAAGAAGCGACTGCGCGCGGCCCTCGACGTGACCGAGCCCGAACCGCTGCCTTCGGACCATCCGTTGTGGACGGCGCCGGGTGTGCTGATCACGCCGCACGTGGCGGGTTCGGTGAGCGGGGCGCGGCGCCGGTCGTACGCGGTGGCGGTGGCCGAACTCGAGCGCTACGTGCAGGGGGAACTGCCGGACAACCTGGTCCACGGCGAGTACTGAGCGCTGGCCGAAGGACCTCAGCCGCGCCGCTCGAACCGCTGCGGGAGCACTCCTTCCGTCCACAGCTGATCGAGGTGGTCGAGCAACCCGGGCAGATCGGTCTCCCGAAGCCGGCGCAGTCGAGCGAGTTCGTCTGCCGGATCGTCGAAGCGGTATGTGCCTGCGAGGGAGGGCCCGGTCGAGGAGGTGTAGCGACGACACCGGTGACACCAGGTGTAGGCCATGTTGACCGAGCGCCGGGAGCCCTGGTGCTCGTGGAGGTAACGCCGCACGGCGGTATGCCCACAGGTCGGACAGCGCCGCTCTCGGTTGTGGGTCAGTGGCGAAGCCTCCGCCGCGAGCTCAGCCAGCTCCGCCGGGGTGTAGATGCTCCACGGCTGGGTCATCGAAGTGGTTTCTCTCCGCCAGCTGTTCCGTACTCCGACAACAGTGCGTTCGCCTCGGCACGGACCCGTGGATCTGGGTCGTTCGCGCCGATGTCGTGCAGAACGGGCCCAGCCTGAGCGGCGTCGTCCTCGAGCAGAGCGAGCAATGTGATCGCGTCGATGCGGATGCGCGGATCAGGATCCGAGAGCAGTCCGTACACGGTCCACCGGCCCTGCCGCATCGCGTCCTGGCAGCGCAGGTGCACCTCGGCGTCTCCGCGATCGACCTCGGACTGAGCCGTCTCACCGCCCGCGAGCTCGACCAACAGCTCCACGACCCGGTAGCGCGCCGGCCCTGACAGCGTTCCGGCGAGCAGCGCGAAGAGCACCGGAACCGTCGGCGGCGCCGACTCGTGCAGCATGCCCTGCACGACGACCACGTTGTCGACGCGCCAGTACCACTCCTTGGCGTCCTCTTCGGACTCCGCCGAGGCGAGGCCGCGCAGCGCGCGCGGCAGGCCCACCGCGGTTCCGGGTCCGGCCCGCAGCGCCGCCCACTCGACCCGGCTCACGAGCGCCGCGGCCAGCGGGTTCATCGTCAGTCGCGCTTCATGATCGAGCCGCCGAAGTAGTCGTCGTCCTCGGGGTCGCCACCGGGCCGCGACGGGCGCGGCTCGCGCGGGGGAGCGTCGGTGGCGATCGGCGGTCCGCCCGGCTCGATGATGTCGTCGAGTTCGTGGCCCTCCTGGATCATCGAGTACGCCTGGCGCATGCCCTCGACGCCGTTCTCGAGCGCGCTGCGCACCTGCGGGTCGTCCATGAACCGCCCGGCCGCGATGTCGTTCCACGACAGGTCACCGCGGTCGACACGCTCCTGCAGCTCGCGCAGCTCCCTCGGGGCGTCCTTGCTGCGGGCGTGCGCCTCGATCTGCTCGACGTCCTGCTGCGACAGTCCGGTCTGGGGCAGTTGCCGCTCCATCTGCTTGGCGTCGGCGATGGTCTGGTCGAGGCCGACCTCGGCCTCCTCCAGCTTGGCCATGGCCTCGCGGATCTGCGGCGTCTGCCACCAGTCGGGGTTGGTCATCCGATCTCCAGTACTTCTGTCACGACGCCGTGCGCGACGGGCTTCGGTCCCTCCAGAACGACGAACTCCGCTCCATGACGAAGGAACGAGGTAGCGAGTTCGGGCGCGATGAATCCGACTCGCATCGACTCCGTGATCTGGGGCGCGGATCCCGTCCGTTCGAGCAGAATGCTCATCGTCCTCGGGTCAGTAGCCGGCCAGCCCGGCTCGCTCTCGATCGGGTCGCCCGTCGTGAACGCCGTCGTCGCCGCGTACACCGGACCAGTGGGCGGGCCGGATCGGCGCCCGCCCTTCTCGGCCGGCAACCAGGTGACCGTGGCGACGGCGGCTGGATTCTCGATATGTTCGATCATCGGCGATCCTGGTTTCCCTCCCAGATCCGAACACCGTCGCCCTGGCGGTTGATCTCCTCGACTTGGTCAGCGTCTGCGTAGACCGCAGGACCGATGCCGTCAAGGTTACCCCCGGGATGGTGGTGGAGCTGGTCGGCGAGGGAGTTGGGGATGTTCGTCTCCATCGTCACTCCGTCGCCCCCGTTGAGGACCGAGCCCCAGCGGTCCGCATGCTCGCCGTTCAATGCGAACCACTTACCCTCCGAACTGCCACCGCCCGACGAGAACTCGCCGGTCTCGGCGATCGAGTCGAACTCGCGACCGTCGACGTTGCGGTACAGAGTTGTCTCGTCACCGTCCTCGCAGCTCATGAGCCCGAGGGGATCGAGCCATCTCAGCGGGTTCGGGACGTACGTGTAGTGGTTCGACGACGGCGCGAGCCCCAGGGGGTCGGCGGTGACGTAACGCCCGTTTTCCGGGTCGTAGTAACGGAAGTAGTTGTAGTTGAGCCCGGTTTCCGCATCGTGGTACTGGCCAGGGAATCTCCACGGGGTGTGCGCGCCGCCCGATCGGTCGAGAACGGAGCGACCCCACAACGTCGATCGGTTGCGCCAGGCGATGGAGCCGGAGTCGTCCACCAGTTCGGTGGGAGTACCGACCGCATCTGTGACGATGGAGTAGAACTCTTTGTCGAACCAGTCCTGGTCGGCGACGAGCTTGTGCGACTGGGTCAACGGCCGGAAGCTGCGTGGGTGCCAGTTCCATGTGGTGGCCGTGTTGTCGTTGCGCACCTCTTCGGCCAGCTTCAGGCCGTCCCACGTGAAATCCGTGCGTTCGAGCACCACGGTGCCGTCGGGAACAACGTGTTCCTTCGCGATTCGGCGGCCAAGGGCGTCGTAGCGGTACCTCCACCGGGAGCCGTCCGGCGTCGTGACCTCGGTGAGGCGATCATCCGCGTTCCAGGCGTAGCGCCAGCTCTCTGGCTTCGCTGAGAGCCGCTTCCGGACCATCCGGATCATGCGGCCCTGTGCGTCGAAGTAGTAGCGCACAGCGCCGGCTCCGACCAGACGCGACCCCTCGTACTCCCTGGGCCCTTGGGTCTCCCGGTCCTGCTCCGGCCAACTGCCGGCGCTGATATTGCCGGCCTCGTCGTACGCGTAGTTCTCCGTCCAGGAAGGCCCGTTCAGCCGGGTGACTCGGCCCGCGTGATCCAGATCGAACTGCAGCTTGCCCGCGAGTTGATCATCAACTTCGCCGATGGAACCGTCGGTCCGGTAACGGTATCGCCGGTGTTGGATGACCTGTCGCTGCCTGCCGTTGCCCGGTACTCCGCCGAAGCTCGAGACAGAGACGGTCTGTCCGCTGATTCGTCCGTTGCGGTCCCGTTCCAGGGCTATGGTCGTGCCGTTGTCCAGCGAGTGCTCGATTTCCTTGCCGGTGGGATCGAACCCAAAGGTCAGAGTCCGTCCTGCAGTGCGCAGCTGACGCGGACGGTTGCGGCCGTCGTATGCCCACAAGCTCTCGGTGCCCGTCGGAGTACGACGTGAGACCCGCCTGCCGAGCAGGTCGTACTCCGACGAGACTGTCCGCCCGTTGACCGTCTCCGCGGTGACTCGGCCCAGCACGTCGCGTTCGTAGGTGACCCTTGCGTCCGAATTGACAGCCAGCAGCATGCGGCCCATCGGATCGAACTCGAACGTCGCAGCCTGATCGCCGGACCGCCGCTCAACGACGTGACCAAGCTGGTCGCGACGAAACTCGGTGACCTCACCGGCGCCATTGCTGCGCCCGATCAGCTGGCCTGCCGCGTCGTAGGAGTAACGAATCTCGCGGCCGTCGAAGTCAACCTCGCCCACGACATTGCCCGCCGCGTCTCGTTCGTAGCGCCAGGTCTGTCCTCGGGAGTTCGTCACGGAGATGAGCCGGAGCTGGGGATCGTAGGCGTAGGAGAGCGTGCTGCCGTCCGGATGAGTCTGCGAGGCCGGTAGGTCGAACTGGGTGTACGACATCCGCGAGGTCCGGCCCGACGGGTCTACATGCAGTACCTGGTTGCCCTCGCCGTCGTATGCCCATCTCTCCGTGGCGCCGTCGGGAAGAGTTCTCCAGGACCGCTGCCCGGTGATGGTCCAGCCGAACCTCGTCACCGCGCCGACCGCATCGGTGACCGTCGCGATGCGGCCGAACTGATCGCGTTGCAGGCGCCGTGCCGCGCCGGAGGCGTCGGTGATGGTCACGGGCAGTCCTGCCGAATCGACCGTGATCCGCGTGACCGCGCCGAGCTCGTTGGTCACCGAGATGACGTTGCCGCGATCGTCATGGGAGTACCGCGACGAGGCGCCCGCAGGATTCGTCATCGACGTCCGGTTGCCTCGTTCGTCGAACTCCTGCGACCACACCGCACCGTCGGGATCGGTGACCTCGACGGGTTGCCCCATTTCGTTGTATTCCGCGACCGCCTGGCGACCGTCGGCACGCGTGATCGTGGTGATGTTTCCGTCGGCGTCATAGGTGTACGCCGTGGTGCGGCCGAGCGGATCGGTGCGCGAGACCAGCCGGTTGCCGGTGTCCCATTCGGACGTCGTCGTGTTGCCCAGCGGATCGGTGTCGGCGGTGACGTTCCCGCGGGCGTCGAGCTGGTACGTCGTGGTGTTGCCGAGCGCGTCGGTGAAGCGAGTGGTGCGCGGTTCGGTCTGGTAGGTGAACGTGCCGTTGAGGAAACCGCCGGAGCCCTGGTTGGCGATGCAGCGGCCGTCGCCGTCGTAGAAGTAGCGGTACCACTGGTCGTTGCGGTCGGTCCACTGCGTGAGCCTGCCGTCGGTGTCGTACTCGAACCGCAGCGCGCGATTCGACGAGTTGAGCACCTCGGCCAGCAGGCCGCTCTCGTTGTGATAGCCGTAGCGCACCAACGTGATCGCGGGCCCGGACTGGTTGCGCAGGCGCAGCCCGCGGATCACGCCGCGGTCGGTGTCGACGTCGACGTGGTAGCCGCCGTGGTGGCGCACCGCGGTCGGCACGCCGGTGGGATCGCGGTCGATGTCGATGCGGTTGCCGTTGCGGTCGCTGATCGCCGTCAGCGGCCGGACGGTGTGCGGCCCCGCGGCGAACCGCAGGATCCGGCCCGTCTCGCGCTGGGTGAGCGTCCACTCCGTCTCGGAACGGGCCAGCTCCCAGCGGGGGCCGGTGACCGGCAGCACCGGCTGGTTCGCCGTCGGCTCCGGGTAGACCAGGATCACGCCGTCGTCGCCGACGAACACCACGCCGTCCTTGTCGATCTCCAGGCGCTGGTCCAACGTGGACGCCCAGTTCCTGCCGAAGAACCGTCCCGCCCGGTACGACGAGATGTGCGTGCGCTTGAGCACCAGCGGCAGCACCCCCGGCAGCTCGACATCGGTCTGCCCCAGCACCACCTCACCGCTGGCCACGTCGACCGGATCGTTCTCGCACACCCGGTTCTGCTCCGGGGTGCGAGTGCTGTCCGGATCGTCCGGCCGGGCCGTGGACTGCCCGTCGGGATTCGCCGGATTGCCGCGCCCGTTGTCGCCCGCGGTGTTGCCCGCCGTGCCGCCGTCCGAGGTCGAGCTGTTGCTCGTGTTGTCCGTTCGGGCACTGGAGCGTTCGTCGGCAAGGCCCCTCGCGTTGTCCGCCGCGCTCGACGCCGACGTGGCCGCGTTCGAGGCCGCGCTGGAGGCCTGCGTCGCGCCCTCGCGCACCGAGGTGGCGCCCTCACGGACATCGGCGATGCCCTGGCCCGCCTCGTTGGCCACGTTCAGCAGGTCGTTCACACTGTTCGCGCTGCCTAGCTTCGACAGCGCCGTGCCAACGCCGATGATTCCCTGGATCACCTGCTGGGCACCCTCGATGATCTGCTGGATGCCGTCGATCAGGCTCATGATCGCGTTGTAGATCTGGATGCCGTCGTAGACCAGCTTCACCGCGCGGCCCCAGCCCACCACCGGGATCGGCAGCATCGCCGCCGCCTCGATGAGCTTGTTGACCAGTTTCTCGATCAGATCCAGGATCTGGTCGCACGCGCGCTTCGAGCCGTCCGCGACCTTCGACAGCGCGATACCGATCAGCTTCGCCGCCTGCGCGTCCGCCTCGATCCCCAGCGTCCACGTGGTGCCGATGAGGTCGTAGAACGTGTCCGCCGCGTCACCGGACCAGCTCGGCCGCAGCTCCTCGAGCCCGCCGTTGAGGTTGTTGCGCACCGCCTGCAACGCGTCGCGCACGTTGTTCCACTGCGCCGCGCCCCGCGCGATCTGCTCGAAGTCGCCGGTGATCGGCGTGATGATCGACGAGACCAGATCCTCGCCGACCACCTTCTCCCACACCCAGTTGACCGCCTGCACCTGGAAACCGGCGTCGGAGATCGCTTCCTCGATGCTCGCGCCACCCTCGAGGCCGGGGTCCTGCGCCAACAGCGCCCCCGGGTCCTCCACATCCGCATAGCCGGGCATCACGCGCCCCCGACCTGCGGCTGCGACACCCCGTCGAGGTTGCCGCCGAGGCGATCCATCTGCGAGCGGCTGTCGGCGTCGCGCGCCTCGTACTGATCGGCGGCGGTGTCGAGGTTCTCGCGGACCTCGGTCATCTTCCCGTTCGCGAACTGCAACGTTTCCCCGTACAGGCTCACGACACCGTTGACGACCGGGACGAGCAACGCCAGCAGGCCCGTGTATCCACTGGTGTCACCGCCCTTGTCCCGCGCGTGCTGCTCGATCGCGGTGAAATGCTGCGCCTGCCGGTCCAACAGACCCGCATACCCCCGCAACTCAGCTGCCTCCACCTGGTGCCCGCCACCGGACATGCGCCAACCCCCAGTCAACTGCGACCCTCGAACCCGAGAACTCGACGTTCCGACGCAACGTAGCGCCGTCGAGTTCCGTGGACAAAACACGTCGATGGTTCCCGGCTCGCCGTGGTGTGTTCGCGAACGTTTCACGCGTACGGCCCCGGAATGCTCTACTCTGCCCGCGCATGAGTACTCACGACGATGAGCTCGATCAGCCGACCACGAAGTTCAGTGCTGATCAGTACGACAACAGCGGGTTCTCCGCGACGGGCGCCGCCGGTCAGACGACGAGCCTCACGCCCCCGCGCGAGCTCGAGCCCGACGAGGACCAGAACCGCTGGCACGGCGGGCTGGACTTCGGCCTGCTCGTGCTGCGCCTGCTGCTGGGCGGCACGATGATCGCCCACGGCCTGCAGAAGTTCGGCCTGTTCGACGGTCCGGGACTCGGCGGGTTCGCGGACGCGCTGACCGGGCTCGGGTACACGAGCCAGACAACGCTGCTCTCGTGGATGACGGCGCTCGCCGAGGTCGGTGGCGGCGCGCTGCTGGTGCTCGGCCTGTTCACACCGCTCGGCGCGGCGGCGGTCCTGGGCGTCACCGTCAACATCATCTTCGTGAAGTTCGAGGCGGGCGGCCGCTTCTTCACCGGCGACGGCGGGGGCTTCGAGTACGAGCTCGTGCTGGCCGGTCTCGCGTTCGCGCTGCTGTTCACCGGCGCCGGCCGTGCCTCGCTCGACAAGAACACGCCGTGGCGGCAGCGGCCGTTCGCGTTCGGTCTGGTCGGTTTCCTGCTCGCCGGCGCCGCGTCGGGAGTCGTGATCGCGCTCTTCCGCTGACCCGTTCGGACCAGCGGCACGTACTGAAAAAGGGAGCGTGGCCCACCGCCTGTCGGTGGACCACGCTCCCTTTTGTCGTTCGCGGAGACGCCGGCGCGCTACTTGTTCGGGTCGCGCACGGCTCCGGTGTCGGCCGCGGTGGCCATGCGGGCGTAGGCGCGCAGAGCCGCCGTGACGTGGCGCTGCCGTTCGACCGGCTGCCACGGCCGCTCGCTGGCCTCCATCTTCGCGCGCCGCTCGGCGAGCACGGCGTCGTCGACCAGCAGCTCGAGCCTGCGCTCGTGGACGTCGATCAGCACGCGGTCGCCGTCCTGCACGAGGCCGATGAGACCGCCGCCCGCGGCCTCCGGCGAGATGTGTCCCACCGAGATGCCCGAGGAACCGCCCGAGAACCGGCCGTCGGTGATCAGCGCGCAGACCCTGCCGAGTCCGGCGCCCTTGAGGAAGGCCGTGGGGTGCAGCATCTCCTGCATCCCGGGGCCGCCCGCGGGGCCCTCGTAGCGCACCACGATCACGTCGCCGGGCTGGATCTTCTTGCCGAGGATCGCCGAGACGGCCTCCTCCTGGCTCTCCATCACGCGCGCCGGGCCCTCGAAGTGCCACAGCTCCTCGTCGATGCCCGCGGACTTGATCACCGCGCCGTTCTCGGCCAGGTTGCCGCGCAGCACGGCGAGCCCGCCGTCGACGGTGTAGGCGTGCTCGACGTCGCGCACGCAGCCGCCCTCCGCGTCGGTGTCCAGCGAGGACCAGCGGTTGGACGTGGAGAACGCCTCCGTGGTGCGCACACCGCCTGGTGCGGCGTGGAACAGCTCCACGGCCTCGGCCGAGGGCGACTCGGCGCGGATGTCCCATGTGGACAGCCACTGGTCGAGGGTCGGCGAGTGCACGGAGGAGACGTCCTCGTTGAGCAGCCCGCCCCGGCGCAGCTCGCCGAGGATGGCCGGGATTCCGCCAGCCCGGTGCACGTCCTCCATGTGGTAGTCGGAGTTCGGCGCCACCTTGGACAGGCACGGCACGCGCCTGCCGATCGCGTCGATGTCGGAGATCGTGAAGTCGATCTCGCCCTCCTGCGCCGCGGCGAGGATGTGCAGCACCGTGTTGGTGGAGCCGCCCATCGCCATGTCGAGCGCCATCGCGTTCTCGAAGGCCTTGCGGTTGGCGACCGAGCGGGGCAGCACGCTGTCGTCGTCCTCGCCGTACCAGCGCTTGGAGATGTCGACCACCGTCGTGCCGGCCCTGCTGAACAGGTCGCGCCGCGCCGCGTGGGTCGCCAGCGTCGAGCCGTTGCCGGGCAGTGACAGGCCGAGGGCCTCGGTGAGGCAGTTCATCGAGTTGGCGGTGAACATGCCGGAGCACGACCCGCACGTCGGGCACGCGGAGCGCTCGACCTCGTCGAGGCCCTCCTCGTTCACCGCGGCGTTCGCCGACGCCGAGATGGCGGTGATGAGGTCGCTCGAAGGGTGTGCGACACCGTCGAGGACCACGGCCTTGCCGGCCTCCATCGGCCCGCCCGACACGAACACGGTGGGGATGTTGAGCCGCATCGCGGCGTTGAGCATGCCCGGCGTGATTTTGTCGCAGTTGGAGATGCACACGAGCGCGTCGGCCTGGTGCGCGTTCACCATGTACTCGACCGAGTCGGCGATGATCTCGCGCGAGGGCAGCGAGTAGAGCATCCCGCTGTGGCCCATCGCGATGCCGTCGTCCACGGCGATCGTGTGGAACTCGCGCGCGACGCCACCCGCGTCCTTCACGGCCTCGGCCACGATCTCGCCGAGGTTCTTGAGGTGTACGTGCCCCGGCACGAACTGGGTGTAGGAGTTGGCGATCGCGACGATCGGCTTGCCGAAGTCGCTGTCGGTCATACCGGTCGCCCGCCAGAGGGAGCGAGCCCCCGCGGCGTTGCGGCCATGAG
This sequence comes from Prauserella cavernicola, assembly GCF_016595675.1. Taxonomy (GTDB): domain Bacteria; phylum Actinomycetota; class Actinomycetes; order Mycobacteriales; family Pseudonocardiaceae; genus Prauserella_A; species Prauserella_A cavernicola. The sequence continues at coordinate 205,171 of NZ_JAENJH010000005.1, read as the reverse complement.
TCGTGGTACGGGAACGCAGTGCAGGCATGACGTTCAGGTTACGCCCGGCCGATCACCGTCCCACGTGGTGGCGGTGAGCGGCGGCGACGGCGGCGACGCGCGCCGATGAATCTCCAGGTCGGCGCCATGATCACCGAAGCGGGTGACCGACCGGTCCCGAGGAATGGGAAGGGTCAGGCCTTGCCCTCGGCGGGCTCCTTGCTCCCGGACTCCTCGGCGGGCGCCTCGGTGGCGTCGTCTTCCTCTGCGCTGTCGGCGCCTTCCTCGGCGTTTTCGTCGGCGTTTTCGTCGGCACTGCCGTTCAGCACACCGGACGGGTCGGCGACCAGGCCCTCACTGACGAGGGAGAGCACCGGCACGTGGCGGGTCCGCACGCAGGGCAGCGCCACCTGGGTGTCGTCGGGCAGCACCGCGCGCACCTTCGACTTCGGAGTGATGGCGAGGCCCTTGATCTCGTTCCACCGCAGGGTCTGCGTGTGCAGGATGGTGCGGACGGTGAGGCCCTCGCGCGTCGCCGTGGTGCGGAAGCGCACCACCCACACGATCACGCCGATCGGGATCAGGTACAGCACCTGCAGCCCCGGCGCGGCGAACGCGGCCGGGGTGATGCAGAACAGCAGGATCAAAACGGTGAGCAGCGACGTCGGGGGAACGCGGAAAATCGCGCGCTTGCCCTCGTCCGCCGGAGTCTGCCCCTGCTCGTGGGATTCGTCTGCCACCCTTCGATGGTGCACCCATCCTGGCCTCGCGCGGAAAGCGGGGGAGTCCAACTGTAGGAGTGTCCAGTATCCGGAATCACGATCCCGCAGAGTTGACACTGTTGACAGACAGCGATTAACGTCGCAGGCGTGACACCGCAGATCGGTCTCGTACTTCCCAAGCGCGTCGACGCTTAGGAAGCAATTCTGCGTCGACGCGCGACCCTCGTACGACCCTATGGTCGGCGAGGGTTTTTTAGTGCCCGGAACAACAGAAAAGCCCACCAGCACCGAGAACCCACGAGGCAGAACCGATGACAAGCGCGACCTCGCGATCGGAAACGAACGCCGGGCCGACACCGGACCCGGCGTCGCCCAGCCAGACAGGAGCGCGGCCCAAGCCTGCGCCGCCCGCGGGAACGCCCGTGAGGGTGACCGGGGCGCAGTCGCTCGTCAGGTCGCTCGAATCGGTCGGCGTAGAGGTGGTGTTCGGCATCCCGGGCGGCACGATCCTGCCTGCGTACGACCCGCTTCTCGACTCCACCAAGGTGCGTCACGTCCTCGTTCGGCACGAGCAGGGCGCGGGACACGCCGCCACCGGTTACGCACAGGCCACCGGCAAGGTCGGTGTGTGCATGGCGACCTCGGGTCCCGGCGCCACCAACCTCGTCACGCCGCTGGCCGACGCGAACATGGACTCCGTGCCGGTCGTCGCCATCACCGGCCAGCAGTCGCGGGCCCTCATCGGCACCGACGCGTTCCAGGAAGCCGACATCTGCGGCATCACGATGCCGGTGACCAAGCACAACTTCCTGGTCACCGACCCCGCTGACATCCCGAGGGTCGTCGCCGAGGCGTTCCACCTCGCGAGCACCGGTCGTCCCGGCCCCGTGCTGGTCGACATCCCCAAGGACGTGCTGCAGGAGACGACGTCGTTCACCTGGCCGCCCGAGCTGCACCTGCCCGGCTACCGGCCGACGCTGCGGCCGCACGGCAAGCAGGTCCGCGAGGCGGCGCGGCTGATCACGCACGCCCGCAGGCCCGTGTTCTACGTGGGCGGCGGCGTGCTCAAGGCCCAGGCCTCGGACAAGCTGAAGGAGCTCGCCGAGCTCACCGGCATCCCCGTGGTGACCACGCTGATGGCGCGGGGCGCGTTCCCCGACTCGCACCAGCAGCACCTCGGCATGCCGGGCATGCACGGTTCGGTCGCCGCGGTCGCGGCGATGCAGCGGGCCGATCTGCTGGTGGCGCTGGGCGCCCGGTTCGACGACCGGGTCACGGGGCAGCTGTCCTCGTTCGCGCCCGACGCCAGCGTGGTCCACGCTGACATCGACCCCGCCGAGATCTCGAAGAACCGCAAGGCCGACGTGCCGATCGTGGGTGACTGCGCCGAGATCATCGACGAGCTCATCGCCGCGGTGAAGGCCGAGACCGAGCGCGACGGCACGGCCGACCTCACCCCGTGGTGGACCCAGATCGACTCCTGGCGCGGCACGTTCCCCGCGGGCTACGAGTGGCCCGTCGACGGCACGCTCTCGCCGCAGTACGTCATCGAGCGCATCGGTGAGCTCGTCGGCCCCGACGCCATCTACGCGGCCGGTGTCGGCCAGCACCAGATGTGGGCGGCGCAGTTCATCAAGTACGAGAACCCGCGCACGTGGATCAACTCCGGCGGGCTCGGCACGATGGGCTTCGCGGTGCCGGCCGCGATGGGCGCGCAGTTCGGCGCACCCGACAAGCAGGTGTGGGCGATCGACGGTGACGGCTGCTTCCAGATGACCAACCAGGAGCTGGCCACCTGCGCCATCGAGGGCGCGCCGATCAAGGTCGCGGTGATCAACAACGGCAACCTCGGCATGGTCCGCCAGTGGCAGAACCTGTTCTACGCCGAGCGGTACTCCAACACCGACCTCGGCACCCACAAGCACCGCATCCCCGACTTCACCCTCCTCGCCGAGGCGCTCGGCTGTGCAGGCCTGCGCTGCGAGACGAAGGAGGAGGTCGACGACGTGATCCGCCGGGCCATGGAGATCAACGACCGGCCCGTGGTGATCGACTTCGTCGTCGGCAAGGACGCCCAGGTGTGGCCCATGGTCGCCGCGGGCACCGGCAACGACGAGATCATGGCCGCGCGCGGTATCCGGCCCCTGTTCGACGACGACGAGGTGTCCCAGTGAGCGCTGACGACCGGAGGGAGGAAGCGCTCCATCCAGCACAGCCCACTTGTGCCTCATGGGCGTTTTCGCGTACTGAGGAACGAAGGGAGCAAAACGCCCATGAGTAACCACACCTTGAGTGTTCTGGTCGAGAACGTTCCCGGCGTCCTCGCCCGCGTGTCCGGCCTGTTCTCCCGCAGGGGCTTCAACATCGAGTCCCTCGCCGTGGGACCCACGGAGAATCCCGAGGTCTCGCGCATGACGATCGTGGTCGCCGTCGACGAGCTACCGCTCGAGCAGGTGACCAAGCAGCTCAACAAGCTCGTCAACGTCATCAAGATCGTGGAACTCGACAAGACCGTCGCGGTGCAGCGGGAACTGCTGCTCGTGAAGGTCAGGGCCGACGCCACGGTGCGCAGCCAGGTCCTCGAGACCGTGCAGCTGTTCCGTGCCAAGGTCGTCGACGTCTCGCCGGAGGCGCTCACCATCGAGGCCACCGGCACCAACGACAAGATCAGCGCACTGCTGCGCATGCTGGAACCGTACGGCGTGCGTGAGCTCGTGCAGTCGGGCATGGTCGCGGTTGGTCGCGGCGCCCGGTCCATCACCGCGACCTCGACTCGCTAGTCACCGCGACCTCAACTCGCAGTTAGAAAATCCGAAAGGAAGTACCACCCCTCATGTCAGTCGAAATCTTCTACGACGACGACGCCGACCTCAGCATCATCCAGGGACGCAAGGTCGCCGTCATCGGCTACGGAAGCCAGGGCCACGCGCACGCGCTGAGCCTGCGCGACTCCGGCGTCGACGTCCGCATCGGTCTGCCCGAGGGGTCGAAGTCGCGGGCCAAGGCCGAGGAGGAGGGCCTGCGCGTCCTGTCGCCCTCGGAGGCGTCGAAGGAAGCCGACGTCATCATGATCCTGGCGCCGGACACCAAGCAGCGCACGATCTACACCGAGGACATCGAGCCGCACCTCAAGGACGGCGACGCGCTCTTCTTCGGCCACGGCTTCAACATCCGCTACGAGCTGATCAAGCCCCCGGCCAATGTGGACGTCGCGATGGTCGCGCCCAAGGGCCCCGGCCACCTGGTTCGCAGGCAGTTCGTCGACGGCAAGGGCGTGCCCTGCCTGATCGCGGTGGAGCAGGACCCGAGCGGCAACGGCCAGGCCCTCGCGCTCTCGTACGCGGCCGCCATCGGTGGTGCGCGCGCCGGCGTCATCAAGACGACGTTCAAGGAGGAGACCGAGACCGACCTGTTCGGTGAGCAGTCGGTGCTCTGCGGTGGCGCCTCCGCGCTCGTGCAGACCGGTTTCGAGGTGCTCACCGAGGCCGGCTACGCGCCGGAGATCGCGTACTTCGAGGTGCTGCACGAGCTGAAGCTCATCGTCGACCTCATGTACGAGGGCGGTATCGCCCGGATGAGGTATTCCATCTCCGACACCGCGGAGTACGGCGACCTCACCCGCGGCCCCCGCGTGATCACGCCGGAGGTCAAGGAGAACATGAAGGCGATCCTGGCCGAGATCCAGGACGGCACCTTCGCCCGCGAGTGGGTCGGCGAGGACGAGGCCGGTCGCCCGAACTTCCGCAAGCTGCAGGAATCGGGCGAGCAGCACCCGATCGAGGAGACCGGCAAGAAGCTCCGCGACCTCATGTCCTGGGTGGACCGTCCGATCACCGAGACCGCCTGACACCAGGATTCTCACCAGCCCCCAGGGCCTCCTGAGGCGCGCGTCGCGTGTCCCAGGTGGCACTGGGGGCTTTTCTCGTCGTGGCTTACCGTGGCTGGCCATGAGCACGAATCACTCGCCCGCCGTTGACGACAAGGACGGTCTGCGGGGGGAACTGGACCTGAGCGAGGCCGTGTGGCACCGGGTCCAGCCGGAGGGCGAGACGGTCGAGTACACCTTCGTCGCGCACACGGACGGTGTCACCTACGTCGCCTTGCGTCAGACTTCCGACCCCGGCGGCGTCGTCCTGATCTTCACACCGTCCGAATGGGACGCATTTCTGGCAGGCGTCCGCGACGGCGAGTTCGACCGTCCCGCGTAGCCCGGCGGCTTTCGGCCGCGCGAGTGAACGGTGTTGACTTCCGCGCCTTTCCTTCGTGCGGACAGCTCGGACGCGGGGGACGAAACCCCCGCTCGCGGGGCATCTTGCGCTGTGGAGGCATTGCGGCCAAGTTAACGCGTGGGACTAGACTGCGGGTCGTTGTGGGCACAGCGCGGTGCCCTCCGAGCGCGTCTGCGAATCCGAACCGAGCTACGAAAGGCGCACCGTGACCAATTCCAGCCAGCCCGTCGTTCTCCTCGCCGAGAAGCTCGCACCCTCCGCGGTGAGCGTCTTCGGGGACGAGGTCGAGGTCCGGCACGTGGACGGCACCGACCGCCCCGCGCTGCTTGACGCGGTGAAGAGCGCCGACGCGCTGCTCGTCCGCTCCGCGACCAAGGTCGACGCCGAGGTACTGAGCGCCTCCAGCAGGCTCAAGGTCGTGGCGCGCGCCGGGGTCGGCCTGGACAACGTCGACGTCAAGTCCGCCACCGAGCGCGGTGTGCTCGTGGTGAACGCGCCGACCTCCAACATCGTCTCCGCGGCCGAGCACGCCGTCGCGCTGCTGCTCGCGGTCGCCCGCCGCGTTCCCGCCGCCGACCAGAGCCTGCAGGCCGGTGCGTGGAAGCGCAGCTCCTACAGCGGCATCGAGCTCAACGGCAAGACCATCGGTGTGGTGGGCTTCGGCAAGATCGGCCAGCTGTTCGCGCAGCGGCTCGCGGCCTTCGACACGCATCTGATCGCCTACGACCCGTACACCTCGGCCGCGCGCGCCGCGCAGCTGGGCGTGGAGCTGGTCTCGCTCGACGAGCTGCTCGAGCGTGCCGACGCGATCTCGGTCCACCTGCCCAAGACGCCGGAGACCAAGGGCCTCATCGACGCCGCGGCGCTCGCCAAGACCAAGAAGGGCGTGATCATCGTCAACGCGGCCAGGGGTGGCCTCGTGGACGAGGAGGCGCTCGCGAACGCCGTTCGCGACGGTCAGGTCGGCGGTGCCGGTGTCGACGTGTTCGCCACCGAGCCCACCACGGAGAGCCCGCTGTTCGGCCTGCCCAACGTCGTCGTGACGCCGCACCTCGGCGCCTCCACGGCCGAGGCCCAGGACCGTGCGGGCACCGACGTGGCCCGCTCGGTGCAGCTCGCGCTGCGCGGTGACTTCGTGCCGGACGCGGTGAACGTCGCGGGTGGCAAGGTCACCGACGAGGTGCGCCCGTACCTCGCGCTCGCGCAGAAGCTCGGCACGGTGCTCTCGGCGTTCAGCGCCAAGGCGCCGTCGTCGGTCGCGGTGGTCGCCAGCGGTGAGCTGTCCGGCGAGGACGTCAGCGTGCTGCAGCTCGCGGCGCTGCGCGGGGTGTTCTCGAGCGTGGTGGAGAGCCAGGTCACCTTCGTCAACGCGCCGCGGCTCGCCGAGGAGCTCGGCGTGCAGGTGAGCGTCACGACGGAGCCGGAGAGCACCAACTACCGCAGCCAGCTCACCGTCCGCGCGGTGCACGCCGACGGCACCGTGCACACGGTGTCGGGCGCGGTGAACGGCAAGGACGAGGTCGAGAAGCTGATCGAGATCGACGGCAGGCACTTCGACATCCGCGCCGAGGGCAACATGCTGCTGCTCGACTACCCGGACCGGCCCGGTGTCATGGGCCGCGTGGGCACGCTGCTCGGCGAGGCCGGCGTCAACATCGAGGCCGCGCAGCTCAGCCAGACCACGGACCGGGCGGACGCCGTGATGCTGCTGCGTGTCGACCGTGTCGTCGACCAGCACCTGCTCGACCCGATCGGCGCAGCGGTGGACTCGCGCATGATCCGCGCGATCCACTTCGACTGACGGTCGGCGATCGCTTCCGAACCCCCGGTGCGTCCACAGTGGATGTGCCGGGGGTTCCGTGCGTCCAGGGGCGGTGGGGAAGCCGAAGCGGAAAGACGCCTTCCCGAGTGTGGCGCGTGATCCGCGCCCCTTGTACCGCTCGATGATCATCTTGGGTAGCACCGTGCCACGATCGGGTGGCACCATTGCAGCGCACTGCGGCGTAAGGGTGGTACTGCTTCGGTCAATTGTCGACGGCCGGTAACCTGCCGTCGCTGGAGTTCGATGCGAATGGGGCAATCCGGGACGCCGGTGGCCCGACTGACGGAGGTGTGTGGATGCGGCTCGCTGTGATCCCCGGTGACGGGATCGGGCCAGAGGTGGTGGCCGAGGCGCTCAAGGTTCTCGCCGAGGTCATCCCGAACGCCGAGACGACCAACTACGACCTCGGCGCTACCCGCTGGCACGCGACCGGTGAGCTCCTCCCCGAGTCCGTCCTGGGCGAGCTCCGCCAACACGACGCGATCCTGCTCGGTGCCGTGGGCGACCCGAGCGTGCCGAGCGGAATCCTCGAGCGGGGGCTGCTGCTGCGCCTGCGCTTCGAGCTCGACCATCACGTCAACCTCCGCCCAGGGCGGCTGTACCCGGGCGTACGCGGCCCGCTGGCCGACCCCGGCGACGTCGACATGGTCGTGGTCCGCGAGGGCACCGAGGGCCCGTACGCGGGCAATGGTGGCCTGCTGCGCAAGGACACCGAGCACGAGATCGCCACGGAGGTCAGCGTCAACACGGCGTTCGGCATCCGGCGCGTGGTCGCCGACGCGTTCAACCGCGCCGAGGAGCGGCCACGCAAGCACCTGACGCTCGTGCACAAGACCAACGTGCTGGAGCACGCCGGGTCGTTGTGGTCGCGCATCGTCGAGGAGGTCTCGCTCGAGCACCCCGACGTGACGGTGGCCTACTCGCACGTCGACGCCGCGACGATCCACCTCGTCACCGACCCGAGCCGGTTCGACGTGCTGGTGACCGACAACCTGTTCGGCGACATCATCACCGACCTCGTGGCCGCCGTGACCGGTGGCATCGGGCTCGCCGCGAGCGGCAACCTCGACATCACGCGGCGCAACCCGAGCATGTTCGAGCCGGTGCACGGCAGCGCTCCGGACATCGCTGGCCAGAACCTGGCCGACCCGACCGCCGCCGTGCTGTCGGTGTCGCTGCTGCTCGACCACCTCGGTGAGAAGGAGGCGGCGCGGCGGATCGAGGCGTCGGTGGCCTTCGACCTCGCCACCCGCGACCAGGCCTCGCCGGGTACCACGCAGGCGATCGGCGACCGGCTGGCCGCACTGGTGTCCTCGAACTCACGCCAGGCGAGCTGACCGCCGGGTCCGACCCGCTGTGAAGGCCACTCCGCGATCCTCGCGGGGTGGCCTTTCGCGTGTGCCCGGACGGTGGGACCGGGCGCTCACGGGTTGGACAGGGCGCCGGGCTGTGGCATGATGCGCGGCATGAACACGTCTCTCGTGATCATTATCGCCCAGCGCGCCGGGTAGTGCCCCGACAAGGCACCCGGCGCGCAGACCTCTCGCATTCGCGGGGGGTCTTTTTGTTTGTCAGGACAACTCTCACGTTCTCAAGGACGGCTTCGAGGAGCACCCCGTGACTCGCACGGAACCAGCCGGAACCCCGCTCGGCGACCAGTTCCACCTGTACGACACGACCCTGCGCGACGGCGCGCAGCGGGAGGGCATCTCGTACTCGGTCGCGGACAAGCTCGCCGTCGCCCGCCTGCTGGACGAGCTGGGCGTGGGGTTCATCGAGGGCGGCTGGCCGGGCGCACTGCCCAAGGACACCGAGTTCTTCGCGCGCGCCGCCGCCGGTGAACTGGTGCTCGAGCACGCCGTGCTGGTCGCGTTCGGCTCCACCCGCAGGGCGGGCGTGGCCGCGGCCGACGACCCGCAGGTGCGCGCACTGCTGGACTCCCGGGCAGCGGTGGTGACGCTGGTGGCCAAGTCCGACCTGCGCCACATCGAACGCGCGCTGCGCGTGGACGTCGCCGAGGCGTGCGCGATGGTGGAGGACACCGTCTCGTTCCTCGTCGGCGAGGGGCGGCGCGTGTTCCTCGACGCGGAGCACTTCTTCGACGGCTACGCCCACGATCCCGACGCGGCACTGCGCGTGCTCGACGCCGCGGGCCGGGGAGGAGCCGACGTCGTGGTGCTGTGCGACACCAACGGCGGAGCACTTCCGCTCGGTCTCGCCGAGACGGTGCGCGAGGTCGCCGAGCGCACCGGCCTGCGGCTCGGCATCCACTGCCAGGACGACACGTCCTGCGCGGTGGCCAACAGCGTCGCCGCCGTGCAGGCCGGCGCGACCCATGTGCAGTGCACCGCGAACGGTTACGGCGAACGGGCCGGCAACGCCGATCTGTTCGCCGTGACGGGAAACCTGGTGACCAAGCTCGGCCTCGACGTGCTCCCCACCGGGGGCGCGGCCGAGTTGGCCCGCGTCTCCCATGCCCTTGCCGAAATCGCGAACATCGCCCCCGACACCCACCAGGCTTACGTCGGGGCTTCGGCCTTCGCCCACAAGGCGGGGCTGCACGCGAGCGCGATCAAAGTGGATCCGTTGTTGTACAACCACATCGATCCCGCTTCGGTCGGCAACGACATGAGGGTCCTGGTCACCGAGATGGCCGGCAAGGCGAGTCTCGAGCTCAAGGGACGTGAGCTCGGGGTGGACCTTGCCGGCCGGCCCGGCGCGCTCGCAGGCGCGGTGCGCAAGGTGAAGACGCTCGAGGCGGGCGGCTGGTCGTTCGAGGCCGCCGACGCGTCGCTGGAGCTGTTGCTGCGCAGGGAGGTCGCCGAGGCCGACGACACCTCGCCCGGCGAGCCGCCGTTCACACTCGAGTCCTACCGCGTGGTCCTGGACCACCGCGGCGACGGCGAGGTGATCGCGGAGGCCACCGTGAAGGTGCACGTGGGCGGCGAACGCGTGATCGCGACCGCCGAGGGCAACGGGCCCGTCAACGCGCTCGACGGCGCGCTGCGGGAGGCGCTCGTGCCGCACCTGTCCTGGTTGGACAGCGTGGAGCTGACCGACTACAAGGTGCGCATCCTGACCGACCACGCGGGCACCGACGCGGTGACGCGCGTGCTCGTCGGCTCTACCGACGGCGAACGCGAGTGGACCACCGTGGGTGTGCACGAGAACATCGTCGAGGCGAGCTGGCTCGCCCTGTGCGACGCCTTGGTACACAAGAGCCTGCGTCAGTGACTAGGGTGAGGGGTGTGCGTCTAGCCCGAGTAGCTCATCCCGAAGGTGTCGCGTTCGTGTCCGTCGAGGGCGACGGTGCCGACGCGACGGTGCAGGAGATCGCCGACCACCCGTTCGGCAAGCCCAGCTTCACCGGCAAGCGCTGGCCGCTGGCCGACGTGCGGGTGCTGGCCCCGATCCTGCCGTCGAAGGTCATCGCCATCGGCCGCAACTACGCGGCTCACGCGCAGGAGTTCGGCAACGAGGTGCCGGGCGAGCCGATGATGTTCCTCAAGCCGTCCACGAGCGTGATCGGTCCCAACGCGGCCATCAAGCTGCCGCCCGCGTCGTCTCGTGTGGACTTCGAGGGCGAGCTGGCCGTCGTGATCGGCCAGCCGGTGCGCAACGTGCCCGCGGCGCGGGCGGCCCAGGCGATCCTCGGTTACACGATCGCCAACGACGTCAGCGCGCGCGACCTGCAGAAGTCCGACGGTCAGTGGGGCAGGGCCAAGGGGTTCGACACCTTCTGCCCGCTCGGCCCGTGGATCGAGACCTCGCTCGACCCCGCCGACCTGTCGCTGAAGTCCGAGGTGGACGGCGAGCTCAAGCAGGACGGCCGCACGTCGCAGCTGGTGCACAAGATCCCTGAGCTCGTGGAGTTCGTCTCGTCGGTGATGACACTGCTGCCCGGCGACACGATCCTCACCGGCACCCCGGAGGGCGTGGGTCCGATCACGGACGGCCAGTCGGTGTCGATCACCGTCGAGGGCATCGGCACGCTCACGAACTCCGTGCAGAACGCCTAGCGAACTCCGGCGCGCGCTCGGGGCGCAGGCCGATCCCGATCAGGTACGCGGGGATGAACGACGCCTGCGGCACGCGCCGCAGCAGCGCCACCATCGGCTTCGGCGGCCCGAGCCGCTTTCCGTTGACGACCGGTGCGGCGACCGTGCGGTGCAGCAGCCGTTGCAGTGCCTGCACCAGCAGCGTCGGTGCGAGCCTGCGCGTGCGGACCTTCGCGAGCCCGGCGGGGGAGACCCGGCCACGGCGCAGGGGATCCGCCAGCAGCGTGGCCGCGGCCACGGCGTCCTGGACGGCGAGGTTCACGCCGACGCCGCCGATCGGTGACATCGCGTGCGCGGCGTCGCCGATGCACAGCAGGCCGTCGACGTGCCAGCGGCGCAGCAGGTTGAGCCGCACGTCGAGGTGCTTGACCTGCTCCATCGACTCCAGCTCGCCGACCCGGTCGGCGAACATCGGCAGCACGGCGGCGACCTCCTCGCGGAAGTGCTCGATGCCGGCTTCGCGCAGCTGGGCGTCGATTCCCTTTTTCGCCACGTACGCGAGCTGGTAGTAGCCCTCGCGCGGGACGACGATCGCCATGCGCCCGCCGCGCATCCGCGGTGTCAGCGTGTTCTCGGTCTCGCCGGACTTGCGTCCGAGCCGGAACCACCACACGTCGATGGGCACCGGGATCTCCTTCGGCGCCAGGTCCGCGTCGCGGCGGGCGATCGACCAGCGCCCGTCCGCGGCCACCGTGAGGTCGGCGCGCAGCTCCGTCTCGCCGTCGTCGCCGCGGTAGCGCACACCCCGCACGGCCCCGTCCTCACGGATCAGTCCGGTCACCTCCGCGCGCATCCGCAGGCGGAAGGTCGGTTCCTCGGCTGCGGCCTCGGCGAGCAGGTTGAGCAGGTCCCACTGCGGGGCGATGGCGATGTAGGGGTGCGGCGTGCGCAGCCTGCGCAGGTCGCCGATCGTGACCTCGTCGTCGTCGCCGATCGGGACGACGATTTTCTCCATCCGGCTCTGCGGCAGCGTCGCGAAGCGTTCGCCGAGGCCGAGCTCGTCGAGCAGCCGCAGTGTCGAGGGATGCACCGTGTCTCCGCGGAAGTCGCGCAGGAAGTCGCCGTGCTTCTCCAGCACCGTCACCTCGACACCGGCCCTGGCCAGCAGGAGCCCCAGCACCATTCCGGCGGGACCGCCGCCCACCACGACGCACGTCGTCCGCTCGCTCATCGGATCCCCCTTATTCATCTGCCGTTGAATAAATCCACCATGTACCGGGCCGCCCCGCACGTCAAGAGCGATACGCTGGCCGGGTTATGACTGAGAACATCGCCGTCCGCGCCCGCTTCTGTCCTTCGCCCACCGGGACCCCGCACGTCGGGTTGATCCGCACGGCGTTGTTCAACTGGGCCTTCGCCCGCCATCACGGTGGCAAGCTCGTCTTCCGCATCGAGGACACCGACGCCGCGCGCGACTCCGAGGAGTCCTACGACGCGCTGCTCGACGCGCTGCGCTGGCTCGGTCTCGACTGGGACGAGGGTCCCGAGGTCGGCGGCGACTACGGCCCCTACCGGCAGAGCGAGCGCGGTGACATCTACGCCGACGTCGCCAGGCGGCTGCTCGAGGCGGGGGAGCTGTACGAGGCGTTCTCCACCAACGACGAGGTCGAGCAGCGGCGCCGGGATGCCGGGCAGGACCCGAAGCTCGGCTACGACAACTTCGACCGCGACCTCACCGACGAGCAGAAGGCCGCGTTCCGCGCCGAGGGCCGTGCCCCCGTGCTGCGCCTGCGGATGCCCGCCGAGGACCTGACATGGGATGACCTCGTGCGCGGTGAGATCTCGTTCAAGGCGGGCACCGTGCCCGACCCGGTGCTCGTGCGCGCCAACGGCCAGCCGCTCTACACGCTGACCAACCCGGTCGACGACGCGCTCATGCGCATCTCGCACGTGCTGCGCGGCGAGGACCTGCTGCCGTCGACGCCCCGTCAGATCGCGCTCTACCACGCGCTGCAGCGGATCGGTGTCGCCGAGTTCACGCCGCGGTTCGGTCACCTGCCCTACGTGATGGGCGAGGGCAACAAGAAACTGTCCAAACGAGACCCCTCGTCCAACCTGTTCAACTACCGCGACCGCGGGTTCATCAGGGAGGGCCTGCTCAACTACCTCGCCCTGCTCGGCTGGTCCATCGCCGACGACCACGACATCTTCAGCGTCGACGAGCTGGTGGAGGCCTTCGAGATCACGAAGGTCAGCGCCAACCCGGCGCGCTTCGACGTCAAGAAGGCCGAGGCCATCAACGGCACGCACGTCCGCGCGCTCGCGCTGGACGACTTCGTCGAGCGGACGCTGCCGTACCTCGTCTCCGCGGAAGTGCTCCCGGCCGAGCCCACCGCTGAGCAGGTCGAGCGGCTGCGCGTGATCGCCCCGCTGGTGCAGGAGCGCGTGATCGTGCTCTCCGAGGCCGCCGACCTGTTGCGGTTCCTGTTCATCTCCGAGGAGGCCTTCGCGCCCGAGGAGAACGCGGCCACCAAGGCGCTCGGCCCCGACTCGGAGCCGGTGTTGCGGGCCTCCCTCGACGCGCTCGAAGCGTTGTCGTCGTGGGAATCCGGGGACATCGAGCAGGCGCTCAAGGACGCGCTCGTGGAAGGCCTCGGGCTCAAGCCCCGCAAGGCGTTCGCGCCCGTGCGCGTGGCGATCACCGGACGCACCGTGTCACCGCCGCTGTACGAATCGATGGAGCTTCTGGGGCGCGAGGTGTCACTCGGCCGGTTGCGCCGGGCTCTCGACCGCGACCGAGCGTAGAACTCCTGGACCGAAACAGACCGAGGTTTATCACCTCGTCAGCCGAGTCGGTGACGGAAAAAGTGCCCTAGCCTCGGCGGGTGGCTTTTGCGCTTGGCTCCCCGACAGCACCGCAAACCGGTTCCGATCGCGACGACGACGCGCCTCCCTGGGTCCCTCCCGAACTTCGGCTCGTATGCCTTGACATCGATGACACTCTGATCGATTTCACGGCTGCGGGCCGAAGATCGTTGGAGGCTCTCATCGGCAGCGCCGACGCGTGGCACCACTGGGAACTGGTCACCGACGCCTACGTCGCCAAGGTGGTGTCGGGTGAGCTCGACTACGCCGAGATGCACGCGAGGCGCACCCAGGCGTTCCTGGCCGAGCGGGGAACCAACGTCGGTCTCGCCGAGGCCGCGGAACTCGAGACACGGCGCAAAGAACTGCTGCGCGAGTCGTGGCGGCTCTTCGACGACGTGCTGCCGTGCCTGGAGTGGTTGGTCGCCGCGGGCGTGCGCGTCGCCGCTGTGACCAACGCCTCCGGCGACCACCAGCGCGACAAACTGGCCGGCCTCGGCCTCGCGAGGTTCTTCGACTACGTGGCGATCGCGGGCGAGATGGGCGTCGCCAAACCCGATCAGGTGATGTTCCACTCAGTCTGCTTCAAGCTCGACTGCGAACCATCCGAGGCCGTGCACATCGGCGACAAGTTACGGACCGACGCGATCGGCGCCCGCGACGCCGGGCTCGGTGGGGTCTGGCTCGACCGGACGGAGTCCGCCGAGGACGTGCCGCCGGGCGTCCACGTCATCTCGAGCCTCACCGAGCTCCCTGAGCTGCTGGTCTCGGAGTTCGTCCGCGTGGGAGTGCCCGCTCAACGGTGAGGGGCGGGGCCGGTGGAGGCGCTGTTTCCGGCGTGGTCTAGTATTTCTCTCCAGTGGTGCTGAGCTGGAGCGCGCTCAGGCGAGGCACCTCGTTGGGGTATGGTGTAATCGGCAGCACGACTGATTCTGGTTCAGTTAGTCTAGGTTCGAGTCCTGGTACCCCAGCTGCAGAGGGAAAAAACCGGTCTGGTAAGTTTCTCTCCAGCAACAAGGAAGCAACACCTCCTAGCCCCCGTCGTCTAGCGGCCTAGGACGCCGGCCTCTCACGCCGGTAGCGTGGGTTCGAATCCCATCGGGGGTACGTAACGGGCAAAGGCCCCTGTTTGCGGACATCGCAGACAGGGGCCTTTGCCGTATGTCCGGTTGCCGGCCTCAGCGGGTGCAGGCGCGCCTGGGCCGAAGCACGGCGCGAAGTGGATTCCCTCGACGGTCTCCGCGATGTACTCGGATGCGACCACCTCGACCCTGACGCCTGGTGCTGGGCGGCGGCATCGTGCTCCGCGTACTCGCATCCGGCAGACGACGAGACCGTGTCCGTCAGCGCCGCGACCGAGGCCGAACGCTGCGATCGTCCGATACCACGCGCACCGGCCGACCGTGCGCGTCCACGGGAACCGCCCGCGACCGGTCGGCCACGCTCTCCGGCCCTGGAGGACCACGGCCGGTGCCGACGGGGACCGAGGACGTCCCACGTGTCGACCGTCCACAAGCGCGGGACGACCGTCGGCTCGACATCGCGAACGCGGGCATCGGCTCCGGCCGTGCGGCGATGCCGGACCAATCGCGGGTGGACTACACCAGGCCGGCCGCGGTCCCACCGGCGTCTGTCACCGCCGGCATCGTGAACCCCGTGCGTCTCTCCTGACCCACGACGGCTCCATTGGCCGACAGGTGTTGTTGGCCTACAGGCGTTCCTGGAGCGCGTCGGCGGCGGCGAGCAGATCGGCCGCCCAGCGCGCGCCCGGCTTGCGGCCGATGCGTTCCACCGGTCCCGACACCGACACGGCCGCGACGACCGAACCGGAGGAGTCGCGTACCGGTGCCGACACGCTCGCCACTCCCGGCTCGCGTTCGGCGACGCTCTGCGCCCAGCCCCTGCGCCGCACTTCCAGCAGTGTGCGCTCTCCATAGACCGCCTCGGCGAGGATCGAGCGCTGCGTGTGCGAATCCGCCCACGCGGCTAACACCTTGGCGCCGGAACCCGCCGTCATCGGCAGACGCTGGCCGATCGGCACGGTGTCGCGCAGGCCGCTCGGCGGTTCCGCGGTGGCGACACAGATGCGCTGCACCCCGTCGCGACGGTAGAGCTGCACGCTCTCGCCCGTGATGTCGCGCAGCTTCGGAAGGATCACGCTGGCCGCGTCCAGCAAGGGATCCGTGGTGCCGCCGGCGAGCTCCGCGAGCGCCGTGCCGGGGCGCCAGCGACCGTCAGGTCCCCGGCGCAACAGGCGGTGCGTCTCGAGGCCCACGGCGAGCCGGTGCGCTGTGGCGCGCGGCAATCCCGTGCGAGTGCACAGTTCCGCCAGTCCGCACGGATCTTCGGCGACGGCGTGCAGTACGGCGACGGCCTTGTCGAGGACGCCGATACCGCTTTGCTGGTTTTCAGGGTTATGCTGTCCCACAAGGCGATACTATAATCTCGAAGTTTGGGAAGTCCAGAATCCGGGAGCGACTCTCCCGCTCTCGCCCGAAAACGCTCATTCATGGAGGAGCCCTGATGGCAGACGAACGGGGCCGCACCCTGGCGGAGAAGGTGTGGGACGCGCACACCGTTAGGCGCGGGGAAGGCGCCGAGCCCGACCTGCTCTACATCGACCTGCACCTCGTGCACGAGGTCACCAGCCCGCAGGCGTTCGATGGCCTGCGGTTGGCAGGCCGCCAAGTACGCAGGCCCGATCTCACGATCGCGACCGAGGACCACAACGTCCCCACTGTCGACATCGATCTTCCGATCGCTGACCCGGTCTCCCGAACCCAGGTCGACACGCTTCGCCGCAACTGCAAGGAGTTCGGCGTCCGCCTGCATCCCATGGGCGATGCCGAGCAGGGCATCGTCCACGTCATCGGCCCCCAGCTCGGTCTGACGCAGCCGGGAACGACCGTGGTGTGCGGCGACAGCCACACCTCCACACACGGCGCGTTCGGCGCGATGGCGTTCGGCATCGGCACCTCCGAGGTGGAGCACGTGCTCGCCACGCAGACACTGCCGCTGCGCCCGTTCAAGACGATGGCGATCAACATCGAGGGCACGGTCGGAGAGTCCGTCACGGCGAAGGACATCATCCTCGCCGTCATCGCCAAGATCGGCACCGGCGGTGGGCAGGGCTACGTCCTGGAGTACCGGGGCAGCGCGATCGAGTCGCTGTCCATGGAAGCCAGGATGACCATCTGCAACATGTCGATCGAGGCGGGTGCCCGCGCAGGCATGATCGCCCCCGACGAGACCACCTTCGCCTACCTCGAGGGCCGTCCGCACGCGCCGCAGGGCGCCGACTGGGACGCCGCGGTGGCCGACTGGCGCGAGCTGCGCACCGACGACGACGCCGTCTTCGACGCCGAGGTTCACCTGGATGCGAACGAACTGACCCCCTTCGTCACCTGGGGCACCAACCCCGGCCAGGGTCTCCCGTTGGGGGCCGCCGTGCCCGATCCGACGGCCATCCCGGACGAAAACGAGCGTTTCGCCGCCGAAAAGGCCCTGTCCTATATGGATCTTCAGCCGGGCACTCCGCTGCGCGAGATCGCGGTGGACACCGTCTTCCTCGGCTCCTGCACCAACGGCCGGATCGAGGACCTGAGGGCCGCCGCGGGCGTGCTCCAGGGTCGCACCGTCTCCGAAGGGGTGCGGATGCTCGTGGTCCCTGGTTCGATGCGCGTCCGCAAGGCCGCCGAGGACGAGGGACTTGACCGGATCTTCACCTCCGCCGGTGCCGAGTGGCGTCAGGCGGGCTGCTCGATGTGCCTCGGCATGAACCCGGACCAGTTGCAGCCGGGGGAGCGTAGCGCCTCCACGTCGAACCGCAACTTCGAGGGAAGGCAGGGCAAGGGCGGCCGGACCCATCTGGTGTCGCCGCTCGTGGCCGCCGCAACCGCCGTCCGGGGCACGCTGTCCTCGCCGGAAGACCTGAACTAGACCTCAGCCAGGGAGTCACCGAACCATGGAGCCGTTCACCAAGCACACCGGCGTCGGGGTGCCTTTGCGCAGGTCCAACGTGGACACTGACCAGATCATCCCGGCCGTCTACCTCAAGCGCGTGAGCCGGACGGGCTTCGAGGACGGGCTGTTCGCCGCCTGGCGCGGCGACGAGCAGTTCGTGCTCAACCAGGAGCCGTTCAACCGGGGCAGCGTCCTCGTCGCGGGCCCCGACTTCGGCACCGGATCCTCGCGCGAGCACGCCGTCTGGGCACTGATGGACTACGGCTTCCGGGTGGTCATCTCCGCCCGGTTCGCCGACATCTTCCGCGGCAACGCCGGCAAGCAGGGTCTCGTGGCCGCCCAGTGCGAGCAGGCGGATGTGGAACTGCTGTGGAAGCTGCTCGAAAACGAGCCCGGCACGGAGGTCACGGTGGACCTCGCGGAGAAGACAGTACGGGCCAAGGACTTCGTCGCGACCTTCCAGATCGACGACTACACGCGCTGGCGGCTGCTCGAGGGACTCGATGACATCGCTCTCACCCTTCGACACGCCGACGAGATCGCCTCGTTCGAGGGGCAACGGCCTTCCTGGAAGCCCGTGACCACCCCTCTAGCGGCTTCCTGAGACACGGATTCCCTGCTCAGAAAGGGAATCCGCGCTCGGCCACCGGCCGGCGAAACCACGCCGAACGGCTCCGGAAGGGCCCCGGAAGGGGCTTCGCGGGGGCGTAACAGCGCACCCGATAAGGAAAAAATCCGCGTGCCGTTTGGAATTTGTGCTGCGTTGGTAATACCGTGTGCGCATGACGGCCGGTGTGGCCGGGTAACAAGTAGTTCTTCTTGGAGGACTGGAATGGCCAACAAGGCCCAACTGATCGAGGCGCTCTCCGAGCGTCTGGGCGACAAGAAGGTCGCTTCGCAGGCTGTCGACAACCTCGTCGACATCATCATCCGTACGGTCAACAAGGGCGAGAAGGTGAACATCACCGGCTTCGGTGTGTTCGAGAAGCGCGCCAGGGCTGCCCGTACCGCCAGGAACCCGCGCACCGGCGAGACCGTGCGCGTCAAGAAGACCAACGTTCCGGCCTTCCGCGCCGGTACGACCTTCAAGGACGTGGTGAGCGGCGCTAAGAAGCTGCCGAAGGCCACCACGCCGAAGCGCGCGACGGCTTCCACGTCGCGGAGCACTGGCACCACCACCCGTGCGGCCGCCAGCAGGCCGACCGCGACGCGCAGCACCACCACGCGCACGCGCGCCACGACGGCTCGCAGCACCGCGACCCGCACGGCGACCAAGGCCACCTCCACGCGGACGGCCGCGAAGAGCACCGCCACCAAGGCTGCTCCGAAGACCGCCGCGAAGACTGCCGCCAAGACCACGGCCAAGGCGACCACCGCCAAGGCCACCGCCGCGAAGACCACGGCGAAGAAGGCCCCCGCCAAGACCACGGCGAAGGCCACCACCAAGGCGGCTCCGAAGACCACGGCGAAGCGGACCACCGCTGCCGCCAAGAAGAAGAAGTAAGTCCGTACCGGGCTGTGCCGGTTCATTCCGGCGACACTTCTCGGCAGGGCCCCGCGCCAACTCGGCGCGGGGCCCTGCCGCGTTCGGTACTCAGTCCCGGATTCCTCCGGCCGCGCTCAGTGCTTCGCGGGCTCCGGCGCGGGCATCGGGCTCGGCAGGTACGTCGCCGCCACCAGTCGCGGTCCCTGCTCGCCGGGCGCGAACGACAGCAACCACACCGAACCCTTCTTGCTCGCGACGCCATCGGCCTTCGTGCCGGGCAGGTCGACTCCGCCGTGTTCGGCGAGCGCGCTGACCGCGTCGGGAATGACACCGCCCTGGCTGCACACCACCGCTGTGCCGCCCTCGGCGACGATTCCGAGCAACCGGTCCCACGCCGCCATCGGGTCCTGCCAGTACGTCTGCTCGGACAGCAGGGACTCGTGCGCGATCTCGGAGCCCAGCTCCTCGGCGACTCCCTGCACCGTCTGGACACACCGCAGCCGAGGAGCCGAGTAGACGCGGTCCGGTCCGAACGTCCGCAGCAGCACGCGCAACGCGTCGGCCTGGCGCAGTCCCGCCTCCGAGAGCGGCCGCAGATCGTCGTCGCCCGTCCATTCCTCCCGCTTGCCTGCCTTGCCGTGGCGGACGAGCAGCAGCGTCGTCAGACCGGCGGGCAGCGTCGTGAACTCCCGTAACACCCGCCTGTCGCTGCCGTAGCTCAGCAGCGATTCGGCCTCGGCGGGCGTCAGCCAGCGCAGTTCGTCGACTTCCTCGTTCGGGGTGAATCGTCCTTCACCGGCACTGGCGGCGTAGTAGTCGACCGTTTTCGGACCCTTGGCGACGTCGTATTCGGTCCTTTTCAGGAAACGTCCGAGAACGGCTGTGAACCCCGTTTCCTCGGCCAGTTCCCTCACGGCCGCGACCGGTGCCGTCTCGTCGTGGTCGAGTTTTCCCTTCGGCAGTGACCAGTCGTCATAGCGGGGCCGGTGCACTACGGCGATCTCGATCTCGCCGGATCGCCGGAGCCGCCACAACACGGCTCCGGCGGCCCTGACGGTCTGCTGGTCCGCAGCGTTCACCCGTTGGCTCCGTGCCTGCGCAGCAACTCGACCTGGTGGTCGCGAACCTGGGACGAGTCGGCAGGGGACGGCATCCACTCGCCGGTGGAGCTGAGCACCCAGCAGCGCGTCAGCGGATCCAGCGCCGAGTCGAACACGTCGTCCAGTTGTCCGGTCAGCTTCGGATCCTGCACCTGCACCAGCGCCTCGATCCTGCGGTCGAGGTTGCGGTGCATCATGTCCGCGCTGCCGATCCAGTAGGCGTCGGCTCCCGTGAAGTGGAAGATCCGCGAGTGCTCGAGGAACCGGCCGAGAATCGAGCGCACGCGGATGTTGTCGCTCAGCCCCGGCACACCCGGCTTCAGCGCGCAGATGCCACGCACCACGATGTCCACGGCCACGCCTGCCTGCGACGCCCGGTACAGCCCGTCGATGACCTGTTCGTCGACCAGGGAGTTGCACTTGATGCGCACTCCCGCGGGCGCGCCCGAGGCGGCCAGCTCGATCTCGGTCGCGATGCAGTCGAGGATGCCGCGCCGGATGCCGTTGGGCGAGGTGAGGATGTTGCGGTAGGTCGCCTGCCGCGAATATCCGGTGAGAACGTTGAACAGGTCCGTGAGGTCCGCCCCGATCGCGGGGTCGGCCGTGAGCAGTCCCATGTCCTCGTACAGCCGCGCGGTCTTCGGGTTGTAGTTGCCGGTGCCGATGTGGCAGTAGCGGCGGATGGTGGAGCCCTCCTGGCGCACCACGAGCGACACCTTGCAGTGCGTCTTCAGACCCACGAGGCCGTAGACCACGTGCACGCCCGCGCGTTCCAGTGTGCGCGCCCACGTGATGTTGGCCTGTTCGTCGAAGCGCGCCTTGATCTCCACGAGCGCCACGACCTGCTTGCCGGCCTCCGCCGCGTCGATGAGCGCGTCGACGATGGGGGAGTCGCCGGAGGTGCGGTACAGCGTCTGCTTGATCGCCAGCACCTTCTCGTCGGCGGCAGCCTGCTCGATGAACCGCTGCACGCTCGTCGAGAACGAGTCGTACGGGTGGTGCACCAGCACGTCGCCCTCGCGCAGGGTCGCGAACACGCTCTTGGGCGTCTCGCGTTCACCGAAGGCCGGATGTGTCGCCGGGACGAACGGACGGTCCTTGAGCTCCTTGCGGTCGACGCCGGAGAGCTGGTGCAGGCAGCTGAGGTCGAGCAGCCCCGGCACCTCCACGACGTCGCGCGGGTCGACCTCGAGCTCCCGCAGGAGCAGCTCGAGCATGTGCTCGCTCATGTCCTGGGCGACCTCGAGCCGCACCGGCGGGCCGAAGCGGCGTTGCGCCAGTTCGCGTTCGAGCGCCTGCAGGAGGTCCTCGTCGCGGTCCTCCTCCACCTCGAAGTCCGCGTTGCGCGTGACCCTGAACACGTGGTGCTCGGTGACCTCCATACCGCTGAACAGTTCCCCGAGGTGGGCGGAGATCAGTTCCTCCAGCGGAAGGAAGGTCGCCGCGGCGCTGTCGCGCTGGCGTTCGATGCGCACGAGCCGGGGCACGTTGTTCGGCACCTTCACGCGGGCGAAGCGTTCCGTGCCGCCCTCCGGGTCGCGCACGGTCACGGCCAGGTTGAGCGAGAGCCCCGAGATGTAGGGGAAGGGGTGGGCCGGGTCGACGGCGAGCGGTGTGAGCACCGGGAAGATCTGATCGGTGAAGTACCGGGAGAGCCGCTCCCGGTCGGTCCCCTCCAAATCGGACCACCGGACGATGCGGATGTCCTTGGCCGAGAGCGCGGGCCGGACGTGCTCCTCGAACGCCTCGGTGTGCCGCTCCACGAGATCCTGGTTGCGCTTGGCGATGTAGGACAACTGCTCGCGCGGGGTGAGGCCGTCGGCGCTGCGCACGGACAGGCCCGTCTCGTCCCTGCGCTTCAGGCCCGCGACCCGCACCATGTAGAACTCATCCAAATTGGACGCGAAGATGGCCAGGAACTTGGCGCGCTCGAGCAGCGGCTGGGACTCGTCCTCGGCCAGTGCGAGCACCCTCGCGTTGAAGTCCTGCCAGGAGAGCTCCCGGTTGAAGTACCGGTCGTCGGGCAACGAGTCGACGAGCTCCTGAGCGCCCGTGGCCGCGGGTGGGGCCGAGGGCACGGCGCCCGTCACGATGGCGGGCCCGTGGTCGGGGACGGCGGGGGAGGGAGGGGGCTGGGTGGCTGCACGGACCCGCTGCCCGTCCGGCGACCCACCGGCTGGGGAGATGCTCTCGTCGTTGCTCACCCTTGCATTGTTCCCCACGAAGCGGGCGGTTGCGCAGATCAAATCGAGCACGGCCCGCACGACACTCAGTGCGGCACGCATGTGCTTTCGAGCAGCGCCGTGGTGCTGGGACCGAGACCCAGCAGTCGGGCGTGTTCGAGGTCGTCCGCGGTGTCGACGTCGCTGCGCAGCGACGGCGCGGCGAGCTCGAGCGCGACGGCGCCGGAGGTGGAGTGCGCGTCCGCGGAGCCCTCGCCGAAGCGGGGCGCGAGTGGTTCCCCGCGCCCGGACAGGAGCAGCGTCGTGCCCGTGCCGTGACGGTCGGCGGTGAACGACCTGCGCTCACCCGCCTCCGTGAGCGCGGCCGCGAGGTCGGCGGAGCGCAGCGCGGGCAGGTCGGCCTGCAACGCGCCGACGACGGCACCGGGATCGGCCGACCGGAGCAATCGCTCGCCGGTGCGCAGCGCGCCGTTGAGGCCGTGCTCGCCGTTCTGGCCGTGCTCGCCCGTCACCTCGGCGCCGAGCTCGCGCAACGCGGCCAGCGCCTCCGGGTCGGTGCCGACGACGAGGAGCCTGCGGATTCCGGAGGCCGCCGTCGCGGCCCGCACCGTGTCCGAGGCGAGCGCGAGCACGAGCGCCGCGTGGCGGTCCGTGTCCGCCGGGTAGCCGAGTGCGCCCCGCAGCCGCGACTTGCCTGCGCGGGGCGGCTTCATCGGCACGATGAGGTCTGTGGCCACGCCCCCATCTTTACCCATCCAGGCCGTGACGTGCCTGTGGGAGGATCGGCTGAGCTCGTGCAACAGGTTGAGGAGGAGTCTTGGCTGATCGGGAGAAGGGTGGCTTCTGGGTCGGGGCGGCCGCGGTGCTGTTCTATCCGTTGACCTGGATGAGCAGGAGCGTCTACCACGGCGCCGAGCGGATCCCGAAGGACGGACCCGTACTGCTCGTCATGAACCACGTCTCGCACCTCGACCCCGCCGTGGACGCGGTGTTCGTGCACCGCAACAAGCGGGTGCCCCGGTTCATGGCCAAGGAGAGCCTCTTCCGGATCCCGGTCTTCGGCAAGATCCTCGGCGGCTCGGGCGGCATTCCCGTCTACCGCGGCAGCTCCAGCGCGGGCGATAGCCTCAAGGCCGCGCACGAGACACTGCAGAACGGCAAGCTCGTCCTCATCTATCCAGAGGGGACGATCACCAAGGACCCCGAGGGCTGGCCCAAGCGTTCCTACACCGGCGTGGCCAGGCTGGCGCTGCAGAACGACGTGCCGGTGGTGCCCGTGGCGCGCTGGGGCACGCAGAAGATCTGGAACGGCTACACCAAGAAGTTCCGTCCCCTGCCGCGCAAGACGGTGGTCCACTCCGTCGGCGAGCCGGTGGAGCTGGCGAAGTACCGCGACCTCGAACCCACGCCGGCCGTGCTGCGCGAGGTCACCGACCTGCTCATGGCCGAGGTGCTGAAGCTGCTCGTCGACGTCAGGGGCGAAGAGCCGCCCGCCAAGAGCGACGCGGAGGACCGTGGCTGACATGACCGGCGTCACTGTGCAGTCGGTCACGGTGCTCGGCGCGGGTTCGTGGGGCACCACGTTCGCCAAGGTGCTCGCCGACGCGGGCCGCGACGTCACGATGTGGGCGCGCCGCGCCGAGGTCGCGGCCGAGATCCGGGACGGCCACACCAACAGCCGCTACCTGCCCGGCGTCGAGCTGCCCTCGCGGCTCACCGCCACGTCCGATCCCGCTGAGGCGCTCGCGGGCGCGGAGGCCGTGGTGCTCGCCGTGCCGAGCCAGAGCCTGCGCGCGAACCTCACCGGCTGGCGCGAGCTGCTGCCGCGCGAGGCGATCCTGGTGAGTCTCGCCAAGGGCGTCGAACTCGGTTCGCTCAAGCGGATGAGCGAGGTCATCAGCGAGATCGCGGAGGTGCCCTCCGGCGACGTCGTCGTGGTGTCGGGACCCAACCTCGCCAAGGAGATCGCGCAGCGCCAGCCCGCCGCGGCGGTGCTCGCGAGCGCGGACCACGACCGCGCGGTGGCGATCCAGCAGGCGAGCTTCAACAGCTACTTCCGGCCCTACACCAACACCGATGTCGTGGGGTGCGAGCTCGGCGGCGCGTGCAAGAACGTGATCGCGCTCAGCTGCGGCATCGCCTCCGGGCTCGGTTTCGGGGCCAACACGATGGCGACGCTCATCACCCGCGGGCTCGCGGAGACGGCCAGGCTCGGCGCGAAGCTCGGCGCGGACCCGCTCACGTTCGCCGGGCTGGCGGGCGTGGGCGATCTGGTCGCCACGTGCGCGTCGCCGTTGTCGCGCAACCGGACCTTCGGCGAGCGCATCGGGCGCGGCGAGACGACCGCGCAGGCGCAGGAAGCCGTCGGCGGGCAGGTGGCCGAGGGAGTCATGTCATGCCAGTCGATCCGTGAGCTCGCCCGCGGCGTCGGGGTGGACATGCCCATCACCGAGGCGATGTACCGCGTGTGCCACGAGGGGATGGACCCGGTGCGCGTGGGCGCGGAGCTGCTGGGCAGGCAGCAGAAACACGAGTGGTCGTAAAGGGCGCCCACGGGCTGGAATCGGTTTGACGCGCTGTGTCGGCGCTGGTTTGCTGTGCGGCATGTCGGCGCGAGCTGGGTACGGAGCGTGGGGCCTTTCCGGTCTCCGCGCCGTCGTCTGCGCGCCGTGTCCTTGTTGTTGTCGCCGGTGACCGACTAGTCCCGGATCTCTCGACTTCAGCCATTTCGCCCCAGCTCTGCCAGCAAGGACCTGTCACCCCCATGTTCGCTGTTCCCGAGAACACCATTGCCTCCGCTGCCGCGCCCAACCCGGTGCTGCGCCACCCCGTCCGCACCGCGCTCGAGTACGCGGCCGATCGCGACCGCTGGCGCAATGTGCTGCGCTACGACCCCGACGAGCGCTTCGCCGCGTTGCTCGAGCGCACAGCCGACGAGGAGATCTGGCTGCTCAGCTGGCTTCCCGGCCAGCACACCGGTCTGCACGACCACGGCGAGTCGACCGGCGCCTTCACCATCGTCAGCGGAACCCTCACCGAGACCGTCACGCGCAGGGCTCCCGGTGGCCGCGTGCTGACCGAGCTGCACACGCCGTCGGCGGGACAGTCGCGCGTCTTCGGTCCCGGCTACGTGCACGAGGTGCGCAACGACGGACCGGATCCCGCCGTGAGCGTGCACGTCTACCGCGAGGGCGGCCGCACGCTGCGCCCGCACCACCTCGACCCGCTGACCGGCCCCGTGCGGGTTTGACCTCGCTCACCAACCTCACGACAGCGCGCAAGGGGTCGTGGTGGTGGCCGCGGGAGCCACGGGAACCAGGCCCGTGGGAACGGCGATCGGTTCGCTGATCGCGATCGGGTTCGGCCTGGTTTTCGTCGTGGCCACCGTGGGCGAGCTGCCCGCCGGTGTCGCGCTGGGCATCCGGATCGCGGGCGGCGTGGTCGCGTTCGTCCTCGCCGTCGCGGTGCTGCGGGTCGCGCGCGGGCCCGTGGACACTCCCGCCGGGGACTCCGGGCTCGCCGTGCGGAGGTACTGGGCGGTCGCCGGTGCCGAGGGGCTCGCGTTGTTCGGCGGGATCGTCGTGCTGAACGCGGTGTTCGACCGTCCCGAGTTCGTCGTGCCGTGGATCGCCTTCGTGGTGGGCGTCCATTTCGTGGCGCTGGCCAAGGTGTGGCGGCTCGCGCTGTTCGTGCCGTTGGGCGCGGTGCTCGTCGTGTTCGGTGCCGCGGGAGCCGTGCTCGCGGCGGCGGGTGCGGACCTCGGCGTCGTCGGACTCGTCTCCGGCGTGTGCTCCGGGACCGCGTTGTTCGGCTCGGTGCTCGCCGCGCTCGCTGCCTTCGGCGTGACCCGTCAGGGATGCGTGCGCGCGACGACGTGGTCCGGAATCGGGGTCTCGCCCGGCACGTAGGGGGCCGGAGTCGGCTCGCCGAAGCTCGTGCGCAGCGGCAGGACGCCGGCCCACGCGGTGCCCTCGGCCAGATCCTCGGGCTCGTCGGAGGGATCGCCGGACCGGATTTTCACCGACGCCTCGGTGAGATCGAGCGTCAGCACGGCCACCGCGGCGAGCTCTTTCGAGTTCACTTCGCGCGCGTGTTCCCACGATCCCGGCGTGAGGTGATCGGTGATGGTCCGCAGGCCGTGCAGCTTCTCCTCGGCCTCGGTGACCGCTCTGGCCCTTCCGTGGACGACCGCGCTGCGGTAGTTCATCGAGTGGTTGTTCAGTGAGCGGGCGTAGACGATTCCGTCCAGAATCGTCACCGTCACACAGACGTCGACGTGTGCGGCGGCCGCTCGGAGGTTTCCAGAGCCCGTCGAACCGTGAAAATAGAGCGTGTCGCCGTCCCGGCCGTAGCCGGTGGGAAGGACCACGGGAGATCCGTTCAGGACGAGGCCAACGTGGCAGATGAGCGCCTCGTCGAGAACGCCGTGGAGGTCCGCGCGGTCGAGTGCGGCCCGGTTCTTCTTGCGGGTGAGCGTGCTGCGCGTGGTGGAGGACAGTGGTGCGGGCATGCGCAGAGCCTGACACCGATAGTGGCACCATAGAATGGCCACAGTTGCGGAAGTATAGGAGGCCACTTTGACTCGGGGTGATACCGCGTTGCCGGTCACGCTCGATCGGGGCTCCGCTGTTCCGCTCGCCGTGCAGCTGGCTGACAAGCTGCGCGAGTCGGCGGCGACAGGGCACCTGCGCGGCGGCGACCGGCTGCCGTCCACGAGGGCGCTCGCGGACCGGCTCGGGGTGAGCAGGACCGTCACCTCTGCCGCCTACGAGCAGTTGCACGCCGAGGGCTGGATCCTCGGCAGGCACGGTTCCGGCACCTACGTCACCACCTCGCCGCCCGCCGCGCGGCCGGAGCGCAGGGGCTTCGTCACCAACGACGAGGCCCCCGACAACCTGCTCATGCTCACCCCCGGGGTGCCGTGGGCCGACGGGCTCGACCGCGCCGCGTGGCGCAGGGCGTGGCGCGCAGCCGCCGACACCGCGCCCGCCGCGTACCTCAACCGGGCCGGCATCACCGAATACCGCGCCGCCATCTCGGAACACCTGCTGCGCCACCGGGGGCTCGACGCGGGCACCGACTCCGTGCTGGCGACCGGTGGCACCACCGCCGCGGTGGTGGAACTGGCGAGCGCGGTGCTGCGGCCGGGCGACCTCGTGGCCGTGGAGGAACCCGGCTACCAGCGTGCTGTGCAGGCCTTCCGGCGCGCGGGCGTGCGCGTGGTGGGTGTGCCGATCGACGGCCAGGGGCTGCGCCCACAGGCGCTGCCCTCGGGAGTTCGCGCCGTGTACTGCTCACCCGCGCACCAGTACCCGCTGGGCTGCCGGATGAGCGCGGCGCGCCGCGTCGAGCTGGTGGAGCGGGCGCGTGCGGAGCACTTCCTCGTCGTGGAGGACGACTACGACGGTGAGCTCCGCTACGACGTCGCGCCGCTGCCGCTGCTGGCGTCGCTGGCCCCCGATGTGGTGGTGCACCTGGGAACCACGAGCAAGATCCTCACGCCGACGCTCGGCGCGGGCTGGATGGTGGCGCCGCCCTCGGTGACCACCGCGGTGCTCGACTACCGCGAGCTCACCGGCACGCGGCCCTCGCCCGCGGGGCAGTGGGTGCTCGTGGAGCTCGCGCGCCACGGCGACCTCGGCAGGCACCTGCGCAGGCTGCGCCGGGAACTCTCCGAGCGAAGGACGATGCTCGTGGGGGCGTTCAAGAAGGCGGGCGTTCCCGTGCTCGGCGACGACGCGGGCGCGCACCTGGTCGTGCCACTGCCGACGCAGGAGGACGAACGCGAGCGCGTGAGCGCGGGCAAACGGCGTGGTGTGCTGCTCGACGGACTCGGCAGGCACTTCGCCCGCACCCCCACCGTCTACGGCGTCGCCGTCGGTTACGCGGGCTGCTCCCGCGAGGGGCTGCAGGAGTCGCTGTGGGTGCTCGTCGACCTCCTGCGTCAACGGCCCCGGTAGGGTGACCGGCCATGAGTAGCCGCAAGACGCGAGTGGCCGTCGTATTCGGCGGCCGCAGCACCGAGCACACCATTTCCTGCGTATCGGCAGGCAGCGTGCTGGCGAACCTCGATCCCGACCGGTTCGAGATCGTCCCCATCGGCATCACCGAGGCCGGTGGCTGGGTGCTGGGCACGAATGACCCGCAGGCGCTGCGGATCGAGGGCACGCGCCTGCCTGCCGTCGAGGACGGCAAGGCGCTCGTGCTGGCGGGAGACCCCACCTCGCAGGGCGTGGTGAGCCTGGAACCCGGCAGCGAGAGCGAGGTCCTCAGCGGCGTCGACGTCGTGTTCCCCGTGCTGCACGGGGCCTTCGGCGAGGACGGGACCATCCAGGGACTGCTCGAGCTCGCCGACATCCCCTACGTGGGAGCCGGTGTGCTGGCCAGCGCCGCCGCGATGGACAAGGAGTTCGCCAAGAAGCTCCTCGCCGCGGAGGACCTGCCGGTCGGCACCTACGCGACGGTCCGGCGTGGACAGTCGACTCTGGATGACGCCGACCGCGAGCGGCTCGGGCTGCCGGTGTTCGTCAAGCCGGCGAGGGCGGGTTCGTCCATCGGGATCACCAAGGTCACCGACTGGTCGCAGCTGGACGAGGCCATCGCGCTCGCCAGGCAGACCGACCCCAAGGTGCTCGTGGAGGCCGCGGTCGTGGGCCGCGAGGTCGAGTGCGGCGTGCTGGAGTTCCCCGACGGGCGCGTGGAAGCCTCGCTGCCCGCCGAGATCAGGGTGCTCGCCGAGGCCGAGGACGCCTGGTACGACTTCGAGACCAAGTACCTGGGCGAGGCCGCCGAGCTCGACATTCCCGCGAAGCTCGACGACTCCGTGACAGAGCGGCTGCGGGCGGCCGCGGTGCGCGCGTTCGCCGCGCTCGACTGCCAGGGCCTCGCCCGCGTGGACTTCTTCGTCGGCGAGGACGGCGAGCTGACCATCAACGAGGTCAACACGATGCCCGGATTCACCTCCACCTCGGCCTACCCGAAGATGTGGACGGTCACCGGCGTCGACTACCCGAGGTTGCTCGAGACGCTGGTGGAGACCGCGCTCGCGCGTGGCACCGGCCTGCGCTAGTTGGTCCGGACCTCCGTCGCGGGCAGCGCGCCCGCGACGGTGTCCGAGATCTGCTGCAGCGGGCCCGTGCCCGATCCGGCGGGCACGGTGAGCGCCAGGTAGGTGGCGCGGTCCACGACGTACCAGGTGGCCGCGCCCTCGCCGGGCACGTCCAGCCATTGGACGCCGTTGATCTGGCGCAGCGACGACGTCGGGCTCAGCTCCGGCGGGCGGTCGAGCCCGCAGCGCAGCACCACGGGATCGCCCTCGCCCCACGCGACGGTCGCCGGGGGAGCGGGCTCGGCGAGCTCGCGCCGCTCCAGCGTCTCGCCGGAGGACTCCAGCTCGGCGGGCGCCGCCTCGATCAGTGACCGGCAGTCGGCGGAGCCGGACTTAGGTGCGGGGATCGACACGAGGGGCAGCGGGCCGGTGCCGGGTTCCTCCTCGCCGGAGGACGTCAGGCCCAGGACGGCCACCACGGCCGCGAGTGCCGCCGCGAGCACGGCGGCGACGACGATCAACACCCGGGGAGGTCCACCTGCGTCGGTCACGCCCCCAACTACAGCACAGGCCTACAGGTGGACCACGGGACAGGTCAGCGTCCGCGTGATGCCCTCCACGTTCTGCACCCTCGCGACCACCAGCTGGCCGAGCTGGTCGACGTTGTCGGCCTCGGCGCGGACGATGACGTCATAGGGACCGGTGACATCCTCCGAGCTCGTGACGCCGGGGATCCCGGCGATCTCGGCCGCGACGGAGGCTGCCTTGCCTACCTCGGTCTGGATGAGGATGTATGCGTGGACCACGGCGCGCCCCTTCGTCTGGATGGGTTCGGCAAGCTCAAGATAGGAACGTTGAAGCAACGTACCCCAACGGGACAACGATCGGACATCCAATGAGTCTCGGGCTACACCGGAGGTGACAGTGGAGGACAGACCAGTGACCGGACACGCCGCGGGTGGCGCGGGCGACACCGTGGCCTCGGTCGGCGAGTTCGGCCTGATCCGCGCGGTCACCGCGAACCGCACCCAGCCGTCGACGACGCTGCTCGGGCCCGGCGACGACGCGGCCGTCGTCGCCGCGCCCGACGGCAGGGTCGTGGTGTCGACGGACGTGCTGGTGCACGGCGTGCACTTCCGGTTGGACTGGTCCACTCCAGAGCAGGTCGGGCACAAGGCCGTCGCCGTGAACCTGGCGGACATCGCGGCGATGGGAGCCGTACCGACCTCCGTCGTGGTCGGGATCGCTTGCCCTCCCGACCAGAAGACCGCGGTGATCACCGAGCTCATGGACGGCGTTGCCGCGGAGGCGGGCCGCGCACGTGTGGGCCTGGTCGGCGGCGACATGGTGCGCTCGGAGCAGTTGGTGATCAGTGTCACGGCGCTGGGCGACCTCGGCGGCCGGCCTCCCGTGACGAGGTCCGGCGCGCGGCCCGGCGACATCGTGGCCGTGTGCGGACGGCTCGGCTGGGCCGCGGCGGGGCTCGCCGTGCTGGGCAGGGGCTTCCGGTCGCCGGTGGGCGTGGTCAACGCGCAGCGCTTCCCCGAGCCGCCCTACGCCGCGGGACCCGCGGCCGCGCTGGCGGGCGCCACGTCGATGATCGACGTCTCCGACGGCCTGCTCGCCGACCTCGGCCACCTCGCCGAGGAGTCCGGCGTCGGCATCGACGTGCACACCGACCGCCTCGACGTCGGCCGCAAGCTCACCGACGTCGGCACCGCGCTCGGCGCCGACCCGCTGCACTGGGTGCTCACCGGCGGCGAGGACCACGCGCTCGCCGCGACGTTCCCCTCGTTCACCGACCTGCCGGAGGGCTGGCTGCGCATCGGCACCGTGCTGCTGCCCGACACCGGGCTCACCGTGGACGGCAAACCGTACGAGCACGAAAGCGGTTGGGAGCACTGGCGCTGATCGGGTTTCATGGCGGCGTGGACATTCGAGTAGTGCCGTTCGATCACCCGGACGCGGTGAAGCTGATCGACCTCGTGCAGCAGGAGTACGTCACGCGCTACGGCGATCCCGACGTGACTCCGGTCGCGCCGAGGGAGTTCGCGCCGCCGCGCGGCCTGTTCCTGGTCGGCTACCTCGCGGGCGTCGCCGTGGCGTGCGGCGGCTGGCGGGCGCACGACGGACCCGAGCCCACGTTCCGGCCGGGCGACGCCGAGCTCAAACGGATGTTCGTGCTGGACACCGAACGCGGCAAGGGCTTCGCCCGCGCGCTGCTCGCGGAACTGGAGCGCACCGCTCTCGCCGCCGGTCGCAGGCGCGCGGTGCTCGAGACCGGCACCGAACAGCCGGAGGCGATCGCGCTGTACCGTTCCTCGGGCTACGGCGACATCCCCGGTTTCGGCGTCTACCGCGACGAGCCGGAGAGCGTGTACCTCGCGAAGGAACTGAAGGAGAGCTAGCGACCCCATGGCGATCTACGCACTCGGTGAGCTCGAGCCCACGATCCACTCCGACGCCTACGTGCACCCCGACGCCACCGTGATCGGTGACGTGCGGATCGGCGCGTTCGCCTCGGTGTGGCCGCAGACCGTGCTGCGGGGCGACAACGGCTACATCGAGCTGGGGGAGCGCTCCAACATCCAGGACGGCTGCGTGGTGCACTGCACGCGCAAGGACCCGACGATCCTCGGCGCCGACTCGGCCATCGGGCACGCGGTGCACGTCGAGGGCGCGCGGATCGGCACGGGCTGCCTCATCGCGTCGGGTTCGGTGGTGCTCAACGGCACTGTGGTCGAGGACGGCGCGATGGTCGGGGCCGGTGCCGTGGTCTCGTACAACGGCCACGTTCCCGCGGGGCACATCGCACTGGGTGTTCCGGCGAAGACGCGGCCCAACACCTCGTTCGGTCCGGACAAGATCGCGCGTGTGGTGAACAGCTACGTGGAGCGGGCCAAGCGGTTCCGTGCCGAACTGAGGCGCCTGGACTGAGCCCGCTAGGGTTGCGTGCCGTGACCGGACGAGCGCTGCACGAGATCATCGAACCGGGCTGGGCGAGCGCACTCGCCCCGGTCGAGGCCAAGATCACCGCGATGGGCGAGTTCCTGCGCGAGGAGGTCGCCCAGGGCCGCAAGTACCTGCCCTCCGGCGATCACATCCTGCGCGCGTTCCAGCAGCCGTTCGACGGCGTGCGCGTGCTCATCGTCGGCCAGGACCCGTACCCGACGCCCGGCCACCCGATCGGCCTGTGCTTCGCCGTGGCGCCGGAGGTCCGGCCGTTGCCGAAGAGCCTCATCAACATCTACCGCGAGTACTGCGAGGACCTGGGCCACCCGCCGCCCTCCAACGGCGACCTGACGCCGTGGACAGAGCAGGGTGTGCTGCTGCTCAACAGGGCGCTCACGGTGCAGCCCGGCAAGCCGAACTCCCACCAGGGCAAGGGCTGGGAGGACATCACCGAGCAGGCCATCAAGGCACTCGCCGCGCGCGAGGAGCCGATGGTGGCGATCCTCTGGGGCAGCAACGCGCGCAGGCTCAAGCCGTTGCTCGGCGCCATTCCGTGCGTCGAGTCGGTGCACCCGAGCCCGCTCTCGGCGCACAACGGCTTCTTCGGCTCCCGTCCGTTCAGCCGCGTCAACGAGCTACTGCAACAGCAGGGCGCCGAGCCGATCGACTGGAAGCTGCCGTAGGCGGACCATGACCCGAACATGACAACGGCCCGGCGACCAGAAGGTCACCGGGCCGTTGTGGCAAAGACTCTGGGGTCAGCCCCGAACGACCTTGCCCGCCTTGAGGCAGGAGGTGCACACGTTCAGGCGCTTCTTCTGGGAAAGCCCGATCTTGGCGTGCACGGTCTGGATGTTCGGGTTCCACCGGCGGTTGGTACGCCGGTGAGAGTGCGAGACCGACTTGCCGAAGCCCGGCCCCTTGCCACAGACGTCGCACACGGCAGCCACGTCGAACACTCCTCGAAGAAATAGGTCAACAAAATCCGCCCAGCGAAAGCCGGGCAACTCGACAAGCGTAACCGGTGCGCTCCCGGCGGCCGCCGCCGGGTCGATACGCTCGCGGCGACCCCTTCGAAACCAGCACGGAGGATACGCGGTGCGGGCCTTGGACGCGGTGGCTGTGCGGGCGTGGGCAGGCGCCTGCGTCCGCAGCCTCTCGGCGCTGCGCGCGGACATCGACGGCATCAACGTCTACCCGGTCGCCGACTCCGACACGGGCTCGAACCTGCTGTACACGCTCACCGCCGCGCAGGCGGAGCTGACGGAGCGACCCGAGGTCAGCGGCGCGGGCGAGGCACTGGGCCTGCTCGCGCGCGGCGCCGTGGCCGCGGCGCGCGGCAACTCGGGCGTGATCATCTCGCAGGTCCTGCGCGGGCTCGCGGAGTCGGCGGGCGAGACCGCCGAGCTCGACGGGCCCGGGCTGGCCTCCGCGCTCAAACGTGCCGACGCACTCGCCACCGACGCCGTCGCCAGGCCCGTCGCGGGCACGATGCTCAGCGTGCTGCACGCCGTCGCCACGGCGGTGGACGACGGCTCGCCCGCCGAGGTCGCGACCACCGCGGCGAAGGCGGCCGCCGACGCACTGGAGGAGACACCGAACCAGCTCGCCGCGCTCGCCGTGGCCGGGGTGGTGGACGCGGGCGGCCGCGGTCTGGTGGCCGTGCTCGACGCACTCGTGGGCGTGGTCTCGGGCACGAGCGAGCCCGAGCGGGCGCTGTCGATGCCCGCGGCTCCCACGCCCGCGCCGCGTGCGTGGGAGGTCATGTACCTGCTCGCCGACGTCGACGACGCCGCACTGCCCGCCCTGCGCAGGACGCTGTCCGGACTCGGCGACAGCGTCACTGTGGCGGGCGACGGTGCGGGCAACCACGCCGTGCACGTCCACTGCGCCGACATCGGCGCCGCCATCGAGGCCGGTCTCACCCACGGCAGGCCACACCGCGTCCGCGTCGAGCCGCTGATGACCCCGCCTCCCGTCGAGACCAGCTCGGTGCGAGGTGATCGCGCGGTCGTCGCGGTGGTGCGCGGCGAGGGGCTGGCGGCGCTGGTCGCCGACGAGGGTGTTCCCGTGCTGGCGGTGCCCGTCGACGGCGAGCCGAGCGCGGAGGAGCTGCTCGGACTGGTCACCGAGACCGCCGCGAGCCACGTCACCGTGCTGCCCGGCGGCGTCGACCTCACGGCGGCCGCCGAACGGATCGCCGGGCACGTGATGCTGGAGGACCGTGACGTCGTGGTGGTGCCGTGCGCCTCGCCGGTGCAGGTGCTCGCGGCGCTGGCCGTGCACGACGCCGACCGCAGGGCGGGAGCCGACGTGGTCGGGATGGCCGAGGCCGCGGCGGCCACCCGCCGCGGCGACCTCGTGGTGGCGAGCGAGGAGTCCATCACCTGGGTCGGCCGGGCACAGGCCGGAGACCTGGTCGGCCTCGTCGACGGCGAGGTGGTGCTCATCGGGCGCGAGGGCGTCGAGGCCGCCGCCATCGCCGTGCTGGAGCGGATGCTGGTGGTGGGCGGCGAACTCGTCACCGTGCTCACCGGGGCCGGCGCGCCCGACGGGCTCGAGGACGCGATCGCGGCCCACCTGCGTGCCGCACACCCCGAAGTCGAACTGGTGTGCTATTCCGGTGGACAGACGGACGCGCTGCTGCTGATGGGTGTTGAGTGAACCGATGACTGAGCTGACCGACGGCCTGGACAGGGTGCTCGGGGCCAAGACCGCGAAGGCGCTCGACGGCTCCCTCGGCATCGGCAACGTCGCCGAGCTGCTCCGGCACTACCCGCGCCGCTACGCCAGGCGGGGCGAGCTCACCGACATCGCGGGGCTGGAGATCGGCGAGCACGCCACGGTGCTCGCGAGGGTCGAGGGCGCCACGAAGAAGCCGATGCGCCAGCGCAAGGGTTCGATTCTCGAGGTCACCATCACCGACGGCCAGCGCCGGATCTCGTGCGCGTTCTTCGGCAACCAGGTGTGGCGCGAGCGCGAGCTGCGGCCCGGCCGCACCGGGCTGTTCGCGGGCAAGGTCACGGCGTTTCGCACCACGCTGCAGCTGGCCAACCCCGAGTACGAGCTCATCGATCCCGACGGCGACGAGTCCAGCGCGATGGACAGCTTCCTCGCCCAGATCATCCCCGTGTACCCGGCGGCCGCGGGCGTGCAGTCGTGGACGATCGGCCGCGCGGTGCGCCAGGTGCTCGACACCCTGGAACCCGTCGACGACCCGCTGCCACCAGGGCTTCGGGAACGGCACGGCCTCGACGGGCTGCACGACGCGCTGACCCAGATCCACCGGCCGGAGAGCTGGGAGCGGCTCGACGCCGCGCGCGAGCGCCTCAAGTGGGACGAGGCGATGGCGGTGCAGCTGATCTTCGCGCAGCGCAGGCATTCCGCGGTGTCGCGGCCCGCTCCATCGTGTCCGTCGAAGCCCGGTGGCATCGCGGCGGCGTTCGACGAGAAGCTGCCGTTCCAGCTCACCGAGGGGCAGCGGCAGGTCGGCGAGGCCATCGCCGCGGACCTCGCGACCGAGCACCCGATGAACCGGCTGCTGCAGGGCGAGGTCGGCAGTGGCAAGACGATCGTGGCGCTGCGGGCGATGCTGCAGGCCGTCGACGCGGGCAGGCAGGCCGCCATGCTGGCGCCCACCGAGGTGCTGGCCGCGCAGCACGCGCGCTCGCTGCGAGAGATGCTCGGCGAACTGGGCCAGGCGGGCGAGCTCGGTGCCGCGGACAACGCCACCAGGATCACGCTGCTCACCGGGTCGATGTCGGCGAAGGAACGCAAGCAGGCGCTACTGGACACCGCGAGCGGCGCAGCCGGGATCGTCGTGGGCACGCACGCGCTGATCCAGGACCACGTGTCGTTCGCCGACCTCGGGTTCGTCGTGGTGGACGAGCAGCACCGGTTCGGTGTCGAACAGCGCGACGCGCTGCGTTCGCGCGGCGCCGACTCGACGAGCCCGCACGTGCTGGTGATGACGGCGACGCCGATCCCGAGGACCGTCGCGATGACCGTGTACGGCGATCTGGAGACCTCGTCGCTGCGTGAGCTGCCCGCGGGGCGCTCGCCGATCTCGACCAGCGTGGTGCCCGTCGCGGAGAAGCCCGCGTGGCTCGACCGGGCGTGGCGGCGCGTCGCCGAGGAGGTCGGCAAGGGCCACCAGGCCTACATCGTGTGCCCGCGCATCGGCGACGAGCCGCCGTCGGACAAGAGCGACAAACGTCCCCCGATCGCCGTGCTGGACCTGGCGCCACAGCTGGCCGACGGACCGTTGAAGGGCCTGCGCATCGGTGTGCTGCACGGCCGCCTTCCCAGCGACGACAAGGACGCCGTGATGCGTGCGTTCGCCGCGGGCAAGGTGGACGTGCTCGTGGCCACCACCGTGATCGAGGTCGGCGTGAACGTGCCCAACTCGACGGTCATGATGATCATGGATGCCGACCGGTTCGGCGTGAGCCAGCTGCACCAGCTGCGCGGTCGGGTCGGCCGGGGTTCCGTGCCGGGGCTGTGCCTGCTCGTGACGGAAGCGCTCGACGGCACCAGCACGCGGGCCCGGCTCGGTGCCGTGGAGTCGACGCTCGACGGATTCGAGCTCTCCAAGCTGGATCTAGAGCTGCGCAGGGAAGGCGACATCCTCGGCGCTGCGCAGTCCGGCAAGCGTTCGGGTCTCAAGCTGCTCTCGCTGCTGGAGGACGAGGCCGTGATCGAGCAGGCGCGCGTCGTCGCGCAGGAGGTCGTGGGCTCCGATCCCGGCCTCGGCGAGCATCCCGGACTGGCGCGCCTGCTCGCCGACGTCGTGGACGCGGACCGAGCGGAGTTCCTGGAAAAGTCCTGACCCACCGCGCCCAGCGTCACTGCCTCGCCGCGGTGAAGGGCACCTTTACTGCATTGAACGCAGTAAAGGTGCCCTTCACCGCAGTCGTCACTGCCTCGCCGACTGCCCGATCGTGGTACTCCGCCTGCGGGTGGCGCGCGCAGCCGGTAGACGGGTGCCCATGCGTATTCGACCCGCCCGCGCCCTGCTCGCCGCCTCCTCCGTCGCCTTGCTCGCGGCCACGGCTGCGCCCGCCCATGCCGACGCCGGGGTGCAGCAGGACCCACCCAACTGGGGACTCGACCGGATCGACCAGCGCGAGGGCGGCGACCAGCTCGACCAGCGCTACCACTACGCGGGCGACGGCGAGGGCGTCACGGTGTACGTGATCGACTCCGGAGTCGACGGCACGCATCCCGACTTCGGCGGCCGGGTCTCCGGCGGCAAGGACTTCGTCGACGGCGACGAGCACCCCGTCGACCTCAACGGGCACGGGACGAGCCTCGCCGGTGTCGCGGCCGGTCAGGCGCACGGCGTCGCCAAGGCGGCCCGCGTGGTGCCCGTGCGGGTGCTCGACCAGGACGGCGGCGGCAACGGGCTGAGCGTGCTCGCCGGCATCGACTGGGTCGCCAACAACGCGCGGCAGCCCGCCGTCGCCGTGATCGGCATCGGCGGACCCGCCAGCGAGGTGGTGGACGAGGCCGTGCGCGGTCTCGCCGAGGTCATGCCCGTGGCGGTGCCCGCGGGTGGGACGAACTCCGACGCGGGCCAGAGCTCCCCGGGGCGTGTGCCCGAGGTCCTGACCGTCGGGGCGAGCGACAGGACCGACGCGGTGGTCCCCGACTCGAACTTCGGCGCCGCGGTGGACCTGTACGCGCCGGGCGCGGACGTGCTGGCGCCCGCGCTGCGGGGCGGCACCTCGGAGCTGACGGGGACGTCGGTGGCGGCCGCGCACGTGGCGGGCGTCGCGGCCCTCTACCGGGCCGCGCATCCCGACGCGACTCCGCAGCAGGTGACCGAGGCGATCGTCGCCGGGGCGACCCCTGACGGGCTCACGGGCGTGCGGGACGGCACCGCCAATCGCGTGCTCCACGCCGGCCCTGTCCCGGCGGGCGGCCGGTGAATTCCAGACCCTGGGAGTGAACTCCCGGTAGGCGGGACTTTAGGGGTAACGTCCTTCGCGACCGATCCGGGTGAAGGAAAGGACCGGGGATGTTCCGCAAAGTACTCGTCGCCAACCGCGGCGAGATCGCCATTCGTGCGTTCCGCGCCGCCTATGAACTGGGTGCGGGAACGGTGGCCGTGTTCCCGCATGAGGACCGTAATTCGCTGCACCGGCTGAAGGCCGATGAGGCGTACGAGATCGGCGAGCCGGGTCATCCGGTGCGCGCGTATCTCTCCGTGGACGAGATTGTCCGCGCCGCGGTCAGGGCTGGTGCTGATGCCGTGTATCCCGGCTACGGCTTCCTGTCCGAGAACCCGGATCTGGCCCGGGCCTGTGAGGAGGCTGGGATCACGTTCGTCGGCCCGAGCGCCGACATTCTGGAGCTGACCGGTAACAAGGCGCGTGCCGTGGCCGCGGCGAAGGCGGCGGGTGTGCCGGTGCTCGGCTCGTCGGAGCCGTCGTCCGATGTGGACACCCTGGCGGAGGCGGCGGGGGAGCTGGGCTTCCCGGTGTTCGTCAAGGCCGTGGCCGGTGGTGGCGGGCGTGGTATGCGCCGGGTCGAGGATCCGGCTCAGCTGCGGGATTCGATCGAGGCGGCGGCCCGCGAGGCCGAGTCCGCGTTCGGGGACCCCACGGTGTTCATCGAGAAGGCCGTGGTGGAGCCGCGTCACATCGAGGTCCAGATCCTCAGTGACGGCCAGGGTGGGGTGATCCACCTCTACGAGCGCGACTGTTCGGTGCAGCGCAGGCACCAGAAGGTGATCGAGCTGGCGCCCGCGCCGAACCTCGACCCGAAGCTGCGTGAGCAGATCTGTGCGGACGCGGTGAAGTTCGCCGAGCAGATCGGTTACCGCAACGCGGGCACGGTGGAGTTCCTCGTCGACCGCGACGGCAACCACGTCTTCATCGAGATGAACCCGCGGATCCAGGTGGAGCACACGGTGACCGAGGAGGTCACCGACGTCGACCTGGTGCAGTCGCAGCTGCGGATCGCCTCGGGTCAGTCGCTGGCCGATCTGGACCTCGCGCAGGACAAGATCTACCTGCGGGGCGCGGCGTTGCAGTGCCGGATCACCACCGAGGATCCCGCCAACGGGTTCCGCCCGGACACCGGCATGATCAGCGCCTATCGTTCGCCGGGCGGCTCGGGTATCCGGCTCGACGGTGGTACCGCGTTCGCGGGCACCGAGATCAGCGCGCACTTCGACTCGATGCTGGTGAAGCTCTCGTGCCGGGGGCGGACGTTCGCGACCGCGGTGGGCCGAGCGCGGCGTGCCGTGGCGGAGTTCCGGATTCGTGGTGTGGCCACCAACATTCCGTTCCTGCAGGCCGTGCTGGACGACCCGGACTTCCAGCAGGGGCGGGTCACCACGGCGTTCATCGAGGAGCGGCCGCATCTGCTGACCGCGCGGCACTCGGCCGACCGCGGTACGCGACTGCTGACCTATCTGGCCGACGTCACGGTGAACAAGCCCCACGGCGAGCGGCCGAGGCTGATCGATCCGGAGCGCAAGCTGCCGGAGCTGCCCGACGGTGAGCCGAAGGCGGGGTCGAAGCAGAAGCTGACCGAGCTGGGTCCGGAGGGCTTCGCGCGGTGGATGCGCGAGTCGCCGACGGTCGGGGTCACCGACACGACCTTCCGCGACGCGCACCAGTCGCTACTGGCCACGCGGGTGCGCACCAAGGACCTGCTGGCGATCGCGCCGGTGGTGGCGCGCACGGTGCCGGAGTTGTTGTCGGTGGAGTGCTGGGGTGGTGCGACCTACGACGTGGCGTTGCGCTTCCTGGCCGAGGATCCGTGGGAGCGGCTCGCGGCGCTGCGCCAGGCGATGCCCAACATCTGCCTGCAGATGCTGCTGCGTGGTCGCAACACCGTGGGCTACACGCC
Organism: Prauserella cavernicola; assembly: GCF_016595675.1. Classification (GTDB taxonomy): domain Bacteria; phylum Actinomycetota; class Actinomycetes; order Mycobacteriales; family Pseudonocardiaceae; genus Prauserella_A; species Prauserella_A cavernicola. Next base: position 164,964 of record NZ_JAENJH010000005.1, on the reverse strand, counting down.
GTATCCGACCGAGGTCACCGACGCGTTCGTCGAGGAGGCGGCCGCGACCGGGATCGACATCTTCCGGATCTTCGACGCGCTCAACGACGTCGAGCAGATGCGGCCGGCGATCGAGGCGGTCCGTAACACCGGAACGGGTATGGCCGAGGTGGCGCTGTGCTACACCTCGGATCTGTCCAACCCGGCGGAGAAGATCTACACGCTCGACTACTACCTGAAGCTGGCCGAGCAGATCGTCGGGGCCGGCGCGCACGTGCTGGCCATCAAGGACATGGCGGGCCTGCTGCGGGCACCGGCGGCGGTGAAGCTGGTGACGGCGCTGCGCAGGGAGTTCGACCTGCCGGTGCACATCCACACCCACGACACCGCGGGTGGTCAGCTGGGCACCTATCTCGCGGCGATCGGTGCGGGCGCGGATGCCGTGGACGGAGCCGTCGCGTCGATGGCGGGCACGACGTCGCAGCCGTCGCTGTCGGCGATCGTGGCGGCCACCGACTACTCCGAGCGGCCGACCGGTCTGGACCTGCAGTCGATCGGTGAGCTGGAGCCGTACTGGGAGATCGTGCGCAAGATCTACGCGCCGTTCGAGGCGGGGCTGGCCTCTCCGACCGGGCGCGTGTATCACCACGAGATCCCCGGCGGGCAGCTGTCGAACCTGCGCACGCAGGCCAGGGCGCTCGGGCTGGGCGACCGGTTCGAGGACATCGAGAAGATGTACGAGGCCGCCGACACGATGCTGGGTCACCTGGTGAAGGTGACACCGTCGTCGAAGGTCGTCGGTGACCTCGCGCTGCACCTCGTCGGTGCCGGGGTCTCGCCGGAGGAGTTCGAGGCCGAGCCGTCGAAGTTCGACATTCCGGACTCGGTGATCGGGTTCCTGCGCGGCGAGCTGGGCGACCCGCCCGGTGGCTGGCCGGAGCCGTTCCGCAGCAAGGCACTCGAGGGCAGGGCGGAGCCCAAGCCGGTGGTGGAGCTGTCCGAAGAGGACCGCACGGCGCTGGCGCAGGACCGCCGCACGACGCTAAACCGGCTGCTGTTCCCCGCGCCGACCAGGGAGTTCGAGGCGCACCGCGAGGCGCACGGCGACACCAGTGTGCTGCCGAGCAAGGACTTCTTCTACGGGCTGCGCCCGGGGGAGGAGTACCAGGTCGACCTCGATCCGGGCGTGCGGCTCTTGATCGAGCTCGAGGCGATCGGTGAGGCCGACGAACGCGGGATGCGGACGGTGATGGCGACGCTGAACGGCCAGCTGCGGCCGATCCAGGTGCGTGACCGCTCGGTGGCCTCGGACCTGCCCGCCAAGGAGAAGGCGGACAAGAACAACCCGAAGCACGTCGCGGCTCCGTTCGCGGGCGTGGTGACGGCGCAGGTGGCCGAGGGCGACACGATCTCCGCCGGAGACACCGTGGCGACCATCGAGGCCATGAAGATGGAGGCCGCGATCACCGCCCAGGAAGGCGGCACCGTCGCCCGCCTGGCCATCGGCAAAGTCCAACAGGTGGAAGGCGGCGACCTCCTGATAGTCCTGGAGTAACCCGGCCGCGAGTCCCCCGCCGAGGCGCGCGAGTCCCCCGCTCGGGCGGGCGAGTTGCCCGTTGGGGTGGGCGAGTTGCCCGTTGGGGTGGGCGAAGTGCCCGTTGGGCGGCCGAGTTGCCCGTTCGGGCGGGCGAAGTGCTCGTTGGGGTGGGCGAGTTGCCCGTTCGGGCGGGCGAAGTGCTCGTTGGGGTGGGCGAAGTGCCCGCTCGGGCGGCCGAAGTGCCCGCTGGGTGCGCGAGTTGCCCGTTCGGGCGCGAGTCGCGCCTCCAGGACCGCGAGTTGTGCATTTGGGGCCGCGAGTTGTGCGTTGGTACCGCGAAGCGGACCGAACGACACGGCTCGCGGCCCCAAGTCGTTTCCGGAGCAGGGAATTCGCGAGCCTGGGCGGGGGGACTCGCGCGCCTGGGTGGGGAACTCGCGCGTCGGAGCGGGGAACTCGCGCGACGGGAGCGCGTGACTCGCACGCGTGGCACCAGACTCTCTGGCCCGAACGCAGGACTCACCGTCTGGTGTGCACGACTGGCGAACCCGAGCGCAGGACTCGCGCGCCGGAGCGGGGACTCGCGGCCGAGCGCATGACTCGCACGCCTGGCGTCCGGCTCGCGGGCCCTAACGCAGCACTCGCGTGCCCGAGCGCACGACTCGCGGCGCGGAGCTCACGGCGCGCGAGCCCGATTGCGCTACTCGCGGACCTGAGCGGGGGACTCGCGCGCTGGAGCGGGGGACTCGCGAGCTCGATTGGGGAACTCGTGGACAGGAGTGGGGAACTCGCGCGTCGGAGCGGGGGACTCGCGGACCTGAGCGGGGGACTCGCGCTGGAGTGGGGGACTCGCGGGGGGTGGGCGTGGGTGCTTGGGTGGGGGCATGGTGGTGTTCGCGGTGCCGCAGTGGCAGGGGGCCACCTGGGACGGGGCGCGGGAGCGGCTCGGCGCCGGGTGCCGGCTGCTCGCGGCGCTCGCGGCCGACGTCCTGGGCACGCCGGTGCGCGAGGTGCCCGTCGGCGCCACCGGCTCCTCCACAGTGGACGGCATCGCCAACAGGGCCGCGCTCGTCGGCAACCGTCGCGCCCAGCTCGCCGCGCTGGAGGACCCGCAGGGTCCGGTGCTCACCATCGGCGGGGACTGCTCCGCCGACCTGGTTCCCCTCGGCGTCGCCCGCTACCGCTACGGGCCGGGCCTCGGCGCGGTCTGGTTCGACGCGCACGCCGACTGCAACACCGCCGCCACCTCACCGTCGGGCGCCTTCCACGGCATGGTCCTGCGCTCGCTGCTCGGCGACGGTGACCCCGGATTCGCCGCGAGCCCAGCGCTCGAACGCGGTCGCGCGGTGCTCGTCGGCACCCGGGCGTTCGACTCCGCCGAGCGGCGCGCCGTCGCCGACGGGCTCGTGCGCCACGTGCCCGCCGAGCCGGCCGCGATCACCGGCGCCGTCACCGCCTCGGGCGACACGAAGGTCTATCTGCACCTCGACCTCGACGTACTCGACCCCGCCGAGTTCGGCTCACTGGCGTACTACCACGAGCCGGGCGGACTGTCGGTCGAGCAGCTCGTCGCCGGCATCGAGAGCCTGGCCGCGTTCGAGGTCGTGGGCGCCTGCATCGCCGAATGCACGGCCGCACGACGGGAGGACGTCGAGGTCCTGCTCCCCGTGCTCGAAGCGGTGGCCGGGCTGCTGGCCTGACGCTCAGAGAGCCGCGTGGCCCGCCGCGACGAGCATCGTCGGGATCTCGGTGTCGGTGACGCCGAGGAGGTTCGCGAGCGCCGCGTCGTCGAACCCGGCGACCGCGCAGCACGCGAGCCCGAGGGAGGTGCCGACGAGGTACAGGTTCTGCACCGCGACGCCGGTGTCGACGTGCAGCGTGCGGTAGTGCCGCAGCGGGTACTTGTCGAACGCCACGTCCAGGCGCGCCGTCAGCGCGAGCGACACCGCTGCCCTCGGGATGAACTCGGGCTGCAGGTACACCTCCTGCAACGCCGGAACCGGGTCGCTCTCACCCAGCTCCACCAGCTCGTGGGACACGGCCTCGTAGCGGTAGACGCCGGGGTCGAGCTGCTCGGCCCTGCGCACGATGAGGTAGGCCCGCAGGATGTCCAGTCCACCCGCACTCGGCGCCATGCCGAGCGGGTAGTCGGCGACGCCGAACGCGGGCACGAAGCGCTGCACGCCCACGGAGAACCGCAGCCACGCGCTGAGTGCGGTCAGCTCCAGGTCGCGGTCGGCGTAGGAGTACGACGAGCGACGGCGCGCCAGTGTCGCGACGAGGTCGGCCTGCGGAGGGTGCACGTCCGGCAGCGGGAACCGGCGCCCGTTCGGCAGTGGTCGTGCGGCGTGCTGGCTCTGGGAGTTCAGCAGCCGGTGCACCGCCAAGGCACGCTCGGTGGTCTCGCGGCCGCTCATCTACACCTCCGGTCCCGGTCCGGGTACCTCCATGAATGTCCGCATGGTAGCCCGTCCGAGTGAAATCATGGTGTCTCGTTGACGAGGTCGGCGAGCAGTTCGTAAGAGCGCAGCCGGTCGGCGTGGTCGTGCACCATGGTCGTGACCATGATCTCGTCGGCCTCGGTGTCGGCCAGCAACGACTCGAGTCCCTTTCGGACGGTTTCGGGCGAGCCGACGATGGTGCTCGCCATCCGGTCGTCGAGGAACGCGCGGTCGAGATCGGTGTACGGGTAGTCGGCGGCCTCCTGCGGCGACGGCAGCGGGATCGGCCGTCCCTTGCGCAGGCTCAGGAACGTCAGGCCGTAGGACCCTGCGATCCAGCGCGCCTGCTCTTCGGTGTCCGCGCAGGTCACGGCCGCGCCGAGCAGCACGTACGGCTGGTCGAGCACGGCCGAGGGGCGGAACGACTCGCGGTAGAGGCGCACAGCGGGCAGCGTGTTCTCGGAGCTGAAGTGGTGGGCGAACGAGAACGGCAGGCCGAGCATCCCGGCCAGTTGCGCGCTGAATCCGCTCGAGCCGAGCAGCCACACGGGCGGCCGGTTGCCCTCGGCGGCCACCGCGTTCACCGCGCGGTCGTCGTCGTGCTCGAAGTAGCCGATGAGCTCGGCGAGGCGCTGCGGGAAGTCCTCGGCGCCGAGCCCGGCCGACCCGCGCAGCGCGTGGGCCGTGCGCTGGTCGGTGCCCGGTGCGCGGCCGATGCCGAGGTCGATGCGCCCGGGGTGCAGTGCCTCCAGCGTCCCGAACTGCTCCGCGACGGCCAGCGGCGCGTGGTTGGGCAGCATCACGCCGCCGGAGCCGACCCTGATCCGCTCGGTGGCGTCGGCGACGCGGCCGATCAGCACCGCCGTGGCCGAGCTCGCGATGCCCGGCATGTTGTGGTGCTCGGCCAGCCAGTAGCGGTGGTAGCCGAGCCGCTCCGCGTTGCGGGCGAGGTCGAGGGTGTTGCGGAACGCGTCGCGCGCGTCTCCTCCGCTCACGACGGGAGCGAGGTCCAGTACCGAGAACGGGATGTCACGCAGGGAGGTCACACCAGGCGTCAACGCGCCGTCGGCTCGGCGGCATTCCCGTCGAGCCACTCGTCGTCGGAGGCGAGCACCGTGAGCTGCTGGGTGGCGCGGGTGAGCGCCACGTAGAGCACTCGCCGCCCGGTGAGCGACTCGGTGATCAGCTCGGTGGGCTCCAGCAGCACCACGCCGTCGTACTCCAGTCCCTTGGAGTCGAGGCTGCCCACGACCTTGAGCCGCTCCTCGGCCTGGCCGGCGAGCCAGTCCTCCACCTCGGGGACGCGGTCCATCGCGCAGATCACGCCGACCGTGCCGTCCACGCTGTCCAGCAGCTCCTTGGCCGCGGCGTGCACGGCGAGCTCGGTGTCCGCGGGCTCGATGGGGCGAACCTGCGGGACGAGGCCCGTGGTGCGCACGGCGTGCGGCAGGTCGCCCTCCTCGGCGTGGCCCGCGACCACGCGCGCGGCGAGGTCGAAGATCTCCGCCGAGTTCCGGTAGTTCGTGCGCAGCGTGTAGCGCCTGCGCGCCGTGTGCGTGCCGAACGCCTGGTCGCGCGCCTGCGCGGCCTCGGCGGGATCGGGCCACGAGCTCTGCACGGGATCGCCCACGATGGTCCAGCTCGCGTACTTGCCGCGCCTGCCGACCATCCGCCACTGCATCGGCGAGAGGTCCTGCGACTCGTCGACGACGATGTGCGAGTACTCGTCGTAGTGCTCGGGCCTGTTGCGGGTGGGCTGCTGGCGCGAGTCCCTGTCCTGCTCGGCGTCGAGCTGCAGGAGCTGACGCCTGCGGCGCTTCGGCGGGGTGCCCATGAGCACGCGCAGCTCGTCGAGCAGCGCGATGTCGGCCATCGACCAGCCCCGCGAGCGGTCGGCCATCGACGCGGCCAGCAGGGTGATCTCGTCGCGGCGCAGCGCCTGCTTGGCCGCCCGCGCGAGCCTGCGCTCGTCGCCGAGCCAGCGCAGCACCTCGGCCGGGTACAGCACCGGCCACCACACGACGAGGAAGCGGTGGAAGTCGATGCGCTCGCCGAGCGCGGTGATCAGCTCCTGACGGTCGACCGTGCGACCGTCGGCCTTCGCGTACTCCTCGGCCTTGTCGGCCAGCGCCTCCAGCAGTGTCTCCGCCGCGCGCACCCTGGCGCGGTTGGGCGGGCCGCCGTGGCCGTGCACCTTGCGGCGCACGCGCTCCAGCTCCTTGCCCCCGAGCTTGAGCACCTCGCCCCGGTAGACGATCTTCATCTCGGTCGGCGCGTCCGGCGGGGTGTCGCGCAGCGCCTTCAGCAGCACCTTGCGCATCCGCAGCGAGCCCTTGACCGCCGCCAGGGGAGCGGGGTCGTGGTGGGTGGCCTCGATCCCGTCGAGCACCTCGCTCAGCGCGCGCAGTTCGACGTTGGTCTCGCCCATCGACGGGAGCACGCGCGAGATGTAGTTGGTGAACACACCGGAGGGTCCGACCACGAGCACACCGGCGCCGCCCAGCTGGCGGCGGTAGCGGTAGAGCAGGTACGCGGCGCGGTGCAGCGCCACGGCCGTCTTGCCGGTGCCGGGACCTCCGGTGATCTCGGTGACCCCGCGCCACGGCGCGCGGATGACGTCGTCCTGTTCCTTCTGGATCGTGGCGACGATGTCGCGCATCTTCTCGCCCCTGGCGCGGCCGAGCGCCGCCATGAGGGCGCCCTCGCCGACGACGTTCATGTCCTCGGGCACGGCGTCGGGGATGAGCACGTCGTCGTCCACATCGAGCACCGACTGCCCTGAGCAGCGGATCACCCTGCGGCGCACGACGTCCATCGGTTCCTCGGCCGTGGCCTGGTAGAAAGCGGCCGCCGCCGGTGCGCGCCAGTCGGTGACGAGGTTCTCGAACTCGGCGTCGCGGATGCCGAGCCTGCCGACGTAGACGGTCTCGGGAGCGGACTGGTCGAGCCTGCCGAACACCAGGCCCTCGTACTCGGCGTCGAGCGTCTGCAGCGTCTGGTTGGCGTGGTAGACCATCATGTCCCGCTCGAACAGCATCGAGGCCTGCTCGAAGACGGCCTCGCGCTGGGCGCCGTGGCCGATCTCGTATCCCTTGGCGCGCATGGCCTCCGCCTGGGTGCGCAGCTCCGCGAGCCGGGCATAGACCCGGTCCACGTGGGACTGTTCGATGGCGATCTCGGCCCGTCTGACCCGAGGTTCCGACACTCAGCGCTCCTGCAGCAAAATCGCCGGGAAGTGGAAGAACGACAATACGCGTTCCTCGCCAACGGTTCACGAGGTCCTGGCACGCGTCACAGTCGGCAAGCGGCTGCGAAGATGCTCCCGTGACCAGGATCGTGGCCGGCAGCGCGGGTGGCAGGAAGCTCCGTGTCCCGCCGCGCGGCACCCGGCCCACCTCCGAGCGGGTGCGCGAGGCGCTGTTCAACGCACTCGAGGTCGCCGGTGAGCTCGACGACGCGGGCGTGCTCGATCTCTACGCCGGCTCCGGCGCACTCGGATTGGAGGCGCTGTCCAGGGGTGCGCGGGACGCGCTGTTCGTGGAGGCCGACCGCCGAGCGGCCGAGGTGCTGCGGGCCAACGCCGGGCAGCTCGGGCTCGGTGGCGAGGTGCGGCACGGCAAGGTCGAGTCGGTGGTCGCCGAGCAGGCGCCCAGGGCGTTCGAACTGGTGGTGGCGGATCCGCCGTACGACCTCGACGACGACCGGCTCGCCGCGGTGCTCGGTGACCTTGTGGTCCGCGGCTGGGTCGCCGAGGGCAGCCTGGTGATCGTGGAGCGGGCGCTGCGCAGCGGCGAACCCCGCTGGCCGGAGCACCTGGAGCCGCTGCGCACGAAGCGCTACGGCGACACGGCCCTGTTCTGGGCGGAGTGCGTCACATCTCGCGCGTAACCCGATGGCGATTGGTACCGTCCGCGCCATGCGTCGAGCGGTGTGTCCCGGTTCCTACGACCCAGCGACCAACGGGCATCTCGACATCATCGAGAGATCGGCCCAGCTCTTCGACGAGGTCGTGGTCGCGGTGCTGATCAACAAGAAGAAGCAGGGCCTGTTCTCCATCGAGGAGCGCATGGAGATGCTGCGCGAGGTCACCGTCAAGCTGCCGAACGTGCGGGTGGACTCGTGGCACGGGCTGCTCGTCGACTACTGCAGGCAGCACGACATCGCGGCGATCACCAAGGGCCTGCGCTCGGTGAGCGACTTCGACTACGAGCTGCAGATGGCGCAGATGAACCGGGAGCTCTCCGGGGTCGAGACCCTGTTGATGTCGAACAACCCGGCCTACAGCTTCCTGTCCAGCTCGCTGGTCAAGGAGGTCGCGACCTACGGCGGCGACGTGTCGCAGATGGTGCCCGGAGTCGTCCAGGAACGGCTCACCGCCAGGCTGGCCGAACGCGGATAGTTCACGCGAAAGCCACATCTCGATCACGTGTTGCGGTTACGGTTCGAAAATGACCAACTACCGATCACGCGTCACCGCAGTCCTGCTGGCCCTGATCGTCGCCCTCCTCGGGGGTGCGAGCACGGTCGTCGCACAACCGCTCGCCACGGCTCAGGCCGAGTGTGGCGACACGTCCGAGTTCGAGCAGGTGCCGCTGGGGGACCTGCCCGCCGAAGCCACTGACACCTACGAGCTGATCGAAACCGATGGGCCGTATCCCTACCCGCAGGACGGCACCACCTTCCAGAACCGCGAAGGTCTGCTGCCCGACTGCGACACCGGCTACTACGCCGAGTTCACCGTCGAGACCCCGGGCATCGACCACCGCGGCGCCCGCCGCATCGTGACCGGCGACGGCGGCGAGTTCTTCTACACCGCCGACCACTACGAGAGCTTCGTGCTGATCCGGATCTGACCCCATCGGGGGCCTGACACGCCCGTACCCGCGACGGTCACGGCAATCTCCCTCGGAACCGGGCAGACTGGTGCCCTGCACACGTGGGGTCAATGGTGCGAGGGAGTTGCCGTGTACCGGGTGTTCGAGGCTCTCGACGAGCTCGTCACGATCGTGGAAGAGGCGCGGGGCGTCCCGATGACTTCCAGCTGCGTCGTCCCTCGTGGTGACGCGCTCGAGCTGCTCGATGACATCAGGGACGCGTTGCCGGGCGAGGTCGACGACGCGCAGGACGTGCTCGACAAGCGCGACGAGATCGTCAACCGGGCACGTGAGGAGTCCGAGACCGCCGTGACCTCGGCCAACGCCGAGGCCGAGCGCACGCTCGCCGAGGCCACCGCCGAGGCGGAGCGCCTGGTCGCCGAGGCCCGCGCGCGGGCCGAGCAGCTGCACGCCGACGCGATCGCCGAGGCCGACCGTGCCGTCGCCGCCGGTCAGGCCGAGTACCGCGACCTCACCGAACGTTCCCGCGCCGAGTCCGAGCGCATGGTCCAGGCAGGCCGCGACGCCTACGACCGCGCGGTCGAGGAGGGCAGGCACGAGCAGGCCAGGCTCGTCGCCCAGACTGAGGTCGTGCAGGCCGCGCATGGCGAGGCCGCGCGCATCGTGGACGAGGCGCACGCCGAGGCCGACCGCCAGCGTGGCGACTGCGACGCCTACGTCGACGGCAAACTCGCCGAGTTCTCCGAGCTGCTGTCCACCACGCTGCGCACTGTCGACTCCGGCCGCAACCACCTGCGCGGAACGCCGGGTATCGGCGGCCGCGGAGCCGTGTACGACTACCAGGCTCACTAGCGGCCCCGCTGGCGTACTCTGGATCAGGCGCTCGCCCGATCCGGCGAGCCGCTGTCCTGACACTCGATCTTCACGAAAAGTCCGATGCCTGACGAAAGCACCAGCCCCGCGCGCCCCGACGCGCGCAACCCGTGGCTGTTCGACACCCACGAACTCGGCCGCCGTCCCGGCTCCAGCCGGCCGCTCCAGCGCGACGTGCCCGTGGACACCCCGCTCGGCGTTCCCGACGTCATCGTCGTGCCCAAGGGCGCCAACGTCGGGCTCGACCTGCTGATGGAGTCGGTGGTCGAGGGCGTGCTCGTGACGGGCACCGCCGCCGCGCCGACCTCGGGTCAGTGCTCGCGCTGCCTCGACCCGATCTCCGACGAGGTCGAGGTCGACCTCACCGAGCTGTACGCCTACCCGGACTCGACGACGGACGAGACCACCGAGGAGGACGAGGTCAGCCGAGTCGTCGACGACCGGGTGGACCTCGAGCCGCTCGTGCGCGACGCGATCGTGCTCGCCCTCCCGCTGGTGCCGTTGTGCAGCGAGGACTGCGCAGGCCTGTGCGCCGAATGCGGCGTGAAGTGGGCCGATCTCGAGCCCGGACACGGGCATGAGACGATAGACCCTCGGTGGGCCGCGCTGGTCGAGCGCCTCGAGGATACTCAGGGCGACGACCCGGCGAACGGTTCCGACCGGTAACGCCCGGCGAGCACCGAGCTCGACCATTTGTGAGGCAAGCACGCTCGCGCCCGCGAGCAGATCTTGATGAGGAGAACCAGTCGTGGCCGTCCCGAAGCGGAAGATGTCGCGTTCCAACACCCGCTCGCGCCGCGCCCAGTGGAAGGCCGCGCCGGTGGTGCTGGTGGCCTGTTCCAACCGCGCGTGCAGGCAGCCGAAGCCCCAGCACGTCGCCTGCCCGGCGTGCGGCCAGTACAGCGGCCGTCAGGTTGTCGAGCCCGCTTAAGGCTGTCGGCCATGGGGGGTAAGTCGCCTACAGGTCCGGCAGCAGATCCCACACCGCTACTCGAGGCGCTCGGTGTCGAGTTCGACACCGAGCTGCTCACGCTCTCGCTCACTCACCGCTCGTACGCGTACGAGAACGGTGGGTTGCCGCCGAATGAGCGGCTCGAGTTCCTCGGGGACGCGGTGCTGGGTCTCGTGGTAACGGATCATCTTTACCGGCAGCATCCTGACCTGCCGGAGGGTCAGCTCGCGAAGCTGCGCGCCAGCGTGGTCAACATGCACGCGCTGGCGGGTGTGGCTCGTGGGCTCGGTCCGGGGGGACTCGGCGCTCATCTGCTGCTCGGCAAGGGCGAGGAGCTGACGGGCGGCCGGGACAAGGCGAGCATTCTCGCCGACGGGCTCGAGGCCGTGATCGGCGCGACGTATCTCGCGCACGGCATGGAGATCGCCCGCGAGCTGGTGCACCGGCTCTTCGACGACCTGCTCGCCGAAGCGCCGCTGCGTGGTGCCGGGCTCGACTGGAAGACCAGCCTGCAGGAGCTCACCGCCTCCGCGGGTCTCGGCGTGCCCGAGTACAAGGTCGAGGACACCGGTCCGGACCATCGCAAGGAGTTCAACGCGACCGTGTTCGTCGGTGGCCGCAATCTCGGCCTCGGCGATGGCACGACGAAGAAGGAAGCGGAGCAGAAGGCCGCCGAGTCGGCCTGGCGCTCGCTCTCCGACGAGCTCAAGCCCGACCAGGAAAGCTGAGGAGCACGGGCCACTAAACTGGCCCGGTGCCCGAGCTTCCCGAGGTCGAAACCGTCCGCGCAGGTCTTGAACGCCACGTCGCCGGGCGAGTGATCACCTCCGCCGAGGTGCTGCACCCACGCGCGATCCGGCGCCACGTTCCCGGTGCCGAGGACTTCACCGGCCGCCTCGGCGGCCTCAAGATCGACGCGGCCCGCCGCCGCGGCAAGTACCTGTGGCTCGACCTGGCCGACGGCGAGGCGATGCTCGCCCATCTCGGTATGAGCGGTCAGCTGCTCGTCCAGCCCAAGGGCACTCCCGACGAGAAGCACCTGCGCGCCCGGTTCCGGTTCGCCGACGAAGGCCCGGAGCTGCGATTCGTCGACCAGCGCACGTTCGGCGGGTTGTCGCTGGCCGAGCTCGTCGAGGTGGACGGCACGCCCGTGCCGAACACGATCGCCCACATCGCCCGCGACCCGATGGATCCGCTGTTCGACGCGGCGCTGGCCGTACGGCTGCTGCGGGCCAAACGCACCGAGGTCAAACGCGCGCTGCTGGATCAGACGCTGGTGTCCGGGGTCGGCAACATCTACGCCGACGAGGCGCTGTGGCGGTCTCGCCTGCACTGGGCACGGCCCACGGACCGGCTCACCGGCAAGCAGGCCGAGGCGGTGCTGGGTACGGCTGCGGAGGTGATGGCCGAGGCTCTCGTCGCGGGCGGGACCTCGTTCGACACGCTCTACGTCAACGTCAACGGCCAGTCCGGCTACTTCGACCGTTCGCTCGACGCCTACGGCAGGGCTGGTGAACCGTGCCGGCGCTGTGGGACGTGGATCATCCGAGAGGCATTCATGAACCGCTCGTCGTTCTCCTGCCCTCGCTGCCAGCCGAAGCCGCGACGCAAAGCCGCCTGACAAACCTCTCGAGATGTCCCGTTCGGCCGGATGGCGTGGTGCTGTGCACGCTATTGCGCATTGCGTGGTAGCTTCTCTGGCACACAACTGGAGGACGCGGTGGAGATCAGTCAGCTGCTCAAGGGGGTACTTGATCTCGCTGTACTCGCGGTACTGAGCGAGGAGGACGGCTACGGCTACGACGTCCTCCGCCGCCTGCGGCAGGCGGGGCTCGACGAGGTGGGCGACGCCTCGGTGTACGGCACGTTGCGCAGGCTGTACAAGGCCGGGCTGCTCACGTCGTACGTCGTCGCCAGCGAAGAGGGACCGCACCGCAAGTACTACAGCGTGAACGAGCAGGGCCGCGCCCGCCTCGCCGAGTCGGCGACGACGTGGCGGACCTTCGCGAGCACGATGAACAGCCTGTTGGGAGATCCACGATGAGCACACAGACCCCGCCCGCCGTTCGCGCCTACCTGTCGCGCGTGCGGACGGCGCTGGCCGACCTGCCCACCGCGGAGGTCGACGAGATCGTCGAGGACGTCCGCCCGCACCTGCTGGAGATCGCGGAGGGCCTAGGGGAGGCGGCCACCGTCGAGTCGATGACCGAGCAGCTCGGCACCCCGGAGAGCTACGCCGCCGAGGTGCGGGCGACCGGCGACTACCCTCCCGCGCCGACCGAGGACACGGCGACCACCGAGGACACCGGGCCTGCGACGGCACCCGCGCGGCTGGCGGTGTGGTCGCTCGTGCTCGGCGCGTTCGCCCTCGGACTGGTCGGATTCGCGCTGGGTTCCGACCTCGACGACGGTGTGCTCTTCGGGCTGCTCGTGATCGTGCCGGTGATCGGTGCGGGGGCCTGGTTCGTCTGGGCGCAGGGCACCAGCCCGGTCGCGCAGCTGCCGGAGATCAAGGCGCTGCGCGACACGCTCCGGACCAAGGCGGGCCCGGCGCTTCGCCAGCTGCGGCTGATGGCTCCCGCGTGGTGGGTGCTGTGCGCGGTGGTTCTGGCGCTCGTCGCGCTGCTGCTGGTGGTCAAGAGCAGGCACGCGATCATCGGGCTGCCGCTGTTCGTCGCGATGGCCGCGCTCGCGCTGTGGGCAGGGCCGAGGACCGAGTCCGATCGCAGGCTGCTGTGGGCGAGCGTGCCGGTCTCGGTGTTCGTGCTCGCCGTCGGCGCGGGGCTCGTCACCTACCTCGCGGGCAGCATCGACCGGCCGTCTGACGACTATCCCTACAACTACACCGCCAACACGTCCTACGACGGCGAGCCCGCGCTGAACTACGGGGACGAGGAGCTGGACAACCTCTACGTCTTCGACGCCGAGGGCAAGCCGCTCACCGACGTCTACCTCTACACCGCCGACGGCAGGCCGCTGACGGTGCCGCGCTACGGCTGCGAGGAGTCGACTGAGACGAGGGTCACCACGGGCAGGGACAACAAGTTCCCGCGCCCGCGGATCCAGCAGGGCGGCTACGACGACCAGGGCAACTACAACGGGTACAACGCCTACCGCCCCGACTGCGCCGAGAGCGACAAGGTGCCCTTCACGGCGGCGATCCCCGACTAGGAGCGCGGAGCCCCGAACGCGGTGAAGGGCACCTTTACTGCATTCAACGCAGTAAAGGTGCCCTTCACCTCAGTAGGCGTCAGAAGTTGTAGGAGCGCATCGCCAGTTTGGCGAGGAGCTCGCGGCCGTTCTCGGCGTTGCGGGGCTGGCAGAGCACGTCGTAGCGACGGGCGACCAGCTGGCTGTGCGACACGAAGTCGCGACGGCCCTTGGTGGCGGCGTAGCCCAGCGCGGCGAAGATCAGGCCGAACCCGATACCGGCGACCAGGCCGATGATGATCGGCAGCAGCCCGGCGCCCGGCGTGAACATGCTCAGCAGCAGACCGACGAACAGGCCGAACCACGCACCGGACATCGCGCCGCTGCCGAGGACCTTGCCCCAGGTCAGCCGCGCGGAGACGCGCTCGACGAGCATCGGCTCCACGCCGACGATCGTGACGTCCTGCACGGGGAAGTCGCTGTCCGCGAGGTGGTCGACCGCCTTCTGCGCCTGCTCGTACGTGTCGTACGAACCGATCGGCCAGCCGGAGGGCGGCGTCGGCAGCTGTGGCGCTCGCTGCGCCGCACCGAACGCGGACTGGGAGAACGCTGTGGTCATTGTGTGCTCACCTCGGGGGCGATACCGGTTGTTGTCCTTACACCGATGTCAACGTCGGATCGGCGCCGATCAGTGCCCGCCCTGACGAATTCACAGAGTGCTCTCAGCCACGTGCCTGCTCAGCGGGCCGCTCGGGGAGCCCATCGGCAGCCACTGTCCGAAGTAGCGCACGGAGAACAGCTCGTCGAGCACCATGTACGCCGCGCCGACGAGCCCGCCCTCCTCGCCGAGCCGGGCGCGCTCGATGCGCAGCTCCCGCGTGGACAGTGGCAGTGACCGGCGGTAGATCGTCTCCCTGATGGTGGCGAGGAACAGGTCACCGGCGCCGGCCAGCTTGCCGCCGAGCAGGATCATCGAGGGGTTGTAGAAGTTCACCATCGTGGCGAGCATCGCGCCGATGCGCCTGCCCGCGTCCACGAGGAGCCGCACGGCGTGGTGGTCGCCCGCTCGCGCGGCGGCGGTGACGTCTCCGCCCGTGACGGTGCCGTGCGCGTCGAGCGCCGCGGCCAGGATGGCGCTCGTGCCGGAGCGGGCCAGCGCCTCACCGTCCCTGGCGAGCGCGGCTCCGCCCGCGACGGCCTCGAGGCAGCCGGTCTTGCCGCAGCGGCACACCACCAAGCTGTCGTCGGAGACGGCGGCGTGGCCGATGTCGCCCGCGCAGCCCTGCGCACCCCGGTGCAGCCTGCCGGCGTTGCTGATGCCCGCGCCGATACCGGTGCCGATCTTGATGTAGAGCAGGTCACCGGAGGCGGGCAGACCGGGCGTGCGCAGCTCGCCGAGGCAGAGCAGGTTCACCTCGTTGTCGACCCACACGGGGGCGTCGTAGCGCTTGGAGAGCCGATCGCGCACGGGGTGGTTGTTCCAGCCGGGCATGATCGGTGGCTCCGACGGCCTCGCCGTGGCGAACTCGACGGGTCCCGGCAGGCCGAGGCCGACGCCCCAGACGTCCCCGTCGGTGGCCCCGAGCTCGGCGAGCAGCTGGTCGAGGGTGTCCTCAACCTCGGTGAGCACGGGGTCGGGGCCCTGCGCGATGTCGCAGTCGCGGTGCCGCATGGCGAGCACGGTGCCCATCAGATCGGTGACGCCCGCGGTGAAGCTGGTGGCGCCGAGCTCGGCCGTGAGGATCCGGCCCGCGTCTCTGCGGAAACGCAGCGTTCTGGCCTGTCTGCCGCCGGTGGACGGGTTGAGATCGCCCTCCTCGAGCAGCCCTGCCTCGAGCAGGGTCGTGGTGCGCTGCGTGATCGCTGTACGGCCGAGCCCGGTGCGTTCGCTCAGGGCGGGGCGGGTGTCCGCCTGCCCTGTGCGCACCAGATCCAGGAGCCGCGTATAGCTCTCCAGCAGCTCGGCGCTCGGCTCCTCCACCGTGGGACCCCCTTATGTGTGGTGTCCTCCATCATATCTCGGAAAGTGCAAAACTTCTGTACGTTACATGCAATAGAGGGAAGATCGAAAGCGTAAGGACGTCGTGTCCAGCGCTGACCCCTCGCCCTTCCGTCGCACTCGGTGTGGCCGGTCTCACCGGCCGTCAAAGCCGCGTCAACAGTCCTCAGGGCCGCGTCAAGGACCTATCAGGCGGGCCCCGATCCACCTCGCCGCGGCCGCAGGCTGACCTCGAACGGGTTCACCACCACTGGTGACCCCCGAAGAGAGGTGCATGGTGGCCGATGTGCTGTTCGCCGTCCTGTTGATCGGCGGATTCCTCGTGCTCGCGTTCGCGGTGCGCGGACTGGAGAAACTGTGAGCGCCGCTGGCGTGGTCGCCAACGTCGTCGGCGGGCTGCTCGCGCTGGGACTGCTGGCCTACCTGGTCGTCGCACTGGTCAGGCCGGAGAAGTTCCAGTGAGCGACCTCGCGGCCGGCCTGGTGCAGGCGGCGATCCTGCTCGCCGCGCTCGCGCTCGTGTACCGGCCGTTCGGCGACTATCTCGCGCGCGTGTTCACCAGTGAGCGGGACTGGAAGATCGAGCGGGGGCTGTACCGGCTCTTTCGCGTGAACCCCGAGTCCGAGCAGCGCTGGAGCACCTACGCGGTGTCGATCCTGGCGTTCTCGTTCGTCTCGATCGTGCTGCTGTACCTGTTGCAGCGCCTGCAGTCGGTGCTGCCGTGGAACTTCGGCCGCGGGGCCATCGAACCCGGCATGGCCTTCAACACCGCGATCAGCTTCGTCACCAACACCAACTGGCAGTCCTACTCCGGAGAGGTGGCGATGGGCCACTTCGTGCAGATGGCGGGACTGACGGTGCAGAACTTCCTCTCCGCGGCGGTCGGCCTCGCCGTGGCGGTGGTGCTGGTCCGCGGATTCGTGCGCCGCAGGACCGACCGGCTCGGCAACTTCTGGGTGGACCTCACCAGGGGCACGATCCGCGTGCTGCTGCCCATCTCCGTGGTCGCCGCACTGGTGCTGGTGGCGTTCGGCGTGGTGCAGAGCCTGCGCTCGGGCGTCACCGTGGCCAACCCGGACGGCACGAGCAGCACGATCCCGCTGGCTCCCGCCGCCAGCCAGGAGGCCATCAAACAGCTCGGCACCAACGGCGGCGGGATCTTCAACGCCAACTCGGCGCACCCGTTCGAGAACCCGAACTCGTGGACCAACCTCATCGAGATCTTCCTGCTGCTGGTGATCCCGGTGTCGATGACGCGGGCGTTCGGCACGATGGTCGGCAACCGCAAGCAGGGCTACACGCTGCTGTCGGTGATGGCCGCGCTGTGGGGCGCGATGCTCGCGGTGGCCTGGTGGGCCGAGACGCACCCCAACGGGCCCGCCGCGCTGCTCGCGGGCGCGAGCCTGGAGGGCAAGGAACAGCGCTTCGGCATCGGCCAGTCGGTGCTGTTCGCGACGAGCACCACGGGCACCTCGACCGGTGCCGTGAACTCCATGCACGACAGCTACAGCGGCCTCGGCGGCGGGGTTCCGCTGCTGAACATGCTCCTCGGCGAGGTGACGCCTGGCGGGGTCGGTGCCGGGCTCTACGGCATCCTCGTGCTCGCGATCATCGCGATGTTCCTCGCCGGGCTCATGGTCGGCAGAACGCCGGAGTACCTGGGCAAGAAGCTCGGCCGCCGCGAGGTCACGTGTGCCGCCATCGCGATGCTCGCGATGCCCACCGTGGTGCTGCTCGGCACCGGCGCCGCGCTGCTCGTCCCCGGCGAGGTCGCCTCGGCACTGAGCAACACCGGGCCGCACGGACTGTCCGAGGTGCTCTACGCCTACGCCTCGGCGGGCAACAACAACGGCAGCGCCTTCGCCGGGCTCACGGTGACCAGCGACTGGTTCCAGTCGTCACTGGGCATCGCCATGCTGCTCGGCAGATTCATCCCCATCATCGCCGTGCTCTGCCTGGCCGGTTCCCTTGCCGCCCAGCGCAAGGTGCCCGAGACGGCGGGCACGCTGCCCACCGCGAGCCCGCTGTTCGGCGCGCTGCTCGCGGGAACCGTCGTCCTCGTGGCCGCACTCACCTTCATCCCGGCGCTCGCGCTCGGGCCCATCGCGGAGGCACTCGCATGACCGTCACCACGCCGCAACGTCCCCCCGAGGAGGCGAGCGCCCACCACGCCGAGAACGCGGGCCGGGTCGGCGCGGGCGTGTTCAACCCTCGCCAGCTGCTCACGTCGTTGCCCGACGCACTGCGCAAGCTCGACCCGAGGCACCAGCTCAAGAACCCCGTCATGTTCGTGGTCTGGGTCGGCTCGGTGCTGGTCACCGTGTTCGCGATCGCCGAGCCAGGGGTGTTCTCGATCCTCATCGCCGCCTGGCTGTGGTTCACCGTGCTGTTCGCCAACCTCGCCGAAGCGGTCGCCGAGGGCAGGGGCAAGGCGCAGGCGGAGTCGTTGCGGCGCACCAAGAAGGAGACGGTCGCGCGCAGACTGCTCGACGACGACGGCGGCGAGGAGGAGGTGCCCGGCGTGCGGCTGCGCGTCGGCGACCGCGTGGTGGTGGAGGCCGGGCAGACCATCCCCGGTGACGGCGACGTCGTCGAGGGCATCGCGACCGTGGACGAGTCCGCCATCACCGGTGAGTCCGCGCCCGTCGTCCGCGAGTCGGGCGGCGACCGCAGCGCCGTCACCGGCGGCACGACGGTGCTCTCCGACCGCGTCGTCGTGCGCATCACCAGCAAGCCGGGCGAGTCCTTCGTGGACCGCATGATCGCGCTCGTGGAGGGCGCCACCCGGCAGAAGACGCCCAACGAGATCGCGCTGACGATCCTGCTCTCCACGCTCACGATCATCTTCCTGCTGGCCGTGGTGGCGCTGCAGCCGATGGCGCGCTACTCCGGCAGCACGCAGTCGGTGGTGGTGCTCACCGCGCTGCTCGTGTGCCTGATCCCGACCACGATCGGCGCACTGCTCTCGGCCATCGGCATCGCGGGCATGGACCGGCTCGTGCAGCGCAACGTCCTCGCCACGTCGGGCCGCGCGGTGGAGGCCGCCGGCGACGTGTCGACCCTGCTGCTCGACAAGACCGGCACCATCACCTTCGGCAACCGCAGGGCCACCGGGCTGATCGCCGCATCGGAGTCCACACCGGACCGGCTCGCCGAGGCGGCGCGCCTGGCCAGTCTCGCCGACGGCACGCCGGAGGGCCGCAGCATCGTCGAGCTGATCGAGGCCGAGCATCCCGGCGCCGGTGGCGAGCCGGGCGGCGAGTTCGTGCCCTTCACAGCGCAGACACGCATGAGCGGGCTCGATGTCGACGGCAGGCAGGTGCGCAAGGGGGCCACCGACGCGGTGCGCGGGTGGGTCGCCGAGCACGGTGGCCTGCTGCCGGAGGAGGTCACGCGGATCGCCGAGGAGGTCAGCGAGCAGGGCGGCACCCCGCTCGTGGTCGCCGAGCTGCGCGACGGCACGGCGCTCGTGCACGGTGTGGTCCGGCTGTCCGATGTGGTCAAGCCGGGGATGCGGGAACGCTTCCTGCGCCTGCGCGACATGGGCATCCGCACGGTGATGATCACCGGCGACAACCCGCTGACCGCCAAGGCGATCGCCGCCGACGCCGGGGTCGACGACTACCTCGCCGAGGCCAAGCCCGAGGACAAGATGGCCCTCATCCGCGAGGAACAGGAGGGCGGCAGGCTCGTCGCGATGACCGGTGACGGCACCAACGACGCGCCCGCGCTCGCCGCCTCCGACGTCGGCGTGGCCATGAACACCGGCACGTCGGCCGCGAAGGAGGCCGGCAACATGGTCGACCTCGACTCCGACCCGACCAAGCTCATCGAGGTCGTCGAGATCGGCAAGCAGCTGCTCATCACCCGCGGCGCGCTGACGACGTTCAGCATCGCCAACGACCTCGCCAAGTACTTCGCGATCCTGCCCGCGATGTTCCTGGCGATCTATCCCCAGCTCGGCGCGCTCAACATCATGCACCTCGCCACCCCGGAGTCGGCGATCCTCTCCGCGGTGATCTTCAACGCGCTGGTGATCGTGGCGCTGATCCCGTTGGCACTGCGCGGTGTCCGTTACACCCCGTCGACCGCGTCCGCGCTGCTGCGGCGCAACCTGCTGGTCTACGGCCTCGGTGGCATCGTCACCCCGTTCGCGGGGATCTGGCTCATCGACCAGCTGGTCCGGCTCATTCCAGGAATCGGGTGAATCCGTGATGCTGAAGTCTCTCGCGAAACAGTCCGGCGCCGCGCTGCGCGTGCTGCTGGTGTTCACGGTGCTGCTCGGGGTGGCCTATCCACTGGGAGTCTGGGCGTTCTCCCGGGTCCCGGGCCTCGAGCACCAGGCCGAGGGCTCGCTGATCGAACGCCACGACACCGTGGTGGGCTCGTCGCTGATCGGGATCAACCCGACCTTCGACGGCCCGCCCACGCGCGACCCGTGGTTCCACACGCGCCCCTCGGCCAGCGCGGACACGCCGCTCGGCCAGGGTGATCCCGCGACCTCCGGCGGCTCCAACCTCTCCGCCTTCAACCCGGAGCAGGTGACGCTGGTGCGTGAGCGCAGGCAGCTCATCGCGGAACGGGAGGGTGTGGCGCCCTCCACCGTGCCGGCCGACGCGGTGACGGCGTCGGGCTCCGGCGTCGATCCCGACATCAGCCCGGCCTACGCGCGGCTGCAGACTGACCGCGTCGCGCGCAACAACGGGCTCGGTGACGCGCAGGTGCGGGCGCTCGTCGCGAAATACACCAGCGGGGACGGAATCGGCGTGCCATCGGTGAACGTGCTGGAACTCAACCTCGCCGTGCGCGCCACGGCGGCCGGCTAGGAGCACACTGGTCACGTGAGCGTGGAGCAGGACAACGGACGCCCGCGCCGGGGGGAGTTGCGCATCTACCTCGGCGCGGCTCCCGGCGTCGGCAAGACCTACGCGATGCTCGGCGAGGCCCACCGCAGGCTCGGCAGAGGCACCGACGTCGTCGTGGGTGTCGTCGAGGCGCACGGCAGGCAGCGGACGGCGGAGCTGCTCGGCGGGCTCGAGCAGCTGCCGAGGCGGACGGTGGAGTACCGGGGCACCGCGCTCGCCGAGCTGGACACCGACGCGGTGCTGTCGCGCAAGCCCGAGGTGGCCGTGGTGGACGAGCTCGCGCACACCAACGCGCCCGGCTCGCGCAACGCGAAACGCTGGCAGGACGTCGAGGAGCTGCTCGAGGCGGGCATCACCGTGCTCACCACCGTGAACGTGCAGCACCTCGAGAGCCTCAACGACGTCGTCGAGCGCATCACCGGGGTGCAGCAGCAGGAGACCGTGCCCGACGAGGTGGTGCGCAGGGCCGAGCAGGTGGAGCTCGTCGACATCACGCCGGAGGCACTGCGCCGCAGGCTCGCGCACGGCAACGTGTACCCGGCCGAGCGGATCGACGCCGCGCTGGGCAACTACTTCCGGCTCGGCAACCTCACCGCGCTGCGCGAGCTGGCGCTGCTGTGGGTGGCCGACCAGGTGGACGTCGCGTTGCAGCGCTACCGCGCCGAGCAGCAGATCACCGAGACCTGGGAGGCGCGCGAACGCGTCGTCGTCGCGATCACCGGCGGCCCCGAGAGCGAGACGCTCATCCGCCGCGCCCGCCGCATCGCCACCAGGGCGGGCGCGGAGCTGCTCGTGCTGCACGTGCTGCGCGGCGACGGGCTCACCGGGCTCGGTCCCGCGTCGGTGGGCACGTTCCGCACGGTGGCCGAGGACGTGGGCGCCACCTTCCACAACGTGGTCGGCGACGACGTGCCCACGGCGCTGCTCGACTTCGCGCGCGGCGTCAACGCCACCCAGCTCGTGCTCGGTACGTCCCGGCGCTCGCGCGTGGCGCGCCTGTTCGACGAGGGCATCGGCGCCGCCGTGGTGCAGAAGTCCGGCGCCATCGACGTGCACATGGTGACCCACGCCGAGGCGGGCGGGCGGTTGCGCGCGAAGTTCGGGCACAGCGCGCTCGACCGTTCGCGCGTGCTCACCGGCTGGGCGCTCGCCGCCGGGCTTCCCCTGCTGGCGACCGGGATCGGGCTGTTGCTGCGCGAGCAGCTGGACTTCTCCACCGACGTCGTCACGTTCTTCCTGGCGATCGTGGTGGTGGCGCTGGTCGGCGGGCTCGGCCCCGCGCTGGCGGCGGCGCTGGTCTCGGCTGGACTGCTGAACTTCTTCTTCACCTCGCCCTACTACACGCTCGGGGTGTCGTCGCCGCGGATCATCGTGACGCTCGCGGTGATGCTCGTGGTCGCCGTGCTCGTGGCGCTCGTGGTCGGGTCCGCCGCCCGGAGAGCGAGCCTCGCCGCGCGCGCCCGCACGGAGGCCTCGCTGCTCGGCTCCTACGCGCGCACGGTGCTGACCAACCCACAGCCGCTGGAGCGGCTGCTGGAGAAGGTGCGGGAGAACTTCGGCCAGGTGTCGGTGGGCATCGTCGAGCGCACCGACGGTCAGTGGCGGCGCATCGCGCAGTCCGGACCCGAGCAGTGCCCGGAGCCGGATGACGCCGACGTCGACATCCCCGTGACCGCCGACGTGCACCTGACGTTGCGCGGGCGGTCGCTGCCCGCCGCCGACCGCGGCGTGCTGGAGGCCGCCGCGGGCCAGGCGCTGCTGGCGTTGCGGCAGCAGCGGATGGCGGCCGCTGCCGCCGAGGCCGAGCACAAGGCCCGCGCGACCGAGCTGCGCACGGCGCTGCTCTCGGCCGTCGGCCACGACCTGCGCACCCCGCTGACGTCGATCAAGGCGTCGGTCGGCAGCCTGCGCGCGCCCGACCTGAGCCTGTCCGATGAGGACACCGCGGAGCTGCTGGAGACCATCGAGGTCTCCACCGACCGCCTGACCGGGCTCGTGGGTAACCTGCTCGACTCGTCCCGGCTGGCCACCGGCGCCGTGCGCCCGCAGCTGCAGCCGGTCGGCTACGACGAGGTGGTGGCACTAGCACTGTCCAACCTGGACGGTTCGGCGCCCGTGTCGGTCGACGTGTGCGAGGACCTGCCGTGGGTGCTCGCCGATCCCGGACTGCTGGAGCGCGTGGTGGCCAACGTGGTGGACAACGCGCTGCGGCACGGCGGCGGCGAGTCGGTCGCCGTGCGGGCCAGCGCGCACGCCGAGCACGTGGAGCTGCGGATAGTGGACCACGGGCCGGGGCTGCCGAAGGGCTCGGCCGAGTCCGCGTTCGTGCCGTTCCAGCGCTTGTCGAAGGCCGACGGTGGCGGAAGGTACGCGGGCGACCGGGACGCGACGTCCGGGGTCGGCCTCGGGCTGTCCGTCGCGAAAGGATTCACCGAGGCGATGGGCGGCACGATCCGCGCCGAGGACACGCCGGGCGGAGGCCTGACCGTCGTGCTGTCGCTGCCCGCCTTCCACGGACTGGAGGATCATGCCTGACCCGGAGCCGAGCACGGTGCTCGTCGTCGACGACGACCCGCAGATCGCGAGGGCGCTGCGGATCAACCTCTCCGCACGTGGCTACCACGTGGTGACCGCACACGACGGCACGGCGGCGCTCAAGGCCGTGGCCGAGATCCGCCCGGACGTCGTGGTGCTCGACCTCGGCCTGCCGGACATCGATGGCGTCGACGTGATCGGCGGCCTGCGCGGCTGGACCCAGGTGCCGATCATCGTGCTCTCCGCACGCGGCGACTCCACCGACAAGGTGCACGCGCTCGACGCGGGCGCCGACGACTACGTCACCAAGCCGTTCGGCATGGACGAGCTGCTCGCCCGGCTGCGGGCGGCGGTGCGGCGCTCGGGGGTCTCGGCGGCCGAGGCCGAGGCGGTGGTGGAGACGCGGACGTTCACGATCGACCTCGCCGCCAAGCGGGTGCGCCGCGACGGAGCCGAGGTGCACCTGACCAAGACCGAATGGCGGCTGATGGAGATCCTCGTTCGCAACCAGGGCCGGCTCGTCACGCAGAAACAGCTGCTGCACGAGGTGTGGGGCCCGACCTACGACTCGGAGTCGCACTACCTGCGCGTGTACGTCGCGCAGCTGCGCCGCAAGCTCGAACCCGAGCCCTCCCGGCCGCGCCACCTGCTGACCGAGCCGGGAATGGGCTACCGCTTCGAGTGCTGAGGCCTACCGGCCGGGCTGCGCGGTGACGCTGCCGGCGCCACCGTCGCTGCTGGTGGGGTTGCTCGTCGGATTGTCGCCCGACGGGCTCGGTTCCGTGTCACTGGGCTCGCCCGGTGTGCTCGACTCCGGCGGGTCCGGGTCCGTCGGGTCCGGCGACGGGTCTGTGGGATCCGGCGACGGATCGGTCGGGTCCGTGGGATCCGGCCCCGGGTCGGACGTCGTCGGGTCGCTGGACGGCGGCAGGTCGCTGCCGCCATCGGGCGGCGGGGTGCCCGGCCGGGAGTTCGACGAGGAGTCCCTCGTCGGCGTGATGACGGTGGTCGTCGTGGTCCCGTCGGGCAGCACGCGCACGACCGTGGTCGGGGACGTCGTCGCGGGAGGCAGCGTGCCGGTGACGGCGACGCCGTCCACCATCACCTGGGTCTGGCCGGGGACGGCCTGGCCGGGAACGAGGTCGGGGCCGCCGTTGCCGCCGGAGCTGCCGTTGTCGGTGCTCTCGGACGCGGTCCTGTCGACGGTGCTCGAGCCGGAAGCGCCGCCCGCGACCTGCGCGACGGCGCCGAACGCGGTGGCCAGGGCGAGTCCGCTGGCCGCGAGCGCGATGTAGCCCGTGCGCTGCAGCTTGCCGGTGGACTCGCGGGGTGGAGCGACTTCGGCGCGCGGCCGTGACCCTGGGGACGGGGTCATTCACGACTCCTTCGGAGTTGCTGGTTGTTCACCAACTGGCTTACCCGGCGGGCACAGTACCACCGGCGGGTGACACCGGGCGAACGCCTCCGTGGCATGGGTTAACGCAGTGCGACCACCCGGTGTGCGGCACGATGGATCCGTGGCTGAGGAACAGGACACGGCCCGGCTCACCGCATGGGTCCACGGTCTGGTGCAGGGCGTTGGTTTCCGCTGGTGGACGCGGAGCCGGGCGCTCGAGCTCGGGCTCGTCGGCACCGCGACCAACCTCAGGGACGGCAGGGTCGAGGTCGTCGCGGAGGGTGCCAAGGACAACTGTGAGCGGCTCTTGACCGCCCTGCGGTCCGATCGGTCACCCGGTCGAGTGGATCACGTCGCCGAGCGCTGGTCTGATCCTCGCGGCGGTCTGCGCGGCTTCGTCGAACGCTGAGCGCGGCGCGTGAGCCCGTTGTGACCGGTGGTGCTCGTGTGGCTCTGCCACGGCACGACCCCGGGCGAGTCCGGCCCCACGTCCCACGGCCTCACCAGAGCCCCGGGTAGCATCGTCCGACTGAAGAGGGAGTACCGCCGGCAGGGGAAGGTCGACACCGCGTGCACCTGAAAAGCTTGACGCTCAAAGGCTTCAAGTCGTTCGCGTCGGCGACCACACTGCGCTTCGAGCCCGGCATCACGTGCGTGGTCGGCCCCAACGGCTCCGGCAAGTCGAACGTCCTCGACGCGCTGCGCTGGGTGATGGGCACGCAGGGGGCCAAGGACCTGCGCGGCGGCAAGATGGAGGACGTCATCTTCGCCGGCACCGCGGGCCGCGCCCCGCTCGGCCGCGCCGAGGTGACGCTCACGATCGACAACACCGACGGCGCGCTGCCCATCGAGTACACCGAGGTCTCGATCACCCGCCGCATGTTCCGCGACGGCGCCAGCGAGTACGAGATCAACGGCAAGGGCTGCCGCCTGCTCGACGTGCAGGAGCTGCTGTCCGACTCCGGTATCGGCCGCGAGATGCATGTCATCGTCGGTCAGGGCCAGCTCGCCGAGATCCTGCAGGCCAAGCCGGAGGAACGCCGGGCGTTCATCGAAGAGGCCGCGGGCGTGCTCAAACACCGCAAGCGCAAGGAGAAGGCGCTTCGCAAGCTCACGGCGATGCAGGCCAACCTCGACCGCCTCAACGACCTCACCACCGAGCTGCGCCGCCAGCTCAAGCCGCTGGGCAAGCAGGCCGAGATCGCTCGCCGCGCCCAGGTGGTCCAGTCCGAGCTGCGGGACGCGCGCCTGCGCCTGCACGCCGACGATCTGGTGACCCAGCGCGCCGACATCGCCAGGGACGAGGCCGACGAGAGCGCCGCCCGCGCGCGCCGCGCCGAGGTGGAGCAGACCCTGGAGGCGGCCACCACGGAGGAGGTCGAGCTCGAGAGCTCCCTCGCCGAGGACGCGCCGCGCCTGGCCGCGGCGCAGGACACCTGGTACAAGCTGTCGTCGCTGGCGGAGCGGCTGCGGGGCACCGTGCGGCTCGCCGTCGAGCGGCAGCGGCACCTCTCGGCCGAGGTCGAGACCGGCGGCACCGGCCGTGACCCGGAGGAGCTGCTCGCGGAGGCCGAGCGCGCCGCCGAGCGGGAAGAGGAACTCAACGAGGCCGTCGTCGAGGCCAGGGCCATGCTCTCCGACGCCGTCGAGCGCCGCGAGCACCTCGAACGCGCCGTGCAGGCCGCCGAACGCGCGCACATGGCCGCCGTCCGCGCCATCGCCGACCGGCGCGAGGGCATCGCGAAGCTCACCGGCCAGGTCGAGGCGCTGCGCAGCAAGAGCGGGGCCACGGCGGAGGAGATCGAGCGCCTCACCGCAGGCATCGAGGAGGCCGCGGCTCGCGCCGAGGAGGCCGCCGAGAACCTGGAGCAGGCCCGCGCCGAGGGCGGCGTGGAGGAGTCCGACGACGAGGGACTACGGGAGCGCCACGACCGGGCCGTCGCGGCCAACGACGCCGCCAAGGCCCGTGTCGAGGAGCTCGTCAAGGCCGAGCGCACCACCGAGCGTGACATCGCCTCCGAGAAGGCCAGGGTCGACGCGCTGTCGATGGGCCTCAAGCGCAAGGACGGCGCGGGCGCGCTGCTCGGCGCGGCCGACGAGTTGCCCGGTCTGCTCGGCTCCGTCGCCGCGCTGCTGACGGTCGACGCGGGCTTCGAGGTCGCACTGGCCGCCGCGCTCGGTCCCGTCGCCGACGCCGTCGCCGTGTCGGCGGGCCAGGACGCGCTCGCGGCGCTGAAGTACTTGAAGGACAACGAATCCGGCCGTGCCGGCCTGCTGCTCGGCGGTGCCGGGGCCACTGTGGACACTGCGGGCTGGCCCGCGCTGCCCGGCGGTGCGAGGTGGGCGCGCGAGGTCGTGAAGTCGCCGGAGCCGCTGCGGCCCGCCGTCGAGCGGGCGCTGGAGCGCGTCGCCGTCGTCGCCGGGCTCGCTGAGGCCCGCGAGTTCGTGGCCGCCCACCCCGACGTCACCGCTGTGACCACCGACGGTGATGTCTTCGGCAGCCACTGGGCCGCGGGCGGCTCGGCCCGCGACGAGAGCGTCATCGAGGTGCAGGCCGCCGTCGACGAGGCACAGGACCGGCTCGCCGCCGCCGAGCGTGCGCTGCAGCGCACCGGCGCCGAGCTGGAGGGCGCCCGCGCCGACCAGCAGGACCGGCGCACCGAGGTCGCGCAGGCCAAGGAGGCGCTCAACGAGTCCAAGGTCCGGCAGGCCCGCTCGTCCGAGCGGCTGAGCAGCCTCGAACGCGCTTCCCGCTCCGCGTCGTCCGAGGTCGACCGGCTCCGGAACCAGCGCGCCAAGGTCGAGCAGAACCGCGAGGAGGTCCTCGCCAAGCTCAGCGAGTTCGAGGAGCGGCTCTCCGCGGTCGCCGACCAGCCCGTCGACGAGGACCCCGACACCAGCGAGCGCGACGAGGCCGCCGACTCGCTGACCGAGGTGCGCCAGGAAGAGGTCGACGCGCGGCTGTCACTGCGCACCGCCGAGGAGCGGGCCCGCGGCATCGCGGGCAAGGCCGACTCGCTGCGCCGCGCCGCCGAAGCCGAGCGCCAGGCGCGCGAGCGCGCCGAGAAGGCCAGGGTCGCGCGGGCGCGCGGCGCCGAGATCGCGGCCGCCGTCGTCAACGGCGGCGAGCTCGCGCTGGAGCGCATCGAGACCTCACTGCTGCGCGCCGCCGAGGAACGCGACGCCGCGCAGGCGCGCAGGGAACACCGCGAGACCGCGCTCGCGCAGGTGCGCAGCCGGGTCAGGGAGCTCACCGGCGAACTGGAGAAGCTCACCGACGCCGTGCACCGGGACGAGGTGCTGCGTGCCGAACAGCGCCTGCGCCTCGAACAGCTCGAAGCCAAGATCACCGAGGAGTTCGGGATCGGCCTCGAGGACCTGGTCGCCGAGTACGGCCCCGACGTGCCCGTGCCGCCAGGCGCGGGGGAGATGGCCGAGTACGAGGCCGCGAAGGAACAGGGCGAGACGGTGATGGCGCCGCAGCCCATCCCGTACGACCGCGACACCCAGACGCGGCGGGCCAAGCGCGCGGAGAAGGACCTCACCCTGCTGGGCAAGGTCAACCCGCTGGCGCTGGAGGAGTTCGCCGCGCTGGAGGAGCGCTACAAGTTCCTCTCCACGCAGCTCGAGGACCTCAAGGCCACCCGCAAGGACCTGCTCACGGTGATCAAGGAGGTGGACGACAAGATCCTCGAGGTCTTCGAGTCCGCCTACCACGACGTGGCGCGGGAGTTCGAGATCGTGTTCTCCGTGCTGTTCCCCGGCGGCGACGGCCGGATGGTGCTCACCGAGCCCGGCGACATGCTCGCCACCGGCGTCGACGTCGAGGCGCGCCCGCCCGGCAAGAAGGTCAAGCGGCTGTCGCTGCTCTCGGGTGGGGAGAAGTCGCTGGTCGCGGTAGCCATGCTCGTCGCGATCTTCCGCGCGAGGCCGTCGCCGTTCTACGTGATGGACGAGGTCGAGGCCGCG
The DNA here is from genome assembly GCF_016595675.1 of Prauserella cavernicola. Lineage (GTDB taxonomy): Bacteria > Actinomycetota > Actinomycetes > Mycobacteriales > Pseudonocardiaceae > Prauserella_A > Prauserella_A cavernicola. The sequence goes on along the minus strand of NZ_JAENJH010000005.1, from coordinate 136,433 downwards.
CTGGACGACACCAACATGCGCCGGCTGATCGGCCTGCTGGAGCAGCTGCGGGCCAACTCGCAGCTGATCATCATCACGCACCAGAAGCCGACGATGGAGATCGCCGACGCGCTCTACGGCGTGAGCATGCAGGGCGACGGCATCACCAAGGTCATCTCGCAACGCATGCGAGCGGAACCGATCGAACAAGAAGCCGAAGCCCCGACCCCGGAGCCGACCCCCGAGCCGTCCCCGGCGTAACAAGCTGCGAGTCCCCCGCTCCAGCGCGCGAGTCCCCCGTTACGGCTCGCGAGTTCCCCGTCAGGGCGCGCGAGTTCCCCGCTCCTGACGGCCACCCGACCTTGTCGGCGCGCTCTGTGGGGAACGGACGAGGGGCTTTCGTTGCCGTTGTGCGGGGCACTCGCCTCGCCGTTGTCTCGAGCGGGGAACTCGCATGCCCGGGCGGGGGACTCGCGTGCCCGGGCGGGGGACTCGCGTGCCCGGGCGGGGGACTCGCGTGCTCGAGTGGGGGACTCGCGTGCCCGGGCGGGGGACTCGCGTGCCCGGGCGGGGGACTCGCGTGCCCGGGCGGGGGACTCGCGTGCTCGAGTGGGGGACTCGCGTGCTCGAGTGGGGGACTCGCGTGCCCGGGCGGGGGACTCGCGTGCCCGGGCGGGGGACTCGCGTGCCCGGGCGGGGGACTCGCGTGCCCGGGCGGGGGACTCGCGTGCCCGGGCGGGGGACTCGCGTGCCCGGGCGGGGGACTCGCGGGTGGGCGTTACCCGGGGGTGTGGCCGTCCCATTCGGACAGGGGGGCGCAGTGCCAGCGCCACTTCTCCAGCCGGGGGTGGCCCGGCAGCGCGGCTCTGCCGTTGGCCCACAGCAGTGTCTGCCACGGGTCCTGCCCTTCGGGCGCCCAAGGGAACAACCGCCGCAACGTCGCGTCGACGAGTTCCAGCCTCGGCGCGAACGGCACACCGAGACCGCGGGCCACGTCGTCGGTGTGCACGAGGAGCTCGTCGCACGCCATCGCCGCGAATCCCGACGCGTCGGCGTTGCCCCACGGGTGCCACCCGCGGGTTCCGCTGTCGACCTGCGCGAGCAGGGCCCCGAGCAGCGAGACACCCACCGACAACGTCCGCGTGAGTTCCTCCGGCGAGGGGCGTTCCTGCGGACCGTGATGTCCGTGGCGGACAGCTCGTCGGGGCCGGCCGCGAGGTCGTGGGCGTACCAGATCAGCGTGTCCGCGGTGTGCGCCACGACCTCGGCGGTGCTCCACGACATGTCCGGCGCGTGCGAGGACCAGTCCGCGTCCGCGTGCGCGAGCAGGAATCCGGTGCTGTCCTGACCTGCTCTGCGCAACGCGGTCGCGTCCATGTCAGGCGGTCTCCTGTTCGTGTTCGGCGGGCTTGCGCTCCAGTTCGGCCGACCTCGGGTCCGGCGTCGCGTGCCGCAGCGAGAGCAGCCCGCCGACGGCCAGCGTGATCAGCACACCCAGCAAGGTGTACCACGGGAACGCGAGCGCCACGGACGTGTCGGACGTGCCGGAGAAGTCGATGCCCAGCAGCGAACCGGTCTCCGGGTCGAACTTGACCCCGAGGATCACGAAGCCCATCACCACCACCGTGGCGACGAACGCGATGATCGCGTCGACCTGCCTCGCCTTCTTGATGAGCAGCCCGAGCAGGAACGCGCCCAGCAGTGCGCCGTAGGTGTAGCCGGTGATCGACAGCCCCTGCACGACGATGGGGTCGCTGCTGGAGGCGAAGGACGCGAACAGCCCGGCGAACACGATCAGCAGCCCGGCCCAGATCACCGTCCACATCCGGCCCTGCTTGAGCCGGTCCTGGTCGGACAGTTCGCGGCCGATGATCCGTTCGTAGACGTCGGTGACGGTGGACGACGCGAGCGCTCCCAGCGACGAACTCAGAGCCGCGGCGAGAATGCCCGCGATGACGAACCCGGAGAGTCCGCTCGGCAGCTCGTTGACGATGTAGTTGGCGAAGAGCTCGTCGTTGTTGTTCAGTCCGAGCCCCTCGACGGGGTCGGCGCCCTGGTAGAAGGCCCACAGCAGCACGCCGATGAACAGGAACAGCGCGAACTGCAGGAACACGACGAAACCGCTCGCGATGATCGCCTTCTGGCTGGCGCGCAGGTTGTTGGTCGACTGCAGGCGCTGCACGATCAGCTGGTCGGAGCCGTGCGAGGCCATCGACAGCACCGCACCACCGATGACGGCGGTGACCATCGCGTACTGGCCGGTGAGCGGGTTGGAGCCGAAGTCGAGGATCTCGAACTTGCCCGCGTCGACGGCGGCGCCGAACCAGCCGTCGGGCAGGCTGCTCGACAGCGCCCAGATCACCGCGAGGCCACCCAGGACGTACCAGAGCATCTGGATGGCGTCGACCCACACGACCGCGCGGACGCCGCCGAAGAAGCTGTAGACCACCATCGCGAGGCCGAGCGCGGCCACGATCGTCCAGTAGCCGACGTCCAGCCCGTAGGCGGCGAGCACAACCCGGATCGGGATGGCGGTGGCGAACAGCCGCAGGCCGTCCGCGAGCAGTCGGGTGATCAGGAACGTCACCGACGCGGTGCCCTGCAGGCCGCCGCCGAAGCGTTTGCCGAGGAACGCGTAGGCGGTGACGAGATTGCCCGCGACGTAACGGGGCAGCAGCACGAAGGCCACCACGACGCGGCCGCAGATGTAGCCGATCGCCAGTGACAGGTAGGTCATGCCGCCGGACTCGGGCGTCGCGAGGTAGGCGACGGTGGGCACCGACAAGACCGTGAGCGTGGAGGTCTCGGCGGAGACGACCGAGAGGCACGCCACCCACCACGAGATCTTGCCCTCGCCGACGAAGTAGTCGTTGCCCGATTTCTGGCGTCCTCCGATGAGGATGCCGAGAAGCGGCATCCCCACCAGAAAGACCGCGATGATGACGAGGTCCAGTGCCCGCATCTGGTATCTCCTACCGTTTCTCGGAGGTCTTCGCTACCCGCAAACGTGAGGGCACCGTCCGTAGCGGCGATGGCAGCACGAGCGGGGAGGAGCCGGGGGTGAAGCTGCCGAGCAGCCGGGGTCCGCGCGCGCCCGTCGCGCCCGGCACGTTCGCCGGCACGCCGTGCCAGGCCAGCCACCCCAGCAGGGCGGTCAGGTAGGCCTCCTTGGCGTCGGCGGGAAGGCCGAGCTCGTCGCTGGGCACGACGGTAAGCCTCGCGGCGAGTGCGCGCAGTAGAACCGGGTTGCGGATTCCGCCGCCCGAGGCGACCACGGTGCGCACGTGGTGCCGTTCGCATTCGCGCGCGATGGTCGCCGCGGTCAGCTCGGTGAGCGTGGCCAGCAGATCGGGCCCGGTGACGGTGGGCAGTCCCGCGACGGCGTCGCGCAGGTAGCCGGAGTGGAAGTGTTCCTTGCCGGTCGACTTGGGCGCGGCCGCGGCGTAGTAGGGATCGGCGAGCAGACGCTCGAGCAGGTCGGGCCGGACCTCGCCCCGCGCGGCGAGAGCTCCGTCCACGTCGCTGCGCGCGGCGCCGCCGGTGAGCTCGGCCGCGGCCGCGTCGAGCAGCGCGTTGCCGGGGCCGGTGTCGTAGGCGAGGACGTCGCCGCCTGGCTGGACGACGGTGAGGTTGGCGATGCCGCCGATGTTGAGCGCCGCGGCGGGTTCGCCACGCTCGTCGGCGAGGCCGCGCAGCCACAGCCCGTCGAGTGTGCTGGCCAGCGGTGCGCCGTGCCCGCCCGCGGCGACGTCACGCACACGCAGGTCGGCGACCACGGGCAGGCCGGTGTGCTCGGCGATCCACGCGGGCTGGCCCAGCTGCAGCGTGCCGCGTGCGCGACCGTCCTCGACCCAGTGGAACACCGTCTGGCCGAGTGAGGCGACGAGCGTTGCCGGGCCCAGCTCGTCGAGCGCCCGTCTCGCCGCCGCGGCGAAGGCCTGCCCGACCCGGGTGTCGAGCCTGGTCAGTTGCTCGGCCGTGCACGGACCTGGCGGCAGGGCGGCGAGGAGGTCGGCGCGCAGGGCGTCGGGGTAGGGCTCCTCGAGATGGCCGAGCGGCGTGAGGACCAGGCCGTCGCCCTCCGCGCGCACGTCGGCGAGCGCCACGTCGATACCGTCGATCGACGTGCCGGAGAGGAGCCCGGCCACGCGCACGGGTGCACCATTGGAATCCGCCACGGCAGTGGTCTAGTCCAGGTCAGCCCACTGTGGCAAGACTTTCGGTGAAATATTCTCTGGAAAAGTTCGTCGGACGTTAAGTTCCCACGCTTCCTCAAGGGTTGCCAGGCTCGCCCTGTCGACGGATGCGAGGATGACTGTCGTGTCGAGCACCACCTTGATCTGGATCATCGCCGTCGCGGCCGTCGTTCTGCTGGTCGCGCTCGTCGCCGGGCTCATCGTCGCGCGCAACAAGCGCAGGATCAGCCTCGAGCGTGAGCCGGAGGAGAAGCCCAAGGGCGGTCGTTACCAGGCCGAAGGCGGCTTCGCGTTCTCGTCGGGTGGAGTCGAGGCTCCCGAGCATCCGGCGGAGGAGCGCACCGAGACCGACGGTGAGCCCGGCGTCGGCGACGACGCCGCCGTGCCGAGGGACACGCCTCGCCGCGGCATCGTGGACGTCGGTCTGCCGGACGAGCAGTCCGCCGTGCCCGAGCAGGCGGCTCCGGTCGAGGACAAGTCCGACGAGCCGGTGGCCGAGCCCGAGGCGCCCGCCGTGCCGGAGCCCGCCCCCACTCCGGAGCCGGAGACCGCGCCGGAGCCGGAGCCGGAGCTTGAGGAGGTGCCGTCCGCCTCGGGCCGCATGGAGCGGCTGCGCGGACGGCTGTCGAAGTCCCGCTCGGCGCTCGGCCAGGGCCTGCTCGGCCTGCTCGGCGCTGGAGACCTCGACGAGGACTCGTGGCAGGACGTCGAGGACACCCTGCTGATCGCGGACCTCGGCGCGGCGACCACCACCGAGATCGTGGAGCGCCTGCGCTCGGAGCTGTCGACCCGCGGTGTCCGCACCGCCGACGACGCGAGGGCGTTGCTGCGCGAGGTGCTCATCGACGCGCTCACGCCCGCCACGGACCGGTCCGTGCGCGCGCTGCCGCACACCGTCGACGGCACCAAGCAGCCAGCGGTCGTGCTGGTCACCGGCGTCAACGGCACGGGAAAGACCACCACCACCGGCAAGCTCGCGCGTGTGCTCGTGGCGCAGGGCCGCGGGGTGCTGCTCGGCGCGGCCGACACCTTCCGTGCGGCCGCGGCCGACCAGCTGCAGACGTGGTCGGAGCGCGTCGGCGCCGAGGTCGTGCGCGGCAAGGAGGGCGCCGACCCGGCCTCGGTCGCGTTCGACGCCGTCAAACGCGGCATCGACGCCGGTGTGGACGCCGTGCTCGTGGACACCGCGGGCAGGCTGCACACCAAGACGGGCCTCATGGACGAGCTCGGCAAGGTCAAGCGCGTCGTGGAGAAGCAGGCCGTGGTCGACGAGGTGCTGCTGGTGCTCGACGCGACCACGGGCCAGAACGGGCTCACGCAGGCCCGCGTGTTCTCCGAGGTCGTCGACGTGACGGGCATCGTGCTGACCAAGCTCGACGGCACCGCGCGCGGCGGCATCGTGTTCCAGGTGCAGCGCGAGCTGGGCGTGCCGGTGAAGCTCGTCGGACTCGGCGAGGGCCCTGACGACCTCGCTCCGTTCGAGCCCGAGGCCTTCGTCGACGCGCTGCTCGGCTGACCTGCGACGCGAGGGGCCGGGGGTCCCTTGATCGGGTGTAAACCGTGCGATTCGTCCGCGCGGTGACCGCGCTGTCTGCACGCTGTTCTGCGTGACCGGTGGGTTCGGAGCCGTCCCGGAGGAACTGCGGCAGGCGGCGGGCAAGATCGACGATGTGGCGGGCGGCGTGCTGCAGCTGCTCTGGCGTGGGCCCAGCGGCGAGTACGGGCACTCTGGCGTCCAGCGGGGCTGGGCCGATTTCATCGAGAACGCCCAGCGCCAGGTGGAGATCCTTTACGGAAAGGCGACTGAACACGGCGAGGGCCTGCGCGTTGCCGCCGGCAGGTATCTCGCGAACGAGGCCGACGTCGGAGGAGTCGTTGACGGACTCGGCGACCTGCTGGACGGTGACGGGCTCGATCCGAGCGTCGTGCCGGGTGGTGGATTCGCCGGCGGGATCGCCGATGTGCTCTCCAGCGCCGGCCAGGACGAGACCGGCGACGCACCGGGCGGGGTCATGAGCCCCCAACGCGCACGGGCGCTGGCTGAGTCGCAGGGCATGGACAAGCCCGACACCGACCCGGCCGGTCATGAGGACAGCGGGATCCAGTCCTGATTGCCGAGCTAGGGCAGACCACCGATCCCAAGGAACTGATCCCTGGAGAACCAGAGCTGATCACCGGTGACCTCCGTGACCTGGCGATCAATATCGATGCGCTCGGCACCACTGGTGAGGGCCTCTCAGGGGTCGATGCGGGCTCGTGGGCGGGCGAGGCGGCGACTGCGTTTCGCGATGTGTTCACCGCTGAGCCGCCGAGATGGTTCGAGGCCGTTGACCGCGCCAACCAGGGAGGTAAGGCGCTCGCCGACTACGCAGACGTGCTGGTCTGGGGTCAGGGCGAGGCCCAGCGGGCGATCGAGATGTTCACGCAGGCGCAGGCAGCATCCCGCGCCGCAGCGGCGCAGTACGAAGCGTGGGCGCAGAGCTCCACCGCGAACGAGGTGCGAGCGGCGTTCTCCGACCCCGGCGAGACCCTGGCACAGGAAGCCCAGGCGGTGCTGGACAACGCGCGTGGCCTGCTCGAGCAGGCGGGTGATGGCGCGGCCAGGATGTTCGGTCTCGAGCCGGACGGCGAGGGTGGATTCAAGAAGGACATCGGTGGCACTGAGTGGGGCAGTTCCCGGCGTGACAAACAGCGGCGGTGGGACCCGGAGAGCGGCCAATGGGTCGAGGAGGACCCGGGTGGTTGGCAGCGGCACCGTGGCGGCAGCAGTTGGAGTGGGCAGTGGGGCAGCCAATCCGAAGGAATGTTGCACGACGCGGTCAAGGAGACCCTCGAGCAGTTCGGCATCGACATACCGACGAAAGAGTGGGAGGGCTCGGCGAATGTCGACGTGCTCGGCGGGGGTGTCGAGGGCGAGTTCGACAGCGGTGATTGGGCGGGCAGCGGCAAGCTGGAAGGCTCACTGCTCGGGGCGGGCGCCGACGCGCATGCGAGTGCGAGCGCGCTGGGTGTTGAGGCCGGGGCGAGCGCTGAGGCTTACCTGGCGAAAGGCAGCGCTCAGGGGGAGCTGAACTACGGCGAGCACACGTCGCTCTCGGGCACCGCCGAGGCGTCGGTCGGCGCGGAGGCCTCCGCTGAGGGATCGATCGGGCTCACCGGCGCACAGGGCAGGGTGGGCGGTTTTGTTGGAGGCCAGGCGGGTGTCGACGGCAACGCCGAGATCGCGGGCGTCAACGCGGGCGGCCACGCCGAGGTGCGCTATGGGCTCGGCGCCGAGGCGAGCGGTCAGTTCGGAATGGGTGACGACGGCAAGTTCCACATCGGTGCGTCGGCGGGGCTCACTGTGGGGGTCGGTGCCTCTCTGGGCTTTGACATCGCGATCGACCCGGGCGAGGTCGTGGACACCGTGCAAGGCGTGGCCGACGATGTGGGCGAAGTCGCGTCGGACGTCGCCGGTGGTGTCGCCGACGCCGCAGAGGGCGTCGTCGACTTCGTCGGCGGACTCTTCTAAACGGATACGGAGACAGCGTGGTAGCGACCATCCCAGTGCCGATCGAGTTCTCGTTGCCCGAGGGCTGGCAGTCGGTGGTTCCGAGCTCCGTCAGTGCTGGTGGAGCAGCGTTCGTGGCGCTACACCCAGCTTCGCGCCAGGGATTCACGGCCAACATCACCATCAGCGGCGAGATTCGTGAGGTGGAGGTGGAGTTGGCGGAGATCGCCGCCGAGGCAGTTGAGCGGCTGCGACAGGAGAGCTCGAGCGTCCAAGTGGGACGACGCAACGAGGTCGGGTCTACGGACAACCCCGGCTTCACTCAGGCCGTGCGTTTCGCCGCGACGGTCGCCGGCGTACCTACGCAGATCGTCCAGTTACAGGTGTTTATTGGGATGCGGGACTTGCACGACGATAACCGTCGCGTGGTCTTGCACGTGGTCTTCAGCGGTCTGCCAGAGCAGTTCGCGCGGCTGGTCGAGGACTTCCAGAGGTTTCTGTCGACCATCCGTCCCGAGAAGAGGACAGTATGAGCACTGGCATCATCATCGCCATTTCGGTCGTCGGCGGCCTCGTCCTACTCGGAGGGCTCGGTTTCCTCATTAGCAAGGTGAACCGTGCGGTTTCGGCCAAGACTGAGGGCTGGGAAGGGCGGATGGCCGAGGAATTGCCGCGACGTGGGTGGACCTACGCCGAGCGCGATGACGACCTCGTACCTTTCTACAACCAGCTCTACCAGCAGCACACGCAGCCATACGTGCTCGAGCCATTCGTGGCGCCACCACACGCAAAGGCTGCAAGAATGGTCATCACCGGCGTGCACCGCGGCAGGCCGTTCGTCGCAGCGGTGTTCGACACGCTTCACAAGGGCCAGTACACGTCACACCGTGCTATCTGGGTCCGCACGCCTGTCGCACGGCCCGCCCTGACGGTGCAGAAGGTCGTTCCGATGGCGAGCGGTGTCAACGACATGATCGGCACCGGAGACGTGCAGAGCGGTGATCCGGATTTCGACGCGAGATTCGACGTGCGGACCAAGAACGCGCAGTTCGCGACGGCGGCGCTGAGCCCTGATCTGGTCCAGTATCTGTTGGAGGGGCAGGCCCGGTTGCGCGGCTTCATGCTGATCGGCGACCAACTCGAAGTGTTCGACGCGATCAGCGAGCATCGCGATCCTCGTGAGCTCATTCCGGCGCTCGACCTGCGCTGCGACATTCTCGACCGCATGCCTGCTGCCGTTTGGGCGTGACCACCACGATGTCGAAGGACGTGTCCAGGATGTTCCGGCCCGCAAGAATGGCCGCACTCGTGAGCGCGTGCGCAGCTCTGACTCTTGGAGCGTGCACGGCCACTGTGACCTCATCCGGTGAGCCCGCCGAACCGACGCTGACCAAGCATGAACTGGAAGAGCGCTCCACCGAGGCGCTCACCGAGATGGCGGGCCAACGGCCCGCCTCCGTCGAGTGTCCTGGCCCGCTTGCGGCCAAGCAAGGCGAGTCCGCGCGGTGCGATCTCACCGCCGAGGATGGCGGCAGCGTCGGATTCACGGTCACGGTCACCTCGTACGACAAGGGCAAGGCCAAGCTAGACATCCAGGTCGACGACGAGGTCAAAGCCGCGCCGACGGAAGGAAAAGGGAACATGAGTACGGTCTCCACGCTGCCGGTGCCGATTGAGTTCTCCCTGCCGGACGGCTGGCGTTCGGTGCCGCCGAAGGAGGTCAATGCCGAGGGCGCCGCGTTCGTCGCAGTGCATCCCGCCTCAAGTAAAGGGTTCACCGCCAACATCACCATCACCGGCGATGTGCGCAGTGCCGACGAGCCACTGACCCGGGCCGCCGACCAGGCGCTGGACGACTTGCGTGCCGGAGCGTCCGACGTGGAGCTCGGCAAGCGCAACGAGGTGGGCACCGACGACAACCCCGGCCTGACACAGGCGGTGCGGCTGTCGATCCCGTATGAGGGCAAGCAGCTGTACCTCGTTCAGCTGCAGGCGTTCATCGGCATGGCCGACACCGGTGACCCGAGCCGGAGGGCCGTGACTCAGGTGGTGTTGAGCGCACTACCCGAGCAGTTCGACCAGCTGGTCGGCGATTTTCAGGACTTCCTGTCCACCGTCCGGCCTGAGGGGGCGTGATGACTGAGTTCGCAGCGCAGCTGCTGCGCAGGATCGAGGCGTTGGACAGTGCGGCGGCCGACAACCGCAGGCGGGCCGAGGCGTACCGGCGCATGGAGCAGGACCTCAAGTCGGCCGACGCCACCGCCACGTCACCTGACGGTGTGGTAACCGTCGTCGCTGGTCCGGGTGGGGCGATCACGTCGGTGACGTTCGCCGACGGGGTCCGCGAGGTCTCGCCCCAGGCCTTGTCCGCTACGGTGCGGCAGACGATCGCCGCAGCCGTCGCCGAGGCGGCCAGGCGGCAGGCGGAGATCGTGCGGCAGGGTTTGGGCAGCTCCGAGCTGTTGGACCGGGTGCTCGAATCTGACGAGCGGCTCTTCGGCGACCAGCGTTCGCGGCCCATCGCCGCGCCAGTTCCAGCGGCCAGGCGCGGCGGTGGAACTGACGACGAGGACTTCTTCACCGACTTCGACGTCTTCAGCTCACCCGAGGACCGTTGAGCCGCCTCAGGCCGTGAGGTCGTGCGAGGACAGCTGCTCCGACAGTTCCGAGGCGATGCGCTGCACGACCGGTGCGATGCGCGTGACCGCCTCCTTCGTCAGCCTGCCCTCCGGGCCGGACACCGACACCGCGGCCGGGGTCGGCGCGCCCTCAACCGGTACCGCCAGGCAGCGCACGCCGAGTTCCTGTTCGCTCTCGTCCAGCGCGTAGCCCTGCTTGGCGATCCTGGCGAGGTGGCGGAGGAACTTGTCCACGTCGGTGTGGGTGTGCTCGGTGTAGGACGGCATTCCCGTGCGTCCGAGCAGCGCCCGCACCTCCTCGGCCGGCAGCCCGGCGAGGATGGCCTTGCCCACGCCGGTGCCGTGTGGCAGGAGCCTGCGGCCGACCTCGGTGAACATGCGCATCGAGTGCTTCGACGGCACCTGAGACACGTACACGACCTCGTCGCGTTCCAGCACCGCCAGGTTCGCCGTCTCGCCGACCTCGTCCACCAGTTCGGCCAGCAGCGGCCGCGCCCACGTGCCGAACTGCAGGCTCGCGTTCTCGCCGAGCCGGATCAGCCTGGCGCCGAGCGCGTAGCGGCGGTTGGTGTTCTGCCGGACGTACCCGAGCGCGACGAGCGTGCGGATCAGCCGGTGGATCGTGGGCATGGGCAGTCCGGACGACGTCGCCAGCTCCGAGAGGCTCGCTTCGCCCCCCGCGTCCGCGAGCCGCTCCAGCAGCTCGAAGGCGCGTTGCAGCGACTGCACCCCACCGTTACCTGACCTCTCGGGGGCCACTCCGTCTCCTCTCCCGTTGAGCTTCCGCAATGTAGAAACTATAGTCCGACATGTAAAACAAGATGATCGTTATCCTGAGCTGACTCTGAGGTGTTCGCATGTCTGATGTCCGGGTCCTCGGCAACGCCGTCGAGCGGGGCGACGAGGTGTTGACCGAGGAAGCGCTGCGGTTCCTCGGCGGCCTCCACGACGCCTTCGCCGCGACGAGGGACACGCTGCTCGAGGCTCGCACCCAGCGCCGCGACGAGGCCAAACGCACCGGCAGGCTGGACTTCCTGCCCGAGACCAAGCAGGTCCGCGAGTCGGAGTGGCAGGTGGCCGAGGCTCCCGCCGCGCTGCGCGACCGCAGGGTCGAGATCACCGGTCCCACCGACCGCAAGATGACCATCAACGCGCTGAACTCGGGCGCCAAGGTGTGGCTCGCCGACTTCGAGGACGCCAACACCCCGCACTGGGCGAACGTCGTCTCGGGCCACGTGAACCTCTCCGATGCGATCAGGGAAACCATCGAGCTCGACGCGAACGGCAAGCACTACGCGCTTCGCGACGACGTCGAACACGCCACCATTGTGGTCCGTCCGCGTGGCTGGCACCTCGACGAGCGCAACATCGAGGTCGACGGGCGTGCCGCGGTCGGTGCGCTCGTGGACTTCGGCCTGTACTTCTTCCACAACGCGAAGGAGTTGCTCAACCGAGGTCGTGGCCCGTACTTCTACCTGCCGAAGATGGAGAGCCACCTTGAGGCCCGGCTCTGGAACGACGTGTTCACCCACGCGGAGAAGACGCTGGGTGTCGAGCACGGCACCATCCGCGCCACGGTGCTGATCGAGACCATCCCCGCCGCGTTCGAGATGGAGGAGATCCTCTACGAGCTGCGCGAGCACGCGTCGGGCCTCAACGCGGGCCGGTGGGACTACCTGTTCAGCATCATCAAGTACTTCCGCGACGCCGGCGAGCGGTTCGTGCTGCCCGACCGCAACAGCGTGACGATGACGGCGCCGTTCATGCGCGCCTACACCGAACTGCTGGTGCGCACGTGCCACAAGCGCGGCGCGTTCGCGATCGGCGGCATGGCCGCGTTCATCCCGAGCAAGGACCCCGAGGTCAGCGAGAAGGCCATGGCCAAGGTCCACGACGACAAGGCGCGCGAGGCCCGCGACGGCTTCGACGGCTCGTGGGTGGCCCACCCCGGCATGGTCGGGCTCTGCGAGGAGGAGTTCGACAAGGTCCTCGGCGACCGGCCCAACCAGCTCGACCGGCTGCGTGAGGACGTGTCGGTGACCGCGGAGGAGCTGCTCGACATCGCCGCCACCGAGGGCTCGGCGACGATGGCGGGCCTGCGCGGCGCGGTGGACGTCGGCGTGCGCTACCTCGCGTCGTGGCTCTCCGGCAACGGCGCCGCCGCGATCCACAACCTCATGGAGGACGCCGCGACCGCGGAGATCTCGCGCTCGCAGGTGTGGCAGTGGATCAAGAACGGCGTGACGCTCGACTCGGGCGAGACGGTGACCGAAGAGCTGGTGCGCTCGGTGCTGGCCGACGTGCGCTCTGAACTGTCCGATGTGGTCGATGCGGACACGCTGGCGCAGGCGGTGGAGCTGTTCGAGGAGGTCGCGCTCGCCGAGCAGTTCGCCGACTTCCTGACCCTGCCCGCCTACGAGCGGATCAAGTAGTGGCGGGCCGGCTGCCCGGGGAGTTCTACGACCGCGTCGACGCGAGGCTCGCCGAGGCGGACGCGCGCGTCGCCGCCGACTACCCGGGGGAGCCGGCGGGCAGGCAACCCGTGCACACCGTCTACGTGCCCGCGAACGCCTACCACGCGCGGTTGTGCGCCGAGTGGGGCGAACGCGCGCTGGCCGTGCTCGCCGAGCACGGCGAGGCGCTCGACATCTCCGCCGACGTGCTGGAGCGGGTGCGCGAGAAGCTGCGCACGCAGCCCATCGAGGACCTGCGGCTCGATTTCGAGGACGGCTACGGCCATCCCGGCGACGAGGCGGAGGACGCCGAGGCCGTCCGCGTGGCGCGCGAGCTGGCCTCCTCGGAGTCCCCACCGTTCGTCGGCATCCGGTTCAAGAGCTTCGAGGCGCCGACGCGCAGGCGGGCCATCCGCACGCTCGACGTGTTCCTCGGTGAGCTGGGCGAGCCGCCGCCGGGGTTCGTGCTCACGCTGCCGAAGGTGACGGCGATCGAACAGGTCGAGGCGTGTGCCGAGGTGCTGAGCGAGCTGGAGAAGGTCCACGGGCTCGCGGCCGGGACGCTGCGCTTCGAGGTGCAGATCGAGACGGCACAGTCGGTGCTCGGGCCGGACGGCGGTGTCGCGTTGCCGCGCATCGTGCGCGCCGCCGGGGGCCGGTGCAGTGGCCTGCACTTCGGTACCTACGACTACACCGCGGGGCTCGGGGTGAGCGGCGCCTACCAGAGCATGGACCACCCGGCGGCCGACTTCGCGAAGGACCTGATGCAGGTGGCCGCCGCGGGCACCGGGGTGCGCCTGTCCGACGGCTCCACCAACCGGCTGCCGGTGGGCGACGCCGAGGCGGTGCGCGAGGCATGGGCCGAGCACCTGCGACTGGTGCGCCGGTCGCTGGAGCGTGGTCTCTACCAGGGCTGGGACCTGCACCCGCACCAGCTGCCGAGCCGCTACGCCGCGACGTACACGTTCTTCCGCGCCACCCTGCCCTCGGCCGCGGTGCGCGTGCGCGACTACGTGCGCCGCACCGAGGGCGCGGTGCTGGACGAACCGGCCACCGCGCAGGCGCTCGCCGCGTACCTCGTGCGGGGGCTCGACTGCGGCGCCGTGACGCAGGCCGAGGTGACCGAACTGACGACGCTCGACCGGGCCGCGCTCGACGGGCTGGTGCGCCGCCTACGCTGACGGCCGTGGCGGACAACGTGAACAACGCGATCGACCTCAACAGCGACCTCGGCGAGGGCTTCGGCATGTGGCCCCTCACCGACGACGACGCGCTGCTCGACATCGTGACCAGTGCCAACGTGGCGTGCGGCTTCCACGCGGGCGACCCCTCGGTGCTGCGCAAGGTGACCGAGCGGGCCGCCGAGCGCGGCGTGGTGATCGGCGCGCAGGTGGGCTACCGAGACCTCGCCGGGTTCGGTCGCCGGTTCATCGACATGGACCCGCACGAACTGGTCAACGACGTCATCTACCAGATCGGCGCGCTGGAGGGGTTCGCGAAGATCGCGGGCACGCGGGTGCGCTACGTCAAGCCGCACGGCGCGCTCTACAACGCCGTGGTGCACCACGCCGAGCAGGCCGCCGCCGTGGTCGACGCCGTCAAGCGCTACGACCCCGAGCTGCCGATCCTCGGCCTGCCCGGTTCGGAGCTGCTGCGCCAGACCGAGGCCGAGGGGCTCACCGGTGTGCAGGAGGCGTTCGCCGACCGCGCCTACACGCCGGAGGGCAGGCTCGTCTCGCGGCGGCTTCCCGGCGCAGTGGTGCACGAGCCGGGTGAGGTGGTGCGGCGCAGCGTGCGCATGGCCACCGAGGGCACGGTCGTGGCGACCGACGGCAGCTCCGTGGCGGCCGCGCCGCGCTCGCTGTGCGTGCACGGCGACACGGCGGGAGCCGTGGAGATCGCCCGCAGCGTGCGGCAGGGCCTCGTGGACGCCGGGGTGGAGCTGCGCGCGTTCGCCTAGAGCTCGGCGGATCAGTTCTCCACCGACAGCGCCAGGTAGATGTCGACCTGGGTGCGGAAGTCGGTGAGGTCGGCGCCGAGCAGTTCGCCCGCTCGCGCCAGGCGGTACCGCAGGGTGTTGACGTGGACGTGCAACGCTTTCGCGGCTCGCGCGGGCGAACCGGAGCACTCCAGGAACACGCGCACGGTGTGCAGCAGCTCGGGATGTCCGGCCAGCGGGCCGAGCGTGCGCTCGCGCAGCGCCCGGCGCAGCTCGTCGGGCGCGCCCGCGAGCAGCAGCCGGTGCACGCCGATCTCCTCGCCCGCCACCACGGCCACGCGCTCGTCGCGTCGCACGGCCGCGCCGAGCGCGTGCCGGGCCTCCTCGCCGGCACCGCGCAGTCCCGGCATGGTCGCCGGTCCGCCGACCCCGATCACGATCCGGCCCCCGCCGAGTCGCGCCAGCGCGCGGGTGGCCGACTCCGCCCAGTCCTGCGGCCAGGAGTCGTCGGCGAGTACGAGCGCGCAGGCTTCGTCCCCCGTCTCGCCGGTCTCGGCGACGAACACGGGCGCGGGGTGTCCGGCGAGCAGTTCGTCGAGGATCTCGGTGCCGGTGCGCGCGCCGGGGGTGCGGGCGAGCAGCACCCGCAGCGGTTGCTCCGCGGGCAGGCCCGTCGCGGCGAACGCGCCCGCCAGCTCCGCCGCGTTGCTCGCGGGGTCGCCGAGCAACGCGATGAGCGGCGCGGCCACGCGCATCTGGACCCGACGGACCTCGTCCTCGCGCGCCCTGGCCAGCCCGACCAGGCTCGCCAGCTCCTCGGCCACCTCGGCGAGGCCGGGCCCCAGCTCGGCGGCGACCACCAGCGACCACGGCACGGCGGCGCGTCCGCTCACCGGCAGCACCGTGCGTTCGACGGGCGGGCCCGGCGCGCTGGCCTCCACGACGCGGCCGGTGGCCGAGCGGATCCAGCAGTGCGCGCCCAGCTCTGTGGCGCCATGGGCGAGCAGTCCCGCCAGTGACGCGTCGTCGGCGGCGGCCGAGAGCAACCGCTTGCGCGCCCCGCCGGCCTCGTTGGCCAGCGCCAGCACCACCCGCTCGGTGACCACCGCGAACGACAGGTCGACCGGCACCTCCAGCAGCGGCATCCGGTGCCGCTCGCACGCGGTCACCAGGTCGTCGGGGATACCGCCGGAGTCGGCGCCCGACGCGGCCAGCGCGGCACACCCGGCCTGCGCTAGCGCGGCCACGAACGGCTCCGCGTCGCCGGGTTCGTGCCACCACAACAGGCCGCTCAGCACGAGCTCGCCCTCGGAGAGGTAGCGGCTCGGATCGGGCAGTTCGGTGCCGTAGATGCGGGTGACCTCGCGATCGAGGAACCCAGAGCCCGCACGCAATCGCATGCGCAGCTCGGGTATCTCCAGCAGCGTTCGCACCAGCGTCATCAGATTTGTAGGAAAGCACAGAAATGCCGGTGTGCGCTGCCCCGTGTTTCATGCTCTCGTGCCGTTGCCGCGCTCCGAGCTGGGCGGTCTACTGGTCGACAACCCGATTTCCTGGAGCGTCTCGTGGACTTCCTCCGCCCCACCACTCTCGACGAGGCCCTCGCCGTGAAGGCGCAGCGGCCCGACGCCGTGCCGATCGCGGGCGGCACCGACGTGATGGTCGAGCTGAACTTCGACCACCGGCGCCCCGGCGCGCTGCTGGACCTCACGCGCATCGGTGAGCTCGCCGAATGGTCTAGTTCGGACGGACAGATCTCGCTCGGCGCCGGCGTTTCCTACACGCGGCTGATCGGCGAGCTCGGTGACGTGCTGCCGGGGCTCGCGATGGCGGCGCGCACCGTCGGCTCGCCGCAGATCCGCAACCGCGGCACCGTCGGCGGCAACCTCGGCGCGGCCTCGCCCGCGGGCGACACCCATCCCGTGCTGCTCGCGACGGGTGCGCGCGTGGAGCTGGCCTCCGTGCGGGGCAGGCGAACGCTCGCGGCCGAGGACTTCTACACCGGCGTGAAACGCAACGCGCTGGAGCCCGACGAGCTCATCACCGCGGTGCACCTGCCCATCGCCACCGGCGGCGAGCAGTTCGCCAAGATCGGTACCCGCAACGCGATGGTCATCGCCGTGTGCTCGTTCGCGATCGTGCTGCGCGACGGGCACGCAGGGGCCGCGATCGGTTCCGCCGCACCGACTCCGCGCCGGGTCGCCGAGGCCGAGCGGTTCCTGCTCGACGAGCTGCCGTGGGACGCGCCCGCGCCACTGGCCGACTCGTTCAAGCGGCGCTTCGCCGAACTGGTGGCCGCCGCCGCGACCCCGATCGACGATGTGCGCGGCAGCGCCGCGTACCGCACACACGCACTGGGCGTCCTCGCACGCAGGACGCTGACCTGGGCCTGGGACACCTATCGAGGGAGTGCTCGCGCATGCGCCTGAACGTGACCGTCAACGGAGAGCGGCGGCAGGCCGACGACGTGTGGGAGGGCGAGAGCCTGCTCTACGTCCTGCGCGAGCGGCTGGGCCTTCCCGGCTCGAAGAACGCCTGCGAGCAGGGCGAGTGCGGATCGTGCACGGTCTACCTCGACGACGTGCCCGCGTGTTCGTGTCTCGTCGCGGCCGGGCAGGCCGAGGGGCGCGAGGTGCGCACCGTGGAGGGCCTCGCCGAGGGTGAGGCGCTGGACCCGGTGCAACAGTCCTTCGTGGACGCCGGTGCCGTGCAGTGCGGCTTCTGCACGCCGGGGCTCGTCGTGGCCGCCCACGACCTGCTCGACCGCGTACCCGACCCGAGCGACGAGGAGATCCGCGAGGCACTGGCCGGAAACCTCTGCCGCTGCACGGGATACGAGAAGATCCTCGACGCGGTGCGGACGGCGGCGGGTGCGCGATGATCGTCATCGACAACGCCGCCATCGCCACGGTCGACGCCCACGGCACCGAGTACCGCTCGGGACACGTCGTCGTGGACGGCGAGCGCATCGTCGCCGTCGGCGACGGGCCCGCGCCGCGCGGCGGGGGCCGCAGGGTGGACGGCACCGGGTGTCTCGTCACGCCCGGCCTCGTCAACACCCACCACCACCTCTACCAGTGGGCCACGCGCGGGCTCGCCGCCGACTCGACGCTGTTCGAGTGGCTGGTGGAGCTGTATCCGGTGTGGGGCGGGCTGGACGCCGGGATCACGCACGCCGCCGCCAGCGCCGGGCTCGCACGCCTGGCGCTCACCGGCTGCACCACGGTCGCCGACCACCACTACGTGTTCCCGCGCGAGGGTGGCGACCAGCTGGAGGCGCTGGTCTCCGCGGTCGGCCGGATCGGAGTGCGCGGACATCTCGTGCGCGGCTCGATGGACCGCGGTGCCTCCGACGGCGGCCTGCCGCCGGACAATCTCGTGGAGGACACCGACTCCGCGCTGGCAGGCACCGAACGCGCCATCGACGCCCACCACGACTGTTCGCCGAACGCGCGCATCCGCATCGCGGCGGGCCCCTGCTCACCGTTCTCGGTCAGCGAGCGGCTGATGAAGGAGGCCGCGGAACTGGCGCGGCGCAAGGGAGTCCGGCTGCACACGCACCTCGCCGAGACCCTCGACGAAGAGCGGCAGTGCCTGGCCGAGGTGGGTTGCACACCCGCCGAGTACGCCGAGTCACTCGGCTGGCTGGGCGATGACGTGTGGCTCGCCCACACCGTGCACCTCGCGCCCGGGGCCGTGCGCAGGCTCGGCGAGACCGGCACGGGCTCGGCGCACTGCCCGACGTCCAACGGCAGGCTCGGTACCGGCATCGCGCCCGCGCGCGACCTGCTCGACGCCGGTGCGCCCGTGGGGCTGGGAGTGGACGGCGCCGCGTCCAACGAGTCGGCCGGGCTCGGCGAGGAACTGCACCAGGCGCTGTTGCAGGCGCGTCAACGCGGCGGTCCGCAGGCGCTGACTGTCCGGCAGGCGTTGTGGATGGGCACGATGGGCGGCGCTCGCTGCCTAGGCAGGCAGGACGAGCTGGGCTCGATCGAGCCGGGCAAGCTCGCGGACCTGACGCTGTGGCGGCTCGACGGGCTGCGCTACGCCGGGATCGAGGACCCCGTGGCCGCGCTGGTGCTCGGCGCCGTGCCGGACGTCGAACTGTTGCTCGTGGGCGGCGAGACCGTCGTCGAGCGCGGCGAGCTGCGCACGGCCGACGAGTCCGTCATCGCGACCGAGCTGCGCACCGCGAGCGGGAGGCTGAGGTGACCAGGATGACCACGACCGAGAGCACGGACGTCACCGCGGCGCAGGGTATCGGCACGAGCCCGGTGCGCCCCGACGGGACGATGAAGGTGCGTGGCGAATTCGCGTACTCCTCAGACCTCTGGCACGAGGACATGCTGTGGGGCGCGACCCTGCGCAGCCCGCACCCGTACGCGCACATCACGGGAATCGACATCTCCGCGGCACTCGCGCTGCCCGGCGTGTACGCGGTGCTCACGCACACCGACGTGCCCGGCGTGAACCGCTACGGCCTCGAACATCCCGACCAGCCCGTGCTCGCCGAGGACGTGGTGCGCTACCAGGGCGAGCCCGTGGCGATCGTCGCCGCCGATCACCCGGAGACCGCGCGGCGGGCCGTCGCGAAGATCGACGTGGGCTACGAGGTGCTGGAGCCCGTTACCGACTCCGAGGCCGCAGTCGCGGGCGAGGGTCCCGAGCTGCATCCCGGCGGCAACGTGGTGCGCCACGTGCCGATCCGCTTCGGCGAGCAGGACGTGACCGCCGACGTGGTGGTGACCGGCCGCTACGAGGTCGGTATGCAGGACCAGGCGTTCCTCGGTCCCGAGTCGGGCCTGGCCGTGCCGGCCGAGGACGGTGGCGTCGACCTGTTCGTCGCGACGCAGTGGCTGCACGTGGACCAGCAGCAGATCGTCGCCGCGCTCGGCCTGCCCAAGGACAAGGTGCGCCTGACGCTGGGCGGCGTCGGCGGTGCGTTCGGCGGCAGGGAGGACCTCTCGATCCAGGTGCACGCGTGCCTGCTCGCCCTGCACACCGGCAAGCCGGTGAAGATGGTCTACAACCGCGAGGAGTCCTTCTACGGCCACGTGCACCGGCATCCGGCGACGCTCTACTACGAGCACGGAGCCGATCGCGACGGCAGGCTGGTCTACGTCAGGGCGCGCATGTACCTCGACGGCGGCGCGTACGCCTCCACCACGGGCGCGGTCTCGGGCAACGCGGCGACACTCGGCGTGGGCCCCTACTCGGTGCCGAACGTGACCATCGACTGCTGGGGCACCTACAGCAACAACCCGCCGTGCGGGGCGATGCGCGGCTTCGGTGCCGTGCAGGCCGCGTTCGCCTACGAGTCGCAGATGGACAGACTCGCGCGGGCATGCGGTCTCGACCCGGTGGAGGTGCGGCTGCGCAACGCGATGAGCGAGGGCACCCGGTTGCCCACCGGCCAGGTCGTGGACTCCGCCGCGCCGGTGGACGAACTGCTCACCCGGCTGCGGGCGATGCCGCTGCCCGCCGACCGTTCCGGCGAGCCCGACCTGCGGCACCTGCCCGGCGGCGTCTCCAACACCACCCACGGCGAGGGCGTCGTGCGCGGCGTCGGCTACGCGGTGGGCATCAAGAACATCTGCTTCTCCGAGGGCTTCGACGACTACTCCACGGCCCGCGTGCGGCTCGAGGCGCTCGGTGGCGAACCCGCCGCGACCGTGCAGACCGCGGCGTGTGAGGTGGGTCAGGGGCTCGTGACGATCCTGCAGCAGATCATCCGCACCGAGCTGGGTGTGGAGCAGGTGACGACGCTGCCGATGGACACCTCGATCGGCAGCGCGGGATCGTCCTCGGCGTCGCGGCAGAGCTACATGACCGGGGGAGCGGTGCGGGCGGCGGCACTCGAGGTGCGCGCGGCGCTCGTCGAGCACGCCGCCCGCATCCTGGGTCACGATCGCGGCGACCTGAGCGTCGGGGGCGGCAAGGTCGTCTCGCGCACCGACGGGGTGCTGGCCGACCTGGTGGACGTTCTCGGCGACGCGGCGTTCGACCGGACCGTCGAGTGGCGGCACCGGCCCACCGAGTCGCTCGATCCCGAGACCGGACAAGGCAACGCCCACGTGCAGTACGGCTTCGCCGCCCACCGTGCGGTGGTCGACGTGGACACCGAGCTCGGCCTGCTGAAGGTGGTCGCGCTCGACTGCGTGCAGGACGTCGGCAAGGCGCTCAACCCGCAGGCCGTGCTCGGCCAGATCCAGGGCGGCTCGGCGCAGGGCCTCGGGCTCGCCGTGATGGAGGAGATCCAGACCGAGGGCGGCGTCATCCGCAACCCGTCCTTCACCGACTACCTCATCCCGACGGTGCTGGACATGCCGCCGATGCGGATCGAGGTGCTGGAGCTGGCCGACCCGCACGCTCCCTACGGACTGCGAGGTGTCGGGGAACCCCCGACGATCTCGTCGACGCCCGCGATCGTCGCCGCGATCCGCGCCGCGACCGGGCTCGCGCTCGACCGGGTGCCCGTGCGCCCGGAACACCTCACCGGCACCTGATTCCCATCCCGGCCACCGTGGGCGCCCGCAGCGGCGCCCACGGCGATGCCGCGTGCCCGGAGAACCCCACGACGTAGTGGAGCGACCGTGACGCAGTTGCGTACTGACCGCCCTCACGACAACCCGGAACCGCGTTTCGACCGGTTCTTCCGCATCTCCCAGCGGGGCAGCACGATCGGCCGCGAGGTCCGCGGCGGCATCACCACGTTCGTCGCGATGTGCTACATCGTGCTGCTCAACCCGCTGATCCTCGGCGCCTCGGCCGACATCACCGGGGCCAGACTCAGCACCGAGGAGATCACCACGGCCACGGCACTCGCGGCCGGGGTGACGACCATCCTCATGGGACTGATCGGCAACGCGCCGCTGGCGCTGGCGGCGGGCCTCGGGGTCAACGGCATCGTGGCGTTCCAGCTGGCGCCGACGATGACGTGGGCGCAGGCGTTCGGGCTCGTCGTGCTGGAGGGCTTCTGCATCGTCCTGATGGCCGTCTCCGGCGTGCGGGAGCGGATCATCAACGCGATCCCGTTGGCGCTCAAGACGGCGATCACCGTGGGCATCGGCCTCTACATCGCGCTCGTCGGGCTGGTCAGCGCCGGGTTCGTCACGCGAACGCCCGACGCGGCGAACTCGACGGTGCCCGTGCGCATGGGCACCGACGGCCACCTCGCGGGCTGGCCGATCGTGGTCTTCTGCGTGGGCCTGCTCCTGATGATCGTGCTGATGAGCAGGGCCGTGCCCGGTGCGGTGCTGATCAGCATCGTCGTGGCCACCGTGCTGGCGGTGGTGGTCAACAGCGTGTTCGACGTCGACGGCTGGGGCGTGGTGGAGCCGGAGGTGCCCGAGAACATCGTGGCGAGTCCGGACTTCGGGCTGCTCGGGCAGATCGACCTCTTCGGCGGCTTCTCGTCGGCGGGAGCCGTGCTGGCCAGCGTCTTCCTGTTCACGCTGGTGCTCTCGGGCTTCTTCGACGCGATGGGCACGATCACCAGCGTCTCGCAGGAGGCCGGCCTGGTGCGCGAGGGCAAGGTCGAGGGCATGGGCCGCATCCTGCTCGCCGACGGCCTCGGCGCGGTGGCGGGCGGCGTCACCGGATCGTCGCCGAACACGGTGTTCCTCGAGTCGGCGGCAGGCGTGGGAGAGGGCGCGCGCACGGGGCTGGCCAGTGTGGTCACGGGCGCGCTGTTCACGGCGACGCTGTTCCTCACCCCGCTCGCCGCCGTGGTGCCCGCGCAGGCCGCGGCGCCCGCGCTGGTGGTGATCGGCGGCATGATGATGGCGCAGTGCAGGCGGATTCCCTGGCAGGACACCGACTTCACGATCCCGGTGTTCCTGATCGCTGCGCTGATCCCGTTCACCTACTCGATCACCAACGGCATCGGCGCGGGTCTCATCGCTTTTGTGGTGATCAAGCTGGGCAGGGGAAAGGCCCGCGAGATCGGCTGGCTGCTGGGCGGTCTGGCGGCGGTGTTCGCGCTGTACTTCGCGATCGAGGGCGTGACGGCGTTGCTGTGAGCTCAGCCCGCCTGGAGCTCGCGGGCCCGTGCCACGACGGTCGCGCTCGCGGCCGCCATCGGTTCGGTGCTGCGCAACGAGCGGCACAGCACGAAGGCGCCCTCGAGGCTCGTGACGACCGCGATGGTGAGCGCGCGTGCGTCCTCGGCCGACAGCCCGAAGCGGGCGAAGGTTTCGGTGCCCTTGTCGATCCACGCGGTGAACACGTCGGCCGTGGCCTCGCGCAGCCGCTCGTTGGTGCTCGCCACCTCCAGCGCGACGGTGGCGATGGGGCACGCGTCGGCGTAACCGGTCTCCACGAGCGTCTCGCCCGCGCCGGCGAACGTCGACTCGATGCCGCTGACCAGATCCGGCGCGGGCGTGAGGTAAATGTCGAAGAGCTGGGTGTAGAGCATCCCGGAGGAGCGGATCACCTCGTCGCCGAGCTGTTCCTTGCCGCCGGGGAAGAAGTGGTAGAGCGAGCCGAAGGGCGCCTGGGCCTCGGTGGTGATCTGTTTGAGCCCCGTGCCCGTGTAGCCGTTGCGCCGGAAGAGCTCCGCGCTCGCCTGCATGATCCGTTCCTTCGTGCTCGCCACGAAGCCGATCCTACGCTACGCTCCCGCTAGAGCGATCTATCAAATTTCGGGGGTGAAGATGTCCGAGATCGAACTTTCCGCCGGGCCGATCGAGTACACCGACACCGCAGGCTCCGGCCCCGTGCTGGTGTTCCTGCACGGCGTCACCATCGACTCCACGGTCTGGCGGCACGTGGTCGCCGAACTGGGCGAGGACTACCGGTGCGTTCTGCCGACCTGGCCGCTGGGCAGTCACCGCACGCCGATGAAGCCCGACGCCGACCTCAGCCTGCGCGGACTCGGGCTGCTGGTGGGGGAGTTCCTCGAACGCCTCGACCTGCACGACGTGACGCTCGTGCTCAACGACTGGGGCGGCGGGCAGATCCTGCTCAGCGAGGGTCGCACGGAGCGCCTCGCCCGCGTGGTGCTCACCTCGTGCGAGGCGTTCGACAACTACCCGCCCGGCCTGCCGGGGCGCATGTTGGTGCTCACCGCCAAGATCCCGGGCGGGCTCAAGGTGCTGATGTCGTTGCTGCGGTTCCGGTTCGTGCAACGGGCGCCGGGCGCGTGGGGCTGGATGTCGAAACGCCCGGTGCCGCCCGAGGTGCTGGACGGCTGGTTCACGCCGGGGCGTACACAGCGGGCGATCCGGAGAGACCTCGCCCGCTACGGTGCTTCGACGCCGCCCAAGCGCACGCTGCTCGACTGGGCCGAGCGGATGCGCTCGTTCACCAAGCCGGTGCTCATCGTGTGGGCGACCGAGGACAAGCTGATGCCCCGCGAGCACGGCCCGCGCCTGGCCGAGCTGTTCCCTGACTCCCGGCTGGTAGAGGTGGACGACAGCTACACGCTGATCCCCGAGGACCAGCCGGGTGTGCTGGCGCGCGAGCTCCGCTCGTTCATCGTGGACACTCCCGTCACGCGGGCTCGCGGCTGACCTCGCGCGCCCGCGTCGCCCGGTCGCCGAAGAGCAGGTTCAGTACCACCGCGGCGATGCAGCCCGCGCTGATGCCCGAGCCGAGCACCGTCTGCACGGCGGCGGGGAACTGCGCGTAGAACTCCGGGACTGCGATGGGGATCAGGCCGATGCCGAGCGCCGCGGCGACGATCGTGATGTTGGCGGGCCGCTCGAACGACGCCTTGGCGAGCGTGCGCACCCCGGCGACCGCGACGCTGCCGAACAGCACCAGTCCGGCGCCGCCGAGCACGGGCTGTGGCACCAGCGCGACGATGCCGCCGGTGACCGGGAACAGGCCGAGCAGCACGAGGATCGCGCCGCTGGCGGCCACCACGTAGCGGCTCACCATCCTGGTGAGCGCCACCAGGCCGACGTTCTGTGCGAACGCCGTGCACGCGAAACCGCCGAACACGGTGGCCAGCGCCGTGGCGAAGCCGTCGGCGCGCAGGCCGTCGGCCAGCGTCCGCTCGCTCGTCGGCCGGTCGACGACCTCGCCGAGCGCGAGCATGTCCGCCGTGCTCTCGGCCATCACCACGAGCATCACGATCGCCATCGAGATGATCGCGGCGACCTCGAACTGCGGCGCTCCGAAGTGGAACGGCGTGGTGATGCCGAACGCGGGCGCCTCGGTGAGTGTCGACGTGTCGACCTGGCCGAGCGGCCACGCGAGCAGCGTGCCCGCCGCGAGCCCGAGCAGCAGTGCGACGCGGCTCCAGAACCCCGAGAGGAACCGGTTGAACGCGAGCACCGCCACCAGCGTGACACCGGCGAGCAGCAGACCCGACCCGCTCGCCGTGTCCTCACTGTTCGCGATCCAGCCGACCGCCACCGGCAGCAGCGACACGCCGATGAGCGTGATGACGGTGCCGGTCACCAGCGGCGGGAAGAAGCGGGTGAGCCGCGAGAAGAACGGCGCTGCGAGCACCACGAGCGCCCCGCCGATGAGCGTCGCGCCGTAGACGACACCGAGCGCGTCGTCCTGCCCATGCTGGCCCACGATCGCGAGGATCGGCGCCACGGCCGCGAACGTGACGCCGTTGACGAGCGGCAGCCGGGCGCCGAACCGCCACACACCCAGTGTCTGCAGCAGCGTCGCCAGGCCCGCGGTGAACAGGCTCGCGCTGATCAACAGCGACAGCTGGCCGGGGGAGAGGCCGACGGCCGAACCGATGATGAACGGGGGCGCGACCACCCCGGCGTACATCGCGGCGACGTGCTGCAGACCGCCCGCGATCAGTTGCGGCAGCGGGGGTTTCCGGTCGACGGGATGCATGCGGGGCCTCCTAGAAAGCGGGCAGCGGGTGCCACGAGAGCCCCGCGGCGTCGGCGTCGGCGAACTCCTCGGGACTCTCCTCTGTTCTGCGCACCGTGCCCTCGATCAGGCCGTAGGGCCGGTCGGCCGCGTAGAAGACCTCGTTGTCGTTGGTGAGCCCGAACGGAGCGAGGTCCACCAGGAAGTGGTGCTTGTTGGGCAGCGACAGCCGCACCTCGGCCACCTCGTCGTGCGCGTCGAGCACGGCCTCGCCCATCGCGTAGAGGCTCTGCTGCAACGAGAGCGAGTGCTTGGTGGCGAAGGTTTCCAGCAGCAGGCGGCGGATGTCGGCGAACGAGGCCGCCCAGTCGAGTTCGGTCGTGCGGTAGCGCCAGCACGCGGTGACCGCGGTGGCGAGGATGCGGTCGTCGGTCTCGGCGAGTGTGGTGTAGCGGTCGCGGGGGAAACCGTGGAACTCCGAGCCGGTGGATTTGAGCACCACCAGCCCGGTCAGGCCCGACACGACCCAGGCGCGCTCGCCGCGGATGGTCACCGCCGTCGAGCGTTGCTCGCCGCCCCCGTGCGAGAACGCGTGGTCGTGCGGTGCGCCGCCGACGTCGATGCGGTTCCAGCCGTGCTCGGAGATCAGCACGCGCGCCCCGGTGATCTGGCCGAACTCGCCGACGAAGTGCCTGCCGAGCCGCAGCGCGAAGTCCTCGATCTGGCCGACCGGCTGCTGTTTGGCGAAGGCGAAGGCGGTGTTCTTCTGGGTGTCGGTGGCCACGACGTCGGCGTTGTCGCCGGTGAGGTGGGTCGCCTCCAGGTGGCCGCGCAGCGCGGTGGAGATCGTGAGGTCCCTGAGGTGGTGCACCGGGCCCTCGCGCTCGACCGTGACGAGCCGGACCTCTGCCTTGCCGTACTGGTTGGGGCCCAGTGTGGTGGCCACGCGATCAGCTCCCTCGGTAGGTGGAGTAGGCGAACGGGCTGAGCAGGACGGGAACGTGGTGGTGCGCGTGCGGGTCGGTGATGCGGAAGGCCACGGTGATCTCGGGGAAGAACCCCTCGGGGCCGAGGTAGGCGCCGGTGTCGAAGACGAGCCGGTACACGCCGGCGGGCAGGGTCTCGGGGCCGAGCTCGCGCACGCGGCCGTCGTCGTCGGTGCGGCCCGAGGCGAGGGTGGCCCCGTCGCTCGCCGACTCCAGTCGCACCGGGATTCCCGTCGCGGGCCTGCCGCGCGCGTTGTCGAGCACGTGTGTGGTCACCAGGCTCATCGAGTCACCGCCTTGTCCAGTCGCAGCCGGGCGATCTCGACCAGCTCCTCGCCCGCGATCGCCAGTTCGGTCTCCGGGTCGTTGCCGAGCCGCTGCCGCAGGATCGCCAGCAGCTCGTCGCCGGTGCGCCCGCTCGCGCACACCAGGTACACGTGCCCGAAGCGTCGTTCGTACTCCGCGTTGGCGGCACGGAACCGCCGCGCGGCCTCATCGTCCACACCGGACTGTTCGGTGCGGGAGGTTCCGCTCGCCGGTTTCTCGCCGATGCGCGGATGTGCCGCCATCGCGGCGTGGATCTCGTCGGGCCGCAGCGTCAGCGACGTCGCGGCGAGCAGCTCGTCGCGGCCCGCGTAGGGCCGTCCGGAGAGGACGTGCTCGGCCCACCTCGGCACGGCGAGGCAGTCGGTCAGTAGTGGACGGAGCCGGTCGGGATCGGCGGAGTTGAACTCGGTGAGACGGAGTTCGCTCATCCCGCAAAAGCTAAGCCGACCGGAGCCGCGAGTCAACAATTTGTTGAAATGGATCAGTGTTCGCGGTTGAGGTAGTTGTAGACGGTGAAGCGCGTGACGCCCAGTGATTCCGCCACGGTGGCCACCGATTTCCTGAGCTGAAAAGCTCCGCGTTCCTCCAGTAGCCGCACCGCGCGCTGCTTGCCCGCGCGGTCCAACTCGGCCAGCGCCGAGCCGAGCTCCGCCTCGACCTCGGCCACCATCCGGTCGAGCACGCTGCCCGGTTCGGACGACGCGCCCGCGTTGTCGCCGGGCTGCTGGATGCGCAGGGTCAGTCGCGTCGCGCCTCCGTCGAGTGCCGCGCGGACGATCGCGGGCAGCGCGTCGAGCAGCGCGTCGGCGTCGCCCTTCGCCGTGGTGCCGAGGGGGCCGAACTCGGTGCTCAGGCCCGCGTGGCCCGCGGCTCGCATGGCCTCGACGGCGTGCGCGGGCGGCTCGCTCTCGCCCCGGAAGGGCTCGCTCGTGAACTCGGCTTCCAGCTCCACGCCTGCAACGTATCTCCCGGCCCGACCGTTGACGAGGCCAGGATCGCCTCGCTACTGTCGTAGTACGAAAACTTAATTCCGCAATACGGAAGTACTGAGAAAGCGTGGTCCCATGGCCGAACAATCCGGCGCACGGCACGGCCTGCGCTACAGCCTCAACCTGTCGATGCTCTACACCGAACTGCCGCTGCTCAGGCGGCCCGCGGCCGCGCGCGCGGCCGGGTTCACCGCCATCGAGTTCTGGTGGCCGTTCGGAGTCGCCGTCCCCGCCGACTCCGAGGTCGACGCGTTCGTCTCGGCCGTCGACGAGGCGGGCGTGTCGCTCGTCGGCCTCAACTTCTTCGCGGGCGACATGCCGGGCGGAGACCGGGGCCTGGTGTCCTGGGTGGGCAGGGAATCGGAGTTCCGCGACAGCGTCGACGTGGCGCTGGGCATCGCCGAACGGCTCGGTTGCCGCACGTTCAACGCGCTCTACGGCAACCGGCTCGACGGGGTCGAGCCCGCCGAGCAGGACGAGCTCGCCCTGTCCACACTGGACTCGCTGGCCTCGGCGGCGGACAGTGTCGGCGGCACCGTGGTGCTGGAGCCGCTGTCGGGCGCGCCGAAGTATCCGCTGCTCACCGCGGCCGACGCGCTGGCCGTGCTCGACAAGGTGGGCAGGCCGAACCTGACCCTGCTGGCCGATCTCTATCACCTGGCCGCGAACGGCGACGACCTCGACGCCGTGATCGCCGAGCACACCGGCCGCATCGGGCACGTGCAGATCGCCGACGTACCGGGCCGCGGCGAGCCCGGCAGTGGCGAGCTCGACCTCGACCGTCACCTCGCCGCGCTCGAAGCGGCCGGCTACCGGGGTTTCGTCGGCCTCGAGTACAAGCCGACCGCCGACAGCGAGTCGTCTCTTTCCTGGTTACCGCCGCAACGGAGGGCAGCATGAACGTCGGATTCGTCGGACTGGGCATCATGGGAACGCCGATGGCCGCGCACCTCGTGGCCGCGGGTCACACCGTGAGCGGCTACGACGTGGTGCCGGAGTCGCTGGACAAGCTCACCGCCTCGGGTGGCAGGGCCGCGTCGTCGGTGGCCGACGCCGTGGAGGGCGCCGAGGTCGTGATCACCATGCTGCCCAACCACCCGCAGGTGGAGCACGTGGTGCTGGGGCAGGGCGGGGTGCTGGAGTCGGCCAAGCCGGGCACGCTGCTCGCCGACATGAGCACGATCCGCCCCGAGACCTCCCTCGAGGTCGCGAAAGCCGCGCAGGAGAAGGGAATCCGGGTGCTCGACGCCCCGGTCTCCGGCGGCGAGGCGGGGGCCAAGCAGGCCGCACTGTCCATCATGGTCGGCGGCGAGCAGGCCGACTTCGAGGTCGTGCTGCCGCTGTTCGAGGCGCTCGGCAAGACCATCGTGCACGTCGGCCCCCACGGCGCCGGGCAGGTGGTCAAAGCCGCCAATCAGCTGGTGGTGGGCGGAATCTACGCACTGGTCAGCGAGGCCATCGTGCTGATGGAGGGTTCCGGCGTCGACGCGGGCACGGGGCTCGACGTCCTCGCGGGCGGGCTGGCCGCCAACCGCATCCTCGACCTCAAGCGTGAGTCGATGGTGCAGCGCCGGTTCGAGCCCGGCTTCCGCATCGACCTGCACCACAAGGACATGAGCATCGCCATCGCCGCCGCCAGGCAGGCCGAGGTCTCGCTGCCCATGACCGGGCTCGTCGCCCAGCTCATCGCCTCCGCCAGGGCGATGGGGCACGGGTCCCTCGATCACTCCGCGCTGCTGAAGGTCACCGAGCAGCTCTCCGGCCGAGCGTGAAGGAGCCTGTCATGTCCCGAGTCCCCGTCATGGAGGCCGTCGTCGACGTGCTGCTCTCCGAGGGTGTCGACACCGCGTTCGGCTGTCCCGGAGCGGCGATCCTCCCGCTCTACGCCGCGATGCAGGGCAGCGGCATCGACCACCTCGTGGTGCGGCACGAGGAAGGCGCCACGCACATGGCCGACGGCTGGGCGCGCACCACCGGCAACGTCGGTGTCGCCATCGGCACCTCCGGTCCCGCCGGCACCAACATGATCACCGGGCTCTACACCGCGCAGGCCGACTCGATCCCGATCCTGTGCATCACCGGGCAGGCCGTGACGTCGAAGCTGCACCAGGAGGCGTTCCAGGCGGTCGACATCGTGGAGATCGCCAAGCCGGTGACGAAGTGGGCGGTGCAGATCAAGGAGGCCGCGCAGGCGCCGTGGATCTTCCGCGAGGCGTTCCGCATCGCACGCTCGGGCAGGCCGGGGCCGGTGCTCATCGACCTGCCGCTGGACGTGCAGAAGCAGGAGATCGAGTGGGATGCCGCCATCGACGCGCCGTTTCCCGTGGTGTCCCCTCAGCCCTCGCCCGCGCGCGTCGAGCGGGCGCTGGACCTGCTGCTCGCCGCCGAGCGGCCGCTGATCCTCGCCGGCGGCGGCGTACTGCTCGGAGAGGCGAGCGAACAACTGCGTGCCGTCGCGGAGCGGCTCGGCGTGCCCGTGGGCGTGACGCTCATGGGCAAGGGCAGTTTTCCCGAGGACCACCCGCTCTTCGCGGGCATGGCGGGAATCCAGACCTCGCAGCGCTGGGCCAACGCGGCGTTCCTCGAATCGGACCTGGTGCTGGCGGTGGGTGCGCGCTTCGGCGACCGGCACACCGGGGCGCTCGACGTCTACCGCGGCGAGCGCACGTTCATCCACGTCGACATCGAGCCGACGCAGCTCGGCAAGGTGTTCGGCCCCGATCTGGGGGTGGTGGCCGACAGCAGGGCGTTTCTCGAGGCGCTGCTGTCGGCCGCCGACACCAGGTCGGCGCCGATCGACCCGAGGGTGCCGGTGTGGGTCAACCGCATCGCCGAGCTCAAACGCGAACTGCCCCGGCGCGAGGACTTCGACGCCGTGCCGATCAAGGCGCCCAGGGTGTTCAAAGAGATCAACGACTTCTACGGCGAGGACACCTACTTCGTCACCGCGATCGGGCTGTACCAGATCTGGTCCGGCCAGTTCCAGCGCGTGCACCAGCCGCGGCACTACCAGGTGTGCGGGCAGGCGGGCCCGCTCGGCTGGGAGATCCCGGCCGCGATCGGGGTGAAGAGGGCGCGTCCCGGCGCCGAGGTGGTGGGCGTGGTCGGCGACTACTCGTTCCAGTTCCTCGTGGAGGAGCTGGCCGTGGCGGCGCAGTACGACGTGCCGTTCGTGCTGATCATGCTCAACAACGAGTACCTGGGGCTCATCCGGCAGGCCGAACTCGGCTACGACATGAACTACCAGGTGGATCTGCACTACGACGACTACGGCACGGACAACGTGAAGATCATGGAGGCCTACGGCTGCTCCGGCACGCGCGTGGTGGATCCCTCCGAGATCCGCGGTTCGCTGGAGTGGGCGCGCAAGGAGGCCGAGCGCACCAGCCGTCCCGTGCTGGTGGAGATCATGATCGAGCGCGAGGCCAACGCCGCCATGGGCACGGCACTGAACAACGTCAAGGAGTTCGAACCCACCCCCTGAGGTGGCGCCCCGATTGCGGTGAAGGGCACCTTTACTGCGTTGAACGCAGTAAAGGTGCCCTTCACCGCAGTTACGGAAGGTTCACCCACACCGCTACCGCGGGGAGGTCGCCCGTGTTGCGGATTCGGTGTGGTTTCGCCGAGGGGAAGCGGATCGAGTCGCCAGGGCCCAGCTCGTGCCGTTCGAAGCCGAGGTCGACGGTGAGCGTGCCGCTGAGCACACTGCCGAGCTCGTGTCCGTTGTGCCGCAGGAACTCCGCGTCCTGGCTGGAGCTCGACCCCGGCGGGTAAGTCGACTCGTAGATCTCCACGCCGGGGATCGGCACGGCCGTGAGCCTGCGGTACTCCACTCCGTGGCCCAGCGAGATCGCCGGAACCTCGCCTGCTCGCGAGACCACCACCTCGTCGGCGTCGAGGGGTTGCTCGACCGGTTCGGGAGCCTCTTCGCCGAACGCGGCCGACAGCGGCACCTCGAGGATCGACACGATCTGGAACAGCCGCGTGACCGAGGGCCGCATCTTGCCGCGCTCCAGCTGCGACAACGCGCTCGGGCTGATGCCGAGCTCGCCCGCGAGCGCGCGCAGCGACATCCCCCGCTGGGTTCGCAGTGCCCTGATGCGGGCTCCGAGTTCCTCGTCGTCGGGAGGCGCACCGGGGAGCATGCGCGTCAGTCTACGAGCCCGGGCCCGACGTTATTTGAAGTGACATCTTCACGGGTGTTCAGTTATGGCTTCACACTCGCTACGCTCGAGTGTCATGGAGCTGGTGTTGCGGGCGCCCAGGGCGATCACCGCCGAGGGCGAGGTGGCGTGCACCGTCGGCGTGCGCGACGGGCGCATCGCCGCCGTCGCGCCCTACGACTCCGGGCTCACCGGCGCCGAGCTGGTGGAGCTGGGCACCGACGAGGTGCTGCTGCCCGGTCTCGTCGACAGCCACGTGCACGTCAACGACCCCGGCCGCAGCGAGTGGGAAGGCTTCGAGACGGCCACGCTCGCCGCGGCGGCGGGCGGCGTCACCACGATCGTCGACATGCCGCTCAACAGCCTGCCGCCGACCGTCGACGTGGCCGCGCTGGAGGTCAAGCGCGCGGCCGCACGCGGTCGCGTCCACGTCGACGTCGCTTTCTGGGGCGGCGCCGTGCCCGGCAACGCCGCCGAGCTGCGCCCGCTGCACGACGCGGGGGTGTCCGGGTTCAAGAGCTTCCTGCTGCACTCCGGCGTCGACGAGTTCCCGCCGCTCGACGCCGACGGGCTCGCGACGGCGATGCACGCGCTGCGGGAGTTCGACGGACTGCTCATCGTGCACGCCGAGGACGCGGGCACCATCGACGGCGCACCCGCGCCACACGGCCCTCGCTACGCCGACTTCCTCGCCTCGCGCCCGCCCGAGGCCGAGCACGCGGCCATCGCCGGGGTGCTCGACCTCGCCCGGAGAACGGGTGCCCGCGTGCACATCCTGCACCTCGCCTCGGCGCGGGCGCTGCCGCTGATCGCCGGGGCCCGGCGCGACGGCGTGGCGGTGACCGCCGAGACGTGCCCGCACTACCTGAGCTTCACGGCCGAGGAGATCCGCGACGGCGCCACGCAGTTCAAGTGCTGCCCGCCCATCCGCGAGGCCGCCAACCGGGAGGCGCTGTGGCGGGGCCTCGCAGACGGGGTGCTCGACTGCGTCGTCAGCGACCACTCGCCGTGCACGCCCGAGCTGAAACGCTTCGACAGCGGCGACTTCGGGCAGGCGTGGGGCGGCATCGCCGGCCTGCAGGTGGGCCTGCCCGCCGTGTGGACCGGTGCCCGGCAGCGCGGCTTCGCGCTCACCGACGTCGTGCGCTGGATGGCGCACGCGCCGGCCGCGCAGGCCGGCCTGCCCGGAAAGGGCCAGCTCGCGGAGGGCTACGACGCCGACTTCTGCGTCTTCGCGCCCGACGACGCGTTCGTCGTCGACGCCGCGAAGCTCAAGCACCGCAACGCCGTGAGCGCCTACCACGAGCGGCCCTTGGCGGGCGTCGTGCGCGGCACCTGGCTGCGCGGCGAGCGGGTGACGGGTGCGGCGCCTCACGGGCGCCTGCTGACGAGAGGAGAGCGGTGACCGACCGTCCGGAGTGGACACAGCTGACCGACCTGGCCTCCCGGCGTCTCGGGGGCACCGTCATGTGGGCGAGCGACGAGCTGTTCGCCGAGAAGGAGAACCTCGTCAACCCGTGGCGGCCCCGCCACCAGCCCGAGACGTTCGGGCCCAAGGGGCAGCTCTACGACGGCTGGGAGACCCGCAGGCATCGCGAACCCGGTGACGACGTGGCGGTCCTGCGGCTCGGCGCGGGCGGCACGGTCACCGGCGTGGTGGTGGACACGGCGTTCTTCAAGGGCAACTACCCGCCCTTCGTCACGGTGGAGGCCGTGGCCGTGGACGGCTATCCGGACGTGGCCGAGCTGTCCACACGGGACTGGGACGTCCTCGTGGACCGCCAGCCGGTGACGGGCGACGCCGAGAACTTCTTCATCGTCGGCTCCGCGAGGCGCTACACCCACGCGCGGCTCACCATGCACCCCGACGGTGGTGTGGCCAGGCTGCGCGTGCACGGCGAGGTGGTGCCCGACCCGCGGCTGCTGGACCGCGACGCGCTCGACCTCGCGGCGCTCGAGAACGGCGCCGTGTGCACCGGCTGCAGCGACGAGTTCTACTCCTCGCCCGGCAACATGCTGGCTCCCGGGCTCGCCGCCAACCAGGCCGAGGGCTGGGAGACCGCGCGCAGGCGCGATGGCGGCAACGACTGGGCGGTGATCCGCCTCGCAGGCGCGGGCACGGTGCGCTTCGCCGAGTTCGACACCAGCAACCTGAAGGGCAACGCGCCCGGCTGGGTCGAGCTGTCCGGCTCCACCGACGGGCAGGAGTGGTTCGAGCTGGTGCCGAGAACGCGGCTGCAGCCCGACACCCGGCACCGCGTCGCCGTGGAGAACCGGTCGGAGGCGACGTACGTGCGTCTCGACATCCATCCCGACGGGGGCCTGGCGCGGCTGCGGCTGTTCGGCGGCCTGTCCGATCAGGGCCATGCCGAGTTGGTGCGGCGCTTCGAGGAGTCCTAACCGGGCAGGTGGCCGAGGCGTGACGACAGCGTCCCGGCCGCCTCCCGCATCGTCGGCACCATCGCCACGAGTTCCCCGCGGCCCGCGCGCACCGCGGGGATCGACACGCTGAGCGCCGCGGCCACGACGCCCGTGTGGTCCCACACCGGCACCGCCACGGCGACGACTCCGCGCACGCGTTCCTCGAGCGAGATCGCGTGGCCGTCGCGGCGCACCTGGTCCAGCTCGCCCTTCAGCCACCGGGCGGCGCCGGGGTCGGTGCGCTCCAGTTCGGCGACGACCCCGGTGACCGTGTCCTCGGCCGCGTGCGCCAGCAGCAGCTTGCCCGGCGCGCCCTGGTGTGGCGGCTTCGCGGCGCCGAGGTCGGTGTAGGTCCGGCGCAGTGCCTGCAGGGACTCGACCTGCGCGATCGTCCTGCGGCTCGGCAGCGAGTCGAGAATGTGCAGTCCTACCGTCTCGCCGGTCTGATCGCGCAGCCACGTCATCACGGGCCGGGCCTGCACGTCGAGTGAGAGCTGGTCGCGGGCCGCCTCGGACAGGCCGAGCAGCCTCGGGCCGAGCGAGTAGGCCGTCGACGACGGGACCTGGGCGAGCATGCCGTGCGCCGCGAGCGCACTCACCAGCCGGTGCGTCGTGCCGCGCGTCAGCCCGGTGTGCTTGGCCAGCTCGCTGATGCCGACCACGGGCCTGGCACGCGAGAACGCCGTCAGGATCGCCACGGCGCGGTCGATCGACTGCACGCCGGAAGCGCGCCCACCTGCGGCGTCGTCCTTGTCGTCCCCTGCGCTCACATCGCTCAGCCTAACGACCCGGCTTGCGGCCCACCCTTGCGCCGCACTCGATCATCGCCCTAGTGTGCCCGTGATACGAAACGCAGTATCGCAATGTGGGCACACCGGAGGGTGTATGACGACGCAGGACCGCAACGACGCGGCCGCCACGACGACGGCCGACCGCCAGGAACGCTTCGACGTGATCAGGGGGCGCGTCGGGCTCGCGCTCGGCCCCGTGCTGTTCGGGCTCGTACTGCTGCTGACGGGCGGGCTGCCCTGGCCGCAACGCGCGCTCGCCGCCGTGCTCGCGCTGGTGGTGGTGTGGTGGGTCAGCGAGGCGATTCCGCTCGCCGTCACCGCGATTCTCGCGATCGTGCTGTGCGTGTTCCTGGGCGTCGCCGACGAGGACACGGTGTTCGGCGCGTTCGGCAACGACACGATCTTCACGTTCCTCGGCGGGTTCGTGATCGCCCGCTCGATGACGGTGCACGGCCTCGACCGGCGCATCGCGCTGCGCGTGCTGTCGGTCGGCTCGATCGTCCGCTCGCCCGCGCGCACCGTGATCGCCTTCGGCGCGATGGGCATGCTGATCTCGGCGTTCATCTCCAACACCGCCACCGTCGCGATGCTCTTCCCGATCGGCATCGGCATCGTGAGCGCCGTCAGCACCATCAGCACCGAGGAGGGCGGCAAGGACCTGCGGTACTCGCGCTGGTCGACCGCGCTGATGCTGATGATCGCCTACAGCGCCTCGATCGGCGGCCTGCTCACTCCCATCGGCGCTCCGCACCAGCTCATCGGCCGCGACCTCGTGGAGGAGCAGACCGGCGAGACGATCAACTTCGTCGAGTGGGTGCTGCTGTTCGCGCCGATCGTGCTCGTCATGTTCGTGGTGCTGTGCCTGGTGCTGCTGCGGCTCAACAAGCCCGAGGTCAGCAGGCTCGACGGTGCGGGGTCCTACATCGCCGCGCAGCGCGCCGAACTCGGCCGGTTCTCCCGCGGTGAGGCCAACACGTGCGTGGCGTTCGCACTCGCGGTTCTACTGTGGACGACGCCGGGCATCGCGAGCCTGGTCCTCGGCGAGAACCACGGCACGGTCACCTGGCTGCACGAGCACGTCACCGAGGGCGTCGCCGCGATCTTCGCCGCCACGGCGTTGTTCCTGCTCCCGCTGCGCCGCCAGGCAGGCAGCACCGGCAGGCGCGAGGCCACGCTCAGCTGGGCCGAGGCCGTGAAGATCGACTGGGGCGTGATCCTGCTCTTCGGTGCGGGCACCGTGATCGGCTCGCTGTCGTCGGAGACCGGCCTGGCCGACACGCTCGGCAGCGGGCTCGCCGAGCAGTTCGGTGTCTCGTCGCTCACGGCGATCACCATTCTCGCCGCCGTCGCCGGGCTGATCATCTCCGAGACCACGAGCAACACCGCCAGCGCGGGCATCGTCGTGCCGATCGTGGTCCCGATCGCCGTGGCCGTCGGCGTCAACCCGCTCATCCCCGGTCTGGTCGCGACCGCCGCCGCGGGCTACGGCTTCATGCTGCCCGTCTCCACCCCGCCCAACGCGATCGTCTACGGCTCGGGGATGGTCCCGATGACCAGGATGCTGCGCAGCGGGCTCGTCTTCGACGTGCTGGGAGTGGCCGTCCTGGTCACGGGCGTGCTCCTGATGTCCCAGCTCGTCGGCATCTGATCCGGCACACCAGAACGCAAGGAGAACCATGTCAGCCCCGCTCGGCCAGCTCGCCCAGCTCATCACCTCCCACAGCGGGCAGCCGTTGCCCACCGAGGTGCGCGAGGCGGCGCGGCGCACGCTCTACAACGTGCTCGCGACCGCTGTCGGCGCATCCAGGGAACCGGCCGTGGACGTCGTGGCCGCCGTGTCGGCGGGCCTCACCGAGGGCAAGGGCGCCGTTCCCGGCCGGGCGGGAACGCTCGCCCCGCTCGACGCCGCGTTCGCGACGGGCCTCGCCGCCCACCTCGACGACTACGACGACACACACCTGAGCACGGTCATCCACCCCGGCGCGGTGTGTCTCGCGGTGCTCGTCGGACTGCAGGACGAGCTGGCCGATGCCGATGCCGACGAGGTGCTCACCGCCTACGCGTGGGGTGTCGAGGCCCAGCTGCGGCTCGGGGTCGCGGTGTCGCCGGAGCACTACGACGCGGGCTGGCACATCACCGGCACGTGCGGCGCGGCCGGTGCCGCCGTCACGGCGGCACTGCTGCTCGGCCTGGACACGGCCCAGCTGCGGGTGGCGCTGGAATGGGCGGTCGAGGGTGGGCTCGGCAACCGCGAGGGCTTTGGCTCGATGACCAAACCGTGGCACCCCGGCAAAGCCGCGGTCGTCGCGCTGCGCGCCGTGCGCGACGCGGCGGCGGGTCTGCCCGGTCCCGGCGACACCCTCACCGGGCCCGCTGGGTTCGCAGCCAGGCTCGCCGGGGGGAAGTTCGCCGCGGACGCGGTGCTCGGCGAACCGGGAGTGCGCTGGGAGCTGCTGGAGAACACCTTCAAGCCCTATCCCTGCGGCATCGTCACCCACCCTGCCATCGAGGCCGCCGAGGCGTTGCACGCTCCGTTGGCCGAGCACGGCGGGGCCGCGTCGGTGGCGGCGATCCGCCTGCGCTGCCACCCGCTCGTGCCCGAGCTGACGGGCAACCTCGCGCCCGTCGACGGCCTGCAGGCCCGTTTCTCCACGGCACACGGCGTCGCGGCCGGGTTGCTCCTGCCGACGGTGGATCTCTCCGGCTACGCCACCGAGTTCGTGGTGTCGGACCAGGCACGGCGCCTGCGCTCGCTCGTCACCTTCGACGCCACGCCCGACTGTGCCCGCGACGCCGCGCACCTGGAGGTGACGCTCGCCGACGGCACCGTGCTCAGCCACGACGTGTTGCACGCCAAGGGAAGTCTCGGAAGGCCGCTCACGAGCGAGGAGCTCACCGGCAAGGCCGAGGGGCTCGTCGGGCGCCTGCTGCCCGGCGGCGCCGCCGCGCTCGACGCCGCCACCCGGCAGCACGGAACGGGCTACGTCCGTGGTCTGCTCGCGGCGTGTACGCCGGAGCAGGCCGAGCGGCCCGCCGTGGTCGGGCTCGCCGCCGAGCCCGGTGACGACTCCGAGGACCACGCGCTCGCCCGGTGGCTCGCCGAGGCGCGGGAGACCACGGCCGAGGCGTCCGCCCTCGCCGAGGAAGCGACGCGCGTGCGGGCCGAGGTGTCCGAGACCGGCGAGCGCGAGCGCGCCGGAGCGGTCGCCGCACGGCTCGTGGCGGCGGGCCACGGACCGGCCGCCGCGGCGGCGGCCGCGGCGGGGGACGCGGGCGCGGTGAGCACGGCGCTCGCGGTCGGCGCCCGCGTCGCGGACAGGCTCGGCGTGCCCGCCGACCGGCTGCCCACGCTCACGGCCACCATCGCGGCGGTGCACGGGGCGCCGGCGCGGGCCGTGCTGGCGGCGCTCGGGCTCGCGGCCACGCAGACCACCACGGTCACCGGCACGGAGCAGGGGCGCGAGCTCGACGCCGTGCGGGCCCGGCACGCGGCCGAGGACGGGGTGGAGGCCGCCGCGCTCGCGCGGGCCGGGTTCACCGGTCCCGCGCACCCGCTCACCGGACGCAGGGCACTGCTGAGCCTGCTGGCGCTCAGCGCCGAACCGGCGTTGGCCTAACCCAGCTGTGCGCGGACGCGCTGCTCGCGCTCGGCAGGTAGCTGGCGCGGGCAGCTCACGCACTTGTCGCCGCCCGTCGCCTCGTAGATGAGGCAGCACGACGAGCGGCGCACCACCTCGTGTGGTCCGATGTGGACGAACCGGGGCGTGGGCATGCGGCGGCCGATCCCGTCGGCGATCTGCCCGGCGAGCCCGGTCGCGCCCGCCCACAGCAGGCGGGTGCCGATCGAGTCGGCGGCGATCGCCCACAGGGCGCGCGACGTGGCGCCGCACGTCGCCGCGATCGCCTCCACCGCGGGCTCCAGAGCGTCGCCCAGCGCGGTCCCGAACGCGGCGGCGTCACCGGCGGGCGCGTCGAGGACGCGACCGGCGCGGGCGTCGACGATCCGGCCGTCGGGGTGCATCGTGAACGCGACGGCCTCCAGCGCCGGGTCGAGCGCCGAGCCGGTGCGGGCGAAGGACTCCAGCGACGGCCCGACGAGCATCGACGACGCCGAGTACCACCGGATCGTGCCCAGCACCCGGTCGCTCGCCGCGCCGTAGAGCCGAGCCGCCCGGCCCAGGTCCTCGCGCAGCCACTCCGGGTCGGTGAGCACCGTGGCCGGGACCCGCGCGCTCACGGCAGCCTGCGGTAGGCCGACACCACGAACGACGTGGTGACCTCCACGGACTCGGTGAGCCCGGCCAGCCGCTCGCCGAGCCCCGAGCGGTGCAGGTGGTGTGCGTTCGGGCCCATCAGCACGACCTTCCTCACGTCGTCGGGACCGAGGGTCACCGGGCCACCCCGGTGCTGCCGGTCCACGAGCTCGAACCGCTCCGCGAACGCGGAGTCGAGGCGTTGTTGTTTGTCCTCGCCGATGTCGAGCAGGTCCAGGCTTCGCGCCAGCTCACCCAGATGGCCGCTGCCCGGCGAGGCGACCAGCACCGTGCCGCCCGGCCGGAGCACGCGGTGGAACTCCGCGGCGTTGCGCGGAGCGAACACGTTGAGCACCGTGTCCGCCACGCCCGAGCCCACCGGCCACGGCTCCCAGAGGTTCCACACCGCCGCCCCGATCCTCGGGTGTGCCCTGGCCGCACGGCGCAGCGCGGGGGCCGACACGTCGAGCGCGAGCCCGGTGGCCCCGGGCAGCGCGTCGAGGACTTTCGCCAGGTAGTAGCCGGTTCCGGCGCCCGCGTCCACCACGAGCTCCCCGCTCGCCAGCTCGGCCAGCAGCTCCGCGAGCGGCGCGTAGAACCCGGAAGCGAGGAAGTCGGCTCGCGCGCTCACCATCTCGCCCGTGTCCGCGGTGCCCGCCGCCACCTTGGCGTGCAGCAGGTTCACGTACCCCTGCTTCGCGAGGTCGAAGGCGTGCCCGCGTTCGCAGCGCAGCGAGTGACCGGTGAGCGCCACGGCCTCGCCACAGACGGAGCAGCGCAGCGCCGCGAGCGCGGCGGACGGTAACGACGTGGCAGCCGTTTCACGCGAGGTCACACACGCTATTCGACCACGAGGTTTCGTAGCCGGACGAATCGGCACAGGTGCGGGGAAACGTAGCCGTAACAAGTCCGACCGTTTGGTTCACGGTGTCGAAACCTGAGAATCCATTCCGCGCAACACGCCTTCCCGATGCTGTGCCGCAATTGCGAATTCTTGCGATCCGGCTCTCGAAGGAGGAGAAGCGTGGAAGGGAATACGGCCTGGCTGCTCATCAGCGCCGCGCTGGTGTTGCTGATGACGCCGGGATTGGCGTTCTTCTACGGCGGCATGGTGCGCTCCAAGAGCGTGCTGAACATGCTGATGATGTGCTTCGGAGCGATGGGGCTCATCGGCGTGCTGTGGGTCATCTACGGCTACTCGATGACCTACGGCAGCGATGTCGCGGGCCTGCTCGGCAACCCGTTCGACATGCTCGGCCTCAGTGGCCTGATGACGCCGGAGGGCG
Organism: Prauserella cavernicola; assembly: GCF_016595675.1. Taxonomy (GTDB): domain Bacteria; phylum Actinomycetota; class Actinomycetes; order Mycobacteriales; family Pseudonocardiaceae; genus Prauserella_A; species Prauserella_A cavernicola. Next base: position 95,736 of record NZ_JAENJH010000005.1, on the reverse strand, counting down.
ACCCGACGGCCGGGACGGTCGACGTCGCGTTCCAGGCGATGTTCGCGATCATCACGGTGGCCCTGATCTCGGGCGCCGTGGCCGACCGCATGAAGTTCGGCTCCTGGATGATCTTCGGCGGCCTGTGGGCGACCATCGTCTACTTCCCCGTCGCGCACTGGGTCTGGGGCGACGGCGGCTGGATCGGTGAGCTCGGCGCGCTCGACTTCGCCGGTGGTACCGCGGTGCACATCAACGCCGGCGCGGCCGCGCTCGGTCTGGTGCTGGTGCTCGGCAAGCGCGTCGGCTGGCCGCGTGAGCCCATGAAGCCGCACAACCTGCCCTACGTTATGCTCGGCGCCGGTCTGCTGTGGTTCGGCTGGTTCGGCTTCAACGCCGGTTCGGCCTACGCCGCCGACGGTGTCGCCGGTATCGCGTTCATCAACACCGTCACCGCCACCTCGGCCGCGATGCTCGGCTGGCTGCTGCTGGAGCGCATCCGCGACGGCAAGCCGACCAGCCTCGGCGCCGCCTCCGGTGTGGTCGCCGGTCTGGTGGCCATCACGCCCGCGTGTGCCTACGTCGACACCTGGGGCGCGCTGTCCATCGGTGCGATCGCCGGTGTCCTCTGCGCGCTGGCCGTTGGCCTGAAGTACCGCTTCGGCTACGACGACTCGCTCGACGTCGTGGGCGTCCACCTCGTCGGTGGTCTGGTCGGCACGCTGATGCTCGGCTTCGTCGCGACCACCAGCGTCGCCCCCGACGGCACCGACGGCCTGTTCTACGGCGGTGACGTCGCGCTGCTCGGCAAGCAGGCCATCAGCGCCCTTGCGGTCATGGTCTACTCGGGCATCATCGCGGCCATCCTCGGCCTCATCATCAAGGCGATCAACGGTGGCCGCGTCACCAGGGAAGAGGAGATCAACGGCATCGACGAGGCCGAGCACGCCGAGTCGGCGTACGACTTCGCCGGTGGCCGTGGCGGCCGTGCCGCCTCGGCTGATTCCGGAGTCGCGGGCAACGCGAAGAAGCTCGAGGAGACGAAGTCATGAAACTGATCACCGCGATCGTCAAGCCGTTCACGCTCGACGACGTCCGGTCCGCTCTCGAGCAGCTCGGCGTGCTGGGCATGACGGTGAGCGAGGTCCAGGGCTACGGCAGGCAGAAGGGCCACACCGAGGTCTACCGCGGCGCCGAGTACGCCGTGGACTTCGTGGCCAAGCTGAAGGTCGAGGTCGTGACCGACGACGCCAACGTCGACAAGGTCATCGACGCGGTCGTCAGCGCGGCGCACACGGGCAAGATCGGCGACGGCAAGGTCTGGGTGACCTCGGTCGACACCGTCATCCGCGTCCGCACCGGTGAACGCGGCGCCGATGCACTCTAAGAAGGTGCCGTGGTCGTAGACGGACTCGTCGAGGCGGCCGACCGGCTGTTGGAGGGTCGCCACGGGCGGCTCGGAGCGACCGCGCTCCGAGCCGCGCTGGTGGACCTGTACGAGTTCTGGCTGAGCAAGGCCGCCACGGCGGCCGGCATCGACGTCAGGGACACCGCGTCCTCTGGTGTCGCGCTGGTCGCCGTCGGCGGCCTCGGTCGTCAGGAGCTCGTGCCGTTCTCCGACCTCGACCTGGTGCTGGTGCACAACGGACAACCGGACATCGGCACGATCGCGGACGCTCTCTGGTACCCGTTGTGGGACGCCAGGATCGGCCTCGACCACGCGGTGCGCACCCCGGCGGAGGCGCTCAAGGTGGCCTCCGAGGACCTGCGCACCGCGATCGGCCTGCTCGACGCCCGGCATCTCGCGGGCGACGCCGAGCTGACCGCACGGCTCGCCTCGGCGGCACGGGACCAGTGGCGCCGGACCGCCCGCAAACGGTTGCCGGAGCTGGCCGAGGCCACGCGTGAGCGCTGGCGGCGCAGCGGCGAGATCGCGCAGTCGGCCGAACCCGACCTCAAACACGGCCGGGGTGGCCTGCGCGACCTGGGGCTGCTGGACGCCTTCGCCGTGGCGCAGCTCGCCGACCGCCCCAACGAGGAACTCAAGGCGGCACGGGAACTCCTGCTCGACGTTCGCACGGAGCTGCGCAGGGAACTGCGCCGCGACCGCGACGTGCTCGGCGCCGGCGATGCCGAGCTGGTGGCGGGCGAACTGGACCTGGGAGACCGGTTCTCGTTGGCCCGCAAGCTCTCCGGGGCGGGCAGGGCCGTCGGCTACGCCGTCGACGTCGCACTGCGGGCCGCCGTGGAACCGCCGAGGACACGCTTCGGCAGGCGGCCCGGTCGCAGCCCGCTGGACGACGGCGTCGTGTTGCACGGCAACGAGGTCGCGCTCGCCCGCGACGCGGTGCCCGCGCGCGATCCGGGACTCCTGCTGCGGGTGGCGGCGGCCTCGGCCCGCACGGGCAGGCCGATCGCGCACGGGACACTGCGCACGCTCGCCGACTCGGCGCCCGAGCTGCGTGCCCCGTGGCCGGAACCCGCACGCAGGGCGCTCACCGAGCTGCTCGGTGCGGGGGAGGGGCTGGTCGACGCCGTGGAGGCGCTGGACCGCACGGGACTGTGGGCGCGCCTGTTCCCCGAGTGGGGCGCGGTGCGGGACGTGCCGCCGCGCGAGCCCGTGCATGCCTGGACCGTCGACCGGCATCTGGTGCAGGCGTGTGTGGAAGCCGCGCGGCTCACCACCACGGTCTCGCGTCCCGATCTGTTGCTGCTGGGCGCGTTGCTGCACGACATCGGCAAGGGCCGCGACGCCGACCACTCGGAGCTGGGCGCGAAGATCGCCGCACAGGTCGCGTCCAGGATCGGACTGTCCGATGAGGACATCACGATCGTCTCGGGCATGGTGCGCCACCACCTGCTCCTGCCGCACACGGCGACCCGCCGCGACATCAGTGAGCAGGAGACCGTCGAGCGGGTGGCCAAGACCGTCGACGGCAACCCGCTGCTGCTCGACCTGCTCGCCGCGCTGACACAGGCCGACTCGCTCGCGACAGGGCCCGGCGTGTGGACGGAGTGGAAGGCGGGGCTCATCCGTGAACTGGTGAGCCGGTGCCGAGGGCTGCTGCACGGCGACGCGTTCTCGGTGCCCGATCCGCTCGACGACACCCAGCGCGAGCTGGTGGCCGAGGCGGTGCGGACCACGCGGGGCGAGGCGAGGGTCACCGCGGCGGGCAAGCTCGCCACCGTGGTGCTCGCCGTTCCGGCCAACGCCGAGTTGCTGACCCCCGCGGCCGGGGTGCTGGCGCTGAACTCGCTCGAGGTGCACACCGCGATGTTGCGCAGTCACGGCGGGGGCCGCGTCGGCGTGTTCACGGCGTCGCCGAGGTTCGGCACGCTGCCGGACGCGGGGTTGCTGCGCGACCAGTTCGCCAGGGCCGTCGCGGGCGGACTCGCGCTGAGCCAGAAGCTGGCTGAGAAGGAAAAGGACTACGACACGCCGCTGCCGTCGCCCGCTGCGCCGAAGGTGCTGTGGTTCGACGACGAGACGGCGGCGCCCGGCGCCGTCGTGCTCGAACTGCGTGCGGTAGACCGGATCGGCCTGCTGCACCGGGTCGCCGGTGCGCTGCGGCGCTGCGACGCCGAGGTGCGCTGGGCGAAGGTGGCGACGCTCGGGTCCAGGGTGGTCGACTCGTTCGCCGTCTCCGCGCGGCACGGCGTCGTCGACCAGGAGTGGCGGTCGCGGGTCGAACAGGCCGTGCTCGCTGCGGCCACCTGAACGAGCCCGCCTGGGCACCGGGGTGGACTGGGTAGTTCTACCCACGGCAGGTGTGGTGTCTTCACGCTGCCGCGACCACCCCGCTCCCGGGCAGGCTGTGACCTGCCCGGGTTGAGGTGCCCGGAACGGGCTCGGATCGCCTGGTACTGGGGGTCTGGCGAACGAGCCGGACCCACGAGGGCACCCACTGGGGCAGCCCGCCGCCCGGCCGGGACCAGGGGAGGTGACCGGCCGGGCGGTCCCGCACGATGGCGCGGCCAGTACCCTGGGAAGATGTCGGCCCCGCGGCCGACGGAACACCAACGACCTGCTGGAGCGTGCACCCCGTGTTCGACACACTCTCCGATCGGCTCACGTCGGTCCTGCAGAACCTTCGCGGCAAGGGCAAGCTCTCCGACGCCGACATCGATGCCACCGCGCGCGAGATCCGCATCGCGCTGCTGGAGGCCGACGTCGCGCTGCCCGTGGTCCGCGAGTTCATCGGCCAAGTCAAGGAGCGTGCGAAGGGCGCAGAGGTCTCCGAGGCCCTCAACCCCGCGCAGCAGGTCATCAAGATCGTCAACGAGGAGCTCGTCGGCATCCTCGGCGGCGAGACGCGGCGCGTCCACCTGGCCAAGAACCCGCCGACGGTCATCATGCTCGCCGGTCTGCAGGGTTCCGGTAAGACCACGCTCGCGGGCAAGCTCGCGCAGTGGCTGAAGAAGCAGGGCCACGCGCCGATGCTGGTGGCCTGTGACCTCCAGCGTCCCAACGCGGTCACGCAGCTGCAGGTCGTCGGTGAGCGTGCCGGGGTGGCCACGTTCGCGCCGGAGCCGGGCAACGGCGTCGGCGACCCGGTGGACGTCGCGCGGCGCAGCATCGAGGAGGCCAGGCACGCGCAGCACGACGTGGTCGTGGTCGACACCGCCGGTCGGCTCGGTGTCGACGAGGAACTGATGCGCCAGGCCGCCGACATCCGCGACGCGGTCCAGCCTGACGAGACGCTGTTCGTGGTCGACGCCATGATCGGTCAGGACGCCGTCACCACCGCCGAGGCGTTCCGCGACGGCGTCGGTTTCACCGGTGTGGTCCTCACCAAGCTCGACGGCGACGCCCGCGGTGGTGCCGCGCTGTCGGTCCGGCACGTCACCGGCCAGCCGATCCTGTTCGCGTCCAACGGTGAGAAGCTCGAGGACTTCGACGTCTTCCACCCCGACCGCATGGCCAGCCGGATCCTCGGCATGGGCGACATGCTCACCCTGATCGAGCAGGCCGAGGAGGCCTTCGACCAGGAGAAGGCCGAGAAGGCCGCGGCCAAGCTCGGCACCGGCGAGCTGACGCTGGAGGACTTCCTCGAGCAGATGCTGGCCGTGCGCAAGATGGGCCCGATCGGCAACCTGCTGGGCATGCTGCCGGGCGCGGGCCAGATGAAGGACCAGCTCTCGCAGGTCGACGACAAGCAGCTCGACCGGCTGCAGGCGATCATCCGCGGCATGACGCCCGCCGAGCGGGAGAACCCGAAGGTCATCAACGCCTCCCGCAGGCAGCGCATCGCGCGCGGGTCGGGCGTCGCCGTGCGCGATGTGAACGACCTGGTCAACCGGTTCTACGAAGCCCGCAAGATGATGCAGCAGATGGCGGGCAGGTTCGGCTTCGGCGGCGGAAGCGCCACGAAGAAGCAGCACGTGCGCAAGGGCAAGAAGGGTAAGAAGGGCAAGAAGATCCAGCAGAAGCCGCGCGGCGGTTTCCCCGGTGGTCTGCCCGGCGGGTTCCCGCCCGCCGCCGGCGGCGGTGGCGGGATGCCGGACCTGTCGCAGCTCGGCGGTGGACTCAACGACCTGCCTCCCGGTTTCGACCCCTCGAAGCTCAATCTGCCCAAGAACAAGTAGTCCGTGTTCCACCTGCGCGGGGTCGTGCTGCCCGACGGCGGCGAGCGCGACGTGTGGATCAGCGACGGCCGGATCTCGTTCGAACCGGTCGAGGGCGCGCGCACGCTCGACGGGGCGTTTCTCGTGCCCGGCCTCGTGGACGCCCACTGCCATCCCGGCATCGGCGTCGACGGCCCCACCAGCCTCGAGGAGGCCACCGAGCAGGCGCTGACCGACCGGGACGCGGGCACGTTGCTCATTCGCGACTGTGGGGTGCCCATCGACACGCGGCCGTTGCAGCGGCGCGCCGACCTGCCGCGCATCATCCGCGGCGGGCAGCACCTGGCACTGCCCAAGCGCTACGTCCCGCGGCTCGGTATCGACCTCGAGGGTCCCGACCAGCTGCCCGAGGCCGTCGCCGAGCAGGCGGCGGCAGGCGACGGCTGGGTCAAGATCGTCGGCGACTGGATCGACCGCGGTGCCGGCGACCTGGCGCCGTTGTGGCCGGACGACGTGCTCGCCGAGGCGGTCAAGGTCGCGCACGACGCGGGCGCGCGGGTCACCGCGCACGTGTTCGGTGAGGCGGCGATGCCGGGCCTGGTCGCCGCGGGCATCGACTGTCTCGAGCACGGCACGGGGCTCTCCGCCGACCTGCTCGCCGAGATGGCGCGCCGCGGCACCGCGCTGGTGCCCACGCTGATCAACATCGAGAACTTCCCCGGCATCGCCGACGCGGCCGCCAAGTACCCGGTCTACGCCGCGCACATGCGCGCACTGCACGCCGGGGTCGCCGACATGGTCGGTGCCGCGCTCGACGCGGGCGTCGCCGTCTACGCGGGCACCGACGCGGGCGGCATGGTGGCGCACGGCAGGCTGCCCGACGAGATCGAGGCGCTGCACCGCGCCGGGATGTCGGCCGAGCAGGCGCTGGCCTCGGCGTCGTGGGCGGCCAGGGAGTGGCTCGGCCACGAGTGCATCGCCGAGGGCGCACCAGCCGATCTGGTGATCTTCGACGCCGACCCCCGCGAGGACCTGGAAGTTCTGCGCGGTCCTCGGCACATCATCCTGCGCGGAAACCTGATCTAGTCACCCCATCGGCGGCCGAGGTGGCGCCACCGGGACCGCGTCGCGACTAAGGTTGCCCAGCAGTGCGACGTCGCGGACGGGAGGTGCGGTGGCTCGCAACGAACAGGATCCGCCACCGATTCGCGACGGACTCGTTCTCGGCGCCCACTGGGGGTTTCTCACCTTCTTCGCCGGGCTCGGCGGGTACTACCTGCTCAGCCTGATCCTCACCGCCGTCGCGGTCGGCGGCGAGGGAGAGGTCGGCTCCCTGCGGATTCCCGAGCTGGGCCCGCTGGTGCTGCTCGCGTTCGTGCCCAACCTGCTGCTCGGCCTCGCGCCGGTCTTCGGCGCCCGCCGCTGGGGCAGGGGAGTGCTCGCCGAGTACCGCCTGCTGCCCAACAGCAGGGACCTCGTGGTCGGGCTCGCCTGTGGTGGGTTCGCGCTGCTGACGGGGTATGTGCTCAACGTGCTCCTGCTGGAGGTCTACGGCACCGAGCGGATGAGCGACCCGCTCACCGAGGTCTTCGGCGGGATCGCGACCGACACCGGCTGGCTGGTGGTGGCCGCGCTGATCGTGGTGGTCTGCGCGCCGCTCACCGAGGAACTGTTCGTCAGGGGAGCGCTGTGGAACGGTCTCGCCCACTACCGCGTGCCGCCGTGGGTGATCCTCCTGCTCACGGCACTGGTGTTCGCGCAGCTGCACGGCGAGCCGTCGCGCACGATCGCGCTGCTCGGCCAGGGCATCGTGATCGGCTACGCGCGGTTGATCACCGACCGGGTCGGTGCGAGCGTGGTGGCACACGCGACGAACAACCTGCCCCCGGCGCTGCTGCTGTTCGGCTCGTAATCGAGCGTGTGCTCACAGTAGGCTCGCCAGGTCTGGACCTCGGCGCTGGAGGATGGGTGTGACGTCACCGAACGCGGGAGAACCGGTGTCCGGGATCGACGTGCCCGATGTGTCCGACGTGCCCGTTGTCGAGGTCGACGAGGCGCCCCCGCCGGCTCACCGCTGGGGTTTCGGTGCGTTCCTGTTCGTCGAGGCCGTTCTGCTCGTGTCCGCGGCGTTGGTGGGAGCGCTGCTGGTGCAGGGCGGTTCGGCCGACTCGCTGCCGGTGCACGACGTCCTGATCGGCACCATCACCCCCACCGTGATCGCGGCGCTGACCGCACTGGCCATCACCAAGGTGCGTGGCAACGGCCCCCTCGCCGACCTGCGCCTGTCGTGGCGCTGGGACGACGTGAAGCTCGGGCTGAAGTTCGGCGTGCTCGGCCTGGTGTGCACCAGTGTCGGCGTGTTCGTGTGGACCAAGGCGGTGGGAGAGCAGAACTCCAGTTCCGCCATCAGCGCGCTCGTCGAGGACAAGCCGATGTCGGTGTCGGCGGCGATCGTGATGTTCCTCTACCTGTGGCTGCTGGGCCCGATCTGCGAGGAGATCATCTACCGCGGCCTGCTGTGGGGCGCGACGGAACGGCTGGAGTGGAACAAGGAGAAGTGGGGCCGCTTCGCCGCGTTCGTGCTGTCCACGGCCGTGTTCGCGATGAGCCACCTCGAACCACTGCGGACACCGTTGCTACTGGTGATCTCCATTCCCATCGGGCTCGCCCGCCTGGTGACGGGCAGGCTGCTGGGCAGCATCGTGGCCCACCAGATGAACAACTTCCTGCCCGCGCTGGCGATCCTGCTGACCGCGCTGGGCGTGGTCGGTTACTGAGGCTGCTGCGCCTGCGCGTCGAGCAGGCGGGCCCTGCTGTTGACCAGGTGCACCCGCGCGGCGGCGCGGGCCGCGTCGGCGTCGGCGCGCTCGATGGCGGTGTAGATGTTCTCGTGCTCGCCCGCCGTGCGCGCGAACCGCTCCGGGTTCGCCGGCATGCGCTCGCGGTGCATGATGATCATCCCGGGCCCGAACGACTTGATCAGGTCGGCGAAGTAGCGGTTGCCCGCCGCGAGCGCGATCCGCAGGTGGAACCGGAAGTCGGCGTGCACCGAGGCGCTCGGGTTGCCGCCGCTGGCGGCGAAGGCGTCGAGCGCCTCACGCAGGTCCGCCAGCTGGGCGTCGGTGCGCCTGCGGGCGGCGAGTGCGGCGGCCTCCACCTCGACGCCGGTGCGGAACTCGATCAGCTCCAGCGCCCCGTCGATCGTCAGCTCGCCCGCCTCGCCGACCTCGAACGGCGTGGTGCTGGGCTGGGCCAGCACGAAGCTGCCCCTGCCGTGCCGGGTCTCGACCAGTCCGGCGGCCTGCAGCCGCGAGATCGCCTCGCGCACCACCGTGCGGCTCACGCCGTAGGTCCGCACGAGCTCACCCTCGGTCGGCAGCCGCTCGCCGGGCTGGATCACGCCTTCCTGGATGCGCGCCGTCAGCTGCGCGAGAAGCTCCTGGGTTCTGCTCAAGCGGTCACCGTAACGCTGTCGGTCGTCCACGCCCTCGCCTGGTCGCTGACGGTGAGCCCGAGGCCGGGGCGGTCGGGCACCAGCATGCGGCCGTCCTTGATCTCCATGCGCTCGGTGAACAGCGGCTCGAGCCACTCGAAGTGCTCGACCCACGTCTCCTGCGGATAGGTCGCCGCGAGGTGCAGGTGGATCTCCATCGCGTAGTGCGGCGCGATCTGCAGCCTGTGCTGCTCGGCCAGCGCGGCCAGCTTGAGGAACTGCGTGATGCCGCCGATGCGCGGGGCGTCCGGCTGGACGATGTCGGCGCCGCCCGCCCTGATCAGCTCGGCGTGCTCCGCGACGCTCGTGAGCATCTCGCCCGTGGCGATGGAGGTGTCGAAGGTGCGTGCCAGCTCGGCGTGGCCGGTGTGGTCGTAGGCGTCGAGCGGCTCCTCGATCCACACCAGCTCCAGCGGTTCGAGCCTGCGGCACATGCGCTGCGCGGCGGGCCGGTCCCACTGCTGGTTCGCGTCGACCATCAACGGCACGTCGTCGCCGAGGTGCTCGCGGACCTTGGTCACGCGCTCGATGTCCACGCGCCAGTCGGGGTGCCCGACCTTGAGCTTGACGCCCGCGATGCCGCGCTCGCGGGAGGCGGTGGTGTTCTCGAGGACCTCCTCGATCGGGACGTGCAGGAAGCCGCCCGAGGTGTTGTAGCAGCGGACCGAGTCGCGGTGGGCGCCGATGAGCTTGGCCAGCGGCAGGTCCGCGCGCTTGGCCTTGAGGTCCCACAGCGCGACGTCGATGGCCGCGATCGCCTGGGTGGACAGGCCGCTGCGCCCCACCGAAGCTCCCGCCCAGACCAGCTTGGTCCACAGGCGGTCGATGTCGCTGGGGTCCTCGCCGATGAGCTCGGGGGCGACCTCGACGGCGTGGGCGTACTGGCCGGGCCCGCCCGCACGCTTGGAGTAGCCGAAGCCGAAGCCCTCGTGGCCGGACTCGGTCCGGATCTCGGCGAAGAGCAGGGCCACCTCGGTCATCGGTTTCTGCCGTCCGGTGAGCACCTTGGCGTCGCTGATGGGCGTGTGCAGCGGCAGCGTGACGGTGGAGATCGTGACTGAGGAGATGCGATCAGCGGTCATGGCGAGAGATCGTACAACTCGACGAGAAGTCAGACAACGGTCAGATCGCGGAGAACCACAGGTGCCCCGCGAGGACGAGCCCGGCCAGTGCGATGGCGATCCGCAGCGGGCGCTCGGGCAGCCGCCGCACGATCGAGGGCCCGACCCAGCTGCCCACCAGTGCGCCCGCGCCGAGGACCGCGGCCGCCACCCAGTTCACCGGCGCCAGGAACGCGAAGGCCACCGCGGCGGTCACGTTCGCCGCCCCGGTCGCGATGTTCTTCACCGCGTTGGTCACCGGCAGTGGCTCGGTGGCCGACACCGACAGCACCGCGAGCATCAGCACGCCCGCTCCCGCGCCGAAGTAGCCGCCGTAGACGCCGACGAGCGCCACGGACACCCCGAGGGGCAGCAGCGACGGCGGCCCGGTCCGCGACTTCGCGCGACCGTCGGCCACCTCGCGCAGCCGGTCGCTGAACAACAGCAGTACCGAGCCGAGCGCGATGAGCCACGGCACCACGAGCTCGAAGGTCGACGCGGGCGTGGTGAGCAGGAGCAGTGCGCCGACCGAGCCGCCCAGCACCGCGAGCAGGCCGAGCCGCAGCAGCCTGCGCAGCTGGCCGCGCAGTTCCCTGCGCGAGCCGCTCGCGGCGCCGACCGTGGTCGAGAACATCGCCACGGTGTTGGTCACGTTGGCCGCGATCGGCGGCAGGCCCGTCGCGAGCAGCGCGGGATAGCTGAACAGTGAGGCGAGGCCCGCCATGGAACCGACCAGGCCCGCGGCGAGGCCCGCCAGCACCAGTAGTGCGGCGGAGTCGAGCCCCAAGCTCAGCGCCCCGTGGTGAGATCGGCCGTGGCCGCGAGGTCGACCGGGGCCATGCGCTCGATCGCCAGCCGCGTGCGCTGCATGGCCTCGACGATGTCGTCACGCCGCTCGGGCGTGAGCCCGCTCAGCGGTACCGAGCAGCTGATCGCGTCGATCGGGGGAGTGCTGTAGCGCAGGGCGAAGCCGAAGCACATGACGCCCGCGTAGTTCTCCTCGTTGTCCACCGCGTAGCCGCGCTCGCGCGTCAGCTCGAGGTCGGCGATGAGGTCGGCCCGCTCGACCAGCGTGTTCGGGGTGAGCGGCGTGACCTGGGCCGGCACGTGGTCGTCGATCCCGGTCTCGAGCCGCTCGGACAGCAGCGCCTTGCCCATCGACGTGCTGAACGCGGGCAGCCTGCGGCCGACCCTGCTGAACGGCCGGATGTACTTGCTCGACTCGCGCGTGGCGAGGTAGACGATGTCGCCGCGGTCGAGCCTGCCGTAGTGGATGGTCTCGTCGAGCTCGGCGGACAGGTCGGCGATCAGCGGCTGGATGATCCGCAGGTATGGGTCGGTGTCGAGGTAGGTCGTTCCGGCGAGCAGCGCGCGGATGCCGATGCTGTACTGAGTTCCGCTGGCGTCGGCCCGCACCCAGCCGTGCTCGACGAGCGTGCGGATCAGCGCGTAGACACTGCTGCGCGGTGCCCCCAGTGCGTCACTCAGCTCGCGGAGGCGAGCGGGCCGGTTCTGTCGCGACGCCAGCAGTTCCAGCAGTTCCATGGTCCTGGCGGCGGACTTCACACCTCGCACACCGGTCTCTCGCTCAGCTTCCACGGTTGACAGCTTATCAAGGCCCGGGTAACACTGCTCCGCACATGACAGACGTCTACATATGGAGACACCTTGACTGCCACGTATACAGCGGAGGCCGTTGAACGGCTCCAGAACGGGATGGCGACAGCGGTGCTGTCGTTCCCGCTGACGCCGTTCCACGCCGATGGCGCCATCGACACCGACGCCTTCCGTGCCCACGTGCGCGGTCAGCTCGCCGCCAAGCCCGGCGCTCTGTTCCCCTGCTGCGGCACCGGCGAGTTCTTCTCCCTCGCCGAGGACGAGTACGAAACCCTCATCACGATCGCCGTCGAGGAGTCCGCGGGCACCGCACCCGTGGTCGCGGGCGCGGGCTACGGGTGGGCGCAGGCCGGCCGCTTCGTCGCCGCCGCTCAGCGCGCGGGCGCCGACGCGGTGCTGCTGATGCCGCCCTACCTCGTCGAGACCCCGCAGGCGGGCCTGGTCGACCACGTGCGCAAGGTCGCCGAGAACACGGAGCTGCCGCTGATCGTCTACCAGCGCGCCCAGGTCAAGATCGCCGTGCCGACCGTGGCCGAGCTCGCGACCATCCCCAACGTCATCGGCATCAAGGACGGCCACTGCGACCTCGACCAGCTCCAGCGCATCAAGCTCGCCGCCCCGCCGGAATGGCTGTTCTTCAACGGCGCCGCCACCGCTGAGATGCAGGCGCGCTCCTACCGCGCCATCGGCGTTCCCGCCTACTCCTCGGCCGTGCACGCCTTCGCGCCCGAGATCTCCCAGGCCTTCTTCCGCGCGTTCCACGCCGACGACCACGCGACCGTCGAGCGACTGCTCAGCGAGTTCTTCGTGCCGCTGGTGGAGCTGCGCGACAAGGGCACCGGCTACGCCGTCGCGCTCGTCAAGGCAGCCGCCCGGCTTCGCGGGGCCACCGTCGGCCCGGTGCGCGCGCCGCTGCGCGACCTGCCGACCGACCACCTCGAAGAACTGGACGCACTGCTGACCAAGGGCCTCGCCCTCGTGGGTGCGACCCGCTGACGTACTTCCTTCCCCACCGGTAGTACTTCCCAGGAGGATCAATGAAGATTCTGTCCAGAAACCGCACCGTGCGGAGTGCCGCCCTGTTCGCCGCCGCGGCGCTCGCCCTGTCGGCCTGCTCCGTGCAGGGCGGCTCGGGTGACGGCGACGGCGGCGGCGACTACCCGACCCGCCCCGTCGAGTTCAGCGTGCCCACCGAGCCCGGCGGCAGCACCGACCTCGTCACCAGGGCGCTCGCCAAGAGCATCGAGGAGCCGCTCGGCCAGAGCGCCGTCGTCCTCAACAAGCCCGGCGCCAACGGCAAGATCGCGGGCAAGGACGTCTTCAGCAGCAACCCCGACGGCTACCGCGTGGCCGTGATGCCCCAGTCGCTGTTCGCCGTGGGCCCGCTCGTGCTCGACGACCCCGATGCCGTGCAGCTCGAGGACATGACCTTCATCAAGGGCCTCGCCGTCGAGGACTACGTGATGGTGGTGCCCGCCGACTCGCCCATCAAGTCGGTGGAGGACCTCAAGAAGGCGGGCAACATCAAGTACGGCACCACCGGCGCGGGCACGGGGAGTCAGCTGTCTCAGGCCCTGCTGCTCGGCCTGCAGAAGGTGAAGGCCACCGCGGTGCCCTTCGACGGTGGCGGCCCGACGCTCACCGCCGTGCTCGGCGGCAAGGTCGACGCGGCCGGGCTGCAGATCGCCGAGGCCTTCGAACAGATCAAGGCGGGCGAGCTGCGCGGGCTCGCGGTGTTCTCGAAGGAGCGGCTCGACGCACTGCCCGACGTGCCCACCGCCACGGAGCTCGGCTACGACGTGACCGTGGACCAGCGCCGCTTCGTCGCCGCACCCGCCGGCCTTCCCGACGACGTGCGCGACAAGCTCTCCTCCGCCATCGACGAGGCCGTGCAGTCCAAGGAGTACTCCGACGTGCTCGAGTCCAGCTACATCGGCCGCTGGGACGCCGACGGCGCCGAGGTCGAGAAGCAGCTGCGCGAATCCCGTGACCAGTTCAAGACGATGACGGAGGAGCTCGGCGTCGACATGAAGGGTCAGTCATGACGACTCCCGATCAGGAGCAGGAGGCGCGGCCGAGCGAGAGCTACGCGCGCAGGCAGAACGTCATCGCTGCGTCGGTGCTGTTCGTCGTCGGCGCGGGTGCCGCCCTCCTGTCCTGGCAGCTCGGGATCGGCGACCTCGCCGATCCCGGGCCCGGGATGTGGCCGCTGATCGTCAGCGTCGCCATGGCCGTGATCGCGGTCGTGCTCGTGGTGCGCTCCGCCCCCACCGGCGAGGAGGAACGGTTCGGCCGCGAGTCCCTCGTCGTGGCGGCGGGCGTCGTCTCCCTGCTCGGCTACGTGTTCCTGTTCGAGCGCGTCGGCTTCGAGATCCCGACCGTCGCGCTGCTGGTGCTGTGGCTCAAGCTGCTCGGCCGCGAGTCGTGGCTCATGACGGCCATCGTCTCGCTGTCCGCCACCACCGCGATCTACCTGCTGTTCATCACCGGGCTCGGGGTGTCGCTGCCCCACATCGTGCACTTCTAGAGGACTAGCCAATGGATTTCCTGTCTCCGGTGCTCGACGGGTTCGGGGTCGTCTTCCAGCCGGACAACCTGCTGTACTGCCTGCTCGGCGTCACGCTGGGCATGCTCGTCGGCGTGCTGCCCGGCCTCGGGCCCGCCGCCACGATCGCGATCCTGCTGCCGATCACCTACAACATCGAGCCCACGTCGGCGATCATCATGCTCGCCGGCATCTTCTACGGCGCGCAGTACGGCGGCACGATCACGTCGGTGCTGCTGCGCCTGCCTGGTGAGGCCTCCAGCGTCGTCACCGCCATCGACGGGCACGAGATGGCGAGACAGGGGCGCGCCGGTGCCGCACTCGGCATCGCCGCGATCGGTTCCTTCATCGGTGGCACGATCGCCATCGTCGCGCTGACCTTCGTGGCGCCGCTCGTGTCGGGTTTCGCCATCGACTTCGGCCCCGCCGAGTACACGATGCTCGCGCTGCTCGGCATCCTGCTCGTCACCACGCTGGGCACCGGCTCGATCTTCAAGAGCCTGGCGATGGCCACGCTGGGGCTGCTGCTCGCCACCATCGGCCAGGACCCGTTGCTCGGCACCGCGCGCCTGACCTTCGGCAGTGACCAGCTGCTCGACGGCATCGACTTCGTGATCGTCGCGATGGGCCTGTTCGGTGTCGGCGAGATCCTCTACAACCTCGAGGCGCTGCGGAAGAAGGCGCCGAAGGCGGCCCCGGTCGGGTCGGTCTACCCGACCCGCAAGGACTTCTCCGAGTCCAAGGGCGCGATCGCGCGCGGTTCGCTGTCGGGCTTCCTGCTCGGCATCCTGCCCGGCGGCGGCGCCACGATGTCGTCGATGGTCGCCTACGCCGTCGAGAAGAAGGCCACCAAGCGGCCCGAGAAGTTCGGCCGGGGCGCGATCCAGGGTGTCGCCGGTCCCGAGACCGCCAACAACGCCGCGGCGACGTCGTCGTTCATCCCGTTGCTGTCGCTGGGTATTCCAGCCAACGCGACGATGGCGATCATGTTCGGCGCCCTCATGCTGCAGGGCATCACCCCCGGCCCGTTGCTGGTCGAGGAGGAGCCGCAGCTGTTCTGGGGTGTCGTCAACTCGATGTACATCGGCAACCTGCTGCTGCTCGCGATGAGCCTGCCGCTGATCGGCATCTTCGTGCGCATCCTCAAGGTGCGGGCGGCGATCCTGGCCCCGCTGACGATCCTCATCACGATGATCGGCGTCTACACGGTCCGCAACAACGTCTTCGACATGTACCTCGTCATCGGGCTCGGCCTGCTCGGCTACCTGATGAAGAAGGTCGGGTTCGAGCCGGGGCCGCTCGTGCTGGCGTTCGTGCTCGGCGGAATCCTCGAGTCGGCCTTCCGCCGCTCGATGAGGACGTTCGACGGCGAACTGTCCGGCTTCCTCGGCGAACCGATCGCGGCCTCGCTGCTCGGCGCCATCGTGCTTCTCATCCTGCTCTCAGTGCTGCGAGCCGTCCGCTCCCGGAACAAGGCCACCCAGAACAAGGAGAACAAGAACAGCGATGTCACACCTGCAGAGCGTGAACCCGAGGACGGGGCAGAGCAGCGAGACCGAGATCCTGCCGAGCACCCCTGACGACGTCGACGCGGCCGCGACGCGGGCGCGGGCGGCCTTCGCGGAGCTGAGCCTGCGCCACCGCGCGTGGCGTGCGGGACTGCTGCGGGCGCTGGCCGACGGGCTGGAGTCGCGCCGCGAGCAGATCGTCGCCACCGCGGACGGCGAGACCGGCCTCGGCGAGCCCCGGCTCAACGGCGAGCTCACCAGGACCTGCTTCCAGCTGCGCCTCTTCGCCGACGTGGTCACCGAGGGCGGCTACCTCGAGGCCACGGTCGACCACGCCGGCGACACGGCGATGGGCCCGCGTCCTGACCTGCGCCGGATGCTGCTGCCTCTGGGCCCGGTCGCCGTCTTCGGCGCGAGCAACTTCCCGCTCGCGTTCTCGGTCCCCGGCGGCGACACGGCGTCGGCGCTCGCGGCGGGCTGTCCCGTGATCGTGAAGGCCCACGGCTCGCACGTGCTGACCTCGCGGCTGTGCGGCGAGGCGCTGGAGGCCGCGGCGATCGAGTACGGCGCTCCCGAGGGCACGATCGGCGTGGTCTACGGCCGGGAGGCCGGGGTGCGGCTCGTGCGGCACCCGGACATCAAGGCGGTCGGGTTCACCGGTTCGCTCGGCGGCGGCAAGGCGCTGCTCGAGCTCATCAACACCAGGCCGGAGCCCATCCCGTTCTACGGCGAACTCTCCGGCATCAACCCGCTCGTGGTCACGCAGGCCGCGGCCAAGGAGCGGGCCGACGAGATCGGCGCGGGCCTGGCCGGGTCGTTCACGCTCGGCGCGGGCCAGTTCTGCACCAAGCCGGGTCTGGCGTTCGTGCCGAGGACCGACGAGGGCGAGGCCGTGCTGGCCGCTCTGCGGACGGCCGTGGAGGGAACGGGCGCGCAGGTGCTGCTCAACAAGGGCATCCGCGACTCGTTCGCCTCGGGTTCGGAGCGGCTCGCGGGCCTCTCCGGCGTGGGGACGGCCGCCACCGGCGGTGAGCCGGACGATTCGGGTTTCACGGCGCAGCCGCGCGTGTTGACCATCGACGCCGCCGAGCTCGACACCGACGTCGCCACCGAATGTTTCGGCCCGCTCGTGGTCGTGGTGCGCTACTCCGAGAACGAGGAGCTGCTCGCCGCAATGGCGCGACTGGAGCCCTCGCTGACGTCGACGGTGCACCTCGGAACCGACGAGGCCACCCAGGCCACCGACCTGTTGGCGGGTCTGCAGGCCGTGTCGGGCAGGCTCGTGTTCGACGGCTACCCGACGGGCGTCGCGGTGTCGTGGGCCCAGCACCACGGCGGGCCGTGGCCGTCCACCAACAGCATCCACACGTCGGTGGGCACCACGGCGATCCGCCGCTTCCTGCGCCCGTTCGCCTGGCAGGGCGCTCCGCAGGCCGTGCTGCCGCCGGAGCTGCGCGACGGCTCCGTCGACGTGCCCGTTCGGGTGGACGGCGTGCTCACGCTCCCCGGGAACGGGTGAGCACGGGCCGTCTGGCAAAATGATTGCTTGCCCGCTCCGGTTCGGACCCTCTCACCGTCCGGGGCGACCACACATACCTGCGGGCATTCGGATCCGGCTCCCCACTCGGATCGTGTCCCGAACCGAGTAGCGAAACGACAGGAGTACCCACACCCGTGGCCGTCAAGATCAAGCTGCAGCGCCTGGGCAAGATCCGTGCGCCGTACTACCGCATCATCGTCGCGGACGCGCGCACCCGCCGGGATGGCAAGGCCATCGAGACGATCGGCAAGTACCACCCCAAGGAGGAGCCGAGCTTCATCGAGGTCGACTCCGACCGCGCCCAGCACTGGCTGAAGGTCGGCGCGCAGCCCACCGAGCCGGTGCAGCGTCTCCTGGAAGTCACCGGTGACTGGCAGAAGTTCAAGGGCCTGCCGGGCGCCGAGGGCACGCTGAAGCAGCGCGAGGAGAAGCCGTCGAAGCAGGACCTCTTCAACGCGGCCCTGGCCGCCGCGGGCGACGAGCCCGCCGGCGACGCCACCACGCCGAAGAAGAAGGCCGCCAAGAAGGCTGACGCCGCTCCCGAGGGCGAGGCCGAGACCGAGAAGAAGGCCGACGAGGCGTGAGCTTCTTGGCCGACTCGCTCGAGCACCTGGTGCGCGGCATCGTCGACAACCCGGACGACGTCCGGGTCGAACTGGTCACCACCCGCCGCGGTCGCACCCTCGAGGTGCACGTCCACCCGGACGACCTCGGCAAGGTGATCGGCCGGGGTGGCCGCACGGCCACCGCCCTGCGCACCGTGATGGGAGCCATCGGCGGCCGGGGCGTTCGCGTCGACGTCATCGATACCGACCGCTGAGAAACGCACCGTGCAGGTCGTGGTCGGGCGGGTCGCCAAAGCGCACGGCATCCGTGGAGAACTCTCCGTGGACGTGCGCACCGACTCGCCCGAAGAGCGTTTCGCAGAGGGGACGGTGCTGACCGGTCAGGCTCGTGACGGCAGCACCACGCGGCTCACCGTGGCAGCCGCCCGCTGGCACAGCGGGCGGCTGCTCATGCGTTTTGCCGAGGTTCCGGACCGGACGGTCGCCGAGGAGCTGCGCGGCGTCCTGCTGCTCGGCGACACCGCCGATCTCCCTCCGATCGAGGATCCGGACGAGTTCTACGACCACGAGCTCGAGGGCCTGCGCGCGGAACTGACCGACGGCACAGCCCTCGGCACCGTGCGCGAGGTCGTCCACTCACCGGGCGGCGAACTGCTCGCGATCGACCGTGAGGGCGGCGGCGAGGTGCTCGTGCCGTTCGTGCGGGTCATCGTCCCGACCGTCGACATCGCCGGAAAGCGGGTCGTCGTCGACCCGCCAGAGGGGTTGCTGGACGTCTGATGCGGATCGACGTCGTCACGATCTTTCCCGAGTACCTGCAGCCGCTGCGGGCGGCGCTGCTGGGCCGCGCCATCGAGCGCGGCCTCATCGACATCGGGGTCCACGACCTGCGGGACTGGACCCACGACGTGCACCGTGCCGTGGACGACGCGCCGTACGGCGGCGGTCCCGGCATGGTCATGAAGCCCCAGATCTGGGGCGACGCGCTCGACACCGTCTGCGGTGAGCGCACCCGGCTCGTCGTCCCGACGCCTGCCGGCAGGCCGTTCACGCAGGAACTCGCCCACGCCTACGCCGCAGAGGAACACCTGGTGTTCGCGTGCGGGCGCTACGAGGGCATCGACCAGCGCGTGATCGACGACGCCGCCAGGCGCATGCCCGTCGACGAGGTCTCCATCGGCGACTACGTGCTGGTCGGCGGCGAGGCCGCGGTACTGGTGATCGTCGAGGCTGTCGTCCGCCTGCTGCCCGGGGTGCTCGGCAACCCGGTGTCGGCCGAGCAGGACTCGTTCTCCGACGGTCTGCTCGAGGGCCCCAGCTACACCCGGCCGGAGGTCTGGCGAGAGCTGGCCGTGCCGGACGTCCTGCGTTCCGGCAACCACGCGCTGATCGACCGGTGGCGCAGGGACCAGGCGCTCGAGCGCACCCATCGCCGACGGCCCGACCTGCTGGAACAGCTGCCCGAAGGCAGCCTCGACAAGCACGATCGAGCGGTGCTCGACCGGCTCCGCCACGAACCCGGTGATTAGACCCGGCATCCCATCTGCAATACTTGACCGGTTGGCGCGACGTAATCACGCGCCGCCAAGCTCCTGGGCCACCCGCTGTCATGCAGGCGCGCGCCCGGATGTACGCCGAAGCCACATGAAGACGAGGACGGACCACCGATGAACACCCTGGACGCGTTGGACGCTCAGTCGCTGCGTTCCGACATCCCGCACTTCCGCCCGGGCGACACGCTGAAGGTTCACGTCCGCGTTATCGAGGGCAACCGCGAGCGCAACCAGGTCTTCCAGGGCGTCGTCATCCGCCGTCAGGGCGGTGGCGCCCGCGAGACCTTCACCGTGCGCAAGGTGTCGTTCGGCGTTGGCGTCGAGCGGACCTTCCCGGTGCACTCGCCCAACATCGCCAAGATCGAGGTCGACAAGCGCGGTGACGTCCGCCGGGCGAAGCTCTACTACCTCCGCGAGCTGCGGGGCAAGGCCGCCAAGATCAAGGAGCGGCGCGAAGCACCCTCTGCTTCCTGAGTAGTCAAGCCGTTACCGTAGCCTGGCCACGTGGTCGAGCCTGTGCCTTCAAACGCCGCGGAAGACGAGCCGGAGCGCTCGGAGGAGAATGACCCTCGCGGTCGTCACCAAGCCGAGTCCGCCGAGACTGGCGCCGATGACGCTCCGGCCGCTTCGCGTCGGAAGCAGAAGAAGCAGCGCTCGTTCTGGAAAGAGCTGCCGATCCTGATCGTGGTGGCGCTCGTCCTCGCGTTTCTGATCCAGCAGTTCCTGGCCAGGGTCTACATGATCCCGTCGGGATCGATGGAAGAGACGCTCCACGGCTGCGCGGGCTGCACCCCGGACCGGATCCTGGTCGACAAGATCACGTACGACTTCTCGGATCCGGGCCCCGGCGACGTCGTGGTGTTCCGCGGCCCGCAGCCGTGGGTCGAGAACGACGCTCCCGTCCCGGAGTCCGGCAACTCGGTCGCCCGCTTCTTCCAGAGCATTGGCTCCGTGTTCGGCCTCGCGCCGCCCGACGAGCGCGACTTCGTGAAGCGCATCATCGCCACCGGCGGCCAGACCGTGGAGTGCTGTGACGACGAGAACCGCGTTCTCGTCGACGGCAGACCACTGGACGAGCCCTACATCTACTGGCAGGGCGGCCGCGAGGAGCAGGACGACTTCGGCCCCGTGACCGTGCCCGAGGGCACCGTCTGGGTCATGGGCGACAACCGCAACAACTCTCTCGACTCCCGCTTCCAGGGCGGTGGCGGAGAGCGCGGCGCCGTCCCGGTCGACAACATCATCGGCAAGGCACGTCTGATCGTCCTGCCGCCGTCGCGCTGGGGCACCGTCAGTGATCACAACCCGCAGGCCGAACCCGCCAACGCCATGAGCGCGCCCGCCTGGCAGCAGGGCGTGCCGTTGGGTATCGGCGTGGTCGCCGCGTGGCCGACAGTGCAGGTGAGCCGCAAGGTCGGTGCCGCGGTTCGTGGGACGGTCAGACGAGGGCGGTAGACCGAGTGAGCGCCGGACCCACTGGTGTACTGCGCCCTCCACGCGCCGTGGTTCGCGGCGAGACGTCCTGGGCGTTGCAGAGCGCGCTGGACCGTCGCGGCCTCGGCCCGGTGGCCGGTGTCGACGAGGCCGGCAGGGGAGCGTGCGCGGGTCCGCTCGTGGTCGCGTCCTGCATCCTGCGTCCCGGTGACGGAGCCAGACTCACCGAGCTGACCGACTCGAAACTGCTGACGGCGCTCGCGCGCGAGCGCGTCTACGAACGGGTCCTTCGCCGCGCGCTCGACTACTCGATCGTGGTGATCTCACCCGCCGAGGTCGATGCGCTGGGCATCCACGTCACCAACATCGAGGGTATGAGACGGGCGATCGCCGGGCTCGACCTCGCGCCCGGCTACGTGCTCATCGACGGGTTCCGGGTGCCGGGGCTTCCCGCGCCGAGCGTGCCGGTGATCAAGGGCGACCGCGCGGTCGCGTGCGTGGCCGCCGCATCGGTGCTGGCCAAGGTGACGCGCGACCGCATCATGGCCGGACTGCACGACGAGCACCCGGTGTACGGGTTCGACGTGCACAAGGGCTACACGACGACCGAGCATGGCGAGGCGCTGACGGCCCACGGCCCGAGCCCGGTGCATCGCTGGTCCTACACGAACGTCGCCGTCGCGGGGCGGGCGCACGGCAAGGTCGCTCCCCACAAGGTGATGCTGACCGCGGCCGCGTTGCAGGCCGAGGCGAGGAAACGCGCGGCGAAGGACGCGGAGCTCGACCAATACCTGTTCGAGCTGCCGGATTCCGGCGAGGTCGCCGAGGTGTCCGGCGCCGAGTTGTGAGGCGCTCGTGCACAATGGTTGTTCCGCCGGGAACGGCTTTGCGAGGGTTGCGAGGAGGGGCGCGGAGTAGATGAGCGCAGAGGATCTCGAGAAGTACGAGACCGAGATGGAGCTGTCGCTGTACCGGGAGTACCGCGACATCGTCGGGCAGTTCTCGTACGTCGTGGAGACCGAGCGGCGGTTCTACCTGGCCAATGCCGTGGACGTACAGGTCCGCGACAGCGGTGGCGAGGTGTATTTCGAGGTGCGGATGTCGGACGCCTGGGTCTGGGACATGTACCGGCCCGCACGGTTCGTCAAGAACGTCCGGGTCATCACGTTCAAGGACGTCAACGTCGAGGAGCTCGACAAGCCCGAGCTGCGGCTTCCCGAGGACGGCCCCTTCGGCGGCTGAGCCGCTCTAGCAGCACTCACCGACGGTTCCACGGGCGCTGACGCGCGCGTGGGGCGAGCTGTCCACATCACCCTGTTTGTCCACAGGTTCGCGAATCGGTTCTGTTTCGGCCCCCTGACGCACTGACAGCGTCGGAGGCGAAGCCGGGAGGGCCGGCTTCGCCGAATCCGGGGGTGATGTTGTCCGTGAGCATCGCGACGCGTGCCGGGCGCACGAGAAGGCGAAGATCCCATCTCGCGCTCGGTCGCAGGGGTGAGGAACTGGCCACCGAGTACCTGCGTGGGCTCGGCTTGGTCGTGCTCAGCCGCAACTGGCGTTGCCGGGAGGGCGAGCTCGACGTCGTGGCCACCGACCGCACGACGTTGATCGTCTGCGAGGTGAAAACCAGGTCAGGACGTGGCTTCGGGCAACCCGCGGAGGCGGTCACCGAGGACAAGCGCATCCGGATCCGGCGCATCACCAGCAGGTGGCTCGCCGCGTTCCGTGTGGCCTGGTGCCCGGTCCGCTTCGACGTCATCGCCATCGAGTTCCCGCCGACGGGCCCGCCTTCGCTGCGGCACTTCGTGGGGGCGTTCTGATGCCGCTCGCACGCGCGTGGTCGGTCGCGCTGATCGGACTCGACGGCAGGCTGGTGGAGATCGAGGCCGACATCGGGGCCGGGATGCCCGGCACCAAGCTCGTCGGTCTGCCCGACGCCGGGCTGCGTGAGGCCAAGGACCGGGTGCGGGCCGCGGTGCGCAACAGCGGCCAGAAGTGGCCCGACACCCACGTCACGCTCGGTCTGTCACCTGCCGACCTGCCGAAGGTCGGGTCGGGCTACGACCTGAGCATCGCGGTCGCGGTTCTGTCGGCGTCCGGCTCCGTCCCCGCCACGAAGCTGCTGGGGACCGTGCTGCTCGGTGAGCTGGCGCTCGACGGCAGGCTGCGGCCCGTGCGCGGCGTGCTGCCCGCCCTGCTCGCCGCCAGGGAGAACGGCTACCGGCGGGCGGTGGTCCCGGTCGAGTCGCTGTTCGAGGGCGGACTGGTCGACGGCATCGAGGTCGGCGGCGCCGAGCGGCTCACCGAGGTGGTCGCGTGGCTGTGCGGCGATCAGGAGCTCGTACGGCCCGGTCCGCAGAAGGAGGCCGTCGAACCGGACGCGCCCGACCTCGCCGATGTCGTGGGCCAGCCGGAGGCGCGCTGGGCTCTCGAGGTGGCGGCGGCGGGCGGCCACCACCTGTTGATGACGGGACCGCCGGGAGTCGGCAAGACGATGCTCGCCAAGCGCCTGCCTGGTCTGTTGCCGCCGTTGTCGGCGGATCAGGCACTCCAGGTCAGCACCGTGCACTCCGTCGACGGGTCGCTGGATTCGTCGTCCCCGCTGAGCCGGGTCCCGCCGTTCGTCGCGCCACATCACTCGATCTCGGTGGCCGCGCTCGTCGGCGGTGGGAGCGGCATCGCGATGCCGGGCGCGATCAGCAAGGCCCATCACGGCGTGCTCTTCCTGGACGAGGCGGCCGAGTTCGGCGGCGAGCGCCTGGAGTCGCTGCGCACCGTGCTGGAGGAGGGCGAGGTCCGGATCGCCAGGTCACGTGGTGTGGTGCGGTATCCGGCGAGGTTCCAGTTCGTGCTGGCGACCAACCCGTGTCCGTGTGCGCCGCCGAGGGACGTCGACTGCTGCTGCACGCCCAACGCCAGGCGGCGCTACCTCAGCAAACTGTCCGGCCCGCTGCTCGACCGCGTGGACCTCCGCGTCCGGATGCGCCCGATCACGGCGATGAGCGCACACGAGCGCGCCGAGCCGGAGCCGACGGCGACGGTGCGCGAGCGGGTGCTGCGGGCCAGGGACCGAGCCGCGAAGCGCTGGGCGGAGCGAGGCTGGCTGACCAACGCGGAGGTGCCCGGTCCCGCACTGCGACGTGACTACGCCCTGCCAGCCGAGGTGACGCGGCTGCTGGACCGCAGCCTCGACCGCGGTGCCCTCACCGCCCGAGGCGCGGACCG
The DNA here is from genome assembly GCF_016595675.1 of Prauserella cavernicola. GTDB lineage: Bacteria > Actinomycetota > Actinomycetes > Mycobacteriales > Pseudonocardiaceae > Prauserella_A > Prauserella_A cavernicola. The sequence goes on along the minus strand of NZ_JAENJH010000005.1, from coordinate 71,611 downwards.
CTGCCTGCGCATCGCCTGGACTCTGGCCGACCTGGCCGAGTCCGACACCCCGGACGCCGACCACGTGGCGGCGGCCCTCGAGTTCCGCGACAGGAGGGCGGCATGACGACCGACCCGGGACACCCGAATCCCTCGATGAGCCCCGGCAACCCGCACCCGCATGGGCCTCCACGGACCGGCCCGCACCGCGCAACGCCGAGCGATACTGACGCCTCTGGGCCGCCCATCACCCACCTGCAACCGCCGGCCGGTACCGAACGCCCACCGCCGACCGACGCCGAACGTTCAGGGCGGTCCGTAGCGCGACGCGCGGCACTGTCCGGTGCCTCGCACGCGGTAGGCGGCGGCAGACGCGCCGCGCCTGCGAGCGCGCGACCGGGAATCGACACGCAACTCCCAGCCCCGGCGGACACCGAGGTTTCAGGGCAGGCCGAGGTCCCAGGCGAAGCACCGCACCGTTCGATATCTGCCCGCGGCCCTGGTGCCGAGCAGGCCGGTGCGCGGCCGGAATCACCGATCGACACGCGATGTCCACCTCCGGCGGGCACCGAAGTTTCACCGCGACCTGAGGTGCGGCGCGAAGCACTGCCCGGCGCCACACGCTCGGTACCTGCCCGCGGCCCTGGTGCCGAGCAGGCCACTGCGCGACCGGGAGCACCGATCGACATGCGACTTCGTGTTCCTGCCGACACCGATCTCTCAGCGCGATCCGACGCGCCGCCCGGTGCCCAACACTCGATACCTGCCCACGGCTGCGCCGAGCAGGTCAGTACGCATTCCGCACCACCGGGTGGTCCCGAACCACAGCATTGCGCAGGTGCTGTCGCGCCAGAGCTCACGAGCCCGCGACCACGCACCGACGTCGACTCGGAGAGCGAGCACCGCGAATCCGTATCGGCCCCCGACACTGCCGACCCGGTGCAGCACGAGGTGAGGACGCGCCGTGGAGCGTCGGCGGAACGCCTCGCTCGCGCGTACCTGCTCCGCGTCGCCGAACCGCCTGCTCCGGCGCTGGCGGCCTTCGTCGCCGAACACGGACCGGTCGAGGCAGCCGACCTGGTTCGGCGAGGGCGAGCACCGGAGGCCGTGGCGCAGGAGACCAGCGCTCGTCGCGAGCTCGACCTCGCGCAGCGGGACCTCGACGAGGCGGCGCAGCACGGCGCCCGTCTCGTGACTCCGGAGGACGACGAATGGCCTGCGTGGCCGTTGTTGTCGCTCGACGTCGCGACCGGCAGGGGAGCGCAAGGTGTCGCCGCGCCGCTCGCACTCTGGGTCCGCGGTGACGCCTGCCTCGACGAGGCGGCACAGGACGCTGTCGCGATCGTCGGCGCTCGTGCGGCCACCGAGTACGGCGAGAACGCCGCGGCCGAGCTCGGCTACGCACTCGCCGACCAGGACGTGCCGGTGTTCTCCGGTGCCGCGTACGGCATCGACGGCGCCGCGCACCGCGGAGCACTGACCGGTCAGGGAACCACGGTGGCCGCGCTGGGCTGCGCACTCGATGCCGGCTACCCGGCTGGCCACACCGGCCTGCTCGATCGGATGGCCTCGCGCGGTGGTGCGGTCGTCAGCGAGTACCCGCCCGGCACACCGCCCGCCCGGCACCGGTTTCTCGTCCGCAACCGGCTGATCGCGGCGCTCACCACCGGCACGGTCGTCGTCGAGGCAGGCAGGCGCAGTGGCGCCCGCAACACCGCGACCACCGCGGGCGTGCTGGGCAAGGTGGTCATGGCCGTGCCCGGGCCCGTCGGCTCGGCGCTGTCGGTCGGCTGTCACGAGCTCATCCGCGACGCCCACGCGACGCTCGTGGCCTCGGTTTCCGACGTCCTCGAAACGGTCGGTCGCCTGGGGGTCGGCCGACCCGACGGGGCGCCTCGCCCGCGACGTCGCACGGACGGCCTCGGGCCGCAGGCCATCCGGGTCCACGAGGCACTCGGGCAACGCCGGGGCAAGTCACCGGAGGACATCGCGACCGAGTCCGGGGTGCCGCTGCCCCGGGTCCGGGCACTCCTGCCGGCGCTCGAGCTGGACGAGTTGAGCGAGCGGTGCGAGACCGGCTGGCGTCGTTCCGGCAAAACCCGCGAGGACGCGGGCCGGTGAGCGCCCGCGCGCCGTGGTGGACAAGACCACTCGGCCGGGCGGATGCCTCCGGCGCCGGATCGGCTCGCGAACCGCCGACTCACGGGCACGAGGTCTCTGGACACCGGCGGCGGGGTGGCGTGCGGGGGCCGCCCGTGACCGACCACGGCGGGACGGTCGGCGGCCGCGCAACCGGGTGCCGACCGGACGGCGGACAGCGCACCGGTGAGCCTCTAACCCAGGTGGGGGAGGTTGGTCTGGTCCGCTGGTGCCCCGTGGTGAACAGCAGCGTTGCGGCTTGATCATCCGGGCGTGGCGATGCTTGACCATCGGGGTCTCGTGCCGCAGCGTCGGTGACATGGCGTCATCAGCTGTTCGCGGTACGGGTTCCGGGGCGGCACGCTCCGGCCCGGGGCGTGCCGGGCTGCTGCCTGTCCGGGCGGCGTTACCGTCCGGCGCGGCGCGGTTGGTCGACGACTACGAGCGCCACCTGCGGTCCGAAAGAGGACTCTCGGACCACACGATCAGGGCGTATGTGGGCGACGTGGTCTCGTTGCTCGGATTCCTGCACGGCGTCGGCAGCGAGGGCGCCGACGCCGCGCAGGCCGACCACACGTCCGATCACGGCGACCGGGCCCGGTCCGTCGCCGCTGGTCGCACTGGTCTGGACGGTCTCGATGGTCTGGACGTCGGGGTCCTGCGGGCCTGGCTCGCCGGGCAGCGCTCGGCCGGGCGCAGCCGCACCACGCTGGCCCGCAGGGCGGCCTCGGCCAGGGTGTTCACCGCCTGGGCACACCGGCAGGGCGTGCTCGCCACGGACCCGGGTTCGCGCCTCGTCGCCCCGCGAGCGCACCGGAAGCTGCCCGGTGTTCTGCGGCCCGAACAGGCCGGTGAGGTCCTGAAGGCCAGCGGCACCGGCGCCGCTGAAGAGGCGCCGGCCGCGCTGCGCGACCACGCGACGCTGGAACTGCTGTACGCCACGGGAATCCGGGTGTCGGAGCTGTGCGGGCTCGACCTGGGCGACGTCGACTACGAGCGCAGGGTCGTACGAGTACTGGGCAAGGGCAATAAGGAGCGCATGGTGCCGTTCGGGCAACCCGCCGAGCGGGCGGTACGCCGCTGGGTCGAACACGGCCGTCCCGCACTGGCCGCGGAAACGTCGGGTGCGGCCCTGTTCCTCGGGGTCAGGGGCCGGCGGGTGGACCCGAGGACGGTGCGACGCGTCGTGCACGACGCCGTAGAGTCAGTCCCGGGGGCCGCGGACATGGGCCCGCACGGCTTGCGGCACTCGGCGGCGACACACCTGCTTGAGGGTGGGGCGGATCTTCGCAGCGTTCAGGAACTGCTCGGTCACGCTACGCTAGCCACAACGCAGCTCTACACCCACGTGACCGTCGAGCGGCTGAAGGCGATTCATGACCGAACCCACCCCCGTGCCCAATGACGCCGGTGGAGCTTCGGCTGGTGAGGAACGTCAGCACGACCGTCCATCCGGGAACGGTGGGCCGGTGACCACTCAGCAGATCCCGGCGGGAACCGACGCCGAGACCGCCATCCAGGCCCTGTGGCGCCAGTTCTCCGACTCGCCGAGCCAGCGCATCCGCGACCGTCTCGTGCTCCACTACGCACCACTGGTCAAGTACGTCGCCGGCCGCGTGGGCACCGGGCTGCCCACCCACGTCGACGTCGCAGACCTGATCCAGTCGGGCATCTTCGGTCTCGTCGACGCGATCGAGAAGTTCGACCCCGAACGCGGCCTCAAGTTCGAGACCTACGCGATGCAGCGCATCCGGGGCGCCATCCTCGACGACCTGCGCTCCCAGGACTGGGTGCCCAGGGTGGTCCGCAGCAGGGCTCGCGAGGTGGAGCGCGCGCTCGACCGGCTCGGCGCGCGCCTGCGCCGCACCCCGACCGATGCCGAGCTCGCCGCCGAGCTGGGCATCACTCTCGAGGAGCTGCGTGACCTCTACGGTCAGCTCCGGCTCACCAGCGTCGTCGCGCTCGAGGACCTGGTCGCCGTCGGCCGCGACAGCGGCTCGCTCGTCGACTCCCTGCCCGACGAGGACGCAGTCGACCCGGCCGCGGTCCTGGTCGACCGCGACAACCGGCGCCAGCTCGCCGCGGCGATCGCGCAGCTCACCGAGCGAGACCGGATCGTCGTCAGCCTCTACTACTTCGAGAGCCTGACCCTGGCCGAGATCGGCAAGGTCCTGGGCGTCACCGAGTCCAGGGTCAGCCAGCTGCACACGCGCGCGGTGCTGAGGTTGCGTGCCAAGCTCGTGGAGCAGGCCGGAGTCTGAGCTGGCCGCGTGACGGTCGTCAGTCCACCACCCCCTCCCACGGTTTGAGCCGCAACGTGGTGCTCGCCACCAGCCGCAGCGGGTTCAGGTAGTCCTCGCCCCGGCGCACGCCCCAGTGCAGACACGCCGCGCCGGGGCAGTCCGCGTGACCCTCGACGACCGTGCCGACGACCTGGCCCTGCGACACCTGATCGCCCGCCGAGACCACGGGCTCCAGCGGCTCGTAGGTGGTGCGCAGCCCGCCGTCGTGCTCGACCGACACCACCCCGCGCCCGGCGAGCCTGCCCGCGAACACCACGTAACCGGCGCCCGCCGCGAGCACGTCCTGTCCCGGCGCGGCCGCCAGATCGACGCCGCGGTGGCCGGGGCCGTACGGCTGCTCGGGCGGATCGAACGGCCTGGCCACCGACGGGGCGGGCGACAGGGGCCAGCCGAAGCGCGGCTCGGTGACGGTCTGCGCTGCCACGACCTGTGCCGTGGAGACCGGCGCGGGGACAGCGGTCAGCACCAGTGAGACGAGCAGGGTCAGCGCCGCGAGGACCGGGTGCCGGACGTGCCGCGCGGGAGGGAGGACGGTCATCTGTCCAGCGTGGGTCCCGGGGTAGGGCTGTGGAGGGCTGAGGTGGAATCTGTGGATAACGGGGGCCGGTGTGGACAACTCTGGTACTCGGGTACCGCCGGTGGGAGCAGGTGGCCGGGGTCGGCGTACACTATTGGGCGCGGTCTGTGCACGCACAGGCTGACTTCGCGTGTACGTGCGCGCTTCGCCGTGTTCTCACGGACGAAGCGAACGGCGCCCGGCGGTCTCCGCGGTGAGAACGTCACCAACGAGTCCGGACGCCGGCACTGCACCAGGGCCACTGACCTCCCGGTCAGCGGCGACAACCGGTCCGCGTGCCGAGCTTTCCGCCCGGCGCGCACAACACAGAAGAGGTGCGAATCAGGCCATGGCCGTCGTCACCATGAAGCAGCTGCTCGACTCCGGTGTTCACTTCGGGCACCAGACCCGGCGCTGGAACCCGAAGATGAAGCGCTACATCCTCACCGAGCGCAACGGCATCTACATCATCGACCTGCAGCAGACGCTGTCGTACATCGACCGCGCCTTCGAGTTCGTCAAGGAGACGGTCGCCCACGGCGGCTCGATTCTCTTCGTCGGCACGAAGAAGCAGGCGCAGGAGGCCATCGCCAACGAGGCGCTGCGCGTGGGCATGCCCTTCGTCAACCAGCGCTGGCTCGGCGGGATGCTGACCAACTTCCAGACCGTGCACAAGCGCCTCCAGCGCCTCAAGGAGCTCGAGTCGCAGGAGCAGACCGGCGGCTTCCAGGGCCTGACCAAGCGCGAGATCCTGACGCTGACCCGCGAGAAGGACAAGCTGGAGAAGACCCTCGGCGGTATCCGCGACATGTCCAAGGTGCCGAGCGCCGTGTGGATCGTGGACACCAAGAAGGAGCACATCGCCGTCGGCGAGGCCCGCAAGCTCAACATTCCGGTCGTCGCGATCCTCGACACCAACTGCGACCCGGACGAGGTCGACTTCCCGATCCCGGGCAACGACGACGCGATTCGTTCGGCTGCGTTGCTGACCAAGGTCGTCGCCGAGGCCGCCGCCGCCGGTCTGATGGCGCGCTCCGGTCGCAACGGTTCCGCCCCCGAGGGCGAGGACAAGCCGGTCGCGTCGGGCGAGCCGCTGGCCGAGTGGGAGCAGGAGCTTCTCTCGGGTTCGGAGCAGGCCACCGAGTCGGCCGCCGCGCCGGCCACCGAGCCTGCCGCTGAGCCTGCCGCCGAGCAGACCACCGCTTCCTGACACTGACCACCTGCGTATACCGCGACAGAGAACGGAAATCGCACGATGGCGAACTACACCGCGGCAGACGTGAAGCGCCTCCGCGAGCTCACCGGCGCCGGAATGATGAACTGCAAGAAGGCGCTGGAGGAGAACGACGGCGACTTCGACAAGGCCGTTGAGTACCTGCGCATCAAGGGCGCGAAGGACGTCGGCAAGCGGGCCGAGCGGGCCACCGCCGAGGGCCTCGTCGCCGGTGACGGCGGCGTGCTGGTCGAGCTGAACTCCGAGACCGACTTCGTCGCCAAGAACGAGGAGTTCCAGCAGCTGGCCGACAAGGTCATCGAGGCGGCCAAGACGCTGCGCACCGATGACGTCGAGAAGCTCAAGACGGCCGAGGTCGACGGCAAGACCGTCGCCGACCTGGTCCAGGAGCTCTCGGCCAAGATCGGCGAGAAGCTGGAGATCCGCCGGGTCGCCGCCTTCGACGGCCAGGTGACCACCTACCTGCACCGTCGTGGTGCCGGTCTGCCCCCGGCCGTCGGCGTGCTCATCGAGTACACCGGCGACGACGCCGACGCTGCTCGCGGCGCTGCTCTGCAGGTCGCCGCGCTCAAGCCGAAGTACCTCACTCGCGACGAGGTCCCGGCCGAGTTGGTGGAGAACGAGCGCCGCATCGCCGAGCAGACCGCCCGCGAGGAAGGCAAGCCGGAGCAGGCCATCTCGAAGATCACCGAGGGCAAGGTCAACGCGTTCTTCAAGGACGTCGTGCTGCTCGAGCAGCCGTCGGTCACGGACAACAAGAAGACCGTCAAGGCCCTGCTCGACGAGGCAGGCGTGACCGTGACCCGGTTCGCCCGCTTCGAGGTCGGCCAGGCGTAGTCCCAGGCAGGCACTTGTGCCCCGTCTCCCGCCAGATCTGGAGGCGGGGCACAGTTGTGAGAGAACCGGTAGAGCAGCACCTGAACGGGGCGGAGGCGACATGAACGAGGACGACACCGACAGGTCAACCGACGGCTACAAGCGGGTGCTGCTCAAACTGGGCGGTGAGATGTTCGGCGGCGGGTCCGTCGGCGTGGATCCCGACGTCGTGCACTCCGTCGCCGTGCAGATCGCCGATGTGGTGCGCGCGGGCGTACAGGTCGCCATCGTCATCGGCGGTGGCAACTACTTCCGCGGTGCCGAGCTGTCCCAGCGCGGCATGGACCGCGACCGCGCGGACTACATGGCGATGCTCGGCACGGTGATGAACTCGCTGGCGCTGCAGGACTTCCTGGAGAAGGAGGGCGTCCCGACTCGCGTGCAGACCGCGATCACGATGGGTCAGGTCGCCGAGACCTACATCCCGCGCCGGGCCGAACGCCACCTGGAGAAGGGGCGGGTCGTGATATTCGGCGCGGGCACCGGGATGCCCTACTTCTCGACGGACACCGCCGCTGCCCAGCGCGCGCTGGAGATCGGTTGCGACGCCGTGCTGATGGCGAAGGCCGTCGACGGGGTGTACACGGCCGACCCGAAGATCGACCCTGGCGCGAAGCTGTTCGACGAGATCAGCCACCGCGAGGTGCTCGAGCGGGGGCTCAAGGTCGCCGATGCCACCGCGTTCAGCCTGTGCATGGACAACAACATGCCGATCATCGTCTTCAACCTCCTCACCGAGGGGAACATCGCTCGTGCGGTGAGTGGTGAGAGGATCGGCACACTGGTCAGTACACCGACACACCTGGAGTAGCCGTGATCGACGAGACCCTCTTCGACGCCGAAGAGAAGATGGAAAAGGCGGTGTCCGTCGCCAAGGAGGACCTGTTGTCGGTGCGGACCGGTAGGGCCAATCCGTCGATGTTCTCCCGGATCGTCGTGGAGTACTACGGTGCTCCGACCCCGCTCAACCAGCTGGCCAGCGTGAACATCCCGGAAGCCCGGATGGCCATCGTGAAGCCCTACGACGCCTCCCAGCTCGTCGCCATCGAGAAGGCGATCAGGGAGTCCGACCTCGGCGTGAACCCGAGCAACGACGGCTCCATCATCCGCATCGTGATCCCTCAGCTGACCGAGGAGCGGCGCAAGGAGATGGTGAAGGTCGCCAAGGGCAAGGGCGAGGACGCGCGGATCTCCATCCGCAGCGTGCGCCGCAAGGCCAAGGAAGAGCTCGACCGGATCGCCAAGGACGGCGAGGCCGGTGAGGACGAGGTCGCCAGGGCCGAGAAGGAGCTCCAGCATCTCACCGACAAGTACGTCCACCAGGTCGACGAGCTCGTGAAGCACAAGGAAGCAGAGCTGCTCGAGGTCTGATGACGAAGGTGAGCGAGCACCAGGAGGAACGCGAGGCGGCCGCCGCGCCTGGGAACACGCCCGAGCCGGCGAAGAAGTCCTCGCGGGCCGGTCGCAACCTGCCCGCGGCCATTGCCGTGGGCGTGGCGTTGGGTGCGGCGATCCTGGTGTCGCTGTTCACCGTTCGCTACGTCTTCATCGGCATCGTCGCCGCGGCGATCGCGGTGGGCACCGTCGAGCTGGCCAGCGCGTTCCGCAAGGCGGCGAACATCAAGGTCGCGCTCGTCCCCGTGCTGGTGGGCGGGCAGGCCATGATCTGGCTGGCGTGGCCGTTCGGCCGCGAGGGGGCGCTGACGGCGTTCGTGCTGACGGTGCTGCTGTGCCTGCTGTGGCGGCTGCCCGGCGGTGCCGACGGCTACCTGCGCGACGTCGGAGCGTCGGTCTTCGCCGCCGCCTACCTGCCGCTGTTCGCCGCGTTCGCCGCCATGCTCGTGCCGCCCGAGGACGGCGTCGGCAGGGTGCTGTCGTTCATGATCGTCGTCGTGGCCTCCGACACCGGTGGCTACGTGGCCGGAGTGCTGCGGGGCAAGCATCCGATGGCGCCTTCCATCAGCCCGAAGAAGACCTGGGAGGGTTTCGCGGGCTCGTTGACGGCCGGTGTCATCGCGGGTGGCCTGTGCCTGCAGTTCCTGCTCGACGGCATGGCCTGGCAGGGCGTGCTGTTCGGCGCGGCGATCGTGCTCACCGCGACGCTGGGCGACCTCATGGAGTCACTCATCAAGCGCGACCTCGGCATCAAGGACATGGGCAACACCCTGCCGGGCCACGGCGGCATCATGGACCGGCTCGACTCGCTGCTGCCGTCGGCGGTCGTCTCCTGGCTGCTGCTCAGCGCGTTCGTCGCGACCACCTGACGTGGCCGGTCAGTCGTCGTAGGGGTCGTCGACCTCGGCCCTGCCGACGCCGGTGTCGACCCGCCGGGAGCGGTCGACGATCGAGAAGACCGCTCCGCCCGGGTCGGCGAGTACCGCGACCCTGCCGAAGGGCGTGTCGAGCGGTGCGGTCACGACGCTGCCGCCCAGCATGAGTGCGTGCCCGGCGATGGCGTCGGTCCCGCGTGCGGGGTCGGCCACGAAGTAGACCATCCAATGTGGCGAGACGGTGGCCTGGTAGCTCGGGTCCATCGCGTAGCGATAGAGCACGGGTTCGTGCTCGAGCCGCCATTCCACGTAGTCGATGCCGTCCTGGCCGATCTACTGGTCCGTGAACTCGAAGAGCCTGCAGTAGAAGTGGTCTGCGCTCGGCGCGTCGTGCGTGTTGAGGTCGGCGCCGCTGAACGTCCCCGGCATCGTGGTGGCGAACGCCCAGTTCTCCGGCGGCTGCCAGAACACGACGGGTGCACCGCTCGGGTCGACGGCGTGCAGGATGCTGCCGCGGTCGGGGATGTCGACCGGCCCCAGCGTCAGCGTGCCGCCGAGGTGTTCCACCCATTCCGCCGTCGTGACGGTGTTGCCGACGGCCAGGTGCACCATCCAGCCGGTGGACTGGTCACCCGCGGCCTGGTACAGACCTGCTGTCTCGAACTCGTTCAGCAGCGCGATGGAGTAACGGCGGTTGATCGTCGCCGGATCCCGTTTGAGGAAGAACTCCCAGCCGAAGAGTTCGCCGTAGAACGTTCTCGCCGACTGCTCGTCAGCGGATGCCAGCTCGACCCAGCACGGCAATCCGGCGGGAAGCAGAGACGGTGAAACGGACATACCGACTGACATGTTCACAACTCCCCTTGAGTGAAGGCCCCCGGCACCTACCACGCCGATGATGTTACGACTTCGCCCGCACGGATAGGCTGGATCCGTGAAAAGGTTCGTGCGCAAGGTGGAAGTGATTCCCAGCCCCAACATCTGGTATCACGTCGACGCGTACGAGCTGGAGAACCATGCGCAGGACGTCGACGGTGAGATCTGGCGGATTCTGGCCGAAACCGTGTCGTGGCAAGGCGGAGTGGCCCTCGACATCGGGTGCGGGGACGGGTTCCACCTCGCCAGGTTCGCGGAGACCGCGTCGTCGGTGATCGGTGTGGAACCGCATCCGCCTTTGGTGCGCCGCGCCGAGCGCCGGGTGGCCGCGCTCGGCAACGTCGTCGTCAGAAGGGGGACGGCGCAAAGGATTCCACTCGCGGACGCGTCGGTGGACGTGGCGCACGCGCGCACGGCGTACTTCTTCGGGCCGGGATGTGAGCCTGGTTTGTCCGAAATAGACCGAGTGTTACGGCCGGGCGGCCGGTTCGTGATCGTCGACCTCGACACGTGGCATTCGCCCTACGGTGACTGGATGCGCGCGGACCTGCCGCACTACGACCCGGACGCGGTGGACGAGTTCTTCGCGTCGGCGGGGTTCTGCCTGCGGCGGGTGGAAACGCGCTGGCGCTTCGCCGACCGCGAGAGCATGGAATCGGTGCTGCGAATCGAGTTCAGCCCCGGGGTGGCCGAGCGAGCCGTCGCGGAGACCGTCCGCCGCGGCGCCGGGCTCCCGGGGCCGCTGGAGCTTCCGGTGGGCTATCGCGTTCTGGTCCGCGACAAGCCCACCGGGCTCGTTCACTCATCGTCGGCCGGAGTCTCGCCGAGGATGCCGTAGAGCGCGCGCCGCGCCTCGTTCAGCAACTCGACCGCCCTGGCCTTCTGTTCCGTCGATGCCACGAGCGAGACCTGCTGCATGGCGCCCATCAGTGCGCCCGAAGCCTCGCGCAGTTTGACCTCGTTGGGGTCCGCCTCCTGGGCGAAGTGTTCCCAGGGCGGGGTCTCCAACTTCTCGGCCGCCGCGCGGCCCTGTTCGGTCAGTTCGAAGAGGCGCTTGCCGCCGTCCTCGCTGCTGTGCACGAGGCCTTCGTCGGCGAGTAGTTGCAGAGTCGGGTAGATCGAGCCGGGGCTCGGTCGCCAGAACCCGCCGCTGCGCTCACCGATCTCGCCGATGATCTCGTAGCCGTGCCGGGGCTGCTCCGCCAGCAGGGCGAGGATCGCCGAGCGGACGTCGCCGCGCCTGCCCCGCCTGCCGGGTCCACCGGACCTCGGGTGCGGGCGACCGCGCTTGCCAGGGCCGAAGCCGGGAGGGAAGTCGCCGAACGGCCCGCGGCCGCGCGGTCCGAAGGCAGGCCTGCCGTGTTCGTGGCTGAACTGGTCGTGTGTGAAGTGGTGTCTCATGATGTCGATCCTTTCGTGAACTATCTCGACTGGTTCACGATATATCGGAAACAGTCGGAGTGCAACCACTCGGTCCGTGGGACACTGGAGCGCGCTATGACTGCCCTTCCCCTTGTCTTCGACGCGCCCCGCCGTGGCCTGCCCCGGCGGCACCTCGCCGACATGACCACCGCCGAGCGCGCCGACGCCGTCACCGCGCTGGGCGAGAAGCCGTTTCGCGCCAAGCAGCTGTCGAACCACTACTTCTCCCGGCTGACCGTCGACCCGGAGGAGATGACCGACATCCCGGCCGCGTCCCGGCAGCGCCTGGTGGACGAGCTGATGCCGACACTGCTCACCGAGGTCCGCGCGATGGCGTGCGACGAAGGCACCACACGCAAGACGCTGTGGCGCGCGCACGACGGCACGCTGCTCGAGAGCGTCCTCATGCGTTACCCGGACCGCGCCACGCTGTGCATCTCCAGCCAGGCCGGCTGTGGCATGGCGTGCCCGTTCTGCGCCACCGGCCAGGGCGGCCTCGAGCGCAACCTGTCGACGGCCGAGATCGTCGACCAGGTGCGCTCGGCCGCCGCGGTGATGCGCGACGGCGTGATGTCGGGCGGCGAGGGCAGGCTGTCCAACATCGTGTTCATGGGCATGGGCGAGCCGCTGGCGAACTACAACCGCGTGCTCGCCGCGGTGCGGCGGATCACGGACCCGGCTCCGTCGGGACTGGGCATCTCGCAGCGGTCGGTGACGGTGTCGACGGTGGGCCTGGCCCCGGCGATCCGCAAGCTCGCCGACGAGAAGATGCAGGTGCGGCTGGCGGTGTCGTTGCACACGCCGGACGACGAGCTGCGGGACACGCTCGTTCCCGTCAACAACCGGTGGTCGGTCGACGAGGTGCTGGACGCGGCGCGGTACTACGCGGACTCGACCGGGCGCCGGGTGTCGATCGAGTACGCGCTGATCCGGGACGTGAACGACCAGCCGTGGCGAGCGGACCTGCTGGCCGAGCGGCTGCGCAAGCACCTGGGGCACCTGGTGCACGTGAACCTGATCCCGTTGAACCCGACGCCGGGCAGCAAGTGGGACGCCTCACCGAAGCCGGTGGAGCGGGAGTTCGTGCGGCGGGTCAACGCCGGGGGAGTGACGTGCACCGTGCGCGACACCCGTGGCCAGGAGATCGCCGCCGCGTGCGGCCAGCTCGCAGCCGAGGGCTGAGCACCCGGCGCAAGCCGGCCCGGCGCGGGGTCAGCCGGGCCGGGCCGCGCGGACACCCCCGGCACAGCGAAACAGCGCGCGGGGACAAGCCCCACGCGCTGTTCGAAGTCGCTTGCCGCTCAGCGGCGCCAGGCGGTGCGGCGCTTGCGGATGTCCAGCACCAGACCGAAGGCCACGGCGATGGCCATGCCGACCAGCCACACGTTCTCGGTGTTGTTCTCGTGGTTGCCGATCAGCATGATCAGCAGCGCGAACACCGTGAACCAGCCCGCGAAGCGCGTGGCCTTCGGGAAGCCTCCGTGCCAGCCCCACTCCGCCGACGGCTCGTCGCGGGTATCGACTTCGGTGCCGCTGCGCTTCTCGATCGCCTTGCTCGCCACGATCACTCCTCACCTGCCATCACATGCACATCGATGATCCCACATGCCTGCCGACAGGCCACGAGGACCGTCCGCGAGAATGGTCACCGATGAACCATCCACGCAGTGTGCTCGTCCTCGGCTCGACGGGTTCGATCGGCACCCAGGCGCTCGACGTCGCGGGGCGCAACCCCGGCCTGTTCCGCATCGCGGGGCTCGCCGCGGGCGGCTCCGACCCGCAGGCGCTGGCCGCACAGGCGATCGCCCACGAGGTCGAGGCCGTGGCCGTGACCAGGCCGACCGCGATGGAAGACCTGCAGCTCGCGCTGTACGCCGAAGCCCAGCGGCGCGGCTACGCGCGGGGCGAGTTCCGGCTGCCGCGGATCTTCGCCGGGGCAGGCGCGGTGCTCGACCTGATCGACGCGGTGCCCGCCGACGTGGTGCTCAACGGCCTGCCCGGCTCGCAGGGCCTGGCGCCGACGTTGAAGGCGCTGGGCACGGGCGCCTCGCTCGCGCTGGCCAACAAGGAGTCGCTCATCGCGGGTGGCCCGCTGGTGCTGGGGGCCGCGAAGCCCGGCCAGATCGTGCCCGTCGACTCCGAGCACTCCGCGCTCGCGCAGGCCCTGCGCGGCGGCGACGCCGACGAGGTGGAGCGGCTCGTGCTCACCGCGTCCGGGGGGCCGTTCCGGGGCCGCACGCGGGAGCAGCTCGCCGTGGTCACCGTGGAGGACGCGCTCAAGCACCCCACGTGGGCCATGGGGCCGCTCGTGACGATCAACTCCGCGACGATGGTCAACAAGGGCCTCGAGCTCATCGAGGCACACCTGCTGTTCGACATCCCGTGCGACCGGATCGACGTCGCCGTGCACCCGCAGTCGATCGTGCACTCGATGGTCACCTTCGTCGACGGCTCCACGATCGCGCAGGCCAGCCCGCCGGACATGCGCCTGCCCATCGCGCTGGCGCTCAACTGGCCCCGGCGCGTGCCCGGCGCGGCCCCCGCGAGCCGGTGGGACACGGCGGCCGAGTGGACCTTCGAACCCCTCGACGACGAGGCCTTCCCCGCCGTCGAGCTCGCCAGGCACGTGGGCACAGAGGGCGGGTGCCTGCCCGCGGTGTTCAACGCCGCGAACGAGGAGCTGGTGGAGGCCTTCCTGGCAGGGAACACCAGCTTCACGTCCATCGTGGACACTGTGGGGAAGGTGGTCGAGGCGGCCGGCGAGTGGGGTCGCGCACCCCGCGACGTCGAGGACGTCTTCGAAGCGGAACGGTGGGCGCGCCAGCGCGCCTCGGCAATCGGTACTGGAAGGAAGTAGGGCGCGTGCTCGTCTACATCCTGGGAGTCGTGCTCTTCGCGCTCGGCATCTGCGTGTCCGTGGCGTTGCACGAGGCGGGGCACATGCTCACCGCCAAGGGCTTCGGCATGAAGGTCCGGCGCTACTTCGTGGGCTTCGGGCCCACGGTCTTCTCGTTCCGGCGCGGCGAGACCGAGTACGGCCTCAAGGCCATCCCGCTCGGCGGTTTCTGCGACATCGCGGGCATGACCGCGCTCGACGAGGTCACCCCCGACGAGGCGCCGCGCGCCATGTACCGGTTCAAGACCTGGAAGCGCACCGTCGTGCTGGCCGCGGGCTCGTTCACGCACTTCGTGGTGGGCCTCATCGTCGTGTACCTGATGGCGATCACGATGGGCCTGCCCAACCTGGCGGGCAAGCCGATCGTCGATCAGGTCTCCCCGTGCGTGCGCGGAGGAGCCACCGTCGAGGAGTACAACAACCCGGAGTGCACGCCGAACGACCCGGCCCCCGCGAAGGACGCCGGACTGCGACCCGGTGACCAGGTCGTCTCGGTCGGCGGCACGCCCACCCCGGAGTGGACCGACCTGCTGGCGGCCGTGCAGTCGGCCGAGGGGCCCACCAGGTTCGAGATCCTGCGCGACGGCCAGGCGCAGACGCTCTCCGTCGACGTGCCGCGCATCACCCGGCCCATGACCGACGGCGGCACCGAGGTGGTCGGCGCCATCGGCGTCACGCCGTCGGGCCTGACCCCGGCGGTCGGCGCGCTCACCGGCGTCGGTGAGTCGCTGAGCTTCACCGGCACGATGCTGGTGGAGACCTGGAACCGGCTGCTGGAGTTCCCCGAGCGCATCCCGGCCGTGGTCGAGGCGATCTTCGGCGGCGAACGCGACCCGAACACCCCGGTCAGTGTCGTCGGCGCGAGCCGGATCGGCGGCGAGGCCGTGGAGCAGGGGCTGTGGGAGGTCTTCC
This sequence comes from Prauserella cavernicola, assembly GCF_016595675.1. GTDB lineage: Bacteria > Actinomycetota > Actinomycetes > Mycobacteriales > Pseudonocardiaceae > Prauserella_A > Prauserella_A cavernicola. Next base: position 56,148 of record NZ_JAENJH010000005.1, on the reverse strand, counting down.
TGCTGCTGCTGGCGAGCCTCAACTTCTTCGTCGGCATTTTCAACCTGCTGCCGCTGCTGCCGCTGGACGGCGGGCACATCGCGATCACGTGGTACGAGCGGGTCCGCGACTGGCTGCGCAAGATCCGCGGCAAGGTGCCCGGTGGTCCGGTCGACTACACCAAGCTCAATGCCGTGACGATGGTCATCGTCCTCATCGGCGGGGCTGTCGTGTTGCTCACGGTGACCGCCGACATCGTCAACCCGATCCGACTGCCACAGTGATGGAGCAGCGGTTCCTCCATCGGGGGACCGCTGCCGTCACCGCTGTGGTGCACCCCGTGCTCACCGTCACGGTGGACGCTGTTCACCCCAACCCCCGATCACGCTGACGTATCGTTGGTGCTGACGCGCTCGTAGACCGTTTGCAGAGGATTCGATGACCGTCGACCTGGGCCTGCCGGCCACTCCGCCCCCCGTTCTCTCCGAACGCCGCAAGACCCGCCAGTTGCAGGTCGGGACCGTCGGTGTCGGTAGCGAGCACCCCATCTCGGTGCAGTCGATGACGACGACGGTCACCGCCGACGTCAACGCGACCCTGCAGCAGATCGCCGAGCTCACCGCCGCGGGCTGCGACATCGTGCGCGTGGCCTGCCCGAGCGCCGACGACGCCGAGGCGCTGCCCGCGATCGCGGCCAAGTCCGGGATCCCCGTGATCGCCGACATCCACTTCCAGCCGAGGTACGTCTTCGCCGCCATCGAGGCGGGCTGTGCCGCAGTGCGCGTGAACCCGGGCAACATCAAGAAGTTCGACGACAAGGTCGCCGAGATCGCCCGCGCCGCCAAGGACCACGGCACCCCGATCCGCATCGGCGTGAACGCGGGCTCGCTCGACAAGCGGCTGATGGAGAAGTACGGCAAGGCCACGCCCGAGGCGCTCGCGGAGTCGGCGCTGTGGGAGGCCTCGCTGTTCGCCGAGCACGACTTCCACGACCTGAAGATCTCGGTCAAGCACAACGACCCCGTGGTCATGGTGCGGGCCTACGAGATCCTCGCCGAGCAGTGCGACTACCCGCTGCACCTCGGTGTCACCGAAGCCGGTCCCGCGTTCCAGGGCACCATCAAGTCGGCCGTCGCGTTCGGTGCGCTGCTGCGCCAGGGCATCGGCGACACCATCCGCGTGTCGCTGTCCGCGCCTCCGGTGGAGGAGGTCAAGGTCGGCACCCAGATCCTGCAGTCGCTGAACCTGCGGCCGCGCAAGCTCGAGATCGTCTCCTGCCCGTCGTGCGGCCGCGCGCAGGTGGACGTCTACAAGCTCGCCGACGAGGTCACCGCCGGGCTCGAGGGCATGGAGGTGCCGCTGCGCGTGGCAGTCATGGGCTGTGTCGTGAACGGCCCCGGCGAGGCCCGCGAGGCCGACCTCGGCGTGGCGTCGGGCAACGGCAAGGGCCAGATCTTCGTCAAGGGCGAGGTGATCAAGACGGTGCCCGAGCACCAGATCGTCGAGACCCTGATCGAGGAGGCCATGCGCATCGCCGAGGAGTCGGAGGAGACCGGCGGCGAGCCGGTCGTCACGGTGAGCTGAGGCGCGTGGCCTTCGAGTTGGGGGTCTACTCGTTCGGCGAGATCACGCCGGACCCGGTGACGGGTGCCGTGCCGACGGCGCGCCGTCGGCTGCGGGACTACGTCGAGCAGGCGCGCCTGGCCGACGAGGTGGGGCTCGACGTGTTCGCGATCGGCGAGCACCACCGCGGCGACTTCGCCGTGTCGGCCACGGCGGTGGTGCTGGCCGCGATGGCCGAGCACACCGAGAACATCCGGCTCTCCAGCTCGGTCACCGTGCTCAGCTCGGAGGACCCGGTGCGGGTGTTCCAGCAGTACGCCACGCTCGACCTGCTCTCGGGTGGTCGTGCGGAGATCATCGCCGGGCGCGGGTCCTACGTCGAGTCGTTCCCGCTGTTCGGCTACGACCTCGCCGACTACGACGCGCTGTTCGCCGAGAAGCTCGACCTGCTGCTGGCGCTGCGCGAGAACAACCCGGTGACCTGGTCGGGCCGGTTCCGGCCAGCGCTGACCGACGCCGACGTAGCGCCGCGTCCGCTGCAGGAACGCCTGCCGATCTGGGTCGCCGTCGGCGGCACCCCCGCCTCCGTGGTGCGCGCGGGCACGCTCGGGCTGCCGCTCGCGCTGGCGATCATCGGCGGCCCTCTGGCCCGGTTCCAGCCCTTCGCCCGGCTCTACCGCAGGGCCGCGCAGGAAGCGGGACACGACCCCGCGACGCTGCCGGTGAGCATCAACTCGCCCGGTTTCGTGGCGCCGACGAGCCAGGCCGCGCGCGAGCTGTCCTATCCGTACTTCGATCGCGGCATGCTGGAGAACTTCCACGAGCGCGGGCACGGCTTCCACACCCCGCGCGAGGCCTACGACGCGCAGTCGTCCCCGCCCGGCGCGCTGGTGGTGGGCAGCCCGCAGGAGATCGTCGACAAGATCCTCCACCAGCACGAGCTGTTCGGGCACCAGCGGCTGCTGATCCAGCTCGCCTTCGGCGGTGTGCCGCAGAAGGAGACGCTGCGCGCCATCGAGCTGCTCGGTACCGAGGTGGCTCCCGTGGTCAGGCGCGAGCTCGGGGACGCGGCCTAGAGTCGGTGCCATGGGCAGTGCCGAGTTCGCCGTCGCCGCGCCCCATCCGGTGCTGCGGCCGCTCGTCACGCGCTACATCGGCTACTCGCAGCGGCACAACACGCTCTCCGTGCACCGCGGACTGCCCAGCCGCCACCTGACCCTGGTCGTCGGCCTCGGACAGCCCGTGCGCGTGCTCGCGATGCCGAAACACGGCGAAGCCCCGGGATCGTTCGCGGGGCTCGTCGGCGGCATGCACACCGCGCCCGCGTTGATCCGGCAGGACCTCGTGCAGGCGGGGATGCAGCTGGAGCTCCACCCGCTCGGGGCGTACGCGCTGCTCGGCGTCACCGCGGCCGAGCTCTCCGGCTACGTCGTCGACCTGGCCGACCTGGGCTCACCCGGGCTGGCGCGACTGCCCGAGCGGCTCGCCTCGGCGCCGGACTGGCCGCGCCGGTTCGCGGTGCTCGACGCCGTGCTGCTCGACCAGCTCGACGAGCGCCGAGCGCCCGCGCCCGAGATCGGCTGGGCGTGGGACCGGTTGATCGACGCGGGAGGCACGCTGCGGGTCGACGCGCTGGCGCGCGAGGTCGGGTGGAGCAGGAGGCACTTCGGCGAGCGGTTCCGCCGCGAGGTGGGGCTCACGCCCAAACAGGCCGGACGCGTGTTGCGGTTCGAGCGCGCGGGCACGGTGTTGCGGACCCGAGCCCGCGTGAGCCTGGCCGAGCTCGCCGCGGAGTGCGGCTACCACGACCAGGCCCACCTGACCAACGAATGGCGCGCGCTCGCGGGCTGCTCGCCCGGCACGTGGATCGCCGAGGAGCTCCCATTTCTGCAATACGACCCGGGTGAACGTGGCGAAGAATCGGCGTCATGAACAACGCTATGAACAACCCAGGAGTGTGGCCGTCCGTTCTGTACGACGACGCCGACGCGGCCCGGCGTTTCCTCATCGACGTGTTCGGGTTCACCGAGGCGCTCGTGGTCCGCGGCGACGACAGTGGCTCGATCGTCCACGGCGAGCTGAGGTGGCCCGAGGGCGGTGGCGTGATGTTCGGTTCTCGCGGCCAGTCCCACGGGGGCGTCGCCGAGCCGAGCGCGCGGACGCAGTGGATCTACGTCGTGACCGCCGATCCCGACGCCGTGTACCGCAGGGCACTCGACGCGGGCGCGACGATCTCGGACAAGCCCCGCGACACCGACTACGGCTCCCGCAACGTCGGGATCGTCGATCCCGAGGGCACCAACTGGATCTTCGGTACGTATCCGGGCGCGGCCTAGCCCTCGCCGTGGCGCCGTCCGGGGGTTCTCTTTTCCGAATCCGGCCGTGATCTGGCAGGCTGGGACCGTGCTGCGGGTTGCAGGTGCGCGACTGCTCGAGGACAAGGACTACCCGGCGGTCCGTGCCGTGCTCGCGGCGGACCCCGTGGTGAGTTGCATGGTCTCGGCCCGCGTCGAGGTGGCCGGGCTGGATCCGTGGAGGCTCGGCGGCGAGCTCTGGGGCGCCGACGGCCGGACCGGCCGCGCCGGCGCCCTGCACGGCTTGTGCTTCTCGGGACCGAACCTGATCCCGTTGCGGGGCAACCCCGCCGCCCTCCGATCGTTCGCCGACCGGGCGTTGCGCAGGCAGCGGACGTGCTCCTCGCTCGTCGGTCCCTCGGAGCAGGTGCTCGGCCTGTGGGACGAGCTCGCCGGCGAATGGGGTCCGGCCCGCGAGATCAGGCACGACCAGCCGCTGATGGCGCTCGAACAGCTCCCGACCGTGCCTGGTGACCGCGACGTGCGGCCGGTGCGGCCCGACGAGCTCGACCGGTACCTGCCCGCCGCGATCGCGATGTTCATCGAGGAGGTCGGCGTCGACCCGCGCATCGGTGACGGCGGCGCCAGCTACCGCGCCAGGGTCGCCGAGCTGATCGCGGGCGGGCGCGCGTTCGCGCGCTTCGAGAACGGCGAGGTCGTGTTCAAGGCCGAGATCGGCGCGCTGTCGGAGACCGTGGGACAGATCCAGGGCGTGTGGGTGCACCCGGACAAGCGCGGCCACGGGCTGGGCTCGGCGGGCACCGCCGCCGTGGCGACGCGGCTCGCGCGCGGCATGGGCCGGGTCGCGAGCCTGTACGTCAACTCGTTCAACGCACCCGCGCTCGCGGCCTACCGCAAGATCGGCTTCCGTCAGGTGGGCCGGTACGCCACGGTGCTGTTCTGAGTGGCGTATCGCCGTTCCGGCGGCCGGGAGCTGCATACTCGTCAACCGTGCGAGCTGGAGGTCACCGAATCGGTGCCGCGCTGGTGTGCGCGGCGTTCGTCGTCAGCGGGTGCGGTGTGTTCGGCGGGCCGGAACCGGGCGATGCCGTCGACGAGTTCATCGCCGCGCTGGCCGAGGGCGACACCGCCGCGGCCGCCGCGCTGACCGACTCGCCCGAGGTCGCCAAGGGCGCGCTCGACCAGGTCCGTGGCGCGCTCGAACCGAAGTCCGTCGAGGGCTCGGTCGGCTCGGTCGCCGAGGAGGGCGACGGCGGCGCGACCGTGGACTACCGCTTCGACTGGGGACTCGGCGACGACCGGCGCTGGTCCTACGACGCGCAGGCGCAGCTGCACGAGGTCGACGGCGAGTGGAAGCTGCGCTGGGCGCCGACGGTGCTGCACCCGGAGCTCGGCATCCAGCAGGGTCTCGCGCTGCGCACCGAGACGGCCCCGCCCGCGCCCGTTCTCGATCGCGACGGTGCGCCGCTGTTGCAGGCCGACACCGTGATCGGCGTCGTCGTGGACGGCCAGGCGGCGGGGGACGAGCTCGACGCCGTCGCGGGCAGGCTGGCCCGCGAGCTCGGCCGGATCGAGCCCAGCATCACCAAGCGCTCGATCCTCGACGGCGTCAAGGGCACCGAGCAGGGCACGGGGTATCTGGCGGCGAGCCTGCGCTCGGCCGACTACCAGCGCATCAAGCCCGCCATCTACGAGCTCGCGGGCGTGCGGTTCACGAGCGAGGAACGGTTGCTCAGCGCGGAACGCGGACTCGGCAGCCAGGTGCTGCCCGCGATCCGCTCGGCCGTGGCCGAGCGGATCGCGGGCAGGCAGGGCTGGCGCGTGGTGACCACCGACCCCACGGGCGCTGAGATCGACGAGCTGCACGCCGAGCGGGCGCGGCCCGCCGATGCCGTGTCGGCCACGCTGAGCCTGGGCGCGCAGCGCGCCGCCGAGGACGCGCTGGACGGCGTGCCGGGCGTCGCCGCGATCGTGGCGCTGCGGCCCGACTCCGGCGAGCTGCTGGCGATCGCGCAGAACGAGGCCGCCGACGAGCAGGGCGCCATCGCGCTCACCGGCCGCTACCCGCCCGGTTCGACGTTCAAGATCGCCACCGCGGCCGCGGCGATGTCGGCGGGTGAGGCCGGTCCGGACACGCGGGTGGACTGCCCGCCGACCACGACCATCGAGGGCAGGCGCATCCCGAACGACGACGAGTTCGGGCTGGGGAAGGTGCCGCTGCACACGGCGTTCGCGCGCTCGTGCAACACCACGTTCGCGCGCCTGGCCGTGGACCTGCCGCCCGACGCGCTCACCACCGCGGCGCGCGACCTCGGCATCGGCGCCGACTTCGTGATCCCCGGTATCACCACGATCACCGGCTCCGCGCCCGCCGCCGACGACGTCGTACAGCGCGCCGAGAACGGCTTCGGCCAGGGCACCACGCTCGCGAGCCCGTTCGGCATGGCGGTGGCGGCCGGGACCGTCGCGGCGGGGCAGACGCCGGTGCCGAGCCTGCTGACCGGTGAGCGGACGGAGGCGAAGCACCTCGGTGAGCCGCTCGCGCCGGACGTGCTCGACGCGCTGCGGGCGATGATGCGCGAGGTCGTGACCGACGGCACGGCGACCGCACTGGCCGGGCTGCCCGGCGTGCACGGCAAGACGGGCACCGCCCAGTTCGGCGACGGCACCCGCTCGCACGGCTGGTTCGCCGGCTACCAGGGCGACGTCGCGTTCTCGGTGCTCTGCGTGGACGCGGGCAGCTCGCGGCCCGCCGTCGAGGCCGCCCAGCGGTTCCTCGGTGCGCTCGGTTAGGCGGGCCGCCGATCGGTTCCCCGGGCGCGTCGTAGGCTGGGGGCATGCCCGTTCGCGCCTCGTTGCAGCCCGGTGTGCAGACGCCACTCCGTCCCGTCCCGACCGCCATCGCGCGCCCCGAGTACGTCGGCAGGCCCGCGCCGAAGCGCGACTCCGGCAACGGCGTGCGCACCCCCGAGGTCATCGAGGCCATGCGCGTGGCGAGCCGGATCGCCGCGCAGGCGCTCGAGGAGGGCGGCAAGGCCGTCAAGCCGGGCAACACCACCGACGACATCGACAAGGTCGTGCACGAGTTCCTGCTCGACCACGGCGCCTACCCGTCGACGCTGGGCTACCGCAACTTCCCCAAGTCGTGCTGCACCTCGCTCAACGAGGTCATCTGCCACGGCATCCCCGACTCGACCGTGATCGACGACGGCGACATCTGCAACATCGACGTCACCGCCTTCATCGGGGGCGTGCACGGCGACACCAACGCGACCTTCCTCGCCGGTGACGTGTCCGAGGAGGCGCGCCTGCTCGTCGAGCGCACGCACGAGGCGACGATGCGCGCGATCAAGGCGGTGCGGCCGGGCAGGCAGCTCAACGTCATCGGCAGGGTCATCGAGTCCTACGCCAAGCGCTTCGGCTACGGCGTGGTCCGCGACTTCACCGGCCACGGCGTCGGGCCCGCCTTCCACACCGCGCCGACCGTGCTGCACTACGAGGAGCCCTCGGTGGACACGGTGATCGAGCAGAACATGACCTTCACGATCGAGCCGATGATCACCCTCGGCTCGATCGACTACGACGTGTGGGCAGACGACTGGACGGTCACCACCAAGGACAAGTCGTGGACGGCGCAGTTCGAGCACACGATCGTCGTGACCGAGTCGGGCGCGGAGATCCTCACGCTGCCCTGACCGCCCTGAGGTAGGTATCGCCCACATAACCGGGTGCTGGGTTGTGGGCTTCGCGCACATGGTTGCCGAGCCGTGCTGCTCGTACCGTGTGCTGCCATGACCAGCACCTCCCTGCACGGCAGGACCGCACTCGTCACCGGTGGCGCGAGCGGCATCGGCCGCGCCTGCGTGCTCGCGCTCAGCGAGGCGGGTGCCAAGGTGCACCTCGTCGACGCCGACGCCGACGCGGCCTCGGAGACGGCGGAGCGGACCGGCGCCGTCGCGCACGTCGCCGACCTGACCGACCCCGCCGCCGTCGACGGGCTGCCCACCGAGGTCGACGTGCTCGTGAACAACGCGGGCGTGCAGCACATCGCGCCGATCCCCGAATTCCCGCCCGAGCGCTTCGCGGCGCTGCAGCAGCTGATGGTCACCACGCCGTTCCTGCTCATGCGCCGCTGCCTGCCCGCGATGTACGAGCGCGGCTGGGGCAGGTTGATCAACATCTCCAGCGTGCACGGCGTGCGCGCGAGCCCCAACAAGGCCGCCTACGTCGCCGCCAAGCACGGTCTTGAAGGACTCAGCAAGGTCGCCGCGCTCGAGGGCGCCCAGCGCGGCGTGACCAGCAACTGCGTCGACCCCGGCTACGTGCGCACCGCGCTGGTCGAGGGTCAGGTCGCCGACCAGGCCCGCTCCCGTGGCATTCCCGAGCGCGCCGTGGTGGACGAGGTCTTCCTCGGCCGCACCGCCGTCAAGCGGCTCATCGAACCCGCCGAGGTCGCCGCCGTGGTGCTCTGGCTCTGCGGCGAGCACGCCGACTACCTCACCGGCGCGTCGATCCCGCTCGATGGCGGCTGGACCGCCAGCTAGCCAACGACGTCCCGTTCCCCCGTCCGCACAACGAAGTGGTGGTCCCCATGCCCGAGGCTCAAAAATCGTCCATCAAACGCATCGTCACCGCCAGCATGATCGGCACGACGATCGAGTGGTACGACTTCTTCCTGTTCGGCTCCGCGGCCGCGCTGGTGTTCAACACGTTGTTCTTCCCGGACGCCGATCCGCTCACGGGCACCCTGCTGGCCTTCGCCACCTACGCGATCGGCTTCGTCGCCCGGCCGCTCGGTGGGCTCGTCTTCGGCCACTACGGCGACAAGGTCGGCCGCAAGAAGCTGCTGGTACTGAGCCTGCTCATGATGGGCGGCGCCACGTTCGCGATGGGACTGCTGCCGACCTACGCCAGCATCGGCGTCGCCGCGCCGCTGCTGCTCGTGTTCCTGCGGCTCGTGCAGGGCTTCGCGCTCGGCGGTGAGTGGGGCGGCGCGGTGCTGATCGTGTCGGAGCACGGGGACGCGAAACGCCGGGGGTTCTGGGCGTCGTGGCCGCAGGCGGGCGCGCCGGGCGGAAACCTGCTCGCCACGGCCGTGCTCGCCGTGCTCGCCGCCGTGCAGAGCGACGCGGCGTTCGAGTCGTGGGGCTGGCGCATCCCGTTCCTGCTCTCCGGCCTGCTCGTGGTGATCGGCCTGTGGATCCGGCTGTCGGTGTCGGAGTCGCCGGTGTTCCTGGAGGCCGTCAAGAAGCAGCAGGGCGAGGCCCCGGCCGCGGAGAAGGCGCCGATCGTCACCGTGATCCGGCACAGCTGGCGCGAGGTGCTGATCGCGATGGGCGCGCGCTTCGGCGAGAACGTGTCCTACTACCTGCTCACCGCGTTCGTGCTCGTGTACCTCACCAACCAGGTCGAGCTCCCGAAGTCGGTCGGACTCAACGCCGTGCTGATCGGCTCGGCCGTCCACTTCGCCACGATCCCGTTGTGGGGCCTGCTCTCCGACATCATCGGGCGCAGGGCCGTGTACGCCTTCGGCGCACTCGGCATGATCGGCTGGGCGTTCGTGTTCTTCGCGATGCTCGACACGGCCTCGTCGTTGGCGATCATCGGCGCGGTGACGGTGGGGCTCGTGCTGCACGGCGCGATGTACGGCCCGCAGGCCGCGTTCTTCTCCGAACTGTTCGGCACCAAGGTGCGCTACTCGGGTGCCTCGATCGGCTACCAGCTCGCGTCGATCGTCGCGGGCGGCCTCGCCCCGCTCATCGCCACGGCGCTTCTCGACGCCACCGGCGCCAGCATCCTGATCTCCTGCTACATCGCCGCCTCGTGTGTGGTGACGCTCGTGGCCGTGTTCCTGGCGAGGGAGACCAAGGGGACGTCCCTGCGCGACCCCGAGGAGAGCGCCGCGGTGACAGCATGAGCACGTGACCGACAGCGAACACCGCCTGCTGGAGCTGCTGTCCGCGGGCGCGAGCAGCGACGAGCTCGCTCGCGTTCCCGCGGACGGCGCCGCGGTCCGGCTCGCCATGGACATCCGCCGCACGCTCGACGCCCGCAGCCGCAGGGAGGCCGAGCTGGCGGCGCTGTTCGACACCGCGAGCGACCTCGCGAGACTGCGTGACCTCGACGCCGTGCTGCGCTCGATCGTGCGCAGGGCCAGGATGCTGCTGCGTGTGGACGTGTCGTACCTCAGCCTCAACGACGATCTCCACGACGAGGCGCGGGGCGGCACGCACATGCGGGTGACCGACGGCTCGGCCTCGGCGCTGTTCCAGCAGCTGCGGCTGGGCATGGGGGAGGGGCTCGGCGGGCTCGTCGCGCAGACCGCCCGCCCCTACGCCACCGCGAACTACCCTGCCGATCCCCGGTTCGAGCACACCGGGCCCATCGACAGGGCCGTCGGCGACGAGGGCCTGATCGCGATCCTCGGCGTGCCGCTCGCCCTGGGCGAGCAGGTGATCGGCGTGCTCTACGCCTCCGACCGGCGCACCAGGGAGTTCTCCCCCGACGAGGTGGCGCTGCTGTCGTCGTTCGCCGACCACGCGGCCATCGCGATCGACAACGCCAGGGCGCTGGCCGAGCTCGCCACCGCGGGCGCCACGATCCGGGCCCACCACGAGTCGCTGGCCAGGGCGCAGGACGCGCACGACCGGCTCACCGAACTGGTGCTCGGCGGCGCGGACGTGCGCCAGGTGGCCGAGGCCGTCGCGGCGGTGCTCGGCGGCGGCATCGTGGTGCACGACCCGGACGGCGCCGCACTGGGCCGCTCCGGCAGCGGACCCGTCGGCTCGCCGGAGGCGATCGCCGCCTCGCGCGCGGCGGGCAGGGCGGTCGCGGACGGCGACGCGTGGGTGTGCGCCGTGCTGGCCGGACCCGAGCTGCTGGGCGGCATCACGCTGTCGGGCCGGCCGGAGCTCTCCGACGCCGACCGGCGGCTGTTCGAGCGCGCGGGTGTGGTGACGGCGCTGCTGTTGCTGCTGCGCCGCTCGGCCGCCGAGGCCGAGGACCGCGTGCGTGGTGAGCTGGTCGCCGACCTGCTCACCGTGCCCGCGCGCGACCCCGCGGCGCTGATCGATCGTGGCCGCAGGCTCGGCGTCGCCCTCACCTCGCCACACCTGGTGCTCGCGCTGCACGCCGGAGACGGCTCACGCGCCAGGCTCGCGTCGTCGGCGGCCCGGCGCGGGGTGCTCGCGGGCGTGCACGCGGAGCAGGTGGTGCTGCTCGCCGAGGACGGTGAGCCGGGGGCCGTCGCGCGCACGCTGGCCTCCGAGCTGAGCGCCGAGCTCGGTGCACCCGTGACGGTCGGCGCGGCCGGACCCGCGAGCGGCCCCGCCGCCCTCGCCGCCGGCCACGCGGAGGCCGCGCGGTGCCTGCGGGCGCTGCTCACCCTCGGCCGGACCGGACACGGCGCCGCGTCAGCCGACCTGGGTTTCGTGGGGCTCGTGCTGGGCGACCGGGCGGACGTGCCCGAGTTCGTGCGCACCACCCTCGGCCCCGTGCTCGACTACGACGAGGCGCGCGGCACCGAACTGCTGCGGACGCTGCGCGCCTACTTCGCGTGCGCGGGGAACCTGACGCGAGCCAAGGACGAGCTGCACGTCCACGTCAACACGGTGGCGCAGCGCCTGGAGCGGATCTCGGCACTGCTCGGCGAGGACTGGCAGGCCCCTGACCGCTCCCTGGAACTCCAACTGGCCCTGCGCCTCCAACGCCTCGCCAACTGAGCCCGTCGGCGTCGCTGCGGGAGAGGAGTTCGGTGAGGAAGCCGCCCGCTTCGGCGACCGCGCGGTCGGGGTCCTTGGCCGCGATCGCGTCGAACAGGCCGTGGTGGCCGATCGGCTCGGCGTTGGAGAGCGTGGTCTGCGAGGTCGCCGCCACGCTCGCGGTGATCACCTCGGTCAACCCGCGATAGAGCTCGAGCAGCAGCGTGTTGTGGCTCGCCCGCACGGTCAGCAGGTGGAACTCGGCGTCGGCGAGCACGAATTCGTCGAACCGCTGGGCGTGCCACGCGCGGTCGCGCCTGGCGAGCGCGTCGGCCAGCAGGGCCAGTTCCTCGTCGGTCCGCTCGGTGGCCGCCAGCCGCGCGCCCTCGACCTCCAGCGGCCTGCGCACCTGCAGCACCTCGCGCAGCTCCGAGCCCGCGAGTCTGCGGATCGCACCGGACACCTCACTCGTGGCCCTGACGTAGGTGCCGTCGCCCTGACGGACCTCGAGCAGCCCGCTGTGGGCGAGCGCGCGGACGGCCTCGCGGACGGTGTTGCGGCCCACGCCAAGGCTCGCCACGAGCGCCGCCTCCGTGGGGATGCGCTCGCCGAGCGGCCATTCGCCCTGGTGGATGGCGTCGCGGAGCTGGCTGATCACCTGGTCGACCAGCCCGGATCGCTGAGTCGCCGCGAGAGGCACCGGATCATCCCTTCAACCGATCATCCTACCTTTTTGTTAGGGTAGCCGACATGCCAACCGACGGCGGGATGTCGTTGCGGAGCGAGTCGCATGCCGACGAGCGATCCGCGACCAGGACCACGGCTTTCGCCGGTGGTGGTCTGCTGCTGGTCGCCGTCGTACTCGCCGCGCTGAACCTCCGGCCATCGGTCACCTCCGCCGGCGCCGCGCTCGACGACATGCGCCAGGCCCTCGGCGCGTCCGCTACCTGGGCCGGAGCGCTGACGACGATGCCCGGGCTGTGCTTCGCCGTCGCCGGGCTCGCGGCGCCGTGGCTCGCCCGCCGGATCGGCCTCAACACCGCCGTCGCCGTGGCGCTCGGGGTGCTCGCCGCCGGACTGCTCGCCCGCGTGCTCAACGGCCCGTGGGTCATCCTCGGTGGCACGCTCGTCGCGAGCGCGGGCATCGCGCTGGCCAACGTGCTGATCCCCGTGGTCGTCAAGGCGTCCTTCGCGGCCAGGATCGGGCTCATCACGGGCGTCTACACCGCCGCCTTGCAGCTGGGAGGCGCCTCGGGCTCCGCGCTGACACCGCCGCTCGGCGACGCGTTCGGTGGCTGGCGTGCGGGACTCGGCAGCTGGGCCGTGCTGGCCGCCGTGGCGCTCGTGGTGTGGCTGGTGGCAACGCGGGGCAGGGCTGACGCCACCGCGACCGCGCGGGAGACGCCCGACGAGGGCCGTTCGCTGCTGCGCAGCCCGCTGGCGTGGATCGTCACGCTGTTCTTCGGCTCTCAGGCGTGCTTCGCCTACATCATGATGGGCTGGCTGCCGCAGGTGCTGCTCGACGCGGGCGTGAGCCGCACGGGCGCCGGGCTGATGATGGGCATGGTGTCGCTGCTCGGCCTGCCGACCAGCCTGCTGGTGGCGCCGCTCGCCACGCGGCGAGGCGGTCAGAGCTGGTGGATCGTCGGGATCGGCACGTTCGGCATCGCCGGGGTCACCGGGCTGATGCTGGCGCCCTCGGCCGCGCCGCTGCTGTGGTCGATCCTCATCGGCATCGGCATGAGCGTGTTCACCCTCGCCATCGCCACGATCGCACTGCGGGCGCGCACGAGCGCCGACACCGCGCGGTTGTCGGGCATGGCGCAGGGCCTCGGATACCTCTTCGGCGCGGCCGGACCGTTCCTGTTCGGTCTGCTACGCGACCTCACCGGCGACTGGACGGCGCCCTGCGCGATGCTGCTGTGCGTGCTGGTGGGCCAGCTCGTGTTCGGCTACCTCGCGGGCAAGCCGCGCTACGTCTAGCTACTCGTCGAGCGGCAGGTTCAGCAGCGCGTTCTCGATCAGCTCCGGCATGGCCGGGTGGATCCAGTACTGACCGCGCGCCATCGAGCGGGCGTCGAGGCCGAAGCTCATCGCCTGCACCAGCGTCTGGATCAACGTCGCGGCCTGCGGGCCGATGATGTGCGCCCCGAGCAGCTGCCCGGTCGCCGGGTCGGCGAGCAGCTTCGCGAAGCTCGACGTGTCCTCCATCGCCCAGCCGTAGGCGATGCCCGCGTAGTCCTGCGTGGCGGTCACGTAGCGAACGCCCCGCTCGCGCGCGTCGCGTTCGGTGATTCCCACCGTGGCGATCTGCGGCGCCGTGAACACGGCGTGCGGCACGAAGCGGTGGTCCGAGGCGATCGGCTCGTCCGGGTGCAGCAGGTTGTGCTGCACCACCCTGGCCTCGTGGTTGGCGACGTGCTTGAGCTCGTAGGGCGAGCTGATGTCGCCGAGCGCGTAGATGCCCTCCACCGCCGTGCGCTGGTGGTCGTCGACCTCGACGTGGCCCGAGGGCAGCGTGGTCACACCGGTCTTCTCGACGTCGAGCACGTCGGAGTTGGGGTGCCTGCCGGTGGCCACGAGCAGCAGGTCGGCCTCGACGGTTTCGGCGCCGTCGGGCCCCTCCAGTTCCAGCGCCACGCCGGTCGGCGTGCGGTGCGCACGCACGGTCTTGCGGTTGAGCCGGACGTCGAAGCGGCTCGACGCCAGCTCGGTGTAGCGCTCGCTGATGTCGTCGTCCTCGCTGCGCAGCAGTGCGCCCGAGCGGGCCACCACCGTCACCTCGACGCCGAACGAGGCGAAGACGTGCGCGAACTCGGCGCCGATGAACCCGCTGCCGAGCACCACCATGCGCGAGGGCAGCTCGTCGATCCGCATGATCGTGTCGGAGGTGTGGTAGCCGGTCTCGGCCAGCCCGGGGACATCGGGCGCCACGGCCCGGCCGCCCGCGGCGAGCACGAACTGGTCGGCGGTCAGGGTCTCCGCGCCGCCGGGCAGCTCGACGGTCAGCTCCTTGTACCCGGTGAAGCGAGCCTCGCCCTCGTAGACGGTGACGTTGGCGTTGTCCTCGTGCTCGGTGCGGTACTCGCGACCGCCCGCGGCGATGGGGTCGATCCGGCCGAAGACGCGGTCGCGGATCTCGGGCCAGCGCACGCCGTCCAGCGTCGCGTCGACGCCGAGCCGCGCTCCCGAGGCGGGCGAGGCCGCGACGTCGGCGGCGTGCACGAACATCTTGGTCGGGATGCAGCCGACGTTCAGGCACGTGCCGCCGAATACGCCCTTCTCCACGACGGCGATCTTCTTGTCCGCGAAGCGCTGGTCGAGGATGGAGTTCCCCGACCCGGTCCCGATGATCACCAGGTCGTAATGCGGCACGGCGTTACCCTTCGGACGGTGGTGGGCTGTTTACAGCCCAACCCGATCGGTCGTGGAGTTGTTCCCCGGGGAAGGTGTGTCCTTGGCCAAGCGTCGTATCCCGGTCGTCATCGTCGCCGGATTCCTCGGCTCGGGAAAAACCACCCTGCTCAACCACCTTCTCAGTAATTCGCGCGGCGTGCGGATCGGGGTGGTCGTCAACGACTTCGGCAGCGTCAACGTGGACGCGCTGAGCGTCGCTGGCCAGGTCGACTCGATGCTGTCGCTGCAGAACGGCTGCCTGTGCTGCGCGGTCGACACCGCCGGGCTGGACGCCATGCTCGCCAAGCTCGCCGGCGCCGACCTGGACCTGGTGGTGATCGAGGCCAGCGGACTCGCCGAGCCGCGCAGTCTGGTGCGAATGGTGCTCGCCAGCGCCGAGGAAGGCATCGAGTACGGCGGGCTGGTGGAGCTGGTCGACGCCGCGGAGTTCGAGACCACGCGCGCCCGGCACCCCGAGCTGGACGACCACGTCCGGCTCGCCGACCTGGTGGTGCTGAACAAGACCGACCGGGTGGCCGACGCCGACCGGCTGGTGGCGTTCGTGCGCGAGCTCGCGGGTGCCACGCCCGTGCTGCCGACCGCCCACGGCCGGATCGACCCCGAGCTGCTGTTCGACCGCGTGCGCGATCCCGATCCCGTCGTCCGGCAACTGTCGTTCGACGACCTGCGCGACGACTGCGGCGACCACGACCAGCACGCCCACAGCGCCTACGACACGCTCACGGTGACCGCGGGCGCGCTGCATCCCCGCCGCTTCGCCGCGTTCCTCGAGGGCCGCCCCGGCGGGCTCTACCGCATGAAGGGCACCGTCTACTTCGGAGTCCCCGGGCACCGGCAGCGGTTCGTGCTGCACACGGTGGGTGCCTACACGCGGCTGGAACGCGCACGGTGGGAGGCGGGGCAGGACAGGTGCACCGAACTGGTGCTCATCGGCGCGGGCATCGACCCGGAGGGTCTGCGGGCGGAGCTGAAGGCCTGCGAGGAGCCGGAGCCGGACCAGGTCGACGAGCAGAGCATGCTGCCGGTGCTGCGCTACCTGGAGTCCTGACCCAGCCGCACCCACGGCAGTCCGGCCGGCACGCCGTCGGTGATGAGCCCCCGCAGTGCGTCGGTGTCCACAGTGGTCTCGATGGCGTCGGCGAGCCCATCGAGCATCGCCTCGCGGCGGGCGGCGAAACCGGGCGTCGCGGCGGGTTCCCACGCCACGCCCGCCTGCGCGGCGACCTCGGTGAGCCACGCGCGGCGGAAGTCGTCGCTCTCGAAGATCCCGTGCCACATCGTGGCCCACACCGCGCCGCGGCGTAGCCCGTCGAGGAACGGCTCGGCCTCTCCCGGCGAGCGCTGTGCGACACCGTGGTGGATCTCGTAGCCGGTGACGGCGTGGCCCCGCCAGTCGCCGGAGGGCCTGGCCAGGCTCTTGTGCTCGTGGAACCGGACCGAGAACGGCAGCAGGTCCAGCCCGGCCACGCTGCCGGAGCGCGACTCGACGTCGTCGTGGATGGAGCCGCCGAGCATCTGGTAGCCACCACAGATGCCCAGCACGGGCCTGCCCGCCTCGGCCCTGGCCCGCACCACATCGGCGATGCCGCGGGCCCGCAACCAGTTCAGATCATCCACAGTGGAGCGGGTGCCGGGCAGCACCACGACGTCGGCGGCGGCCACGACATCGGGATCGGCGGTCACGGTCACCGCCACCCCCGGCTCCGCCGCGAGCGGGTCGAGGTCGGTCGCGTTGGAGATGCGGGGAAACCGCACGGCGGCCACGCGCAGCGTCGGTCCCGCCCCGCGCCGGTGGCCGTCCCAGCGCGCGATGGCCAGCGCGTCCTCGGAGTCGAGCCACACGTCGTCGAGCCACGGCAGCACGCCCAGCACGGGCCGCCCGGTCATCCCGGTCAGCGTCTCCAGGCCGGGCTCCAGCAGGGCAGCGTCGCCGCGGAACTTGTTCACCAGGAACGCGGCGAGGTGCGCCTGGTCGTCCTTGTCGAGCACGGCGACCGTGCCCGCCATCGCGGCCAGCAGCCCGCCCCGGTCGATGTCGCCGACCAGCAACACGGGCAGCCCGGCCTGCCTGGCCAGTCCGAGATTGACGTAGTCGCCCTCGCGCAGGTTGATCTCCGCGGGACTGCCCGCGCCCTCGCACACCACGACGTCGAAGCGCTCGCGCAACTCGGCGAGCGCCGAGTACGCGGCCTCGGCGAGCGGCCGTCGTCCGTGCGCCCAGTCGCCTGCGACGAGATCGCCCCACGGCTTGCCGCGCAGCACGACATGACTGCGCCGATCGCTGCCGGGCTTGAGCAGCACGGGGTTCATCGCCGACTCCGGCTCCACTCTCGCCGCGACGGCCTGCAGCCACTGCGCTCTGCCGATCTCGGAACCGTCGGAGCACACCATCGAGTTGTTCGACATGTTCTGCGCCTTGAACGGCGCCACGCGCACGCCCTGCCTGGCCAGCCACCGGCACACGCCCGCGGCGACCGTCGACTTGCCGGCATCCGACGTCGTCCCGGCGATCAGCAGCCCACCTCGCACGCCGACGACGGTAGACCACCCGATCCGGTGACCCTGAGTCCGGCCGCCTCACGCTTAGGGTTGGGCGGAACTTTCCGAGAGGGGGAAACGCATGTCCAGGACACTGCGGAGGGTGCTCGTCGCGGCCGCGGCTCTGCTTGCGGGATCGGTGTTCGTCCCCGCTGCGGGCGCGCAGCAGTCGAGTGGAGTGCAGCCCTACATCGTGGGCGGCACGGACGCCTCGATCCAGGACCACCCGTACGCCGTCTTTCTGGTGGACGAGAACGACAACCAGTTCTGTGGGGGAACGCTGGTGTCGTCCGACACGGTCGTCACGGCCGCGCACTGCGCGGTCGCGGTGGACAGCGCGGAACTGGGCGTGGTCGCGGGCCGGCAGGACAAGCGCGCGTCGGACGGGATGCAGTTCGACGTACGGCGCATGTGGGTCGCTCCGGACTATCAGGACCCGACGACGGGCGACGACATCGCCGTGCTGAAGCTGGCCGGCAACGCGCCGTACCGCGCCGCGCGGCTCGCGACCGCCGACGACGCCGCGCTCTACGCGCCGGGCACCATGGCCACGGTACTGGGCTGGGGCAGGCTTTCCGAGGGTGGCGAGAAGTCGCAGACCCTGCGCGGTGCCCAGGTTCCGGTGGTGGACGACCCGACGTGCGGTGAGTCGTACCGCACCTACGACCCGCAGACGATGCTCTGCGCCGGATTCCCCGAGGGCGGCATCGACGCGTGCCAGGGCGACTCGGGCGGCCCGCTGGTCGTCGGGGACACGCTGGTCGGCGTGGTCTCGTGGGGCGACGGGTGCGCCGCGGCGGGCAAGCCGGGCGTCTACACCAGGGTGTCGTCCTACGTTCAGGACGTCGCGGGCATCTGATAGGCATGCCGGGTGGCCGAACTCCTCACCCGCTCAGGTCCTGACCTGACCGCTGCCGAACTGCACGACATGCTCCGGCTCCGCGTCGATGTCTTCGTCGTGGAGCAGGAGTGCCCGTACCCGGAGATCGACGGCAAGGACCTGCTCCCGGGTACCACGCACCTCTGGCAGCCCTCCGCGCACGGCGTCGAGGGCTGCCTGCGGGTGCTGGAGCAGCCCGGTGGGGTGCTGCGCATCGGACGGGTCTGCACGGCCGCCTCGGCGCGGGGAACCGGACTCGGCGCGCGGCTCATGGCCGCGGCACTGGAGTTCGTGGGCGACGCCGAATCCGTGCTCGACGCGCAGGTGTACGCGCAGGGCTTCTACGCGCGCTTCGGCTTCGAGCCGGAGGGCGAACCGTTCGACGAGGACGGTATCCAGCACATCACGATGCGCAGGCCCGCCTCCAGGCGATGAGTTCTGCTCGTCGTCGTGGTCTCCCTAGCGAACGACCACGACGACGAGGAGCCATCATGACCGTCACCGAACCGGCGACTCACTTCGATTCCCGCTACAGCGACCCCGAGGCGACAGCGACCGAGTGGCCGAGCGCGAGGCGGGCGCTCACGGAGGCGCCGCTGTACTGGCTGTCGACGGTGCGGCCCGGCGGCCGCCCGCACACCACGCCGCTGATCGGGGTGTGGCACGAGGGCGCGCTGTACTTCTGCACGGGCGCGGGCGAGCGCAAGAACCTCAACCTCGAGGCGAACCCGTGGTGTGCGCTGATCACGGGCCGCAACGACCTCGCGGGCGGCACGGACCTGGTGGTGGAGGGTCGCGCCGAACGCGAGCGCGACGAGGACGTGCTGCGCCGCGTCGCGGCCGCGTACCTGAGCAAGTACGGCGAGGACTGGCGGTTCTCCGTGCGCGACAACGCCTTCGTCCACGGCCCCGGCGTGGCGCTGGTGTACGCCGTGTCACCGACGACGGTGTTCGGCTTCGCCAAGGGGCCGTACGGCCAGACCCGCTGGAGCTTCTAGGACCGCGCTCCGCGCGGGGCCACCTCGGCGATCACCTTCACCGCACGCTCCACATCGGACTCCGAGAGCGCGGCGTGTGCCGTGAGCCGCAGGCGGGAGGCGCCGTCCGGCACCGACGGCGGGCGGAAGCAGCCGACGCGGATGCCGTGCTCGGAGCAGGAAGCCGCCCACGTGAGCGCGGCCTCCGCGCTGGGCGCGGGCAGCGACACGACGGCGCTGGAGGGCGCGCTGACCCGGAGCCCAGCCGCTGTCAGCCCGGCCGCGAGTCCTTGCGCGGCGGTGAGGACCTTGCCTGGCAGCTCGGGCTCCTCGCGGAGCACGCCGAGCGCCGCGAGCGCGGCCGCGGCGCTGCCCGGTGCGAGCCCGGCGTCGAACATGAAGCTGCGTGCCGTGTCCACCAGGTGCTTGATCACCCGGCGCGGGCCGAGCACCGCGCCGCCCTGCGTGCCGAGGGCCGTGGCCAGCGTGATGGTGGTGACCACGTCGGGGGCGCCGGACAGTCCGGCTTCGTGCACGGCGCCGCGCCCGCCCTCGCCGAGCACGCCGAAGCCGTGGGTGTCGTCGACGAGCAGTGCCGCGCCGTGGGACCGGCACGCGGCCGAGAGCTCGTCCAGCGGCGCGAGGTCTCCGTCGACGGAGAACACTGAGTCGGTGACCACGAGCGCGCGTTGTTTGCGCCGCGTCGCCAGCGCGTGGGTGATCGCCGCGGCGTCTCCGTGCGCGACGGCGGCGAGGTCGGCGCGCGCCAGCCGGCAACCCTCCACCAGCGAGGCGTGGATGTACTTGTCGGTGACGATGGCCGACTCGGCGCCGGACAGCGCCGTGACCGCGCCCAGGTTGGCCGTGAATCCGGACGAGAACACCAGCGCCGACTGCACCCCGCAGAACCGCGCCAGCGCGTGCTCCAGTTCCGCGTGCACCTCGGTGGAGCCCGTGCCCAGCCGTGAGCCCGTGGAGCCGGCGCCCCAGCGCAGCGCCGCCGCCGCGGCCGCTCCCGCCACCCGCTTGTCCCTGGCGAGCCCGAGGTAGTCGTCGCCCGCGAGGTCCAGTTCGTCGGAACTGGGGCCACGCGGGTGAAGACGCCTGGTCAGGCCCGCTTCGCCGCGCTTGGCGGCCTCGGTGTCGAGCCAGTCGAAAACCTGGTCTGGCGAAGTGGCGGGGAATGCTGGACCGGGTGCGTTCACGCCTGGCAGTCTCGCATCGGGCGGACGAGCAGTGGGGAGCGAGGGTGACCGACGAGCCGACACTGGAACCGATGCCGGAGGACTGGACGCGCGCACTGGCCGTGGTGGCGCATCCCGACGACCTCGAGTACGGCAGCTCGGGCGCGATCGCGCGGTGGACCGGCGAGGGCCGCACGGTGGCCTACGTGCTGGCCACGCGCGGTGAGGCCGGAATCGAGACGCTGCCTCCCGAGGAGGCGGGCCCGCTGCGGGAACGCGAGCAGATCGCGAGCGCGCGGGTGGTGGGCGTGGACACGGTGGAGTTCCTCGACCACGCCGACGGAATGATCGAGTACGGGCTGGGGCTGCGACGCGACATCACGGCCGCGATCCGCAGGCACAGACCGGAACTGGTGGTCATGACCAACCACCACGAGACGTGGCCTGGCGGGCCGTGGCTGAACATGGCCGACCACCGCAACGTGGGGCTGGCGACGCTCGACGCCGTGCGCGACGCGGCGAACCGCTGGGTGTTTCGCGACCTGCTCGACGAGGGCCTCGAGCCGTGGTCCGGAGTGCGCTGGGTGGCCGTGGGCGCCTCCCCGAAGGCGACCCACGCCGTGGACATCACCGCCACGATGGACCGGGCCGTGGCCTCGCTGCTGGAGCACCGGGCCTACCTCGCTGCGCTCTCCGGTCCGATGGCCGATCCGGAGTTCCTGCGCGAGGCCGCCGAGGAGGCGGGCACGCGCTTCGGCGGCGTGCTCGCCTGCGATTTCGAACTGATCCCGATGTAGCCATCTGAATGCGGTGAAGGGCACCTTTACTGCATTCAATGCAGTAAAGGTGCCCTTCACCGCATCAACAGACCCATTCCGCGCGATAGCTTGCCCCCGGGATAGCCCCGGACAGCGCGAAGGCCGCCGCCAGCGAGGTGCTGACGGCGGCCTTCACCGCTGGTTCGATCAGGCGTGGCTGGGGCTCGGCCTGCGGTTGGGGCGCTGCGGGCGGCCGGTCTTGTTGCCGGGCTCGCGACGGCCACCGAAGGAGGGCCTGCCGCCCCTGCCGGGGGCGCCGCGACGGCCGCCACCCTGCGGGCGCGGTGCGCGGTGCTGCTCGATCACGGGGACGCCACTGGGCGTGCGGGCGCCCGTGATGCGGGCCAGCTCCTGGTCACCGGGGCGGACGTTCGCCGAGTCGGGCTTCACGCCCGCGCGGTCGGTCATCCTGCGCACGGTGCGCCGCTGGTCGCGGGTCACGAGCGTCACCACGGTGCCCGAGGCGCCCGCACGCGCGGTGCGGCCCGCACGGTGCAGGTAGTCCTTGTGGTCGGCGGCGGGGTCGACGTGCACCACGAGGCTCACGTCGTCGACGTGGATGCCGCGTGCCGCGACGTCGGTGGCGACCAGCACGCTGCTGCGGCCGTCCTTGAAGTCGGCCAGCACGCGGTTGCGCTGGCCCTGCGTCTTGCCGCCGTGCAACGCGCCCGCGTGGACGCCGCTGGCGCGCAGCCGCGTGGTGAGCCGGTCGACGTGGTGCTTGGTGCGCACGAACATGATCGTGCGGCCCTCACGAGCGCCGATCTCGGTGATGACGCCCTGCTTCTCCTCGTGGGAGACCTGCAGCAGGTAGTGGTCCATCGTCGTGACGCTCGCGGTGACCGGCGCCACCGAGTGCGTCACCGGGTTGGTCAGGTAGCGCTTGACCAGCCGCTCGACGTCACCGTCGAGGGTGGCCGAGAACAGCAGCCGCTGGCCGTCGGTGGGGGTGAGGTCGAGGATCTCGCGGACCTGGGGCAGAAAGCCCATGTCCGCCATCTGGTCGGCCTCGTCGAGCGCCACGAACTGTACGGCGTCGAGCCGGCAGGTGCCCTGCCGGACGTGGTCGGAGAGCCGGCCGGGGGTGGCGATCAGCAGGTCGACACCACGCGCGAGCGCGTCGGACTGCCTGGTGAAGGCCATGCCGCCGACGGCGGTGCGGCACCACAGGCCCATGGCCTTGGCCAGCGGGATGAGTGCGTCGGCGACCTGCATCGCCAGCTCACGGGTGGGGACGAGCACGAGCGCACGGGGCTGCTTCGGCTGCGCCTTGCCGCCGTGCAGGCGGGAGAGCAGAGCCAGACCGAACGCGAGGGTCTTGCCGGAGCCCGTCTGGGCGCGGCCGAGGACGTCCCGGCCTGCCAGAGCGTCGGGCAGGGTCGCCGCCTGGATGGGGAACGCTTCCTCCATGCCCGCCTGCTGCAGTGCACGCAGCAGCGGCGTCGGAAGGTTCAGGTCGGCGAACGAAGTCGATGTCACGCATTGCCTCTCGGACGTGGTACGTCGCAAGGAGGCCCGATTGCCCGCACAGGGCAGGTCGCGATGGTGGTGCGATGGGCGTTCACAGGGACGGACCCGGCGCACGGCACAACGCAGCACCACGCGCCAACTGATGGGTGGAGCACCGCGAGAAACCGTTCGGCTTGGCGGTGCCCCACCACTCTACCTCAGGGCGGCCCCGCACTTCGGCCCAGGCTCGCGGCCAGCTCGTCCTCGGCGATCACGTCGCGAGGCAGACCCCGTGCGGCGAACCACTTCGCTGTGTTGCGCACGTCACGCTGGAGGAACTCCAGCCCGCGCGGATTGGCGACGACATCGACCACTTGGGGCAGGTCGATGAGCATCAAGCGTCCATCGTGGACGAGCAGGTTGTACGGCGAGAGATCGCCGTGGCACAGGCCCTCGGCCGCGAGCAGCTCCAGTGCCAGCACGAGCTGGTGCCACAGGTCCCGCAGCAGCTCCGGTTCCGGTCGCAGCTCCGCGAGCCGGGGAGCGGCGACCTCGTCGTGGCCGACGAACTCCAGCAGCAACTCCGTGCCGTGCAGCTGGACGGGGTACGGCACCGGTGCTCCCACTGTCCACAAGCGACTCAGCGCGGCGAACTCCGCCACCGCCCAGCGTTCCGCGATGAGGTTGCGGCCGAACGCGCTGCGCCTGCTCATCGCCCTCGCCTCACGGGAGCGACGCTCACGTCTGCCCTCGAGGTAGCCCGCGTCGCGGTGGAACAACCTGTGTTGGTCGGAGCGGTAGCGCTTGGCGGCGAGCAGGCAGGTGCGGGAGCCGTCGGGCAGGCCGCGGCGCAGCAGGTGGACGTCGGCTTCCTTGCCCGTCTTGAGCACGCCCAGTTCCCAGTCGAGGGCGGCGAGTTCGGTCACCACCCAGCCGGGTCGGGGCGGGCCCATGACCGCCCGCGTCCCAGGTGGACCAGCGATCGGCTCCGCCAGGAAGCAGGGTCTCGGTGTAGGCGTCCTCGCGCAGACGCTCGAGGCGAGCGCGTTCGTCCTCGGTGAGCCTGCCGCTGCGGGTGGGCGCGGGTTCGTCGTCGAAGCGCGGTGAGCGCCTCCGACGACGCATTCGCGTGTCGGAAATGTCGTCGAAATCGGAAAAATCGGAAAAGTCGTGTGGTCGCACCGGTTGGACTCCTGAAGTCGGGGCCCCGCCGGTTCTCGGCGACTCAGCGCGGCGGGGCGAAGGGGCGGGCGGTGATCGCGCCCGGGACCGTGATTGACATCGGGCACCTCCTCCAGCTCGCCGGCTCCCGCCGGACTCTTCCGTCGTGTCCGCCCACTGTTCCCGGCTCCGCGCCGCGCTCGCAACCGAATTCCGGCACGCTGTGGACCATGCGGATCGTCGTGATCGGATCGGGAATCGCCGGTGCCGAGGTGGCCTGCCACCTCGCGCGTTCCGGAGCCGAGGTCGTGGTGGTGGACGCGGACCTGGCCGGCACGGCCACCGCGGCGGGCGCGGGCATCGTGTGCCCGTGGACCTCGCGCAACCTCGGCGAGGCCGAGCTTGCCTTCGCCGCGCGCGCCGCGGCCTACCATCGCGACTTCACCGAGCGGCTCGCCGATTCGTCGTTCGAGCTCGTCGGCGGCATGGTGGTCTCGGCCGACGAGACCGAGCTCGCCGACGCGTACCAGCGAGTGCGTGAGCGGGCGGGGCGCTGGCCCGAGGCGGGCGAGGTGAGCCTGCTCGATCCGGCCGAGGCCCGCGCGCTGTTCCCCGCGCTGGCTCCCGGGCTCGGCGCCGTGCACGTCACAGGCGCGGGCCGGGTGGACGGACGCGCCCTGCGTGCGGCGATGCTGCGCGCCGCGGCCGGTCACGGCGCCAGGCTGGTGCATGCTCCCGCCGAGCTGAGCGTGGTGGGGGAGCGGGTCGACGGGGTCCGCGCGGGCGGCGAGCACCTGCCCGCCGAGCACGTGGTCGTGGCGGCGGGCGCGTGGAGCGCGCAGCTGCTCGCCCCGCTGGGCGTGCGCCTCGCCGTGGCGCCGCAACGCGGCCAGATCAGCCACGTCGAACTGCCGGGCACCGACACGGCGGCGTGGCCCGTGGTGCTGCCGGTGTCGAGCCACTACCTGCTCGCGTTCCCCGGTGGGCGCGTGGTCGCGGGCGCGACGCGCGAGACCGGTTCCGGCTTCGACCACCGCGTCACCGCGGCGGGACAGCGCGAGGTGCTGGAGCACGCGCTGGCCGTCGCGCCGGGGCTCGCGGACGCGACCCTGCTGGAGACCCGCGTCGGCTTCCGTCCCGCGACGCCGGACGGCAGGCCGCTGCTCGGCCCGCTGTCGGCGCACCCCGAGGTGTCGGTGCTCAGCGGGTTCGGGCCGTCGGGACTCACGCTCGGGCCCTACGCGGCGAGCCTCGCGGCCTCACTCGTGCTCGGCGAGCACGTGGGCGAGGATCTCGACGCGCTCGGCCCCGAGCGCGTCATGCCTTCGTGAGCAGTTCCAGTTCGCGCTCGCCGGTGCGCTCCACGGCGATGCCCGCCTTCGCGGCCACCCTTGCCACGCCATCCACAGTGGACGGATTGCTGCGGCTCGTGGCCAGTGCGGCGGCGAGCTTTCCCTTGTAGGCCTTGTTGTGGTGGCTGACCGTCTTGCGCTTGCCGGAGGAGTCCTCGGTGACCACGCGGACCGTCACCGCGCCTGGCACCCGCGCGAGTGCCGCGTACGTCCCGGAGCGCAGGTCCACCACCAGTCCCTCGACCTCGGCGAGCGCCGGTTCGAGCGCCGGCCGCCACAGCGAGCGCAGCGTGCCGAAACCGGGCATCGTGCTGCCGCCCGAGAGGCGGTACGCCGGGATCGGGTCGTGCGCGCGCACCACGCCGAACAGCGCCGAGGCCACCGCGAGCCGTCCGCCCGCCCTCGCCAGTTCGGCCTTGCTGAAGCTCGCCGCGCCGAGCGCGTCGTAGAGCACGCCCGTGTAGCGGTGGAGCGCGCCCGTGGTCGGGGCGGCCCACAGCCGCGCGTTGCGCTCCACCTCGTCCTCCTGCCGCTCCGACAGCCCGAGCGCCGCCAGGCTGGCCGGCACGTCGGCGGAGAGCTCCACGAGTGCGTCGACGAGCTTGCGCCGCAACGGGTTCAGCTCGGGAAAGGAGAGCGCGTCGAGGTCGAGCGGACCGCCGTCGCCGCCGTCGGCCTTGGTCTCGGAGGGAGGAAGCAGAACGAGCACGGCGGCCAAGTCTAATCCTCAGCCGTGCGGGCTCCCCACGCAGAACTCGTTGCCCTCGGGATCGGCCAGCACGGTCCACCCGAACCCGTCCATCGCGTGCTCGGACAGGGGCGTGGCGCCGAGCTCGGTCAGCCGCGCGACCTCGACGTCCCGGTCGCCGGTCTCGAGATCCAAGTGCACCCTGTTCTTGCCCTCGCGTGGTTCCGGCACGCGTTGCAGCGCCAGTCGCACACCCGCTTCCTCGGCGCTCGCCAGCATCACGAAATCGCCGTAGTCACCGGCGATCTCGATGTCGAGCGCCTGACGCCAGAACTCCGCGAGCTCGCGCGGGCGAGCGCAGTCGATGGTCACCATTCCCAGTCGGATCGTCATGCGACCGACGGTACGAAACGGGTACGACGAAATCCCGGTTGCGGCAGTTGGGGACGGGTTGACTACCCTTCGATGAACGTCTATGTCCTTCCTAGGAGAACACCGTGAACACCCCGATCACCAGGATGTCGTCGCTGTTCCTGCGCACGCTGCGTGAGGACCCGGCGGATGCCGAGGTACCCAGCCACAAGCTGCTGGTTCGGGCGGGCTACGTCCGCAGGGTGGCCCCGGGCGGTTACTCCTGGCTCCCGCTCGGACTGCGCGTGCTGCGCAACATCGAGACGGTGGTCCGCGAGGAGATGGACGCGATCGGCGCGCAGGAGATCCAGTTCCCCGCGCTGCTGCCGAAGGAGCCCTACGAGGCGACCGGCCGGTGGTCCGAGTACGGCCCGCTGCTGTTCCGGCTCCAGGACCGCAAGGGTGTCGACTACCTGCTCGGCCCGACACACGAGGAACTGTTCGCGCTCACGGTGAAGGGCGAGTACAGCTCCTACAAGGACTACCCGGTCATGCTGTACCAAGTGCAGACGAAGTACCGGGACGAGGCCCGGCCCCGCGCGGGCATCCTGCGCGGCCGCGAGTTCGTCATGAAGGACTCGTACTCCTTCGACCTCGACGACGAGGGTCTCGAGCGGTCGTACCAGCTGCACCGCGCCGCCTACATCAAGATCTTCGACCGCCTCGGCCTCGACTACGTCGTCGTGTCGGCGACCTCGGGCGCCATGGGCGGTTCGGCGTCGGAGGAGTTCCTCGCGGTCTCCGAGACCGGTGAGGACACCTACGTCCGCAGCAACGGATCGGGCTACGCCGCCAACGTCGAGGCCGTCGTCACCACCGCGCCCGCCGCGCAGCCGCTCGAGGGCAGGCCCGAGGCGCAGGTGCACTACACGCCGGGCACTCCGACCATCGAGACACTGGTCGACTACCTGAACGCCTCGGCCGACCTCGGCCGCACGTTCACCGCCGCGGACACGCTCAAGAACGTGCTCGTGAAGACCCGCCAGCCCGGCGAGAAGGACTGGAAGCTGCTGGCCGTCGGTGTGCCGGGCGACCGCGAGGTCGACATGAAGCGCCTCGAGGCCTCGCTCGAGCCCGCCGAGGTCGCCCTGCTCGAGGACACCGACTTCGCCGCCAACCCCTTCCTGGTCAAGGGCTACATCGGCCCGGGAGCGCTGGCCTCCAACGGAGTCCGGTTCCTCGTCGACCCCCGCATCGTCGACGGCACCGCGTGGGTCACCGGCGCCGACAAGGCCGACCACCACGTGGTCGACCTGCTGTGCGGCCGCGACTTCACGCCGGACGGCACCATCGAGGCCGCCGAGGTGCGCGAGGGCGACGCCTCGCCCGACGGGAAGGGCACGCTGGTCGCCGCGCGCGGCATCGAGATCGGCCACATCTTCCAGCTCGGCCGCAAGTACGCCGACGTCTTCGAGCTGGACGCGCTGGGCCCCGACTCGAAGCCGGTGCGGATCACGATGGGCTCCTACGGCATCGGCGTCTCGCGCCTCGTCGCCGCGATCGCCGAACAGCACCACGACGAGATCGGCCTCGTGTGGCCGCGGTCCATCGCGCCCGCGGACGTGCACGTGGTGATCGCGGGCAAGGACGAGTCCGTGGCCGAGGGCGGGGAGCGCCTGGCGGCGCAGCTGTCCGAGCGCGGCGTGCGGGTGCTGCTCGACGACCGCAAGGCGTCGCCGGGTGTGAAGTTCGCCGACGCCGAACTCGTCGGCGTCCCGACGATCCTCGTGGTCGGCCGGGGCCTGGCCAACGGTGTGGTCGAGGTCAAGGACCGCGCCACGGGCGAGCGTTCCGAGATCGCCGTCGACGACGTCGTGGAGCACGTGGTCGCGCTGACCAAGCGGTAGGGTTTCGCGCATGGGGTGGTGGCGCCGCAAACCGGACGACCTGTCGAGCCGGTTGGGCTACGAGGACCGTGCGGCGCTCAAGGGGATCGGCGGCTACCAGCCCGCCGACCCCAATGACGCGACACCGGACTACATCCGGTCGTCGCTCGAGACCCCGCAGGCTCCGCGTACCCGGCCCACGCCGCAGACGCAGCCGACGCCGCAGACGCAGCCCACGCAGCGGCCCCAGCGCGCTCCGGGACCGCGCCGCGTGAAGGCCCCGTTCGCGTTCATCGTGCCGCTGGTCGTCTTCGGTAGCGGCCTCGGTCTGTCCTTCGGCCTCTCGAACGACGACTCCGACGACTCCGCGGAGCAGGAGGCGCCGCCGTCGGCCTCCGCGGCTCCGTACACGCCGCGGCCCGAGGTCGTGGTGCCCGCCGTGGTCGAGGGCTGGCAGTCCGTGCCGGGCGGTGATGGTGCCTACGCCTACGACGTGCCGCCGTCGTGGACGCCCGAGCCGGGCGTGATCCACGGCTGGGAGGCCGACGACACCGGCCCCGGCATCACGCTCGCCGCCAGCGCGTTCACCGGCGACGAAGTGTGCGAGGACCGCAGTTCCCAGGGCGGCGCGGGAGTGACGCCCGTCGAGAGCAGCGGCCTCGCCGACGCGGCGAGGAGTACCGCCGAGAGTCTCGCCGGCTACGCCTACTCGCCGGACGGCGGCGACGCGCCCGCACTCGAGACCGGTGAGGACGAGCCGGTGACCGTGTCCTTCGGGCAGGGCGACGGCCGCGCTGCGAGCATCACGGTCGTGGAGGTGACGCCCGCGGCGGGCGGCGACTGCGTTCCGGAACGGGCGCTCGTGGCCGCGCTCGCGGTCGAGCCGGCGGGCGGAGGCAAGTACCCGGTCGCGGTGGCCTACGCCGACCAGGGCTACGCGGGCGCGCCCACGCGCGACGAGCTGGTCGAGATCGTGCGCAGCCTCCGGTCGGTTCCCGAGCGCGATCGCACGACCGTCCCTGCCTCACCGACCTCTTAGGACAGAAACCCGGACAGTACGGCCGTGGTGTCGGAGAGATCGTCCAGCACGAGGTGTGCGCCGCTCTCGCGGAGCTCGTCCCCGCCGAACCAGCCCGTGGCCACGCCCACGGCCATCGCGCCGTGGCGCAGCGCCGACTCGACGTCGTGCGGGGTGTCGCCGACCACCACCACGGCCTCGGGCGCGAACCGGGTGTCGTGCTTGGCTTCCGCCAGCGCGACGGCCCGCTCGACGAGATCGGGTCGGTGCGCGGAGAACGAGCCGTAACCGCCGATCTCGAAGTCCAGGTGGGCGTGCAGCCCGAACGCGCTGAGCTTGTGCTCGGCGATCTCCGGCAGGTTGCCGGTGACGAGTGACTGAACGACGCCGTCCCGCGCGGCGAGCGCGGTCAGCGCGTCGGCGGCTCCCGGCAGCGCGCGCCCGTGCTCGCTCAACGTCGGCCGCGACCGCGTCGAGGCCGAGATCAGCTCGCGCCACACGTGCCGCACGAGTGCGCCGGTCGGCTCGACGCCGTGTGCGGTGAGCAGTTCGCTGGTGATGGCGAGTTCGGTGCGGCCCGCGAACTTCGGCATCTCGGTGAGGTCGATCCCGGCGGCGGTGGCGAGGGCTTCGGTGTACCAGCTCCCGCCGATTCCCGGTAGCTCGATGAGCGTCAGGTCGATGTCCCACAGCACGAGGCGGTTCGGATCGTCGTTCACCGGGACCACGCTACCGGCCCCCTATTTCAACAAGCGTTGACATTTTCGGAGGCTCGGTCGTACCGTTCCTCTTAATTCAACGTGTCGAGAATTGGAGGTCGGAATGGCTGATCCACCGAGGCGCGCGGTCGCGCCGCTCGTCGTGCTGGCGATGCTCGTCGGCGCGGTCGCCACCACGGTGCTGGGGTTTCTGACCTTCGGTGCGCAGACCACGTCGGCGCCAAGGGATGTGCCGGTGGCCGTCGCGGCGCCGGAGAACGGGCCGCTGCGTCAGGCGGCCGTGCGGGTCGCGGGCCAGGGCGGGGAGGCGCTCGCCTGGCGGGTCACGACACCTGCGGAGGGCAGGCAACTGCTCGAGGACAAGGAGGTCTACGGCGTTCTCGAACTCACCGCGAGCCAGGCCGGACCGGCCGCGACCGTGGTGGTCTCCGGCGCGGTGAACCCCGCTGGCACGCAGCTCGCCCAGCAGGCCCTGACCGGCGCCGGGCAGGCCGTGACGGGCGCGCTCGCCCAGAGCGCACCCGGCGCGGCGGTACCTCAGGTGGCCGTCGAGACCCTGCACGAGACCGGCGTGGCAGGCCGGATCGCTCCGCTCGGCATCAGCGCGCTCGCGTGGGTCGGCGGGCTCGCCGCCGGGGCGGTGCTGACGCTGCTCTCGCTACGGGCGGGCCGGACGCCGTCGCCGCTCGCACGGCTCGCCCAGGTGCTCGGCGCGGGTGTGCTGGTGAGTGGTGTCCTCGTGGGCCTGCTCGCGTTGTGGGACTCGTCGCTGCACCTCGGCTGGAACACCGTCGGGTTCGTGTTCCTCACCGCGACGGCGTTCGCGGCGCTGCAGGGCGGACTGCTGCGGCTGCTCGGCATCAGGGCCATGGCGATCCTCGGCCCGCTCTACCTGCTCGCGCCCTCGGTGGCGAGTCAGGTGCCCGAGATGCTGAACCCGGCGTACCAGAACCTGCTGTGGTCGTGGACTCCGTTCCGGTTCTCGGCGGAGGGCCTGCGGAGCCTGCTGGTCGGCGCGGGCGACAGCGCCGACGTCGGGACCGGGGTCCTGGTGCTCGCGACGATGCTCGTCGCCGGGCTCGTCGTGGTGCTGTGGCCTCGCCGCCGGGGCTCAGCCGGCGAGGAAGCTGAACCGCAGGCGGCGCACGGCGTTGTCGATGTTGGTGTCGACCAGGCAGATCGACTGCCAGGTGCCCAGCGCGAGCACGCCGCCGAGGACGGGAACGCTCGCGTATGGCGGTAGGAAGGCCGGCAGCACGTGGTCACGACCGTGACCACGGCTGCCGTGCTGGTGCCGCCAGCGGTCGTCGCGGGGGAGCAGGTGGTCGAGCGCGGCGAGCAGGTCGTCGTCGCTGCCCGCGCCGGTCTCCAGGATCGCGAGCCCCGCGGTGGCGTGCGGAACCCAGACGTGCAGGAGGCCGTCGCCGGCGTCGGCCTCGGTGAGGAATCGTTCCGCGTCCTTGGTCAGGTCGTGGACCACGGCGTTTCCGCCGGTCCGCAGCTCGATTTCGGTGGAGTGCATACCACAACCGTAACCGGCCACATAGTGCATACTGTATGCCAAACTGTGGTGATTGCGACACTCGTCACGTGATCTGGATTACGTTGTCGTCCAGTATGGTCACCACGCCGGACCGCAGGCCCGAGAGGACGCCAAGGTGACCGAGACCGAATCGCCTACCGAATCTCAGACCGGACCGCCGCTGACGATCGGCGTGGTCAAGGAGACCAAACCGGGTGAACGCCGCGTCGCGTTGGTACCGAAGCTCATCGAGCGGCTCGCCAGACGAGGGCTGAAGATCGTCGTCGAACCGGGCGCGGGCGAGGGCGCCCAGCTCGCCGACGGGCTGTTCACCGAGGCGGGCGCGACGACGGGCGACGCGTGGAGCGCCGACATCGTGCTCACCGTCGTGCCGCCGAGCGTCTCCGACATCGAACGGCTCAAACCGGGGACCGTGCTGATCGGGTTCCTCGCGCCGCTCACCAATAAGGCCGAGGTCGCCGCCATGCAGAAGGCAGGCGTCACGGCGTTCGCCGTCGAGTCGATCCCGCGGATCTCGCGGGCGCAGGCCATGGACGCGCTGTCGTCGCAGGCCAACGTCGCCGGCTACCGCGCGGTGCTGCTCGCGGCCCAGCGGCTGCCCAAGTTCTTCCCCATGCTCACCACCGCCGCGGGCACGGTGCCGCCCGCCAAGGCACTGGTGCTCGGCGTCGGGGTCGCGGGGCTGCAGGCCCTGGCCACGGCCAAGCGGCTCGGTGCGCAGGCCACGGGCTACGACGTGCGGCCCGAGGTGGCCGAGCAGGTCCGCTCGGTCGGCGCGCAGTGGCTCGACCTCGGCATCTCGGCGGCGGGCGAGGGCGGTTACGCGCGGGAGCTCACCGAGGAGGAACGCGCGGACCAGCAGCGGCGGCTCACCGAGGCCATCGGCGGATTCGACGTCGTGATCACCACCGCGCTGGTACCGGGACGCAAGGCGCCGACGCTGGTGACCGCGGAGGCCGTGCGCGGCATGAAGCCCGGCAGCGTCATCGTCGACATGGCCGGTGAGACCGGCGGCAACTGCGAGCTCACCGAACCTGGCGAGGACATCGTCGTCGGCGACGTGACGATCAGCTCGCCCCTCAACCTGCCCGCCGAGATGCCCGTGCACGCGAGCGAGCTGTACGCGCGCAACCTGACCGAGCTGCTGGAGCTGATCGTCGACGGTGAGGGCCGACTCGCCGTCGACTTCTCCGACGAGGTGGTGGCGGGCGCGTGCGTCGCCGGCCGTGACGAGGAGGTGAACTGATGTTGGTCGAAAGCCTC
The DNA here is from genome assembly GCF_016595675.1 of Prauserella cavernicola. Taxonomy (GTDB): domain Bacteria; phylum Actinomycetota; class Actinomycetes; order Mycobacteriales; family Pseudonocardiaceae; genus Prauserella_A; species Prauserella_A cavernicola. The sequence goes on along the minus strand of NZ_JAENJH010000005.1, from coordinate 23,347 downwards.
GCCGTGCTGGTGCTCGCCGGTTTCGTCGGGTTCGCGGTGATCTCGAAGGTGCCCAACACGCTCCACACGCCACTGATGTCGGGCACCAACGCCATTCACGGCATCGTGCTGCTGGGCGGCCTGATCGTGCTCGGCATGGGCGCCGAGGGCGTGCTGAACAAGATCCTGCTCGTCATCGCCATCGCGTTCGGCACGATCAACGTCGTCGGCGGATTCCTCGTCACCGACCGCATGCTCGCGATGTTCAAGGAGAAACCCAAGCAGGACGCCGCCAAGGAGGTCGAGAAGTGACGACCTTCGTCTCCGTCCTCTACATCATCGCGTTCGCACTGTTCATCTACGGCCTCATGGGCCTGACCGGACCGCGCACCGCGGTGCGCGGGAACTGGATCGCCGCCGTCGGCATGGGAATCGCGGTGATCGCGACGCTGCTGCTGCCGGGCATGGGCAACTGGTGGCTGATCGTGCTGGGCCTCGTGCTCGGCACCGTGGTCGGCGTCCCCGCGGCCCGCAGGGTGAAGATGACCGCGATGCCGCAGATGGTGGCGTTGTTCAACGGTGTCGGCGGTGGCGCGGTCGCGCTGATCGCCTGGGTCGAGTTCCGCACCACCGACGGCTACGCGCACGAACCGCTCTACGTCGCCATCGCCTCGCTGTTCGCCGCGATCGTCGGTTCGGTGTCGTTCTGGGGTTCCAACATCGCGTTCGGCAAGCTCCAGGAGCTGATCTCCGGGCGACCGATCACCGTGGGCAGGCTGCAGCAGCCGCTCAACGTCGTACTGGTGCTCGTCGCGCTCGCGTGCTCCGTCGCGATCGCCTCGGGGGCGAACTCCGAGTTGCTGATCATCGGGGTCCTGCTGGCGGCGGCCGCGCTGGGCGTCATGGTGGTGCTGCCCATCGGCGGCGCCGACATGCCCGTGGTGATCTCGCTGCTCAACGCCTTCACCGGACTGTCGGCCGCGGCGATGGGACTCGCGCTCGACAACACCGCGCTCATCGTGGCAGGCATGATCGTCGGCGCGTCCGGCTCGATCCTCACCAACCTGATGGCCAAGGCGATGAACCGCTCGATCCCGGCCATCGTCGCGGGCGGGTTCGGCGGCGGCACCGCGGTGACGGCGGGCTCCGGTTCGGAGGAGCAGCGTCCGGTGCGCAGCACCAGCGCGGGCGACGCCGCGATCCAGATGGCCTATGCCAGCAAGGTCATGGTCGTGCCCGGCTACGGCATGGCGGTGGCGCAGGCGCAGCACGCCGTGCGCGAGATGGCCGACCTGTTGGAGGGCAAGGGCATCGAGGTGCTCTACGCGATCCACCCGGTGGCCGGGCGCATGCCGGGCCACATGAACGTGCTGCTCGCCGAGGCCGACGTTCGCTACGAGAGCCTCAAGGAGATGGACGAGAGCAACTCGCAGTTCCCTCAGACCGATGTCGCGCTGGTGATCGGCGCGAACGACGTGACCAACCCGGCGGCACAGACCGACCCCGGTTCGCCGATCTACGGGATGCCGATCCTGACGGTCAACTCGAGCCGCTCGGTGATCGTGCTGAAGCGCTCGATGAGCTCCGGGTTCGCCGGAATCGACAACGACCTGTTCTACGACCCGAAGACGGCCATGCTCTTCGGCGACGCGAAGTCGTCGGTGGCCGAGATCGTGGAGGAGCTCAAAGCGCTGTGAGCCCGGCGCGGCTCAGCGGGCCGCGGCGGAGAAGCTGACCTGCGGGATCGGTGCCGCGCTCGCGGCACCGCGGGGCTTCTTCGCCGCGGCCTTCTTGGGCGCGGCGGCCTTCGGAGCGGCCTTGGCGGTCTTCGGGGTCTTGGCGGCGGTGGTCTTCGGGGCAGCCTTCGTGCTCGAAGCCGCGGCGGTCTTCGGTGCGGCTGTGGCGCTCGAGGCTTCGGGGGCCTTCGGGGCAGCCTTGGCGGTCTTGGCGCCCGAGCCCGTGGCGGTTTTCCTCGTCGTTGCCGTGGCGGTGGTCTTCGGTGTGGCCTTCGCGGTCTTGGCGCCCGTAGCGGCTGCGGTCTTCCCGGCGGCCCTCTTGGCGGGGGCGCTCGGCGCGGTGCCGCGGGCCGGTGTGGCCTTGGTGGCGGGCTTCGCAGCCGCCTTCGTGCCCGCCGCCTTGCGACCGGGCTTGGCCGCCGTGGACGTGGCCGCGGACTTGGCCTTCTTTGTCGACTTGGCGGTTTTTGCCGCGGCGGTCGTCGCGGTGCGTCCGCGGGTGGCCTTCGTGACGGCCGCGGCCTTTTTCGGAGCCGTTTTCTTTGCGGCGGCCGACTTTCGCGTGCCTGCGGGCGAGGCCTTGGCCGACTTCGCCGGGGCGGCGATCACCCGGGGCATGCGCTTGCGGCCGCCGGTCCGACGTCCGCCGCTGACGTAGCGGCCGAGTGTCTCGCGCAGGATTTCCGCGTTGTCGCCGGAGAGGTCGATGTCGTACTCGACGCCGTCCAACGCGAACCGCACGGTTTCCCCGGCGGGCTCTCCATTGATGTCGTCGAGTACCTCGACCGCCGTGCTCCTGGCCATGAGGACCTCCCCGTACTGAAATCTTGCTTCGCAGCAAGGATAGCGCCTGACGCGTTTTCCCTTGGGGGTGCCCGGGATGCGAGTTTCACGAGGCGATGAATGTGAGATCACCCACCGTGCCGAGCTCGTCTTTGCTCCACTGTGGACGAAAGCGGAAATGATGTCCGAAATGGAGTGACCAGGTCAGACCGGCAGCTGTAGTGCGGCCTTGGCGGCCTCGGCGAGCCGGGGGTCGTCGGGGCGCGACGGCCCGTCGAGCACGCAGGTGAGCACCAGGCGCACCGTGCTGCCGTCGAGCGAGCCCGCGTAGGCCGCGTTGGCGAACGAGGGCGCGGCGCCGGGCCAGCTCGTGTTCTCGGTGGCCAGGTCGATGATCGTGCCGCTGCCGGGGGTGTCGGCGAGCCGGAGGAAGTCCTGTGCCGCGGCCTCGTCGGAGAACTCCAGTGCGGCCACGGAGACCGCGATCGCGGTGCCGTCGGCCGTGGTGTCGAAGCTGGCTCTGCGGATCCCGGTGCAGCCGAGGTCCTGGAGCGCGACCTGCAGGTCGCCCGCCGCGTGCGGAGCGCAGTCGTCGGCGGCGGACGCGGCGCGTTCGGTGAACTCGACGCCTGCCGCGGTGGCCACGGCGGCAGGCGTGACCGACGGCGAGACGCTGTCGTCACCGCCCTGAGCGAGCACGATCGCGAGCACCGCGCCGACGACGGCCACGGCGACGCCCGCGGCGGCGAGTGGTCGCCAGCGCAGCGGTCGCCGCGGTGTGGTGAACGACGGTGGCGGTGCGGCCGGGGCCGGAGCCGGCGCGGGGGAGCGCAGTGGAGCCGGCCGCGGCGGCCTGTTCAGTTCCGGTGCGACGGCGACCGTGACGGGCTTGGGGGAGGGGATCGCGGCCGGGGTCGAGGGGTAGTCGATCGGCACGGTCTGTGGAGCCAGTGCCAGCGGGTGCTCCTCGGTGGAGAAGCCTTCCGCGGCGAGCGTGTCGTCGTCCAGTTCCGGTGTGGACGGCTCGAGTGCCTGCACGAGTGCGCGGACCTGGCTCGCCGTGAACGGCTCCTCCGCGGCGGCGAGCGACACGGCGGCGGCGAGCATGCTCGTGGGAGTCGGGTGGATGACCCGTACCGAGCCGGCGAGGTCGGCGGGCGGCTGCTCCACGGTCTCGACGAACGGGCCCACCGCGATGACGGTGCCGAGCGTGGCGCCGGGCGCGGCGGCCTGGACGCGCTCGCCGACCGTCGCGGCCAGTGCGAGGGCGGCGGTGCCGGGGTTGCCCGCGTCGTCGGTGCTGACCAGCGGCCAGCCGTCGGACTTCCACCGGCCCTGTAGCGGCGCCTCCAGCCGCATCGCCGGGTCCGGCAGGTCGACGCCGACCACGACCAGCACGCCGCCCGGCACGATCAGTACCGCGTCGACGGCTTTCGGCATGCCTGGCGGTTGCACGCCGGCGAGTGCGACGCCACCGACGATGTTGCGGCCCCGGCCGAGCGAGGCGAGTGCGGCGCGGATGTCCTCGGAGACCCGTGCGGGTTGCCGGGGGAAGCGGACGAGTCGCACGCGGACCTCCCCTGCAGCCGTACGTCGCGTTGACACGCTAGCGCGACAAGTTACCGGGCCGGGGCGCGGCAGGGTGCACGGAACGTAGTCATTGACAGTGATTGCCGTCACCTAGTTGAGTACTTACTCGACAGTAGGTCAATGTTGATCTCTCCGTTTTGGAGGCTGAGATGCGCTCACGGCGCTGGACTCGTTCCCGACGCCCCTGGTGGATCACCGCGTCAGCCGCGGTCCTCATACTCGCCGGTGCCGCCCCCGCCCAGTCGGCGCAACCGCTTGCGCCCGTGTCGGAGACGCTCGGAGCTCTGCTCTCGACGGCATCCGGCGCCGCGCCGGTGACCGCACTGGTGCACGGCACCGACCTCGCCGCGGCCGAGGCCGCCGTGCGCGACGCGGGACTGACGCCGATCACGAGCTTCTCCCGCATCGGCGTCGTCGCGGCGTCGGGGACGGCCGACGAGGTGGCCGCGGTGCGCTCCGCGCCGGGCGTCGCCTACGTCGAGAACAACGACCCGCTGCGTGTCCACGCGAGCAGCGGCACCGCCGCGACCCGCTCCACCGAGGCGCGGGAGACACTGACCGGCGCCGACGGCGGTGCGCTCGACGGCAGCGGTGTGAGCGTCGCGGTGATCGACACCGGCGTCGACCCCACGCACCCCGCGTTCCGGGGACCTGACGGCACGAGCAGGGTCGTCGCCAACCTCAAGAGCCTGTGCCTGCAGGGCACCGACACCGGCTGCATCGCCAAGGTCCCCAACACGGTGGACACCGACACGCTCTCGCTCGGCGGTCACGGCACGCACGTCACCGGCATCGCGGCGGGCAACGACCTCACCCTCGGCGGCGAGACCCGCGTGGGTGGCTCGGCGCCGGGCTCGAAGATCGTGTCGCTCTCCACCGGTGCGGCGCTGCTGGTCCTCGGCAGCGACGCGGCGCTCAACTGGGTGCTGGAGAACCACGACGCGCCGTGCGGCGAGGGAGTGTCCGCTGAGGACTGCCCGCCGATCAAGGTGGTCAACAACTCCTACGGCCCGGGCGGTGGCGGCGGCTTCGACCCGAATTCGGCGACCGTCAAGCTCCAGCGCGCGCTGGCCGCGGAGGGCGTCGTGACGGTGTGGGCCAACGGCAACGACGGCGGCGACGGCTCCGGGAACCTGTCCAACCCGCCCGGCCAGGACCCGACCCCCGGCATCGTGTCGGTCGCCTCGTACAACGATCAGGGGACGGGCACGCGCGATGGCGCGGTGTCGGAGTACTCCTCGCGCGGCGCGGCAGGCGATCAGCAGAGCTGGCCCGACCTCTCCGCTCCCGGCGAGAACATCGTGTCCTCGTGCAGGCCCTATCTGCCGATCTGCTCGACCGGCTTGCAGCCGGTGAACGGCCCCGGCCCGCTGGATCTGGGCACCTACAACGTGATCAGTGGCACGTCGATGGCGGCGCCGCAGATCGCCGGCATCGTCGCGCAGTTGTTCCAGGCCAAGCCCGGCGCGACGCCCGAGGAGATCGAGCACGTGCTCAAGTCGACCGCCCACAAGTTCGTGGACGGCGCCCCGTACGAGCAGGCGGGGCAGTACACATCGAGCTTCGACAAGGGTGCCGGGCTCGTCGACGTCGTGGCGGCGACGACCGCGTTCGGCGCGGCCCCTGCGTGACCTGAGGAAAGGCGGGTGGGGGAGCGCGACTGCTCCAGGTCGGGCAGCGTGCTTGCCCTCCTTGCCCCGATGCTCACTGACCGGTGTGATTTCTGGTGCTCGTGTGGTCAAATGGGTGAGCTGAGTGCAGAATACCCAGTGGAGCAGTCACGACACTGAGATCGTCCGTCACCTCGCGAGGTCGTAGGGGAAGACGCCCCTCGTCGAGCAGCGGAGGTCAGCAGTGAGCACTCGTGGCGTGGTGTACGTCCACTCGTCGCCGTCTGCGGTGTGTCCGCACGTCGAGTGGGCGATCTCGGGCACCCTCGGGGTCCGGGTCGAGTTGCAGTGGACGGCACAACCTGCCGCCCCCGGGCAGCTCCGTGCCGAGTGTGACTGGCGCGCGCCCGCAGGCATGGCGGGCAAGCTCGCCGGTGCCCTCAAAGCCTGGCCCATGGTCCGGTTCGAGGTCACCGAGGAGCCGAGCCCCGGCGTCGACGGGCAGCGCATCTGTTACGCGCCCGGTCTCGGAATCTGGCATGCGCGCACGAGCGCGAACGGCGACATCGTCGTCGGTGAGGACCAGTTGCGCAGCCTCGTGTCCCGGAACAGGGCGGGGGAGCAGCTCGCGCACAAACTGGACGAACTGCTCGGCGCGAGCTGGGACGAAGCCCTCGAACCGTTCCGCCACGCGGGTGACGGCGCGCCCGTGACGTGGTTGCACCAGGTGGGCTGAACCAGCTGGTTACCCTTGCCGGGTGCCTTCCGTCGTTCCTGCCCGCCCGCGCTGGCTCGTGCCCGTGCTCATCGTGGTGGTGTCGTTGACGGTCGGAGGCGGCCTGCTGGCCAGGGAGCTCTACCAAACTCCCAGCACCGCGGAGCCCGCGGTGGCGAATGATCCCGCGCCGCCGCCGTTGCGGCCGCAGCAGCAGCCCGGCCCGCCCACGGTGGAGCTGGCCAGCGACGCCGCGGCGCACCCCGAGGCCGAGCCGGTGCGTGACCTGCTGCAGCGGCACTTCGACTCCATCAACGCTGGCGACTACGACCGGTGGTCCAACACGGTCGTGGCCGAACGAGTCCAGGCCCAGCCCCGCAAGGAATGGCAGAAGAACTACCAGACCACCAGGGACGGCAGCATCCGCGTCTTCCGGCTGGAGGCGGCGCCGGAGAACACCCTCACGGCGCTGATCGGCTTCACGAGCACGCAGGACGCCTCGGACGGCCCGCCCGACCTTCAGGAGCCGTGCATCATCTGGCGCCTCGCCTTCCCGCTCACGCAGGTCGGCGGCGAGTGGAAGATCGATGCCGTCACCACGGGCACCATCCCGGAGCGCGAAGCCTGCTGAGCACACGAAAGCCCGGGGTCACGCGGACCCCGGGCCTTCGGTGAGCCTGTTCGCTCAGGCTGCGGTGAACAGCAGAGCCGTGTTGTGCCCGCCGAAACCGAACGAGTTGCTGATCGCGGCGTTCAGCTCGACCTTGCGTGCCTCGCCCGCCACGACGTCGAGGTCGACCTTCGGGTCGAGGTTCTCGAGGTTGAGCGTTGCCGGGACCAGGCCGTGGTAGATCGCCAGGATCGTCAGGATCCCTTCCACCGCACCGGCACCGCCGACGAGGTGACCGAGCGCGCTCTTGGGAGCCGTGACGACCGGGTGCTCGCCGATCGCCTTGCGGATCGCCGCCGCCTCGCCGACATCGCCGACGACCGTGGAGGTCGCGTGCGCGTTCACGTGGCCGATGTCGCCGGGGGTCAGGCCCGCCATCTGGATCGCGTGGTGCATCGCCGCGATCTGACCGATTCCCTCGGGGTGGTTGCCCGTGATGTGGTAGGCGTCCGAGGTGATGCCGAAGCCACCGAGCCGCGCGTAGATCCGGGCGCCGCGGGCCGCCGCCCGGTCCGCCCGCTCCAGCACCACGGCGCCGGCACCCTCACCGAGCACGAAGCCGTCGCGTGCCGTATCGAACGGCCTCGACGCGTGCTGCGGGTCGTCGTTGCGGGTGGAGACCGTGCGGGCCTGCGCGAAGCCGGCGATGGTGATCGGGGCGATGCAGGCTTCCGCGCCACCCGCGACCACGACGTCGGCCCTGCCCGACTGGATCATCTGGACGCCCGTGGCGATGCCTTCCGCACCGGAGGCACACGCCGACGCGGGCGAGTGCACCCCGGCACGGGCCTTGAGGTCGATCCCGACGTGCGCGGCGGGCCCGTTCGGCATCAGCATCGGCACCGTCAGCGGCGACACCTTGCGGATCCCGTGCTCTTCGAGCAGGTCGTCCTGGTTCAGCAGCGTCATGGGGCCGCCGATGCCGGTGCCGATCGAGACGCCGAGCCGGTTCGGCTCGACATCCGTGTGCTCGTCCGTCTGCTCCGCGAAGCCGGCATCCGCCCAGGCCTGTCGCGCCGCGATCAGCGCGACCTGCTCGCAGCGGTCCAGCCTGCGCGCCTGCACACGCGGGATCGTTTCCGTCGGCTCCTCGGCGAGATTGGCGCCGATCTTCACCGGGAGGTCGAAGCGCTCGACCCAGTCCGCCTCGATGGCGCGGACGCCACTGCGGCCCGCGAGGAGGCCGTCCCAGGTGGACGTGACGTCCCCGCCGAGCGGCGTGGTGGCGCCGAGCCCGGTGATCACCACGTCGATGTTGCTCATTGCAGTCTCCCCGAGGTAGCCAACCGAGTTGTTACTTGGAGTTCGCCGCGACGTAGTCGACGGCGTCACCGACGGTCTTGAGGTTCGCGAGCTCGTCGTCCGGGATCTTGACACCGAACTTGTCCTCGGCCTGCACGGCGATCTCCACCATGGACAGCGAGTCGATGTCGAGGTCGTCGACGAAGGACTTCTCGGTGCTCACGTCGTCCTGCGCGACGCCCGCGACCTCTTCGACGATCTCGGCGAGTCCGGACAGGATCTCTTCTTTGTCTGCCACTTGGTGGTTCCTTCCTAATCGAAGCACTTGTGCTTGCGACGGACCTTAACGTCCGCCGGAGCCGGGTGAATCACGGGCAGACGATGACCTGACCCGCGTAGGAGAGGCCGGCGCCGAAGCCGACCAGGAGCACCACGTCACCGGACTTCACGGTGCCCGCCGCGCGCATGTGGTCCAGCGCGATCGGGATCGAGGCCGACGAGGTGTTGCCGGAGTAGCGGATGTCGTCGGCGACGACCAGGTCCTCCCTGGCGCCCTTCGCGCGCAGCCGCTTGGCGATGGCCTCCACGATCCGCAGGTTCGCCTGGTGGGGAATCAGCACGTCCACATCGGACAGCTGGATGCCCGCCAGTTCCACGGCGCGCATGGCGATGGGTGCGATCTGCGTGGTGGCCCAGCGGAACACGGCCTGCCCCTCCTGGAACAGGTAGCGGTGCTCGCGCATGTAGATCATGTCGACGAGGTCGCCCGCGCTGCCCCAGGCGACCGGGCCGATGCCGGGCTGCTCGGACGGGCCTACCAGTGCCGCGCCCGCTCCGTCGGCGAAGATGATCGCGGTGGAGCGGTCCTGCGGGTCCACGACGTCGGTGAGCTTCTCGGCGCCGATCACCAGCACCTTGCCGGCCGAGCCCGCGCGGATCAGGTCCGACGCCACGCCGAGGCCGTAGCAGAAGCCCGCGCACGCGGCGTTGAGGTCGAACGCGCCCGCGGCCTTGATGCCGATGCGGTCGGCGACCTGTCCCGCCGCGTTGGGGATGGGAGCGGGCATCGTGCAGTTGGGCACGATCACCGTGTCCACTTCGGACGGATCGGTGCCCGCGTCGGCGAGCGCCTTGGCTCCCGCCGTGACGGCCATGTCGACCAGCAGCTCGTCCTTGTCGGCGAACCGGCGCTCGATGATGCCGACGCGCTCGCGGATCCACTGGTCGTTGGTGTCCATCACCTCGGACAGGTCGTCGTTGGTGACGACGCGGTCCGGCTGGGTGCTGCCGACGCCGAGGATCCGGGTGGCGGCGGGGCCCTGCCGCAGCTGCAACGCGGGCCGGTCACCCGTCATTTGACGTCCTCCAGGTTCGCGGGGGTCTTGAGCGCGACGAACGAGGTGACGGTGCCCTTGAGCTCGCGCTTCACCAGGCCCGTCAGTGTTCCGGCCGGCGGCAGCTCGACGGTGCTCGTGACCCCGAGCGAGGCGAGCTCGCGCATCGTCAGGTCCCAGCGCACCGGCCGGGTCACCTGCTTGACCAGGCGCTCCAGGTACTCGGAGCCGCTCGTCACCACGGCGCCGTCGGCGTTGGACAGCAGCGGGCGCACCGGGTCGGCCGGCGTGATCGCCGCGGCCGCGGCCCGGACGGCGTCCTCGGCGGGTGCCATGTACTTCGTGTGGAACGCGCCCGCGACCTTCAGCGGGCGCACCTTGGTGCCCTCCAGCGGCTCGGCGGCGATCTGCTCGATCTGCGCGGCGGAGCCGGAGGCGACGATCTGGCCCGCCCCGTTCTGGTTGGCGGCCTCGAGTCCCTGCTCGTGCAGCCACGCGACGACCCGCTCCGGCTCGCCCAGCATCACGGCGGCCATGCTGGAGGGCTCGATCGCGCACGCCTTGGCCATCTCGGCGCCGCGGACGGCGGCCAGCGCGACGGCCTCCGCCGGCGAGAGCACCCCGGCGATCGCGGCCGCGGCGAGCTCGCCGACGGAGTGGCCCGCGACCGGCGCGTCGGCGGGGACGCTCTCCGGCAGGTGCTCGGCGGCCAGCAGCGACAGTGCCACGATCAGCGGCTGCGTGATGGCGGTGTCCTGGATCTCCTCGGCGTCGGCCTCAGTGCCGAGCCGGAGCAGATCGAGTCCGGCGCGCTCGGACCACTGCCCGATGCGGTCGCGCGTGCCGCCGAGTTCGAGCCAGGGAGTGAGCATTCCGGGGGCCTGCGACCCCTGTCCGGGGCAGAGAAGTGCCATCACCTCTCTAAGGGAACACGTACAGGGTGGTCGCGGGGAATCCTGGCCGGTGACCAAGTACGTCCCGTGACGTTGTGGGGAGCCTACAAAGCTCCTGCTTACCGACCCGGCGTCGACGTGGCGATATTGTCGGGTTCGAGCAGTTTGTTTGTGACTGGTGTCACCACAGGCCGCGGGCGCGGGCGAGCCTGCCGACCGTCAGCGCGGTCCGCAGCACGACCGCGTCGCGGGGGTCGCCCGCGTTGCGGCCGGTGAGCTCGGCGGCCTTGCGCAGCCGGTAGCGCACGGTGTTCGAGTGCACGAACAGCTGCCGCGCGCACGTCTCCAGCACGCCGCCGCTCTCCAGGTACGTCTCGATGGTCTCCAGCAACGCGGGACCCGCGTCCTCCAGCGGGCGCGCGATGAGTTCGATCAGCTGCCGCTCGGCCTCCGCGTCGCCGGCGAGGGCGCGCTCGGGCAGCAGGTCGGCCGAGCGCGTCGGCCGGGGCGCAGACGGCCAGCCGACCACGGCGCGCAGCCCGGACAGGGCCTCGACGGCGCTGTGGTGTGCCTCGGCGAGACCCGCCACCGTGGGTCCTGCCACCACGGGTCCCTCCGCGAACGCCGTCGACAACGAGGTCAGGATCGCGCGGTCCTTCGCGCTGCCGCCGGTGGGCCCGGCCACCAGCACGACGAGCCGTGAGCCCTGCACGCCGAGCAGCACCGGGCGGGCCGCCCTCGCCGCCCTGCTGCGGACCTCGAACACGACCGTCGGCGGATCGTCCGAGGGCGGGTTGCCGACGAGCACGGTGACGTCGGAGGCCGGGTCCCAGCCCAGCGCCGCCGCCCGGGACAGCACCGACTCCTCGGCGTCGCCACGCACCACGCCGTCCACGACGAGCGCCTCGAGCCGCGCGTCCCACGCGCCCCTGGCCTCGGCGGCGGCCGCGTAGGAGTTGGCCGCGGCGAAGGCGACCTCACGGCCGTAGCGCAGGATGCCCTCGATGAGCGCGGCGCGCTCATCGTCGTCGGCGGCGAACTCGGGCAGCTGCTCCTCGAAGACCTCGATCGCCAGCCGGACGAGCCCCACCGTCTGCCGCAGGCTGATCCAGCGGGACAGCTCGCGGGGCGCGGCGCGGAACGCCTCGGTGGTGAGCTTGAGCGCCTCCTTGGAGTCGCGCAGCCACCTGACGAAGCCCGCCGCTCCGGTCTGGGTGATCAACAGGACGCTGGCACGCTGGTCGGCGGGCATCCGCCCGAACCACGGCAGGCGTTCCTCCATGGCCGCGACGCTCGCCTTGGCGAGGCGACCGGAGGCTCGTTCGAGTTCGCGCAGGGTTTTCGCGGACAGGCGCTGCCGCTTCGGGGTTGCCATCGTGTTGCGATACTACGTCCCCGGCGTTCGAGGCCCTAAATACGAGACCGCCCGACGCGCTGCGGTTTTCGCTGCGTCGGGCGGTCTCGTCTCCCCGGTCCCCACCGGTGATTCCACTATGGACCTTGTGGATCATCGAACGCCAGTGCACTCACCCTTTCGTGGGCCCCTTTCCCCGGGTCAGCGCAGGGTGGCGTGGCTCGGCGTGAGCGCGCCGATGGTGCGGACGCCGAGCAACTGCAGCGTGCGCACGATTTCCGCGCGCAGAATGTCGACCGCTCGCTGCACGCCCCGCTCGCCGCCCGCCATGAGCCCGTAGAGGTAGGCCCTGCCGACGAGGCACAGGCCGGCGCCCATCGCCGTGGCCGCCACGACGTCGCCGCCCGAGAGGATGCCGGTGTCGACCCACACCTCGGCCTCGCCCGCCACGGCGTCCAGCGTCGCGGGCAGCAGCTCCAGCGGTGTCGGCGCGCGGTCGAGCTGCCGTCCGCCGTGATTGGACAGCACCACCGCATCGGCTCCCGCCCGCACCACGTCCCTGGCGTCGGCGGGATTCTGTATGCCCTTCACGACGAGCGTGCCGGGCCAGCTCTCGCGCACCCACGCCAGATCGTCGTAGGACAGCGTCGGGTCGAACATCGCGTTGATGAGCTCGGCCGCCGTGCCGCTCCACTGGCTCAGCGAGGCGAACTGCAACGGCTCCGTGGTGAGCAGGTTGAACCACCACGCCGGATGTGTGGCGCCGTCGAGGAACGTCCGCAGCGTCAGGGCGGGCGGAATCGTGAGACCGTTTCGCACATCCCGCATCCGCGCGCCACCCACCGGCGTGTCCACCGTCAGCTGCAACGTGTCGTAACCGGATTCCCACGCCCTGCGCATGAGGTCGGCACCGGCGGCGTGGTCGCGCCACACGTAGAGCTGGAACCACCTCCGAGCGCCGGGGGCGGCCTGGGCGACGGCCTCGATCGACGTGGTGCCCATCGTGGACAGCGTGTACGGGATGCCGGCGCGCTCGGCCACGCGCGCGACCGCAGACTCGCCCTCGTGGTGCATCATGCGCGTGAACCCGGTAGGGGCCAGCGCGAACGGCAGCTCCGAGCGTGCGCCGAGCACCTCTACGCTGGTGTCTACATCGGACACGCCGCGCAGGACGTTGGGATGGAACTCGACGCCGCGGAACGCCTGGCGCGCCCTGCGCAGACTGTCCTCCAGCTCCGCCGCCCCGTCGGTGTAGTCGAACACGGCCCTCGGCGTCCGTTTCCTCGCGATCGTGCGCAGGTCGGCGATCGTGTGCGCGGCCCCGAGCCGCCGGTCGGTCGGGTTGAGGACCACCGGTTTCGGCCGCAGCACCTGGGCGAGCTCCGCGGGCCTCGGCAGCCTGCGCTTGGTCACGATGCGCTCCTCTCGCTGGAAAGACGAACGACCCGCCACCGGCGCGGGGCCGGTGACGGGTCGTCGTGCTGGTGGTGCCGTTCGCTCAGGCCACGCCCGAGTCCGACGTCTGCGGACCTGCCGCGCTGACGTCGTCGATCTGGTACTTCTGCGCCGCCTCGACGACCTTCGCCTGGTCGATCTCGCCACGGCGGGCGAGCGTCGTCAGCACGCCGACCGCGATCGACTGGGCGTCGACGAGGAAGTGCCTGCGCGCGGCAGGACGGGTGTCGGAGAAGCCGAACCCGTCGGTGCCCAGCGTGAGCATGTCGCCGGGGACCCACGGCCGGATCAGGTCCGGAACCGCGCGCATCCAGTCCGACACGGCCACGACCGGGCCGGTGGCGTCCTTCAGCGCGGAGGTCACGTACGGCACGCGCGGGGTGTCGCCCGGGTACAGGAAGTTGTCCCTGTCCACGTCGACGGCCTCGCGCCGCAGCTCGGTCCACGACGTCGCCGACCACACCGCGGCCCGCACGCCCCACTCCTCCAGGAGCAGCTGCTGTGCCTTGAGCGCGTCCGGCATCGTGACGCCCGAGACCAGGATCTGGGCCTCGGGGCCCTCGCCCTGCGGGGCCTCGGCGTAGCGGTAGAGACCCTTCAACAGGCCGTCCACATCGAGGTTCTCCGGCTCGGCCGGCTGCTGGTACGGCTCGTTGTAGATGGTCACGTAGTAGAAGATGTTCTCGCCGTTGCCGTCCGGCCCGGTCTCGCCGTACATCCGGCGGAGACCGTCGCGCACGATGTGGGCGATCTCGAACGACCACGACGGGTCGTAGGCCACCGCGGCCGGGTTGGTGGCCGCGAGCAGCAGCGAGTGCCCGTCGGCGTGCTGCAGGCCCTCGCCGGTGAGCGTGGTGCGGCCCGCGGTGGCGCCCAGCACGAAGCCGCGCGCCATCTGGTCGGCCGCCGCGTACAGGCCGTCGCCGGTCCGCTGGAACCCGAACATCGAGTAGAAGATGTAGATCGGGATCATCGGCTCGCCGTGCGTGGCGTACGAGGTGCCCACCGCGGTGAACGACGCCGTCGAGCCCGCCTCGTTGATGCCCTCGTGCAGGAGCTGGCCCTGCTCGGACTCCTTGTAGGCCAGCATCAGCTGAGCGTCGACCGAGGTGTAGCTCTGGCCGTGCGGGTTGTAGATCTTGGCCGTCGGGAACATCGAGTCGAGCCCGAAGGTGCGGGCCTCGTCCGGGATGATCGGCACGATCCGGCTGCCGATCTCGGAGTCCTTGGCCAGCTCGCGCACCAGGCGGACGAACGCCATCGTGGTGGCGACCTCCTGCTTGCCCGAGCCCTTGCGGATCGACTCGTAGACCTTGTCGCCCGGCAGCACCAGCGGCTTGGCCCGCGCGCTGCGCCGCTCCGGCAGGTACCCGCCCAGCGCCGTGCGGCGGCCGAGCAGGTACTGGATCTCCTCGGAGTCCTTGCCGGGGTGGTAGTACGGCGGGAGCTTCGGGTTCTTGTCGAGCTCCTCGTCGCTGATCGGGATGCGCTGGGCATCGCGGAACAGCTTGAGGTCGTCGATCGTCAGCTTCTTCATCTGGTGCGTGGCGTTGCGGCCCTCGAACGCCGGACCGAGACCGTAGCCCTTGATGGTGTGGGCGAGGATCACGGTCGGCCTGCCGTTGTGCTCCAGCGCGGCCTTGTACGCCGCGTAGACCTTGCGGTAGTCGTGGCCGCCGCGCTTGAGGTTCCAGATGTCGGCGTCGGTGAGGTCCTTAACCAGGTCCTTCGTGCGCGGGTCACGGCCGAAGAAGTGCTCGCGGACGTACGCGCCGTCGTTGGCCTTGTAGGTCTGGAAGTCGCCGTCGGGCGTGGTGTTCATCAGGTTGACGAGCGCGCCGTCGCGGTCGCCGTGCAGCAGCGAGTCCCACTCGCGGCCCCAGATGACCTTGATCACGTTCCAGCCCGCGCCCCGGAAGTAGGCCTCGAGCTCCTGGATGATCTTGCCGTTGCCGCGCACCGGACCGTCGAGCCGCTGCAGGTTGCAGTTGATCACGAAGGTCAGGTTGTCCAGGCCCTCGCCGGAGGCGACGTGGATCAGCCCGCGCGACTCCGGCTCGTCCATCTCGCCGTCGCCGAGGAACGCCCAGACGTGCTGGTCGCTCGTGTCCTTGATGCCGCGGTCGCGCAGGTAGCGGTTGAACCGCGCCTGGTAGATCGCGTTCATCGGGCCGATGCCCATCGAGACGGTGGGGTACTCCCAGAAGTCCTGCATCAGCCGCGGGTGCGGGTACGACGGCAGCCCGCCACCCTCACCGGCGTGCGAGTACTCCTGCCGGAACCCGTCCAGCTGGTCGGCGGTGAGCCTGCCCTCGAGGAACGCGCGCGCGTAGACACCGGGGGAGGCGTGACCCTGGATGAAGATCTGGTCGCCACCGCCGGAGTGGTCCTTGCCCCGGAAGAAGTGGTTGAAGCCGACCTCGTAGAGCGCGGCCGAGGAGGCGTAGGTGGAGATGTGCCCGCCCACGCCGACGCCGGGACGCTGCGCCCGGTGCACCATGATCGCCGCGTTCCACCGGATGTAGGCCCGGTAGCGCCGCTCGATCTCCTCGTCACCCGGGAACCACGGCTCGTTCTCCGTGGGGATCGTGTTGACGTAGTCCGTCGCGGTCAGTGGCGGCACGCCCACGTTGCGTTCCCGGGCGCGCTCCAGCACCCGCAGCATCAGATACCTCGCGCGCTGCTGACCACCCCTCGCCAGCGCCGCGTCGAAGGAGTCGAGCCACTCGGCCGTCTCCTCGGGGTCGATGTCGGGCAGGTGCGCCGCCAGTCCGTCACGGATGACGCGGACCCGCGCCGGGGCTCCCTGACCGGGGACGCCGACTGTGCCTTCCAGTGCGCCCTGCTCGGCCTTGTCGTTCTGGGGGGCCAAGGGATCTCCTCGCCGTTTGTCGCTTCGTGTTGTGTGCTTCTTCCAGCCCATCGTCGTCGCATCTGCGGCTCACGTCACCGCTACTCAGCGGTAACGTTGCACCGGCGGGCTACGCCGTGTTTGGCCTGTTGAAGCCCCAGTTGGAGCTTCTCTCCCACCCTAGTTGAGTGCCCTCGGAAGGGGGACGTCGCGGCGGTGTGAGCAACGTGTTTCCACTCGCTTTCGACGGCTCGCGCACCTACGCTCCGGGACACGAGTTGCCAGCGATCCGGTGTGGACGGTTGCGTCGTGCGCCCCGGCCGTGTTCGCTAAGCCCATCTGTGTACGAAGCGTGCGGGTCGTCGTCATATTCGGGTGACGTCCCGCACCGAGTTGTAGTTGGAGGAGTGAGGTCGTGGTCGCCGCGGGAGACGCTGATCAGCGCAGCGTCGCCGAGAGGCTTGGGATCAAGCCGGACATGGTGGTCCAGGAGGTCGGCTGGGACGAGGACGTCGACGAAGACGTCCGGACGGCCCTCGAGGAGCACACCGGTGCGGACCTGCTCGACGAGGATGCCGACGAGGTCATCGATGTGGTGCTGCTGTGGTGGCGCGACGGTGATGGGGATCTCGGAGACGCCCTGGTCGATGCCAGGGCGCCGCTCGACGAGAACGGCATCATCTGGGTCCTGACTCCCAAGACCGGTCAGCCCGGTCACGTCGAGCCGAGCGATATCGCCGAGGCTGTACCGACCGTGGGGTTGTCCCAGACGTCGAATCTCAGCCTCAGTGAGGCGTGGGCGGCGACCAGGCTGGTACCGAGGTCGAAATCACGCCGGTAGCGACGACACTGGCCCATGTGACGGGCCTGCGCCCACGATAGGGTTGTCCTGCACACACGGTTTTTCGCCGGACGACCTACGGGAGAGGAAACACTCGGTATGGCGGTCGAGGTCGGTTCGCAAGCCCCGGACTTCACGCTCAACGACTACAACAAGCAGGAAGTCACGCTGTCGTCGTTCCGGGGGGACAAGCCTGTTCTGCTTGTCTTCTACCCGTTCGCGTTCAGTGGCATCTGCCAGGGCGAGCTGTGCCAGCTCAGGGACGAGTTCGCCGAGTACGACAACGAGGGCGTCCAGGTCCTCGGTGTCTCGGTGGACACGCCGTTCTCGCTCAAGGCGTGGGCAGAGCAGCAGGGTTACCAGTTCCCGCTGCTGTCGGACTTCTGGCCCCACGGCGAGGTCGCGCAGGCCTACGGCGTCTTCAACGACAAGGCCGGTCTCGCGGTCCGCGGCACCTTCCTGATCGACAAGGAGGGCGTCGTGCGCTTCGCCGAGGTCAACCAGCCCGGCGAGGCTCGTGACCAGCAGTCGTGGAAGAAGGCGGTCTCCGAACTCGCCTGATCCACGCGGGCGGCGTCCCGGTCAGGGACGCCGCCGTCGGGGCGCATAGCTCAGCGGAAGAGCACCTGCCTTACAAGCAGGGGGTCGCAGGTTCGAACCCTGCTGCGCCCACCGGAAAGTCTCGTACCAGCGAGAATGTCAGCGGACTAGTCGATCCGTGTTCTCGCGGTTCTCTCGCACCCTCGTGGTGCCACCTGGTTGCCACCTGGCTGCCGTGGCGCGTCCCTACGGTCACGTTTCACCAAGATCCAGTCGACCAAGGGGGATTGACAGTGCGTAGCCGAACACGCATCACTTGTTCTGCGGCGGCCGTGCTCGCCGTGACGACCATGTCCGGTGTGCCCGCCGCCGCCGACACCGCCGACACTGCCGCCGACGGGACGCCGCGTGCGGTCACCTGTGAGGCCAAGAACCTGGGCACCATCGAGGTGTATCCACCCGCCATGAACGCGGACGGCACGTTCACCGGCGTGGCACGGGTCACCGGAGACGGGGGCCACGAGTTCGGTGTCGAGGTGAACGAGGACGTCCAGTTCGGGGTGGACCCGATCATCACGACCGTCGGCGGTGTCAACGACGGCGTCTCCATCCTCATCTCGGGCAGGCTGCCCAAGGCGGGCAAGTACTACACCGGAGTCCGCTACGAGGACAGCGGTTACTGCCAGAGCCAGTCGGTCCAGCTGCCCTGACCGTGAGCCGGGTCGCCGTCGCGGACCTCCCGCGGCGGCGACCCGACGCGCGAGGCGAGGGCTCCGGGGAACCCGGGAAGACTCCCCCCGGGGCTTCCCGCGCGCCCGCCGCTGGATCCGTCGGCGAAGGTTCACCGCCGGTTCGTCACGCGGCTGCCCGGACTCGGCGGAACGGACAAATCCGCTGGTTAGCGTCCCTCTCGTACCCGAATACGGGAGGTAACCCGTGACCGACACCGCACCCACCGGAGGCCTCGACCGGAGGGGCTTCTTCCGCGCGGGCGTGGCCGCCACCGCGAGCCTCGCCGCACTCGGCCCGCTCGAGGCGCTCGGCGCCCGCACGGCCGGTGCCGCACCTCTGACCAAGCGCCCCGCCAGTCCCGACTACGGCCCGCTCTCGCCGGTCAGGGACCAGACGACCGGACTGCCCCTGCTCGCGCTGCCCAGGGGTTTCGAGTACGTCAGCTACGGCTGGACGGGTGACGTCATGTCCGACGGCGTCCCGACCCCCGGCGCGCACGACGGTATGGCCGCGTTCCGCCGTCGCGACGGCAGGATCGCCCTGGTCCGCAACCACGAGCAGGGCGGCTACACCGGAGCGTTCACCGAGCCCGCCTACGACCCGGCCGCCACGGGCGGCACCACCAACCTGGTGTTCGACCCCGAGCGCGGCGAGTTCCTCGAGTCGTGGGCGAGCCTGTCGGGCACCATCCGCAACTGCGCGGGCGGTCCCACGCCGTGGGGCACGTGGCTGACCTGCGAGGAGACCAGCGAGGTCGGCCCGGACGGCACCCGGCACGGCTATGTCTTCGAGGTGCCGTTCGACCGCTTGGGCGACGCGACGCCGCTGAAGGCGATGGGCCGGTTCAGCCACGAGGCCGTCGCCGTCGACCCGACCACCGGCATCGTCTACCTCACCGAGGACGCCACCCCGTCGGGCTTCTACCGGTTCCTGCCGCGCAAGCGGGGCCGGATGGAGGCGGGCGGCACGCTGCAGATGCTCGTGATCGAGACCGACGAGGGCGGTTCGTACTCGACCTACGAGGACGGCACGGGCACCACCTACCGCACGTCGTGGGTCACCGTGCCCAACCCCGACTACGCGCCGGGTGAGACCCGGCCCGCGGAACAGGGCGCCGCGCTGGGTGCGGCCGTGTTCCGCAGGCTCGAGGGCGCGTGGTGGGGCAACGACCGCGTGTACATCGTCTCGACCAGCGGCGGCCCGAGCGGACAGGGCCAGGTGTTCGAGTACGCCCCGATGCGGGGCAGGCTGCGCATCCTGTTCGCCTCGCCCGACGCGACGGTGCTGAACAACCCCGACAACATCTGCGTCAGCCCGCGCGGCGGCATCGTGCTGTGCGAGGACGGCGACGAGGGCGAGTACCTGCACGGGCTCACCACCGACGGCGAGATCTTCCCGTTCGCCCTCAACCGGATCGTGATCCCCGACGGCGGGGTCGAGGGCAAGTCCGTGGAGCCCGGCGACTACTCGGGTTCGGAGTGGTGCGGCTCGACGTTCGAGCCGAAGCGGGGCAACTGGCTCTTCGTCAACGCGCAGAACCCCGGGATCACGTTCGCCATCACCGGCCCCTGGCGGCGCGGTTCACTCTGAACCCACACGGAGGCGACCAAGATCACGGTACGGCAACGTCGCGTGACCTTGGTCGCCTCTGCCGCAATGATTCTTTGTCCAAGTTGTCGGATACCGAGCAGAGGTCTGTCGTGGGGGTTGCTGACCGGGACTCCGCCGTGCCGCGCCGCGCGTCGGCTCCCCTGATCGAGGATCTGCCCCTGTCGCGGTGGGACCGGCAGGAGCCTCCCGCGGAACCGGCGCGGCGGCGTCCTCCGCGCTGGCGACGGGCGCTGCCGCTCGTGGTGTGCTCCCTGTTCGCCTGTGTCCTCGTGGCCGTGGTCGCCGCGATCCAGACCCGGCCCGGCGCCGTGGGAGCCGCGGACCGGCCCGGTGCCGACGCCGCACCGGACCCACGGGACAACGCGCTGCTCACCCTGTCCGTCCCGCTGCCGTCCGTCGCGTGCTCGTTGCCGGAGCTCGGCCTGGACCCCTCGGCGCTGCAGGACTACTACGACGCCGAGATCCGCTGCCTGGAACAGGCCTGGACGCCCGTGCTGGCCGAGGTGGGCGCGACGGTCTCCGGCGTCTCCGTGCGGCTCGACGACGACCCGTCGACCCGCTGCGGCGCGCTGCCGCCCGCCACCGAGGCGACGGGGCTCTACTGCCACCTCGACGACACCATCTACCTGCCGCACGACCGGGTGCTCGCCTCGCTCGGCCCGTCGACCGAGGCGCACCTGGCCACCGTCGCCCACGAGTACGGGCACCACGTGCAGCGGCTCAGCGGAATCCTGGACATGGCCAACCGCGAGCTCGGCTCCTACGAGCGGGACAGTCCGCAGGACCACGAGCTGCACCGCCGCGTGGAGCTGCAGGCCAACTGCTTCGCGGGGCTGTTCCTCGCGAGCGCCTCCGGCCGCGGCTCCATCAGCGCCGCCGACGCCGAGGCCGCGGTGAACGACTTCCGCAACTGGGTCGACAGCGACACCCACGGCAGCAGCGAGACCCAGCTCCGGTGGGCGCGAGCGGGCTTCGACGACGGCACGGTCGCCACGTGCGACACGTGGGCGGTCCCGTCCTCCCACGTGCTCTAGGGTCTCTGGGCCCTCGTGCGCGGCCTGACGGCCGAGCATCCTGACCGCATGGACCCGCGGCTCTCCGACATCAGCCTGCCGGCCCGCCTCGCGCGTGAGGACGAGGGCGTCACACTGGCCGAGCTCGCGCTGGCCACCCGCAACCACGGTCTGCCGCTGGAGGCGCTGGTCCACGACGTGACGCCCGCGGGACTGCACTACGTGCTCGTCCACTACGACATCCCGGTCGTCGACGCGCAGAGCTGGCGGCTCACCGTCGGCGGCAGCACCGGTACCGCGCTCACGCTCTCGCTCGCCGACCTGCGCGCCCGCCCCTCTCGCACCGTGCGGGTCACGATGGAGTGCGCTGGCAACGGCAGGGCGGCGCTGCGGCCCCGGCCGGTGAGCCAGCCGTGGCTCGTCGAGGCCGTCGGCACCGCGGACTGGACCGGCGTCCCGCTGCGCGACGTGCTCGCCGAGGCCGGGCTCGGCGAGTCCGCGGTGGACGTGGTGTTCACCGGAGCCGACCACGGTGTGGAGCGCGGCGTCGAGCAGGACTACCAGCGCGGGCTGCCGCTGGCCGAGGCGCTCGGTGAGGACGTGCTGCTCGCCTACGAGATGAACGGTGCGCCGCTGCCGCCGCAGCACGGCTTCCCGGTGCGGCTCGTGGTGCCCGGCTGGTACGGCATGGCCCACGTGAAGTGGCTGCGCTCGATCGAGGTGACGGAGTCGCGCTTCACCGGCTACCAGAACGCCGTGGCCTACGTGACCAGGCGACGGGCCGACGAGGAGGGCGAGCCGGTCACCCGCATCGCGCCGAGGGCGCTGCTCGTGCCTCCCGGCTTCCCGGACTTCCAGACCCGGCAGCGCGTCGTGCGGCCGGGCCCGGTGCGGCTGACCGGCCGAGCGTGGTCAGGCCGTGCGCCGCTGGCCGGGGTGGAGGTGAGCACCGACGGCGGGGCCACATGGGCGCGGGCGAGACTCGACCCCGAGACGCGACACCGGCACGCGTGGCGGCGCTGGAGCGCCACCTGGCACGCCGAGCCGGGGCGGTACACGCTCGCCGCGCGCGCCACCGACGCCGACGGTGCCAGTCAGCCATTGCGCGAGCCGTGGAACCGCGGCGGCTTCTCCAACAACGCCGTGCACCGCGTGCCGGTGTGGTGCCTGCCGTGACTCACGGCGGCACGTCGCCTCAGTGGTCCACGTAGGCGATCACGCAGGTGATGTTGTCGGGGCCGCCGCCCTCGTTGGCGATGTCGATCAGCCTGCCCACGGCGTCCTCCGGCGTCTCGGAGGACGACAGCACCTCGAGGATCTCGTCGGGCGTGGTGACGTCGGTGAGCCCGTCGGAGCACAGCAGGTACCGGTCGCCCGGCTCGGCGGTGTGCGTCGTGAGGTCCGGTTCGGCGGACGAGCCGGCCATGAGCGCCCTGATGAGCACCGAGCGGCCCGGGTGGCGTGCGGCGAGCTCGGCGGGCATCTTGCCCTCGTCGACGAGGGACTGGACCATCGTGTGGTCCTTCGTCAGCTGGCTCAGCTCGCCCTCGCGGAGGAGGTAGCCACGCGAGTCGCCGATGTGCGCGAGACCGAAGGTGGTGCCGTCCCACAGGATGGCCGTGAGCGTGGTGCCCATTCCCTCCAGCTCGGGCTCGGCGGCCACCCGCTCGTTGAGGCGGGTCGCGGCGTCCGAGACGCCCTCGCCCAGCTCGTGCAGGAGATTGCGCTTCTCGGGGTCAGCGTCGGCCAGCCTGCCGTCGAGGTCGGCCATCGCCTCGATCGCGATCGCGCTGGCCACCTCTCCCGCGGCGTGCCCGCCCATCCCGTCGGCGACGGCGAGCAGGCGCGGGGTCGCGTAAGCGGAGTCCTCGTTCGCGCTGCGGCGCCGGCCGACGTCCGAGCCCACGGCGTAGTGGACTCCGGGCGCCTCGTCACGTGTCATGGGTGCAGTGAACCACTGGCCGCCTCCGTTGACGACGCCCGATAGGTCGTAGCCGGTCGTACCGGACACCCTCCAGGGGTGACGGCGCCCTCGATCCACTCTCGCGTGGGGGCGCGCTGGAGGCGCTGACAGCGGGTGAGCGTCCGGCGACGGTGTCTTCCCCGTGGGCCTGCCGGGCGCCCACTAGCGGATGGCATCGGCTCCCGCAGCGGCACGTCGTGCCCCGTTCCGTCGGAGGCTCGGTCTAGGGTGGGGCCCGGAGTTCGCGCGCGTCTGACGGTCTCGTCAAGGGGAGGTTTTCGCTGGTGTCGAACGATTCTTTCGTCCACCTGCATGTGCACACCGAGTATTCGATGCTCGATGGTGCGGCGAAGATCGCTCCGTTGTTCGCGGAGGCGTCGCGGTTGGGGATGCCGGCGGTGGGGATGACCGACCACGGCAACATGTACGGGGCGG
>NZ_JAENJH010000059.1 GCF_016595675.1 Prauserella cavernicola | reverse complement strand
GACGCGCCCGCCCGAGCCAGCTCGAGCGCGGACCCCAGGTGTTCGTAGGCCCTGCGCCAGTCCCCCTGCGCGGCCAGTTCGCGCGCGATCGCCTCGTGGCCGGCCAGTAGCCCGGCGGGGTCGTGTGCCCCTGTCGCCGCCGGGGCCGCCCGGGTCACCGCCACCGCGTTCCGTCTCCTCGCCTCCTCCCCCGTGATGGGTATTCGTCTCGAGTGAGGCTTTGCTTGAGCGTGCGGATACGGCTGGAAAGTGAATATCGCTCAACCGGACTACGAGAGTGACCGAATGGTCACT
>NZ_JAENJH010000058.1 GCF_016595675.1 Prauserella cavernicola | reverse complement strand
GAGGACCACCGGGGGGCCGTCTTAGCTGAGCAGGTCGTACACGATCGCCTTGCCGTCGACCGATGTAACATTCGGCATGATTCACACCTCGGCTCAGTGCTCCTACCCTAGGACTGGAATGTGGTGGGGGAGAAGGGGAACGAGCGGATGCGTACCTGTCGTGACCGTCAGCGGGCGTACACCTGCGCTCCCTCGATCCACGTCTGGTCGATCCGGACCTGGTCGATGTCATCGTGCGCGACGGTGAAGACGTCGCGGTCCAGGACTACGAATCTGCCGTCGTAGCCCGGTGCGATC
>NZ_JAENJH010000057.1 GCF_016595675.1 Prauserella cavernicola | reverse complement strand
GCCGCCGGTCAACCTCGCCAAGCGTCGCGGTCAGCTCGCTGTCCTCGGCCCACAGCCCCCACGACAGCGAGTGCGCGGGCAGGCCGGACTCCCGTCGCCGCAGCGCGAGGGCGTCGAGGACCGCGTTCGCCGCGGCGTAGTTCGCCTGCCCCGCGGAGCCCAGCGCACCGGCTGCGGAGGAGAACAGCACGAACAGGTCCAGCTCGCCCGTGAGTTCGTGTAGATGCCAGGCGGCGTCGACCTTCGGCCGGAGCACCGCGTCCACCCGGTCCGGGGACAGCGAAGCGAGCACCCCGTCG
>NZ_JAENJH010000056.1 GCF_016595675.1 Prauserella cavernicola | reverse complement strand
AGCTTCCTGAGCCGTGGCCATGACAGAACAATCGATCCACGATGTGGACCGATCGGGCGACCGTCCTCGCGCGGGCGACCAGGCCGGTCAGGGGTCGCAGAGCGTACGGCGCGCGCTGGACCTGCTGACCCTGATCGCCGCGGGGGACCGCCGGGGCGGGCTCTCGGTGGCCGAGGTGACCGACGAGACCGCGCTGACCACACCCACCGTGCACCGGCTCCTGCGCGAACTGCTGCACGCCGGCTACGTCGAACAGGCCCCGGACCGGCGGTACCGCCTCGGACCCGAGGCCTACGCGG
>NZ_JAENJH010000055.1 GCF_016595675.1 Prauserella cavernicola | reverse complement strand
CGGGCGCGGGACTCGCGGGCGGGACTGCGCGACTCGCGGTCCCGAAGGCAAGACTCGCGCACGGGGCCGCTCGACTCGCGCGTGCCGGCCCGTAGTGAGCGACCCGACAGTTCGTTGCCCGGAGCGCGGAACTCGCGGTCCCGAGCGCGGGACTCGCGTGCCGGAACGTGGGACTCGCGGTCCCGAGCGCGGGACTCGCGTGCCGGACCGTGGGACTCGCGCGCCCGAGCGCGGGACTCGCGTGCCGGAGCGCGGGACTCGCGGCGGTGGGGCGCGGGTTGGCTAGTGGGGGCGGCGGCG
>NZ_JAENJH010000054.1 GCF_016595675.1 Prauserella cavernicola | reverse complement strand
TGGTCGCCTCCTTCAAGGAGGGCGACCTGATCGGCGGCCTCGTCAGCGGGCTGCGGATGCTGACCGACACGGCGGGCCCAGTCCCGAGCTGACGCTCGTCCGACACACACAGGGCCCCCGCGCCGCGGCGAGGGGGCCCTGTCGTCTCTCCGGGTCAGCTCTCGTCGAACTCGCGGGCCGCGAGCGCGCGGACGAGGCCCGCCCTGCCCTCGGACACCAGGCGGCGCAGCGCAGGCGGGTGCTCGCCCCCGAGCCACGCGTCGGCCGCGGCCACCCCGTCGGTGTCCACCGCCCACGACGGGTA
>NZ_JAENJH010000053.1 GCF_016595675.1 Prauserella cavernicola | reverse complement strand
CTCCCCAGCCGAGCTTCGTGTGGTCGTCCTGCACGGTGAAGCCGGTGATCACCCCGATCGCCTGCAGCCGGTTCACCCGCCGCTTCACCGCCGCCACCGAGAGACCGACGATGCCGGCCCTGTCCGAGTAGGTCCGCCGCCCGTCCTCCCGCAGCAGGGTGATCAGTCGACGGTCGATCTCGTCGGCGTCGGTCATGAGGGTCCTCCTCGCGCAACAGTTTTCAGCTCGAACGAGCAAATCGATGTTCTGTTTGCGTGTTGACCGCATCTTTCCCGACGTTGCTTGCGTGTGCAGAGGCAGATCA
>NZ_JAENJH010000052.1 GCF_016595675.1 Prauserella cavernicola | reverse complement strand
TAGAGTAGACGACACGCTGCGGGACCGGTGTGCCCCGAAGCGTTGCTGGCTTGCCCGCCAGTGACAGTGTGTCCAGCCGGTCCCAGTGCCGGCCAAGCCGATCGTCGGTTGATCACCGGCGACGCCGAGGAGGTCCCCCGCGTGCTCAGCGCCTTCCGCTCGGCTCTCGCGACGCCGGACCTGCGCAAGTAGATCCTGTTCTCGCTGTTGGTCGTGGCCGTGTACCGGATCGGTGCGGTCATTCCAGCGCCCGGGGTGTCGTACCCGAATGTTCAGTCCTGTCAGGCGCATGTCGAAATCAATAAC
>NZ_JAENJH010000051.1 GCF_016595675.1 Prauserella cavernicola | reverse complement strand
AGGCCCAAGGCGGCGACCGCGGAGGCTGAGGTGACCGACCTCATGGAGGCGTTGCAGGCCAGCGTCTCGGCGGCGAAGAAGTCGCGTCAGCCTGCCAGATCCGCGAAGAGCGGCACGGACGGCAAGGAGAGCAAGGAGTCCACGGCCAAACGATCGACGAGGAAGCCGGCCAAGGGGGCCTGAGGGCGTGTCGCTCCCGGCGTTGTCGGAGCGTGGTGGTACCAACAGGTCATGACGTGCACAAGCTGCCTGAGGGAACTCGACCACTGCCACGGCACGGTGGTGCAGCACGTCGCCGATGCCACC
>NZ_JAENJH010000050.1 GCF_016595675.1 Prauserella cavernicola | reverse complement strand
AGGCCCCACGCCGCGTCGAGAGTGGTGCCGGTGAGCACCGCCGCGGGCGCGCCCGCGGCGAGCAGCCGTCCCTCCCGCAGCAGCAGGCAGTGCCCCGCGGACGCGGCCTCGTCGAGGTCGGGGGGCACGTGCACCACGGTGGTGCCGGCCGCGGCGGCGTCGGCGAGCGCCGTGGCGATGGCCTCGCGGGCGGGTCCGTCGAGCCCGGTCGAGGGCTCGTCGAGCAGCAGTACCGCTGAACGCTGTGCGAGTCCCTGCGCCACGAGCGCGCGCTGTCGCTGTCCGCCGGACAGCGACCCGAGGCGG
>NZ_JAENJH010000004.1 GCF_016595675.1 Prauserella cavernicola | reverse complement strand
ATTACGACGCTTGAGCTCCCGCAGCTCAGCTGCCGCATCCGACGACACACCCGACTTGACTCCGTCTTCGACGTCGGCCTGGCGCAACCACTTGTGCAACGTCATCGGATGCACACCGAAGTCGCCGGCGACCTGCTCGATCGTCACACCCGACTCGCGGTTACGCGCGACCCGGACCACGTCCTCACCGAACTCACGCGGATACGGCTTGGGCACAAAGACATCCTTCCAGCCTGCACCTCAGCAAGCGAACTCAGATGTCACAGAACCCTTCAGCAGCCCCCGATCGTGCGGTCGAGGTAACCGACATAGCCATGACGGGTCGTCGGCTCGATGTCAGCCGTGCGCAGCCACTCATCAATGGCATACGAGAACGACACCGTCGTACTCGGCGAGCGCTGCTTGTCCACCTGCGCCTGTAGCGTCGTCATGACCTTGTCGGCGCGACGATAAGCAGCCTTGTCGGTGCCCCTGACGGTCTCCGACAGGTACAGCTCCCTGCCCGTCACCGGGTCGACACCCGAGTAGACCCGCACCTGCAGCGCCTCGCCACGGCGGCGGATATTGCCTCTACCTCGGCGGTCGCTTCCCTGCTCTGCCCCAGTCATGACCGACAGCGTCCGGGCACAAGCACGACCACGTCAACGATCGCCCCATGGACAAAACCATGGACAAGCGATCTTGAGGACTGAACCGAGAAGAAGTATTGCCTGGTCAGAGCTGTGGGCCGGGCGGGGCTCGAACCCGCGGCCAAGGGATTATGAGTCCCCTGCTCTAACCAACTGAGCTACCGGCCCCCTGGGAGCTGCCGCTCCCCTGGCTGCGCTCGGTAGCCTCGCGGCCGACGTCGAGCCCAGCAAATCGCACTATAGCCGGTGCTCCGCCGTCTCGAGCACCGTGCCCGCCAGGACTGTCCGCGCGGGAGGGTTCGTCAGAGCTTCGGGGTTCGTGAGCGGGTCGCCTTCGAGCAGGAGGAGGTCCGCGTCGTAGCCCTCTCGAAGCCTGCCCTTGCGCTCACCCAGACCGCACACCTGTGCGGCCACCGACGTCGCCGTGACCAGGGCAGCCGCCGGGGAGACGCCGCCTCGCGCCAGGTCGGCCACCGAGTGGCCCAGCATGCCGTGCGGTTTCGGGGTCGCGATGCCCGAGTCGCCGCCCGACACCAGCCGCACGCCCGCCTCGTGCATACGCGCCGCATGCCGCGTGCGCTCCTCCGGCGTCGACCCGGTTCGCTCCAGTAACTCCCGGATCCTCGCCGGCGGCTCCGCATCGCCCACCAGACCGAGCGTCGGGCACACCGCGATCTCGCGCTCGGCCAGCGTGTCCAGCAGCGCGTCGGTGATCCGGACGCCCTGCGGCGTCACACACGTGCAGTGCTCGATGCCGTCCACACCGGCGTCGATCGCCTGCTCCACCGCGGGCAGGCCGTGCGCGTGCGCCGTCACCGGCAGGCCCGCCGCATGCGCTTGCGCGACCAGCAACGCCAGCTGCGCGTCGGTGAACTGGCAGGCCAGGAAATCCGTTCCCTCGGTCGCTAATCCACCGCTCGCCATCACCTTGACGACGTCGACGCCGCGCTCCACCCGCTCCGCCACCGCGGCCTTGATCTCCGCCTCGCCAGCGACCTCTCCGCCCAGGTTCCAGCAGTGTCCCCGCAGGCTCGTGATCGGCGGTCCCGCCGCGACCACGGCAGGCAGTCCCGGGGTGTCCCGCCAGCTCACGGCGGCGAAGTCCCGGTCGCCGAGGTCGCGCACCGTCGTGACCCCGGCGGCGAGCTGGGCGCGCAGGGCCCGTTCGATCACCGCGTCCAGTTCGGCGTCGGAATAGGTGGCAGCGCGGTCCAGTGCGCCGAACTCGCTGTCGCCGCACAGGTGGGCGTGCGCGTCGATCAGCCCCGGCATGAGCGTCGCGCCGGGCACCTCGACGAGCTCCCAGCCGTCGGGCACCGGGCCGAACGTCCGGACCGCCTCGATCCGTCCGTCGGCCACCAGCACCAGCGCACCCTGGCGCAGCACCCGCTCGCCATCGAACGCGCGCCTCGCCCGAACCGCGATTCTGTTCTCCATGGCCACTCCTCGAGCAGGAGTCGCGGCCGGTGCGCCCGCTGTTACACGGCGGCGGGCTGCTTTCCCGTCTCGGTCGCGAGTGGACGCTCCTTGATGAACAGGCAGATCACCAGCGACACCAGGAACAACGGAGCCAGGTAGAGAAACGTCGGCGTCAGCGCGTTGGCGTAGGCGTTGACGAAGAAGTCGCGCAACGGTTCCGGCAGCGACTGCACCAGCTGCGGCGTGATCGCGTTCGCGTCGACCTGCCTGGCCCCTCCCGCCGCGAGCTCCGGCGGCATCTCACTCAACCCGTCCGTCAGCCGCGCCACGAAGATCGAGCCGAACACCGCGGTGCCGATGGAGGCGCCGATCTCGCGGAAGAAGTTGTTGGTCGAGGTCGCCGTGCCGACGTCCTTGGCCGGCACCGCGTTCTGCACGACGAGCACCAGCACCTGCATCATGAGCCCGATCCCGGCGCCGAGCACGAACATGTACGCCCCCGACTGCCACACCGGCGTGCTCGCCGTCATGGTGGCCAGCAGCAGCATGCCCGCGAACGCGACCGCGCTGCCCGCGATCGGATAGACCTTGTACCGGCCGGTCTTGCTGATCAGCTGACCCGACACGATCGAGGTCACCAGCAGGCCGCCCATCATCGGCAGCATCAGCAGTCCGGAGTTGGTCGCGTTCTCGCCGGTGACCATCTGCAGGAACGTGGGCAGGAACGCCGCGGCACCGAGCATCGCGAAGCCGACGACCACGCTGGCCATTGTGGACAGTGTGAACACCGAGTCCTTGAACAGCGTCAGCGGCACGATCGGCTCGGCGACCCTGTTCTCGACGTAGACGAACAGCGCGGTCGACACCACGAACGCCACGCTCAGCCACAGGATCACCGGCGAGGACCACTCGTAGTCCTTGCCGCCCCAGCTCGTCACCAGGATCAGGCACGTCACGGCCACGGCCATGAGCGCGGTGCCCGCGTAGTCGAGCCTCGGCCTGCTCTGCTCGCCCTTCGGCAGCTTGAGCGTGGTGATGGCGACGACGAGCGCGAGCAGGCCCAGCGGCAGGTTGACCCAGAAACACCAGCGCCAGTCGAGGTGGTCGGTGAAGAATCCGCCGAGCAGCGGACCGCCCACCGACGACAGGCCGAACACCGCGCCGAACGCGCCCATGTAGCGACCACGGTCGCGCGCGGGCACGACGTCGGCGATGATCGCCTGCGACAGGATCATCAGGCCACCGCCGCCGAGTCCCTGCAGGCCACGGAAGAAGATCAGCTGGGTCATGTTCGCGGCCAGCGCGCACAACACGGAACCGACGAGGAAGATCCCGATGGCGGCGACGAAGAGGTTCTTGCGCCCGATGAGGTCGCCGAGCCTGCCGTAGACGGGCATGCCGATGGTCACCGCCAGCAGGTACGCGGTGATCATCCAGGCCTGGTGCTCGATGCCGTGCAGTTCGCCGACGATCGTGGGCATCGCGGTGGAGACGATCGTCTGGTCGAGCGAGGCCATGAGCATCGTCAGCAGCAGCGACGCGAAGATCGCGCCGACCTGTCTGCTGGTGAAGGCCCGCCGGTCTCCGGTGTCGGTGATGGTCAAGAAGGTGCTCCCGTTCAGCGCGTGAGGGGTTCGGCCGTGAGCTCCCGCGCGGTGCCGACGGCGGTGCGCAGGAAGTCGGCGAACGGGCGTTCGCCGTCGTCACGGATCCAGCGTTGGAGCGCGACCCGCATGAGCGAGGTGACGATCGAGGCCGCCACCTCCGCGCCGGGCCACGCCGAGTCCCCGCCACCGCGCCGGAGCAGTTCCTCGACCAGCAACTGCTCGGCGCTCTCGAAGGCGCGCAGTTGTTGCGGCACCAGTTCGGGATGCCGCTCCATGAGCCTGTGGTGGGCTTTCACGTCGTCGACCACGGCGGGCTGCAGGTTGGACTGCCGCACCACCGCATCGAGCACGGTCGCCACGAGCTGCTTCGGTTCGATGCGTTCGGGCAGGTCGGCGAACAGGTCGGTGACGCGCTCGCCCATCTCGATGATCAGTGCCGCTTCCTTGGTCGGGAAGTGGTTGAAGAACGTGCGGGGTGCGTAGCCGGCCTCGGCGCTGATCTCGTCGACGGTGACGTGCTCGAGCCCGTTGTCCAACACCAGCCTCAGTGCCGCGAGGTGCAGGTCGCGCCGGGTCTGCCGCTTCTTGCGCTCGCGCAGGCCAGGAGTGGTCGCTGATTCCACGTCGGCGATTGTTGCAGAAACTGCAACGTTGCACAAACTGCTTCGAGAGCTCAGTCAGCGCCCTCGGGACGCAGGTCGAGCCTGCGCAACAGCTGAGCGTTGAGCGCCACGATCACTGTCGACAGGCTCATCGCGATCGCGCCCGCCGCGGGCGGAAGCACGAACCCGACCGGCGCGAGCACGCCGGCGGCCAGCGGCACCGACAGCAGGTTGTAGCCGGTCGCCCACGTCAGGTTCTGCCACATCTTGCGGTAGCCGGCGGCCGAGAGCCGCCGCGTGGCGAGCACCCCGCGCGGGTCGTCCGAGGCCAGCACGACACCCGCCGACTCGATGGCGACATCGGTGCCCGCACCGATCGCGATACCGACGTCGGCACGGGCCAGCGCGGGCGCGTCGTTGACGCCGTCGCCCACCATCGCCACGCGCTCGCCGCGGCTCTGCAGCTCGCTCACGGCCGCGTCCTTGTCGGCGGGCAGCACCTCCGCGAACACCTCGTCCACGCCCAGGTCCTTGGCCACGGTCTCCGCCACCGCGCGGGCGTCGCCGGTGATGAGCACGACCCGGATCCCGTCGGCGTGCAGGCGCCGCACGGTCTCGCGCGACTCCGGGCGCACCTCGTCGGCCAGGGCCAGCGCACCAGCGACCTCGCCGTCGACCACGACGTGCAGCACGATCGCGCCGCGCTCGGACCACTCCCCCGTCTCGCGCGCGAGGTCCGCGGACGGCTCGGCACCACGTTCCCGCAGCAGCGCGGGACCGCCCACGGCGACGGCACGACCGTCCACTGTGGCCTCCACTCCCCTGCCGGTGAGCGAGCGGAACTCCCGCGCGGCAGGCACGGCGCCCCGCTCCGTGGCGGCCGCCATGATGGCGCGCGCCAGCGGGTGCTCGGAGTCGCGTTCGGCAGCGGCGGCCAGCGCGAGCACCTCGTCACTCGTGAAGGAACCCGCCGCGAGGGTCGCCGTGACGGCGGGGCGGCCCTGCGTCAGCGTGCCCGTCTTGTCGAACAGCACGGTGTCGACGGTGCGCATCCGCTCGAGCGCGAGCCGGTCCTTGACGAGGATTCCCGACTTCGCCGACAACGCGGTGGAGATGGCGATCACCAGCGGGATGGCGAGACCCAGCGCGTGAGGGCAGGCGATGACCAGCACCGTCACCGCGCGCTCCACGGCGGGCGTCGCGTCGCCCAGCGCCAGCCAGACGGCGAACGTCAGCGCGCCCGCACCGAGGGCGAACCAGAACAGCATCGCCGCGGCGCGGTCGGCCAGCGCCTGCGCGCGCGAGCGCGAACCCTGCGCGTCGGCAACGAGCCGCCGGATGCCAGCCAGCGCGGTGTCGTCGCCGACCGCGTCGACGCGCACGCGGATCGCCGAGTCCGTGGCGACCGTCCCGGCCACCACGCGGTCGCCGACGTCGCGGCGCACCGGGCGCGACTCCCCCGTCACCATCGACTCGTCGAGCTCGGCACCGCCCTCGACCACGCTGCCATCGGCGGGAACCCGCCCGCCCGAGCGCACCAGCACCGTGTCGCCGACGCGCAACTCGGCGAGCGCGACGGCGCGGATCTCGTCGCCCTCCACTCGTTCCGCGGTGTCGGGCAGCAGTTCGGCCAGTGCCTCCAGCGCGCCGGATGCCTGGCCGAGCGCCCGCATCTCGAGCCAGTGACCGAGCAACATGATCACGACGAGCAGCGCCAGTTCCCACCAGAAGTCCAGCTCCAACCCGCCGATGCCGAGCGTGGTGAGCCCGCTCGCGACGAAGGCGACCGTGATGGCGAGCGCGACGAGCGTCATCATGCCGGGCGCGCGGGACCGCAGCTCGCCGATCGCGCCGGTGAGGAACGGGCTGCCGCCGTAGAGGTAGACGAGCGTGCCGAGCACCGGCGAGACCCAGCCCGCCCAGCTCGGGACCTCGTAGCCGAGCAGGTCGCCGACCATGCCGCTGGCCGCGACCACGGGCAGCGCGAGCACGAGGCTCAGCCAGAACTTGTCCCTGAACACCGCCGCGTGGTCGCCGTGCCCGCCCTGTGTCGTATCCACGGCGGCCAGGTTACCCCCAGGGGGTATAAATGCAAGCGCCCTGGCAAAGGATCTCCTGCTAGATTCGGGGCATTCGTCCTGATCTCTCGCGAGGACGACCGGGACGAAGGACGAACACACTCATGCGAAGCTCGCTGTCCAGACGCACGCTGTGGATTCCGCTCGCTCTGCTGGCGGTCGCCGCGCCGGCCTCGGTGCTCACCGTGGCGTTCTGGCCGCAGGACCAGGCCGCGCGCCAGCCCACCGCGCGGCCCGCCGCGCCAGCCGGTTCCGTGGTGGCGGTGCGGGACCTGGACGAGATCAGGGAACTCCGGCTGCTGACCGCCGCCGAGCCGACGCCGGCGAGCAGGCCAGCAGCCGCTCCGCAGCCCTCCCCCGAGACAGCGCCCGTCGTGCCGCAGGCCGACGCCGTGGTGGCCGAGGTGGCCCCGGCCCCGGCGGTGCCCGCGGGTGGCAGCGTCAGTGACTCTCGCGGGTCGGCTGGCTCCGACGGTTCCAGCGACGCCGTCGCGCGAGAGCGCGCGATGAGCCCCGCACCCCGGCCGCCGCTGGTCGACACCATCTCGCCCGACATCCAGCAGCAGATCGACGAAGCCGAGAACGGACCCGGCATCGACCTGGGCACCCTGGTCCCGGAGCCGTAACCCAGCCGCATCCCGGTGAGCTCCGGGCGCGTGCCCGCGAGTCCCCCGCCCAGGTTCGCGAGTCCCGCACTCGGGTTCGCGAGTCCCCCGCCCAGGTTCGCGAGTCCCCCGCCCAGGAACGCGAGTCCCCCGCTCGAGCTTGCGAGTCCCCCGCTCCTGACGGCCAGTCCGCGGTTCCCGCACGCGAGTTCACTCCCGATGACGAATGCGCGGTGTGGTCCGTCGCAGCGGGTGGGCGTGTGCACAGTTCGCGGTCCGGATCGCACGACTGCGGTTCCGAGCGGACGACTCGCGGTCCCAATGCACGACTCGCGGTTCCGAGCGCACAACTCGCCGTCCAGAGCGCGCAACTCGCCGTCCGGAGCGCGCAACTCGGCGTCGGGAGTGCGGGACTCGCGGGCCTGAGTGCGGGACTCGCGGTAGCCAGGCCCGGCACCTACCACCGCGGGACCCCTACGCGAAGGCCGTGCCGTCCAGCCAGCCCTGCAAGAGCGGGCCGGTTCTGGCGATCACTCGCTCCGTCGGCTCCGAGCCGATGCGCAGTACGAGGCGTGTCGCGCCGAGTCCGATCAGATGCGCGCACACGAGTTCGGCCCGCAGCCTCGCGTCCGGACCGCTGAGCCGGTCGCTGAGCTCGGCGACGAACTGCCGCTCGAAGTTCTCGCGAAACGTCGCACCCGCGGGCCGCGACGACGTGAACAGCGCGCGCAGCAAGGGATCGGCCTGCGTGCGCTCGTGGTGGTCGAGCAGCGTGCGCACGAGGTGCTCACCGAGCTCCGGCAACGGGCAGTCGAGCAGCAGCGCGGCGTCGGACTCGAAGCTGGAGGCCTCCGCGAAGAGCTCCTCCTTGCTGCCGAAGTACTTCAGCACCAGCGCGGCGCTCACCTCGGCGTCGGCGGCGATGTCGCGCAGCTTCACGTCGGCGTAGCCGTGCAGCGAGAACCTCCGCCGCGCGGCGCGCAGCACGGCGGCACGCGTCAGGCAGGCGTCGCGCCGCTGCTCGTCGGTCGTCGCGGTGAGCGGTTCCGAAGTGGACACCGCGTAAGGCTAACGCGGCCCGCCCGCGGTGACCGCCACCCGTGCGGGCACCGTCACGGTCTCGGGCTTCGGCGACGGGGTCAGCGCCCCGATCAGTCCGGCGAGCACCGCGGCGCCACCGGCGATCAGGAAGATCACGGTGTAGGAGTCCAGCGACGGGTACGTCTGCCCGCCGACCCGCACCAGCATTCCCGCGGAGACGGTGGCCACGAGCGCGCTGCACGTCGAGGTGCCGATGGAGCGGCACAGCGCGTTGAGGCTGTTGGCCGCGGCGGTCTCGGACAGGGGCACCGCGCGCATGATCAGCGCGGGCACGGCGCCGTAGGCCAGCGCGGCACCGATCGCGGTCACGGTGACCACCACGATCACGCCCGCGAGCGGCGAGTGCACCAGCGGGCGCGCCAGGTTGCCGACGGCGAGGATGCTCACCCCGAGCACCAGCGTGACGCCGGGACCCCAGCGACGCGAGATCCTGGCCGACAGCGGGGAGAACGCCACCATCGCACCACCCACCGGCAGCAGGGCGACGCCACTGAGCATCAGGGAGAGCCCGAAGCCGTAGCCGGTGCCGGTCGGTGCCTGCAGCATCTGCGCGCTCACCATGAACGAGGCGAACATCGCGACCCCGATGAGGATCGAGGCGAGGTTGGTGAGCAGCACGGCGGGCCGCGCCGAGATCCGCAGGTTCACCAGCGGCGTCGCGGGCACGCGCAGCTCGTAGAAACCCCACGCGAGAAACAGCACCACCGAGGCGGCGAACAAGCCGAGCACGAGCGGGCTGTCCCAGCCCCACATGGTGCCGCGCGAGACCGGCAGCAGCAGGCACAGCAGCGCCGCGGACAGTCCCACCGCGCCGACGGTGTCGAACGAGCCGCCGCTGCGCACCGGTGACTCCGGCACGAACGAGCGCACGAGCAGGATCTGGAACACCGCGAAGAGCGCCGATCCGGCGAAGAGCCAGTGCCAGTCGGCGTACTCGGCGACCAGCCCGGTCAGCGGCAGCCCCACCGCGCCGCCCGCGCCGAGCGTCGAGCTCATCACCGCGATGCCGGAGCCCACGCGGTCGGCGGGCAGCTCGTCGCGCATGATGCTGATGCCGAGCGGGATCACGGCGATGCCGATGCCCTGGAGTCCGCGCGCGACGAGCACCACCAGGAACTCGCTGCTCACCGCACCGAGCGCGCTGCCGACGGCCATCGCACCGAGCGCGACGAGCAGCATCCGCCGCTTGCCGTACATGTCGCCGAGCCTGCCGAGCACGGGCGCGAAGACGGCCCCGGTCAGCAGGGTGATGGTGATGAGCCAGGCCGCGTTGGACGCCGTGGTGTCGAGCAGCCGGGGGAACTCCGGCAGCAGCGGGACGGCGAGCGTCTGCATCAGCGACACGACGATGCCCGACGACGCGAGGACGCCGATGGCGACCTTCGAGCTGGCTGGTGACGACCCCGGAGCGGACAGCGTCCCGGTCACGACAGGACTCCCCTTTCACTGGCGGTGGGTGACAGGCAGGCGACGGGCGGTGAACTCGTGTTCACCGCCCTCCCGACAGAGTAAACCCGTGTTCACCCCCGGGATGCAATCCGCCGACCAGCGGAGGCGGACAAAACGCCGCATGATCCGTGTCTCACCGCGCGGCTCTGCCACGATCGTCA
This sequence comes from Prauserella cavernicola, assembly GCF_016595675.1. Taxonomy (GTDB): domain Bacteria; phylum Actinomycetota; class Actinomycetes; order Mycobacteriales; family Pseudonocardiaceae; genus Prauserella_A; species Prauserella_A cavernicola. The sequence continues at coordinate 593,664 of NZ_JAENJH010000004.1, read as the reverse complement.
CCATGAGCCTGGCGATCCGGGGGATCACCTACCGCGTCGACGACATCCCTGCCGAGCGTGCGGAACGGGACCTGCGGGTGATCAAGCACGGCCTGCACTGCGACACCGTGGTGCTCGACGGAGCCGACCTCGATCGCCTGCTCGCGGCCGCCGGCTCAGCGCTGGAGGCAGACCTCGACGTCTGGGTGCAGCCCAACCTCGCCGACCGCTCCCATGCCGAGGTGCTGGCCCACCTCGCCCGCGCGGCGGCGGGTGCGCAGCGGCTGCGCGCCGAGCACCCCGGACGCGTCACGCTCGTCGTGGGCTGCGAGTTCTCCCTGCGCCTGCGCGGCATGCTGCCCGGCCCGCACGAGCTCGTACGGCTCCAGGTGCTGAGGCGCTGGAGGCGGTTCTTCGACCGCCGGATCACGCGCGGGCTCGACAGGTTGCTCGGGCAGGCCGTCGCCGTCGCGCGCGCCGCGTTCGACGGGCCGCTCACCTACGCGGCCGGGTTCTGGGAGGACGTCGACTGGTCGGCCTTCGACGTCGCGGGCGTGAACCTCTACCGGTTCGGCGACGACCCGGCGGCCTACGAACGGCTGCTGCGGGACGTGGTGGCCGGAGCGGGCAGGCCGCTGGTGGTCACCGAGTTCGGCTGCGGCGCGTTCGCGGGCGCGGAGCGCAGGGGCCCCAACTCGTTCCTGGCCGTCAACTGGTTCACGAATCCACCGAGGGTGAGAAAAGGCCACGTGCGCGACGAGAGCGTGCAGGCGCGCTACCTCGCCGAACTGATCGGCCTGTTCGACGCCGAGGGCGTGCACGGGTGCTTCGTGTTCACCTACGCCATGCCGGACTTCCCGCACGACGCCGAAGCCCGCCGCGATCTGGACCTGGCGGGGTTCGGCGTCGTGAAGGTCAGGCCCGGCGATCCGCACTGGGAGCCCAAGGATGCCTTCCACGCGGTCGCGCGGGCGTACGAGCCGACCGGGTCAGTGCCGTAGCGCCTTGCGCGCCAGCCAGTTGCCCGCGAACTGCGCGGCCTGCACGAGCACGATGATGATCACCACGGCGACCGCGGTGACGACCCAGTTGAACCGCTGGTAGCCGTAGGCGATCGCGAAGTCGCCGAGCCCGCCACCACCGACCGCGCCCGCCACCGCCGTCATGTCGACCACCGCGACGAAGACGAACGTGTAGCCGAGGATCAGCGGCGCCAGCGCCTCGGGCACCAGCAGCGTGGTGATGATCCGCAGCGGGCTCGCGCCCATCGCGCGCGCCGCCTCGATCACACCGGGGTCGATGGTCACGAGGTTCTGCTCGACGATGCGCGAGATGCCGAACGTCGCGGCCACCACGAGCGCGAACGTCGCCGCGACCGTGCCCAGCGTCGTGCCCACCACGTTGATCGTCACCGGGCCCAGCGCGGTCACGAACACGATGAACGGGATCGGCCTGATGATGTTCACCAGCACGTTGAGCACCGTGAACACGACCCGGTTGGCGAGCAGCCCGCCCTTGCGCGTGGTGTAGAGCAGGATGCCGAGCACGAGGCCGAGGAACCCGCCCACCAGCATCGTGATGGTGACCATGATCAGCGTCTGGCCGACCGCGTCGAGCAGCACCGGCCCCAGGACGTCCCAGTTCATGCCGTCAGCTCCTCGACCTCGGTGACCTCCCGCAGGTCCGCGACGAGCGCGTCCACGCCCGCCTCGGGCCCGGTCAGCTCCAGCGTCAGCCTGCCGATGGGCTCACCGGCGAGCTCCTTGATGCCGCCGTAGACGATCTCGAAGCGCACGCCGTGCTTGCGCTCGGCGCCCGACAGCACCGTGCCGATCCGCCGGTCGTCGCGGATGCCCGCCGTCACGAGGCGCCCGGTGTGCCGGGCACGCAACCGCTCCAGGTCCTCGCCGTCGGGCCGGTCGTGCAGCACGGTCTCGACGAACCGGCGGGTCGTGTCGGTCTTCGGCTCGGCGAACACGTCGAGCACGGCGCCCTGCTCCACCACACGGCCCGCGTCGAGCACCGCGACGCGGTCGGCGATCGCGCGCACCACCTCCATCTCGTGCGTGATCACGACGATCGTGACGCCCAGCTCGGTGTTGACCCGCTTGAGCAGGCGCAGCACCTCACCGGTGGTCTCGGGGTCCAGCGCGCTGGTGGACTCGTCGGCGAGCAGGATCTTCGGGTTGGTCGCGAGCGCCCTCGCGATGCCGACCCGCTGCTTCTGCCCGCCGGAGAGCTGGTCCGGGTAGTCCCACGCCTTCTCGCTCAGGCCGACGAAGCGCAGCAGCTCGGCGACCCTGACCTTGCGCGTGTCCTTGTCCCAGCCCGCGATCTTCAGCGGGTAGGCGACGTTGCCGAACACCGTGCGCGAGCGCAGCAGGTTGAACTGCTGGAAGATCATCCCGATCCCCAGCCGCAGCTCGCGCAACCGCCGCTCGCCGAGGGTGGTGATGTCGGTGCCGTCGATCAGCACGGAGCCGGAGGTGACCGGCTCCAGCGCGTTGATCAGCCGGACCAGCGTGCTCTTGCCCGCGCCGGAGTAGCCGATGATCGCGTGGACGTCGCCCGCGTGGATGCTCAGGTCGATGCCGTCCAGCGCGGTCACCTGCCTGCTGCCCGAGGCGAAGGTCTTGGTGACGTCGCGGAACTCGATCAGTGGTGCGTCGGACAGTGGTGCGTCGGTCACTGCTTCGCGGTCCGCACCGTGTCGGTGAGCCGGGAGAGCACGCCCTCGAGGTCCTCGGAAGTCCGCGAGACGAACACCGACGTGCCCTTCGAGTCGGCCTGCACGAGGTCGGAGACCCGCTTGTCCTGGTAGAGCTCCACGATGCGCTGGTAGGTCGGGTTGTCCTTGTCCTCGGCGCGCGCGGCGACGATGTTGATGTATGGCTCGGCCACGGGGCTGTTCGGGTCGTCGCCGTAGAGCGCCGTCGTGGGGTCCAGGCCACCGTCGAGGGCGAAGTTGTTGTTGACCACCGACGCGTCCACCGAGGGCAGCGCGGGCACGGTCTGCGACGCGTCCACGGGCGTGACGCTGACCTTCGAGGCGGCCTCGTCGATCTCGGCGGGTGTGGAGAGCACGTTCCCGCCGCCCTTGAGGCTGATGAGTCCCGCGGACTGCAGCACCAGCAGCGCGCGAGCCTGGTTGGTCGCGTCGTTGGGGATGGCCACCGTGCCGCCGTCGGGGATCTGGGCGAGGTCGGTGTGCTTGTCGGAGTACACGCTCAGCGGAACCACGTACGTTGAGCCGATCGGGGTGAGGTCGTCGTTGTTGGAGACGTTGTAGTCGGCCAGGAACAACAGGTGCTGGAACAGGTTCAGGTCCGTCTGGCCCTGCGACAGCGCCGGGTTCGGCTGCTGGTAGTCGCTGAAGTTCACCAGTTCGACGTCGATGCCCTCGTCGGCGGCGATGCCGATGAACGTCTGCCAGTACTCCTTGCTCGCGTCGGCGACGCCGATCTTGACGACGGCCCGGTCCGAGGATCCCTCGTCCGATCCGGTGTTCACCACGATCAGGACCACCGCCAGCACGGCCACCAGCACGGCGGCGATCCCGCCGAGCAGGATCGGCTTGGTCCTCCTCGGCTTGTCCGGAAGACCGAGTTCGCCGGAGCTCTCGTTGTTCGAGGCGTTCTCCGGCTCGTTGTTCTCAGGCATAGTCGACTTTCTCTCGAGCCAGCTCGCCCGCAGGTGGTGCGGGCGGGATCAGACATCGCGGAGATTACCGACGCCGATCACCCGTCCGAGTCACGTTCCAGATCGTGGAAATACTCCCGGGTTCCAGCGCGGACGTGCTAGGCGCAGGCCGATTTTCTTTCTCTCACACAGAAAACCTGTTCCCGTTCCGCGTACTGGGAACGGCTGTGCCCGGCACCACACCGTGCACTAACTGTGGTGACACACGTCTTTTTCCGTCATCACAGGGAGATCCACATGACACAGGCAGCGGCGGGCTGGTCGTTCGAGACACGGCAGATCCACGCGGGCGCGGAGCCCGACCCGGCCACCGGCGCGAGGGCGACGCCGATCTACCAGACCACCTCGTACGTCTTCCGTGACACGCAACACGGCGCCGACCTGTTCAGCCTCGCCGAACCGGGCAACATCTACACGCGCATCAACAACCCGACACAGGATGTGCTCGAGCAGCGCGTCGCGGCGCTGGAGGGCGGGGTGGCCGCGGTCGCCTTCGCCTCGGGCCAGGCCGCCGAGACCGCGACGATCCTCAACCTGGCCAGCGCCGGCGACCACTTCGTCTCCAGCGCCTCGCTCTACGGCGGCACCTACAACCTCTTCCACTACACGCTGCCGAAGCTGGGCATCGAGGTGTCCTTCGTGGACGATCCCGACGACCTGGCCCAGTGGCGCGCCGCCGCCAGGCCCAACACCAAGCTGTTCTTCGCCGAGACGCTGGCCAACCCGCGCTCCCACGTGCTCGACATCGAGGCGGTCGCGGGGCTCGCCCACGAGCTCGGCGTGCCGCTGGTGGTGGACAACACAGTGCCGACGCCGTACCTGCTGCGCCCCATCGAGCACGGCGCCGACATCGTGGTGCACTCGGCGACCAAGTACCTGGGCGGGCACGGCACCGCGGTGGCGGGTGTCGTCGTGGACGGCGGCACGTTCGACTTCGGCGCCCACCCCGCGCGGTTCCCGGACTTCTCCGAGCCCGACCCGAGCTACCACGGCCTCAAGTACTGGGAGGCGCTCGGTCCCGGTGCGTTCGCCGCGAAGCTGCGCGTGCAGCTGCTGCGCGACACCGGCGCCGCGATCGCCCCGCTCACCAGTTTCCTGGTGCTGCAGGGCATCGAGACGCTGTCGCTGCGCCTGGAGCGGCACGTCGCCAACGCGCAGGCGCTCGCGGAGTGGCTGGAGTCGCGCGACGAGGTGGAGACCGTCTACTACGCGGGCCTGCCGTCGAGCCGGTGGTACGCGGCGGCGGGGAAGTACCTGCCGAAGGGCGCGGGCGCGGTGGTGTCGTTCGACCTGCGCGGCGGCGTCGAGGCGGGCCGGGCCTTCGTCGACGGCACCGAGCTGTTCAGCCAGCTCGTCAACATCGGCGACGTGCGCAGCCTCATCGTCCACCCGGCCAGCACCACGCACTCGCAGCTCTCCGCCGACGAGCAGACGGCGGCGGGCGTGACCCCGGGACTGGTCCGCCTGTCGGTCGGCCTGGAGCACCTCGAGGACCTCAAAGCCGACCTCGAGGCGGGTTTCCGAGCCGCCAAGAACACAACGGACACCACCGCCGCCACGGCCACCGCTGCCGCCACGGACTCAGCGTGACCGACCGGACGGGCGGCCTCCTTCCCGCCAGCGGAGCCTGGCGCGAAGGAGACCCGCCCGGCCGGCGGCGGTGGCTGCGCTGCGCCCGCCCGCTCGGCCTGGAACGCGGCGGCGTGCTGCCCGGCTACCGGCTGGCCTACGAGACCTGGGGCGAGCTGGCCGCCGACGGCTCCAACGCGGTGCTGGTGCTGCACGCGCTCACCGGCGACGCACACGTCGCGGGCGCCGCCGAACCGGGCCATCCCGGGCCGGGCTGGTGGAACGACCTCGTGGGACCGGGCAGGGCGCTCGACACCGACGAGCTGTTCGTGGTGGCGCCCAACGCGCTGGGCGGCTGCCAGGGCAGCACCGGACCGGCGTCGACCTCGCCCGACGGGCTGCCGTGGGGCAGCCGGTTCCCGCACCTGACGATCCGCGACCTCGTGGCCGCCGAGGTCGCGCTCGCCGACGAGCTCGGCATCGCGTCGTGGGCACTGGTGATCGGCGGCTCGATGGGCGGGATGCGCGCGCTGGAGTGGGGAGTCGCGCACCCGGGGCGGGTGCGCAGGCTCGCCGTGCTCGCGGCGCCCGCGCGCTCCAGCGCCGACCAGATCGGCTGGACCTCCGCGCAACTCACGGCGATCAGGGCCGATCCGGGCTGGCGAGGAGGCGACTACTACTACGCGCCGCGCGGCGACGGCCCGCACCGCGGACTGGGCATCGCGCGGCGCATCGCGCACCTGACCTACCGCGGCGAGCCCGAGCTCGACGACCGGTTCGGCGCGCGGCCGCAGCACGGCGAGAACCCGCTCGCGGGAGGGCGCTTCGCCATCGAGTCCTATCTGGACCATCACGCGGCGAAGCTGGCCCGCCGCTTCGACGCCAACACCTATCTGCGCCTGGCCGACGCGATGAACACCCACGACGTCGGCCGGGGCCGCGGAGGCGTCGGCGAGGCGCTGGCCCGGGTCACCGCCACCACCGTGGTCGCGGGCATCGACAGCGACCGGCTCTACCCGCTGGAGCAGCAGCGCGCGCTCGCCGCCGCGCTGCCCGGCTCCGGAAAGCCGTGGGTGCTCGCCTCGGCACACGGCCACGACGGCTTCCTGATCGAGACGCCGCAGGTCGCCGAACTCGTGACGCACGTGCTGGGGGACGGCCTGTGATCGCGATCATCGGATCGGCCGTACTCAGATGCCGATCGGATGGTTAGGGTAGGCACAGCTAACCGTCTCCCCGATCCCCGAAGGACCCCGCGATGCGCCGTGCCGTCTCCCCTGTTCGCAGAGTCCTCGCCGGATCGCTGGCCGGTGCGCTCGTCGCACTCGCAGGCTGCACCACCGGAGGCGGCGAGGCCCAGGACGACGCCCAGGCCAACACCGGCACCGGCTTTCCCGTCACCATCGGCACCGCGTTCGGCGACGTGACGATCGAGCAGGCGCCGCAACGGGTCGTGGCACTCGGCTGGAGCGACGCCGAGGTGGCACTCGCGCTCGGCGTGGAACCCGTGGGCGTGGCCGACTGGCTCGACGTCGGCGGCGACGGCCTCGGCCCGTGGGTCGAGCAGGACTACACCAACTCGCCGGCCCAGCTCGGGACGCTCGAGGTCAACATGGAGAAGGTCGCCGAGCTCGGCCCCGACCTCATCCTCGACACCCGCGCGAGCGGGGACCAGGCACGCTACGACCGGCTCAGCGAGCTCGGCGTTCCCGTGGTGAGCATCCCCGAGGGCGGCGAGAACTACTTCACCGACTGGGAGCAGCAGCTCGACCTGATCGGCAAGGCGCTCGGCAAGCAGGACCAGGCGGTGCAGCTGCGCGACGATCTCGAGGCCAAGTTCGACCAGGCAGTCGCCGACCACCCCGAGTTCGAGGGCGCCACCACGGTGATCGCGGCCCGCAGCAGCGAGGCGTGGGGCGCCTACGTGTCGGGCAGCAACCGCATCACGTTCATGGAGCGGCTCGGCTTCACCAACTCCCCCCAGGTTCAGGAACTGGTGGACCAGAGCGCCACGGGCTTCTCGGTGCCGATCTCGGACGAGCGCTTCGACCTGCTCGACGCCGACCTCACCATCGCCACCCCGGTGGGCGTCGAGCCCTCGACGATCAGCGACGACCCGCTCTACCAGAGCATCCCGTCGGTGCGCGAGGGCCGCAGCGTGCTGTTCACCGACAAGTCGATCTCCCGCTCGTTCGCCAGCGCCTCCGTGCTCGGCACGTCCTACGCACTGGATGTGACGGTGCCGCTGTTCGCCGACGCGCTCGCGAGCTGAGCGGCCCGTGCGCAAGCTGGCCGGGATCGGCGTGCTGGTCCTCGTCGCCGCCGCGCTGAGCCTCGTCGTCGGCACCAAGGCGATCCCGGTCGGCACGGTGCTCGACGCGCTCGTCCGGTTCGACCCGGCCGATCCCGACCACCTCATCGTCACCGAACGACGGCTGCCCCGGACATTGGCCGGCCTGCTCGTCGGCGCGGCACTCGGGCTCGCGGGAGCCGTGATCCAGGGCGTGACCCGCAACCCGCTCGCCGACCCCGGGATCCTGGGCGTCAACGCGGGCGCCGCGCTGTGCGTCGTGCTCGGCATCAGCGTCTTCGGCGTGACGACGCTGAGCGGCTACGTCTGGTTCGGCTTCGCGGGAGCCGCGCTCGCCGCGGTGCTCGTGTACGCGATCGGCTCGCTCGGCGGTGACGGGGCCTCGCCGCTGAAGCTCGCGCTGACGGGCGCGGCGCTCACCGCGGCACTCGCGTCGGTGCAGAACGTCGTGCTGCTGACCGACTCCGCGACCTACGACCAGTTCCGGTTCTGGCGGGTCGGTTCGCTCACCGGCCGCGACGCCGAGATCGTCGCCCAGGGTGCGCCGTTCCTGCTCGTCGGCGTGGTGCTCGCGCTGGGGCTCGGCAAGATCCTCAACGGGCTCTCGCTCGGCGACGACGTCGCGCGCTCGTTCGGGCAGAACGTGACCGCCGACCGCGTGTGGTGCGCGGTCGCCGTGGTGATCCTGTGCGGCGCCGCGACCGCGATGGCGGGCCCGATCGGCTTCCTCGGCCTCACCGTGCCCCACCTGGCCCGTCTGCTGACCGGGCCCGACTACCGCTGGATCCTGCCGTACTCGATGCTGCTCTCCCCCGTGCTGCTCGTGCTGGCCGACGTGGCGGGCCGCGTCGTCGCCAGGCCCGGCGAGGTGCAGGCCGGGATCGTCACCGCGATCCTCGGCGCTCCGGTGTTCGTGCTGCTCGTGCGGCGCAGGAAGCTGGCGGCCCTGTGACCGGCCCTGTGAGCGGCCCGGCGACCGGCACCACGGCCGAGGCCGCGCGCACGATCGCACGCGCGAGGCTGCGCGAGCGCGCGCGGGTGGGCAGCGTGACGACCGCGCTGGCGATCGCCGCGCTCGCCGCGTTCCTCGCCGCCCTGTCCTACGGTGACTTCTCGATCTCGCTGCCCGACCTGCTGGCATCGCTGACCGGCCAGGGCCTGCCCACCGTCGACTACGTCGTGCACCGGCTGCGCCTGCCGCGAGCCGTCACCGGGCTGCTGGTGGGCATCGCATTCGGCCTCGCCGGGGTGCTGTTCCAGCGGCTGCTGCGCAACCCGCTCGCCAGCCCCGACGTGATCGGTGTGACCTCGGGAGCCAGCGCCAGCGCCGTGCTGAGCATCCTGCTGTTCGGCGCCTCGGGGGCGGCCCTGTCGGGCAGCGCACTGGCCGGGGCACTGCTGACGGCCGCGCTGATCTACACGCTGGCGTGGCAGCGCGGCATCAGCGGCTACCGGCTGGTGCTGATCGGCATCGGCATCAGCGCCGGGCTCTCGAGCCTCGTGTCGTTTCTGATGACCAGGGCCGACCTCAGCGCGGCCGAGCAGGCTCTGGTGTGGCTCACGGGCAGTCTCTACCTGAGCTCGTGGGACACCGTCGTGCCGCTGACCGCGTGCCTGGCGGTGCTCGTGCCCGCCGCGCTGGTGCTCGCGAGGGCGCTGCCGAGGCTGCAGCTGGGCGACGACACGGCCCGCGGGCTCGGCCTGCCGGTGGAACGCTCGCGGCTGGGGCTGCTGGTCGTCGCCGTGTGCCTGGCCGGGGTGGCGACCGCCGCCGCGGGACCGGTCGCGTTCGTCGCGTTCGTGTCGGGCCCCATCGCGGCGCGGCTCATCGGCGGCGCCCGTCCGGCGGTGGTGCCCGCCGCGCTCGTCGGCGCACTCGTCACACTGGTGTCCGACTTCGTGGCCCAGCACCTGCTCGGGGGGCACCAGTTCCCGGTCGGGGTCGTCACCGGCGCCGTCGGCGCGCCGTACCTGCTGTGGCTACTGGCCATGACCAACCGCGCCGGACGCGGCGGATGAGGGAGCGCAACCGTGCCTGACCAGTCCACTGTGCACACCGAGGACATCTCGCTCGGCTACGGCGAGCGCAAGGTCGTCGACGCGCTCTCGGTGCGGGTGCCGACCGGGAAGATCACCGTGGTCGTCGGACCCAACGCGTGCGGCAAGTCGACGCTGCTGCGCGGCATGGCCCGGCTGCTGCGGCCCTCGGCGGGCGCGGCATACCTGGACGGCAAGGACATTCACACGCTGCCCAGCAAGGAGGTCGCGGTCAAGCTCGGCATCCTGCCGCAGTCGCCGTCGGCGCCCGAGGGCATCTCCGTGGCCGACCTCGTCGGCCGGGGCCGCTCCCCCCACCAGGGCTGGTTCGGGCGCGCCTCCGGCGCCGACGACGAGGCGGTCGGCGACGCGATGCGCGCCACGGGCACGCTGGAGCTCGCCGAGCGCTCGGTGGACGAACTCTCCGGCGGACAGCGCCAGCGCGCGTGGATCGCGATGGCACTCGCCCAGCGCACCGGGGTGCTGCTGCTCGACGAGCCGACCACGTTCCTCGACGTGACCCACCAGGTCGAAGTGCTCGACCTGCTCACCGACCTCAACCGCGGCGACGGCACCACGATCGTGCTCGTGCTGCACGACCTCAACCTCGCCTGCCGCTACGCCGACCACCTCCTGGTGCTCAAGGACGGCGCCCTCGTGGCCGAGGGCGCACCCGCCGACGTGGTGTCGGAACAGCTCGTGCGCGAGGTGTTCGAGCTGCCGTGCCGCGTCGTGCCCGATCCGGTGTCGGCCACGCCGATGATCGTGCCGATCGGCAGGCACCACACCGGCGACGACGTGTCCGCACCGGACGGACCGGCAGCCGTGCCCGCCGTCGAAGGCACGGCGGTGACCACCGAGGACGAGCTGCGCACGGTGATCGCCGAGCCCGCACAGGTCATCCTGGACAAGCCGGTGGCGGGCGTCGACGAGGAGTCACGGCGCTTTCTCGAGGCGTCGTCGTTCTTCCTGCTCGCCTCCAGCGACGCCGACGGCACCGTCGACGTCTCCCCGCGCGGCGACCCCGCCGGTTCCGTGCTCGTCCTCGACGACGGCCGCGCGCTGGCCTTCGCCGACCGCAACGGCAACCGGCGCGTGGACAGCATGCGCAACATCCTGCGCAACCCGAACGTCGGCCTGCTGTTCCTCGTGCCCGGCGTCGACCACACGCTGCGCGTCAACGGCCGCGCCTCGATCGTGCGCGAGGGCCCGCTGCTCGACCGGCTCGCCCTCAAGGGCACGCCGCCCGACCTCGCGATCGTCGTGGAGGTGGACGAGTTGTTCGTCCACTGTGGCCGCGCGATGACGCGCTCGTCACTGTGGAAGCCGGAGTCCTGGCCCGAGAACGAGACGCTGCCCACGGCGGGCACGCTGTTCAAGAGCCAGGCCGAGCTGCGCGTCTCACTCGCGGGCTGAGGTCTGGCCGAGTTCGCGCCGAGTTCGCTACAGCGCGAACCCCACCCCCGCGCGCTCGGCGACACCGCGCAGCTGGGCCACCAGCGGCTCCGGCATCGGGATGCCGTCGCGGGCGCGTTCCTCACGGGCCCGCGCCTGCGGGTCACCCGCCACGAGCACCGGCGAGTCCTTCTCGAGCGGTGGGGTCTCGTGCAGCAGGTCGATGGCGTCGTCGAGGTCGTCCTCGAACACGCCGGCCGCGCGGAAGAACTCCGGGTTCAGCGCGAGGAAGAAGTGCCCGATGTTGTGCGGCGCCGAGGGATCGTCGCGCTCGCGGATGGCGGGAAACGTCCCGCCGCACAGCGTCGCGCCGAGGATGTGGGCCAGCATGCTCAGGCCGTAGCCCTTGTGGTTCGACATCTCCGCCGTGCCGCCCAGTGGCGTCAGCCCGCCGAGGTCGTCCTCGCGGAGGATCCGCAACGCGTCGCCCGCGTCGGTCACCGGCCGCGCCTGCTCGTCCACCACCCAGCCGGTCGGCAGCGGGCGCCGGTGGTAGTCGTAGACCTTGACCTTGTTGACCGCGGCCGTCGTGGTGGCGATGTCGAGCAGGAAGTTCGGATTACGGCGCGCGGGCGCGGCGAAGGCGATCGGGTTGGTGGCCAGCCGCGGCACCACCGAGCCTGTGGGCGGCGAGCACGACAGGTTCGCCGAGCTCGTCACCAGCCCCACGAGCCCGTCGGCGGCCGCGAGGTCAGCGTAGTACCCGGCGGCTCCGAAGTGGTGCGAGTTCACCACCGACACCACGCCGACCGCGCTGGCCTTCGCCTTCTCGATCGCGGTGCGCATGGCGAACTCGCTCGCCGGGTGCCCGATGCCACCACCCGCGTCGACGAGTGCGGACGCCGCGTTCTCCCGCACCACCGTGGGCCGCGCCGTGACGTCGATCCGGCCCTCTTCGCGGAAGCGCTCGTAGGTCATCAGCATCGACACCCCGTGCGAGTCGATGCCCGCGAGGTCGGTGTCGACCATGACGTGTGACGTGGTCTCGGCCAGATCGGTGTCCATGCCCCACGCGGTGAGCACGTCGACGATCAGCTTCCGCACCCGATCTGCGGGAACTCCCACCGGTATCTCCTTTGCTGTCAGCGAATTCGTCAGGCCGCGGCGGAGTCGCGCACGGCTCGGGCCAGGTCCTCGTCGCCGAGGTGGGAGAAGACGTCCGCCGCGATGTGGGCGCCGATGTGCAGGCTCGACGTCGCCGCGGGCGAGGGGGCGTTGAGCACGTGGATCGCCCGGGGCGTGTGGTCGATGACGAAGTCGTCGACGAGCTCGCCGGTGTCGGTCACGGCCTGCGCGCGCACCCCGCTGCCGTGGCGGCGCAGGTCCCTGCCCTCCAGGCTGGGCACGAGCTTGCGGACCTCGCGCACGTAGAGCGGCCAGAACAGCGACCGGCTCATCTCGGCGACGCCGTAGCGCCAGTACCGCCGCGTGAGCCCGCGCAGCGCGGGATCGCGCAGCAGCCGCGCGAGCAGGCGGCGGTCGACGTCGCGCCAGCGGTAGCCCTCGCGCGCGAACGCGGGCACGGCGTTGGGACCGACGTGGACGCCGCCGTCGAGCATGGGCGTGACGTGCACGCCGAGAAACGGCAGGTCCGGGTCGGGTACCGGGTACACGGGGTTGCTCACCACGTCCCTGCGGCCGGGGCGGATCTCGGTGTACTCGCCACGAAACGGCATGATCCGCACGGTCGGCCGGTCGCCGGCGGCGCGGGCGATCTCGTCGCTGTGCAGGCCCGCACAGTTGACCAGCACGCGCGCGTGGATCTCCTCCCCCGGCGTGCTGACCACGGTCGTCTCGCCGGTGACGCCGATCCCCAGTGCCGGGGCGCCCGTGCGCAGTGTCGCGCCCAGCTCGGTGAGCTCCGTGGCCAGCGCGCGGCACACCTGGCCGAAGTCCGTCATGGCCGTCTCGGCGACCGAGAGCGCCGCGACCCCGGCGACGTGGGGTTCCCGCTCTGCGATCTCACCACGCCCGAGCCTGCGCACGGTGACGCCGTTGGCGCGGCCGCGTTCGGCGAGCAGTTCCAGGCGCGGCAACTGGTTCTCGGCGGTGGCCACCACGATCTTGCCGGTGCGCTCGACGGGAACGCCGTGCTGCTCGCAGTAGCGGATCATGGCCTCGCCGCCCGCCCTCGCGAGCCGGGCCTTGAGGCTGCCGGGCCGGTAGTACAGGCCGCTGTGGATAACGTTGCTGTTGTGCCCGGACTGGTGCGCTCCCCACCGGTCCTCCTTCTCCAGCACGGTGACCGAGGCGCGCGGCTGGGCGCGCAGCACCGCCCTGGCCGTGGCCAGGCCGAGCACACCTCCTCCGACGATGACGACGTCGACGGTTTGGGGCATTTCGCGACCTCCAGGCAGCGCAGCGGAACGCTGCGACTGTATACATTCGCAGCGGCCGTAGACAAGGGGTTACACTCCGCCGGTGACTTCCGCGGCCCGTGCCACCAACAGCTCGAACGTGATCGCCGACCGGCTGCGCACGTCGATCCGGGACGGCGGCCTGCTGCCCGGAACCCGGCTCGTGCAGGAGAAACTGGCCGCCGAGCTCGACGTCAGCCGCATTCCGTTGCGCGAGGCTCTGCACACGCTGGCCGCCGAGGGCCTCATCGAGGTGCTGCCCCAGCGTGGCATGCACGTCGCCGAACTGAGCCGCGCCGACATCGAGGACCTGTTCGAGCTCCGCCTGCAGCTCGAACCACAGCTGGCCGACGAGATCGTGCGCGGCTGCCGCGAGCGCGACGTCGAGGCGCTGCGCTCACTGGCCGAGCAGATGCGGGACAAGGGCGCCGACGCGGCGGGCAGGGCCACGCTCAACTACGAGTTCCACCGGCGCATCTACGAACTGGCCGACCGCAGGCTGTCCCTGCGGTTCATCGACCAGCTGCTGCACCTCGTGGAGCCCTACAGCCGTCGGTGGGTGCGCTCGGGCCACGAGCTCACGCGCATCGACGACGAGCACGCCGCGATGGTCGAGGCGCTGCGCACCCACGACGCCGAACTACTGCGGCGCGTGATCGTCGCCCACGTCGAGGGCGCGCGCGACCACGTGCTCGCCCGTCACCCCGGCTGACCGTCCGGGCTCACGGCGACGATTCCGGAGCCTTCTGCGCGACGTCCCCGTCGGCGTCCTGCGCGGCGAGCCCGTTCAGGCGCTGCAGGACCTTGATCTGCGCGGCGTTGTAGAACTCCACCACCACGTGCGCCATCGTGTTCGCGGCCACCGCGGGCCCGAGAGGCGAGTCCGCCGCCGGGTCGATCAGACGTGGGTACTCGCGCTGGATCTCGCGGATCCTCGGCAGCATGCGTTCGGCGAGCCGGTCGATGGTGTCCTCATCGGCGTCGGCGGGCAGTGCGTCGAAGTCGTCCTCGGCGTCGTCGGGCACGCTCAGCGCCCGGCGGTACTCCGCCATGGTCTGCTCGCTGAACACCGTCGAATAGGCCAGCAGCAAGCGATGCTGCGTCTCGGAGAGCGTGCGGGAGATGGGCGCGAACTCGGTCGGCACGTGCATCGGCGCGCGGTGTCGCACGAGGACCGCCAGCTCCGCGCGCACCCGGTTGAGCCGGTCGACCGTGGCCTCCAGCTCGGCGTCGAGCACGCGGATCGCCTCGTCCGGGTCCTCGTCGGCGTTCTCCATCGCGGCGACCTGCGCCAGCGGGACACCCAGATCGGTCAGCCGCTTGATCTGCGTCAGCCGGATCAGGTGCGAGGCCCCGTACTGCTTGTACCCGTTGGACGCGCGCTCGGGAACCGGGAGCAGGCCGATCTCGTGATAGTGCCGAATGGCTTTGACCGTCGAGCCCGCGAGCTCGGCGAGCTGCCGGGTGCTCCACGCCATTCTCCGCCCCCTCCTCGTCCGCGGCCGTCGGGCAGGTCGCCGCGTGTCCCCGGTTCAGTCCACACCATGCCCCCACGTGGGCGTCAAGCACCATCGGTACACCGTCGACTGACGAAATTCCCGCGACTTGACCGTGCCCCCGGGGCAGAGTCTGTACTGGGCTCATGGTCAAGAAGTTCAAGCGGCAGTGGCAGCTCGGCAAGGTCCGCTCCGGCGACGGCAGCGCACTCGCCGAGTTCCGGCTCTGGCAGCTCTTCGCTCGTTCGCTGTTCTTCCTCGAGCTCCCCGGCCCCGCACAGGACCGGCACCTCTTCGCGGTCGATGTCCGTTTCATGGCCGACGCCAAGAGCAGGAAGCAGCACGAGAACGGCGAGGGCAAGAGCCCCGCCGCGCTGTACCGCGACGGGGTCCAGGTCGCTCGCTCCAACCTCCCGGCGACCTTTCCCGTGCCCGGTGGCGTCATCGAGGTCGCCGCGAGCTCCTTCGGCCTCAAGCGCATGCGGTTCGTGCGCGAGGACGGCACCGAAGAGGCGCTGCGACCGCACCCCAGGTCCCAGGAGGCGCGGCGGGCGAGGTTCGAGCAGCGGCACCCGGTGGCCAGCTCCGTCGTCGGCGCGATCGCCATCGCCATCCTCCTGGTCGCGCTCGCCGGCGTCATCATGGAGGGCATCGAAGCGATCACCAAGGTCCCGGTCATCGCGGAGCACGTCGGCAGGTTCACCATGCCGATCGACCTTCCGCTCTGGGCCACCATCGCACTGGTCATCGCGGGAGTCGTCGCGGCGACCGAACGCGCCACCAGACTCAAGTACCACTGGCTGCTCGACGCCGCGGCGTCCTAGGCGTCGCCGAGCGCGACGATCAGCTCCGCCAGCCGGTGCGCGCCGGGGGCCTCCACCGGGTAGTGGCCCGCGCCCTCGAGCAGCACCAGCTCCTTCGGGAGCGCGAGACGGTCGAAGAACCGGAGACTGACCTCCGTCGGCGTCCACCGGTCCTCGGCGGGATGGGCCAGCACCAGCCGGGGGCCGCTCGCCCGCTCCGGCTCCACACCCGGGGCGGAGTCGAGGAAGCTGCGCAGGAAGCCGAGCGGCACCCGGCCACCACCACCGAGGCGGTCGCGCAGCACCAGCCGCGTCAGCTCGGGGTCGTTGCTGATCGCCCGCATGTTCGTCGACCAGCGCAGCGGAACCCGCAGTCCCGTGAACGGGCCAGCGAGCAGTCGCAGCGCCGGCGCGGCCACCGCACCGAGCCACGCCGGGCGCGCGATGTGCCTGCGCGCCACCGGATCGCGCGGATCGAGCAGGCACGTCGCCAGCACCGCATCGGCCGCCCCGGTGCGGGTGGCGGCGTCGTAGCCCAGCAGCCCTCCCATGCTCGCGCCCACGATCACCAACCGTCCGGTGTGCCGGGCTCGCTCGGCCCGCAGCAGGTCGCTCACGAGCGCGACCCACGCCGGATACCGCACCGCCGCGCCGCCCGGGACGCGCGTGCGCCCGTAGCCGGGCAGGTCGGGCGTCACCACGTGCATCCCGCGCGCCGCGGCGATCGCGGCGTAGGGCCACAGCGCCGCCGCGTGACCGCCCGCGCCGTGCAGCAGGAGCAGGCGCACCGGGGCCCCTGGATCGCCCGCTCGCTCCACGTGGACGTCGACGTCACGCCACCGCCACCACGTGGACTCCCTGCGCGGCAACGGGTCCGCGCGCAGGTCGGCAGGCAGGCGGGACAGGTAGGCTTCGTGCATGCCCTCGATCCCAGCGGGTCAGGACACCCCTGACAACTCGCGTTAGGACGATCATCGACGCGCCCCGGAAAAGGCCCCGCCAGCAGCGGTCCCGCGACACCGTGGACGTGGTGCTGGAGGCGGCTGCTCAGGTTTTCGAGCGCGAGGGCATCGACGCCACCACCAACCGGATCGCCGAACGCGCGAGCGTCTCGATCGGCACGCTGTACCAGTACTTCCCCCACAAGCGGGCGCTACTGCTCTCGCTCGCGGAGCGTCATCTCGACGCGGCGCAGCGGCGACTGGCGGAGCTGTCGGCGGAACTGGCGGCGACACGACCGGGCTGGGAGGAGACCGTCGGGCTGATCGCGGATGCGATCACCGGCCTGCATCACGACCGTCCGGGGCTGCACGCGGTGCTGTACGAGCACACGCCGCGCACGCCGGAGGCGGTGGAAAAACTGAGGGCCCTGCACGAGGCGCTGGCCGCGGAGCTGGCCGGGCAGTTGCGCCGGTGCGGACGGGGCGGTGACGACGCCGAGCACACCGCCGCCCTGCTGGTGCACGCCGTGGACGCGCAACTGCACCGGGTGCTGCTCGGCAGAGAGTCGGCGGGCGAGGACCTCACCCGCACGATGCTGGCGCTCAGCCCCGACGGTCGCCAGGGCTGAGCGCGGGACTCGCTAGTGGGCCTGTTCGGTGTCCTGCTCGACGGCCTCGACCACCATGGCGGGCGGCCACGGCAGGGTGGACGTGCCGCGGATGATCTGGTCCTTCTCGATGCGCACCCGGTGGGGGTTCGCGATCATCCGGAACTGCGCGGCAGTGTCCGTGTGCTCCATGTTCATTCCTCCTGCTCGTCTGGGCCGGTGTCCGCACACTGACCGAGCGCACGCCGAGGACAGGAACGCATCAAGGCCTGTCATCAGCGGCAGGAGCGACCCGGCCGGACGGCCGATAGCTCGGCAGACCGCGAACGGTCACCGATCCCGTCATCCTACGACGTGATCACCCATGTGGACGCGCCTGGTGGCGAGGCCCACCTTCAGCCGCCCGCCATTGACGGCAGCCCGTTGAGGTAGTCGGCGACCACGCGCACGGCGGCCGCGTTGCGCGGGCCCTGGACCAGCTCCGCGTAGGACAGCACGAGGAAGCGCTTGTGCTTGATCGCCGACACGTGCCGCAAGGGTGGGAAGCTCTCCAGGAACGCCTGCTTCTCGGCGGCGCTCGGCGGGTCGTAGTCGTTGATCACGATGACGTCGGGGTCGCGCTTCACGACGGTCTCCCACGTGGTGGTGGTCCACGAGTCCTCCAGATCGCCCATGATGTCCTCGCCACCACCGCGCGTGATCACCTCGTGTGACGCGGCGTAGCGACCGCCGGTGAACGGCTGGTCGGTGCCCGAGTCGTAGAGGAACACCGAGGGCCGGGGCCGGTCGTCGGGCACGGTCGCCTCGGCCTGGCGCACGACCTCGCGGTACTCGGCGATCAGCTCCTCGGCACGCTCGGAGACGCCGAAGATCCGGCCCAGGTTGCGCAGGTCGGTGTAGAGCGCGTCGATGGGCGACATGACGCCCCGCGAGCGATCCGTGTTGCCGTTGCGGCACGACTCACTGAGCACATAGGACGGTACACCCAGGTCGGCCAGGTGCCGGGGAGTGAGCCCGGTGTCCTCGCGGAAGCCGTAGTTCCAGCCCGCATAGACGAAGTCGGCGCCCTCCTCCAGGATCACCTCCTTGCTGATGGTGTCCACGCCGAGCCTGCGCACGCTCTCGAAGTCGGCGCGCCACGGCGAGTTCTCGACGTCGCGGTCGTGCTCGCGCGGCAGCACGTAGCCCTGGATACGGTCGCCGAGGCCGAGTGCGAACAGCGTCTCCACGATCCCGCTGTCGTAGGCCACGATCCGCTCCGGCGGGCGGTCGAAGGTCAGGTCCTCACCGCAGTTGCTCACCGTGACGGGATAGCCGTCGGCCGCGGGCGCGGACTCCTCGCGCACCTGCGCGCCGCATCCGGTGACCAGCAGCAGGGCCGCGAGGGCCAGTAACGGCGAGCGACGTCGCTGTCGGGGCATCAGAGAGTTCCTTCCGGGTCGAGGGCAGTGCTGAAGACGAGCTGGGGCGCACCCGTCACCGGGTGCTCGAGCACGTGCGCACGCACTCCGAACACGGCGGCGAGCAGGTCGGGGGTGAGCACGTCGCAGGGGCTGCCGCTGGTCACCACGCCGCCGTCGTCGAGCACGTAGAGCACGTCGCACGCGGTGGCGGCCAGGTTCAGGTCGTGCAGCGCGACGAGCGCGGTGACGCCCGTGGCGCGCACGAGCGCGAGGATCTCCAGCTGGTGCCGGATGTCGAGGTGGTTGGTCGGCTCGTCGAGCACGAGCACCTTCGGCTCCTGCGCGAGCGCGCGGGCGATGAGCACCCGCTGCCGTTCCCCGCCCGAGAGCGTGAGGAATCCGCGCGCCGACAGGTGGTCGGCCCCGACCCGGCGCAGTGCGGCGGCGCAGACCTCGCGGTCGGTGTCGCTGTCGCGGTCGAGCCTGCCCTGGTGCGGTGAGCGGCCCATCGCCACCACCTCGGCGACGGTGAAGTCGAACTCGAGATGCCGTTCCTGGGGCAGCGCCGCCACCCGCCGCGCGCTGTCGCGGGCGGTGAGGCGCCACAGGTCGTCTCCGTCCACCAGCACGCGCCCCGCCGAGGGCCGCAGTGCCCGGTAGACGCTGCGCAGCGTGGTGGACTTGCCGCTGCCGTTGGGCCCGACCAGCCCGACGACCGTGCCCGCAGGCGCGGCCACGCTCAGGTCGGCCACCAGCCGCGCGCCCGCGACGGTGACGGTGAGCCCTTCGATGCCGACGTCCATCAGCGGCCCCCGAACACGTAGGCGCGACGGCGGATCAGCCACACGAACACGGGCACGCCGATCGCCGCGGTGAGCACCCCCAGCGGCAGTTCCTGCGGCGCGACGAGCGTGCGGGCCAGCAGATCCACCCACACCAACAGCACGGCACCCGCGAGCGGAGCCACGGCGAGCAGCCTGCGGTGGTCCGCACCGGTCACCATGCGGACCAGGTGCGGAACCATCAACCCCACGAACCCGACCGCGCCGCTGACGGCCACGAGGCAGCCGGTCACGGCCGCACTCACCACGAACAGCCTGCGCCGCAACGGCGCGGGCTCCACCCCGAGCGCGGCCGCCGTCTCGTCGCCCATCGCCAGCGCGTTGAGCGCCCGCGCGTACAGCAGCAGGTAGCCGACCCCGGCGACGACGGCCGCGGCGGCCAGCGGGACCGAGGGCCACGTGACCCCGCCGAGGCTGCCGAGCAACCAGAACAGCGCCGAGCGGGCCGCGTCACCGCGAGGCGCGAGGAACACCAGCACGGTCGTGATCGCCGAGAAGCCGTACGCCAGCGCCGTGCCGGTGAGCACCAACCGCAACGGCGTCAGGCCCTGCGGCGTGCGCGCGGCGAGGTAGACGAGCGCGGTGGCGCCGAGCGCACCGAGGAACGCCGCCACCGAGAGGGCGTAGACGCCGAACGCGGCGAACGCCCCCAGCACGATCACGGCCGTGGCGCCCACCGACGCGCCCGAGGACACCCCGAGCACGAACGGGTCGGCCAGCGCGTTGCGCACCAGCGCCTGGCTCGCGACGCCCACCGCGGCGAGCCCGGCCCCGACCACCGCCGCCAGCAGCACGCGCGGCAGCCGCACCTGCCAGACGATCTGGTAGTCGGGCAGGTCCGCGGCGTCGATCCAGCCGCCGGACACGCCTGCGCCGACGTAGCCGAGCACGTCGCCGAAGGGAACCCGCGCGGCGCCCAGTGCGAGCGCGCAGAGCATCGAGGCGGGCAACGCCAGTGCCAGCGCCACCACCAGCAGTGCCGGCGACCGGCGCTGCGGGGACTGCGGCGCGACGGTACCGCTCGCGGTGGCCATGTGGTCCGCCTTCCGGAAAAGCGGGGTCCACGACGAGGCCGCGGGCGCCACGCCCGTCACCAGGAGGACGGGCCGCGGTCCGGGCTCCGACCCGCAGACCTCGACGGGTGTCCTAGAGCGTGCCGCGCTCGCCGGGCGTTCGGGCTCGCCGTCGCGGTGGACGGCCTACCGTTGCGGGTCAGCGCCGGATTTCGACCGGCTTCCCCCGTACGAGCGTGGATGCGGTTGTTCGCCCATGATCGTCGGGCAGGGCGATGGGGGTGTCAATCCGCTGTGACGCGGACGTCAACGGCGCGGATCGACGTGGATCTTCGGCCCCTGCCCCGCGCCCGGTGGCCGTCGCCCGGCGAGGACCTCGGAGACCTCGCCGAGCCCGACGGTGGCGGCCACCAGCGGACGCGGATCCACCGAGGCGTCGGCGTAGCGCTGGATGGTCCGGGCCAGTCCCGGCGAGGCGCTGAGCACCCCCACCGCGGTGACGTCCTTGAGCACCAGCGCCCGCGTGTCGAGCACGCTGGGACTGCCCGCGATGCCGACGTAGACCACGCGCCCCGCGGGCTCCACCACCTCGACCGCCCGCGCGGGCAGTTCCGCGGCGTTGGACGCGTCGATCACCGCGGCGAACGACTCCTCCGGCACCGAGGTCTGCGCCAGAAATCCCAGTGAGCGCGCGAAATCCAGCGACTGCTCCGTCCGGCCCAGCAGGTGCACCCGCGCGCCGCGCGCCCGCGCGAACAACGCGGCGAGCAGCCCGATGGTGCCGGGACCGAGGATCAGCACCTGCTCACCAGCGCTCAACCGCGCGGCCTCGACGGCGCGCAACGCGTTACCACCAGGCTCCACCAGCGCTCCGAGCACGGGATCCACGGTGGCGGGCAACGCGTGCAACGCCGTGGCGGGAACCGCGATCCGCTCGGCGAGCGCACCCGGCCTGCCACCGCGGATGCCGATCTCCTCGCGGAACTCGCACACGTGCTGGTTGCCCGCCCGGCATCGCGGGCACCGGCGGCAGCCGAGCATCGTGTCGCCGGTGACCGCACGGCCCAGCCACGCCGGATCGGCGCCCTCACCGAGCGCGGTCACCGTGCCTGCCCACTCGTGCCCGAGCCGCATCGGGAAGCGCGCGTGCCCGTCGTGCAGGTACTGCATCTCGCCGGTGAAGAACTCCACGTCGGTGCCGCACACACCGGCCCGTTCGACGTCGACCACCACCTCACCGGGACCCGGAACCGGAGCGGGCACCTCGCGCACCACGGCCTCGCCGGGACCGGTGACCACGAACGCCCGGACTGTCGACTGTGGACTCACGCGGGAGCACCCCCTCGCCAGATCGTCGCCGAACGTGCATAGTACGTGGGATGGCGGCAGAGTTGCGCAGCGCGGAATGGTACGGCGGCGAAGACCGCAACGCCTACATCCACCGGGCGTGGATGCGCCGGGGACTACCGGCCAACGCGTTCTCCGGACGCCCGCACATCGCCATCGCCAACACCGCCTCCGACCTCACGCCGTGCAACGCGCACCTCAACGAGGTGGCCTCCTCGGTGCGCGACGGCATCCACGAGGCGGGCGGCATCGCGCTGAACCTGCCGGTGGTCTCCATCGGCGAGACACAGGTGCGGCCCACGGCGATGCTGTGGCGCAACATGGCGGCGATGGCGACCGAGGAGATGTTGCGCGCCAACCCGATCGACGGCGTCGTGCTGCTCGGCGGCTGCGATAAGACCATCCCGTCGCTGCTCATGGCGGCGGGCTCGGTGGACCTGCCCGCGGCCGTCGTGCCCGGCGGGCCCATGCTCACCGGCACGTTCGAGGGCAAGCCGCTCGGCTGCGGAACCGATGTGTGGCGGCTCAGCGAGGAAGTGCGCGGAGGCACCCTCGATCAGGAGCGGTTCACCCGCTCGGAGTCGTCCATGATCCGCAGCAGGGGCCACTGCAACACGATGGGCACCGCGTCCACGATGGCCGTGGTCGCCGAGGCGCTGGGCACCGTGCTGCCGGGACTGGCGGGCACCCCGGCACCCGACAGCAGACTGCTCGAGTCGGCCCACGCCACCGGACGGCTCGTCGTCGACCTCGTGGCGAAGGACCGGCGGCCGAGCGGCCTGCTCACCCGCGCGTCGTTCCACAACGCCATCGTCGCACTGGCCGCCACCGGTGGTTCCACCAATGCGGTGGTGCACCTGCTCGCGATCGCGGGCAGGCTCGGCATCGAGCTGACCCTCGACGACTTCGACCGCATCGGCTCGGCGGTGCCGCTGCTGGTGGACCTGCAGCCGGCGGGCACGTACCTGATGGAGGACTTCCACCGCGCGGGCGGACTGCTGCCGGTGCTGCGCGAGGTGCGCGACCTGCTCGACCCCACCGCACTGACCATCACCGGCACGCCGCTGGTCGACCACCTGGACGAGGCCCGCAGCTGGGATCCCGAGGTGATCCACCCGCGCACCGACCCGGTGCAGGACGACGCCGGAATCGCCGTGCTGCGCGGAAACCTCGCCCCCGACGGCGCGATCGTCAAACCCCGCCGCCGCGTCGGCGCACCTGCTCCAGCACCGCGGCAGGGCCGTCGTGTTCGACTCGGTCGAGGACCTGCACGCGCGCATCGACGACCCGGACCTCGACGTCGACGCCGACTCGGTGCTGGTGCTGCGCGGTTGCGGACCGAAGGGCTATCCGGGCATGCCCGAGGTCTCGAACATGCCGCTGCCCGCCAAGCTGCTGGCGCAGGGCGTGCGCGACATGGTGCGCGTGTGCGACGGCCGGATGAGCGGCACCGCCTACGGCACCGTGGTGCTGCACGTCGCGCCCGAGGCCGCCGCGGGCGGGCCACTCGCGCTGGTGCGCACGGGCGACATCGTGGTGCTCGACGTGCCCGCACGCAGGCTCGACGTCGACGTCCCCGACGACGAACTGCGCGCCCGCGAACCGAACCGGGCCACCACCGACGGCTACGCGACCCCGCACCGCGGCTGGGAACGGCTCTACGTCGACCACGTCCGCCAGGCCGACACCGGCGCCGACCTCGACTTCCTGCTCGGCTCCAGCGGTTCCGAGGTGAGCCGCGAGTCACACTGAGCGACAACCGTCCACACGGGACGGTTAGTCACGGCTCGACGAGCCCCACCCTGATGGCGTAGCGGGTCAGCTCCAGCCGGTCGCGCATCCCGAGCTTGCTCAGGATGTTGGCCCGGTGCCGGTCGACCGTCTTCGCGCTGATCACGAGGATGTCGGCGATCTCCTTGGTGGAGTTGCCCTCCGCGATCAGCTTGACGACCTCCTCCTCCCTCGGCGTCAGGATCGTGTCGGGCAGGCGCCCGCCGTCGCGGTTGCGCTGCAGGTACTCGCGGATCAGCGACGTGACCGCGCCCGGGTAGAGAAAGGGCTCGCCGCGCATCGCGGCGCGGCAGGCCTCGATGAGGTCCCGGTCGGCGACGGACTTGAGCACGTAGCCCGACGCGCCCGCCTTGAGGGACTCGAAGAAGTACTGCTCGTTGTCGTACATCGACAGCATCAGGATGCGCACCTTCGGCGCCCGCCGGGAGATCTCCCGCGCGGCCTGGATGCCCGTCATCCTGGGCATCGCGATGTCCAGCACGGCCAGGTCGAGGTCGTGGGAGTCGGCGGCCTCGATGGCCTCCGCGCCGTCGGGCGCCTCGGCGACGACGGTCAGGTCCGGCTCAGCGTCGAGGATCAGCCGCAGCCCTCTGCGGACGAGCGCGTGATCGTCGGCCAGCAGGATCCGCGTCGCCGTCACGGCGCTCACGCCCCTTCCGCGGAGCCGGGAGGCAGCACCAGCGCGATCCTGGTGCCCTCGCCCGGAGTGGAGTCAACGGTGAGCTGGGCGTTGATGAGCAGTGCACGCTCGCGCATTCCCCGGATCCCCGCTCCTTCCTTGATCACAGCACCGCGACCGTCGTCGGTGATGGTCAGCGTCAGCCTGCCGCGCTCCCTGCGCAACGACAACACCACCCTGCTCGCCTTCGCGTGCCGGGCCACGTTGGTGAGCCCCTCCTGCGCGATCCGGTAGAGGACCAGCTCGGCGTCCTGGCTCAGCCCGACCAGCCCGGTGTCGACCCTCCGCGTCACCGGCACGCCGCTGGCCTGGGAGAACTCGCTACCCAACGCCGTCAGCGCGCTCGAGAGCCCCAGATCGGCCAGCACTCCGGGCCGCAGTCGCCTGGCGACCACGCGCACCTCGTCGAGGCACGCGCGCACCGCCTCCTGCGTGACGTGCAGCTCCTCCCGCAGGTCCTCGGGCGCGCGGTCGACGGTGCGCTTGAGCCCGAGCAGCACCACGGTGAGGCTCTGGCCGATCTCGTCGTGCAGCTCACGCGCGATGCGCTCGCGCTCGCCCTCCTGCGCCGCCAGCGCGTGCGCGCTGCTCTCGCTGCGCTCGGCTTCCAGCCGGTCGAGCATCGCGTTGAACGTGTCGATCACGTGCGCCAGGTCGCGGTTGCCGTTGCCGGAGAGCCGGTTCCCTGTTCGCAGCAGGTCGACGCGCTGCATGACCGAGGTGAGCGCGTCCAGCGGCGCCAGGCTGGAGCGCACGAGCAGCGCGTTTGCCGTGAGGATGAACGCCAGACCCAGGATGAGCACCGGCACCTCGGTGAGCACCACCGGGGAGGACACGGTCGCGGGCGACACCGCGAGCACCAGCGTGCCAACGGTGAACACCAGGCCGTTGATCGTCACCAGCCGCCGGAACAACCCCATGGGCGCCGAACGCGGGACGTCGCGGTCTCTCATGTGTCCAGGGTCGCCGTCGCCGCGCGCGGCGTCCATCCGGGGCATCGCGCACGCGTACGCGCCCGCGTACACATCGGCACCCTCCGTAGATGGGTGTTGGACCCGATAGTGCCGTGCGCCCGAATGGCCGAGAGTGGAGGCCCACGTGGCACCGGGGAGGAGGCAGCGCATGAGCACGCCGGCTGAGCACCGGCAGCCTCCGGCTTCGGCCCAGACCTCGATCACCGAGAGCACCACCGGCGGCTGGGTCTTCGGTGCCGCGCTCGCCGCACTGGGGCTCGGCCTGTCGATGCTGCGCGTGGTCGGCCAGAACCAGCGGATGGTGCTGCTGCGCTTCGGCAAGGTCGTCGCCGTGCGCGGACCAGGTCTGGTGCTCGTGATCCCCGGACTGCGCCGTGGAGTACGCATCCCACTGGGACCAGCACGCCTCGACCTGCTGTGGATCGACGCCGTGACCGCCGACGGGGTGCCGGTCGCCCTCAACGGCTCCGTCGTCGCCACCGTCACCGACCCCGCCGCCCAGCTCGAGGCGCCCCGCTCCCCCGGGGCGATCGAGGCCGTCGCCGCCGACCAGGTGCGCACCTACGTCCGGCGCCGCACGCTCGCCGAGCTGGCGGGGCCGTCCAGGGACGAACTCGCCGCCATCGCCCAGAACGTCGACAGGCGGGTGCGCGGGTGGGGCGTCCAGGTGAGCGAGCTCGAACTCGCCCGCGTGGAGGTCCGGCTCGGCGCCGAGCTCATCCGCTGGGCCTCCCAGCGGCCCTGCACCGACCGGAACGGAGGGAACTCCACAGTGGATGCCACCAGTGACCGGTTCCACGGAATCGGAACCCTGCACCAGCTCCTCACCCGCGGCAGCCAGCGACTCGGCGTCCGCGTGGACGAGGACGGCCGCAGCCACGTCGCCGTCTACGGACCCGACGATCCGGACGTGCCCGCTCAAACCATCGTGTTGGACCCGGACGAGGCAGACCGGCTTGCCGATATGCTCCACACCCGATCCGTCTCCGACCGTCTCGTGGAACTGGAACGCCGCGTCGTCGAGCTGACCAGGGAGGCGAGATGACCACGCTCGGAACACTGAGCAGCCGTGCGCTGAGGAATGGTGCGATGCAAGCACACGAGATCGCGGTCAACGTCCCGACCGTGACCATCGACGACCCGGTCGCCAAGGCCGTCCGGGTCATGGCCGTAGGCCGCCTGCCCGGCCTCATCATCGTCGACGACAAGGCCAGACCCCGGGTCGTGCTCCCGGGAACGCAGGTGCTGCGCCTGCTCGTCCCGGCGAGCTACCAGGAAGATCCAGCGCTGATCCGCACGATCGACGAGGCGCACGCCGACGAGTTCTGGAGCGAGCTCGGCGACCGCACCGTGGGCGACTGCCTGCCGAAGCAGCCGTCGAAGCCGGTGACGGTCCCCGCCGAAGCCACGCTGCTAGAGGTCGCCGCGCTGATGGCGCGGACGCACAGCCCGCTCGTCGCCGTCACCAGTACCGGCGGCACGCTCGTCGGCGCGGTCACGCTGGACCGGATGCTCACCAGCCTCGCGCTCTCCGGCATCGAGGACTGAGCACCATCTCCCTCGAACACCGGACCCCGGGGTGTAACCGTTGAGCGCTGTGCTCGCCCTCGCGATCTTCATTGTCGCGTTCTTCTTCATCGCCACGGAAAAGGCCAACAAGGTCGCGGTCGTGCTCATCGCGGCCGGCGCCATGGCCGTGCTGGGCCTCATCCCCGGCTCGGAGGTCTTCTTCTCCGAGCACGAGGGCATCGACTGGAACGTCATCTTCCTGCTACTCGGGATGATGATCATCGTCGGCATCGTCAAACAGACGGGGCTGTTCGACTACCTCGGCATCTGGGCGGCGAAACGGTCGAAGGGCAAGCCCTACCGGCTGATGGTGATGCTGATGCTCATCACCGCCATCGCCTCCCCGTTCCTCGACAACGTCACCACGATCATGCTGGTCGCACCGGTGACGGTGGTGGTCTGTAACCGGCTGCGCATCGCCGCCCAGCCCTATCTGATCGCCGAGATCCTGGCGTCCAACATCGGTGGCGCGGCGACCCTGATCGGCGACCCGCCGAACATCATCATCGGCAGCCGCGCGGGGCTGACCTTCACCGACTTCCTCGTGCACATGGCGCCCATCGTGGTGATCGTCTTCGCGTTCTTCGTGGTGTTCACCCGGTTCCTGTTCCGCAAGTCCTTCCAGAACGCGCCGCAGCACATCGACGAGGTCATGGCCCTGCAGGAGAAGCGGGCCATCACCGACCCCAAGCTGCTCGTGCGCTGTCTGATCGTGCTCGGCGGCGTGATCACCGCCTTCGCGCTGCACTCGGTGTTCCACATCGAGCCCTCGATCGTCGCGCTCGTCGGCGCCGGCGTGATGGTCCTCGTGGCCAACATCGACATCGGCGAGGTACTGCGCGAGGTCGAGTGGCCCACGCTGACGTTCTTCATGGGCCTGTTCGTGATGGTCTCGGGTCTGGTGCACACCGGCGTCATCGGCGACATCGGCACCTGGGCCGTCGACACGCTGGGCAACAACTATCTGGCCGCGGCCACGAGTCTGTTGTTCGGCTCGGCGGTACTCGGCGCGTTCTTCGACAACATTCCCTACGTCGCCACGATGGCGCCGATCGTGGAGGGTGTCGTCGCGCAGGCGCCGGATCCGCAGACCGGCGAGGCGTTGTGGTGGGCGTTCGCGCTGGGAGCCGACTTCGGTGGCAACGGCACGGCCGTGGCCGCGAGCGCCAACGTGGTCGCGATCGGCATCGCCGCCAGGACGGGGCACCCGATCAGCTTCTGGCAGTTCACCAAGTACGGCATCGTCGTGACGGCACTGAGTTCCATCATGGCGTGGGTCTACGTCTGGCTGCGCTACTTCGTCTGACGCGATTCCCTGATCGGGAACGCGTTCGTGACCGATTTGTGTGCTTCGTCGACGAGGATCATCGTGGTCGCGCGTTCGCGCGGAGGGGACACCACGAAAGGTCGGTCGATGCGAAGAACGATGTTCGCCGGTGCGGTCACCGCGCTGGCGCTGCTCGTGTCCGGATGCGGACAGACCACGGGCGGGACGGCGAATCCGGTCCACGACGACGTACAGCAACTGGTCAGGGCCGCCGAAGCGAGCACCGCGGAGCAGCAGTCCACGAAGATGACCATGACGATGGACCTGGGCCCCTTCTCGATATCCGGTGAGGGCCAGGCGAAGATCAGCTCCTCGGAAGCCCTGATGTCCATGGTCACCACCATGGATCTGAGCGAGCTCGGCGCGGGCGAGATGTCCTACGAGATCCGCCTGATCAACAAGAACGTCTACATCCACCTGCCCGGGGAGATGGCGGCCGGTTCCGGCCTGCCCACCGGCAAGCCGTGGCTCAAGAGCTCGGTCGAGGACATGCCGGGCATGGGGGGGGCGTGGACCTGGACCAGATGGTCCAGCAGAGTGATCCCGCCAAGACCCTCGACTCGCTCCTGGAGGCGGGCACCATCGCCGGCGCCGAGCCCGGCCAGGACGTCGACGGCGTGTCGACCACCAAGTACACCGTCGACGTCGACTTCGACCGCGCGATGGAACAGTCCGGAATGTCGGGCGAACTCGACCAGCTGCCCGTCGACTTCGAGGTCGACACCATCCCCGTCTCGGTCTGGATCGACGAGCGCGACCTGCCGCTGCGCGTCGACGTGGACATGACGGAAGCGATCGCGCAGGCGGCGGCCCAGGCCGAGGGCAGCCCCATGGCGGACATGTTCGACACCGCCGTGATTTCGATGAAGTACTACGACTGGGGCGCCCCGGTGACGGTGGAGGCTCCGCCCGCCGACCAGGTCGAGGAAGCCACCGTCAACTGACGCGTACCCGGACACCGGTGTGACGTCACAGCACGCCGGTGTCCGGCCGCCTCTCAACCTGTTCGTCCACAGTGGAACGTCAGTCGGGCAGTGTGAACGACGACAGCGTGCCGCTCGCGCGATCCGCCAGGATGCGGTGGCGTAGCGCCGAAGGCAGCCGCGGCAGGGCGCGCATGGCAGCGGCGGAGAACGCGACCTGCGCCCGCGAGCGCGGGATGCCCGAGCGCAGCGTGCGCGGCGCGACCCGGCGGCAGCGCAACACGTAGTCGCGTACCCGATCCTCGTACGCGGCGAACGCCGCGGCGTGGTCGCCGCGGTGCTCGGCGAGCGCGCGGCCGAGCACGTAGGCCGCCGCCATCGCCAGTGTCGTACCGCCGCCCACCGCGGGCCCCGGGGAGTACCCGGCGTCGCCCACGAGCGTCACCCGCCCTCGCGACCAGGTGTCCATCCGGATCTGGCTGATCGAGTCGAGATAGAAGTCGTCGGCGTCGTCCAGCGCGCCGAGCAGCCTCGGCACCTCCCAGCCCTCGCCCGCGAACTCGGCCCGCAGCAGGCGTTTCTGCTCGGCGACGTCGCGGCGGTCGTAGCTCAGCTGCGCAGCACGACGGAACAGCAGCACGGCCCTCGCCTGGTCCGTGCGCGGCACCGGGTAGGTCGCCACGACCCGGTCGACCGTGGAGTAAAGCCGCGTCGGCCCCGGCGTGCCGTGCTGGTTCGGGACCGTGAAGACGGCGAGGTAGCCGCCGAGGTAGTGGTGGAACTCCTCCTCCGGCCCGAACGTCAGGCGCCGCACGGCGGAGTGCAGGCCGTCGGCGCCGATCACCAGGTCGAACCGGCGCGTGCGCCCGCTGTCGAACACGACGTCCACCCCGCGCTCGTCCTCGGCCAGCTCCCGGATCGAGTCCCCGAAGACGTACTCCACGTCGTCGCGCGTCACGTCGTGCAGTGTCGACGCGAGGTCGCCGCGCATCACCTCGACGTGGCTGCCGTCGGCGAACGCGTCGGACAGCCCGGTGAAGTCGGCGTCGATCGCAGGTCTGCCCGGCCGCTCGAGCCGCAGCGTCGACTGCCCCAGCGCGGCCTCACGCAGCGTGGGCACGATGCCCATCCGCTCCGCCACCGTCATGGCGGGCGCGAACAGGTCGACCGCGTGGCCGCCGGCCCCCAGTCTGAGCTGCGGTGTTCGTTCCACCACCGTGGGTGTGAACCCGGCACGCGCCAGCCAGTACGCGAGTACGGGACCAGCGACACTGGCCCCCGAGATCAGCACGTCCATCGATGATCCTTCGTTAATTTACTTACCGGAAGGTCAATAGCTTACCGACCGTTAAGTGGATCCGCTAGGGTCGACGTCGTGCCGAGACCGAAGACGAGCCAGACCCGGCAGCGCATCCAGGAAGCGGCGCTCGAACTGTTCACCGAACAGGGCGTGCGGCAGACCAGCCTGCGCCAGATCGCCGACCGACTCGGACTCACCAAACCCGCGCTGTACTACCACTTCGAGTCCAGAGAAGAGCTCGTCACGAGCCTGCTGCAACCCCTCGTCGACGACCTCGACGCGCTACTGGCCGAGGACGAGGCCGCCTCAGAGATCGACGCGCGGGACCTGCTGGGCCGCTACTTCGACGTCTCGTACAAGCACCACGCGCTCATGGGGCTGATGCGACAGGACCTCCCGGCGCTGGGCGAGGTCGGCTTCGTGACGCGCGTCCTCGGCTGGCGCAGGCGCCTCACCGTGCTACTCGCCGGGCCCGATGCCGACACCGCGGCGCAGGCGCGGGCGATCGTGGCGCTCGGCGGCCTCGCCGACTGCCTCGTCCTGCTCGCGGAGACACCCGTCGACGAGTTGCGCGAGGCCACGCTCGACGCCGCCTGCGCCGCGCTCGGCCCGTCGTGATCGCCCGGTAAGGGACCGGCGTCGCGGCGGCTACCTGCCCGCGGCGTAGCCCTGCATGCCGCGCGGATTCGCCGCCGCCGAGAGCACACCGGTGTCCGGGTCCCGCGACACCGCGCACAACCGGCCCTCCGACCACGGCTCCCCCACCGTCACCTCGTGCCCGCGCCCGCGCAGTCCGGCGATCACGTCGTCGCCGATCCGCGACTCCACGGTGACGCCGCCCGGCGTCATCGCCCGCGGGAAGAACGAACTGGGGAAGCTGTCGGTGTGCCAGTTCGGCGCGTCGATGGCGCCCTGCAGGTCCAGTCCGCCGCGCACCGGCTCGCGCAGCGCGACCGCCAGCAGGAAGTGCACACTCCACTGGTCCTGCTGGTCACCGCCCGGCGTGCCGAACGCCAGCACCGGCCTGCCCTCGCGCAGCGCGAGCGACGGGCTCAGCGTGGTGCGCGGGCGACGGCCCGGGGCTAGCGAGTTGGGCAGTCCCTCGTCGAGCCACGCCATCTGCAGCCGGGTGCCCAGCGGGAACCCGAGCTCGGCGATCACCGGGTTGGACTGCAACCAGCCGCCGCTCGGCGTCGCCGCGATCATGTTGCCCCAGCGGTCCACTACGTCGACGTGACACGTGTCGCCGCGAGTCGCGCCGTCCGGGGCCACGGTCGGCTCGCCCGCTCCCGCGCCCACGGCAACGACGCCGCCCTCGCCGCGAGCCACGAGCTCGGCGTGCCTGCTCAGTGCCGGAACCCTGCCGCCGGGACGGCCGGGCCGCAGCTCGCGGGACGCGTGCTCGCCGACCAGCGCGCGCCGCTGCTCGGTGTACTCCGGTGACAGCAACGTCTCCAGCGACACGTCGGTGCCGTCGCCGTACCACGCCTCCCGGTCGGCCATCGCGAGCTTGGTGCCCTCGATGAGGGTGTGGTGATAGCCGGGCGTGCCGTACTCCAGCTCGTCCGGCAGCAACGCGAGCTGTTGCAGGAACGCGGGACCCTGGCTCCACAGGCCGGGTTTGGCGATGGTCCAGCCGTTCCACGTGAAGGTGGCGGGCTGCTCGTAGTGCGCGGAGAACGCGGCGAGATCGTCGCCGCTGAGCGTGCCGGCGTGCCGCTCCCCCGAGGTGTCCATTGTGGGCACCGCGGCCGCGGCGGAGATGGCCTCGGCGACGAATCCCTCGCGCCACACGGCGCGCGCCCGCTCGATCTGCGCCTCCCGGTCCGCGCCGGCCGCCTCGGCCTGGGCGAGCACCCGCTGCCAGGTGCGGGCCAGCGCGGGGTTGCGCAGCAGCTCACCCGCGCCGGGAGCCCTGCCATCGCGCAGGTAGAGCTCGGCCGAGGTGGTCCACTCGGTGGTGAACAGCTCGCGGACGGTCTCGATGGCCGCGCCGATGCGTTCCACGGCGGGATGGCCGCGCTCGGCGTACCCGATCGCGTAGGTGAGCACCTCGCGCAGCGACTTGGTGCCGTGGTCGCGCAACAACAGCAGCCATGCGTCGAACGCACCGGGCACCGCAGCGGCCAGCGGACCGGTACCGGGCACGAGATCGAGCCCGAGCGAGGCGTAGTGCTCCACGCTCGCCCCGGCGGGAGCAGGACCCTGTCCGCAGAGGACCTTCGGTGCCTCACCCTCGGGCGCCACGATCATCGGCACCTCCCCGGCCGGGCCGTTGAGGTGCGGTTCCACCACGTGCAGCACGAACGCGGAGGCGACCGCGGCGTCGAAGGCGTTGCCGTCGTCCTCCAGCACCGCCATGGCCGTGGCGGAAGCCAGCCAGTGGGTGGACGAGACCATGCCGAAGGTTCCCTGCAGGGTGGGACGGGTCGTGAACATCCGCCGAGTATCGCCGGGACCGGGTGCACGCGTCCAAGACATCTGGGACACCGGTTCGATAGCTTGTCGCTATGGAACGGCGTCAGCTGGAGTACTTCGTCGCGATCGTCGAGCACGGCAGCTTCACCCACGCCGCGCGCGCCCTGCGCGTGGCCCAGCCCTCGCTGTCCAGGGCGATCGGCAAGCTGGAACGCGAACTGGGCGTCGCGCTGTTCCACCGGGTCGGCCGCAACGCCGTGCTCAGCAACGCGGGCGAGCTGATGGTCGAGCGCGCACGGCTGGTGCTGCGCGACCTCGACGCGCTGCGCGCGGCGGCACGCACCGTCGGCGAGGGCGCCGTGGGCCGGGTCGACGTGGCCGCCACGTCGTCGTCAGCGCTGGAGCCCGTGATCAGCATCGTCGCCGAGCTGCGCGAGCGGCACCCCGGCGTGCTGGTGAGCACGTCGTCGGCGCTGTCCGCCGCCGAGGTGGCGGCGATGGTGGTGCAGGGCCGCTGCGAGGTCGGTGTGTGCGGCAGCGCCGAACGGCCCGTCGGCCCCGGCCTGCTCGCCCACCACCTGCGCGACGAGGAGTTCCTGCTCGTCGCGCCGCCGGGCACCCGGCGGGGCGACGACGCCACGGTGTCCCGCGACGACCTGCGGGACATGCGGTTCGTCGTCACCAAACCCGCGACGGCGACACGCGCGCTGTACGACCGGTTCGCGTCGAGCGTGCCGGGACTCTCGATCGCCGCCGAGGTCGGCGACCGCAGCGTGGTGCTGCCGATGGTGCTGCGCGGCATCGGCGCGAGCCTGATGCCCGACGGCTGGGGCGAGCTCGCGCGCAGGGCCGGTGCCGAGGTCCACCGCTTCTCCCCCGCCGAGAGCCTGCCTCAGTGGCTGCTGCACCGCACGGGACCGATCACGCCCGCGACGCAGGCGTTCCTCGACACCACCCTGGCCTCGGCCGAGGACTGATCCTCAGGCAGGGCCGAGCGCGCCCAGAATCGCCTCGGCCAGCTCGGCGGGCCGCGTGAACTGCGGCCAGTGCCCGGTGGGCAGGTCGACGTAGGTGACGTCGCGGATGCGCGCGAGCTCGGCCACGAACGGCGCTCCCTGACTCACGAACTCCCGCAGCGTCGCGCTCGGGAACTGGCAGCTGATGATCGTGACGGGCACGTCGTAGCGGCGCTCGTCGGACAGCCGCTGCGGGTCGGTGGCCACGTGTGCCGGCGACGGGATGGCGCGCTCGCGCATCGTGGCACGCAGCGCGTCGTCCAGGTCGATCAGGTCGGCCTCCTCGAAGAAGGACCAGTCCGGCAGCGGCAGTTCACCGCCGTCGGCGGGGATCTGGTCGTTGATCACACCGCCGTCGCCGAGCGGGCCGCTGTCGACGTAGATGACGCGGGCGACGCGCTCGGGGCGGGCGTCCGCCGCGGCGTGGGAGATGGCGCCGCCTCCTGAGTGCCCGACGAGCACCACCGGCCCCTCGGCGGCGTCGATCGCCGTCACGACGGCGTCGACATGGTCGCGCAGGGTGTTCCCGGAACGGTCGGCGTCCGGCGACTCCATGCCCGGCAACGTCAGCGGGTGCACGCGGTGCCCCGCGCGCTCGAGCGCCGGAACCACGTCGCGCCACGAGGAGCCGTCGAGCCACAGGCCCGGAACGAGTATGAGGTCCATGCCGGAGAAGCTAGCCCGTGTCACCGACAATTCCGGCTCACTCGTCGGCGTGGCTCTCGCGCTGGGGCTTGCCCACCGTGAGCACCACGGCGGAGTCCTCGAGCGCGTCGAGCGTGTGCCGCTGCGGCGGGATGACCAGCAGGTCGCCGTGCATGCCATCCCAGCGCACCTCCCCCGCACCCAGTCGCACCCGGCCCCTCAGCACGAACAGGGTCGCCTCACCCGGGCTGTGGTGCTCGGCCAGCCTGTTGCCCGCCGTGAGCGCGATGACCGTCTGCCGCAGCACGTGCTCGTGGCCCCCGTACACCGTCTCCGCCGCACGCCCGTTCGGCGAGTCCGCGGCGCGCCGCAGCAGCTCGCGGGCGAGAGCGTCGAGCGAGAACTTCCGCATAGCCGGAGTGTGACACCGTTCGCCGCGCGGCACTATCCATGACACCTGTCACGACGAACCGTGACCGCCCGCACTGGGCACGCGCGATCATGATCGGCATCCTGAGAGGCATGCCTGCATCGACGTCGACATCGAAGACCGCTCGGCGCTCCGCCGTCGCGATCGGACTGTGCACAGTGGTCGCTCTGGGACTGACTCCCCCCGCGACCGCCGACCAGCGCTCGCCGCTCGGTGCGGCGCTGGACTCGGTGGTCGCCGCCGGGGCTCCCGGCTCCTACGCCGCGACCGGCACCGGAGAACGCGCCGTGGCGGGAGTCGCCGCACTGGGCACCCATCGCTCCCCCGACGCGTCGGGTCGCTTCCGCGCGGCCAGCGTCACCAAACCCTTCGTCGCCACGGTGGTGCTGCAACTGGTCGCCGAAGGCCGCATCGGGCTCGACGATCCCGTGGCCGAGCATCTCCCCGGCCTGCTGCCGTACCCGGAGCCGATCACGATCCGGCAGCTGCTGGGCCACACCAGTGGCCTCCCGCGCGACATCCCCCCTTGGAACTCGCTGGAGGAGGTGGACACGGGACGGTGGGATCGGTTCACTCCCACCGAGCTGGTCCGGTTGGCGACCGACGGTGTACCCCTGCTGTTCGGGCCCGGCACGGACTTCAGCTACTCCAACACCGGCTACACCGTGCTCGGGATGCTCGTCGAACGCGTGACGGGCCGGTCGCTGGCGACGGAACTGACCCGGCGGATCATCGCGCCGCTCGGCCTGTGGGACACCGCATTGCCCTCGGCACAGCCGTTCCTGCTGCGCCCCGCGGCGCGCGGCTACGAGTACCTGTACGGCGAGGACGCCCCGCCGACCGACGTCACCACCTACGTGATGTCGCGGGCGTGGGCCGCGGGCAACCTGGTGAGCTCGGCGCGCGACCTGAACCGCTTCTTCGACGCGCTACTCGACGGCCGCCTGTTGCCCGAGGAACAGCTGACGGAAATGAAGAAGGTCCGCCCCGGCGCGCTGGGCTCCTTCGACTACGGGCTGGGCCTGATGTCGATCGCCAGCCCGTGCGGTGGACCCGACTGGTGGGGCCACGGCGGCGACTTCCCCGGCTACAACACCTGGAGCCTGCACACCGAGGACACCGGCAGGCAGGTCACGGCGGGCATGAACCTCGACGTCACCGCACCGGTCGACGCCCACGCGGCGATGGTGAACCAGGTGCTGCCCGCGGAACTGTGCGACGGCGCGACACCCCGCACGATGACGCGAATCGACCCGCCGGACCTGCGCTGACCCTGCATGTCCGCATCAGGCCGGGTGGTCACCGAGTCATCTCTTCCGAAAGACCAACCAGGTGATTCCGAGGATCACGTCCACCGCCGCCCAGAGAGCGATGATGAGACCAACTCCGATGCCAGTGCCGACGGCTGTCCCAGCTTCGCAGGCATCGAGGTCCTGACCAACCAGGCCGGAACAATCCTCGGTATTCGCGACACCAGCGATGATCCACACTAGGAACAGGATCTGCACGACAAGGAAGAACCAGCGAAAAATATGACGGCGCTTCTGTGGGTTTTGAGGAGCCGGCTGCGCCCCGGTCGGCTCATACGGCGGGTCCGACACGACTGTCCTTTCTCCGATACTTGACCAGTCGCGCCGATCGAGACAGGTGTCAACGCCTTTGAATCGTCGTGACCCGAGCGTGACCGATAAGTCCATGAAATTGCAGTTTCGGGAATCAAATCCAGGCTCGCCCTTCACACGGTCGGCCGTCCGAGATCAACCGCTTGGAGGTATCAGCACCCGGCGCGCCCCTGCAAATGTGATTCCATGAGAGCTGCGACCAAGAAGAAGATCGCGCAGCTGTGGGGGTACCTGCTCTTGGGGGTTGTGGCCTACGGCTGGTTCAGCGCCAACTTCGGACCGGGCTGGATTGCGGGATTGTCAGTAGCGGTAGTGGCGTACACGCTCTTCCAAGCACCGATGTGGTGTTGTGCGGTTACGCGAAGTGAGGAGCCCTGCCGAAACAACGCCTACGGAATTCTACTCGGATGCCATCTACGACAGCACAAATGGCAAAAATTAAGGATGTCATTGCAGTTCAGCATGTGGGGCAGGTTGACGGGCCGTGTCTTGTCCAACATCGGCGGTGTGGCCGCATCGATTTCAGCGATCGCAGCAAGCGCATCGGCAATCATCGCACTCGGAGCACTCGCTGTGAACTAATTGAATTGAACGCACCCGTCGCGCCCACGGCGACGAGCGCACCCGCGACGAGCGCGAGTCCGGCGGCGGTTCCGGCCATCTTCTGCTTCGTGCTGACCATGCGAACTCCCTGTGTTTCGGCCAACCGGTCGATCCGGTCGGATCTACCCGGTCAGTCGACGCGGGCGGCCCACAGGTTCTCGCCTCGGCCGTGATACAGGTCACTCCACGTGATCCGGTGAGGCCCGGAACGCCTGGATCGTGAGCGCGGCGAACCGTCTGGACGCCGCGAGCTGTGCGGCCTCCGAGGCCATCCGGACGCCGCGGTGGGCCATGAGCATGAGGACGAGGTCGTCCACCACGAAATCCGCCCGCAGCCTGCCGGTCTCCTTGGCCCGCGCGGCCAACGTGGCGACGGAGTCGAGGATGTACTTGCGCGACGCCATGAGCTCCGTCTGACCGGCCAGCGTCGAGAGGAACGCCTCGGTGAAGCCGCGGTTGCGCGCGTGCAGCTCGCAGGTCCGCTCGATCACGCGGCAGAACCCCCGCCAGGGGTCGGGTTCGGCGAGCCCCTCGTCGACGATGGCGTGACACCGGCGCGCCTCCTCCTCGAACGCCTCGGCGACCAGGTCCTGCTTGGCCGGGAACCGGCGGTACAGCGTGGCGGGACCGACCCCGGCGCGGCGGGCGATCGTCCGCATCGGCACGTCCATGCCCTCGGCGGCGAACAAGGAGCGTGCCGCCTCGATGATCCGCCTGCGGTTGTCCAGCGCGTCAGAGCGCAGCGCATGAGAGGAATCGGTGCTCATCGCTCTCACTCTAGCCAAGTGGACGCCTGCGTCCGGTAACACGGAGACATGAGAGCGATCAGCATCCGCACGTTCGGAGCCCCCGAAGGCCTGCACCTCGTCGACCTGCCCGACCCGGAGCCCGCCGCCGGGCAGGTGCTCATCGGCACCGAGGCGATCGGCGTCGCGGGCGTCGACGTCGTCGTCCGGCGCGGCACCCTCGGCGACCTCGGCTTCCGGGAGGGACACATTCCGGGCAGCGAGGTCGCGGGCACCGTGCTCGCCGTGGGCGAGGGCGTCGGCGCGTCGTGGATCGGGCGGCGCGTGTGGGCCTTCACCGGCGTCGGCGGCGCCTACGTCGAGCGGGCCGTGGCGGACGCAGGAAACATCATCGCGCTGCCCGACGATCTCTCCGCCGTCGACGCGGCGACGATCGCGGGATCGGCTTCGATCGCCCACTTCGGACTGTCCCGCACCCGCTTCGCGGCGGGGGAGTCGGTGCTCGTGCGCGGCGCGGCGGGCAGTATCGGGATCGCGGCGGTTCAGCTCGCGGCGCGCGGCGGCGCCGCCGCGGTGGCGGTGACGACGTCGTCGGCCGAGCGCGGAGCCCGGCTGCGCGAGCTCGGCGCGACCCACGTTCTGGACCGCGCCGGCAACGGCGAGGCCCCGTTGGGCTACGACGTGATCATCGACATCGTCGCGGGCGAGGCCGCCTCGACGTTTCTCCGCAGGCTCAACCCGAACGGCCGCATGGTGACCCTCGGCGTGGTGGGCGGTCCGCTGCCAGCGGACCTCGGCGTCGCGGTGATGACGGAGTTCCAGAAGTCGTTGACGTTCATGACTTTCAGCGCCGACACCGTGCCCGCCGACGAGCTGCGAGCGGTGCGCTCCGAGAGCCTGGTGGCAGCGGCTCGCGGCGAGCTCGTGCCGGTGGTGCACGAGGTGCTGACCCTCGAGAACGCCGCCTCGGCGCACCGGAAGATGGACGAGGGCGAGGTGTTCGGCAGGGTCGTCCTGGTTCCCTGACCAGGCCTACGATCCTGACACAGGAGAGTGAGGGCGCAAGGCCTCCGGCGGGCAATCCTGTTTGCCCGAACGGGCAGTTTTCGTGGACCCATCGATTGGTCTACACCTAAAGTCGGTTTCCCTCAGCGAGCGACTGGAGGGCCTTGCGGCCACGGCACAGTCGACGGCACACTTCGTTGCCGACAACAACAAAAGTCCGGTTTCGTCGTGTTTCGCATTCGCGGAGAACGACTCCTCCGCCGGATGCCCTGCCCGACCGCGAGGTGACGACGACGTCTCTTCGCCGCACCGGTGATCATGCCACACCAGCCGGTCGGCTCAGCGACACGACCTCCTCCACCGACTTTCCACAATGGACCTGAAAACCCAATCGCATGGAGGAAAAAGCGATGGTTTCACGGCGAAAGTTCCTCGGCATCTCCGCCGCCGCGCTGAGTGCCCCCCTCTGGGCGCGGCCGCTGGTCGCCGTCGCCAGCACGGCCGCCGCCCCGGACAACCTGAAGTTCAGCCTGGTCAACAACTCCGGCGCCACCGCCTACGCCTACATCACCGGACAGCACGGCGCTCAGGCCGACGACGGGCGCCCGGTGTTCATCAAGGCGGACGGCACCGCGTACTTCCCGCCGCGACCGGGTGGCGCGGAGCCGGAGCCGCTCGGTGAGGACTGCGCGATCCCCGTGGACGGGACCACCGAGGTCACCGTCCCGCGCATGTTCGGCGCGCGCGTGTACTTCGTGACCGAGGAGAAGCTCGAGTTCCAGGTCGTGCAGGGCGAGGGCTCCAACGCCGCCGTCGTGCACCCGAACTTCGTCTCGTCCGAGGACGCGAACTACGGCAAGAACTGGACCTTCGCCGAGTTCACGCTCGACCAGACGCAGCTGTACGCCAACATCAGCTACGTCGACTTCGTGGCGGCGCCGATCGGCCTCAAGCTCGACCACGCCGGGGGCACCCAGGAGGTCCCCGGCCTGCCCGCCGGCTCGATCGACAACATCGCCTCCGGCCTGCGCGACCAGGGCGGCCCGTGGACCTCGTGTGTGCAGGAGGCCGGCGGCAACGTCGTGCGCGTGCTCAACCCGAACCACCGGCCCGACGACTTCGCGGGCTACATGGAGCCCTACGCCGACGAGGTGTGGGCGAAGTACTCGTCCGAGACGCTCATCATCGACTCGCAGCGAGGCGATGTCGGCATCCTCGAGGGCAAGGTCGAGGGCGACGAGCTCGTCTTCGGCAGCGAGCGGTTCTCCAAGCCGAACACGATCGACATCTGGGGCTGCAACAGCGGGCCGTTCGCGAACAACCCCGGTTCGGACTCCGAGGAGCGCAAGGCGATCGTGCCCAGGCTGGCCGCGGCGTTCAACCGGACGACGCTGCTGATCAACAACGAGCAGCCGCACAGCGAGGACCCCTCGACCTTCTACCAGCACGACCCGACGAACCACTACTCCCGCGTGGTGCACGAGAACATCCCGGACGGCAAGGGCTACGCGTTCGCCTACGACGACGTCAGCGCCAACACCGGCGAGGACCACAGCGGCAAGGTGAACCACGGTGAGCCCGAGCTGCTGACGGTGACGCTCAACGCCATCCGCTGACCGGCACCGACCACGGAGACGGCCCCCAGGAGCCCCTGGGGGCCGTCTCCGTGTCACCGGAGCGAACTCATCGTCACGGCCCGGTCACCAATTGCGAGAACGTGTGCTGGAATGACAGCCTCGCCCGACGAGCGACGTGACCGATCGAGGAGCCATGACACAGCCGTACCCGCCCGATCCGAACCAGCCGTACGGCCACCAGCAGCCGAGCGGTCAGCCGTCGCAGGCTCCCTACCAGCAGTCGTACTCGCAGTACGGCACCTACCCGCAGCAGCAGGGCTACCTGGGGCAGTATCCGTACGGCCAGGGGCAGCCGGACAACGGCACGGGGACGGCGGCACTGGTCGTGGGGCTGGTCTCGCTCCTGCTGTGGCCTCTCGCCGTCGTCTCGATCATCCTCGGCATCGTGGGCGTCGGCAAGGTCAAGAACGGCCGGGCGACCAACAAGGACAGCGCCGTCGCCGGCATCGTGCTCGGCATCTTCGCCTGTGTGATCGCCGTGATCTTCTTCGGTGTGGTGCTGTCGACGAAGGACTGAGGACCGTCGGTCCGCTCATCAGGCGAACCTGACCCCCGTCAGCTCCTCAGACACCGCCCACAGCCGCGACGCGTCCTCGGTGCTGCGCAGCGGAGTCCACGGCTTCTGTTTCCCGGGAGGCCCACCCAGGTTCGCGGGCCACTGCGGCCCGTAGAAGCCGCCGTCCACCGCATCGGGCGAGGTCGCCGCCAGCAGCGCAGGGAGCTTCGCGCTCTCCACGGTCCCCACGACGAGTCCCCTCGCCGAGAGCCAGCGGATCACCCGCACTCCCCTGGTGTCCTCGGCGCGCCCGACCTCCGGGCGCGCCGCGAGCAGGCTCGTCGGGGCCACCCCCGGATGCGAGAGGTTGCTCGTGATCCCCCAGCCCACGGCCCTGCTGCGGCGGCTGAGTTCGAGACCGAACAGGCCGCAGGCGATCTTCGACTGCCGGTAGGAACCCATGCTGTCGTAGGAGCGCTCCCAGCTCAGGTCGTCCCAGTTGATCGTGCCGCTGCGCGCGGCGATGCTCGCCTGGGTCGTCACCCGCGCTCGCCCGGCCTCGAGCAGCGGCAGCAGCTGACCCGTGAGCGCGAAATGACCCAGGTGGTTCGTGCCGAACTGCAGCTCGAAGCCGTCGGCGGTGGTCCTCCGGGTCGGTGGGGTCATCACGCCCGCGTTGTTGACGAGCAGGTGGATCGGCGCTCCGGCGGCCCGCAGCTGTTCGCCGAGTGCCGCGACCGAGGCCAACGACGACAGGTCCAGCT
Organism: Prauserella cavernicola; assembly: GCF_016595675.1. GTDB lineage: Bacteria > Actinomycetota > Actinomycetes > Mycobacteriales > Pseudonocardiaceae > Prauserella_A > Prauserella_A cavernicola. The sequence continues at coordinate 551,859 of NZ_JAENJH010000004.1, read as the reverse complement.
CCCGCAGCGAGAGCTTCGCCCCCGGGTGGCGCTCGCGGATCCTCGCGACGGCCGCCGTGCCCTTGTCCGGATTGCGCACCGGCATGATCACCTCGGCTCCCGCACCGGCGAGCCTCGTCGCAATACCGAGGCCGACGCCGTCACTCGCTCCGGTGACCAGCGCTCGTGTCCCGGAGAGATCGGGCACGGTGATGTCGTACTGCCGTCGAGGCATGGGTTCGCTCCTGTGTTTCTCGGCTGAGGCTCACCTCGAGACTCCACCGCCGCGCGGGCGTTATCCACGGTCTGTCGATCCGTGGTTGAGCCGGGCCGCGCGGGAGATGATGCACGGATGATCGATCGAGCGGGGCTGGCCGAGTTCCTCCGTGGCCGCAGGGAGGCATTGCAGCCGGAGGACGTCGGGCTGCCGCGGGGGCACCGTCGGCGGACCAGCGGACTGCGACGCGAGGAGGTCGCGGCGCTGTGCCACATGTCGGCCGACTACTACTCCCGCCTTGAGCGCGAGCACGGCCCGCAGCCCTCGGAGCAGATGATCGCCTCGATCGCGCAGGGCCTGCACCTTTCGCGCGACGAACGCGACCACCTCTTCCGCCTCGCCGGGCACCAGCCGCCGGTGCGGGGCCCCGGTAGCGACCACATCAGCCCCGGGATGCTGCGGATCTTCGACCGGCTCACCGACACCCCGGCCGAGATCGTCACCGAACTGGGCGAGACGCTGCGGCAGACCCCGCTCGGGATCGCACTCGTCGGGGACCTGGCTCGCCACACCGGCCCGTCGCGCAGCATCGGGTACCGGTGGTTCACCGACCCCGCGGCGCGCGAGCTGCACCCGTCCGAGGACCACGAGTTCTACTCGCGGATGTACACCTCGGGGCTTCGGGGCGTGCTGACCCTGCGCGGGCCCGAGTCCCGGGCCGCGCAGCTCGCGGAGCTGCTCACCGGCCGGAGCGAGGAGTTCCGCACCCTGTGGGCGAAGCACGAGGTCGGCATCACGCCGAGAGCGGTCAAGCGCTATCGGCATCCCGACGTGGGCCTGTTGGAGCTGAACTGCCAGGTCCTGCTGGACCCGGAATCGTCGCACTCGCTGCTGGTCTACACCGCCGTACCGGGTAGTGAGAGCTACGAGAAGCTGCAACTGCTGTCGGTGGTCGGCGGTAGGTTCTCGGCGAGTACCGAACCCGACGGCGAAGGGCAGACGTGACCATGCGACGGCTCGTCATCACGCAGAACACCACGCTCGACGGTGTGGTCGAGAACGACGGCACGTGGTTCGACCCGACCGGCGACACGCAGCGGGAACGCGAGCTCGCGGTGGTGACGAGGGAGCATTCGGCCGCCTCCGACGGGTTCCTGGTCGGCCGCGTGACCTTCGAGGAGATGCGGGGGTTCTGGCCGAACCAGATCGACGACCGCACCGGGGTCACCGATCACCTCAACCGCGTGCAGAAGTACGTCGTGTCGAGCACCGTGGCCGACCCCGGCTGGGACGGCACCACCATCCTGCGTGGCGGCGCCGGGCTGGCCTCGGAGATTCGCGGACTCCTCGAACAGGACGGGACAGATATCGTCCTGACCGGCAGCATCACCCTGGCCCACGAGCTGCTCCGCCTCGGACTCGTCGACGAGCTCCGGCTCTTCGTCTACCCCGTCGTCCTCGGCACCGGGCGACGCCTCTTTCCCGCCGACCACGACCTGCGCGATCTGACCTTGGAAGAGTGCCGGGTGTTCACCGGAGGTGTGACGCTGCTGCGCTACACGACGTGAGCACGAACCGGCGGGGTCGCGCGATCGCGACGGCCCCGCGGTCGACCGTGCCGAGCGGCCGGCCCGGGCACACGTGCCCGGACCGGCCGCTCGAACGGACTCAGCCCCAGGTGGAGACGAACCAGGACTGGCGTCCGGTCTCAGGCTCGTAGGAACGCCGCGGAAGTGTTCCAATGTCGGCGCCGTAGACATGGATGCCGACACACGGAACGTCGCTGCCGCATTCCACCTGATGCACGTCGTCGTCGGTGGTGCAGCAGACGGTCACCTCGCCGGGCCCCCAGTCGGCCTCGCCGCGAACGGCCAGCGGTTCGTCCGCTGTGACCGGTTTGACGTAGTCGACCTCGCGCTCGACTCCGGAGTGGATGCCGACCACGCCCCACGTCTCGTGCCCGTGCACCGGCGTGCTCTGCCCGACGTCCCAGACCGCGCACGCGACCGAGAACGCACCGTCGGGATCGACGTGCAGTGGCCGCATGACGTAGCGCTCGGCGCGCGGCACGGTCAGCTCCCCGGGTAGCCGGAGGCCCGCGGCGAGCAGGCGACGCAGCCGCGCCGCGACCTCCTCGGTGACATGCCGTTCGCCGCCTCCCGTCGCGACGACGACACCGACGTCGGTGATGAAGGCATCGAGGTCGTAGTCGTCGCGGGTGTCCTGGGCGTTGGAGGTCATGGTGCTCCTCGTACTCCGAGTCTTCTCGTTGGTCAGTCGTCCTCGTGGAAACAGCGCATAGCGGTGAATCCGTGCGTGTAGGCGGCGCCCGCGCGCAGGGCGGACGCGACGAAGGTGGTCTCCGCGATCTCCTCTTCGGTCGCGCCGGCCTGTTTCGCGGCCGCCACGTGACTCTTCAGGCACGCCTTGCACTGCGTCGTCAGCGCGACACCGATGGCGATCAGCTCGCGAGTCTTGAGCGGGACCGCACCGTCTTTCCTGGACATGACGGCGGCGGAGAACGTGCTGTACGCCTTGGCCTCGACGGGCGCGGCGGATCGCAGCGCGGGCATGAATTCACGGTCGTACGTTTCGGCGGCAGAACTCACAGCGAACCTTTCGACGGGGGCGAGGGGGACCTCGGTTCACCAGTTCCGACGATCACCCCGATGAGAACTCGATTGTCCTTCCGGTACCCGACTGCAGGCTAGACTTCCCTGCCGATGGGGTCATAGTCTGCGGCGATGACGGACGGCGCGGTTCCTTTCGACATCGTATCCCTGAAGTTGTTGGTCATGATCGGTCGTTGGTCCAGCATCAGCCGCGCCGCCAGGGAAGTCCGCCTTTCCCAGCCCTCAGCCAGCATGCGACTGGCCGAACTGGAGCGTCGAATCGGGAGCACGCTCGTGGAGCGCTCGCCATCAGGGTCCCGACTGACCCAGGTCGGCATGAGGGTGGCGAGCTGGGCGTCCGATGTGGTCTCCGCGTCCGAGAGCTTCACGCAGAAAGTCCACGCCATGCAGGACTCCGAGGAGCACCGGCTGAGAATCGCGGTGTCGAAGACGATCGCCGACAACCTCCTGCCGGACTGGCTGGTCGCCATGCACGCGGCGGCCGCACCCGAAGTCACGGTCGCACTCGAGGTCCTCGACGCGGCCGACGTGGCCGAACGGGTCCGCGACGGATCGTCGGAGGTCGGGTTCGCCGAGGGCTACGAGTCCGTGGGAGACCTGCGTTCGTGCGCCGTCGGCTCGGACGAACTACTCGTCGTCACCGCGCCCGGCCACCGGCTCTCGCGCGAGGAGCCGGTGTGCCTGAGCCGGCTGGCGTCGATTCCGCTGGTACTGCGCGAAGACGGCTGCGGCAGCAGGGCCACGCTGGAGCGGGCGTTCCATCAGGCCGGTCTCCAGCTCGCCATCGGAGCCGAGCTCGCGTCGACCGTGGCGATCAAGACACTGGTGGCGACCGGCGAGAAGGTCACCGTCCTGAGCGGACTCTCGGTGCGCTCGGACGTGCGCGAGGGCAGGCTCGTGGCGCTGCGGCTGGACGGCGGGCCGCTGAAGCTGCCCTTCCGCGCCATATGGCGCCGCAGCCCACGGCCGACCGGCCCATCGCGCACCCTGATCGACATCGCCCGACGGCTGGGACAGCAGCACTCCCGCGACCGGGTCACGGCCCCGTCGCCACCTCCCGCGCCGAGTCGGTGATCCAGTGCGACCAGGATCCTGGGTACAGGGCGGCCGCGACTCCCGCGGCCTCCAGCGCGAGAACCTGGTGCGCGGCGGTCACTCCTGATCCACAGTAGACGGCGACCTGCCGGCCCTCCCGGGCACCGAGGTCCTCGAACCGGGAACGCAGTGCCGACTCGACGAGGAACCGGCCTCGTTCGTCCACATTGTTCAGCGTCGGTGCGCTGACCGCGCCCGGGATGTGCCCCGCGACCGGGTCGACCGGTTCGGTGCGGCCGAGGAAACGGTCGGTGTCGCGGGCATCGAGTAGCAATCCTCCCCCGGCGACGAACTCCGGCACCTCGTCCGCCGTCAGCACGAGCGCTCGCCCTGGCACCGGCGTGAAGTCACCGGGCTCGCCGCTGCCGCCGTCACCGGACTCGACCGGCCCGCCCGCCGCCTGCCAGGCCGCGAGGCCGCCGTCGAGCACCCGGACGTCGGGATGGCCGTGGAACCGCAGCAGCCACCACGCCCGCGCAGCCGCCGTGCCCGGCCCCGCGTCGTAACAGACCACCGGTGTCCGGGAACCGACGCCCAGCCGCCGCAGGACACCGGCGAAGCGCTCGGGATCCGGCAGCGGATGACGCCCTTCCGGACCCGGCGGGTCGGCGAGATCGCGGTCCAGGTCGACGAACCCGGCCGACGGAAGGTGCCCGGCGCGGTAGCCGTCGCGGTCGGCGTGGGTCGCCAGTGCCCAGCGCACGTCGAGCAGGACGGGTGGCGCGGTTCCTGCCAGTTCGGCCCTCAACGTCGCCACGTCGGTCAGCGGTGTGCTCATGCGTGCTCTTCCTCCTGCGGATGCGGACAAGGCTGCGGCACGGCCTTGCCTGGATTCATGAGGCCCTGCGGGTCGATCGCCCGCTTCACGAGCTCGTGCAGTCTGCGGGCCGCGGGATCGAGCTCCACGGTGAGCGCGTCGCGTTTGAGCAGACCGACGCCGTGTTCGCCGGAGATCGTGCCACCCAGCTCGTGGGCGGTGTCCATGATGGCGTGGAAGGCTCGCCGCGCCGCCGCGTCGGCCTCCGGGTCTCCGTACGGGGCCACGATCACCGGATGCATGTTGCCGTCACCCGCGTGCCCGAACGTCCCGATCAGCGCGCCCGTGCGCTCGGCGATCCGTTCCACCGCCTCGAGCAGCTCCGCCAGCCTGCCGCGGGGAACGGCCACGTCCTCCAGGTAGACCCGGCCCAGCCGCTCCAGCGCGGGGTAGGCGAACCGGCGCGCGCCGAGCAACAGTTCCGACTCGTCCGCGTCGTCGGTGCGGAACACCTCGAGCGCTCCGTGCGCGGCGAACGACGTCTCCAGCAGCCGGGTGTCCTCCACGCCGGAGGCCCCCGGCAGGTCGGTCTGCGCGATCAGCAACGCGGCCGCGGAGGTGTCCAGGTCCATCGACTTCCACTCATTCACCGCTCGGATCGTGGTGCGGTCGAGGATCTCGAGCAGACTCGGTGTGGTCCGAACGAGACAGTCGCGCACCGCGTGCGCGGCGGCCGACATGGTCGGAAACGTCGCCAGCACGGTGAGCGCGGGCGGCGGCACCGGCCGCAGCCGGACCGTGATCTCTGTGACGATGCCCAGCGTGCCCTCGCTGCCGGTGAACAGCGCGGCCAGGTCGTAGCCCGCGACGCCCTTCACGCTGGTCCTGCCGACGCGCGTGAGGGACCCGTCGGGCAGCACGACCTCCAGCGCCAGCACCGAGTCCCTGGTGACGCCGTACTTCACGCAGCACAACCCGCCCGCGTTGGTCGCGACGTTCCCGCCGATCGTGCAGAAGTCCCGGCTGGCCGGATCGGGCGCGTACCAGAGATCGTGTTCCCTGGCCGCGTCGCGCAGCGCCGTGTTGAGCACGCCGGGTTCCACCACGGCCACGCCGTCGGCCGCGTCGATCCGCACGATCCGGTCCATCCGGTCGAGACAGATCACCACGCACCCGTCGACGGCGTTGGCGCCGCCCGCCAGCCCGGACCCCGCGCCACGCGGAACCATCGGCACTCCGTGCGCGGCGGCGACCCGCACGGCCGCGGCGACCTGGGCGCTCGTCCGCGGCAGCACGATCGCTCTCGGGCTGCCCGCGGGCACCTCGGCCGCCTGGTCGCGGCGGTAGCCCTCCATCGAGTCCGGCTGGTCGATGACGTCGCCGGGGTCGAGCACGCCGCGCAGGGCGGTCAGGAAACCGTCGGTCATCCCCGCGACACCGCCAGCACGATGTCGTCGACCAGTGCGGCGGCCCTTGGCTCGTCGTCGAGCGCGCTCAGCCGGGCGATGAGCTCACCCCGCACCCCCGGGTCGAGGACACGCTCGGTGCACGATTCGAACTTGGCCTCCAGATCTCCCCGCGTCATGGGATTGTCCGGATGCCCCTTCGGCGCCTTCGACCGTGCGACGACCGTCCGGCCGCCCGTGAACCGCACCATGACCTCCACGTCCTTCGCGTTGTGCGGCAGCTCGTCCTCCGCGACCAGGCGCCGGGACACCCTGCGCATCAACGCATCGAGCTCACCTCTGCTCTCCCGGTACCCGTCCCGGAAGCTCCACTCCTCGAGCCCGCCGCGCGACAGTCCCTGTGCGACACAGAACTCGGGGCTGAAGCGGGCCTGGTCCCCCGTCGCCGGTGCCCGGTACCGCAGCGTGCGGTCGGTCTGCGGGAGGATCGAGCACGCCACCGACTCGATCGCGTCGAGTCCCGGGCCGTCGACGACGAGCCGGTGCAGGTCGATCGCGCAGTCCACCAGCCCCGTGGCCGAACCGCAGCATGGGTAGGGCTTGAAGCGCAGCCCGGCCTCGATGTGCGGCGGCCCCGCGTGCTCACGCCACGTGCCGCCGAACATCTCCAGATAGGAGGCACGGAGGTCGAGCGCCGCCGGGCCCGCGTCGATCCCGGCGGCGGCGAGCTCGGCCGCCTGCACCCCGTTGCCCGCCGCCCAGCCCGCGTGCAGTGGCTTGACCGGTGAACCGAAGTTGGCCTGGATCCCGCCCGCCAGCGACGCGGCGATCCCCAGCGCGTGGCGGGTTCGGTGCGGCGTCAGGCCCAGCATGCGCGCCGCGGCCACCGTCGCACCGAACACCCCGATCGTCGAGGTGGTGTGCCAGCCGCGGGCCCGCTGCTCGTCCGAGGCCCCGGCGCTGATGCGGCCGAGCGCCTCGTAACCGCTCAGGTAGGCGTCCACGAGCTCGGCACCGGTCGCACCCTCCCGGTGGCCGAGCGCCAGCACGGCGGGAACGAGGACCGCGGACGGATGACCGTGCAGCACCTCGGAGACGTCGTCGAAGTCGCGAGCGTGCGCCAGGCTGCCCCAGCCGGTCGCCGCGTGCTGCGCGCTCAGCGCCCGCATCCCCGGCACCGCCACCGATCCGGGACCACTGCGCCCCAGATGACCGGCGACGGCCACCTGCGGCGGATCGTCGATCGCGGCCAGCGCCACGGCGACGACATCGAGGAACGCGAGCCGTACCTGCTGTCGCGCGCGCTGCGAGACGTGCTGCCAGTCGGCCGAGACCAGGCCGGCGAGGCTGTCCATGTGACTCCTTCCCACGGGACCCGGCTCAGCTCACCGTGAGTTCGAGGCGACGGGAGAGCAGGCTGAGCGAGTAACAGATGACGAAGTAGACGGCCGCCGCGAACAGCAACAGCTGGAACGGATACGCCAGACTGCGCGCGTTGGCCTCCAGTACCCTGGTGAAGAACTCGGGGACCCCGATGATCGTGGCCACCGACGTGTCCTTGATCAGCACGATCATCTGCGACACCAGCGCGGGCATCATCCGGCGCACCGCCTGCGGCAGCACGATGTGGCGCAGCGCCGAGTACGTCGACAACCCGGTCGCCCTGGCAGCCTCCGTCTGTCCGGGGTCGATGCTCTGGATCCCGCCGCGCACGATCTCCGCGACGTAGGCTCCGATGTAGATGGTCAGTGCCACGCAGCACGACCAGAACGCGGACACGTCGTAGCCCTGCGCCGCGATCATGAAGTAGGTGAAGAAGATGAACAGCACGAGGGGAACGCTGCGGGCGCCCTCGATCAGCACGACCGCCGGATAACGCGCCCACCGCCGCTCGGACAGCCGCAACACCGCGAGCACGGTGCCCAGCAGCAGACTGCCGACCATCGACACGGCCGCGATCCCGCCGCTGAACGACAGCCCGCCGAGCATGTAACCGAGGTTGTTCCAGACCGCTTCCATCCCGGGTCACACCCCCGCCGAGGTCGTGGCGAGCGGCTTTCGCCTGGCCCGCGCGGGTTGTCCGCCCCACCGCCGGTCGAGCCGCCTGGCGAGGTAGTTCAGCAGCGCGCCCTCCGCGAGGCAGACCGCCGAGAAGATGGCCATGGTCACGCCGAACACGGCGAAGAACTGGAAGGTCGCCGACTGGATCTGGTAGGCCTGATACACCAGGTCGGGCACGCCGATCACGAGCACCAGCGCGGTGTTCTTGGTGACCGTCACGTACTGGTTTCCCAGCGGGGGCAGGATGATCCGCACCACCTGAGGCAGGATCACGTACCGCGTCGCCGTGCGGTAGGACAGTCCCGACGAGCGGGCCGCCTCCAGCTGACCGCGCGAAACCGACTGCCATCCGCTGCGCACGATCTCGGCCATGTAGGCCGACCGGTACGACACGAGTGCACACAACCCGGCCAGGAACTGGGTGCCCATCAGGTCCCGGAGCGGTTCGGTGATCGTCAGCACCCAGGGCAGGCCGAACACCCCGAAGTTCCAGAGGCTGATGTGGATCAGGAACGGGACGTTGCGGCAGGCTTCGGTCACCGCGATGGCCAGCCAGCGCAGTGGCGCGAGCCGGGGCGAGGTGGTCACCCTCGCCAGCGCGATGGCCGTGCCCACGAGGGAGGACAACACGATCCCCAGCACGGTCAGCTGCAAGGTGACCGACAGCCCGGACAGCAGCAGCGCGCGCCCTTCCGGACCCAGCACCACGCTCCAGTCGATGTCTCCGCCCATGGCTACTTCTCCGGCCACGTGGCGAGGGCGAAGTCGTGATCGCCCCACCACTTGCGAACGAACCGGGCGTAGGTCCCGTCGTCCTGCATCGCCATGAGCTCACGGTTGATCGCGTCCCGTAGCGTCGAGTCGCCCTGGCGCACCCCGATGGAGTACGGCAGCGGCAGCAGGTCGTCGGGGCCGATCACCCTGGTCACGGTGCCGCTCTTGGCCAGCGCCTCCTGGCTGCCCTCGACGGTGCCCCGGGTGGCGAAGATCGCGTCGGCCTGCCGGGCGAGCAGCGACTGCATCGTGTCGGTCCACTTGGAGACACTGAGCACCTGGCACGTCGAGCAGATCCGCGGCACCAGGGTCTCCTGGATCGAGCCCTGCGCGACCACGATCTTCTTGCCCTCCAGATCCTCGATCCGCTGATACGGCGACTTGTCGAGGACGAGGAGCTTCATCGACTCCTCGAAGTAGTCGACCGTGAAGTCGATCGCCTTGTCCCGCTCCCGCGTGTGCACCATCGACGCGGCGAGGATGTCGACCTTGCTCGTCGTCAGGTTCGCGATGCGGTTCGCGCTCGTCACCGGCTTGGTCTCGGCGCGAACGCCCAGGCGCCTGGCGAGCTCGTGCACGACGTCGATGTCGAAGCCCTCCGGTTCGGACTTGCCCTGAGGCACCGAACCCCAGACCACGGCGTCGTACTTCGTGCCCGCGACGAGCACGCCGGAGTCCAGGACCTGTTGCAGCCCATCGGCCTGCGAGCCCGGTCCTCCTCCCGACAGGGCGCATCCGGACAGGGCGGATCCGCCGAAGACCAGCACAGCACTGAGTGACAATGCGCGCGTCCATGAGCGCATGGTGGGAACCCTCTCGTGACGGTCAGGTGATGATCTGGGACAGGAACCGCTTGCTCCGCGCGTCCTGCGGATCGGCGAAGAACGTGGCCGGGGCGGTCTTCTCGACGATGGTCCCGGCTTCCATGAAGATGACGTGGTCCGCGACCTTGCGGGCGAACGCCAGCTCGTGCGTGACGACCATCATCGTCATCCCGGTGTTCGCCAGGTCGGTCATCACGTCGAGCACCTCGCGGATCATCTCCGCGTCCAGCGCGCTGGTGGGCTCGTCGAACAGCATGATCCGAGGCTTCATCGCCAGTGCCCTGGCAATCGCGGCCCGCTGCTGCTGCCCACCGGAGAGTTGCGCCGGGTGTTTGCCGGCCTGCTCGCGGATCCCGACCCGGTCGAGCAGTTCGAGCGCCAGTTCGTGGGCCTCGTCCTTGGCCATCCCGCGAACCTTCATCGGCGCCAGCATCACGTTGCGCTCCACCGTCAGGTGCGGGTAGAGGTTGAACTGCTGGAAGACGAACCCGATCTCGGTGCGCAGCCGGTTCAGGTCGGTGCGCCGGTCGTGCACGGTCACCCCGTCCACGACGATGCGGCCCGCGGCGATCGGCTCCAGGCCGTTCACACAGCGGATGAGGCTGCTCTTGCCCGATCCCGACGGGCCGAGCACCACCACGACCTCACCGGGGTCGACCGTCAGCGACACCTCGGACAGGACCTGGAAGTCGTCGTAGAACTTGTCGACGCCCTCGATGTCGATGATCGGGCTCATGCCGCAGATCCAGCGCCGGGATGGGCGTCGAGGATCCGGTCGATCGCGAGCTCCAGCTCCCGCGCTCCCTCGTCGACCCGGTCCCGCGCGAGCCGGCAGCGCTCGACGTCCTTGGCGAGGGTGCTCGCGAACTCCTCGAGCTCGCGGCGCAGCGCCGACGGTGCGGGGCCGCCGTAGAGCATGCGGGCGCGGACGTTCTCCACCGGGTCCAGCGCCGTCCGCAGGGCCTCGGGCGAGAGTCCCACGGGAGAGCCGAAGTACTCGACGGCCGCCTCGTCGATCAGGTCCACGGTGGTCTCCATCGGCGAGATCCCGCGTTCCTCGGTGTAGCGCACGACGATGCCGATGATCTGGTGGGCGCTGCGCCACGGCAGGCCCTTCTCGCGGACCAGCGCTCCCGCCACGTCGGCGCCCTGCGCCCAGTACCGCTGCACCACCGCGAGCATCCGGTCCCGGTCCACGGTGAGCTCGCGAAACACCGAGACCGCTTCTTCCAGTCTCCGCCGGGCACCGGAGAATCCGGTCCACTGTGCACTCTCAATGAGCCTGCGCCCAGCGACGGGCAACCCGGTGGAGCCCTTCTCCACCATGAGCGCGGTCGTCATGCCGCCCGCGGCCGCTTCGCTGACGGCCTTGGCCGCCTCGCAGAAGTACGGATTCCGCTTCTGCATCATGATGCTGCTCGTCCCGCAGAACCGGTCGGGCAGGTCGACGAAGCCGAACTCGGAGCTGAACCACAGCTGGAGGTCGTCGGCGAGGCGAGCGAGGTTCGCGGTGTGGATGCTCAGCACGGCCATCGCCTCGAGGCACTCGGCGTCGTGGCTCAGGATGGCGTCCATCGTGTGCGGGCTCGGGCGGTCGAAGCCCAGCAGGAACGAGGTGCGCTCGCGGTCGAGCGCGAACTCGCTGCCCGCGAGGATCCCGGCTCCGGCCGAGCTGACGTTGACCCGGCCGAAGCAGCCGAGCAACCGGTCGACGTCGCGCTCGAAAACACACGACCACATCGACATCCAGTGCCCGAACGTCGTCGGCTGCGCGTTCTGCGTGTGGGTGTAACCGGGCATCACCACGTCGGCGTACTCGGGCGCGAGCTCGATCAGGACCGCGCGGAACGCGTTGATCGCATCCACCAAGCCGAGCAGGTGATCCCGCGTGGCGATCCGCCTGCCGACCGCGCCGAGATCACCCGAGCTGCGTCCCAAGTGGATCCGGCCGCCGACCTCCTCACCCAGCGTGCGGATCAGGAACTGCTCACCGGAGTGCATGCCGCCCTGCACGCGGAACCGGACCTCCGAGACACCTTCCTTCTCCATGTCGCGCAGCGCGCTCAGCATCGCCGCGGCATCGGAACCGCCGATCAGCTCCTGTTCGGCCAGCATCACGAGATGCGCCTTGTCGAACTGGTGGATCGCGTCGAGCGTGTCCCCCAGCTTCTCCGTGCGGTGCGACTCCAGGTCGGGAAGGACATCCTCGGTCAACCGGATGCCCGCGGTGCGAAAACCACGGTACTCAGCGGACGTCTGCTGGCGCGGCATCGTTGCCGCCTCCTTTCCTCGGGAGTCGCTGTCTCCCGCTGCTGGTCAGGGTCGTGTCAAAATCCTGACTCCGCTGGGAAAGGAGTGGAAGCCTCTGATTCGCATGACGTCATAGGCAAAGCCGATAGGCCGGAGACACTGTCCCCGTCCGCCCGAGTGAGGCGATGGCATGGTGGCGCGAGCGGCTCACCGCGCCGGCATGCCTCCGTGCGGGCTGGTGACCACCACCGGGACGGACCCTTCGGCGAGGTAGAAGTGCCCAGGATAGTGGTCGAGGTGGAGATGACCGCCGTCCTCGGCGGAAGCGACAGCACGCAGGTTGTCGGCGAGCACGGCCCGCGCCGCGTCGTCACCGCTGATCACCAGCACCCGCCGTTCGGAGTCGAGGTACACGAGAACTCCGGGCCCGGGCGTCGTCCCGACCTCGATCGCCCTGGCAGCACCGTCGTCCGGCGGGGCCGCCGACCCGAGCAGCCCAGCGCCGTCGGCCACGGCATCAGCCAGGCGGGTCAGCTCGTCCGCCGACGCCGTGAGCTCCACCTCGTCGGAGCCGGGGTCACGGACGAGTTTCACCGGCGACGCTTCCTCGAGGGTCGTCATGTTCTGCCACGAACGACTCCCGGATGGTACGGACCGTGCGGCGCAGAGCCGCGACGAGCGCTGACTGTTCGCCGTCGCGAGTGCAGAGTGAGATGGGGCAGGCGGTGACGTCGACGACCGGAACGAAGACCACCTCAGGGTGCCGGTAGCTGTCCACAACGGAACTGCCGGTGATCGCGATGGCGTCGCCGCGCGCGACGACCTCGAGGAGCTCGTCCATCGTGTGCACAATGGGCCCGTAGCGCACGGGTTCCCCGCTGGGGCGCGGATCGCAGGCCCACCACCGCACCCATTGTTCGTCGCTCCTGTCGTCGTCGACGTGGGGATCGCCGTCGAGGTCGGCCAGGACGACCTGGCTACGGGCGGCCAGCCGGTGCCCGACCGGGAGCGCCACGACCCGGGGTTCGTGGCGGACCACGTCGAGTCGCAGCCCGTCGGCGTCGGCGATCGGAGGGCGCACGAGCGCGGCGTCGACGGTGCTGTCCCGGACCGCGCTCGCCTGCTCGTGCCAGGGCAGTTGCACGAGCTGGACGGTGACCGCGGGTGCGTCGCGTTGCAGCAGGTCCAGGATTCGCCGGGTGTGAGTACCGGTCGCCGCGCTCATGAATCCGAGCCGGAGGACGCCGTGGATCGTGCGGCGGTGCGCCTCCACCGCGGCCACCGCGCGGTCGGCCGCGGCCAGGGCCGCGCGGGCTTCGAGGAGGAACTGCCTGCCCGCGTCGGTGGGCACCACGGGATGGGCACTGCGATCGAGGAGGTCGACGCCGAGCTTGCGCTCGAGCGTGCGGATCTGCTTGCTCAGCGCGGGCCCGCTGACCAGGAGCTTGGCGGCCGCGCGCCCGAAGTGGCCTTCGTCGACCACGGCCACGAGGTAACGCACGAGGTGCAGGTTCAAGTCCACGGTGACTCCTCCTGCCTCCAGTGTCGCATGACTCGCCCCCACCAGTGCTCCTACCTGCTCTGATAACCAGATGGTTCAGGGTCTGACCGAGAAGTGTCCTGGACTCGCGGATGCTGCGAAGGCGATTCTCTGTGGCACCACCAACGACGGAGGTACCACCGTGAGCCGCTACGAGCAGGAGTTCGTGACGATGTTCGCCGGGCTGGAGAAGCAGCTGGAGAACATCGAGAACCCGCACCACCGCGCGATCCTGAAGAACTACCGACGCCACGGCCTGCTGGAGGTGTCCGGGCGCTACCGGGAGCTACTGGCACCGGACATGACGGTCGAGCATCCGCGGTACCGGCTGCACGAGGGCGGCCAGTCGATCGTGCTGGACGGGATGGCGCAGGTGACGTCGTTCTACGAGTCGCTGGCCGCGGCCAACGCGCTGGTCATGTGGGTGGTCGACCAGGACATCGCCGTCAACGACCACGGCTTCTCCGGTGAGGTCGTGTTCAACGAGTTCGTCCCGGCACCGATGCTCGGCGAGAGCGCCTTCGGCGACATCCGCGTCGGCGACGACCCGAATGAGATCTACCTGCTCACGCGCACGCTCGCCTTCGTGTGGCCCTACGACGAACGGGCCCGGTTGATCGGCGAGCACGTCTACGAGGACGCCGCCTCCCGCGAGATCAGCGAACCGGACCCGGCCGACGTCATCACCGCCGAACGCGCCGCGCAGCTGCTCGCGCCGGAGATCGAGAAGGCCCTGCCGTGAGCGTCGCACTGGTCACCGGCGCGGCCGGCGGGCTGGGCTCCGCGATCGCGACGCGCCTCGCCCAGGACCACGCGGTACTGCTGACCGATGTCGACTCCGGGAAGCTGGGCGACCTCGCCTCAAAGCTCGCCGCGGACGGCGCCAGTGTGGCGCACGCCGTGTGCGACGTCTCCGACCGCGACTCGGTCACTGCCGCGTTCGACACCGCCGAAGCGCAGCTCGGCGAGGTCGACGTCCTGGCCAACGTCGCGGGCGTCGGGAGGTTCGTGCCCCTCGCCGACCTGACCGACCAGCAGTGGGACCGCACCTTCGCGGTGAACACGCGGGGCACGTTCCTCACCTGTCAGGAACTGTTGCGGCGGCGTGCGGGAAGGCCAGGCGCGATCGTGAACCTCGCGTCGATCGGCGCCCGGCTCGGCATGGACATGCTGGCCGACTACGGACCTTCCAAAGCCGCGGTGATCGAGCTGACGCATGTCGTGTCCCGGGTCGGCGCGCCGACGGGTGTCCGGGCCAACACGGTGATGCCCGGTCTGATCTGGACGGACATGTGGGAGAAGACCAGCGAGTGGTTGCTCGCCAACGATCCCGCCCTCGCCGGATCGTCCGCCGAGAAGATCTTCCAGGGTTTCGTGGAGTCAATGGTTCCGATGCGCCGGCCGCAGACCCCACAGGACGTCGCGGAGATGGCGGCGTTCCTGCTCTCCGAACGCGCGGCGAACGTGACCGGCCAGACCATCTCGGTCGACGGCGGCGTCGTTCTCACCTGATCGTCGACTACGCCACCGACCCGGCGCCGGGCCTGCACGTGAAGGCCCCGCTGTGAGAGAAAAGACCCCCGCCCGTCGTGCCAGCCGCTAGTCTGGCCGCATGTGCCGGTATGCCGAGACGCCGTACAAGGTCCACTACGTGTGTCTGCCGTGCCGTCGCAGCAACAAACACCCGTGGGACGGCGCGCGGCACCTGTGTCCTTCGTGCCGCGCGCCCATGGTCTTCGCGGGGCACGACTTCGCGGCTCCCCGCCGACGGGACTCATCGGGCTGGGCGGCCGTGGCCGCGGTGCTCACCGCGGGACTGCGCTATGAGGGCTTCGAGACCTGCGGATGCGGACACGAGCCGAAGTTCCGGCCGCGCACCCGCGCGCAGGTACGCCACCGCCGCCGAATCGCGGATCGAAACGGAGTCCCCATCGCCGACGCACTGGCCTCGCGCGACCCCTACGACGTCACGTGATCAGTGAACCGGTGTCGATCTCGTCGTATTAGACGGGAAACCCTTCTGCGGTGAGAAAGTCGTGGAATTGCGCGGCGACACCGTCTTTCGCCGCACCGGCCTCCAGCCAGGCGGTGACCCCGACATCCCAACCACCAAAGACAGAACGCCACGGCCGCAGCACCCACGTCAGCCCAACCTGTCCCCCGGACTCGTACCTCGCCTTGACGATCAGATCACGATCGGCGTCGGCCCACCGTTGCTCGCCCTGCCAACCGTGCAAGTCCAGACGTTCAAGAAAACGAGCGAGGCCCCGCCCTGTCACGACGTCGGTGACGCCCTCCACGCGGGCGCCCAGCCCCGGTGCCTGTGCGTGAACGACGAAGAACAACCTTCGATCCCCGGGGTCCGTCGCGACATGTCGTTGCGCGAACCGCACGGACACCGAAGGGTTGCGCTCGCACCGGAGCACGACCCTGGCAGAGCCAGATGCCGACTCGAGTAGCGGTGATGCTCCGTCTGGTTCCGAAGCGTCTCCAGCAACACGTCCGTGATCGCACGACGCTCCCGGGCACGTCACTCCGGCAGGCGCGCGCCCTGCCGGTCGAGTTCCCGGCGCACCGTGGCCGTGTCGACATCACCGTCGCGGGCGGTGAGCGCGGCGGCGACACCGGAGGCCTGTCCGGTCGCCAGCGCGGTACCCATGACCCGCAGTGACGCGCCAGCACCGGCGTCGCCGTCCACGGTGCGACCGGCGCCGAACAGGTTGGGCGTGTTGCTGCTGCGCAGGACATCGAGCGGGATTCCGTAGTAGCCCGGTTGCCCGATTCGTTTCCACTCCGCGGGCAGGCCCGGGCCGGGATGTGACTCGATCGGCCACGCACAGACCGCTACCGCCTCGTCCACCGGCCCTGGTTGCAGCACGTCCTTCTCCGTCACCTGCGCACGGCCGACGAGATGACGTGACTCGCGCGTGCCCAGTTCTGGTCCCGTGCTGACGATGTAGGCACCGGAGCAACCCGGCAATGACCGGATGACGTCGAGATAGGCCTGTGCCTGTCGCCGGGCACTGCGCTCGGCGCGGCTGGTGTCCGCCGCGCTCCGGGCGTCGTAGCCCTCGTCGGCCAGATAGGTGATGAGGTCGCCCGAGACCGGCATCCGCGCGACCAGGCCGCTCTCACCGGTCAGGTCGTCTCGTCCGGCGCGCTTGGCCGCGCGGATCGCGGTGGTCATGAGGGCGCGGTCGACCCGGACATCGGCCGGGATACCGCCGAACCGGACCCCGAGCGTGCCGTTGAGCACCCAGCCGTCGTTGCCGTACCGCACGTCCGCGCCGCCCTGATGAGCAAGGTCGGCCTCGCCGGTGGCGTCGACGAACGCGTCCGCGCTGTAGGTGTGGGTTCCCGAGTGGTCGGCCACTCTCAGCGCGGTGATCCGGTCCTGGTGCCGGGTGGCGTCGAGGACGTACGAGTGCAGCAGCACGTCCACGCCCGCCACCTGGCACAGCTCATCCGCGACGCGTTTCACCGATTCCGGGTCGAACACCACGGCCACCGCCGTGAATTTCCGCGGTTCGGTCACGGCACCCAGCTGCCGCAACCCGGCCAGCATCTCCTCGGCGACACCGAAGACGACCTGCCGCAGGTCCTCGGTGAAGAGCCCGCAATAGGTGACCACGTTGCGCAGGGTCGCCGCCCCGCCCAGGCACGGGCCTCGCTCGATCAGCAGGGTGCGCGCGCCCGCGCGCCGGGCGCCGAGAGCAGCTCCGATACCGGCCGAGCCGCCACCGGCGACGACGACATCGTAATGATCGGTCACGGTTGGATTCCTTTCTTTCTCACGCAACGCGTTCTTCGGTCAGCCCGGAAGCGACTGTCGGCGTGTCACGCTCCCGAATGCCGAGCATGAGCAGCATTCCGAACAGCGGACCGGCGGCCAACGTGGCGAAGGCCCAGAAGAACGACTGGGTCGCCTGGAAAACCGCACCGATCACCACCGGGACGATCGTGCTGCCCAGCTGCCAGAACGAGTTCGTGATGCCGGCTGCGGATCCGGCGAGCCGGACACCCGCGAGTTTGGGAATCAACGCCACCATGAGCGGGCTGTAGACATACGCGGCGATACCGAGGAACGGCGCCACCCACAGGAAGCCGGTCAGGTCGTCGCGAGTACCGAAAACCAGCAGTGTGACGACGAACGCGCCGAGCACGATGATGACCGGGATCTTCCGCCTGTCGCCGAAGAGATCGGACACCATGCCGATGAACGGTTTCGCCGCGATGGCGGTGATGCCGAAGATGACCACGACGGTTCCCGCCTGCACCGGTGAGATGCCGTTGCCCCTGACCATCAGGGAGTTCGACCAGGTGATGAACCCGTAGGTACCCCACAGGCCGCCGAAACCGGCGAGGCCGAGCAACCACAGGTCGCGATTGCGGGTCAACGGACGCAGGTTCGGCACCTCGCGGCGAGTCTCGGCACCGTGTTTTCCGGGACGCAGCAACAGGAAACACAGCACCGCGACGACCATCGACGCCGCGCCGAACAGGTGATACGAGGTCCGCCACCCTGACGAGGCGAGCAGACCCGGCACGACCGCGTTGGCGATCACGGTGCCGAGCGAGGTCGCGGTCATGAACACACCCATCGCGAAGCCGCGGTCCCGCGCCGGGAACCACTGCGAGATGAGCTTCACCCCGGCCGAGTAGTCGCATCCCGCGAACACGCCGACGGCAGCCTGGAAAGCGATGCCGAGAGGAACCGAGTCGGTCTCCCCGAACAAGATCATGAATCCGCCGGCGACGAACAGCGAGACGCTGATCACCGCACGAGCACCGAGCCAGTCCGTCAGCACCCCGCCCGCGGCGTTCGAGATGACATAACCGACGTAGTAGCCGGTGGCGAACACCCCCAGCCCGGCCAGCGAGACGCCAAGATCCTCGCCGACCGACATCGACGCGGGGCCCCACGTCGACCGGTCCACCGCGGTCATCGTGAACGCCGCCCACGACAGCACCAGCACCACCCACCGGTACGGATGCCGCGTCATGACGGGATCGGAGATACCACTCATCGTTGAGGATCCTTTCTGCACCTGCGGTCCACCTGCCTGCCAGGCAGGGCTTCCGGTGACACCTGGCGGCGCGTGCGATGCGGCCGTCTGCGTGGTGGTCACCGAAAGGCCGGACACAGCGCAGTACACAGTGCATGACAGCGGTACGTCCAATGCCAGCTGATCAGACGTGGTATGCCTATCAGGCAGAACCCGGTGTGAAGGAGACCAATGGAGCTACGTCATCTCCGGTACTTCGCCGCGGTCGCGGCCGAGGGCTCGCTCTCGCGGGCCGCCGAGCACCTGCACCTCACCCAGCCGTCGCTGAGCAGGCAGATCCGGCAACTCGAACACGACGTCGGCGCGCCCTTGTTCGAGCGCACCCCCAACGGGACGACCCTCACCCCGGCCGGCACCGCCCTGCACCGCCACGCACTGCTGCTCCTGCGCCTCGCCGACGCCGTACCCGACATGGCGCGCTCCGCCACCGGCCGAAGCCGGGAGGTCGTGCAGATCGGCGTCCCGCCCGGCCTACCGCAGGAATGGCTGCTCAACGCGCTCGCATCCCTGGAAGCCGAGGTCGCGCACGCTGCCGTGACACTCACCGAAGCCGGGAGCACCGAACAGCTGCGCATGATCCGTGAAGGGCATCTCGACCTCGCCATCGTCCGGGAGCAGCCTGCCAGGCTCAGCACGGAGCACCTGTTCGACGTCCCCTTCGGCGTCGCCATCCGCCCCGGCCACCCGCTGGCCGATGGGACGACCTGCCGCCTCCGGGACCTCGACAACCTCAGGGTCCTCGCTCACGGCAGGCAGCAGGTACCGGTCGTCGACGACAGGCTGGTGGTGGCGGCCCACGACGCCGGGGCCGTACCGCTGTGGCAGTTCGCCCAGTTCACCGAACACGCACTGGCCTGCGCCGAAGCCGTGAAAGCCGACGCCGTCCTGCTCATCGCGCAGTCGGCACGCCGCCTGCTGCCCGCCTGGCCGTGGCTCCCGCTGACCGAGCCCGAACTCGCACTGACCACCTGGCTGGCCTGGCCGCCACAAACCCGGACCGTCGTGAGCGAGGTGGCCCAGGCCATTCGCGCAACGCCTCCCGCCGCATGACGTCCCGGGGCGGTGCACCGCCGGCAGAGCTGCGGGGCGAGGCCGCACCAGCCGACGAGGGGTGGCAGGGATGCGGCTCATCGATGACACCCCGAGCCGTCGGCCGGTTCGTCTCCACGGTCGTGAGACTCCGAGTCGATCGGCACCGGCTCGTCGGCGGAACGGCGCAGCCTGGTCACTGTTCGCCGCCACGTTACCGGGCCGCGGTGAATCCACAGTGGATCCGACAACCGAGATCCGCTCAGGCGTCTACTGGCGATCGCTCGCGCGCCGGCAGAGTGTTCGCGCGCGAGCGCCGCACGGCTGCCACACTGCCCACTGCCACGAACGCGACCACTCCGCCCGCCGTCAGCAGCGTCGTGGCGTCCGGGTCGACGACGGATTGCCCGCGCTGTGCCTGCCAGGTGAGAATCAGCACCATCGCGAGGTACCCGCAGGAAGCGACCCGCAACAGGTTGCGGCGCAGCAGTTCGTCGCGCAACGCGGGCACTCGCGTACTCGCCGCGACCAACGCCAGCAACAGCAGCGGCAAAAGCTGGATCGCGTGCAGCCCGACGAAGTGTGCGACGCGCAGATCACCACCGACCGTGCTCCAGCCCACCAGTGGCAGCCCCGGCCCGCCGTCCACGTCACCGACCGTGTGCGCTCCGACGATCGTGGGCGTCCTGCCCGCATCGATCCTCGCCTGCTGCGCGGGCGGCGGCGTGAACATCAGCGCCGCGACCGCCATGCCCAACACGGACAGTGCGAGACCGGCGCGCACCGCGGTCGCCTGCGCCTTGTCCGGCAGCCGCTGGAACACCAGCAGCACGGCCACGACCACCACGGCGAGCATGGCCACGTAAGCTCCGGTGGCGAGCAGGTTGTGCAGCAGGCGGTCGGTCGCGTCCTCGACGTTGAAGTGCGCTCGCCTGCCCCTGATGATCGTCTGCAGGACGATCACGGCCAGATCCAGCGCCAAAGCCGCGGCGACGACGGTGCCCAGCCACCAGCCCGCCCTGCGCCACCGGGGCAGCAGCGACAGCAGCCACGCGAGTGTCAGGAGATACAGGGGCAGCGACACGCAGAACTTGAAGGTCTTGAGCCAGATGGGCTGGTTGAGCAGTTCCCTGCCGTCGACCAGCAAGCCCACCAGGGCCACCACGCCGACCGCGGCCATCGCGGCGGACACGGCGACGAGCGGTCCGTGCAGCCCCCGCAACGCTCGCGGCCAGGCTGGAGTTGGTTGTGTTTGCGTCACCAGGAGGACTCTGCCCACCGAAGCCGTGCGAAACACGGGTGTCGGCACCCAAGATCGCGGTGGGGTGAACCCTACCCGCGAGATCGGTCCACACCGGACGGTGTGCTCGCAGCAGCCGTCGTCCCGTCAAGATCTGCTGCGCGAGTGGCAGCTGTGCGCCGCCGGCCCCTGCCCGCGCGGCCGCTGACCCAGGACATCACACCGCCCGCCGCGCCACCGGTTTGAGGCGCGCGTCGTCCGTCACGACGTGAGAGTTGTCGGTCTCATCGAACTCGCCTCGCCGTGTGCGGTGGGTGGAGGCATGCGTGTAGCGCGGGTCCGAGGTGGGTGACGACGTCGGCGCGGCCCATGCTGGCCAGCGGCTCGATGCGCACGACGTACCGGGTGAGGAAGAGCCCATTGATGACCGACGTGGCGGCGGCAGCGCGTGCCTGCCGGTTCGGGCCGTCGAGGAGGTCGACGAGGCGGGTGGTCACGTGGGCTTCAACGTAGCCGCGGAAGGCGACCTGGGTCGGACGGTCTGACTGCAGGGCGCTCAGCAGCCGGCGAGAACGCTCCTGGACCTCGGGACGGTCCCAGGTGGTGAGCAGCGCGTTCAGCAGACGGGGGACCAAGTACTCGACACCCTGGCCCGCGACGTGGTCCACGAGCCGTCCGGGACTGGCCAGCAGGTCCATGACGACCGTGAACAGTTCACCTTTGCTACCGAAGTGATAATTCACCAGCGCATGGTCGACGCCCGCAGTTTTGGCGATGCTCCTGATGGTCGTCCGAGTGTAGCCATCCCGCAGAAACAGTTCCGAAGCAGCGTCTATCAGGCGCTGTCGGGCATCTGACCCGCCAGAGGGACGTCCGCGCTTATTATTCACCATGATTGCCAGTATCCCATCGTGCTCCCGACCATGGCCGTGATCAGCAATCGGTGACGACGGGGAGGTGCTCGACGATGGGACAGCCACGGCGAGTGTGCATCGTAGGCGGCGGACCAGCCGGGATGGTGGCTGGCGTGCTGCTGGCTCGCGCCGGGGTGGAGGTCGTCGTGGTCGAGAAGTATCCGGACTTCCACCGGGACTTCCGCGGTGACACGATCCACCCCTCGACGCTGGAGGTGATGCACGAGCTCGGCTGGCTGACCGAGTTCCTGCGCCTGCCGCACGACACGATGGAGACCGTTCAGGTCGCGTTCGGTCGGCGCCGAATCACGGTCGCCGACTTCACCCGGCTGCCCGTCCACAGTCCCTACATCGCGTTCGTGCCGCAATGGGACTTCCTGTCCTTTCTCGCGGATAGGGCAGCGCACCTGCCCAGGTTCACGTTGCGACGTGACACCGAAGTGACCGGCCTCGTTTATGAGCACGGCTGCGTCGCCGGCGTACGGGCCCGCTCCGGCACCGACACCGTCCGGATCGACGCGGACCTGGTGATCGGGGCCGACGGGCGACACTCCATCACCCGCCAAGCGGCCGGGCTCCGGTTGACGGAGTCGGCCGCACCCGTCGATGTGTTCTGGCTACACATTCCCCGGCACCCGGGGGAGCAAACGCCACTGTTCACCGGCGGGCACGGATCGCTGATCTCGATCGACCGCGGCGACTACTGGCAGCTGGCCTACGCCTTCCCCCGTGGAACCGGCGAAACGCTCCGGGCTCGAGGGCTGGACGCATTGCGGTCGCGGATCACCAGCCTGCAGCCGGCCTACGCCGATCGAATCGAGGCGATCACCGACTGGGCGGATGTCCATGAGCTGACCGTCAGGGTGGACCGGTTGCGCCGCTGGCACCGGCCGGGCCTGCTGTGCATCGGCGATGCCGCGCACGCGATGTCCCCAGCCGGCGGTGTGGGGATCAACCTCGCCGTCCAAGACGCGGTGGCCACCGCCAACATCCTCGGGCCGATCCTGCGTGACCGCGTCCCGACACCTGCTGAACTCGATCGAGTGCGCCGCCGCAGGGCCTGGCCGGCTCGGGTCACGCAGCTGTTCCAGACCCACCTCATCCGCGGTCTCTACCACGACGCGTCACCGGCCACGGTCCGGCCACCCGTGATGCTGCGGTTGTTCTCCCGGCTTCCGGTTCTCCGTCAACTGGCAGGCCGATTCGTCGGTCTCGGTCTGCGACCGGAGCGCCCCGAGAACACTGAGCATCAGCTGGACTGAAGGAAATCGCTGTCAGGTTCGAGCCCTGGGCTCCACGGTCGTCGATCGGCCGAGGACGCGGTGCTACGTACGCGGGCCGGTCCGCCGGTACCGTCTCGCACCGCGATCACGGCCCGGTTGTGGATACTGCGCTCGACGACATGCGCGACATCCGCTTCAAGAATGATCGGCGCCCTGGTTCCGTGTGCGATAGAGGTACTCCCCTACCGTCCACAGTGCTTCGTGGTCGTCGCGCTCGACCCGAGCCGCGTCCGCGTGGAGTGGCGGAGGCTGTGAGGTCAGCATGATCGTTGTTTCGCCGCGCGGCATCACGCCAGATAGACGATTCAGGCATGCCCAATGACCTGAGACCAGGCAATCCGGGCACGAGCTTGCCCTCCTCGACCTCCCGGGACAACACCACGAGGCTGTTTGGCGACGTCAAGGACGAGTCGACGAGTTGGCGCGAGGACCTGCAGGCGGACTCCCGGAATCACCTGAAATGAGGGTGCCGCGAATCTCGCCGGGATTTGCGGCACCCTCATTCCAGGCTAGACTTCACCTAAAAAGAACTTCCAGCACATAGGCGCTCGGGGTTGCTGTACACATGGCGGCCTGACCATCGTTGATATAAATCTCCTTGCCAACCTTGCATTGGATCGACCCCGCAATCGACTTCTCAAAACGTGCGACTGGCAGCCAAATTCCCTTGGCAGTGACATCAGCAGACGTGGCCGAGGCCGAAGATGGCGCAGTGTGGCCGGTCGTCGGTTCCGCCACAGCGGAACCAGGCACAGCAACAGCAATACCGAGCGCCGCCATCGCAGCACCCGCACTGCACACGATCTTACGAAACATGCGCACTCCTTGACTTCGCTAAACGAACTGTTCCAGGTCTTACGCAATCGACCTTAGCGCTCGAAATCAAATATTCGCGCCACATGCCTGTTAGCACCTGCCGCCATGCGCAAACAGGCAGAACGTCAAACCGAAGCGAGATTTTTAAGTTCTTACAACATCCATCTCTCCAGGATCCGCGCAGCAAAGCGGCGGTCATCGCATTCGCTGTCGATCACGAGCCGAGCTGCCCGGCCGTGACGCCGTCGCCGAGGAACTGGACGAGCAGACCACCCCACCGGAGCGCAACTCCTACTCCGCTACCGGAGCCCCGAACGCCCGACGCCCACTTGCCGGTGGGCAGCCCCCTCGCCACGAGGCTGCATCGCAGACTTCAGCAAGGTGAACGATTCCGCCCATTGCTCCGTGCGTCGCTGCCAAGGCGTGGCGCGCGAGCGCCTCCGAACTCTGCGTAAACGACCTTCGTTTGGCCGCGCTGTCCGATGAGGCCGAGCGCACCCGGCAACTTCGCGCCCTACGACGAGCACCGCGGCTGCGAGGTCTACGACGCTCTCTGGGAGACGGTCGCCACGGCCGAGTCTCTACTGACTTAGCTCCGCGGCGACGTTGCCCACGAGCGGAGGACACACCGATCACGCCGAGCATCGCGACCCACCAGAAGCCGATATCTGCTGACACGCTGCGTGTTCGGTTGGGGATTGGCGCCACGCCAACTCGACGACTCGTCAAGATCGTTCGCGCGTGTAGAGCGCGGCCGCGACGATCGAGGCCGTGTCGCAGATGATCACTACCGGCCGAAGCCCTCGCGCAGTAACTCGTCCGCCTCTTCGGCGATGCTTCCGCCTGTCGCCGGGCGCGCACGCGAAGAAGGCCGTAGGCGAAGGTCGCTCCGCGACCGGCTGGAGGTGGCGCCGCAGCTCGCACAGTGCATCGGACACCCGGTCATCAGGGATTTCCTGGACCAGGCGCAGCAGCACCGCTCCGGACTGACCGTGACCGGCCAATATGGCCCTGACCTGCACCCGGGAGGGCCTGTTTGATTTCCGCCTGCTCAGATCCTTCGGGCCTGCAAAGCGAGTGTCCACGTTGATGGGTGGCGCAGGATCGTTGCCAGGAGCGGGATCGGGTCCGGGAACGAGTGGCGGCTGGTGATCGTCCCGTGCCGCAGTTCGAAGTGGTCGCACACCCGGAACGAGATCGCCGTGCCGGCCAGGGTCGCGGTGCAGGCGGATTCGATGAACACGGTGCCGCCGGTGACCGCCGTGTGTTCGGGGATCGCGACCATGTCGGGGAGGAGCGCGAACAGGCGGCGGAAGGTGCGCGCGATCTGTTCGTGCCCGATGGCGGTGGGCAATGCCGGCTGGGTGAAGGTCGCGTCTTCGGCGATCATCGGCAGGAAGTAGTCGAGGAAGGCGTCGGGCTTCGGCAGCGACCAGCCGCGCGCGAAGGCTTCCGGGAACTCGTCGGGGGTCACGCCGGCGCCTCCTGCTCAACGAACTCGCCGATCAGCCGGGCCAACGCCTGCGGCTGGTCGATCGGGACGAACGTGCGCGAGCCGGGGACGAGCACCATCCGCCCGCGCGGGAACGCGCCGGCCAGCCGCTCTCCCAGTGAGCGCGGGAAGAGCCGGTCCTCCTCCGCCCAGACGACCAGCACCGGCCGGTCGTAGTCGCGGAACGTGCGGGCGGCTTCGAGTGTCTGCGAGTTGGACGACCCGATCAGCAGCTTGCGGAGATCGCGCCGGATCAGCGGGTCCGCGAGGGGGTACCCCAGCTGCGAGGGGTCCCGCGTGACCGCGCCGAAGCCGAACCGGGAGCGGGCGAGGCCTGGCACGGTGAGGGCCGCGGCAACGAGTCCGAGTACGCCCGGCACCCGCGCCAGGCGGAACAACTGCCGGTATGCGCCGGGCGGGAACACCTCGAAGGCGTCGCAGGCCACGAGCACCAGTGCGGTCACCCGGCCCGGCTCGGCGGCGGTGACCAGCTGGGCGATCGCGCCGCCGCTGTCGTTGCCCACCAGCACGGCTTGCTCGACTCCCAGGGAGTCCAGCACCTCGGTCACCAGCCGTGCGATCGCCGGTGGCGAGAGTTCCGCCTCCGCGCGCATCGGCTGCTGATGTGCCCCGAACGGCCAGTCAGCGGTGATGCAGCGTCTTCCGGCCAGCGCCGTCGTCACGTCGGCCCAGACCGCCGGGCGCGCCAGCAGTCCTTGCAGGAACACCAGTGGCGGTCCCGGTGCGGTGGGCTCGCTGTCCCGGTAGCGGAGTGGTCCGAAACTCGTGTCGAGGGTTCGTTGACTCGTAGTCGGTGAATGACTCATAGTCGGCAACTATGATGCGAGTCATGATGGCTGTCAACAACCGGCGTCAGGAGTACAAGGAGCTCACGAGAGCCGCGTTGCTCGAAGCGGCCGGCAAGCAGTTCGCCCGCAGTGGCTTCTCCGCGACCAGCGTCGATGACATCGCGTTGGCCGCCCGCGTCAGCAAAGGGACCGTGTACCACCACTTCACCGATAAGGCCGAGCTGTTCGAAGCGGTCTTCCGGGAGTGGCAGCAGCAGTTGCTGGCCGAGGTCGCGCAGGCCGCCCGGCGCCACCGTGACCCCTGGACACAACTCGACGCCGCGCTGACCGCGTACCTGCAGAAGACGGTCGCCGATCCGGCCCACCGGGCACTGCTCCAGGAAGCTCCGAGCGCACTGGGCGTACAGCGCTGCCGGAAGATCGACGAAGAGCTCGGCCTGCCGGTGATCCTGGCCGCGCTGGAGGCGCTGCACGAGGACGGCCAACTCGGCCAGCAGCCCACGGACATGCTCGCCCGCGTGCTTTTCGGGGCGTTGTGCGAAGCCGCGATGACAGCCGGGGCGGACGCCGACCCTCAGCGCGCGCAGCGGGAAGCGGCGACGGCGCTGCGCACGATCACGGCAGGGCTCCGTCGCGGGTGAGCGACATGTGAAACCCTGCTCATCCGCGGTCCAGCACCTCGCCGAACAGCCGGCTTACGACGGCGGTCTCCTTCGGGTCCGCGGCCTCCCGCGGGGCCGCCGGCGCGACTTGACGCTCAGGCAGCGAAGCAGGTCGATCTCGGAGATCGGTGCGTCGGCCGAGCGAGGGCGGTGTCGGTGTCGAACCGGCCGGTGCTGTACTCCACGAGCCCGGCCAGACCGGCAGCGCGATCGTTTCCGGCATCCCAGCGATCGTCCGGCGCCACTGGACGAGCTGGTCACCGAGATCGAGATTGCCCTGCCACCAGCGCCGCAACATCCGATGGAAGCTCTCCGCCGGTGGCACGGTCGCCTCGGACACGACGAGCGACGACGAACGACTCAGCACGACGAGCCCTGGCGCGGGTCTCGGCCACAACCGCAAGCCAGATTATTTCACTTCGCTCATACGCCTCGCGGTCAGCAGATAGACCCCATAGCCGGGGATCATGGAGTTCTCTTCGACCACCACCGTGAACCCCTTGCTCGCGAGCAAGGATGTGATCATCCCGAGCGAGCCGTCCACGTCTTCCACCTCCACGACCACCTGACCGATCTTCGCCCAGTCGTCGTCCTCGACGCCGCGCAGCACTTCGAGCTCGGCCTTTTCGACGTCGACCTTGAGCAGATCGACCTTGGTGACGCCCTGTTCCCGGAACACGTCGGACAACCGAACGACCCGCGTGTCGATCGTCTCCGGGCTGACGTCCATATCAGCCGCCAGCTCCTTGACATCGACGTCGTCGGGCAACGCGAGATATTCCCGGATGCCGGCACTGGACTCCTCGTCGATCTGGGTACCGGTTTCTATCTTGTGCCCCGGGTAGAACCCCGAGATCAGCGTCGCCCCTGGGTAGTAGATCAACTTGCGCGACCCGGCGGTGTCGGACACGGCGGCCCGGTCCGCCACCGCCTTCACCCCGTGCCGCGCGATGTTCGCCTCCAAGGCCGCGTAAGGAAGGGGACCGGGCTCGAATGCGTACACCGTCACATCCGGCGCTTCGAGAGCGGCCTGGACGGCGAACATGCCGATGTTCGCTCCCACGTCGAACACGACGCCGCCGGGCGGGATCGTGATCCCGTGCCCCAGATAGCAGCGGTCCATGAAGATCTCGCGATGCAGGAAATACGTTTCTCCGATATGGACGCAGTCGACGGTGATCCCGTTCTGCAGAGTCAGCTCAGGCATGACGAATCCTTCTCCTGTGTTGGGCGTTTCCGTGTGCCACCGGTGCACGTGGTCCGATTTCGCGGGCGCAGCCGGATCGACAGCTCGCCGAGTCGGATCATCATCGGGCAAGGGTTCCCCTTCCGGCTCTTTCACCAGGCTGACCTCGGGAAAACGCGTGAAGAATCGCAACAACGCGACTTCCGCTTCGCTCCTCCGGCCCGGAAGTTCTCATGACCGGGCCTCGATCTTCCCGGACAAGTCCTCGACCACCAGCCGCTGCGCGTACGCGGGGGCACCGGCGTCGGCGGGCGGCAGCACCAGGCACGTTCGCTCGCGGGCGAACTCCGCCACCAGCTCGTCCAGCTCCGAGTCCACCGCGTGCAGCGAGGTCAGGTCCACGACCGCGAGCCGCGGCGCCCGGCCGAATGCCCGAAGCACTCCGAAACACGCTCTGTCCGACTCGGACAGAGTGGTCGAGTCCGTCGCCCGCATCCGCTGCGCGGCCCGGAGGGCGACCTCGGATTCCGGCAAGCCGACCAGCTCGTCGGACGTCGGATCCGCCGGGCCCACCCAGTGCACGTTCCGCTCGACCTCGCCGGGTGCGATGTCCGCGATGGGCGTCCCGCCCACGAGAACTCTGCCCGACGGCGGCGCGAGATTACCGGTCGCGAGCTCGGCGAGGGTGAGCCGAATGCCGTCCGAACCACCGAGCAAGGCGGTGCAACTCCTTGCGGCCAGGCGGAAACCGAACGGCACCTGGCCCACCGCCAGGCCGACCTCGGCGAACTCGATGTCATCGTGTTCGGGCCAGTCCTGCTGCGCCCCTGGGTCGCCGTCAAGCAGTTCACCGACGTTGCGGAGAACCTCACGCGAGTTCAGCACCGTGCTCGCCAGCAGGGCCGCTTCCGTCGTCGGCCGGACCATGAGCGCGGACAACAGGATCAGCGCCACCGCCGTCACGGGATCGCCGTCGGTCACCACGAACACGCTCACCGCCATCGCCCCGCACAGCAAGAGCTCGATCGAACGCCACAGCAGGACCTCACCGGCGGCGGGCAACACAATCGACGAGATCCGCCGGGCGGCACCGGCGGGGGGCTGAACCGGCCACGAACGGACGCGCTCCAGCCACTGCGCGGCATCCGGTTCCGTCGTCGCCGTGAGCATCCTGGCCGCCGCGAACGCAAGGACCAGCGACACGATCCAGGCGACCGCGATCAGCATTGCCGCCGCCGGGGCGGCGAAGACCGCAATGACGATCACCGACATGGGGGTCACCACCGCCGCGACCAACGGGCGCAACACGTGCGCCGGCAGCCCCATCAGCACGACGATGGCACTGCTGTCGAGCGCGGCCAGCCGATCCGAACGAGCCGCGCCCAGCTGGTGCGCGGGCAACTGCGAGATGCGCTGGGACACGGTGCGGTTGACCGTGGTGACCAGTTGGGCGCCCAGCTCGTTGCCCATCGGGACACTGCGGTGATGCAGTACCGACTGCACGGCCGCGACCACCACCAGCGCCGCGATCCAGGGCCACGCCACCCTCGGCTCGGGCGCGAAGAGAGCCCGCGCGATCGGCACGATCAACGCGAAGGCGATTCCCTGCAGTACCGCGCCGGCGACCAGCGACAACGAGAGGGCCGACAGCGCACGCCTGTCCGTGCCCCGCAGGAATGAGGTGAGGACGTTTTTCATCGGGACTCCTCGGCGATGGCGGAAACCGGATGGGTGCCGGACTCGGCGAGGTGGCCGTCCACGACCACCCGAACCTCGCCCGTCCCGACCCCGGCGGTGTCCGGTGTCACGACCAGGACCGCGGTTTTCGGGGCAAGTTCGGCGACGGCGTCGGCGAGCACGTCAGCCGGTAGCGCACGCGCGTCGAGCACCACCAGCCTGCTGTCCGCGGCCAGCGCTCGGGCCAGCGCCAGCCGTTGCGACTCCGCCGGGGACAGCCGCACATCGATGTCCACAATGGATTCATAGCCTTTTGGTGTCGCGGCCACGAGGTCGTGCACCCGCGCGATCCGCGCGCACCGCTCGGCCTCAGCCGGACGGCCGTCCGCAATGTAGGCACTGATCTCGCCGAGCACCACCGCCGGTTCGACGTCCACCACGCAGATCCGGTCCGCGGGAACTTGGGTCGAGGTCGTCGCGACCACTCGGGTGGCGTCCCGCGGGTCGGCCGCGACCACTGTCAGCACACCGGTTTCCGGGACCGTGAGCCCCTCGATCGGCTCCGGTTCCTCCCGGGTCCCCGCGATCACGGCGCCCAGCCGCGTGGCCGCGAGCTTGCCCTCGCCGATCTCCTCAAGGTAGTACGTGATAGCCAGCAACGGTGCGGCCAGTCCGGTCCCGACCACGACGAACGGCAGCAGATCGACCGCAGGCAGCCAGCCTGCCTGCACCAGCAACCCGCCGCCGCACAGCACGAACACGAGCACGGTCAAAGGCGCGAACGCGATCTCCGCGAGAGCGCGGCCGCTGAGCAGTTCCCCGATGCGCTGCCGGAAGTACTCGCCGAACCTGTCGGTCTGGACGGTCAGCTCCCGCGCCGCCCGCAAGGTACGCGCCGCCACGCTCGCGCGGGTGCCGGCCTGGCCGACCCGTTCCCCCAGGGGCAACACGGGCCGGGCCGAATCGAGCGCGGAGACATTGGCTTCGTAGTCCACCTTCATCTCCTTGGCGTAGCGCACGGAGATGAACCCGAACACGCCGAATCCCAGCAGGATCGGCAGCAGGGTCACCAGTGCCATCAGCCAGTCGACCCAGAACAGGTAGCCGATCGACAACACGAAAACCAGCACCGCCGAGACGAACTCCGGAGTCGCCCGGCCCACCATCACGCCGACCGAGGAAATGTCCCGCCCCAGCGTCGTCCCGTGCTCGCGCCAGCTCGCGTGCAGCGCTCCCGCGGGTAACGCCGCTCGTAGGCGGAAGGCCACGCCGGCGCGCAGCGCCTCCCGCGTACGCGTTCCCGCGTCGCGACTGAGTACGCGGCCGACGAACTGCACGGCGGCACCGAAGAGCACCACCGCGACGGCCGACACGACCAGTACCGCCGGCGAGCCACCGCTGTCGCCGAGCAGCCGGCGGCAGACCTCGACCACCAGAACCAGCGAGGCCACCGTGGTCACCGCGCCGAGCGCTTCCAGGACGAGCGACGTGCGTACCCGCCAGCCGATCCCGTCGCCGCTCATCGCCCGGCCACCGGGCGGCCGCCGAACCCGCGGGACAGTCGCACTATTGTCCGAGAACCGTTATCGCCCAGAATATTCATGAATTCCTCATCACGCTCGTGGTGTACCGGTTAAAGTCCCTGCGCCGCAAGCCATTCCTCGATGACTGCGCGGGTGCCCGAGATCTGGTCCTCCATGACCGTGAAATGGTCCCCGGGTGTGCTGACGAGGGTGTGCGGGAACGGCCAGGCAACGTCCACACCCGCTTCCTGGAAGGGCAGCGGATCGGCCGCCCGCACGAACAGTGTCGGCACGTCCACCTCGGCAGGGGTGAACTCCTCCAGCAGCGAGTGGTAGCGCCCCATCGCGGTCAGCCGTTCACCGCTGAGCGCCTCCGGGCCAAGAATGTACTCGCGGGCGAACAGACCCGCGAGCATCGCTTCGGCGGTGCGGGCGGAGAACTGAGCCGCGGACTGGAACGTGTCGATCAGGATCGTCGCCGCCGGTGCGAGGCCGCGCTGCACGGCCTGCATGGCGACGGCTTGCGCGATCAGGCCACCTGCCGAATGCCCGAGCAGGACGAACGGTCCGGTCCCCACAGCCTCCCGTAGCGCGGCGAGCTGGCATTCGACGAACGCGGCGAACGAGTCCGGCACCTGCTGCCCGTCGGTAAAACCCGGGTTCGTCAGAGCCAGCACCTCGCGGACGTCATCGGCCGCCTGCGCCAGCTGGACGTACTGGATGGGTCCCGCCGTGGCCGTAATCGCCGGAAGGCAGACCAGCGGCGGACGGCCGGTGTCCTCGCCGGCCAGCCGGACCGGCGGCAGTGCGTGCCCGGCCGCATCTCCTTCGGCGAACGAGGACCGAAGGCCGCCCGCCAGCTTGATCAGTTCCATCCCGGTGGTGCTGGCTTGTCCGGACTCATAGGAGCGCCGGTAGAGGCCCTCGACGCTGTCGAAAGCGGCTTCCCGGGGGCCGGTAGGCAATGCGGCATCGCCTTCGCCCGGCCCCTTCTCCAGCACCTCCGCGAGATGGTCTCGCAACCGGTCCGCCGTCGAGTACTCGAAGATCGTCGTCGCTGACAGGCGCGTGCCGAGCAGCGCGCCGAGCCGGTCGCGTAGCTCGATGCCGGCCATGGAATCGACCCCGAGATCGCGGAAGTCGGTGTCCTCGTTCACCTCCTCGAGGTCGGCCAACCCGAGAACGGCGGCCAGTTCGGAGCGCACGACGGTGAGCAGCCGCGCACCGCGGTCGTCGGCGGACAGCGCGCGCAGTTCCGCGGAGATGTTCTCCGGTGCCGGTACCGCCGGGCCCGAACCCACCTGCGCGGCCGGGGCGTCCAGCCAGTAAGCCGAGTGCTGGAAGGCGTAGTTCGGCAGCTCCACCCGGCCGCGCGGACGCGGGAGCAGCGCGCCCCACTCGATCTCGACGCCGTGGCACCACAGCCGCGCCGCCGCGCGCACCACCGAGGCGCGTTCCCCGCCCTCGCCGTCGAACGTTCCGACGACCGCCGCCGTCCCGGCCAGCTCCGCCGTCCGCGACGCCGAGGCCCGAAACGGCCCCAGCTCGACGACCGTGTCGATACCCGCCTCCAGCAGCGCTCCCATCGCGGCGGCGAGTTCGTCGGGCTTGTGCTGGTCGGTGTCCCAGTAGTCCTCGATGGCCGCGCTATCGATGCGTCCTGGCCGCACGCCCGAGTAGAGCGGGACCTCACCCGGCCCGAACGCGACCTCGGCCATCGCGGTGCGCAGCAGCTCGCGGGCACGCCCCGCCGAGTCCTCATTCGCTCCGGCGAGGCCGACGGCAGTCCGACGAGCCACCAGGACCGCGCCGTCGGATAACGAGGTCGCGCCGGCCGCGCAGGCCGCCGCGACCTCGCCGTGGTCCCAGCCGAGCATCGCGGCCGGGACCACGCCCAGCGACTGCCACATCCGCGCCAGCGACACCATGACCGCCCAGGAGACCGGCCCACTGAGCCGCTCCTGTCCGGGGCCGTCCGGATGGGTGAGCGCCTCGAAGAGGTCTCCGTCGACGTGCGGGGCGAGCGCTTCGGCGCACTCCCGGAAAGCCGCGGCGAAGACCGGAGAGGACTCGAAGAACGCGGCACCCGAGTGCGCTGGATCGGTGCCCTGACCCGGGAACACGAACGCGACCTTCGGTTTCCGCTTCACGACGCCCTGGATCAGTTCCGCGCCACCGGTCTCGTCGCGCACCAGCGTGCCCAGCGCGGTCCCGAAACCGGGGAGATCCGCAGCGAGCACGACCGCGCGATGGTCGAACCAGGTGCGCGTGGTCGCCAATGCAGCCGCCACCTCGGCCGCCGGCAGGCTGGTCCGATCGGCGAACTCCCGCAACCGATCGGCCTGGCCATGCAGGGCCGCCGCGGACTTCGCCGACAGTGTCCACGGCACCACGTCACCGGGTTCGGTGTCGAAGACGACCGCGGCAGGCTCGCCACGGAGCACCGAATCCGGCGCCTGTTGGAGAATCACGTGTGCGTTGGTGCCGCTGATGCCGAAGGCGGAGATCGCGGCGCGGCGCGGCGCTCCGGAATCCGGCCACGAGACGGCCCGCGTCACGAGGTCCACGTTGCCGGAGGCCCAGTCCACGTGCGGGCTGGGCTCGTCGACGTGCAGTGTCGCGGGCACGATGCCGTGCCGCATGGCGAGTACCATCTTCATGACGCCGGCGACGCCCGCCGCGGCCTGCGTGTGACCGAGGTTCGACTTCACCGAGCCCAGCAGGAAGGGGTTCGCACGGTCGCGGCCGTAGGTCTCCAGCAGAGCGGTCGCCTCGATCGGGTCGCCGAGCGGCGTCCCGGTGCCGTGCGCCTCGATCACGTCCACCTCGTCCGGCCGGAGCCCGGCGCCCGCGAGCGCCTGCCGGATCACCCGCTGCTGCGCCGCACCGCTGGGCGCGGTCATGCCGTTGGAGGCACCGTCCTGGTTGACCGCCGTACCCCGCACCACCGCCAGTACGTCGTGTCTGTTCGCGATGGCGTCGGAAAGCCTTTCGACAAGAAGGATTCCCGCGCCTTCCGCCCACGCGGTCCCGTCCGCCGACGCGGCGAACGCCTTGCAGCGGGCGTCTTCGGCCAGTCCGCGCTGACGGCTGAACTCGGTGAACGCCGCCGGGGTGGCCATCACCGTCGCACCGCCCGCGAGCGCGAGATCGCACGCCCCACGCTGCAGTGCGGCCACCGCCATGTCGAGCGCGACCAGTGACGACGAGCACGCGGTGTCCACGGTGACCGCGGGGCCTTCGAAACCGAATGTGTAGGCGACCCGGCCGGATGCGACGCTGCCCGCGTTGCCGTTGCTCAGATATCCCGCGATCTCCTCCGGCACATGGTTGAGTCGGGCGATGTAGTCGTGGTACATCAGGCCGGTGAACACGCCGGTCCGGCTGCCGCGCAACCGCTGCACGTCGAGGTTCGCGTTCTCCAGCGCCTCCCAGGTCAGTTCGAGCAGCAGGCGGTGCTGCGGATCCATCGCCATCGCCTCACGCGGCGCGATGCCGAAGAAGCCCGCGTCGAAACCTGCGGCGTCGTAAAGGAAACTGCCCTTCTCGACGTAGGTGGTGCCCGCCTCGCCCGCCGAGCCGAAGAGCCGCTCGAGGTCCCAGCCCCGATCGCCGGGGAACGGTCCGATGCCTTCGCCTCCGGCGAGCAGGAACTCCCACAGCTGCTCGGGTGAGCCCACCCCGCCGGGGTAACGGCAGCTCATCCCGACGATGGCGATCGGCTCGTCGCCGCCGCCAGCGACGGTGACCGGCGCGGAGATCGTCTCGGCGCCGAGCAGCTCGGTGCCGAGATGAGCGGCGAGCGCCTCCGGGCTCGGGTGGTCGAAGACCAGGGTGACGGGCAACCGGACCCCGGTGGTCTCGGCGAGCATGTTGCGCAGTTCGACCGCGCTCAGGGAGTCGAACCCGAGGTCCGAAAAGGACTGTGTGGGGGTGATGTCCTCGGCGTCGTCGTAGGCCAGGACCACCGCGACGTGTTCGCACACGATGCGCACCAGCGCCGCGGCACGATCGTCAGGGCTCATGCCGGCCACGCGCTCGTGCCAGTCCGGCTCGGGTTCGCTCGGCGCAACGGCCCGGCGCGGCGTGACGAGGGCACGCAGGATGGCGGGCGGCTCAGCGTTCGCGCTCAGGTCGAGCCAAGCGGGCATCAGCACGGGTCCGGGCCTGGCCGTCGCGGCGTCGAACAGCGCGGTGCATTCGGCCTCCGGCATTCCGCGCACGCCACCGCGGCTCAGCCGGCCGCGGTCGGCGTCCCCGAGTTTGCCGGTCATGGTGCTGACTTCGGCCCACAGCCCCCACGCCAGCGAGTGCGCGGCCAGGCCGAGCCCGTGGCGGTGGTGTGCGAGCGCGTCGAGAAAACCGTTGGCGGCGGCGTAGTTCGCCTGTCCCTGTGCCCCGAACATACCTGCCGCCGAGGAACACAGCACGAACAGCTCGAGGTCGAGCTCACGGGTCAGCTCGTGCAGGTGCCAGGCGGCATTCACCTTGGGCCGGAATACTTCCGCGATGCTCTCGGAGGTCATCGACACGACCGTGCCGTCGTCGAGCACCCCCGCCGCGTGCACGACGCCGCACAGCCGCGGAAGGGTGTCCAGCAGTGCGGCCAGCGCTTCGCGGTCGCCCACGTCACAGGCGACGCTGCGCACGGTGGCGCCCTCGTGCCGAAGCTGCGCCAGCTCTTCGGTCTCCACTCCGCTCCGGCTCGCCACCACCAGGTCCCGCACCCCGCGCTCACGCACGAGATGCCGCGCGAGCGTGGAACCGACCACGCCGGTTCCGCCGGTGACCAGCACGGTCCCCCGCAGGGCCGGGGCCGGTCCGACATCCGGGTTCGGCCGGACCAAACGCGGCACGAACACGGTGCCACCGCGCACCGCACCCTCGGGCTCGGCCGCCGCCACCATTTCGCGCAGGACGTCCGATCCCACCTCGGTATCGGCATCGGTGTCGAGAAGCAGGAACCGGTCCGGATGCTCGGACCGGGCCGACCGGGCGAACCCCAGCACGGCGGCCTGCACCGGATCGATCTGCCCGTCGCCGACCGCGGCACCTCGCCGCGTCCGGATCACCAGGCGGCATGCGGACGCATCGTGCGCCCACTCCCGCACGCTCGCGGCGACCGACGCGACGGCCGCGAGCGCGTCGTCGGCCGGTCCGCCCTCGCCCGCGGTGAACCGGGCACAGTCGAGCAGCGCGAACTCCGCGTCCTGCGGCACCTGGCCGGATTCCCATCGCGACAGGGCCTCGCCACCGGCGAGATCCGCCCACCGGTCCCAGCGCAGGGCGAACAACGCCTCGTCCGCTCCGCGGGCCGCAGCGGCGGTGGCCGAACGCAGCACCAGTTCGTCCACACCGAGTAGTGCCCGTCCCGTGGCGTCGGTGACCCGTACCCGCGCGGAGGATCCGGCCACCGACAGCCAGACCCGCACCGAACGCGCGCCCGCGGCCCAGATCTGCGCACCGGACCAGGCGAAGGGCACCCGCGCCGTGTCGTCCTCGGTCGCGAAGCCCAGGGCGTGCAGCGCGGCGTCGAGCAGTGCGGGGTGCATGCCGAACGCGCCGGCCTCGGACGCGAGGGCCTCGGGCAGCGCAGCCTCGGCGAACACATCGCCGCCGCGCCGCCAAACCCGTTGCAGTCCCTGGAAAGCCGGCCCGTAGGCATACCCCTGTTCCGCGATGGCGGCATAGAAATCGGTGAGCTCGACGGGCTCGGCCCCCTGCGGCGGCCAGGTCGCGGCCGTCAACGCGCCGAAGTCGGCCGCGCGGGCAACGCCCGTCCCGGGCACGAGAACCCCTTCGGCATGACGGGTCCAGGGCGCGTGCCCGGCGTCGGGTCGCGAGTGGATGGTCAGCGCACGGGCGCCGTGGGCGTCCGCTTCTCCGATGAGCACCTGCACCTGCACGGCTGCCACCGCGTCCAGTTCCAGCGGCGTCTCCAGGGTCAGGTCCCGCAGCCCGGCACATCCGACCTGCCTGCCCGCGTGCAGCGCGAACTCGACGAAAGCCGTGCCCGGCACCAGAATCCGGCCCAGAATGGCGTGGTCGGCGAGCCAGGGCAGGTCGGCGACCGAGAGCCGCCCGGTAAACAGCTGCGTATCGCCGCCCGCCAGGTGCACGGTCGCACCGAGGAGCGGATGATCCAGGCCGGACAGGCCGGCCGAGGTCAGATCGCCCACACGGCGGGTCCCACTCGGCCAGAACCGCCGCCGGGTGAAAGGGTAGGTGGGCAGGTCCCGGCTGGGCGACGCCGCGGGCAGCAGCGCGTTCCAGTCGATCTCGGCGCCGTGTACCCACAGGGTCACCACCGCGCGCAGGAGTGTCTCCGCCTGGGGGCGTTTGCGGTGGGCGATCGATGTGACGACCGCCTTGTTGTGCCGCAGGCTGTCCTCGATCGCGCCGGTCAGCGCGGCGTGCGGGCCCACCTCCAGGAACACGTCCGCGTCGTCCTCGGCACGGCGCACCGCGTCCTCGAACCGGACGGTCCGGCGGGCGTGGTCGAGCCAGTACTCGGGCGAGGCCAGTTCCGCCGGTGCGATGCGATCCCCGGTGACCGTGGAGATTACCGGGATCGTCGCCTCGCCCCAGTCCAGTCCGGCGAGAACGGTGCGAAACCGGTCGAGCATCGGATCCATCAGCGGCGAGTGGAAGGCGTGACTGACACGCAACCGCGAGGCGCGGTGCCCCGCGCCCTCGGCGAGGTCGACCACCCGCCCCACGATGTCGTCGGGGCCGGACACGACCACGGCACCGGGTCCGTTGACCGCGGCCAGCGCGATCCGGTCGTCCCCGGTTTCACGCAGCCACGCGGTGACAGTGGCCGCGCCGGCCTCGATCGCCGCCATTGCACCACCCTCGGGCAGGTGCTGCATCAGCCTTCCGCGCTCGACGGCCAGGGTCACCGCGTCGGCCAGCGACAACGCGCCCGCGACATGGGTGGCGGCGATCTCGCCGACGGAGTGGCCGAGCAGCAGATCGGGCCGCACCCCCCACGATGCGAGAGTGCGCAGCGCCGCCACTTCCACCGCGAACAGCGCGATCTGCGTGTACTCGGTGCGGTCCAGGCTGTCGCCGTCGGCGGCGAAGACGACCTCGGCGAGCGGCGATTCGAGCCGCTCGTCCGCGAGCGCGCAGATCTCGTCGAAAACCCGGGCGAACACGGCGTGGTCGTCGTACCACTCCCGCGCCATGCCCGCCCACTGCGCGCCCTGGCCGGAGAACACGACCGCGATCCGGACGCGCTGGTGCGCGGTCCCGCGCACCAGCCGCCCGGCGTCGAGTGCCTTGGCGAAACCTGCCGCGTCCGCGGCCACGGCCACGGCGCGGTGTTCGAACCGGGCGCGGGTAGTGACCAGGCCCGTCGCCACGCCGGCCACGTCCGCGCCCGCGGCCGCGTACCCGGCGAACGACTCGATCTGGCCGCTCAGCTCGCTTTCCGATTTCGCCGAGAGCAGCCACGGCACCGGGCCGGTCTCCTGCGCCGTAGCGATTTCCGTGTCCGGCGCCTGTTCCACTACGACGTGGGCGTTCGTCCCGCTGATACCGAACGCCGACACACCTGCCCGCCGTGGCCGCTGCACCCGCGGCCACGGCCCGCTCTCAACGCTGATCCGGACCGCCCCGGAATTCCAGTCCACTTTGGATGAACGTTCGGTCACGTGCAACGTCGGGGGCACCTCGGCGTGCCGCAGCGCCTGGATCACCTTGATCAGCCCCGCAGCGCCCGCTGCGGCCTGTGTATGGCCGATGTTCGACTTGACCGATCCGAGCAGCACCGGCTCGGCGCCATCCCGGCCCTGCCCGTAGGTGGCGAGCAGGGCCTGCGCCTCGATCGGATCCCCCAGCGAGGTTCCGGTGCCGTGCGCTTCGACCAGATCCACGTCGCCGGATCGCAGGCCCGCGTCGTCCAGCGCCTGGTTGATCACCCGTTGCTGGGAGGGACCGCTCGGCGCGGTCAGCCCGTTCGACGCGCCGTCCTGGTTCACCGCCGATCCGCGCACGACCGCCAGCACCCGGTGCCCCAGGCGCCGTGCGTCCGACAGCCGCTCCACCAGCAGTACCCCGGCGCCCTCACCCCACGAGGTGCCGTCCGCGGAGTCCGCGAACGCCTTGCACCGGCCGTCCGCCGCCAGTCCGCCCTGCCGCCCGAACTCGGCGAACACGCCGGGCGTCGACATCACCGTCACCCCGCCGACCAGGGCGAGCCCGCAGTCACCGGCCCGCAGCGCCCGTGCGGCGAGGTGCAGGGCGACCAGCGAGGACGAGCACGCGGTATCCACCGTGACCGCGGGCCCTTCGAAGCCGTACACGTAGGAAATGCGGCCGGACACTACGCTGGCAGTGGTCCCGGTGAGCACGTGGCCGTGCGACTCGTGGCCGGACCGGGTGAGCAGGGCACCGTAGTCGGAGCCGTTGACCCCGAGGAACACCCCGACCCGGCTGCCACGCAGGACGGTCGGGTCGAGCCCCGCGTCCTCGAACGCCTCCCAACTCGTCTCCAGGACCATCCGCTGCTGCGGGTCCATCTCGATCGCCTCACGCGGGGCGATCCCGAAGAACCCGGCCGCGAACTCGGTGGCCGAGTGCAGAAAGCCGCCCTGCCTGCGCGGTCCGTCCTGGAACGCGGGCCAGCCTCGGTCGGAGGGAAAGTCCCCGATGGCGTCCCGGCCGTCGCGGATGAGCTGCCAGAACGCCTCGGGTGTGTCGGCTCCTCCGGGGAACCGGCAGCTCATCCCGACGACCGCGATCGGCTCGCGATCCGCGTCCTCCAGATCGCGGACCCGTTGCCGGGTGCGTTTGAGATCCGCCGTGACCCGCTTCAGGTACCCGACGACCTCGTCCTTCTCAGCCATGTGCAGCCCCTGTTGTGACTTGCGATCCGCCGCCCGGCATCAGCTCAGGCCCAGTTCTTCGTCGATGTAGCGCAGGATGTCTTCCTCACTCGCCGTGTCCAGGTCCTCCGCGTCCCCGGTTTCGGCCTCGGCCGTCCTCGTCCGCTCACGCCACCGGCTGAGCAGCGTCTCCAGCCGCGCGGTGACCCGGGCGGCCGCTTCGTCGGTCCTCGGTTCGGCCAGCACCTCCTCGAGCCGGTCCACCGCTTCGGTGAAGGACTCCCGTTCGATCTGCTCGGGCAGCAGCAGCCCCAGCAGGTGCTCGCCGAGAGCCTCCGGTGTCGGCTGGTCGAAGACCAGCGTGGTGGGCAGCCGTAGCCCGGTGACGGCCGAAAGCCGGTTCCGCAGCTCGACCGCGGTGAGCGAGTCGAAACCGAGGTCGGCGAACGGGCTCGAGGGCGGCAGGGCATCGGTCGACGGGTGCCCGAGCACGGCCGCGCAATGCTCACGCACGACTTCGACCACCAGTCGCAGCCGCTCCTCCCCGGCGAGGGACACCGCGCGTTCGCGCAACGACCGGGTGGCGGTGTCGCGCCGGGTGGTCCGAACCAGCTCCCGGAACAGCGGGGACGCGTGCTCGCCGTGGCGGGACAGGTCCAGCCGAGCGGGCACCGTGTGTGCCCGTCCCCCGCTCACCGCGCGGTCGAACAGTGCCAGTCCTTCCGCGGTCTCCAGTGGCTGGATCCCGCCTCGGCTCAGCCGCCGCCGGTCAACCTCGCCAAGCGTCGCGGTCAGCTCGCTGTCCTCGGCCCACAGCCCCCACGACAGCGAGTGCGCGGGCAGGCCGGACTCCCGTCGCCGCATCGCGAGGGCGTCGAGGAACGCGTTCGCCGCGGCGTAGTTCGCCTGCCCCGCGGAGCCCAGCGCACCGGCTGCGGAGGAGAACAGCACGAACAGGTCCAGCTCGCCCGTGAGTTCGTGTAGATGCCAGGCTGCGTCGACCTTCGGCCGGAGCACCGCGTCCACCCGTTCCGGGGACAGCGAAGCGAGCACCCCGTCGTCGAGCACCCCTGCCGCGTGGACGACACCGCGCAGCTCCGGAATCGTGCTCAGCAGGTCGGCCACCGCCGACCGGTCGGCGACGTCGCAGGTGGCGAGCCTCACCTGCGCGCCACTCGCACGTAGTTCGGCTGCGAGTTCGGCCGCGCCGGGAGCCGTCTCGCCCCGACGACCGGCGAGCACCAGCTCGGTCACGCCGTGCACGGTCACCAGATGCCGGGCTACGGCCGAGCCGACCCCGCCCGTACCACCGGTGACCAGGACGGTGCCGTTCCACTGCTTCGCGTCGCCGTCCGCGCCGTCCCTGTCCGCCGGGACCCGGCCCAGGCGCGGCACGTAGGCACGCTCGCCGCGGATCGCGAGTTCGGGCTCGCCGGGCGCGACCGGGAGGGTGATCTCGGGCGTCTCACACCGCACCGACGGGAAGTCGACCAGGACGAGGCGGTCCGGGTGTTCCGCCTGCGCCGACCGCACCATCCCGCGTACCGCCGCAGCCACCGGATCCACCTTCTCGTCTCCCGTGACCGCGACTCCGGAACCTGTCACGATCACCAGAGGCGCCTCAGTGGTTCGTTCGTCGGCCAGCCATTCCTGCACGCGACTCAGCACGTGGCCGACCGCCTGTCGGACCTGGCCCGGCACCTCCCCTCCGCCGGGCGTCTCGCAGAGCAGCGCGGCGCCCTCGACCGGTGGTGGCCCGTCCTGCCACACGGCCAGTTTCCGGTCCACCGCCGCGCCGGCGACCCAGCGCACCTCGTACAAGGACCGCGCGGCGACCGACGCGGCCGAACGCGGCACGACGTCCCGCAACGGGCGCAGTTCGACGGAGCCCACGCTCAGCACCGGGGAACCCGTGGTGTCGAACGCCTCCAGCCGTGCCGTGTCCTCGCCGAGTGCGGTCAGCCGGACCCGCAGGGGTCCCGTGCCCGTGGCGAATGCCCGCACGTCCCGCCAGGCCGAGGGCAGGACTGGGGTCACCGCGTCCCCGATCAGCTGCCAGGCGTGCCAGAGGCTTTCGAGCAGTGCGCCCTCGTCGGAGGGCTCAACCTCGGCGCAGACTTCGCCGTCCCGCCGCCACGCCGCGCGCAGCCCGGTGAAGGCCGGGCCGAGCTCGTGCCCGGACGCGGCCAGGTCACGGTAGACCTGATCGACGTCGAGTTCCTTGGCGCCCTCGGGCGGCCACGGCCCCAGCTGTTCCGGTGCGTCGGGACCGGCTGCTGCCTGCGCACCTCGGGCATGCCGGATCCACGGCGCGTCGGCGTCGGCCTCGGGCTGGCTGTGCACGAACACCTCGCGCCGACCCGTTTCATCGGGTTCTCCGACCCTGACCTGCACGCGCAGCGCACCGGTGTCCAGCGTCAGCGGAACCTCGTGGACCAGCTCGGCGAGACCCGCGAAACCCGCGCGGTCCGCAGCGTGCAGGGCCCACTCGAGGAGCACGCCGCTAGGCACCACCGGGACACCCCGCACGAGATGGTCCTCCGACCACGACGGTGCGGCGAGCAGCCCGGAGAGCACCACCGAGCCGGTACCCGCCAGTTCGACGGCGGCACCGAGCAACGGATGCCCGGTCCGGGCCAGTCCCGCGCTGGTCAGGTCGGCGGCGTCGTCGGTGGCCTCCAGCCAGAACCGTTCCCGGTCGAAGGCGTAGGTCGGCAGGTCCACCGGCGCGAGCGGACCGGGCACGAGCGCGGGCCAGTCCAACCCGACACCGTGCGTCCACAGGGTGGCCGCCGCGTGCAGCAGTGCGGTGCGCTCGTCCTTCTTGCGCCGCAACGTACCCACGACGACGGCGTCGGTGCCGAGTGCCGCGTCGGTGATGGCGGCCGAAACCACCGGATGCGGGCTGACTTCGACGAAAGTGTCCACGCCTTGCGCGAGCAACTCCCGCACCACGTCCGCGAACCGAACCGGCTCCCGCAGGTTGCGGTACCAGTAGGCGGCAGCTGCTTCCGGGCCCGCCATCGGCGCACCGGAAACCGTGGAGTGCCAGGCGATTTCCGCCGTCTTCGGCTCAAGCCCCCGCAGTGCCGCGGCGAGGGGTTCGCGAACCGACTCGACCCCGGGCGAATGCGACGGGTAGTCCACCGCGACCTCGCGGGCGTGCACGTCCTCGGCGGCGCAGCCGTCCAGGACCTGCCGAATGGCCTCGGTGCTGCCGGCGAGGACCACCGAGCCCGGGCCGTTGACCGCGGCGATCGACACCGCATCGGGCGCTTCGGCGTGCCGTTCGATCAGTTCCCGTGCCCGGTCGGAGTCCACAGTGATCGTCGCCATTCCGCCCCGGCCGACGAGCAGTTCGGCGATGATCTCGCTGCGGCGCACCACGATTCGCGCTGCTTCGGCCCGCGACAGCACGCCCGCCACGCAAGCCGCGGCGATCTCGCCCTGGGAGTGCCCCACCACGACGTCCGGTTCGACACCGGCGGCACGCCATACGGCGGCGAGCGAAACCAGTACCGCCCACAGCGTGGGCTGGACGATTTCCACCCTCTGCAAGGAAGTCTCGTCAGCGAGCGCCTCGAACAGGTTCCAGTCCGCGAACGACGCGAGCGCGGCGGCGCATTCCCTCATCGATTCGGCGAACACCGGCGAGGAGTCCAGCAGCCCGAGCGCCATCCCGGTCCATTGGGAACCCTGGCCGGGGAAGACGAACGCCACCTTCGGATCTCGCCGCGCGGCGCCGGTGACCAGCCCGGAACTTTCGCGCTGCTTAGCCAGCTCGTCCAGCTCACGGGCGAATCCATCCACATCGGACGCCAGCACCACGGCGCGCTGCTCGAACACCGGGCGGGGCCGCATGGTCGCGGCCGACACCTCGGCCACGTCGAGGGCGGTCCGGGAAAAGTCGCGGAACTTCTCGCCGTGCAGGCGCAGGGAGGAAGCCGACTTCGCGGACAGCAGCCACGGCACCACCGCGCCGGGCCGCACGTCGAG
The DNA here is from genome assembly GCF_016595675.1 of Prauserella cavernicola. Lineage (GTDB taxonomy): Bacteria > Actinomycetota > Actinomycetes > Mycobacteriales > Pseudonocardiaceae > Prauserella_A > Prauserella_A cavernicola. The sequence goes on along the minus strand of NZ_JAENJH010000004.1, from coordinate 507,799 downwards.
CACACCGGCGTCGCCGGGCTCGGCGACCGGCATCGGTGGTCCCTGTTCCAGGAGCACATGGGCATTGGTGCCACTGATCCCGAACGAGGACACCGCCGCCATCCGGGGGCGACCGGTCTCGGGCCAGGCGATCTCCTCGGTGGTCAGGCGCACGGCACCCGTGGTCCAGTCCACCTGTGTGGTGGGCCGGTCCACGTGCAGGGTCCGCGGCACGACACCGTGGCGCATGGCGAGCACCATCTTGAGCACCCCGGCGATCCCGGCGGCCGCTTGGGTGTGCCCGAGGTTCGACTTCACCGAACCCAGCAGTGCCGGACGGTCCTCGGCCCGGCCCTGACCGTAGATCGACAGCAGGGCTTGCGCTTCGATCGGATCGCCCAGCGGCGTGCCGGTGCCGTGCGCCTCGATGACGTCCACGTCGCGCGGCCGGACGCCGGCCTTCGCGAGCGCCTCGGTGATCACCCGCTGCTGCGACGGGCCGTTGGGTGCGGTCAACCCGTTCGACGCGCCGTCCTGGTTCACGGCGGATCCCCGCACTACCGCGAGAATCCGGTGTCCCAGCCGCTGCGCGTCCGACAGCCGTTCGACCAGCACCATGCCCGCACCCTCGGACACACCCATGCCGTCGGCGGAGTCCGCGAACGCCTTGCAACGGCCGTCCACGGCCAGCCCGCGCTGACGCGTGAACTCGGTGAAGATACCGGGGGTGGAGACCGCGGTGACGCCACCGGCCAGTGCCGCGTCGCATTCGCCCCGTTGCAGTGCCGATACCGCCATGTCCAGCGCCACCAACGACGACGAGCACGCGGTGTCCACGGTCACCGCGGGACCTTCGAACCCGAAGGTGTAGGCGATCCGGCCGGTGGCGACGCTGCCCGCGTTGCCGTTGCTGAGGAAACCGGCGACGTTGTCCGGGACGGTCCGCAACCGGGCGGCGTACTCGTGGTACATCAACCCGGAGAACACGCCGGTCCGGCTGCCCCGCAACGAGGCCATGTCGATGCCCGCGTTTTCCACGGCTTCCCAGGAGACTTCCAGTAGTAGCCGGTGCTGCGGATCCATCGCGAGCGCCTCACGCGGGGAGATGCCGAAGAAACCGGCGTCGAAATCACCGATGCGATCGAGAAAGCCGCCGCAGGCCACCGACGAGCTGCCCGGCCGCTCGCCGTCCGGGTCGAACAGTTCCGCCAGGTTCCATCCGCGGTCGGCGGGGAATTCGCTCAGGCCTTCTTCCCCCGCCGCGAGCAGCTCCCACAGTTCGCCGGGACTGCGCACGCCCCCCGGGAACCGGCAGCTCATGCCGACGATGGCGATCGGTTCGTCCACGGCGACGGTGCGCTTAGGCTCGGCGGTCACCGGCGGGTGGCCCACCATCGCCGCGGCGAGGAAGGAAGCCAATGCCGTGGCACTGGGATAGTCGAAAACCAGGGTCGCGGGCAGGCGGAGGCCGCTGAGCTTGCCGAGCCGGTTGCGCAGTTCGACCGCCATCAGCGAATCGAAACCGAGATCCTTGAACGCCTGGTCGGGCTCGACCGCGTCCGGGGTGCCGTGCCCGAGCACCAGCGCCGCCTGCGCGCGGATCAGCTCGACGAGCATCGGTTCGCGTTCTTCGGCCGGCGCCGCGTCGAGACGTCCTTGCCAGCCGTCGCCGGACACGCGCCGAGGCGCGGCCGCCGCCAGCCCACGGAACAGCCCATCCGAAGCGACCCGGGTCAGCCTGATCGGGACCAGGTGGGCGTGTTCGGCGGCCTGTGCGCCGTCGAACAACGTGAGTCCTTCCTCCGTCGACAGCTCCCGCACACCCGCCGTCTCCAGCCGCGCCCGATGTTCGTCGGCGAGGCCGGCCGTCAGCTCGCTCGCCTCGGCCCACAGGCCCCACGAAAGCGATTGCGCGGGCAAGCCGACCGCCCGGCGATGCAGCGCGAGACCGTCGAGGAATGCGTTGGCCGCCGCGTAGCCGGACTGACCGGGCGTGCCGAACACCCCCGCCGCGGAGGAGAACAGCACGAACAGCTCGAGGTCGAGCTCACCGGTCAGGTCGTGCAGATGCCATGCGGCGTCGGCCTTGGACCGGAGCAGGCCTTCCAGCCGCTGCGGGGTCAGCGCGGTGAACAGGGCGTCGTCCACCGCGCCTGCCGCGTGCACCACGCCCCGCAACCCGGGAATCCCGGTCAGTAGCTCCGCCACGGCCTCGCGGTCGGCGACGTCGCCGCTCTCGACCCGGACCTGGGCACCGGCCGCACGCAGCTCCTCAACGAGTGCCGTCGCTCCGGGGGCTCCGGGGCCACGACGGGACACCAGCACCAGGTCGGTGACCCCGTGCGCGGTGACGAGGTGCCGCGCGATCGACGAGCCGATCACCCCCGTACCACCCGTGATCAACACGGGTCCGCCGCTCGGCCGCGCGGCAGCCCCGAGGGCGGGTTCCACACGCGCGAGCACCGGCACGAATGCCTCGCCGTCGCGCACGGCGATCTCCGGTTCCGCGGGCGCCACCAGCACGTCGTCGCCGTCGGCGAGGTCGATCAGCAGGAAGTGATCGGGATGCTCGTTCTGCACCGATCGCAGCAGCCCGTGCACGGCGGTCTGTGCGGGATCCACGTCCTCGCCGTCGTACACCGCGACCGCGTTCCGGGTCACCACGGCCAGCGGGGCGGCGTCCTCCCGCGTGCTCAGCCATTCCTGGATCCGCTCGAGCACACCGGTCAGCAGCGTGCGAGCGCGGGCAGCCCCGTTCTCGCCGTCCGGCACGAGATCGGCGCAGTCCAGCCGCGCGAAGTCGGCCGGTGGCGTTTCCGCGGCCGCGACCCGCTCCCAGCGCACGACGTGCAACGACCGCGCGGGAGCGAGTGCCGGGCCTGCCCGCAGTGGCCGCAGCACCAGCTCGTCCACCTCGGCGATCGGCACGCCCGCGTCATCCGTGATGCGCACCCGGACGGCGTCCTCGCCGACCGCGCGCAGCCACACCCGGGCTGTGCGCGAGATCGATGGATGGCCACGAAGACCGGTCCACGCGAAGGGAAGCCGCACCGTACCGGCATCGAGCAGAGCACCGCAGCCGATCGCGTGCAGCGCCGCGTCGAACAGAGCCGGGTGGACCACGAAACCGGCCTCCGGCTCGAGGTCCGCGGGCAGTGCGACCTCGGCGAAGACCTCTTCCCCGCTCCGCCACACCCGTTGCAGGCCTTGGAAAGCGGGCCCGTACTCGTGCCCTTCCTCGTACAGGGCGTCGTAAAAGCCGGTCAGGTCCACCTCATCGGCGCCGGAGGGCGGCCAGACCCCCGGCAGCGGTCCGGCGTGGGCGGCGGGTGCGGAGGCAGCGAGAACCGCGCGGGCATGCCGGGTCCACTCGCCGGAAGCGCCAACGGGCCGGGAATGGATCGTCGCCGAGCAGGAACCGCTTTCGTCGATCCCGGTCAGCTGCACCCGCAGTGCGTACTCGGCAGCGCCCTCGATCACCAGCGGCGCCTCCAGAGTCAGTTCTTCGACTCCCTCGGCGCGGTCGCGCGCGACGCGCAGCATCAGGTCGGCGAAGACAGTGCCGGGGACCAGAACTGCGCCGTTCACCGCGTGGTCGGCCAGCCAGGGCAGCGCGCGCACCGACACCGTCCCGGTGAACAGGGCCGGCCCGCCGGGCTCGATGTCGGACGACGCCGCCAGAACCGGGTGTCCCGCCAGGTCGAGCCCGAGATCCACGGGCGAGCTCACCGCGTCCTTGCCGCGCAGCCAGAAGCGCTGTCGCCGGAAGGCGTAGGTCGGCAGCTCCGCCGGCTCCGCCGCGGGCAGCAGAGCTGACCAGTCGATCCCGACACCCCGCGTCCACAGGGTCGCGGCCGATCGCAGCAGCGTGGTCACCTCGTCGGAGTCCCGGCGCAGCGAGCCCACCACGACGGCATCCTTCGCACCCGCCGCAGCGGCCAGCTCCGCGACGGCGCCGGTGAGCACCGAATGCGGGCTGATCTCGACGAACGTGTCGACCCCCTGGCCCGCGAGCTCGGTGATGGCCGCTGCGAAACGCACCTGCTCACGCAGGTTCCGGTACCAGTAGCGGGCATCGGGTGCCGTGAGCGGCTCGACCGTGACCGACGACAGCATCGGGATCGCTGCTCGTCCGGGGATGATCGGCTCGGCCAAGGCCAGCAGCTCGTCCTCGATGCGCTCGACGTGCGGCGTGTGCGAGGCGTAGTCGACCGGAAGGGTCCGGACCCGCAGTCCCGCTTGCACGGCATCGGCGGTGAGCTCGGCGAGCGACTCGGGCGCACCGGCGAGCACGGTCGCCTCCTCGTCGTTGGTCGCCGCGATCCACAGCTGCTCGCGGCCGGCCATCAGCTCCGTGCACCGCTGCGGGGAGGCCGCGAGGGACACCATGCCGCCGAGGCCCGCGAGACCCGCGCCGATGGCCTTGCTGCGCAACGCGACCAGCCGGGCGCCGTCTTCGACGGACAGCAAGCCGGCGACACACGCGGCGGCAATCTCACCCTGAGAGTGCCCCACCACAACGTCCGGCGTCACCCCGATCGCCTGCCAGGTCCGGGCGAGCGACACCATCACCGCCCACAACGCCGGCTGGACCACGTCGACCCGGTTCAGCGCCGCCTCGTCGTCCAGCACCGCTAGCAGGTCCCAGTCGACGTGCTGGGCCAGTGCGACCGCACATTCGTTCAGCGAGTCGGCGAAGACCGGAGAGCTCGCTGCGAGCCCGCTCGCCATACCCACCCACTGGGCGCCCTGACCGGGGAAGACGAAGGCCGTACGCGCCCCTTCCCTGGCCCTGCCGCGGATCGTGTCCGGGGTCTCGATTCCTTCGCTGAGGGCGTTCGCCTCGTGCCGCAGCGCGGCGGTGCCGGCGCCGAACAGCACCGCCCGGTGCTCGAGCCCGGCCCGAGTCCGGCACAACGCCGTGGCGACAGCCGCGACGTCGGTGTCCGGACCGGCGAACGCACGGAGCCGGGCGGCTTGCGCACCCAGCCCGGACTCCGACCTGGCGGACAGCAGCCACGGCACGGCCGCCCGGCCGAGCACGGGCCGCGTGGTGCCGGCGGCCGGGCGCTCGAGGTCGGGGGCCTGCTCCAGTACGACGTGCGCGTTGGTGCCGGAGATGCCGAACGCGGACACCGCCGCGCGCCTCGGCCGGCCGGTCTCCGGCCAGGAAACCGGTTCGGTGACCAGCTCGACCGCACCGGATGCCCAGTCCACGTGCGGGCTCGGCTCGGTCACGTGCAGGGTTGGCGGCACGACGCCGTGCCGCAATGCGAGCAGCATCTTGATGATCCCGGCGACCCCGGCCGCGGCCTGGCTGTGCCCGATGTTGGACTTCACCGAGCCCAGCAGCACGGGTGCGCCCTCGCTCCGGTGCTGCCCGTAGGTGGCGAGCAGCGCCTGTGCCTCGATCGGATCGCCCAGCGAGGTTCCGGTGCCGTGTGCCTCCACCACATCCACGTCTGACGTGGACAGTCCGGCGTTGTCGAGGCAACTGCGGATCACGCGCTGCTGTGCCGGGCCGTTCGGCGCGGTCAGCCCGTTCGACGCACCGTCCTGGTTCACCGCACTACCCCGGACGAGGCCGAGGATGCGCCTGCCGTTGCGGCGGGCGTCGGAGAGCCGCTCAAGCACGAGCAGTCCGACGCCCTCACTCCACGCGGTCCCGTCCGCTGTCGCGGAGAACGCCTTGCACAGGCCGTCGGGCGCCAGCCCGCGCTGCTTGCTGAACTCGGTGAAGACGGCGGGGGTCGTCATCACCATGACTCCGCCGGCCAGCGCCAGCGACGTCTCCCGCAGTCGCAACGACTGCACGGCGAGGTGGAGCGCCACCAGCGAGGACGAGCACGCGGTGTCCACCGTGACGGCCGGGCCCTCCAGCCCGTAGGTGTAGGCGAGCCGGCCGGAGAAGACGCTGGATGCGTTGCCGGTCAACAGATAGCCCTCGATGCCGGACTGTCCGTCGTGGACTCCGGCGCCGTAGCCGGAGAGCCCGCCACCGACGAACACCCCGGTGTCACCACCGGCCAGGCTGTGCGGGTCGATCCCCGACCGCTCGAACGCCTCCCAGGAGCCCTCCAGCAGCAGCCGCTGCTGCGGGTCCATCGCGAGTGCCTCGCGGGGGGAGATGTCGAAGAAACCGGCGTCGAAATCCGGGGCGCCGTCGATGAACCCGCCACGCCGGACGTAGGAGCTGCGCGGCCGGTCGCCGTCGGGATCGTAGAGCTCGGCAAGATCCCAGTCGCGATCGTCGGGAAAGTCGGTCATCCCGGCCCGGCCCTGGGAAACCAGCTCCCACAGCTGCTCCGGTGAACTGACCCCACCCGGAAACCGGCAGCTCATGCCGATCACGGCGATCGGCTCGCGGGCGGCGTCCTCAACGGCGCGCAACCGATCATGGGCCTCGCGGGTCTCGCCGATGGCCTGCTTGAGGTAGCCACGTAGCCGGTCCTCGGTGGACGACTCGTTCGACTTCTCCGGGGTTGACATGGGATCTCTTCCGATCTGCCGGGGTCGGGCGGCGGTGGTCAGCTCGACCAGGGCTTGCGGTCCATGAGCGCGAACAATTCGTCGTCGGTGGCCGTGGCCAGATCGTCACCGGCCGGGCCCGCGGGCACGGTCTCGATCTCGGCGGCCCAGTTCTCGGCCAGTGTGCGGAGCCGAGCCGCGAGGCCCGAACGCGCCGGGTGCCCGGACTCCACGCCGTTCAGAGCGCGTTCCAGCTCACCCAGCGCCGCCTCGGCGAGCTGGGACGAGTCGACCTCCGGCTGCAGACGGTCGCGTAGGTAGGCGGCGAGGAGACCCGGCGTGGGATGGTCGAACATCACCGTCGCGGGCAGGGTCAGCCCGGTCGCGGCGGCGAGCCTGTTGCGGAGCTCGATCGCGGTCAGCGAGTCGAAACCGTGCGCCTTGAACTGCTGCCTCGCCGAGATCCCCGCCGGGTCGTCCTGCCCGAGCACGGCGGCCGCCTGGACCCGGACGACCTCGGTCAACCGGTCCTCGCACTCCTCGGGCGAGAGCCCGTCCAGTCGCAGTCGGGCGGTCGTCGCCGGCGCCGACGCAGCGGCGCGCTTGGCGCCACCGCGCACCACCGAACTCAGCAGTGACGGTACGTCACCGCGGAACACCTCGGTGTCCAGGTCGACCGGTACCGCGCAGGTCTCGCCGGAGTCGAGCACCGCCCCGAACAGCGCCACACCGTCCGTGGTGGACAGTGGGCGGACGCCGCGACGGCCCAGCCTGTCCCCTCCGTCCTCAAGGTCGGCCGTCAGCCCGCTGCGCTCGGCCCACAGGCCCCACGCCAGCGACTGAGCCGGCAGCCCGGCGCGACGGCGATGCTGGGCCAGCGCGTCGAGAAACGCGTTCGCCGCCGCGTAGTTGCCCTGGCCGGGCGCGCCGAACACCCCCGCCGCCGACGAGAACATCGCGAACAGCCGGAGATCGCGTCCACGGGTCAGCTCGTGCAGATGCCAAGCGGCATCGGCCTTCGGGCGCAGGACTGTGTCCACGCGTTCCGGGGTCAGCGCGAACAGCACGCCGTCGTCAAGCACCCCGGCCGCGTGCACCACCCCGCACAGGTCCGGCACGCCGTCCACCAGTTCGGCCAGCGCCGCCCGGTCGGACACGTCACACGCGGCGATCCGGACGCTCGCGCCCAGCGCCCGCAGTTCCTCCGCGAGCTCGTCGGCGCCGGCCGCGGCGGATCCGCTGCGACCGACGAGGACCAGGTCCCGCACGCCACGGTCGGCGACCAGGTGGCGTGCCACTGCGCCGCCGATGAGGCCGGTTCCGCCTGTGATCAGCACGGTGCCGTCGAGCGCCCCGGGCGGCGCGGTCAGCACGACCTTGCCGACGTGCCGGGCCTTGCTCAGGTGCCGGAACGCGTCGCGTGCGCAGCGGGTGTCCCACGCCGTGACCGGCAGCGGGGTCAGCGCGCCCGCGCCGAACAGCCCGGCCAGGTCGGCGAACATCTCGCGCACTCGGTCGGGACCCGCCTCGCCGAGATCGAACGCGCGATAGCGGACCTCCGGCCAATCCCGCGCGACGTCCTCGGCCGACCGGATGTCGGTCTTGCCCATCTCGATGAACCTGCCGCCAGGCCCGAGCAGGTTCAGCGACGCGTCCACGAACTCCCGCGCCAGGCTGTTGAGCACCACGTCGATGCCCCGGCCGTCGCGCTCGGCCCGGAATCGCTCGGCGAACTCCAGCGTGCGCGACGAGCCCAGCCGCGACGGCGACACGCCGCCTGCCAGCACGGTCGGCCACTTCGGTTCGCTCGCGGTGGCGTAGACATCGACGCCCCAGTGCCGCGCCAGCTGCACGGCGGCCATGCCGACGCCGCCCGCCGCCGCGTGCACGAGCAGCGATTCACCTCGCTGGACTCCGGCCAGGTCGGTCAGCGCGTAGTAGGCGGTCAGGAATGCCGAGGGCACGGTCGCCCCTTCCGCGAACGACCAGCCCTCCGGGAGCGGGATGATCACCCGGGTGTCGGCGATGGCCACCGGGCCTGCGTACGAAGCGGACATCAGGCCCAGCACGCGATCTCCCACAGCGAACCCGGTCACCCCGGGCCCCACCTCCACGACCACGCCGGCGCCCTCGCCGCCGTAGTCGATCTCGCTGAAGGACTGGGCCATCGACACCATGCCCAGTGCGAGCAGCACGTCGCGGAAGTTGACCCCGGTCGCCCGCACGGACACCCGGACCTGGCCTTCGGTCAGCGGCTCGGCCGCTCGCGGACAGGGCACCAGGCCGAGGCCTTCGAGGGTGCCGCTGCCGTCCAGATCGAGACTCCACGGTGCCGGGGGCGCGACAAGGCTTTCCGCCTGCGTCGCGCGGACCAGCCGCGGGCCGAATGCTTCACCGTCGCGTACCGCGACCTCGGCCTCGCCGGTCCGTAGTACCGACTTCGCGGTTTCCGAGAGGAGCGCGAGGTCCTCGACGTCGAGCTGCCGGACGCGGCCGGGGTTTTCCGAGCACGCGGTCCGCACCAGACCACGCGCGGCGGCCTGCGCCACGTCCACGGCATCACCGGGCAGCACGGCCGCCCCACGGCAGGTCACGACCACGAGCGTGCTGTCCACGGTTTCGTCGGCAGCGAGCCATTCCCGGATCGCGGCCAGCACACCGTGCACGACGGCACGGGTGCGCGCAGGCACGTCGCCGTCGGCCCGCGGAACGGGCAGCAGGACGGAACCGGGCAGCGAGTGGCCCGCACGCACCGCGGCGAGCAGCTCTTCCACGCTGGCGAATGGCGCCTCGTCCGCGCCGAGGACCGCGTGGTCCGGTACTTCGGCGTTCTCGGCGAGCAGGAGCCGTTTCCAGTCCAGCCGATACAGCGAATCCGGGGTGGTATCCCGGCCTGCGGCCAGATCCGAGGCCGCGACGGGCCGGGTCGTCAGGGCCGACACGGTGGCCACCGGCTCACCGGCGGTGTCGGCGACGTCGACCGACACGCGATCGCCGTCACTCACCAACCGTGCGCGGGCCACGCCGGCGCCCGTGGAGTGGATGCGGACGCCGGCGAAGGAGAACGGCAGCCGGGGTTCGATCTCACCGCCCTCGGCGAAGGCGAGCGCCGCCGAGGCGTGCAAAGCCGAGTCGAGCAACGCCGGGTGCAGCCAGTGCAGCGCGGCCCCGGCCGCCTCCGGTAGGGCGAGCTCGGCGAAGATCTCCTCATCGCGACGCCACAGCGCGCTCAGTCCACGGAACACCGGACCGTACTCGTATCCCTGCGCCGCAAGCCATTCGTAGAGCCCGTCGACGGAGATCGCGGTGGCGCCCGCCGGCGGCCACTGGGCCAGCTCGGTCCCCGGAGAGCCCGCCTCGGTTGCCACGGTGCCCGACGCGTGGCTGACCCACTGCTCGGCACCGTCCGCGGAGGACCTGATCTGCACCGGCCTGCGGTCGTACTCGTCGGCCGGCCCGATCGTCACCTGCAGCTCGGCGGACACGCCCGCGGGCAAGGTCAGCGGCGTCTCGATGACCAGTTCCTCGAGGTTCTCGCACCCCGCCAGCTGCCCGGCGCGCAGCGCCATCTCCACCAGCGCCGTGCCCGGGACCAGCACGTCGCCGAGCAGGGCGTGCTCGGCCAGCCAGGCGGGCGACTCCCGCGAGATGCGCCCGGTACACACGATCCCGCCGTCGGCGAGCCGGACCCCGGCCGCCAGCAACGGGTGGCCGATCGCGACGAGCCCGGCGCTCGCGAGCCCGGCGGGTTCGTCGCCGGCAGCCGAGAGCCAGTAACGCTTGCGGTCGAACGCATAGGTCGGCAGTTCGGCGCCGGGCCCGGCGCCGAGCACTGCCGCCCAGTCCAGCTCCACCCCGGCCACCCACAGCTGCGCCAGAGATCTCAGGAACCCGCGCAACCCGTCCGCGTCACGGACTGTCCCAGCCACCACGGAGTCCTGCCCCAGCTCGTCACTCACCGCGTCGGTGAGCAGCGGATACCCGCCGATCTCCACGAGCACGGATCGCTCGGCACCGGGCAACGCCCGCACCGTCTCGGCGAACCGGGCGGGCTCCCGCAGGTTGCGGACCCAGTACCCCGACCCCTTGGCCTCATCCATTATGGACAGGTCAACCGTGGAGTACCAGGGCACTTCGCCCGTCGTCATGACGATTTCCCCGAGTTGGCCGTCGTCCGGCGCGTCCCCGTCCGCCTCCGCGGCACCGCGCAGCACGACAAGGCGTGCGCCGTCCGACAGCGACAGCGCACCGGACACACAGGCGGCGGCGATCTCGCCGTGCGCACACCCCAGCGTCGCCGACGGCGTCACTCCGACGGAGCGCCACAACGCGGCGAGCGAGATCTGCACCGCCCACGAGACGGGCTGCGCGACGGCGGGGGTTGCCATCGCGTCCTCATCCGACAACACTTCGCGCGGATCCCAGTCCACAAAGGATGACATCTCAGTGGCGCACTCGGCCATCGAGTCGGCGAAGACCGGTGAGGTCCTCAGCAGATCCGCCGCCGCTTCGACCCGCTCCGTACCCTCGCCGGGAAAGACGAAGACGACCCCTTCCGGTTCCCGCGCCACGCCGGTCACCACGGTGTCGTCGTCGGCCTCGCCCTCGGCCAGCGCCGCGAGACCGGCGGGTGCCTGGTCAGGGTCCGTGAGCAGGAGCGCGCGAAAACGCAACGCCGAGCGCCCCGCCGCCAGGGCCCGTGCGACGGCCCCGGTCTCGCTTTCGGTGTTCGGCACGGCGCCGAGAAGAGTGTGGGCCTGCCGCCGCAGAGCGGCTTCGGAATGCCCCGACAGCGCCCACAGCACTGGACCACCCTGCTGGGCCAGACCGAGCCGCGGCGCCTCCGCCGACTCGTCCGGGGGAGCCTGCTCCAGAACGACGTGCGCGTTGGTCCCGCTGACCCCGAACGCCGACACCGCGCTCCGGCGAGGTCGCTGCGTGTCCGGCCAGCCGGCGGACTCGGTCGCCAGCTCCACTGCGCCGCCCGTCCAGTCCACGTGCGGCGTCGGCTCGTCCGCGTGCAGCGTCATCGGCACGACGCCATGGCGCATCGCGAGCACCATCTTGATCACGCCGGCCACCCCGGCCGCGGCCTGGGTGTGGCCGATGTTCGACTTGACCGAACCCAGCAGCACGGGTGCGCTCTCGCCCCGGTGCTGCCCGTAGGTGGCGAGCAGAGCCTCCGCCTCGATCGGATCACCCAGTGCCGTACCGGTCCCGTGCGCCTCGAGCACGTCGACATCGGAGGTACCGAGCCCCGAGTTCGCCAGCGCCTGGCGGATCACGCTCTGCTGCGCGAGGCCACTCGGCGCGGTCAGCCCGTTCGACGCCCCGTCCTGATTCACCGCCGAGCCACGGACCACGGCCAGCACTCGCCTGCCCGCGCGCACCGCGTCGCTCAACCGCTGCAGCAGCAGGACACCCACGCCTTCGGCCCAGGCGGTGCCGTCGGCCGCCGCGGAGAACGCCTTGCAGCGGCCGTCCGCCGCCAGGCCCTGCTGTTTGCTGAACTCGGTGAAGATGCTGGGGGTGGACATCACCGTCGCGCCGCAGGCCAGCGCCAGCTCGCACTCGCCCTTGCGCAGCGACTGGGCGGCCAGGTGCAGCGCGACCAGCGACGAGGAGCAGGCGGTGTCCACGGTGAGCGCGGGCCCTTCGAACCCGAACGTGTAAGCCAGCCTGCCGGACGCGACGCTGGCCGCGTTGCCGATGCCGACGTACCCCTCGACCTCGGGCCGGGGCTTGCCGAGCAGCAGCGTCGCGTAGTCCTGGCCGCTAGTCCCGACGAACACCCCGGTCCGGGAGCCCCGCAGCGTCGAGGGATCCACGCCTGCCCGCTCGAAGACCTCCCACGAGGTCTCCAGCAGGAGCCGCTGCTGGGGGTCCATCGCCAGCGCCTCCCGCGGCGAAATGCCGAAGAACTCGGCGTCGAACAACGGGGCATCGTGCAGGAACCCACCGAACCTCGTGGCGGACCCGGTACGGCCGGCCTCGTCCGGGGTGGACAACGCGTCCAGATCCCAGCCGCGGTCGGTGGGGAACTCGGAAATGGCCTCGCCGCCGCCGTCGAGCAGCTGCCATAGCTGTTCCGGGGAGTCGATGCCACCGGGATACCGGCAGGCCATGCCGACGATCGCCAGCGGTTCGCGGTCCGCTCCCTCGACCTCGGCCAGGCGGTTCCGCACGCGGTGCAGATCGGCGGTGACCCGCTTGAGGTAGTCGAGCGCCTTGTCGTCGCCGGTCAGTTGCTGCTCAGTCATGTCCCCTACCGCCTAGATTCCGAGCTCGTTATCGATGAAGTCGAAGAGTTCGTCGCGCGTCGCCGAGCCGATGTGCTCCGCCCTGCCGTTGTCGCGTGCTCCCTGCCAGCGGGCGGCCAGCGCCTCGATCCGGAGCGCGAGTGGGCCCGGTAGCTCCGCCTGCCCGGCCGCGACGGTGGCCAGCTCGGCCTCCAGCCGGTCCAGATCGGACAGCACGGAGCCGACCGTGGACTCCGGGCCGCCCAGTTCTTCCGACAGATGCGCGGCGAGCTCCCCCGGGGTCGGGTGGTCGAACACGACCGCCGTGGGCAGGCTCAGGCCCGTCACGGTGGCCAGCTTGTTGCGGAACTCCACGGCCGCGAGCGAGTCGAAACCGAGATCACTGAATGGCTTGCCCGCCTCGATCGCCTCGGCATCGTGGCCCAGTACCGCCGCCACCTGCTCGCGGACGACGTCTGTGAGAATCTGACGCCGTTCGACCGCCGGGCGGCCCGCGAGATCCGCCGCCAGGTCCACGGGCTCCGCGACGGTGGGCTCCGGCGCGGGTCGCGCCTGCGGGATCTCGTCGAACAGCCTACTCGGACGAGCCGCCGTGAACGCCAACGCGAACCGCTCCCAGTCGATGTCCGCCACCACCGCGAAGGAGTGGCCCACCAACCGGTCGAACAGCGTGAGGGCGACGTCGGGCTCCAACGGACGAACCCCGCGACGCAGCAACTGCGCTTCGGCACCGTCGAGTGCGGCCATGCCCGCCCCGGTCCACGAGCCCCAGGCGATCGAGGTGCCCTGCAGGCCGCGGGCGCGACGACGCTGGGCGAGCGCGTCGAGATAGGCGTTCGCCGCACCGTAGGCACCCTGGGCAGCGCCGCCCCACACACCCGCGGTCGAGGAGAACAGGACGAAGGCATCGAGGTCGGCATCCTCGAAAACCGCGTCGAGATTCCTTGCGCCGTCGACCTTTCCGGCGACGAGTGCCGCCACCGTGGCCGGATCCGTGTCCTCGATCCGGCTGGACTGCGCGACGCCCGCGGCATGCACGACGGTCCGGATGTCGGTGCCCTCTTCGGCGAGCCGTTTCATCAGGTCGTCCACTGCTTCATGGTCCGCGACGTCGCAGGCTTCCACCGTCACCCGCGCGCCGAGCTCGGTCAGCTCCGCGGTCAGCTCCGCCGCACCGGGAGCCCCGGGCCCGCTCCTGCTCGTCAGCACCAGCCGTGCCACTCCGAGGCGTGCGAGGTGGCGGGCCACCTGCGCGCCGAGCGCACCGGTCCCGCCGGTCACGAGCGCCGCCCCGTTGGGAGCCCACTGTGGGCTTCCCGTCGCGAGGTCGGTCCGGACCAGCCGCCTGGCGTGCGTTCCACTCGCGCGGATCGCCACCTGGTCTTCGCCGGTCGTCCCGGCGAGCACCGCGTTCAGCAAACCGAAGGCCCGGCTGTCGCTGTCGGCGGGCAGATCCACCAGACCGCCCCAGCTCTTCGGGTGTTCCACCGCGGCCACCCGGCCGAGACCCCACAGCTGTGCCTGATCCGGGTCGGGGGACTCCTCCGGGGCCACGGCGACCGCCTGCCGCGTCACCCACCACAGCGGCGCGGCGACCTGGAGCTCTCCCAGCACTCGCACCAGCTCGTGGGCCAGGACCGTCGCGGCTGCCGGTTCCTCGGACAACGCCAGCAGTGAAAGGACTCCTGCCAGCGGTTCGTGCCCGGCGGCCGCGCGCAAGGGTTCCCGCAACGCGTCCGGCTCCTGCCCGGTCACGTCCACCGGCACCACGTCGACGCCATGCTCCGCGAGGAACTCCGCACAGGCTCGCGCGACCGGGTCGGAGCCCAGCAGGACCAGCCAGGTTCCCGCGGCTCCGGCGGCCGGCGCGGTGAAGTGCCGCCACGCGACCGAGTACTGGAGCCCGCGCAACGTAGACTCCACCCGACGACGGCGGCGCCAGTCGGCGAGCACCGGCACCATCGACCGCAGTCCCTCGTCGTCTGCGACACCCAGGGTGCCCGCCAGCGCCGCCGGATCACCACTGTCCACAGCGGACCAGAACTCGGTGTCCTCCGCGACGCTCGCCGGCTGCTCCTGCTCGTCGGCGCTGAGCCAGTAACGCTTCCGGTCGAACGCGTAGGTCGGCAGATCCAGCTGCCGGGACCGGCCGACCGCCGGCCAGCGCACGGCGCTGCCCCGGGTGTGCAGGCTCGCCAGCGCGCGGATCAGCATGCCGATCTCGTCGTGCCCCGCACGTGCGGTCGGCACGGCGATCCGCTCGGCGTCGGTGGCCGGGGCCGCCTCGGCGAGGTGGTCCGTGACCAGGGTGGTCAACACGGCGTCCGGGCCGACCTCGACGAAGTCGGTGACCCCGTGCTCGCTCAGGCACCGCAGGCCGTCAGCGAAGCGCACCGCCCGCCGTGCGTGCCGCAACCAGTACTCCGGCTGGGCGACGTCGTCTCGTGCCACGATTCTGCCCGTCAGGTTCGACACCAGCGGAATGCGGGGCTCGCCCCAGGACACGCCCTCCAGCACTCCGGCGAACTCGGCGAGCATCGGCTCGACCAGTGGCGAGTGGAAAGCCTGCGCCACCCGCAGCCGCTTCGCGCTGTGGCCGTCACGGCGGGCCAGTTCCAGCACCCGGTCGACGGCGGCCGGCGCGCCGGAGACCACCACGGACGCCGGCGCGTTGACCGCACCGATCGACACCAGCCCCGGGGTCGCCGCGAGCCAGCCCGAAACCTCCTCCTCGCTGGCCCGGATCGCCGCCATAGCGCCCTTTCCGGGCAGTTTCGCCATCAGGCCGCCGCGCGCTGCCACCACGCGGACCGCGTCGTCCAGCGACAGCAGGCCCGACACGTGTGCCGCCGCCAGCTCGCCGACGGAGTGGCCGATCAGGTAGTCGGGCACGACCCCGCAGGACTGAAGCATCCGGTACGCGGCCACCTCGTAGGCGAACAGTCCGGCCTGCGTGTAGTCCGTGCCCTCGAGTAGATCCGCGTCCGGTGTCCCGGGTTCCGCGCTCAGCACGGCCGACAGCGGCGTGTCCAGCAGCGAGTCGAAGGCCGCGCAGATCTCCGTGAACGCTGCGCCGAAGGCCGGCAATCGCGTCAGCTCGTTGCCCATGCCCGCCCGCTGGGATCCCTGTCCGGAGAACAGGAACGCGATCCGGCGGCCCGGCACCACGGTGCCGGTCACCACCCCGTCGCCGGACTCGCCGGCGGCCAGTGCGGCCAGCCCGCGATCGAAGTCGCCGGCGTCCCGGCCGAGCACGACGGCGCGGTGTTCCAGTGCGGCGCGGGACGAGGACAGCGACCAGGAGATCTCACCTGGGGTGGCGACGCCGCTCGCGGCGTATTCACGCATTCGCGCCGCCTGCCCGCGCAGGCCCGCCTCCGAACGGCCGGAAAGCTGCCAGGGCACGACCCCCGCGGGGCTGCCCGGCGGTTCCTGGTCCTCCTGTCCGGGGTCACCCTGCTCGACCTGTTCCACGATCACGTGCGCGTTGGTGCCGCTGATGCCGAACGCCGACACCGCGGCCCGGCGCGGACGCCCGGTCTCGGGCCACGCCACCGCCTCGGTGACCAAGTGCACCGCACCGGCCGACCAGTCCACGTGCGTCGTCGGCTCGTCCACGTGCAGGGTCGCAGGCACGACGCCGTGCCGCATCGCGGTGAGCATCTTCACGATCCCGGCGACCCCGGCGGCGGCCTGGGTGTGTCCGAGGTTCGACTTGACCGAACCCAGTAGCAACGAGTGGTCCCGGTTCTGCCCGTAGGTGGCCAGCAGCGCCTGCGCCTCGATCGGGTCACCCAGCGTGGTGCCGGTGCCGTGCGCCTCCACCACGTCCACATCGGACGGTTCGAGTCCCGCAGTCGCGAGCGCCTGCCGGATGACCCGCTGCTGTGCCGAGCCGTTCGGCGCGGTGAGACCGTTGGACGCGCCGTCCTGGTTGACCGCCGAACCCCGGACCACGCCGAGGACGCGGTGACCGTTGCGCCGCGCGTCGGACAGTCGTTCCACGAGCAGCATGCCGACTCCTTCGGACCAGGTCGTACCGTCCGCGGCCTCGGCGAAGGATTTGCACCGCCCGTCCGGCGCCAGCCCGCCCTGCCTGCTGAACTCGACGAACGCGGCGGGTGAGGACATCACCGCGACCCCGCCGGCGAGCGCGAGCTCGCACTCCCCCTGCCGCAGCGACTGAGCCGCGAGGTGCAGCGCCACGAGTGAGGACGAGCACGCGGTGTCCACCGTCACGGCCGGGCCTTCGAACCCGAAGGCGTAGGAGAGCCGGCCGGTCGCCACGCTGGCCGTGGTCCCGTTGCCCAGGAAACCCGCGAGATGTTCGGGGATGCCCCGCAAGTCCGTGCCGTAGTCGTGGTACATCAGCCCGGCGAACACGCCGACCCTGCTGCCTCGCGCGGCGGTGGGGTCCAGGTTCGCGGACTCGAAGGCTTCCCACGTCGTTTCCAGCAACAGCCGCTGCTGCGGATCCATAGCGACCGCTTCGTGTGGCGAGATGCCGAAGAACTCCGGGTCGAACTCCCCGGCGTCGTGCAGGAAACCGCCCTCGGCGACGGAGCTGGCGGGCTGACGGCCGTCGGTACCGTGCAGCTTGGCCAGGTCCCAGCCCCGGTCGGCTGGGAAACCCGAGATCGCGTCCTGTCCCGAGGACACAAGGTGCCACAAGTCGTCCGGAGTGCGGACCCCGCCCGGATAACGACAGCTCATGCCGACGATCGCGATCGGCTCGTCGGCGGGGATCGCGACCGGCGCGACGGTTTCCGGGACCTCCTGCTCGCCACCCAGGTAGGTGTCCAGGTGTGCCGCAAGCGCGGCCGGGCTGGGGTGGTCGAAGACCAGTGTCGCGGGCAGCCGGACTCCGAGTTCGGCGGCGAACTGGTTTCGCAGATCCACCGCGGTGAGCGAGTCGAACCCGAGGTCGGAGAAGGCGCGGTCGGGCTCGACCCGGGTGCCCGGGCGATGGCCCAGTACCTCCGCGACGTGCTTGACCACGAGTCCAAGCACGGCCGCGCGCCGCTGCTCGGAAGGCAGCGAGCGCAGCCGCCCTGCGGTGTCCTGCTCGGCTTCCCGGCTCGTCGTCCGCCGGGCCGGTACGCGGATCAGGTCGCGCAGCACCGCCGGTACGACCGCCGAACCGGCGCGTGCCAGATCGAGCTGCATCGGTGCCAGTACCGGCTGGTCCGAGGAGAGCGCGGCGTCGAAGAGCGCGAGTCCGTCCTCCGAGGACATCGCGAACATCCCGCCCCGGGACAGCCGCGCCAGGTCCTGGTCCGACATCGCGCCCGACAGGGCGCTGCGCTGTTCCCACAGCCCCCAAGCCAGTGACTGCCCCGGCAGGCCCTGCGCCCGGCGGAGATGCACGAGTGCGTCGAGGAAAGCGTTGGCGGCGGCGTAGTTCGGCTGCCCCAGCGCACCCACCAGCCCGGCCGCGGAGGAGAACACCACGAACACGTCGAGGTCGCCGGTCAGCTCGTGCAGGTTCCACGCCGCCGTGGCCTTCGGGCGCAGCACCTCTGCGAGCCGCTGCGGCGTGAGCTTCTCGACCGTCCCGTCGGCCGTCACGCCTGCGGCGTGCACGACACCGCGCACCGGGTGTTCGGCGGAAACCCCGTCCAGCACCGCGGCCAGGGCGGAGCGGTCGGCGACGTCGCAGGCCACGACCTCGGCCTCCACGCCCAGTTCGGCGAGTTCGGCGACCAGTGCCGCGACGCCCTCTGCCTCCGGGCCGCTACGGCTGAGCAGCAGCAGATGGCGGACGCCGTGCTCGGTCGCCAGGTGCCGGGCGACCATGCTCCCCAGCACCCCGGTCCCGCCGGTGATGAGCACGGTGCTCTCCGGATCCCAGTACGCGGCGCCGCCGCCGCCCGGCACGCGACCGAGCCGGGAGGCGTGCAGCACTCCGCGCCGCACGACCAGTTCCGGCTCGCCGGCCGCGTCCGCCGTGCGCAGCGCCTTGACCAGCTCGTCGTCCGGCATCGACTCCGTGGTGTCGAGCTGGATCAGGCGCCCGGGAAGCTCGGACTGCGCCGAGCGGACCAGACCCTGCACCGCGGCCTGCGCGGGATCGACAGGGGAGCCGCCGAGGCACACCGCGTCGCGGGTGCAGACGACCAGCTTCGTGGCCGCGAACCGCCCGTCCCCGAGCCAGGTCTGCAGCACGCTCAGCGTCCATTCGGTGGCCTCGCGAGTGTTCTCCGGCACCGTG
The DNA here is from genome assembly GCF_016595675.1 of Prauserella cavernicola. Lineage (GTDB taxonomy): Bacteria > Actinomycetota > Actinomycetes > Mycobacteriales > Pseudonocardiaceae > Prauserella_A > Prauserella_A cavernicola. Next base: position 488,881 of record NZ_JAENJH010000004.1, on the reverse strand, counting down.
CCGGAGAACTCGGGCACCGTGACGACGACGTACTCGGGCACCTCCGCGTTCTCGTCCGGAATGTCCCTGCACCAGTGCACGCTGTCACCGGGCGCGGGGTCGATCTCGGTCCAGGAGGGCATGAACAGCGAATCGTTGGTACGCGCGGACCCCAGGTGCTCGGCCGTGACCGGGCGCAGGCGCAGCTCGGCGATCGAGGCGACGGGCAGCCCGCTACGGTCGGTCAGCGTCACCGCGAGACCGGACGAACCGGTGCGCGTCATCCGGACGCGCACATGGGCGGCGCCGGCCGCGTGCAACCGGACCCCCAGCCAGGAGAACGGCAACCCGGCGGGGTCCTCGGCGCGGTCGAGCTGCGACACCGTGTGCAGCGCCGCGTCCAGCACCGCGGGATGCAGGCCGAACTGCCCGGCATCGCCGCCTCCGGGCAGGTCCACCTCGGCGAAGACCTCGTCCTCGCGACGCCACGCCGCGGTCAGGCCCTGGAACACGGGGCCGTAGTCGAAACCGCCCGCGAGCAGCTTCGAGTAGAAGTCACCGAGGTCAACCGGGACCGCCCCTTCCGGGGGCCAGACCGTGTAGTCGGCCGGTGCCGGAGCACGCATCGGCGAGAGAGTCCCGACCGCGTGCGTGGTCCACTGCGTGCTGTCGGTACGGCGAGAGTAGACAGTCAGCGGCCTGCGGCCGTCCGCGGCGGGAGCCGCCACCGAGACCTGCAGACGCACCGGACGCTCGTCCAGGATCAGCGGCGCCTGCAACGTCAGTTCGTCGATCGCGGTGCAGTCCACTTCGGTGCCGGCTCGCAACGCGAGTTCGACGAAGGCCGCGCCGGGGAACAGGACCGAGCCGTGCACCCGGTGATCGGCCAGCCACGGCTGCTCGGTGAGCGACAACCGCCCGGTGAGCACAGCGCCGTCGCCCTCGGCCGGCGCCACGCTGGCGCCGAGCAAGGGGTGGCCGGTGGCGCCCTGTCCCAGTGCCTCAGCCGTCGCCGCAGCCTTGCGGTGCGTGCCCCGGGGCCAGAACCGCTCGTGCTGGAACGGATAGGTGGGCAGCTCGACCCGGCGACCGCGAGTCACCGTGGGCCAGTCCACCGCCGTGCCACGGCTGTACAGGGTGGCCAGCGCAGCCGTGAAGCAGGCGATCTCGTCCCGGTCGGACCGGGCGGCCGCGACCACCGTCGCGCCGTCGAGCTGGTCCGAGGCCAATGCGGACAGGGTGGCGTTCGGGCCCAGTTCGACGCAGTCGGTGACGCCGTGGGCACCGAGGCAGGCGAGCCCGTCGGCGAACCGGACGGCTCCCCTGGCGTGCCGGACCCAGTACTCCGGCGTGCCGAAGACCTCGGCCCCGACGATCCCCCCGGTGACGTTGGAGACCACGGGGATCGCGGGTTCGGCCCAGGTGACGTCGGCGAGGACCGTCGCGAACTCGTCGAGCATCGGTTCGACCAGCGGTGAGTGGAAAGCGTGGCTGACGCGCAGGCGCCGGGTCCGCCGTCCCTCGGTCTCGGCGACCGCGAGCACGGCCGCGACCGCCTCCTCGGCACCGGACACGACCACGGAGTCCGGGCCGTTGACGGCGGCCAGCGACACGGCGTCGACCGCATCGCCGATCCAGGTCAGCGCTTCCTGCTCGGTGGCACGGATCGCCGCCATCACCCCGCCTGCCGGCAGCTGTTGCATCAGCTTTCCCCGCGCGGCGACCACCCGGGCCGCGTCGGCCAGCGACAGCGCCCCGGCGACGTGGACCGCCGCCAGCTCGCCGATGGAGTGGCCGATCAAGTAGTCCGGCTCGACTCCGCACCCAGCCAGCAACCGGAAGGCCGCCACCTCGAACGCGAACAGCCCGGCCTGGGTGTACGCGGTCTCGTGCACCAGCCGCGCGGTGTCGGAGTCCGGATCCGAAGTCAGCACCTCGTGCAGCGGAACGTCGAGTAGCCCGTCGAAGGCCGCGCACACCTCGCCGAGTGCGCTGCGGAAAGCCGGCAGCTCGGCCAGTCGCCGCCCCATCGCCGCGTGCTGCGAACCCTGCCCCGAGAAGAGGACAGCCGTGCGGCGTCCCTGTTCCACCGTGCCGAGCAGCACGTTCGCGGTGGACCGTCCCTCGGCCACCGCGTCCAGCCCGGCGCGGAAGTCCGCTTCGCTCTCCCCGAGCACGACGGCGCGGTGCGTCATCGCGGCACGGGAGGAGATCGTCGCCCACGCGACATCCGCGACCTCTGTGTCGCCGCCACAGGTCTCGCGGAGCCGGATCGCTTGCGCGCGAAGCGCTTCGGGCGTGTGACCGGAAAGCACCCACGGCACCGTTCCCGCAGGTTCGGGCGTGGCACGGGGCGGTTCCGCGGCGGCTTGTTCGAGGATCACGTGGGCGTTGGTGCCGCTGATCCCGAACGCCGAGACCCCGGCGCGGCGCGGCGCGGCGGTCTCCGGCCACTGCGTGGTCGAGTTCACCAACTCGAGCCCGCCGCCGGACCAGTCCACGTGTGGGGTCGGCTGGTCGGCGTGCAAGGAGGCCGGAACGGTGCCCGCGCGCAGGGCCAGCACCATCTTGATCACTCCGGCCACACCCGCGGCGGCCTGAGTGTGGCCGATGTTCGACTTCACCGAACCGAGCAGCAACGGCCGCTCCACCGGACGGTCCGAGCAGTAGCTGCCGATCAGCGCGTGCGCCTCGATCGGGTCACCCAGCGCCGTCCCGGTGCCGTGCGCCTCCACCGCGTCCACTTCGGATGGACGCAGCCCGGAGTCGGCCAGCGCGCGCTCGATGACTCGCTGCTGCGCGGGCCCGCTGGGCGCGGTGAGCCCGTTGGACGCGCCGTCCTGGTTGATCGCCGAACCGCGCACCACCGCGAGGACTTCGTGGCCGTGGCGAACGGCGTCGGACAGCCGCTCCACGACGAGCACGCCGGCGCCTTCCGCGAAACCGGTACCGTCCGCGTCCGCGCCGAAGGCCTTGCACCGGCCGTCCGCGGCCAGTCCCCGCTGCCTGCTGAAGGACACCAGCAGAGTCGGGGTCGGCATGACCGCGACACCACCGGCGAGCGCGAGCGTGCACTCCCCCCGGCGCAGTGCCTGTACCGCGAGATGCAGGGCCACCAGCGAGGAGGAACACGCCGTATCGACCGTGACCGCCGGCCCCTCCAGGCCGAAGGTGTAAGCGATCCGCCCGGACGCGACACTGGTCGCGTTGCCGGTCAGCAGATGCCCGTCCAGCCCGTCCTCGGGGGTGAACAGCTCGACGCCGTATCCGGACACCGCGCCACCGACGAAGACTCCGGTGGCGCTGCCACGAAGCGTGTCGGGATCGACGCCCGCGCGCTCGAACGCCTCCCAGGCGACTTCGAGCAGCAGCCGCTGCTGCGGGTCCATCGCGAGCGCTTCCCGCGGGCTGATGCCGAAGAACTCGGTATCGAACCCGGCGACGTCCGACAAGAAACCGGCGACGCGGGTGTGCGACGTACCCGGCTGGTCCGGATCCTCGTCGAACAGCGCGTCCAGGTCCCAGCCTCGGTCGGTGGGGAATTCCGACAGCGCGTCCCCGCGGTCGAGCAACAGTCGCCACAGGGCTTCGGGCGACGCGACGTCGCCGGGGAACCGGCAGCCCATCCCGACGATGGCGATCGGCTCGTCCGCCGCGATCGCGGTCCCGGCCGGTACCGCCGCGCGGGACTCGGTCTCCGGCAGTAGGCCTGCCAGCAGGAAAACGGCGAGCTCGCGCGGGGTCGGGTGGTCGAAGACGACCGTCACCGGAAGCCGTAACCCGGTGGCCCTCGCCAGCCGGTTGCGCAGATCCACGGCGGTCAGCGAATCGAAACCGAGGGACTTGAACGCCCGGTCCTCGGCCACCGCCGAGGCATCCTCGTACCCGAGGGCGAGTGCGGCCTGTTCGCTCACCAGCTCGACCAGGACGCGCACCTGCTCCGCCGCGGACAGTCCCGCCAGGCGGCCTGCCAGGCTGTCGCGCACCGGGCCCGCCGCGACCGAACGCCGGACGCGCGACCGGACCATCCCGCGCAGCAGCGGCGGCACGACATCCTGGGTCGCAATGCGTGCCGGGTCGAACGAGATCGGCAGGGTAAGCGCCCGGTCGGAGCCGAGCGCGCCGTCGAACGCGGCGAGTGCCTCGGTGGTAGACATCGGCCGCACGCCGGCGCGGCTCATCCGCGACAGATCGGTGTCACCCAGCGCGCCGGTCAGTTCGCTGCGCTCGGCCCACAGGCCCCATGCCAGCGAATGCGCGGTACGCCCGGCCGCACGCCGATCCTGCGCCAGCGCGTCCAGGAAGGCGTTGGCGGCCGCGTAGTTCGCTTGTCCCGCAGCGCCGAAGACTCCGGCCGCGGACGAGAACATGACGAAGAAGTCCACGTCCTCGGCGAGTTCGTGCAGGTGCCAGGCGGCGTCGATCTTCGGCCGCAGCACGGTTTCGAGCCGGGCGGGCGTCATCGTGGAAACCAGGCCGTCGTCGAGTGTCCCGGCCGCGTGCACGATGCCGCGTAGCCCGGGAAGGTCCGCGACGAGCCGCTCGAGCGCGGCGTGCTCGGTGACGTCACAGGCTTCGACGCGCACATTCGCGCCGGACTCGGTGAGTTCCGCGGCGAGCTCCCGCGCGCCGGGGGTGTCCAGGCCGCGGCGCCCGGTGAGCACCAGGTCCCGCACGCCATGCGCGGAAACCAGATGCCGGGCCACGGCCGAGCCGAGCACCCCCAGGCCGCCGGTGATGAGCACCGTGCCGGGCACCGGACCCCACGGCTCGGCGGGGCCGGCCATCTTGACCAGTCTGGGTGCCAGCAACCGTCCGGCCCGGATCGCGAGCTCCGGCTCATCGGACGCCAGCGCTGCCTGGAGCAAGTCGGCGGGCACTTCGGCATCGACGTCGAGCTGTGAGAACCGACCCGGCATCTCCGTGGCCGCCGACCTCAGCAGACCGCGGGCCGCGGCCGCGGCGACGTCGACCCGCTCACCTGGCTGGGCGGCGGTGGCGCCGTGCGTGAGCAGGACGAGACGCGAAGCGCCGACCTCCTCGGCCGCAAGCCATTCCTGGATCGCCGCCAGCACCATCGCCGCCGCTTCACGCGCTTGCTCGGGACGAGTGCTTCCACCGAACGCCAACGGGAACAGCACGACTTCGGGAACCGACGCGCCGGCGCGCACGTCCGCCACGAACTCCGCGACGGTACCGGTGAGGGTGACGTGACTCAGCTCGCTCGGCGCGATGTCCACTGTGGACCATTTGACCTCGAACAACGGGCCCGGCGTGGCGGCCTCCCGGTCGAAGTGCCGGTACCCCACGGTGTTCGCGGAGAGGACCGGCCTCCCCTCGGGATCATCGACCCGCACCGAGACCGTGCCGTCGCCCACCGGAGCGATGCGGACCCGACCTGCCGTGGCTCCGGTGGCCAGTAGGCAGACACCGGTGAACGTGGCCGGCGTCGCTTCGCCGCCGAGGCGCAGCCCCGCCTCGAGCAACGCCGGGTGCACGCCGTACGCCGCGGTCTCCAGGCGTTCCGGCTCGGGCAGCTCGAGGTCGGCGAAAATCTCCTCGCCACGCCGCCACACCCGCCCGATGCCGCGAAACGCCGAACCCAGATCGGTCCCGGTGCCGGCGAAGCGGGCGTGGATCTCGTCCGGGGACATCGGCGAAGCGCCGGCGGGCGGCCAGGCCTCGGTCTCGGCGACCGGCGACGGCGCACCGGAGGTCACCGTCGCGGTCGCGACCTCGTCCCACGTCCCGAGCACTTCATCGGCGCCGGCACGGGAGAACACGCGGACCTGGCGCTCGCCCTGTGCGCCCGGCGCGCCGAGCGTGACCTGCAGGTCCACCGGGCTGTCGGCGAGCAGCTCCAGCGGCTGCCGCAGCGTCAGCTCGGCGACGAAATCGCACTCCACCGCATCGGCCACCTGGAAGACCAGCTCGAGCACCGCCGAAGTGGGCAGGACGACCGTGCCGTCGACGACGTGGTCGGCCAGCCAGGGAAGCGAACCGGTGGACAGCCGGCCGGTGAACACGAACTCCCCGCCGTCGGCGAGCCCGATGCTCGTGGACAGCAGCGGATGCGCGAGCGGCACCAGGCCGCCGCCCGCGGTGGCGCCCTGGCCGGACGATCCGGTGAGCCAGTAGCGACGTCGCTGGAAGGCGTAGGTGGGCAGCGCGCACCGGCGGCCGTCTCCGCCGAACACCCGATCCCAGTCCGGGTCGACGCCACGCACCGACAACTCCGCCAGCGACGTCAGCAGCCGCCGGCGGCCGCCTTGCTCGCGCCGCAGGGTCCCCACAACGGCGATCTCGCCGTGCGACCGCGCGTGCGCCGTCTCCTCGATCGCCGCCGCCAGCACCGGGTGGGGGCTGACCTCCAGGAAGACCGGGGACTCGGTGTCGCACACCGCGGCCACGGTCTGCTGGAACCGCACCTGCTCGCGCAGGTTCCGGTACCAGTACTCGCCATCCAACGCGGAACCGGCGACGGGTGCCGCGTCCACAGTGGAGTACATGGGGATGTCCACGTCTCGCGGCACGATCGCGGCGGCGGCCTCCAGCAGCCGCATCCGGATCCGTTCGACGTGCGGGGTGTGCGAGGCGTAGTCCACCGCGATCCGCTTCGCGCGGACGCCCGCGTCCTCGGCCAGGGACATGACGTGGTCGAGCGACTCCGGAGTGCCCGCGACGACTGTGGACTCCGGCCCGTTCGTGGTGGCGATCCAGACGTCGTCGTGCTCGGCGATCAGCTCCGTGGCCGTGTCGGCGGCGGCAGCCAGCGACAGCATGCCGCCGAGGCCGGCCAGCTCCTCCGCGATGCACCGGCTGCGCAGCGCGATCAGCCGCGCGCCGTCGTCCAGCGACAACGCGCCGATCGCGCAGGCGGCGGCGATCTCGCCCTGGGAATGCCCGATCACGGCGGTGGGCACCACTCCCCACGACCGCCACACCTCGGCCAGGGATACCAGCATCGCCCACAGCACCGGCTGCACGACGTCGACCCGGTCCAGCGGCTGTTCCTGCCGCAGCACGTCGAGCAGATCCCAGTCCACGTGCGGCGCCAGCGCGGCACGGCACCGCTCGACCGACTCGGCGAAGACCGGCGACTCAGCCAGCAACCCGGACGCCATCCCCAGCCACTGCGAACCCTGCCCGGGGAACACGAACACGACGCCGTCGGGCTTCCGGCTCGACACACCGGTCACCACGGCGGCGCTGGACGTGCCCGCGGCAACAGCAGCCAGCCCGCTCTCCAGCTCCACGGCGTCGTCGCCGACGACCACGGCACGATGCGCCAGCGCGGCGCGGGTCGCCGCCGAGGACCAGCCGATGTCGGCCGGGTCCGCGCCGGTTTCCTGCGCGAAGCTCAAAAGCCGCGAGGCTTGTTCCGCCAAGGCCTTCTCATTGACAGCGGAAACCAGCCACAGTGTCGGCTCGTCCCGCCGATCCCGCGCCGGAGGCTGCTCGGCGGGCGGTCCCTGCTCCAGGATGACGTGCGCGTTGGTACCGCTCACTCCGAAAGAAGAGACGCCGGCACGGCGTGGTTGCCCGGTTTCCGGCCACGGGGCGGCTTCGGTCACGAGCTCGACCGCGCCGGTGGACCAGTCGACGAAGGGGGTCGGCTCGTCCACGTGCAGCGTCTTCGGCACCACACCGTGGCGCATGGCCTGCACCAGTTTGATCACCCCGGCCACCCCGGCCGCGGCCTGCGTGTGCCCGATGTTCGACTTCACCGAACCGAGCAGCAGCGGGCGGTCGGCCGGCCTGCCGTGGCCGTAGGCGGCCAGCAGCGCGTCCGCCTCGATGGGATCGCCGAGCTTGGTGCCCGTTCCGTGCGCCTCCACGACGTCGACCTGCACGGCGGAAAGATCCGCGGCAGCCAGCGCCTGCTGGATCACCCGCTGCTGGGCGAGTCCGTTCGGCGCGGACAGGCCGTTGGAGGCACCGTCCTGGTTCACCGCGGAACCGCGCATCACAGCCAGCACCTCGTGGCCGTTGCGCAGCGCGTCCGAGAGCCGCTCGACCAGCAGCAGGCCGACGCCCTCGCCGAGCCCGGTCCCGTCGGCGGAACCCGCGAACGCGCGGCACCGGCCGTCGCGGGAAAGCCCCTGCTGACGGCTGAACTCCACGAACACCTCGGGCGTGGACATCACCATCACGCCCCCGGCGACGGCCAACGAGCACTCACCGCGGCGCAGCGCGCCGGCGGCCAGGTGCAGGGCGACCAGCGACGACGAGCACGCGGTGTCCAGGGTGATCGCGGGCCCTTCCAGCCCCAGTGTGTAGGCAAGGCGCCCGGAGACGACGCTGCCGGCACGTCCGGTCAGCAGGTGCCCACGCACCTGCTCGGGCGCCAACTCGGCGTCGCCGCCGTAACCGTGAAAACTGCAGCCCACGAACACCCCGGTGTCGCTGCGCCGCAGCCCGGCAGGATCCATGCCCGCCCGCTCGAACAGCTCCCAGGTGGATTCGAGCAGCAGCCGTTGCTGCGGGTCCATCGCCAGCGCCTCGCGCGGCGAGATGCCGAAGAGCTCCGCGTCGAACTCCGCCGCGTCGTGGAGGAACCCACCGTGGCGGGTGGCGGACGTGGCCTGTCGGCCGCCCGTGCTGCCGACCAGCCCGGCGATGTCCCAGCCCCGGTCCTCGGGCAGCTCCGAGATGGCGTCGCCGCCGTCCTCGACCAGCCGCCACAGGTCCTCCGGCGACCGGACCCCGCCCGGGTAGTGGCAGCTCATGCCGACGATCGCCACCGGATCGTCCGCCGCGGACTCCAGGTCCCGCAGCCGCGACTTCGTCTCGCGCAGTTCGGCGGTGACGCGCTTGAGGTAGCCGAAGAGCTTGTCGTCGCCGGGCGTCCGCGGCCCGGCCGTTGCCTCGTCACGTGAACTCACGGCTCTCCCAGCTCTTCGTCGATCAGTGCGAAGACCTCGTCGTGCGAGGCTCCGTCGAGGTCCCATTCGCGCGATTCGGTGGCGGGGACCGCGGTCCCGCGCCGGGCCCGGCGCAACATCCGAGCCAGCCTGCCCTCGATCTCGGCCAGGACGGCGTCGTCGTCCGGCAGGCCAGCCAGTGCGTGTTCCACGCGATCCAGCTCTCCCAGTAGCGTCGGCTGGCCGTCACCCCCGAGCTCGGTGCGCAGATAGGCGACCAGGTCGGTCACGGTGGGATGGTCGAACACCAGGCTGGCGGCAAGTTTCCGGCCAATGCCGGCGCTCAGCCGGTTGCGGAGTTCGATGGCGGTGACCGAATCCAGCCCCAGTTCCCAGAACGGCCGGTCCAGGGGCACCGACTCGGCCCGCGGATACCCGAGCACGGCCGCCGCGGTCTCCCGCACGACCTTGCGCACCAGCTTTTCCCGCTCGCCGGGTGCGGTGTCCGCGAGCTGCCGCGCCAGGTCACCCTCGGCGGCCTGCTCGGCCGGTCCGGCGCCGACCGAGCCGATCCCTTCCTGTTCGGCTATCTCCCGCAGGAACGGGCTGGGCCTCGCCGCGGTGTAGGCGGTGTGGAACCGGTCCCATTCGAGGTCGGCGATCACTGCGAAGGTGTCGCCGCCACCGACCGCCGAGCCCAGCGCGGTGGTCGCCAGTTCCGGGGGCATGGCGGGGACCCCGTGTTTGCGGCGCAGCGTCGCGACCGCGTCCGCTTCGGCCATCCCACCCTGTCCCCACGCTCCCCAGGCCAGCGAGGTCGCGGGCAGGCCTTTCCCGTGCCGGTACCAGGCGAGGGCGTCCAGATAAGCGTTCCCGGGTGCGTAGTTGCCCTGCCCGGCCGCCCCGAACGTGCCCGCGGTGGACGAGAACAGCACGAAGGCCGACAGGTCCAGCTGCGAGGTCAGCTCGTGCAGATTCCACGCCGCCGCGGCCTTGGCCCGCAACGCGCCGTCCATTCGCGCGTCGGTCAGCGTCGCCAGGGGTCCGTCGTCCAGTGCCGCGGCCGTGTGCACCACCGCGGTGAGCGGGAACTCCTCGGGGATTCCGTCGATCACCGCGGCCAGCGCGTCACGATCGGCGGCGTCGCAGGCGAGGATCGTCACGCGGGTGCCCGCCTCGGCGAGCTCGGCCCGCAGTGCCTCGGCACCGTCGGCCGTCGCGCCACTGCGGCTGAGCAGCAGCAGGTGGTCGGCGCCTTCCACCGCCAGCCAGCGCGCGACGTGCGCGCCCAGCGCACCGGTGCCACCGGTGACGAGAACGGTGCCGCGCGGCCGCCATTGCGGGGCCTGCCTGCCGATCGGCTTCCGCGCGAGCCGCCGTCCGAAGACACCGGAGGCACGGATGGCCAGCTGGTCCTCCCCGGAATCGCTGCCCAGCACCGCGGCCAGGCGGGCCACGATCTGCTCGTCGAACTCGGCGGGAAGGTCGATCAGGCCGCCCCAGGTCTCGGGATGCTCCTGCGCGGCGATCCTGCCGAGGCCCCAGACCATCGCCTGCGCCACGCTGATCTCCGTGTCACCCGCGCCGGTCCGCACCCCGCCGGCCGTCAGGCACCACAGCGGGATCGTCAGCCCGGTTTCGCCGAGGGCCTGCACGAGGGTCAGGGTCGACGCGAGGCCGTTCGGCACGGCGGTGGTTCCCGGACGCAGGTGTTCGTCCCAGGCCGTCACCGCCAGCACGCCACTCAGTTCCGGCTCCCCGGCCGCGGTCTCGCGCAGCCGCGCGGCGAACCCGGCCGCGTCGGTGTGCCCGGCGATCAACGGCACGACGCGGCCGCCCCGGCGAGTCAGCTCCGAGGCCAGCAGCACGGTCCGGCGGTCATCGGAGAGGGCTTCGGGAACGACCAGCAGCCAGGTCCCTGCGAGCCCGCGCGCCTCGTTCTCCGGCACCGGGGCCCACTCGATCCCGTAGCGCCAGGAGTCCACGGTGGCGGATTCCTGACTATGCCTGCGCCAGTCCGCCAGTGCGGGCAGCACCTGCGACAGTGCCGCCCGCATATCCGCGTCGTCGACACCGAGCTGGGTCGCGAGCCGGTTCGGATCGGCCTCCACCACCGCGTGCCAGAAGTCGGCGTCGCCGGTGTTTCCTTGCTCTGCCGGAGTTTCCGGCGCATCGAGCCAGTACCGGGTGCGGGTGAAGGGGTAGGTGGGCAGGTCGACCAGGCGCCCACCGGCCACCGCTTCCGACCAGTCGACCGCGATCCCGGAGACGAACAGCGTGCCGAGCGCGAGCAGGAAGCGCTCCAGCCCGCCCTCCTCGCGGCGCAGCAGGCCGATCGCCGCCGGAGCACCGTCTTCCAGTGTTTCTTCGATGGCCGCGATCAGCACCGGGCGTGGCGAGACCTCGACGAACACGTCGTGCCCCGCCGCGGCGGCCGCGCGCACGGCACGTTCGAACCACACGGTCTCCCGCAGGTTCCGGTACCAGTACTCGGCATCCGCGGGGACATCCAGCAGCTCGCCGGTGACAGGGGAGTACACCGGCACGATGCCGTCCTGCGGGGTCACCGGTGCGGCCAGCTCGATCAGGGCGTCACGCACGCGTTCCACGTGCGGCGTGTGCGACGCGTAGTCCACCGGAATCCGCCGGGCCCGTACGCCGTCCCGTTCGCACGACGCCATCAGCTCGTCCAGCGCCACGGAGTCACCGGCGACGACCGTCGCCCCCGGTCCGTTGACCGTGGCTACGCAGACGCTGTCGGCCCACGGCGCGATCACCTGCTCCGCATCCGCCAACGGCAGCGCGAGCGAAACCATCCCGCCCAGTCCGGCTAGCTCGCGGCCGATCAGCAGGCTGCGCAGGGCGACGACTCGAGCGGCGTCGTCCACCGACAGCGTGCCGGACACGCACGCCGCGGCCAGTTCGCCCTGGGAGTGCCCGAGTACGGCGTCGGGTTCGACTCCGTACTCGGAAAGCAGGTGCGCCAACGAAACCATGACCGCCCACAGGGTCGGCTGTACGACATCGACCCGGTCGAGAGCCGGCGCGCCAGGCTCCTGTCTGAGGACATCGACCAGTGACCACGACACGTGCGGTTCCAGTGCTTTCGCGCACCGGGCGATGCTCTCGGCGAACGCCGGAGCGTCGTCCAGCAGCTCACCGGCCATGCCCGCCCATTGCGAACCCTGGCCGGGGAAGACGAACACCGTGCCGGCGCGGTCGGTCGCCACGCCGTCGACGACACCGGCCGCGGCCTCGCCCCGGCCCAGTGCCGCCAGGCGGTGCAGGACCTCGTCCCGGGTCCGCCCGACGACCACCGCGCGATGGTCGAACATCGCCCGTGTCGTCACCAACGAGCGCGCGAGGTCCACCGGGGCCAGGCCCGGATCCTCCTCGAGGAGCCGGTGCAGCCGCAGCGCCTGCTCGCGCAGGCTCTCCGCGGTCTTCGCCGACAGCACGAGCGGCACCGCGGACCGCGCTGCGGAGGGCTGTGCCGCTCGCGCCGGCACGTGTTCGAGGATGACGTGGGCGTTGGTGCCGCTGATGCCGAACGACGACACCGCGCCGAGCCTCGGCCCCTCGCGCTCCGGCCATGCCTCGGTCCGCGCGGCGAGCCGCAGGCCACTGTCGTCCCACGACACGTGCTCGGTGGGCTGGTCGGCGTGCAGTGTGCGCGGTACGACGCCGTGCCGCATCGCCAGCACCATCTTGATCACTCCGGCGACCCCGGCCGCGGCCTGGGTGTGGCCGATGTTCGACTTCACCGAGCCGAGCAGCAACGGTCGGTCGCGATCCGAACCGTAGGTCTGCGCCAATGCCCCGGCCTCGATCGGATCTCCGAGGGACGTCCCGGTCCCGTGCGCCTCCACGAAGTCCACATCGGACGATTTGACGCCGGATTCCGCCAGCGCCCGCCGGATCACCCGCTGTTGCGCCGTTCCGCTGGGCGCGGTCAGCCCGTTCGACGCACCGTCCTGGTTGACCGCCGAGGCACGCACCACCGCCTGGATCGGACGTCCCTCGCGCACCGCGTCGGACAGCCGCTGCACCACGAGCATGCCGACGCCCTCGGCGAAGCCCATCCCGTCCGCCGCCGAACCGAAGGCCTTGCACCGCCCGTCCGGTGCGAGTCCACCGATCCGGCTGAACTCGATCACCGGGCGCGGGGTCGACATCACCGTCACCCCGCCCGCGACGGCGACATCGCACTCGCCGCGGCGCAGCGACTGCGCCGCCAGATGCAGAGCGACCAGCGACGAGGAACACGCCGTGTCCACGGTGATCGCAGGTCCCTGCAACCCGAGCGCGTACGCGACCCGGCCGGAGGCGACGCTGTTGGCACTGCCGTTGCCGAGGTAGCCCTCGTACCCCTCGAGCAGGTTCGGGAACCGGCTCGAGTAGTCGTTGTAGATCAGGCCCGCGAACACCCCTGTCTCGCTGCCGTGCAACGAGGTCGGGTCGATTCCCGCGCGCTCGAACGCCTCCCACGTGACCTCCAGCAGCAGCCGCTGCTGCGGGTCGGTCGCCAGGGCCTCGCGCGGCGCCATGCCGAAGAACTCCGGGTCGAAATCGGCGGCGTCGTGGAGAAATCCGCCGACGCGACGGAACTCCCGTTCCGGCTCCTCGGGGTTGCCGAGAAAGTCCACCTGCCAGCCACGATCGTCCGGATAGCCCCCCATCGCGTCACGCTCGTCGAGCAGCAACTGCCACAGCTGCTCGGGCGAGCGGGCACCGCCGGGGAACCTGCAGGCCATGCCGACGATCGCGATCAGGTCCTCGTCCGTGTCCGCTCGTGCCGGCGCGATGTCGTTGACCGCCGCGTCGTCCTCGGGGACCAGCTGGCGGGACAGCTCCGTACCCAGGGTGGTGCTGTTGGGGTGATCGAACACGACCGTCACCGGCAGCCGCAGACCGGTGGCCGCGCTGAGCCGGTTGCGCAGTTCCACCGCGGTGAGCGAATCGAACCCGAGATCGGAGAACGCCCGTCCGGGCGCGATCGCCTCGGCGGTCGCGTGCCCGAGGACGAGCGCGGCGTGTTCGCGCACCAGTTGCACGAGGGCTCCGCGCCGATCGGCTCCCGACAGGGTGCCCAGCCGGTCGGTGGCGGTCCCGGCGCCAGCCGCCACGCGCCGGGTCTTCGCACGCACCAGGTCCCGCAGCAACGGAGCCGGGTTTTCCCGTTCGCGCAACGCCTTCACGTCGAGATGAACGGCAACGGGCCGGGGCAGTGGCGACCGGACCGCGGAGTCGAACAGCGACAGGCCCTGCTCTGTCGACAGTGGACGGATGCCGGTGCGGCGCATCCGGCCGAGATCGGCGGCGGTGAGCGCTCCGGTCATCGCGCTGCGCTGCTCCCACAGGCCCCAGGCCACCGAGTGCGCGGGCAAGCCCGAGCGGCGGCGGTGCAGGGCGAGCGCGTCCAGGGTCGCGTTCGCGGCGGAGTACGCGGCCTGCCCGGCCGACCCGAAGACGCCGGCCGCGGAGGAGAACAGCGCGAACAGCGACAGGTCCCGGTTCCGGGTGAGCTCGTGCAGGTTCCAGGCCACGTCGAGTTTGGCGCGTAGCACGGTGCCCACCTGCTCGGGAGTCAGCGCGGTGAGCATCCCGTCGTCGAGCACCCCGCCGGCGTGCACGACCCCGCGCAGGTCCGGCAGCGAGTCGATGAGCCGGCCGAGCGTGTCCCGATCGGCGGCGTCGGCGGCCACGATCCGGGCGGTCTCGCCGAGTTCCCCGAGCAGTTCCCGCGCGCCGGGAGCGTCCGGCCCCTGCCTGCTCACGAGCACGAGCTCGGTGACCGACGGCTGGGCCGCGAGGTGCCGGGCCAGCGCGCTTCCGATGCCCCCGGTCCCGCCGACCACCAGCACGGTTCCCGCCTGCGCCGCGGGAGGCGTTGTCAGCACGACCTTACCGACGTGCCGTGCCTGGCTGATGTGCCGGAAGGCGTCGCGGGCGTCACGGGTGTCCCAGCTGGTCACCGGCAGCCGGTGCAGCGCACCGGACTCGAAGAGCCCGACGAGCGTGGCGAGCATCTCGCCGAGCCGGTCGGCGCCAGCCTCGGCGAGATCGAACGCCCGGTAACCGATCCCCTCGGGCACGGTGTCGCGGATGTCGGTCTTGCCCATCTCGATGAACCGGCCGCCCCGGGGCAACAGCGTCATCGAGGCGTCCACGAACTCGCCCGCCAAGGAGTTCAGCACGACGTCCACACCGCGGCCGGCACTCGCCGCCAGCAACCGGGGTGCGAACTCCACCGTCCGCGACGACGCGAGGTGTTCGGCAGCAACACCTTGGGCCTGCACCACCGGCCATTTGGCCTCGCTCGCGGTGGCATAAATCTCCGCCCCGAGGTGACGGCCCAGCTGCACGGCCGCCATCCCGACACCGCCCGCAGCGGCGTGCACCAGCAACGACTCCCCTGCCCGCACCTCCGCCAGATCGACCAGCGAGTAGTAGGCAGTCAGGAACACCGCGGGCACCGCGGCTGCCTCGGAAAACGTCCAGCCACTCGGGACGGGTGCCACCAGCCTGCGGTCGGCCACGGCCAGCGGACCCGCGTAGGAACCCTGGAACAGGCCCAGTACACGGTCTCCGACGGCCAAGTCGCGAACCGCGGAACCGACCTCGGCGACGACACCCGCACCCTCGCTGTCGAACAGTGAACCGGTGTTCGCGACGACACCCAGCGCCACCAGGACATCCCGGAAGTTGACGCCTGTGGCACGCACCTCGATCCGCACCTGGTCGGGCCCCAGCGGCGCGGCGGCTTCCGGCGCCGGCACGAGTTCGAGCCCGTCGAGGGTCCCTCCCGTACTCAGCTCGAGGCCCCACGCGGAATCGTCCGGCGGCACCAGTTCACGCGACGCGGTGTGGCGGGCCAACCGGGGCACGGACACCGCACCCTGCCGGATCGCGATCTCCGGCTCGCCCGCCTCGGCCGCCGCGGCGACGGCGGCCGGGAGCGCCCCGGCGGAGCTCTCGGCCGCGTCCAGGTCGACGAGCAGGAACCGGTCCGGATGCTCGGTGCAGGCGGAGCGCAGCAGACCGGCAACCCCGGCCTGAGCCACGTCGACCGGCTCCGCACCGGTGACGGTGACTGCGCCACGCGTCACCACGACGAGTCGCGCGGCACCTTCGGCCCGTGCGGGGAAGTCCCGCATCACCCCGAGCACGGTGTCCAGCACCTGACGGGTAGCGGTGGGCGCGTCGTCGGCGGTGCCTGCCGGGCATGGGTAGAGCACCGGCCCGTCCACCGCGTCGAGCGAGGCGACCGAGCGCGCCGTCAACCCCGGAATCGTTCCGAAGACGGGAAACTCCCGCGCCGTGGCGAAGTCCACGTCCAGCGGCCGCCAGGACACCTCGTACAGCGGTTCCACGGACACGGAGCGCACGGCGTCCTGGGTCAGCGGCCTCGCGGTCAGGTTGTCGACGGTGAGGATCGGCAGCCCGGCGTGATCGGTCAACAGCACCGACAGACTGTCCGGCGCAGTCCTGGTGAGCCGCACCCTGGCACTTCGCGCTCCGGTGGCGTGCACCTGCACCCCGGAGAAGGCGAACGGCAGCAGCTGCTCCCGACTACCGGCCAGACGGGCCTGCAGTGCCGCGTCCAGCAACGCCGGGTGCACGCCGAGCCCCTCGGCGTCCGGCACCGTCTCGGGCAGCTCGATCTCGGCGAACCACTCCCCTTCGCGCTGCCACACCGCGCGAAGGCAGCGGAAAACCGGACCGTAGAGATATCCCGACTCGGCCGCCTTGTCGTAGAAGTCGTCCACCGGCAGCGGAGTCGCGTTCGGCGGAGGCCACTGCTCCGGCTCGGGTGAGGCGGCCTCCCCGAGCGGGGCGAGTACGCCGGTGGCGTGCTGCGTCCAGCCGGAATCGTCGCCGGGGCGTCGTGAGTGCAGGTGCACCGCTCGCCGTCCCGACTCGTCGGGTGCGTCCACCCCGACCTGGAGTTCCAGTGCCTCCTCGGTGATCACCAGCGGCGCGCTCAGGATCAGCTCGTCCAGCTGCTCGGCGCCCACCTGAAGCCCGGCGTGCAGGGCCAGCTCGACGAACACCGCACCCGGCACAATCGTGCGCCCGAGCACCACGTGGTCGGCCAGCCACGGATGCGAATTGAGCGAAACCCTTGCACTGAAGACGAATTCGTCCGCGCCCGCCAGCGCGATGCCCGCAGCGAGAAGCGGATGCCCCAGGGGCGTGAGGCCGGCCGCCGAAACGTTCCCGCCACCGGCCGCCCCGGTGAGCCAGTAGGGCCGGCGCTGGAACGCGTAGGTGGGCAGATCGAGCACCTCACCGGCACCGAGCACAACAGTCCACTCCGGACCGGCGCCATGGGTCCACAGCCGCGCGGCCGACTCGTACACACGCTCCAGACTGCCGTCACCGCGCTGCAGGGTGCCGACCGCCGTCGCGTCCCGGCCGGCGGCAAGACCGCTCTCCTGGACCGCCGCGGCCAGTACAGGGTGCGGGCTGACCTCAAGGAACACGAAGTCGCCCTGCCCCAGCAGAACCTCGACGGTCTCGGCGAAGCGCACTCGTTCACGCAGGTTGCGGTACCAGTACTCGGCGTGCAGCTCGCTGTCCTGGATGGCCGCGCCGGTCACCGTGGAGTACATCGGGACGTCGCCCTCGCGCGGGCTGACCGACGCGGCCAGCTCGAGCAGCCGGTTGCGGATGCGCTCCACGTGCGGGGTGTGGGAGGCGTAGTCGACGGCGATCCGTTTCACCCGGACGCCCGCCGCCTCCGCGACGGCCCGCACGTCTTCGAGCGCATCCGGCGCACCCGCGACGACCGTCGAATCCGGACTGTTGGTAGTAGCGATCCAGACGCCGTCGCGACCCGAGAGGAACCCGGCGACCCGTTCGGCGGACGCGGCGACGGACATCATCCCGCCCTGTCCGGCCAGTTCTTCGGCAATGGCCCTGCTGCGCAAGGCCACCAGCCGGGCGCCGTCCTCCAGCGTCAGCGCGCCGCTCACGCACGCCGCGGCGATCTCGCCCTGCGAATGGCCCACCACGGCAGCGGGTTCGACGCCCCAGGACCGCCAGTGCGCGGCGAGCGACACCATCACCGCCCACAGCGCGGGCTGGACGACGTCGACCCGGTCCAGCGGCTGCTCGGCGTCGAGCGTTTCGCGCAGCTCCCAGTCGGTGAACGGCGCCAGCGCGCTCGCGCACCGGTCGATCGACTCCGCGAAGACCGGCGACGCGGCGATCAGTTCGGACGCCATGCCCACCCACTGCGCGCCTTGCCCGGGGAACACGAAGACCACGCCGCTGCGCTCGCCCGCGACCTCCTCGGCCACCAACGGAGAAGGCTCACCGGCTGCCACGGCGGACAGTGCCTCCAGTCGGCTCTCCCTGCCGGAGGCGAGCACCACGGCCCGGTGCGGCAGGGCTGCACGCGCCGCCAGCGACTGCGCGACCTGCACCTCGTCCGACGCGGCCGCCGTCACGTGGGCATGCAGGCGTTCGGCCTGGCGACGCAGCGCCTCGGCCGAATGCCCGGACAGCACCCAGGGAACCGCGCCCGCGGGCACCGGGCGCTCGACGTGATCCGGTTCCGGAGCCTCCTCCAGGATCACGTGGGCATTCGTCCCGCTGACCCCGAACGAAGACACCGAAGCGCGTCGCGGGCGTTCCGTCCGCGGCCACGGCTGTTCCCGGGTCGCGAGCTCGACGGCGCCCGCGGTCCAGTCAACGCGGGTGCTCGGCGTGTCCACGTGCAGGGTCCTCGGCACCGTCCCGTGCCGCAGCGCCTGCACCATCTTCAGCACACCGGCCGCCCCGGCCGCGGCCTGAGTGTGCCCGATGTTCGACTTCACGGATCCGAGCAGCAACGGGTTGACCCGCTCGCCACGGCAGTACGTGTTCAGCAAGGCCTGCACCTCGATGGGATCGCCCAGCGAGGTGCCTGTCCCGTGTGCCTCCACGACGTCCACATCGGACGGTTTCAGCTTCGCGTCGGCGAGCGCGGCGTGGATGACCCGCTGCTGAGCAACGCCGTTCGGCGCAGTGAGCCCGCTGGACCTGCCGTCCTGGTTGACCGCGGAACCACGGACCACAGCGAGCACGCGATGCCCGTTGCGCCGCGCGTCGGACAGCCGCTCCACCAGCAGCAGTCCGACGCCCTCGGCCGCGCCCATCCCGTCGGCGGAGTCCGCGAAAGCCTTGCACCTGCCGTCGCGGGCCAGGCCCTGCTGACGGCTGAACTCGGTGAACAGATCAGGGGAGGACATGACGGCGACGCCGCCGGCCACCGCCAGCGAGCACTCGCCCAGCCGCAGCGACCGCACCGCCAGATGCAGTGCCACGAGCGAGGAGGAACAGGCGGTGTCCACGGTCAGCGCGGGACCTGTCAGTCCGAACACATAGGACAGTCGTCCGGACGCGACACTGCCCGCGGTGCCGGTCATCGCGTGGCCTTCGACGATCTCGGGGATCTCGGGCAGCCTGCTGCCGTAGTCCCGGAAGCTGGACCCCACGAACACGCCGGTTTCACTTCCCCGCAACGAAACCGGGTCAATTCCCGCATGCTCGAAGAGCTCCCAGCACGACTCCAGCAGCAGCCGCTGCTGCGGATCCATCGCCAACGCCTCGCGCGGCGAGATACCGAAGAAGTCCGCGTCAAACCAGCCCGCGTCGTGCAGGAACCCGCCCGCACCAGTGTAGGACGTGCCCCGCCGTTCGCCGGTCGGGTCCACCAGCGCGGACAGATCCCAGCCCCGGTCGGCCGGAAACTCCGACACCGCGTCGCCGCCCTCGGCGAGCAGTGCCCAAAGCCGGTCCGGGGAGTCGACGTCACCGGGGTAACGGCAGCTCATGCCGACGATCGCGATCGGCTCGTCGTTCGTGGCCTCCACGGAGCGAAGCCGCTCCCGTGTCTCCTGCAACTGCGCGGTGACGCGGTTCAGGTAGTGGCGGAGCCTGCTCGCCTCGTCCATGCTGGCACTTTCTGGCGTCGAATTCATGTCAGGAGATTCCGAATTCCTTCTCGATGAACTCAAAGAGCTCGTCGTTGCTCGACGATTCGAGCAACGCGGTGACCGGGGGCTCAGCTGCGGGCGAATCCTCCCGCAGTGTCAGTTGGTCCTCTAGGTAGGCGGCCAGCTCCACGGCGTCCGGCTGATCGAATACCACGGTGGCAGGCAGCCGCAGGCCAGTGGCGCGGTCGAGCCGGTTGCGCAGATCGACCGCGGTCACCGAATCGAGCCCGAGCTCCAGGAACGGCCGCCGGGTACCGATCGCTTCGGCCGAGTTGTGCCCGAGCACCGCGGCGACCTCCCCGCGAACGGTGTCGAGAAGTTTTCGGGATCGCTCGGCGGGTTTGAGCCCGGCCAGCTCTTCGGCCAGTGCGGCAGACCCTGCCCGGTCGCTCGGCTCCTTGTGCTCCATGGCGGCCTCGGCGATGTACTCCAGCAACGTGCTGGACCGCAGCGCGGTGTAGGCGTGACTGAACCGGGCCCAGTCGACATCGGCGATCACGATGTCGGGGTCGTCGTGCGCCAGCGCGATTTCCATCGCGTCAAGCGCGGATTCCGGTTCCAGCAGGGGAACTCCGTGCCGCAGCTGGGTCGCGACGACCGCCTCGGACTCGGCCATACCGCCCTGTGCCCAGCTGCCCCAGGCCAAGGAGATCGCCGGCAGGCCGAGGCTGCGGCGGTGGTGCGCCAAGGCGTCGAGGTAGGCGTTGCCCGGTGCGTAGTTTCCCTGACCAGCCAGACCGATCGTCCCGGACAGCGAGGAGAACAGGACGAACGCCGACAACTCCCGGTCACAGGTCAGTTCGTGCAACCGCAGCGCCACATCGGCCTTGACGCGCAGAACGCGGTCGATCTGCTCCGCGGTGAGACCGTCGAGCGCGCCGTCGTCCAGGACGGCCGCGGTGTGGAACACGGCGCTCGGCGGGTGTTCGGCGACGAGCCCGGCGAGCGCCTCGGGATCGGCGAGGTCGCACGCCACGATCGTCACCCGGGCGCCCAGCGTGGTCAGCTCGGCCTCGAGTTCGGCCGCGCCGGCGGCATTCGCGCCACGCCTGCTGGCCAGAACCAGGTGGTGCGTGCCGCGGCGGGCCAGCCTGCGCGCGACCTGGCTGCCGAGCGCGCCGGTGCCGCCCGTGATCAGGATCGTGCCGGATCCCGGGTCCCACCCGTTCCTGTCGGGCTCCCGCCGGAAACCGGCCCGGAACAACCGCCGGCCGAGGGCACCCCCCGGCCGGATCGCGACCTGGTCCTCGTCCCGCTGCGCGAGCACCTCGCAGAGCTGCTCCAGCACTCGGGCGTCCACCTCGGACGGAAGGTCCACGAGGCCGCCCCAGTGCTCCGGGAACTCCTGCGCCGCGACGCGGCCGAGCCCCCAGATCAGTGCCTGAGCCGGAGCGGACACCGCGTCAAGGGGGTCGGTCGAGACGGCCCCCTGGGTCAGGCACCAGACAGGTGCCGAGGCGGTTCGCACCAGCCGCAGCGTGCGGTGGACTTCTTCGGCGTCCGGACGGACCGCTGCGCCCAGCGCCAGCACGGACACGATTCCGTCGATCTCGCCGTACCGGGCCACACGTTCGCCGATATCCGGGTCGTCGGCCAGCACGGTCTCGACCACGGCACCACGAGCACGCAACGCCCCGGCGAGGTCGTCGGCGAGCGCGGCACGTTCCCGTGCGTCGTCGGTGACCACCACCCAGTTCGGCGGCAGGACCGCCGGGCTCCCGGACGTCAGGTGCTCCCAGCCGACCCGGTACCGCAAGCGGTCCATTTCCGCACCCGCCACGCTGTCCCGGCGCCAGCCGGCCAGCGCGTCGACAACCTCACCGAACCCGGCCCCGCCTTCGACACGGAGCATCCGCGCGATTGCTTCCAGGTCCTGTCGTTCCACAAGGCGCCAGAACTCCGCGTACGGATCGCCCTGCTCCGGCCCGGTCTTCTCGCCGGAGGACCGCGGCCAGAAACGCGAGTGCTGAAACGCGTAGGTGGGCAACAGAACCCGCCGCGCCCCTGTGCCGGCGAACACCCGATCCCAGTCGGGCTCGACGCCGCGCACCCACAACTCCGCCAGTGACCTGAGCATGCGGTCAGTACCGCCCTCTCCGCGCCGCAGCGTGCCGGTCGCGACGATGTCGGCCTCCTGTTGCCTGGCGATGTCGTGGACCGCCGGAGTCAGCACAGGATGCGGGCTGACCTCGAGGAAAGCCGTGTCCCCCTCCACAATCAGCTTCTCGATCGTCTCCTCGAACCGCACCGTCTCCCTGAGGTTGCGGTACCAGTACGAAGCGTCCAGTTCGGTACCGCCGACGCGGCAGGCGGTCACCGTCGAATAGAACGGAACGTGACCGGGGCGCGCGGAAATCGGCGCGGCGAGGTCGAGCAGACGGTCACGCAGCGGCTCGACGTGCGGGGTGTGCGACGCGTAGTCGACCGGGATCCGACGCGGCCGCAGTCCTCGTTTCTCCGCCTCCGCATGGATTTCCTCCAGCGCGGCCAGCTCGCCGGCGAGCACTGTCGACTCGGGCCCGTTGAGGGTCGCGATCCACACGTTGTCGTGCCGGGACACCAGCTCGTCGGCCACGCAACTGCCCGCGGCGAGCGAGAGCATGCCACCATCACCCGCCAAGTGGCGCGCGATCACCTGACTCCGCAACGCCACCAACCGCGCACCGTCCTCGAGCGACAACACACCCGACACACACGCCGCGGCGATCTCGCCCTGCGAATGCCCCACCACCACATCGGGAACCACGCCCACCGAACGCCACGTCTCGGCCAGCGACAGCATCACTGCCCACAGGATCGGCTGCACCACATCCACCCGCTCCAGCGACACCTCGTCCGACAGCGCGCCCCGCACGTCCCAGTCCACGAACGGTGCCAACGCCGCGGCACACCGATCGAACGCCTCACCGAAAACCGCAGAACTCTCCAGCAAACTCGAAGCCATGCCCGCCCACTGGGAGCCCTGCCCCGGAAAGACGAACACCACCCGCCCGGAACCCCGCCCCAGCACCTCACCCGCCACGACGCCCTTACTCACGCCGACACCCGCCACCGCGGCGAGTCCCTCGCGGTAGCCGCTGAGCTCGTCCGCGATCACGACGGCGCGGTGCGCGAGCCCGGCCCGCCCGGTCGCCAGCGACCACCCCACCGACGCGGGATCGCACACGGTGTCGGTGAACGCGTGCAGCCGGCCGGCCTGGGCGGTCAGTGCGGCCGGGGAGCTCGCCGACAACATCCAGGGCATCGCGCCGACCGGGGCGTCCGCGACCACCGGCTCGGCGGGCTCGACGGCTTGTTCGAGAATGACGTGGGCGTTGGTGCCGCTCACGCCGAACGCCGACACGGCGGCACGGCGCGGCGCGGCCGACTCCGGCCACGGCTGGTTTTCCGTGACGACATCGACCTTTCCCGCACTCCAGTCCACGAACGGGCTCGGCTCGTCCACGTGCAGGGTGGCGGGCACCACGCCGTGGCGCAGCGCCTCCACCATCTTGATGACACCGGCGACGCCTGCCGCCGCGGAGGCGTGCCCCAGCACCGATTTAAGCGATCCGACCAACAACGGCTGCGCGCGGTCGAGGCCGTAGGTCGTCAGCAGCGCCTGCGCCTCGATCGGATCGCCGAGGCTGGTGCCGGTCCCGTGGGCTTCCACGACCTCGACGTCCTGCGGCCGCAGCCGGGCGTTCGCGAGCGCCTGCCGGATCACCCGCTGCTGCGAAGGACCGTTCGGCGCGGTCAGCCCGTTCGAAGCGCCGTCCTGGTTGACCGCCGATCCACGCACGATCGCGAGCACGTCGTGCCCGTTGCGCCGCGCGTCGGAGAGCCGTTCCAGCATCAGCACACCGACACCTTCTGACCAGGCGGTGCCGTCGGCCGCCGCGGCGAACGGCTTGCACCGGCCGTCCGGGGCGAGCGCGCCCTGATGGCTGAACTCCACGAACACATTCGGGGTCGACATGACCGTGGCGCCCCCGGCCAGCGCCAGCGAACACTCGCCCGCCCGGAGTGCCTGCATGGCGAGATGCAGCGCCACCAGCGACGAGGAGCACGCCGTGTCCACGGTGACCGCGGGGCCGGTCAAGCCCAGCGTGTAGGCGATCCGCCCGGAAGCCACGCTGCCGGCGGCCCCGGTGAACACATATCCCGACGTGTTCGGTTCAGCGGCCGCCACCGTGTCGTACCCGTGCGGGACGAGGCCGACGAACACCCCGGTGCGGCTGCCGCGCAGGCTTCGCGGATCGACGCCGGCACGCTCGATCGTCTCCCAGGAGACCTCGAGGAGATGGCGTTGCTGCGGGTCCATCGCCAGCGCTTCCCTGGGCGAGATCCCGAAGAACCCGGGGTCGAACCCCGCCGCGTCGCGCAGGAAACCACCTCGGTCCACGGAGCTCGCGCCGGGCCGGGTCCGGTCGGGATGGCCGAGCTCCTCCAGATTCCAGCCGCGATCGGCCGGGAACCCTTCGATGGCGTCACGGCCGGAGAGCAGCAGCTCCCACAGTTCTTCCGGTGATCGGACACCGCCGGGGAACCTGCATCCGGTCGCCACGATGGCCAGTGGCTCATCGGTGCACGCCGCGGTGTCGGTGTCGAGGGCGGCCGCACCGAGCGTCAGATCGCTCAGCTGCTCGGCCATCGCCTGGGGTGTCGGATGATCGAACACGGCGGTCGGGGACAGTCGCTGTCCGGTGGCGGCCGAGAGTCTCTTGCTCAGCTGCACGCCGGTGAGCGAATCGAAGCCGAGGTCGCGGAAGGTGCGGTCCGCCTCGAGCTTGTCGGCGGAGTCCCACCCGAGCACCGCGGCCGCGTGCGCGCGGATCTCGGCCAGCACGGCCCGGGTTCGCTGCGCGTCGTCGGCCGCGGCGGAGATTCGTTCGGTGAACCCATCGGTGACCTCCCGGGTCCGCATCGCAGGCAGCTCGACCCGGACCTCGCTGCCGGATCCCGTTGACGCCAGCCAATACCGGTCCCGTACAAACGCGGTCGTGGGCACGTTCGCCGAGGCGGTGACGCCTCTGCCGAAGACCGCATGCCAGTCCGGCATCACCCCGTGCACCCACAGTTCCGACAGGGAGGTCAGCAACCGATCGGTGCCGCCGTCGTCCCGCCGCAGTGTGCCGATCGCGGTCGCCGGGACGCCGTCCGCGTGCCCGATCTCCTCGATGGCGCTCACCAGCACCGGGTGCGCGCTGACCTCGACGAAGAGGTGATCGGCCAGCAGCGCGCGAATCGCGTCCTGGAACCGCACCGGTTCGCGCAGGTTCCGGTACCAGTACTCGGCGTCCAGGTCCGGGCCGGCGACCCAGTCGGCAACGGTGGTCGAGAACAGCGGAACCGTGCCCTCACGCGGTTCGACCTTTCCGATGCGCTCTAGCAAGTCGGGCCGGATCCGATCGACGTGGGCGCTGTGCGAGGCGTAGTCCACGGGGATGCGGCGGGCTCGCACCCCGAGCGCCACCGCTTCGGCCTCGATCGCGGACAGGGCTTCCGCGGTACCCGCGACGACCGTGGACCGCGGACTGTTGATCGCGGCGATCGCGGCGTCCTCGCCGAACGAGGAGAACCCGAGTACGTGCTCGGTGCCGGTGGCAAGGGAGAGCATGCCACCGTCACCCGCCAGGTCGCGGGCGATCACCTGACTCCGCAACGCCACCAACCGCGCACCGTCCTCGAGCGACAACACACCCGACACACACGCCGCGGCGATCTCGCCCTGTGAGTGGCCCACCACCGCGGCCGGAGTCACCCCGGCCGACTCCCACCACGCCGCCAGCGACACCATCACCGCCCACAGCACCGGCTGGACCACATCCACCCGCTCCAGAACGGCATCCGCACGGAGCACCGCGGTCAGCGACCAGTCCACGAACGGTGCCAACGCCTCCTCGCACTCAGCCATCGATCGCGCGAAAACCGGAGACGAGTCGAGAAGATCCCGGCCCATCCCCACCCACTGAGAACCCTGCCCTGGGAAGACGAACACCACCCGCCCGGAACCCCGCCGGAGGACCTCGCCCGCCACGACGCCATCGCCCGCGCCGCCGGCCGCCACCGCGGCCATGCCCGCGGCGAACTGCGCCCGGTCGCTCGCCAGCACCACGGCGCGGTGCTCGAACGCGGCCCGCCCGGTCGCCAGTGACAGGCCCACCGACACGGGATCGCCGCTGCCCGGGGCGAACTCGGCGAGCCGATGCGCCTGTGCCCGCAGTCCTGCCGCCGATCGACCCGAGACGACCCACGGAACCACTGCCCCCGCGAGGGGATTCGCCGCATCCGCGGCCGGAGCGGGCGGCCCTGCAGGCGCCTGTTCCAGTACGACGTGTGCGTTCGTGCCGCTGATGCCGAAGGACGAGACACCGCCGCGCCGCGGCCGGTCCACCGCCGGCCAATCGGCCGGCGAGGTGACCAGTTCCACCGCACCGGTCGCCCAGTCGACCCGGGTGCTGGGTTCGTCCACGTGCAGGGTCGCGGGCACCTTGCCGCGATCGAGCGCCAGCACCATCTTGATGATCCCGGCCACTCCCGCGGCAGCCTGGGTATGGCCGATGTTCGACTTCAAGGAACCCAGCAGCAACGGCCGGTCCCGGTCCCGGCCGTAGGTCGCCAGCAGCGCCTCCGCCTCGATCGGGTCACCGAGCGCGGTGCCGGTCCCGTGCGCTTCGACAACGTCCACATCGGATTGGCCAAGGCCCGCGTCCGCCAACGCGGCACGGATGACCCGCTGTTGCGCCGCGCCGCTCGGGGCGGTGAGGCCGTTGGACGCCCCGTCGGAGTTGACCGCCGAGCCGCGGAGCACCCCCAGCACCGTGCGACCTTGCCGCTGGGCGTCGGAAAGACGTTGCAGCACAAGCATTCCAGCTCCCTCGGCCATGCCGGTGCCGTCGGCGGCCGCGGCAAACGCCTTGCACCGGCCGTCGCGCGCGAGGCCTCCCTGAGTGCTGAACTCGGTGAAGATGCCCGGGGTGGCGAGCACCGTGACCCCACCGGCCAGCGCCAGTGAGGTTTCCCCGCGTCGCAATGAGTTGATCGCGAGGTGCAACGCCACCAGTGAGGACGAGCACGCGGTGTCGAGAGTGATCGCGGGACCGGTGAGGCCCAGCAGGTAGGCGATCCGGCCGGACGCGACGCTGGTCGTCTTACCGGTCAGCAGGAACCCGTCCAGCTCGGCCGGTGCCTCGTGCAGCCGAGGGCCGTACTCCTGGTCCATCGTGCCGACGAAGACCCCGGTGTCCGTGCCGCGAAGGGCTGTCGGGTCCATTCCGGCACGTTCGAACGCTTCCCAGGACACTTCGAGCAGCAACCGCTGCTGCGGATCCATGCCGAGCGCCTCGCGCGGGGACAACCCGAAGAATCCGGCGTCGAAATCCGCGGCCTCGGCCAGGAAACCCCCGCCGTCGGTCTCGACGCCGCCCGGACCCGATGCGCGGTGGAGCCGGTCGAGGTCCCAGCCCCGATCGGTGGGAAACGGCGTGATCGCATCTTCGCCGTTCGCCAGCAGCCGCCACAGGTCCTCCGGGGACTCGACCCCGCCGGGCAACCGGCACGCCATCGCGACGACGGCTATCGGTTCCTCGGTCGAGACGGAAGGCCCGGTCGTGGCAACGGCCTGCGGCTGCCCCGGCTCCAGATGCGCCGTGAGAGCTTCCAGCGTCGGATGGTCGAACAGCGCCGAAACGGTCAGGCTCGTACCGAGCGCGGTGTTGATCCGCCCGCACAGCTCGCCGAGCATGATCGAGTCGAAGCCGAGGTCCTTGAACGTGCGGGAAACGTCCAGCTCACCGCCGGACCCGTGGCCGAGTACCGCGGCGGCCTGCGCGCGCACCACGCGGGTGGTGTCGATCGCGGCCGACCCCGCCGGTTCCTGCTCCGCGGGCGGCTCCTGGGCCTGACCGGACACGGGGACCGAACGGTGCTGACTGTGGCCGAACCAGTGTTCTCGCTGCTCGAACGGGTAGGTCGGCAGCGCGACCCGCCCACGCTGGTGTCCGGCGAAAACCGCCGTCCAGTCCGGTTCGGCACCACAGAGCCACGCCTCGGCGACCGAGGTGAGGAACCTCCGCGGGCCACCGTCCTCCCGGCGCAGCGTCGCTGTCGCGCTGAGCGGAACCCGTGCTGCCTGGCCGGCCTCGGTGATCGAGGTGACCAGCACCGGGTGGGGGCTCACCTCGACGAAAGCCGTCGGCGCGGCGGCCGCCAGCCGGCGCACCGTGTCGTGGAAGCGAACCGGCTCGCGGAGATTGCGGTACCAGTAGTCCGCGTTCAGCTCGGTCGCGTCGAGGAGGTCACCGGTGACCGTGGAGTAAAACGGCACGGCTCCCGGCCGGGAGCGGATCGGCGCCGCGATCTCGTGCAGCGCAGAGCTGATGCGTTCGACCTGAGCTGAGTGCGAGGCATAGTCGACCGCGATCGTCCGGGTGCGAAACCCTTGGCTCGCACACGCTTCGCCGAAGGCCGCCAGTTCTTCGACGCCACCCGCGACCACCGTCGCCGCCGGACCGTTGACCGTCGCCACCTCGACACCGGGATGCCCGGCGAGCTCCCGCTCGACGTCCTCGATCGCCGCGGCGACGGACAACATCCCGCCGTGCCCGGACAGGTTCTCGGCGATGACCCGGCTGCGCAGCGCCACCAGCCGGGCCCCGTCCGCGAGCGTCATCGCGCCGGAAAAGCAAGCCGCGGCGATCTCACCCTGCGAATGCCCGACGACCGCCGTCGGCTCGACGCCGACAGACCGCCAGAGCCGGGCCAGCGACACCATCATCGCCCACAACGCGGGCTGCACGACCTCCACCCGGTCGAGCGAGACCTCCGCCTCGCCGCGCAGCACCGCGACGAGATCCCACTCGATGTGCGCCGCCAGCGCGTCCGCGCACTCCCGCACCGCCTCGGCGAAAACCGGTGCGGTGTCGAGAAGCTCGCTCGCCATCCCGATCCACTGCGAACCCTGGCCTGGGAAGACGAAGACGGTGTGCCCGACGTCGCGCGGGACAGTGCCTTCCACGACGTGAGCGGCGGGGTCGCCGTCCGCCAGCGCCCGCACTCCCGTGTGGAAGGACTCGGCATCGTCGGCCAGCACCACAGCGCGATGCGGCAACGCCGTCCGAGTGGTGGCCAGCGTCCAGCCGACGGCCGCGGTGTCGCACTCCGTGGTGGTGACGTGCTCGTGTAGCCGTGCCGCGTGCTTCCGGAGCGCGGCACGGGACTGTGCCGACAACGGCCAGGGCAGCACGCCCGACCAGTGGATCGGCGCCGGTGCCTCGGCTGGCGCCGACTGCCGCGGGTGCGGTGCCTGTTCCACCACGACGTGGGCGTTCGTGCCGCCCATTCCGAACGCCGAGACCCCGGCCAGTCGATGCGTGTCGGAGGCAGGCCACGACGAGGATTCGGTCTGCACCCGCAGCCGCCATGCGTCGAAATCGATCGCGGGGTTGGGCTCGGCGAAGTTCAGGCTGACGGGCAACAGGCCGTCCCGGATCGCGAGCACGACCTTGAGCAGGCCGGCGATCCCGGCCGCGCCCTCCAGGTGGCCGATGTTGGTCTTGACCGAACCCACCCGCAGCGGCCGGTCCGGCGAGCGATCGCGGCCGAGCACCGCGCCGAGGGCAGCGGCCTCCACCGGGTCACCGAGCGCGGTCCCGGTGCCGTGCAGCTCCACGTACTGCACGGCGGCCGGGTCGACCGCAGCTACCTCGTAGGCGAGCCGAAGCACCTCCTGCTGCGCGGCTCGATCCGGTGCGGTCAGCCCGTCTCCACCGCCGTCGTTGTTGATCGCGCTACCGCGCAGTACCGCGTGCACCGTGTCACCGTCGGCCAGCGCCGCGGACAACGGCTTGAGCAGCACGAAACCCCCGCCCTCGCCGCGCGCGTAACCGTTGGCGCGGGAGTCGAAGGTGAAGCACCGGCCATCTGGCGAAAGGCCGCCGAACCGGTCCACTGCGACGGTCGTCTCGGCCGACAGGTTCAGGTTCACGCCGCCGGCGAGCGCGGCCCGGCACTCCCCCGCACGCAGGCTCTGACAGGCCAGGTGCACCGCAACCAGGGACGAGGACTGCCCGGAGTCCACCACCATGCTCGGCCCGCGCAGTCCGAAGAAATAGGAGATCCGGTTGGCGATCAGGCTCCGGTGACTGCCGGTGAGGCTGTGGTGGTCGACCACGCCCGCCCGATGCCGCAGGTTCGCGTAGTCGTCCGCGATCGCACCGACGAACACCCCGGCGCGCGACCGGGCGAGCGAGTTTGGGGTGATACCAGCGTTTTCCAGCAGCTCCCAGCTCAGTTCGAGCGCGAAGCGCTGCTGCGGATCCATCGCCGCCGCTTCCCGCGGGGAGATGCCGAAGAGCTCGGCGTCGAATGAGGCGACGTTCTCGACGAACCCGGCACGGGCCGCGCCGGGCTCACCATCGCTGTCGCACCAACGGTTCGGCGGCACCGGGATGAGGGCGTCGGTGCCGGCGGCCAGTAACTCGGCGAATGCTTCCGGTGTGCCCGCACTCGGGAACCGGCAGGACAGACCCACCACCGCGACGGGCTCGACGGCGACCCCAGAACCAGTTGTCGAACCTGCACTCGAGGAAGACATGCCAGATCAACGTCCTTAAGCCTTGGAGGTCCACACCGGACACAATCCCCGGTCCGCGTCGACCATTTGAGAGTCAGGTCGGGTCCGATTTCAGCATTTTTCGAACGGGCGTCGGGCCTGGCCGCAATGTCATGACCGCGAGATCGAACCTAGTTGGCACCCAACGATCATGCAAGAAACGGACGGGCACGTTCAATTGCCCCAACGGGTTCTGCGCACCTCGCACGTTTGACTGCACGTCTCGGCCCGCTAATACCAGATGGAAAGCGGTATTCCCAGGAAACTCTCTGCCCTTCGTGACCACGCGATGAAAAAGCCGGATCAGGTTGACAGCAGCCGGAGAAGACCGCTCAGAATAGGCCGACCGTCCCGGGAGAGATGATTCCTGCCCACTGCGGGAAGGAAAATGTCCGGATGCTCCCGATCAGGGCTCTCACGGAGGATTCATGCGGGTCTCGCTTGTCGTATTGGGCTCACGCGGTGACGTGCAGCCGTTCATCGCCCTGGGCAGGACGCTGAGAGACCGGGGGCATACGGTGACCCTCGCCACGCACCAGGATTTCGCCGGACTCGTAGAGGAAGCCGAGCTGGGCTTCTTCGAGCTGCCCGGCAGCCCACGTGACTTCCTGGCGCATCCGGCGCTGGCAGAGGCGTTGCAACAGGGTGCTTCGCTTTTCCGCGCCGCCCGCAAGGTGCCGCGTCCGTCGAAAGAGCAGAACCAGGTTCTGGCCCAAGCGGTCGCCGCTGCCGCGAAGGACGCGGACCTCGTCCTCAACACCATCCTCAGCCGCATTCCGTTCGAGGACGACGGCACCAAACCGTGGGGCTCGCTGTCCTGGTGGCCGTTGAACCCGACCTCGAGGTGGCCGGCGATGATGGCCCCCCAGGTGCAGCGCGGCCCCGTGTACAACCGGGTGACCCACTGGGTGGCCGGAGTGCTGAACTGGTTGTCGCTACGTGCGTATCGGAGCGACGCCGGGCTTCCCGCGTTGCCCGTCGGCGACCCGTACCGCGAACTCGGCCGCGACGTGCCCCTGCTGTGCCCGGTGACCCGGGAGATGTTCACCGAACCTCCGGACTGGCCCGCGCTCTCGCACGTGACCGGGTACTGGTTCTGGGACCGCGAGTGGACGCCACCCAAGGATCTCGAGGCGTTCGTCGAGGACGGTCCGGCACCGGTAACGCTGTCGTTCGGCAGCATCTGGCCGGTCTATCCTCCCGCCGAGACGCTGGCGAAAGTGCTGTCCGCGGTTCGGGCGCACGGTCGTAAGCTCGTGCTGATAGGTGGCCCGAAGGACGTTCCGTCGGACGTCTTCCGGATCACCGACGTGCACTATCCCTGGTTGTTCCCTCGTTCTTCGGTGGTCGTGCACCACGGTGGTTGCAACACCACGGGCGACGCGCTGCGCTCGGGTACCGCGCAGGTCGTGGTGCCCACCTTCGCCGACAGCCCGTTCTGGGCGGCGCAGGTGCGCAGGCTCGGTGTGAGCCCGGACCCCGTGCCATACGCGAAGTTCACCGCAGAGAAACTCGAGACCGCGCTGGGGCAGGCACTGGGCGACGACTCGATCCGCAAGCGCGCCGACGAAATCGGTACGGCCATCCGCGCGGAGGACGGCGTCGGGCGTGCCGCGGACATAGTCGAGCGCTGGCACGCGCAGTGGCACGAACGCCACGGCCCGCGGAATGCGCCGGATGGCCGCGAATCCACATTCTGACGTCGAGGCCGAGTCCCGCCAGACCGCTCACGAGGAGAGTTCATGAGCCGCTCCGCCGCGTCGAACCTGTTGCGCACCAACGATGAGACCCTGCCCAGCCGGCTCGCCCGCTCGGCTGCGGCCAAGGAGAGCGAGGTCACCGACTGGGCCGCGCTGCACGCGTGGATCGACGAACGGAACCAGGAACAGACACACGAGGTCCATCGGATTCCGTTCGGCGAGCTGGTCCGGTGGGAGATCGACCAGGAGACCGGCAATCTCCGTCACGACAGCGGGAAGTTCTTCAGCGTCGAGGGACTGCGCGTGCGCACTGACCTCGGTCCGGTGCGCACGTGGACGCAGGCGATCATCAACCAGCCGGAGATCGGCATTCTCGGCATCCTGGTGAAGGAGATCCACGGGGTACTCCACTGCCTCATGCAGGCGAAATCGGAGCCGGGCAACGTGAACGGGGTCCAGAT
The DNA here is from genome assembly GCF_016595675.1 of Prauserella cavernicola. Taxonomy (GTDB): domain Bacteria; phylum Actinomycetota; class Actinomycetes; order Mycobacteriales; family Pseudonocardiaceae; genus Prauserella_A; species Prauserella_A cavernicola. Next base: position 456,298 of record NZ_JAENJH010000004.1, on the reverse strand, counting down.
ATCCCCGACCGTCCAGGCCACCAAGAGCAACTACACCCGGGTCCACAAGGGAAACCCGGTGCCCTATCTCGACTTCTTCCGTTCGCTCGAGTCCAGGCACGTGCTCACCGATGTGCTCCAGTCCGAACAGGGCTCGTGGTTCTACCGCAAGCGCAACCGCAACATGATCATCGAGGTGGACGAGGACGTCGAACCGCACCCGGACTTCCGCTGGCTGACGCTGGGGCAGCTCAACGAGCTCCTGAAGTTCGACAACCTGGTCAACATGGACACCCGGACGGTCCTGTCCTGCATGCCGGCGGGGTTCGAGGGAGCAGTGGGCGACGGAACGGTCTCGCTCGCGCTCGCCAGTTCGGCGGACCCGCTGTCGGGCAGCCTCCACACGACCAGTGAGATCCAGAGCTGGATCACCACCCGTCAGTCCGAGCACGTCGTACACGCCAACCTGGTCCCGATGAACTCGGTCCACGGCTGGTATCGCACCGACGACGAGATCCGGCACGACACTGGCGCGTTCTTCAGCGTGATCGCGGTGGACGTGCACACCGACACCAGGGAGATCGACGGCTGGTCCCAGCCGCTGATCCAGCCTTACGGCACCGGAGTCGTGGCACTGCTGGTGAAGCGGGTGCACGGGGTGTTGCACGCACTGGTGAACGCGCGGGTCGAGCCCGGCTACCTCGACGTCGTCGAACTCGCGCCCACCGTCCAGTGCACCCCGGAGAACTACGACGCACTCGGCCTGGAACGACCGCCATTCCTCGATTTCGTACTGCGGCATGGCTCGTGCCCGCGCCTGTTCGACACAGAGCTGTCCGAGGAGGGCGGCCGGTTTCACCAGGCGCGCAACCGCTACCAGATCATCGAGGTGGAACCGGACTTCGCCGCCGAGGCACCTCCCGACTACCACTGGCTAGCCCTGCACCAGCTCAACGGTCTGTTGCAGCACAACAACTACGTCAATGTGCAGGCCCGGAGCCTGATCGCGTGCCTGCGGAGCCTCCGATGAGCCGCCGGATGTCGCTGGCCACCCTCGGCTGCTCTGCCATCGCCGACAACCGGGCACTGCCCGCTGTCGGTCTGGTACCCGACATCGCACTCGCCGCCGTGGCCAGCCGATCTCCTGAGAAAGCGGCCCGCTTCGCGGAGAAGTACGGCACGAAAGCCATGACCTACGACGAGGTCCTGGAAGACCCCACGATCGAAGCGGTCTACCTCTCCCTGCCAACTGGCCTGCACCACGAGTGGACGGCACGCGCACTGCGCGCGGGAAAGCACGTCCTGTGCGAAAAGCCGCTCACCACCTGCATCGACCAGGCCCGCGAGCTGACCGGTCTCGCCGTCGAGCGGGGATTGGTGCTGCGGGAGAATTTCACGTTCCTGCACCATCCTCAGCACACGTCGGTGCGATCCCTGCTCGCCGACGGACGGTTCGGCGCGGTGCGGACCTTCACCGCTTCCTTCGGTATCCCGCCACTGCCCGCGAGCGACATCCGCTACAACGCCGAGCTCGGCGGGGGCGCGCTGCTCGACCTCGGCGTGTATCCGATTCGCGCCGCCCAGTTCCTGCTCGGCGACAATCTGACCGTGGTGGGCGCCGTGTTGCGGACCGACGAGGCCACCGGCCTCGACCTTGCCGGCCACGTGCTCCTGGTATCGGACAACGACGTCTTCGCCGACCTCGAGTTCGGTTTCCAGCACGCCTATCGCTCGCGCTACGCGATGTGGGGAAGCGCGGCGACGCTGACGCTGGATCGGGCCTTCACCCCACCGCCGCAACGCCAGCCGCTGCTGCGCATCGACGAACAGGACCACGCGGAGGAGATCGTGCTACCCGCCGCACACCAGTTTCGCTCGTCGTTCGCCTCGTTCGCCGAAGCGGTGCTGCAGGGGTGGCGCCAGTCCGAGGAACAGCCCTGGCTGCGCGGTGCCGAGGAAACCGCCCGGCTGATCGACCGAATCCGTCGCGAGGCCGTCCAGGTGCCCGTGCGCGGCCAGGTTCCAGTCCGATGAACATCATCGGCAACGGCTTCCTCGCGGGCCATTTCCGCACCTATTTCGGTTCCCGACAGCTCGGTGCCACCATCGTCGCTGCAGGCGCGTCGACCACGGTCGCCGACAACCAAGCCGACTTCGACCGCGAGGCGAACCTCATCTACGACATCGCGCGGCGCTGCCGCGCCGGGGGCAGCACCCTCGTGCTGTTGTCCACCGCGGCACCGGCGATGTATGGCTCGGCCGACTCCCCGTGCGCCGAGGACGGTCCGGTCTACCCGCCGACGCCCTACGGCCGCCACAAGCTCGCGCTCGAACGTGTCTGCGCCTTGTCCGGTGCGCCTTGGCTGGTGCTGCGGCTGACCAACATCGTCGGACCCGGGCAGCCGCCCGGGCAGCTCCTGCCCACGCTGACCCGCCACGTCCTCGCCGGCGAGGTCACTGTGCACCGCGGCGCGCACCGCGACCTCTTCGACGTCCGGCAGCTGCCGCCGGTGCTCGACTCCCTGCTGACGCGGAAGGTGACCGGCGAGGTCGTCAACATAGCCACGGGGAATCCGGTCGAGGTCGAAAACGTGGTCCAGGGCATCGAACGGCGACTGGGCAGGACAGCACAGCGGAACTACGTCTCGCGCCCCGCCGACCGGGTGCTGGTCGACGTCACGAAAGTGCGCCGTCTGGTGCCAGAGTTCGCCGAACTGAACTTCGCCGAGGGTTACCTCGACGCCATGCTGGACCACTACTTCAAGGATTCCCGGCAAGAGTTCCTCGCACCGGGCCCCTAGCGTGAGTTCTGGAAGCGGCGGAGCCGCTCGCTGTGAGGCAGGGGCAACTGACACCGCCGTGGGTTCTGGGGCGGTTCCTGGCGAGGGCACCGCCGACGTGGTGACCTGGCAGTCATGAGTCGGTCGATCCCGGAGTCAGGGTCCGCCTCAGGTTCCTCCACCCGCGCCGCCACGCAAGCCCTTTGACACGTCTCCAGCGCTGAAGACCGGTACCCGCCGGGCGGTTCAGGGTCGCGCACCCAGTTCGGCGGCGACGAGCTCGCAGATCGCCTGTGCGTGGTCCACGAGATAGAAATGCCCTCCGCGAAAGACTTTCAGCTCGACGTCTCCGGTGGTGTGCCCGCGCCAGGCGGCTGCCTCGTCCGGGGTCACCTTCGGGTCGGAGTCACCGGTGAGCACCGTGATCGGCGAGCTGACCTTGACATCCGGCTCGCACCGATAGGTTTCGACAGCTCGGTAGTCACCGCGCACCGCGGGCAGCGCCATCCGCAGCACCTCCTCGTCGGCGAGCACTGCCGCGGCCGTTCCGCCCATGCTCTTCATCTCGGCGATGATCCCTTGGTCGTCCAGTAGGTGCACTCGTTCGTCCCGATGCCGGGACGGTGCCCGCCGCCCCGAGACGAACAGGTGTACCGGCGGCTCCTTCAACCTGCGGGTGATCTCGAAGGCCAGCACTGCTCCCATGCTGTGGCCGAACATCGCGAGCCGCCCGCCGCTCCAGGGGATGAGCTCCTCGGAGATCCGATCCGCGAGCTCACCGATGTTGTCGAGGCAACGCTCGCCACGCCGCTCCTGCCGCCCGGGGTACTGGATCGTCAAGACCTCGATTTCGGACGAAAGCGCACGCGACATCGGATGGTAGAAACTGGCCGAGCCGCCCGCGTGGGGAAGTACGACCAGTTTCGTCGCGCTCTCCGGGGCCGAGTGGTAACGGCGAATCCACAGTCCATCTCGGTCGGAGTGATCAACCACGAAGGATCTCCAGTCGGTTTCACATGTTCGGTCGCCTCGCCGGTGACCGTCCTATTTAGCGTCCGAGTCGCGTTCCTGCAGCAAGCTCGCGAACTCGCGCCATCTGCCCGCACGTTCCTGGGCCAGCGATCTCAGTTCGCCGACCCGGTGCGCCGGCACGCTCTGCGCCAGTCGCCGCCATTCCGCGATTTCCACCGGGTGCGCACCGAGCATCCGCAGCAAGGTGCGTCCTGCTTCGCTGAACCGCAACGCCGGGTCCTTGCGCAGCTGTGCTATCAGCCGCATCGCGTCCGATTCCTGCCCGGTGTATCCGCGCGCAGGCTCGGTGGGGACCGCCGAGGGCGAGGGCCAGGCTGTTCCGTCGCACCCGTTCCTCTCGTCCTTGCCGAGTTCCGGCGCGGTCTCCTCACGGTGCGCCAGCCGCGCCCGGACGTCGCGAACGGTTCCCGGCGAGATACCGGCCGCCTGGGCGATCTCGCGAAGTGATGCGGTCGGCTGTTCCTGAATGAGCCGGCGTGCCCGGCGGCGCCCCTCGGCCGCATCGAGCGGGCGGTGCTTGCCATCCCGGCCGATCCTGCTGTGCAACTGCGGCCCGTCCGCAGTTGCACGGATCGCGGCCACGGACTTCGCCGAGAGCCCGACGACCTCCGCGATCGCTCGGTCCGACCATTCGGGCTTCGCCGCGATGATCCGCGTGGCGGCCGCCTTCCTGTCGGCCGCGGTCAACGGGAGTCCGTTGACCGCGTTCGCCTTCACTGCCACCAGGAACGCGTCTCTCTCGTCTCCCTCGAAGAAGCACACCGAGATCGCGTGCTCGCCCTTCATCCGGGCAGCACACAGCCGATGCATCCCGTCGATGACTCGCATGGTGGCGCGGGAGACGATCAACGGCGGCATGGACAGGTCCGACTCGGCCAGCACTCGGACATGGTCGTCGCTCTCCCCGAGCAACCGGGGCGAGTCCGACGCGAGCAGGGAGTCGATCGCCACCAGCACGGGCGCCGAGATCGAGTAGGGAGCGCCGCTCCTACCTTCACCGCATTGCTTGCACCCCAGCGGATCTGCAACTTTACGATCGTTTTCCGAGCAACCGCAAGCCGTCACAAAAGCACCACCCTATCCATAGCCGATCCCTCTGCTCACACCTTCGGATCTGGCCGTGGCCCAGACGAGTCCGAACGCTTCCGCGCAAGCCACAAGGCGCGCCCGGATTCCACCGATCGCGCTGCGCTCGCTGATATATTTCGGCGATCTTTCGGAACTTCGTCGTCCCGCTGATGTTGCGATGGCTACAGAAGTGCCCCACCGAGAGCCGGACGTACCAGGCCAGACTCGGGGTACCACCAACTAATATACGCTTTGTTCGACTCTTTCACACCGGCACAGCGCGACGCGGCCGACGATGCGCCCCGTCCGTTTCTCGATGAATTCCACTGACCGGACTCGTCGTCGAGCAATCCCCAGCCCGGAGAGCCATGAACCTGTCGCAAATTATAAGTTAATTTTTTTCCGCCCGGACAGCGCTTGACACGCACCAACACCGTCGGCACCCCCTCGCGACCATCAATATTGCTGACCCCCTACGGGTCGGTATGCTTCCCGACCAGCAACGACCGACCCCTTACTCCCACCGATCGGTCGTTTCAGTGCAAATCGTACTTTCCGCCGAGCGCCAGCGCCCCACCATCGTCATATTGTCCTTATCCTGTTCTCCACCGCCGAGAATGGACTAGCAGAATAAAGACCAACAACACGTTTGCCCGATCGTCCTCGATCGCGTGCCCGGACAACACGTATCACTGTCCATGTAACGATAAGTGAGCAAGTTATACCCGATCAGGGGATGCACGCGCCGGGCATTATATGTCCATCGATGATTCTCCGAGCTCACCGGACGATAGGCTCTGGATCGCCCAGTGTCGATTGACAGGAACGCACGGCGGGGCTGGAGTGGTTTCCAGTGTTCTCGGATGAACGTTTCGCCCCGAAGATATCGAAGCTCTCGGTGGACTTCTGACGAGGAGACTGGCTAACGTTGTCGCCATAGGGAAGGAATCAACTGATTCGTGCTCCCCTGGGTCGAGCGCATCGGGACGGGCGGGCCGTCTTTCGCGGCGTACGCCGGTCATCAGTTCTGCGGAATGGAGCTGCTGTTGTGACAAGCATGTTCGATGTTGCGGCTTCAGGTACTTGTCAGGCTGCCGTGCGCGGCCGTGGCCGCGTGCACGACGTGGGCGGCCAGCGGCGACGCGGTGACCGCTGTGGCGCTGATCCTGCTGTGCGCGCTGATGATCCGACCGACGGCGGAGGCGGCACTGCTGGCCCCGGGAACGGGGCAGGTGCTCGTCTGCGGGGTGCCGATCGCGGACATCGCGGCGGAGGACGCCGACCGCCGCGTGCACTTGGTCGCGCCGGGCGCGGACCCGACGCCCGAGGCAGTGGCGGAGCTGTTCCCAGCGGGCCTGCCGGATTCGGAGGTCGTGGACGGTCCGCGAGTGACCGCTCCGGCCCGGACACGAGGGTCGTGCCGGACGGCACGAGGACCGGCCCAGCCGAGGCCGGTACCACCACCGGTTCAGCGGTCCTGCCAGCTCTGCACCAACTCGTCGGGGAGGTACCGGGTGGCGAGCAGCATCAGGTCGGGGTTGCCCGAAGTCCACTCTGCGGTCAGGGTCAGCCCGCCGATCCGCCAGGTGCCGTCCTCCCGGACCAGCGCGTAGCGGTAGTGCCCGCCGATCGTCCAGGTCGGCTCGCCCTCGTCGTTGGCCAGCACGTGGGTAGCCAGCACCGAAGCCGTGCACACGGCGGAATCACCGTCGACCTCGGCGAGGTGGTTCCCGGTGAGGTGCTGGGTCGCGTCCAGACCGCTGAGCGCGGTGCGCCAGCCGCGCACCAGTTCGTCCCGCGTCATCCGCAGCGGTTCGCCGCCATGCAACGAGGTGTAGTCGAAATCAATGTACTCGGCGAAGACGTCGTGAAGGCCCGGCCAGTCGCGTCGATCAGCCAGCCAGGCCGCGCGGACACAGGTCCGCACGACGGAGGCCTGCGCGGCGATCAGGTCGGCGGACTGGACTTCGTGCGGTGCGCGAGCGGGCATGTGCGGGACTCCTCCAGTCGGAGTTAGGAAGGGGCGGAAAAGTGCGAAAACGGAGGTAAAAATCGAGGCCGGTTCGAGAATAGTACGTCGACGGCGTTTTTCAAGTGTGTGAGAGCGTCGCCGTGCGAGAGCTGAAAGCCGTTGCGGGCGAAGAAAAATGCACCCAGGGCCGGGCATCGGCCGCAGTGGACGAAGTTGCACCGAAACTTGGAGTTGACGCGGGATGTATGAACCTTCCCTTCTCGACCCGGAATTGATGAGCGATCTGCGGGGTGGCTTCGGCAGACTGCGCGATGAGGCGTCGGTCTGGCGCGGCCGCGCGATGGACGGCACCCCCACTTGGTACGTCACCGGTTCCGCCGAAGTGCGCGCGCTGCTCGGCGACTCGCGGTTCGTCACCTACCTGCCTCCGGAGTCCGGGGTGGTCGATCCGCGGCGCACCATGCTCGACCAGATCGGCATCCCCGACGACCTGATGAACTACGTTCTCGGCATGCTGATCAACCACCACGGCGGTGAGCACGCCCGGCTGCGCAAGTTGATCTCCTCGGGGTTCACCAACCGCCGGGTGGCCGCGTTGCGCCCGCGCATCGGCGAGATCGCCGGTGACCTGCTCGACGGGATGGAATCCGCCCCCGGCCCGGTGGACTTGATCGACGCCTTCGCCTACCCGTTGCCGATCACCGTGATCTGCGAGCTGGTCGGCGTGCCCGAGCAGGACCGTCCGATGTGGAAGGAATGGGGCGCGGGGCTGGTCGCGATGGACGCGGCCAGAACTCCCGGCGCGCTGCGCGGCATGGTGGAGCAGGTACGGGCACTCGCCGAGCTGCGCCGTGCCGAACCCGCCGACGACCTGGTGTCGTCGCTGCTGCGCGCCCAGGTGGACGACGGCGACCGGCTCACCGACGACGAGCTGATCACCCTCGTGGTCAACCTGGTGTTCGCGGGCCACGAAACTACCGCGCACCAGCTCGGGAACTCCGTGGCGGCTCTACTCATCCACCCCGAACAGCTCGCCGCGCTGCGCGCCGACCCCCAGCGGTGGCCGGCCGCGGTGCACGAGCTGGTGCGGATGTGGACGCCGTTCCCGATCAGCCCGCTGCGCTTCGCGACCGAGGACGTCGAACTGGGAGGTCGCACGATCCGCCGCGGCGACGCGGTGCAGCCGGTGCTCATCTCCGCGAACACCGACCCGCGCGATCACACCGACCCGGACCGGTTCGACGTGACCCGCCGCGAGGGCAAGCGGGGAGACGGACACCTCGGTTTTGGGCACGGCATCCACTACTGCGTCGGCGCGCCGCTGGCCCGCCTCGAAATCGAGGTGGCGCTCTCGGCGCTGTTCACCCGCTTTCCGGGCCTGGAACTGATGAAGGAACCGGAGTGGCCACCGCACCCGATGATGATCCGGCTGGACGAGCTGTTCGTGCACCTCCGCCGCTGACCGGGCGAAGATCAAGAATCATTCCCGCGAGGACTACTCCGAGCAGCCGCACTGGGTCCTTCCAGGAGAGGAATTCGACCATGACCGAGACCTACGAACCCAGCCTGCTCGATCCGGAGCTGATGGCCGATCCCCGCACCGGTTTCGGCGAACTCCGGGCCAAGGCCGACATCTGGCGCGGACGGGCCATGGACGGAACGCCCGCCTGGTACCTGATGCGGGCGGCCGACGTGCGCGCGGTGCTCAACGATCCTCGGTTCGTCACCGGCGCGACCATCGACCTCGGCTCGGACGACCGCCGCCGGGCCCTGCTCGGGTCGCTCGGGGTGACGGGCGAGCTGGCCGGTTACGTGATCAACCTGATGCCCGACCTCGACGGCACCGACCACAGCCGCCTGCGCCGGTTGGTGTCCTCGGCGTTCACCGGCCGCCGAGTGCTCGAGTTGCGCCCGCGCGTCGAGGAGATCACCCGGCGGCTGCTCGACGACGTGGAGGCTCGCGCCGCCGCGGACGGCGGCCCGGTCGACCTCATCGAGCACTTCGCCTACCCGCTGCCGATCACCGTGATCTGCGAGCTGGTCGGCGTGCCCGAGCAGGACCGCCCGATGTGGCGGGAGTGGGGGGACGCGCTCGTCACCTTGGACCCGGATCGGTTCGCTGGGGCGTTGCGGGCGATGGTCGACCATACGCGGGCGTTGGTCGAGCAGCGGCGCGCGGAGCCCGCCGAGGACCTGATCTCCTCGATGCTGCGCGCCCAGGCCAATGACGGTGCCCGGTTGTCCGACGACGAGCTGATCAAGATGGTGATCACCTTGGTCAACACGGGGCACGAGACCACGGCACACCTCATCGGCAATTCGCTGATCGGGCTGCTGAATCACCCGGACCAGCTCAAACTGTTGACCGAGGACCCGAACCGGTGGCCGTCCGCCGTGCACGAGCTGGTGCGGGCGTGGACGCCCGTGCGGGTCACCGGACTGCGCTTCGCCACCGAGGACGTGACGGTCTCGGGGCAGCTGATCGAGGCCGGGGAGGCCGTGCAGCCAGTGCTGGTCTCGGCGAACTTCGACGAGCACGAGCACCCCGACGGCAGGGACTTCGACGTCACCCGCCGCGACGGTCCCGGCGAGGGGCATGTCGGGTTCGGCGCGGGCATCCACTACTGCCTCGGCGCGTCCCTCGCCCGGCAGGAGACGGAGGTCGCCTTGTCCGCGCTGTTCCGGCGTTTCCCGAAACTGCGCATGGACGGCGACGCGGAATGGGTGCCGGGCCCGCTGCTGATCCGCCTGACGAGCCTGCCGGTTCGGCTCGGGTGAGACGGCCGCGAACTCGACGCAACTCGGGCTTCACGTCAGCCGGACCCCGCCGCAGCCATAGTCTCGGACGTGCTCTCAGGCGACGCCCCGCCGAGATCGGCGACCGGATAGACGTCACTGGTCACCGAGGACGCCTACCGAAGCGCTTGGCGATAAGCCCAGCGACGAGCGGTTATTCGTTGAGGGTCACGATCAAGGAACACAGCGAGTTCCTTGGTATCAAAGAAAACCCTGGTGACGCGCTGCAAGACGCGGTAGCGACCACACTCCCTCGCCGCTGCTCGAAACCTTGGTTCCCAGCGTGTGCGGGGCGAACTCGGCATCCGAGCTGGTTCGCTCCATGACAAATTCCTGTGACCGATCTGCTCATCCTGCAACCGCGGTTACTCCGAGACCTGCGGCGCCGCTGGAAACAGCTCGCGCCGAGACGGCACGGGAGCCCGTCATCGCACATGCGCGTTCGCCTAACGCGGTCGTCGTCAAGCCACGAAGCCTGGACAAGGGCCCCACCCTGCTGGGCTAACGCAGCCACCGCAGAGCTGCGTCGGCGCTGTCCTCGGGGCTGCTGTTGAAGGCGATGGCTGCCGTAGGAGCGTGGTGCCGAACCAGGTTGACCACCTTCTCGAAGAACTCGAGCAACGGCTCGGGCTTGCGGATGCCGCCCCCGACCACCACACAGGCGTAGTCTTTGCGGGTCAGCGCCTCCACGATCGCTGTCTCGGCACCAGCGTCGAGCGCTACCGAACACACGTCGGACTCGATGCCGAGGGCGTCGAAACGTGCCTGACCACGTAATACCGCCGCTTTGACAGCCTCAGCGTCCGAGCCGTGGATCTTGGCAGGATCGAGACCGACCACCAATACCCGTGCCACTGTCATGCCTCTTTCTCACGAAAAGTCTTCACGCCAGCACAGTAGTCAAGAGCTGATCCACTGGCCTGCGACGACGGGCCGATGGGGCCTTGCGCCGGGGCAGCCGGACGACCTGGTGTTCGTGACCCGGACCGGTCGGGTGGTGGAGCCGCGGAACGTGAACACGATGCTCGATCGAGTGGTGCGCCACGCGAAGATCGACCGGAGCCGCGTACACGACCTGCGCCATACGTGCGCGACGTTGCTGCTTCTGGACGGTGCGACGATCCGTGACGTGATGGACCAGCTCGGGCACGCGTCGGTCACCACCACCGGAAACATCTACGGTCATGTCCTCGATGAGGCGAAGCAGAAGATGGCCGAGCGAATGAACCGGCTAGCAGAGGGCGACTGATGTCACCTATAGATGTAAACAGGGCCCCGGATGATCTCCGAGGCCCTGTTTGCCCTGCTCCCCCGGTTGGACTCGAACCAACAACCCTCCGGTTAACAGCCGAATGCTCTGCCAATTGAGCTACAGGGGAACGCTCTGTGTCGGCCCGATCGCTCTGGCCAACGGATTAACACTCTAAACCATGCCCGATCACGTTCTCGCACCCACCCCCACACACCTGGCCCGAGCGCTCAGTGCCCGGCTGCGGGACAATGAATCACCAGGTCGACAGCGACGAGGAGGTATCGAGATGAAGACGTTCCTGCTTGGCGCAGCCGTGGGTTACGTTCTGGGCGCCCGTGCCGGGCGCGCGCGGTACGAGCAGATCGTGCGGACCTACCGCAAGATCGCCGACCATCCGGCCGTGCAGGGCGCCGCCGGCGTCGCCAGGGCCAAGGTCGGCGAGAAGGTCGGCGAGACGCTGCACTTCCGCGGTACCGGGTCGCACGGGACCAACGGCCAGCGCGCCGGCGAGTCCCGCGCATCCCAGGCCTGACCAGGGTCAGGGCACGCGGGCGACCGCGAAGACCCGCCGGAACGGGAACCACGTGGTTCCGTCGGCACGGGGTGGGTAGGCCTCGTCCAGCAGCGGCGCCAGCCGCGAACGGAAGGCCTCCCACTCCTGGTCGTCGAGCGCCGCCCTGACCGGCCGCAGCGCCGTGCCCGTGATCCACTCCAGCACAGCGTTCTCGCCCGCCAGCCGCTGCGTGTAGGTGGTCTCCCACGCGTCGACCGCGCAGCCGAGATCGGCGAAGAGGTCGGCGTAGCGCAGCGGCGTGTCCACCGCGTCGTCCTCGCGCAGCACCACGTCGGCGATCTTGTCCGCCCAGTCGGGGCTCTCCGCGAGTTGCCTGGTGAGCGTGTGCGAGGGCGCGCCCATGTTGCCGGGGACCTGCATCGCGAACCACGCCCCTGACGGCAGTTCGCCGACCCAGCGCCGCAGCAGATCCCGGTGCTCGGGGACCCAGTGCAGCACGGCGTTGGTCACCACCACGTCCGTGTCGGCGCTCGGCGACCACTCGCGGACGTCGCGCTGCTCGGCGGCCACGCCGGATTCCCTGGCCGCGGCCACCATCTCCGGTGAGCCGTCGATCGCCTCCACCGTCGCACCCGGCCACCGCTTCGCCAGGGTCTTCGTGAGGTTGCCCGGCCCGCAGCCGAGGTCGGTGACGCGCCGCGGCGCCTGCGCGTCCACGCGCGCCACCAGGTCGTAGAACGGCCTCGCCCGCAGATCGCCGTAGTCGAGGTACTTCGCCGGATCCCACATATCGCCTCCCAGTACGAGCGTACTGTTAGGAAGCGCCGGTGGCCAGCTTCGCCGCGGCCTCCTCGGCCATGCTCGCGAGCAGGTCGGTGTCGGCACCCGGATCGGGCCGCACCTGCAAGATGGAGGAATCGGTGCCGGGCACCTTGCGCACCACGAACCACGCACCGCCGCCGTCGAGTTCCTTGCGGTAGCGCTGGCGGATGGAGCCCTCGACCCGCTGACGCACCAGGTGCGGGATCCGGCCCGGCTTCGGCAGCGCGTGCCGCACCGGTGCCCGATCGGCGAGCAGCACGGCCTTGCCCGCCGTGCGCGCCTCGTCGGCTTCGGTCAACGTCAGCGCGCCGTCCTTCCAGACCGCCTTGCTGACCAGGTGCCAGCCGACGCGGCGCACCTCGCCGCCCTCGGGTACCCACAGCCCCAGCGCCGTGACGGCGATGTGGCCGCCATCGCCGGTCGAGGCGACGGCGAGCACGTGCTCGCCGGCCGCGAGAGACTCGCGGAGCGGCTCCGGCAGCGGCTCGCCGAACAGTCTGCTGAGCAACCCCATCAGTCGAACCCTCCGACCGCCTGCTCACGCAGGGCCTTGCGGTACTGCTCCAGCGCCACGAGATCACCGAAGAGCGCGCGGTAGTCGTCGGCGGCATCCACCGGCGAGAGCCGCTGGAGCTTGGACTTCAGCTCCCCGATCTGCCTGCCCACGAGGTTCTCCTGCACCGCGGCGAGCATGCCGGAGACGTAGCGCATGTCGACGTCTCCGCTGGCCTGCATGGGTTCCACGGCCAGTTCCGACAGCAGCGAGCTCACCGTCCCTTGTGGAACGTGCGGCGTCGCCGCGTCGATGAGCGCCGGGCCGGTGAGTCCCGAGGCGGTGCCACCCGCGGCCAGCACCGCGTGGTGCACGGCCACGTACGCCGGGTGGGTGAACGCGTCCTCCGGCAACGTGTCGTAGGCGGGCCCGGCGAGCGCGGGCTCCTGCAGGGCCGCCTTGAGCAGCTCACGCTGGGCACGCAGGCCGGGGTGCCGGGGGTCGGGTCGCTCGATGTCGGTGGCGCCCGAGGGCTCGGACGCCGCGTCGTTGCGGGCGGCGGGCTTGCGGCCGTTGGTCTTCAGCGGCACACCGCTGCTGGCGCGCACGCGGCGCACGACCATCGCCTCGTCCTGCCAACCGACCCACCACGCCAGCTTCGTGGCGTAGCCGTCGCGCTTGGCGCGGTCCTTGATCTGCGCCACCAGCGGCACGGTGCGCTGCAGGGCCGACACCTGACCGTCGACGGAGTCCAGGTCGTAGTCGGCGAGCAAGCTGCGGATCGCGAACTCGAACAGCGGGATCCGGCGTGCCACGAGGTCGCGCACGGCGGCGTCGCCCTTGGCCAGGCGCAGATCGCACGGGTCCATGCCGTCCGGCGCGACCGCGATGTAGGTCTGGCCGGCGAAGGTCTGGTCGCCCTCGAAGGCCTTGAGCGCCGCCTTCTGCCCCGCCGCGTCACCGTCGAAGGTGAAGATCACCTCGCCACGGAACGCGTCGTCGTCCATCATCAGCTGGCGCAGCACCCGCATGTGGTCCTCGCCGAACGCCGTGCCGGACGAGGCGACCGCGGTGGGCACTCCCGACTCGTGCATGGCCATCACGTCGGTGTAGCCCTCGACCACCACGACCTGGTGGCGCTTGGCGATCTCGCGCTTCGCGAGGTCGAGGCCGAAGAGCACCTGTGACTTCTTGTAGATCGGGCTCTCGCTGGTGTTGAGGTACTTGGCCTGGATCGGGTCGTCGTCGAACAGGCGCCGCGCGCCGAAGCCGACGACATCGCCGCCCCGGTCCTTGATCGGCCACACTAGCCTGCGGTGGAACCGGTCGATCGGACCCTGCCTGCCCTCTTTGGCGATCTGCGACTTGTAGAGCTCGGCGAGCTCGAAGCCGTTGTTGAGCAGGTGCTTGGTGAGCTTGTCCCAGCCGCCGGGCGCGAAGCCACAGCCGAAGGTCGCCGCCGCGGCCTGGTCGAAGCCACGCTCGGTGAGGAACTCGCGCGCGAGCTGCGCCTCGGGCGTGGCCAGCTGCTCGGCGTAGAACGCCTGCGCGGCCTTGTGCACCTCCACCAGGCGCAGCCTGCTGCCCCGGTCGCGCTTGACGCTCGCGCCGCCGCCCTCGTAGGTCAGGTGCAGCCCGATGCGGTCGGCGAGCCGCTCGACCGACTCGACGAAGCCGAGGTGCTCGATCTGCATGATGAACTTGATGACGTCGCCGCCCTCGCCACAGCCGAAGCAGTGGAAGGTGCCATGCGTGGGGCGCACGTTGAACGACGGCGTCTTCTCCTCGTGGAAGGGGCACAGGCCCTTCAGGGCACCGCCGCCCGCGCGGCGCAGCGCCACGTACTCCCCGACGACGTCGTCGATCCGACTGCGCTCACGCACCTGCGCGATGTCGCTGTCCCGGATCCTTCCTGCCACGCGCCCCACTCTAGGCCACCCTTCACGAGCGGTTTCGGCCATACTCTGACCATGGCCGTGACCGAGAATGCCCTCGCCGAGGAGTTCTCCACGCACCGCTCGCACCTGATCGCGGTGGCCTACCGCCTGACCGGCTCGGTGGCCGACTCCGAGGACGCCGTGCAGGAGGCCTGGCTGCGGCTGAGCGCGCTCACCAGTGAGAAGCGCGCCGAGATCCAGGACCTGCGCGCGTGGCTGACCACGGTGGTCGGCAGGTTGTGCCTCGACCGGCTGCGCTCGGCCACAGCCCGCAGGGAGCACTACGTCGGCGAGTGGCTGCCCGAGCCGATCGTCACTCCGCTGGGTGCACCTCGCAGCGACGACCCGCTCGAGTCCGTGGTCCGCGACGACGGGGTGCGCATGGCGGCCATGGTGGTGCTGGACAGGCTCACCCCCGAGCAGCGCGTCGCGTTCGTCCTGCACGACGCGTTCTCGCTGCCCTTCTCGGAGATCGCCGACATCCTCGGCGTCTCGCCCGACACGGCACGCCAGTACGGCTCCCGCGGCAGGCGGGCACTGGCCGACGCCGACCCGCCCTCGCGCCAGAGCATCGACGGCCAGCGCGAGGTGCTGGAGCGCTTCGTGTCCGCGCTCATGAACGGCGACGTCAAGGGCATGACCGAGGTGCTGCACCCCGACGTCGTGCTGATCGGCGACTCCGACGGCAGGGCCAGGACCACCCGCCGGATCATGGTGGGCGCCGACAAGATCATCCGGTTCTTCGAGGGCCTGCTCACGCTGTACCGGCCGGGCGCCTTCGAGTCGGCGCGCATGGTCATGGTCAACGGCGACGTGGGCATGTACGTGCCGCCCGCGCCCGGCGAGGGCTACCGCGACCTCGACGCGCACCTCAACTGCATGGCGATCCGTGACGGCCGGATCGTCGCGATCTACGACCAGGCGAACCCGGAGAAACTGACCCGGGCTGTGAAGCTGCCGGACGTGGATTAGTTCACGAGGCGTTTGACCGACGGAGGGAAGTCGCCCCGCAGGATCCGGTCCGAGACCATCTCCACCTGCTCCCTCGTCGCTGCGAGGGTGATCGGGGTGCCCTCCACCATGCAGCGCTGGGCCAGCTCGATGAACGTGTCGGTCACCGTCCCCCGGTTGTAGCGGTGGGCGAGGTCGAGCAACGTCTTGAGGCACAGTTCCCGCAGGTCCTGGTCGGGCGTGCACACGAACACGCGCCGGGCGAAGACCCCCACGACGTCGGCGTAGGAGGGCGCGATCGGCAGGGCGTCGACGTAGCGGAAGTAGGTGCGCACGATCAGGTCGAGGTCGTCCTCGTACCCCGTGGCCAGTGCCCTGACCGTCGGTCCGACGAGCGTGGGCAGCGCGGTGAGGAACAGCTCGGGGTCGGCCGAGTTGCGCCGGAGCGCCACCGCGATGTCGGCCACCGCCGACACGTCGCCCGCGAGCAGGTCGATCTGCGCGCGCCGCACGACCTCCGCTCCCGCCGCCGGTGCCCTCGGCCCGCGCGGGGCGCGGCCCCCGTCGGCCAGCGCCACGTCGGCCAGCAGCTCGGCGGCGTCGCGGTAGCGCAGCGACGGCTGCTCACTGGTGCTCTTCTCCACGATGCGCCGGAACTGCGGGGGCACGCGGTCGAGTTCGAGCTCGAGCTGGGGGTCGTCCTTGGTGAGGATGGTGAAGAACATCGTGCCGAGGCTGTAGATGTCGGAGGCCTCGCTCGCGGCGTAGGGCGTGGCGCGGCGCTCGGGCGCGCTGTAGCCGGCGCCGGGTTCCTCGGCGCGGCCGCCCGGCGGGAGGTCGCGCCACGGGCCGAAGTCCGAGAGCGTCCAGCGCTCGTGGTAGCGCAGCGCGTTGGCGGGTTTGAGGTCCCCGTGGACCAGACCGCGCGCGTGCAGGAACGCCACGCCCTTGACGATCTCGGTGAAGATGTCGACGGCCTTGTCGAGCGTGTCCGCCGCACCGGACCGGACGTAGTCGCCGAGCGAGCACTCGGCCATCGGCAACAGGCAGTACGGCGGGTCGACGGCGAAGTCGACGCCGAGCACCGGCAGGACGTACGGGCTCCTCAGTCCACGTTGGAGGTCGAGCTCGCGCCGGAGCCTGGTCCGGTCGTCAGTCCTGAGTGGTCTGCCTGCCGTGTCGTGGAACTCCTTTCGCACCACCGGTTCCGGCCGGTCGGAGGACGCGGACACGTAGAGGGTGGAGTGTCGGGTGGTTGCCAGGATCCTGCCTCTCGGGATGAACATCGCGGTTCCCCTGAGTTGTGCGACGTGGGTGCCTCAGCGGAACCTCCCCCAGCGGAGCACGAGCGGGACCGGGCGGTCCGGCAGGGCGGGCCGGCGCGAGCCGGCAGCATGAGGATCCGCGCAGATCACGACCTGTCTCCTCGGTGAGACACGTCGGTGGTCCAGTCGCGGCCCGCATCCGCCCTATTACCGGACGAAGCCAAAATGTGACAATTGGTGTGTTCAAACAGCATCGATCCGGTCTCGGTCAAGGGGCCGGGACCCTGCACGCCTCCCCGGACGTGAAGCCCTGGTCGGTGATGTCGAGCGCGCTGTTCACTCTGGCCCGCATGTTCTCCAGCCCGATCTGGTATGAGAGCTCGATGACGCCCTTGGACCCGAACTCCCGCTCGAGCTCGGCCACCTGCTCGTCGGTGACCGTCACCGGACTCGCCGTCATCGCGTCGGCGTAGGCCAGCGCGAGCCGCTCCTGGTGGGTGAACAGCGGCGACGTCGCGTACGAGTCGATCTGCTTGAGCCGGTCGAGGTCGAGGCCCTCGTGCTTCTGCAGCATCTCGCCGAAGTCCACGCACCACGAACAACCGAGCTGTACGGCCACCCGGTACACGGCCAGCTCGCGCACGGCGAGCGGCAGAGTGCGCGAGGCTTTCTCCGCGAGCATTTCGTGCACCGCGTAGGTGGCCAGCACGGGCCGATGGTGCGCGGCGACGGCCATCGGGTCGGGCACGGCGCCGTACCGCTTGCGGGCGAAGAAGTAGCTGAGCCGGATCAGGATTCCGGCGTTCTTGCTGGGCACTGCGGAGATGCGGGGCATCGGTTCCTCCTGCTGGTCGACGGGTTCACCAGCAGGACGAGACAGCTCAGCCGGATGTGACGGCGCGGACGTCCCAGACCCACATCCCGCCGATCACCTGCCCGCTGCGACCGAGCAGCCGCTCCACGGTGGTGCGCAGCGCCTCGCTCTCGTCGGCGGTCATCGGCAGCACCACCACGTCGGCGTTCCAGTAGCGCAGGTCGGCCTCCACCTGACGCTTTCCGCCGACCGAGATCTCGGGGGCCGTGCCCGAGTCCGCGACCTCCTCCAGCAGTTCGGAGACGGGCCTGCGCACCGCGCCGTAGGTGCCGCGGCCGTCGGTGGCCGGGCCGACGAAGTAGCCCTCGGCGAGCGGGAAGCCGAGCCCGGCCTCCACCTGCCAGTGCAGCGGGTCGGCGTCGCCGGAGTCGGGCAACGGGACGACGACCACCGACCCACCCGGGTCGACGTGGTTGCGCCACAGCCCGTCGGTGAAGAACGCGGGCGCCTCGGCGCGCTCGCCCACCCGCAGTTCGGTGGGGGCCACCGGGACGAGAGCGAGCGCGAGCGCGCCGAACCAGGTGATCCGGGCGGCGAGGCGCCAGTCGGGTGGCGCGGAGAGCCGCAGCACGCGCTCGGTGGCCATCGCCAGCAGGATCCCTGCCGGCACCACGCAGCCCATCGCGAAGCGCGACTCCAGCACCGACTCGTACAGCGGCAGGTCGAACATCAGCATCCACGGACCCGGCACGGAGGTGCCGGTGCCGTCGACCACGAGCAGCACGCCCATCGAGATCCAGGCGAGCGCGAACATCGCCACCGCGAGCGCCCTGGCCGCCGCCACCCGCCACAGTGCGATCGACACGCCCGTCAGCAGCAGTACGAGGGGCCAGCCGAAGAAGGCGTTCTCCTCGGTGCGGTTGAGCGAGAGCTCCTTGGCGGCCTCGGCGTTGCCTGCCACGGACTCGGTGGCGAACGTGGTGAACGCCGCCGCGTCGTTGCCGAGCAGCCCGTGCTCGATGCTGCCGTAGCTCTGCGGTCCGGCGAACTGCCACCACAGCGGGAACGCCACGATCGCGAGCGTCACGCCCGCGCCGACCAGGATCCCGGTGCCGAGCGGGCGCGCCATCGCGAGCGCCTCCTCGGGCCGCGAGAGCGCGTAGACGACCGCGAACACCGCCATCGTGGTGGCCGCGATGAGCAGCGGTTCCTCGCCGAGGAAGACCTGGTAGGCCACCAACAGCCCGAGCAGTACGCCATTGCGGACGGGGCGTTGCCCGCGCGCCAGCTTGAGCAGCACCAGCACGATGAACGGGAGCAGGAACAGCACCACGAAGTTCGGGTGCGCGTTGGCGTGCGAGATGATCGACGGCGCGAAGGCGCAGAACGCGGCCCCGATCGCCGCGCCGGAGCGCGTGCTCACGAGGTGCCGCGACAGCACCCAGTACCAGGCGCCCGCCGTGGCGGCCAGGCCCGCCGTCAGCGTCAGCGCCCACGTGGCCGTGGGGCCGAACAACACGGTCACGGGCGTGAGCGGGATCCCGATGCCCAGCATGGCCGTGTTGGCCATGAGGTTCACGCCGAGCGGAAAGTTCTGCAGGTCGGTGAACAGCGGGTTCTGCAGGTGCAGCACGTTGCGGGCCGTGACCGCGAAGAACCACTCCCACATGTTCTGGTCCTGGACGCTGCTGGCGAGGTACCCGCCGTCCAGGTTCATCCACAAGGGACGGTAGAGCAGGAACGCCGCGAGCGCGTAGACGCCGAACACCGCGAGGTCGGCCATCCGGCCGCGCGTGACCCAGTACGGGAGCCGGGATCGCGGGGTCGCCTCCGAGCGCACGTCGGCGGCCGCCGTCACGGCTCGACGACCCTGGCCAGGAAGTAGACGGCTCCGGTGTCCGCGTGCCGCACGAGGAACAGGAACGGCCGGTCGACCTCGACGGTCACGGGATCACCCGCGGGCATCGAGACCAGGCGCATCATGACGGCGGTCGCGGCGGCGCCCTCGAGCCCGCTCTCGTCGACGCGCAGTACGGCCTCGTGCAGCACATCGGAGACGTACAACCTCGGGTCGGCGGTGAGCCCGCTGAAGTCGGCGGGCGGCGTGAACATCGTCCGCACACCGAGCGAGCGCAGCGCGGACCTGAGCCCGGTGCGCACGTCGAGCGAGAGCTTCGGCAGCGCCAGGTTCACCATCGTCTGCCGTCGCGAGGACAGCAGCTCGGCGAGCACGTCGGAGTCCAGTGTGGACTCGGCGTTCGCGAGGGGACCGTCCGGAAGCAGGACCACTGCCTCCACGCCGCCGACGGCGGGCAGCGCGACGAGCCGCCAGCCCGCGTGCTCGGCGTACCCGAGCCGCTCCGACTGGCGCATCGTCGGCACGCGGCGGGTGCCCGACGGCGGGTGGAAGTCGGCATCGGCGGTGCCGGACTCCTGGAACGGCGAGGTCCATGCCACGCGCAGGTACAGCGCGTTGACGATGCTCGCCACGGTGTCCGCGCCGATCGTGCCGGGCGACAGCAGCTCCGGGATCAGGTCCCGCGTGGCCTTGGCGATGTCACCGTTGATGAGCGCGCGGGCACCCTCCGGATCCTCGACGAAGGGGGCGCCGGACACGCCGCCGGCGGGCCACGTGGCGAGCTCGGCGACGTAGTCGGGCCTGAGCGGGAGCTGGTCCCACGCCCACAGGGTGTTGGACACGGCGAGCACGGGCTCGTCCTGGCCGGTCCGTGCGGTGAGCTCGGCGGCATCGCGCAGCAGCGTGGCCTGCGCGCTCACCTGGCCGGGCTCGCCCGCGAGCAGTGTCGAGACCTCCTCGGAGGCCGCGCCCCGCGCGGCGGCGGCCACCAGGCCCAGCGCGCTCGCGACCGAGTACGGCGAGAAGCAGGCATCACCGGTACCCGCCGTGGCGCGATGCAGCGCGAGGGCGAACCGGAGATGAGCGCGTTCCGTGCCGCTGACAGGCATCCCCCGACGTTACCGTCGCTACGGAGCGCTAGCTGTGCCGCCCCGTGTGCCACGCGTGCCAGGCGTGGGCCTGGGCGTCGGTGAGCGAGGCGAGCTGGTCGATCACTACCCGCAGCTTCGCCGCGTCGTCGCCGGCGGCCTCCCACGCGGGCAGGAAGATCGGGTCGAGCGAGTCAGGGGCCCGGCTGGCCACCACCTCGACCACCTCCACGAGCAGCTGGCGCTGGCCCTCCTGCATCGCGAGCCTGCGGCGATCGCTCATCACGTAGCGCAATGCCAGCGCCTTGAGCAGCGCCACCTCGGCTCCGACCTGCTCGGGTACGGCCAGCTCGGCCTCGTAACGGCGCAGCGGACCGTCGCCGTGGACCTGCCTGGTGCCGGTGACCGCGGCCGAGGCGAAGCGCCCCACGAGCTCGCTCGTCATGCGCTTGAGCGCGACCTGCGCAGCCAGTGACGAGTCGTACCGCGCCGCGGCGAGGCCCGCCACCACGGGCAGGTTCAGCAGCTCCTTCGCCGCGCTCTCCACAGTGGACACCGAACTGCTGGTGAAGTGGCGTGCGGCGAGCTCGGCCACGGCCGTGCGCTCGTCGGCGTCGGCGAGCACACCCAGCGAGATGCGCCCGGCGAGCACGCCGTCCTCCACGTCGTGCACCGAGTACGCCACGTCGTCGGCCCAGTCCATGATCTGCGCCTCGAGACAACGGCGACGCCCCGCGGCGCCCTCGCGCATCCAGTCGAAGACGGCCAGGTCGTCGGCGTAGGCCCCGAACTTCCCGCCACCGTCCTGGCGGGGCCACGGGTACTTGGTGGAGGCGTCCAGGCACGCGCGCGTGAGGTTGAGGCCCGCCGTGCCGTCGCCCTCGGCGAGCACCTTGGGCTCGAGCCGCGTGAGGATGCGCAGCGTCTGCGCGTTGCCCTCGAACCCGCCGCACGCCGCCGCGGCCTCGTCGAGCGCCTGCTCGCCGTTGTGCCCGAACGGCGGGTGCCCGATGTCGTGGGCGAGCCCCGCGGTGTCGACCAGGTCGGCGTCGGCGCCCAGGTCGTCGGCGATGCCCCTGCCGATCTGGGCGACCTCCAGCGAATGGGTCAGCCGCGTGCGCGGCACACCGCTGACCTCGGCGCCCTCCCCGGGGCCCACGACCTGGGTCTTGCCTGCGAGCCTGCGCAACGCCGCCGAGTGCAGCACCCTCGCGCGGTCCCGCGCGAACGGGCTGCGCGCATCACTGAGCGCGCCGGGCAGCCCGGCGCGCTTGGGCTCCTCGGGCTGTCTGCGTTCGCGATCGTGTGCGCTGTAGACGGCGTTCATCGAACGCCACTGTATTCGTTAGCGCAGGCCGGTGCCGCCGATGCTGTCGGCCGGGTTCTTCGACAGCCGGTAGTACAGCAGCGCTCCGGTCTCGCGGAAGATGTAGCGCGCCTGCGTCTCCCTGGTCTGCACAACCGGCCCACTGTGGGTGGGCGAGAGCCAGACGTCGAGCCCGACGTCCTCGGCCATCGTGCCCGCCCGCAGCGAGTGCCACGGGTCACTCACGAGCACCACCGTGCTCCAGCCCCTGGCGTGGATCTGGTCGGCCACCGCGCGCAACGTGCGCAACGTGTCGGTGCCCTCCCCCACCGGAAGCGTGCTCTCGGCGGGCACACCGTGCTCCACCAACCAGTTCGCTCCGGCCTCGGCCTCGGTGTAGGCGTCGCCCTCGCCCTTGCCGCCGGAGGTGACGATCCGGTCGGCTACCCCGGACTCGTACAGGTTCTTGGCGTGTTCGAGCCGCGCTTCGAAGATCTTGGACGGCACGCCGTTGTACTGCGCGGCGCCGAGCACGACGATCGTGTCGACCGCGGTTCGCTCGTCGGCCCTCGCGACGTACCAGACGCGCAGCGCCGTCCCACCCACCACGAGCAGCGCCACGAGCACGACGCCGAGGACCGTCCTCCGGATCCAGCGCGCTGAAGTGCTCACCCGTCCAGTTCTACCAAATCACTGCCCGCTTCCGACGGCGGCCATGTGCCGCCGCGAACACCCCGTCCGCGCCGGAACTTGGTGACACACCGTACTTTTCGGGGCCGCCACGCAGTGCGTGACGGCCCCGGTAAAGCGGAGCTGCGAGCGGACTCAGCAGCCGATGAGCCGCGCCGCGAGGTAGGACTCGAGCTTGTCGATGGCGATGCGCTCCTGCGCCATCGTGTCCCGCTCGCGCACCGTGACGGCGTGGTCGTCGAGCGAGTCGAAGTCGACGGTCACGCAGTACGGCGTGCCGATCTCTTCCTGGCGGCGGTAGCGCTTGCCGATCGACTGCGCGTCGTCGAAGTCGACGTTCCAGTGCTTGCGCAGCATCGCGGCGATGTCCTTGGCCTTCGGTGTGAGGTCCGAGTTCCGCGACAGCGGCAGAACGGCGACCTTGAACGGCGCCAGGCGCGGGTCGAGCTTGAGCACCGTGCGCTTGTCGACGCCGCCCTTGGCGTTGGGCACCTCGTCCTCGGTGAACGCGTCGAGCAGGAACGCCATCATCGGCCTGCCGACACCCGCGGCCGGCTCGATGACGAACGGCCGGTACCGCTCACCGGAAGCCTGGTCGAAATAGGACAGATCCACGCCGGAGTGGTTGGAGTGCGTGGTGAGGTCGAAGTCGGTGCGGTTCGCGATGCCCTCGAGCTCACCCCACTCCTGGCCGGCGGAGAACTGGAACCGGTACTCGATGTCGACCGTGCGCTTCGCGTAGTGCGAGAGCTTTTCCTTCGGGTGCTCGAAGGTCCGCAGGTTCTCCCGCTCGATGCCGAGGTCGGTGTACCAGTCCATGCGGAGGTCGATCCAGTACTGGTGCCACGTCTCGTCCTCGCCCGGCTCGACGAAGAACTCCATCTCCATCTGCTCGAACTCACGCGTGCGGAAGATGAAGTTGCCCGGCGTGATCTCGTTGCGGAAGGACTTGCCGATCTGGCCGATGCCGAACGGCGGCTTCTTGCGCGACGTGGTCTGCACGTTCAGGAAGTTCACGAAGATGCCCTGCGCGGTCTCGGGGCGCAGGTAGTGCAGGCCCTCGTCGGACTCCACCGGGCCGAGGAAGGTCTTGAGCATCATGTTGAACTCGCGCGGCTCGGTGTACTGGCCACGGTTGCCGCAGTTCGGGCACGGGACCTCGGAGAGGTCCTCCTCGTTCACCGGGGTGCCCGTGCGCTCGGCGTACTCCTCGGCGAGCTGGTCGGAGCGGAACCGGCGGTGGCAGGCGAGGCACTCGACGAGCGGGTCGTTGAACGCGTTCACGTGCCCGGAGGCGACCCACACCTGGCGCGGCAGGATCACCGACGAGTCCAGGCCGACGACGTCGTCCCGGTTCTGCACCATGGTCTTCCACCACTGGCGCTTGATGTTGTCCTTGAGCTCCACGCCGAGCGGCCCGTAGTCCCACGCCGACCGGGTACCGCCGTAGATCTCTCCCGAGGGGAAGACGAAGCCACGACGCTTGCACAGATTGACGACGGTCTCGATGGTGTTGGCGGGCACTCAACGCTCCGGGGCATGCGGATTTGGGCTATGACAGTGAGCTACCAGCGTAGCCCTCGTGCCGGGTCCCTCGTCCCTGGGGATGCGGCGTTCACGGACGGGTGACGAGCTCCGCGACGACGATCCGGTTGTCCTCGTAACCGTCCGTGCCGCCCACGTAGTCGCCACCGCACGTGACGAGGACGAGCCGGTGCTCACCACCCTGGTCGAACAGCCGCTCCGCGTGCGCGGGCAGGTCGTTCTTGTGCAGCGTCACCACGTCGGTGACGCGGTAGACCCAGCGGTCCCCTCCGACGTCGACCACGGTGACGTCCTGGCCCGCGCGCGAACGCCACAGCTCGTCGAACGGCCCTGTCCGCCCGTCCCAGTTGACGTGGCCCGACAGCAGCGCGACTCCCTGCGGGGCGCCGAGCTCGGCGCCCCACCACGTGGCCTCGTCGAGGCCGTCCGGGATCGGCAGGGTGCCGTCCGGAGTCACCTCCTTGCGCACGAGCGTCGCCGTGCCGCCCTCGGCCAGCCGGACCGTGCCGGGCTGCTGGGGCGCCACGCGCGGAGCGGGTGCGGCCGAGGACTGCGGCCGCAGCTCCACCGGCGACACCGACGTCGACGTCAGCGGAGGCGGCGCGGCCGTCGTGGAGACGGGAGGCGGCGCGGCGACCGGTTCGTCGCCGCCCGTGAGCACGACGACGCCCGCGGCCACGGCAGCGACAGCGAGTACCCCGAGGACGGCGGCGAGCACGCCGCGGCGGCGCACCGTCACGCGTCGTCCGCGGCGGAGCCCGCCTGCCTGCGGCGCGTGACGAGCAGCAGCGCCGCGGCGCCGAGCACGACGCCCCCGCCGACGAGCGCCCAGCCGAGCGGCTCGGCACTCGAGGACGGCGCGGCCTGCACGCCTGCCGGGATCTTCACGGGCACCTGCGGACGGGCGGGCTCCTGCTCGCCGCCGCCGGGCGTCACGGCCTCGAAGCCGGCGGGCAGCGAGCAGCTGACCCCGCCGAGCACGAACCGGGTGGTCACCTCGCGCAGATCCGCGCCCTCGGCGTCCTTCACGTGGGAGACGATCTCCACCTGCCAGCCCGCGGCGGTGGTCACGTCACCGTCGCGCCACTGGTCCTGGCGCACGAGCTGGTCGAACGAGCTCACCTTGCTGAGCACGACGTCGGACACGGTCTTCCCGGGATCGGCGCCCTCGACCTCGATGGGCGCGCCGAACCGCAGGCCGGTGCGCGTCACCGGCTCGTCGCCGCTCGGCGGCTCCACGGGACTGAGCTCGCCGTTCTCGTCGAGGAGCAGGAGCCGCTCCGCGGTGGTCTCGGCGCGCGGGGCGTCCGGGGTCGCGCACTCGACCGTGCTGCGCGCGCCCTCGACGGCCACCACGGGGGTGTCGGAGGAGAGGTCGTTGAGCGCGAAGGTGGCCTCGGCCGTCGCGGTGGGCACCGTCGTGTCCCGCAGCGTGGCGGTGACGGCGTGCTCACGGGGCGAGACGCCCTCGGGCACCTCGCTGTCCGCGCCGAAGCCCAGCAGGTAGTTGGGCCCCGCCGCCTCGCGCTCGCCGTCGGTGGCCGGCAGCGCGGAGCGCGTCTGGGCCAGCGTCGAGGTGCCGGGCAACAGCGGTGAGCGCTGCGTCTCGGTGATCACGGAACCGCCAGCGCCGCTCTGACCGTCGCCGTCGATGCGCATGGAAGCGACGTTGGCGAAGGCCACCGGTCCGGAATTCTCGTCGACGGCGTCCGGCGGCTCCTGCCCCAGCGCCACTCCCGGAGCGGCCGCCACCAGCACGGCACCACAGACGACCAGCGTGGTCACGAAACGGCTCATGTGTCCCCTCAGCCCGAATCAACGCGACAGCGTTTCACCTTTGCTCATGTAGACGGCGGAACCGGGCAATTCGGCACCCCAAATCACCTGAACGGAGCAGTGGGAGAGTCCCAGGCACCGAATCCGGCTCGCCGATCGCGAGGCTGAGGGTCACTCTCCCAGGCGCACTAGGATGGGAGGGCATCAGGTGATCACCCGAGACGACCGAAGGCTGGAGATCCACATGGCGACGGCGAGTCCGAACGCGGCGCCCTCGGACGTACCCGGCGGCGCCGAACGGCACGACCACTCGCCGGTGCGCGAGAACCAGCCCCCCGTCCCGGTGCTGCCCGCGACGACGCTCGCCGACGCGGGAGAGCTGCTGCGTGCCCTCGCGGCGCCCGTGCGGATCGCGATCGTGCTGCAGCTGCGCGAGGCCGACCGGTGCGTGCACGAGCTCGTCGACGTCCTCGACGTCGCCCAGCCGCTGATCAGCCAGCACCTGCGCGTGCTCAAGGCCGCGGGCGTCGTCCACGGCGAGCGCAGGGGCAGGGAGGTCGTGTACCGGCTGGTGGACGATCACCTGGCGCATATCGTGATCGACGCCGTCGCACACGTGCAGGAGGACCAGGCATGACATCCGCGACTCGCGGGCCCGCGCCGATGCCGGGGCGCAGGGCGACCAAGCAGCGAGCCGCGGTCGTCGAGCTGCTCACCGAGATCGACGACTTCCGCTCGGCGCAGGAGCTCTACGACGAGCTGCGCAAACGCGGCGAGGGCATTGGGCTGACGACCGTGTACCGGACGTTGCAGTCGCTGTCGGACGCCGACGAGATCGACGTCCTGCGCACCGACTCCGGCGAGGCGCTGTACCGGCGCTGCTCCGAGCACCACCACCATCACCTGGTGTGCCGCCACTGCGGCTTCACCGTCGAGGTGGAGGGCCCCGCCGTGGAGCGGTGGGCGGAGAAGATCGCCTCGGGCAACGGTTTCTCGGACATCAGCCACACCATCGAGATCGTGGGCACCTGCTCGGCGTGCGCGCAGCGCAACGGCGGCTGAGCGGCGCGGTCGGCGCCGCTCAGTACTCGTAGGGATCGCGCGGCGCCGGGACCTGGCGCAGGGTCCCCACGGTGAACTCGGGGACGTACCCGGCCTCGGCCGTGTTCACGTCCGGCACGACCTCGCCCGTCACCTCCAGCCAGGTGTCCGCGGCCAGCTCGTCCGCCTGGTCGCCGTCGAGCTGGACCTGCACCGGATAGCCGTCGGCGGCGCAGCAGCCGATCACCATCCGGGCCAGCCACGTCTCGCCCTCGTTGTGCACCACGAAGCCCGTCAGCGTCACCCGTCGTCCGTCGACCGAGCCCGCCTCGTCCCAGCCCGCCCTGCTGACGAAGTCGGTGAGCGTCATCCGCAGCGGGTCGCCCGGCGGCAGCGGCGGGAACGACGCCGACGCGAAACCCGCCGTCGAGCCGGATCGCGTGCGGGTCACCGAGTCCGAGCCGAGCGCGGGCGGCGCCACGAGGAACACCGCCAGCACCGGCACCATCAGCAACCACGCCGAGCGCGCCGGGTGATCGTGCTCGTGTCCGGGCAGCAGCGTGCCTGGCCGCTCCCGCGCGGCGAGCACGTCGCGCACGATCGCGACGGCGCCGAGCAGCACCGTCACCGCGCCCGCTCCGAGCAACCACGGCTGGTGCGCCGGTTTGACGTAGCGCAGGTAGTCGCCGGTGAGCGCGATCTTCAGCAGCGCGCCGCCCAGCAGCAACAGCAGGATGTTCTGCGTCTCGCGCCTCACCGCGCACCTCCGAGGAAGAGCAGCCCTGCCACGACCCCGCAGACCACCGACACCACGAACGTCGCCGGCGCGAACCGCAGTGCGAACGGCCTGCCGAACGTGCCCGCCTGCAGCGCGAACAGCTTCAGGTCCACCGCGGGGCCCACGACGAGGAACACGAGCCTCGGCAGCAACGGCAGCGCCGACAGCGACGCCGCGACGAACGCGTCGGCCTCACTGCACAGCGACAGCACCACGGCCAGGATCGCCATCACGAGGATCCCCAGCACCAGCTGGTCGCCGAGCGCGCCGAACCACTCCCCCGGCACGAGCACGCCCAGCGCGGCCGACACCAGAGCGCCGAGCACGAGGAACCCGCCCGCGTCCACCAGGTCGGCACGTGCCGTCTCGGCGAAGGTCTTCCACCGATCGCGGCCCTCGACCTCGGGCAGCCTGCGCAGCGCCCGCTCGGCGATCCACTCGAGCTTGCCCCAGCGAATCCACAGCCAGCCCATGATCATCGCGGTGAACAGGGAGCCGACGAAGCGCGCCAGCACCATGCCCGGCTCGCCGGGGAACGCGACGGCGGTGGACACGATCACCACCGGGTTCACCGCGGGCGCGGCGAGCAGGAACGTCAGCGCCGCCGCCGGGGCGACGCCCTGGCCGATGAGCCTGCGCGCCACCGGCACCGACGCGCACTCACACCCCGCGAGCGCGACGCCGGAGACCCCGGCGACGCCCACGGCCGCGCTCTCGCGGCGCGGCAGGACCCTGTGCAGCACCCTGGCGGGCACGAACGCCGCGATGGCTCCGCTGATCAGCACGCCGAGCACCAGGAACGGCAATGCCTGCACGCACACCGCCACGAACACGGTCGCGCCCGTGCGCAGCGCGGGCGAGTCGAACACCGACTGCAGCCACGACTGACCGAGGATCGCGACCAGCAGCACCACGCACAGCACCTCGACCGAGGTGATGCGCAGCCGCCGCTCCGGCCGGGTGGGCGCGGTCTCGCCCACTAGCCGAGTAGTTCGGTGCGCACCTGCGACGCGGTGGACACCACGAGCATCAGCAGCGTGCCCAGCGGAGCGACGTCGAGGCCCTGTGCGGGGAACGCGTAGCGCAGCGTCAGGTCCACTCCGCGTTCGGAGTGGACGATCCCGAGCGTGCCGAACAGGCCCTGTCCGGCGCGTTCGGCGACCGCGGCGGCGAGCGCGGCGTCGTCGGGCAGATCCCAGCCCACCACGCAGGTCAGGCTCAGCACGGCCAGCCCGTCGGCCAGGCGCATGGCCTGTACCACGCACGGCACGTCGGAGTGCGCGAACGTGAGCGTGCCGTCGTCGTCGACGCGGACCTCGAGATAGGTCTCCAGCGCCTGTTTCGCCGACGTGAGCAGTTCCGCGGTGTCAGCTGCCTCGGTCGTCATGCCTTGGCTCCCTTCGTGGCGGCGTCCACGGCGCCGCCGAAGCGGCGATCGCGCTTGGCGTACTCCAGGCACGCCTGCCACAGCTTGCGTCGGTCGAAGTCGGGAAAGAGCGTGTCCTGGAAGACGAACTCGGCGTAGGCCGACTGCCACAGCAGGAAGTTCGACGTCCGCAGCTCGCCGGAGGGCCGTAGGAACAGGTCCACGTCCGGCATCTCGGGCTGGTACAGGTACTTCGCGAGTGTGCGCTCGTCCACTTTGTCCGGGTTGAGCTCGCCCGCGGCGACGAGCTTGGCGATGCGCCTGGCCGCGTCGCCGATCTCGGCCCTGCCGCCGTAGTTCACGCACATCGTCATGTTGAGCAGCGTGTTGTGCTTGGTCTTCTCCTCCGCGGCCTGCAGCTCCTTGATCACGCTGCGCCACAGCTTCGGCGTGCGGCCCGCCCAGCGGATCCGCACGCCGATGGAGCCGAGGTAGTCGACCTGACGGCGGATGGTGTCGCGGTTGAAGCCCATGAGAAAGCGCACCTCGTCGGGGCTGCGCTTCCAGTTCTCGGTGGAGAAGGCGTAGACCGACAACCACTTCACGCCCAGCTCGACGGCGCCGCTGGCCACGTCGATCATCACGGCCTCACCGCGCTTGTGACCCTCGATCCGGGGCAGTCCGCGCTGGTTGGCCCACCGGCCGTTGCCGTCCATCACCAGCGCGACGTGGTTGGGCACCAGCTCGGCCGGGATCCGCGGCGGGCGATCGCCGGACGGGTGCGGGTCAGGCGCCCGGACCTCCTGGAACGCCTTCAGTGACGCCGCTTCCTCGCGTCCCCTGCGCCGCACCTGTCACCTCCGTGTCGCCCGACATCGCGTCCGACCCTAACGCGCCGGTGATCGGAGCCTCGCGGGCACGGCGTTCGACGAAGGGCAGCGAGCGCAGCTGACGCTCCAGATGCCACTGCAGGTGCGCCGCGACCAGCCCGCTCGCGTCGCGGCGCGCGCCCGCGAGCGATCCCTCTGCCACCGGCCAGTCGCCGTGCAGCAGCGCGGCCAGCAGGACCAGCACCTCGGGAGCGGGATGCACCGAACCGGGCGTGCGGCACCGGCCGCACAGCGAGCCGCCTGCCTGAACGTTGAACGCGTGGTGCGGGCCGGGCTCGCCGCACCGGGCACACTCCGTGATGGCGGGCTCCCAGCCCGCGAACGCCATCGCTCTCAGGAAGAAGGCGTCGAGCACCAGCGACGAGTCCCGCTGCCCGTCCGCCAGCGCCCGCAGTGCGCCCACGACCAGCAGATACAGCTTGAGCGCGGGCTCGCCCTCCTCGGCGGTGAGCCGGTCGGCGGTCTCGGTGATCGCGACCGCCGAGGTGTAGCGCTGGTAGTCACCGACGATCGGCAGCGCGAACGCGTCGATCGTCTCGACCTGCGTGATGACGTCGAGCGTGCGGCCCGTGTAGAACTGCGTGTCGACGTGGTTGAACGGTTCGAGCCGGGCACCGAACCGCGACGTGGTGCGCCGGACGCCCTTGGCGACCGCACGGACCTTGCCGTGCCGCCGGCTGAGCATCGTGACGATGCGGTCGGCCTCACCGAGCTTGTGCAGCCGCAGCACCACGCCGGTGTCCCGATACAGACTCACCTGCCCATGGTCCCACGGACCGGCGGCTCAGAAGCCGAGGCGGCCCAGTTGCTTCGGGTCGCGCTGCCAGTCCTTGGCGACCTTGACGTGCAGGTCGAGGTACACCTTCGAGCCCAGCAGCGCCTCGATGTGCCTGCGCGCGTCGGCGCCGACCTGCTTGAGCCTGGCGCCCTGGTGACCGAGCACGATGCCCTTCTGACTCGGGCGCTCGACGAAGACGTGGGCGTAGATGTCGATGAGGTCGTCACGGCCCTCGCGCGGGATCATCTCCTCGACGGTCACCGCGATCGAGTGCGGCAGCTCGTCGCGCACACCCTCCAGCGCGGCCTCGCGGATGAGCTCGGCGACCAGCGTGACCTCGGGCTCGTCGGTGAGGTCACCGCCGGGGTAGAGCTGCGGCCCCTCCGGCAGCCTGCTCACCAGTACGTCGGAGAGCGTGCTCACCTGGTAACCGTCCACTGCGGACACCGGCACGAGGTCGGCGAACTCCAGGACGTCCTGCAGTGCCACGAGCTGCTCGGCGACACGGTCGGGAGAGACCAGGTCGGTCTTGGTGACGATGCCGACCACCGGCGTGCGCCTGGCGATCTTGGCGAGCTCCGCGGCGATGTAGCGGTCGCCGGGACCCACCTTCTCGTTGGCGGGCACACAGAAACCGACGACGTCCACTTCGGACCACGTCGAGCGCACGACGTCGTTGAGCCGCTGGCCGAGCAGCGTGCGCGGCCGGTGCAGACCGGGAGTGTCGACGATGATCAGCTGCGCGTCGTCGCGGTGCACGATGCCCCGGATCGCGTGCCTCGTGGTCTGCGGCTTGCTCGAGGTGATCGCGATCTTGGTCCCGACGAGCGCGTTCGTGAGCGTCGACTTGCCCGCGTTGGGCCTGCCGACGAAACAGGCGAACCCGGACCGGTGTTGTTCGGTCACGAAATGATCTCCTGCACGGTTCCCTCGGAGTCGGCCCGCAGAATCGGCGCCTCGGCGGCGAGGTCGCGCACGGCGTGCACGGACGCGCCCTTGACCAGCGGGTCGTTGGTGACGACTGCCGCGGCCTCGAGCCCCTCCGCCCCGCTGGACACGGCGGCGGCGACGGCGGCCTGCAGCGCGGTGAGCTTGAACGAGGGCAGGTCGACGGTCGTCGCGGCGTAGGTGCGGCCATCGGTGTCGCGCACGGCGGCGCCTTCCTTGGCCTGGGTGCGAGCCCGTGCGGATCGGGCGAGGATGACGATCTTCTCGTCCTCCGGGTCCAGGTCAGGCATGTTCGACGCTCCTATCGCGCTCTTCGTTTCCGTTCTGGCGCGGGGGCGCCCAGTCCTCGTCGACGGGCCTCGCCACGACGGTGGTGATCCGCATCCTGCCTCGCCGGTCCTTGCCGCCCTCGGCCCGGAGCCGCAGGCCCTCGACCTCGGCCTCCGCGCCCGGCAGCGGGACGCGGCCGAGGCGCTGCGCGAGCAGCCCGCCGACGGTCTCCACGTCGTGGTCGGAGAGGTCGACGTGGAACAGCTCGCCGAGGTCGTCGATGCCAAGGCGGGCCGACACGCGCACCACGTGCTCGTCGATGTGCTCGACGGGCGGGCGTTCGCCGGTGTCGGACTCGTCGGTGATCTCGCCGACGATCTCCTCCAGGATGTCCTCGATCGTCAGCAGTCCCGCGGTGCCGCCGTACTCGTCGACGGCGATCGCGAGGTGGTGGCGCGACACCTGCATCTCCTTCAGGAGACTGTCGAGCCGCTTGGAGTCGGGCACGAAGTTGGCCGGGGTCATCAGCTCGCTCACCCTGCGCCCGGTGCCGCCCTCCGCCATCGACGCGCTGGCCAGGTCCTTGAGGTTGACCACGCCGACGATGTCGTCCACCGACTCGCCGATCACGGGCAGCCGGGTGAACCCGGTTCGGATGGACAGGGCGAGCGCCTGCCGCACGGTCTTGCCCTGCTCGATCCAGACGAGCTCGGTGCGCGGCACCATCACCTCACGCGCGACGGTGTCGCCCAGCTCGAACACCGAGTGGATCATCTCGCGCTCGTCGGTGCCGACGACGCCGCGCTCACCGGCGAGGTCGACGAGCTCGCGCAGCTCGGTCTCGGTGGTGAACGGGCCCTCGCGGAAGCCCTTGCCCGGCGTGATCGCGTTGCCGAGCACGATGAGCAGCCTGCTCAGCGGGCCGAGCACGGTGCCGAGCACGCGCACGGGACCGGCCACGAACGTGCCGACGCGGTACGGGTGCTGCCTGCCGACCGTGCGCGGGCCGACACCGACGAGCACGTAGCTCACGAGCACCATGATCAGGCCCGCGGCGAGCACGGCGAGCACCACCGGCTGGAACCAGCGCAGGCTCACGATGGTCACGAGCACCGTGGCGGTGAGCTCGCAGCCCATCCGCAGCAGCAGGAGCAGGTTGATGTGCCTGCTGCGCTCACCGATCACGGCGAGCAGCTGGCGGGACCCGACGCGCCCCATCCGGATCAGACCCTCGACCCGCGCCTGGGAGACGGTGCTCACCGCGGCGTCGGCGGCCGCGAAGACGCCACCGAGCAGCACCAGCAGTGCGGCGATGACCAGTAGAACGGCGGAACTGGTCACGGGGTCTCCTGTTCGGTCCCTCCGTCTAGCCCGGCCGCCCCGAGCAGACGGTCGTCGTTGGTGCGCTGGACGTCGCGGCGGTCCGCGGCGAGCGCGGCGGCGCGGAAGTCGGCGAGGATACGCTTCTGCAGACCGAACATCTCCCGCTCCTCGGCGGGTTCGGCGTGGTCGTAGCCGAGCAGGTGCAGCACCCCGTGCACGGTGAGCAGGTGCAGCTCCTCCATGAGGGAGTGCCCCGCGGTGCGCGCCTGGTCCCTGGCGAAGGCCGGGCACAGCACGATGTCACCCAGCAACGCGACGGAGGACTCCGGCGCGTCGGGGCGCCGCGTGGACTCCAGCTCGTCCATGGGAAACGACATGACGTCGGTGGGGCCCGGCAGGTCCATCCAGCGCTCGTGGAGGTCCTCCATGACCTCGAGCGTCACCAGCAGCACCGACAGTTCGGCGAGCGGGCTGACCTCCATGCGCTCCAGCGCGAACCGGGCCGCCGCCACGATGGAGGTCTCGTCGACCCCGACACCGGATTCGTTGGCAATCTCGATGCTCACGGGAGTTCTTGCCTCCTTCGTGCCTCATCCGGCAAGAACTCCCGTGAGGCACGAGTGCTCTGTGCCCGTCGGAGCATTTTCTCGCTGCGCTCGTCGATGCTCATCGCCCGCCGACGGCCTTTCCGTTGCCCGCGGCGGCGTCCTGGCCCGCCTGCCACTTCTCGTAGGCGTCGACGATGTCGCCGACCAGCTTGTGCCGCACCACGTCCTGGCTTGTGAGCGAGGCGAAGTGCAGGTCGTCGACGCCCTCGAGGATGTCGCGCACGATGCGCAGGCCGCTGCGCTGCCCACTGGGCAGGTCGACCTGCGTGATGTCGCCCGTGACCACGACCTGCGAACCGAAACCGAGGCGCGTCAGGAACATCTTCATCTGCTCGGGCGTGGTGTTCTGCGCCTCGTCGAGGATGATGAACGCGTCGTTGAGGGTGCGACCGCGCATGTAGGCCAGCGGCGCGATCTCGATCGTGCCCGCCTGCATCAGCCGCGGGATCGACTCGGGGTCGACCATGTCGTGCAGCGCGTCGTACAGCGGCCGCAGGTATGGATCGATCTTCTCGTACAGCGTGCCGGGCAGGAACCCGAGCCGCTCCCCCGCCTCGACGGCCGGCCTGGTGAGGATGATGCGGTTGACCTGCTTGGCCTGCAACGCCTGCACGGCCTTGGCCATGGCGAGGTAGGTCTTGCCGGTACCCGCGGGCCCGATGCCGAAGACGATGGTGTGCTTGTCGATGGCGTCGACGTAGCGCTTCTGGTTCAGCGTCTTGGGGCGGATGGTGCGGCCGCGGCGCGAGAGGATGTCCATGCTCAGGACCTCGGCCGGCGACTCCGAGGTGCCGGTGGAGAGCATCCCCACGGTGCGGCGCACGGTGTCGGGACCGACCTGCTGCCCCTTGGTCGCGAGGGTCACGAGCTCGGCGAAGACCCGCTCGGCGAAGGCGACGTCGGCCGGAGCGCCGGTGAGCGTGACCTCGTTGCCCCTGACGTGCACGTCGGCATCGAGGAGGTCTTCCGCGGCGCGGAGGTTCTCGTCACGTGAGCCGAGCAGAACGAGCGCGGCGGCGTCGGGAATCGGGAACTTCGACTGGGCCGACTGAGCTTGTTGCGCTGCTTGCGCTGCGGAGTCTGCTGGTTGCTGCGGAACGGTTCCGGCCACGTGGCCTCTGGCCTGCTTTCTGCACGTACGTGCCACTCGGATGGTGCGGGCTGTCATGTCGATGCTAACGGCACCGCCACGTCAGGGCAGGTAGATTACCCGGCCTCACCGGAGTAACGCCCGAAGTGCCCGAGCTGTTCCCCGCCGAGCACGTGTGCGTGCACGTGAAACACGGTCTGACCTGCGTCGGAGTCGGTGTTGAAGACGACCCGGTACCCGCCCTGGGTGAGCCCTTCGAGCTTGGCGACCTCGGCCGCGGTGCCGATCACGTCGGCGAGCAGCCGCGGGTCGGCCGACGCCAGTTCGGCGACGTTGCGGTAGCGCTTCTTCGGCACGACGAGCACGTGGGTGCTGGCCTGGGGATTGATGTCGCGGAAGGCCAGCGTCGTCTCGGTCTCGTGCACGATCTCGGCCGGGATCTCCCTGGCGATGATCCGCTCGAACAGCGTGTCGGCGTCGCTCATGCCCGCACCTTAGCGCCTTGCTCCGACAGCGAAGATCGACCGACCACGAAGCGCGGTGAGGGGAGAATTTCTGTCAGAGGTGGAGGCTAGGGTGCCGCGGGGCGGTGAAGCCTGGGGGTCGCTCCACTCGCCACCGCGGCGCCGCCGGACCGAGGGGGGAGGTGTCCGGCGGAGTCTCCGGCCTGCGTCCATTCGTGTTGGCCGATCGTTAACGAGGGTAACGGTTGCGCGGTGAGCTGCGCCAGGACTGACTGGGAAAACCAACGAATTAGTGGCGTGGGGCGAATTACCCGCGTCCGTTCGGGCTATCGCCAGCGTGCGGTCAGGGCACCGAGCGCACCGAGAGCAACAGCGCCCGCCGTGGAGGTACGCAGCACGGTGGGGCCGAGCCGCACCTCGACGGCGCCCGCGTCGCGCAGCGCGGCGAGCTCCTCGGCGGTGATACCGCCCTCGGGCCCGACGACGAGGTAGAGATTCCCTTGCTGCGGAAGGGTTGTCGCGGCCAGCGTGTGCTCGGCGCCCGCCTCGAGGACGTAGGCGCCGTCGGCGGAGGCGAGCAGCGCAGCGAGCTGCGCGGTGCTCACGGGGTCGCCGACCTCGGGGACCCGGCCGCGGCGGGCCTGCTTGGCGGCGGAGCGGGCGGTGCCGCGCCAGCGGGCGAGCGCCTTCTCGCCCCGGGGACCCTCGTCCCAGCGCGCGATGCTGCGGGCGGCGCGCCACGGCAACACGGCGTCGGCTCCGGCCTCGGTCGCCAGCTCGACGGCCAGCTCACCCCGGTCGCCCTTCGCCAGTGCCTGCACGATGGTGACGCGCAGTGCCGGTTCCGGCTCGTCGCGGCGCGCCTCGATGGTGAGCTCCAGCCACGGCTCCCGGCCGGGGTGCACGCCGTCGACGACGCAGTCGGCGACGCCGCCGCAGCCGTCGGAGAGCGTGAGCCGCTCCCCCGGCCTGGTACGGCGGACGGTGACGGCGTGCCGTGCCTCCTCGCCGTCGAGGACGGCTGGACCGCCCTCGGGCAGCCGGTCGACCAGGAAAACGGGTGGCGTCGTCTCCGTCACCGGCTCTTGGCGCGCAGCTTGGAGAACAGGCCGCCGTGCTTGGAGCCGTTGCCCGCGAGGGTCGGGGCCTCCTCGCCGCGCAGCTGGGCCAGCTCGCGCAGCAGCGTCGACTGCTCGTCGTCGAGCTTGGTGGGCACCACGACGTCGACGTGGACGTGCAGGTCGCCCCTGCCGTCGACGCGGCCGGACGAGCGCAGCCTCGGCATGCCCTTGCCGGGCAGCACGAGCTCGGTGGCCGGCTGGGTGCCGGGCTCGATGTCGATCTCATGCTCGCCGTCGATCAGCGTCTCCAGCGGCACGACGGCGCCGAGTGCGGCGCTGGTCATGGGGATGCGCAGGTGGCAGTGCAGGTCGTTGCCCTGGCGGACGAAGACGTCGTGCGGCTCCTCGTCGATCTCGACGTAGAGGTCGCCAGCCGGGCCGCCGCCGGCGCCGACCTCGCCCTGGCCGGAGAGGCGGATGCGCATGCCGTCGCCGACACCGGGCGGGACCTTGGCGGTGACGTTGCGGCGGGCGCGGACCCGGCCGTCGCCGCCGCACTGCTGACAGGGGTCGGTGATGACCTCGCCGAAGCCGCGGCACACCGGGCACGGGCGGGCCGTGACGACCTGTCCAAGGAACGAGCGCTGCACGGACTGGATCTCGCCCTGGCCGTTGCAGGTGTCG
This sequence comes from Prauserella cavernicola, assembly GCF_016595675.1. Taxonomy (GTDB): domain Bacteria; phylum Actinomycetota; class Actinomycetes; order Mycobacteriales; family Pseudonocardiaceae; genus Prauserella_A; species Prauserella_A cavernicola. The sequence continues at coordinate 419,059 of NZ_JAENJH010000004.1, read as the reverse complement.
CAGGTCTTGACCGAGCCGCCGTCGGCGGAGCCGCCGCCCCGGCAGCGGTCACAGAGGATCGCGGTATCGACGGCGATCTCCTTGTCGACACCGGTGGCGCACTCCTCGAGCGAGAGGCTGAGCCGGATCAGCGCGTCGGACCCGGGCTGCACGCGGCTGCGCGGGCCCCGCCCACGCCCGCCACCGGCGGCCGCGCCGAAGAAGGCGTCCATGATGTCGCCGAGACCGCCGAAGCCCGCGAACGGGTCGCCGCCACCGCCGCGGCCGGCGCCGTTGTCCATCGGGTCGCCACCGAGGTCGACGATCTTGCGCTTCTGCGGGTCGGAGAGAACCTCGTACGCGGTGGTGACCTCACCGAACTTGTGCTGCGCGTCCTCGGACGGGTTGACGTCGGGGTGCAGCTCCCGCGCGAGCTTGCGGTACGCGCGCTTGATCTCCTGATCGGACGCGTTCTTCGGCACTCCCAGAGTGCCGTAGTAGTCCCTCGCCACCGTTTTGACGTCCTCCTAGTAACGAACCACAACGCGCCGGCTATTTGCCGGACAGGATCTGGCCCACGTAGTTGGCCACCGCGCGCACCGCGGCGATCGTCCCCGGGTAGTCCATCCTGGTAGGACCGACCACACCCATACCCCCCAGCAGCAGCTGGTCGGAGCCGTACCCGATCGAGACGATCGAGGTGCTCCGCATCTGCTCGTCCTCATTCTCCTCGCCGATGCTCACCGCGATGGCACCGGGGTTGCGGGCGGCGGCGAGCAGTTTGAGCACCACCACCTGTTCTTCCAGCGCCTCGAGCACCTGCCGCAGCGAGCCGGGGAAGTCCGCGACGTTGCGGGTGAGATTGGCCGTGCCGCCGAGGACGAGCCGCTCCTCGGGGTGTTCGACCAGCGACTCGACCAGCACCGTGCACACGCGGGTCATGACGTCGCGCAGCTCGCCGGGGCTCGCGTCGGGCAGCTCGGCGACCTTCGCGGCGGCGTCGACGAGGCGGTGTCCGGCGAGCGTGCCGTTGAGGACGTCGCGCAGCCTCGCCACGGACTCCTCGGTGATCACGTCGCCGAGATCCACGGTGCGCTGGTCGACCCTGCCGGTGTCGGTGATCAGCACGAGCATCAGGCGGGCCGGGGTCAGCGGCACGACCTCGACGTGGCGCAGCGTGGAGGTGGTCAGCGTCGGGTACTGCACCACCGCGACCTGGCGGGTCAGCTGCGCGAGCAGCCGCACCGAGCGCCGCAGCACGTCGTCGAGGTCGATCGCGCCCTCGAGGAACTGCCGGATCGCCTTGCGCTCGGCGGGCGAGAGCGGCTTGATCTCGGAGAGCCGGTCGACGAAGAGCCGGTAGCCCTTGTCCGTGGGGATGCGGCCCGCGCTGGTGTGCGGCTGCGTGATGTAGCCGTCCTCTTCCAGCGTCGCCATGTCGTTGCGCACAGTGGCGCTGGACACACCGAGGTTGTGCCGGTCGACCAGCGCCTTGGAGCCGACGGGCTCCTGGTTGGACACGTAGTCGGCCACGATGGCACGCAGTACCTCGAACCGCCGCTCGTCCGCGCTGGGCACCAGCACCTCCTCTCGCCGCCTGTAGACCACGAGTTTACGGTGCGCCGCCGCGTGGCCCGCTACACGTTGCGCGGGAAGCCGAGGTTGACGCCGCCGTGGGAGGGATCGAGCCAGCGTGAGGTGACGACCTTGGTGCGGGTGAAGAAGTGGAAGCCCTCCGGCCCGTAGGCGTGGCTGTCGCCGAACAGCGAGTTCTTCCACCCGCCGAACGAGTAGTAGCTCACCGGCACCGGGATCGGCACGTTGACGCCGACCATGCCCACCTCGACCTCGTTCTGGAAGCGCCGTGACGCGCCGCCGTCGTTGGTGAAGATCGCCGTGCCGTTGCCGTAGGGGTTGGCGTTGACCAGCTCGAGCGCGGCGTCGTAGCTGGACGCGCGGAGCACGCACAGCACGGGACCGAAGATCTCGTCGGCGTAGACGGACATGCCGGGCTCGACGTGGTCGAACAGCGTCGGGCCGAGCCAGAACCCGCCCTCGCCGCCGGTGACGCCCCTGCCGTCGACGACGAGGCTCGCGCCCGCCTCGACGCCCGCGTCGAGGTAGGACGTCACGCGCTCGCGGTGGGCCGCGGTGACCAGTGGTCCCATCTCGGACTCGGGACTGCGGCCGTCGCCGACGCGCAGCTTCGTCATCCGCTCGGTGACCTTGCTCACGAGCTCGTCGCCAACGGGGTCGACGGCCACGACCACCGACACCGCCATGCACCGCTCCCCCGCCGAGCCGAAGCCCGCCGACACCGCGGCGTCCGCGGCGAGGTCAAGGTCGGCGTCGGGCAGCACGACCATGTGGTTCTTCGCCCCGCCGAGCGCCTGCACGCGCTTGCCGGCCGCCGTGCCGGTCTCGTAGACGTAGCGCGCGATCGGCGTGGAGCCGACGAACGAGATCGCCTTGACGTCGGGATGGGTCAGCAGCCCGTCGACCGCCTCCTTGTCGCCGTGTAGCACGTTGAGCACGCCGCTGGGCAGCCCGGCCTCGGCGAAGAGCTCGGCGATGAAGTTGGCCGCCGACGGGTCCTTCTCACTCGGCTTGAGCACCACGGTGTTGCCGCTCGCGATGGCGTTGGGAATGAACCACAACGGCACCATCGCGGGGAAGTTGAACGGCGAGATCACGCCGACGACGCCGAGCGGCTGGGGCATCGAGTAGACGTCCACGCCGCGCGAGGCGTTCTCGCTGTAGCCGCCCTTGAGCAGCTGCGGGGCGCCGCAGGCGTACTCGACGTTCTCCAGCGCCCGCTGCACCTCGCCCCCGGCGTCGGAGAGCACCTTGCCGTGCTCACTGGTGACGATGGCGGCGAGCTCGTCCTTGCGCGCGGCCAGCAGTTCCCGGAACGCGAACATGATCGTGGTGCGCGCGGCGAGCGAGGTGTCGCGCCAGCCGGGAAACGCCGTCGCCGCGGCGGCCACGGCCTCGGCGATCTGCCCGTCACCGGCGAAGTCCACGCGGGCGCGGACCTCGCCGGTGGCGGGGTCGAACACCTCCCCGGTCCGTTGCGCGACCCCGGCCCAGTTCTTGCCGTCGATCCAGTGGCTGATGCGGTTGGTCACGCGAGCTCTCTTTCGTCAGCTGCCGTCGGCGGCGGTGATGGCCTCGCCGAGGATCTCCAGTGCCTGTCCGGCCTCGTCGGCGGTGAGCGTCATCGGCGGGGCGAGGCGGATGACGTTGTTGTGCAGTCCGCCCTTGCCCACGAGCAGTCCCCGGCTCCGGGTCTCCTCCAGCACGGCCGCGGCTGCGGGCGGGTTCGGTTCTCTCCCGCCAGGCCGCACCAGTTCGACGCCGATCATCAGGCCCTTGCCGCGGACGTCACCGACGATCCCGGTGCCCTGGCCGAGCTCGCGCAGCCCGGACAGCAACCGGTCGCCGAGCTTGGCGGCGTTGCCCTGCAGGTCGTTCGCGAGCAGATAGTCCACAGTGGCCTTGGCGGCCGCGGTGGCGACCGGGTTGCCGCCGAAGGTGGAGATCGAGTTCGCCCGAAGACAGTCCATCACCTCGCCGCGCGCGATCACGCCGCCGATGGCGAGGCCGTTGCCGACGCCCTTCGCGAAGGTCATGATGTCGGGCTTCATGCCGTGGGCGTCCATGCCCCAGAAGTGCTCACCGGTGCGGCCCCAGCCGGTCTGCACCTCGTCGGAGATCAGCAGGATTCCGTGCTCGTCCAGGATCTCCTTGAAGGAGGCGAACAGCCCGTCGGGCGGGGTGGCGAACCCGCCGACTCCCTGGATCGGCTCGACGATCATCGCCGCGACGTCGCCGGAGGTGGTGGTCTGCAGGACGTCGCGCAGATCGTCGGCGCACGCGGCGATGTAGTCCTCGCCCGAGAGGTGCCCGAACGGGCTGCGGTACGGGTAGCCGCCGTGCACGTAGCTGACCTTCACCGGCGAGAGCGAGCTCGCCGACCAGCCCCGGTTGCCGGTGATGCCGACGGTGCCGAAGGCCCTGCCGTGGTAGGAGTTGCGCAGCGCCAGGATCTGGTTGCTGCGGCGGTACTGCGTGGCGAGCAGCAGCGCGGTCTCGTTGGCCTCGGTGCCGGAGTTGGTGAAGAACACCTTGGCGTCGGGGATGCCGGAGAGCTCGGCGATCTGCTCGGCGAGCTCCACCTGCTTGCGGATCAGGTACAGCGTCGAGGTGTGCAGCACGCCGCTGTCGAGCTGACGCCGGATCGCGTCGGAGATCTCGGCGACGTCGTAGCCGATGGCGTTGGTGAGGATGCCCGCGAAGAAGTCGAGGTAGGTCCTGCCCCGCGAATCGGTCACGTGCCTGCCGTGCGCGCTCACGATCTCAAGCGGTTCCGAGTAGTACAGCGCCAGCCAGTCCGGCATGACCGCCCGGTGCCGCGCGAGGAGGTCCGATTCCGTCATGTGTCCGAGTCTCACGGCGCCCGCCGCACCAACGCCACCGACAACATGTACCGAGAACCGCACTTCGCCGTACAGTCTGCTTTCCGGCCTGTTTTTCCGGCGAGGGCAGGAGGCGCATGTACCCGACCGTCGCGGAGGTGCTGGCGCTGCCGGTGGTGCGGCACGGTGGGGCCCGCGTGGTCGCGGGCGCCGACGGGCTCGACGCGCACGTGCGCTGGGTGCACGTCGCGGAGGTCGCCGACATCGCCCACCTGCTCAAAGGCGGCGAGCTGGTGCTCACCACGGGCATCGCGCTGCCGGACGACGACCTCGCGCTCGCGCGCTACGTCGAGGAGCTGGCCGGGGTCGGGGTCAGCGGGCTCGTCGTGGAGCTGGTGCGGCACTGGAGCGACCGGCTGCCCGCCGCGCTCGTCGGCGCCGCCGAGAAGCACGGCCTGCCGCTGGTGACGCTCTCGCGCGAGACCCGCTACGTCACGGTCACCGAGGCCGTCAACGGGTTGATCGTCGACGCGCAGGTGGCCGAGCTGCGCGCGGCCGAGCAGGTGCACGAGACGTTCACCGCGCTCACCGTCTCCGGCGCCGAACCGAGGGTCGTCCTGCGCGAGGTCGCGCGGCTGACGGGGCAGCCGGTGGTACTGGAGACGCTGTCGCACGAGGTGCTCGCCTACGACGCGACGGGAGCCGACGCCACCGAGCTGCTCGACGGCTGGCAGCCCCGCTCGCGCGCGGTGCGCATGGGCGAGCGCACGGGCTACGACACCGACGCGGGCTGGCTGGTGACGATCGTCGGCGCGCGGGGCCACGACTGGGGGCGGCTCGTCGTCGCGTGTGCCGAACCGCCGCCGCACCGCTACGTGGTGGTGGCCGAGCGGGCCGCGTCGGCGCTGGCGGTGCACCACCTGCTGGCCAAGGACGGCGACACGCTGGAGCGCCAGGCCCACCGCGCGGTGCTGGCCGAGCTGCTCGCCTCGCCCGTGACCCCGGCCGAGCTCGCCGCGCGGGCCTCGGCGCTGCGGGTGCCGCTGACCGGGCGCAGGCTCGTGGGCGCCGCGATCCGGCCGCGGCTCACCGGCACGGCCTCCGCGCCGCAGGCCGCCTCGGCGCAGCCGCTGCTGCGGGAGCTCGCCGAGGCCACGGCGCTGGCCACCCGCAGGGCGCGGGTGTCGGCGCTGGTGGCGACCGTGGACGACACGAGCGTGCGCGCGCTGCTGTCGCTGTCGCCGCAGGCCAACACGGCGGCGGTGCTGCGGCGGCTCGCGCGTGAGGTGCGGCAGGTGCGGCCCTCGGTGCCGGTGGTGCTCGCGGTCGGCACGGCGGTGGAGACCGCGGCCGACGCGGGCCGCAGCCTCACCGAGGCCGCCCACGTCGCGGCGGCGGCGCTGCGGACAGGGACCGAGCCCCGCTGCGGCTACCACCGGCTCGAGGACGTACGGCTGCGCGGACTACTGCACCTGCTCGGCGACGACGACCGGCTGGCGGCGTTCGCGGCACGCGAGCTGGGTCCGCTGCTCGCGCGCGACGCGGCGTCGGGCACCCGGCTGGTGCAGGCGCTGCGGCACTTCTGCGAGCAGGGCGGCAACAAGTCGGCGGCCGCGGCGGCGGCACACACCTCGCGCACGGCCTACTACCAGCAGCTCGCCCGCGTGGAGCAGGTGCTGGGCGTGCAGCTCGAGGACCCGGAATCGATGCTCTCGCTGCACGTGGCACTCCTGGTACACGACCTACTCGCCCGATCGAGCGACGACGACCACCCGGCCGAGTAGCTCACTTCTCCGGCGAGTCTGCCGATACCCGAATCATGCCCATGTTCGCCGCCGGATCGCTCGCCGCCTGCACGCTCACGATGCTGTGTATCGGCGGCCCCTCTCCGGACACCTCCGACTCGTCCCTGACCCTGACGCTGCAGACCGCCGACGGCGCGGCCCGCGCGGTGCAGCTCGACTGCGACCCCGCCTCGGGAACGCATCCGGCCACCGCCGACGCGTGCGACGCGCTGGAGGCCGCCGACGGCGACTTCGCGCGACTCGCCACCAAGAACCAGGCGTGCACGATGATCTTCGCGCCGCTGCAGGCCGAGGCCACCGGCCACTGGCGCGGCGAGCCGGTGCGCTTCAGCACCGAATACTCCAACGAGTGCGTCGCCGACGCCGAGTCCGCGGGCGTCTTCGCCTTCTGACGCGTTCCCCGGCCAGAGCACCCATGCGGTGAAGGGCACCTTTACTGCATCCAGCGCAGTAAAGGTGCCCTTCACTGCATTCAGGTTTCCCCGGCGTGACAACCACCGCTTCCAGCCCCGCGCAATCGACAGAATGTCGTCCGGGACGGCCAACAGTGAACACTCTGCAAGTCCCCGGCGTGCGCGCGAGGCGAGCACGATGCCGCAATGGAGCCGACCACCGCACAGCTTCGGCACCCGGACGGCCGGGTGGAACTACGCGATGTGTCGTCACTTCACGGCAGCCGGTACTTCAACGCCGAACTCGCCCCGGTACCCGTCGAGCGACGAACCTGGACCACCTACAACTATTTCGCACTGTGGATGGGAATGGCTCACAACATTCCCTCCTATCTGCTCGCCTCCGGCCTGATCGCGATCGGGATGAACTGGGTCCAGGCCTTTCTCACCATCACCCTCGGCAACCTCATCGTGCTCGCCCCCATGTTGCTCAACAGCCATGCGGGAACGAAGTACGGAATTCCCTTCCCGGTGTTCGCCCGCGCGTTCTACGGCACGCGGGGCGCCAACCTGGCCGCGCTGCTGCGCGGTTTCGTCGCCTGCGGCTGGTTCGGCATCCAGACGTGGGTCGGCGGGCAAGCCATCTTCGTCATCCTCGGTGAGCTGGTCGGTGACGGCTGGACGAACGCGCCCGCCGTGCTGGGCCAGCCGTGGACGATGTGGCTGGGTTTCCTGCTGTTCTGGGCGTTCCAGATGCTCATCATCTGGCGCGGCATCGACGCCGTGCGCCGCTTCGAGAGCTGGACCGCACCACTGGTCACCGTCGGGTTCCTGATCCTGCTCGGCTGGGTGCTCGTGGAGGCGGGCGGCTTCGGGCCGATCTTCTCGCAGCCCTCGCAGCTGGGCTGGGGGACCGAGTTCTGGACGGTGTTCGCGCCGTCGCTGATGGGCATGATCGCGTTCTGGGCCACGCTGTCGCTGAACATGCCGGACTTCACGCGCTTCGGCGTGAGCCAGCGCAAACAGGCGCTCGGACAGGTGCTGGGCCTGCCGACCACGATGTCGTTCATGGCGATCGTGTCCATCATGATCACTTCCGGCGGCATCGTGATCTACGGCGAGGCGATCTGGGACCCGGTGCTGCTGGCCGCCCGGTTCTCCTCCCCCGTCGTCGTAGTGATCGCGCTCGTCGGCCTGACGCTGGCCACCGTGTCGGCCAACCTCGCCGCCAACGTCGTCAGCCCGTCCTACGACTTCTCCAACGCCTTCCCGAAACGCATCAGCTTCCGGGTCGGCGGGCTGATCACCGGGGTCATCGGCATCGCCATCCAGCCGTGGGAGCTGATCTCCGACCCCAACATCTACATCTTCGCCTGGCTCAACTTCTACGGCGGTGTGCTCGCCGCGATCGCAGGCGTGCTGGTGGCCGGTTACTGGATCCAGGCGCGGACGCGGCTCGCGCTGGCGGACCTCTTCGCCGAACGCGGCGGCCGGTACTGGTTCAACGGCGGCTGGAACTGGCGCGCGCTCGTCGCCACCGCGGTGGGTGCGGTGCTCGCGGTCGGGGGCGCCCACTCGGCCCCCGGCGAGGGCCCCTTCCCCGAGAACGGGCTGATCCCCGCTTTCCGGGCCCTCTACGACTACAGCTGGGTGGTGGGACTGGTCGCCGCGATCGTGGTGTACCTCGTGCTCACACTGCCCACGGCACAGGGACGCGACATTCCCATTCCGGAGTACGAGAAGGAGGAGACGGCAAGTGAGCGAACTGGTGAGAGCCGGCCTGGTCCAGCAGCGGTGGACGGGTGACAAGGACTCGATGATCGCCGCATCGGTCGACGCGATCGGCAGGGCCGCGTCCCAGGGTGCGCAGGTGGTGTGCCTGCAGGAGCTGTTCTACGGCCCGTACTTCTGCCAGGTGCAGGACACCGAGTACTACTCCTACACCGAGGCCATCCCGGACGGCCCGACGACCGAGCTGATGCGGGAGGTCGCCGAGCGCCACGGCGTGGTGCTGGTCGTGCCGATGTACGAGCAGGAACAGCCGGGCGTGCTCTACAACACCGCGGCCGTGATCGACGCCGACGGAACCTACCTCGGCAAGTACCGCAAGAACCACATCCCGCAGGTGAAGGGGTTCTGGGAGAAGTTCTACTTCCGGCCCGGCAACACGGGCTACCCGATCTTCGACACCGCGGTGGGCCGCATCGGCGTCTACATCTGCTACGACCGGCACTTTCCCGAGGGCTGGCGCGCGTTCGGGCTCGCGGGCGCCAAGATCGTGTTCAATCCTTCCGCGACGAGCAGGGGCCTGTCGCAGTACCTGTGGCGGCTGGAGCAGCCCGCCGCCGCCGTGGCCAACGAGTACTACGTCGGCGCCATCAACCGGGTCGGCGTGGAACCACTGGGCGACAACGACTTCTACGGCCAGACCTACTTCGTCGACCCGCGTGGCGAGCTGGTCGGCGAGGCGGCGTCGGACACCGACGACGAGGTGGTGGTGCGCGACCTCGACATGGACAAGCTGGCCGAGGTGCGCGAGCTGTGGGCGTTCTACCGCGATCGCAGGCCCGACTCCTACTCGACGCTCGTGAACCCGTGAGGCGGTGCCAGGGATGCGAACTCTGATCAAGGGCGGCACGGTGCTCTCCTCCTCCGGCGCGGTGGAGGCCGACGTGCTGGTGGACGGCGAGACGATCGCCGCGGTCACCACACCGGGGATGCTCACCGAGGCCGACACGGTGCTCGACGCGACGGGAAGGTACGTACTGCCCGGCGGCATCGACGCCCACACCCACATGGAGATGCCCTTCGGCGGCACGTTCTCGGCCGACACGTTCGAGACGGGCACGCGCGCGGCCGCGTTCGGCGGCACCACCACGATCATCGACTTCGCGGTGCAGGCCAAGGGAACCTCGTTGTTGTCCACACTGGACAAGTGGCACGAGAAGGCCGACGGCGACTGCGCCATCGACTACGGCTTCCACATGATCGTCTCCGACGTCAACGACGCCACCCTCAAGGAGATGGAGTCCTGCGTGGACGCCGGGGTGAGCAGCTTCAAGATGTTCATGGCCTATCCCGGCGTGTTCTACTCCACCGACGGCGAGATCCTGCGCGCCATGCGCAAGGCCACCGAGACCGGCTCCACGATCATGATGCACGCCGAGAACGGCATCGCGATCGACCAGCTGGTGGCGCAGGCTCTGGCCGAGGGCAAGGGCGATCCGGTGCAGCACGGCTACACGCGGCCGCCGGAACTGGAGGGCGAGGCCACGTCGCGGGCCATCACCCTGGCCAAGGTCACCGGGGCGCCGCTCTACATCGTGCACCTCTCCGCCGCGCAGGCACTCGCGGCCGTCGCGGGGGCGCGCGACGAGGGGCAGAACGTGTTCGCCGAGACGTGCCCACAGTACCTGTACCTGTCCATCGAGGACCTGGCGAAGCCGGGTTTCGAGGGCGCCAAGTACGTCGCCTCTCCCCCGCTGCGCGAGAAGTCGCACCAGGGCGACCTGTGGCGGGGACTGCGGACCAACGACCTGTCGGTGGTGTCCACCGACCACTGCCCGTTCTGTTTCAAGGACCAGAAGGAACTCGGCCGCGGCGACTTCTCCAAGATCCCCAACGGGATGCCGGGTGTCGAGCACCGGATGGACCTGCTGCACCAGGGCGTGGTCGCCGGGGAGATCTCGCTCGCGCGCTGGGTGGAGACCTGCTCGACCACCCCGGCCCGGATGTTCGGGCTGTACCCGCGCAAGGGGGTCATCGCGCCGGGCTCGGACGCCGACATCGTGCTCTACGACCCGAAGGCGGAGCAGACGATCTCGGCGGCGACGCACCACATGGCCGTGGACTACTCGGCCTACGAGGGACTGCGGATCACCGGCGCGGTGACCACGGTGCTCTCGCGCGGGCGCGTCGTGGTGGATCGCGGCGAGTACCACGGTTCGGCCGGGCACGGCCGGTTCCTGTCCCGTGACCTCTGCCAGTACCTGAACTAGGGAGCGGCGACGTGGACTTCGGTGTGGTGCTGCAGACCGACCCGCCCGCGAGCGAGGTCGTGCGGCTGATGACGATGGCCGAGGAACAGGGTTTCGGCTACGGCTGGACCTTCGACTCGGTGGTGCTGTGGCAGGAGCCGTTCGTGATCTTCTCGCGGATCCTCGCCGCCACGTCGTCGATGGTGGTGGGGCCGATGGTGACCAGTCCCGGTACGCGCGACTGGTCGGTGCTGGCGTCGCTGTTCGCGACGCTCAACGACATGTACGGCAACCGGACGGTGTGCGGGATCGGGAGGGGTGACTCCGCCCACCGGGTGGTCGGCAAACCACCATCCACATTGGCCACGCTCAGGGACTGCATGCACGCGGTGAAGGAACTGGCCGAGGGACGCACCGCGACTCTCGGCCGCGACGAGCCGGTGCGGATCCCGTGGGTGCGGGACGGGCGGCTCGAGATGTGGATGGCGGGCTACGGCCCGAAGGCACTGAAGCTCGCAGGTGAGCAGGCCGACGGGTTCATCCTGCAGTGCGCCGACCCGGCGATCGCGCGCTGGACGATCGGTTCGGTGCGCGACGCGGCGCGCGCGGCGGGCCGGGACCCGGCGGGCATCACGGTGTGCGTCGCGGCTCCGGCCTACGTCGGCGACGATCTGCCGCACCAGCGCGAGCAGCTGCGCTGGTTCGGCGGCATGGTCGGCAACCACGTCGCCGACCTGGTGGCGCGCTACGGCGACTCGGGCCCGGTGCCGCACGAGCTGACCGACTACATCGAGGGCAGGCACGGCTACGACTACGCCCATCACGGCAAGGCGGGCAACCCGTCGACCGACTTCGTGCCGGACGAGATCGTCGACCGGTTCTGCGTGCTGGGCCCCGCCTCGGCCCACGTGCGGAGGCTGGAGGAACTGGCTGAGCTGGGGGTGGACCAGTTCGCCGTGTACCTGATGCACGACGAACGGGAGCGCACCCTGGCCGCCTACGGCCAGGAGGTCATCGCGAAGCTGCGCACCTAGACGATCGCGCCCAGACGATCGCGCCTCGTGCGGTGAAGGGCACCTTTACTGCGTTCAATGCAGTAAAGGTGCCCTTCACCGCGGTCGGGGTCAGACCAGGGACTGGTACACCAGTTGGCGGAGTTGCTGGCGCAGCGGGTGGGTGCTCGACGGGAGCAGCTGGGTGAAGAACAGCACCGTCAGCTCCTCGGCCGGATCAACCCAGAACGCCGTGCTCGCCGCTCCGCCCCACGCGTACTCGCCCACGCTCGACAGGGTCTTGGCCTTCACCGGGTCCTGCAGCACCGAGAAACCGAGGCCGAAGCCGAAACCGTTGAACGGCATCTCCGCGAACAGCGGACGCCCGAAGGCCTCCAGGTCGGCGCCGTCGGGCAGGTGGTTGCTGGTCATCGCGCGCACCGTGCGGGGGCCGAGCAGGCGCACGCCGTCGAGTTCGCCGCCGCGCAGCAGGAACTGCGTGAACCGGTGGTAGTCGGCCGCCGTCGACGCGAGACCCGCCCCGCCCTGCAGGCACGTGGGCCTGCGCGTGATCGCGTCGCCGAACGCGTCGTTGCGCACGGCCTGCCGCGTACCAGGCCGGGGCACGTAGAGCGCGGCGAGCTGCTCACGCGCCTCGCCCTCCACGGAGAAGCCCGTGTCGGTCATGCCCAGCGGCGTGAGGATCCGCTCGGCGAAGAACTCGTCCAGCGATTGGCCCGACACCACCTCGACGAGCCTGCCGAGCACGTCGGTGGCCACCGAGTAGTTCCACTCCGCGCCGGGCTGGAACGCCAGCGGCAGACTCGCCCACTCCTCGGTGCACGCGGCGAGGTCCTTGTCCGGCGGGGTGCTCCACTCGTACCCGGCGGCGCGGTAGAGCGCGTCCACCGGGTGCGCGTGGTGGAAGCCGTAGGTGAGCCCCGCGGTGTGGGTCAGCAGGTGCCACACGCGGATCGGCTCGCGCGCGGGCTCGGTGACCGGGCGCAAGGCCGAGCCCTTCGTGTAGACCGTGGGCTCGGCGAACTCGGGCAGCCAGTGGTGGATCGGGTCGGTGAGGTCGAAGGCGCCCTCTTCGAACAGCATCATCGCCGCGACGGAGGTGACCGGCTTGGTCATCGAGAAGATGCGCCAGCGCGTGTCCACCTCGACGGGCAAGCCGGCCTCGACATCGCGATGGCCCCTGGTGGAGAGGTGGGCGATCTTGCCGCGCCGCGTCACCACGGTGAGCCAGCCGGGCAGCAGGCCCTCGTCGACGTAACGGGACAGCCGGGCATCGACCCGGCGCAACCTGTGCGGGTCGAACCCGAGCTCGGCGGGATCGGCCTCGACCTTGAGCTCCGTCATGCCCTCGGTTCTACCGGACGGAGGCGCCTTCCTCAGCCGCCCGTTCGGCGGCTTTCTCCTCGCGCCAGACCTCGTCGGTGCGGCCCTGGCGCCAGTAGCCGGAGATCGAGAGCCGGTCCTTGGACACCCCGCGCTCGGTGAGCAGGTGGCGGCGCAGCTCCTTGACGAACCCGGCCTCGCCGTGGACGAACGCGTGGACCTCGCCCTCGGGGAAGTCCAGCTCGCGCACCGCGGCCACGAGGTCGTCGCCGTCGGCACGGTGCAGCCAGCGGACCTGGGCGTCGCCCTTGGTGGCCAGCGCCTGCTCCTCGGACGCGTCCTCCACGAGTGCGAGCAGCCGCACGGCCGCGCCGGCGGGCACGGCCTCCAGCGCCGCGCTCATGGCGGGCAGGGCGCTCTCGTCGCCGACGAGCAGGTGCCAGTCGGCGTCCGGCGCGGGCGCGTAGGCGCCGCCGGGGCCGAGCAGCCACAGTTCGTCGTCCGGTCGCAGGTTCGCCGCCCACGGCCCGGCGAGGCCTTCGTCACCGTGGTGCACGAAGTCGATCGCCAGCTCACCCGCAGCCGCGTCGTGGTGACGCACCGTGTAGGTCCGCAGGCGCGGCCAGTGCTCGCTCGGCAGTTCCGCCTTGATGGTTCCCAGGTCCAGCGGCTCGGGGTAGGTCACGCCCGGAACCGGGAAGACGACCTTGACGTAGGCGTCGGTGAACTCGTTCGGGCGGAAGGCGGCAAGGCCGTCACCACCCGAAACGACCCGGATCATGTGAGGCGTGATGCGCTCGGTGCGCAACACCCGCAACCTGATCACGGGACGGCTGCGCTCGCGTGGCTGCGCCATGCGTGACTCCTCTACTACCTGGAAACGATGGCAACTAAGGCCAGCCTAACGTTCACTCCCCGGCACCAACAAGGGCTACCGGCCGTGACCGAGTGGCCGCCAGCGTGGTCCAGACGTTGGTCGCGCCGACGACCAGCAGAGCGCCGACGACGGTGATCCCGAGCAGGTCCCACGGCACCACGATGCTCGCTTCTCCCGTGACGCGCGCGGTGGCGGCACCGATCCCGGCGAGCGTGCCCGCGGCGGCGAGCCCGCCCAGCAGCAGGCCGACGACGGTGACGGCCCACGACTCCACCAGCGCCATCCGCACCACCTGGCCCCTGCTGAGCCCGCTGACCCTGGCGACGGCGAACTCCCGCCTGCGCTCGGCCGCCGCGATCACCACGGCGTTGACCACCGCGATCAGCGCGTAGAACCCGGCGAGCCCGAGCACCACGGTCATGATGCCGGTGCTGGTGTCCTGCTGCCTGCTCGCCGACGCCGCGATCCAGTCGTCCAGTGTGGACACCTCACCCAGCCCGAGCGCGCGGATCTCCGCCGCCACCGCCGCGACATCGGCGCCGGGACGCACTCGCACGATCGTCTCGGCGGTCGCGGCACCCGCGGTCGCCTCGGGCACGATCCCGCGGGGCAGCAGCAGCTGGTCCCCGCCGCCCATCGACTCCGGCAGCTCCGCGACCACCCGCAGCGGCACCGTCCGCCCGCCGACACCCACCTCGATCTCCGCCTCCGCAGGGAAGAGGCCCGGGGCCACGGCGAGGGTCTCTCCCCGCAGCCCGGACAGCTCGGGCGCGCGGCGGTTCGTCTGCGCGTAGGTACCGGGGTCCACGACCGTTGCCACGTACTCGTCGGTCTGCGTGTCCACGTCGCCGTCGTAGTCGGTGCGGGTGGTGACGTCCATCGGCACCCGCAGGCGCTCCGCCGCCACCGCGACGCCGGGCACGGAGCCGAGCTCGCGCGCGGCGGGCCCCTCGGTGGTGACCACCAGCTCGCCCACGAGATCGCGGCGCTGTTCGAGCTCGGCGGCGGCGTTGATCGAGGCGAGCACGCCGGACTGTCCGACGAGCAGCGCGACGAGCACCAGCAGGGGCGCTGCCGTGGACGCGCTGCGCCGCACGCCGTCGCGCAGGTTGGCCTGGGCGAGCGAGCCCACCGTGGTGCCGCGCAGCAGCAGTCCGAGCAGCCCGCCGACCAGCGGGACCACCAGCGGGCTCAGCGCGCTCAGCGCCACCGACGCGGTGAGCGCGGCGTTGATGGTGAGCGGGATGGCGGCCTCGGGCCCGGTGAACGACGAGACCGTCACCAGCGCGATCGTGCCGGCGAGGAACAGCAGGCCGAAGAACCACCGGGCTCCGGTCATCACGCGTGCGCCCTCGCCGGTGTCGCGCAGCGCGTCGAGCGGCCGCACCTTGCCCGCCCTGCGGGACGCGGCCAGCACCCCGGCCAGCGCCACCCCGATCCCGACCCCAGCCGAGACACCGAGAATCCAGTTCTGCCACGCGGGCACGAAGTCGGCGGGCGCGAAGCCGAGCGAGGTCAGCATCGAGGTCTGCAGCCGCATCACGACCACGCCGAGCGGCACCCCCACCGCCGTGCCGAGCACCCCGAGCAGCAGCGCCTCCGAGAGCAGCAGCCTGCGCACCTGCTTCCTGCCCGCGCCGACGAGCCGCAACAGTGCGAGATCGCGCCTGCGCTGAGCCACGGTGAAGGCGAAGGTGGAGCTGACGATGAACACGGCGAGAAAGGTCGAGACGGCGAGCGTGATCCCGAGCAGCGTGATGGCCTCCACAAGACCCGAGCCCGCCGCGCTGATGAGGATCAGCAGCGAGGACTGCACGAGCGCCACCCCGAGGCAAACCGTGAGGATCGCACCGAGGAAGAGCTGCCAGCGCTCGCGGAAGGTGCTCCAGGACAGCCGCAGCACGGCTCAGCCCTCCAGTCCGGCGAGGCGCGCGGCGACCTCGGCCGCGCTCGGCGCGTGCGCGTGGTCGACGATGCGCCCGTCGGACAGGAACAGCACGGAGTCCGCGCTCGCGGCCGCCGCGGGGTCGTGGGTGACCATGACGATGGTCTGGCCGTTGCCGGAGACCAGTTCGCGCAGCAGGCCGAGCACCTGGCGCGCCGAGGCCGAGTCGAGCGCGCCGGTGGGTTCGTCGGCGAAGAGCACCCGTGGCCGGGTCACCATCGCCCGCGCGATGGCGACGCGCTGCTGCTGTCCGCCGGAGAGCTCGCGAGGCCGGTGCTTCGCGCGCTGTTCGAGCCCGACGCTCGCGAGCACCTCGCGCACGAGCTTGCCCGAGATCCGCTGCCCGGCGAGCTTGAGCGGCAGCATGACGTTCTGCTCGGCCGTGAGCGAGGCGATGAGGTTGAAGCTCTGGAAGACGAAACCGATCTCGCTGCGGCGCAGCGCGGTCAGCTCCGCGTCGCGCGCGGCGGTGAGGTCGTGCTCGCCGAGCAGCACCTGGCCCGCGCTCACGGTCTCGAGCCCGGCCGCGCAGTGCAGCAGGGTCGACTTGCCCGAACCGGACGGTCCCATCACCGCGGTCCAGGAGCCCTGCGCGAAGGCCACGGTCACGTCGTCGAGCGCGCGCACCCGCGCCTGCCGTCGGCCGTAGTGCCTGCTCACTGCTCGCAGCTCGACGGCGGCGGGCACGTGGCCCCCGGCTCGCCGCGGCTGCGTCCCCGCGGGTGCTGTCATGGTGTCCATCCCACCGGTCGCGGGGCCGCGGGTCAGCGGTGCGAGCCCCCGAACCCGGGGTGAGGCGGGCCCTACCGCCGGGTGAGCCCTCTTGACACATTGCCAACAAGTGGTCAACGTAAGCCCATGACGCAGTTCGACTACGACGTCCTGGTCATCGGCTCCGGCTTCGGCGGCTCGGTGAGCGCCCTGCGCCTGACCGAGAAGGGCTATCGCGTCGGCGTGCTCGAAATGGGCAGGCGCTTCGCCGACGAGGAGCTGCCGAAGACGTCGTGGCGACTGCGCGACTACGTGTTCGCGCCGAAACTCGGCTGCACCGGCATCCTGCGCCTGACGCCGCTCAAGGACGCGCTCGTGCTCACCGGCGCCGGGGTCGGCGGCGGTTCGCTGGTGTACGCCAACACGCTCTACGAGCCGCCCGACGCCTTCTTCGCCGACCGGCAGTGGTCGCACATCACGGACTGGAAAGCCGAGCTCGCGCCCTACTACGACCAGGCGAAGCGCATGCTCGGCGTCACGCGCTACCCGCTCACCTCCCCCGCCGACGAGGTGATGCGCTCGGTCGCCGAGGACATGGGCATCGGCCACACCTACGGCGCCACTCCCGTTGGCGTGTACTTCGGCGACGAGGACACCGAGCCCGGCGCGCGGGTGGCCGATCCGTTCTTCGGCGGCGCGGGACCCGAGCGGCGCGCGTGCACCCACTGCGGCGAGTGCATGACGGGCTGCCGGCACGGCGCCAAGAACACGACCGTGAAGAACTACCTCCACCTCGCCGAGCGGGCCGGCGCGCGCGTGCACCCGCTGACCACGGTCACCGAGGTGCGTCCCCGCACCGGCGGCGGCTACACGATCTCCACCGTCCACACCGGACGCCCGTGGCAGCGCAGGACGTTCACCGCGGAGCAGGTGATCTTCTCCGCCGCGGCACTGGGCACGCAGCGGCTGCTGCACACGATGCGCGACCGCGGAGTGCTGCCGCGCCTGTCGGACCGCGTCGGCGTGCTCGCGCGCACCAACTCCGAGGCGATCCTCGCCGCGCGCACCACGCGCACGGACACCGAGTACCACCGCGGCGTCGCGATCACGTCCTCGATCCACCCCGACGCGGTGACCCACGTGGAGCCCGTGCGCTACGGCAAGGGCAGCAACCTGCTCGGCCTGCTCGGCGCCGTGCTCACCGACCCGGTGCCCGGCAAACGGCGCTGGGTGCTCGGGCTGAAGCAGATGTGGAAACACCGCCGTTCGCTGCCCGCGCTGCACAACCCGAGGCGCTGGTCGGAGCAGACGATCGCGCTGCTGGTGATGCAGACGCTCGACAACTCGGTCACCACCTACACCCGGCGCGGGCTGTTCGGCAGGCGGCTGAAGACCAGGCAGGGCATCGGCGAGCCGAACCCGACGTGGATCCCGGCAGGCCACGAGGTGACCCGCCGGGTCGCCGACAAGATCGGCGGGCTGCCCGGCGGCGGCTGGAACGACCTGGCCAACATCCCGCTCACCGGTCACTTCATCGGCGGCTGCGCGATCGGCGACTCCCCCGAGACCGGCGTAGTGGACCCGTACCAGCGGCTCTACGGCTACGAGGGCCTGCACGTGGTGGACGGCTCCACCATCACCGCCAACCTCGGCGTCAACCCGTCGCTGACCATCACCGCGCAGGCCGAGCGGGCCGTCGCGATGTGGCCCAACAGGGGCGAGCAGGACCCGCGACCGGCGCTCGGCGAGGATTACCGGCGAGTTGCCCCAGTGCCGCCGAAACATCCGGTCGTGCCCGAGGCCGCGCCCGGCGCGCTGCGGCTCCCGCTGTTCCCGGCGAAGTCGGAACCGGCATGAGAAACTGCACCTCATGACCGCGGAATCGGCACCCAAGTGGCGGCGGCTGGAGCCGGACGAGCGCCGGGAGCAGATCTTCACCTGCGCGGCGGAACTGTTCGGGGAACGACCGTTCGCCGAAGTGTCCACTTCGGACATCGCCGCGCGCGCGGGCGTGGCGCGCGGTCTGATCAACCACTACTTCGGCACCAAACGCGAGCTGTACCTGGCCGTGGTCAAGCGCGCACTCACCGTGCCGCACGTCGCCGTGGCCCAGCTGCCGTCGGGCTCGATCGAACAACGCACCGACGCCGCCGTCGAGTGGTTCCTCGACATGGTGAGCAAGCAGGAGAAGATGTGGCTCGCCGCCATCACCCCCGAGGGCATCGGGCGCGACGTCGAGGTGGAGCGCATCCTCGACGAAGCCGACCGCCAGTCCGCCGATCGCGTGCTGGAGGCCATGGGCTTCGCCGAGGACGACCCACGCTGGGACGAGCTCAACGCCCTCGTGCGCGCCTACGGCGGCATGGTCAAGGCCGCCGGACGCGAGTGGCTGGTGCGCGGCACGCTCAGCCGGGAGCAGGTGCATTCGCTGCTGAGCAACCAGTTGCGCACCCTCATCGCCGACGTGCTGCCTCAGATCAACCCGAAGCAGGCGCCCGCGCAGTGACCCTGGCTCAGCCCCGCGCCACCGCGATCGAGCCTTCGAGCCGCTCCCCCGCCTCGTAGATCATGTACGGCACACCCCCGTCGGTGCCGAAGCTCGGCGCCGCAGCACGCCCGTTCTCCGGTGCGGCCGAACCCGAGTTGTAGAACACGCCGAGATGGTCGCGCTTCGAGAAGTCCGCACCGAGCTCGGTGATGAGGATGTCGCCGCCGCTCTCCTTGTCGGTGTGGTACACGACGTAGGCGCTACCGCCGCGCTCCAGCAGGTGCGCACCGGAGACGTTGGCGGCACCGACGTCTCCGGGCTGGACGAGCGGCTGCTCGGCGAACTCCCAGTCCCGGCCGTCGGCCGACCAGCCCCAGCGGATCTCGCGCCGGTCGGCGCTGGTGTTGTACATGAACATCATGACGTACTTGGCGTTGCGGGAGGGCAGGTCGTACCGGAACACCCTGGCGTAGGAGGTCTCCTTGGCGCCCGGCAGCATCGTGTTGTCGAGCACCACCTTGTCGTAGGTGAAGTCGATGCCGTTCGTCGAGCGGGCGAGGCGGGTGGCGGTGTTCTCGCCGTGGAAGTACAGCCACAGCTCGCGCTCGTCGGCGTTCCACAGCACGTGCGGCGACGAGACGTGGCTGACGTTGTAGTGCGGCTCCCAGACGTTGGAGACGATCGGGTTGTTCGGGTACTCCGTGAACGGCCCCTCGAGCGAGTCACCGTAGGCCAGGCAGATGCCGCCGGGCGGGTCGTGCGGGGCGTAGTAGAGGTAGTAGCGGCCGAGCGGATCGCTGAGCTTGTCGTACACGCCGCGAATACACGGGAAGATGATCTCGTCCGTGGGGCAGTACTTCAGCTCCTTGGGGTCCAGCAGAGTACCCACGTGGCGATAGTCCGGAAACCCGCCGGGTGCGGACGCGCGCGCGGCGGCCGTCGACGCGCCGGGCGCGGCGAGCGAGGTCCCCGCGCCGAGCGCGCCGGACGCGAGCACGGTGGCGCCCGCGGTAGTCGCCTGCAGGAAGCGGCGGCGGTTGAGGTTCATCGGTCGGCAACTCCTTTGTGGTCGGACGATGTTCTTCCTTGTTCTTCCTTCTTCTTCCTTACAACTGCGTGGCGGCCGTGACGATGAGGCCGCCGAGCGCGACACACCACACGTAGGGCAGCGTCCGCACCATCACCTGCTGCGGGCTGACCCCGGAGTACTGGGCGGCCCACACGGTCTGCGTGCTCGTGGGGTCGGCGACTCCGAACACCTGGTTGTACGAGGCGGTCAGGCCCAGCACGGCCACCGCCGGGTAGATGCCGGCGGAGATGAGCACCCCCGCGATGCCCGCACCGAGGCCGAAGACGTTGAGCGGGCCCCGGTAGAGACACAGCGGCGTCAGCAGCGCGAAGACCACGACGAAGACCACCGGGTGTCCCGGGCTGATCGCCGTGACGAGCGGGTTGAGCGCCTCGACCGCGCCGGGCAGTGTCACCGCGGAGAGCAGGATGCCGATCGCCACGAACAGCGCGATGGGCGGCGCGGCGATGTCGAACGCGCCGTAGAGCGTGCGCAGCAGGCGCTTGTTCATGTCCCTCGGCCGCGTCGTGGTCACCAGCGCGTACAGCACGCCCGCGAGCATCGACGGGATGATCGGCAGCTCGAAGCCGAGCGCGAGCACCAGCGGTACGAGCGGGGCGAGCAGCGCGTACCAGGGCGCGTCGCCCAGCTGCTTCGCGCGCTTGCGGCTGCGGTCGCCCGCGGGAGCGGCCAGCGACCAGGCGTGCTCGACGCCCTTGCGGCGGGTCTCGACGAGCACGAACAGCACGGCGAACACCACCGCGAAGGGGAACAGCATGAGCATGAAGCCGCGCACGGTCTCCACCGGCAGGTCCAGCGTGGTGGAGAAGAACTGCCAGATCGGCAACTCGAACGGCATCCCGGCCGCGATTCCCATGAGGATGGTGCCCGCGGCGGTGGTCTTCGGCACGCCGACCGCGACCATCGCGGGGATGCCGATGATGCCCGCCATCATCGCGGCGGGCGCGGAACCGGTGACGGTGCCGATGAGCGCGGAGACGACGAGCACGCCGAGCGCGACCACCGTGGGCCGGTCGCCGCCGAACTCGACGATCTTGCGCACGAGTGTGCTGGCGATGCCGGTCTCGGCCATCAGCTTGCCCATCCACGAACCGATGAGCACGGCGATCATCGTGGCGGCCTGCGCGATGGAGCCTTCCTGCAGGACCGTCTCGAGGATGCTGTTCTCGCCGGTGAGCGGCGCGCCCACCACCGCCGCGATCGCCACGCCCAGCAGAACGAGGGCGAAGGCAGTGGGCAGTTTGCGCGTGAGCATCAGGCCGACGCCCGCGAGCATCAGCAGGAGAATGACGATTCCCATGGCGGTACCTCAGTCCTGTGCGAGGGCCCGGACCGCGCTCGCGAGCGCGGCGGTGAGCAGAAGGGGGCTGCGGCCGAGACCGCGGCTCGCGGCGGCGTAGCCGTGCGCGACGAGCTCGTCGGCACCGGCCACGTGTGCGGTGATCCGGAACCTGCCGAGGCGCAGGGCGGTGTGCCCGAGCCGCTCGCGCAGCGCGCGCCGCAGCGCGACGTCGCCGTGCAGTAGCAGGTGGGCTTCCTCGTGCGCGAGAGCGGCGGCACGCAGCGCGCCGTCGGCGTAGGACTCGCGCCAGCCCAGCAGGTCGACGAGCTCCTCGCCGAGAGCGAGGGTGTCGGTGAACAGCTCGACCGTGGGCACGGGACGGGACACGTATTTGGCGAGCAGGAGCTGCTCGACGCCGCCGGCGCGCTCGACGACGCGCGGCGCCCGGTCGCGGCCCTCGCCGACGAGCCCGGCACCGAACTCCGTGGCCACGCTCGCCCAGCGGCGCAACAGTTCCGGAGCGCGGTTCTCGTGGGTCGGCGTGTCGGCCAGCAGCCGGACGCCGAACTCCACATCGGACAGCTCCGCCAGCTCGGCGCACTCGGCGCGCAGTCGCTCGCGCCGGGCGCGGCCAAGCCGGTCGAGGGTCGCGACGGCGGAGCCGCTCATGCGCGGGCCTCCAGCACCGCGATCACCGGCTCGTCGGCGGCCCGCGAGCGCAGTTCGCTGCGCGCCAGCGCGAGCAGCGAGTCCGCGTCCAGTACACCGGAGAGGTCGGCGATGCGCGAGCCGAGCAGCAGTCGCAGAGCGGGGGCGCGCACACCTCCGTCGCCGTAGGACGTGGACTCGGTGATCAGCCGGGTCAGCAGCTCGGGAGCCTCGCCGACCGTGGTCGTCGCGACGTGCGCGTCGGCGGCGTGCAGGCGCACCACGCCGTCGCTGTCGAGGACCCGGACCGGGTGGCGCGGCTTGCGGAACCGGCGCCGTCGCGTGGTGCCGTAGACGGTGTGCGCGGGCGTGCCCGCGAGCACCTCCACCGAAGTCGGATCGACCTTGAGGCTCGTGGCCGCCGCGGTGAGCCGCTCGGTGTCGTCGGCGCGGTGGGCGCGGTCCTGGGTGCGCAGCTCGGTGGCTCCGGTGGCGACGGCGCGCACGGTGTTGGTCTGCGGATCCACCGTCACCTCCACCTCCACGGCCTCCGGTGCGGCGCCCTGCGCCACGACGGCGGCCTCGGCCTCACCCCGCACGCCGAGGATCTGCTCCTGCGTGGCACCGGGGATGATCCGCTCGACCTGCTCCCGCACCAGTGCGAGCGCGACGCCGATGGGGCTGATCACCTCGTTGTGCGCGGCGATGCGGCCCTCGAGACCGGTGTCGGCGGCCAGGTGCGGCGTGACGGCCGCCGCGCCGCCCCCGCCACCGACGAGGACGGCGGTGTCGCGGTCGAGGCGGTAGTCGCGGATCATCGTGTCCACCACCTGGCGCACCTGGCGCACGCCCGCGTCCAGCACCTGCGTCGCGGCACCGGCGACGTCCGTGCCGAGCGCCGCCGCGAGCGGAGTCAGCGCCGCCACGGCCACCTCCGGGTCGCACGCGGCGAAGTCGCCCTGCGGGACCCTGCCGAGCGCGTTGGCCGCGCAGGTCATGGTGATGGCGAACCGTCCGCCGGCGGCGTCGAGCACCACGTAGTCGGCCGGGTCGCCCTCCAGCGGGCGCACGGTGGACAGCGTCGCGTCGCGCAGGTCGTCGAGATCGGCGTAGCAGGCGTAGGGCAGGCCCGCGATGTGCGCACTGCGCGGCCCCACGGCCTGCACCTTGCCGCCGCTGAGCCGCACCATGGAGCCGCCGCCGACCCCGACCGTTCGGACGTCCAAAGCGGACAGATACGACGACCGGCCGAGGATCGTAGCGTGCTTGACCGAGACCTTGCCGCGGCGGATCACGCTGATGTCGGTGGACGTGCCACCGGTCTCCAGGAACACGCCCTCGCTGACGCGTTCCTGCATCAGCGCGCCCGCCACGCCCGCCGCGGGTCCGGAGAGGACGGTCAGCAGCGGGCGGCGGCGCATCTCGGCCAGCGACATGACGCCGCCGTCGCAGCGCATCACCATCAGCGGCGCCTGCACCCCCGCCGCCGTGATGCTCGAGTCCACCAGGTCCGCCGTGGCGAGCATCTTCGGCATGATCGCGGCGTTGACGACCGCGGTGCGGGTGCGTTTGCGCAACCCGTACAGCGAGGTGATCTCGTGCGCGGCCGTCATCGGCAGCCCGTACGGGCGGGCCGCCTCCAGCACCGCCTCCTCGCCGTCCGGCAGGTCCACGCTGAACGGCTCGCTGGCCACGAGCACCTCGGCACCGGCCTTGGTGACCTCCTCCACGGCCGCACGCACACCGTCGACATCACCGGGGTCAGCGACGTGCGCGTAGTGCAGTGGCAAGCGCTTGCCCGGCGTGAGCTCCAGGTTCGCGAGCCCGGCGAGCCGCTTGGTGGGCAGGGAGGCCGTTCCCGTGCCGATACCGACCAGGCCGACCGGCGCCACGTCCCCCTCGAGCAGGGCATTGGTGGCCTGGGTGGTGCCGTGCGCGAGGAACGCGACGTCGTCCGGTGTACAGCCGACGTCCTTGAGCAGCCGGTTCAACGCCTCGACGATGCCGTGCGCGACACCGTCGGCGTGATGGTGGCTGGTCGGGACCTTCACCTGCGCGATGAGCTCCAGCGTGCCGGAGTCGATCGCGACGGCGTCGGTGAAGGTCCCGCCGACGTCGATGCCGACGCGGATGCGGGATGAGGCCACAGTGGACACCTCCTTGTGTCGTGGGACGGCCTAGTAGCCGCGAACGTCCGGCCAGTGGCGCTGGACGCCGCCGCGGTCGAGCACGCGGGCGAACTCGTCGAACCGCTTGTCCTCTTCCTGGACCTGATGGGGCTGCACGTTCTCGGTGAGACAGTGCGCGGCGAGCGCGCCCGCGACCTCGCCGATGTTCCATTCGACGGGGTGCAGGCGGTAACAACCGTTGGTGATGTGGGTGGTGCCGATGTTCTTGCCCGCGGGCAGCAGGTTGCGCACCCGGCGCGGCACGAGCGCGCCGAGCGGGATCTCGAACGGCACGGAGCCGATGTCGATGTAGTTGTCACCGCCGGTGGACGGGTGCAGGTCGATGCGGTAGTTGCCGACGCCGACCGAGTCGCGGTGCTTGGTGCCGCCGTACGGCCCCACGAGGTCGATCGCCACGTCGTGCTCGGTGACCGTGGTGACCGCCTTGATGCGGCGGGCCTCGCGGACGTAAGCCGACTTCGCGAGACCGTCGGCGGTGCCGGTGATGTCGGGGCGGATCCGGAGCCCGGGAAAGCCCGTGCCGCCGTCGGTGCGCGGCGCCTCGGTCTGCAGCCAGTACAGCACCGACCGCGACAGCTCCCTGGCTCCCTCGAGCGCCTCGCGGGCCGTCTGCTCGCCGTCGCCGACGAGCGGCTTGAGCCAGTAGTCGTTGAGCGGCCAGTTGACGAGCGTGATGTCGGAGCCGAAGGCGCCGGGCCGGTGCAGCCCGCGGGCGAGGATGCGGCGGAAGCCCCACAGTTCCTTGTCGCCCGCGTCGGCGCTCTGGTCGGCGTTGACGGCCAGCGGGTCGACGTCCGGGTTGGGCACGAAGGTGCGGTCGACGGCCGCGAGCGAACGCGGGTCGGGCGCCAGGAAGCCGAGCAGCGGGCCGGGCCAGAAGTCGGGCCGGTACGAGCGCCAGAAGTCGTAGTCGGCGGGCCGGTCGATGGTGTGGTTCTCGCCCTCGTGGTGGGAGACGGCGAAGCAGACGGTGATGCCCTGCTGGTTGAGCGGGTCCGCGACGTCGGGGGCGTGCGGCTCGTCGTACTCGGAGCGGGCCTCGGCGCCGAGCACGTGCTCGACCCCGGCCAGCTCCAGCAGTTCACCGGTCTCGGTGGCGTCGATGACGTACGGAGCGGACACGGTGTGCCGGTCACCGTCGCGGACGTCCTCGAACGTGACGGCGCGAACGGTGTCGCCGTCGGCCTGCGCGCCGACAGGGCGGTGCTCGGTGAGCACGGTGAGCCTGCCCGCGGTCCGGTGCGGGGCGAGCATCGACTCCAGCACGGCGAGCGCGACCTTCGGCTCGTGGCAGAGCTTGCTGACCCGGCCCGCGCCCGGGTTGAGCCGCGGCAGGTCGAGCGCCTCGGCACGCATCGGGTACCAGCGGCGGTAGTGCTCGCGGATCGACTCGCGCAGCGCCCGGTAGGAGGCGGTGACGCCGAACTCCTCCACCCAGGGGTGCTCGTCCGGCGGCACGGCCTGCGCGGTGAGCTGGCCGCCGATCCAGTCGGTCTCCTCGGTCAGGACGGCCCTGCGCCCGGCCCGGCAGACGGCGAGAGCGGCGGCCACGCCGCCCAGTCCGCCGCCCACGATGAGGACGTCGGTCTCGGCCGGAGTGGCGGTGGGGGTAGGCATCGGGTGCGTGCTCCTTGTTCGTCGGGCTCGTTGTTCGCGTGCTGGCAACGGTTTTCGGGTCAGGGGGCGGGCGCCGGGCCCGCGGTGTTCCCGGGCCGGAAGGCACAGGCCACCAGGGGCGATTCGGTCTCGCCGGTGGCGAGCAAGGTCGTGAGCGCGCGCACCGCCGCGGCGCCGAGCTCGGCCCTGGGGATGTCGAAGCCGGTGGGCTCGGGTCGTTCGGCGAGGTCGGCCGGCGGCGAGCCGAGCAGCGCCAGTGAGAGGTCGGCGGGCGCGTCGAGCCCGGCGTCCTCGACCGCCGCGAGCAGCGCGCGCCAGGCGGCGCCGGTGTCGGTCTCCTCGGCGACGAACGCGGTGACGCCCTCGGTCAGGCGCCCACGCAGCCAGTCCGCGGTGATGTCCGTGGCCGGATCGGCGGCGCGGACGACGGCGTCTGTCGCGTCGAGCCCGGCGGCGTCGAGCGCCTCGCGCACGCCGCGCTCGCGGTCGGTGGACGCGGGCGCGTCGTCGTCCTCCCGCACCAGCACAACGCGGCGGTGGCCGAGCTCCGCGAGCCTGCGCACCACCTCGGCGCTGGCCTCGACGTAGTCGGCGCCGACCCAGGCCAGGCCCTCGAGCTCGTCGCGACGTCCGATGTGGACGGCCGGGTAGCCGTGCTCGACCAGCCTGCGCAGTTCGTCGGCGGGTACGTGGCGGCCGAGGAACAGGCACCCGTCGGCGAGCCGCACGCGCTCCAGCGCGCCGGAGGTGCCGGCCTGCGCGCCACCGGAACTGGACCCGGTGAACAGCACCAGGTCGTAACCGTGGACCGCCGCCTCCTGCTCCACGCCGACGAGGAACGGGTAGTACGAGTGCTCCACGGCCGTCGGGAACGTGGCGGTGAAGCTGAAGACGCCGAGCAGGTTGTTGCGGGCAGCGGCCAGCCTGCGCGCGGCCGGGTCGGGCACGTAGCCCAGCTCCTTGGCCGCCTCAAGCACCCTGGCGCGGGTGTCGGGGTGGAGCACGATGCCCTGCTTGTTCCCGCCGAGCACCAGCGACACCGTCGTCTGCGAGACCCCGGCCAGCCGGGCGACCTCCGCCTGCCGCGGTCGCCCTCGCCGCGCCTTCGCGGGTGGGTGCTCGGTCATGCGCACTCCTTCGACTAATACGCATTAGTTCCGGACACCAGGTCGTTTTTCGGTGCTAATGCGGATTAGCGAGAAGTGTGCTGCCGGGTCCCGGACCCAGTCAAGAGCAGCGAAAACCTAATATCCGGCTAATATCCCGAACCCCCTGGACCCGCCCTGCCCAGACTGCGGTGAAGGGCACCTTTACTGCGTTGAACGCAGTAAAGGTGCCCTTCACCGCAGGGTGGCGGCCCTGTTGGTGGGCCCGCTCAGTGCGCGAGCATCGGCGGGGTGGGGGCAGCCTCGTCGTCGCCGACCGGCGGGACCGGCGGGCGCTTCGGCAGGAACAGCGCCGGCACCAGGCACAGCGCCACCAGCAGCAGCGACCACACGAACGTGCTCGCGAACGAGTCGGCCGCGAGCACCGCCGCCGCGTCACGCGTCTGCGGGTTCTGCAGTGCGGCCGTGGCCGCCAGCTGACCCTGACTCGTCGGCACCCCGAACTTCCCGGCCAGCAGCGCCGCCAGGATGATCGACATCACCGCGGCGCCGATCGCGCCTGCCGTCTGCTGGATGATGTTGAGCGCGCTGGAGGCCTGGGCGACGTCGGAGTTGCGCAACGTCTGCAGCGCCGCCGACATGATCGGCATCATCGACGCGCCCATGCCGAGGCCGAGCACGAACAGCGACAGCATCAGCAGCCAGTACGGCGTGTCGGCACCGACCTGGGCGAACACCGCGAGCCCCGCGAGGATCACCACGAGCCCGGGCAGCACGATCTTGCCCGCGCCCGCGCGGTCGGCGAACCTGCCCGCGATCGGCATCATCACCATCGCGCCCAGACCCTGGGGCGCCAGCAGCAGACCGGCCTGCAACGCCGACTCCCCGCGCACGAGGATGAAGTACGTCGGCAACAGCAGCATCGCGCCGAAGAACGCCACGGCGAACAACGACATCGTGCCCGCCGCGATGGCGAACGTCCGGTTGCGGAAAAGCCCGAGGTTCACGAGCGGGTTCTCAACCCGCAGTGCGCGCACGATGAAGCCCGCGATCAGCACAATGCCCAGCGACATCGGCAACCACACGCTCGTCTCCCCGATCCCGCCCGCGGCGGGGATGTCGGAGACGCCGTAGATCAGCAGTGCGAGACCCGGCGAGAGCATCAGCATGCCCGGGAAGTCGAACCGGCCAGCGGGCTGCGGCTCGTCCTTCGGCAGCAGCCGCCACGCGAGGTAGAGGGCGACCGCGCCGATCGGCACGTTGATGTAGAAGATCCAGCGCCAGCTCACCGAGTCCACCAGCCAGCCGCCGAGGATCGGGCCCGCGATCGGGCCGAGCAACATCGGCACGCCGAGCACGGCCATGACGCGGCCGACCCGGTGCGGACCCGCCGCCTTCGTCATGATCGTCATGCCCGCGGGCATGAGCATGCCGCCGCCGAGGCCCTGCACCACGCGGAACGCGATCAGCGACTCGACGCTCCACGCCATTCCCGCCACCACAGAACCGACCAGGAACAGTGCGATCGCGAGCATGTAGAGGCGTTTGGTGCCGAACCGGTCGGCGGCCCAGCCCGTCACCGGGATCACGGTCGCGAGGGCCAGCATGTAGCCGGTCGCGACCCACTGGATGGTGTCGAACGACGTCTCGAACTCCAGCGTCAGCTGCTGCAGCGCGACGTTGACGACGGTCGTGTCCAGGATCGCCATGATGGCGCCGAGCACCACGACGCTGGCGACCTTCAGCACCGCCCGGTCGAGTTTGTCGTCAGCGGGCTCGGGTCGATCGCCCGAATTCAGTTCCGAAGTTGTCATCAAAAACCGTTTCTCGTGAAGAAGTCACAACGAAACGGGGTGTCAACAAGAATTCCCCCACTTCAGTGGAGAATCGTACTCGCGGACGATTTCGGCGGGCAACGCGGTTTCTGAGTGTGCGGCGTCACGCCCTCGGCACGGGCGTCGTCGCGACGCAGTTCCGTTCGAGGCTGCCGAAGTACAGCGTGCCCGCACGCTCGCGGACGCCGGAGAGCACGTCGAAACCGTCGATCTCGCCCTCTAGGCGGTGCACGACGTCGCCGAGCGCGGACACTGCGAGCACGCCACACGTGCTGGCCGGCGACGGTTGCAGCCACGCGGGCAGCGCGCGCACCGCCGTACGCACGGGCGCGGGCAGCTTGCGCACCACGTCCAGCACGGGCAGTTTCGAACTCGCCTGCGAGACCCAGATCAGGCCGTCACTGCCCGTGGAAATATTGTCGGGAAAACCGGGAAGATCGTCGACGAAAATGCCTTCGGTGCCCGTTTCCTCACCTTTCAGCCAGAATCGGCGCACGCGGCACGCCGACGTTTCGGCCACGGCCACGAACGACTCGTCGGGCGGCAACGCCACCCCGTTGGCGAATTGCAGCCCCCCGGCGACGCGCTCCACCCGGCCGTCCGGCGCGCGCCGGAACAGCCTGCCGGTTCCGGTCTGCTCGATGAGGTCGTCGCGGTAGCGCTCGATGGAGAACACCGTGGAGGTGTCGGTGAAGTAGATCGTGCCGTCGGAGGCGACGGCGGCGTTGTTGCAGAACACCATCGGCACACCGTCGATCTCGCCGACCAGCGTGCGCACCGCACCGTCGGCGACCGACACCACGAGCAGACCCCGATGCGCGTCACAGACGAGCAACTCCCGCTCGTCGCCGAAGAACTCGATGCCCAGCGGCCTGCCGCCGGTGTCGGCGATCGTGTCGATGCGGCGCCCGCCGGGCCCGACGCGGATGACGCGGCCGTCCTCGAGTCCGGTGTAGACACCGCCGTCGGCGTCCACCAGCACGTCCTCCGGCCCGCGCCCGTTGACCGGGTAGAGCTCCACCTTGCCGAACCGCGCCATGCCGACCGCCTCCTACCGATAGCTGAGCAGCCGCCTCGTCTCACCCTCGAAGTGGCCGTGCTCGTTGAACGACAGCAGGGTCGTACCCGACCTGCCCGTGACGAACTTGGTGATGCCCGCGTTGACGACCACCCGGTTGAACGTGATCAGGCCCCTCGCCGCGTCCCCGGTGGCCAGTCCGCACAGCGTCGCGATCACGCCACCGGAGGTGACGACCACCGCCTGCTCGCCCGAGCCCAGCCGCGCCACCAGCTCCTCGAACGCACCGCGCACCCGCCCGAGAAAGTCGGGCCACGGCTCGGCCGCCGGACTGGCGGCACCCGCCTCGGTCCACGCGGAGAGGGCCGTCTCCAGCGCGGTCTGGTACGCCCTCGGCTCGGCGCCGTCCTGCGTCACCGCGCCGCCGTGGTGGGCGGCGAGGTCGACGTGGTCGTACTCGTTCCATCGGGGGTCCTCCTTCGCGACGGCGTCCGGCGCGAAGCGCGCGAGTGCCTCGGCCGCGGTCGCCCGCTGGCGCGAGAGCGTGCCGCAGCAGACCTCGTTCGCCCGCACGCCACGCCTGCCGAGCTCGTCGCCGGCCAGGCGCGCCTGCTCGGCTCCCCGCTCGGAGAGTACGTCGTAGTCGGCGGCGCCGAAGGAGGCCTGCCCGTGACGCACCAGGTAGATGGCGCCCATGTCAGACGAACCTGCGCAGCTGACCGACCGGCATGAACCGCATGACGGGGCTCAGCAGCACCCAGGGAAACGTCGGGACGTAGGCCCTCGGCCGTTCTTTCTCGATGGCCTTGACCAACGCCGCCGCTCCGCGCGCGTTGCTGCTGAGCAACGGAGTGCGGCCGACCCCGCCGGTCATCTCGGACTCGATGTAGCCGGGCAACAGGGTGGTCACCGCGATGGGCGTGCCGTGCAGCTCGGCCCTGATGCCGTCGGCCAGCGAGGCGGAACCCGCCTTCGACGCGGCGTAGGCGGTGACGTTGCGGGGCAGGCCGCGCAGCGCGCTGAACGACGACACCACCACGAGGTGCCCCGCCTGCTGCTCGCGGAAGATCTCGACCGCGGCCTCGCACTGGGCGAGCGCGGCGACGAGGTTGGTCTGGACGGTCTGCCGGTTGACCTCGAAGGAGCCGGTGCCCACCGGCTGTCCCTTGCCGATGCCCGCGTTGACGATCACACGGTCGAGGGCGCCGAGCTCGTCGCGGAACTCGCGGAAGACGGTGAACACGGCCTCGTGGTCGTTGACGTCGAGCGCGCGGGTGACGACACGGACCCCGTGGCGGCTCTTCAGTTCGTCGGCGAGCTCCTCGAGCCGGTCGGTGCGGCGGGCGCACAGAGCCAGATCGCGCCCCTCGGCCGCGAAGCGGCGGGCCATGCCCTGACCGAGTCCCGCACTCGCTCCGGTGATGACGATGCTCTTCCGGTAGACCATGCGCCGACCCTACCGTTTGGTAACAAAGCCGGTGGCCCGGCGCGAGAGACGCGCCGGGCCACCGGTAGTACGTGCTGGCTGTTGCTGTTGTCCTACGCCGTTGCCGTCAGGCTCACTCGCCCACGTACAGCAGCTTGTTCGCGGTGCCGGGGCTCGCGTTGGTGATCTTGTCCGGCGTCGCGGACTCGGTCAGCGCGGTCTCGACGTCGGCGGGCGCCGCGTCCGGGTTCGCCGCGAGGTACAGCGCCGCGGCGCCGACCACGTGCGGGGTCGCCATCGAGGTGCCGCTGATGGTGTCCTCGCCGCCGTCGTTCCAGGA
Organism: Prauserella cavernicola; assembly: GCF_016595675.1. Lineage (GTDB taxonomy): Bacteria > Actinomycetota > Actinomycetes > Mycobacteriales > Pseudonocardiaceae > Prauserella_A > Prauserella_A cavernicola. The sequence continues at coordinate 387,580 of NZ_JAENJH010000004.1, read as the reverse complement.
CGAGGTGATGTCCACGCCCGGGGCGTAGAGGTCGACGACCTCGCCGTAGTTGGAGAAGTCGGCCTGGGCGTCGTCGATGTCGCTCGCGGCGACGGTGATGCCCTCCTCGACCCTGGCGGGCGAGCTGTTGCTCGCGTCCTGGCCCTCGTTGCCCGCCGCGATACCGAAGGTGATGCCCGCGGAGATCGCGCCGCTCACGGCGTCGTCGAGCGCCTGGTCGGCGGGGCCGCCGAGGCTCATGTTGGCGACGGACGGGCCGTTGGCGTTCTCGGCGACCCAGTCGATTCCGGCGACGACCTGCTCGGTGGTGCCGCTGCCGTTGGCGTCGAGCACGCGGACCGGAACGAGGTCGACGTCCGGGGCGATGCCGTACTCGGCGCCACCGATGGTGCCCGCGACGTGGGTGCCGTGACCCTGCTCGTCGGTCGGGTCCTCGTCGTTGTCGATGAAGTCGGCACCGCCGGTGACCCTGCCGCCGAAGGTCGGGTGGTCGGCCGTCACACCGGTGTCGATGACGTAGGCGGTGACGCCCTCGGCGCTACCGCTGGGGGCGTAGGTGTCGTCCAGCGGCAGGTCCCGCTGGTCGCTGCGGTCGAGACCCCAGGAAGCCGGGGCCTGCTGGGTGTGGAACCGTTGGTTCTGCGTGACGTACGCGACGTCGCTGTCCGCGGCGAGACGCTTGGCCTCGGCCTCACTGGCCTTGACCGAGAACCCGTCGAGGGCGGTGTCGAAGGTGCGCGAGACGTTGGCGCCATACTCGGACGCGAGGGTCGTCGCGGCCGACGACACGCTGGCCGTGCGAGCCGTGTCCTTGAGGACCACGATGTAGCTGTCCGAGACGGCGGTGGGGCTGTTGGCCGACAGGATCGTGCCTTCGGCCGGCGCCGCCTGCGCCGCGCCCATGTTGGCGGCGACCACGCCGGTGATGCCCGCAAGCACCGCTCCCGTGGTGACGCTCCGCCGTAGCTTTCGCGAGTTGCCCATTGGCTTCCTTCCTCGTCCCCAGCAGTACGGGAAACATGCAAGCTGGAAAGGTCACAGTTGGGCAATAATTCACAGTTACCAGTTGTAGGCCGTTCGGAGTAACCTCTGGTAGTCCGATAGGGGTCTTGATTACCCTGCGAAGCCAGCACCGTGGTCGTTACAGAGCGCTGCTAACCTTGTTCATATCGTTATGGCCGAACGCCGTCGGGGGGCGAGCCGGAAATTGGGTGGCACCGCATTCTCGGCGGCCCTGCGAGGCGCCATTTCCACGAGCGGACTGGGCCTCGACCGCATTCAGGCGCGGCTCCAGGAACACGGAATCACCGTCAGCGTCACCGCACTCAGTTACTGGCAGTCCGGAAAACGCCAGCCGGAACGGCTCAGTTCCATTTCCGCCGTCCGCGCACTGGAACAGATCCTCGCATTGCCCTCGGGAGCGCTACTCGGCCTGCTCCCGCCGCCCCGGCCGAGAGGCACGTCGTCGCGCAGGCGCGCTGACGACACCGCGCGGCCGCTGACGCTCGACGCCGACACCGGCATCGCGCTCGTCGGGCTCCACGATCGCTGCGAGGTCTCCCCTGGTGGCGCGCAGAGCACGGTCACGGCCAAGGCGGTCTTCATGGCGAGCGCGGACGGCCAGGACCGCTGGCTGCTCGCCTACCGCCAGGACGGCCCCGGCACCCAGGCGCCCGCGGTGAGCGCGCTGCGCAACTGCACGATCGGCAGGGTCGAGGTGGACGTCGAGGCCGGGCTCACGCTCGCCGAACTGATCTTCGCAACCCCGATCGACACCGGCGAGACCTATCTCGTCGAGTACGAACTGCGCTACGCCCACGTTCCCGGCCCGCAGTTCCGCAGCACCCATTTCCGCGAGTTCTGGCACCCCATTCCGGAATACCTTCTGGAAGTGCATTTCGGTGCCGGGGAGCCGCCCGCACAATGCTGGCGGTACTCCCGGCCGCGGGACGCCCCCGACGCCGAGACGACCGCGATCAAGATCGACGACGCCAACAGCGTGCACGCCATCGCGCTCGACTTCGGCCCCGGGGTCTTCGGGATCGGGTGGACGTAGCGTCCGCCCCACAACTTTCGTCGGGCGCTCAGCTCAGTTCGCCGCGCAGCAGCTTGCCGGTGGCGTTGCGGGGCAACTCGGCCAGGAACTCGACGTCGCGCGGCACCTTGTACCGCGCCAGGTTCCGCTTGACGTGGTCGCGCACGGTGTCGGCGTCGAGCGAGGCACCCCGCGCGACCACGACGAACGCCTTGAGCCGCTGCCCGTACTCGTCGTCGGGCACGCCGATAACGGCGGCCTCGACCACATCGTCGCGCTCGACGAGGAGGTTCTCCACCTCGACCGGGTACACGTTCTCGCCGCCGGAGACGATCATCTCGTCGTCGCGGCCGTCGATGAACAGCAGCCCGTCGGCGTCGAAGTGCCCGACGTCGCCGCTGGAGAGCAGGCCGTCGATGATCTCCTTGTGCCTGCCGTCGGTGTAGCCCTCGAACGCCAGCCCGCTGCCGACGAACACGCGTCCGGTCACGCCGGGCTCGGTGATCCGGTGGCCCTGCTCGTCGTAGAGCGCAACGCGGCAGCCGACGGGCGCGCGGCCAACGGTGCCCGGTGCACGACGCCAGTCCTCCGGCGTGGCGACGGTGGCCACCGCGACCTCGGTGGAGCCGTAGAGGTTGTGGATGACGTCACCGAAGATCTCGGTGGCCCGGTTGCCGACGCCGGGCGGCAGCGCCGAGCCCGCGACGAAGATGATGCGCACGCTCGACGTGTCGTGCCTGCCGATCACCTCGGGGCCGAGGTCGATGATGCGCTGCAGCATGGTCGGGACCAGCACCACGGCACTGCAGCGGTGCTCGGCGACGGCACGCAGCGTCTGCTCGGCGTCGAACTTGCGGCGCAGCACCACCGTGCAGCCGAGCGCCAGCGAGAGGATGAACTGGGAGATCCCCGTGCCGTGGAACAGCGGCGCGCCCATGAACGTCGCCTCGCCGACCCGCAGCGGGATGCGGTCGAGGAACTGCGCCGAGTGCAGCGGCGAGATCTTGGGCCGCGGCGCGCCCTTCGGTGTGCCGGTAGTGCCGCTGGTCAGCAGCACCAGCCCGCCCGGCTTCTCCGGCGGCGTCACGGGCCGGTCGTCGGCGCTGGCGATGATCTCGTCGAGCACGGGCAGTTCGTGGCCTGCCAGGTCGGAGTCGGTCCACGCGAGGTAGCGGTCGACGCCCTCGATCCCGGAGAGCAGGTCGGTGAACTCCTCGTCGTAGACCAGCACCTCCACCTTCTCGCGCGCGGCGACGTCGGTGAGCTGCGGCTTGGCGAAGCCGGTGTTGAGCAACAGCAGCGGCGCCCCGAGCTTGCCAGCGGCGAGCATGGTGAGGACCAGGCCGCGGTGGTCGCGGCACAGCACGGCGACGGCCGAGCCCGGCCGCACGCCGCGCTCGGACCACGCGCGAGCCAGCGCGTTGGACTGCTGGTCGAGCTGGGAGAAGGTGAGCGGCCCGCGCTCGTCGACGATGCCGACGGCCATCGGGTCGCGGTGGGCCGCGATGCGGACCGATCCGGCGAGCGGGCCGAAGCGGCGGGTCGCGACCAGCGAACGGATCCCCTCGTCGACGCGCGGGAGCGGGACGAGTCCCGCCCGCCACAGCACCTCGACACTGCGGGCCGTCTCGGACACGCGGCTGGCCAACTCGGCCACGGTGGGCGGCCTTCTCATCGGGGCACCTCCTCGAGCTCGACGAACATAACCTACCGGCAAGTAGCTACGGGCGTCGACCGCAACCTGTCGGTGCCCCAGCGCAGAATCACACCGTGCAGCTGATCCTCGCGCGCTCCTCCGGCGCTGTCCACGCCGTGCGCGCCCTCGGCGGCGAGCTCGCCGTGCCCGCCGAGCTGAGCGGGGCTGAACTGGTGGAACACGCCGCGCGCTGGGAGCGGGAACTGCGCCCGCGCTGGGTCTTCGCCTCGGTCGAGCACGACTATCCGCTGCTGCTGGACGGCGGCGTCCGCGTCCACCGCTGTCATGATCTTTCCCTGATCGAGGGAATCCTGTTGGCGCACGAGGGCAGGCACGAGCAGTCGCGCAGCCTCGCCGCGGCCTACGCGCGGGCCCGCGGGCTCGAGCCACCGCCCGACGAGCGGCCCTCCCACCCCGACCTCGACGAGCAGCCCACTCTGTTCGACCCGCGCGGCTCGGGCCTGCCCGACGGGGTGGAGCTGGTGGACGCGATGGAGGTGGTGCTCGCCGAGCAGTTGCGGCGCCTCGAACGGCTGCCGCACCCCGAGCGGCTGCGGCTGCTCGTCACCGCGGAGTCGGCGAGCGCGCTCGCCGCGGCGGAGATGTCTGCCGACGGCCTGCCGTGGCGGGCCGGCGCACACCGGGAACTGCTCACGGAACTGCTCGGCGAACGGGTCCCCGCCGGGCAGCGACCGCGCAAACTCGCCGAGCTGGCAGACCGGGTCCAGGACGCGTTCGGCGGGCGGGCGCTCAATCCCGACGCGCCCGGCAGCGTGGTGCGCGCGTTCGGCAGGGCCGGCATCTCCATCCCGTCGGCGAGGGCGCACGTGCTGCGCGAGCTCGATCACCCCGCGGTCGCGCCGCTGCTGGAGTACAAGGAACTCGCGCGGCTGCACTCCGCGCACGGCTGGGCGTGGCTCGACCAGTGGGTGCACGACGGGCGGTTCCGGCCGGTGTACGTCGTGGGCGGGGTCGTGTCGGGGCGCTGGGCCAGCCGGGGCGGCGCGGCGCTGCAGATCCCGCGCGTGCTGCGCTCGTGTGTGCGCGCCGATCCCGGCTGGAAGCTCGTGGTGGCCGACGCCGCGCAGCTGGAGCCCCGCGTCCTCACCGCACTGTCCGGCGACCGGCAGCTCGCCGAGGTGTCGGGGTCGACGGACCTCTACACGAGCCTGGCCGAGGCGATGTTCCCCGGCGCGGAGGCCTCCGACGAGAACCGCGGCCGCGCGAAGATCGCGATGCTCTCGGCGATGTACGGCGGCACAGCGGGCGAGGCGTCGTCGCTGCTCGCCTTGCTGCGCCGCCGGTTCCCGGCCGCCGTGTCCTATGTGGAGCAGGCAGCGGTGGCGGGCGAACGCGGCGAGCTCGTGCGGTCCCGGCTCGGCCGCACCTCTCCCCCGCCCTCGGCGGCGTGGCGTGCGCTCACCGGCGGCGCGGGCGACGAGGACCAGGCCCGCAGGGCCGCCCGCGACTGGGGCCGGTTCACGCGCAACTTCGTGGTGCAGGCCAGCGCGGCCGACTGGACGGCCGTGCTGCTCGCGACCCTGCGCCGGCGCCTGCCCCATCCGGCGCACCTGGTGCTCTTCCAGCACGACGAGGTGCTGGTGCACACTCCCGCCGAGCTGGCCGAGCAGGTGACCGAGTGCCTCGCCGAGGCGGTCCGCGAGACCGCGACGCGGGTGTTCGGCCCGTCGTGCCCGGTCCGTTTCCCGATGCCCGCCGCGATCGTGGACGCCTACTCGGAGGCGAAGTGAGCCGCTAGACGGCCGACCCCCGGCGCAGGAACTCGCCGTCCGTCAGGTCCAGCACCCGATGCGGGATGCGGCGCTGCCGCAGTGCGGCGGTGCCGTGCTCGGTGGTGACCACGGTGCCGCCCTGGCCCACCACGTGCTCGCCGTCGAAGATCACGGTTCCCGCCGCGACGGTGAGCCGCACCGTCCGCTGTCCACTGTCGACGATCACCAGGTCGGCGTCGGCTCCCGGTGCGATCGTGCCCTTGCCGCGCAGTCCGAACAACGCCGCGGGCGCACGGCTGGTCTTGTGCGCGAGCTGCGGCAGGCTCAGCGCACCGAACTGCACCAGCGCGAGTCCCTGGTCCAGCACCAGGTTGCGCCAGTAGCCGCCGTCGGAGGAGATGGCGTCCACCACGAACTCGCCCGTGCCGTCGAAGCGCACGGTGCCGCTCTCGTCGCGGCGCGCGCAGCTCTGCATGAAGCCGGAGAGCCGCCGGTTCACCGGGAAGCACAGCGACGCGCGCGCGGGGTCGCGCTCCCACACCGCGCGTCCCTCGTCGCCGGTGACCGGCACCGCCTGCCCGGCGTCCTGGCGCAGGCAGTGGGCGAACCCGTCGGCGAAGGCCCGCACGAGTCCCGCCCGGGTGGTCGGATAGCCGCCCATCCGCAGGCAGTTGACCACGATGTGGTCGGTGAACTCGTCGCCGTCGAGCCCGCCGAGGCACAGGTTCAGCGGGGCGAGATGCGCCTCGCTCACCACCTCGGGATGCTGGTGGAGCAGTGTCAGCGCGAGCTGGTTCTCCTCCACGAGCTCGGTGACCGCGCCGCGCAGATAGGCGTTGGTGTGGGCCAGGTGCAGCGGGTGCCCGTCGGCGAGCTGGAGTGCCTCGCGCATGCCGTCGAGGTTGCTGCCGTTGGCGGTGGTGCCCGCGTGGAAGGCGACATAGCAGCCCGCGTCGGCGCCCTCCGCGATGGCACGCGCCGAGGAGCCGGGGTCACTCGGGAAGTGCCCGCCGAGCAGCTTGATCCCGATCGCGCCGTCGCGCAGCGCCGAGCCCACGTCGTCGCGGATCCTGGCCGAGGGCGTGCCGTCGGTGTAGGCGGGCAGCCCCTGCAGACCGAGGATCGTCAGTCCCGCGGCCGAGGCGTGCCACTGGTCGAGCACGGTGCGGAAGTCGAAGAACTCCACCGCCGTCGTCACGCCTGCGCGGGCGAGCCGTTCGTGCGCGGGCGAGCGGCCCTCCGATCCGTGCGCGGCGAGATCGGTGAGGTGCACGTGGCTGTCGACGACGCCGGGCAGCAGCACCAGTCCGTCGGCGTCGATCTCGGTGGTGGCGCTCTCGGTCAGCTCCGGTTCGACGGCCGTGATGACACCGCCCCGCACGCCGACGTCGGCGACTCCCTGTTCCCCGTCGGCGTCGACGACACAGGCGCGGCGGATCAGCAGGTCGAACGTGCGGGTCATGCGGTATCCCTCCGGTGTGCGTGCCGGTCACGCTACGACAGCCCGAAACCTCGATGCAATATCTCTTGCGTATGTTCTTGCACGCGCAACTTTAGCCAACTACCGTCCCCGTTCAGCATCGAGCGCGAGGGAGCCCACCACATGTCCGACGTCCAGCACGAGGCCGCTCCGCCCCAACCGGACGCCGGTGACCGCGTCTCCCCCGGGCTCAAGGCGGCCAGGATCGGGCTGACCGCACTCGCGCTCGGCCTGAGCCTGATCGTCGGGTTCACCGTGGACGGGCCGACCCTGTGGGGGCTCGCTCCCATCGCGATCTACGCGATCCTGGTGCTCGTCGGGCTGGACATCATGCTCGCGAGCGTCGCCGCGCTGTTGTCGGGATTCCTGTTGCTGCACAGCAATCCCATCGACGCAGCGGGCATGCTCGGTGACGCGCTCGGCTCCGACATCGTCGAGATCGGACTGATCATCATGCTGGGCGCCGGGCTGGGCGAGGTGCTCACCCGCACGCAGGGCGCCACGTTCCTCGTGCGCATGATCGTCGACCGGTTCGGCGTGGACACCGCCGTGCGAGCACAGCTGAGCATCATGATCGCCTCGGGCGTGCTGGTGATCGCGCTCGGCACGCTCATCGGCGCCTTCGCCATCGCCGCACCCATCGTGATCCCCATCGCGGCCCGGCTCGGCTTCACCCGCTCCTCCACCGCGCTGATGATGTTCATCGGCGGGGCGTGCGGCATGTTCGTGGCGCCGTTCGTGGGCTCGATGGTGGCGATCAGGGAGTACTCCGGCATCAGCTACCCGGAGTACGTGCTCACCGCGGGCGGCCCGCTGACCATCGTGTGCTTCGCGGTCGGTTTCGTGGTGATCCGCTGGTGTCAGCGCCACCCGGTCTCGTCCGACGACTACTACGACGAGCGCGAGATCGGCGAGCCCGACGCGGTGCTGCCACCGAGCGCGCGCCGCAGCACCGTCGCGTTCCTGATCTCGTTCGCGGTGCTCGTCGTCTACGGCGTGGTCACCAAGGCGGGCACGTCGTTCGCCGTCGTCGCGCTGGTCCTGATGGCCGTGGTCACCGGGATCGCCGCGCGCATGCCGATCAACACCGTGCTCAAGGCGATCTACGAGGGCTGCGGCCGACTGGTCGACATGTTCCTGCTGTTCTGGATGCTGGCCGCGCTGCTCGCCGTGGTGGAGGAGCTCAAGCCCTACGACGTGCTGCTGGAGCGCTTCGGCACGGACCTGAAGGCACTGGGCGTACTGGGTTTTTTGATCGTGGTCGCGCTGATCGGCTGGCTCGGCATCTCGGGCGCGTCGGCGGCGCAGGTGATCGTGATCGACCGGGTCTTCGGCCCAACGGCCGACGCCCTGGGCGTGCCGGTGGCGGCGTGGGCCGTGGTGCTGCTGTGCTCCTGCCAGGCCGACACCTTCGGCCCGTTCCCCGGACCGAACATGATCTCGCCGATGGCGTTCGCCCGCTCCACCGCGTTGAAGCGGATGATCTACTGCGGCTGGATCCTGCTGGCGGCCTCGCTCGCCGTGTACGTCATCCAGCTCGCGCTGCTGTCGTGAGCCCCGCGGTCTAGACGGCGGCGTCGTCGAGCGCGCGCAGCACCCGCTTGACCGACACCGGGTAGGCGGTGCGCAGGGTCTGGGCGAAGAAGCTGACGCGCAGCTCCTCGATCATCCAGCGGATCTCGGCCAGCTCGGGTCCCGGCGCGGTGCGCGGCGGCAACGTGTCGAGCACCGCCCGGTACTCCTGCCACAGCCAGTCGACCTCCCGCAGGCGCTCGACGTCGCGCGCCGGGTCGCCCGGCAGCTTCTCCAGCCTGCGCTCGATCGCCCTGACGTAGCGCACCAGGTCGGGCAGCCGGTCGTACCCGGTCGTGGTGACGAAACCGTTGTGCACCAACGAGTCGAGGTGCGCTCGGATGTCGGCGAGCGACTCCGTGAGCGCGTCGCCACGGGTGTCGGCGAGCCTGGCCTCCACGTCGTGAGCGGCGCGCAGCACGTTCTCCACCTCGCGCAGCACGGTCAGCACCGTGCCGTTGAGGCTCGTGCGCACCCGCTCCAGCAGGGCCGCGAACCCGGCCTCGTCCCACGAGGGACCGCCGCCCTCGGCGACGAGCTTGTCCACCGCGCAGTCGACGCAGTCCTCCAGCAGCCCGGCCACGCTGCCGTGCGGATTGCGCGTGAGCACGAGTTTCGCCGTGTTGCCGAGGTTGCGGTTGAGGTACTTCATCGGCGACGGCACGTTGAGCCGCAGCAGCCGCCGGGTGCCCTCCCACATCGCCGTGCGCTGCTGGCCAGGGGTGTCGAGCATGCGCACGGCCACGCTGTCGCCCTCGTCGACCAGCGCCGGATAGGCCTTCACCTCGTGCCCGCGCCGCCTGGCCTGGAACACCTGGGGCAGCTCGCCGAACGTCGCCGTGGTGAGCCCGGCGCGCTCCACGCTGTCGGCCGCGGCGGAGATCGTCTTGCGCAGCCGGTCGCCGAGCCGGTCGCGCAGCTGTTCCAGGTCCTTGCCCTCGGCCAGCGGGCGTGTGCGCTCGTCGACGACGCGGAACGTCATCCGCAGGTGCGCGGGGATCGACTCCGGCTGCCACGCCTCCGGCGGCACGGCGACGCCGCGCAGCGCCTCCAGCTCGTCGGTCAGCACGTCGTACAGCGAGCCACGAGCCGGGTCCACTCTGGACAGTACTTCGCGCGCGGTGTCCGGTGCGGGCACGAAGTTGCGCCGCAGCGCCTTGGGCAGCGACTTGATGAGCGCGGTCACCAGCTCCTCGCGCAGGCCCGGAACCTGCCAGTCGAAGCCGTCGGCGCTCACCTGGTTCAGCACCGGCAGGGGAATGTGGACGGTCACGCCGTCTGCGCCTGCTCCCGGCTCGAACTGGTAGGTCAGTGCGAACCGCAGCTCACCCTGGGTCCACGTGTCCGGGTAGTCGGCCTCGCTCACCGCGTCGGCGGTGGCGTTGATGAGCATGGCCTTCTCGAAGCTGAGCAGGTCCGGCTGCTCCCGCCGCTGCTTCTTCCACCACGAGTCGAAGTGCCGCGACGACACCACCTCGGCGCCCACGCGCTCGTCGTAGAAGGCGAACAGCGTCTCGTCGTCCACGAGGATGTCGCGCCGCCGCGCCCGGTTCTCCAGGTCCTCCACCTCGTCGAGCAGGGCGAGGTTCTCGCGGAAGAACGCGTGGTTGGTGTCCCAGTCACCCTCGACGAGCGCGTGCCGGATGAACAGCTCCCGCGACAGCTCGGGGTCGATGCGGCCGTAGTTCACCTTGCGGCCCGCCACCAGCGGGATGCCGTAGAGCGTCACGCGCTCGTTGGCCATCACCGCGCCCTGCTTGCGTTCCCAGTGCGGCTCCGAGTAGTTGCGCTTCACCAGGTGCTGGGCGAGCGGCTCGATCCACTCCGGCTCCACCCGCGCGTTGACGCGGGCCCACAGCTTCGAGGTCTCCACCAGCTCGGCCGAGGCGACCCAGCGCGGCTGCTTCTTGAACAGCGCCGAGCCGGGGAACACCGCGAACCGCGTGCCGCGCGCGCCCAGGTAGTCGCCCTTCGCGGGGTCCTTGAGCCCGACGTGCGAGAGCAGCCCCGCCAGCAGCGAGGTGTGGATGTGCTGCGGGTCGCCGTCCACGGTGTTGAGCGTGATGCCGAGCTGCTTGGCGAGCTGGCGCAGCTGGCTGAAGATGTCCTGCCACTCCCGCACGCGCAGGTAGTTGAGGAACTCCGCGCGGCACAGCTTGCGGAACTGGTTGTTGGACAACGCCTTCTGCTGCTCGCGCAGGTACTCCCAGAGCTTGAGGTAGGACAGGAAGTCCGAGCTCGGGTCGGCGAAGCGCGCGTGCTGCTGCGAGGCGGCCTGCTGCTTATCGGCGGGCCGCTCCCTCGGGTCCTGGATGGACAGACCCGAGGCGATGATCATGACCTCGCGCACGCAGCCGTTCTTGGCCGCCTCCACGATCATGCGGCCCATGCGCGGGTCCACCGGCAGCTGCGCGAGCTGACGCCCGACCGGGGTGAGGCTGCCCGCCGTGGCGTCGAGTGCGCCGAGCTCCTGCAGCAGCTGCACGCCCGCGGTCACCTGCCGGCGGTCCGGCGGCTCCACGAACGGGAACGCCGAGATGTCGCCCAGCCCGAGCGAGGTCATCTGCAGGATCACCGACGCGAGGTTGGTGCGCAGGATCTCGGGGTCGGTGAACTCGGGACGCGCGTCGAAGTCGTCCTCGGAGTAGAGCCGCACGCAGATGCCGTCCGACGTCCGCCCGCAGCGGCCCTTGCGCTGGTTGGCCGAGGCCTGCGACACCGGCTCGATCGGCAGCCGCTGCACCTTGGTGCGGTGGCTGTAGCGCGAGATGCGCGCCGTGCCGGGGTCGATCACGTACTTGATGCCCGGCACGGTCAACGACGTCTCGGCGACGTTGGTGGCCAGCACGATCCGGCGCCCGCGATGCCGTTGGAACACACGATGCTGATCGGCCGCCGAGAGCCGCGCGTACAACGGCAGCACCTCGGTGTTCGGCAGTTGCAGCGCGGTGAGCGCCTCGCTGGTGTCGCGGATCTCGCGCTCCCCCGACAGGAACACGAGGACGTCGCCCTGTCCCTCGGCCAGCAGCTCGCGCGACGCGTCGACGATCGCCTGCACCTGGTCGCGGTCTTGGTCGGCGTCCGGGTCGTCGGGGTCGACCACCGGCCGGTAGCGCACCTCGACGGGATAGGTGCGGCCCGACACCTCCACCACGGGCGCGTCGTCGAAGTGCCGCGAGAACCGCTCGGGGTCGATCGTCGCGGAGGTGATGATCACCTTGAGATCGGGCCGTCTCGGCAGCAGCTGCTTGAGATAGCCGAGCAGGAAGTCGATGTTGAGGCTGCGTTCGTGCGCCTCGTCGATGATGATCGTGTCGTACTGGCGCAGCATGCGGTCCTGCTGGATCTCGGCCAGCAGGATGCCGTCGGTCATGAGTTTGACGAGTGTGTCGTCGCCGGAGGTGTCGGTGAAGCGCACCTTGTAGCCCACCACCGAGCCCGGCTCGGTGTTCAGCTCGCTCGCGATGCGCTCGGCCACCGTGCGCGCGGCGATCCGGCGCGGCTGGGTGTGGCCGATCTGCCCGCGCACCCCGAGTCCGAGCTCGAGGCAGATCTTGGGCAGCTGCGTCGTCTTGCCCGACCCGGTCTCCCCCGCGACGATCACCACCTGGTGTTCGCGGATCACCTCGGCGAGGTCGTCCTTGTGCTGGCTGACCGGCAGTTCGGCCGGGTATTCGAGCACGGGCACGACCTCGCGCCTGCGCTGGACCCGCAGCTCGGCGGTGTCGATGTCGGCGGAGATCCTGGCCGCGACGGCGTCGCGGTCGCGGGACTTGCGCGCGCCGTCGATCCGGCGGCGCAGCCGGTGGGCATCGCGCAGGGTGAGCCCGGACAGCCGGGGCCGCAGCTCATCAAGGGGGGAACGTGTGGACATACCGCGCACCAGCTTACTGGCTGGTGTTGCGCGGCCGGTCCCGCTGCGACACGCTCTAGGCGAAAGATCACGAACCGGACACCGGGGGGCCACGTGATCCGCTACGGCGTCCTCGGGCCACTCACGGTCGACGGCGAGACCGTCTCACCCGGCCAGCAGCGAACCGTGCTGGCCACGCTGCTGATCCAGGCCAATGAGGCTGTGCCCACCACCACGCTCGTCGACGAGCTGTGGCCCGACCGCGCGCCCGGCTCGGCCACCGTGATGGTGCAGATGTGCGTGTCCTCGCTGCGCAAGCTGCTCGCCCCCGGCGTGCCCGCGCGCGACCCGCTGCAGGTGCTGCGCACCTACCGGGGCGGCTACCGGCTCGACGTGCCCGGCGACGCGTTCGACCAGGCCCGGTTCCTCGCTCTCGCCGACCGGGGGCACCGGCTCGCGGAGCGACGCGACCTCGACGGGGCCGCGGACGCGCTGCGGGAGGCACTGGAGCTGTGGCGCGGGCCCGCGCTGCACGATGTCACGGGCGGAGCGGTGGTGAGCGCCCACGCGACGTGGCTGGACGAGCAGCGCGCGGCGGCGCTGGAGCGGCGGATCGCCGTGGAGCTCGCGCTCGGCAGGCACAGCGAGGTGATCGCCGAGCTGCGCGGGCAGGTGGTCGCCGAGCCGACGCAGGAGACGCTCGCCGCACAGCTCGTCACCGCGCTCGCCGCGGCGGGCAGGCAGAGCGAGGCGTTCGCGGTGTTCGAGCAGACGCGCCTCGCGCTGGCCGAGGAGCTCGGCGTCCGGCCGGGCCGCGCGCTGCGCGAGGCCGTGCGGCGGCTGCGCGCACCCGCCGGGGTGGAAGCCCCGACCCGGCCCGCGATCGCACCCGCGCAGCTGCCACCCGACATCGGCGACTTCACCGGCCGCGCCGAGCTGCTCGGCGAGATCGAGCGCGAGGTGCTGTCCGGACCGGACGGGGCACCGCGGGTGCTCGTGCTGTGCGGACAGGGCGGGCTCGGCAAGAGCGCGCTCGCCGTGCGGGCCGCCAACGCGTTGCGCGGGCACTTCCCCGACGCGCAGGTGGTCACGGGCGAGGGCAGCTCCCTCGACGTGCTGGGGCGGTTCCTGCGCGCGCTCGGCGTCACCGACGACGAGCTGCCGTCGTCGCTGTCGGACCGCCAGCACCTGTGGCGCAGTCGCACCGCGAACGCCCGCGTGCTCGTACTCGTCGACGGCGCGCGCGGCGAGCAGCAGGTGCGCGCCCTGTTGCCCGGCGGCAGCGGCTGCGCGGTGCTGGTGACCTCGCGCAGGCGGCTGCTCGGGCTCGAGGGCGCGCACACCGTCGAGGTACCGGAGCTGCCGGAGACCGAGGCACTGGACCTGCTCGCCGCGCTCGCCGGGCGCGCGCGGCTCGACGCCGAGCCGGAGCAGGCACGCGAACTGGTGCGGCTGTGCGGCGGACTGCCGCTCGCGGTGCGCATCGTGGGCGCGAAGCTCGCGGCCCACGCCTACGAGCCGATCTCCGAGCTCGTGGCGCGGGTCGCCGACCGGCACCGCAGGCTCGGAGAGCTGCGCGCGGGTGATCTGGACGTGCGCGCGACCGTCGACGTGAGCTACGCGGAATGCCCGGCGCAGCACCGGCGCGCGCTGCGCCTGCTCGGGCACGCGGGCCTGCCGAGCTGCACCCGCTGGACCGTGGCGACCCTGTTGGACTGCTCCGCCGACACCGCACGCGACGTGTGCGAGGGCCTGGTGGAGGCGCAGCTGCTGCAGGTGGCGGGCCGCGACTCCGTCGGGCTCGTGCGCTACCGGCTGCACGACCTCATCGCCGCGTTCGCCGCCGAACAACCCGAACCCTGCGCGGGCGAGGCGATGGAGCGGCTCGTGCACGGCTACCTCGAACTCGCGGCGCGCGCGCACGACAAGCTCAGGGCGAGCCGGTTCCCGCCCGTCGCGGCCCCGGCTCCCGCCTCGTCGGCCGCGTCCCGCGCGGTCCAGTCCGATCCGGGCGGCTGGCGGCACGAGGAGGCGGGCAACCTCGTGGCACTGACTCACTGGACCTACGCCAGCGGCTGGTGGCGCCACGCCTGGCAGCTGGCCGACGCGTTCGCGGGACTGGCCGAACGCAGGCCGTCGGACCCCGGCGTACGCGACGTCGCCGTTCTCGGCCTGCTCGCCGCCCGCCGCACCCGCGACCGCGCTGCCGAGGCGATGAGCCTGTGCGCACTCGGCGACCTGCGCTGGGAGAGCGGGCGGGCCGGCGTCGCCAGCCGCTACTACAACCTCGCCGGCGCCGCGTTCGAGGAGCTCGGCGACGACCGCGGCCTCGCCAGGGTGCTCACCGCCCGCGCCGACGTCGACATCGAACGCGGCAGGCTCGACCGCGCCCGCGAGGATCTGCGCACGGCGCTGCTGCTGGCCCAGCTGTGCGGCGACCAGGAATGCCGTGGCGACGCGCTGCACCAGCTCGGCTCGCTGCTCGCCGACATCGGCGACCTCTCCGCGGCGCAGGACTGCTTCACCGACAGCCGTCAGCTCGCCGAGTCGCTCGGCTCGCTCGGCGGCGTCGCCCGCGCGGAGAAGCGGCTCGCCGACGTGCTGCGCTGGCGCGGCGAGTACGACGAGGCCCGCGCCCTCCTCGAATCCGCGGTGGAGATCGCGCGCGAACAGGCCGACGTGCACTGGGAAGCGCACGTGCTGCGCTCGCTCGGCGAGGTCGACAGGGCCACGGGCAGGCTGCACGAGGCCGACGTCCGGCTGACCCGCGCGTGCGAGCTGTTCACCGAGCTCGGCCACCGGCACGCGCGGGCGTACGCGCTCTACTCGCTCGGAGAGCTGTACTCCGACCAGGACCTGCCCGACCGCGCGGAGCTCAGCCTCGCCGCGTGCCAGCAGATGTTCCACGCCCTCGACGACCGCCGCGGCCAGGCCTACGCGCTGCTCGGTCTCGGCAGGCTGTGGACTCGCCACGGCGAGAAGGAGGCGGCGATCGCCACCCTGCGCGCCGCCTCGGGCCTGTTCGCCGGACTCGGCTACCGCCGGTGCGAGCAGGTCGCGATCGCCGCGATCCTCGCGGCCGAGGGCCCCGCGCAGGACTCTGACCTGCGGCGTTGACCCGCTTAACGAAACTTTAGGTTTCGTTTAGGGCCTGCCTCTTTCCTTGTCGTCATTGGCAACCGCGTCAAAGGGAAGGAGAGCAGCGTGCGTACGAAAGCGACCACCGCGACAGCGGCCGCGTCCGTCACGGCGGTGGCGGCAGCCGTCGTACTGCCGTTACTGACCGCGGCACCGGCCGCGGCGGCCTCCCGGCAGGACCTGGCGAAGGACGTCCTCGCGGACGACGGCATCACCCTGCTGGACAGCCACGTGAGCGGCAACGATCATCCCGAGTCCACCGCGGAACAGAACGTCATCGACACCTCCGAGGGCAACCCCGCCTCCACCAGCCCCTGGAGCGACGTCGGCGTCACCGACGTCGACCTGTCCACGAACATGCTCGAGGGCATGGTGTCGCTCGGAAAGACCTACTCCTACCGCGTCACCACGATCGCGGGCGGCGACCACAGCGCCACCTCCTACCACTACGCGGGCACCGCGGTCGACATCGACCAGATCGACGGCGACCCCGTGAACTCCGGCAACTCCAAGGTCAGCGAGCTCAAACAGGCCTGTGAGGACCTCGGTGCCGTCGAGATCCTCGGGCCGGGCGACGCGGGCCACGACACGCACGTCCACTGCGCTTGGGAGTCCTGATGAGTACCAGCGGTAAGACCACCATTACCCGGATCGGTGCGATCGGCTCGGCCGCAGCGGTCTTGTTCGGACTGCTCAGCGCTCCCGGCGCGCAGGCGGCCGAGGACGCACACGGCATCGACGTCTCCAACCACAACGGCACCGTCGACTTCGAGGCGGTCAAGGCGGACGGGCAGGAGTTCGCGTTCGTGCTCGCCACCGACGGCACGTCGTTCACCAGCCCCGAATTCGACACGCAGTACGAGGGCGCGGCCGACGCGGGCCTGATCCGCAGCGCCTACCACTTCGCCAGGCCGGGCAGCGGCGCGGCGGCCGACCAGGCCACGCGCTTCCTGGACACGGTGAGCTTCTCCGCGGACGGCAACACGCTGCCACCCGTGCTGGACATGGAGGCCAACCCCGACGGCGCGACCTGCTACGGGCTCAGCGCCTCCGAGATGACCGACTGGATCACGGCGTTTCTGGCCGAGGTCAAGGAGACCACCGAGCGCGACGGCATCATCTACACCAGCCCCGGGTTCTGGAAGGAGTGCACGGGCGACTCCGACGCGTTCGCCGACAATCCACTGTGGATCGCCGACTGGGGCGTGGACAAGCCCTCCACGATCGGCGGCTGGGACGCGCACACCTTCTGGCAGTACAGCGACTCCGGATCGGTCGACGGCGTCACCGGCGACGTGGACGTCAACCGGTTCAACGGCACGGTGGACGAGCTGAAGGCGCTCGCCGCGGGCTCGGCGCGCGGCGCTGCCGGTGCCGCGGCTCCCGCGTCGGCGGAGACCTCCGCCGCGATCACGCGCGACGAGGTGATCGAACGGGCCAAGACGTGGTCCGACGACCCGGTGCCCTACAGCATGGAGAACTACCAGGACGGCTACCGCACCGACTGCTCCGGCTACGTGTCGCTGGCGTGGAAGCTCGACAGCAGCCTGAGCACGGTGACCCTGCCCGACGTGTCGCACCCGATCAAGAAGAGCGAGCTGAAGAAGGGCGACATCATCGGCAATCTCGGGCCGGGCACCGGAGGCGCCGCCGGTCACGTGGTGATCTTCGAGAAGTGGGCCAACGACGACAAGACCGAGTACTGGGCCTACGAGCAGACCCCGCCGGAGACCGTGCACCGCAAGCTGGCCTACCCCTACCCGGGCAAGGACAACTTCGAGCCGCACCGCTTCGACGACATCCAGGACTGAGGTCCACATACCGCCGCGCGGCGGGTCCCGGAGACGGGGCCCGCCGCGCGGTCGTCAGGCCCGGCGCAGCACGGCCGGCGTGAGCTCGGTGATCCGGCGATGACCGGACAGGCCCATGGTCAGGTCCAGGTCGGCGAGCAGGCTGCGCAGCACGTGCCGCACGCCGTCCTCGCCGCCGTGCGCGAGCCCGTAGACCCAGGGCCTGCCGAGCAGCACCGCCCGCGCGCCGAGCGCGAGCGCCTTCACCACGTCCGCGCCCGTGCGCACACCCGAGTCGAACAGCACCTCGAGCCGGTCGCCCACCGCGGCGACGATCTCCGGCAGCACGTCGAGCGAGGCGACCGCGCCGTCGACCTGACGGCCGCCGTGGTTGGACACGACCACGCCGTCCATCCCGGCGTCGGCGGCCCTGCGCGCGTCGTCGGGGTGCTGGATGCCCTTGAGCGCGATGGGCCCGTCCCAGTGCTCGCGCAGGAACGCCAGCGCGTCCCAGCCGCGGTCGGTGCCGGTGATCATCGAGATCCAGCGCAGCACCGCCGAGGGCAGGTCGTCCTCGGGCGCCTTGTCCAGCCGGGAGCGGAACACCGGGTCGCTGAACGGCACCGCCATGCCCTCGCCCTGGAGGAACGGCAGGTACCCGCTGTCGAGATCGCTCGGGCGCCAAGCCAGGGTCCACGTGTCGAGCGTGACCACCAGCGCCGTGTAGCCCGCCTCCCGAGCCCGGCTCAGGATGCTGCCGCACACGTCGGGATCGTTCGGCCAGTACAGCTGGAACCAGCGAGGCCCGTCGCCGGAGGCCTCGGCGACGTCCTCGATGCTGGTCGACGACGCCGTGGACAGGACCACGGGCAGCCCGAGCGCGGCGGCCGCCCGCGCGGTGGCGCGCTCGGCGTCGGCGTGCACGATGGACTGCACCCCGACCGGCGCGAGCAGCACCGGCGCCGGCAACGGCGTACCGAGCACCGTGCTCGAGAGGTCGCGCTCGGTCGCGTCGGTGAGCATGCGCGGCACCAGCCGCCAGCGGTCGAACGCCGCGCGGTTGGCACTGGCGGTGGCGCCAGAACCCGCCGCGCCCGCGACATAGGAGTACGCCTCCGGCCCCATGAGCTCAGCGGCGGCGGCCTCGAGTCTGGTCGCGTCGGTCGTGAACGGCGGTGCCGTCCCGCCGTAGCCCTGCAGGTAGATCTCGTTCTGATACCCCGCGAACTGACCAGCCACGCTGCCGCCTCTCACCGTTCTCGTCCGTGCGGACCAACCTATCGTTGACCTTCGAGCGACTCGAACGCCCAGAATCGGACACATGCACAGCATCAGCGCGTTCGCGCGCCGCGTCGGGCTCACTCCCAGTGCCCTGCGCTTCTACGACGACTGCGGAGTCCTCGCCCCGGCGCGGGTCGACCCGCTCACCGGCTACCGGTACTACAGCGCCGAACAGGAGGAGCGAGCCGTACTGCTGCGCGGACTGCGCGCCGCGGGGGTGCCGCTGGCCGACGTGGCCGTGGTGCTCGACGGCACGCCCGAGGCCGCGCGCGAGCTGCTCCACGCCCACGCCGCGAGGCTGCGCGAGCAGACCGACGCCGCCGGGGCCGCGCTGGCCGAGCTGCTGCGCGCACTCCCGCCGTCCGGACCGGTCCGCACGCGGCTCGGCGGCCCCGAGCTGGCCAGCGCCGTTCGGCAGGTGGTGCCCGCCGCCGCACGGGACGGCGCCGTGCCCGAGCTGCGGTGCGTGCTCATCGAGCTCGCCGTTACCGGGACCCGCCTGGTCGCCACCGACCGCTACCGGCTCGCCGTGCGCGAGCTGAAGCCGCTGGCCACCGACGGTGAACCGCGCGAGCTGCTGGTGCCCGCACCGGCGTTGATCGAGGCCGCGGCGTGGGCCACCCGCAGACCGGAGGTGACCATCGAGGCCGGCACCGGCGAGGCCCGGCTCGTCGCGGGCGACGACACGGCCCCGCTGCCGCTGGCCGAGGGCAGCTTTCCCGCCTACCGCGAGGTGCTGCGCGCGCTCGGCGAGCCCGCGCACCGGGTGCTCGTCGACCGGCTGGCCCTGCGCGACGCGGTCGACGCGGGCTCCTCGCCGTGGGTGCTGGACGTGCGCGCCGACGAGCTGGACGCGGGCGGGACCACGCTGCCCGCCGTGTGCGCGGGCCCGGCGCGCCTCGCGTTCGACCCCGCCGTGCTCGGCCCCGCGCTGGAGGCCGGTGTCGGGCCCGACGTGCTGCTCGAGATCACCGCCGCCGATCGCCCCGTCGTCGTGCGCTCTGCCGACCAGGGCAGCTTCACCACGCTGGTCATGCCCGTCGCCCACCCCTGACCGGAAGGACCTCCATGAACCCCGACAACCCCGTCATCCGCCTGTGCACCGAGGGCATGCGCGCCGAGGCCGACGGCGCCGACGACACCGCCCGCGAGCTGTTCGAACGGGCGTGGGACGCGGCGAGCGACGACTACGAGGCGTGCGTTGCCGCCCACTACCTGGCCCGGCACCAGCCCACGCCGGAGCTGACCCTGCACTGGAACGCCGAGTGCCTGCGGCTGGCGCAGCGGGTCGGCGACGAGCGCGTGGCCGCGTTCCACGCCTCGCTGCACGGCAACCTCGGCCGGTGCCACCGCGAGCTCGGCGACGACGACGCCGCCCGCGAGCACTACCGGCTCGCCGCGAGCCACCTGGCCGCACTGCCGGCCGGGCCCTACCGCGACTGGCTGCGCTACAGCGTCGCCGAGGGACTGCGCGAGCTGTCCGCGATCGAGCCCTCGCCCGCCGCGACCGGCTTCGAGGACCTGCTGCACGCGATGTGCGCGCGCCGCGACCTCCGGTCACTGTGCCTGGTGCTGCCCGCGTACTACGGCGACACCGGGTCCCCCGACGACCGGCAGCTCCTCGCCCAGTCGGCCAGGATGCTGCACTCCGAACGACGGCTGCCCGAACCCGACCAGCGCCGGCTCGGTGAGCTCGCGGCGCTCTGTGAATCCACTGTGGATTGAAAAACGGTCAGTCCTCATTTATCTCACCGGTGAAGAAGAGCAGCACGAAACCGATGAGGCCGAGCAGGAACCACCATCCGTCGGACAGCATGATGGCCGCGACGATGCCGAGCGCAGCGGCCGAGAACGCCAGGATGCGCGAATGTTCCATCGCGGTGCCTTCCCCGAGCTGACGGAAACCGGGTGCCGGTGGAGGACGGCGTCACTCCAGTCTGCCTCCGCTTCGGCGCGAGTGCGGCTCTCAGCGCCCCTCCCGGGGGACCGCACGCGACCGCCACCCCAGCGGTTACGCTCGGGCTCAGATCCCCGCGCCGGGCTCGGCGCGGTCGACGACGGGAGGCGTCAGGACGTGCGGCACGACGTGCTGAGGTGGGTGCCGGGGCTCGCGATACTGCTGCTCCTGGTGAGCGCCTGCGGCGGCGGGGAACGATTCGGGCAGAACGCACCCGTCGAGGCCACGGAGTGGAAGGTCACCAACCCCTTCACCGCGACCGGCGAGATCTCCCCCGAACTGAACATCCTCTCGGACGTGGAGGCGAAGTGCTCGCCCACCACGGTCATCACGAGCAACCCGGCCGCGCGCCGCTGCATCAGCTCGCTGCAGGTGCTGCACGATCCGTGTTTCCTCGACCCCACCGACCCCACGGTGGCCGTGTGCACGCAGAACCCGGCGCGCGACGAGGCCGTGCGGCTCTCGGTCGTCGACGACAGCACACCCGTCGTGCCGGGCTCCCCGCCTCCGGCGCCGCCCGCGACGCCCGAGCTCGAGTCCACCCCGTGGTACGTCGAGCTGGTCGACGGCAGGCAGTGCACGCGCGTGATCGAGCTGCACGACGACCTGCCGACCGTCGACGGCTTCCCGCCGAACTACGGCTGCGGCAACGACGACTACCTCTACGGCTGGCCCGAGGCCCCGTCCGAGGTGTGGACGATGGCCAACCGGCAGGGCTCCGAGGGCCGCACGCACAACGTCGCCGTCCGCACCGCCTGGTACTGAGCTCCCGCGGCTCCGCGACGGGGCACACCGCTCGTCAGGGGTCGCGGAGCCCCGGCCGAGGGGGGAGGGGCACCGGGGCTCCGCGCGGGCCCGCCCCTGGTGGTGGCGGGCCCTGTCCTGCACCGGTCCGCCCCCAGCGCGAACCGGTTGTTCATCAAGATGAACCGATTGGTTCAGCAGTGCACTAGGCCGAACGGGCAATCATTCGTTTCAGGAATATTTAGCACCCCTATGCAAGTTGTCCCGGTACGTGAGTACCGAGACCGCGACCAGACCCGCATCCCCGCCCCAGACCCGCCGCACCCGCACCGCCCGCTACGCACTGGTCCTCGGTGGCCTCACCGCGTTCGGTCCGCTGTCGATCGACATGTACCTGCCCGCCCTGCCCGCGATGGCGGGCGATCTGCGGACCGGTGACGCCACGCTGCAGCTCACGCTCGCCGCGTTCGTCCTGGGCGTCGGCATCGGCCAGCTCGTGCTCGGCCCACTGTCGGACGCCTACGGCAGGCGCAAGCCGCTGCTCGCCGGTGTCGCCGTGTTCGTCGTCGCCTCGGTGCTGTGCGTCGTCAGCCCCTCGGTGGAACTGCTCATCGCGGCGAGAGTGCTGCAGGCGTTCGGTGCCGCGGCGGGCATGGTGATTTCCCGCGCCGCCGTCCGCGACCTCTTCTCCGGCATCGCCATGGCCCGGTTCTTCTCGATGCTCATGCTGGTCACCGGCTTGGCCCCGATCCTCGCGCCCGTGCTCGGCGGCCAGCTGCTGGCGCTGACGTCGTGGCGCGGCATCTTCGGCGCGCTGGCCGCCTTCGGCGCGCTGCTGCTGGTGGTCGCCGCATTCGCACTGCCCGAGACGCTGCCCGAGCACCGGCGCAGGCCCGCGAACCCGCGCGCCATCGTGCGCGGCTACGCCAGACTGCTGCGCGACCGCGTGTTCGTCGGCTACGGCCTCGGCCTCGGTCTCTCCTTCGCCGCGATGTTCACCTACATCTCGGCGTCGTCGTTCGTGCTGCAGACCACCTACGGCCTCGACCCGCAGGAGTACGGCTTCGTCTTCGGCACCGGGGCCGTCGGCCTCGTGCTCGCCGGACAGGTCAACGGCAGGCTCGTCGGCCGCGTCCGCCAGCGCACGCTGCTGTTCGTGGGGCTCACGGGCAACGCCGCGGGCTCGTTCGCCGTCCTCGTCGCCGCGCTCTCCGGCCTCGGGCTGGAAGCGGTGCTGCCCGCCCTGTTCGTCGCGGTCGCCAGCGCCGGGCTCGTGATGCCCAACGCCACCTCACTCGCGCTGAACGACCACCCCGAGATGGCGGGCTCCGCCTCGGCGCTGCTGGGCGTCCTGCAGTTCACCGTCGGCGGCCTGACCTCGCCGCTGGCCGGGTTGTCCGGCGAGAAGTCGGCGCTGCCGATGGCCATGCTGATGACGCTGTTCGGCCTGCTCGCCCTGGTCAGCGTCGGCGTGCTCGCGCGCAGGCGCAGCTCAGACCAGCTCCCCCAGGTCGGCCTCGCGTAGCCGCTGGGCCGACACCCCGACCCTGCCGTCGACGAGCGCCTGCAGCTCGTCGCCGCCGTCCCACACGTTGACGTTCATTGCCGCGCTCACCTGACCGTCGCGCAGCCAGAAAGCCACGAACTCCCTGGCAGCGAGGTCGCCACGCACCACGAGCTCGTCGGTCGCAGGGTCGGCCAGCCCCCGGTACTCACAGCCGAGGTCGTACTGGTCGGTGAAGAAGTACGGGCTGCGCAGGTACGGCTCGTTCTCGCCAATGAGGTTGCCCGCCACGTGCGCGCCCTGGTTCTTCGCGTTGGCCCAGTGCTCGACGCGCACCCGTTGGCCGTAGCGGGGGTGGAAGTGCGAGGCGATGTCGCCCGCGGCGTAGACGTCCGGTGCGGCGGTGCGCAGCCCCGCGTCCACGGCCACGCCGCCGTCGGCGGCGGTCAGCTCGAGACCGGCCGACTCGGCGAGCTCGACGCGCGGCGCCGCGCCCACCGCCACCAGCACCACGTCGGCGGGCAGTTCCGTGCCGTCACCCAGGCGGACACCGCGCACGCCGTCGGCGTCGCCGGTCACCTCGTCGATGGCCGCTCCGAGCCGCCAGGTGACGCCGTGCTCGGTGTGCAGGTCGCGGAACACCGTGGCGACCTCGTCGCCGAGCGCGGCCCGCAGCGGCAGCTCGGCCTGGTCCACCACCGTCACCTCGGCGTCGTGCTTGCGTGCCGCGGCCGCGGCCTCGGTACCGATCCAGCCCGCCCCGATGATCACCACGCGGTCCGCCTTGCGGAACGCCTCGCGCAGCCCGAGCGCGCTGTCGAGGGTGCGCAGCGTGCGGACCCCTGGCAGGTCCGCGCCGGGCACCGGCAGCCGCTTCGGGCGGGAGCCGGTGGCCAGCAACAGCCGGTCGTAGCGGTGCTCGTCGCCGTTCGCGTCGAGCACGAAGCGCTCCTCCTGCTCGACCCGCGTGGCCGTGACGCCTCCGCGCAGGTCGATGTCGTGCGCCGGGAAGAACTTCTCGTCGCGGACCCAGTCGGGCTCGTCGGTGTCACCGAGCAGCAGCCCTTTGGACAACGGCGGCAGCTCGTACGGGCGATGTGTCTCGGAGCCCAGTACCAGCACCTCACCCGAGTAACCGCGCTCGCGCAGCTCGGCCGCGGCACCCGCGCCGGCGAGCCCGCTGCCGACGATGACGATGCGCTTGGGCTCGGACATCCTGATCCCTCCCCAACGAGAACCGTGATGTGGACCACTCGACGCTACACCTGTGGCGAGTACCGTCGCGGGCCGAAAAACTGATATGCCAGTTTCGCGGAGTTTCGCGTCATGGCTGCCGGGCACGCCCGTCGCACCCTCGCACGCACGAAGAAGACCGGGGACGAGACGAGAGGCTATCGACGTGACGGTGCGGGACGAGTGGGCGATCTCCTGCCGGGATCTGGCAGGCCGTAAACGCGAGATGACCGTCTTCGTGAGCGCCGACCGCGTGGTGGTGGTCGCGCCACCGGGTGAAACCGCGGTGCTCGCCCCGCTGGACGTCGGGCGCCTGCGCGCGGCCCTGCGCGACGCGGTGGTGCAGGTGGCCCGCGCCGAGGAGACCGAAGCACAAGAAGAATAATCCGCTTGTTCCACTGTGGACGATCAAGATCGCGGCTCATCCCCTAAGCTCGGCACCATGACGCAGCAAACCTGGGACGCCGTCGACAACTACTTCGCCACGCAGCTCGTTCCGTCCGACCCCGCGCTCGACGCCGCGCTGAAGGCCAGCGACGACGCCGGGCTGCCCGCCATCGCCGTCGCCCCCAACCAAGGCAAGTTCCTCTACCTGCTCGCCCGCATCGCCCGCGCCCGCACGATCCTGGAGATCGGCACGCTCGGCGGATACAGCACGCTGTGGCTGGCCAAGGCGCTGCCGAAGGACGGTCGCGTCGTCACGCTCGAGGCCGATCCCGCGCACGCCGACGTCGCGCGCCGCAACTTCGCGAACGCCGGCTACGCCGACCGCATCGACCTGCGCGTCGGCCGCGCCGTCGACACGCTGCCGGAGCTGCGCGACACCGCACCCTTCGACCTCGTGTTCGTCGACGCCGACAAGCCCAGCAACCCGGACTACTTCCGCTGGGCGCTCGAGCTGACCCGCCCTGGCAGCGTGATCGTGGTCGACAACGTGGTGCGGGCGGGCAAGGTCGCCGACCCCGGCAGCTCCGACGCGTCGGTGCGCGGCGTCCAGCACATGACCGACCTGATGGCGGCGGAGCCGCGCGTCGACGCCACCGCCCTGCAAACGGTGGGCACCAAGGGCTACGACGGCCTCGCCATAGCCCTGGTAACGGGCTAACCCCCGCGAGTCCCCCGCTCAGGCACGCGAGTCCCGCACTCCGGTTCGCGAGTCCCCCGCTGGGGCACGCGAGTCCCCCGCTCAGGCACGTGAGGTCAGCACTCCAGACCGCGAGTTGCCCGGTCCGGGGCGCCGCAGGCGGAGGGTGCCGCGCGATCGCGAGCCTGAGCGGGCAACTCGCGCGCCGGGGCGGGCAACTCGCGCGCCGGGGCGGGGGACTCGCGCGCCGGGGTGGGGGACTCGCGACTCGCCGGTCGGTCCGCGCCGCGCCCAGTCAGGCGCCCAGGGGGGCGCCTCGACGGCGTTGCCCGGCCGGGCGGGGCACCGCACGCATTCGGCCCGGCGGGGACGCCGGTTCGGCGCCCCGGCCGGGCCGGGTGCTCACTACTGCTCGCGGTCGCCCCCGCGAGCTCAGCCCAGGTCGGCGTACAGCGGGTGCTTCTGCGCGAGCACGTCCACACGCGAGCGCAGTTCGGCCTGGGTCGCGTCGTCGACGTCCGGGCGCAGCGCCAGCGCGATCACGTCGGCGACCTCGGTGAAGTCCTCGGCACCGAAGCCGCGGGTGGCCAGCGCCGGGGTGCCGATCCGCAGGCCGGAGGTGACCATCGGCGGGCGCGGGTCGAACGGCACCGCGTTGCGGTTCACCGTGATCCCGATGGAGTGCAGGCGATCCTCGGCCTGCTTTCCATCCAATGTGGACTCCACGAGGTCGACGAGCACCAGGTGCACGTCGCTGCCACCGGTGAGCACCCGGACGCCCGCGGACACGCAGTCCTGCTGGGACAGCCGGTCGGCGAGGATGCGCGCACCCTCGAGCACCCGCTGCTGACGCTCGCGGAACTCCTCGCTCGCGGCGATCTTCAGCGCCACCGCCTTGCCGGCGATCACGTGCTCGAGCGGCCCGCCCTGCTGGCCGGGGAACACCGCGGAGTTGATCTTCTTGGCGTACTCGGCCCTGCTGAGCACGATGCCGCCGCGCGGACCGCCCAGCGTCTTGTGCGTCGTCGTGGTGACCACGTCGGCGTGCGGCACGGGGCTGGGGTGCAGGCCCGCGGCGACGAGGCCCGCGAAGTGGGCCATGTCCACCATCAGCTTGGCCTCCACCGAGTCGGCGATGCGGCGGAACTCCGCGAAGTTCAGCTGACGCGGGTAGGCCGACCAGCCCGCGATGATGAGCTTGGGCTTGTGCTCGGCCGCGAGGCGCTCGACCTCGGCCATGTCGACGAGCCCGGTCTCTTTGTCGACATGGTAGGCGACGACGTTGTAGAGCTTGCCCGAGAAGTTGAGCTTCATGCCGTGCGTGAGGTGCCCGCCGTGCGCGAGGTCCAGCCCGAGGATGGTGTCGCCCGGCTGCAGCAACGCGACCATCGCGGCGGCGTTGGCCTGCGCGCCGGAGTGCGGCTGGACGTTCGCGTGCTCGGCGCCGAAGAGCTCCTTGGCCCGCTCGATCGCCAGCGTCTCCACCACGTCGACGTGCTCGCAGCCGCCGTAGTACCGCTTGCCGGGGTATCCCTCGGCGTACTTGTTGGTGAGCACGGAGCCCTGCGCCTCCAGCACGCCCGCGGGCGCGAAGTTCTCCGAGGCGATCATCTCCAGGGTCGACTGCTGGCGGTGAAGCTCGGCGGCGACCGCGTCGGCCACCTCCGGGTCCACAGTGGACAGATCAGCGTCGAACGAGCTCATTCTTCCTCAGTCCTCCTGGGTGAGTGCGGCGTACGCGGCTGCGTCGAGCAGCTCCGGCAGCGCGTCGGTGCGCACGCGGAACAGCCAGCCCTGATCGTACGGGTCTGCGTTGACGAGCTCCGGTCCGTCGACCACCGCATCGTTGACCTCGGTGACCTCACCGGTGACCGGCGAGTACAGCTCGCTGACCGACTTGGTGGACTCGATCTCGCCGCAGCTCTCCCCCGCCGTCACGGCGGCGCCGGCCTCGGGCAGCTGCACGAACACGACGTCGCCGAGCGACTCGGCCGCGAACGCGGTGACACCGACCGTCGCGACGCCGTCCTCCACGCGGACCCACTCGTGTTCCTTGGTGTAGCTCAGGTTCTCGGGAATGCTCATGACGACCTTTCGAAAGCTCTCAGGAACGCTGGTAGAAGGGCAGCGAGACTACCTTGACGGGCTCCGGGCGTCCCCGGACGTCGGCGGACAGCGCCGTGCCGGGCTCGGCGAACTCGGGCCGCACGTAGGCCAGCGCGATGGGGTGGCCCAGGGTCGGCGACAGCGCGCCGCTGGTGATCTCGCCG
Organism: Prauserella cavernicola; assembly: GCF_016595675.1. Taxonomy (GTDB): domain Bacteria; phylum Actinomycetota; class Actinomycetes; order Mycobacteriales; family Pseudonocardiaceae; genus Prauserella_A; species Prauserella_A cavernicola. Next base: position 360,210 of record NZ_JAENJH010000004.1, on the reverse strand, counting down.
ACGTCCTCGCCGTCGGCGAGCAGGCGGTAGCCGTGCCGGGGTGCGCGACGGCCGCTGCCCGTGAGGCCGACGAGCACGCGGTCCGGTTCGCGGCGCGTGTCGAGTGCGGCCCTGCCGACGAAGTCGCCGGGCTTGTCGAACTTCACCACGCGGCCGAGGCCTGCGTGGAAGGGAGTCAGCTCGGTGCTCAGTTCGTTGCCGTACAACGGCATTCCCGCCTCGAGGCGAAGCGTGTCCCGGCACGCGAGCCCCGCGGGCAGCAGACCGTGCGGCTCGCCGGCCTCGGTGAGCACGCGCCACACGGCGGCGGCGTGTTCGTTGGGCACGTAGAGCTCGAAGCCGTCCTCGCCGGTGTAGCCGGTACGGGCCAGCAGCACGTCGTGGCCGCCGACGACGGCGGGGATGCTGGCGTAGTACTTGAGCTCCGACAGATCGGCGTCGGCGAGCTTGCCGACGATCGCCGCCGACGCGGGACCCTGCACCGCGATCAGCGCCGTGTCGGCGGAGCGGTCGTCCACCCGCGCGTCGAAGTCGCGCGCCCGCGCGTCGAGCTCGGCCGCCACCACGGCGACGTTGCCCGCGTTGGCGACCACCAGGTAGCGGTCCTCGGCGAGCCGGTAGATCACCAGGTCGTCGAGCACGCCGCCGGTCTCGTCGCACAGCATCGTGTAGCGCGCGCGGCCCGGCTTGACGGCCGAGAGCTTGCCGACGAAGGCGTAGTCGAGCGCGTCGGCGGCCTGCGGGCCGCTCACCTCGATCTCACCCATGTGGGAGAGGTCGAACAGCCCCGCCGCCTCGCGCACGGCGCGGTGCTCGGCCAGCTCGCTCGAATAGCGAACGGGCATCGACCAGCCCGCGAAGTCGGTGAAGGAGGCACCGAGTCCGGTGTGGACCTCGTGCAGTGCGGTCTTCATGTATCAGCCCTCGTAGGAGTCGATGGGCGGGCAGGAGCACACCAGGTTGCGGTCGCCGTAGGCACCTTCGATGCGCCGCACCGGTGACCAGTACTTGCCCTTGGCCGCCGTCTTGCCCGGGTAGACCGCGAGGGCCCGATCGTAGGGCAGGTCCCAGTCCCCGGCGAGTTGCTCGGCGGTGTGCGGCGCGCCCCGCAGCGGGCTCTGCTCCACGGCCCAGCGGCCCGACGCGACGTCGTCGATCTCGCGGCGGATGGAGATCATCGCGTCGCAGAACCGGTCGATCTCGCCGAGGTCCTCGCTCTCGGTGGGCTCCACCATGAGGGTGCCCGCCACCGGGAAGGACATGGTCGGCGCGTGGAAGCCGTAGTCGATGAGCCGCTTGGCCACGTCCTCCACGGTCACGCCCGTCTGCTTGGTCAGCCCGCGCAGGTCGAGGATGCACTCGTGGGCGACGAGCCCGTTCTGTCCCGTGTAGAGCACCGGGTAGTGCGGGGCGAGGCGCGAGGCGACGTAGTTGGCGGCGAGCACGGCCACCTGGGTGGCGCTGGTGAGCCCCTGCGCGCCCATCATCCGCACGTAGGACCACGAGATCGGCAGGATCGACGCCGAGCCGTACGGTGCGCCCGAGATCGGGCCGACGCCGGTCTCCGGTCCCGCCGACGGCAGCAGCGGGTGGTTGGGCAGGTACGGCGCGAGGTGCGCACGCACCGCGACCGGGCCGACGCCGGGCCCACCGCCGCCGTGCGGGATGCAGAACGTCTTGTGCAGGTTCAGGTGCGAGACGTCGCCGCCGAACTCACCGGGCTTGGCCAGCCCCAGCAGCGCGTTGAGGTTGGCGCCGTCGACGTAGACCTGGCCGCCGCCGTCGTGGACGATGCGCGAGAGCTCGGAGATGTCGGTCTCGTACACGCCGTGTGTGGACGGGTAGGTGACCATGATCGCCGAGAGCGTGTCGCGATGCTTGTCCACTTTGGAACGCAGGTCGTCGAGGTCGACGTTGCCCTCCGCCGTGCAGGCCACCACGACCACGCGCATCCCCGCGAGCACCGCCGAGGCCGCGTTGGTGCCGTGCGCCGACGACGGGATGAGGCACACGTCGCGCTCGGCCTGGCCGTTGGCGCGGTGGTAGGCGCGGATCGCGAGCAGGCCCGCGAGCTCGCCCTGGCTGCCCGCGTTGGGCTGCAGCGAGACGCTGTCGTAACCGGTGACCTCGCACAGCCACCGCGAGAGCTGGCCGACGAGCTCGTGGTAGCCCTCGGCGTCCTCGGCTGGTGCGAACGGGTGCAGGCCCGCGAACTCGGGCCAGGTGATCGGCTCCATCTCGGTGGTGGCGTTGAGCTTCATCGTGCACGAGCCGAGCGGGATCATGCCGCGGTCGAGCGCGTAGTCCGAGTCGGCGAGCCCGCGCAGATAGCGCAGCATCGCGGTCTCGGAACGGTGGGTGTGGAACACCTCATGCGTCAGGTACTCGCTGGTGCGCGTGAGCCCGTCCGCCAGCGCACTGCCCGGCTCGGGCGTGCCGTCGGCGCCGAACGCGCGCAGCACCGACTCCAGCACGGCGGGCGTGGTGGTCTCGTCCACGGCCACGCGAACATGATCGTCGCCGTCCTGGCCGAGGTTGATCCCGGCCTCCCTGGCCGCCGCGACCACGGTGGCCGCCCGGCCCGGCACCTTCGCCAGCACGGTGTCGAAGAACCGCTCGTGCACCACCTCGACGCCCGCGGCACGCAGCGCGGTGGCGAGCCCGGCCGCGTGGCCGTGCACGCGCTCGGCGATGCGCTTGAGCCCGTCGGGACCGTGGTAGACGGCGTACATCGAGGCGATCACCGCGAGCAGCACCTGGGCGGTGCAGATGTTGCTGGTGGCCTTCTCGCGGCGGATGTGCTGCTCGCGGGTCTGCAGCGCGAGCCGGTAGGCGGACGCGCCACCGGCGTCGATCGACACACCGACCAGGCGGCCCGGCAGCGAGCGCTCCAGGCCCGAGCGCACCACGAGGTAGCCGGCGTGCGGGCCGCCGTAGCCGAGCGGCACTCCGAAGCGCTGGGTGTTGCCCGCCGCGAGGTCGGCGCCGAACTCGGCCGGCGGCGTGAGCAGGGTGAGCCCGAGCAGGTCGGCGGCCACGCAGTACAGCGCGCCCGCCACCTTCGCGGCCTCACCGATGCCCGAGTAGAAGCCGGGCTCGCGCAGTACGCCGGACGCGCCCGGGTACTGCACGACCACGCCGAAGAACTCCTCGGGCAGGCCCTGCGCGAGGTCCCGGACGTCCACCTCGATGCCGACGGCCTCGGCCCGCGCGCGCACCACCGCGATGGTCTGCGGCAGGCACTCCGCGTCGAGCACGACGACCTGGGACTTCGACTTGGACGCCCGGCGCATCAGCATCATGGCCTCGGCGACGGAGGTCGACTCGTCGAGCATCGAGGCGTTGGCGGTGGTCAGGCCCGTGAGGTCGGCGACCATGGTCTGGAAGTTGAGCAGCGCCTCGAGCCTGCCCTGCGAGATCTCCGGCTGGTAGGGCGTGTACGCCGTGTACCAGGCCGGGTTCTCGAGCACGTTGCGGCGAATGACCGCGGGTGTGACCGTGTCGTGGTAGCCGAGGCCGATCAGCTGCGTCATCGGCCGGTTGCGGCCCGCGAGCGCACGCAGTTCGGCGATGGCCTCCACCTCGGAGGCGGGAGCGGGAAGGTCCAGCTCGCCCGGCGTGCGGATGGCCGAGGGCACGGCCGCCGCCACGAGCGCGTCGAGGCTGCCGTAGCCGCACTCGGCGAGCATCTTGGCCTGCTCGGCCTCGCCAGGGCCGATGTGGCGGGCGGCGAAGGTCGACGACATGAGGAGCTCCTTGTCTCGCGCACGGTTGAAACACCCGTCCGTACTGGGAACTCCCCCTCTGTCATGGCACCTGAGAGTTTCACCGCGCGTACGCACGGCTTTCACCTTGGGTGAGGCTTACGCGAGCCTGCTTTCCAGAGTGGCCTAACCATGGGCGGTAGCGGTACCTGAGAGATTGGTGGGGAGCTTGCTCCTTCGGTGCCCCGTCGTACGGGGACTCTCCCGCCCTGGCTCGAACAGCCTCGATATGGACTTGTAGGCACGTAACCTACGCGTCCGGGATTCGACCGTCCACCAGAACCGCGCGGCAGTGATGAACAACGCGTCCCGCCACGCCCGGGCTCGGACGGTGCTAGCCCAGCGTGTCCATCAGCTCGCGCACGGCGGAACGACCCGCGCGGTTGGCGCCGACGGTGCTGGCGGACGGGCCGTAGCCGACCAGGTGCACACGCGGCTCGTCCACCACGCGGGTGCCGTCGACGCGGATCCCGCCGCCGTGACCGCGCAGGCGCAGCGGGGCGAGGTGGTCGAGTGCGGCGCGAAAGCCCGTGGCCCACAGGATCGTGTCGGCGCGCCAGGTGCTGCCGTCGGCCCAGTCGACCCCGTGCGGGGTGACGCGCTGGAACATCGGCTTGCGGTCGAGGATCCCCTCGTCGATGCCGCGGCGCGTCTCGGGCGTGAGAGCCAGGCCCGTGACCCCGACGACGCTGCGCGGTGGCAGGCCCGCGCGGACCCGCTCGCCGACGTCGGCCACCACGGCGCGGCCGTAGTCGGACGTGAACTCGTGCTCGAGGAACTCCGGTGGCCTGCGCGTCACCCACACGGTGTCGGCGGCGAACGGCGCGATCTCCAGCAGCTGCTGCACGGCGGAGCTCCCGCCGCCGACCACCACGACGCGCTTGCCGCGGAACTCGGCGGCGCCCGCGTAGTCGGCGGTGTGCAGCTGCCTGCCGAGGAAGGTCTCCTGGCCGGGGTAGTACGGCCAGAACGGGCGGTCCCAGGTGCCGGTGGCGTTGAGGATGCCGCGGGCGGCCCACGACTCGGTGGCGCTCTCGACGAGGAACCGGCCGTCGTCGGTGCGGCTCACCGATTGCACGTCGACGGGACGGTGCACCGGGAGGTCGAAGGTGCGCTCGTAGCGGTCGAAGTAGGCCGAGACGACCTCGGACGCCGGGCTGTCACGGTGGGCGGAGGTGTCGCCGAGGGCGAGGCCGGGCAGGTCGTGGATGCCGTGGACCTTGTCGAGCTTGAGCGAGGGCCAGCGGTACTGCCAGGCGCCGCCAGCCCGCTTGCCGTGGTCGAGCACGACGAAGCCCGTCTCGTTGGCCAGCCCCGCCCTGCGCAGGAAGTAGGCGGCCGACAATCCGGCCTGCCCCGCGCCGATGACGGCGACGTCGGTCTCGTGATCAGCCCGCATACCGCCTACAACCGGCCCCACCCGGCACACCTTCCCGCCGGCGCAGTGGCCCATCCCACGCCCGGCGCAGCCGCGCGCGAGCGCGTGTCGTGCACCCGGCCCCGCGAGTCCCCCGCCCAGGCACGCGAGTCCCCCGCTCCGGTACTCGAGTTGCCCGCTCGCGACCACGAGTCGCGCAATCGGGCGCGCTAGTCGTGCACTCCCCGACCGCGAGTTCCCCACGCAGGCGCGTAAGTCCCCCACTCCGGCCCACGAGTGGCCCGCTCGCGACCGACACCAGCTCGGGTCGGCGTCAGCGAGGATGGGCGAGGGAAACGCTTCCGGCGCGCGCGTCGCGCGCCGGCCTCCGCCTGCAGGCCCAGGACTCGTGCGTTCCGGCAGGGAGCTCGCGCGGCGAACGGAGAGTTCGCACGCAAAAGCGGGCGACTCGGGAGCCGGAACGGGGGACTCGCGAGCTGGAGCGGGGGACTCGCGGTCCTGAACGGGGGACTCGCCTGCCTGAGCGGGGGACTCGCGGGTCCGCGTGCGCGGCTCGCGGCTCGGGCGGGTGGGTTGTGCGGGCGTTAGCGGCGGCGGAGGGCTCTGATGATCGCCAGGACACCCAGGACCGCGGCTACGCCGACCACGACCGGGGCCAGCCGCTTCGCGACCGACGCTCCCGCGTAGTCGAAGAGGTCGATCGCCTCGGCTTCCTTGACCGGCTTGACCGACTCGAGCTTCGGCTTCTCGCTCTCGGGGCGGGCCTGCGGGGCCGCCGCACCCGCCGCACCCGACGACGCCGACGCCGCATCCGCCTGACCCGGCGTGGTGTCCGTACCCGCCGGCGCGGGAGCCGCGGGTTCGTCCTTGGCGCTCTTCGCGCCGAGCTCGTCGGCGAGGTTGGTCGCGAACGCGTCCAGGATCTTGCCGCCGACCTCGGAGATCATGCCGCGGCCGAACTGGGCGGGGCGGCCGGTGACGTTCAGGTCGGTGGCGACGGCGCCCTTCGTGGTGTCACCGTCCGACGCGAGCGTCACGGTGACCGTCGCGGCGGCCGTGCCCGCGCCGCGCGCGTCCTTGCCGGAGGCCTTGATCTTGATCTGCCTCGCGCCCTCGTCCTTCTCCAGGAACTCGCCAGATCCCTTGTACAGCAAGGAGACCGGCCCCAGCTTGACCTTCACCGTGCCCTTGAAGGTGTCGCCTTCCACCGACGTCAGCGTGGCCCCCGGCATGCAGGGCGCGACCCGTTCGGGGTCCAGTACCGCCTTCCACACCTCGTCGATGGGCGCCGGGACGGTGAACTCGTGGTCGAGCCGCACGGGCCGACCTCCTTCCTGAGTCGCGGTCAAGCTGCCCCCGAGGCCACTTTAGTTGCGCGGACGCACAACCGAAGTGGCCTCGAGGGGACGAAACTTCAGCCTGCCATGGCCGCGGAGATCGCGCGGCCCGTGAGCACCCGGGCGAGGTGCTGGCGGTACTCGACGTCGGCGTTGCCGTCGACGGTCGGGTTGGTGCCCTCGGCCGCGTGCTCGGCTGCCGCGCGGATCGCCTCGGTCGTCGCGGGCTGCCCGACGAGCGCCTGTTCCACCGCCGTGGCCCGCATCGGAATCGACGACATGTTCGTCAGCCCGATCTTGGCCTCCGCGATCGCGTCGCCGTCGGTGCGCACGGTCGCCGCCACGGCGACCATCGACCACGCCTGCGCGACGCGGTTGAACTTCTCGTAGTGGGCGTGCCAGCCGGTGTGTTTCGGCACCCTGACCTCGACGAGGATCTCGTCCGGCCTCAGCGAGGTCGTGAAGAAGTCCTCGAAGAAGTCGGCCGCCGTCGCGGTGCGCTTGCCGTCCATGCCCTGGATGACCACTTCGGCGTCCAGCGCGAGCGCCGGAGCCAGCAGGTCACCCGCCGGGTCGGCGTGGGCCAGCGATCCGCCGAACGTGCCGCGGTGCCGCACTTGCGGGTCGGCCACCGTGTCGGTCGCCCGCGCGAGCAGCGTCGCGTGCTCGGCGATGAGCGGGTCGCGCTGCACCTCGTAGTGCGTGGTCATGGACCCGATCACGAGGTGGTCGCCCTCCTCGCGCACGCCGCGCAGCTCCGCGACCTTGCCCAGGTCGATGATCTTCGTCGGCGCGGCCAGCCGCACGCGCAGCACCGGCAGCAGGCTCTGCCCGCCTGCCAGGACCTTGGCGTCCTCGCCCGCGTCGGCGAGCGCCCTGACCGCGTCATCCACAGTGGACGGCGCGACGTAGTCGAATGGTGCGGGGATCACTGAGCACCTCCGTGTGCCGCGTCGATCGAACCGAGACCTCCACCGGACTCGGCTCCGGGTCCGCCCGCCGCCTTCTCGCCGGTGCGGATCGCCTGCCACACCCGCATCGGGGTCAGTGGCATCTCGATGTCGTCGACGCCGTAGTGACGGACGGCGTCGACGACGGCGTTCACGACGGCCGGGGTGGAGGCGATGGTGCCCGCCTCCCCGACTCCCTTGACGCCCAGCGGGTTGGTGGTCGACGGCGTTTCGGTGCGGTCGGTGGTGAACTCCGGGAGATCCACCGCCGAGGGCAGCAGGTAGTCGGCGAACGTGCCCGAGGTGAGCGTGCCGCTCTCGTCGTACACCGCCTCCTCGTACAGCGCCTGCGCGATGCCCTGCGCGAGCCCGCCGTGCATCTGGCCTTCCACGATGATCGGGTTGACCACCTTGCCGACGTCGTCGACGCAAACGTACGAACGGATCCGCACGCGCCCGGTCTCGGTGTCCACCTCGGTGGCACACAGGTGGGTGCCGTGCGGGAACGAGAAGTTCTCCGGGTCGTACACCGCGTCGGAGTCCAGCGTCGGCTCGATGCCCTCGGGCAGGTCGTGCGCGGCGAAGACCGCGAGCGCGATGTCGCCGATGCCCGTGGACGTGTCGGTGCCCTTCACCGTGAACTTGCCACCCGCGAACTCCAGGTCGTCCTCGGAGCACTCCATCAGGTGTGCGGCGACCTTGCGGGCCTTGTCGATGACCTTCTCCGTCGCCTTCACCACGGCGATGCCGCCGACGGCCAGCGACCGCGAGCCGTAGGTGTCGAGTCCCTTGTGCGAGGACTGCGTGTCGCCGTGCAGCACCTCGACGTCCTCGAACGGAACGCCGAGCTGGTCGGCCACGATCTGGCTCCACGCCGTCTCGTGTCCCTGCCCGTGCGCGGACGCACCCGTGATCACCTCGACCTTGCCCGTGGGCAGCATGCGGATCGCCGCGTGCTCCCAGCCGCCGGCGCCGTAGTCGAGCGAGCCGAGCACCCGCGACGGCGCCAGACCGCACATCTCGGTGAACGTCGAGATGCCGATGCCGAGCTGGACGGGGTCGTTGCGGTCACGACGTTCCCGCTGTTCCTGGCGCAGCGACTCGTAGCCGAAGAGCTCCATGGCCTTCGCCGTCGCGGCCTCGTAGTTGCCCGAGTCGTAGGTCAGCGTCGAGACCGTGGTGTAGGGGAACTCCTCGTGTTTGATCCAGTTCTGCTCGCGCAGCCGCATCGGGTCCATGCCCAGTTCGGCGGCGAGCTCGTCCATGATCCGCTCGATCGCGAACGTGGCCTCCGGCCTGCCCGCTCCGCGGTAGGCGTCGGTGAGCGTGGTGTTGGTGAACACGTTGGTGCACGCGAAGTGATACGCCGGGATCTTGTAGATCGCGTTGAACATGAACGCGCCCAGGATCGGCACGCCCGGCCCGACCAGGCCGAGGTAGGCGCCCATGTCGGCGAGTAGTTCGACCTTGAGACCGGTGACCGTGCCGTCGCGGGTGGCCGCGATGGTCAGGTCCTGGATCTGGTCGCGGCCGTGGTGCGCGGCGACCATCGTCTCCGACCGGGATTCGGTCCACTTCACCGGTTTGCCGAGCTTCTGTGCCACCAGCAGGCACATGATCTCCTCGGGCAGCACGGCGATCTTGCCGCCGAAGCCACCGCCGACGTCCGGCGCGATCACCCGGATCTTGTGCTCGGGCAGGCCGAGTGTCAGCGCCGACATCGTCTTGAGGATGTGCGGGATCTGCGTGGCGGACCACATGGTGAGCTGCGGGGCGGTCGGGTCGACCATGCACGCGCGCGGCTCCATGAACGCCGGGACGAGGCGCTGCTGGCGGAAGCGCCGTTTGAGCACCACCTCGGCATCGGAGATCGCCTGCTCCACCGGGGCACCGGAACCGGCCTCGCCGGAGTCGAAGATCCACACGGCGTTGCGGTTGGTGCCCAGGTCCTCGTGCACGAGCGGCGCGCCCTCGGCGAGCGCGTTCTCCAGGCCGAGCACCACCGGCAGCTCGTCGTACTCGACGTCGATCTCGGCGAGCGCGTCCTCGGCCTCGGCCGCGCCGCGGGCCACGACCACGGCGACACCCTCGCCCGCGAAGTTCACCGTTCCCTGCGCGAGCACGGGCCTGCGTGGCGACTTCATGTCCGGCGTGATGGGCCAGGCGCACGGCATGCCGATGGCGCCGTCGGGGTCGAGGTCGTCGCCCGTGAACACCGCGACGACGCCCGGCATCTCCTTGGCCGCGGAGGTGTCGATGCTGACGATCTTCGCGTGAGCCATGGTGCTGCGCAGGACGGCGAGATGGACCAGCCCTGGCAGCGTCAGGTTGTCGGTCCAGCGCGTGCGGCCGGTGACGAGCCGCTCGTCCTCCTTGCGAAGCCGGCCTTTGCCGACCTCGGGTTCGATGGTGGCGGTCATCTACTCGCCACCTCCTCCGACGCTCGATGCCGTCCGGCTCCCGGTGTCGGCGACCCGCTCTGCCTCAGGGCCCGCGCCGGGGCGCATGTGGTGAGCCGCGTCGCGCACGGCCTTGACGATGTTCTGGTAGCCGGTGCAGCGGCAGAGGTTGCCCTCGAGACCCTCACGCACCGCGTGCTCGTCGGGGTCCGGGTTGTCGGCGAGCAGGTCGATGGACTGCATGATCATGCCGGGAGTGCAGAACCCGCACTGGAGCGCGTGGTTGTCGTGGAAGGCCTGCTGCACGGGATGAAGCTGGCCGTCGCGGGCGAGGCCCTCGACCGTGGTGACCTCGCTGCCGTCGGCCTGGACCGCGAGCACGGAACAGGACTTGACGCTGTGCCCGTCGAGGTGCACGGTGCAGGCTCCGCAGTTGCTGGTGTCGCAACCGACCACGGTGCCGACCTTGCCGAGTCGCTCCCGCAGGTGGTGCACGAGCAGCGTGCGAGGCTCGACATCGTCGGTGTAGCTGGTTCCGTCGACTGTGACGGTGATGCGCATGGGGCCTCCTGTGGTGGCTCGGCCCGCACGGGGCGGGCCGCTGGGGAACGGCCTGAGCCGATCACCGCCGCCGGTGATCGGCCTCACACTTCGAGCCTGCTACTTTCGGCCCAGTCGGACAACCCCCCGTCTGACGAGCCGACCCTGCTCCATCCGCAGGTGCGGATCAATGTGCGAGACTCGTTCCCGATTCGCGGATCGGGTCCCCCGATCGGTCATCAACTTTCCTGCTCTGCGCCAGATCCGCGTGGAACTACCGTTCCTGTTCGCCGTGGATCCGGCCGTCGAGATCGGACAGCCTGCGCCCGCCGCCGCCCCAGCGCTGCGCGATGATCTCCGCGCCGATCGACACCGCGGTCTCCTCCGGGGTGCGCGCCCCGAGGTCGAGTCCGATCGGCGACGCGAGTCGCTTGAGCTCGACGTCGCCGACCCCGGCCTCACGCAACCGGGCGATGCGGTCGTCGTGGGTGCGCCGCGAACCCATCGCGCCGATGTAGCCGACGTCGAGGCTCAGCGCGACCTCGAGCAGCGGCACGTCGAACTTGGGGTCGTGGGTGAGCACCGTGACCACCGTCCTGCCGTCGATCCGGCCCGCCTCGGCCTCGGCCGCGAGGTAGCGGTGCGGCCAGTCGACGACCACCTCGTGCGCCTCGGGGAACCGCGTCTTCGTCGCGAACACCGGCCGCGCGTCGCACACGGTGACCTCGTAGCCGAGGAACGTGCCCATCCGCGCCATCGCGGCGGCGAAGTCGATCGCGCCGAACACCAGCATCCTCGGCCGCGGCTCGAAGGTGTTGACGAACACCGCCATGCCCTCGCCCCTGCGCTGCCCGTCGGGGCCGTAGTGCAGGGTCGCCGAGCGGCCTCCGGCCAGCAGTCCGCGCGCGTCGTCGAGCACCGCGTCGTCGATGCGCTCCGAGCCGAACCCCCCGCTCGCGCGGTCGGGCCACACGAGCATGCGCCTGCCCAGCAGCGCGGGGTCGGCGTGCTCGATCACGGTGACGACCGCGACGGGCCGTCCCTCGCGCACCGAGGTCACCAGCTCACCCAGTTCCGGCATGGACTCGCGGTCGACGCGTTCCACGAAGATGTCGATGATGCCGCCGCACGTCAGGCCCACGGCGAACGCGTCGTCGTCGCTCACACCGTAGCGCTGCAGCACCGGTGTGGAGTTCTCCACGACCTGCTGGGCCAGTTCGTAGACGGCGCCCTCCACGCAACCACCCGACACGCTGCCCACGGCGGAGCCGTCGGCGGCCACCAGCATCGCCGCGCCGGGCGCCCTCGGCGCGGACGAGAACGTGGCCACCACGGTGCCCACACCCACCGTCTCGCCCTCGGACCACCGGCGGTGGAGTTCGTCCAGCACGTCATGCATCGCGGATCTCCCGGAGAAGTCGTTCCAACGTCGCCAGGCTGTGCCCGGCCAGCAACCGGTCGATGTGCGGGAGCGCGGCGGCGATTCCCGACTGGACCGGAGCGTAACCCTCGTGGCCCGCGTGCGGGTTCACCCAGAACACCGCATGTGCGAGCCTGCGCAGGCGCGCGGCCTGCTCGCCGAGCAGGGACACGTCACCGCGTTCCCAGCCGTCGGAGAACAGCACCACCACAGAACGCCTTGCCAGTCCGCGCTGGCCCCAGCGGTCGAGGAAACCGCGCAGCGTCTCCCCCAGCCTGGTTCCGCCAGCGAAGTCGGCGACGGCCTGCCCCGCCGCGAGCATCGCGCGCTCGGGATCGCGCTGGCGCAACTGGCGCGAGACCCGCGTCAGCCGTGTGCCGAGCGTGAACACCTCGACGTTCGCGGGCGCCGCGCGCACCACCACGTGGGCGAAGCGCAGCAACGAGTCGGAGTAGGGCTTCATCGAGCCGGACACGTCGACGAGCAGCACCAGCTTGCGCGCGCGGGCCCGGTGCCGCGAGTAGGCGAGTCTGCCGGTCTCGCCGCCGTCGGCGAGCATCGCGCGCAGCGTGCGGCGAGGATCGAGCGTGCCCCTGCGCGCGGGCCGGTACCGCGACGACGAGCGCGTCGGCAGGTGCGGCCGCAGGGTGCTCATCAGCTCGCGCAGGTGCCTGCGCTCGGCGTCTGTCAGCTCGCCGAGGTCGCGCTCGCGCAGGATCTCGACGTCGCTGGCGGCGACGGCGAGCTCCTGGCCCGGCTCCTCCTCGCCCGCGCCGCCGTCCTGGTCGCGGGCGACGAGCGCGGCGATCGTGGCCCGCTGCGGGGTCGGCACAGGCGTGCGCGAGCGCAGGGGCGGCGCGGCGGTGAACCACGCGTCGAAGGCCTCGTCGTAGCGCGGCAGGTCGTCGGGATCGGCGCACAGCGTGAGCCTGCCCGCCCAGTAGACCTGCTCCGGATCGCCCGCGTCGAGGCGTTCGACGGCGGCGAGGTAGGCCTGCACGCGGTGGGCGTCGCAGGGCAGCCCGGCTTCCCGCAGCACGGCCGCGAATCCGACGAAGCCGGGCAACGGGTCAACGGTCACCGGAGCGCCCATATCCGCCATTGTGCCCCTGAACCACGCTCCAGGTGGTGGGCACGACTACGCCAGCAGTGCGTCCAGCCTGGCGCGGACACGGTCGAGGTCCTCGCTGTACTTCAGCACTGCGCCCAGCGTGGCGGCTGCCGACTCGGCGTCGAGTTCGTCGCGGTCGAGCGAGAGCAGCGCGCGGGCCCAGTCGAGCGCCTCGGCGACACCGGGCGGCTTGAGCAGCTCCATCGTGCGCAGCCGCTGCACGGCCTCGGCGACCTGTTCGGCCAGCCGCTCGCCGACGCCGGGGATCCGGCTGCGCAGGATGGCGATCTCGCGGGAGAGCCCCGGATGTTCGAGCCAGTGGTAGAGGCAGCGGCGTTTGAGTGCGTCGTGCACCTCACGCGTGCGGTTGGACGTGAGCACCACGAGCGGAGGCACCTCGGCCCGCACCTCGCCGTACTCGGGGATCGTCACGGTGTTCTCGTCGAGCAGCTGCAGCAGGAACGCCTCGAACTCGTCGTCGGCGCGGTCGATCTCGTCGACCAGCAGCACACACGGGGCCGACTGCAGCGCGCGCAGCAACGGCCTGGCGAGCAGGAACCGCTCGGTGTAGAGCGACTGTTCGGCCTCGTCGACGTCGAGCCTGCCGCCCTCCGCGGCCTCCAGCGCCCGCAGGTGCAGCAGCTGGCGGGGGAAGTCCCACTCGTAGAGCGCCTGTCCCGCGTCGATGCCCTCGTGGCACTGCAGGCGGATGAGCGGAAGCGCGAGTGCCTCGGCCAGCGACACGGCCAGCGACGTCTTCCCGGTGCCCGGCTCGCCCTCGCAGAAGAGCGGTCTGCGCATGCGCAGGGCCAGGAACGCGGCCGTCGCCACGCCGTCGTCGGCCAGGTAGCCGATGCCTTCGAGCAGCTTCGTCAGGTCGTGCGGTGAGCCGACGGCTGCGGTGCTGTCGTCTGTCACACCCCGAAGCCTAGATGGATCTCGGTTCCCGCACGGAACGAAGTCGTCAGCCGACTCCGTGGCCGGGGGTGTCCACGTCGGTGCCGCTGCCGAGATCGGAGCACTCCACGAGCGCCACGTCGGAGCGGCCGGACAGCCAGCCGCGCGCGCCCTTGTCGCCGACGGCCTGCTCGGCGATCTCGGCCCACCAGCGTCGCCCGAACAGCACGGGGTGCCCCGGCACGCCGTCGTAGGCGGCGCGCGCCACCGCCTCGGGACCGCCGCGCGCGAGCAGCCGCGCGATCACCTCGGGGCCCACCCACGGCAGGTCCACGAGGTGCACCAGGCCCGCGTCCGGCCGTTCGCCGAGCACCGCCAGCGCAGCCAGTCCGGTGCGCAGCGAGGCGCCCATGCCCTCGGCCCAGTCCGGCGCGACGACCACGTGCGCGGCGTCCGGCACGAGCGGGCGCGCCTGCTCGGCACCGGCACCGAGCACCACGACGACGGGCGCGCACCCGCCTTCGGCGAGCACGCGCACCGCGCGGGTCACCAGCGCCTCGCCGTCGAGCTCGGCCAGCGCCTTCGGCTTGCCGAACCGCGTGCCCGCTCCGGCGGCGAGCAGCACGCCCGCGGTGCTCACGACACGCGCGCCGGCGAGGAAGGTGACGTCATGGCGAGGTCCTGTTCGATGTTCCGGGCCGCGGCGAGCAGCGGCGGCAACAGCTCGGCCCGCACCGACTCGGGGGTGTTGCGGCTGGCGTGCGTGGACAGGTTCACCGCCGCCACCACCTCGCCGCCCGGCCCGTGGATGGGGGCCGCGACCGAGCGCAGTCCCTCCTCCAGCTCCTGGTCGACGAGCGCGTATCCGTTGGCGCGCACCGACTCCAGCTCCGTGCGCAGCGCCCCGGCCGTGACGATGGTGTGCGACGTGAGCTGCTCGAACGAGGCCTCCGCGAGGAACTCGTCGAGCCCGGCTCGCGACAGCCCGGCGAGCAGGACGTGCCCCATCGACGTGGCGTGGGCGGGAAAGCGCGTGCCGACGTTGATCGTCACGGCCATGATCCGCGAAACCGCGACCCTGGCGACGTAGACGATGTCCGCACCCTCCAGCACCGACACCGAGCTCGACTCGTGCACCTCGGCCGAGAGCCGCTCCAGGTGCGGCTGCGCGACCTCGGGCAGCGACATGCTCGACAGGAACGCGTATCCCAGCTCCAGCACCCGGGCGGTGAGCGAGAAGTACTTGCCGTCGGTGCGCACGTAGCCGAGGTCGACCAGGGTGAGCAGGAAGCGCCGCGCCGCCGCGCGGGTGAGGCCGGTGCTCTTCGCGACGTCGCTCAGCGTCAGCGCGGGCGAACCCGCTCCGAACGCCGTGATGACCGCGAGCCCGCGCTCCAGCGACTGCACGTGGTGCGCGGCGCGAGTGGCTTCTTCTTCCATGCCTGACTCCAGCACAGTGGCGCACAGCGCCTCGACAAGGGGTGGCCTGTTCTAGAGCTCGCCCATCTCGGCCAGCGTGCGCGACGCGATGGCGTACGCCTCGTTGGCCGCGGGCACACCCGCGTAGACGCCCGTGTGCAGCAGCACCTCGGAGATCTCGTCGGGAGTGAGCCCGTTGCCGATCGCGGCGCGCACGTGCATCGCGATCTCGCCGTGACAGTGCAGCGCGGTGAGCACGGCGAGCGTCAGGCAGCTGCGGGTCTTGCGGTCCAGCCCGTCGCGGGTCCACACCGCACCCCACGCGGAGCGCGTGATGTAGTCCTGGAACGGCTGGGTGAACTCGGTCGTGTTGGCCACGGCGCGGTCGACGTGCTCGTCGCCGAGCACGTCGCGCCGGACCTTCATGCCCTCGGAATACGCGTCGTCGCTCATCGCACCGCCTTCAGATGGGTCGTGATCAGCTCGCTGAACCGCTCCGGCCGCTCGACGTTGCCGAGGTGCGCGGCCTGCTCCACGATCTCGAGCCGCGCGCCGGGGATGGACTTGGCGAGCACATCGCCGTGGCCCTCCGGCGGGGTGGCCGGGTCGTCGGCGCCCGCGATCACGAGCGTCGGAGCGGTGATCTCGGGCAGGTCGGGCACCAGGTCCATGCCGCCGATCGCGTGGCAGCACGCGGCATAGCCCTCGGCAGGCGTCGCGGCCGTCATGTGGTGGTACTCGCGACCGAGGTCGGGATGGGCCACGAGCCAGTCGGCGGTGAACCAGCGGCCGATGCTCGTGTCGGCGATGGCCGCCATGCCGCGAGCGCGGGCGTCGTCGGCCCGCTGCCGCCACGACTCCGGCGTGCCGAGCCTGGCCGAGGTGCAGCACAGCACCAGCCCGCCGACCCGCTCGGGCGCGTGCCGCCCGAGCCACATCGCCGTCATGCCACCGAGCGAGAGCCCCACGACGTGGGCGCGCTCGACGCCGAGCGTGTCGAGCAGCTCCAGGACGTCGCCGCCGAGTTCGGCCAGCGTCGCCGGGTGGTCGGGGACGGCGGTGCGGCCGTGGCCACGCTGGTCGTAGCGCACCACGCGGAACCCGGCCGAGATCAGCGGTCCGACCTGTGGGTCCCACATGCTGAGGTTGCTGCCGATCGAGCCCGACAGCACCACGACCTCGCCCTCGGGCGGGCCCTCGACCACATGGTTGACCTTCACTGCCTCTCCTTCCGCTCCCGGTGCGCGGCCAGCGCGCGCCGCACGAACATTCCGGCGCTGCCAAGGTAACCCGAGGGATCCAGCAGTTCCGCGATGCGTGTGCGGGAGAGGTGCTCGCCCACGAGCGGGTCGGCGGTGAGCAGGTCGGCCAGCTCGCCCTCGCCCGCGAGCGCGCGGTGGCAGCAGGCCGTCACCGCGTCGTGCGCGGCGAGGCGGCCCGCCTCGGGAGCCAGCTCGGTGGTGACCCGCTCGGCGAGCAGCACTCCCCCGCTGCGATCCAGGTTGGCGCGCATCGCGGTGGCGTCGACGCGCAGGCGTTCGAGGCTCGATCGCAGCCAGTACACCGCGGATCCGGTGGCGCGCAACAGTTCCGTGAGCGGCCGCCACTCCGAGTGCCACGCTCCGGCCGCGCGCTGGTGCTCCTGTTCCATCGCCGCCAGCAGGTCGGCGACGAGTCCCGGCGTCTGCTTGGCCGAGCCGAGCGCCGCCACGGCGGCCACGGGGTTGCGCTTGTGCGGCATGGTCGACGAGCCACCCGTTCCGGGCGGGCCCTGCTCGTGCACCTCGCCGACGTCGGTCTGCGCCAGCAGCACGATGTCCCTGGCGATGCCGGACACCGCGCCCGCCGTCGCGCCCAGCGCCCCGGCCAGTTCCGCGACGCAGGTGCGGTCGGTGTGCCACGGCAGCACCGGTTCGGCGAGGCCGAGCCGGTCACACAGGGCGCTCAGCACTGGCAGACCGTGCTCACCGAGCGAGGCGAGTGTTCCCGTGGCACCGCCCAGTTGCGCGGGCAGCCGCAGCGCGGCCAGCCGCTCGTCCACGGCACCGAGCGCGGTGAGCCAGCCCGCGGCGGCGAAGCCGAACGTCACCGGCGTGGCGTGCTGCAGCAGCGTCCGTCCGACCTGGACGGTGCCGGCGTGTTCCTCCGCGAGCCGGGCCGCGACGTCGGCGCAGGCGCGCAGGTCGGCGAGCAGCGGCACCAGCGCGCGCGTGGCGACGAGCATCGCCGCGGTGTCCACCACGTCCTGGCTCGTCGCTCCACGGTGCACGTGCCGGGCCGCGTCGCCGCCGACGCGCTCGGTGAGCGCCCGCACGAGCGGACCGGCCGGGTTGCCGATGCCCGTCGCCCGCCTGCCCAGCTCGGCGACGTCGAAGGCGTCCACCTCGCAGGCCGCGGCGATGGCGTCCGCGTGGGTGCGCTCCACGAGCCCGGCGTCGGCCTGCGCCGCCGCCAGCGCGGCCTCGAAGTCCAGCATTCCGCGCAACCACGCGGAATCAGAGGTCTCCTCACGCACGGCGCCTGCCGCGAAGAGGTGATCGAACAACTCAGACATCGAAGAACACTGTCTCGCCCTCGCCCTGCAGCCGCACGTCGAACGTGTAGCCGTCGCCGGACTCGGTGGCGATCAGCGTGCCCCTGCGATCCTCGGGAACCGCGGCGAGCACCGGGTCGGCCGCGTTGGCCTCGGCGTTGCCGGGGAAGTAGATCCGGGTCACCACGCGGTGCAGCAACCCGCGTGCGAACACCGACACGTTGATGTGCGGCGCCTCGCCGGGCAGCGCGCCGGGCACCACGGTGCGGATGCCGTACTCGCCCTCGTCGTTGGTGGGACAGCGGCCGAAACCGCGGAACCCGGACGTCGCACCGCGCGGGTCGTCGGGGTGGTCGAACCGGCCGTCGGCGTCGGCCTGCCACGTCTCGATCAACGCGTCGGGCACCAGCTTGCCCGCACCGTCGTACACGACACCGCGGATCCACACCGCGCCCGGCGTGCCCTCGTCCACCACCGAGGGTCCGTCGTCCCACGGCAGCCCGAGCCCGAGGTAGGGACCGACCGTCTGCGAAGGAGTGCTCATCAGTGCTCGTCCTCCTCTGTGTTCTGCGGGACACCCGCACCCGGTCGGACTCCGCGAGCCGAAAGGCGGAAAGTGTCGCTCACTCGTCCTCCTCGTCCTCGAACGGCGTGGCTTCCCTGCCGCGCAGCACGATGTCGAACTCGAAAGCCAGCGCCCACTCGGGCACCGTCCGGCTCAGGTCGAAGCGCGAGACCATGCGCTGGCGCGCCTTCTCGTCGGGCACCGAGTTGAAGATCGGGTCCTGGGAGAACAGCGGGTCGTCGGGGAAGTACATCTGCGTCACCAGGCGCTGGGTGAACGCGGTGCCGAACACGGAGAAGTGGATGTGCGCGGGCCGCCATGCGTTGTCGTGGTTCTTCCACGGGTAGGCGCCGGGTTTGATCGTGGTGAACTCGTAGCGGCCCTCGCTGTCGGTGACCGCGCGGCCGACACCGTCGAAGTTGGGATCCACCGGGCAGGGCCAGTTGTCCCAGACGTGCTTGTAGCGCCCGCCCGCGTTGGCCTGCCACAGCTCGACGAGCGAGTTCGGCACCGGGCGGCCGTCGCCGTCGAGCAGCCTGCCGTGCACGATGATCCGCTGCCCCTGCGGCTCCTCGGGGTGCTGCCGCGTCAGGTCGTTGTCGAACTCACCGAGCCTGCCCGGACCGAGCAGCGGCCCGGTGATCTCGGTGAGCTTGTGCGGCAGCAGCACGAGCGGCTGCTTCGGGTGCCGCAGTCCGGTCGACTTGTAGCCCGGCGAGTCCAGCGGAGGGTGCGTCCCCTCCGGATCCCGCCGGTACCTCGGCAGGATGAGACCCGAGTCCGACAACGCGGTCATGAAACCTCCTTGGTTCACGCCTCGAGGACGACGGCCAGCCCTTGGCCGACGCCGATGCAGATGGCGGCCAGTCCCCAGCCGCCGCCCCTGCGCCGCAGCTCGTGCGCCAGCGCGCCGAGGATGCGCCCGCCCGACGCACCGAGCGGGTGCCCGATGGCGATGGCGCCACCGTTGACGTTGACGATCGCGGGGTCCAGCTCGGGCCAGTCGGCCAGGCACGCGAGCGACTGCGCGGCGAAGGCCTCGTTGAGCTCCACCGCGGCCAGGTCGGCCCAGCCGATGCCCGCCCGCCGCAACGCCAGCTCCGCGGCGCGCACCGGGCCGATGCCGAACACGTCCGGGTCGACCCCGGCGGCTCCCCTGCCCGCGACGCGGGCCAGTGGCGTCGCGCCGAGCCGGCCGGCACCGGCCTGGTCGCCCAGCAGCACCGCCGACGCTCCGTCGTTGAGCGGCGAGGAGTTCCCGGCCGTCACCGTCCCCTGTGGACGGAAAGCGGGCTTGAGCTTGCCGAGCTTCTCCAGGCTCGAATCGGGCCGGATGCCCTCGTCGCGCGCGAGGTCGGTGCCGGGCACGGGCACCACGTGGCCGTCGTGGAAGCCCGCGTCCCACGCCGTGGCGGCGTTGACATGGCTGCGCAGGGCGAACTCGTCCTGCTCGTCGCGGCCGATGCCGTAGCGCTCGGCGAGGATCTCGGTGCTCTCCCCGAGCGAGACCGTCCACTGCCGCGGCATCGCCGGGTTCACCATGCGCCAGCCGAGCGTGGTGGAGTACATCGTCTCGTGGCCGTTGGGAAAAGCCTTGCCCGGCTTGGGCAGCACCCACGGGGCGCGGCTCATCGACTCCACGCCACCGGCCACCACCACGGAGGCGTCGCCGACCGCGATCGTGCGGCTCGCCTGTATCGCCGCGTCGAGCCCCGATCCGCAGAGCCGGTTCACGGTGCCGCCGGGCACGCTCGTCGGCCAGCCTGCCAGCAGCGCGGCCATGCGGGCGACGTTGCGGTTGTCCTCGCCGGCGCCGTTGGCGTCGCCGAGCAGCACCTCGTCGACGGCGGAGGGGTCGAGGTCGCCGCGCTGTGCGAGTGCGCTCAGCACATGCGCGGCGAGGTCGTCGGGCCGCACGCCGGACAGCGCGCCGCCGTAGCGGCCGAAGGGCGTGCGGACCGCGTCGAGCACGAAGACGTCGCCCGTCACTTCGCCTCCTTCAGCGCGCGCAGGGTGGCCAGCTCGGTCTCGCTCGGCGAGTCGGTGCGGGACAGCTCCGGTGAGACCGTGAGGTCCCAGCCGGTCGCCTCGCGCACCTGCTCCACCTCGACGCCCGGGTGCACCTGGCTGAGCACCAGTTCGCACGTCTCGGGGTCGGGACGGAAGATGCCGAGGTCGGTGATCACCAGCGTGGGACCGGCGCCGGGCAGGCCCAGCCGCTCGCGGTCGCCCTTGCCGGAACCGTGGCCCACCGAGGTCACGAAGTCGACCTTGTCGACGAAGCTGCGCTTGCTCTGGCGCACCACCACGTACACCTCGCGGCACGACGCGGCGATCTCGGGAGCGCCACCCGCGCCGGGCAGCCGGACCTTCGGGTTGGCGTAGTCGTCACCGATCACGGTGGTGTTGATGTTGCCGAACTTGTCGAGCTGCGCTGCGCCGAGGAAGCCGACGTCGATGCGGCCGGGCTGGAGCCAGTAGTTGAACACCTCGGGCACACCGATCACGGCGTCGGCGGTCTCGGCGAGGATGCCGTCGCCGATCGAGGCGGGCAGCCGGTCCGGTTTGGACCCGAGGGTGCCCGACTCGTAGATCAGCACGAGGTCGTGGGCGTGCGTGCGCCGCGCGAGGTTCGCGGCGGTGGAGGGAAGGCCGATGCCCACGAAACAGCGCTGCCCGGCGCCGAGCGCCCTGGCCGCGGCGATGGACATCATCTCGTCGGAGGTGTAGGTCTGCGCGTCGGTCGTCGTGCTCACTTGTCCGTCACCTCCATGTCGAACACCTTCTCGCGGAGCCAGTCCTCGAACGAGTCCCTCTTCCGCCCAATGGAATCCCATTCCTCGTAGTAGGCGTTGTCGCGGTCGTAGTAGCCCTGCGCGTACGAGGGGTGGGCGCCGTGCGGCGCCTCGGCGACGCACGTGACGGCCCAGCTCGGCAGGATCACCTGACCCGGGACCGGCTCCAGCTCGTCGACGACCTCCTCGACGGTCACCAGGCTGCGCTTGGCGGCGAGGACGGCTTCCTTCTGCACGCCCACCAGCCCCCACATCTGCACGTTGCCCGCACGATCGGCCCGCTGCGCGTGGATGACCGAGACGTCGGGGTTCAGCGCGGGAACCGCGGCGAGCTGCTCACCGGTGAAGGGACACGTGATCTGCTTGATCGTGTCGGTGTGCTTGGGCAGATCCGTGCCGGAGTAGCCGCGCAGCACCGCGAACGGCAGCCCCGAGGCACCCGCGACGTAGCGGTTGGCCATGCCCGCGTGGCTGTGCTCCTCGATCTCCAGAGGCACCGGCCACTCGTTCTGCACGGCGTCGCGGAACCGGTGCAGCGAGCCGACTCCGGGGTTGCCGCCCCACGAGAAGATCAGCTTGCGCGCGCACCCGGCGCCGATGAGCTGGTCGTAGACGATGTCGGGCGTCATCCGCACCAGCGTGAGGTCCTTGCGCCGCTGGCGGATGATCTCCTGGCCCGCCGCGTGCGGGATCAGATGCGTGAATCCCTCCATGGCGACCACGTCGCCGTCGTGCACGAGCCTGCCGACCCCCTCGGCCAGCGAAACGATCTCTGCCACGTTGCCACACCTCGATGTTCGCATTACGCACACAAGTTCTACATATGAACTTATCCGCCTCATCCCGCCCGCGTCAACGCAGTGAAGGGCACCTTTACTGCGTTGGATGCAGTAAAGGTGCCCTTCACTGCATGGGTGCGTCGGTGAACCCGCCAGTAAGGTGTCCTTCACTGCAGTGATGAACAGGAGTGGTGGATGACGCGGCCACGGATCGTGGTGACCAGGAAGATCCCGGAAGCGGCAGTGGAGATCCTGCGCGAGGCCGGAGACGTGTGGTCGCCGGAACCGGACCGCCAGCTCCCCGTCGAGGACCTGCACCGCGCGGCCGAAGGCGCCGACGCGATCGTCAGCACACTGCAGGACCCGATCGACGCCGGACTGGCCGACGCCGCCGGAGCGCGGCTCAAGGTCGTCTCGACCGTCGCCGTCGGCTACGACAACATCGACGTGCCCGCGCTCACCGACCGCGGCGTCGTCGTCACCAACACCCCCGGCGTGCTCACCGACGCCACCGCCGACCTCGCCTTCGGGCTCCTGCTCGCCGTCACGCGCAGGCTCGGCGAGGGCGAGCGGCTGCTGCGCGCCCGCGAGCCGTGGTCGTTCCAGCTCGGCTTCATGCTCGGCTCAGGACTGCAGGGCAAGACGCTCGGCATCGTCGGACTCGGCCAGATCGGGCAGGCCACGGCCCGGCGCGCACGCGCGTTCGGCATGGACATCGTCTACTCGGGCCGCCGTCGCGCGCCCGAGGACGTGGAGCGCGAGCTGCGCGCCACCCACGTCGACGGCGACGAGCTGCTGCGCACGGCCGACATCGTGTCGCTGCACTGCCCGCTCACGCCGCAGACCCGGCACCTGATCGACGCCGACGCGCTCGCGGCGATGAAGAGCTCGGCGTACCTGATCAACACCACCCGCGGCCCGGTCGTCGACGAGGGCGCGCTCGCCGAAGCGCTCGCCAACGGTGTCATCGCGGGCGCGGGCCTCGACGTGTTCGAGCACGAGCCCGACGTCCACCCGGGCCTGCTGGAGCTCGACAACGTCGCGCTCGCCCCGCACCTCGGCTCGGCGACGGCCGAGACCCGCACCGCCATGGCCGTGCTCGCGGCCCGCAACGCCGCCGCCGTGCTCGCCGGCGACGAACCCCTGACCCCGGTGAAGGGATGAACTGCATGCGCGTGGTGATCGCACCCGACAAGTTCAAGGGCAGCCTCACAGCGGTGGAGGCGGCCTCGGCCATCGGCGAGGGCGTGCGCGACGTGCTGCCCGACGCCGAGGTGGTCGAGTATCCGGTCGCCGACGGAGGCGAAGGCACCCTGGACGTCCTGCTCGCCGCGGGCGGCAAGCGCGTGGACCTGCGCGTCACGGGACCGCTGTCCGAGCAGGTCGACGCCTGGTACGTCGTGCTCGACGGCACCGCCTACCTGGAGTCGGCGCGCGCGTGCGGCATCGAGTACGTGCAGCCCTCTCCCGAGGTCTCGCTGGCCGCGCACACCTACGGCGTCGGCGAACTGGTGGCCCACGCGCTCGCGGGCGGCGCCAGGCGCATCGTGCTCACCGTCGGCGGCACGGCCAGCACCGACGGCGGCTCCGGCATGCTGCGCGCACTCGGCGCCATGCTGTTCGACACCGACGACCGGCCGTTCGAGTTCGGTGGCGGGCCGCTCGGCGCCGTCGCCGCCGTGGACCTGAGCGCCGTGCGCGAGCAGCTCGGCGACGTGGTCGTGCGCGTGGCCACCGACGTCACCAACCCGCTGCTCGGCCCCGACGGCGCCGCGGCGGTGTTCGGGCCGCAGAAGGGCGCGAGCCCTCGCGAGGTCGAGCAGCTCGAGGCGTCGCTGCGTGCCTGGGCGAGGGCGCTCGAGCGCGCGGGCACCATCGCGCTGGGTGACGTGCCCAGCGCGGGCGCGGGCGGTGGCGTCTCCGGTGGCGCCATGGCCGCGCTCAACGCGACGGCCGAGTCCGGTTTCGAGCTCGTGGTCGAGCTCACCGGCGTGGCGGACGCCCTGCCGGGCGCCGACCTGGCGATCACCGGTGAGGGCTCGCTCGACGAGCAGAGCCTCGCGGGCAAGGCACCCGCCGGGATCGCCGCGCTGGCGCGGCAGCACGACGTCGACGTGCTCGCCATCGCGGGCCGCGTCGCGCTGACGGACGATGACCTCGCCGCCGCGGGCATCGCGGGCAGCCGCGCGCTCATCGACCACGCACCGTCGCTGGAACACGCCCAGCGCGAGGCCTATCCGCTGCTGCGCGAGCAGAGCGCCGAGCTGGTCAGGCAGTGGCTGGTGGCCAGGGGCTGACCACGCACTAGGGCTGGAGCAGGACCTTGATCGCGCGGTCCTGCTTCTTCTGGAAGATCTCGTAGCCGTGCGCGGCCTCGTCCAGCGGGAGCCGGTGCGTGGCGAGATCCTCGACGCCCAGCGGATCGGCCTCGCCCGTGACCAGCGGCAGGACGTCGTCGATCCACGCCTTCACGTTGGCCTGACCCATGCGCAGCTGGATCTGCTTGTCGAACAACGTCATCATCGGCATGGGGTCGACCATGCCTCCGTACACACCGGACAGTGAGATCGTGCCGCCCCTGCGCACGATGTCGATCGCGAGGTGCAGCGCGCTCAGCCGGTCGACCCCGGCCTTCTCCGTGACCTTTGCCGCGACGGGGCTGGGCAGCAGGCTCGCGAACTGCTGGACCAGCGTGCCGAACGGAGCGCCGTGCGCCTCCATGCCGACGGCGTCGATCACCGAGTCGGTGCCCCTGCCGTCGGTGCGATCGCGGACGTAGTCGGCGAGATGCTTGTGCTCACGCAGATCGATCGTGTCGACCCCGTGCCGCCGCGCCATCTCCAGTCGCTCGTCGACGAGATCGACGCCCAATACAGTGCCCGCGCCGCGGAACCTGGCGATCCGGGCCGACAGCTGCCCGATCGGCCCGAGCCCGAGCACGGTCACACTGCCGCCCTGAGGAATACCGGCGTACTCCACGGCCTGCCATGCCGTCGGGACCACATCGGACAGATACAGGAACCGTTCGTCCGGCGGCCCGTCCGGAACCTTGACCGGGCCGAAGTGTGCCTGCGGCACGCGCAACAGCTCCGCCTGCCCGCCGGGGACCTGGCCGTACAGCTTCGTGTAGCCGAACAGGGCCGCGCCCTTGCCGTGCTCGCGCACCTGCGTGGTCTCGCACTGCGTGTAGAGCTTCTGGTCGCAGTACCAGCAGTGGCCGCACGAGATGGTGAACGGCACCACCACGCGGTCGCCCTTCGCCAGGTTCGGCACCGCACTGCCGACATCCTCGACGATTCCGATGGGTTCGTGGCCGAGGATGTCACCCGGGTCCATGAACGAACCGAGCACCTCGTACAGATGCAGGTCCGAGCCACAGATCGCCGTCGAGGTCACCCTGATCACCGCGTCGGTCGGTTCGCGCACCCGCGGGTCGGGGACCTCCTGCACGCGCACGTCCCGTTTGCCGTGGTAGGTCACGGCCTTCATCGTCGGCCTCCCTCCGCGTCGGGTCCGGTACGCGGTGGATACCCCGGATCGCTCAGCCCGACTCCCCAGCGGCGCGCCCGGCGGCGGTCGGCAGCACGACCGGCGGGCTCGGGGAGATCAGGAGCCCGCGGAGATCGACCCCCGCAGAAACGCCGGATGTCCATTGAGGACCGTCAAGCGACACGACACGGCTGGGATGGTCACCGTCCCCACGAACCGCGGGGACGGTGACCGGCCACTCGCCCGGTCAGGCCTCCGGCTGCTGCATCACAGCGAAGTTCAGCTGGCCCTGGTCGTCCTGCTGGACGTCGAGCACCTTGTCATCGAGGAACGAAGCCGCCTGGGGCTCAAGGAAAACCCGAGCACCGCTGTTGGTGCCGAGAACCTCGTCGCCCTCCTCGGGCGCCGGGGCGATCGACAACGCGAGCTGAGCCCCAGCGTCGCTCTCCTCCCGCACCGCGAACCGCAGTCCTGCGGCCTCCTGACCGTCCTGGGAGGTCAGAGCACTGATCGCCTCGACGGCAGCGTCAGTCATCGCAAGCATGTTCGGTGATTCCCTTCGGTTGCTTTCGTGCTGCCACCCCCCACCGTAGGAGAACATGCGCGAACGCGCCGCCCGGCCACCCCGGCGCGTCACCGCTCGATGGCCACGGCCACCGTCGCGGGATCGTGCGCCGGTCCGGGTGGTCGTTCGACGTCGGCGCCGTCGCGGGCTCGCGTGCCCGGCCGGCCGAGCGGCCGTTCTCGCTGCGCACGCGCCCGAATGTCCTTGCAGGGCAACGGCTGTCCGCCGCGGCGTCGGGGCGCCGGGCGGGCGGGGAACTCCGGTCCCCGGCGGGCCACGGTTGGCTCGCGGCTGCCCACCCTCACGAATTCTCTTGTGAATACCTGGTTTCCCGCAGAGTGGTCGCGCGAAACGGAAATGTTTCACCGCGCCGACCCGCCGGGGCTCAGTCCAGGTCGGCGCTCAGGACGTCGGCCCACATCAGCGCGTGCATCGCCACGTCGATCCTCGCCAGCGGATCGGGATCGGCGGCCACGAGGCCGAGATGGAAGTGCGTGTCACCGGGGGCCGCGTTGAGCGAGGCGAGCACCGCTCGCAGCAGCGCCCGCAGCGCGGGTGGCACGTCGTCGATGGACACGGCCTCGTCGTCGCCGTTCACCACATCGGCCACGAAGACACCGCACCCGGGGCGGGCACGGTGTTCGAGGCCGCGCACGACGAGCCCGACCAGCTCGGCCAGCACCGGTTCGAAGAGGTGCCGCTGCGGCCCGTACGACCCGGCGAGACCGGTCAGCACCGTGGTGAGGTCGTCGACGTCGCCGAGCCGCACATCCATCAGCAACTGGTCCGCGAGCCCGCGGACCGGTACCTCCCCCGTACTCACCAGTCCCCGCCTATAGGAGTCCGGATGGCGTCGGCGACCGAGCCGCCCGCCTGGTCCGCGTTCTGGCCCCGGCGGATCGCGGGGCCGCGTGGTTCCCGGGGGGAGTCCTCGGGGGCCACCGGTTCGGCGTCCTCGGTGACGTGGTCGATCGAGTCGTCCAGCTCGGTCGCCGGGGTCGCCGCCACTGGACGCTCGGGCACGTCCCGTTCACCGACGTCGGGCCGCTCCTCACTCAGCCGCTGATCGAGGCTCTCACCCTGCCGCTGCTCGAACGGCGTGGTGCCGAACCGGTCCGCCGCGCTCCAGTGTTCGGGCGGCTCGACGCCCTCCTCCAACGGGTCCACCCGCAGGCTGTCCTCGTCGAGATCCTCCGCGCTGCTCAGCGCGGCGGGGTCGGTCTCGACGGGGTCGGGTGAGCCCGTGTCCTGCGAGGACGCCGCGGATTCCTTGCCGTCGTTCATTCTGGCTTTCCTTCCCAACAGCTCGGGTACGGCTGTACCCGTGGGCCAGGCGCGACAAACGCGTCGCGGCCCCCCTGACGAGCGAGGTTGCGCCGGGCCTGGAAGGATTCCTACGGTTGGGGTCACGGTTGAGAACACAGCCGGAACTGAGGCGGACCATCGGCGAGCGTGCTCGCCTGGATGGGTTCCGCCGATCCCGCTTGTTCCCATCCGACCCTACGGAGGGCCAACCGTGCGAAGTACCGAATCCGACGGCCTCGCCGCCGAGGCGGCGGCCGCCCGAACAAGCTCCCTCGACATCCACGGGCTGCGGATCGAGGCCGACCACCGGCCCGACGGCATCGTGCTGGCCCGCGTCTCCGGGGAGGTCGACCTGCTGTCGGCCCCCGATCTCCGCGCCTGGATCCAGGAGGAGGTCGCTCCGCCGAGCAGCCTCGTGCTCGACCTCGACGGCGTGGGTTTTCTCGGCTCGGCCGGCCTGTCGGTGCTCGCCGAACTGGCCGAGCGCTCGATCGGCCAGCAGTTGCGCTGGGCGATCGTGGCCAGCAGCCGGGTCGTGCTCCGCCCGCTGGAGGCGACCGGGCTCGCCGCCCAGATGCCGGTTCACCCCACCCCGGACGACGCGGTGAGGTCCCTGGCCGCCGAGAACTGAAACGAAGGCCACACCGTTTAGACACTTGTCCAACTTCACGAGTTTGTGAATAACGAGTAGCGTCCCGCACATGGCATCGGTGACCGCGTCACCCGGCGAGCCCCGGCCCGCCGCGCTGGCGCGCATCCGCCATGGGTGGGTCCGCTACGCCCTGCTCTACCTCGCCGCGGGGGCGACGACGACGGGACTGCAGGCCCTCGTGTATCTCGCCGCGCGGGCCCCGTTCGACCCGCAGGCGGCCAACCTGGTGGCCATCGGGCTGACGACGTTGCTCAACACCGAGTTCCACCGGCGCATCACCTTCGCGAACAGCGAGAGCCCACCCGCACGCAGGCATCTGCAGACCGTCCTCACGTTCGCGTACTACGCGGCCGCCGGATCGGTGGCGCTCGGGGCGCTCGACGCGCTGAGCGGCTCGCCCACGCGACTGGAGGAGACCACCGTGCTGGTGGCGACCAGTCTCGCCGGCGGCATCTGCCGGTTCCTGGTACTCCGTTCGTGGGTGTTCGTCTCTCGCGTGAAGATGGACTCGTGACTGATCGCGACGACTCCAGCGCCGACACCGAACCCGACTACCGATTCACGCTGGCCAACGAGCGAACCTTCCTCGCCTGGATCCGGACCGCGCTGGGCCTGGTCGCTGGCGGGGTCGCGGTGCACCAGCTGGTCCCGGGACTGGCCTCGGCGGGCCCGAGGACCGGGCTGGCGACGCTCTGCATCGCGCTGGCCGCCGTGCTCGCCATCGCCAGCTACCCGCGCTGGCGTGCGGTCCAGCTCGCCATGCGCAGGGGTTCCGCGCTGCCGCGCAGCCTCATGCTGATCGTGCTCGCGTGTGGCGTCTCGGTGCTCACGATCTTCGCGGCAGTGCTGGTGCTCGTCGGATGACGGACGGGCTGCAACCCGAGCGCACCGGGCTGGCGTGGCAGCGCACGGCCCTGTCCACCGCCGCGTGCGGACTCCTGCTGCTGCACGCCGCGGCCCGCTCCGGCTGGGGCACGCTGGCCGTACCCGCCGTGGTGGCCAGCGCGAGCGCCATCGTGCTCGCGGTCGTCGGCTGGCGCCGTGAGCGCGTGCTCCGGCGCGACCCGGAACCGCCTCCGCCCAGCCGCGCGCTGATCCTCGGCGTGGCCTTGCTGGTCAGCGCCACCGCACTCACCAGCCTCGCGACGTTTCTGCGCTGAGCGCGCCAGCGCGTTCGTGCAATCGGGGCAACTTTTGTTGATATCTGGATTACCCGCTTGGACGCCTCTAGCATTACGCACAGTGGTCACCGGGCAGGTTGGCTCCCCGCACCTCCGGCCCGAGACCGAAACCCCGACAGCCCGCCGTCCTGGACCCCGGCGGCTACCGCATGTTCATGGTCTGGGAGCCGGCTATGGAAAGTGTCGCCACAGTTCTCGCCCCCGTCGCCGTCAAGGCGGGCAGCGAACCGCAGCCCCACAGGGGCGAGCAACAGCAGCAACTCACGAAAGCCGAACTCGACCCGGTGGTGCAGGCCGCTGCCGCCGGGGACGACTCGGCGGTCGCGACGCTGCTCACCATGATCACCCCCATCGTCACGCGCTACTGCCGCGCGCGCCTCGGCAGGCGTGACCTGTCGTACGTGTCGGCGGACGACGTCGCACAGGAGACGTGCGTCGCCGTACTGCGCGCGCTGCCCACCTATCAGGACCGGGGCGGCTCCTTCTTGTTTCTGGTGCACGCCATCGCGTCGAACAAGGTGTCCGACGCGTTCCGGCTCGTCTCCAGGGAACGCTCCGACCCGACCCCGGAGGTCCCGGAACCCGGCATCGGCGACAACGAGCCGGAACGCCGCGCGCTCAACACCGACCTCGGGCACCGGCTCAACACACTGCTCGCGCGGTTGTCCCACAACCAGCGCGAAATCGTGATCCTGCGCATCGTCGTCGGGCTCTCCGCAGGCGAAACCGCGGAGGCACTCGGCCTCTCCCCCGCCAACGTCCGCACCTCACAGCACCGCGCGCTCGCCCGGCTTCGCGCGCTCGTCAGCCAGGACGGCGGCTTCTGACCCCCGCGCGAGAGCGCACGGACGATCACTCCCCAGGGCCGATGTAGGGCCACCGGCGCGCCATCTTTAGAGTTGTCTCAACACGCGGTTGAGCAAGCAGCCGCAGCGCGCCAGGTGAGTCTCCGGCCGAGAAACCCGAGAGCCTCCCGGCGTTCGCGCGAAGCGAGGCGCTGCACGCTTGCACCGGCCGTGGTCTGCCCGGCTGGTCCAAACCCGTGAGTGACCCCGTGTTCGCGCCTGTCTTCGCGACTGCCGACCGAGGGAGCCACCCATGACATCCACGCACACCCTGCCGATCCCACCGCGCGGTCCCGCGCTCTGAACCGGGCGGTCCGACGCGTGGGGCACACCCGGGAAACTCGTGGCGGAGACGCGGATCTGCTCACCCAGGTCACCGACCTGCAGCAGGAACTCGACGGCCTGCGCCGCGCATTGCGCACGCGCGCCACAATCGAGCAGGCAATGGGCGTGCTCGTCGCCACGCGGCGTTGTCCGCCGCAGGACGCGTTCAAGATCCTCGTCCGGCTTTCCCAGCAGCACAACATCAAGCTGCACCGCATCGCCCAGGCGCTCGTCGAACTGGCTCAGCGCGTCGAGCAGGCCCAGCTCGATCCGCTACTGCACGAGGCCGCAACGAACGGCACGCTGCCCGGCGACGCCGATGGTGATGGGACGGTGTCCGCGAACGCGAGTGACGACGCAGTGCTGCGGCAGGCGCACGTGCTCGCCTCCGCGAGTGACGACGACGTCGACGACACACTGACGGCGCTGTACCAGGTGCTGGTCGATCACGGCTGGGTTCCGCCCCACGACGTGCTCAGCCGTTTGCGAGTGCGGGCTTGAACACCGCTGCCCGCGCCGCTTCCCGCAACGCGGGTAGCGGCACCCGCTTGGCGGTGTCGAGGAACTCGTCCTGGTGCTCGCCGCCGATCTGCCCGAGGGGCAGGTCGCTGAAGCCCGCTTTCCAGAACGGGGCGGCCGCGGCGACGATCCGCTCGGAGTCTGGACCACCAGGGACGGACGCCGTGACGTAGTTGGTGTGGCCGCCGTCGAAGAGATCGTTGAGCATCTCGTGCCGGACGTTGGCCGGGGCCGGCCCCCGCCGATCACGTGCTCGTTGAGGTTCTCGCCCGCTCCGAGGCCCCGCAGGAACGGGCCAGCTCCTGGGTCGTCGCGGCCTTCTGGGCCACGACGGCAGGGTGGTACCGCCTCGTCGGGCACGTCACGAAGGTCATGAGCTCCACGCGCCGGGTGGACTGAGTCACCGCCCCCAGGTGCTCCACGCATACGGCGCATGCCCCTGCTCATCGAGCCAGGGCGAGTGGTGATCGCTCATGACCTCGAAGTCGAAACCGGCCTGCTCCGCCGCGGCGGCGCCCGCCACCAGCTGCCGCGGCCCCGCCTGTTCAGTGAGCAGGGTGTAGCCGAACCGCACGCACTCCCCCTCGTTTCCTGGAGTTCCTCAGCCGAGTGCCGGCTCGACGACCACCGGCTCGGCGACCACCGGCTGAGCGTCGGTCTTGCGCCGCGCGATGGCGTCCCGCCGCTCGGTCTCGTCCAGACCGCCCCAGACGCCGAACGGCTCCTGCACGGTCATGGCGTGGTTCCGGCACTGGACGATCACCGGACAGGTCCGGCAGATCTCCTTGGCGCGAGCGACCCGGTCGGCTCGCGCGAAGCCGCGCTCTCCGTCAGGGTGGAAGAACACGGCGCTGTCGAGATTGCGGCAGTTGCCCTGCCGCTGCCATTCCCAGACCTCCGCGACGGGAGTGGGCAGGCGGGACGTATCGGTCATGCGGTCACCTCCGTGGAAGAGTGCGTTGCGCGCTCGCGCGCGCGGTTTACCCCGGTTTCCGGGAACTCACACCTCATGGCGGCCCCCATCCCCCAGCCGGGTCGTCCTCGTCGTCGAGTGGGACCGATTCGGCCTGGTCGGCGGCGTCTGCCGGATCCGCCTCCAGCGGCACGGAGAGCTCGGCGCGCTCCGCGTCGGCCTCCCGCCGGCACGCCACTGTTCCTCGGCGTCGGAGCGCGGAACCAGGTCGTCGTGCTGGGTCATGATCGGGATGTACCCCGCCCGCGCGGTTCTCAATCCGTACCGTTTCGGGGGTACCGCAAGTACCCCGTACCTCGGGTACCCTTCGCCGCGTGACGGACGGAGCGGACGACCCCGGAGACGGCCGCAGCGCACGCTGGCGCGAGCACCGTGAAGCGAGGCGGGCGCAGTTCGTCGACGCCGCGTTCCGGGCGCTCGACCGGCTGGGTCCCTCCGCGGGCATGGCCGACATCGCCAGAGAGGCCGGGGTCGCCAAACCCCGGCTCTACAGCCACTTCGCCGACAAGGCCGCGCTGCACGACGCCGTGTCGCGGCGGACGTTCGCCCTCGTGCGCGATCGCCTCGCGCCCGCGCTCAGCGGACCGGCGCCGATCAGGGAACGCGTGAGCGAGAGCGTGCGCGCCTATCTCGGCGTGCTCGGCGAGCACCCCAACGTGTTCCGGTTCGTCTGCGCGGCCAGGGCCGGGCGCCAGGCCAGCGAGGAGCGCACGGCGGCGGCCGGGCCCGTCGCGGCGATGCTCGGCGAGTACCTGCGGGCCTTCGGCGTCGAGTCCGAGGGCGCCTCACCCTGGGCCCACGGCATCGTCGGCGCCGTCGAGGCGGCGGGCAACTGGTGGCTCGACCACCCCGAGCTGCCCGAGGAGCAGCTCGCCGACTACCTCACCACCCTCGTCGCGGGAGCGATCGAGGCCGCACTGCGCTCGGAGGGTGTCGCTCTCGGCCCCGACGAGCCGGTGGACCTGCACAGGAAGGACACCCATGGCAGCCACCCGTGAGCACGACATCGTCCTGTTCGGCGCGACCGGCTTCACCGGCGGGCTCACCGCCGAGTACCTCGCGCGCCACGCGCCCGCCGAATGCCGCTGGGCCCTGGCCGGCCGCGATCGCGCCAAGCTGCAGCGCACGCGCGAGCGGCTCGCGGCGATCAACCCTGCCTGCGCTGACCTGCCGTTGCTCACCGCCGACGTCACCGATTCCACGTCGCTGCGTGCCGTCGCCGAATCGGCCCGCGTGGTGATCACGACCGTCGGGCCCTACCTCCAGTACGGCGAGCCGCTGGTCGCCGCGTGCGCGCAGAGCGGCACCGACTACGTGGACCTCGCCGGCGAGCCCGAGTTCGCCGACCGCACCTATCTCGACCAGCACGCGACCGCGCAGCGCACCGGCGCCCGGATCGTGCACGCGTGCGGCTTCGACTCCATCCCCTACGACCTCGGGGTCTACTTCACGGTCGGCAAGCTGCCGAAGGACGTCCCGCTCACCGTGACCGGCCAGATCAAGGTCAGCGCCCAGTTCTCGGGCGGCACCTACTCCT
Organism: Prauserella cavernicola; assembly: GCF_016595675.1. Classification (GTDB taxonomy): domain Bacteria; phylum Actinomycetota; class Actinomycetes; order Mycobacteriales; family Pseudonocardiaceae; genus Prauserella_A; species Prauserella_A cavernicola. The sequence continues at coordinate 326,933 of NZ_JAENJH010000004.1, read as the reverse complement.
CCGTGCTCGCCGCGTTCTCGCGGGCCAGGCAGATGGCGCGCACCGCCAAGGCACGGCGCCGCGCCGAGCCGTGGCCGAAGGACCGGGCGATCCACACCCCGTTCGGCAGGCCCTCCAAGGACCCCGGCACCGGCCGCTGGCTGGTGCCGCTGCCGACGATCGACCCGCAGATCGTCGCCAGGTCGGCGGCGGCGCTGCCGCGCTACGGACCCGACTTCACCTACCGGCACACCGCGGTCGTCAAGCGCCTGCCCACCATCGTGGTCGCGGGCGCGGGGCTCGGCGTGCTCGCGGTGCTCGCCCAGATCCCGCCCGCCAGGAACCTGCTCGGCAGACTGCGCAAGCCGGGCGAGGGACCGGGTGAGCGGCAGCGGGCGAAGTCCTGGTTCAACGTCCGGTTCACGGGCGAGGGCGGCGGCACGAAGGTGGTCACCGAGTTCGCGGGCGGCGACCCCGGCTACGACGAGTCGGCGAAGATGCTCTCCGAGTCGGCGCTGTGCCTCGCCTTCGACGACCTGCCCGCGACCTCAGGACAGGTCACCACCGCCGTCGCGATGGGCGACGCGCTGCTGGAGCGGTTGCAGGCCGCGGGGCTGACGATCCGCGAGCTGGACTGAGCGGCTCAGGCGACCAGCCTGCGGACCACGGCGTCGGCGAGCAGCCTGCCCCGGTCGGTCAGCACCGCCCTGCCCTCGGCGATCCCGCGCTCGGTGAGCAGCCCCTCGGCCACGGCGGCGCGCGCCTCGCGCACGCCGTCGTCGTCGAGCGCCGACAGCGGCAATCCCTCGACGAGCCGCAGCTCGAGCATCACGCGCTCGAGGTGCCGGTCGGCGTCGGTCAGCAGCTCGTGGCCTGCGACCGGCGCCTCACCCTCGGCGAGCACCGAGGCGTAGCGCGCGGGGTGCTTGACGTTCCACCAGCGCACGCCGCCGACGTGACTGTGCGCGCCCGGACCGGCGCCCCACCAGTCCCCGCCGAGCCAGTAGCCGAGGTTGTGGCGGCACCGGGCACGCTCCGTGGCCGCCCAGTTCGACACCTCGTACCAGTGCAGCCCCGCCGCGCCGAGCAGTTCGTCGATCAGCTCGTAGCGGGAGGCCAGCACATCGTCGTCGGGTGCGGGCAGCTCACCCTTGCGCACCTTGCGCGCCAGCGCGGTGCCGTCCTCCACGATCAGCGCGTAGGCGGACACGTGGTCCACCCCGGCGTCGAGCACGGCTTCGAGCGAGCCGCGCAGGTCCTCGGGACGCTCGCCCGGCGTTCCGTAGATGAGGTCGAGGTTGACGTGCGCGAACCCCGCCGCCCTGGCCTCCTTCGCGGCCGCGACCGGCCTGCCGGGCGTGTGCACGCGGTCCAGCACGCGCAGCACGTGCCGCGCCGTGGACTGCATGCCCAGCGAGACGCGCGTGTAGCCGGCCTCGCGCAGGCCCGCGAAGAACTCGGGCGACGTCGACTCCGGGTTGGACTCGGTGGTCACCTCGGCGTCGTCGGCGAGCCCGAACGAGCCGCGCACGGCGCCGAGCACGGCGGCGAGTCCCTCGGCGCCCAGCAGCGACGGCGTGCCGCCGCCGACGAACACGGTGTCGGCGGGCGGCGGCCCACCGAGCAGGTCCGCGGCGAGGTCGAGCTCGCGGCGCAGGCCCTCGAGCCACGACTCCGGCGAGGCCGCGGTGCCGAGCTCGCCCGCGGTGTAGGTGTTGAAGTCGCAGTAACCGCAGCGGGTGGCGCAGAAGGGAACGTGGACGTACACGCCGAACGGCCGCGTTCCCAGTCCGCTGCGCGCGGAGGGAGGCAGGACGAACCGGTCGGGGGCTGCGGTGGTGCTCACCGCTCCAGTCTTCCACCGGCCTCGCCGGGCCTCGCGCACGCCGCCGACGTGCGCCTATGACGTTGCTCCCACCATGCGGGCGCATCTGGACCACATACTGAGCAGGTGGCACTCTGAGGCCATGACTTCAGCAGGTGTCGCTCTCGTGGTTCGCCGCCACGTCGACTACCTGCGCGTCTCCAGCAGTCTCTGCCGGCTCTGACCTACCGCGTCATTTGCCCGTTTCCGGACAACGTGACGCCGGTGTGCCGCGAACTGCTCCCACCACGGCCTCGTCCAGGGCGCTCCGGCACGCGCGGCGTCGTCCACCGCGATCACCCGCCCTGGAGGACAGGACACATGGCCCCGAACGCAGGCCGCCCCACCCGGACCAAACAGCGTCGCGGTGAGGGTCAGTGGGCCCTGGGCTACCGCGAGCCGCTGAACCCGAACGAGCGCTCGAAGAAGGACGACAACCCCCTCAACGTTCGCGCCCGCATCGAGAACATCTACGCACACGGCGGCTTCGACTCCATCGACCCCGGCGACCTGCGGGGCCGCTTCCGCTGGTACGGCCTCTACACGCAGCGCAAGCCCGGGATCGACGGTGGCCGCACGGCGACGCTGGAGCCCGAGGAGCTCGACGACAGCTACTTCATGCTGCGCGTGCGCCTCGACGGCGGCGCGCTCACCACCGACCAGCTCGCGCTGCTCGGCGAGATCTCCCAGACCTACGCGCGCGATACCGCCGACATCACCGACCGGCAGAACATCCAGTACCACTGGATCCGGGTCGAGGACATGCCCGCGATCTGGGAGAAGCTCGAGGCCGCCGGCATGACCACGATGGAGGCGTGCGGCGACAGCCCCCGCGTCATCCTCGGCTCGCCCGTCGCCGGCATCTCGGCCGACGAGGTCATCGACGGCACGCCCGCGATCGACGAGATCAAGCGGCGTTACGTGGGCGACCCGCAGTACGCCAACCTGCCGCGCAAGTTCAAGACCGCCATCTCCGGCCAGCAGGACGTGGCCCACGAGATCCACGACATCGCGTTCGTCGGCGTCGAGCACCCCGAGCACGGCCCCGGCTTCGACGTCTGGGTCGGCGGCGGGCTCTCCACCAACCCGATGATCGCGCAGCGGCTCGGCGCGTGGATCCCCCGCGACGAGGTGCCCGACGTGTGGGCCGGGGTCATCGGCATCTTCCGCGACTACGGCTACCGCAGGCTGCGCTCCCGCGCGCGCATCAAGTTCCTGGTGAAGGACTGGGGAGCCGAGAAATTCAGGGAGGTGCTCGAGAAGGAGTACCTCGGGCGCGCACTCGTCGACGGCCCCGCGCCGGAGGCGCCGGCGCGCCCGATCGACCACATCGGCGTGCACCGGCAGACCGACGGCCAGTTCTACGTCGGCGGCGCGCCGGTCGCGGGCCGTTCGTCGGGCTCGATGCTGCTCGCGGTGGCCAAGGCCGCCGAGCGGGCGGGTTCGGGCCGCGTCCGCCTGACCCCGCAGCAGAAACTCGTGGTGCTCGACGTCCCCGAGGCCGAAGTGGACGGGCTGAAGACCGAGCTCGCCGAGGCCGGGCTGCAGACGGAGCCGTCCCCGTGGCGCCGCAACGTCATGGCCTGCACCGGCATCGAGTTCTGCAAGCTCGCGATCGTCGAGACCAAGGCGAGGGCCGAGCGGCTCGTCGCCGAGCTCGAGGAACGGCTCGCGGGAATTCAGGACGGTCTGGACAATCCGGTCACCGTGCACCTCAACGGCTGCCCGAACTCCTGCGCCCGCATCCAGGTCGCCGACATCGGCCTCAAAGGTCAGGTCGTCACCGACGACGAGGGCAACCAGGTCGAGGGTTTCCAGGTGCACCTGGGCGGCGGGCTCGGGCTCGATTCCGGATTCGGCCGTAAACTTCGAGGACACAAGGTGACCAGCGCCGAGCTGACCGACTACGTGGAGCGGGTGGTACGGAACTATCTCGCGGGCAGGACTACCGGCGAGAGGTTCGCCCAGTGGGTCACCCGCGCCGAGGAAGCCGAGTTGAAGTGACCGAATCCACTCCCACCCGGGCTACGGCCTTCTACTGTCCGTACTGTGGCGACGAGGATCTCCGACCGGAAGAGAACGGCGCCTGGCTGTGTTCGTCCTGTCGGCGGGTGTTCTCGGTGACTTTCATCGGCCTGCAGATACCGGAGGTGACCCGATGACCGCGGCGGCATCGACCGAAGAACTGAAGGCACTGGCGGAGAGTGCGTCCGAGCGGCTTGCGGACGCGAGCGCGGACGAGGCGCTGCGCTGGGCGGTCGAGCAGTTCGGCGACGACCTGATCGTCGCCTCGAACATGCAGGACGCAGTGCTGGTCGACCTGGCGACCAAGGTGAAGTCCGATGTGGATGTGCTGTTTCTCGAGACCGGCTACCACTTCGCCGAGACCATCGGCACCCGCGACGCCGTCGCGATGGTCTATCCGGACATCACGGTCGTCAACGCCCAGGCAGAACAGACCGTCGCCGAGCAGGACGCCGAGTACGGGCCGAAACTGCACGACCGCGACCCGACCCAGTGCTGCCATCTGCGCAAGGTGGTTCCCCTGCGCAAGACGCTGTCCGGCTACTCGTGCTGGGTCACGGGTGTACGCAGAGTAGACGCACCCACCAGGGCGAACACACCGATCGTGACATGGGACGATCGCAACGGCCTCGTGAAGGTCAACCCCATCGCGGCCTGGAGTGACGAAGAGTTCAACGGCTACATCGCCGAGCACGGGATTCTGCAGAACCCGCTGGTCGACGACGGTTACCTCTCGATCGGTTGCGCACCGTGCACCGCGAAGGTGGCGGCGGGTGCCGACCCGCGCAGCGGCCGCTGGGCCGGGAAGTCCAAGACCGAGTGCGGGCTGCACGCCTGAGGAAGGATGTCATGACCACACTGGAGGCCGCGGCCGACGCGGCGCGGGACAACCTCACCGCGCTGGAATCGGAAGCCATCCACATCTTCCGCGAGGTCGCGGGCGAGTTCGATCGCCCCGTGATCCTCTTCTCCGGCGGCAAGGACTCGACGTTGCTGCTGCACCTGGCGATCAAGGCCTTCTGGCCCGCGCCGGTGCCGTTCCCGTTGCTGCACGTGGACACGGGACACAACTTCGAGGAGGTCATCGACTTCCGCGACCGCGTGGTCGAGAAGTACGGGCTGCGGCTGGTCGTCGCGCACGTGCAGGACTGGATCGACGACGGGCGGCTCACGGAGCGCCCCGACGGCACCCGCAACCCGCTGCAGACGCAGCCGTTGCTGGACACCATCACCGAGCACAAGTTCGACGCCGTCTTCGGCGGCGGCCGCAGGGACGAGGAGCGCGCCCGCGCCAAGGAGCGCATCTTCAGCCTGCGCAACGCCTTCGGCCAATGGGAGCCGCGCAGGCAGCGGCCCGAGTTGTGGAACCTCTACAACGGCAGGCACCGCCCCGGTGAGCACGTGCGCGTGTTCCCGCTCTCGAACTGGACCGAGGCGGACGTCTGGAACTACATCGCGCGCGAGGAGGTCGACCTTCCCTCGATCTACTACGCCCACCAGCGCAAGGTGTACCGCCGCGACGGCATGTGGCTCACCGAGGGACCGTGGGGCGGCCCGCGCGAGGACGAGACGGTCGAGGAGCTGACGGTGCGCTACCGCACCGTGGGTGACGGTTCCTGCACCGGCGCGGTCGAGTCCACCGCGTCCACTGTGGAGGACGTGATCGCCGAGGTGCAGGCCAGCAGGCTGACCGAGCGCGGCGCCACCAGAGCGGACGACCGGCTGTCCGAGGCCGCCATGGAGGACCGCAAGCGGGAGGGGTACTTCTAGCCATGAGCTCTTTGCTGAGGCTCGCCACGGCAGGCAGCGTCGACGACGGCAAGTCGACGCTGGTCGGCCGTCTGCTCTACGACACGAAGTCGGTTCTCGCCGACCAGCTGGACGCCGTGCAGCGCGCCAGCGTCGACCGCGGTCTGTCCACTCCGGACCTCTCGCTGCTGGTGGACGGCCTGCGTTCCGAGCGGGAGCAGGGCATCACCATCGACGTGGCGTACCGCTACTTCGCGACCCCGAAGCGCAGCTTCGTGCTCGCCGACACGCCCGGCCACGTCCAGTACACCCGCAACACCGTCACCGGCGCGTCCACGGCACAGCTCGCCGTGCTGCTGGTGGACGCCCGCAAGGGCGTGGTGGAGCAGACCAGGCGCCACGCCGCCGTGCTCGCGCTGCTGGGCGTACCGCGGCTGGTGCTCGCGGTGAACAAGGTCGACCTCATCGGCTACGACGAGGCCGCCTTCACGGTCATCGCCAAGGAGTTCGCCACGCACGCGGCGTCGCTGGGCTACGCCGAGGGTTCCGTCCTCACGATCCCCGTGTCGGCGCTGGTCGGCGACAACGTGGCCACGAGCTCGGAGAACACGCCCTGGTACACCGGCCCGACGTTGCTCGAGCACCTGGAGACCGTGCCGGTCGCGCCCGACCCGCACGAGGCGCCGTTCCGGTTGCCCGTGCAGTACGTGATCCGGCCGCGCACGCCCGAGTACCCGGACTACCGCGGCTATGCGGGCCAGATCGCGGCGGGCACGGTGCGTCCCGGCGACGAGGTCGTCGTGCTGCCGAGGGGCCTGCGCACCACCGTCGAGAGCGTCGGCACGGCGGACGGGCAGCTCGACGAGGCGGGAGCGGGCAGCTCGGTGACCGTGCTGCTCGCCGACGACCTGGACATCGCGCGCGGTGACCTGATCGCCTCGGCCGCCGACCGGCCCGAGGTGACCGACGAGTTCACCGCCGCGCTGTGCTGGCTGTCGACCAAGTCGCTCCAGCCCGGCGCGCGCGTGCTCGTCAAGCACGGGGCACGCACGGTGCAGGCGCTCGTCGAGGAGCTCAACTCGCGCTTCGACGAGCAGACCCTGTCCACTGTGGAGGGACCGGATTCGCTGGAGCTCAACGAGATCGGCAGCGTCCGGCTGCGGCTGTCGGAGGAGATCCCGGTGGACGACTACGCGGCGAGCGCCCGCACGGGCGCGTTCCTCGTGATCGACCCGAAGGACGGCGACACTCTCGCCGCGGGCCTCGTCGGCGAGCGCTTCAGCGCGCTGGGCGGTTCGGAGCAGTAGTGAGCCAGGCGCCACTCGTCGTGGTCGCGCACGGTAGCCGTGACCCCCGGTCCGCGGCCACCGTGCGCGCACTCGGCGACGTCGTGCGGGCGACAGCGCCCGGCCTCGACGTGCGCGTGGCGTTTCTCGACCTCTCCGAGCCGTCGGTGCCCGACGTGCTCACCACCCTGCACGCCGAGGGACACCGGCACGTCGTCGCGGTGCCCCTGCTGCTCGGCCGCGCCTTCCACGCGCGGGTCGATCTGCCCGGCATCGTCGACGACGTCACCTCCCGGCTGCCCCGGCTGCGGGTCTCGGTCGCCGACGTGCTCGGCGCTGACCCGCTGCTCGAGGCCGTCGCTCTGGACCGGCTGCGCGCCACCGGCGCCGACCTCGCCGATCCGGAGCTGGGCGTGGTGCTCTCCGCGGTCGGTTCCTCGCACGGCCCGGCCAACGACGTCGTCGCCCGCGTGGCCGAGCGCTGGCAGGCCTCCCACGAGTGCCTCGTCGCGCCCGCGTTCGCCAGCGCCACCAAGCCCGACGTGCCCGCCGCGATCGCCAAGCTGCGGGCCCGCGGCGCCCGGCACTTCGCGGTCGCGTCGTGGTTCTTCGCGCCCGGCCTGCTGCCCGACCGCATCCGCGACCTCGCCCGGGCCGCCGCACCCGGCTCCCCCGTCGCCGCCCCGCTCGGCCCGGAGCCGCGCGTGGCGCAGGTCGTGCTCGAGCGCTACGCCGACGCGGTCTCGGCGACCCTGCGTTCGGCCTGACGTCCGCGCCACGGCGTGTGCGAAGGTGTCGGCATGGCTGACGAACTCGTGCACTACGACGTGACGGGTGGGGTCGCGACGATCACGCTCGACTCCCCGCACAACCGCAACGCGCTGTCCGCGCAACTCCGCCGCGAGCTGAGCGACGGACTGGAGCGAGCCATCGCCGACGACGCGGTGCGGGTGGTCGTGCTCACCCACACCGGTTCCGTGTTCTGCGCGGGGATGGACCTCAAGGAAGCCCGCGGCGCGGGCTCGTCGGACCAGGGCGTCAACGAGTTCCCCGCGATCCTCGAGCGCATCTGGACCAGCCCCAAGCCCGTGGTGGCGCGGCTGGCCGGACCCGCGAGGGCCGGCGGCGTCGGCATCGTCGCGGCGGCCGACATCGCGGTGGCCTCCGACAACGCGACCTTCGCCTTCAGTGAGGTCCGCCTCGGACTGATCCCGGCGATCATCTCGGTGACGGTGCTGCCGAGGCTCACGCCACGCGCGGCCCACGAGCTGTTCCTCACCGGCGACGTCTTCGACGCCGAGCGTGCCGCCGTGATCGGGCTGATCAACGCGGCCGTGCCCGCCGAGGAACTGGACGCGACCGTCGAGCGCTACGTCCGCTCGCTCGCCCACGGCGGCCCCGTCGCACTCGCCTCGACGAAGGAACTGCTGCAGGGCGAGAGCGGCCGGGAGATGCCGAAGGCGTTCGCGGAGATGCTCGCCACGTCGTCCCGCTTCTTCGCGAGCGAGGAGGGCCAGGAGGGCATCACGGCGTTCGGCGAGAAGCGCAAGCCCAGCTGGGTCCCCGAGGCCTGAGGCGGCCGCGGCGGCGGGTCAGTCCGCCAGCACCACCGTCAGGGTGCGGCTGTCGCGACGCTCGCCGCCGGGCGCCAGCGCGCGCTGGGCGTCGGAGAGCACGCTGTGCACCGCGAGGTAGGAGCGCGGGTCGGCCTGCTTGAGCACGTCGGAGGCGACCCAGATCAGCACGTGCTCACCGGAGGGCAGCCAGCCCAGGTCGGTGAGGCAGTCGTAGAGCGCGTCGAGGTTGCGGCCGAAGTAGTCCGGGAACGACAGCGCGACGGCGATCGCGTCGATCGTGCCCGCCTTGTCCGCGTGAGCACTGCCGTCGAGCACGTGGGTGAACGCACCCCGGGAACGTGCCTGGTCGGTGACGGCCTGGACGTCAGGGCGAGGCGGGGTGCTCATCGCCTCGGGTCCACGACGAGGAACGACGCGTAGTGGTCTCCGGTGAAGTACAACTCGGTGCCGTCGCCGGTGACGAGCCTGCGGGCGCCGCGGTCCTCGCTGCCCGGCGTGTCGACCGTGTACTCGTGGTAGTAACCGGATGGCTTCTCAGGCAACAATTTCTCCCTATTGCCGAATGTCGTGCCGTCTTTTGCGGGATACGGGAAGGGTCCGCCCTGCTCGATGAGCTGCCAGGTCTGCTCCGCCTCGGGCGGCAGGCTCGACAGCGACACCACCTCGAGGCCCGAGTCCGCGCCCGGCAGGCTACCTGGGCCGTTCGGCGGATCGTCAACCGCCATCACGTCCCTGATCAGCCAGCCACCGAGCACGAGCACGATGAGTCCGACCAGCGCCACACTGATGCGCCTGCGGGAGAACACCCACGCCTCCCTAGGACGTTCTGTCCGCGCCCCGCGCCGAGTGCGCGCGGCCGCGGAACTTGCGGACGCGGTCGGCGACCGCGTCGACACCCCGGTGGATCAGCCAGGCCAGCCCGAAACACAGCGGCACCAGCACGACCATCACCAGGACGAACTGCACGGGAAACCACTGCTGTGCGAGCCACAGCTCGAGGCTGTCCCACCAGCTGGCCACTCCGTCGAACACAACGGAGAGCCTACGCCAGGTACTTTGACGCCATGTTCGCCGTCTATGCCAAAGAAGCCAACCCCGACGAACCGCTCGCCTCGCTGGTCGTGGGCGAACGACCCGACCCCGAGGTCCCCGACGGCTGGGTGAAGGTCTCGGTCAAAGCGGCCAGCCTGAACATGCACGACCTCTGGACGTTGCGCGGCGTGGGGATCAAGCAGGAGCAGTTCCCCATGATCCTCGGCTGCGACGGGGCGGGCGTGCTGGACGACGGCACCGAGGTGGTCATCCACTCGGTGGTCAACGACGAGTCGTGGCGCGGCGACGACACGCTCGACCCCAAACGGACCCTGCTCACGGAGAAGCACCAGGGCACCTTCGCCGACTCGGTGATCGTGCCCGCGCGCAACGTGCTGCCGAAGCCGGCAGGGCTGTCGTTCGCCGAGGCGGCGACGATGGGCACGGCGTGGCTGACGGCGTATCGGATGCTGTTCGTGAAGTCCGGACTGCGGCCGGGGCAGACGTTCCTCGTCCAGGGCGCCTCCGGCGGTGTGTCGACCGCCCTGGTCCAGCTGGGCCGCGCCGCGGGCTTCCGCGTGTGGGTCACCGGCCGCACCGACGAGAAGCGCGAACTCGCCGAGCGGCTCGGCGCCCACCAGACCTTCGAACCGGGCGCGCGGCTGCCCGAGCGGGTCGACGCGGTGTTCGAGACGGTCGGCAAGGCCACGTGGGCGCACTCGATGAAGTCGCTCAAGCCCGGCGGCATCATCGTGGTCTGCGGCTCCACCAGCGGACCCGATCCGAGCGCCGACCTGCAGCGCCTGTTCTTCCTGCAGCTGCGCGTCGAAGGCTCCACGATGGGCACCCGCGACGAGCTGGGCGACCTCCTCTCCTACACCGACCTCGCCGGGATCCGGCCCCAGATCGGTGCCGAGTTGCCGTTCGAGGAGGCCGAGGCCGGCTTCTCGGACATGCAGCAAGGTGCTACCGCGGGAAAGATCGTGTTTGTTCGTTAGTTTCCCATCAGTCGGCTGACCTGGGCATACATCCCACCGACACTGCGCCTTTACGGGTTCGTGTCCACGAAATGGGGCACGAAATTCCGTGTTCTGGTTAACCTGAAAGCATGATCGCAGCGCGGCGAACGGCTTCACCGGAAACGGTGGGACCCGACGCGCCCGGCCCGGAGATCCGGGGCGGGTACCGGCGCTTCGCCGGTTTCCGCACGCGGGTGCTGGAGGTCGGGCCCCGGCTGGTGGAGACCGGTGGCCGCAAGCGGCGGCGGCGCACGACCGCGAAGCCCGCTGGCCCCCGCATCGTGCTGCTGCACGGCTACTGCGACAGCGCCGACACGTGGCGCCCTGTCCTCGAGGAGCTCGCCGAGGCCGGACTGTCGGCGATGGCCGTCGACCTGCCCGGATTCGGCGAGGCCACTCCCCTGCGTCCCGGCGCGATGCTGCCCCAGCTCGACGCGTTCACGGCCGCCGTGATCAGGGAGCAGTCGGCGCTGGGCAGCGTCGTGCTCGTCGGCAACTCGCTGGGCGGCACGATGAGCCTGCGGGCCGCCCAGAACCACCGCCTGCCCGTGGACGGCGTCGTCTCGATCGCCGCTCCCGGCTTCGTCGACTCGTGGCTGATCCGGACCGTCGCGAAGTACCCGCTGGCGCTGCGCCTGTGCGCGTCGCTGCCGTTGCCGGTTCCCGGCTTCGTCGTCCGCTCCATCGCCCAGCAGGTGGTACCCCGGCTGCTCTACGCCGACCTGCGGATGGCCGACGCCGTGCACGTCCGCCGCTTCCTCGACCTGTTCCCCGACTACGACTCCACCACCAGCAGGCTCGCCGAGGCCCGCAGGCTGGTCTCCGAGCTCGAGTCGGCCTACCAGCTCGACCGCGTCACCACGCCGCTGCTGGTCGTCGCCTGCGGCAAGGACCGGCTGGTGAGCGCGGCGTCGGGACGGCAGCTGCACGCCCTCGTGCCGCACAGCAGGCTGCTGGAGCGCGAGGACTGGGGGCACTGCCCGCAGCTCGACGACCCGCGATCGGTCGCCGAGGTGCTCACCTACTTCGCGCAGGGCGCCCGTCGCGACAAGCCCGAGCGCGCGCCGCTGCCTCCCGCCGCGACCGGCGCCGCGGGCTGACCTGCCGGTTCAGGCGAACCGGTTCGCACTGCGGGCCAGCGCGGTCTCGGCCTCGGCGCGCAGCGTCTCGATGATCTCGGCGGCGGGTGCCTCACCGGCCAGCGCGTAGGTCTGGCCCGCCCACAGCGACATCCCCTCGGCGTCACCGGCGGCGCCCGCCGCCGCCCTGATCGGCTTGGTGAGGTTGTTCACCTGCGGGTAGGCCGCGGGCACGGCACCCGAGTGCTCGCGCAGGAAACGGTTGACCAGGCCGCGCGCGGGCCTGCCGCTGAACGCGCGAGTGAACGCGGTGGCCCTGTCCGCCTCGGCCAGCGCGCGCCGCTGCGTGGCGTTGGTGCCCGCCTCGTCCGCGCGCAGGAACGCGGTGCCCAGCTGGGCCGCGACGGCGCCAGCGGTGACCACGGCCGCCACGTCGGCGCCGTGGACGAGACCACCGGCGGCGACCAGCGGCAGGTCCGTCTCCACCGAGACGAGCCGCAGCGCGGCGAGTAGACCGTGCGCCTCACCGCCCTCGGGCCGCCCGGGGTCGTCGGTGAACACGCCGCGGTGACCGCCCGCTTCGAAACCCTGCACGCACAACGCGTCCGCACCCGCGGCCGTCGCGTGCCGGGCCTCCTCGGGCGTGGTGACGGTGACGACCACCGTGGTGCCCGCCTCGTGCAGCCGCTCGATGTCGGGCTCCTGCGGGACGCCGAAGGTGAACGACACCACGGGCACGCGGTACTCCACCAGCAGATCCAGCTTGGCGCCGTACCCGTCGTCGTCCCACTGCGCGGCACCGGCCGCGACGCCGTAGCCCTCGGCCTCGGCACGCATCCGCTCGACGTAGGGCCGCGCGTCCACAATGGCGCGAATGCCGGGCACGAAGAGGTTCACGCCCAGCGAGTCACCGCAGAGCTCCCTGGTCTTGTCGATCTGGTCCGCGAGCGCGGCGGCACCGAGGTATCCACCCGCCAGGAAACCGAATGCTCCCGCGTGCGAAGCCGCGGCGACGAGCTCCGGTGTGGACGGGCCACCGGCCATCGGAGCCACGACCACCGGGACACGCAAGCTGTCGAACATGGGCCAAGCCTACGAAGGCCTCGATCGCGGCTCTGACGCGCCCGGCTTCTGTGATTGTTACCGGCGGGTGAGAAACAACTTCACGGACATGACCATCGGGTAAATGCCTGTCACCCACGCAGGCGACCTCGCGTTTCATGATCGAAAATCGTCCGTAAACCGCCTTGTTAGCCCTTTTGGCCGAGTGCAAGCTGCTCTCGACGCGAGCGACGTTCGCGTCCAACCGAGAGGGAAGAGGACAGCATGACCGAAAACCAGGTGGCCACCCGGAGCACGGCGAAGCGCTGGACCCTGCGGGGGATCGCGGTGAGCGCGCTGATCGTGCCGATGCTCGCCGTCGTGGGCGGCCAGGCTTCCGCGGCCGAGCTGACCCCGATCGCCGAGTACCTGGACGAGACGATCGCGGCCACGTCCGCGTCGCTGGTCGAGGCGCTCGCCGCCCTGCTCGGCGTCTGACCGGCAGCACCGCACGCACACCCTGGGCCGCGCGAGGAACTTCCTCGCGCGGCCCTGTGCCGTCTACGGTGAAGCGATGTCGGCCGACCTCGAACTCGTCCGCGGCCTCGCCCGTGCCGAGCACGGACTGGCGACGCTGGCCACCACGCGGCCCGACGGGACGGTGCACGCGTCCGTGGTCAACGCGGGCGTACTGGACGACCCGGTGTCCGGCACGCCCTCGGTGGCCGCCGTCCTGCTGGGCGGGGCGCACAAGCTCGCGCTGCTGCGCCGCAGCGGCCACGCGACGGTCGTCTTCCGGCGCGGCTGGCGGTGGGCGTCGGTTCAGGGGCCGACGCGGCTCATCGGACCGGACGACCCCGAGCCCGCGGTGCCCGCCGACCGGTTCGCCACGTTGCTGCGTGAGATCTTCACCGCAGCAGGCGGCACGCACGACGACTGGAACGAGTACGACCGCGTCATGGCGGCGGAGCGCCGCACCGCCCTGTTCGTGGAGCCCGCGCGGATCACGAGCCCCTAGGCGGATCAGGAGAGGCGTCGGTCGCCCGGCCGCGGAGCGGGAACCGGTGGAGAACCGTGAACGCCAGCCCGGTTTCGGTGAAACAGATCTCGTCGACTCGCACGCTCGCCCCGACCGGTGCGCGCAGCTCCTGGGCGCAGGCCTCGCCGTGGTGCGATGTCCGCGGATGCGCCACGGTCAGGTGCGGCGGGAAGTCGACGGCGCGAAACGGTGCGGCGAGCAGCGTTTCGCGCAGGCGCGCCCAGCCGCCCTCCACATCCAGCAGTCCGAGGAACGTGCCTCCCTCGCGGGTGAATGACTGTGCCAGCGTCAGGTGAAACGGCGGCTGGTGCTCCGCCACTGCCGCCATCCTGTCGAGGAGCAGCCGTTCGTCGGTGACCTCCTCCGGGTAGCTGAGGGTCACGTGGGGCGGAGCCACCGCGGCCATGACGGGGTCCCAGCGGTGGCGGGCCACGTCGACCTCCTCGGCGACCGTGCCGCCGACGAGAGCGCACAGGTGCCGCCGAGGCCCGGTACGTACCGCCTCGATCAGCCCCCGATACGACGGGTCCGCCAGCGTCAGAGACTCCGTGTCGGCGGGCGCGAACCAGGCGATCGAGTCGTGTTCGTCGGGAGCGGCGTTGACCACGGTGCCGGTCCACTCGCGCACCACCCGGATCTCCACGACGACATCGTCGGTGTGGAGCTCGATGCGGGGTGCCGAGCTCAGAGTCCGTTGTCCGACGGTGATTCCCAGCTCCTCACGCAGCTCCCGGATCAGTGCGGTCGCCGGGTGCTCGCCGTCCTCGACGTGACCGCCGGGCAGATCCCACACGTCCGGATGCCACGCACGCCGGGATGACCGGTGTGCGAGCAGGACCCGCCCCTCGTGCACCAGCAGGGCCGCCACGCACCGGTGGGGCTTCCGCTTCATGCGGGCTTCTCGTGCGTTGCCCGTCGTGCCAGGAACAACAGGATCACCGGCACCAGCAGCAACGGGAACCCCGAGGGCTCCAGCAGGAGGCAGCAGACGAGGGTCCAGACCGTGAGTCCTCCGAGGAGGTAACCCGGCACGAGCTCCTTCGCGCGGCCCATTCTGATGATCAGCAATCCCAGAAGCGCCATCGGTACCGCGCTGCTGCCGATCGACAGCCAGAAGTACGACTGCGACTGCGACAGCTCGGCTTCCAACGTCTCGACGCTCAGCAGGCCGCCGGTCAGCCAGTCGGTCAGGTGCCCGAGAGCCGCGGCCTGGACCACGAAGATGACCAGGTGCACCGATCCGATCAGCACCAGGCTCCGGCCAGCCCAGATCGTCTGCGTGGCGGCTCTGCTGCTGTGGTGCTCCGCTGCCGGCTTCCCGACGCCCGGTGCGTCTTGTCCTCTGTGCACAGTGCTCACCCCACGTTCCCTATCCCGAGCACGCCGCGCACGGCTCGCTCGCCGAGCTCGACATCGTGACCGGTCTTTCCGGCCAGCTGGATCGCCACCGCGTCCACCACCGTGAGGTAGGCGAGGGCGGTGCTGTCGGACGGCGGTCCGGGCGGAATCGTGCCGTCCGCCCGTCCCTTCTCCACGAGGCCGATGCATCGTTCCATCAGCTGGTCGCGCATCTGGCCGATCGCCGCGCCGATGGCGTGGTCGCCGGTCCGGAACTCGTTGCGCAACGTCAGCAGGGCCCGAGCGGCCTCGTGGCGGCAGTAGGAGATGGTCTCGCGCGCCATGATGAGCAGGGCCGAGACCGGATCGGGTTCCACCAGCGCGGCCTGGCCGACCTCGAGCTGCCAGTTCTCGTCGATCCAGTGCACCACCGCCAGCGCGAGCTCCTCCTTGCTCGCGAACTGGTGGTACAGCGCTCCGCGGGTGTAGCCGGCGCCCGTCGCGACGCTCTCCAGTGACAGACCGGCATAGCCGTGCTGGGCGAAGCCCGCCGCGGCCGACTTCAGCAAGGCGTGACGACTCTGTGTGCGCCGCTCAGCCTGAGTGCGACGGGTGTCGTCGTTGCGCGG
The DNA here is from genome assembly GCF_016595675.1 of Prauserella cavernicola. Lineage (GTDB taxonomy): Bacteria > Actinomycetota > Actinomycetes > Mycobacteriales > Pseudonocardiaceae > Prauserella_A > Prauserella_A cavernicola. The sequence goes on along the minus strand of NZ_JAENJH010000004.1, from coordinate 311,276 downwards.
GGGCATTGTCAGGTCTCCCTGTCTTCCGGGCGGTACTTCAGCCTGCTCATGCGGATGATCAGTGGAATAGCCAGCCGGTAAGGCAGGCGGAGCAGGCGGCCGCGGATTCTGGGGTGCCGCTCCTCGTGCTCGACCCGAGCGCGGAGATGTCGTCCGCGACCGGGATCCGGCAGCGTCGCGCAGACCTCGATCCTGGCCACGTGCTTGATGTTCTTGTACCCGTACTGGCCGGGCGTGACGAGCCGCAACGGCGCGCCGTGGGCGGGATCAAGCGGTGCGCCGTCGAGCCGGTCCGCGAGCAGGACGTCGTGCCCCAGCGCGTCGCGCAGATCGAGCGCGGCGACGACACCGTCCTGGCCGTGCACCACGATCCCCGCCGTCTGGCCGCGAGCGCAGCGAGGCTCCACGAAGGCCGCCCAGAACTGCCCGAACGAGAAGCCCGACCAGGTCAATGACGGAGAGCTCCAGCCCGCGACGCAGTGGAAGTCCGCGACCTGCTCGACGCGCGGAACGGCCTGTTCCAGACGGTGGACCGGGACCCGGAACTCATGCCCAGAGGGGAGAACTACGAGCACCTCGGGTGCACTCGCGACAGCCGGGGGACGCTTCCGGTGGTGGGAGAAGCGCGGGAAGTCCCGGCGGCGCCGCTGGCCAGGCGGAAGAGACGAGCTCGAACCGGGGCCGCCCGTGGCGGTGGTGTGGTGCGTTTTTCGGGAGCGTGACGACTTCGGCATACCGGCTCCTCATACATACATACTTGTATGAATGTAACACGGACGCCAAGGGCTGCGGCATCGGTTGTGTGAGATACCGGGCCCGCCGGTTCAGCGTCGCGCTTCGGCCGACTCGAGCACGGCGACCGAAGCGACCCGATCCATCATCAGAGCCGCGACGTCGCCGAACGCCGCGTCATCGAACACTGGCGTGCTCCCCCACGCCGTGATCACCTCGACCACGGCGCGGTCCCGACCCAGGGCGCTACTTCTTGCCCTTGCCCTTGTCGCCACCGCCGCTGTCCTCAGTGGACAGTGCCGCGACGAATGCCTCCTGCGGCACCTCCACCCGGCCGACGGTCTTCATGCGCTTCTTGCCTTCCTTCTGCTTCTCCAGCAGCTTGCGCTTACGCGAGATGTCGCCGCCGTAGCACTTGGCGAGCACGTCCTTGCGGATCGCGCGAATGGTCTCGCGCGCGATGATGCGCGAGCCGATCGCCGCCTGGATCGGCACCTCGAACTGCTGGCGCGGAATCAGCTCCCGCAGCCTCGTCGCCATCCGGTTTCCGTAGCTGTAGGCGGAATCCTTGTGCACGATCGCGGAGAACGCGTCCACCGCCTCGCCCTGCAGCAGGATGTCCACCTTGACCAGCTCGGAAGCCTGCTCGCCCGACTCCTCGTAGTCGAGCGAGGCATAGCCGCGGGTGCGCGACTTCAGCGAGTCGAAGAAGTCGAAGATGATCTCGGCCAACGGCAGCTGGTACCGCAGCTCCACGCGGTCCTCGGACAGGTAGTCCATGCCGAGCAGCTGTCCGCGCTTGCCCTGGCACAGCTCCATGATGGCGCCGATGAACTCGGACGGGGCGATCACGGTGACCTTGCTGATCGGCTCGTGCACCTCGGCGATCTTGCCCCCGGTCGGCCAGTCCGACGGGTTGGTGACCACGAGCTCCGTGCCGTCCTCCAGGAAGACCTGGTACACGACGTTGGGCGCCGTGGAGATCAGCTCGAGGCCGAACTCCCGCTCCAGCCGGTCGCGCGTGATCTCCAGGTGCAGCAGGCCGAGGAAGCCGCAGCGGAAGCCGAACCCGAGCGCAACCGACGTCTCGGGCTCGTAGCTCAGGGCGGCGTCGTTGAGTCGCAGCTTGTCCAGCGCCTCGCGCAGGTCCGGGTAGTCGGAGCCGTCCATCGGGTACAGGCCCGAGAAGACCATCGGCTGTGGCTCGCGGTAGCCGGCGAGCGGCTCGGGCGCACCGCGGCGCTCCGAGGTGACCGTGTCACCGACCTTCGACTGGCGGACGTCCTTCACCCCGGTGATGAGGTAGCCCACCTCGCCGACGCCGAGTCCCTTGGTGGCCTTCGGTTCCGGCGAGATGATGCCGACCTCGAGCAGTTCGTGCGTGGCGCCCGTCGACATCATCTTGATCCGCTCGCGCGGCGAGATCTTGCCGTCGACGACCCTGATGTAGGTGACCACACCGCGGTAGGTGTCGTAGACGGAGTCGAAGATGAGCGCCCGCGCCGGACCATCGCCGTCACCCACCGGCGCCGGCACCTGGCGCACGACCTCGTCGATCAGGTCGCTGACGCCCTCGCCCGTCTTCGCCGACACCCGCAGCACGTCGGAGGGCTGGCAGCCGATGATGTTGGCCAGCTCCGCCGAGTACTTGTCAGGATCCGCGGCGGGCAGATCGATCTTGTTGAGGACCGGGATGATGTGCAGGTCCTTCTCGAGCGCGAGGTAGAGGTTCGCCAGCGTCTGCGCCTCGATGCCCTGCGCGGCGTCGACCAGCAGGATCGCGCCCTCACACGCCTCGAGCGCCCGGGAGACCTCGTAGGTGAAGTCCACGTGGCCCGGGGTGTCGATGAGGTGCAGCACGTGGTCCTGGTCCCCGAGCCGCCACGGCAGCCGCACGTTCTGCGCCTTGATCGTGATGCCGCGCTCGCGCTCGATGTCCATGCGGTCGAGGTACTGGGCGCGCATGGCCCGTTCCTCGACCACGCCGGTGAGCTGCAGCATCCGGTCGGCCAGGGTGGACTTGCCGTGGTCGATGTGGGCGATGATGCAGAAGTTCCGGATGTGCTCCGGCGGCGTGAACGTGGCGTCGGCGGACGGGCGTGTCTGTGTCACTCGTTACCTCAGGTCGCTCGCGGGTGGCGTCCTCCATGTTCCCATGCCGCCACACCGACATTTCCGGGTCATCCCCGATGCGAGCCTCGCTCGCTCCGTGCTGACCTCGAAATATGAGTTCTGTAGTCGACGAAGCACTGGACAGGGCATTCGGTCATCCCCGCGGTCTGCTGGGCAGACTCGGCGGGGCCCTGATGGCCCACGGCAACGCCGCGACCGAACGGCACGTCGTGGAGGTGGCGAAACCCGGCGACCAGGAGACCGTGCTGGTGCTCGGTCCCGGCCCGGGTGTCGGGCTCGCCGAGGCCGCCGGGCGCGCCCGGCTCGCCGTCGGTGTCGATCCGTCCGACGAGATGCTGGAGCTGTGCCGACAGCGGTGTGCCGACGCGGTGCGCGCGGGGTCCGTCGTGCTGCGCGCCGGCACGGCCGCGGCGACCGGTCAGCCCGAGACGTCGATGGACGTCGTGCTCAGCGTCAACAACGTGCAGCTCTGGGGCGACCGGGGCGCGGCGTTCGCGGAGCTGCTGCGCGTGCTGCGCCCCGGAGGCAGGCTCGTGCTCTCCGCGCACGAGAAGTGGCTGCCCGTGGCCAGGCACGACCTCGCCGCGGAACTGGAGGCGGCCGGCTTCACCGATCTGCAGACGTGGGTCTGGGATCCGCCCGGCCCCATCGCCGCCCGCGCCGCGCAGCTGCGCGCCTGGCGGCCGCTACCGCACTGAACAACCGTCCCGAACTACGGGCGGACGTCCACGCGCAGCGGATGGTCGGACGGGACCTCGACCAGCACGATCCGCGTGCCGTCCGGGTCGGCGATCGACGCCTCGTCGAGCCCCCACGGCTCCCGCCGCGGCCCGCGCTCCGGCTCGACGCCCTTCTCGCGCAGGTCCGCGAGAGTGGCCGCGAGGTCCCTGACCTGCAGCCACAGCGCGACGTCAGGCCCCGGCCCCGTGCTGCCCCTGCCGACGACCTCGAGGAATCCCCCGCCAAGGAAGAACACCGTGCCGCCGGGGAACTCGCGATAGACCGCCAGCCCGAGCGTGTCGCGGTAGAAGGCCGTCGTCACGTCCGGATCCCGGGGATGAACCAGCACCCTGCTGCTCAGCACGTCCATGACCACACCGTCTCACGCCACCCCGCGGACCGGCGCGACGAGCCTGACCAGCGACGAGTGGCCCACCTGGCCGGAGCCCGGACATGGTGCGTTGTTATGCTTTCCCGTCGTTGCCGTGTGGCGTTCCGCCAGGGAGGAAGCCCGGTGAGTCACCGGGGCCACGACAACGCGGCAACGACATCCCGCCGAACGATGTGAGGAGAGCCCCCGTGGCCAACATCAAGTCCCAGGTCAAGCGCATCACGACCAACGAGAAGGCGCGTCAGCGCAACCAGTCGGTCAAGTCGGCGGTGAAGACCGCGGTCCGCAAGTTCCGCGAGGCTGCTGACTCCGGCGACAAGGACAAGGCCGTCGAGATGCAGCGTGCCGCCGCGCGCAGCCTGGACAAGGCTGTGAGCAAGGGCGTGCTCCACAAGAACCAGGCCGCGAACAAGAAGTCCGCGATGGCCCAGCGCGCCAACAAGCTCTGACCCAGCGGACGAGCTTTCGCGAAGCCCCCGGTCGACCACGGTCGCCGGGGGCTTCGTCGTGTCAGGGATCGTGCAGGAGTTGGGTCCGGGTCGTGTCAGGGGTCGTGTCGGCCCGGATCGCGTCGGTCCGGATCGTGTCGGCCCGGGTCGTGCCGGTCCTCGTCGCGCGGGCCCGGATCGCGTCGATCCGCGTCCCGCCGGGTCCGCGTCGTACCGGGTCCGCGTCGTGCAGGTCCGGGTCGGTGCCGAGTCAGAGTCGGTCCGTCAGTTGATCGGTTGGCTCGGTTGGTCGGCCCGACGGTCCATCGGTCGGTCCGACTCGGTCCGCCGGACCGAGTGTTGGTCGGTCCGACTTGGTCCCTCGGTCCGTCAATTGGCCGGTCAGACTTGGTCCGTCAGTCCGCTCGTTGACCAGTCCGACTCGGTCCGTCAGACCGTCAGCTGGTCGGCCGCCGGTCCACGCCGATGCGCGGCTGGCGGCGCGAACGGAGCCGTCGCGACCACGCGTTCGGGGTCAGCGGCGTTCCTTGGCCGCGATGAGATCGAGCACGGCCCGTTCGATCGCGTAGTCCGGATCGGCCGCCGCGCCCTTCACCTCGGCGTTGACCCTGGCGACGATGCGCATGGCCTCCGCCAGCGAGGTTCCGTTCCAGCCACGCGACTGCCCCTGCGCCTTGCGGATCTTCCACGGCGGCATGCCGAGCTCGCCGGCCATCTGGTTCGGGTTGCCCCGGCCCGCCGCCGACACCCGGGCGATCGTGCGGATCGCATCGGCCAGCGCGTCGGCCACCAGCACATGTGGCACACCGATCTGCTGGGACCAGCGCACCGATTCGAGCGCGGCGGCCCGGTCTCCCGCCACGGCCTTCTCGGCGACCATGAAGCCGGTGACGTCAGCGCGGCCGCGGTGGTAGCGGCGCACGGCGTCCTCGTCGACCTTGCCGCCCGAGTCGGCCACGAGCTGCGCCGCGGCGGCCGAGAGCTCCCGCAGATCGGAACCCACGGAGTCGATGAGCGCGACCACGCCTGCCGCGTCGATCCGGCCACCCGCGGTGCGAACCTCGTTGCGCACGAACGCTTCGCGCTCGGCGGGCTTGGTGATCTTGTCGCACTCGGTGACGGTGGCGCCAGCCTTCTTCAGCGTCGCGGGCAGAGCCTTGGCCGCCTTGCTGCGTCCGCCGCCGGTGTGGACCACCACGAGCGCGATGCCGTCCGCGGGCATGGCCACGTAGGACATGACCGCGTCGGAGATCTCCTGCGAGACGTCCTGCGCGCTCTCCAGCACGATCACGCGCCCCTCGCTGAACAGGGAGGGGCTGACGAGCTCGGCGAGCTGCGGGGCTGTGAGTTCGGACACCCGCACCCGGGTCAGCTCGGCGGTGGCGTCGACCTTCCGCGCGGAGTCGAGCACGGCGCGCACCGCGCGCTCGACGAGCAGTTCCTCATCGCCGAGCACGAGGTGCAGTGGCTCTGGTGCGGTGGCTGACGCGGTCACGACGACGATCCTGCCACGGTGACCCAACCCGCACAGCCATGGCACGATCTGATCCTCATGACGTACGCTTCGAAGCGACGTCAGGCGGATTTCCGCCGACCGACAACCGAATACCGCTCATCCAGAGGGGCAGAGGGAACGGCCCGTTGAAGCCCCGGCAACCGGCGTCAGCCTGTCATCTCGATTCCGCGAGGTAGCTGACGAACACGGTGCCAATTCCGACCCGCGTCAGTGGGACAGATGAGGAAAGGACCTCGCGATGACTGCAGCGCTCGAAACCACCAAGTCCGTTGACCTCGGTCCGGCCGTCGAGCTCGTGTCCAAGGAAGAGGGCCACCGCCAGCCGCTGGCTCCGGAGTTCGTCTCCCCCGAGGACTTCTCGCCGCTCGAGGTGGCCTACGACTTCGGCAAGGTGCGCAGGGAGGACATCGAGTCCGGCCCGCGCAACATCTGGCGCTACAAGAAGCTGCTTCCGGTCCCCTCCAACGTCGAGGAGACCCCCAACACCGAGCCGGGCTGTACGAGGCTGGTGCGTGCCGACCGGCTGGCGAAGGCCCTCGGGGTCAAGCGCATCTGGGTCAAGGACGACACCGGCAACCCGACGCACTCGTTCAAGGACCGCGTGGTCGCCGTCGCGCTCGCCGCGGCCCGCGAGTTCGGTTTCGACACGCTGGCCTGCCCCTCGACGGGCAACCTCGCCAACGCCGTCGCCGCTGCCGCCGCCAGGGCGGGCTGGCAGTCGGTCGTGCTGATCCCCTCCTCCCTCGAGCGCGCCAAGATCCTCACCACGGCCGTCTACGACGGCTCGCTGATCGCCGTCGACGGCAACTACGACGACGTCAACCGGCTCGCGACCCAACTCGCCTCCGAGCACGAGTCGTGGGCGTTCGTGAACGTCAACGTGCGGCCCTACTACTCCGAGGGCTCCAAGACCCTCGCCTTCGAAGTCGCCGAGCAGCTCGGCTGGCGGCGGCCTGAGCAGATCGTCGTCCCGATCGCGTCGGGCTCCCAGCTGACCAAGGTCGACAAGGGCTTCCGCGAGCTGGGCCAGCTCGGCCTGGTGGACGAGTCGCCGTACAAGATCTTCGGCGCCCAGGCCACCGGCTGCTCCCCCGTGTCCACCGCCTTCCGCAACGGCCACGACGTGGTCCAGCCGGTGAAGCCCGACACCATCGCCCGCTCGCTCGCGATCGGCAACCCTGCCGACGGTCCGTACGTGCTCGACACCGTCAACCGCACGGGCGGCGCGATCGAGGACGTCTCCGACGAGGAGGTCGTCGAGGGCATCCGTCTGCTGGCGCGCACCGAGGGCATCTTCACCGAGACCGCCGGCGGTGTCACCGTGGCGACCGCGAAGAAGCTCATCGAGGCTGGCAAGCTCGACCCGGACGCCGAGACGGTCCTGCTCATCACCGGCGACGGTCTGAAGACGCTCGACGCCGTCGAGGGCAAGATCGGTCCGAAGGCCACCGTGCCCCCGTCCGCCGACGCGGTGCGGAAGGTCCTCGGCTACTGAGCCGGAGCCGGTGATCCGCGGCGGTCTTGCCCGTCGCGGATCACAGCGCGTGCCCGCCCGCGACCTGCAGCACCTGGCCGGTGACCCAGCGGGCCTGCCGGGACGCCAGGAACACCACGCCATCGGCGATGTCTCCGGGTTCGCCGACACGCCGCAACGGAACCAGATCGCTCACCTGCGCTTCCATGGCGTCGTCCATCCAGCCCGTCTGCACTGGCCCCGGCGCCACGGCGTTGACCCGGATCCCGGTGGGTCCCAGGTCGAGCGCTGTGGCCCGCGTCAGCCCGTCCAGCGCGGCCTTGGACGTGCCGTAGCCGATCTGGCCGGGGAAGGCCCTGGCCGCATCCGTCGAGATGTTGACGACGCACGGCGCGGGCCGCTCCGGCCGGTGGCGGCGGGCGAGCTCGCTGATCAACAGTGCTGGCGCCACCGCGTTGACCCGGTAGTGCCGTTCCAGCCCTTCGGCGGTGAGCTCCCCGATGCTGTCGGGTGTCTCGCAGTGCGCGGCGTTGTTCACCAGCACGTCCACGGGCCCGAGCCTGTCCTCGACGGCATCGAGCAATCGTGAGGCCGCGTCCGGCGCCGCGAGATCGGCCGCGACGCTGACCGCTCCCGTCAGTTCGTCGGCCAAACTCCGCGCCGCCTCGGCGTGCGGGGTCACATGTGCCCATCGGGCCCGCCCGGGCGGTTCCCGCTCCCCTGCATGGTGGTGCACCGCCACGCGCGCGCCCTGTGCGGCGAAGGCCCGGCTGATCGCCTCACCGATGCCACCGCTGCCCCCAGTGACGAGTACGACCTTCCCCGCGAGTCCGGTATCGATCATCGGGCCAGCGTGTCGGGTGCGCCGAAACCCCGGCAACCGAATTAGCGCCACGGCGGATCCCTCATGTCGACGGTCCTCTCCGCACCACGGCCGGCACTCCCCCGTCGGGAACCACGGCGGTGTCTCCGCCGGTGTCGGTACGGGCCACCAGCGCTCCTCCTCTCGTCAGGACGCTCAGCGTCGTGTCGTTGGGGTGTCCGTAGCTGTTGTCGGCGCCGACGCTCACCAGAGCCACCCGCGGCGCCACGGCACTCATGAACGGCGGAAGCGAGTAGCGCGAGCCGTGGTGCGGGACCTTCAGGATCTCGGCGCTCAGGTCCGTGTCCGCGTTGAGCAGATCGCTCTGCGCGGCGAGCTCGACATCGCCGGTCAGCAGCACGCGCCCGGCCGCGGTGTTCGCGCGCACCACCAGCGAGTTGTTGTTGATCTCCGTGCCTTCCTCCAGATCTCCCGAGTCGGGCGCCGCGTACCGCGGCCCGATCACCTCCAAACGCAATGACGGCCAGTCCAGCCGCTCACCCAGTCCGAGCTCGACGAGCGGAATCCCGCGCGTGGACGTCTCCGCCGCGACCTCCCGCCACGCCCAGCGCGGCGAACGGCCAGGACCGACGGCGACCGCACCTACCGCACGCCCTTCCAGTACCGACGCGAGCCCGCCGACGTGGTCGGCGTGGAGATGACTCAGGACCACCAGCGGAACCCGGTCCACACCCAGCCGCTCGAGGCAACGGTCGAGCGGCCCCGGCTCGGGTCCGGCGTCGACCACCACCGCACGTCCCGGCTCGCCGGTCGCGAGCACGAGACCGTCCCCCTGACCCACGTCACACGCCACGACAGCCCAGTCGTCCGGCGGCCAGGACGGCGAGACCACCTGCACCGGCACCAGCACCACCAGCAGGGCCACCAGAGTCAACGCCAGTGCGATCCGCGCTTGCCGGTACCGCAGCGCCAGGACCAGCAAGCCCGCCACACCGGCGGCGAGCAACCCTCCCCACCAGCCCGCCGGCCACGACACCACCGCACCCGGCAGCCCAGCGGCCTCGCGCGCCACGAACACCAGCCAGCTCACGCCGGGACCGGCGACCTGCACCAACACCTCCGCGGCCGCGGGCCAGGGACCGGCCAGCACCGCGGCGACCACTCCGAGCACCGTCACCGGCGCGACCACGGGTGCGGCCAGCAGGTTCGCGACCACCGACACGAGGCTGACCTCGCCCGCCATTCCAGCGATGATCGGCGCGGTGACTACGAAGGCCGCGACCGGGATCGCGAGCCCCTCGGCCACGCCGGCGGGCACTCGTCGGCGGGTCATCGCCTCGGACCACCTCGGCGCCAGCAGCACCAGACCGGCCGTGGCGACCACCGACAGCGCGAAGCCCATGCTCACGGCCATCGCGGGGTCATAGAGAACCAGTGCGCACACCGCCGCCGCGAGTGCCGGCATCGCGGAACGCTGTCTGCCCAGCACGAGTGCGAGCAGACCCACGGCACCCATGACACCGGCGCGCAGGACGCTCGGCTCGTACCCGACCAGCGTCACGTAGCCCACCAGCGCCGCACCGGCGACGATCGCCGAGAGCCGGGGCCCAGCCCGCAGCGCCCGGGCGACCAGCAGCACCGCGCCACAGATGATCGCCACGTTGGAACCGCTGACAGCAGTGAGATGTGACAGCCCCGCGTCCAAGAACTCCTGCTCCACCCGCTCCGGCAGGGCACTGGTATCGCCCACGACGAGCCCGGGAAGCAGCCCCGCCGGCTCGTCGGAGAGCACCCCGCAGACGGTGCGCAAGGCAGCCCTGATCGACTCGGCGCCCACCTGCCACCACGGCGCGTCCCCGGTGTCCTCGGGCGGACCGCGCACGTAGGTGACGGCGACCGTCAGCTCACCCGACCGTGCGGGTGCGAGCACACCCGACGCGGTGACCTCCTGCCCCGGCAACAGCTCGGACCACCCAGCGAACGGCGCGATGAGCAGCACTCGGCCGGTCGAGGCCACGGATCGTTCGTGCACGGTCGCGGAGAGAACGTCCACGGGGACGAGGACCGACCGCGCTCCCCCACGCTGGTCGGCGTAGCCCGCCGAGCGCAATGCCCGCGGCCGCTCCCCGACGACAGCGCGGACGGTGACAGAGCTCCCCTGCCGAGCCTCCTCCCGCAGCGGGTCGTGCTCCGCCGACGACAACCGGATGGCCTGCGGCCCCACGGTCAGCAGGCCGCACACCGCGAGCGCCCCCGCGGCGGCCAGCCGCCGGTCCGGCACCGGCCCGGCGCGGCTACGGACACACCTCCGGGCCACAACCGCGGCGACGACGAGCCCCACCGCACCGAACAGCACACACGCCCACCAGCCCCACAGCAGCCCGCACAGCGCCGACGACCACACCACCACCGCCGCCGGTACCAGCCGCAGGTCCTGACGGCGCGCCACGCCAGAGGACTCGCCCTGCAGCCAGGTGGTCATCCGAGCCGCACCTGGTCACGCAGCTCCTCGAACCGCTTCTCACCGATGCCATCGACCTCACGCAGTTGCTCTACCGCGCTGAACCGGCCGTGCTCCTCACGCCAGTCGAGAATGCGCTGCGCCGTGACCTCGCCGACCCCGTCGAGACTCTCCAGCTCGTCCTGCCCCGCCGCGTTCAGATCGACCTTCGCCTCGGCCTGGCCGCCCGGGGCACCGGGTGCGTCGGCCGGAGCCTCGGGAGCCTGCATTCCCGGCGGCGCGGGAACACCCACGTAGAGCTGCTCCCCGTCGACCAGCCGCCGGGCCAGATTGACGGTCAGCAGATCGGCGTCCCGGTGGGCACCGCCCGCCTTCTCGATGGCATCGGCGACCCTGGCGTCCGGCGGGACGGTGATGAGGCCGGGCTCGGCGACCTTGCCGACGACGCTGACGACCAGTGGTTCGGCGCTCTGCTCACTGGTCGGCGCGGGCGAGGGCGCAGAGGTGGCGGCCGTCTGCGCCACCGGTAGCGGCGGCGGCTGCTCCGGCTCGGGACGGCCGCCCAGCACGAACACGGCCAGGCCGGCCGCGACCGCCACTCCCGCCAGGGCAGTGACGACCGCGATCCTGCGCTGCCTCCGGGGTGGCGCGTTCGCCAACCCGGACGGCAGCCATCGCTCGACAAGGCGGCCGGTCTTACCCGGGGACGCGGCGCCGGACTCCGGCTGCGGAGTCTGCTCATCGCTGACCTGCGCGGCCAGCTGGGCCAGCCGCACCTTCGACGCACCCGGCTGCGGGCGCAGCTCGGGTTCTGGCTGGGGTTCCGCGTCGCCGGAACCAGGCTTCGCTTGGTCGAACACATATTCGACGCTAGGGAGGACGAGCCGACCGGAGCAGTGGAAACTGCCAGGGCTGTGGATTACCCGGGTGATGTGGACAAGTCAGGCCGGACGCTGGACGACCACTCCGAGCACGCCGGGGCCCGTGTGCGCTCCGATCACGGCGCCCAACTCGGACACGACGCACCCGCGGGAGCGCGGCAGCCGCTCCTCCAGCCGCGTCGCCAGCTCGGCCGCGCGCTCCGGCGAGGCCAGATGGTGCACGGCGAGCTCGATCTCGGTGTCTTTGGCCGCCTGCACCGCGAGGTCGACGAGCCGGCCCATGGCCCTGTTCATGGTGCGCACCTTCTCGAGCGGGGTGATCTCCCCACCGTCCATCCGCAGCACCGGTTTGACGGCGAGCGCGGTACCCAACAGCGCGGCCGCGGGCCCGATCCGGCCGCCCCTGCGGAGGTACTCGAGCGTCTCCACCACGAACAACGTCTCCGACCGCTCCGCCGCCTGGACGGCGGCGGCCTCGACCTCCTCGCCCCGCGCGCCGTTGGCCGCCGCGGCGGCCGCGTGCAGCGCCGCGAACCCCAGTCCCATCGCGGTGGTGCGCGAATCCACGACGCGCACCCGGTCAGGCCCCACTTCCTGCGCCGCGATGACCGCGGACTCCCACGTGCCGGACAGCCGTTTCGACAGGTGGACGGACACGACGGTGTCGGCGCCGTCGTCGAGCGCGGCCCGGAACGCGGCTGCGAACGCGGACGGAGTGGGCCGGGACGTGGTCACGATGCGGCGCTGCCCCAGGGCTTCTGCCAGCACCACGGGACCGACATCGACACCGTCGAGCGCGGCGACCCCGTCGACGAGCACGTGGAGCGGGACCACCCGGATCCCATGCCTCTCGGCGAACCCTTCCGGCAGATGAGCAGTGGAGTCCGTGACAACGGCGACCGGCACGAGCGCCAGCCTACGTTCCCGTCCGCCCCGTGGCGGGGGTCGCCGCGCCAGCATCGGGCACCAATGGCGCGATCAGCGCCGCCATGGCCTTGCCGACCGCCTCGTGCCCGTCCCAGCCCCAGTGCATGCCGTCGGTATTGCCCTGTCCGCCGAGCACGTGCTGGCCGACGACGGCGGGCAGATCGAGCAGCGGCACGTCGTCGCGGCGGCCCCACGCCGCGATCTCCTCGGCCGTCTCGTCGCGCGCGGTGTGCACGTAGCCGTAGGACGGCGCCCGGTGCACCGACGGCAGCCAGCCGACGATGGGCAGCGAGGAACGCAGCACCCGCAGCGCGGACGCGGAAGTGGCCAGGTACTGCCCGGTCAGCCGCGGTGGCAGCACGGCGGGCTTGCCGTTGAACGCGACCGCGAGCCTCGGCTGGGCCGCGAGATAGGCGTTGCGGACCACCCGGCGCACGCCGTCTGGCCGCAGGTAGCGCAATCCGGTCCGCAGGTAGGTCGGCAGCGGCGAGGGCAACGAGTCCATACTGCCGATCGCGAGCACGACCACGTCGGCGCGATGCAGGTCCGCCCACACCCTCGGGTCACCGGTGAGCGACCACCAGACGTCCCGTGCCGTCCAGCCGATACCGGCGACGAGCTCCGCGCTGCCGCCGAGTTCCCGCGCCGCCACGTTGGGCCACAGCCGCGGCTCGTCGGACGGATATCCCCCATCGGGGCCGTGAAAGCTCAGCGAGTCGCCGAACACCAGCAGCCGGGGCGAGGTCATGACTAGCCGGTCATGCCCGCGTTGTACGCGTGGAGCCGCCAGACGTCGTCGCGCCGGACGAGCTCGACCCAGTGGCAGTTCGAGATGCCGCCGAGCGAGGGCCACAGCGAAACGGGCAACCCCAGCAGGTGTGCCGTGACCGCGACGATCAGCCCACCGTGGGCGGCCAGCAGCACCGTCTGGTGACCGTCGTCCGAGCGCAGGAGGTCGTTGACGACCTCGCCCGCCCGTTCGGCCACGTCGATGCGCGACTCACCGCCGGGAGGCGCCCACGTGGCGTCGGTGCGCCAGCGGTCGCGTTCTCCCGGTGCCTTCTCGTCGACCTCGGCGCCGGTGAGGCCCTGCCAGTCGCCAAGGTGCGTCTCGCGCAGGCGCTTGTCGATGCGCAGCGGCACGCCGATGGCGTCGGTGAGCACGGTGGCCGTGTCGGTCGCGCGGCGCAGGTCGGAGGCGATGACCAGGTCGGGCTCGAAGCGCGCCAGAGCGGGCGCGGCGAACCGCGCCTGGTTCCAGCCGACCTCGGTCAGCGCGGAGTCGATGTGACCCTGCATCCGGCCTGCCGCGTTGTAATCGGTCTCCCCGTGCCGCCACAGCACGAGCCGTCGCAGGCTCACGGCGTACCCGGTTCCTCGGTGGCCGCGTTCGCCGCACTCTCCTCGAGGCCCTCGACCTCGATGCGGGGGCAGTCCTTCCACAGTCGCTCGAGCCCGTAGAACGAACGCTCGTCGGCGTGCTGCACGTGGATCACGACATCGACGTAGTCGAGCAGTACCCAGCGCCCTTCCCTGGCGCCTTCCCTGCGGACCGGCTTGTGCCCGGTCAGCCGCAGCTTCTCCTCGACGTTGTCGACGATGGCGCCGACCTGGCGCTCGTTGGGTGCCGACGCGATGACGAACGCATCGGTGATGACGAGCTGCTCGGAGACGTCGAGCACGACCACGTCGGTCGCCTTCTTGTCCGCCGCCGCGTGCGCGGCCGCGGTCGCGAGGTCTCGTGCTTCGGCCGTCGCTGTCACGGTGCTCCTTCGGGATCGAACGTGCGTCCGCAGAAGCGTACCCGGAGCCGCCGACGGACCCGTCAGTCCCGGTACAGCCTGCGTTTATCGATATACCGGACAACGCCGTCGGGCACGAGGTACCAGACCGGCTCGCCCGCCTTGACCCGTTCACGGCAGCCGGTGGAGGAGATCGCCATGGCGGTGACCTCCACGAGACTGACCTTTCCCTTGGGCAGGTGGTGGTCGTCGAGGTGGTAGCCGGGCCGGGTGACGCCGATGAAGTGCGCGTATGTGAACACCTCGTCCGCGTCGCGCCAGGTCAGGATCTGTTCGAGCGCGTCGGCTCCGGTGATGAAGAACAGCTCGTCGTCGGGGTACTCGTGCTGCAGGTCGCGCAGCGTGTCGACCGTGAACGTCTGACCGCTGCGGTCGATGTCCACTCTGCTCACGGAGAAGACCGGGTTGGAGGCGGTGGCGATCACCGTCATCAGGTACCGGTCCTCGGCTTTGGAGACGACGCGGTCGGCCTTCTGCCAGGGCTGGCCCGTGGGCACGAAGATGACCTCGTCGAGCTCGAATCGGGACTGGACCTCGCTGGCGGCGACGAGGTGACCGTGGTGCACGGGGTCGAATGTTCCACCCATGACACCGATGCGGCGTGGCGACATGAAAACCCACCCTATACGGCCTGGTGAGACGCGCCGCGAGGGTCGGGCCGTCCCACTCCCCGTGTCGGGGCCGACCCTCGCGGCACGTACCGGTGCGACCGGCGATCTGGGGGAATTCGCCGGGTGCCAGCACACCCCGCGTGCGCTGGCACGCGGAAGTGACTGGCCATCCGACGGGACATGACGCGGACCCTGAGTGTGACCTGCGGCACAATATGGCCGGTTTCCGACAGCGAGGTCTCCGTTCGCTCCGGCCTGGGCAGACATCGTCGGAGCCATGCTGTAGAGCTGGTTCCCGTGGACATCGACACCCTTCGTCAGCGGGCCGAGACCCTGCTGCGTGCGCTCGCCGGACCCGACGCCTCCCTGCGCGAGGACCAGTGGACGGCGATCGAGGCGCTCGTCGCGCACCAGCGGCGCGCGCTCGTCGTCCAGCGCACCGGCTGGGGCAAATCGGCCGTGTACTTCCTCGCCACGGCCCTGCTGCGCGAACGCGGCGCCGGGCCGACCGTCATCATCTCGCCGCTGCTGGCACTGATGCGCAACCAGATCGCCGCCGCCGCGCGAGCGGGCATCAACGCCGCGACGATGAACTCCGCCAACCAGCAGGAGTGGGACGACGTGCAGGCGCGGATCGCCGCGGGTGAGATCGACGTGCTGCTGGTGAGCCCGGAACGGCTCAACAACCCCGATTTCCGCGACTCCGTGCTGCCCAAACTGGCCGCCTCCGCGGGCCTGCTCGTGGTGGACGAGGCGCATTGCATTTCGGACTGGGGCCACGACTTCCGCCCCGACTACCGGCGCCTGCGCACCCTGATCGGCGACCTGCCCGACGGCGTGCCCGTGCTGGCCACCACCGCGACCGCCAACGACCGCGTGGTCACCGACGTCGCCGAGCAACTGGGTATCGGACACCGCTCGGACACTCTGGTGCTGCGCGGTCCGCTCGACAGGGAGAGCCTGCACCTCGCGGTCGTGGAACTACCGACGGAGGCCGCGCGGCTCGCGTGGCTGGCCGAGCAGCTGGACCAGCTGCCGGGTTCCGGCATCATCTACACGCTCACAGTGGCCGCCGCCAACGACGTCGCGGCGCTCCTGTCCGACCGCGGGTACCCGGTGACCGCCTACACCGGCAAGACCGATCCCGCGGACCGGCAGGCCGCCGAGGACGATCTGCTCGCCAACCGGGTCAAGGCGCTCGTCGCCACGTCGGCGCTCGGCATGGGTTTCGACAAACCGGACCTGGGCTTCGTGGTGCACCTGGGCGCACCGTCGTCTCCCATCGCCTACTACCAGCAGGTCGGCCGCGCGGGCCGTGGTGTGCGACGGGCGGAGGTCGTGCTGCTTCCCGGCCGCGAGGACGTGGAGATCTGGAACTACTTCGGCTCGCTGGCGTTTCCCGACGGCAACCGCGTGACCCAGGTCCTCAACGCGCTCGCGTACGCCGACCGTCCATTGTCGACAGCCGCGATCGAGCCGATGGCAGAGCTTTCCCGGTCGCGACTGGAAATGGTGCTCAAGGTGCTCGACGTCGACGGCGCCGTGCGCAGGGTGCGGGGCGGCTGGGAGTCCACGGGCCAGGACTGGCAGTACGACGCCGAACGCTACGAACGCGTCCGCCAGTCCAGGGCTGCCGAGCAGCAGGCGATGCTGGACTACCTCGCCACACCGGGCTGCCGGATGGAGTTCCTGCGCAGGCAGCTCGACGACCCCTACGCCGAGCCGTGCGGCCGCTGCGACAACTGCACCGGACGGCACTGGGCCACCGACGTCTCCGACCAGAGCACCGAGGCGACCAGGGAGCAGCTGAGCAAACCGGGCGTCGAGGTGGCGCCGCGGCGCCAGTGGCCCACGGGCATGGCGTCGCTCGACGTTCCCCTGTCCGGGCGCATCGGCAAGGACGAGCAGGCGGAGCCGGGACGCGTCGTCGGCAGGCTCACCGATGTCGGCTGGGGCGGGCGGTTGCGCGAGCTCGTCGGCGCGCAGGGCGGCGACGCTCCCGTTCCCGACCAGGTGTTCCAGGCGTGCGTGTCGGTGCTCGCGGCCTGGGACTGGGCGGTGCGCCCGGTCGCGGTCGTCGCGCTCGGTTCGTACACCCGGCCGGAGCTGACGCGCGACCTGGCCACGCGGTTGTCACAGATCGGCAGGCTGGAGCTGCTCGGAACCATCGAGGCGCAGGGGCCGCCTCCCCGCAGGGCGAACAGCGCGCAGCGGCTGGCCGACCTGTGGGGGCGACTGTCCCTCCCGGACTCGCTGCGAGCGGCGGTCTCCGGCGCCGGCGGCCCCGTGTTGCTGGTGGACGACCTGGTCGACACGGGCTGGACCATGACCGTGGCCACGCGCCTGCTCCGCCAGGCGGGCGCACCGGCCGTGCTCCCGTTCGCACTCGCGGCGACGGCGTAGAGCGGAATCACCGATGGGGACGCCGACGTCGGGCCACGTTTTGCCTGGGACGACGACCCGCCGTCCTCGCGGTGCTGGGAAAGACCTTCCACCGCACGGCCCCGTGTGGCACAGTGCCAACTCACTATTCGGTGAGGCGGAAGGTCGACATGGTCGAGTCGAACGTGAACGCGCCCGTCAAGCACCGGCTCCCGGTGCGCAGGCTCTTCGCAGCAAGCGTCGGCAACGCCCTCGAATGGTTCGACTGGACCATCTACGCGACGTTCAGCATCTACTTCGCCAGTGCGTTCTTCCCCGGAGAGCTCGCCCAGATCAACACGTTCGCCACCTATGCGCTGGCCTTCTTCTTCCGGCCACTCGGCGGAATGCTGATCGGCCGGTTCGCCGACCTCCGGGGACGCAAGCCCGCCATGATCTTCACGATCGTGCTCATGGCGGGTGGTTCGATCGTCATCGGCATCCTGCCGACCTTCGCGCAGGTGGGCTGGCTCGCCCCGATCCTGTTGCTGCTGGCCCGGGTTGCGCAGGGACTCTCGCTCGGCGGCGAGGTCTCCAATGCCTCGGCCTACCTGGGCGAGATCGCACCGAAGGAGCGGCGCGGGCGCTTCTCGTCGTTCTTCTACATCTCCACCGGCACCGCTGTGCTGCTCGCCTCCGTGCTCGGCTTCACGCTCGCCCGCACGATGGACGACGCGCAACTCGAGTCGTGGGGCTGGCGCATCCCGTTCCTGCTGGGCGGTGTGCTCGGCCTGATCGGTCTCTGGCTGCGGTCCAGCCTCGAGGAGACCGAGCAGTTCAAGGACAACAAGGCCGTGGCACGGAAGGTGTCCCGGCCGCTGTTGACGACCTTGCGCGAGCACCCGCGGTCAGTCGGGCAGCTCGTGGGCTTCACCATGTTGTCGACGCTCTGCTACTACACCTTCTTCAGCGCGCTGACCCCGTTCGCCGTCAACACCCGCGAGGCCGACGACGTGGACGTGTTCCTCGCCCTGTCCATCGCGACGGCGCTCTTCGTAGTCCTGCAGTACCCGATGGGCGTGATCTCGGACCGGTTCGGCCGCAAACCGCAGTTGCTGGTGTGGTCGGCGGCGACGGCGCTGCTGATCGTGCCGCTCTCCACGCTGGTCGGTCCGGGCCTCGGTGGGCTGCTCGTGGTGTTCTGTGTGGGGCTCGGCCTCTACACCGCGATGACGTCGATAGCGCCTGCGATCATGAGCGAGCTGTTCCCGACCTCGTTGCGGGGGCTGGGAATCGGCGCCTGGTACAACCTCACGGTCGCAGTGTTCGGTGGTACCGCGCCGCTCGTCATCACGGCGCTGTCCGACGCCGGCGCGTCCACTGTGTTCTTCTGGTACGTCGCGGTGGCTGCCGCGGTGGCGTTCTTCGTGATCCTGCGGCTGCCGGAGACCAACCGCAGCGAGCTGAAGTAGGAGACGGTCCGCGCGTTATTTCGCCGCGCGGCCGCTCAGGGGCACGAGGTCGTCCGCGTGCACCACCTCGCGGCGCTGTTCCGGCGGGAGCTCGTGGGTCGAGCGGCCGATCAGCTCCGGGAGCTCGGTGACGTCGAAGGCCACCACGCCCCGCGCGACGACCTGCTGAGCGGGGTCGACGAGGTCCACGACATCGCCAGCCTGGAAGTCGCCGTCCACGCCGGTGACACCGGCCGAGAGCAGCGACCTCCTGCGGCCCACCACCGCGGCGACGGCGCCGTCGTCGAGGTGGAGCCTGCCGTGCGAACCCGCCGCGTACCCGAGCCAGAAGCGCCGCGCGGACAGTCGGGTTCCCGCGGCCCGGAACACGGTGCCCACCTCGGCGTCGCCGAGTGCGTCGCGGGCGTCGGCGGCCGCGGCGATCAGCACGGGGATGCCGCTGGAGGCGGCGGTACGTGCGGCGGCGACCTTGGACATCATGCCGCCCGTGCCGAGGCCCGAGCTGGACATTCCGACGGTGAGCCCGTCCAGATCGGACTCACCGGAGATCTCGGTGATGCGACGAGTGCCGCCCGCACGCGGATCACCGTCGTACAGAGCGTCTACATCGGACAGGAGGATGAGAGCGTCGGCACGGATGAGGTGTGCGACGAGTGCGGCGAGGCGGTCGTTGTCGCCGAAGCGGATCTCTTCGGTGGCCACGGTGTCGTTCTCGTTGACCACGGGCACCGCGCCGAGAGCCAGCAGCCGTGAGAAGGTCCGCTCGGCGTTGCGGTAGTGCGAGCGGCGGACGACGTCATCGGAGGTGAGCAGCACCTGGCCGACAGTCAGTGAGTACCGGCCGAACGACTCCGCGTAGGCGTGGGCCAGCGCCAGCTGCCCGACGCTGGCGGCCGCCTGCTGGGTGGCGAGATCCCGGGGCCGGGTGCCGAGTGACAGCGGGGCCAGGCCCGCCCCGATGGCACCCGAGGAGACGAGCACGATCTGCGCGTCCTGCGACACCCGATGTGCGATGGCGTCGACGAGTGCGTCGAGCCTGGCCACGTCGAGACCGTCGCCCGCGGTGGTCAGCGCCGAGGAACCGACCTTGACGACCAGCCGGGAGGCGGTGGCGATCGCCGCACGCGCCACGTCAGTCACCGGTGTTCTCGCCGAGCTCGGCCTCGGGTTCGCCGTCGCGGCGGACCCGCCGGGCTTCCTTGCGGTCCGAGGCGGTGACGCGGCTGCGGTTCTCCAGGCGCGGGTCGGTGCCCCGGCCTGCCAGGTGGGTCATCACGCCCGGCGTCGACGGCTCCCAGTCGAAGCGGTAGTCGCCGATGCTGACCTGGCTGCCGGGCTCGGCACCCATCCTGGCGAGTTCCTCCTCGACCCCGAGCCGGTTCAGCCGGTCGGCGAGGTAGCCGACAGCCTCGTCGTTGCTGAAGTCGGTCTGGCGCACCCAGCGTTCGGGACGCGGGCCGCGCACGATGTAGCCGCTCGGGTCGTCCGGGTCGGACTCCACCGTGAAGCCGGAGTCGTCGACGGCGCGCGGCGACAGCACGATCTTGGTGGGCTCGGCCTCCGGCAGGGAGGCGCGGTAGGACTCGACCACCTCGCCCAGCGCGAACGTCAGCTCGCGCAGCCCCTTGCGGGAGACCGTCGAGATCTCGAACACGCGCAGTCCGCGGGCCTCCAGGTCCGCGCGGACCATCTCGGCGAGCTCTGCGGCGTCCGGCACGTCGATCTTGTTGAGCACCACCACGCGCGGCCGGTCGGAGAGGTCACCACCGAGCGCCGGGGTGTAGCGGGCGAGCTCGTTCTCGAGAGCATCCACGTCGGAGACGGGGTCGCGCCCCTGCTCGTAGGTCGCGCAGTCGATGACGTGCACCAGCACCGCGCAGCGCTCGATGTGGCGCAGGAAGTCGAGACCGAGGCCCTTGCCCTCGCTGGCACCGGGGATCAGGCCGGGCACGTCGGCCATCGTGAACACGGTGTCGCCGGCGGTGACCACGCCGAGGTTCGGCACAAGCGTGGTGAACGGGTAGTCGGCGATCTTCGGCTTGGCCGCCGAGAGCACCGAGATGAGCGACGACTTGCCCGCGGACGGGAAGCCCAGCAGACCCACGTCGGCGACCGAGCGCAGCTCCAGCACCAGGTCGCGTTCTTCGCCGTCCTCGCCGAGCAGGGCGAACCCCGGCGCCTTGCGCGCGCGGGACGCGAGCGCGGCATTGCCCAGGCCGCCGCGGCCGCCCTTGGCGGCGACGAACGTGGTGCCGGGGCCGATCAGGTCGGCGAGCACCTCACCGTCCTCGGTGAGGACGACGGTGCCGTCGGGGACGCGCAGCTCGAGCGTCTCCCCCGCGGCGCCGTTGCGGTTGCCGCCCTGGCCCGGTTTGCCGCTGCCCGCACGGGCGTGGGGGCGGAAGTGGAAGTCGAGCAGAGTGTGCACGCCCGGATCGACGATCAGCAGGACGTCGCCGCCACCGCCGCCGTTGCCGCCGTCGGGGCCGCCGAGCGGCTTGAACTTCTCACGGTGCACGGAGGCACAGCCGTTGCCGCCGCTGCCGGCGGCCAGGTGGATCACCGCGCGATCGACGAAGCGGGATGCCATGTGGAGGTGCCTCTCTACCGGGATGGAAAAACTGCCACATGCACGAAAGAGGGGCGGGTCCGGAAATGTTCCGGGCCCGCCCCTCGTTCGAGAGTGCTAGCGCGTGCTGGCCGGGCCGGCTCAGGCCTCGGCCGGCACGATGTTGACCGTCTTGCGGCCGCGCTTGCTGCCGAACTCGACCGAACCGGCGGCGAGCGCGAACAGGGTGTCGTCACCGCCGCGACCGACGTTCACACCGGGGTGGAACTTGGTGCCGCGCTGACGAACCAGGATCTCGCCGGACTTGACGACCTGGCCACCAAACCGCTTGACACCGAGGTACTGCGGGTTGGAGTCACGACCGTTGCGGGAGCTGGATGCGCCCTTCTTGTGTGCCATCTCTGGTCACCCTCCTCTGAAAGCGTCAGGCTTACTTGCTGATTCCGGTGACCTCGATGCGGGTCAGCTTCTGACGGTGACCCTGCCGCTTGTGGTAGCCGGTCTTGTTCTTGAACTTGTGGATGCGGATCTTGGGACCCTTGGTCTGCTCGACGACCTTGCCGGTGACCGAGACCTTCGCCAGCGCGTCGACGTCCGTGGTGACCTCGCTGCCGTCTACGTACAGCACGGCGGGGAAGGTGTGCTCGGTGCCCAGCTCGCCCTCGAGCTTCTCGACCTCGACGACGTCGCCGACGGCGACCTTGTACTGCTTGCCGCCGGTCTTGACGACTGCATACGCCGACACGGAAGTCTCCTGCTTGCTCGACTGCGGGTGGGGGCTCACGCGACCGGTCCGCTTTCAGCGTCCCAAGCGTCGCGCGCAGCGACCCGCTCCAACGGCGGGCCGCTAGACAGCTTACTTCGCGCCTCGTTCGCGGGGCGCACCGGGGTGGTCATCAGCCGTTCTCCTGCGCGTGCACCGGCGGGCCCGCGGGCCGCGAGGCGGCCCGGCGCGGACGCCGGGTGGTGGAACGCACGGCAGGCGCCGGGACCGAGGGCTGCTCGGGCTCGGACGGCTGCTCCTCGCCCGCCGGGGTCTCCGGCTGAGGCGTGCTGACCTGGTGGGCGGGGGTGTGCCCGTTGAGCGGCTGTGCGGCGGGTTCGGCCGCCTCACGTCCACTCTCCGGCTGCGCGGGGGTCGCGGGGACCTCCGCCGCCGGTTCGGTCCTGGCAGGCTCGGTCTGCTCGGGCTTGGCCGGCTCCTGCGGCGCGGCGTTCCGCGCCGGGGTCTGTTCAGGCTGCGCGGACGAGTCCTGGGCGGCCTGCTCGGCTGGAGCGGACTCCGCCGGGGCGGGTTCGGACTTGGCGGACTCACGCCGCCGCTGCCGCGGGGACCGGTCGCGCTTGTCCTGCTTCTCCGGCTTGTCCTGCTTCTCGGCGCGTTCCGGCTTGTCCGCCTTCGCGGACTCGTCGGCTTCGTCACCCTTCGTGGGCTTGGAGGCGTTGGCCATCGCCTGGACCGCCGTCACGACCGACTCACGCTGCTCGGGCGTCGGAGCGCCGCTGTCGGACGAGCGAGCGGCGTCCTGCTGCTCCTCGCCGCCGCCCTTGCCCCGGCCGCCGCGGGAGCGACGTCCGCCGCCACCACCGCCGTGCTGGTGGCCGTTGCCGTTGCCATTGCCGCCACCGTTGCCGCGGTTGGGCTCGGTGGACACGATCACGCCGCGCCCCTTGCAGTGCTCACACGTCGTGGAGTAGGCCTCGAGCAGCCCGGTGCCGACACGCTTGCGGGTCATCTGCACCAGTCCGAGCGAGGTCACCTCGGCGACCTGGTGCCGCGTGCGGTCGCGGCCGAGGCACTCGGTGAGCCTGCGCAGCACCAGCTCGCGGTTGGCCTCCAGCACCATGTCGATGAAGTCGATCACGATGATGCCGCCGATGTCGCGCAGCCGGAGCTGGCGGACGATCTCCTCGGCCGACTCCAGGTTGTTGCGGGTGACGGTCTCCTCGAGGTTGCCGCCCGAGCCGGTGAACTTGCCGGTGTTGACGTCGATCACCGTCATCGCCTCGGTGCGGTCGATGACCAGGTAGCCACCGGAGGGCAGCCACACCTTGCGGTCGAGCGCCTTGGTGAGCTGCTCGTCGATACGGTGCTCGGCGAAGACGTCACCGTTGCCGACGTGGCGCTTGAGCCGGTCGGTGAGGTCGGGAGCGACATGCTCGACGTAGGAGTGGATGGTCTCCCAGGCCGTCGACCCCTGGACCTCCAGCTTCGCGAAGTCCTCGGTGAACAGGTCGCGCACGACCTTGACCAGCAGGTCCGGCTCTTCGTACAGGAGCACGGGCGAGCTGGACTTCTTGCCGGAGCCGGTGGAGGAGTCCGCCTTCTCCTTGACGACCTCCCACTGGGCCTTGAGCCTGCGGACGTCGCGGGCGAGCTCGTCCTCGCTGATGCCCTCGGAGGCGGTCCGGATGATCACCCCGGCGTCCTCGGGAACGATCCGCTTGAGGATGTCCTTGAGCCTGCGCCGCTCGTTCTCGGGCAGCTTGCGGGAGATGCCGGTGGCGCCGCCCGCGGGGACGTACACCAGGAAGCGGCCGGGCAGCGAGATCTGCGTGGTGAGCCGGGCGCCCTTGTGCCCGACCGGGTCCTTCGTGACCTGCACCAGGACGTTGTCGCCCGAGCTCAGCGCCTGCTCGATCTTGCGGGCCTTGCCCTCCAGACCGGCGGCGTCCCAGTCGACCTCGCCCGCGTAGAGCACCGCGTTGCGGCCGCGGCCGATGTCGATGAACGCGGCTTCCATCGAGGGCAGCACGTTCTGCACGCGGCCGAGGTAGACGTTGCCGACGATCGAGCCGCTGCCCGACGAGGTCACGAAGTGCTCGACCAGCACGTCGTCCTCGAGCACGCCGATCTGCGTGGAGTCGCCGCGCTCGGCGACGACCATGGTCCGCTCGACCGCTTCGCGGCGAGCGAGGAACTCCGACTCGGACAGGATCGGCGCGCGCCTGCGGCCCGCTTCCCTGCCGTCGCGGCGGCGCTGGCGCTTGGCCTCGAGGCGCGTGGAGCCGCGCACGCTGCGCACGCCGTCGCGAGCCTCGTTCTTGTTGTCGGCGGCCTTGGCGTCGCGCACGTGGACGACGGTGTTGGGCGGGTCGTCGGTGCCCGAGCCGTCGGCGCCGTCATCGTCTCCGCCCTTGCGGCGGCGACGGCGGCGACGGCGCTTGTTGCCGCCCTCGCCGTCGGCGTCGTCGGAGTCGGCGCCCTCGTCGCCCTTCTGGGCCTGCTCGTCGGTCTCGTCTGTCTTGGCGTCGCCCTCGGCGTGCTCGCCGTCGCTCTGCTCGTCGGCGGTGTTCTCGTCGCCGCCCTTGCCCCTGCCCCGGCCGCGACGACCGCGACGCCGACGCCTGCGGCCACCGTCGGAGCCGTCACCGGTGTCGCCGTCGGCGCCGTACTGGTCCTGGTCCTCGGCCTCGTCGTCGGCCTGCTCGGGCTTCTCGCCCTTGTCCGACTTATCGGACTTGTCAGCCTTCTCGGGACGGCCGGACTTGTCGCGCTTGTCGGGCCGGTCGGACTTCTCGGGGCGCTCGGCCTTGTCCCCCCGCTCGGGCTTGCCTGCCTTCTCGGCCTTGTCCTGCGACGCGGCGGCCTGCTCGGCGGCGGGCTCCGGCGGGAGGAAGACCGGCGACGGGGCGGCGAACACCGGCGTGTGCACGGCGGCACGCGCGGACTTGGCCCGCTCCGGCTTAGCCTGCTCGGGCTGGGCGGTGGATGTCGCCGGGGCCTGCGCGACGGGCTGCTCCGGCTCGGCAGCGACCTGACCGGGCTGCTCGGCGGGCGCCTGAACGGAGGCAGGCTGCTCGGCGGAAGTCTTCTCGGCGGTGTCCGCGCCGGTCGGTTCGGCGGTCTCCCCGGCCGCCTGGTCCACGGCCCCGAGGGCCTGTGCCACTTGCAACGCCACATCCTTGGGCACGCTCGACTGCACGCTGCGCGCGGTCTCGCCCAGCTCGGCGAGCTTCGCGAGCACCTCACGGCTGCTGGAACCCAGCAGCTTCGCCAGGGCGTGCACCCTGACGCGGTTCGGCAGCTCGGCCAGCGCCCCTGTGATGGATGTGGCGGTAGTCCCGCCGGTGTTCTCGGCGGGTGTCTCCGCGTTCGACATATGTCTCCTTCGCCCCCGGGCGCGTCTGGCAGTCCGCACCGGGCGAGGAACCTCTCCTCGGCACCGGAACCGGCTGGCAGGACGCGGCCGCACAGGGACCGTTTCCTGTTTTGTACCGCCGTGGTGGGTTCACCGCCGACGGGAATCCTTGCCTCTCATGCCACTGAGCAGCCGGTGGTGCCGGCTCGCCAGCAGTGGCGGGTCCCGCGGCGACGTTCTGACCGAACTCCCGCCACTCGGTACCTCCCGAGTCGTCGAGCCGCCTGGCACGCCGAGCGCGCGGCGGCGACGACACGGAGTCCTTTCAGCACGTCACCGGGCCACCGACCATTGCTCACCGCCCGTGTGGCGGTGACAACGGTTCAGCAACCGTCACCCAGTATCCCACACGGCGGCCGGGCTGCCGTGTGGTTGGGGCGCATAGCACCGGCTGGGGGAACTTCCGCCGACAGCTTGTCGGGCCGTCGGCGGCTGGTTACCGTGCGCACGGCAGGGGAAACGGCGTCGGCGTCTCGGTGCGGTCTTCGGAGGTCCAGTGCTGGTGCGTGGGAGTGTGCTGCTCGCCTGCGCGGCGCTCGTCGGCACTACCGCCGTGGCGAACGCGGGGGCCGCGTCCGCCGAGACGTGTTCCGGCTCGGGCGTGTCGCTGCGCTACGTCGTGCTCTTCGACCAGGAGACCTCCGAGCAGTCCGCGGCCGACGAGATCGAGTCCGCCTGCGGCGACCAGTCAATCTACTACCCCGAGATCGGTGTGGCCGTCGCCACGTCGGCGAGCTCGGGCTTCGCCGACGCCATCGGGCCGGACCGCGCCTTCAGCGCGCAGGCCGAGCGGCTGGCGCGGGGCCACTCCCCCGCCGCCGAGTCCGCTGACGAGGCGCTGAGCGGCGGCGCGGTGCCCTCCGAGGACCGCACGAGCGAGCAGTGGGACATGCGGACCATCGGCGCCGACCGGGCCCGCACGATCGAGCCCGGCAGCCCCGACGTCGCCGTGGCGGTGCTGGACTCCGGCATCGACGCCCGGCACCCCGACCTCGCCGAGGCCGTCGACCCTGATCTGTCCGCGGGCTGCCTCTCGGGCGCGCCAGTGTCCACCGAGGACGCCTGGGTGCCCACCGCCTCCACACACGGCACCCACGTGGCCGGCATCGTCGCCGCGGCCGACGACGGCAGGGGCATCGCGGGTGTCGCGCCCGGCGTGCGCCTGGCGTCGGTGAAGGTCGTCGACGACGACGGCTACGTCGATCCCGAGGCCGCGGTCTGCGGGTTCATGTGGGCGGCGCGCTCGGGCATCGAGGTGGCCAACAGCAGCTTCTCCGTCACCTCGCCCGGCATGCCGTGCACCACCAGTGAGGACCAGGGCGTGGTTCGCGAGGCCGTGGCCAGGGCGGTCGAGTACGCGGACTCCTCGGGCACCCTCAGCGTCGCCGCCGCCACCAACGGAGCACTCGACCTCACACCCTCGCCCGGCAGCGGCACCGCCGCACGGGACGACGCCTGTGAGGTGCTGCCCGCAGGGCTGCGCGAGACGCTCGCGGTGTCGGCCGTCGACGCCTCCGGTGTGAAGGCCGGCTACAGCTCGTACGGGCTCGGCGTGATCGATCTCACCGCGCCCGGCGGGCAGTCCGACGACTGTGTGCTGTCGACCATCCCGGGCGGCTACGGCGAGCTGTGCGGCACGTCGATGGCGACGCCGCACGTGTCCGGGGTCGCCGCCCTGCTCGCCTCGGGCGATCCGGACGCGACCCCCGCGCTCTTGCGCGAGGCGCTCGGCGAGCAGGCCGCCCCGGTCGCCTGCCCCGAGAACTACGACCTCAACGGCAACGGCACCCAGGACGCCTACTGCGCCGGATACCTCGGCTACAACGGCTTCTACGGCCGCGGCATGGTCGACGCGCTCGCCGCGGTGTCCGGCGACTCGACCCCCGACCCGGCGTCAGCGGAGCAGGAGACCGGAGAGCCTGCGCGAGGCCCAGTGGACCCCCAGCCCCGCCAGGACGACGAGGTACGCGACGTGCCCGATCATCCCGGCGTCCAGGACCCCGACCGACAGCCCACGCGTGAGCTCGACCGCGTGGTAGAGCGGCAGACACTGCACGACGTACTGCAGGGGCTCGGGGTAGACCGACAGCGGGTAGAAGGTCGTTGAGAAGAAGAACATCGGCATCACGGCGAGGTTGATGTAGTCGAACTGCGACGTGGAGCGCAGGAACGTCGCGCACGCCATCCCGATCGCCGAGAACGCGAACGACACCAGCACCGCCGCGGGCACGAGCAACAGCGCCCACGGGGACGTGACCAGACCGAGCGCGCCCATGACGCCGAAGAACGCGAGCGCGTACAGACCACCCCGCAGCACGGCCCACGCGATCTCGCCGAGCGCGATGTCCAGCGGGCCGATCGGCGTCGCCAGCATCGCGTCGTAGGTCTTCTGGTAGCGGAACTTGAAGAACACGCCGTACGTCGAGTCGAACACCGCGCCGTTCATCGCCGACGCCGCGAGCAGCGCGGGCGCGACGAACGCGACGTAGCTCAGCGGCTGCCCGCCGGGCCCGGTGACCTCGCTGACGAGCTTGCCGAAGCCGATCTGGAACGCCAGCAGGTAGAACAGCGGCTCGAGAAATCCGGACAGGAACACCAGCCAGGCCCGCGAGTACGCGAGCACCGACCGTTCCAGCAGCGCGCTCGCCCTGCCCGCGTAGAGCGAGGGCGGCAGGACGCGCAGCAGCAACCCGCGCCGCGCCGGAGCATCGACAGTGACCATCGCTCACACCACCAGCCGACGGTAGAAGTAGTGCCGCGCGACGAGTCCGCCCGCCGCGAACAGGGCGAGCAGGAACGCCAGGTGCCCCAGTGCGGGGACGAGGTCCAGGCCTCCGAGGGTGACGCCGCGCGCGAGCTCGTTGCCGTGCCACAGCGGCGAGACCCACGCGAGCCACCTGATCGCGACCGGGATCTGCTCGATCGGGAAGAACGTGCCCGCGAAGAGCAGCATCGGCATCACGATGAACCGGAAGATCGACGTGAACCGGGTGCCCTCGTCGTAGGTGGTGGCCGCGATCGCCATGAGCGGGGCCGCGCACGCGACGCCGGTGAGGGCGCCGACGAGCACGACCAGCGCCGCGCCCGCGTTGAGCCATGCCCCGAACGCCCACGCGATGAGCGCGTACACGACGCCCGAGAGCAGCAGCCGCATCGACACCCAGATGAGCTGCCCGCCGAGCACCTGACCCGGCGTGACCGGTGTGGCCGTGACGGCGATGAAGTCCTTCTGCCACTTGAACCCCGACAAGACGGGAAACGTCGACTCGCCGACGGCGTACTGCACGGCGCCCGCCACGAGCAGCGCGGGCGCGACGTAGTGCACATAGGACAGTCCACCGGTGGCGGGTCCCGGCTCCACCTGGGAACCGAACCCGATGCCCATCGCCAGCAGGTACATCAGCGGCTGCAGGCCCGAAGAGTACAGATTGGACGTCCAGTACCGCCGGTACCACGCCCAGTGGCCCTCGACTCGCAGCCATGCCGCGCGCCACGACCCGACGACTCTTCCCGAGGACACCACCGTCATGGCTAGTCCACCAACGACCGGCCGGTGAGGCGGAGGAAGACGTCCTCCAGCGTGCTGCGGCGCACGAGGCTCGACAGTGGCCGCACTCCCCTGTCGTGCACGCGTTCCAGCGCCGCCTCGCCCGTGGGCGTGTAGAGCAGGACGCGGTCGGGCAGGACCTCGACGCGCTCGCCGAGGTCGCTCACCGACGCGACCGCGCCCTCCTGCTCCCCCGGCGCGAAGCGCAGTTCGAGCACCTCGCGGGTGGAGTACCTGGTGATGAGCTCGGAGGGCGAGCCCTCGGCGACCACGCGCCCGTCGTCCATAACCACGAGGCGGTCGCAGAGCTGTTCCGCCTCGTCCATGTAGTGGGTGGTGACGATCAGCGTGACGCCCGCCGACTTGAGCCGGAAGAGCCTGTCCCACAACAGGTGCCGCGCCTGCGGGTCGAGCCCGGTGGTCGGCTCGTCGAGCAGCAGCAGCTCGGGGTCGTTGACGAGCGAACGCGCGATAGTGAGCCTGCGCTTCATACCTCCGGAGAGCGGTTCGACCTCGTCGTCGGCGCGCTCGGTGAGCTGCGCGAACTCCATCAGCTCGTGCGCCTTCTCGCGCACGTGCGCCCTGGACAGCCCGAAGTAGCGCCCGTACACCTGCAGGTTCTGGCGGACGGTGAGCTCGGTGTCGAGGTTGTCCTGCTGAGGCACGAAACCCAGCCGCGCGCGCACGCGCGGCCCCTCCCGATCGGGATCCAAGCCCAGGACGCTCAGCTCGCCGTCGGAGCGCGGGGACACGCACGCGATCATGCGCATGGTCGAGGACTTGCCCGCCCCGTTGGGCCCGAGGAAGCCGAACGCCTCGCCCCGCCGGACATGGAGGTCGATGCCGCGGACGGCCTCGAAGTCGCCGAAGCGCTTCACCAGCGCCTTGGCCTCCACCATCGCCGTCTCGTCAGTACCTGGAGTGCCTGAACCCACGGTGCGCACACTGCCACGCGCCACCGACAGAATCGAGCGGTTTAGCCGACCGTGACGCGCAGCGTCTCGCTCACCCCGTTGACGGTCACCGTCAGCTCAGCCGTGCCCCGGCGCAACGCCGTCAGGGTGCCGGTCTCCGGGTCGAACGACACGACGTCGCGCACCGACGGCCACCGGCCCCGCTCCTCGATGTGGGTGCGCGAACCGCTCCAGTCGGCGCTCACCGGGTAGCTCACCGGCACTGTGCGGCCGCCCTGGTCCAGCTCCGCGCTCACGTCGGCCCGCTCTCCGCGCGCCAGGCGCGCGGGCCCGGACAGGCTCAGCCCGTCGACGTGCGGCCTGGTCTCGATCCGCACCGGCTCGTCCCGGTCCCGGGGATCCATGCTCAGCAGGCTCCAGCCGGTGAAGCCGCCGTCCCCTGGCGCGGCCGACGGCGCCTTGCCCGCGTTGCCGTTGACGAGATACGGCACGCCGTCCTCGCGGCTGAGGTCGAAGACCCCGGCGTGCGAGGTGATCGTGGCGGCGGGCTTGCCCGAGCTCTCCTCGAACTCCGTGAGCCAGTCGGTGAGCAGGTCGGCTTCCTTGCGGTCGGCCAGCTGCGAGTTGCCTGCCGGGGCCGGGTCGTCGACGGGGTGGTGCATCGCGACCACCACGCCCCGCACCGCCCGGTCGGATTCCGCCCTGGAGAGCGCGTCCCGCAGCATGCGCACCTGGTCGAACCCGCCTCCGCGAAGGCTGCCGCGCGAGGTGTCGAGCAGCACCAGCCGGACTCCGTCGACGTCGAGTACGCGGTGCGCCTCGCCGAACTCGGCCTCGAACTCGTCGAGCCCGGTGCCGCCGTCGGCCTCGTGGTTGCCCGGCACGTAGTGCCAGGGCACCCTGCCGTCCAGCTCCTCGTCGATGATCGTGCGCGCGAGGTCGAAGTCGGGTGCGGTGCCGCGGTCGGTGAGGTCGCCGTTGATGAGCACGAGGTCCGGTTCGGCCGCCACGACCTCCCGCATGGTGCGCCGGGCCTGTGCCACAAGCGGGCCGTCGGGGGCGTCGGCGGTGAACTGGACATCGCTGAGCACGGCGATCCGCAGTCCGTTCTGGCTCACCGTGCCGTCGGTGACCAGCGCGGGGTCGTGCGGCTCCTCCTCGGCGGGCGGGTCGGCGGGCGAGGCGACCTGGACGGTCAGGTCGTCGAACACGAGCCTGCCCTCGTACTGCTCGCCGGGCACGTTCTCGACCGCGTAGAAGCGGGTGAGCCGCTGGCCGGACGGCAGCCCCTCGGGCAGCGCGGCCTCGACGTAGCGCCAGCCCGTCCAGTCGACCTCGAGCTCGAGGTCCACCACCGACGCGGCGTTGCCCGCGTCGCGCAGCTCGGCCCGCAGCCACGCGCCTTTGCCGTCGCCGTTGACCCACACGCCGATCCGCTGCGTGCCCTCGGGCAGCGGGAGCGGCTGGTCGGGCGAGACGTAGGCGGCGCGGGTCGCGGTGGTTCCGGTGAGCCGGTAGTCGAGCGCGAGCCCCTGGCCGCCGTCACGGCCCTGCGCGGCCGACAGCGCCGCGCCGACCGCGCTCGGGTACACCGACGCGCGCCAGCCCCCGGGGCCGTCGAGCGGGGCGAGCACTCGCGGCTCGCTGCCCACTGACGCGGCGAGGTGGGTGGTCAGGCCCGCCGCCTTCGCCGTGATCACGGCAGCGCCGCGGTCGGCGAGCGCGGTGACGGCGAACCGGTCGCCACGCTCCTCGACACGGACCACGGACGGGTCGTACTCCAGCTCGACGTCGCGCGGTTCGACCCAGGTGCCGTAGCCGTCGGCGTCGTAGCCATAGACCTGGAACGTGCCGGTGGCGCCCTCGTCGGAGAGCGCGAGCCGCTCGGTGCTCGTGCCGAGCCGTTCGGGCTCGCCCAGCACCGTCAGCGTCGTGGAGCCCTTGCGCAGCCGCTCCGTGGCGACGACGTCGACCTCGGCGCGCTCGGCCTTGTCCCGCCAGTCGGCCCTCGCGGTGAACACCCCGTTCCGGACGGTGCCGCGCAGGGGGTTGGTGGTGTACCAGAGCGGCCTGCTCGCCACGGCGGCTCCGCTCTCGTCGTGGCCACCGGGCTCGAGCACGCGGCTCAGACCGGAGAGCACGCGGTCGGAGTCCTCGCCGTCGTGCGCGGGCGCGGGCCCGAGACCCGTCAGCCTGCCGCTGCCCGGCGCGGTCGCGAAGCCGATTCCGTTGGGCACCAGGCGTTGCCCGCCGTCGGAGGGCGAGTTGTGCACGCTCACGTCCTGCTCGCCCTGCTCGCGGGCCAGCAGCGTCGAGGAGCCGCCGCCGTCGAGGTTCAGCGCGTCGTCCGCGCCGAGGGACTTGAGGTGGCGTGCGAGCTCCAGCTCCGTCATGCCCCTGCTGTCGGTCTGCCTGCCGTCGATGGTCACCAGCCACATGCGGGCGCCGTCGGCGGAGAAGCCGACCGCGGTGCGGGGGTGCGCGGTGGCGGCGTCGACGTCCTGCACCACGCCGTCGCGCACCAGCACATTGTTGCCGCCCACGGCGACCGCGAGGTCACCGGCGTCGCTGCGCGGCGCGAACTCGGTCCCTACCGCGTCACCGGGTTCGAGCGACGCGAGTGCGTCGGCGCCGCCGTCGCGGGCGAGCACCACCGTGCTGCCGCCGGGAATGGGGCCGTCCGCGGGAGTGTCGCGCACCTGCGTCACCACGCCGTCGCGGAGCTCGAGCTCGACCACCCGCTGCGCACCCTCGACCGCGGTGGCGCGGGAAGCCTTGCCCCACAACGGGGTGTAGACGCCGATGCCGTCGCGCGGCAGCACGGCGCCGTTGAAGTTGGTGGCGGGCACGACCGTGCCGCCGGGCAGCGTCAGCGACGCGCTGAGGAACACCTCGGCGAGCCGGGCGGTGCCGTCCTTGGTGATCGCGGCGGTGAGGTTGTGCCCCGCGGCCGGGGCGGTGTGGAGCTCGCCGTCGTCGATGCCGACGCCCAAGGGCGCACCGGTGGCGTTGATGTCGAAGAAGTCGCCGTTGACGCCCGCGACCGCACCCGCACGCGAGAGCTGCTCGGACAGCGGCGTCCGCTCGGACACCGTGCCAGGGCTCAGGTACGTGGGACGCAGGCCCGCGTCCAGGTCGACGGTGAGCGTGTCACCTCGGATCCAGCCCTGCGGGTCGAAACGGTCGAACTCGGTGAGCGTGAGCCCCGGTGCGACGGCGGCCGTGGAGCTGTCGGTGACGAGCGCCTCGCTCGCCTCGGCCGTGGTGGCCAGGTCGACGGGCGGCGGGCCGAGCGGCGCGTCGAGCGGGTCGGCCGCCGACGGCGCGGCGGGCAGGACGACGAGCAGCGCCGCGCACATCGCGGCCACACGTGCAGTTTTCACCGGACACCTCGGATTCCCCAGCGGTCGCGATCATTAGACCGGGCGGGAACCGACGTGGGAAGTACCGCGAGTGAACGGCAGGCGAACCTACGGCGCGGTGCCGCCCGCGCTGATCGTGACGCGGGCGCGGATGCCGCGGAAGTGCTCGTCCACGGCGGCGCGCAGTGCGGGTTCGTCCTTGGCGCGCAAGGCTTCCAGGATCGCGCGGTGACGCTGCGCCGTGACCTCGGGAACGTCGTCGGCCCTCGCCAGAGCGGGATCGAGCGTGTGGAAGACCTTCCAGAACACCTGCAGCAGGTCGAGCACCAGGTCGTTGCCGAGCGGGCGGTAGAGCGTCTCGTGGAAGCGCCAGTCCTGTCCCGGCGCGTAGCGGCCCTGCTCCGCCTCCTTCTCCATCTCGGTCACGGCCTCGTCGAGGGTGTCGAAGTCGAGCCGGTCGTAGGCGGCGAGCACGTGCCCGACGAGGCCGGACTCGATCAGCTCGCGCACCTCGAGCAGGTTGCGGATGTCGGCGTGGTCGCCGCGCACGGACAGCGCGCTGCGGAAGGCCAGTCCCGCCTCGAGCGCCGACAGCGGCACCGAGCCGACGTAGGTGCCGTAGCCGTGGCGGATGTCGACGATCCCGACGGCCTCGAGCGCCTTCATCGCCTCGCGCAGCGGGTGCCTGCTGACCTCGAGTTCCTCCATGAGCTCGAACTCGGTCGGTAGCGGGGAACCGGGGACGAGACCGCGGTCCACGATCAGTTTCTTGATCGACTCCTGCAGCGCACGCTGGTTGGCGCGTGCGCCCGACTGCCGCCCACTCGCCGAGGTACTCACAGGCGTGGAGTCTAGTTGCCCGCCCCTGGCAGGCCCGCCGGGCGCGCTGGCCCGGCCGGGTGTCCGATCTCGTGCTTGCATCCAGCCCTTTCCACCGCTACGGTACCGCTCGACATAGGACATCCTATGTCCTCACATCCAACGGAGGTGCAGGCCATGGCAGCGTCGCCGCCCGCCAGCCCGGGGTCGTTCCGTGAGCTCGACCGAGGACAGCGCAAGGCGTTCTTCGCCGCCTGGCTCGGTTACCTGCTCGACGGCTTCGACTTCATCCTGATCACGCTGATCCTCACCGAGATCGCCGACGAGTTCGATCTCGACCTGACCCAGGCGGCCACGCTCGTGTCCGCCGCGTTCGTGTCCCGCTGGCTGGGCGGGCTGGTACTCGGCGCCATCGCCGACCGCTACGGACGCAAACCGGCGATGATCCTCGCGATCCTCGCCTTCTCCATCGGCAGTGGACTCTGCGGTTTCGCGTGGGACTACTGGTCGCTGTTCATCTTCCGGGCCGTCGTCGGCATCGGCATGGCCGGCGAGTACGGCTCCAGCGCCACCTACGTCATGGAGTCGTGGCCGAAGTCGATGCGCAACCGCGCCACCGGCTTCCTGCTCTCCGCCTACCCGATCGGCACCGTGCTCGCGGCGCTCGCCTACGAGCTGATCGTGCCCGCCGGTGGCTGGCGCTGGCTGTTCTACGCCGGCATCATCCCGATCGCGCTGACGCTCTACCTGCGCCGCGCGCTGCCCGAGGCCGCCGAATGGCAGGCCGAGGTGGGTGATCGCAAGGACGTCACCACGTCGTCGGTGTTGTTCTCGCGCAAGCGACAACTACCCAACGCCGCGCTCGCGGTGGTGCTCTCGACGGCGCTGGTGTTCATCTTCACCGGCTCCGCGGGCGGCGCGATGCCCTATCTGATCGCGCTCACCATCGTGTGTTTCGTGCTGTTCGCCGTCCAGCTCGCCGGGCGACTGTGGCCGGTGATGATCGCGATCATGCTCACGGTGTTCTGCGCGTTCCTGTACTCGTGGCCGATCCAGTCGTTGCTGCCGACCTACCTCAAGACCGATCTCGGCTACGACGCGAGCGAGGTGTCGAACGCGCTGATGTGGGCCGGTCTCGGCTACGCGGCGGGCTCGTGCCTCGCGGGTGTCATCGGCGACAAGATCGGCACGCGCAGGGCCTACGTGCTCGGCCTGTTCACGTCGCTGCTGTTCGTGTTCCCCGTGTTCGCGCTGCCCGCCGGCAACATCGTGCTGCTGTGGGTGCTGCTGTTCATCATGCAGGCCACCAGCCAGGGCATCTCCGGGCTGCTGCCGAAGTACATCGGCGACCACTTCCCCACGCGCCTTCGTGCGGCGGGGCTCGGGTTCTCCTACAACGTCGGCGCACTCGGCGGCGCGGTGGCACCGCTGGCGGGTGCGGCGATCGCGGAGGACATCGGCAGCCTCGGCACCGCCCTCACCGTGCTCGCCGGTTCGCTGACGGTCGTGGTGGCGCTGATCATCGGCTTCAACGTCCCCGCGCGCATCGGCCGCGCACTCAAGATCGACTCCGACGCTCCCGCGTTGCTGCCTCCAGAAAGGAATACCGCCAGTGGTGTCTGACTCCGGACTGTCCCTGCACGGCGTGATCCCGCCGCTCGTCACCCCGCTCGACGAGCGAGGTGACGTCGACCGGCGCTCTTTGGAACGGCTCGTGGCCCACCAGCTCGACGCCGGTGTCGACGGTGTGTTCGTCGGCGGGTCGAGCGGGGAGATCGCCCTGCTCGACTCGGCGGCTCAGCGCGCGGTGGTCGAGACCACCGTGGGCACGGTCTCCGGCGCGGTGCCCGTGCTCGCCGGCGCGATCGACACCGGCACCGCGCGGGTGATCGAGGACGCCAGGCAGGCGGCCGAACTCGGCGTCGACGCCGTCGTGGTGACGCCGCCGTTCTACGTCAAACCGCACCCCGCCGAGATCGTGGCGCACTTCCGGCACGTGCACGAGGCCGTGGACGTGCCCGTGGTGGCCTACGACATCCCGAGCGCCGTCGGCACCCGCCTGCTGCCGGACGCCCTCGTGGAGCTGGCGGAGTCGAAGTTCGTGGTGGCGTTCAAGGACTCCAGCGGCGATCTGGCGACGTTCCGGGAGATCCTCGGCCGGACGTCGCTGCCCTCGCTGAACGGCTCGGAGCTGCTGGCCGACACGGCGGTGCAGCTGGGCGCCGCCGGGCTCGTGCCGGGACTCGGCAACGTCGACCCGCACGGCTACGTGCGGTTGTACCGGGCAGCCAAGGACGGCGACGCCGAGGCGGCGAACACCGAACAGGAGCGGCTCGCGAGGCTGTTCGCGATCACGTCGGTGGCCGACCTCGGCCGGATCGGCTTCACCGCGGGCGCGCTGGGAGGGTTCAAGGCGGCGATGGCGCTGCGCGGCATCCTCGACTGCCCCGCCACCAACCGCCCGCTCGCGCCGTTGTCGACGGACGAGACCGACCGGATCGGCGAGATCCTCGCCGCGGAAGGACTCGGCGCGATCTAGCGCCGCACACGACGAGGGCCACCCGCGCGCGGCGGGTGGCCCTCACGTGCGTCCGGGGTCAGGACACGGGATCGAACGGTGCGCGATCCGGCTGGCAGACCGTGCCTTCCTCCGGCAGTGCGCCGTCGATGAAGTAGGCGTCCAGCGCGGAGTCGATGCACTCGCTGTTGCCCCTGGCGCCGTGGCCGAAGCTCTCCAGCGACAGCAGCCGCGCGTCGCCGAGCCGCTTCGAGGTGCTCACGGCGTCGTCGTACGGGGTCGCCGGGTCACCGAGGCTGTTGCCCACGACGAGCACCGGGTTGGCGGTCTGCTTGTCCCACGGTCCGGCGTAGCGGTCCGGATCGGACGCCGGCCACGAGGCGCACGGCAGCGACAGCCACGTCCACTGGGACCCGAAGCCCGGAGCCTCGCGATCGGCCTTGCGCGCGTGCACCGGCCACGCCCACGGGTTACCGGGATTGTCGGTGTCGGCGCAGAACACCCCGGCGCCCTGCTCCGGCCCCATGTAGGTTGCCCCGTCCTGGTAACCCGGTGTCGGCGCGGACGGCGGGAGCTCGGCCACCGGCGCGCTGCGCGTGCTCAACCCGGGATCGCTCGCGTCGTCGAGCGCCTGGAGGAACTCGGCCAGCGAGGACGAGTTCGCGGCGTCGTAGAGCGCGCCCATCGTCGAGGAGACCGCCATCTGGTAGGTCACCTCGAACGGCTCGGGCTTGTCCGGCGGCGCGATCTCAAGCGGGCCCTCACGCAGGGTCTCCAGGATCGCGTCGTACTTCTCGCCCAGGTCACGGCCGGGCTCGCGGAACGCACAGCGCTCGTCGGCCTGGCAGGCGTCCAGGAAGGTCTCCAGCGAACGCTGCGCCCCGTCGTGGCTGCCGAGCCGGTAGCTGAACGGCGTGAACCGGTCGCCCGGCCGCTCCCCCGTCGTCCACTCCACGGGATCCAGCACGGCGTCGATCGCGACCGCGCCGACCTTGTCGGGGAACAGGTTGGCGTAGACGGTGCCGAGGTGGCTGCCGTAGGAGATGCCGTAGTACGACGTCTGTTCCTCACCGAGCGCCTGGCGCAGCAGGTCCATGTCCCTCGCGACGTTGGCGGTGGACATGTGGCCGATGAGCTCACCCGCGTTCTGCTCGCACAGCTCGGTGCCCTTCGCGGTGTCGGTGATGCGCTGGTGCGTCTGCTCCGGGGTCGCCGGGAACTCGCCTGCCAGCAGCTCACCCTGCGCGGGGTCGTCGAAGCAGCGCAGCGGCGTGCTCGCGGCGATACCCCTCGGGTCGAAGCCCACGATGTCGAAGCGCTCGTGCAGCTCGGGCGTCAGCTCCGGCGCGAAGCGGCCGGAGCCACCGGGCCCGCCAGGGTTGAAGAAGATCGTGCCGAGCTTGTTCTCCTGGTCCTTCGCGGGCAGCTTGCCCAGTGCCAGCGTGATGGTCTTGCCGTCCGGATCGCGGTACGACAGCGGCACCTCGACCTCGGCGCACTCGTATCCCTTGGCCTGGCCCTCCGCACACGGGCCCCACGCCAGCTCGGGCACCGGGGCGCCGTTGGTGCCCAGCACCTCCCGTTGCGGCTGCGCGCTCGCCTGTCCCGCCGTCACCAGCCCCGCCGCCAGCAGCAGCGAGCCGGCGACTCCGAACACTCGTAAACGTTTCACGTCCCCCAGCCCCTTACAGAGATCAAATACCGGTCACGCGCCCGACGGTATCGAAAAGAGCAACCAGCACGCCAGGAATGCGAAAGACCCCCGGCGACACGACGGTCACCGAGGGTCTTTCGGGAAATGGGTGGCTCAGAGGTCGGGGAACCAGAGCTTCAGCTCGCGCTCGGCGGACTCCGGGGCGTCGGAGCCGTGCACCAGGTTGAACTGGGTCTCGAGGGCGAAGTCGCCACGGATCGTGCCGGGCGTCGCCTTCTCCACCGGGTCGGTGCCGCCTGCGAGCTGGCGGAACGCCGGGATGGCGCGGGGGCCCTCGACGGCGATGGCCACCAGCGGGCCGGAGGTGATGAACTCCAGCAGCTCACCGAAGAACGGCTTGTCCTTGTGCTCGGCGTAGTGCTCCTCGGCCACCGAGCGCTCGACGACGCGCAGGTCCATGGCGGCGAGGGTGAGCCCCTTGCGCTCGATGCGCGAGATCACCTCGCCGACGAGGCCCCGCTTGACGCCATCGGGCTTGACCAGAACCAGCGTGCGCTCACTCACGGGGTGTTACTCCTTTGTCAACTGCGAAAACGGTGCTGGCAGCCTAGCGGCCCG
Source organism: Prauserella cavernicola (assembly GCF_016595675.1). GTDB lineage: Bacteria > Actinomycetota > Actinomycetes > Mycobacteriales > Pseudonocardiaceae > Prauserella_A > Prauserella_A cavernicola. The sequence continues at coordinate 272,380 of NZ_JAENJH010000004.1, read as the reverse complement.
GTCACCTGCGCTCCGGGTGCAGGGTCTTCGACCACAGCGAGGCGCCCGCGCCGTCGCGCAGATCGACCGTCAGGTCTCCGCTCGCGCCGTCGATGTTGACCTCGCCGAAGTGCTGGAAACCGTCCATCGGCGACGTGTTCGCCACCGGCGGTGCGTGCACGAACTCCGCCTTCGGGCCGAACGTCGGGTCGAGGGTGTTGGGGCCGAACGCACCCGCGTGCAGCGGGCCGGACACGAACTCCCAGAACGGCTCGAAGTCGGTGTAGGACGCGCGCTCCGGCGAGTAGTGGTGCGCGGCGGTGTAGTGCACGTCAGCGGTCAGCCACACGACGTTGCGCACCCGCCTGCGCGCGATCTCCCGCAGCACCCAGGCCAGTTCGGTCTCCCTGCCGCCCGGCGCGCCCGGCAGCCCGTTCGCGACGCCCTCGATGTCGTCGCCGTCCGGCACGATGAGCCCGATCGGCAGGTCGGCCTGCACGATCTTCCACGTCGCCGTGCTGCGCGCCAGCTCGCGGACGAGCCAGTTGGCCTGCCGCTGCCCGAGCACGTGGCCCGGCTCGGACTTGTCGGAGGTGTTGGCGTCCTTGTAGCTGCGCATGTCCAGCACGAAGATCTCGGCGTGCCTGCCGTGCGAGAAGCTGCGGTACACGCGGCCGTCGACGGCGGCCCTCGCGTCGATCGGGTGCCACTCGTGGAACGCCTGGAATCCCCTGCGGGCCAGCACGTCCACCCGCTTCTCGGTGTACTCGGGCAGGTCCAGGATCTCGCCGGGGTACCAGTTGTTGGTCACCTCGTGGTCGTCCCACTGCACGTAGCTCGGCACGGCGGCGTTGAACGCGCGCACGTTCTCGTCGAGCAGGTTGTAGGCGAACTGGCCCCGGTACTCGTCGAGCGTCTCCGCGACCTTGGTCTTCTCGGGCGTCATGAGGTTGCGCCAGACGCGGCCGTCGGGCAGCGTCACGGTCTCGGTCATCGGGCCGTCGGCGTAGACCGTGTCGCCGCTGTGCAGGAACAGATCGGGGCGCCGCGCCGCCATCGCCGCGTAGGCCGTCATGCCTCCGATGTCGGGGTTGATGCCCCAGCCCTGTCCCGCGACGTCACCGGACCACACCAGGCGCACGTCGGAACGTCCGAGCGGGGCGGTACCGAACCGGCCGAGGACCGGCTCGCTGGTGGCGCGGCCGTCGAGGTCCTCCGCGGTGACGCGGTAGTGCAGCTCCGTGCCGGGACGCAGGCCGGGGATCCGCAGCTTGCCGGTGCCACCGGTCCGCGGGCCCAGCACCGGGCCGCGCATGCGACGGGCGCGCCGGAACGACGGGTCGGCCGAGACCTCGACCAGCATGCGCGAGGGACGGTCGGCGCGGGTCCACACGACCGCGGAGTGGCTGGTGACGTCGCCGGACTGCACACCGTGGGTCAGCACGGGGCGGTCCCTGCGGACGAACGCGGCCGCGGAGCCGGAGCCCAGGACGCCGGTCGCGAGCACGCCCGCACCGGCCAGTCCGGCCTTGAGCACGCCACGGCGGTGGAAGGAAGTCTGTTCGGTCATGCCGCACTTCTATCCGGCCACCTGGGCGCCGGGACGAACGCCAGCTTGCCTGCCGGTGAACGCCTTACGCCTGCTGGCTGGGCAAACGACCCTGCGCCATGCGGATGGCGACGTCCCGGCGCAGCCACATCAGCCACAGCCACACCGCGAGGAACAGCACCCCGACGATCGCCACCGCGGGCAGGCTCACCACGAACGCGATCAGCCCGGCGTGCAGCGCGAGGATCACCCAGATCGTCCACGGCTTGCGCAGCAGGCCGCAGCACACCACGAGCGCCACCGTGATCGCCATGATCGTCCAGCCCTGGAAGCTCGTGATGCCGTTGCCGAGCGTCGCCACGACGGGCAGCGCCAGCGCCACCACGATCGCCTCGAGGATCAGTGTGCCGGCCTGCACGCCGCGGAAACCCTTCATCGGGTCCTTCGCGGGCGGCTTCGGGGTCTGCTCGTCGTGCTCGCTCATACCGGCTCCCTGCCGAACAACGTACGCGCCTCACCCGCGGTGACCACCGAGCCGGTGACCAGTACTCCGCCCCCGGCGAGGGGTTCCTCGGGATCGTCGGTCTGTTCCACGAGCCCGATCGCGGTCTCGATCGCGGTGTCGAGCACGGCCTCGGCCCGCACGCGCTCCTCGCCGAAGACGAGCGTCGCGAGCTGAACGAGGTCCTCCAGTGGCATCGCGCGCTCGGAACCGTTGCGGGTCACCACGATCTCGGCGACCACGGGCTCCAGCGCCTCCAGGATCCCGCGAACGTCCTTGTCCGCCAGCACCCCGACCACGGCGGCGAGCCTGCGGAACGCGAACTCCTCGTCGATGGTCTTGGCCAGCGCGGCGGCGCCGTGCGGGTTGTGGGCGGCGTCGATCAGCACGGCGGGCGCGGCACGCACGCGCTCGAGCCTGCCCGGCGTCTGCACCTCGGCGAACGCCTCGCGCACGGCGTCCTGCACGAGCTGGCGCTCCTTGCCCGCGCCGAAGAACGCCTCGACGCTCGCGAGCGCCAGCGCGGCGTTGTCGGCCTGGTGCTTGCCGTGCAGCGGGAGGAAGACCTCCTCGTACACGCCGCCGAGACCCTGCAGGCGCAGCAGCTGACCGCCGACGGCGATGTCGCGCCCCAGCACGCCGAACTCGCTGCCCGACCTGGCGACGGTGGCGTCGACCTCGACGGTGCGCTCCAGCAGCACGTGCTCGGCGTCGGGCTCCTGCTCGGCGAGCACCGCGACGGCGCCGGACTTGATGATGCCCGCCTTCTCCTTCGCGATGCTCGCGCGGTCGCCGCCGAGGTACTCGACGTGGTCGATGCCGATCGGGGTGATCACCGCGACCTGCCCGTCGGCGACGTTGGTGGCGTCCCAGCTGCCCCCGAGGCCCGTCTCGATCACCGCGACCTCCACGGGCGCGTCGGCGAACGCGGCGAAGGCCATCGCGGTGAGGATCTCGAACTTGCTCAGCAGGGGCCCGTCGGCTTCCGCGCCGCTGTCGACCATCCGCACGAACGGGGCGACGTCGCGGAAGGTGTCCACGTACTTCTCCGCCGAGATCGGCTCGCCGTCGATGCTGATCCGCTCGGTCACGATCTGCAGGTGAGGGCTCGTGTACCGGCCGACGCGCAGGCCCATGCGGGTGAGCAACGCCTCGATCATGCGGGCGGTCGAGCTCTTGCCGTTGGTGCCGGCGACGTGGATCACCGGGTAGGTCGTCTGCGGGTCGCCGAGCAGGTTCAGCAGCGTCGTGATGCGCGTGAGCGACGGCGCGATCTTGCTCTCGGGCCAGCGCTCGTTCAGCTCGGCCTCCACCGCCATGAGCTCGCGGCGGGCCTGCTGCTCGATCGCGGCCTCGTCGACCTCCGGCGGCTCCGGATCGTCCGGCAGCGGCCCGGCGATGAAGTTGTCGCCCTCGGTGAGCTCGGGCGGAAACTCCTGGTCGTCGGTCGACACGCACTACTCCCTGGTGGTTCGGTGTGACCAGCCGAGTCTACGTCCGCACTCGCTAGCCTCGGCCCGTGCCCTTCAACCACAACGACCGCTACCACCCGCGGCTGGTGCGGCTGGTGCCGCCGGGCGCGCGCACCGCGCTCGACGTGGGCTGCGGCTCCGGACGATTCGCCCGCAGGCTCGCCGCGCACGGTCTGGACGTCGAGGGAATCGACCCGTCGGCCGAGATGATCGGCATCGCCACCGCGACCGGCTCACCGGGGCCCGGCACGGTGACCTACCGGCACGAGGACGTGACGACCGCGGAGCTGCCGCAGCGGCGCTACGACGTCATCACGTGCCTGGCGTCGCTGCACCACGTGCCGTTCGAGACGGTGACGCGGCTACGGACGGCACTGGCTCCGGGCGGCGTGCTCGCCGTGCTGGGACTCGCCACCCCGAGCACCGCCGCCGACCACGCGACGTGGCTCGGCGCCGCTCCCGTGAACGTGGCGGCGCGGCTCCTGGTCCACGTGGGCGAGCGCCTCAACGGCGGCGCCGACGACGAACCCAGGGCCCCGGTCAGGGACTGGATCATGTCGATGGCGGACGTGCGCACCGAGGCCGCGCGGCTGCTGCCGGGCAGCACGGTGCGCACGCTGCTGTTCTGGCGCTACCTGCTCAGCTACCGCTCAGTCTGAGCGCTCCCGCGGGGCACAGCTGGACGGCTTCGCGGACGAGCTCGGTGTCGTCGGGACCCGGCTGCTCGGCCAGGGTCACCACGATCCCGTCGTCGTCCTGGTCGAACACCTCGGGCGCGGTCACCGCGCACATCCCGGCGCCGATACAGAGGTCACGGTCGGCTTCGATCACGGTTACTGCCTACCACCTCATGGGTGGTCGCTGCATCCCTGCCCCGCACAGTGGTGAAAGCCATCCCCGGGGAGTTCGACCCGCCGGGGATGGCCTTCGTCAGTTGCCGCTCAGCCCCCGTGGCCGTGGGGGTCGGTACCGGCGAGGAACACGTGGACGTGTCCCAGCCCGGCCGCCACTCCCGCCACGTCGAGCTGGGTCGCCGCCACCGACCACGCCGAGACGGCGTCGTGGTGCAGCTCCCCCGCCAGCGCCCGAAGGCGCTCGGCCAGCTCGCCGGAGGCCTCCTGCGAGGCCGCGAAGGTCTCCACGGCCCGGTCGGCGACCGTGACCGCCCCGGCGAAGCCCGAGCGAGCCAGGTTCACCTCGGTACCACCGGAGGGCCGCTCGGCCCACGGCTCGGCCGCCTCTCGCACGGCCTCCCGCCACCGCGCGACGTCGTCGGCGGTGGCGGAGCCGGACTCGGTGGCCTGCTCGAGGCCCTCGAGCACCGTGGTCACGCCGGCCCTGGACTGCTCGGCCTTGGTGACCAGGTCCCTCGTCAGCTCGGTGTCGCGTTGCCGCTCCTGCTCCTGCAGCTCCGCGACCCGATCCTGATCGGGGCCCGAGTCACCGAAGGCACTCGGCAGCACCAGCACCGCCGCGACCGCCAGCAGCACACCGGCGACCACGCCGGCCAGCGCCCGGGGCCGGAGCCACGGCGGGCGAACCCGCCGCGACTCCGGCTGGTGCGCGGGGCGGCCCGGCAACCGCCCGCGCGTCTTGGCCGATCCCATCAGCCGCGCCACCGTTCGATGAGCGCCTCGGCGTCCCGGACCAGCACCGCCTTCACCTCGGCATCGGCGACCTTGCGCTTCGCCATCTCGGAGAAGACCGTCATCACCTGCGCCGCGGCCTTGGACTTGCCGAACGCGTTGAGCGCGCTCGCCGACGTCAGCGTCGCGTGCAGCCCGAACGAGCTCACCCGGTTGATCCGGCCGTCGTCGGTGAACCGCGTGACGAGCGCCCGCAGATCCCGCACCGACGTGGTCACGGTGAACGTCACGGTCTGCTCCGTCACGTTGCCCGCGTTGTCGGTGGCGGTCACCACGAGCTGGTGCTCACCGAGGTCGAGGGTGTGCAGCGGCACGACCGCGCCGTTCTCCAGCGCCTGCCCGTCCAGCGTGGCCTCGGTGCTCGCGACACCGGAACCGGTGTCGGTCGCCTCGAAGCCGACGGTGAGGTCCCTGGAGTCGCCGTAGGACGCTCCGTCCTCCACACCGGACACCTCGACGGCGGGCGGCTCCTCGTCGGCCGGCACCGCGGCACCGTCGCCCACGATCGTCATCGAGTCGAGGTCGAACGGACCCGCCATGTCACCGCGGAACACGAGGAACAGCTCCGTCGTGCCACCCGGGTCGGTCACCGGCGCCTCGGGCAGCGAGACGTAGTTGTCCCACCCGCCCGTGCTCGGCACGTCGACCTCGGCCACCAGCGGACCATCGGTGGCGCCCGCGCGCAGCTCCACCGCTCCGCCCGCACCGTCCGGTGCGGACACCCGCAGCGAGACCCCGTCGACCCCGGTGAAGTTCACCGGGCTGAACGAGATCCAGTCACCATCGTTGATGTCGCCGATGCGCTTGCCGCCCTCGGCGCCGTCCTGCGAGACGATCCGGATGCCCGAGGAGTCGTTGAAGTACTCGGCCTGCTTGTGCTTGGGCTGCAGCAGAACCGTGTCCCTCCCGGTCAGTGCGGGCACCCCGTCGGCACCCTTGTCGGTGTAGCTGGCGTCGACGGAGTAGTAGATGTTCGCCCCGGCGTGCCCATCGTCCACAATGGTCTCGATTGTGCCCTCACAGGCGTTGATCGGGTCGATCGGGTGGGCATGCGAGTCGTGCCCGAGCGCGGGTTGCACCACGACCTCGGAGCAGTCGATCTCGCCGTCCTCGGGATCGCTGACGTTCACGGAGAACGGCACCTGGTCGCCGAACTCGAAGAACGCGCCGTCGGCCGGCGTGGCCAGCTCCACGGTCGGCGCCGTGTTGCCCACGGTCACCGTCAAGTTCGTGATGCCCTCCTTGCCGGTCTCGTCGGTCACGGTCAGCTGCGCGTTGTACTGGCCCTTCTCGGCGTAGGTGTAGACCGGGTTCGGCTCCGTGGACGTGCCACCGTCACCGAAGTCCCACGCGAAGGTCACGTCGGTGCCCTCCGGGTCGTGCGAGCCCTCGCTGGAGAAGGTGACCTCCAGCGGCGGCTGACCCGACAGCGGCGTCGCCGTGGCCTGCGCGACCGGCCTGCGGTTGCCCTGCGTGTGCTCGATGCGGTACAGGCCCGAGTCGGGGTTGTCGCGGCCGTAGCCGCCGCCCCACTCCAGCAGGTACATCGCACCGTCGGCACCGAAGCGCATGTCCATCGGGGCCAGCGTCTCCTGGCTCTCGTACCACGGGTCGATGTCCAGCAGCGACCCCTGCTCGTCGAGCGCGAAGGTGAAGATCTTGTTGCGGGCCCACTCGTAGAAGAACGCCTTGCCGTCGTAGTACTCGGGGAACTTGACCTCCGACTCGAGCTCGGGGTCGAAGCGGTACACCGGGCCACCCATCGGCGCGGCGCCACCAGTGGCGAGGTCCGGGAACTCCGCCGACTCGCCGTAGCCGTACCAGACCTCGGCCTCCTGCGACGCGGGAAGCTCGGTCAGGCCGGTGTTGTTCGGCGAGTCGTTCACCGGGTTGGCACAGTCGAACTTCTCACCGGAGGTGCCGGTGGCGAAGTCGTAGTCGTTGTAGGCGATGTTGTTGCCCACACAGTAGGGCCAGCCGAAGTTGCCCGGCTCGCGGATGATGTTCCACTCCACCTTGCCGTCCGGCCCCCGGTTGGGGTTGGCGGTGCTGGAGTCGGGACCGTAGTCGGCGGCGTAGATCGTGCCGTCGGTGTCCACACTGAAGCGGAACGCGTTGCGGAAGCCCATCGCGTAGATCTCGGGCAGCGTCTGCTCGGTGCCCGGGGCGAACAGGTTGCCCTCGGGAATCGAGTAGCCGCCCTCGGCCTCGGGGTGGATCCGCAGGATCTTGCCGCGCAGGTCGTTGGTGTTGGCCGACGTCTTCTGCGCGTCGAAGAGGTCCCTGCCCTCGCGCTCGTCGATCGGCGTGTACCCGCTCGACTCGAACGGGTTGGTGTCGTCGCCGACGCCGATGTAGAGGTTGCCGTTCGGCCCGAACGTCAGGTACCCACCCGTGTGGCCGGGCTCGGAACGCCGCGCCGCGGGGATGTCGAGGACCTTCGACTCGGAGGCGGGGTCGATCGTGTTGCCCTCCACCGTGAACCGCGAGACCCGGTTGAACTCCTCGGTGCCCGGCGGCGAGTAGTAGAGGTAGACCCAGCCGTTCTCGTCGAACGCGGGGTCGAACGTGATGCCGACGAGCCCGTCCTCACCACCGGAGTACACCGGCAGGTCCAGCGCCGTCGTCACCGCTCCCGTGGCCGGGTCGAACACCCGGACCTCACCGAGGATCTCGGTGTAGAACACGCGTCCGTCGGGCGTGATGTCCATCGCGGTCGGCGCGCTCGTGTTGGTGTCGAGCGGAACCTTCTCGAACGCGGTGTCCACAGTGGCCGCACAGTCGGCCTCCACAGCGCCGGCCGCGGTCCGCACGCCACCGAGCAGGTGCTGCACGAACTCCGGCTCGCTGTAGGACTCCGTCGGGTGGCCCATCGCCGTGGCCCACACCCGCGCGGTACCGACGTCGCGGCACCAGGAGATCGGGTGGTCGGCGCCCATCGCGTCGCCACCGGGGTTGTAGGTCCGCTCGTCGGCGCTCACGAGCACGTGTGCCTTGCCGCGGATGCTCTCGTCGAAGTTGTACCACTCCTCCGAGCGCTCCCAGCGTTCCGGAAGCCCCGCGGTGGACGGGTGCTGCTTGTCGGCGACGTAGGCCGTGCCGGGCAGCACGCCTGGCGAGTGCGACGGCATGTGGGTGCCCGCGTTCACGAGGTCATCCCACCACGGGAACTCGTTCTCGATGCCCATGTCCGTCGCGTTGTGCACCGCGGCGATGCCGCCGCCGTTGTCCACATAGGTCTGGATGGCCTGGCGCTGCTCGTCGTTCTCCCAGACCATGCCCGAGGTCTGGAACATGATCACGACGTCGTACTCGGCGAGGGAGGCGTCGGTGAAGACGCTTGAGTCCTCGGTGTGGTCGACGGTGAAGTTGTTGTCCGCGGCGAGTTGCTCGAACGTCGCCACACCTGCGGGGATCGAGTCGTGCCGGTAGCCGGCGGTCTTGGTGAACAACAGTGCGTTGAACTCGGGTTCCTGCGCCTGCGCCGCGACGGCCGGGGCGAGCCCGGCCGTCAGCAGCGCGCCGAACATCACGGCGCCGACCCGTGGCAAGAACGTCGTGCGTCTGCTCATGGGTTCCTCACGTATGGGGAAGGGAAGGAGACACGGCGTGCCGGCGCCGTCGAAACCACCGCTAGGACTGGGCTGCTATCACCTCCCGCAGGAAGGCGAGGCCGTCGAAGGCCAGCGCGTCCTGGCTCGGGGCCAGCGGCCGCCAGATGGAGGCCGCGGTGGCGATGCTCTGGTTGTGCGAGGTGAACGACTCGATGCACAACGGGCCGGTGTAGCCCGCGTCGCCGAACGCCGCCACCAGCGCGGGCCAGTCGAGGTGGTCCCGGCCAGGCGTGCCGCGGTCGTTGCCGCACACCTGCACGTGGGCGATGCGCCCGGCGGCACTCCTGATCGCCGCCGGGACGTCGGTCTCCTCGATGTTCTGGTGGTAGACGTCGAGCGCGATCCCGCACGAGGGCAGGCCCTCGATCGCCTCCAGCGTCTGCGCGACGGTGTTGAGCAGGCTCGTCTCGTAGCGGTTGAGCGGTTCCACGCCCACCGCCACGCCCGCGGCCGCCGCGTACTCGGCGACCGGGGCGAGGTTGTCCCGCAGTTCGGCGACACACGCCGCCCGCTCGGCCTCGGTCATCCGCCAGGTGCGGCCGACCGAGGCGTACGCGGGCCCGGCGACCACGGCCGAGCCGATCTCGGCGGCCAGGTCGACACAGCCGCGCAGGTAGTCCTGCGTGGCGGTGATCGTCGCCGGGTCGGCCCGCACCAGCTCCCTGCCCGGCGCCATCACCAGTGTCATCGTGGCGCCGAGCCCGAGGTCGGACAGCAGAGTCGCCGTGTCGGCGGGCTTCCAGTCGTCCAGGTTCTCGACGGGAAGCTCGAGCACGTCGAACCCGGCCCCCGCGACCTTGGGCGCGAGCTCCGCCAGCGACTCGTCGGTCAGTGGCGAGGTCCACACCCACGTGTTGACGCCGATCGCGTGCATTACCGGCATCACCGACATCACTGCCACCGCTGCGGGAAGTCGGGCATGTCCTGGCAGCCGCACAGGCCGTAGTGCAGTGGCGGCATGCCCTCGATCAGGTACTGGTCGAGGTTCGACGAGTCGACCACCGGCTGCGGCAGAATCCACTCCTGCGGCACCTGCTCGCCGTCCAGGATCTTCAGCGCCGCGATCACCGGGGTCCGCCACTGGTAGGTCGGGTACGTCGGGGCGAGCGCGGTGATCCCGTCGGCCTTCCACTTCTGCATGAACTGCTGCTGGTCCTCGCCGGAGATCGCGGGCGGCTCCATCCCGGCGTCCTCGAAGGCCTCCAGCACGGCGACCGCCGCAGTGCCGTCGTCCATCCAGATGCCGTCGATCTGGCCTTCGCGCTGCAGGTAGTCCGACACGATGCTCTTGGCGGTGGCGCTGTCGTTCTCGGTGAACTCGGCGCCGACCACCTGCACGCCGCTGTTCTCGAACTCGCGCTGCGCGGCGGCCCAGCGGTGCTCCAGCACGTCGACGCCGGGCAGTACGCGCAGACCGAGCACCTTGCCGCCCTCGCCGACCTCGCCGGACAGGAACTCCGCGGCGGTGGCGCCGAAGGCGTAGCCGCCGATGGGGTGGATGAAGGTCACGGGGCAGTCGGTGTTGACGCCGCGGTCGAACACCACGACGGGAATGCCGCTGTCACACGCCGATTCGACGGCGGGCGTGAGCGTGGCGGTGGTGTTGGGCGAGACGATCAGCGCGTCGCAGTCCTGCGACACCAGCGAGGCGATGTCGCTGATCTGCTTGTCGTCCTTGGCCTCGGCGTCGAGCACCTTGAACTCGGCGATGTTGTCGTGCAGGTCGGCCTCGGCCTGCATCGTCTTGAAACCGACCTGCCGCCAGGGGTTGTCCACCGACGCGTTGGAGAAGCAGATCTGGTGTGGACCGTCCTTCTGGTACTGGGCGGTGTCGACCATCTCCGGTTCCAGCGCCTGTTCCCACGGTTTGTCCGAAGGCCCCTCCGGGGTGGCGTCGCGTAGTGCGAGCTGACGCTCGTACTCGGCCTGGTCGAAGAACTCCGACTGACCCGCGCTCTCCCCCGGCGCCTGCGACGGTGCCGCGCCGGAATCGGCGGGCAGGTCGCTGGAACACGCCGACAACACCAGCGCGCCCGCGGCCAGCACGACCGTGCAAGCCTTTTTCATGTGGACCTCCTTGTCCGGAAAGGAATCCTGCCGACCGAGGCGTAGGCCACGGCGGCGATGATGATCACGCCTTGCACGGCGGACTCGAGACCGCCGGCAACACCGAGCAGGTTGAGCAGAGAGAACAACGCCTCGAGGGTGAGCGCTCCGGCCATCGCGGCCACCACGGAGCCACGCCCCCCACCGAGCACCACACCACCCAGCACCACGGCGGTGATGACCCGGAACTCCAGGCCCTCACCCACCTGTGCCGAGACTCCGGCGAATCCGCCGAGCAGGATCGCGGCGATGGCGGCCGAGATCCCGGAGAGCACGAACGCGAGCGTGCGCAGGTTCTCGACCCGCCCGCCGCCGAGCCGCACCGACTTGTCGTTGTCGCCGATCGCGACCAGGGTGCGTCCCGTGCCGCCGCGCATGAACAGCACCGCGGCCACCACGAGCGCCGCGAGCAACAGCACCGACCACGGCACCGAACCCAGCAGCGGGACCTCGAACCCTTCCCTGCCGACCACGCGGAAGGCCTCGGACAGCGCGCCGCGCGGCGAGCCGCCGGTCCACAGGAACACGGCGCCGTCGAGGACGAGCAGCATGCCGAGCGTGACGATGAACGACGGCACCAGCAGCCGCGTGGTGATCAGTCCGTTGACGAGCCCGACGAGCGCGCCGGTGACGAGCAGCAGCGGGATCACCCACAGCGTCGCCCCTTCCTCGCCGTCGATGAGTCTCGCCGCGATCACCACCTGTGCCGTCACCAGCGAGCCGACCGAGAGGTCGAACCCGCCGCTGACGATCACGAAGTACTGCCCGATCGCGAGGATCATCAGTGGCGCGGCGCGCTTGAGCAGCGCGAGATACCCGGCGGGCTCGCTGTAGGCGGGGCCGACGAAGGCGAGCGCGATCAGCAGCACCGCCAGTACCGCGAGCACGGGCCCGGTGCCGTCGGCGAGCCGGATCCGGCGGGGTTTGCGTTCCACGGTCGAGGTCTCGGTCATCGCAGCAACCCCCGCCTGCGTGCGTAGAGCGCCACCGCGAGGATCAGCACGGCGCCGCGGACGACGTCCTTGAAGAACGGCGTGACGCCGAGGTCGTCGAAGATCGTGTCCAGCGTCGCCAGGATCAGGACGCCGCCGATCGTGCCCGCGACACCGCCCCTGCCTCCCGCCAGCAACGTCCCGCCGAGCACCACCGCGGCGATCGACTCGAGGTCGTACCCCGCGTCCACACCGACCCAGGGCGCGCCGGAACCGAGCCTGCTGGCGAGGAACAGTCCCGCGAGCCCGGCGGCGACCGCGCACAGCACGTGGACCGTGATGATCGTGCGATCGCTGCGGATACCCGAGAACCGTGCGACCTCCTCGTCGCCGCCGACGGCGTAGACGTGGTAGCCGCCCTTGGTGCGCATCAGGTACCACCACGCGAGCCCGGCGAGCGCGAGCATCAGCAGCGCCGACACCGGAATCGGGCCAATGCGGGCGTAGCCGAGGTGCTGGAACGCGCGGGGCACGTCACCGGACGGTCCGGAGTAAGCGCTTTCGAGATATCCCCTGATGATGAGGGCCATGCCCAGTGTGGCGATGAACGCGTTCACCTTGAGCTTGGTGATCACGAGCCCGTTGACCAGCCCGACACCGGCGGCACAGGCCAGGGTCAGCAACACGGCGGGCACGATCATTCCGGGATCGCCGCCCATGGTCTCCGCGCCGATCAGCGAGCACAGGCCGATCAGGTACGCGACCGAGAGGTCCAGTTTCCCGGTGAGGATCACCATCGTCTGTCCGATGGCGACCAGGCCCAGCGCCGTGCTGCGCGTGAGGATGTTGAGGATGCCGCCCTGGTCTAGCAGCATCCCGCCCCGCGCTGCCACGAGGATGCTGCCCACGATGAGTAGCAGCACCAGAGCCAGGTAGACGATCACGGTCGGTTGCAGGAGCCCGGCGAGGCGCCGAGCCGGGCGCGCGGGCGCCGCGGTGGTGCTCGCCGCCATCACGCGGCCTCCAGCTCGTGCCCGGTGGCGAGCGTCATCACGGCCTCTTCAGTCGGTCCGGCGGGCAGTTCCCCCGCGAGACGGCCCTCGTGCATCACCAGCACGCGGTCGCTCATGCCGATCAGCTCGGGTAGCTCCGACGAGATCATCAGAATCGCCACGCCCTCGCGAGCAAGGCCTCGCAGCAGGTCGTACACCGCCCGCTTGGCGCCGACGTCGATGCCGCGCGTCGGCTCGTCGACCACGAGCACGTTCGGCTCGACGGCCAGCCACTTCGCGAGCACCACCTTCTGCTGGTTGCCGCCGGAGAGGTAGCGCACCTCCTGGTCGGGCCCGCGCGACACGAGGGTCACCGAGCGCAGCAGCGCCGCGAGGTCGAGCGCGCCGAGTCCTCGCGCCCTGCCGAAGGCCGCCCTGCGCACCAGCAACGCGTTGTCCCGCACCGACTGTCGCAGCGCGAGCCCGTCGCCCTTGCGGTCCTCGGTGACGAACGCGATGCCGTGGCGGATCGCCGAGCGCGGCGAGGTCGGCGTCACCGGCGAGCCGTCGAGTTCCACCGTGCCCTCGGTGAACGGGTCCACGCCGCAGATCGCGCGGGCGACGGCGGACCGGCCCGCGCCCTGCAGTCCGGCGAGTCCCACGATCTCGCCCGCGCGCACGTCCAGTCCGATCCCGGAGAGCCGCGCGTTGCCGCCCCCGCGCACCGAGAGCCGGGTGCGGCCGAGGTGGGCCTCGTCGGCGAGGTCGGGGAACTGCGCCTCGAGCGGGCGGCCCACCATGTGGCGCACCAGCTGGTCGGACGTGAGCTCCTTCGTGGGGGTGCACGTGACGAGCTCGCCGTCCTTGAGCACCGTGATGCGCTGGCTGAGGTCGAACACTTCGCGCAGCCGGTGCGAGACGTAGAGGACCGCGATTCCGCGCTCCCGCAGGCGTTTCACGAGTCCGTAGAGCAGCTCGACCTCGTGGTCGGCGAGCGCGGCGGTGGGCTCGTCCATCGCGAGCACCTTCGCGTCGGTGGACAGCGCCTTGACGATCTCCACCACCTGCTGGTGGGCGACGGGCAGCCTCCGCACGGCGGTGCGGGGAGAGATGCCGCGCTCACCGAGACCGTCGAGCAGCTCGGCGGTGTCGGCCTCCATGCGCTTGCGGTCGACCTGACCGCGCCGCACGGGTTCCCTGCCGAGAAAGACGTTCTCCGCGACCGTGCGGTCGCCGAGGAGGTTGAACTCCTGGTGGACGATCGAGATCCCGGCGGCCTGCGCCTGCCGGGGCGAACCGAAGGTCACGTCCTCGCCGCCGAGCTCCACGGTTCCGGCGTCGGGGCGGTGGACACCCGCGAGGATCTTCATGAGCGTGGACTTGCCGGCGCCGTTCTCGCCGACGAGCGCGTGCACCTCGCCCGGATAGAGGTCGAGATCGACATCGCGCAGAACCGAGTTGCCGAAGAACTGCTTGCCGATGGCACGCATCCGCACCGCGGGAGCCTCATCGGTGAGGCCGGTCACAACCATGCGGAAACCATAGCCCGACTTATGCCTAAATCAAGCAAAAGTTTGGACGAATACGGCGAATCGACGTTCGACCTAGACTGAACGGACTCACGAGGTTCGGCCACCGAAGCACCCGTTCGGGACTATCCAGCCGCCGCTCTCACGGTTAGAACTTGAATGAGCACACACCGTGAAAGGAAGGCGCCGCATGCGACGAGTGAGCATCCTCCTGGCCTCGGTTCTCGCACTGACGCTCGTCGTACCCGGCCTCGCCTCGGCGGTGCCACGACAGCAGTTCGAGCACTACGTCGCACTCGGCGACTCCTACACGGCGGGCCCGTTCATCCCGTGGCAGCGGCTCGATCCGCTCGGGTGCGCGCGCTCGACCAACAACTACCCGTCGATGCTCGCCCGCGAGCTCGGCACCCGCTCGTTCACCGACGAGAGCTGCAGCGGCGCCGACACCACGCACCTGACGCAACGGCAACAGGTCCCGCTCGGCGTCAACGCGCCGCAGTTCGACGCGCTGAGGCCCGACACCGACCTGGTCACGCTGGGCATCGGGGGCAACGACCACGGCGTCTTCGGCGACATCGTGGGCGTCTGCCCGGCACTGCGCGGCTCCGACCCGACCGGCACGCCGTGTCAGGACCACTTCACGGTCGACGGCGAAGACACGCTGAAGGCCGCGATCGCCGACACCGGCGAGCGGGTCACCGAGGTCCTCGCCGGAATCCACGAGCGCTCCCCGCAGGCCACGGTGCTGGTGATCGGCTACCCGAGGATCGCGCCGCCGAGCGGCACGTGCCCGGCGGTGCTGCCCTTCGCCGACGGCGACTACGCCTGGCTCGACGACATCGAGCAGACGCTCAACGCCGCGCTCGCGAAGGCCGTCGCCGACGACGGCGCGGCGACGTTCGTCGACCTGTACCCGCCGTCACTGGGCCACGACGCGTGCGCCGGTGGCGACGCGTGGATCCAGGGCCAGCACACCAACCCGTTCGCCGCCGCCTCGTACCACCCGAACCGTGCCGGCATGGCCGGCGTCGCGGCGGAGGTCGCCGCGACGCTCGGCTGAGCCGTCGCCTCTCAGGCGGGCAGGGAGTCCAGGCGCGCGGTGATGCGCTCGATGTCGGCGGCCGCCGTGTCGCGGCGGCCGCGGATCTTGTCCACCACGTCGGCGGGCGCCTTGTCGAGGAACGCCTGGTTGCCGAGCTTGCCCTCGGTCTGCTTGAGCTCCTTCTCGGCCACCGCGAGGTCCTTCTGCAGGCGCTTGCGCTCGGCGGCGACGTCGATCGTGCCCGAGGTGTCCACCTCGACCGTCGCCGCGCCGCCTGCCAGCGCGACCTCGATCGACGCGGTGGCCGCGAAGTCGTCGCCGGGGTCGCCGAGGCGGGCCAGCGCCCGGATCGCCTCCTCGTGTCCGGCCAGCTCCGCGAAGCCGGGACCCGACAGGCGGGTGGTGACGCGCTGACCCGGCTTGAGGCCCTGGTCGGAACGGAACCGGCGGATCTCGGTGACGAGCTTCTGCACGTCGGTGATGCGCGCGTTCGCGGCCGGGTCGGCGGCGGGCAGCGCGGCGACACCAGGCCACTGCGCGACGACGAGCGACTCACCGCCGGTGAGCGTGGTCCACAAGCGTTCCGTGACGAACGGGATGAACGGGTGCAGCAACCGCAGCACCGTGTCGAGCGCGTGCCCGAGCACGGCCCGCGTGCCCTCGGCCCTGTCCCCGGAGAACTGGACCTTCGCCAGCTCCAGGTACCAGTCGCACAGCTCATCCCACGTGAAGTGGTAGAGCGCGTTGGTGGCCTTGGCGAACTGGAAGTCCTCCAGCAGCTCGTCCACTTCGGACACCACAGTCGAGAGCCTGCCGAGGATCCAGCGGTCGGCCTCGGTGAGATCCTCGACGGCGGGCAGCGGCGTGGCCACCGTGGCGCCGTTCATGATCGCGAACCTGGTGGCGTTCCACAGCTTCGTGCAGAAGTTGCGCGAGCCCGCGGCCCACTCCTCCGCCAGCGCCATGTCCGAACCGGGGTTGGCGCCCCTGGCCAGGGTGAAGCGCGTGGCGTCGGCGCCGAAGCGGTCCATCCAGTCCAGCGGGTCGATCACGTTTCCGCGCGACTTCGACATCTTCTTGCCGCTCGCGTCGCGGATCAGCCCGTGCAGGTAGATGTGGTCGAAGGGCTGGACCTCGTCCATCGCGTAGACGCCGAACATCATCATCCTGGCGACCCAGAAGAAGAGGATGTCGTAGCCGGTGGAGAGCACGCTGGTGGGATAGAACTTCGCCAGGTCGGCGGAGTTCTCCGGCCAGCCCATCGTGGAGAAGGGCCACAGGCCCGACGAGAACCACGTGTCCAGCACGTCGGGGTCCTGGTACCAGCCCTCGCCGGAGGGCGGCTGCTCGTCGGGGCCGACGCACACGGTCTCGCCGTCGGGGCCGTACCAGACCGGGATCCGGTGCCCCCACCACAGCTGGCGCGAGATGGTCCAGTCGTGCATGTTGTCGACCCAGTCGAAGTAGCGCTTGGCCAGCTCCGGCGGGTGGACCTGGGTACGGCCGTCGCGCACGGCGTCGCCGGCGGCGCGGGCCAGCGGCTCGACGTTGACCCACCACTGCAGCGACAGCCGCGGCTCCACCACGGTGTCGCAGCGCGAGCAGTGACCGACGGCGTGGACGTACGGGCGCTTCTCGGCCACGATCCGGCCCTGTTCGCGCAGGGCGGCGACCACGGCGGGCCTGGCCTCGAACCGGTCCATGCCCTCGAACGGTCCGTGCGCGGTGATCGCCGCACGTTCGTCCATGATGGACAGCATCGGCAGGTTGTGCCGCCTGCCGATCTCGAAGTCGTTCGGGTCGTGCGCGGGCGTGACCTTCACGGCGCCGGTGCCGAACGCGGGGTCGACGTGCTCGTCGGCCACGATCGGGATGCGACGGCCAGTGAGCGGCAGCTCCACCTCGGTGCCGATCAGATGGGCGTAGCGCTTGTCCTCGGGGTGCACGGCCACGGCGGTGTCGCCGAGCATCGTCTCCGCCCGGGTGGTGGCCACCACGATCGCGTTGTCGCCCTCGCCGTAGCGGATCGAGACGAGCTCACCGTCGTCGTCGGAGTGCTCCACCTCGATGTCCGACAGCGCGGTGTGGCAGCGCGGGCACCAGTTGATGATGCGCTCGGCGCGGTAGATGAGGTCGTCGTCGTAGAGCTTCTTGAACATCGTCTGGACGGCACGCGAGAGGGTCTCGTCCATCGTGAACCGCTCGCGCGACCAGTCGACGCCGTCACCGAGCCTGCGCATCTGGTCGAGGATCTTGCCGCCGTACTCGGCCTTCCACTCCCAGACGCGCTCGACGAAGCGCTCGCGGCCCAGGTCGTGGCGCGAGAGGCCCTCGTTGGCGAGCTGGCGCTCCACCACGTTCTGGGTGGCGATGCCCGCGTGGTCCATGCCGGGCAGCCACAGCACCTCGTAGCCCTGCATCCGGCGACGGCGCGTGAGCGCGTCCATCACCGTGTGGTTGAGGGCATGGCCCATGTGCAGGCTGCCGGTGACGTTCGGCGGGGGCAGCACGATCGTGAACGGCGGCTTGTCCGACGACGCGTCGGCGGTGAAGTAGCCCGCGTCTACCCAGCGCTGGTACAGGTCGGCCTCTTCGTCGGCCGGGTTCCAGGCGTTGGGCAGGTCGGTGTGCTGCTGGGGCGCGTTCTCCGTCACAACAACCCAGTCTACGAACCGTCGATTCCCGATCGTCACCGGCGTAGGCACGCGCTCACCGCGCGGCACTGCCGGGGGTGTGAGCAAGCAGACACCTTCGTGTCGGCGCGAGCCGGAGCCGTGGAGCCGACAATGGCGGACGTGGCACGACAAGCACCGCAGCACGACGTGAACGAGAACGAGCTGGAAGTCGGCAAGCCCAAGGAATGGGCGGCCGGCATTCCCGGAGTGGCGGTCTCGCTGCTGCGGGGATGGGAGCAGATGGGGACCGGCCGTACGGTCCGCACCCTGCGCCTGCTCAACCAGCGCGAGGGCTACGACTGCCCCGGCTGCGCCTGGCCGGAGCCCAGGGAGGCCGACGGCGAGAAGCGCAAGTTCGCCGAGTTCTGCGAGAACGGCGCCAAGGCCGTGGCCGAGGAGGCCACCAAGCGCCGCGTCGGCCCTGAGTTCTTCGCACAGCACTCGATCGACGATCTCGCGGACAAAACAGACTACTGGCTGGGCCAGCAGGGGCGTCTGACGCAGCCGATGGTGCTGCGCGAGGGGGCCACGCACTACGAGCCGATCTCGTGGGACGACGCGTTCCGCCTCACCGCCGACAAGCTCGGTGAGCTGTCCGACCCCAACGAGGCGATCTTCTACACCTCGGGCCGCACCAGCAACGAGGCCGCGTTCCTGTACCAGCTGCTGGTGCGTTCCTACGGCACCAACAACCTGCCCGACTGCAGCAACATGTGCCACGAGTCGTCGGGCGCGGCGCTGTCGCGCTCCACCGGCATCGGCAAGGGCACGGTGTCGCTCGCCGACGTCCACGAGGCCGACCTGATCGTGGTGGTCGGGCAGAACCCCGGCACCAACCACCCGAGGATGCTCTCGGCGCTGGAGGAGGCCAAGGCCAAGGGCGCCAAGGTGATCGCCGTCAACCCGCTGCCCGAGGCGGGCCTGCTGCGGTTCAAGAACCCGCAGAACGTGCGCGGCGTCGTCGGCAAGGGCAGCCCGCTGGCCGACGAGTTCTGCCAGATCCGCCTCGGCGGCGACCTGGCGCTGTTCCAGGCGATCGGCAACCTGCTGCTGTCCTGGGAGGACGCGGCGCCGGGCACCGTGCTCGACACCGACTTCATCGAGAACTCGACCTTCGACTTCGCCGACTACGCCAAGCAGGTCGGCCAGCTCGACTGGGACGAGGTCGACCGCGCGACCGGGCTCTCGCGGGAGCAGATCGCCAAGGTCGCGGGCATGATCGCCGAGTCGAAGCGCACCATCTACTGCTGGGCGATGGGCCTGACGCAGCACAAGCACGCGGTGCCCACCATCGAGGAGGTCGCCAATCTCGCGCTGCTGCGCGGCATGATCGGCAAGCCCGGCGCGGGCCTGTGCCCCGTGCGAGGTCACTCGAACGTGCAAGGCGACCGCACGATGGGCATCTGGGAGAAGATGCCGGAGTCGTTCCTGGCGGCGCTGGAACAGGAGTTCGGCATCCCGGTGCCGCGGGACCACGGTCTCGACGTCGTGGACTCGATCCGCGCGATGCGCGACGGCAAGGGCAAGGTCTTCTTCGCGGTCGGCGGTAACTTCGCCTCGGCCACGCCGGACACCGACCTCACCGAGCGCGCGCTGCGCTCGTGCGAGCTGACCGTGCACGTGTCGACCAAGCTCAACCGCTCGCACGTGGTGCACGGCCGCGCCGCGCTGATCCTGCCGACGCTGGGCCGCACCGAACGCGACGTCCAGGCGGGCGGCGAGCAGTTCGTGACGGTGGAGGACTCCATGTCGGCGGTGCACTCGTCGCGCGGCAGGATCGCCCCGGCGAGCGAGCACCTGCTCTCGGAGGTCGCCATCCTCTGCAGGCTCGCCCGCGCCGTGTTCGGCGAGGACCACACCGTGCCGTGGCGCTCCTTCGAGAACGACTACGACGCCATCCGCGAGCGCATCGCGCGCGTGGTGCCCGGCTGCGACGACTACAACACCAAGGTGCGCCAGCCCGACGGCTTCGTGCTGCCCAACCCACCGCGCGACTCCCGCGAGTTCACGGGGACGCTCACCGGCAAGGCGATGTTCGGCGTCAACGAGCTGGAGTACCCCTCGGCGCCGGAGGGCAGGCTCCTGCTGCAGACGCTGCGCAGCCACGACCAGTACAACACCACGATCTACGGCCTCTCCGACCGCTACCGCGGTGTCGAGGACGGCCGCCGCGTGGTGTTCGTGAGCCCCGAGGACCTGACCGAGCTGGGCTTCGCCGACGGCGAGCTGGTGGACCTGGTGTCCGAGTGGTCCGACACCGAGCGCAGGGCCGAGCGGTTCCGCGTGGTCGCCTACCCGACGGCCAGAGGCTGCGCGGCGGCGTACTTCCCCGAGGCGAACGCGCTGGTGCCACTGGACTCGGTGGCGAAGAAGTCCAACACCCCCGTCTCGAAGGCGATCGTCATCCGCCTCGAACGAGCCCACTGACCGCGGTGAAGGGCACCTTTACTGCGTTGAACGCAGTAAAGGTGCCCTTCACCGCGCGTGGGTGAGCCTCAGGTGGCGGTGGTGGTCGTGACGATCGCGGGCACGAACACCGCGATCATCACCGCCGCGGTCACCTGCTCGACGGCCTTGCGCATGGCCTCGCTCGCCCAGTTGCCCTCGGCGATCTCCTTGGCCCTGCTCTCGATGAGCTTCTGGTCCGGTCCCTCGACGATCCGCTTGGTCACGCCCATGCCGGCGAGCAGCGAGATCAGCGCGCCGGTGCGTTCGGCGGGCTCGGCGCCGTGCACCAGGACGCGCTCCAGCTCCGCGCGGGTCGCCTCCTCGTGCCGGGAGTCCTCCGCGGGCCAGCGGGTGACGGGGAAGAGCTTGAGCACCTTGCCCTGCTCGCGGCGCAGCACACCGCGGTCGGCGAGCCCGGCGAGCAGCCTGCCCGACAGCTTGCCGCCGTCGGACAGCGGCGAGACGGCGTCCTTGGGCTTGCGTCCCTCGACCTTGGCGATCGTCTCGAGCGCGATGTCCAGCGCCTCGTTCCCGGTCGGCGAGGAGTCGCGGAGGACGAGCCTGCCCTGTTTGCCGTCATCGGACTCGTCGGTGACGTCGACGCGGCCGAGCATGGCCAGCTCGATCAGCAGGGCACCGGCCAGCGAGTACTCGAGATTGTTCACCCCGGCGAGCGGCTTGCCCTCCTCGTCGTCGAACACGAGCAGCAGCAGGTCCTCGGCGATCAGCATTCCCGCAGCCTAAGTGGCGGGGGGCCACCGCGCAGGGAAAAGCCTCAACCCGCCGCGGTCCAGTACAGCGCCTGTGCCACGTGGCCGTAGAGCCCCTTGGGGTGGCCTCGGAACAGCGGCTCGGTGCCGAAGAGCACGGTGCGCGCTCCGGCCACACCGGACACCACAGAGGCCTCTCCAGCCGCCTGCGCGGGGCCGTTGCCGTCGTCGCCCGGCAGCCAGTGCCCCGCGACGAGCGGGTTGCCCTCGCCGTAGCGCTGCTCGGCGACCACGCCTTCACCGAGTTCGGTGAACCACAGCGGGGAGTACACGAACGAGTGCTCCGGTGCGGCACCACCGAGCACGCCCTGGACTCCGCTGACCGCGACCACACCGTTCGCGTCGGAGCGCCCCGCGACCGTGGTGACCGGCAGTAGCCCGGCCTCCTCGTTGAACGTCGCGCCCGCCGCGCCCCTGGTGACCACCCCGCCGTCGGCGAGGAAGTCGTCGAGCCGCCCCCGCGCCGCATCGCTCAGTCCCGTGTACGACAGCCCCGCCGACACGAACAGCGTGCCGACCTCGGTGAGATCGAAGCCGTCCTCCAGCGCTTGTGTCGACACGGGACGGACGTCGAATCCCAGCTCCCGCAACACGAACAGCTCGTCCGCCGACGCCGACGCGGCCACGACGGGCGCGGGCAGCGGCGTGCCTCGCTCGCCGGGACCGGCCCGCGTGAACCGGACGCCGAAGCGCTCGGCCGCCGTCTCCACCTGCCGACGCGCCGACGCGGGCACCAGCACGGTGCCGTCGTCGCGGCGGTGCAGAGCGATGTCCTGCCCCGCCAGGAAGTTCACGGCCTGGACGTCCTTGCCGTCGACGACCCGCAGCGCGAGGTCCTTGCCGCGCGGCGCGTCCACCGAGCCCGTGGGCGAGGCTGCCGGCACCGGAGTGGTCCTGACCTTCGGCGCCTGGGAGCGCGAGGCGTCCACGGTCGCGCCCCAGAGCAGCCCGTGGCTCCAGCCGGAGATGTCGTACATCCGGGGCACGTCGGCGGAGATGTCCTTGCCGTCGGCGAGGATCACGTTGGCGAGCCCGCGCTTGGGCTGGCGCATGTCGACCACGTAGGAACCAGCGGCATGGTTCCGGCCCGAGAGCCGGAACGCGTGCTTCGCGCGCGTCACGCGGACGTCGTTGGCGACGAGGTGATCGACCAGCCGCGCCGCCGCGGGCGCCGAGC
This sequence comes from Prauserella cavernicola, assembly GCF_016595675.1. Classification (GTDB taxonomy): domain Bacteria; phylum Actinomycetota; class Actinomycetes; order Mycobacteriales; family Pseudonocardiaceae; genus Prauserella_A; species Prauserella_A cavernicola. The sequence goes on along the minus strand of NZ_JAENJH010000004.1, from coordinate 249,947 downwards.
GCTGCGCCGTGCCAGCGGGAATGACGTAGGCGCGCGGGAACTCGGCGGAGTAGCGGTCCTCCTCGCCGAAGCCGGGCACGTAGCCGTCGGGGATCTCGCGTTGCGACTCCCCCTCCCAGCCGCGGCGGAACACCTCGATCTGGTCGGCGATCAGCTCGCGCCGGTTGTCCTCGGCGTAGGCGATGCCCGCGGAGATCGTGGCCGCGGCGACGTCGGTGTTGATCGCCGAGCGACGGCGCAGCTCCTCCACCGGCAGCGTGTCGTACTCGGTGCGGTTGACGCGCAGCGGCACCTCGACCGTGTGGCCCACCGCGCCGTGGTAGATCGCGTACATGGGCGTGAAGATCGGCGGCCAGTCGTCCCACTCGCCAGGAGGGAAGTCGCGGAACGGGATGTCGGCGCGCGCGGTCTCGGGGTGCCCGAGCTCCGCGATGGCCTTCTCCATGCCGAGCGCGTTCTCGTAGGCGTGCTTGAGGTAGAGGTCGTACTCGTAGTTCTGGCCGTGCGGCGGCGTTCCCGGCTCGATCAGCGTGGTGCCGGTGTAGCCGTGCTCGTCGAGCATCACCAGCGGCTGCGTGCCGATCACGACGTCGCGCACCGCCTTCGACTCCGGCTGGGTCGAGGTGATGTGGTCGCGGTTGACGTCGAAACCGGCCGCGTTGGCCCGCGTTCCCGCCACCCGCCCGTCCGGGTTGTTGGTGACGGTGAAGTAGACGCGCGTGCTGTCGAGCAGCCGGACCTCGGCGGGGTCGGTGGTGGTGGCGAGGTCCTCGATCACGCGCATGGCGCCGTCGGTGCCCTCCCACTCGTCGCCGTGGATGTTGGCGTTGATCCACACGGGCGCCTTGTAGTCGCGCGCGAGCCGGGAGTCCTTCGCCGCGGCGGCCGGGTCGTTCTCGATCCGCTCGCGCCAGCGGTCCTGTTGCCGCGCCTGCTCCGGCGTCTCCGGGGCCGTGACCGTCACGAGGTAGAGATCGCGGCCGAGCGTGCTCTGTCCGATGACCTCGGCCGACACCCGGTCGCTGCGGGCCTGCAGATCGTTCAGCGCGGGAGCGAGGTCGTGGTACGGAAGCAGGCCGAGCTTGACGGCCTTGTCGCCGGCGTCGGTGGGAAAGACCCGCAGCTCGGTCCGGCGTGGGTAGCCCTCCCGGTCGCCGCCCCGGTGGTTCACACCGTGGGCGGCGACCGGCGAGTGGGCGGTCCCGGCGGCGGCCGCGGTCGCGCCGTGTTCGACGTAGCCGGGATCGCGGTGGGCCGAGGGCGTGCCCGCCTGCGCGGGAACGGTGAGCGTGGGCAGCACCAGCGCCAGCATCAGCACCAGCAGGACCCGACGAGCAGAACGCCGCGCGACCACACGAACCTCCCCAGCGCCAGGCAACGTCCGCCAGTCTTTCGGTTCGCTAACGAATTGGCAAGACGCTGATCGTCGCGGGCAGCGTCAGCCGCCGAAGAGCTGCACGACCTTCTGGAACAGCTCGTAGAGCCCGTAGACGAAGGGCACGCCCACCCACAACCAGACGAGGACGAGCAACGGCGTCCTGCGCTGTGGCGCCTGCGGGGTCTGCGAGGTCTGTGACTCGGGTGTCTCGCTCACTTCGCCTCCTTGCCCACGGTGGCCGCCTGGTCGACGGAGGGCTCGTGGAACTTCGAGTTGACCGGGCGCACCAGTTCGTTGGCGACGAAGCCGACGATCAGCAGGCCCATCATGATGAACAGCGACGTCGAGTAGAGGGCCGGGCCCTCCTTGCCCGCCGCCTCCTGGCTGTCGGCGATCGCGTTGACGATCAGCGGGCCCAGCACACCGGCCGCCGACCACGCCGTGAGCAGCCTGCCGTGGATCGCGCCCACCTGGTAGGTGCCGAAGAGGTCCTTGAGGTAGGCCGGGATCGTGGCGAACCCGCCGCCGTAGAACGACAGGATCACCATGGCCGACAACACGAACACGAACGTCGAGCTGTTGGTGGTGAGCGCGATGACCAGGTACAGCAACGCGCCGACACCGAGGTAGAGCCGGTAGATGTTGCGCCGTCCGACGATGTCCGATGTGGACGACCACACGAAACGGCCGAGCATGTTGGTGAGCGAGAGCAGTGCGACGAAGCCCGCCGCGGCCGCCGCGCCGACCGGCGTCGAGGTCTCGCGGAAGAACTCCGTGATCATCGGCGAGGCCTTCTCGAGGATGCCGATGCCCGCGGTGACGTTGAAGCACAGGATCACCCAGAGCAGCCAGAACTGCGGCGTCTTGATGGCGTTGTTGGCCGAGACGTTCGCCGTGGTGATCATCTTGCCGGTGCCGCCATTGCCCGGCTTCCAGCCCGCGGGCTTCCAGCCGTCGGCGGGCACCCGCACCAGCAGCACACCCATCGACATGAAGACGAGGTACACCAGGCCGTGCACGAGGAACGCCGTGGCGATCCCGCTGGTGGTCGCACCAAAGGAGTCGAGCATCTGGCTCGACCACGGCGACGCGATGAGCGCGCCGCCGCCGAAGCCCATGATGGCGATGCCGGTGGCCATGCCGGGGCGGTCGGGGAACCACTTCATCAGCGTCGACACCGGTGAGATGTAACCGATCCCGAGCCCGATACCGCCGATGACGCCGTAGCCGAGCACCACCAGCCAGTACTGCGACGTGGCCACGCCGAGCGCCGAGACGAAGAAGCCGGTGCAGAAGCACGTCATCGAGACGAACATCGCCCAGCGGGGGCCGTTGCGCTCCACGAGCGTGCCGCCGAACGCCGCCGAGAGACCGAGCATCACGATGCCGAGCTGGAACGGCAGCGCGCTCTGCGTTCCGGAGAGGCCAAGGCTCTCCTCCAGCGGCGGCTTGAACACGCTCCAGGCGTAGACCTGTCCGATGGCCAGGTGTACCGACAGAGCGGCCGGGGGAACCAGCCATCGGCTCCAGGTGGGTGATGCGATGCTGTGAGAGCGGTCAAGGAAGCCGAGTGCCACTACGGCACCTCCGTACACTGAATACTGGCAAAAGGATGAAAAGCCTTCGCTTGGCGGAGAATGTATTACAGCAAGTACGCGCTCGCAGCAAAGGGCTGTCGAACGTCGATCGGGTGGGAGTGATCTCCGATGGGCAGGGTGACCGTACGCAGACCGGTTAGCAAACTCGGCCCTGACGGGCAACGTCGCAGGCCCGACGCGCTCGCCGCCGAGGAGCCGCTGGAACTGAGAGTTTCGGGCAAGGCGCTGGCGGTGACGATGCGCACACCCGGCCACGACGTCGAGCTGGCCCACGGGTTCCTGCTCTCCGAGGGCGTCATCGGCTCCCGGGAGGACATCCTCACGGCCCGCTACTGCGACAGCGTCGACGACACCGGCCGCAACACCTACAACGTGCTCGACCTCGCGCTCGCCGAGGGCGTGCCGCCGCCCGACACGGGTGTGGAGCGCAACTTCTACACCACGTCCTCCTGCGGGGTCTGCGGCAAGGCCGCGCTGGACGCGGTGAAACTGCGCACCCGGTTCGATCCCTCCGGCTCGCCGTTCAGCGTCACCACCAGCGTGCTCGCCGGACTGCCCGACGCGCTGCGCGAGAAGCAGCGCGTGTTCGCCGCGACCGGCGGTCTGCACGCGGCGGGTCTGTTCACTCCGGACGGCACGCTGCTGGTCGTGCGCGAGGACGTCGGCAGGCACAACGCCGTCGACAAGGTGCTCGGCTGGGCGCTGCTGGAGGGCCGGATCCCCCTGTCCGACTGCGGCCTGCTCGTGTCGGGCCGGGCGTCGTTCGAGCTGGTTCAGAAGGCCGCGATGGCGGGTATGCCGCTGCTGGCCGCGGTCTCCGCACCGTCGTCACTGGCGGTGGAACTCGCCGAGGAGAACGGGATGTCACTCGTCGGGTTCTTGCGCGGGGAGAGCATGAATCTCTACACCGGAGAGAAGAGGGTCGTCGAGAACTGAAGCCGGCCGGAGGGAGGAGCCGTGCCACCACCGGAGGACAGTCAGGGGCACCGGCCACCAGGTGGTCTGAGCAGGCGCAGCCTGTTGCTGGCCGCCGCGGGCACCGGCGTCGCGGGCGCGGTGACCGCGGGCCTGATCGACCGCTCCCCCGACCGCGTCCTCCACGCGCTGAGCCGCTCGGCCAGTTCCGCGTACCCCTCCGTGCTCACCGGCCCCGGCATCACCAGGGTCGAGCGGATCTACTCCCGGGCGAGGGGCCGGGAGGTCGACGTGGCGCTGGTCCTGCCGTCCAGAGAGCCGCCCGAGGGAATGCCGGTGTCGGTACTGCTGCACGGCCGCAGCGGCTCCGCTCGCAACGCGGCCGCTCCGGGGCTGGCCTACCGGCTGGGCAAGCAGGTCGAGCGCGGCGCCGTACCGTCCTACGGCTTCATCGCCGTCGACGGCGGCAACAGCTACTGGCACGAGCACGCCGAGGGCGACGACCCGCTGGGCATGCTGCTCGACGAGGTACCGAGGTGGCTGCGCGAACGTGGCCTCGGCGGCGCGAAGGGCCTGCCGTTCGCGGCCACGGGCACCTCCATGGGCGGGTTCGGCGCGTTCCTGTACGCGCGCAGGCGCGGCGAGCAGGGCGATCCCGTCGACGCGATCGCCGCGATCTCGCCGGCGTTGCTCACCTCGTGGAGCAAGATGCGCAAGCGCAAGGCCTTCGACGACAAGGCCGACTGGGCGTCGATGGACCCGCTGCTGCACCTCGACACCACGCGCCACGTGCCCACAGCGGTCTGGTGCGGGGAGCAGGACCCGTTCATCGAGGGCGTGCGGGAGTTCATCCGCAAGTCCCGGCCCGAGATCGGCTACACCGCGCGCGGCGGGCACAGCGGCCGGTTCTTCCGCACCGCCACACCCGGTCTGATCTCGTTCCTCGGCAAGCACACGCCCGAGCGGCGCACCGACTAGGAGTGCGCGGCCGCCTCCGGCAGACGCAGGTACACGCGGAAGACGTGACCGTCGGCGGTGCGGTGGGTGCGCACGAGGTCGACGACGTGGTTGACCAGGAGCAGGCCCCTGCCGCCCACCTGGTGCAGCGGCACGGGGCGCCGCCCGGCCAGCGGGTCGGTGAAGCAGCCGGCGTCCTCGACCTCGCAGACCACGTGGGTCCGGTCGGCCCACACCCGCAGCAGCCCGCCACCACCGCCGTGCTGCACGCTGTTGCCGGTCAGCTCGCCCACGGCGAGCGTGAGGTCCTGCACCCGATCCGTCGCCAGCCCGGCTTCCGCCGCGAAGTCGGCCGCGACCTGGCGGGCCTTGGCGAGGTCTCCGACCTCGAAGCCCATCGAGACCGCGTCTGGCGGAGCCTCCAGCGGTTCGTTGTGGCGCGACAACATCGCGTCCGGGTCGAAACGCTCGCTCGTCCTGGCGCCGTCCGAGCCGATCACGACCGGGTGCGTGGCCTCGGCGTCGGCGAGCGTCGTCGCCGCCAGCCGCGCCGCGTCGTACGGGCAGAGGATCGTCGTGGACGTTCCGGCGAAGGCCGCGTTGATCAGCGCCTCGTGCTGCACGCAGGCCGCGTACTCCTCGTCGGTGCGGCCGGGCCAGACGGGCTCACCGATGATGCGGACGGGTCCGTCGTGGCCATCGGCGAAGGCCCGCAGCACCCCGGGGATGATCCGCCCGGGATTGCGGCCCGCCTCGCTCATGTCGACCAGCAGCACCTGGCTCGCCGCACTGCCGAGCGCTCGCTCGATGACGCCCAGGTTGGCCTCGGGTACAGCCACGGCCACGGACTCACCGGCGGCGAGCCCGTCGCGCACGAACGGGACCGTGCCCGCCAGCAGGCTCGTCTCGTCGCGGTAGAACAACGCCGGGTGCGAAAAAGCGCCCGGGTCCGTCTCGCGAATCGTCGTCACAGCTTGCGTCCTCTTCGTTCGACGCATGTCGTCGAATCGAGAGTATCCACTGGCCGATCGAGTGAAACCCTCGTTCAGAGAATTCGGCCGACGAGGGACAGGACCCAGAAGCCGACGGCCGTCGCGAGTGCGGCCGACACCGACCAGCCGAGCAGCTGACGGTCAGTACCCGCGGAGCGTGCCCGCCACGCCGCGAGTGCCGCGACGGCGAACGGAGCCAGCGGCAGCAGCGGCAACGGCGAGAGCCGGGTCAGCGTCGCGGCCACGCACACGGCCACGAGCACGCCCAGCACGATGAGGGTCCCCAGATGCACCCGGGGATGACGCAGGCGCAGCAGCGCCACCAGACGTTCCGCCGCGTCACCGAGCGCCGGTGCGGCCGCCTGCTGCGGCCGGCCCGGCGCCGGCTGCGGAGAGGAGCTCATCGACGGATGTCAGCCCCGCTCAGGCGGACTTCTCGCCGCGCTCGCTGCGCTGCCTGCGCGACGGCTGACGCGAGACGATCGTGGGGTTCACGTTCTCGCGCACGGTCTGTTCGGTGATCACGACCTTGGCGACGTCGTCGCGGCTCGGGATGTCGTACATCACCGGCTGCAGGACCTCTTCCATGATCGCGCGCAGACCACGAGCGCCGGTGCCCCGCAGCAGGGCCTGGTCGGCGATCGCCTCGAGCGCGGTCTTGGTGAACTCCAGCTCGACGTTGTCCAGCTCGAACAGCTTCTTGTACTGCTTGATCAGCGCGTTGCGCGGCTCGGTGAGGATCTTCACCAGCGACGGCTTGTCGAGGCTGGTCACGTTCGCCACGACCGGGAGCCTGCCGATGAACTCCGGGATGAGCCCGAACTTGATCAGGTCCTCGGGCATGGTGTCGGCGAAGACGTCGCTCTCCTCGATCTCGCGCTTGGTGCGGATCTCCGCACCGAAGCCGAGGCCGCGCTTGCCGATGCGATCGTTGATGATCTTCTCGAGGCCCGCGAACGCACCGGCCACGATGAACAGCACGTTGGTGGTGTCGATCTGGATGAACTCCTGGTGCGGGTGCTTGCGCCCGCCCTGCGGCGGCACCGAGGCGGTGGTGCCCTCCAGGATCTTCAGCAGCGCCTGCTGCACACCCTCGCCCGACACGTCCCTCGTGATGGAGGGGTTCTCGGACTTGCGGGCGATCTTGTCGACCTCGTCGATGTAGATGATGCCGGTCTCGGCGCGCTTCACGTCGTAGTCGGCGGCCTGGATCAGCTTGAGGAGGATGTTCTCGACGTCCTCGCCGACATAGCCCGCCTCGGTGAGCGCGGTGGCGTCGGCGATCGCGAACGGAACGTTCAGCAGCTTCGCCAGCGTCTGCGCGAGGTAGGTCTTGCCGCACCCGGTGGGCCCGAGCATCAGGATGTTGGACTTGGCGAGCTCGACCGGCTCGTCCTTGGAGTCCTTGGGGCCGGCCGACTTGTTCTCGGACTGGATGCGCTTGTAGTGGTTGTACACCGCGACCGCGAGCGACTTCTTGGCGTCGTTCTGGCCGATGATGTACTGCTCGAGGAAATCGTGGATGTCAGCCGGCTTGGGCAGCTCGTCGAGCTTGACGTCGCCCGCCTCGGCCAGCTCTTCCTCGATGATCTCGTTGCAGAGGTCGATGCACTCATCGCAGATGTAAACGCCTGGTCCGGCGATGAGCTTCTTCACCTGTTTTTGGCTCTTCCCGCAGAAAGAACACTTCAGCAGGTCTCCGCCGTCGCCGATCCGTGCCATGACCGCTGACCTCGTCCCCTCCGGTGCCCCAGGTGCACCTGATTCGTGTCGCCGGCCCCTACGCGAAGGTGGGGCCGAAGCGCTGCCAATGACGGTACCCGCCCGAAGCGCCCGGCGGGAGGACCAACGGTAATTCCGGGCGTGCGGGTCACCATAGCCCGGCGGGTGGGTGCGTGTCGTCGCCCGACACGCACCCACCCGTTGGTCCGGTGCCGTGACCTCAGATCTGCGGGGAGGAGGCCTTGCGGTAGGGCAGCACCTCGTCGATGATGCCGTACTCCTTGGCCGCTTCCGGCGTGAGGATCTTGTCGCGCTCGATGTCGGCCTTGACCTCGTCGGGCGTCTTGTTGGTGTGCTTGGCCAGGGTGACCTCCATGAGGCGGCGCACCCGCTGGATCTCGTTGGCCTGGATCTCCAGGTCCGACACCTGGCCGTAGGTGCCCTCGGTGGCGGGCTGGTGGATCAGCACCCTGGCGTTGGGCAGCGCGAGGCGCTTGCCCTTGGTGCCCGCCGCCAGCAGCACCGCGGCGGCCGAGGCAGCCTGGCCCAGGCATGCGGTGGTGATGTCGGGGCGCACGTACTGCATGGTGTCGTAGATGGCCATCAGCGCGGTGAACGAGCCACCGGGCGAGTTGATGTACATCGTGATGTCGCGGTCCGGGTCCTCGTGCTCGAGGTGCAGCAGCTGGGCCATGACGTCGTTGGCCGACGCGTCGTCCACCTGCACACCGAGGAAGATGATGCGCTCCTCGTACAGCTTGTTGTACGGGTTGGACTCCTTGATCCCGTAGCTGGTGCGCTCCACATACGAGGGCAGCACGTACCGGGAATGCGGAAGGTACGAGTTGTTCATGATCTTGCTCCTCCTACTGCCCGGTCAGTTCGAGTTCGAGTTCGAGTTCGGGTGCGGGTTCTCGCGGGTCAGCACCTGGTCGACGAAGCCGTAGTCCTTGGCCTCGTCGGAGGTGAACCAGCGGTCGCGGTCACCGTCGGCGAGGATCTGCTCCACGCTCTGGCCCGTCTGGTCCGCCGTGATCCGCGCGAGCTCCTGCTTCCACTTCCCGAACACCTCGGCCTGGATGGCGATGTCGGAGGCGGTACCGCCGACACCCGCCGAAGGCTGGTGCATGAGGATCCGCGCGTGCTGCAGCGCGTAGCGCTTGCCCGGCGTGCCCGACGAGAGCAGGAACTGCCCCATCGAGGCCGCCATGCCCATCGCGTAGGTCGCCACGTCCGGCTCGATGAGCTGCATCGTGTCGTAGATCGCGAAACCGGCGGTCACCGAGCCGCCCGGCGAGTTGATGTAGAAGCGGATGTCCGACTGGGAGTCCTCCGCGGCGAGCAGCAGCAGCTGCGCAGTGATGCGGTTGGCGACCTCGTCATTGACCTCGGACCCCAGCACCACGATGCGCTCCTGCAGCAGCCGCTCGTACACCGAGTCGGTCAGGTTGAGCCCCGCGGTGCTGGTACGCCCCTCTGGCATGTGCTGCGTCACGTCTGCCTGCCTTTTCAGAAGTCTCAGATCTTGCAACCGACCCTAACGAACTCGGGCGGTGCAGAATGCCTGACACCGCCCGAGTTCGCTCAGAGCATGAGAATGGGTCACTTGTTCGGGGTCGCGGCCTCGTCCTCGGTGACCCCGGTCTCACCGGCCTGGGTGTCGTCGTCTGCCGACTGCTCGGTGGCCTCGACGGCCTCGGCAGCGTCATCGGCCTGCGCGTCCGCGTCCGCCTCCTCGGGGCCGAACAGCTCCTCGAGGTCGATGGCGTTGCCCGAGGAGTCGACGACCGTGGTGCCGCGCACCACCGACGCCAGCGCCTTGCCGCGGCGCACGTCCGCGAAGATGGCGCCGAGCTGGCCCGACTGCTGGGCCCGCTGCACGTACTCGTCGGGGCTGACGCCGAAGCGCTGCGCCTGGTAGATGATCCGCTCGGTCAGCTCCGCATCGTTCACCTGGACGTTCTTGTCGTCCGCGACGGTGTCGAGCAGCAGCTGGGTCCGGACCGACTTCTCGGCCTCGGTGCGGATCTCGTTCTCCCACTCCTCGGCGTTGCCGCCCTGGGCCTCCAGCGAGGCCTTGAAGGCGTCCTCGTCGTGGTCGAACGGGTGGATCGCGTCGTGCTTGCGGTTGGAGATCTCGGACTCGAGAACCTTCTCCGGCAGCGGCACGTCCACGCGCTCCAGCAGCGCGTCGAGGACCTTGTCCCTGGCCTCGACACCCTGCTGCATCTTCTTCATGCGGCCGAGCCGCTCGCGCAGGTCGTCCTTGAGCTCGTCGATGGTGTCGAACTCGCTGGCGAGCTGGGCGAACTCGTCGTCGGCCTCGGGCAGCTCGCGCTGCTTGATGCTGTTGACCGTGACGCTGACCTCGGCGTCCTTGCCGGTGTGCTCACCGGCCACCAGCTTGGTGGTGAACGTCTTGGTCTCGCCCTCGGTCGCGCCCACGATCGCCTCGTCGATGCCGTCGACGAGCTGGCCGGAGCCGATCTCGTAGGACAGGCCGGACGTCGAGGCGTCGGGCACCTCTTCGCCGTCGACGGTCGCCGCCAGGTCGAGCGACACGAAGTCGCCGGTCTCGGCGGGACGGTCGACGCCGGTGAGGGTGCCGAAGCGGGCGCGCAGCTCGTCGAGCTGCTCGGCGACCTCGTCCTCGGAGAGCTCGACGTCGTCGACGCTCACCTCGATGTCGGCGAGGTCGGGGAGGGTGATCTCCGGGCGCACGTCGACCTCGGCGCTGAACTCGAGCACCTCGCGGTCCTCGAGCTTGGTCACCTCGAAGTCGGGCTGGCCGAGCGTGCGGACGTCACCGGACCGCACGGCCTCCATGTACTTGGCCGGAATGACCTCGTTGACGACCTCGTCGAGCACCGGGGCACGGCCGATCCGGCTCTCGAGAACGCGGGCCGGGGCCTTGCCCGGACGGAAACCGGGAATCCTGACCTGCTGAGCGATCTTGCGGTAGGCGCGGTCGAAGTTCGGTTTGAGCTCGTCGAACGGCACCTCGACATTGATCTTCACGCGTGTCGGGCTCAGCTGCTCGACGGTGCTCTTCAACGTTTTCTCCTAGCCGGGACGGTATATCGGTATCTGGGGTCGGCCCACCGACCGCAGGTCAGGAGGGGACCGATGTCCGAGTCTAGGCCAGAGAGCCAGCTGCTCGAGCACGGGTCCGCGCTCACCCTTCTATTGGCGCGCTCTCGTCGTCGTCCCGGCGGGGCGGCGCACCGTCGGGACCCGCCGTGCCCTGGCCCGGAGTGGCCTGACGGCCGCCCTCCGTGACGGAATCGAGCACCGCGTCGCCACCCGCCTCGGCGGGTGCCGTGGCGGCGATCGTGACGGTGTCGCCGTCGGCGATGCCGTCGAGCGCCGTCGCGGCGTCGACCGTGTACGTCCTCGTGTAGCCGTCCTCGCTCTCAGCGGTCAACTCGGTGCCGGAGAGCGCGGTGACGGTGCCCGTCTGGGTCAGCTCGGTTCGGTAGCCGCCGTCGCCATCGGACACGACGTACTCACCGTGCAGCGCGGAGCCGACCATACCGCCGGGAGGCGCCTGCGCGCTCGCGCCCGAGGTGTCGGCGCTCGCCGCGTGCACTGCCACGCCGCCCGCCGCCGCGAGTCCCGCGGCGATGGCCACGGCCGCCACCGTTCTGCCAGCCCGTCCGCCACGCCTGCGCTCGGTCGTCGCGGTTCGCTCGTTCTCGCCGGGGTGCGCGTCGCCCCAGCCCTGCTGTCGCTGCTCGTCGGTCATGACCACCACGCTCGACGCGGTCGCTGTGCGTTCCCTGTGCACGCGCGGTGTCGTCGCTGTGACGGCGGGTCCACAGCGGGCGCACAGGTGAGACACATGGTCGACATAGGACCACGCCCGACCGTGAGTTCATGACCGTCACGACGCGCGGCTCCCGGGAGCCCTTCCCGATCCCCTCCGCAGGCACCGACGACACGGCGACCGTGCTCGATGTCGTGGTCCCCGTCCACAACGAGGAGGCCGACCTCGAGCCCTGCATCCGACGGCTGCACACGCACCTGAGCACCACGTTCCCCTACGGCTTCCGCATCACGATCGCCGACAACGCGAGCACCGACTCCACCCTCGACGTCGCGCGGCGGCTCGAGCACGAGTTCGAGCCGGTCACCGTGGTGCACCTGGCCGAGAAGGGCCGCGGCCGGGCGCTGCGCACGGTGTGGTCCACATCGGACGCCGGCGTGCTCGCCTACATGGACGTGGACCTCTCCACCGACCTCGCCGCGCTCTCGCCGCTCGTCGCGCCACTGCTCTCCGGCCACTCCGACGTCGCGATCGGCAGCAGGCTCGCCCGGGGCGCACGGGTGGTGCGCGGGCCCAAGCGCGAGCTGATCTCCCGCGGCTACAACCTGCTGCTGCGGGGCACTCTGGCCGCGCGGTTCTCCGACGCGCAGTGCGGCTTCAAGGCGATCCGCGCCGACGTGGCCCGCGGACTGCTCCCCCACGTCCAGGACACCGCGTGGTTCTTCGACACCGAGCTACTCGTGCTCGCCCAGCGCTCCGGCCTGCGCATCCACGAGGTGCCGGTGGACTGGGTCGACGATCTCGACTCACGCGTCGACATCGTGTCGACGGCGCTGGCCGACCTGCGCGGCATCGTGCGGCTCACCCGCGCCACGGCGACGGGAGCCGTGCCGGTGAGCAGGCTGCGCGACCAGCTGGGCCGAGGGCCCATCGGTGTCCAGACCCCGGGAGTGCCCGTGAGCCTGCCGACCCAGCTCGTCCGCTTCGCCGCCGTCGGAGTCGCGAGCACGCTCGCCTATCTGTTGCTGTTCCTGGCGCTGCGGCTCGGCATGGGCGCGCAGCCGGCGAACCTGCTCGCGTTGCTGGTGACCGCCATCGGCAACACCGCGGCCAACCGGCGGCTGACGTTCGGCATCCGGGGCACGGGCGGTGTGGCGAGACACCAGTTCGAGGGCCTCGTCGTCTTCGGACTCGGGCTCGCGCTCACCAGCGGCTCGCTCGCGGTGCTGCACGCGCTGACCGCGCCGGGCGTCGCACCGGAGCTGACCGTGCTCGTCGCCGCCAACCTCGCGGCCACCGTGCTGCGCTTCCTCCTCTTCCGCGGCTGGGTGTTCCACCCGCGGCGCCAGACCGACCGTGACCGACAGGGAGAACCCACCCCATGACCGCCCTTCTCGCCGCTCCGGCGCCTCGCACGACCGTCGCGCAGAGTCCGCCGCGCTGGGTGCGTCCCGGCGTGGCGGTGCTGCTCGCCGCCACCGCCGTGCTCTACCTGTGGAACCTGTCGGCGTCCGGGTTCGGCAACGGCTACTACGCGGCCGCCGTGCAGGCGGGCACACAGGACTGGAAGGCGTGGCTGTTCGGCTCGCTCGATTCCGGCAACGTCCTCACCGTCGACAAGCCGCCCGCCTCGCTGTGGGTCACCACGGCCGTCGCGCGGGTCTTCGGGTTCTCCAGCTGGACCGTGCTCGCGCCGCAGGCGCTCATGGGCGTCGCCGCGGTGGGGCTGCTCTACCTGACGGTGCGCCGTGTGTCCGGCCCCGCCGCCGGGCTGCTCGCGGGCGCGGCGTTCGCGCTCACCCCGGTGTCGGCGCTGATGTTCCGGTTCAACAACCCCGACGCGCTGCTGACCCTGTTGCTCGTCGCCGGCGCGTACTGCGTCGTGCGGGCCGGCGAGAAGGCGAGTCCGCGCTGGCTCGCGCTGGCAGGGGTGGCGATCGGGTTCGGCTTCCTCACCAAGATGCTGCAGGCGTTTCTGGTGCTGCCCGCGTTCGCGCTGGCCTACCTGCTCGCGGCGCCGACGACGCTGGGCAGGCGAGTGCTGCACCTGTTCGGTGCGGCCGCGGCCGTGGTGGTGTCGGCGGGCTGGTTCGTCGCGCTGGTGGAGCTGTGGCCCTCGGGCTCGCGGCCCTACATCGGCGGCTCGGAGGGCGACAGCCTGCTGGAACTGGCACTGGGTTACAACGGCCTCGGCCGGATCGTCGGCGGCGAGGGCAACATGGGCGGCGGTGGTGGCGGTGACGGCGGCGCCAACACCGGCTTCGGCGGCGCGACCGGGCTGACGCGCCTGTTCGGCGACAGCTTCGGCACCGAGATCTCGTGGCTGCTGCCCGCGGCACTGCTCGGACTCGTGGCGGGACTGTGGTTCACGCGGCGCGCTCCGGGCACCGACCGCGTCCGCGCCTCGCTCGTGCTGTGGGGTGGCTGGCTGCTGGTGACCGGCGTGGTGCTCAGCTACATGAGCGGGACGGTGCACCCGTATTACGCCGTGGCGCTGGCGCCCGCGATCGCCGCGCTGGTCGCGATCTCGGGCCATGCACTGTGGCTGGGCAGGCACAACGTCGCGGCGAGGGCGGTGCTGGCCGGGATGGTGGCGGGCACCGGTATCTGGACCTGCATCCTGCTCGGCCGCACACCCGACTTCGTGCCCGTCCTGCGCTGGGTCGTGCTCGGGCTGGGCGTGGTCGCGGCGACGGCGCTGCTGACGGGCGCGCACGAGTTCCGCAGGCTGGTTCCCGCGCTGGCGACCGTCCTGGTGCTGACACTCGGTCTCGGCACCCTCGCCTACACCGGAGCCACGGCCGCGCAGGCGCACAGCGGCTCGATTCCCATGTCCGGGCCCGTGAGCAGCGGTATGGGCATGGGTGGTCCCGGTGAACAGAGCACCGACGGCGAACTGGCCGAGCTGCTGGCAGGCACCACCACGCGCTGGGCCGCCGCGACCACGGGCGCGCAGGCGGCGGCGAGCCTGGAGCTGGCCAGCGGCAGGGCCGTGATCGGCATCGGCGGCTGGAGCGGCGGCGACCCGGCACCCACGCTCGAGCAGTTCCAGAGCGACGTCGCGAACGGCGAGATCGGCTACTACGTCGAGGGCGGCGGCATGATGGGCGGCCCCGGCGGCGGCTCCAGCGAGATCGGCGACTGGGTCGCGGCCCACTTCGACGCCACCACCGTCGGTGGCCGAACGGTCTACGACCTCACCACGGGCACGACGCGCTGACCGCGGTGAAGGGCACCTTTACTGCACTCAACGCAGTAAAGGTGCCCTTCACTGCGCGCGGCCGGGCTGCTCGTCGTGTTCGAAGACGTCGGGGATGCCGTCGGCGTCGTCGTCGCGGGTCTCGATCTCGTGGATGCGGCGGTACACGCGGTTGCGCAGCCGCAGGATCACCGTGGCGAGCAGCGCGGCGACCAGCGAGCCGGTGAGGATCGCGAGCTTCACGTGCTCCTCGCGCTCGGCGCCGGGCCCGAATGCGAGGTCGCCGACGAGCAGCGCCACGGTGAACCCGATACCGCCGAGCACCGCCATGCCGAAGACGTCGACCCACGCGAGTTCGCCGTCGAGCTCGGCCCTGGTGAACCGCGCCATCACATATGTCGCACCGAAGATGCCGATGGCCTTGCCGAGCACCAGTCCCGCCACGATGCCGATCGCCACCGGGTCGCCGAGCGCGGTGCCGAACCCGGCGAGCCCGCCGACGGTCACGCCCGCGGCCATGAAAGCGAAGACGGGCACGACGATCCCGGCCGAGATCGGTCGCAGGCGGTGTTCGAACCGCTCGGCGAGCGAGGTCCGCTCGCCCGTGCGGGTCAGCGCCGGAACGGTGAAGCCCAGCACCACGCCCGCGACGGTCGCGTGCACCCCGGAAGCGTGCAGCAGCGCCCACGCCGTGACCCCGAGCGGCACCAGCAGCCACCACGAGCGGATCCGGCGCTGCACGAGCAGCGCGAACACCGCCACCGGCACCAGGAACAGCAGCAGCGGCAGGAGCGAGAGCTCGTCGGTGTAGAAGATCGCGATGATCGTGATCGCGACGAGGTCGTCGACCACGGCGAGGGTGAGCAGGAACGTGCGCAACGCCGAGGGCAGGTGCTTGCCGATCACGGCGAGCACCGCGACGGCGAAGGCGATGTCGGTGGCGGTGGGGATCGCCCAGCCACGCAGGGCCTCGCCGTCTCCCCAGTTGACGGCCACGTAGATGAGCGCGGGCAGCACGACGCCGCCGAGCGCGGCGATCACGGGCACGGCCGCCCGGCGCGGGTCCCGCAGATCTCCCGCCACGAACTCGCGCTTGAGCTCGAGGCCGACCACGAAGAAGAAGATGGCGAGCAGGCCGTCCGAGGCCCATTCGGCGAGCGTGAGGTCGAGGTGCAGCGCGGCGGGACCGACCGTGACCTCGCGCAGCGACGCGTAGGAGTCCGAGATCGGGGTGTTGGCCCAGACGAGCGCCACCACGGCGCCCACGAGCAGCAGCATCCCGCCGACGGTCTCCTGCCGCAGGATGTCGGTGACCTGTTTCCACTCCGTCCACGAGGAACGTCGGAACAGCCGGGGCCGGGACGGGGTCGACGAGTTCACGCGGTGCAGTTTAGGAAACGCGGCCTATCGCAGCTTGCGCAGCCACAGCCGCCAGATGATGCCCGTGGGGATGCCGACGGCGAGCACGACGCCGACCACGGCGAGCACGGGCGACGACATCTCCGCGGCGGTCGCGATGGTGGTCAGACCGCCGACGAACAGGGCGAGCATCGCCAGCAGCGCGAGCCCGATCCGGGCCGCGCCCCGAGGGCGCAGTTTCTCCAGCCGCTGAGCGAGCCGCGGATCGTCCTCCGCGAGACGGCGCTCGATCTCAGCGAGCTCCTTCTTCTCCTTGTCGTGCAGTGCCATAACGGCATCACCGAGACCAGTATGTGCTTCTCCCGGCCCTCACGACAGACCCTCATGTGGAGCCGTCGTTCACCCGATTTGTCAGGCTCCTGCCTCCCTGCCCTTCCGGTCACGACCGGCGTGCCGTTAGATTCGCCCCACTCGTCGACGAGGCTGGGAGCGTGTATGTCGGTGCCTGCGGAGGAGGGGCCGGTCCGTGGCCCTTTCTGGTCGCGGCGCGTGCGTGACCCCGCCTCGATCCTCGAGATCGCGCGGCACATCACCGACGACCTCGCCGACGGGCTCTCCGGCCCGAGGGTGCGCTCGGCCGCCAAGGCCATCCGCAGGCTGCTGGCCGCCGACGGCGTCGGCCTCGCCGATCTCTCCGCCAACGTCGTGACCTCCGGTGTGCTGCCGCGCGACGTCGACACCGCCGCGATGGTCGACGAGGTGCTGCACACCGAGAACCGCTGCCGCCGTGCCGAGGTGGTCGCCGAGCCGCTCGTGGTGCACGACGAGCTCGCCGGCGTGCTCGTGGTGGCGGGCACCGCGCGGATGACGGCGCTGCGCGAGGTCGCGAGCCTGCTGGTGGCCGCACTGGAGCGGAGCCTGCTCGAGGAGTCGGCCGAACAGGCGGCCGAGGCCGAACTGCGCGCGCTGCGGGCGGAGATCTCGCCGCACTTCGTCTACAACGCACTGACGGTGATCGCGAGCCTGGTACGCCCCGACCCCGCACGGTCGCGCGAGCTGATGCTCGACTTCGCCGACTACATCCGGTACAGCCTCGCCAGCCACGGCGAGTACACGACGGTGGCCGACGAGTTCCACGCCATCGAGACCTACCTGGCGCTGCAGCGGGCGGTGCTCGGGGAACGGCTGCGCGTGCAGATCCGCGTGGCGCCGGAGGTACTGGCGGTCTCCATTCCCTACCTCGTGCTGCAGCCCATCGTGGAGAACGCCGTGCGGCACGGCATCGAGCGCGAGTCCGACGGCGGCACGGTGACCGTGCTCGGTGAGGCCGAGGGATCGGACTGCGTCATCAGCGTCGAGGACGACGGCGCGGGCATGGACCCCGAGCGAGCACGCGTGCTGCTCGCCGGGGAGGCGGCGGTGAACACGCGGAGCATGGGCCTGGCGAACGTCGACAGACGGCTGCGTAACGTGTACGGGCCGTGGTTCGGTTTGGTGATGGAGACAGCACAGGGCGAGGGCACCAGGGTGATCGTGCGAGTGCCGAGATTCCAGCCGGGAGTCATGCCGTGACGGGCGCGGGGCTGCGCGTGCTCGCCGTCGACGACGTGCCCGCCGCGCTCGACGACCTGTGCAGCCTGCTGCGCGAGGCGCCCGAGGTCGCGGAGGTCACCGCGGCCGCCTCGCCGCTCACCGCGCTGAAGCTGATCCAGAACGGCCAGTTCGACGCCGTGTTCCTCGACATCTCCATGCCCGGTCTCGACGGTCTGGAGCTCGGTTCGCTGCTGCGCAAGCTCGCCGAGCCGCCCGTGATCGTCTACGTCACCGCGTTCGACGAGCACGCCGTCGCCGCGTTCGGCATCGGCGCCGTGGACTACCTGCTCAAGCCGGTGCGCTCCGAGCGCCTCGCCGAGGCGCTGGCCAGGGTCACGCGCATGGCGATGCCGCCTGCCGAGGAGCCGCCGCGCGCCCACTCCACCCCCGACGCGATGGCCGCGCTGCCCGTCGAGTCGGGGGGCCGCACGCGCTACATCCGGCGCAGCGACGTGCAGTTCGTCGAGGCGCACGGCGACTACGTGCGCCTGCACTCCCCCTCCGGTGTGCACCTGGTGCGGATGCCCATCTCGCGGCTCGAGGAGTACTGGGAGAGCGCGGGGTTCGTGCGCACACACCGCGGTTTCCTCGTGGCGCTGGCCGCGGTGCGGGAACTGCGCAGCGACTCCGTCGGCGGGCTGCTCGCCCACACCGACCTCGGCGACGTCCCGGTGAGCAGGCGCCACGCGCGCGAGCTGCGCGAGCGGCTGCTGCACGCGGCGCAGCGCGGCGAGCTCGAACAACCGTCGTGAGCGCCGGGCAGCCATGACCGGTCGCAGGGTCGCCGTCACCAGTCCGCAGACGCGGCTCGCGCACGCGCGCCGCCGCTACCGAGGGCGCTGGCGGCCCACGACCCTCGACCCGGCCGAGGCGCCGCGAGCCGTTGCGCTGTACCGGGTGCAGCTGCGCAGGGCGATCGGCGCGCTGGCGCTGTTGTTCACCCTGATCTTCGGCCTGCCGCTGCTGCTGGCCGTGTGGCCGTCGCTGGGCGGGCTGCGGGTGTTCGGCATTCCCGCGTCGTGGCTGATTCCGGTGGCGGTGCCGTTCCCTGCCATGGTCGCGCTCGGTTTCTGGCACCTGCGCCGCGCGGAGCGGGCGGAGGAGCAGTGATCACGGCGTTCGCGGTGGCGCCGGTCGTGCTCGTCACCCTCCTCATCGGACTGCGCGGGGTCGCGGCGATGCGCACCACGTCGGACTTTCTCGTTGCCTCGCGGCGGGTTTCGCCACTGCTGAACTCGGCGGCGGTGTCGGGTGAGTATCTCTCGGCGGCGTCGTTCCTCGGTGTCGCCGGGCTCGTCGTGAAGGACGGGGTCGGTTCGCTCTGGTACCCCGTCGGGTTCACGGCGGGCTACATCGCGATGCTCACGCTCGTCGCCGCGCCGATGCGCCGCTCGGGCGCGCTGACGGTGCCCGACTTCGCCGAGGCACGGCTGGCGTCGCCGTCGTTGCGCAGGCTGGCCGCCGTGGTGGTGCTGGTGATCGGCGCGCTCTACCTCGTGCCGCAGTTCCGCACCGCGGGACTCGTGCTCAGCGTCGTCAGCGGCACGCCGTACTGGGTCGGCGTCGCGATCTCGGGGGCCGCGGTGAGCGCCACGCTCGCGCTCGGCGGCATGCGCGCGGCCACGTACGTGCAGGCGTTCCAGTTCGTGTTCAAGCTCGTGCTGTTCATCATCCCGGCGATCTGGCTGCTGGTGCAGGCCGGACCGGGCGTGCGCGACGAGGCCGTGAACCCCGTGGAGTTCACGCACTTCGGCGACCAGACGCGCGTCGAGTTCCGCGTGGGAGCGACGCTCGACGTGCCCGAGGGCGCCGAGGAGATCACCGACGACGGCGCGAGGCGGCCGGTGCCGTCCGGCGAGTGGCAGGTGCCCGCGGGCACCACGGTCGAGTTCGCCGAAGGCAGCCGCGTACCCGAGCTGCGCGGCGAGCCGGCACCCGGCGCCGACGGCTGGGAACGCCCGCTGCTGGACCTGCACGACGAGGGACATCCGTTGCTGGGCACGTGGGCGGTGCTCATCGCGACGATGCTCGGCACGATGGGCCTGCCGCACGTGATCATGCGGTTCCACACCAGTCCGGACGGCCGCGCGGCCCGGCGCACCGCGGCGCTGACAGTGGCTCTGCTGAGCGTCTTCTACCTCTTCCCCGGCATCTACGGCGTGCTGGGCCGAGTGCTCGTGCCGCACCTGTACCTGTCCGGGGCCACCGACAGCGCGGTGGTCGCGCTGCCCGCGCAGGTCGACGACGGCACCGTGGGCACGCTGTTCACCGGACTGCTCACCGCGGGCGCGTTCGCCGCGTTCCTCGCGACGTCGCTGGGCCTGCTGCTGGTGGTGGCCGGCGCCATCTCGCACGACCTCGTGCCCGGCGGGCTGAGACAGCTGCGCGTGGCCGTGGTGGGCGCCGCCGTGACGGTGGTGCTGCTGGCCCTGCCCGCGGCCGGGTTCGACGCGGGCACACTCGTCACGTGGGGCTTCACGGTGGCGGCGTCGACGTTCTGCCCGTTGCTGGTACTGGGAATCTGGTGGCGAGGGCTCACGGCTCACGGCGCCATCGCCGGGGTCGCGGTAGGACTGGTCTCGACCGCGGGCGCGTTCCTGCTGACGCTGTCCGGCCCGCCCGTCACCGGCTGGGTGGCGCTGCTGCTCGTGCAGCCCGCGCCGTGGTCGGTGCCGCTGGCCTTCGCGACCATGATCGTGGTGTCCTTGTTCGGCAGGCCCCCACCGTGGTCGACCGCCGCGATGCTCCGCCTGCACCTGGACGAGCACCGGCCCTCGCCGTTCGCCGACCGCGCGACGCTGGCACGTGACCTGGGCCACTCATCGTGGACCGCCCGCCGCTCGTCAGCCGTTCGTCGCATCACTCGCCGGTTGGTCCGCTGACGATTACCCCGGCTCCCCCGCGCCTCCTACTGTGTCCGCCAGCACTTTTCCCGTGCCGTGACGAGGAGGTCACCGTGAGCACCACCGAGCCCTCGACCCATCCGCCTGGGCCGGAAACCTGGGCAGAGGTCCACGCCAGCGCCGAGTTCCAGCAGCTGCGCAAGCGACTGCGGAACTTCGTCTTCCCCATGACCGTGCTCTTCCTCGCCTGGTACCTGCTGTACGTGGTGCTGGCGGACTACGCGCACGGCTTCATGTCCACGAAGGTCGTCGGCAACATCAACATCGGGCTGATCTTCGGCCTGCTGCAGTTCGTCTCGACGTTCGTGATCACGTGGCTCTACGTGCGGTACGCCAACCGCAAGCTCGACCCGATCGCGGACAAGATCCGCGAGGACATCGAGGGAGACGCCCAGTGACCACACTCGCCCAGGGCGTCGAGGGCGGCAACGCCCTGCTCAACATCAGCATCTTCGGGCTGTTCGTGATCGTGACGATGGTGGTCGTGTTCCGCGCCTCGCGAAACACCAAGACCGCGTCCGACTACTACGCCGCGGGCCGCTCGTTCTCGGGGCCGCAGAACGGCACCGCCATCGCGGGTGACTACCTGTCGGCGGCGTCGTTCCTCGGCATCGCGGGCGCGATCGCCGTGTACGGCTACGACGGCTTCCTCTACTCCATCGGGTTCCTCGTGGCCTGGCTGGTGGCACTGCTGCTCGTCGCCGAGCTGCTGCGCAACACCGGCAAGTTCACGATGGGCGACGTGCTCGCGTTCCGGATGCGGCAGACCCCGGTGCGCGCGGCCGCGGCGACGTCCACGCTCGCCGTGTCGTTCTTCTACCTGCTGGCACAAATGGCGGGCGCGGGCGGTCTGGTGTCGCTGCTGCTCGGCATCGAAGCCGACGCGGGCCAGGCCGTGGTGATCGCGGTGGTCGGCGTCGTCATGATCATCTACGTGCTCGTGGGTGGCATGAAGGGCACCACCTGGGTCCAGATCATCAAGGCGGCGCTGCTGATCGCGGGTGCGTTCGCGATGACGGTGTGGGTGCTGGGCCGCTACGGCCTCAACCTCTCCGAGCTGCTCGGTGCCGCCTCGGAGCGCGCGGGTGGCAACGACGCGCTGCTCAACCCCGGTGAACGCTACGGCGTCAGCGGCACGTCCCAGTTGGACTTCCTGTCGCTGGGCATCGCGCTGGTGCTCGGCACGGCGGGCCTGCCGCACGTGCTGATGCGCTTCTACACGGTGCCCACCGCCAAGGAAGCCCGTCGCTCCGTGGTGTGGGCGATCGTCCTGATCGGCCTGTTCTACCTGTTCACCCTGGTGCTCGGTTACGGCGCGGCGGCCATCGTCGGCTCCGACACGATCAGTAACGCGCCAGGCGGCGAGAACTCCGCGGCGCCACTACTGGCACAGGCGCTCGGCGGGCCGGTGCTGCTGGGCTTCATCGCGGCGGTGGCGTTCGCGACGATCCTCGCGGTGGTGGCGGGCCTGACGATCACGGCGTCGGCGTCGTTCGCGCACGACGTGTACGCCAACGTGATCAAGAAGGGCAAGGTCGACAGCAAGAACACCGAGGTCCGGGTCGCCCGCATCACCGCGTGCGTGATCGGCGCGGTCGCGATCATCGGCGGCATCCTGGCCAAGGACCAGAACGTGGCGTTCCTCGTGGCGCTGGCGTTCGCGGTCGCGGCCTCGGCGAACCTGCCGACGATCCTGTACTCGTTGTTCTGGAAGCGGTTCAACACCAGCGGCGCGCTGTGGTCGATCTACGGCGGGCTCACCGTCACGGTCGTGCTGATCATCTTCTCCCCCGCCGTGTCGGGCACGGAGAAGTCGATGTTCACGGGCGTCGACTTCCACTGGTTCCCGTTGCAGAACCCGGGTCTGGTGTCGATCCCCGTGTCGTTCTTCCTCGGCTGGCTCGGCACCGTGTTGTCGAAGGAGCACCTGGAGGACAAGCACAAGGAGATGGAGGTCCGCGCTCTCACCGGAGCCGGCGCGGAGAAGGCCACGAGTCACTAGGCAGGTCTTCGCCGAAGGCCCCCTCGCCCGCGCGGTGAGGGGGCCTTCACCCTGTCAGCGGCCTGCCCTCCCGCGTGGCAGCCCGCATACTCGGGCGCATGTCCTACGACGTCACGCGGATCAGGAAGCACTTCCCGGCGCTGGCCGAAGGCGCAGCCCACTTCGACGGGCCCGGCGGGTCCCAGGTCCCCGACGTGGTCGGTGAGGCCGTGGCGCAGACGTTGTGCTCGGCCGTGGCCAACCGCGGCTCGGTGACGGCGGCGGAGCGCAGAGCCGACGGCATCGTCGTCGCGGCACGGCGCGCGGCCGCCGACCTGGTGGGTGCCGAGCCCGAGGGCGTGATCTTCGGCCGCAGCATGACGCAGCTGACCTACGACCTGTCCAGGGCGCTGGCCACGCAGTGGGGTCCCGGCGACGAGGTGGTGGTGACCAGGCTCGACCACGACGCCAACATCCGCCCGTGGGTCCAGGCCGCCGAGGCGCGCGGCGCCACCGTGCGCTGGGCCGACTTCGACCCGGCCACGGGCGAGCTCGCGGTGTCGGCCGTCGCGGACCTGCTGTCCGAGCGCACGCGCCTGGTCGCGGTGACCGCGGCGTCGAACCTGCTCGGCACCCGGCCCGACGTCACGGCGATCGCCGAGGCCACTCACGCGGCCGGAGCGCTCTGCTACGTCGACGGCGTGCACCTCACGGCGCACACGCCGGTGGACCTGCGCGCGTTCGGCGCCGACTTCTACGTGTGCTCTCCGTACAAGTTCTTCGGCCCGCACCTCGGGTTCGCCGCGGCGAACCCGGCTCTGCTGGAGACCCTGCATCCGGACAAGCTGCTGCCCTCGACCGACGCGGTGCCGGAACGTTTCGAGCTCGGCACGCTGCCCTACGAGCTGCTCGCCGGCACCACGGCGGCGATCGACTTCATCGCCGAGCTCATGCCGGGCACGGGCACCCGCCGCGAGCGTCTGACGACGTCGCTGCTTGCACTGGAGGAGCACGAGGACGCTCTCGCGCGCAGGCTGGAGGACGGGCTCGCGCGGATTCCCGGGGTGACGGTGCACGGCTCGCCCGAGCGGCACCGCACCCCGACCGTGCTGTTCTCCGTCGACGGTGTCGCACCCGCGGCGGTGTACGCGAGGCTCGGCGAGCGCGGGATCAACGCACCCGCGGGCACGTTCTACGCGCTGGAGTGCTCCCGGCACGTCGGGCTGGGCGACACGGGCGCCGTGCGCGCCGGCATCGCCCCGTACACCACGGAGTCCGAAGTGGACCTGTTGCTCTCCGAGGTGGCCGCGCTGGCGTGAGCGCTCAGGGCAGCCGGGCCCAGAAGTCGAGCTAGTGCCCGGCGACGTAGTGGCCATATTGCTACCAGAGTTTCCTTAGCCTGATTGGAAATCCGACCGATGCGCGCCACTCTGCGTGAAGCACTGACAGCGGCGATCAAGGCCCGCGACCGCGTCGCCGTCGCGGCCCTGCGCTCGGCACTCGCCGCGATCGACAACGCCGAGGCCGTTCCCTCCGCTGCCACCGGTGCTGCCGAGGGCATCACCAGCACCGAGCACGTCGCCGGAGCCGCGGCGGGGCTGGGCGCCGCGGAGGCGCAGCGCCGCACCCTCACCGACGCCGACGTCCGCGCGATCGTCGAGCAGGAGGTGACCGAGCGGCTGTCCTCCGCGGAGGACTACGAACGCCTGGGCCGCACCGACCCCGCGGAGCGCCTGCGCGCCGAAGCGGCAGTCCTGACCCGCCACCTCCCCCAGCCCTGACAAGCATGCGGTGAAGGGCACCTTTACTGCATCCAACGCAGTAAAGGTGCCCTTCACCGCAGCTGGGCAGGCGCCCCGGGCAGGTTCGGGTCGTCCGGGGCATGGCGGGCGCCGTCGGCGAACGCGGCCGCGAAGGCCTGCTCGCCCAGCAGCGCCCTGACGCGCTCGGCGATCCGGTCCACGTCGCCGCGTTCCGCGGGCGGCAACGGCGCGCCCACCGAACCGCGCGCCGCGTCGGCGGCACCCAGCAACCTCGCCGCCCGCTCGGGCTCGCCGAGCAGCGACCACGCTCCGGCCAGTCCCTCCAGCGCGAGCGCCAGCACGCGCGGACCGCCTCCCGTGGCCAGCGCACCGCGATATCCGGTCTCGTGCAGCTCCCGCGCGCGCTCGCCGTCGCCGCGCAGCTCGGCGATGAACCCCAGCTCCGCCAACGGAGTCAGCGCCGCGAACGTGTGCACCGCGGCAGGTTCGAGCCACCGCGCCAGCAGCTCCTCGGCCTCGGCCAGGTGACCGCGACGGCGCGCGACGAGCGCGAGCCCGAACTCGGCGTAGGCGGCCAGCGACGAGTTGCCCTGCTCCACGGCCAGGACCCGGGCCCGCTCGTGCTGCGCGTGGGCGGACTCGAGATCGCCGGTCAGCAGCATCACCCGGCCGAGCCCGGCGAAGCGCACCGCGATCTCCGTCCACAGTGCCAGGTCCTGCGCGATCCGCAGCGCACTCGCGTGGTTGCGCGCCGCCTCGGCGTAGTCGCCGGTCACCTCGGCCACGCCCGCGAGGACGTCCAGTGCCTGCAGGCGGCCCCACCGGTCACCCAGCTCCGTGAACAGATCCTCGGCACGCCCGGCATCCCGTTCGACCGCGCTCAGGTCGTCGCGCAGGGCCGCGTACCGCGCCGACGTCACCAGTGTGGCCGCGCAGCCCCAGTCGTCGCCGAGTTCCCGGAAGGTGCGCAGCGCCACCCGCAGGTACCCGCAGGCCACCTCGGCGTCTCCGAAACCCACGCTGGAGAATGCGAGAAACCAGCTCGCCCTGGCCAGTTCGGGACTGCCCGGCGCGAACGCCGACAGCAGTTCCTCGTCGTCGCCGGGCAGCGCGTCGCGGGTGAGCCATCGCGCCGTCCCGGCCCGCCAGACCCGCACCACGGCACGCAGCCGCGCTGGCCCGCCCTCGCGGGCGAGCGCGGAGTCCGCCGCCGCGACCGACTCCCCCTGTCTGCCGCGGAGAAACCGGTACCAGGCGAGCGCGTCCGCCAGGCGCAGTGCGTCGGTGACCCCGGCGTGGGCCGGCACGGCACGCAGATTCGCGACGTCGGCGTCCAGCCGCTCCAGCCAGACCCGCTGCTCCCGGCCCCGCAGGTGCGGCGCGGCGCGCTCGGCCAGCGCGAGGAAGTACGCGACGTGCCCGCGCCGCACGGCGGAGCCCTCGCCGGAGTCGGCCAGCCGCTCCCCCGCGTAGGCCGCCACCGACTCCAGCAGCCGGTACCGCCCTGACGCCGTGCGCACCACGAGCGAGCGCTCGACCAGCCGGGCCAGCGCGTCCACCACCCGCACACCGTCCACAGCGGACTCATCGGCGCACACGCGCTCCGCTGCGTCCAGCGTGCAGCCACCCGAGAACACCGACAGCCTGCGCAGCACCGCGCGCTCGGTGCCGGTCAGCAGATCCCAGCTCCAGTCGAGCACCGCGCGCAGGGTGCGTTGCCGCGCCGGGGTGTCCCGGCGCCGCCCGGCCAGCACGGCGAAGCGGTCGTCCAGCCGCTGCGCGAGCTCGCTCGTGCCGAGCCCGCGCACCCGCGCGGCCGCCAGCTCCAGCGCCAGCGGCAGGCCGTCCAGCCGCGCACAGATCGCGTGCGCCTGTTCGGTGGTGCGCTCGTCCAGCACGAAACCCGGGTCCGCAGCGGACGCGCGGGAAGCGAACAGCTCCACCGAGGCCTCCGGCGACAACGGCTCGACGGCGTGGATCAGCTCACCGCCCACGTCGAGCGGCTCCCTGCTGGTGACCAGCAGGCGCAGGTCCGGCGCCGCGGCGAGCAGCGGGGGAACCAGCGCGGCGACGCCGCCCACCACGTGCTCGGCGTTGTCCAGCACCAGCACGCCGGCCACGCCGCCGACGGTGTCGAGCAGCAGAGACACCGGGTCCGCGGAAGCACCGGAGTGTCCGCCCGCCTTCGCCCCGAACGCCTGGCACACGGCATCGGCCACCGCACCCGTGGCTCCGGTGTCACCGCCGCTCGCGGGCAGCGCGTCCAGCTCGACGAACCACACGCCCTCCAGTTCGTGCGCCATCGCGAGCGCCAGGCGCGTCTTGCCGACACCGCCCGGACCCACGAGGGTCACCAACCGTCCGGTGTGGACCAGTTCGTGCACGCGGTCGATGTCGTCGGCCCTGCCGACCAGCTCGGTCAGCGGCGCCGGGAGCGTCCGGGCAACCGGGCGCGCGGGCGGGGCGGGCCTGAGCTCGGAGCTGTGCCGCAGCACCGCCTGGTGCAGCGCCATCAGCTGCGGACCGGGATCCGCGCCCACTTCGTCACGCAGCCGGGCGCGCAGCTCCTCGAACACCGCGAGCGCCTCCGTCGGGCGGTCGGCCAGGTACAACGCGCGCATCTGGGCCGCCCGCAAACGTTCGCGTAACGGATGTTCGGCGAGGAGCTGTTCCAGTTCGCCAGCCACGAGCACGTGTTCGCCGAGCTCCAGCAGTACCTCGGCGCGGTCCTCAACGGCGACGAGCCACAGGTCGCGCAGCCGGGTGATCACCGGCCGTGCCGCCAGTGAGTCCTCGACATCGGCGAAGGCGGGACCGCGCCACAACGCCAGCGCGTCGTCGAGCGACACGGCCCGTGCCCGGGGATCGGCCTCGGCGCGAGCCCGCTCCAGCAGCGAGGCGAAGCGTCCCGAGTCCAGCTCGGCCTCCGGTACGGCCAGCCGGTAACCACGGGCGCCGGAGACCACCAGCTCCCGCGCACCGGGCTCGGCGTCGTCCAGGACCCGGCGCAGCTGCGAGACCTTCGCCTGCAGCGAGGCCTTCGGGTCGGCCGGGGTGCGCTCGCCCCACAGGCGCTCGATCAGCGCGTCGAGCGGCACCGTCTCGTCGGCGTGGACCAGCAGGTGCGCGAGCAGCAGACGGACCTTGAGCTCGGGCACCCGGACCGGCTCACCCGCTTCCGTCCGCACCTCAACGGCGCCCAACACCCCGAACCGCACGTCACAGACGCTACCCGAGCACGTCCACAGCGGACCCGAAGTGAATCCGAAGTGGCGCCGGTCAACCTGTCGGGGACAGCGGAGCAGATCCCCGAGGAGGAGACATGACGGAACGGCCCCTGCGACTCGTACTGATCGTCGGCAGCACCCGGTCGGGCCGGTTCTGCCCGACCGTCGCCGAATGGTTCGCGGCACACGCCCGCTCGCGCGCCGACGTCGCGGTGGACGTGATCGACCTCGCCCAGGCGTGGCTACCGGATGTGCTGCCCGGCGACGAGGACACCGAACTGCCGCGCCCGGTGCGTGAGCTACAGCCGTGGCTGGCCGAGGCGGACGCGTTCGTGGTCGTCACCCCGGAGTACAACCACAGCTTTCCGGCGCCGCTGAAGAACGCCATCGACTGGTTCTTCGAGGAGTGGCAGGCGAAACCGGTCGCCTACGTCAGCTACGGCGGCATCTCGGGGGGCCTGCGGGCGGTCGAGCAGCTGCGGCTGGTGTTCAACGAGCTGCACGCCACCTCGGTCCGGACCAGCATCGCGTTCCCGAACTTCGACGAGCGCTTCGGCGAGGACGGCACCCCCGTGGACGCGGCGCGCTACGAGAAGTCGGCACACGCCATGCTCGACGAGCTGGTCTGGTGGGGTCACGCGCTGCGCGCCGGGCGGGAACGGACGCCCTTCCCCGCGGGGGCCGGGGAGTGACCGCTCCCCTCGCCGAGCCGAGGGCGGGCGCGCGGGAGTGGTGCGGGCTGGCGTTGCTCGCGCTCCCACTGCTGGTGCTCGCGTTCGACATCAGCGTGCTCTACCTGGCCGCGCCTCAGCTCACGGCCGACCTGGCGCCGAGCGCCACCCAGCAGCTCTGGATCCTCGACATCTACGGGTTCCTGATCGCCGGGTTCCTGCTCACGATGGGCGCTCTCGGCGACCGCATCGGGCGGCGCAGGCTACTACTCGGTGGCGGTGCCGCGTTCGCCGCGGCGTCGGTGCTGGCGGCGTTCGCGCCCAACGCGGAACTGCTCATCGCCGCGAGGGCGCTGCTGGGCGTCACGGGGGCCACGATGATGCCGTCGACGCTGGCGTTGATCAGCACGATGTTCCGCGACGCGCGGCAGCGGTCGTTCGCCATCGCGATCTGGATGACCACGTTCTCGGCGGGTGTCGCCGTGGGTCCGATCGTCGGCGGGATCGTGCTGGAGGCGTTCTGGTGGGGTGCGGTGTTCCTGCTCGGAGTCCCGGTGATGCTCGTGCTGGTCGCGCTGGGACCCGTGCTCCTGCCCGAGCACCGGGATCCCGAGGGAGCACGCGGCATCGACCTGCCCAGCGCGCTGCTGTCGCTGGCGACGACGCTGCCGTTCGTCTACGGCGTCAAGGAGACCGTCGCGCACGGCGCCGGGCCGGTGCCCGCGCTGGCGATGGTGGCGGGCGCGGGCGTCGGCGTGGTGTTCGTACGCAGGCAGCGGCGCTTCGAACACCCACTGCTGGACGTCTCGCTGTTCACGCGCAGGGCGTTCGTCGTCGCCGTGTCCCTGATGCTGCTGGGCACGCTCGCGGTGAACGGGCTGATGTATCTCATCCCGCAGTACCTGCAGCTGCTGCGAGGCGAGTCGGCGTTCGGGGCGGCACTGTGGATGACGCCGATCGCCGCGGTGTCGGTGCTCGCCTCACTGCTCGCGCCGGTGCTGGCCCGCGCGCTCGGGCGCCGGGTGTTCCTCGCGACGGCCGGTGCGACGGCACTGGTGAGCTGCGCCGCCCTCGGCCTCACCGGCGCGGACACCGCCTTGCCGCTCGTACTGGCCCTGGCGTCGGTGGCGGTGTTCGGCATCGCGCCCGTGGGCGTGCTCGGCACCGACCTGGTGGTGGGCTCCGTGCCTCCGGCCCGCGCGGGCTCGGCGGCCGCGGTATCGGAGACGGCGGCGGAACTGGGCGTCGCGGTGGGAGTGGCCGTCACCGGCAGCCTGGTCGCCGCCGTCTATGGCGCGAACCTGGCCGGGACGCTGCCCACCGGTCTCCCCGCCGAGGTGGCGGAGAACGCGCGCGACGGCGTGGCCGCCGCACTGTCGGCCGCCGAGGCACTCCCGCCGGGGCTGGGCGACCGGCTGGTGGAGGCCGCACGCACCGCGTTCGCCGAAGGATTCGCCGCCGCGGGCCTGCTCTGCGCCACGGTGCTGGCAGGGACCATCGCGCTGGCGCTGGCCATCCCCCGCGAACGGAGAACCGACGAAGAAAAGTCGGGGTGACAGGAAGGGATCGCGGCTATTCCGCAGGCCACTCGTACGACAGCTCGTACTTGTCCGAAGGCACGATCATGTCGTTCATCTCGAGCGGGGTCCCGTCGTCGCGGTAGGCGACTCGAGTCACCGTCACGACGGGGATGCCCGGCCCGAGCTCCATCTGCGAGGTCTCATCCGGGGTGGGCATGCGGGCACCGTTCTCGACGTAGGAGCCGATCAGGTGGCCAGCTTCTTCGAGGCGGGCGTAGGCGCCGCCCTCGCCGGTGTCGAGTTGAACGACGAGCGCATTGGCGCGCATCGCCCGGTCTCTCACGGTGAGTGTTGATGATGTTCTCGCTCTTGCCCTAGGAGCGGAGCGAGCACTGCACTAGCCGACCACGTGGCCGGCAACTTTCGCGGTCCCGCGAAAGTTGCCGGTCAGAGGCACAAAAGTCGGGGTGACAGGATTTGAACCTGCGACCCTTCGCTCCCAAAGCGAATGCGCTACCAAGCTGCGCCACACCCCGTTACCGCCACGCCCGGGCGGTGTGCGACCACCTTAGCGTGTACCGCTACACTACCGGGGCGGCTGGTCACCGGTCGCATGCGGGCGTAGCTCAATGGTAGAGCCCCAGTCTTCCAAACTGGTGGTGCGGGTTCGATTCCCGTCGCCCGCTCAAGAGCGCAAACGGCGCCCCTCCCGAGCTCGGGAGGGGCGCCGTTGTCGTAGGGCTGAGCTCGCCGGATCAGGCTCCCGGTGATCCGACTCGATGCACAGCGGTTCCGCGCCACCGCGACGGGTCGTCTTCGAGTTCGGTGCGGTTCCAGTTCCCGCAGTTCGCGGCGGCTTCGTGGGGGGTGCGGAGGAATTCGGAGACGGTGCGGCCGGGGCGGCTGGTGCCGGCGTCTCCGCAGCAGGGGTTCACCGTCGTAGCGGCGTCGGCCATGAACCTGGCCGATCTACCGACGTGCGCGGGATGGTCGAGACCGCGGCGCTGCGGCGGGCGATCGAGCGCGGCACCGTGGAGCGGGAGAGCGAGGTGGTCGCCACCCACCACCGGCTCGCGCGCACCCCGATTCCCGTCCCGGACGGGCCCGACGGCCACACCGACGAGTGGACCCAGGCCCGCGTCGCGTTCCACACGGCCACGATGACGCAGGCAGGCGAGCCGCACGTTGGCGCCCACCAGCCGTACCCCACAGGGCCTCAGCCGTACTCGGCGGAGGCCGGTATGTGCACCGATCCGGACGCGAGCCTGTCCATGGCGAACTTCGGGCCGAACCAGAAATACACGGGCACGATCGAACTGGTCGTGCCCGAGGCGAGCGGCACACTGATCCTTGCCCCCGCCGGGATGATGACCGGCGGCTGGGAGTGGAACTACTGACCGATCTCGGACCGGCTGACGGTCGGCGCACCGGTGCGCCGACCGTCAGCCACGCCCGCTGCTAGTCCGACACCTTCGTGGCCGTCGCCATCGCGCGCTCGGTCTCCCAGAACGCGCGCATCGACACGATCAGCCCGTCCCCGCCCACCTTGTAGACGAACACGCCGTCGGTGTCGACGCGGTAGCCGCCCGGCAGCCAGGTCGTGATCGTGCCGACGTTGGCCACCTCGTCGCCCGCCGCGTGCGAGTCGGCGATCCGGAACTCGAAGCGGTCCACGTTGGCGATCGTCTTGTCCCAGAACGCCGAGATGCCCTCGGCGCCGTGGTGGCCCTTGCCCTCCTCGTCGAACATGGAGGGCCCGACCGGGTCCTCGATGAGACCGTCCGGGTGGAACAGCGCGAGCCACTGCTCCTTCTCCCCCGCCACCACGGCATGCATCGACCGCCACGCCGCGAGGCGCGCGGGCGGCTGCTCGGCGTCCGGATCCCAGCACACGGTGATACTCACGGCTCGCGCCCTCCTCAGAACTTCGTGATGGTCTCGTCGGCGAACTTCTTGATGGCGTCCTTCTTCTGCTGCAGCGGTGCGTCGAAGCCGAGTCCTTCGAACACCCACGGCACGGTGATCACGTCGGTGACGCCGATGTCGGCCTGTTGCCGGTAGCCGTCCACGCCGAACCGGTCGATGCACACGGCCTGGATCTCGAACGGGGTCTCGGCGCGGCCGTACTCCTCGCGCAGTTCGCGCAGCCGGTCGATGGTCGTGCGCAGGTCGTCGAACGTCATCATCGCCGAGGACCAGCCGTCGCCCACGCGGGCGGCGCGGCGCAGCGCGACGTCGGTGTGGCCGCCGATGTAGAACGGCACGGGCCGCGCGGGCGTGGGGCTCATGCGCAGCTTGCCGAAGTCGAAGAACTTCCCGTGGTACTCGACCATGCCGCCGCCGAGGATGAGCCGCAGCACCTCGATGGCCTCGTCGACGCGCTTGCCGCGCTGCTCGTACGGCGCGCCGCACCAGCGGAACTCCTCGGGCGACCAGCCGACGCCGAGTCCGAGGCCGAACCGGTCACCGGTGAGGGTGGCGACCGAGTTGACCTGCCTGGCGAGCAGCACCGGATTGCGTGAGCCGAGCTTGAGTACCGACGTGTAGAACTGGATCCGGCTGGTCACGGCGCCCATCGACGCCGCGGCGACGAGCGGGTCCACCCACGGTGTCTCCTCGTCCCAGAACCGCCTGCCGTCAGGGGTGTAGGGATAGTCCGCGGTCACCGTCTCCGAGTAGAAGAGCGAGTCGGGCAGCGCGATCGAGGCGAAGCCGTACTCCTCCGCGGTCTTGGCGAGCTCGGTGAGTTCGTCGAGCGGAGTGAGGGCCACCGACAGTGTGAACTTCATACCCCAGAACTATAACGTGTTCTAGTTCTGGCTGCCAGCCGGTGATCGGGGACACCGGCTGGCGGTGATCCGGCACACAGGACACGGAGTGCCGACGCGTCCGGATTCCCCAGCACATTCGCAGGTAAACGCGAACGGCGTCACCAAACCTCGATCGCCGAATTGTCGAACACGTCACCGAACCCGGTGAACTGCGAGTTCGCCGTCCGGCTCGGTCGCGTGTTTACCGTTTCCGGTTGCCGTTCGCGGGAAAGCCCGCGGCGGTAGTCGGGGACACATTCACCAGATCCGAATCCGTGTGGAGGAAACGCGTGCCCACGACAACCTGGACGCGCTCGGCGGTGGTCGCCGCCGTCGGCGCAGGAGCACTGCTCGGCTTCTCCGGCACCTCGTCGGCGATCGTGCCCACCGAACAGAGCATCGACGCACCACCCGCATCGGTCGCCCCCGGCGCGAAGGTGACGTTCACCGGCACCCTCACCGGCACGGGCGAGCAGCCCCTGTCCGGCGAGCCGGTGGACCTCGAGTGGCGCACCGGACCCGACCAGCCGTGGTCGGTGTCGCGCACCGTGGAGACCAACGCCGACGGCGTCGCCTCGATCTCCGCGAACATCGAGCGCACCTCGCACTGGCGGATCAACTACCGGGGCGACGAGATCCACGACCCGTCGCTGTCGGCCGAGCGCACCGTCGAGGCGCACAAGCCCGTCAGCCAGCGGATCCTCGACGTCGCGGCCGGCCAGTCCGGCAAGCCCTACTCCTACGGTTCCACCGGACCGGACAGCTTCGACTGCTCAGGCTTCACGAAGTACGTGCACGGCAAGGTCGGCATCCAACTGCCTCGCACGTCCGGCGACCAGCAGTCCACGGTGCCCGCCGTCGCGAAGGGCGACAAGCTGCCCGGCGACCTGCTGTTCTTCACCGACGGCGGCAGCGTGTACCACGCGGGCGTCTATGCGGGCGGCAACCAGATGTGGGCCGCGCCGGAGTCCGGCGACGTGGTGCGCAAGCAGGAGATCTACACAGATTCATACACGGTCGGCCGCGCCTGGTGACCACGATCGGGAACTAGAAGGGTAGCGTCCGCGTTGTCCGGTTCAACGAACCAAAACAACCGGGAGTAACCCATGGGTACCACGATCGTCGTGATCGTGCTCCTTCTGATCGTCGTCGGCGGAGGCTTCTACCTGGTCCGCTCCCAGCAGGAGGCCAAGCGCCGCCAGCTCGAGGACGCCAAGTCGGAGGCACGCCGCTGGCTCGAGCGGCTCGGCGGGCAGGTCCTGAACATCACGGGCACCGACACGGCATCGCAGCAGGCGATGGCCGACGCCGGCGAGCGGTACAACGCCGCGGGCTCACAGATGGAGCAGGCCGAGACCGCGGAGCAGGCCCGGCTGGTCAAGGAGACCGCGCTCGAAGGCCTCTACTACGTTCGCGCGGCACGCGAGGCGATGGGCATGGACCCGGGTCCCGCACTGCCGGCGGACGCCGAGCGGGAACGCGCGGGCAAGGTCACCGAGCACCGCTCCGTGGACGTCGAGGGCCAGCACTACGAGGCGTCGCCGGAGCCCGGCCAGAACACGCCGCACTACTACCCCGGTGGACGCGTGGCAGGCAGGCCGGTGCCGCAGGGCTGGTACAGCGAGCCGTGGTGGAAGCCCGCGCTCGTGGCAGGCGCCTGGGGCCTCGGGTCGATGCTGCTGTTCAGCGCGATGTTCTCCGGCATGGCCGGTATCGCGAGCGCCGGAGCCTGGGAATCCGGTTACGACGCGGGCCAGGAGGATGCCGCGGAGTCCGGTGGCGATGGCGGAGATGGCGGCGACGGTGGTGACGGCGGCGACTTCGGCGACGGTGGCGGAGACTTCGGCGGAGGCGACTTCGGCGGTGGAGACTTCGGTGGCGGTGACTTCGGAGGCGACTTCGGTGGCTTCTGAGTAGCCGCACCACCACTGATCACAGGCTGGCAGGCCGGACATCGTTCCGGCCTGCCAGCCTTTTTTTCGGCCCGGTCCAGCCGGGTAGGTGGCGCGCCACGGCCGGTGCGAGTTCGTCGGCGAGAGAGACCACGACAACAGCCCCAGCAGCACCTCGGCCCGCTCCTGTCCCTCCTGCGCCCGGAAGTCCGCCGCGGAGTCCACGACGACGAGTAGCGTGTCGGCCGGTCGGCCCGGGCGGCCGAAACCCGAACCGAGCCCGCCGTCGGTCAGCCGCAACAGGTCATTGAGACATTCGTGGAAAGCGTCGACATTTCCGTCCGTAGTAGTCGGGAAGCTCCAGGGCATTCGCCATCGTCTCGACAGCGGTCCCGACCGTCGCGCACAGACGGCCCTGAATGCGGACGAGGTGAGTCATCCGATCGCGTTCGAGCAGGCTGAAGAACGAGAAGTGCTGGGTCGCGAAGCAGTTCAGCTGACATCGTCCTGATGGCGCCCGCGAGACATCCGAGGCGCACCTTCGCGCGAGCCGGTGGGTCCCGAGCTCACGCGGGCTGGCAGGTCGGACACCAGTACAGGTTGCGGGCAGCCAGTTCCTTGTGCGCCACCGGAGTTCCGCACACCAGACACGGCTGTCCCGTCCTGCGGTAGACGTAGACCTCGCCGCCGTGCCGGTCCTCGCGCGGCGCGCGCCCGGTCACCTCGGGCAGGTGCTCGTCGGCCACCGTGTCGATCCGGCCGCTGCGCACGCCCGCGCGCATGAGCGTCACCAGATCGTCCCAGACGTCCTTCCACAGCACCGAGTCCAGCGACCTGCCCGGCAGCATGGGCGCGATGCCGTGCCGGAACAGCACCTCCGCGCGGTAGACGTTGCCGACCCCGGCGAGCACCGACTGGTCCATCAGGAGGGCGGCGATCGTGGTGCGGGAGCGGGAGATGCGGTCCCAGGCCAGGTCCGGGCGGGCGTCTCTGCGCAGCGGGTCGGGGCCGAGCCGGTCCTTGATGGCCTCGGCCTCCGGCTCGGTGATCAGCTCACAGCGGGTGGGACCGCGCAGGTCCGTCCAATGTGTCCGGCCGACCAGCCGCATGCGCACCTGCCCGACGGGCGGGGTGTCGGGCAGTTTCGCCTCGGCGAACGTCCCGTACAGCCCGAGGTGGACGTGCACCGTCCCCTGTGGACCGTAGTCGTGGAAGAGGTGCTTGCCGTATGCCTCGGCGCCCCGCAGCTCGTGACCGTCGAGCTGGGCCGCCTCGCCGGCGAAGCGGCCCTGGGGGCTGGCCACCCGCACCGGCGCGCCCGCGTAGCGCCTCTGGTGCAGGCGGGCGAGCCGGTGCAGGGTGTGCCCTTCGGGCATGGGTCTCAGGCCTCCGGCAGGGCCGGCGGGGTTCCGGTGCTCTCGAAGCCGGTGATCTGCGAAACGCGCCTGCTGTGGCGGACGTCCAGGTCGGGCGGCGTCGCCAGGAACGCCTCGACGATCTCGGTGGCCGCGGCCTCGGTGTGCATCCGCGCGCCGACGCCGATCAACTGGGCGTGGTTGTGCTCACGGGTGAGCTTGGCGGTCTCGACGCTCCACGCGAGACCGGCCCGCGCGCCGGGCACCTTGTTGGCGGCGATCTGCTCGCCGTTGCCCGAGCCACCGATGACGATGCCGAGGCTGCCCTCGTCGGCGACCACGCGGCGCGCGGTCTCGATGCAGAACGCCGGGTAGTCGTCGGCCGCGTCGTAGACGTGCGGACCGACGTCGGTCACCTCGTGGCCCTGCTGCTGAAGGTGAGCGACCAGGTGGTTCTTGAGCTCGAAGCCGGCATGATCGGATCCCAGATAGACACGCACGGCACGGAGTGTGCCATCCCCGCAGGGCACGGCCGCCCACCACCCGGCAAGCTGACGTCGTGAGCGTCTTCGAGCAGCCGGGCCACGACGTGAGGCTCGAATGGGGGGCCGAGGGCGTCGCCGCCCTCGCACCCGGGTGCGCCGTGCTGGTCGTGGTGGACGTGCTGTCGTTCTCCACCCGGGTCGACCTCGCCCTCGCGCGCGGCGAGCGGATCCGGCCGGTGCGCTGGCTCAGCCCCGAACCCGCCTGCGGCGACGCGATGCCGCTGAGTTCCCCCAACGGCGCCACGCTCTCGATGGCGGCGAGCGACACCGGGCTCGAGGTCCTCGCCGCCTGCCTGCGCAATGCGCGTGCCGTCGCGCGACGCGCAGTGGCGCTGGCGGCCGGAAAGCCGGTGGGGGTGGTGCCGTGCGGTGAGCGGTGGGGCGTCGTGCTGGGCCCCGAGCCGGGCTCCACCGGGCCGCTGCGGCCGTGCGTGGAGGACCACCTCGGCGCGGGGGCGATGGTGGCGGCGCTGCTCGAACTCGGCGCAGGCAGTCCGTCGCCGGAGGCCACGCTCGCGGAACTGACGTGGCGCTCGGCCGGGGCCGAGGTCGCCGCTCTGGTCACGGGGTCGGCGTCGGGCCGTGAACTGGTCGAGCACGGCAGGGCGGAGTTCGTCGCGCACGCGGTCGCCGCGGACGCCTCGACGGTGGCGCCGCGGCTCGTCAACGGGGTGTACGACCGTGGCTGACGGGCGCTGGCGCGAACTCGGCGACGGCGTGTACGTCCGCCGCCACGCCGAGCTGGACCTCTCGACCGGGCTCGTCGTCGGCGACGGGCGCTGTGTGGTGGTGGACACCCGGGGCGACGCGGCCCAGGGCGCGGAACTGGCCGCCGCCGTGCGCGAGCTGACGCCGCTGCCGTGGACCGTCGCGCTCACCCACGCCCACTTCGACCACGCCTTCGGCACCGCGGCGTTCCTGCCGTGCGCGGTGTGGGCACATCCGGGCTGCGCGCGGGCACTGGCCACCGACGGCGAGACCGACCGGGCCACCTGGGCTCGGCACTACCGCCAGGAAGGCAGGCCGCGGGTCGCCGCCGAACTGGAAGCCACCTCGATCGTGACTCCCGACCGGCTCGTCGCGCAGCGGGGCGAACTGGACCTCGGCGGCAGGCGGGTCGTGCTCGAGCACCTCGGGCCCGCGCACACCGACCACGATCTCGTCGTGCACGTGCCCGACGCCGGCGTGCTGTTCGCGGGTGATCTCGTGGAGCACGCGCCCGGCGGCTCGTTCACCGCCGAGTCGTTCGGCCCCGACACCGTGCTGAGCGGCTGGCCCGCCGCGCTCGACAGGCTGCTCGCGCTGGCGCCGCAGGTCGTCGTGCCCGGCCACGGTGAGCCGGTGGAGCCCGCGTTCGTCACCACGGCACGCGAGACCGTGGCCGCGTTCGCGCAGCTGCGGGCGAGGGTCGAGTCGGGCGAGCTGGACGCCGCCGCGGCGAGACACCTCGCGCCGGGCCCTGCGGACGTCACCGACGCCGCGCTCGGTCTCGGCTAGGTCGTGTCTCAGGTAGCGGGTGAGTCTTGGGCGGATAGTTCTTCCGCCAGTTCCATACAGCGCAGGCGGGCTGGGGAGAAGTCGTAGGGCATCTTGCCGGTGGCTTCGAAGACGCTCATGGAGTCAGCCTGCCGCCTGCCAGAGCCGAGGTCGCCCTCGCCGTCATCGGCGGTGGCAGGGTGCACAGTGTCCCAGGCGTCGAAGAGGGCATCGTCTTCTTTACCCAGGCCGGACTCCTCGATGACGGCCTGCAGGGCGCTTTCGAAGGCGTGCCGCTCGACGGCCACTTGAGCCACCCGTGGATCACCGACGGCGACACTGTCATCGAGTGCCTCCTCGGCGTCATCGATGCGGTCGGAATCCGCCCGCAGAGTGGGATGCGTGGCCAGGACGACGAAGCGGGTGGCCTGGACGGCCGCGCCGAGCGGGCCGAAGATCCGCTCGGTGACCAGCAGACTGTCCAGGTCCGCCTGACGCAGCGAGCCCTCGGGCAGGCTCTTGAGGCGTTCGGTGACGACGTCGGAGAGCAGGCCCATCCGGCTGCCTTCGGACCGCATCCGCTGCACGGCGGTCCGTTGCCGCCGCAATTCCGCCTCCTGCTCGGCGAGGGTTTCCTCCACCCGCTCCAGGATGCCCGCGATACCTTCTCCGCTGTCCGCACCGGCGGAAGCCGTGCCGGTGGTGAAGGCGTCACGGATGTCGTCCAGGGCGATCCCGGCATCGGCCATCTTGCGAATCCACAGCAAGCGGATCATGTCCTCGTACCCGTAGCGGCGGCGGTCATCGCCGCCCCGCTCAGGCTCGGGGAGCAGGCCGATCTCGTGGTAATGGCGAATCGCCCGTGGCGTGCTGCCGACGAAGGCCGCCGCGTCACCGATCTTGACCTGTCGGGGCGGGATGAAAGACGAATCCATGAGCAGGGACCCTTCCTCAAGGCATCGGGACGTGAGTCCACCGGACCACATGCCGCTACGGAAGGTGCAACCCCCATACACACCGCGACACGCTCAGCAGAGAGATCCCCTCTGCCCGCATCTTGATCGTCATCGTGCACGGCGCGCACCGAACCTCAAGCACGGGCTAGCCGGACCGATCAGTTTCGCGGCCCGCGCCGGTCTGTCCCCGTATGCAGATCCAACACGTACTCGCCGTCATGTCCGTCTCCAATATCTCCGCCGCCGAGGAGTTCTACACCCGGCTCTTCGGCAGGCCCCGGGACAACAACCCCATGCCGAACCTCGTCGAGTGGCGGCTCAACGACGGCGGCTGGCTACAGGTGCACGAGGACACCGAGCGCGCGGGCGCGACGCAGGTGAACTTCGCCGTCGACGACCTCACCGCCCTCCGCACGGAACTCACGGGCCGTGGCCTGCGCCCCGGGGCGGAGGAACAGGTGAACAAAGGCGTGCGGTTGTCCCTGATCACCGATCCGGACGGCAACCGCATCACCTTCGTCGGCAGCTTCCGGGTCGTCTACTAGTCGAAGTTCAGACCACCCGTGCGCGTGCGCTTGAGCTCGAAGAAGTCCGGATAGCCCGCGAGCAGGCGCGCGCCGTCGAAGACCTTCACCGCGTCCTCGCCCTTCGGGACGGACGAGAGCACCGGGCCGAAGAACGCGACACCGTCGATGTGCAGCGTCGGCGTGCCGACCTCCGTGCCCACCGGGTCCATGCCCTCGTGGTGGCTCTTGCGCAGCGCCTCGTCGTACTCGGTCGAGGTGGCCGCGGCGAGCAGCTCGGGGGGTGCGGACACCTCGGCGAGCGCCTCCTTGAGGACGACGTCGATGTCCTTGTTGTCCTGGTTGTGATGGCGCGTGCCGAACGCCGTGTAGTAGTCGCGCAGCACCTGCTCGCCCTGCTGCTGCGCCAGTGCGACGGCCACGCGAACCGGCCCCCACGCCTTGTCCAGCAGGTCTCGGTAGTCCTGCGGCAGGTCGCGCCCCTCGTTCAGCACGGCAAGGCTCATGACCCGGAAGCGCAGGTCCAGGTCGCGATGCTTTTCGACCTCCAGGATCCACCGGGACGTGATCCACGCGAAGGGGCACACCGGGTCGAAGTAGAAGTCGACGCGCGTCGGGCCTTCTTGCTGCTCTGTGGGCATGAAGTCTCCTGATTCGTTGCACTCGGCACGGGGTAAGCGACTCTCCTACGGCGGCCAACAGCAGGGACGCGCCAGTTGTTCCCGTCTTGTTCCCGTCTTGTTCCCGTCGCCACGGCCGGTGCTCCCATGATTGGATGCGCGGAGTAGACAGAAACCGACAACCGCTACCAGCACAGAGGTGCCAGTGCCCGCCCCAAATCTGACCCGTGACCAAGCCAAACAGCGTGCCGAACTTCTCGAGGTGGACTCCTACGAGATCGAGCTCGACCTCACCGACGGCAACGGCCGCCCCGGCGAGCAGACGTTCGACTCCAGGACGAGGGTGACCTTCTCGGCTGTGCGCCCCGGCGAGTCGTCGTGGGTGGACATCGTGGCGGACGGTGTCCGCTCCGCCACGCTCAACGGCACCGCACTGGATGTCTCGGGCTACGTCGAGGACGACGGTGTGGCCCTGCCGGAACTCGCCGCGACCAACGAGCTCGTGGTCGAGGCCGACTGCCGCTACATGAACACGGGTGAGGGACTGCACCGCTTCGTCGACCCGGTCGACGACGGCGTGTACCTCTACACCCAGTTCGAGACCGCCGACGCCAAGCGCATGTTCGCGTGCTTCGACCAGCCCGACCTCAAGGCGACCTACCGGCTCACGGTGATCGCACCGAAGGACTGGAAGCTCATCTCCAACGCGCTCGTCGAGTCCCGTGCGGACACCGCCGAGGGCGCCGTCCGCACCGTTTTCGCCGTGTCCGAACGGATTTCCACCTACCTGGTGGCCCTGATCGCGGGCCCGTACGCCGAGTGGCGCGACGAGTACTCCGACGCGCACCGGACGATCCCGCTGGGCATCTACTGCCGCTCGTCGCTCGGCGAGTACATGGACGCCGAGCGTCTGTTCACCGAAACCAAGCAGGGTTTCGGTTTCTACCACGAGAACTTCGGCACGCCGTACCCGTTCTCGAAGTACGACCAGCTGTTCGTACCCGAGTTCAACGCGGGCGCGATGGAGAACGCGGGCGCGGTGACGTTCCTGGAGGACTACGTCTTCCGCAGCCGCGTCACCCGCTACTCCTACGAGCGCCGCGCCGAGACGCTGCTGCACGAGATGGCGCACATGTGGTTCGGCGACCTCGTGACCATGCGCTGGTGGGACGACCTGTGGCTGAACGAGTCGTTCGCCACCTGGGCGAGCGTGCTCGCGCAGGCCGAGGCCACCGAGTACACCGGCGCGTGGACCAGCTTCGCCAACATCGAGAAGTCGTGGGCGTACCGGCAGGACCAGCTGCCCTCGACGCACCCGATCGCCGCCGACATCGTGGACCTGCACGCGGTGGAGGTGAACTTCGACGGCATCACCTACGCCAAGGGCGCGAGCGTGCTCAAGCAGCTCGTCGCCTACGTCGGGCTGGACAACTTCCTGGCCGGACTGCGGGTGTACTTCCGCAAGCACGCGTGGGACAACGCCACGCTCGCCGATCTGCTTGGCGCGCTCGAGGAGGCCTCGGGCCGCGACCTGTCGTGGTGGAGCGCGCAATGGCTGGAGACCACGGGACTCAACTCACTGCGGCCGCGGTTCGAGGTGGACGAGCAGGGCCGGTTCACGTCGTTCGCGGTGCTGCAGAGCGGCGCCAAGCCCGGTGCGGGCGAGCTGCGCACCCACCGGGTCGCGGTCGGCGTCTACGACGACGACGGCTCCGGAAAGCTCGTGCGCACCCACCGCGTCGAGCTCGACGTCGACGGCGAGCGCACCGAGGTGCCCGACCTCGTCGGCTCGGCGGCGGGCAAGCTCGTGCTGGTCAACGACGACGACCTGACCTACTGCACGATGCGCCTCGACAGCGACTCGCTCGTCACGCTGATCGACCGCATCGGCGACATCTCCGAGCCGCTGCCGCGCACGCTGTGCTGGTCGGCAGCGTGGGAGATGACGCGCGAGGCCGAGCTGAAGGCGCGCGACTTCGTGACGCTGGTGCAGCGCGGAATCCACGCCGAGACCGAGGTGGGTGTGG
The DNA here is from genome assembly GCF_016595675.1 of Prauserella cavernicola. Classification (GTDB taxonomy): domain Bacteria; phylum Actinomycetota; class Actinomycetes; order Mycobacteriales; family Pseudonocardiaceae; genus Prauserella_A; species Prauserella_A cavernicola. The sequence goes on along the minus strand of NZ_JAENJH010000004.1, from coordinate 208,198 downwards.
TGCAGCGGCTGCTGCTGCAGGCCCAGACCGCGCTGAACTCCTACGCGGAACAGAAGTGGGCCCGTGAGCAGGGCTGGCCCTCGTTCACGGCAAGGCTTCTGGAGCTGGCCACCGCCGCCGAGCCGGGTTCGGACCACCAGCTGGCGTTCGTGAACTCGCTCGCGGGTTCGGTGCTCGACGACCAGACGCTGACGGTGCTCGCGGGCTGGTTCGACGGCTCCGCCCCGCTGCCCGGCCTCACGGTGGACACCGACCTGCGCTGGCGACTGCTGCACGCGCTCGTCGCGCACGGCAGGGCCTCCGACGCCGAGATCGACGCCGAGCAGGCGCGCGACGACACGGCGACCGGTCGCAGGCACGCCGAGCGGTCGCGGGCGCTGCGTCCCGACGCGGAGTCGAAGGCCAAGGCGTGGCAGCGGGCCGTCCACGACGACGAACTGCCGAACGCGGTCAACGAAGCGATCATCACCGGCTTCTCGCACCCGGCCCAGAAGCACCTGCTCGGCGACTACGTCACGAAGTACTTCGACGTGATCGACGAGGTCTGGACGCGACGCTCCAGCGAGCGCGCGCAGCCGACCGTGATGGGTCTGTACCCGTCGTGGGCGGTGGACACCGACGGGGTGGCCGCGGCCGACGCGTGGCTCGGGGGCGAGCACCCGCCTGCGCTGCGCCGCCTGGTGTCCGAGGGCAGGGCGGGCATCGTCCGCGCGCTCGCGGCCCGCGAGTTCGACGAGAGCTGACCCGGAGAGACGACAGGGCCCCCTCGCCGCGGCGAGGGGGCCCTGTGTGTGTCGGACGAGCGTCAGCTCGGGACTGGGCCCGCCGTGTCGGTCAGCATCCGCAGCCCGCTGACGAGGCCGCCGATCAGGTCGCCCTCCTTGAAGGAGGCGACCATGCTCATCACGGCGAGCTTGGCGCCGCGGTCGGGAAGACGGTGCACGGCGTCGCCGCCGGTCACCACCTCGACGACGCGCTCACCGGGCGACACCGCGATCAGGACGGCCTTGTCGCCACGCTCACCGAGCGAGTCGTGCAGCTGCTCGGCGCCCTTGCGGCTCTCGCTGCCGAGCTCACCGAGGTAGATGCTGAACTCGAGGCCGGACTCGCGGCTGGCCAGCGTCAACGCCTCGTCGAGCCGGGCCAGCTGCGCGGTGGTGAATGGGCCGGATGGAGCAGCGGGTTCGTACATCCGCGCGACCGACACGCGGCCGCTGGCGGTAACGACCGAACCAGGCTGCTCGTCGGTGCCTTCGAGCCCGGTCGACGGGTTCTCCATGGTCAGCTCACCAGCTCCCACTGGCACCTCCCCGGGCCTTGGACGGGCTCGCCGTCTCACCAGCTGCGTGCGGCTCACCGGCGCCGGCCGGGTTGGCACTCCACCACGTCGGCGGGAACTCCCACGCCTGCCCCGGGCGGTACCTCGGCCTCCCCGCGAACTTCGAACGCAGAGTGACCAAGGAGAACGCACCGTAGATGGCGAGCGGGATCACCGCGAAGACCAGGGTCGTCTCGAGGATGCTCACGTGCGCAGGGTATCCGACGGCCGCGCCGGACACCGAACGCGCCACGGTGACGAACCTGCCGCCGAGCGCGCGAAGACGCCCGTCCGCCGCTTGCCACGGTATCGATCCCACGTTGGGCTGAAGCGCCGCTCGCGAAAGGTCGCAACTCACCGTACGGGCGGCGGCACCGGGCTTTCGCGTCTTGTTCCGCTACTGAAATGCTCGTACGTTTTTCACCTGTACGGGCCTTGCGTCTCTCTCCCCCAGCCCCCAAGGTCACACGCCGGTCACAGGAGGACTTGCCATGCTCACCGTCCTGACCCCTGCCGAGTCGAACAGCAACACCGTTACGTCGCTTTTGGCGGAGTCCGTCGAGCGCGGCACCCGCGTCACGCGGGGTACACGTGTCACCTGCGGCACCCGGGTGACGGCGGGTACGCGGGTCACGCGGGGTACTCGGGTCACTCGTGGCACGCGCGTCACCGCCGGAACGCGTGTCACCCGGGGAACGCGCGTCACGCGCGGAACGAGGGTCACGGCAGGCACGCGGGTCACCTGCGGCACGCGCGTCACGCGCGGAACCAGGGTCACCTCCGGAACGCGCGTCACGCGCGGGACCCGGGTCACCCGGGGCACGCGCGTCACCGTCTGAGAGCCGACCCGCCGGATCGACCGGCGAACACGACAGACCATCACGTGAGACACCGACCACGGCACGCCCCTGGCCGCGCGACCTACTACGCGGCCGGGGCGCCGAGGTACTGCTGCCAGAGCGGGTCCGCCTCCGTCGAGTGCGCGAGCAGCCGCCAGTGCGGACCGTGCGGCGCTCTCGGCACCACCCGCAGCCGCCAGCCGATCTCCGACAGCATCTTGTCCGCCTTGCGGTGATTGCATTTCGCGCAACAGGCCACACAGTTCTGCCACGAGTGCGCGCCGCCCCTGCTGCGCGGCACCACGTGATCGATGGTCTCCGCGCGACTCCCGCAGTAGGCGCAGCGGAAGCGATCCCGGTGCATCAACCCGGCTCGCGTGAGCGGAACCTGTGCGCGATAAGGTACGCGCACGTAGGTGCTCAGCCTGATCACCGACGGGACTTCCACGGCCATGGTGGCGGCGTGCAACGTCAGCCCCGCGGGATCTTCGTGAACCACTTCGGCCTTGCCGCAGACGAGCAGGACGATCGCGCGGCGCAGTGGTAACGCGGTGAGGGGCTCGAAAGTCGTGTTGAGCAACAGAACGCGGCGCTTTCCCCAACCGGGTGCCGACGAACCTCCGCCTCCCGGATCACGGGACCGCCGCTGACTGTGCGAGCGGGTGATCCGGCCTGCACGCGCCGGCGGCCCGGTCGGCTGGGGCCCACTGGCATGGGGCCCGCCGATCACGGCGCCCAAGGGCGCGCACAGTCTCGCCTCCAGCGCCTGCCCGGCCGGGTGCCGGGTATGGACGCCGTGGGGGCTCGGTTGTCGGTCTGGCACGCGACCACCTCCACCGGTGCTGCCCTAGTCGACCACAGATAGGGCCCAGAACGCACGTGCGTTAGGCAACGTGTCACTTCCCAGTACGGTTGCGGTTGGGTTCTATGTGGCCGAGAAGCTGCATTCGGGGGGCTCTCAGACTGCGAGCGTGTGCGGCGTCACAAACATGAAAGGAGTCTTCCCCGAAGTGGATCAGTTTCTCAGTGACCCGCCGTCCTGCATCAACGAAGCCGGTACGTGGTGCCAGCAGATCTGGCAGATCACCGGCAACGAGTGGCTGGCGGGCTCGGCGAACTGGCTCGTGGCCAAGCCGCTGCACATTCTGTTGATCCTCGTGGTCGCCGTGCTGGCCCGGTACGCGATCCGCAAGGTCATCGACCGCCTCACCCGCGCCCCTGTCGACGAGGCCGAGAACAGCGACAACGGCAAGCTGCCCGCGCTCCTGCGCCCGCTGCGCGAACGTGCGCCCGAGGTGCTCGGGCCGCTGGTGATCGAAAGACGCAGGCAGCGCGCGAAGACCATCGGCTCGGTGCTCAAGTCGCTGACGTCGGTGGTGGTGTTCGGCCTCGCGTTCGTCCTGATCCTCGGTGAGCTCGGCATCAACCTCGCCCCGATACTCGCCTCGGCCGGGATCGTCGGTGTGGCCATCGGTTTCGGTGCGCAGAACCTCGTGCGCGACTTCCTGTCCGGGATCTTCATGATGCTGGAGGACCAGTACGGCGTCGGCGACATCGTGGACGTGGGCGAGGCCGTGGGCACCGTCGAGGCCGTGGGCCTGCGCATCACCACACTGCGCGACCTCAACGGCACCGTCTGGTACGTGCGCAACGGCGAGGTGCTGCGCGTCGGCAACTCCAGCCAGGGCTACGCCGTGGGCGTGGTGGACATCCCGATCAACTACAACACCGACGTCCAGCGCGCCACGACGCTGCTGCACGACGTCGCCGCCGAGGCCGCCGCGCGCCCCTCGATCGCACCCGACGTGCTGGAGCCGCCCGAGGTGCTCGGCGTCGAGAACGTCACGGCCGAGGGCACACAACTGCGGCTGACGGTCAAGGTCAGGCCGGGCCGCCAGTGGGCGGTGCAGCGGGCCCTGCGCGCCGAGATCCTGCCCGCCTTCGAGCGCGCCGGGTTCGAGCCGCCACTGGGCCGGTTCTACGGCAACGGGGTCTCGGGTACCGGAGCCTGAAGCACGTGAGGACGCACGGCAGAATGGAGAGGTGGCTGACGTGAGCGAGCCGGAGACTCCGGACCCCCGGACTTTCTTCGAGGCGGTGGGTGGTGAACCGACGTTCCGCAAGATCGTCGCGCGCTTCTACGCCGAGGTGGCCGAGGACGAGGTGCTGCTGCCCCTCTATCCGGAGAAGGATCTGGGACCCGCCGAGGAGCGGTTGCGACTGTTCCTGATGCAGTACTGGGGCGGTCCGCACACCTATTCCGACCAGCGAGGGCACCCTCGGCTGCGAATGCGGCACGCCCCGTTCAAGATCGGGCCGATCGAGCGGGACGCCTGGCTGCGCGCGATGCGCGTCGCCGTGGACGAGAGCGGCATCGAGGAGCCGTACCGGTCCCAGCTCTGGCAGTACCTGGAGATGGCCGCACAGTCGATGATGAACAGCTGGGTGTGAGCACGGGTGCGAAGAGCCGGCAGAGACCTGGCCCGGCCCTCGGATCCGAGAACCACAGCCTGGTGGCGTGACGCGGTCTGCTACGAGGTCTTCGTGCGCTCGTTCGCCGACTTCGACGGCGACGGCGTCGGCGACCTCGAGGGCATCAGGGGCAGGCTGGGCTATCTCGATCTGCTCGGCGTGAGTGCGGTGCGGCTGACGCCGTTCTACCTCTCCCCCATGGCCGACGACGGCTACGACATCGCCGGTCCCCGCGCGGTGGACCCGGTGCTCGGCAACCTGGACACCGTCGGCTCGCTCGTCGCCGAGGCGCACGCGGCGGGCCTGCGCGTGGTGATCGACCTCGTCGCCAACCACACCAGCGACAAGCACACGTGGTTCGCCGACGCGCTCGCCGCCGCGCCGGGCTCACCGGAGCGCGGGCGCTACCACTTCCTCGACGGCCGCGGCGAGAACGGCGAGCTGCCGCCCAACGACTGGCGCGCCGACGACGGCGGTCCCGCGTGGTCTCGCGCCGCGGACGGGCAGTGGTACCTGCACCTGTTCGGCCCTGGCACGCCGGATCTGAACTGGGCCGACCCCGAGGTGCACGCCGACTTCGAGCGCACCCTGCGGTTCTGGCTCGACCGGGGCGTCGACGGCGTCCACCTCGCCGCCGCCTCCGGCATGGCGAAGACACCGGGCCTGCCCGATGTCGAGTTATCCGGCGCCGATCCGCGCTTCGACGCCGACGGCGTGCACGACATCCACCAGAAGATCCGCAAGGTGCTCGACACGTACCCGCACGCGGTGTACGTGGGCGAGCCGGCCACGACCGACGAGGCGCGCTTCGCCCGCTACGTGCGGCCCGACGAACTGCACCTCGCCGTCGACCCGAGGCTCGCGCACACCCCGTTCGACGCCGACGCGCTGCAGGCCTCGATCGAGCGCGGCCTGGACACCGTGGCTCGCACGGGATCCCCGCCCGCCTGGGCGCTCGCCGGGCACGATCTGCCCCGGCTGGAGACGCGCTACGGCGGCGGCGAGCGCGGCCTGAACCGCGCGCGGGCGATGGCGCTGGTGCTGCTGGGGCTTCCCGGCGCCGTGTCGCTCTACAACGGCGAGGAACTCGGCCTCACCGGAGCACCGACCCGGGCGCCGATCCCGTGGGAGGGCAACACTCCGCCGTACGGCTTCTCCGCGCTGCCGGGCGCGTGGGAGTCGATACCCGCCGCGTGGGCTCCGTTCACAGTGGAGGCGCAGCTGGAGGACGAGGCGTCCACGCTGTCGCTGTACCGGCGCGCGCTGGAGCTACGCCGGGACCATCCGGCGTTCGAGGGCGAGGAGCTGGAGTGGTACGGCGCGCCGCCGGGCTGCTTCGCCTACCGGCGCAGTCCCGGCGGGCTCATCTGCGCGCTGAACACGTCGGCCGCACCCGTGCCGGTGCCACGCGGCGACGTGCTGCTCGCCAGCGCCGCCCTCGTGGAGGGCAGGCTGGCGGCAGACGCCGCCGCGTGGCTGTGGCTTGCGCCGTGACCGCGGATCAGCGGCGGCCGTAGCTCGGCTGGGTCTGGACGTTGAACTCGTCGTAGCGGACCGACTTCGCCGACGCGGTGCGCGGGTCGTTGATGGCCAGCACGTCGAAGCCCTTCTGGATGTCCGACGAGTAGATGTAGCCGTTGTAGTAGTACGCCGACCACGAACCACCCGTGATGAGCTCGGTGTCCGACAGCGGGCCGCGCTCCCAGTAGCCGATCTCCTTGGGCCGCTCCGAGTTGGTGAAGTCCCACACCGAGACGCCACCCTGGTACCAGGCCTGGACCATGATGTCGCGGCCCTTGACCGGGATCAGCGAACCGTTGTGCGCCACACAGTTCTCGTTCTCGGACTGGTGCCTCGGCAGCTTGTAGTAGCTGGCGAACTCCAGTGACCGCTTGTCGCCGCGCCCCTCGACGTCGTAGATGCCGTTGGCGCCGCGGTTGGGCCCGAACTTCTCGTTGCAGGTCGCCATGCCGCCGCCACCGAGCTCGTCGGTGTAGACGACCTTGGTGCCGTCGTTGTTGAACGTGGCGGAGTGCCAGAACGCGAAGTTGACGTTGTCCTGCACGCGGTCGATCACCCGCGGGTTGAGCTTGTCCGACAGGTCGAACAGGACGCCGTCACCCATGCACGCACCCGCGAGGAGGTTCTTCTCCGGGTAGGCGGTGAGGTCGTGGCAGCCGGTGGTCGCCGAGCGGTTGGTGCCGTCGGGGTTCGGCCCTCCGGGGTTGCCGCCGTCGGGGAAGAGCACCGGCTCCGCCACCACGGCCGCCCGCTCGGGGTGCTTGGTGGGCACCTCGACGATCGAGATCTTGTCGTGCGGGGGCTGGCAGTTCGGCAGGTTCGCCGCGGGCGAGTAGGACGACACGTAGAGGTAGACGGACTTGCGCTTCTTGTCCGGCACCATGGTGTGGGTGTGCGAACCGCAGTCGGTGCGCACCGCCGCCACGTACTCGGGCTTGGCCAGGTTGCTGATGTCGAAGACCTTGATGCCCTCCCACGAGTTCGGGTCGGAGGCCACCGAGGCTTCGCTCGTGCAGGTGTCGTTGGTGCGCGCGTAGTCCGTCGACAGGAAGAGCAGGTCACCGGAGACCGACACGTCGTTCTGACCGCCGGGGCAGAGAACCTGGCTGACGACGCGAGGTTTGTGCGGCTTGCGCACGTCGTAGATCGTGAAACCGTCGTAGTTGCCGACGATCGCGTGGTTCTTGGTGAACGCGATGTCGGTGTTGAAGGCGGACTCCGAGGCGAACGGCCCTTCCTTCGGCAGGTTGGTCAGCTGCCGCATGTTGGGGCTGTGGACGATCTCGTCCACACCGGGGCTCGGGGGGCTCGTGTCCTGCGCGGCGGCGGTACTGGTCGCGGTACCGGCCACCAACACGGCGACCGTTGCGACGAGAATCCCGCCCAACCGAAGACGTCTCCGAGGCTTCACTCTTCAGTTCTCCTCTCGACCGGCAAGGTTCGGGCCTCATTCTCGCCGTGGCACCTTCCGGGTGATAGCGACGAATGGATGGATTTTCCCGGCGCAACCGGCATCCATATTGACTTTCGGCCGGTGCACCGGGTTCGCTTGCGCGCATGGGACGGCGGCTGGCGGCGGGTGTGGCCGTCGTGTTCTTCGCACTGGCGGGCTGCACGGCGGAAGAGGCTCCACCGGAGCAGTCGGCGCCGGACGTGATCATGCCGGACAAGCCGGGCGAGCAGGCGAAGGTCGTGCCCGGTGACGAGGCGGCCGAGCACCGGCAGGAGCCGAAGCCCAACGACGCCGACGTGCGCTACATGACGAACATGATCCCGCACCACCAGCAGGCGATCGTCATGACGGACCTGGCCGAGCAGCACGCCACCGGCGAGCAGGTGAAGGCCATCGCGGGCCGGATCGCCGCCTCGCAGGAGGCCGAGATCTCGGTGATGGAGACCTGGCTCGAGGACTTCGACGCCGCGTCCCCGCACGACGGGCACGGTGACCACGGCGAGCACGGTGGTGGCCACGACCACGCGCAGATGCCGGGCATGGCCACCCAGCAGCAGCTCGACGCGCTGGGCGCGGCCAGGGGCGCCGAGTTCGACCGGCAGTTCCTCCAGCTGATGATCACCCACCACGAGGGTGCGCTGACGATGGCCGAGGAGCAGCTCGGCGGCGGCATCGAACCCCGCGCCATCGCGATGGCTCAGGACATCATCACCGGGCAGACCGACGAGATCGAGCACATGCGGGGCATGGGCGACGCCTGAGTCAGCTCAGCCGGCCCCTCCCGGATCCACGTCCATTCCGGGATCGACCTCGCCCTGATCGTCGCCGAACGTCTCGGTCGCGACCCAGCCCGCTGTCGCCGCGAGCCCCACGAACGGCGCCGCGTCGCCCACCGCTCGCGCCGCCCTGCGCGCGCGGCTGAGCTTCTGTTCCTCCGCCGCGTAGGTGGTGGTCGGCTCGGCGCCCGCAGGCCGGTCGACCCGCCACGGGGTCTCCTCCGTACGCACGCTGTCCAGCCACTCGGCCGTCGGGTCCTCGTTCGGACGCTGCTGCTCGGTCATGGTCTCCACCATGTCACCGGCGCCGCACTCGTGCTAGAGCAACAGTGGCAACAGCGCGTGCCTGCGGCGCAGCACGGCGCCGTAGCGGGCGTCGAGGCGCAGCCACGAGTCGGTCGCGGTCACGCGCACCACGTCGTCAGCGACGGAGGTGTCCACGAAGCCCATGCCGGACAGGGCGAACAGGCACCGCATGGGCACCTTGATCTCGAACGACCCGCCGGACACCGTGAGCACCGTCTGGTCCATCAGCGACGCGGGCGGGGTGCCCTGTGGGCCGACGTTCTCGCGCGCGAGTTCCACGCCGCGGTCGGCCAGGTCGGCGACCACCGCGGCGGGCAGGGTGTCCACCTGCTGCCAGCCGCCACCGCCCTGCGCAGGAAGCTCCGAACGCCACAGCAGATCGCGCGGCGGGCCGGGGTCCATCCGCTCCCCCGGCGTCACCGTGAGCGCGGCCAGCAGCTCGCTGCCCGACACCGAGACGTCGGACGGCGTCACCTCGCCCTCGACGGCCCGCGTCACGAGCACGTCGAACGGCGTGGCGGCCCACGCCTCGAGCACTCCGGGTCCCCGGGAGCGCAGCCGGATCACGGCGTTGCCGTCGAGCCGGACCGCCCTGGCGATGAAGGCACCCAGGGTCTCGCGGTCGGCGGGGTCGGGAATGTACAGCTCGGTCACGACTCGGCTCCTGGAATTCGCGAGCTCAGGAACTCACGCTCGGCGTCGGAGAGCCTGCGCGGCCGCGCCGCGGCGAGGTCGTACGGCGCGAGCGTGGTGCGCGCGAGCACCGCCACGGTGTCCTGTTCGGACGGTCCGCTGTGGACTCGGTAGGCGAGGGTGAACGACGCGCGCTTGAGCTCGCTGAGCGTGATGTCCACCCGGACGTCGCTGCCGGTCACCACGATCGGCGACCGGTAGTCCACCGAGAGGCTCACCACGACGATGCCGTTCACGAAGTCGCTGAGCCCCTCATCGGTGGCCTCGGCGAACAGCAACGGCACCCGGGCCTCCTCGAGCAACGTCACCATGTTCGCGTGGTTGACGTGCCCGAAGGCGTCCATGTCCGACCACCGCGGCCGGACCAGTGTCACGTACTCGCCCATCAGCGCACCGTACTGCGGATCTGCCGCGCGGCCACCGACAGTGTGGCCAGATCGAGCCTGCCGGACTGCTTGATCTCGTCGAGGGTCACGCGCGCCCTGGCCAGCCGCGAGGCGTTGACCTGCTCCCACTTCTCGATCTTGTCCGCCACGGAGTCCTCCGCGTCGCTGTGCTGCAGCGCGTCCAGGGTGATCGAGCGCATCGACAGGTACAGGTCGTCGCGCAGCGCGAGCCTGGCCAGCGCGTGCCAGCGGTTGCCGCGCTCCAGCGCGTTGACCGAGGTCAGCATGCGCTCGAGCCCCAGGTGGTTGGACAGCGCGTAGTACAGCTCCGCGGTCTCGACCGGGCTGCGCTCGGTGTCCAGCCCGACCTCGCGCTCGGCCAGCTCGGCGACCTCGGTGATGTCGAGCAGGCTGTAGCTGTAGAGCAGCAGCGACACCCGCGTCGCCAGCTCGCGCGGCACGCCCTCGGCCACCAGCTCGTCGGCCCGAGCCCGCGCCGCCTCCACCTCGTGCCCGCAGAGCAGCTGGTCGAGCATGGGCATCAGCTGCGCCACCGAGGGACCGAAGCGGGAGGTCTCCGCCCCGACCGCGAGGGGCTGCGGCCGGTTGGTCAGGAACCAGCGCGCCGCGCGGTCGAGCAACCTGCGCGTCTCCAGCACCATGCTGTCGGCGACGTCGGTCGGCACGACGTTGTCGAGCTCGGCGATGCCGTCCCAGAGCGCGGGCAGCCCGAAGACAGCGGTGACCACGGCGTAGGCGCGCACCGCGTCGGTGGCGGTGGCGTTGAGCTCCTCGGCCAGCCGGAACGCGTACGAGATACCCGCACCGTCGACCACCTCGTTGACCAGCAGGGTCGTGGTGATCTGCCGGTGCAGCGGGTGCGCGCCGATCGCGCCGCCGAAGCCTTCCCGCAGTGGCGCCGGGAAGTACTCAGGCAACCGGCGAGAGAAGACCTCGGCATCGGGCAGCTCGCTGTCGAGCAGCTCGTCCTTGAGGTCCAGCTTCACGTGCGCGAGCAGTGTCGCCAGCTCCGGCGAGGTCAGGCCGAGGCCGGACTTCTCCAGTGCCGCGAACTCGCCGTCGGCGGGCAGCGCCTCCAGTTCGCGGTCGAGTGCGCCCTTCTCCTCCAGTGCGCTGACGAGCCTGCGGTGCACCGAGAGCATCGCCACGTCGTGCGCCCTGCTGACGCCCAGCACCGCGTTCTGCCGGTAGTTGTCGGCGAGCACCAGCTCACCGACCTCGTCGGTCATCTCCAGGAGCAGTTCGTTGCGCTGTTCCTGGCCGAGCTCGCCCGCCGACACCAGCTGGTCGAGCAGGATCTTGATGTTGACCTCGTGGTCGGAGCAGTCGACCCCGGCGGAGTTGTCGAGCGCGTCAGTGTTGACCTTGCCACCGTGGCGGGCGAACTCGATGCGCCCGCGCTGGGTCAGACCGAGGTTGCCGCCCTCGCCGACCACCTTCACGCGGAGCTGGCTGCCGTTGACGCGCACCGAGTCGTTGGCCTTGTCACCCGCGTCGGAGTGCCGCTCGTCCTCCGCCTTGACGTAGGTGCCGATGCCGCCGTTCCACAGCAGATCGACCGGAGCGAGCAGGATCGCGTTCACCAGCTCGGCGGGCGAGAGCTTGCGCACGTCGTCGGCCAGCCCCAGCGCTTCGCGCACCTGCGGACTGATCGGGATCGTCTTGGCACTGCGCGGGAAGATGCCGCCGCCCTCGCTGATCAGCGAGCGATCGTAGTCGTCCCACGACGAGCGCGGCAGCTCGAACAGCCGCGTGCGCTCCGCGAACGACGACGCGGCGTCGGGGTTCGGGTCGAGGAAGATGTGCAGGTGGTTGAACGCCGCGACCAGCCGGATGTGCTCGGAGAGCAGCATTCCGTTGCCGAACACGTCGCCGGCCATGTCACCGACGCCGACGACTGTGAAGTCCTCGGACTGGGTGTCGACGCCCACTTCCCGGAAGTGGCGCTTGACGCTCTCCCACGCGCCCTTGGCGGTGATGCCCATCGCCTTGTGGTCGTAGCCCATCGAGCCACCGGAGGCGAACGCGTCGCCGAGCCAGAACCCGTAGCTCGCGGCGACCTCGTTGGCGAGGTCCGAGAACGTCGCCGTGCCCTTGTCGGCCGCCACCACCAGGTAGTTGTCGTCGCCGTCGTAGCGGAGCACGCCGGGCGCGGGCACCGTGCCGCCCTCGACCAGGTTGTCGGTGAGATCGAGCAGGCCGGAGATGAACATCCGGTAGCACGCCACGCCCTCGGACATGTGGGCCTCGCGGTCGAGGCCGGGATCGCCGGTGGGTGTCGGCGGGCGCTTCACGACGAACCCGCCCTTCGCGCCGACCGGCACGATCACGGCGTTCTTCACCGCCTGCGCCTTGACCAGGCCCAGTACCTCGGTGCGGAAGTCCTCCCGGCGGTCCGACCAGCGCAGACCGCCTCGCGCGACCGAGCCGAAGCGCAGGTGCACACCCTCGACCCTCGGCGAGTACACGAAGATCTCGAACGCGGGCCGCGGCTCCGGCAGATCCGGAACCTGCTGCGGGTCCAACTTGAACGCCAGGTACGGACGGGTGGCGCCGTCGGCGTCGGTGACCCAGTAGTTGGTGCGCAGGGTCGCGACGATCACGGCCGACAGCCTGCGCAGGATGCGGTCCTCGTCGAGGCTCACGACCTCGTCGATGCTCGCGTTGATGTCGTCGAGCTGCGCCTGCACCTGCTCGTCGCGGTCGCCCTGGTCCACCGGGCCGAAGCGCGTCTCGAACAGCGTGACCAGCGCCGTGGCGATCCGGGTGTGCCCGAGCACCGTGCTCTCGATGTACTCCTGCGAGTACGGGCTGCCCGCCTGGCGCAGGTACCGGGCGTAGGCCCGCAGCACCGACGCCTGCCGCCACGTCAGTCCGGCCCGCAGCACGAGCCCGTTGAAGCCGTCCACCTCGCAGTCGCCGCGCCACGACGCCGCGAAGGCCTCCTGGAAGCGCACCTGCAGGTCGTGCTCGGCGCCCTTGCCGATCGACTCCAGCACCCTCGGCTCGATGCGCAGGCCGAAGTCGTTGATCCACGAGAGCGTGCCGTCCTCGCGGATGAGCTCGTACGGCCGCTCGTCCACCACCTCGACGCCCATGCGCTGCATCAACGGCAGCACCTTCGACAGCGTCACGCCCTCGCCGACCAGGTAGAGCTTGAACCGCCGCTCGCCAGGGCCCGCGTCCTCGGGCAGGTAGAACGACATGCGGACGTCACCGGGGCCGTCGATGGACTCCAGCGCGCGCAGGTCGGCCAGCGCCACCTCGGCGGAGAAGTCCTCTTTGTACGCCTCGGGGAACATCGCGGCGAAGCGCTGGCCCTGCTCGCTCGCCGACTCCTCGCCCGCGAACGTCACGGCCTTGCCGTCGCCAGCCCGCACGCGGCGTTCGGCCAGGATCGCCTCGACCATCAGGTCGTCCCAGCCGCGCACCGCCTCGTTGAGCCGCTCCTGGATGCGCAGCGTGTCGGGCTCGGACGTCTTCGCCGGATCCGTGTGGACGGTGAAGTGCACCTGCGCGAGCAACGTCTCCCCGAGCCGGGTGCCGTACTCGAGCGACGTGCCCTCGAGCTCCTCGAGCAGCACCTCCTGCATCGCCAGCCGCGAGCGCGTGGTGTAGCGGTCGCGCGGCAGGAACACCAGGCACGAGAAGAAACGGCCGTACGGGTCGCGGCGCAGGAACAACCGCAGCCTGCGCCGGTCGGACAGCGTGATCGCGCCCGTGGCGGTGGAGTAGAGCGACTCCGCGTCGGCGGAGAAGAGGTCGGCCCTCGGCCAGTTCTGCAGCACCTCGAGCATCCGCTGGCCCGAGTAGGACTCCATCGGGAAGCCCGCGCGGTGGATGACCTCGCGCACCTGCCGCTCGATGACGGGGATGTCGAGCACGTCCTCGTGCAGCGCCGACGTGGTGAACATGCCGAGGAACCGGTGTTCGCCACTGACGTTGCCGCGCTCGTCGAACGTCTTCACGCCGATGTAGAAGGGGTACACCGGACGGTGCACTGTGGACGGTGCGCTGGCCTGGGTGAGCACGAGCAGCGTGGGCTCCAGCGCCCTGACCACCGAGTCGGGCCCCGCCGTGAGCCCCCTGGCCGCGAGGCTGTCCTGACGCAGCACACCCAGCCCGGAGGCCAGCGGCGCACGGAGAGCGGGCTCGCCGGTGTCGGGCTCCTCGACGACCTCGTAGTGCCGGTAACCGAGGAAGGTGAAGTGGCCGGCGGCGAGCCAGCGCAGCAACGCCGCGCCGTCACGGACCTCGTCATCCGGCAGCGGCGGCGGGTTGCTGTCGAGGTCCTTGGCGATGCCGTACGCGGCCTCGACCATTTTGCGGGTGTCCTCGACCACCTCGCGCACGTCACCGAGCACGGCCGTGAGCCGGTTGTCGATCTCGCGCGCCCGGTTCGGGTCGCCGATCGGGTCGATCTCGAGGTACATCCAGGACTCGGCCGCGGCGCCCTCCGGCGGCTCGGCGGCGTCGGCGTCGGGGAACACCTCGCGCAGCTCACCGGTCAGATCCCTGCTGACCACGACGATCGGGTGCACGATGCGCTGCACCTGCACCCCGCTGCGGGACAGCTCGGCGGCAACGGAGTCGACCAGGAACGGCATGTCGTCGGTCACCAGCTGCACGACCGTCGCCTCGCGCGCCCAGCCGTCCTCGGCGACGGTGGGGTTCAGCAACCGCACCGCGGGCCTGCCCGGCACGCGCTGCTGAGCGAGTTGCAGGTGCGAACGCACGGCACCGACCAGGTCGACGGGATCGTCGCCGATGATCTCCTCTGCCGGGATGAGCCGGTAGTACAGGCGGATCAGCTCGGCGATGTCCGGCGCCTGCCTGGCGGCGGTGTCGACCAGCTCGTCACGGATCTGTTCCGGGCTCCGCGACCTGCGCGTGGCAAGGCTGGTCTCAGGCCCGCCGACGGGCCGGTTCGAAACACCGGTCGAGCTCATGTCAGGCAACGCAACTCTCCACTCCTGGCCTTGACACCACGATGTGCCGATCCAGGTTTTACCTTACTGTGACTGGGCAATCGAGCACTTTCGGCTCCGGCCACGGGGAGTCACAGCGTCAGTAGTCGTGGCGTTGGTACCCACCGTTGACGCGCCGTGGCTCGTCGCGTTCGTCGTCCACACCGAGCTGTTTGACCAGCGCCGCCGCGCTCGACGTGCCCGCCCGGTGCTCGGCGAGCGCCCTGGCCAGCAGCTCCGCGAGTCCCGCGTCCGCTGGCGGCTCGTCGTCGAGGGTCAGGTCGTGGGCGACCGAACTCGGCTCTGGCGCGGCAGGCTTGTCGTGGTCGGCGGCGAAATCGGGCCCCAGCTCGTCGAGCGGCGCCAGCGACGGCGGCAGCCGCAGCCGCGGCAACCAGCCGTAGCCGTCCGAGGCGGAGCCGCTGTCGCCGCCGTCCTCCTTGGACTGCACCACGGGCTGCTCGGCCGGCGGCGGTTTCTCCTCCGTGGACGGTGTGTCGTCCCAGTTGTTCGCGGCCCGGGCCCCGGTGGCACGGTCGTCGCTGCCAGGGGCGCGCCGCCTGCCGCCGTTCGCGCCGGGCGCGATTCCGAGCCGGTCGAGTACCGAGCGCGCGGCGACCGAACCGTGCTGTGAGTCGTGGCGGGTCGTGCGCGCCGCGGCCCGGCCGGATAGCTCGGCGTCACCGCCGGAGGCCGGGTCGGTCGCCTGCTCCGCCGCCGGGTCTGCGGCCTGGGCACCGGCGCGGAGTCCGCCGACCGGTGCGTCGGCCAGGCCGGATTCCTCCGGCGTGCCACTACCCGGCGAGTCATCGGTCGAGGTGAGGCCGGGTGAGCTCGGCTGTTCGCCGCCCGGTGTGTCACCGGCCGGGCTGCCGACCGACGCGTCGCCGCCCGAGCCGTCACTCAGCACGCTCGCCCAGCCGCCCAGCGAGTCCGCCGGTCGACCACCGAGGATGTCCTCACTGCTCACCGAGGATTCCGTGACCTCGCCACTGCCGCTCGCCTGCGCGCCGCGAGCGGCGGACCTGTCACCGAGCACGTCGGCCCTGATGCGCTCCAGCACCTCGTCCACGGAACTGCCCGACGAGTCCCAGGAGCCGCCGAGCAGCGCGTCGCCGGCCGGAGAGTCGGCAGCCGCGTCCGCCGGTGTCTCGCTGTCCCTGGGACCCGGCACCCGGTCGCCGAGCTCATCGGCTCGCCCGGTCGGCGCATCGGCGTGCGCATCCGCCGAGGCGCCGGACTGCCGCTCGCCGTTCGTGGCTCCGTGCCGTGCCGTGCTCGTGGCGTCGTCGCCGGGCTCCGGCGCGACCCTCAACATCGGGAGCACGACCCTGGGCCGCGACGTCCGGTCGGAGGAAGCGGCGCCGTCGCTGGCATGCCGGGATCCGGTCCCGGCCGACGCCACGGCGGGCTGTGCCTCGGCGCGCCTGGCCGGCACCGCGGGATCGGCCTGCGAGGGCCTTGCGTCGGCTGCCTCGGCGGACCTCGCGGTCTCCGTCGCGGGGGCGGGATCGGCGGGCACGGCGGGCACGGCGGGCACAGCGGGAACGGTGGCCTCGGCGGCGGTGGCGACGACATCGGCCAGATCGACGGGTGCCTGCTCTCCCGAGCCGAATTCGCCGGTGAGCAACGCCCGTGCCTGGCTGCGCGCACGCGCGTGCAAGTGCTCGGACGCGCGGGCGTGGTGCAGGCACGCGATGGCTTCGGCAGGCTCGCCGATGCGCTCTTCGACGTTGGCCAGTTCCAGCCACAGGCGAGCCGCGAGTGCGTGGAGCTCGTGCCTGCCGACGCTGTACAGCGCGTCGCGCAGCATGCGCCCGGCCGCCTCGGCCGAGCCGTTGTTCAGCAGCACTCGGGTGGCGAGGGCGAGCCGCAGCCAGCCCATCGGTGCGACGCTCGCCGCGCGCTCCGGCTGCGCCAGCAAGGGCTGGGCCACCTCGAGCGCGAGTTCTCCCTCGCCTCGGTCGAGCAGGGAGCACACGAGTTCGAGGGTCAGCCGCACGCGGGCGAGCCCGCCGTCGGTGGCCGGGTCCTCGAGCTGGTCGAGGAAACCGAGACCGGTCCGAGCGGCATCGGCGGCGCCCATGACGTCACCGTGGCGCCGCCGGTGCGCCGACACACTGATCCTGATCAGGGCCCTGGCGAGCAACGTGTCGTCGGAGTCCAGCCCGCCGTCGCCCGTGACCAGCCGGTCGCCCTCCATGAGCACCCGGTCGAGTTCCGCCTTGCGCCCCAACGTTCCGAGACACCCCACGAGGTGGCACAACGCCGCCGCGCGCTGGGACGCCGACAGGCCGTTCACCGTCAGCACCGGACGCAGCGCGGCCAGCCCGGCCAGAGGCGCGCCGACGCTGCGGGCGCACACCGCGAGGTCCGTTCGCAGCTGTGCCGCCACGGTGGGCAGGCCCGCGTCCTCGGCCGCCCGTAATGCGGCCACGGCCCTGCCGACGGTCGACGCGCGGTGGCCGAGCTGCACGCTGGCGTGCACGACGACGCTCTCGGCGCGCACCCACAGCTCGTTGTCGCCCGCGGTCTCGGCGAGCGAGGCGGCCCGCTCGCCGAGCACGAGCGCCAGCTCGGGCGCCCGCAACTCGAGTGCGACCGCCTGGTCGACGAGCCGCTTCACGGGCCCCATTGCCTCATCTGCACCGCTGCGAGCAACGGGCGTACGGCCGTTCGCTGTCCGGCCTGCGTGCGTACTGGCTACCACGGGGACTCCGCTCTGTGAGGGCTATTCACATTCCAGCAGAAGTACCCCGGTCAGTCGCGGGTGAGCTTCCGGTGTGTCACCCGGTGTGGCCGGGCGGCCTCGGCGCCCATGCGCTCGACCTTGTTCTTCTCGTAGCCTTCGAAGTTTCCTTCGAACCAGAACCACTTGGAGGGATCCTGGTCGTCGCCCTCCCACGCGAGGATGTGCGTCGCCACGCGGTCGAGGAACCACCGGTCGTGGGAGATGACCACCGCGCAACCGGGGAACTGCTCGAGAGCGTTCTCCAGCGACCCCAGGGTCTCGACGTCCAGGTCGTTGGTCGGCTCGTCCAGCAGGATCAGGTTTCCACCCTGCTTCAACGTCAACGCGAGGTTGAGCCTGTTGCGCTCACCACCGGAGAGCACGCCTGCCGGCTTCTGCTGGTCGGGCCCCTTGAAGCCGAACGCGCTCACGTAGGCACGCGAGGGCATCTCCGTCTGGCCGACGTGGATGTAGTCGAGCCCGTCGGACACGACCTGCCACACCGTCTTGTCCGGCGCGATGCCGCCGCGCTGCTGGTCCACATAGGACAGCTTGACGGTCTCGCCGATCTTCACGGTGCCGGCGTCGGGCTCCTCCAGGCCGACGATCGTCTTGAACAGCGTCGTCTTACCGACACCGTTCGGACCGATCACACCCACGATGCCGTTGCGCGGGAGCGTGAACGACAGCCCGTCGATCAGCACACGGTCGTCGAAGCCCTTCTTGAGCTTGTCGACCTCGACGACAACGCTGCCGAGCCGCGGTCCCGGCGGGATCTGGATCTCCTCGAAGTCCAGTTTCTTGGTCTTCTCGGCTTCCGCCGCCATCTGCTCGTAGCGGTCCAGCCGGGAGCGGGACTTGGTCTGCCTGGCCTTGGCGTTGGACCGCACCCAATCCAGTTCGTTCTGCAGGCGCTTCGCCAGCTTGGCGTCCTTCTTGCCCTGCACCTCGAGCCGCTCACGCTTCTTCTCGAGGTAGGTGGAGTAGTTGCCCTCGTAGCCGACGACGTGGCCGCGGTCGAGCTCCATGATCCACTGCGCGACGTTGTCCAGGAAGTACCTGTCGTGTGTCACCGCGAGCACGGCGCCCGGGTAGGACGCCAGGAACTGCTCCAGCCACAGCACGCTCTCCGCGTCCAGATGGTTGGTGGGCTCGTCGAGCAGCAGCAGGTCGGGCTTCGACAGCAGCAGCTTGCAGAGCGCGACCCGGCGACGCTCACCCCCGGAGAGGTGGGTCACCGCCTCGTCGCCCGGCGGGCAACGCAGCGCGTCCATGGCCTGCTCCAGCTGCGAGTCGAGCTCCCAGGCATCGGCGTGGTCGAGGTCCTCCTGCAGCTTGCCCATCTCTTCCATGAGAGCGTCGCTGTAGTCGGTGGCCATCTCCTCGGCGATCTGGTTGAAGCGGTCGAGCTTCACCTTGATCTCGCCGAGCCCTTCCTCGACGTTGCCGCGAACCGTCTTCTCCTCGTTGAGCGGCGGCTCCTGCTGGAGGATGCCGACGGTCGCTCCCGGCTGGATGAACGCTTCGCCGTTACTCGCCTGCTCGAGGCCCGCCATGATCTTCAGGACGGTCGACTTACCAGCACCGTTCGGACCCACCACGCCGATCTTGGCGCCGGGGTAGAACGCGGTGCTGACGTCGTCGAGGATGACCTTGTCCCCGACGGTCTTGCGCACCTTCTTCATGGTGTAGATGAACTCGGCCATGCTGCGATCGTAGAGCGAGCCCGACTCGTCCTTGACGCCGGTCACCACCCAGCCACTGTCAGTAGATTCTTTTCTCGCAGGGTGATCAGCTCTCTACCCAACGCAGTGCCGCTCGTGGCTCTCACCCGACCGCTGGCCGCTCCCTGTCGCCGTCCACCGCCTCCTCATTGCGCGCAGGCCTCGCCGACTCCCTGTCGTAGCGCTGCTGAGCATGTGCTCTCCCCCTTCACCGTGGTCGTGCTCCGGCATCCAGACTGCGCCCGTTCGGCCCCGCGAAACGGGCAGGAACGGAATCTGTGGACAACCTCGGCCGACAAGAACAACTCGCGGCGAACCGGCTCTGCCGAACGGAAACCGTCGGTGCCGGGAGCTACGGAGTGGCCTACTTCTTGGGCTCACCCTGGTCGGCGAGCTGCTTCAGCATCGCGTTGTACGCGGCCAGATCCTGCTCACCGGTCACTGCCTCGCGGCGGTCTCGGCGTTTGGCCTCCCGCTCGTCCGCCCTCGCCCACTGGACGAGCAGCGCGACCATGACGAGCAGCACGGGAATCTCCCCGGACGCCCACGCGATGCCGCCGCCGAGCCGCTGGTCGGTGAGCAGATCGCCCACCCACGGCAGGTCGAGGCCTCGGTAGAAGCCCTCGCCGATGACGGTCTGCATGTTCATGAGCGTCACGCCGAAGAACGCGTGGAACGGCATGGACGCGAAGACCATCCCGAGTCTGCCCAGCGGCGGCAGCCTGCGCGGAGCAGGGTCGACGCCGATCACCGGCCAGTAGAAGACGTATCCGGCGAGCAGGAAGTGGGCGTTCATCGCGAGATGCGCCCAATGGTGTTCGAGCGCGCCGTCGAAGAGCCCCGAGTAGTACAGGCCGTAGAACGAGCCGACGAACAGCGCCAGCGCGACGATCGGATTGGTGAGCACGCGCGAGATCGGTGAGTGCACGAGCGCGATCAGCCACTCGCGCGGCCCCGGCGGGTTGTCCCTGCCCGCGGCGGGCAGGGCC
This sequence comes from Prauserella cavernicola, assembly GCF_016595675.1. Lineage (GTDB taxonomy): Bacteria > Actinomycetota > Actinomycetes > Mycobacteriales > Pseudonocardiaceae > Prauserella_A > Prauserella_A cavernicola. The sequence continues at coordinate 188,002 of NZ_JAENJH010000004.1, read as the reverse complement.
CGCAGCGCGAGCGTGACCGGCCCGCCGAGCACGAGCAGCACGGGCACCACCATCGACAGCAGCATGTGGTTGACCATGTGGATGCTGAACATGGCCGGCGCGTACCGGCCGACACCCGACGACGTGGCGATCAGCAACACGGCGCAGGCGGCGAGCCAGGCCACGGTGCGACCGACCGGCCACGTGTCTCCGCGCTTGCGCAACCTGCGCACTCCGGCCAGGTAGAGCACTGCGAGCACGATCGCGGCGGTACCGAAGATGAGGTCGAAGCGCCAGTCCGTGAGCAGCCGCCACGCGGTCGGCTCGCCGTTGAGGACGTAGCCGAGGAGCAGCTCCGTGTTGGACGGCTGCGCGGCGACCTCGGCGGGCGGCGGGGTGCGAGACAACGCCGTGGCCAGGCCCATCGTGACGGCCATGATCAGCACCTCGACAGCGGCGAGCCGGACGAGCTGTCCCCCGCCCGCGCCCTCGGAGAGCCCCCGCACGCTGCGCTGGCGCTGCTGGTGCCCGAACACTCCGAGCACGAGCAGGGCCACGACCTTGCCGAGGACGAGCAGTCCGTAGTCGGTGGTGAGCAACTGCCCCGGGCTGACGCGCACGAGTGCGTTGATGACGCCGGAGGCCGCCATCACGATCCAGCTGACCAACGCGATCTTGGAGAACCGGGCCGCTGCGAGCGGGAGGTGGGCGCCGCGTCGCCTGGCGTGGGCGAGCAGCGCGACGAGCCCGCCGACCCACAACGCGGCGCCGACGAGGTGGAACAGCAGGCTGTTGGTCGCCACGTCATGTGAGCCGCCGCTGGCGGAGTGCCCGGTGACCGCGACGGGGATCAGCGCCCCGACGGAGACGAAGAACAGCACCGTCGCCCAGCCCCAGCTCAGGATGAGCCTGCAGCCGAGCGCGAGCAGCAGCGCCAGCAGCGCGGTCCACAGCCACGCCTTCGGCTGCTCGATGGCGTCGACGAAGTTGATGAAGACCTCGGGCCGCAGCACCTCGGTCACGGGACGGCCCGCACCGTCGGCCGCGGTGAAGAACACGGACGCGAGAGCGAAGACGAACCAGACCCACGCCGCGATACCCGCCGTGCGCACGGCGGCGTAGCCGTCGGCCGCGAGCATTCCGGATTTCTGCGGTGGCACCAGGAAAGCGGCGAGCAGCAGCGAGCCGATGCAGACCGCGGCCGCGCCGTCAGCGCCGACCCGCACCACGGTGATGCCGTAGCGCGTGACGATCCCGGGGTCGGTCAGTCCTGCGACGACCGCGCCGGCTCCACCGGAGAGCGCGACGAGCCCCACGGCGACGAACACGGCGAGCAGCGCGCCGATCGTGAGCAGTGGAGCCATTCCTGCCCGGCGGCGGGTGGGAGCGTCCGGGGCAGGCTCGGCTTCGGTGGACACAAATACGAGGGTAAGCCGACGCTGCCGGGCACGATTCAGCGGAGTACGTGCGACGAGTCCCTGGCCACCCGCTCCCGCTCCACGAACCGCTTGGCGGCGAGCGCCGCGGGCGCGATCACGGCGGCGACCAGGCCGACCACGACGAACGAGATCGACAGCGACGTCACGTGTGCGATACCGCCGATCACGGGCGGCCCGGCGAGAAAGCCCGTGTAGGCGATCGCGGTGACGAACGCCACCTCGCGCTCGCCGCCGCTGTTGTCGGGCCGCTTGCCCGCCTCGCCTGCCAGGCCGAGCGCGACCGGGAAGCACGCGGCCAGCCCGGCGCCGGCGAGCACGAACCCGGCGTAGCTGACGGCGGGGATCCCCACCAGCGCCGCGGTGACCACTCCGGTCCCGGCACACGCGGCACCGGCCGTCAGCAGGCGCACCGCCCCGAACCGCGCCTGAGTCCACGAGCCCGCCAGCCGCGCGAACGCCATCGCGAGCGAGAACCCGGCATAGGCCAGCGCCGCGGCGCCTTCGCTCGCGCCCTGCTCGGTGACCAGCAGCAGCGCCGACCAGTCGGAGCTGGCGCCCTCGGCGATGGCGGAGCACAGGGCGATCGCGGCGAGCAGCCACAGTGCGGGACGACGCACCAGCGGAACTCCACCTGCCGGGCGCTCCACCGAGCGCTCGGTGCGCGGCGCGACGCCGGGCAACGCCCGTACGACTACGGCGACCATCAGGGCGCCGATCAGCGCTGCGACCAGGAGATGACGGGTGGGCGACAAGCCGTTGCCCGCCGCCAGCGCAGCACCACCCGAACCGGCGAGCGCACCGAAGCTGAACCACGCGTGGAACAGCGGCATCGTCGGCCTGCCCAGCGTGCGCTCCACGGCCACCCCGGCGATGTTCATGGAGACGTCGAGCGCGCCGGAAGCAGCGCCGAGGCCGAACAGGGCGGCCGCGAGCCACGGCACGGACTGCGCCGAGCCCACCAGCGGCAGGACGAGGCACACCGCCAGCGACGAGCCGAGAATCACCGCGCGCGCACCCACGCGCTCGACGAGCCTGCCCGAGATCGTGGCGGACAGCAGCATGCCGACGCTGGCTCCGAGCAGCGCGAGCCCGAACGGTCCTGGTCCGACGCCGATCTGCTCGCTGAGCGCGGGAGTTCGCGGGGCCCACGAGCCGAGCGTCGCGCCGTTGAAGGCGAAGACCACGATCACCGCAAGCCTCTGCACTCCGGAGCTCCTTTCCCGGGAAACCGTTGCCCCAGCATGTCTTAAGCGCTTCAGAGAACGCAAGGTCCCGGTCCGTCTAGACTGCCGGGGTGGCCAGCACGCGGCGGAGGCAGCCGACACTCGACGACGTCGCGGGCGCGGTGGGCGTGTCCCGCACGACGGTCTCGAACGCCTTCAACCGCCCGGACCAGCTCTCGAGCGCACTGCGCGACGAGATCCTGCGCGCGGCGAAACGACTCGGCTACGCGGGACCCGACCCGGTGGCGCGGAGCCTGGCGACGAAGCGGGTCGGCGCCATCGCGTTCATGCTGGACACAGCGGTGTCGGCGGCGTTCTCCGACCCGGCACTGTCGATCACGCTCGACGCGCTGGCCACCGCGGTCGACGCCGAGGGGCACGCGCTGCTCCTACTGCCGGGAGGCGACCACGGCGGCCCTCCGGCCGGACGGGTGCTGAGCGCTCAGGCCGACCTCGCGGTCGCCTACTCCCTGGCCGACGGAGCACCCGCGCTGCGGGCGGTGCGCGACCGGGGCCTGCCGCTCGTGGTGATCGACCAGCCGCACGTTCCCGGCTCGGCGCGGGTGAGCACCGACGACCGTGGTGGCGCCGAGGCCGCCGCGCGGCATCTGCTCGACCTCGGTCATCGCCGGTTCGCGATCATGTCCGCCCAGTGCCTGTCGGAGCCGAGGGGCGGGCCGATGACCACCGGCGAGGCGATGGGCAGCGCTTTCAGAGACAACCGCGAGCGCCTCGCCGGGTACGTGGACACCCTCGTGGCGGCGGGCGTCGCGGTCGAGCAGGTGCCGGTCTGGGAGACGTCGGGCACCTCGCGCGAGCAGGCTGCCCAGGCGGCCGGGGCCTTGCTGGACCGGGAGCCGAGGCCGACCGCACTGTTGTGCATGTCGGACGAGCTGGCGCTCGGTGCGCTCGCGGCCGCCCGGCGGCGCGGGCTGGACGTGCCCGGGGAGCTGTCGGTGGTGGGGTTCGACGACGCTCCTCCCGCGAGCTGGGCCGAGCCCGCACTGACGACGGTGCGCCAGGATCTGCACGGCAAGGGCACGCTCGCGGGTGAGCTGGCGTTGCGGCTGCTCGCCGGGCGGAAGCCGCCGCCACCGGTGACACTGCCCGTGGAGCTGGTGGTGCGTGCGTCCACCGGCCGGGCGCCTGGATAACACCTCGCCTGTTTACCCACAAGGGACTTCGAGAAAGTGTGGACAACCCCCACCCGAACGGGTTGCGCACGGCCACTTGTCCACAGTCCGGAAATTCCCTCCTGACATTCCCTCGCGTCGTGCCGCATCGTGGACATCAGCACATTCCACGGCGACACACTCGCCCTGAATCTGGGGGAACCACACAATGTCTGGACGCTTTTCCGCTGTGAGCAAGCGAATCCCGCACGCACTGCTGCTGGCCTCACTGGGCGCGCTGTGCGGCGCCGGTGTCGCGCAGGCCGAGCCGGGAGAGCAACCGCCGCTTCCGCCGGGATTCACCTGTGAGCAAGGAGAGTTCTGTGGCTGGTCGGGCGAGTTCTACAGCGGACAGATCGCGCGCTTCGATCTGCGCAACACCAACCCGGAGGAATGCGTTCCACTACCGGAGGGAATCGACGCCCGGTCCTTCGCCAACCGGATCGAGCGGCAGGTAACCGTCTATCAGGATCGACACTGCGCGACAGAGGGCGATTTCAGCACTTTCCCGGGACCGGGCACCTTCGTTCCACAGGCTCCCTATGTCGTGAGGGCGATCCAGATCTGGAACTGACCCACCTATCGCTCCACAACGGCCCGCGAGAAATCCTGGCCGCCCCGAACTGGGCACCCCCACCGGCACGCACGGGGAACGCGTGAACCGGGGTGCCCCAGTTGGGCCGTGTCCCCGAGCGCGGCCCGCCACGGGTGCGCTGCCGATCTGCCCGGCAGCGCACCCGTGGCAACCTGGCCGACACGCCGAGGAAGCTGTGATCATCCAACGACAGTGGGGCACTCACCACCAGGCTGGGTGACGGGTGAAACGATTCGCCGGGCTCGGGCGATCAAGTAGTCAGTGGTGACTAAGCTGATGGCTGAGTGATATGGCCGCAGTGGTCACCATTGGGCCCTCGTAGCTCAGCTGGATAGAGCAAGAGCCTTCTAATCTCTAGGTCGCAGGTTCGAGTCCTGCCGGGGGCGCTCCACCCCTGGTCACAGCGTTGACCAGGGGCTCCGTGCCCTATCTGCCCACGGAAATCCCTGCATGTCAGCCAGACGACGATCTGTCGAGCCGGGGGGCCGGGATCGTCGAACACTCTCCAGCGACGGGGCCGCCGCCGGTCATGCGGGCCCAGGTCTTCGCAGAGCGTGCCCGGCACCGCCCGCCGCGGATACGTCCGTGTGTTAGCTGAGTCACGCACGGTGCCACGAATCGCTCAGCAGACGCGCTGGGGCTCCGACGGGATGTATCTCCGATTCACGACGTCGGACACCCCGCTGACCAGACCTCGGAACACGGCCCGTGGAGCGCGTCGATTCCTCATCGAGATCGCCGAGCTGGTTCGGCGCGCGGGCGAGTTCGAAGGGGGCGTGCCTTTTGTAGACCACGCAAGGGAACGCACCCTCGATCGTGCAGCTGGCGGGCCACCACCGCGAGCCTTCACGTATGTATCCGGTGTGGACGAACGAGATCAGCCGGCCGAGTTCGGTGTCGTCGACGTGGACGGCTCGGGCCCGCCGGGGAACGCGGGTGTTGTTCGACGTCACTCGATCTCACCGAGTCGGCGCTCGGCTACCGGCACTCGTGGTGCGGCGACGTGTTCCTCGTCCCCATGCCGGATGACAACCACGTCGTCTGGTCACGCACCGACAGCGTGGCGTTGTATGTGACACTCGTGTGGATCTTCGTACCGTAGCGCGCCACCCTGCGGCGCGTCCTCGGTCATCGCTCCCACCGTGATTACGGGATACCCGGAAAGGCTCAGTGTGGCATCCGAACCCGGAACCAATCTGCTCATCGTGGACGACGAACCCACGGTGCGAGAACTCCTGGCCGCCACGCTGCGATTCGCTGGATTCACAGTGACTTCCGCCGCCAGTGGCGGCGAAGGGCTGAAGCAGGCGCAACTCAGCACCCCGGATCTGGTGCTGCTGGACGTGATGCTGCCGGACATGGACGGCTTCGAAGTGATCCAGCGGCTCCGGAAGCAGGCCGGCACGGGCCTTCCGGTGCCGGTGCTGTTCCTCAGCGCCCGCGATGATCCCGCGGACAAGATCAACGGGCTCAGCCTCGGTGGCGACGACTACATCACCAAGCCGTTCGACCCCGAGGAGCTGATCGCGCGGATCCACGCGGTGCTCCGGCGCTCCGGTGGCCCGGCGGCGCGCGACACGTTGCGGGTCGCGGATCTGGAACTCGATGTGGACGGACACCAGGTGGTGCGCGCAGGCACCCCGATCCGGTTGTCGCCGACCGAGTTCCGCCTGCTGCGTTACCTGATGCTCAACGCGGGCAGGGTGGTGTCCAAGCGGCAGATCCTCGACCAGGTCTGGGAGTACCACTTCGGCGGAGATCCCAGCATCGTCGACACCTACATCAGCTACCTGCGCCGCAAGATCGACACCGCAGGCTCCAAACTGCTGCACACGGTGCACGGGGTCGGCTACGTGCTCCGCGAGCCGCGGGCATGACGAGCCGGCGGAGGTCGCGCGGGCTGTCGCTGCGCGCTCGGGTGTTGCTGATCGCGAGCCTGCTGCTCGCCGTCGGGCTCGCCGTGGGCAGCACGGTCGTGACCGGATTTCTGCAGAATTACCTGATCGGCCGGATCGACGCACAACTCCGTCCGATGGCGACGGGCATGGCGCAGCAGACACCCTCCCCCGAACCGTTCGCGACGACGATCGCGGTCACCGAGGGCGGCGGATTCTGGGACAACTACGTCGCGTTCCTGGACCCGGACGGCGGACTCATCGAGGACCAGCGCCTCCAGGAGCATTCCAGCGCGACCGATCCCGCACTGCCACACCTGGACATCAACACGGTGGACGCGCGAGGCGGGCGCCCGTTCGAGGTGTCCAGCAAGGACGGTTCGGTCAGCTGGCGAGTACTCGCGCTGACCACGAACAACGTCGCGGTCGACCAAGAATCGTCCAGCGCCCAGGTCCGCCGCGAGACGGTGGTGGTGGCAGCTTCGTTGAACGAGGTGCAGGCGACCATCACGCGACTGAACACCATCTCGCTGGCCACCGGCGTCGGTCTGCTGGTCGTGCTCACCGTGGTGGGGTCGTTCGCAGTCCGGGGCGGGTTACGACCGCTGCGGCGCATCGAACGGACCCTGGCCGGTGTCGCCGACGGCGATCTGAGCCAGCGGGTGCCCGGACTGGCCGCGCCGAACACCGAGATCGGCCGCCTGTCCACCGCGCTGAACGACATGCTCGCGCAGAACGAGGCCGCGTTCGCGGCGAAGGAGCAGTCCGAGTCCAGGATGCGGCGGTTCGTCGCCGACGCGAGCCACGAGCTGCGTACTCCGCTGGTCGGGATCCGCGGATTCACCAAGCTGTTCCGGATGGGCGCGCTGACCGAGCGGGCGGACGTCGAGCGGACCATGGACCGCATCGAGCGCGAGTCCCTGCGACTGACCCGGCTCGTCGAGGACCTGCTGCTGCTCGCACGGCTCGACGAGCAGCGCGATCCGACGGACTCGCTGGAACTCGAACGGATGGATCTGCGCACCGTGGCCGCCGAGGCGCTGCACGACGTGCGCGCGCTCGATCCGTCCCGGCCGGTCGAGCTCACCGGACCGAACGGCGACGCACCCGCCGCCGCACCCACATACGCCGACGAGGCCCGGCTGCGGCAGGTGGTCACCAATCTCGTCGGCAACGCCGTCCGGCACACCCCGGAGGGCACGCCGATCCGCATCGGCGTCGGCACGGTGGACGGCCACGCCGTGCTGGAGGTCGCGGACGAGGGCCCGGGGCTGACCGACGAGCAGCGGACGCGAGTGTTCGACCGGTTCTACCGCGCGGACGACTCGCGCAGCCGCACCGACGACGGCGGAGCCGGACTCGGCCTGGCCATCGTGCACTCCCTGGTCACCGCACACGGCGGCACCATTTCCGTGGATACGGCACCGGGCGCCGGAGCGACGTTCCGAGTGCTGCTGCCGCTCGTCGACGCCGCGAGCGCCGACGAGGCTGAGTGAATCCAGGAACCTCTGGGAGTTCGCTGAACGCCAGGCGGTGCTCACCGGCGGGAACAGGCTCGTCGCTGCCCGCGAACCCCCCGGATTCTCAGAAATCTCCCAGATCGTCTCCGAGATCGCTCAATCGGCGCGGGCAGGCTGTGCTCATCCGGTCATCGAGTACCGGCACACCCAACGCGAAAGGTACAAACCATGTCGAAGAACGCCCGCCGCATCGGTGCCATCGCCGGCCTCGCCCTGCTGCCCGCCATCGCCTTCGGCGGGACCGCCGCCGCGGCCACGGACGGCCAGCCGGCGAACGGCAACCAGAGCCAGACCCAGCAGGTGGAGTCGTCAGCGCAGAAGAAGATCAAGGTCGAGGGCGAGGTCAGCAACATCGAGAAGCGGGGCGACGTCGAGTGGGGCGAGGTGACCGTGATCTCCGTCGCCGCGTACCCGGGCGGGCCTGAGCTGGAGTTCGTGCTGACTCCGGACACCACCATCTCGCTGGGTGACGGCAAGCCGGAGGTCGGTGACAAGGTGACCGCCGCGGGCGAGGTGCAGCAGGACGGCAAGACCGTTCTCGCCGACCACATGGCGTTCCACTGATCCGGCTTTTCTTCTCCCACGGCCGGTGGGCGGCGAGCCCGCCCACCGGCCGAGCCGTTCCGGCGACGATCACAGAACCCGGTCTCCGGGCTTTGGTCGGCTCAGCGTTGTCGCCACGCCAGTGGGGAGATACGCACGGCGGCATCGGCGACACGGCGCGCGGTGTCGGTCGTGAGGCCCTTGAGCGCGCTGTCGATCCACTCCTGCACCCGGGCCACTCCGACGTCGCGGTACTCGACGGCCTGCAGCAGCATCTCGAGTTTGTCGGCGTCGCGCGCACACCGCGCCTCCGGCGTCGCGGCCCCCTCGTACTCGGCCACGGCCTCGCGGACGCTCGCTCGGGCACCGTCGGGCAGCGGGGTCGTCTGGTCCTCGGTGATGTGCCGCGGGTCCGGCTTGTCGACGTAGGGCCTGGCCGTGTGGGGCAGATCGCCGGTGCGGGTCTCCTGACTGTCGTGCCACAGCGCGAGATACGCCGCGCGTTCCGGCACGGCGTTCTCCTCCGTGGCGAGGAGCGCGGCCAGCTGGCTCACGCGCATCGTGTGCTCGGCGACCGACTCGGGGTCGCGCACGCCCGCGTGCCACCAGCCCGCGCGGCGGATGCGCTTGAGGACACCGAGCTCGTAGGAGAACTCGGCGATGCCGTCGGCGGGATCGGTCATGGCGGCCTCCTGGTGGGCGACGCGGATGGCACCGGCCAGCAGCGTACGCACGCCCACGCCGTCCGGCGCGACGACGAGCCGTGGCTCAGTGCGCGGCGAGACCGAGTTCGCGCTCACCGAGGGGCACGAAGTAGGCCGCCACCTGCTCGTCGGTGACCTCGGCCAGTGACGCGGGCGACCACGCGGGATCGCGGTCCTTGTCGATGATCTGCGCGCGGATTCCTTCAGCGAACTCCGGGGTCCGGAACGCCGCCGACGAGATCCGGTACTCCTGGTCGAGCACCGACTCCAGGTCCGGCAACGCCGCGGCGGCGCGCAGTGCGCGCAGCGAGACCGTGAGCGCCGTCGGCGACTTGGACTCGATCTCCTTGGCCGCCGACGCCGCGGCCTCGCCCGAACCGCGCAGCCGGCGCAGGATCTCCGGCACCGAGTCCGCCGCGTAGCAGCGGTCGATCCACTCGGCCTCCGCCGCGAGCCCGCTCGGCGGCGGGTCCTGCGCGACGGCGGCGACCGCCGCGTCGACCTCGCGCTCCGCGAGGAGGTTGAGCAGGCGCGGCAGCTCGTCCGACGGGACGAAGTGATCCGCGAGTCCACAGTGGATCGCGTCGGGCCCCGAGATCTGGCCCGCGGTCAGAGCGATGTGCGTACCGAGTTCTCCCGGAGTGCGCGACAGCAGGTACGTGCCGCCGACGTCGGGAACGAAGCCGATGCCCGTCTCCGGCATGCCGACCCGCGAGCGCTCCGTGACGATCCGCGCCGAGCCGTGTGCCGACACCCCGACTCCGCCGCCCATCACCAGGCCGTCCATCAGCGCCACGTACGGCTTCGGGAACCTGGCGATCGCCGCGTTCAGGCGGTACTCGTCGGCCCAGAACGCCAGCGACTCCTCGCCACCGGCGCTCGCGTCGGTGTGGATCGACCTGATGTCGCCACCGGCACAGAGGCCGCGCTCCCCCGCTCCGTCGAGGACCACGGCACGAACACGGTCATCCGACGCCCATTCCGCCAGAGCGGCGGCGATGGCGCCGACCATCTCGTGGTTGAGCGCGTTGATCACGCGCGGCCGGTTCAGCGTGATGCGGCCGAGGCCGGCTTCGACCCGGACGAGTACGTCGGTTCCAGTCACGGGGCCTTCTCCACTGTAGGCGTCGGCTGACGGTCGGACCATAAAGTAGGACGTCCAACTATGTCGCGCCGATGCGCCGCTCGTCACAGCTCGCGACCGAGTCGGCACGGGGCCGGGACAGCGCCGGAGAGCTCAGCCGCGCGAGCCGGACACGTCGTCGCCGTTCTCGTCGGCGACCACGACGTCGATTCCCCGTTCCCGGAACGGGGCCAGCTCGGCGTCGGTGGCCGAGTCGTCGGTGACCAGTGTCCACTTCGGAGGCATCGGGGCCCACGCGTGGAACGGGCGACGGCCGATCTTGGCGGCGTGCACGAGCAGGTAGACCCGGTCGCTGCGCCGCGCCATCAGTTCCTTGAGCCGGGTCTGGCGGATGTCGGCCTCGCAGATGCCGTCCTCGGCGGTGACGCCGTCGGCGCCGAGGAACACCCGGTCGAACGTGAGGCGTTCGAGCGCCGCCTCGGCGAGCGGGCCGATGAAGCCCTGGCTCTGCGGGCGGAGCAGACCACCGAGGCACTCCACGGTCACCGCGTCGGCCGTGGCGAGTTCCTGCAGCGCCGTCATCCCGGTGGTCACCACGGTCAGCGCGGGAGCGTGCCGCAGTTCGTGGGCGAGCGCGCCCGTGGTGGTGCCCGCGTCGAGCAGCACCGTCTCCCCCGCGCCGATGAGGCGCGCCGCCCAGCGGGCGATGGCCTGTTTGGCCTCGAACTCCTCGCCGACGCGCTGGCGCAGGCTGGCCTCGGGGTGGGCCACGAGCGCCATCGCGCCGCCGTAGGTCCTGGCGAGCGCGCCCGCGCGTTCGAGCTGCGCGAGGTCACGCCGGATGGTCGACGCGGTCACTCCGAAATGCTCGGAGAGCTCGTCCACGTTGGCCAGTCCGGTGGTGGTGGCCAACTGGACGATGGCCTCCCTGCGAAGCTCGGAATCGCGGGGCACTCGCTGTCCCTTCAGCCGACGGAAACCGGCGCCAGGTCCGCGGCCTGGCGCAGAGCCTCGATCATGCTACCCACCTCGGCCTTACCGGTGCCCGCGATGTCAAAAGCCGTGCCGTGGTCGACCGAGGTGCGGATGACGGGCAGCCCCACGGTGATGTTGACGCCCGCCTCGATGCCCAGCACCTTCACCGGGCCGTGGCCCTGGTCGTGGTACATCGCGACGATCAGGTCGTAGTCGCCGCGGCCTGCGAGGAAGAACGCGGTGTCGGCGGGCAGCGGGCCGCGCGCGTCGATGCCGTCGGCGCGCAGGGTCTCGAGCGCGGGCTCGATCTTCTCCTCTTCCTCGCCCGCCCCGAACAGGCCGTTCTCGCCCGCATGAGGGTTGATGCCGCAGACGCCGATGACGGGGGCCTCGATGCCCGAGGCGCGCATCGCCTCGTGGCCACGGCGCACGGTGCGCTCGACGAGACCGGGCTCGATCTTGGCGATGGCGTCGATCAGGCCGATGTGGGTGGTCACGTGGATGACCTTGACCTTGGGCGTCGACAGCATCATCGACACCTCCTCGGTGCCGGTCAGCGCCGCGAGCAGCTCGGTGTGCCCCGGGTACAGGTGCCCGGCGGCGTGCAGCGCCTCCTTGTTGAGCGGCGCCGTGCAGATCGCCTGCACCTCGCCCGACACGGCGAGCTCGGACGCGACGCGCACGTACTGGTAGGCAGCCTCACCCGCGGCCGGGCTCAGCTGTCCCCAGGGCAGGTCGTCGGGCAGCAGGCCGAGGTCGACGACGTCGACGCGGCCGGGCTCGAACCGGGCCTGCGCCACGGACTCGAGGGCCACGACCTCGACGGCCACGCCCTGCACGTCGGCAGCCTGGCGCAGGCGGCGTGCGTCCCCGACGACGAGGGGGCGGCACCGGTCGTAGACGGCCGGGTCGGCGAGCGCGCCGACCACGACCTCGGGGCCGATTCCGGCCCCGTCCCCCATCGTGATGGCGATGACGGGCAAGGGCGAACTCACAGATCCTCCTGAAGATCGGGCTGGTGAAGCTGGGCGGCGATCGCGAGCAGGCTGTCCGGGCCACCGTGGCTGCCGGGGCGGGTCACGATCTCGAGACCGGTGTCGGTGCGCGCGTGCACGGCGCCCGGATGCACCTGGCCGAGTAGGTGGAGGCGCCGCACGCCGAGCGCGTCCAGCCCGCGCCGCGCGGTCTCTCCTCCGGTGAGGGCCACCCGGAGCGGGCCGTCGTGACTGGTGACGACGTCCGCGACGAGGCGGGCCAGGTGCGCGGCGAGCGCGCGACTGTGGGCGGGGTCGAGCGGCGCGGGCCGCACGGTCAGCACCGTGCGGCCGTGGGTGAGCGCGAGGTCCGGGACGTCGAGGGTCACGGGGTCGACGGACAGCACCGGCACGCCGTCGGCGGCCAGCAGCTCCACCTGAGCGCGGGCGCTCGGTTCGGCGGAGCCGACCACCACGAGCACCTGCGCCGCTTCGGCGGCCGACGCCTGCGCGGTGCGCGCAGGACGCGCACGCCCGAACGCGGCGGCGAGTCCGGCGGATCCAACTGCGACCGCATCCTCGACCCGCGCGGTGGCGGCCGCGAGCAGGTCGAGGTCGGCATCGGTCTCCGCGTCGCAGACGGCGATGCGCCCGGTGCGCGCGATCTGCGCGAGCACCTCGGGCAGCTCGGGTGAGCGCAGTTCGTCCAGCTTCACGGGAGTGACCGGCAGCTCTCCGAGCGCGTCCTCGACGGAGGCGGGCCGGTGCTCACCCGGCCCGGGTTCGACGGGCAGCACCACGCGGCCGTTGACCGTCGACCGGCCCGCGACGGGCAGTGCCGGGGTGCACACCACGAGTCCGGTGCGCACATCGCGCACTCCGCGCACCATCGCCTCGACGTTTCCGCGCAGCAGCGAGTCGATCTTGAGGAACACCTGTCCACGGTCGGACAGCGACGCGCGCACCGCGGCGCGGGCGGTCTCCGGGTCGGCCTGACGGATGTCGAGGTCGAGCACCTGCGTGTCCCAATCCTGCGCGGAACGCACAAGATCGACAGTGTCCGCACCCAGGGCCAGCGCCGCCTCCGCGGCGCCGCTGAGGTCGTCACACAAGGCCGCAGCCATGATGTCCGCTGACCTCATGCACACCTCCCTACTTCGCTTACTGCGCGAATCACGCTAACGGTATTGCGCATATCGCGCAAGACTGTCAGAGTGTCGCACCAGCAGGTGCTCCGATGGCGACGGCGCCGGCGGGCAACGGAGGTTCCAGATGCGGACAGTGATGTCACAGACGGCACAGATATCCCGAAGAACTCTGCTCAAGGCACTGGGCGTCGCCGGTGGCGCCGCGGCCGTGAGCGGGCTCGCCGGTTGCGCGGGTCCCACAGGCGGTCCGCCGCCCGGCTCGGTGACCCTCGGGCTCAACCGCTCGCTCGTCTCACTCGACAACAAGCTCAACCAGTTCGACGCGGCGGTCACCGTGCAGCGCGCGGTGCGCCAGGGACTGACGCGGATCGGGCCCGACCTGACCCCGGTGCCCGTGCTGGCGGACCGCTTCGAGCTCACCTCGCCGACCCAGTGGACGGTGCGGCTTCGCGACGACATCCACTACTCCGACGGCAGCCCCGTGCGCATCGAGGACGTCAGCACCGCACTCGAGATGTACGCGCAGGTCAACGGTTCCTACCTCGCCGCGTTCTTCCCGGAGTGGCCGACGGTCGTGCCGGTCGACGACCGCACGTTCACGCTCGAGACCGAACGTCCGCTGCCGGTGCTCGACTACCTGATGGCCAACATCCTCGTGACGCCCGCCGCGGCGAACATCCCCGAGGAGCTGCAGTCCGGCCTCGGCACCGGCCCGTACGTGGTCACCGCCTCCAACCGCGGCACCGGCGAGTACACGCTGCGCCGCAACGACAGGTACTGGGCAGGGGCGCCGCACGTGAAGCAGGTGCAGGTGCGCTTCGTCCCCGAGGAGGCCAACCGCGTGGTGGGGCTGCGCTCGGGCGAGCTCGACCTCATCGACACGATCACGCCAGACTCGGCCGAGCAGCTGCAAGGGCTGCCGGAGGTGCGGATCGAGCGGGTGCGCGGCACCCGGATCAACCAGCTCTTCTACAACTTCCGCAAGCCGAAGGACCACCCGCTGGCCAAGGCGTCGGTGCGGCAGGCGCTGTCGCTGGCCGTCGACGGCAGGCGGCTCGCCGACGAGATCCTCGCCGGTTCCGCGCAGTCCGCGGTCGGGCCGGTGGCGCAGACGCTCAACGGCTCCGTGAAGTGCGGCGCCTATCACTACGATCCCCGCCGCGCCAAGCAGATGCTCGAGGCCGAGGGCATCAACGACGGCGACCTGCGGCTGACGCTGATCTGGGAGTCCGGCGAGTTCGCGGGCGACACCAGCGTGATGGAAGCCGTGGTGCAGATGCTCGGCGACATCGGTGTCGGCGTGACGCTGCGGCAGTTCGAGGCGGGCGGCAACATCTCCGAGTGGCGCCAGGGCAGGGCGGGCGACTGGGACATCCTCGGCAACGGCTACGCCTCCCCCGTCGGCGCGGCACTGCCGATCCTGCAGGGCATGTACGGCGGCACGCCGGAACGTGAGCGCACCCGCGACACCTACCAGGGCTACGTCAACCCCGACGTGCTCCGGCTGCTCGACGAGGCCTACGCCGAGGTGGACCCCGCGCGGCGGCAGGAGATCACCGCGCGCGTGCAGCAGGTGGTGTGGGACTCGTGGCCGAGCATGTGGGCGTTCGTGCCGAACTCGGTGCTCGCCTACCGCAACCGCGTGACCGACGTGGCGCTCGAGGCGACCAACTCCTACGAGCTCGCCAACGTCGGGCTGGAGGCGTGAGGTGACCACTTACATCGTCAAGCGCCTCGGCCAGAGCGCGCTGGTCATCCTGCTCACGATCTCCACCGTGTTCGTGCTGATCCGCATGGCGCCCGGCGACCCGGCCACGGCCTTCGCCGCGCCCAACGCGACCACCGAGGACCTCGCGCAGATCCGCACACAGCTCGGGCTGGACGGCTCGATCCTGTCGCAGTACGTGACGTTCCTCGGCCAGCTGTTCACCGGCGACCTCGGCACGTCCTACTCGTTCCGGGCTCCCGCGTTCGAGGTGGTGCTCGACCGGGTTCCCTACACGATCACCCTCGCACTGGCCGCGGTCATGCTCACGGCCGTGATCGCGCTGCCGCTGGGGATCTGGATGGCCCGCCGCGCCGACACCGGCCGCGAGACGGGCGCCAACATCGTCACGATCGCCGCGCAGTCGATGCCGGAGTTCTGGAGCGGCATCATGCTGCTCACCGTCTTCTCCGTGCTGCTGCCGGTACTCCCGTCGTCCGGGTTCACCACGTGGTCGGGGCTCGTGCTGCCCGCGATCACCGTGGCGCTGCTGCAGGTCGCGCTGATCTCCCGGCTGGTGCGCCGCGAGATGGTGAGCAACCTGACCTCGCCGTATCTCACGGTCGCCCGCGCACACGGGATCGGCGAGCGCAGACTCGTGTGGGGCTACGCGCTGAGCAACTCGGCGATCCCCGTGCTCACCGCTCTCGGCACCCGGTTCGCGGCCATGCTCAACGGCGTGGTCGTGGTGGAGGTCGTGTTCAACTGGCCCGGCGTCGGCTCGCTCGTGGTGCGCGCGCTGGAGACCCGCGACTACCCGCTGATCCAGGCGACGGTGCTCGTCACCGCCGCGCTCGCGATCCTCGTCCAGCTCCTCATCGACCTGCTGTACCCGCTGCTCGATCCGCGGGTCCGCCTCGGAAAGGCCACGGCGCGATGACCACGACCACGGAAACAGAGACCCCGAAGCGGCCCAGCCGCGTCACTCCCGCCCAGCTGCGCGATGCCGGGGTCACCCGGCGCTCCCGCACGGCCAGGGTGAAGATCCGCGTCGGCGCCGTCCTCACCGCACTGGTCGTGCTGCCGGTGGCACTGGCGGATCTTCTGCCACTGCCCGACTCCACCGAGCAGGACCTCGCGTCGCGACGGCTGCCGCCGCTGACCGACGGTCACCTGTTCGGCACCGACCAGCTCGGCAGGGACCTGCTCGCGCGGGTGCTCGACGGCGGGCAGGTGTCGATCCTCATCGGCGTGCTCGCCGTGCTCGTGTCCGGGCTGATCGGGCTCGCCGCGGGTGCGGCGGCCGGCTACTTCGGCGGCTGGGTCGACGCGGTCGTCAGCAGGCTGCTCGAGGCGCAGATGTCCTTGCCACTGCTGATGATGCTGTTGCTCGTGGTGGCGTTGTTCGGGCCGTCGGTGCCCGTGATCACGGCGGTGATCGCGGTCGCGCAGTGGCCCGAGGTCGCCAGGCTGACGCGGTCGATGGTGCTCGTCGAGCGCGAGAAGCCCTACGTCGACGCGGCCCGCACGCTCGGGCTGCCTCATCGCGGCGTGCTCTTCCGCCACCTCGTGCCCAACGTGGTGCGCCAGACGAGCCTCGTCGTGCTCCTGCTGCTGGCGCAGGCCGTGTTGTTGGAGAGCGCGCTGAGCTACCTCGGCGCGGGCCCGGAGCGGCCGTTCGCCACGTGGGGACGGCTGATCTCCGACGGCCAGGACTACGTCACCACCTCGTGGTGGCTCGTCACGCTGCCCGGCCTGGTGATCGTGCTGCTCGTGGTGGGCGTGAACCTGCTCGGCGACGGACTGCGCGACGCGGTCAAGGGCACCAAGAAGGGAGCGACGGCATGAGCAGGCTGGTGGAGGTCGAGGACCTGCAGATCGAGCTGATCACCGCGCGCGGCGTGGTCCGCGCCGTCGACGGCATCTCACTGCACGTCGACCCCGGCGAGACGGTGACGCTGATCGGCGAGTCCGGCTCCGGCAAGTCGACCACGGCGATGGGTCTGCTGCGGCTGCTGCCGCCCGACTTGGCGGTGTTGTCGGGCAAGGCGGTGCTCGCCGGGCACGACGTGATCGCCGACCCGGCCGCGATCACCGGCCTGCGCGGGCGCGTCGCCGGGTTGATCCCGCAGGACCCGATGACCGCGCTGTCGCCCGTGCACACCGTCGGCAGCCGGCTGAGCGAGCTGGTTCGCCTGCGGCACAAGGGAACCAGCCGTCGTCAGGCACGCCTCGCGGCGAAGGAACTGCTGGAGCAGGTCCGCGTGCCCGATCCCGAGCGCGTGCTCACCCGCTACCCGCACCAGCTCTCCGGCGGGCTACAGCAGCGCGTGCTCATCGCGTGCGCGCTCGCGGGCGAGCCGGAACTGCTGGTGGCCGACGAGCCGACCAGCGCACTGGACGTCACCGTGCAGGCAGGAGTGCTCGACCTGCTCATGGAACTGCAGGAACGCACCGGCGTCGCGATCTTGATGATCACCCACGACCTCGGCGTCGCCCGGCTCGTGTCCGACCGCGTGCACGTGATGCGCGAGGGCCGGTTCGTCGAGAGCGGCGACGTCGAACAGGTCGTGGACGCGCCGACCCATCCGTACCCGAAGCAGCTGCTGGCCGCCGTGCCGCGGCTGGCGCCGAAGGAGGTGCCCGCGTGAGCCCGATCCTGGCGGTCGAGGACCTCGTGGTGGAGTTCCCCGGCAGCGGCAAGTCGAAGTTCCGTGCCGTCGGCGGCGTGGGGTTCAGCGTCGAGAAGGGCCGCACCGTCGGCATCGTCGGCGAGTCCGGGTGCGGCAAGAGCACGATCGCGCGCAGCATCGTGCGGCTGCAGCGGCCGACGTCGGGACGCATCCTGCTGGACGGCACCGACATCTCCCGGCTGTCCGAGCGCAGGCTGCGCCCGCTGCGCGCCAGGGTGCAGATGATCTTCCAGGACCCGTACGCCTCGCTCGATCCCCGGCTCACCGCGGGCGACATCGTCGGCGAACCGCTCAAGCTGCGCGGGGTGCGCGACGCGAGTGAGCGCCGGAAGCAGGTGCTGGCACTGCTGGAGCGGGTGGAGCTGCCCGAGAGCGCACTGGAGCGCAGGCCCGCCGAGTTCTCGGGCGGGCAGCGCCAGCGCATCGGCATCGCCAGGGCGCTCGCCTGCAAGCCCGACGTGCTGGTGTGCGACGAGGCGACGAGCGCGCTCGACGTCTCGGTGCAGGCCCAGGTGCTGGCACTGCTCAAGGACATCCAGGCCGAGACCGGCGTGGCCTACGTGGTGATCTCCCACAACCTCGGCGTGGTGCACGAGCTCAGCGACGACGTGCTGGTGCTGCGCCACGGCGAGGTCGTCGAGCACGGCCCGGCGGACACTGTGCTGAACCGGCCGGTGTCCGACTACACGCGCGCGCTGCGCGACGCCGCACTGGACCCGGCGGCCATGACCGGCCGCAAACCCCGGCACCTGCTCGCCGGGATCGGCGCGAGAACAACGGAAAGGAACACATGACTGGCACACCCAGGCTGGTCCTCGGCACGATGACCTTCGGCGACACCGTCTCGGCCGCCGACGCCGAGCGGATGCTCGACGCCGCGCTCGACGCGGGGATCACCGACGTCGACACGGCCAACGGCTACGCCAAGGGCACCACCGAGGAACTGCTCGCGCCACTGGTCGCCGCCCGCAGGGACCGAATCCGGCTCGCCACCAAGGCCGGCATGCCGCACGCCGACGCGGGCGAACACTCGCCGCTGTCGCCGCAGGGCCTTCGCGCCAGCGTCGAGGGCAGTCTCCGCAGGCTCGGCGTGAGCCACCTCGACCTGTTCTACCTGCACCAGCCCGACTACGCGACGCCCATCGAGGACACTCTGAGCACGGTGGCCGACCTGGTGGCGGAGGGCAAGATCCGCGAGCTCGGCGTCTCGAACTTCGCGGCGTGGCAGATCGTGGAAGCCAACCACGTCGCCGACCGCGTGGGCGCGCCCCGGCCCGTCGTGGCCCAGCAGCTCTACAACCTGCTGGCGCGCCGCATCGACGAGGAGTACGCGGCGATGGCCGCGGCGACCGGGCTCGAGACGATGGTCTACAACCCGCTCGGCGGCGGGCTGCTCACCGGCAAGCACCGCTTCGGCAACGAGCCGGGCAGCGGTCGCTTCGGCGACTCCGTGCTCGCCGGGATGTATCGCCAGCGCTACTGGGACGAGCGGCTCTTCGAGGCCATCGAGGCGCTGGAGGCCATCGCCGGACAGGCGGGCGTGCCGCTGACCGAGCTGGCCCTGCGCTGGCTGTGCAACCGCGACGTGGTCGGCTCGGTACTACTCGGAGCGTCCAAACTGGACCATCTCACCGCCAACATCGCCGTGCTGGGCAAGGGCGCGCTGCCCGACGACGTCGCCGCCGCGTGCGACGAGGTCGGCTCCAGACTGCGCGGGCCGATGCCCAACTACAACCGCTGAGAACGAAGAACAGGAGCACATTCCCGTGAGCGCACTCGAGTTCGCCCGTCGAGTCCGGAGCCGCCAGCAAGCCATCGGCTACTGGGTGGTGCTCGACGACCCCATCGCCACCGAGCGGCTCGCCCGCCTCGGCTACGACTACGTCGCGGTGGACGCCCAGCACGGTCTGCTCGGCTACGAGGGCATCCGCAACGCGATGCTCGCCATCGACGCGGGCGCCACGTCCGCGGCGATGGTGCGCGTGGAGCAGAACGACCCGTTCGCCATCGGCCGCGTGCTCGACGCGGGCGCCACCGGCGTGATCGTGCCGCTGGTCGACAACGCCGAGGACGCCGCCGCCGCGGTGCGCGCCACGCGCTACCCGCCGGTGGGCCGCCGCTCGTACGGTCCGATGCGCGCGCAGCTGCGTGTGGGCCCCACACCCTCGGAGTCCGACGAGTCGGTGCTGCTGCTCGCGATGATCGAGACGCCGGAGGGCCTCGAGAACGTCGCCGAGATCTGCTCGACGCCGGGCATCGACGGCGTGTACGTGGGCCCGTCAGACCTGCGGCTCGCGGTCGGCGGCGCGACCTCCACCGACCCGGCCGTCGACGACGTCTTCGAGGCCGCCGTGGAGAAGATCGCCAAGGCCGCGGAGTCCGCGGGCATCGCCGCGGGCATCCACACGCCGAACGGCGAGGTCGCCAGGCGCAGGTTGGACCAGGGCTACACGTTCGCGTCGGTGGCCTGCGACCTCGTGCACCTGGAGCAGGCGGCCAGGGCGCACCTGTCGGCAGCCAAGGGCGACCAGTGAGACTGCACGAAACCGGGCCAGGGCGCGTCGAGGCCTCCCTCGTCGCGCCCGTGGCCCAGTGCCACGCGGCGAACCTCGCCGTGCTGCCTGGCGGTGACCTGGGGTGCGTCTGGTTCGGCGGCACCCAGGAGGGTGTGCACGACATCCGCGTCTGGTTCTCGCGACTGGCGCCCGACGGCGAGCAGTGGTCGGAGCCCGTCGCGCTCACCGCCGACCCCGAGCGCTCCGAGCAGAACCCCGTGCTGTTCACCGATCCCGGCGGCACGCTGTGGCTGTTGTGGACCGCGCAGCACGCGGGCAGGCAGGACACCTCCGAGGTCAGGGCTCGCCGCTCGACCGACGGCGGCCACACGTGGGGCGAGCCGAGGGTGCTGCTGCCCGCCGACGAGACCGGCGGGGTGTTCGTCCGGCAGCCGGTCCAGGTCACCGAGGACGGCACGTGGCTGCTGCCCGCGTTCCGCTGCGTCACCCCGGCCGAAGGTGCGTGGTCGGGCGGCGACGACACCAGCGCGGTGTACGCCAGCGACGACTCCGGCGTCACGTGGACCCGGTACGACGTGCCCGCCAGCAGGGGCTCGGTGCACATGAACGTGCTGCCCTCGGAGACGGGCTACGTCGCGTTCTACCGCAGCCGCTTCGCCGACGTGATCCGCTCCAGCTCGTCCGCCGACGGTCTGGTGTGGACGGAGCCAACGCCGACGGAACTGCCCAACAACAACTCCTCGGTGCAGGCCACCAGGCTCGCCGACGGCAGGCTCGCGCTGGTCTACAACGCGAGCAGCGCCGCCGACGCCACGCACCGCAGGCTGGGCCTCTACGACGAGGTCGGCGACGACGGCGCGCTGGGCGGGCAGGACCGGCCCGCGCTGGCCCACACCGGCCCGGTGGGCACCGCCGAGGCATTCTGGGGCGCGCCGAGGGCGCCGCTGGCACTCGCGACGTCCGCCGACGACGGCACGAGCTGGCAGCGGCACCCCGACCTGGCGCAGGGCGAGGGCACGTGCCTGAGCAACAACTCCCGCGACGGCGTCAACAAGGAGCTGTCGTACCCGTCGATCGTCGAGGACGCGCGGGGCCGCGTGCACGTGGCGTTCACCCACCATCGTTCGTCCATCTCGTACGTCCGGCTCGACGCGGACTGGCCGGGCTGGCAGGAGAGAGCATGAGCCTGACCCTGATCACCACTCCCACGTTCGGCCGGTTCGCCACCGAGCCGTGGGACCTCCTGCGCGACGCGGGCGTGCGCGCCGAGCGGCCCCGCGAGGACGGTCCGCTGCCCCGCGCCGACCTGCTCGCCCGCGCGGGCGAGGCCGAGGCGCTGATCGTCGGGCTCGACCCGATCGACGCCGAGGTGTTCGCGGCGGCGCCGCGGCTCAAGGTCGTCGCCAAGCACGGTGTCGGCTACGACAACATCGACCTCGACGCCGCCCGCGAGCACGGCGTGCGCGTGGTCTACGCGCCGGGCAGCAACTCCCGCGCTGTCGCCGAGCTGACGTTCGGGCTGCTGCTCGACGTCGCCAGGGGCATCTCCGCCAACGACCGCGCGGTGCGCGACGGCGGCTGGCCCAAGACGTTCGGCGTGGAGCTCGCGGGCCGCGGCCTCGGCATCGTCGGCTTCGGCCGGATCGGGCGGATGCTGGCGGGCTACGCCGCCGCGTTCGGCATGCACGTGACGGCGCACGACCCGTACCTGCCCGCCGACGCGTTCGGCGACGTGGCCTCGGCCGACCTCGACACCACGCTCGACAGCGACGTCGTGAGCCTGCACCTGCCCGCCGTTCCCGGCGCGACCCCGCTGCTGGACCGCCAGCGGCTCACCGCCATGCGGAAGGGCGCGATCCTGCTCAACGCCGCGCGCGGCGGGCTCGTCGACGAAGAGGCGGCCGCCGAGCTGCTGCACAGCGGGCACCTCGGCGGAGCGGGCTTCGACGCCTTCGCGGTCGAGCCGCCCGGCGACAGTCGCCTGCTGAGCGCGCCGAACGTCGTGCTGACAGCCCACATCGGCGCGTGCAGCCGCGAGGCCAACCGGGCGATGGGCATCGCCGTGGTCGAAGGCGTGCTCGCCGTGCTCGACGGCTCCGAACCCCGCCACGCCGCCGTCTGAGAACTCCACCGAACCGAAGGACAACGATGAAGATCGAGCGCATCCGCATCGACAAGGCGAAGTTCGACATGGTCGACTTCTCCAAGCACCCCACCGGTTTCTCGCTGGTGTACACACCGGGCAGCCGCAAGCCGACCAGCGCCTACGCGATCCGGATCTACACCGACGAGGGCGTGGTGGGCTCCTACGTCGGCGGAAACTCGGTGGCCGCGGCGCAGGTGAACATGTTCGGTGACTACCTCATCGGCAAGGACCCGCTGCAGCGCGAGCTGATCTACAACGACGTCAAACGCCAGCTGCGCAAGTTCGACAAGATGGGCATGGGCTTCGTCGACATCGCGCTGTGGGACCTCGCGGGCCGCGCGCACAACGCCTCGATCCGGACGCTGCTGGGCGGCTGGAAGACCAGGGTGCCCGCCTACGCCTCCACCGCCGCCGGTGACCGCAACGGCGGGCTCGACAGCCCCGAGGCCTACGCCGACTTCGCCGTGGCCTGCAAGGAACTCGGCTACCGCGCCTACAAGCTGCACGTGTGGGACGTCTACGAGGTCTCCGAGGTCGTGCGCACCATCGCCAAGGTGCGCGAGGCCGTCGGCCCCGACATGGACCTGATGCTCGACCCCGGCTGCAAGCTGGAGACCTTCGCCCACGCCGTGCAGGTCGGCCGTGCCTGCGACGAGGCCAACTTCCTGTGGCTGGAGGACCCGTACAAGGACACGGGCATCTCGATCTTCGGCCACAAGCGCCTGCGGGAGCTCATCCGCACGCCATTGCTGCAGACCGAGCACGTGCGCGGGCTGGAGCAGCACATGGACTTCGCCATCGGCGGGGGCACCGACTTCCTGCGGGCCGACGCCGAGTACGACGGCGGCATCACCGGTGCGGTCAAGATCGCGCACGCCACCGAGGCGCTCGGACTCGACGTCGAGCTGCACACCCCCGGCCCCGCCCAGCGTCAGCTCATGGCCTCGCTGCGCAACACCAACTACTACGAGATGTCCTTCGTGCACCCGAAGTCCTCGGAGATCGGGCGCAGCCAGCTGATCTACGCCGACGACTACCGCGACGGGCTCACCGCGATCGACTCGGAGGGCTACGTGCCGGTGCCCGAGGGCGTCGGGCTGGGCGTGGAGTACGACTGGGACGCCATCGAGGCCCACACGGTCGACACCGTGGAGTTCACGAAATGACGGCTACGGCCTCGTCCAAGGCCGACCTGTACGCGCTGCACGAGGACGACGTCAAGGAACCGCCCACGACGTTCAGGGGCAGGTTGCGCTACCTCGGGCCGGGCATGATCCTCTCCGCCGCGGTGGTGGGCTCGGGCGAACTGATCCTCACCACCTCGCTCGGCGCCCGCGCGGGCTTCGCCCTGATGTGGCTGATCATCGTGGCCACCACGGTGAAGGTCTGGGTGCAGATGGAGCTCGGCCGACTGACTGTCCTCTATGGACGTCCGGCGCTGGAGGCGTTCAGCGACGTCAAGCCGCGCACGCGGCGGGGCAGCTGGATCAACTTCCTGTGGGTCGGTATGGACTTCGCCAAGATGTTCCAGCGCGGCGGGATCATCGGCGGCGTGGCATCGGCGTGCTCGATCCTGTGGCCGATCGCCGGCGAGCCGTTGAGCTGGACTTCCACCGCGGTGTGGTCGCTGGTGGTCGTGGCGATAACGGTCGCGCTGCTGCAGAGCAGCCGGTACTCGATCGTCGAGACCGCATCGGTGGTGGCCGTGGCCTTGTTCACGATGATCACCGTCGGACTCGCGCTGGCGCTGCCGTTCACCGAGTTCGGCTGGAGCCCCGCCGACATCGCGGGCGGGCTGGAACTCGCGGTGCCCGCGGGTGCGCTCGGGCTCGCGATCGCGATGTTCGGCTCCACGGGCGTGGGCGCCGACGAGATGACCACCTACACCTACTGGTGCATGGAGAAGGGTTACGCGCGCTGGACCGGCCCCGCGGACGGCTCCCCCGAGCGCGACCGCAGGGCCGAGGGCTGGCTCAAGGTGATGCGGCTCGACGTCGCCGTGTCGTGGCTGGTGTGCACGCTCTGCACGCTGGCGTTCTACGTGATCGGCGCGTCGGTGCTCAACCCGCAGGGCCTCGTGCCCGAGGGCAACGACATGATCACCACGCTGTCCAGGATGTACACCGACACCCTGGGCCCGTGGGCCGAGGTCGTGTTCCTCCTCGGCGCGATCGCGGTGCTGTTCTCCACCAACGTCGGCTCGACGGCGAGCGTGCCGAGGCTCTGGACCAACACGCTCGGCATCCTCGGCGTGCTGGACTGGAAGGACCCGGCGGTGCGCAAGCGGACCATCCGGGTGCTGACGTTCTGCTTCCCGCCGCTGTGGGCGTCGCTGTTCCTGTTCGTGCAGTCGCCGGTGCTGATGGTGCAGATCGGTGGCATCGGCTCCGGGGTGTTCCTCGTCGCCGTGGTCATCGGCGTGTGGTACCTGCGGTCCCAGGAGCCGGACAAGCGGTTCCGCCCCAACCCGTTCATCACCACGGCGCTGGTGCTGAGCAGTCTCGCGATCGGGGCACTGGGCGTCTACTCGGCGCTGGAGGTCTTCGGCATCGAGATCGGCTAGCGGGTGACCCGAACCACGGGGGGGTCGTCCACTTCGGACGACCC
The DNA here is from genome assembly GCF_016595675.1 of Prauserella cavernicola. Lineage (GTDB taxonomy): Bacteria > Actinomycetota > Actinomycetes > Mycobacteriales > Pseudonocardiaceae > Prauserella_A > Prauserella_A cavernicola. Next base: position 163,084 of record NZ_JAENJH010000004.1, on the reverse strand, counting down.
CCCTGGTGTGTCCGTGACCTGGGTCGCACCCGCACCAGGGGCGTGCTGTGCGGAAAATGAAATCGGCACTACTCTCGCCGGAGCCCGCCCGAAGGAGGATGCCGGATGCCCCGTGCCGACGCGGCGACGCATGCCTTCCTCCGCTGCACCCTCAACACCGCCGACCGGGCGAAATCCGCGCGTTTCTACGCCGACGTGCTCGACCTGCGGCAGCGCGGCGAGTTCACCGACACCGAGGCGGACGTCACCGCGCTGGGCGTGTCCGAACCCGCGCACCGGAGCAGGGTGCGACTGCGGGATCGCCGCTGGTCGCGCAGGACTCCCGCGCTGGAGCTCGTGCAGTGGCACGAGCCCCGTGGCTACGGCGTCGTTCCCGACTCGCCCACGACCATCGGGCTGCGCGCGCTGGGTTTCCGCGTCGACTCGGTGGCGACGGTGCGCTCGGCCGTGGCCAGGGCCGCCCGCGACGCGCGGCTGCTGCCCCCGGGCTGGCCTGCCGGAGCCGGGCCGACGGCCTGGACCACCGACCCCGACGGCGTCACGGTGGAGCTCGTGCAGTCACGCCTCGCCGACACCGACGGTCCCGTGCTCTCGCACCTGCGGCTCAACTGCGCGAACCTCGAACGCAGCATCGAGTGGTACCAGCACCTCGGCTTCGAGGTGGTCGCCAAGGAGACCTCGGTGCTGCTGCCCGGCCTGTCGTTCGGCCTGCCGGGCCACGTCGAGCTGGCGAGCGCGTCGCTGCAACTCGGCGAGGACGATCCCTTCCGGCTCGAACTGCTGCAGTGGGTGGACCCGCCCGGCGAGGCGACGGTCCGCGTCCACGGCAACACCCCGGGCCTGCGGCACGTCGCCTTCGCCGTGGAGGACACCCGGATGGCCCACCGCTACCTCGCCGAGGCGGGTATCGCCAACGGCGGGCCGCCGCGGTGGCACCCGATGCCCGCGGGCAAGGGCGAGACGGGCTGGTCGCTGTTCCTCACGGACCCGGACGGCGTCTACGTGGAACTGGCCGAACACCCCCCGCTCTGACAGCCCAACCGCACCGGACCGGGCTTACCTGACTGCGGTGAAGGGCACCTTTACTGCATTGAACGCAGTAAAGGTGCCCTTCACCACGGTCGTCGGCGGGGTCGGCGGGGTCGGCGGGGTCGGCGGGCTGCGGCGGGGGCCAGGGTGGTGGGTCAGGGGTGGCCTGTGTGGGGGGCCGGGGCGTTCAGCGCCAGGACCCGGCCCGTTCTGGCGCCGAAGGGGTCGTCCGGGTTCCAGCTCGCCGTGAGCGCGAACAGCGTCCGGCCGTCCCGGCCGCCCAGCATGCACGCGAAGGGGCTGCCCGCCACCTCGACACGGTCGAGGATCCGGCCACCCTCGCTCACCCGCACGCACACGTCACCGCCGGTGGAGGTCCAGATCGCCCCCTCGGCGTCGAGGCAGATGCCGTCGGGGGCCAGCCCGTCCGCCCACCCGCGGCGGTTCGTGAGGCTCCCGTCCTCGGCGATGTCGAACGCCGTGAGCCTGCCCGCGAACGACTCCGAGACCACGAGCGTCCGGCCGTCCGGCGTCACCACCATGCCGTTGGGGAACTCGATGCCCTCCGCCACCCGGCGCACCGCTCCGTCCGGGGTGACCAGCGCGAGGAAGCCCGGCTCGAAGCCCGGCCGCTCGCGCCACGGCACCGTCGGGTCCTCGTCGTGCTTGCGCTCCTCCAGGAAGGCGAGGAAGTCGAACGCGAGCCCGTTGACGTAGACGTTGCCGCGGCCGTCGGCCACCAGTTCGTTGAGCCCGCCCGGCAGCGCGCTCAGGTCGGCGTGGTCGACCAGCGACCCGTCGGGTTCCCTGCGCAGGAGGCGGGCCTGGTCCTTCGGCACGATCAGCTGTCTGCCGTCGGGCAGCCAGTCGATCGAATGGGCCCTGACCTCGTCGTCCGGGTAGGGGTGCTCACTCGCCCCTTCCTCGGTCACGGCGACGATCCGGTCGGGGCCCCAGTGGCAGAACCAGAGCCTGCCGTCGTGCCAGCGTGGTGACTCTCCGATCACCAGGTCGTCCATCAGCACTCGCGGGTCGGACATGGGAACCTCCTCGATTCGGTCTCACCCCCCACACGAACGGCCTCGCCCCGGATCGACATCAACAGTGCTCGCCGTCCTCCATCGGCCGGACCTCGATCGGCAACGTGAGCGCGGCGGCGAGCTTGCGGCCCCAGCCGAGCGCGGTGTCGAGGTCGGGGGCCGCAATGACGGTGAACCCGCCGATGTGCTCCTTGCCCTCGACGTAGGGCCCGTCGGTGGTGAGCACCTCGTCACCGCGCGCACGGACCACCTTCGCGCCATCCGGCGGACGCAGCCCGGCGGAGAACACCCACGCTCCGGCCTCGCGCAGCTCGGTGTTGACGGCGTCCAGGTCCCGCATGATCGGGTCGAGCACCTCGGGCGGCGGCGGATCGCCGTCGGGCTGGTAGATGCTGAGCAGGTAGTGCGCCACGGTGGTCCTCCTCGATGAGTTGCTCCCACCATTCTCACCGACGTTCGCCGCGTCGCGCACCGGCCAGGGAGCGCGGTCCATCCCTTGTGGAGGGACGAGCGGGTTGACAGCGCGGCGGCCGTTGGGCTGTAATAGCGCGCGTGTCGCGTGTCGAGGCCGGGTTGACGGTCCTGGGCATGGAGGCACCGTCATCCTTGGGGGGTCCATCGTGAGTTCACACATCACGCACGCCGGCTGACATAGCCGTCGTGGCCCCGGCTTCGCGCCGGGCCACACGCTTCGCCGCGTCTTTCCCACACTTTTCCGCACGGCAGAGCCCTGCCGTGCGCGCGTTCTCTCGCGCCCGCGTTGACCTCCAGGCCGCGCCCCCGCGCGCCAGCCTGCCCATTTTCTCAGTCTTACCAAGGAGATATCCGCTTGTCCGCCAACCCGCATTCCACCAGCGCGCCCACGATCGCGCCGTTCAACCAGCCCATCGTCGAGGAGTTCCGCGCCCGCGGTGGCCTCGTCGGCGGCATGTTCGAGGGCGGCGACCTGCTGCTGCTCACCACAGTCGGCGCCCGCTCGGGGCGGGAGACCACCTCGCCGCTGGCGTTCCTGCGCATCGACGGCGCCCTGCTGGTGGTCGCGTCCGCGGCGGGCGCGCCCCGCCACCCGGCGTGGTACCACAACCTGCTCGCCCACCCCGCGGTGCGCGTCGAGCTCGGCACCGAGACGTTCGCGGCGGTCGCCGTGCCGGCCGAGGGCGCCGAACGCGACCGGCTGTTCGCGCGGATCGTGGAGCGGGAACCGGGTTTCGGCGACTACCAGGCCTCGACCGAACGGATCCTGCCCGTCGTGACGTTGGAGCGCGCCGAGTACGCGGCTCCGGCCGAGGTGAACACGCTCGCGGACAAGCTCGTGGAGATTCACTCGTGGCTGCGCGCACACCTGCGGTACATCCGCGAGGAGACCGACGCCTACTTCGCCGGGCGCGAGGGCGAACCCACTCCCCTGAGCCTGCAGATCCGCCAGCACTGCCTGGCGTTCTGCGAGGGCCTGCAGTTCCACCACGACGGCGAGGAGGCCGCCGCGTTCCCCAGCCTGGAGCGCTCGCACCCGCACCTGCGGGAGCCGATCGCCCGGCTGCGGGCGGAGCACGTGACGGTCTCGCGGTTGCGGGAAGAGCTGGAAAAGCTGGTCGCGAACGTCGCCACCGCCGATCCCGATCAGTTTCGCGCCGAGCTCGACCGCATGTCGGCCGAGCTGACGAACCACCTCGACTACGAGGAGGAAAGCCTGATCCCGGCGCTGGCGGAGGTGCCGTTCCCGCCGAGGTGAGCGTCTACTGTGGATTCCCGGTGATGGCGGCGAGGGCGGCGCGGACGTCGTCCTCCACCTCCGCCTTGGTGACCCCGAGGTCGGTGAGCACCCCCGCGCCGCCCTCGAACTCCAGCAGTCCCAGCAGGATGTGCTCGGTGCCGATGTAGTTGTGGCCCAGCCGCAGGGCTTCCCGGAACGTCAGTTCCAGCGCCTTGCTCGCCGAGGCGGCCACGGGCGGGTCATCGGGAACGGACTCCGCCCGCGGCGGCAGCGACGCGGTGGCGGCGCGGCGCACGGCGTCGGCCGGCACACCCCGGGCGGCGATCGCCTTGGCGGCCAGCGCTTCCGGTTCGGACAGCAGTGCGAGCACGAGGTGTTCGGCGCGGATCTCGGCGTTGCCCGCCGCTCGCGCCTCGGTGCGCGCGGCGCGCACGATGTTCTTCGCACGCGGGGTGAACCGGTCGAGCTCGTCGGGATCGAGTCGCGACACGTCGGGCTTGACCACGAACCGCTTCTGGGCGGCCTGCTTGCTGACACCCATGCTCGTGCCGATGTCGGTCCACGAGGCGCCGGAGCGCCGGGCCTGGTCGACGAAGTGGCCGATCAGGTGGTCGGCCACTTCGCCGAGGTGCTCGGCGGCGAGCACGGCGTCGGAGAGCTGGTCGAGCGCGTCGGGGTGGGCCTTCTTGATGGCCTCGATGAGGTCGTCGAGGCGGATCCGGGGTGACCGGGCTGAGTCTGCCATTCGTCAACCATAAGTTGACGACGCCGGGATCGTCAACCCGTAGTTGACGATGATTCGCACCCTCATCCGCGACGCCGACCGGCGCCTCACCGCCCGGCTTGCGCGGGATGCACGGGGACCGTGTGGGAGGTCGCCGCCGCGGCGGCGGCGTAGTCCACCGCCTGCGGACGGTGTGTTCGCCGGGCGGCCAGCAGACCCAGCAGGATGCCCGCGGCCGAGAAGATCGCCAGCGCGATCGAGGCCGTCGCGAGCCCGTCAGCCAGCGACTCGGCCTTGCTCTCGCCCGCGGCGATGTGGTCGTTGCTCACCGACCCGTAGATCCCGGCCGCCACCGCGGTGAGCACCGCACCGCCGACATAGCGGGCCATGTTGGAGATTCCCGACGCCGAACCCACCTGGTCGCGCGGCACCGAGGACGTCGAGATGGACGACGAGGGCCCGTTCGACAGCGCGAGCCCCACGGCGATGCCGACCAGCGCGGGCAGCATCGCCCAGTACGTCCAGGACGGACCCACCGCGCCCAGCACGGCGAAGCCCGCGGTCATGAGCACGAACCCGCTGACGATCACCATCCTGGCCCCGAACTTGTGCGCCAACGGTGTCACCGTGGGCGCGGCCAGGATCACCAGCGCGGCCAGCGGCAACGTGGCGAGCCCGGCCTCGAGGCTGCTCATGCCGAACGCCGCCGGGTTCTGGAAGTACAGGCTGATCAGCAACGACAGCCCCGCGATCGCACCCGCGCCGATGAGGATCGCGATGGTGGAGCCCACCAGCAACGCGTTGCGCAGCAGCCGCAGGTCCACCAGCGGCGCGGTGACCCGGCGCTCGACGGCGACGAATCCCACGGCCGCGGCCACCGAGATCACCAGGCACACCAGCGTCGGCGCCGACGCCCAGCCCCAGCTCGACCCCTCGGTCATCGCGAAGACGAACGGTGCGAGCACGGCGGCCACCAGCAGGGTTCCCCAGAGGTCGATCGTGCGCGGCCGCGCCGTGTCCCGCGACTCCGGCACGGTGCGCAGTACCCACGGCACGCACAGTGCGGCGATGACGGCGTCGATCCAGAACAACCCCTGCCAGCCCGTTGCCTCGTTGAGCACGCCGCCGAGCAGCGGTCCGGCAGCCGCGCCACCCGCGGCGGCGCCGCCCCACAGCGCCACCGCACGCATCTGCGCGGGCCCCGAGGCCGCCACCGAAAGCAGACTGAGCCCGGAGGCCAGGATCGCCGCGCCCGCCGCACCCTGGATGACCCTGCCCACGATGATCATCCAGCCACCGGGGGCCAGTGCGATCAGCACGCACGAGACCACGAACAGCGCCAGCCCGTAGACGAACATCTTGCGGCGCCCGAAGACGTCGCCGAGCGCACCCGATGTGACGATCGTGGCCGCTCCGACCAGCATGTATCCCGTCACCGCCCACTGCAGCAGGTCCAGCGAGACACCCAGGTCGGACCCGATCGAGGGCAGCAGGATGCTCACCGCGGAGGTGTTGGCGTTGACGACGAACGTCGAGACGCAGGCCGTGCCCAGCACGCCGGAGGAGATCTTGGGCGTTGCGGTGGTCATGCCGTCACCGTGCCCCGCACAAGCGCGCGGCACCTCACCCGCAACGGACGAGCTAGCCGGTGACCAGGCGTTCGACGCGGGTGAGCGTCTCCAGGACGTTCGGCAGGCCGTTCGCCTGCCGCGCCTCGCTCACGTCGAGCCAGCGCAGCGGGGCGCTGGGGCGCTCGGCGCGGACCGCCGTGGGCGCGCCGGTGGCCAGCACGAAGCGCAGGTCGGCGTGCTCGTGCGCGGGTTCGTCACCCTTCGCGGGCACCGGCACCACCGCGACGTGCACCAGGTCGGCCGAGGGCCACGGACCGAGGTCGGTCAGTCCGGTCTCCTCGCGGCCCTCGCGCAGGGCGACCTCGAGAGGGTCGGTCTCGCCGGGGTCGAAGTGCCCGCCGACGTGCAGCCAGGCCTGCTGCCGCTCGTGCCAGCGCAGGAGCACCCGGCCCGAGTCGGGATGCACCACGAAGGCCGATCCCGTGACGTGCAGCGGCGTCGAGCGGTCCCACGGCTCGGCGGAGGTCTCCACCAGCTCGCGCACGCGGGCGAGGTCGGCCTCCTCCCGGGCGCCGTGCGGGCGGTGCCGGGACAACAGCGAGCCGAGCGGCGACTGTGGGTCAACCATGCCGGTCACCTTAGCGCGCCCCGCATGTCCGTTGTGGACGATCAGGGCGAGCGACGGCTACACCTCGGCCTGGCCGTCGGGCCGGCCCCCTGCGCGCTCGTCGTCGGCCTGCGCCCGCTGCGACGCCTCACGCATCTCGATCACCTCGGTGACCCAGTCACCGGTCTCGCGCGCGATGTCGCGCACGGCCCCGGTGACGATGCCCGCGATGTTGCCGATGTGCGTGGCCGCGGACTCGGTGAGCACCTGCACGGTGTCCTTGCCGCTCTCGAACCGACCCACCATGTCGTCTCGTCCCTACGCCGCGCTGAGGTTCCGGTCGCGGTTCAGCGTACTGGGCTCGGGCCGGTTCGCATCCCCGCCTCGGTCGGGCAATGCGTACTTGACGAGTTTCTTCGCCACCGAGAAGAGCTGCTTGTGCAGCGGCCCGGTGTTGTAGGGCAGACCGTACTTCTCGCAGATCGCCCGCACCTCCGGCGCGATCTGCGGGTAGCGGCGCGCCGGGATGTCCGGGAAGAGGTGATGCTCGATCTGGTGCGACAGGTTGCCGGACAGAATGTGGAACAGCGGGCCGCCGGTGATGTTGGCCGAGCCGAGGATCTGGCGCAGGTACCACTGGCCCCTGCTCTCCTGCTCGGTCTCCTGTTCGCTGAAGCTCTCCACGTCGGCGGGGAAGTGCCCGCAGAAGATGATCGAGAACGCCCACAGGTTGCGCACCACGTTCGCCGAGGCGTTGCCGAGCAGCGTCAGCGGCGCGAGCGGGCCGGTCAGCAGCGGGAACAGCACGTAGTCCTTGCCGACCTGGCGGGATGCCTTGCGCAGCATGCGCTTGCGCACGTCCGCGAACTCCGACCACTTCCGCTCACCCTTGACGATGCGGTCGAACTCGAGGTCGTGCAGCATCACACCCCACTGGAATATGAAGGCCAGCATCACCGCGTACACCGGGTTGCCCAGGTAGTAGGGATGCCACTTCTGCGCGGGGTCGATGCGCAGGATGCCGTAGCCGACATCGCGGTCCTTGTCGACGATGTTGGTGTAGGTGTGGTGGATGTAGTTGTGCGAGTGCCGCCAGTTCTCCGCCGGGGCCACGGTGTCCCACTCGAAGCGCTGTGAGCTCAGTGCCGGGTCGCGCGTCCAGTCGTACTGGCCGTGCATGACGTTGTGGCCGATCTCCATGTTGTCGAGGATCTTCGACAGCGACAGCGCGCCGACGCCAGCGAGCCAGGCGGGCGGGAAGAACCCGGCGAACAACAGCGCGCGGCCCGCGACCTCCAGCCCGCGCTGGGTCTTGATGACGTTGTGGATGTAGGCCACATCCTCTTCGCCGAGGTCGGCCACGAGCCGCTGGCGCAGTTCGTCCATCTCGCGGCCGAACTCCTCGACCTGCTCGCGGGTGAGGCGATCCTGCAGTCCGGTCATCGTCGTCTCCTAACAGTCGATCTCGACGTCCCCCACGGGGACGGAGATGCAGAGCTGGATCTCTTCGTTCTCGCCGTCGGACACCGCGCCGGAGCGCGCGTCTCGCACCGCGCCCCGCGACTTCACCTGCGTGCAGGAGAAGCAGATGCCCATGCGGCAGCCGTGTTCGGGCGCGAGGCCTGCGTCCTCCGCCTGTTCCAGCAGCGGCCTGCCCGAGTTGTCGACCTCCGTGCCGCTGCGCGCGAAGCGCACGCGCCCGCTCGCGCCCTCCGTGTCGAGCCGCAGCGCGGGCGGCGTGAACTCCTCGGTGTGCAGGCGTTCACTCAAGCCGTTCGCCGCGTACAGCTCGGCGGCCGCGTCCCTGAGCGGTTCCGGCCCGCACAGGTAGGCAGGCGCATCCCGGAACCACGGCGCGACCTCGTCCAGGTGCCGCTCGCCGAACCGGCCGTGCAGCTCACCGTCGGCGGAGCGGGTGCACGCGAGCACCACGCGCACGCCGGGGCGTTCGCCGAGCCTGGCCAGCTCGGCGCGGTGGGGCACGTCGGCTGCCGTCGCCGCGTAGTGCAGCAGCACGACCTCGCCGCGATGTCCCTCGTCGGCGAGGGTGCGCAGCATCGAGAGCACGGGCGTGATGCCGCTGCCACCGCTGACGAGCAGGAGCTTGTCCGGCCGCGCCGGCGGCAGGGTGAACTCACCCTCCGGCCGGGACAGCCCGAGCACCAGACCGGGCGCGGCGGTGCCGTACAGGTGCCGCGAGACCAGGCCGTGCTCGTGGGCCCTGATCGTCAGCTCCAGCTCGTCGCGCCGGTAGGCCGAGCTCGCGGGCGAGTAGCAGCGGATCCGCCGCACGCCGTCGATGTCGACGGCGACGCGGACGTACTGGCCTGCCGTGAACCCCGGCCAGGCCCTGCTCGGGCGCAGCGTGAGCGTCACCGTGCCAGGGGTCTGCCTGCGCACGTCGGTGACCTCGGCCCTGATCTCCCTGCGCACGAGCATCGGATCGATCAGTTCGAGATAGCGGTCGATGCCGTGCGGGGTGAGCAGCGAGTCGGCGATCGCCGCGAGTCTGCCCATCGCACACCTCCCATTCAGTGCACACGCGTACACTCAATAGTGAGGCGAGCGGCAGGACCCCGCAATGTGAGGTGGACGACAAGTTGGACGTTTGTACGCTGAACGCCGTGACGGCGGAACAGGTGACTCGGCACGAGCGCAAGGAGCGCACCCGGCGCGCACTGCTGGACGCGGCGCTGCGCCTGCTCGCCGACCGCGGCTTCGCGAGCCTGAGCCTGCGCGAGGTGACCAAGCAGGCCGGGATCGTGCCGACGGCGTTCTACCGGCACTTCGCGTCGATGGAGGACCTCGGGGTCGCCCTCGTCGAGGAGTCGATGCGGACTCTGCGCGGCATGATCCGCGCCGCCCGCAGCGCGCCCGCGTCGTCCGCGGGCATCATCCGCGCGTCCGTGCGCACCCTCGTCGAGCACGTGCGCGCGCACGAGGACCACTACCGGTTCCTCACCAGGGAACGCTACGGCGGCACGGGCACGGTGCAACGCGCGGTCGCGGTCGAGTTACGGCTGTTCTCCCGCGAGCTCGCCGTCGACCTCGCCCGCTTCGAGGGACTGCGCGAGTGGAGCACCGAGGACCTGAACATGATGGCCGACCTGATCGTCACGGCCATGCTGGGCACGGTGCTGGACCTGCTGGAGGCCCGCCCCGGCGACACCGACGCCGTCGCGCACATCCAGCGCACGGCCGAGAAACGACTCCGGCTCGTCACCGTCGGGGTTCCGGGCTGGCGCAGCGACGGCTGAGGCCGCTCTGCCGGCTCAGACGTCGAGGCCATCGAGGAAGTCGGCGGGAAACCCGCGTTCGAACGGCGCCGCCGCGCGCAGCCGGGCCACGGCGTCGGCGGGCAGCTCGACGTCCACCGCACCCAGGAGATCGTGCAGCTGCGCGGGCGTGCGCGGGCCGAGGATCGGGTGCACCGCGGGTGAGCTCGCCAGCAGCCACGCGACCGCGACCTGCGAGGGCGTGGCGCCCAGCTCGTGGGCGACGTCGCGCACCACCCGGGCCGCCGCGTGCTCGCGCTCGGTGATCGCGGCCGGGTCGACCCTGCTGCCGGTGCCGCCGTCGAGGTAGCGCCCCGACAGCACCCCGCCCGCGAGCGGGTTCCAGGTGGTGACGCTGAGGCCCAGCTCCTCCGCCATCGGCAACAGCTCGCGCTCGATGTCGCGCCACAGCAGGTTGTACGGCACCTGCACGGCCGAGAACGGAGTCCAGTCGCGCCACTGCGCGAGGGTGTTGGCGCGGCTGATCCACCACGCGGGCGCGTCGGAGATCCCGACGTGGAGGATCTTGCCCGCGCGCACCGCGTCGTCGAGCGCCCGCATCGTCTCCTCCGCCGGGGTGCGCTGGTCCCACACGTGCACCCAGTACAGGTCCACGTAGTCGGTGCGCAGCCGTCGCAGGCTCGTCTCCAGCGAGAGGCGCAGGTTCTTGCGGTGGTTGCCCGAGGCGTTGGGGTCGGAGGCGTCGCGGCTGAGCGTGTACTTGCTGCCCAGGATGAACCGGTCGCGACGGCCTTTGAGCAGCTCGCCGAGGATCGTCTCGCTCTCGCCGGCCCGGTAGACCACCGCCGTGTCGATGGCGTTGCCGCCCGCGGCGGCGAAGGCGTCGAGCATGGACCGGCAGTCGGCCACCGGCACCGGCGAGCCGCCGTGCCCGCCGAAGGCCATCGCGCCGAGGAACAGTTCGGACACCCGCAGCCCCGTCGGGCCGAGCCGGCGAAGTCGCACGGCCGGGACTCCCCTCAGTCGAGCTGGACCTTCACGACGGTGTCGAGCATGCAGGCTGCGCACGTGAGATCGAAGTCGCCGCGCCGCAGCGGAGGTGGCTGTGGCGGGTGGGTGCGCCGGGGACTCGCGCGGACGCCCGGTCCCCTACGGCGACGTCATCCCCGCCGACGGCTCGGCGGACTGGCTGATCTGCACGCTTCTCGGCGTCGCGAGCGTGGTGACCCCGGTGGCCTGGGCGGTCACGACGGCGCGCCTGCTCCGCGCGTCGCGGACACGGCGAAGGCCACCTCCCCCGACCGGAAAAGGTGGCCTCCACCGCCGGGATCCCGGTCAGACCTGAGCGCGGCGGCGATGCGCCAGCACCGTCAGCGCGACGCCCGCGGCCAGCAGCGACAGGCCGGTGTAGATCGGCCAGGCGCCCATGCCCGTGTAGGCCAGGTCGCTCGCACCCGCCTGCGGCCGGAACTGCACGGCGGGCACCAGGTTGTCGTTGCCGGAGCCGCCGCCGGAGCGGTTGCCGCCCTGGTCACCGCCGCCCGCGCCGGGCAGCTGCGCACACTCGGCGCCCAGCGACAGCGACACCGGGTCGAGCTCGGTGCCGTCCTGGTAGAAACCGCCGAACGCGTCGGAGCTCGTCAGCGTCGCCGCGATGTTCTCGATCGCCAGCGCACCGTCCTCGTCACTGCTCTGCGCGCCGGAGAGGTCGAGGTCGGCCAGCGCGACGCCGGGCAGGTTCACCGGTTCGCTCGGCGCACCCTCCTCGGTCCGCAGCTCGACGTCGGCGAAGAGCGTGCCGGTGCCGCCCTCCACCACGACCTTCGGGTCGCCGAGCACGAATGTGAAGAAGTGCGACGGGTAGGCGAAGGTCACCGTGCCGCGGTAGCTCACGGTGAAGTCCTCCGCGGAGCGGTACTCGGCGGAGCCGAACGCGAACCGGTACGCGCCGGTCGGCACGCCGGCCGGGTTGGCGACGCCGTCGCGCACGACCTCGTCGACGGCGGTGACGACGGCGCCGTCGGTGGCGGTGATGCTGTTGCCCTCCGCGCCACCGATGCCCACGCCGACGTAGGTGCGGAAGCTCTTCTTCAGGCCCCACAGCAACTCGCCCTTGGCGACGTCGTCCGGCGTGAGCACGCACGTCGGCGCCGGGCCGGTGCCGTCGCCGTCGCCAGTGCCGTCACCGTCGCCGTCGCCGTCGCCGGGTCCGGGGTCGGTCGGCTGGTCGGCGAACGTCAGCGGAGTCGTGGTGTCCCAGGTCGTGTCGGCCGACTCCCAGGCGAAGGTGTGCACGGCGAACGGCGTGTCCGCGGCGGCCCTGGCCACTCCGTCGGCTCCGGTGTAGGCACCCGTGACCGTGGTCCGCACCTCCCACGAGCCGTCCTCGGTCACCGGGATCTCGCGGTCGAGCTGGAAGGCACCGCCCGCGTCGGCGTCCTTGAGCTCGTCGAGGCCGGGCCCGATGCGCAGCCGGTAGCCGTTGCCGTCGTGGGCATCCGGGTCGAAGCCGGTGCCCGCGATCGTCACCTCGGCGCCGTCCGGGTCGAGGCCGCTCGAGGGCGTGACCGTCACCGCGGGGTCCTGTGGTTCGGGCTGCGGATCGGTGCCGGGCGCGGCGAACGCGAGCCTGCCCGCGTCGAGTTCGTCACCCGCGTTGTAGAAGCCCGCGAACGCCTCGGCCCCGGCCTCGGTCAGTGTCGAGGACGTGATCGCGGCGACGAGGGTGTCACCGTCGGCCACGGGCGCGCCGTCGAAGGTCAGGTCCGCGAACACCACCTCGGTGGGGTCCTGGACCTGCTCCGGCTTGTCGGCGGTGCCGTAGAAGGCGTAGCTGACCGTGCCCGTGAGCGAGCCGGTGCCGTCGCCGTCGAAGGTGACGGCCGGTTCGGCGAAGGTGAGATCCCAGATGAAGTGCGACGGCGACGCGAAGCTCACCGAACCGTCGAAGGAGACGGTGCCCGTCCCCGTCTGCGGGTCGAACGTGGACTCCTGCTGCGGCCACACGTAGGGCTTGGGCGTGGGCAGCCCCGGGTCGGGATCCAGCGTGGCGCCGCCGGACGGCGTGATCGTGCCGCCGAAGGCGTTGATGTAGCTGCGCCACGACTGCTTGACGCCCCAGTGCAGCCCCGAGGCCGCTGAGGTCTCTGTCTGCTCAGGGGTCTCCTGTGCGGCTGCGGGGCCCGCAGCCAGCGCGGTGCCCGTCAGCAGGCTCAGCGCGGCGGCCGCGGCACCCAGTCTTCGCCAGGTGGCTCTAGTCGACACTGTCAGTTCCCTTCGATTTCCCCGGTCCGGCGGCGCAGTCGCACCACGACCGCCACCGCCGCGACCACCAGTAGGACCGCTCCCCCGACGAGCAGGGCCACGAACAGCGCGTCGCCCTTCTCCCCGTCGCCCTGTGCCCGCACGGCCGGTTCGGCCCGCGAGGTGGGCGGCGCCGCCGAGGACGTGGCGGCGGCGAGCACGGTGAGCTCGACGGAGGTTTCCACAGTGGACTGTTCACCGGTGAACACGAGCCGGTGAGTCCCTTCGGCGACGTCGTCGGGGATCGTCGCCGTGTAGGTGAAGCCGCCGTTCTCGCCCGCTCGCACCGGCGGCAGTTCCGCCGGGTCGGAGTGCAGCGTCACGGCCACGTTCTCGCCGGGAGCGAACCCGGTGCCGGTCACCTCCACGTCGTCGCCGGCGCGGGCGTCGGTGGCCTCGGTCGTCACCGCGGGCTCCGGCTTGGGCGCCGTCGTCGTGGTGGCGGGCGGCGGTTGCGGTGAGGCGGGTGGCGGCGCCGCATCTTGGCCCGGCACGGCGAAGTCGACGGGGGTGAACGTCTCGTTGGCGGGGTTGACCACGCCGTGCGCGCCGATGGTGATGACGCCGCACCGCACCTGGGTGCAGTCCACCTGCGTCGTGTTGCCGGATCGGTCGACGGCGGGGAACCGCGCGCCGGGGATCACGAGCCGCGCCTGCCACGTGCCGTCGGCGGCCACCACGCCGTTGGCGCTGCCGCCCGTGTCACTGCCCGGGAACGCGAGGTAGCGCTGGAAGCCGTTGTTGTCCCTGGCCTCGCTGTCCTGCACGTACTTGTAGGTGCTTCCCGCTGAGCCGCCCTGGCTCGGCCGCCAGCCCCCGCCCGCGTCCGACACCCAGCCGAACAGCACGTACACGCCGCCGTGTCCACCCTGGACGGACTGGAAGCCGCTGCCGCGCAGCTCCACCACCGTGGCATAGTCGGGGTCGGCGGTGCCCGGCGAGACGGTCACCGTGGCGGCCTGCGCGCTCGCGGTTCCGGTGAGCGGCGCGCACGCCGCGCCCAGCAGCAGCGCGAGCGCGGCGGCACGTCCGCGCCACCGCGAAGAGGACTCGATCATGGGCGGTTTCCTGTTCCTTCCCGGTACGGCAGGACGAGGGGTTTTCCGGTGCGGGGATGGCTGATCACCTCGACCGGGTGCTGATAGACCCGCGAGAGCAACCCGGCCTCGCAGACCTCGCCGGGCGGGCCCAGCGCGGCGAGCCCGCCGTCGGAGAGCACGGCGATCCGGTCGGCGTGCGCCGCGGCGAGGCCGAGGTCGTGCAGCACCACGAGAACTCCGGCACCTGCCTCCGCGCGGGCACGGGCGAGCGTGAGCACCTGTTCCTGGTGTCGCAGATCCATCGCCGCCGTCGGCTCGTCGAGCAGCAGCAGCCCGGTCGACTGCGCGAGCACGCGCGCCAGCGCCGTGCGGGCCTGCTCGCCGCCGGACAGCGTCGGGTAGCTCCGGTGGGTGAACGCGGTGAGCTCGGTGTCGGCGAGCGCGGCCGCGACGGCTCGCTCGTCGTCGTCCTCGGCCGCGGTGCCTTCCCACGGCGCACGGCCCATCTCGACCACGGCGCGCACGTCGAACGGGAACGACACGGGATTGTGCTGCGGCAGCACGGCTCTGCGCCGCGCGAGCTCCACTGTGGACCACGCCGTCGCGGGCCTGCCACCGATCGACACCGAACCTCGCTCCGGCACGGCGTCCCCCGCGAGCACCCCGAGCAATGTCGACTTACCGGCACCGTTCGGGCCGACGAGCGCGAGCACCTCCCCCGCGAGGACTCCGAGGGACACGCCGTCGAGCAGTCGCCTGCCTCCCGCGGTGACCACGACGGACTCCGCCTCGGCCAGCACGTCGCCAGCGCGAACGGGGTCGGGCAGCCGCGGGCCGGGACGCGCGAGCAGCCTCATGCCCAGCCTCCTTCCCTGCGCCGCGTGCGCAGCAGCAGCCAGAAGAAGAACGGCCCGCCGACCAGTGCGGTGAGCATGCCGATGGGCAGGTCCGCGTAGTCGAAGGCGTTGCGCGCCAGCAGATCCGCCGACACGAGCAGCAACGCGCCGCCGAGCAGGCTCGCCGGGATCAGCACGCGGTGCCCCGGCCCCGTGATCATCCGGATCAGGTGCGGCACGACGAGCCCGACGAAGCCGATGATGCCGGAGTAGGACACCGCGGCCGACACGGCGATGGCCACCACCACGATCGTCACGAGCCGCAGCACTTCGACGTCCACCCCAAGGTGGCGGGCCTGCCGGTCGCCGAGCGCGAGCAGGTCGAGCCGCCTGGCGAGCAGCAGTGCCACCACAACGCACACCGCCACCAGCGGCGCGATCGTCGCAACGTGGACCCAGCGGCTGGCCGCGAGCGAACCGAGCTGCCAGAACACGATCTGCTCGCGCGCGGCCTGGTCCCCGGCGAACACGAGGAACGAGATCGCAGCACCGGCCACGGCGTTCACGGCGACGCCGGTGAGGATCATCGTCACCACCCCGGCCCTGCCCTTCGAGCGCGCCAGCACGTACACCGCGAGCGTGGTGAGCAGGCCGGTGCAGAACGCCAGTGCCGGAGTGGTGAACGAGCCGAGGAACGTCCAGCCGAACACAATGGACAGACAGGCACCGACGGCCGCACCCGAGGACACGCCCACCACGCCGGGTTCGGCGAGCGGGTTGCCGAAGCAGCCCTGCATGAGCGCGCCGCAGATGCCGAGCACCCCGCCGACGAGCAGGGCCAGCACCACGCGGGGGAAGCGGACGTCCCACAGCGCGGCCTCGGCGAAGGGATCGCCCGGCGCGGCGAGCACGTCGAGTCCGGCGCGGCTCAGCACCGAACCCACCACCTGGGACACCGGGATGTCGAACTGCCCCACGGCCGCCGACGCGACGCTGGCCACCACGAGTCCGGCCACGAGGACGGTGAACAGCACCGCGACCCGCGCGGAGCCGCGTCGTCGGCGCAGGACCGGATCCCCGCCGGAGGTCACCGGCGGGCTCGTCGTGGCGGTCACCCCGAAGCCTCGAGGGAGTCGGGCGCGTAGAGGGCCCTGGCGAGCGCGTCGAGCACGGACGCGGTGAGCGGGCCGAAGCTGAGGATCTGGTAGTCGTTCATGTCGACGAACCGGCGGTGCTGCCCGGCCGGGGTCTGTGCCACGCCGGGGATCTCCGCGGCGCCCGCGACGCCGCCGACGGACTCCAGACCCTTGGTCATGAGCAGCACGACGTCGGGTTTGGCCTTGGCGAGCGCCTCCGGGTTGATGGGCCGCGTGCCGTTGATGCCCGCCTCGCTCGCCACGTCGACCGCGCCCAGCGCGGAGATCAACGCGTCGGCGCCGGAACCCTTGCCGAACATGTGATAGACGCCCGCGGTGCCGCGCAGGTAGAGGAACACGACGCGGGGCCTGCGGGATTCGTCGTCCGGTGCGAGCGCGGCGATCTCGGCGCGCTTGGCCTCGACCTCGCGGTCGAGGCGGTCGGCGAGCTGCTCGCCCGCGTCGTCGACGCCGAGCGCCCCGGCGACGGCCCGCACGATGTCGCCGTTGTTGTCGAGGGTGCGCTGCGGCGTCACCACCACCACGGGCACTCCGGCGTCGCGCAGCTGCAGGACGACGTCCCAGGGCCCGAGCGTGGTGTCGGTGAGCACCACCGTGGGCCGCAGCTGGAGGATCGCCTCGGAGTTGAGCTGGTGGCCGTTGCTCGTCACCAGCGTGAGGTCGCGCGCGGCGGGAAAGCCCGTCGAGGAGTCCCTGCCGACGACACTGTCGCCGAGCCCGAGGCCGAACACGGTCGCGGCCAGCGTGCCGGAGCGGTCGAGCGCGAGGATGCGGCTGGTGTCCTCGACGGTGACGCTCGTGCCCTGGTGATCGGTCACGGTCGCGGGCAGCCGCGGGGTCGGCGCGGGCTCGACGGGCTCGATGTCGGGTTGCGCGACGACCGCCGTGGAGGGCCCCTCGTGGGCGCGCGGGTCGGCGACGGGGGTCAGCTCGGACAGCGGCGTCTGGTCGGCGATTCCGGCAGGGACCGGCGAGGCCGGACCGGGATCGGGTGCGCTGCCGCACCCCGCCAGCACCAGCACCGCGCTGGCCAGCGCAACGGCCGTGCGCCGTGATCTTGCCCGTATGAACACTTAGGTGAGGCTAACCAACTTCACCCGTTCGAGTAAGTTAGCCTAACCTTTTTTACCGAGTCGTTACGGGGCGAGCTGCTCGCGCCACTGACGCGAGCAGCTCGTCCCAGGGCCGTACGGACTAGCGGAACCGGCGCAGCCGCAGGCTGTTGCTCACCACGAACACCGAACTGAGCGCCATCGCCGCCCCGGCGAGCATCGGGTTGAGCAACCCGGCCGCCGCCAGCGGCAGGGCCGCGACGTTGTAGGCGAAGGCCCAGAACAGGTTGCCCTTGATGGTGCCGAGAGTCCTGCGCGAGAGCCGGATCGCGTCCGGCGCTGCCCGCAGGTCGCCCCGGACCAACGTCAGGTCACCCGCCTCGATCGCCACGTCGGTGCCGGTGCCCATTGCCAGGCCGAGGTCGGCCTGCGCGAGCGCCGCCGCGTCGTTGACGCCGTCGCCGACCATCGCGACGACCCTGCCCTCGGACTGCAGGCGCCGCACCACGTCCACCTTGTCCTTGGGCAGAACCTCGGCGATCACCTCGTCGATGCCCACCTCGGCGGCGACGGTCTCGGCCACGGCCTGGTTGTCACCGGTGAGCAGTACCGGCGTGAGGCCGAGCTCGCGCAGGCGGCGCACCGCCTCGGCCGAGGTCGGCTTCACGGTGTCGGCCACCACCAGCACCGCGCGGGCCCTGCCGTCCCAGCCGACACCGATCGCGGTGCGGCCCTCGGTCTCGGCCGCGGCCTTGGCCTCGGCCAGCGACGCGGGCAGGTGCAGGCCCCACTCCTCCAGCAGCGCGGAACGTCCGGCGAGCACGGCGTGGCCGTCGACCACACCCTGCACGCCGAGGCCCTCGACGGCGGCGAACTCAACCACCGGCGGCAGCTCGCCGACCCGCTCTCGCGCACCGAGGGCGATGGCGCGAGCGATCGGGTGCTCGGAGGCGTTCTCCAGCGCACCGGCGAGCCGCAGCACCTCGTGCTTGTCATCCCCGTCGGCCACGTGCACACCGGCGAGCGACATCGTGCCCGTGGTGACCGTGCCGGTCTTGTCGAGCACGACCGTGTCCACCCGCCGCGTCGACTCCAGCACCTCGGGGCCCTTGATGAGGATGCCCAGCTGCGCTCCCCTTCCGGTGCCGACGAGCAGAGCCGTGGGCGTGGCGAGGCCGAGCGCGCACGGGCAGGCGATGATCAGCACCGCGACCGCGGCCGTGAACGCCTCCGACGCCGAGGCGTCCGCCCCGAGCCAGAACATCAGCGTGCCCAGCGCCAGCGCGATGACGATCGGCACGAACACCGCCGAGATCCGGTCGGCGAGCCCCTGCACCGCCGCCTTGCCCGTCTGCGCGTCCTCCACCAGCTTCGCCATCTGTGCGAGCTGGGTGTCGCCGCCGACGCGGGTGGCCCGCACGACGAGCCTGCCGCCCGCGTTCACCGTGGCGCCCGCGACCGTGTCGCCGACTCCGACCTCGACCGGAACCGACTCACCGGTGAGCATGCTCGCGTCGATCGCCGAGCCGCCCTCCTCGATCACGCCGTCGGTGGCGATCTTCTCGCCGGGCCGCACCACGAACAACTCTCCGACGGCGAGCTCGCCCACCGGCACACGCACCTCGCGGCCGTCGCGCAGCACCCCGACGTCCTTGGCGCCCAGCTCGAGCAGCGCCCGCAGGGCCGCACCGGCGCGCCGCTTGGACCGCGCCTCGAAGTAGCGGCCCGCGAGGATGAACGTGGTGACCCCCGCGGCCACCTCCAGGTAGACGTTGGCCTCACCGCCACCGCGCTGGAGCGTGAACTCGAAGCCGTGCGTCATGCCGGGCATCCCGGCCTCGCCGAACAGCAACGCGTACAACGACCAGCCGAGCGCGGCCAGTGTGCCCATCGAGATGAGCGTGTCCATGGTCGCGGCGCCGTGGCGCAGGTTCGTCCATGCCGCGCGGTGGAAGGGATACGCGCCCCACACCACGACGGGTGCGGCGAGCGTCAGTGAGATCCACTGCCAGTAGTCGAACTGCCACGCCGGGACCATCGCGAGGACGATGACCGGCACCGACAGCACGAGCGAGCCGAACAGGCGCTGCCTCGCCGCGCGCAGCGGATCGTCGCCGGGTTCCGGCTGCTCGGGCTCGGTGTCCGGCTCCGGCGGCAGCGTCGCCGAGTAGCCCGCGGCCTCCACCTGCTCGACGAGCCGCTCCGGCGACACTCCGTCGGCGTAGGTGACCCTGGCCTTCTCGGTGGCGTAGTTGACCGTGGCCGTGACGCCGTCGAGCTTGTTGAGTTTGCGCTCCACGCGCATGGCGCACGAGGCGCACGTCATCCCACCAATGGCGAGCTCGATCTCCGTACCCTGCTTGCCCGCGGCGGTGTCGGTCACTCCCGACGTCATGCCCGCTCCCCTTCCACGGTGAACTCGGCCGTCCGCACCACGCCCTCGTGCTGGAAGTCGAGGAACAGCCGGTAGGTACCCGCCGAGGGCACCTCGGCGAGGAACGAGATCTCCGGACCACCGGTGTTCTCCCCGCCGGGGTGGACGTGCAGGTAGGCGAGGTCGCCACCACGCAGTGCCACGAGGTGACCGTCCGCGCCGAGATAGGGCTCCAGGTCGGTGACGGGCCTGCCGTCCTTGCTGATGGTGAGCGTGACCTCCGAGGCCTCGCCCGCGTCGAGGTGGCCGTCGAGGCGGACCTCGTAGCCGTCGACCTCGTCGACCCGCGACGGTTGCGGCTCCAGCGGCCGGAAGTCTCCGGGTGCGAACAGGTCCGTGCCCAGCGTCATGGCCTCGCCGCCGGACGGGGCGAAGTCGGCGAACGCGCGGTAGGCGCCAGGACCGGCGAGGTTCAGCGGCACGCTCCACGTGCCGTCGGCCGCCATCTCGGGGTGGACGTGCTGGAAGTCCGCGGTGTCCCTGCGCACCACGATGAGGTGCATGCGCTTCTCGTGCTCGACGTCGAAGCGGGTGAGGGCCCGGCCGCCGGGGCCGGTGATGTGGAAGGAGAACGTCTCGGTGGTCCCCGGGGTCAGCGTCGTGCGGGTGGGCGTGAGTGTGTAACCGCCCCTGGCCGACGCCAGCCCCTCGGGCTGGTCGACGTGCGCGCTCCCCGCGACGGTGCCGCTGTGGTCGTCCCCGCCCCCGGCATGCTCCTGACCGGGGGCACCAGCCTCGCTGGTGAAGGGACCGACAGCGGTGCCGATCGTCCAGGCGCCCGAGGCGACCAGAACGAGCGCCGCACCGTAGGCGGAGAGCTTCGCTGCTGTGTTCATGTCAGTCCTGTCGGTGCTGTCGTTGCCCGCCGCCGGTCACCCGGCTACGCGGTGAGCTGGTATCCGGCCTCCTCGACCGCGGCCCGGACGTCGGCGACGCCGAGCTCCCCCTCGCTGGTGACGGTGACCGCGCCCGTGGGAACGTCCACGGCGACGCCGGTCACGCCGTCGATGGCCTCGACCTCCTCGGTCACCGAGCTGGCGCAGTGCTGACAGGTCATCCCGGTGACGGTGTAGGTCGTCTCGGTCATCGCGGTTCTCCTTCTCTCGGTCGTACGCGGTCGTGTCAGGAACGGACGAGCCTGGCGATGGCCTCGCTGGCTTCGCGGACCTTCTCCTCGGCCGTCTCGCCGCCCTCGGCGATCGCCTGTGCCACACAGTGCTTGAGGTGTTCGTCCATGAGTCCGAGGGACACCGCCTGCAGGGCCTTCGTGGCCGCGGCGATCTGGGTGAGCACGTCGATGCAGTACTCGTCGTTCTCGACCATCCGCTGCAGTCCGCGGATCTGCCCCTCCACGCGGCGAAGCCGCTTCAGATAGGCGTCCTTGTCGCCGGTGTAACCCCGCATGGCTGTACTCCTCACTCGCGCCGGATTCCCTCGAGCTTACCCCCTACCCGTATGGGTGAGAGTCACCTCGGGTGTCCCGGCATGGATGTTTATACCCTAGGGGGGTAGGGCACTGTCAACGCGAGGAGTCGCCCGAGAACAGCGAACCCAGCAGCTGCCGCACTGCCGCGTCCAGCTCGTCCCTGGTGAGCGCGGGCTGCCTGGCGGACCCGAGCACCAGCCCCGCGCGCACGAGCGCGCCGTGGAGCAACTGCGCCAGCGGCTCCACCGGCTGCGGTGGCAGCCCTCCCCCGCGGACCGCGGCGGCGAGGATCTCGACGAGCGGGCTCAGTGCGTTGTCGAGCCGCTGCCACCCGAGCACCAGGGGCGCGTCACGCAGCAGGAGGCGCTGCACGTCCGGCTCCAGGCACTCGTCGAGGAACGCTCCCGCACCCGCCAGCAGGCCGGCGAGCGGGTCGTCGCGCGCACCGGCGGCCTGCTGGCAGGCGCCGCGCACCCGGATGCGAACGCGGGACTCCACCGACGAGACGGCGGCCTCGAACAGCTCGTACTTGTCGGCGAAGTGGTGGTAGAGCGCGGCCCGGGTGAGCCCGGCACGGTTGACGATCTCACTGGTGGCGGTCTCGGCGAATCCCTTGTCCGCGAACAGGTCCACCGCCGCGGCGACGAGCGCGCGCCGCGCAGCGTCACCCCGTTCGAGCTCGCGGTTGCGCGCCACCACGCACAGATATTACGCCGCACGGCTCGTCACGAAGAGTCGCGAAAGATCCGATGTATTCTGACGCCACTGTGGTAGCAGCACCGAGGAGAACCATGTCCGTCACCGACGACGCCATCGAGGCGATCAAACAGATGATCGTCGACGGCGAGGTGCGTCCGGGAGACCGGCTCCCCCGCGAACCCGATCTCGCGGAGCGACTGGGCCTCTCGCGCAACTCACTGCGGGAGGCCGTGCGGGCGCTGTCACTCATTCACGTACTGGACGTCCGGCAGGGAGACGGCACCTACGTGACGAGCCTCGAACCGTCACTGCTGATGGACGCGATGAGTTTCGTGGTGGACTTCCACCGCGACGACACGGTGCTCCAGTTCCTGGAGGCGCGGCGCATCCTCGAACCGGCCGCCACCGCGATGGCCGCCACCGCCATGTCGCCGGAAGACATCGGAGGCCTCGCGGTGTTGATCGACTCACTCGGGGAGCGGCCGACGGTCGAGCAGCTCGTGGCCAACGACCTCGAGTTCCACCGCCGCATCGCCGTGGGGTCGGGCAACCAGGTGCTGTCCTCGCTCGTGGAGAGCGTCTCCGGCCGCACGCAGCGGGCCAGGACCTGGCGGGGGATCACGCAGGAGGCCGCCGTGGAACGCACCCTGGCCGAGCACCGGGCCATCCAGCAGGCGCTGGCCGCGGGTCAGGCCGAGGTCGCCCGCGCCTGGGCCACGGTCCACATCGCGGGCGTGGAGCAATGGATCCGCCAAACCCTGGTGGAAAGCTGACTCCCCCGGGCCCACGCGGAATGCGGTGAAGGGCACCATACCTGCGTTCAATGCAGTGAAGGTGCCCTTCACCGCACCGGCCACCCGCCCCACGAGGCGGAACCCGACCCCGCGCGACCCGCTGTCCTGCTTGCGGTGAAGGGCACCTTTACTGCGTTCAATGCAGCTAAGGTGCCCTTCACCGCGTTCTGTGCGGGCCCGGGCAGGCGGGGCGGTCAGGGGGCCGGGCGGAGGCGGAGGTCCTGCATTCCGCCGTCGACGGCGACGGCGGTGCCGCTGGTCGAGCCCGCGAGCGGGCTCGCCAGGTAGGCCACCGCGTGGGCGACCTCCTCCGGCGTGACGAGCCGGCCGTGGGGTTGCCGCGCGCACAGCGCCGCCCGTTCCGCCTCGGGATCGTCGGCGCTGTCGAGCAACCTGCCGATCCACGGGGTGTCGGCCGTGCCGGGGTTGACGCAGTTGACGCGGATTCCCTCGCGCAGGTGGTCGGCGGCCATCGCGCGCGTCAGCGCCACCACGGCTCCCTTCGACGCGCTGTAGAGCGCCCGCCGCGGCAGACCGGCGGTCGCCGCGATCGAGCCGACGTTGACGATCGCCGCCGCCGGCGAGCGGCGCAGGTGCGGCAGCGCCGCTCGCGCCGTGCGCACCATGCCCAGCACGTTGACGTCGAGCACGCGCAGCCACTCCGCGTCGTCGTTGTCGGCGACCGTGCCCTGCGCCCCGATGCCCGCGTTGTTGACCAGCACGTCCAGCCCGCCGAAGCGCGCGACCACGGTCTCGATCGCCTCGCGCACCGACGCGTCGTCGGCGACGTCGGTGCGCACGCCCAGCACACCGTCGGCGTCGGGCGCCGGCCGCACGTCCAGCGCTGCCACGCGCGCCCCGCGCTCGCGCAGGACGCTCACCACGGCGGCGCCGATTCCCGACGCGCCCCCGGTGACCGCGGCGACGAGCCCGTCGAACTCCGCCATCAGCCGAGTCCGTCCCCGAACGCGACGTACTCCTGCCGCTGCCTGCCGAGGCCCTCGATCTCCAGCTCCACCACGTCGCCCGGCGCCAGGTAGGGGAACCGGCCCGACAGCGCGACGCCCTCCGGCGTGCCGGTCATGATCACGTCGCCGGGTTCGAGCGTCAGGTAGCGGCTGATGTCGTAGACCAGGTGCTCGACGCCGAACACCAGATCAGCGGTGCTGGAGTCCTGCCTGGGCTCACCGTTGACCCGGCTGCGCAGCCGCAGCGCGCCGTGCTCCACTTCGTCGGGCGTCACGAGCCACGGCCCGAGCGGGTTGAACCCCGGAGCGCACTTGCCCTTGCTCCACTGGCCGCCGGAGTCGACGAGCTGGTGCTGTCGTTCGGAGACGTCGTTGCCCAGCGCGAATCCCGCGACGTGCGCCATGCTCTCGGCGGGCGAGCCGAGGTAGGCGGCGCGGGTGCCGATCACCACGGCGAGCTCCACCTCCCAGTCGGTGCGTTCGCTGCCGGGCGGGATCGTCACCGCGTCGTCCGGGCCGGACACGGTGTTGGGCGTCTTGAGGAACAGGATCGGCCGCTCCGGCGGCTGCGCCCCCGACTCCGCGGCGTGCGCGGCGTAGTTCATGCCCACGCACACCACCGCGCTCGGCCTGGCGATGGGAGCTCCGACCCGTTGCGCGCCAGCGCCTTCGAGTTCCGGCAGCTCACCGGCCGCCAGCGCGGTGCGCACGGTGTCCAGACCGCCCGAGGCCAGAAACGCGCCGTCGATGTCGGCGGTGACGCTGCCGAGGTCGTAGGTCTTCCCGCCGTCGAGCACGACGGGCCGCTCCTCGCCGAGGGGTCCGAGCCGGGCCAGTTTCACAGTGCACTCCTCACACCAGTGGTCGGGTGTCTCTGCGGGGCCGACTGTAGATCATCGAAGAAAACATCTAAGGAATCGCGAATGGTAGGCGTAGTCTGCTCGGACATCGAGTCTTGACGGCCCAGACATCCGATGTCTATCGTTCGGCGGTGACGTAGCTCATACGAAGGAGCATCGTGGCTCGCCTCATCGCGCTACAGACGCACGACGTCCGGTTCCCCACCTCGCAGACCCTCGACGGATCCGACGCGATGAACCCGGATCCGGACTACTCCGCGGCGTACCTGCGCCTGCTCACCGACGCCGGCGACGGACTCGAGGGGCACGGCTTCGTCTTCACCATCGGCCGCGGCAACGATGTACAGGTCGCCGCGCTGCGCGCCCTCGAACCGCACCTGATCGGCAGGGACGTCGACGCGACGCTCGCCGACCTCGGCGGCATGTGGCGCGAGCTGGTGCACGACTCGCAGCTGCGCTGGCTCGGCCCCGAGAAGGGCATCATGCACATGGCCATCGGCGCGGTCGTCAACGCGCTGTGGGACCTCAAGGCCAAGCGCGAGGGAAAACCCTTGTGGCAGCTGCTGTCCTCGCTCTCGCCCGAGCAGCTCGTGGACCTGGTCGACTTCCGCTACCTCACCGACGCGCTCACCCGCGACGAGGCGCTGGAGATCCTGCGCGCCGCCGAGCCGGGCCGCGCCGCGCGCGAGGCGACGCTGCTGCGCGAGGGCTACCCGGCCTACACCACCACGCCCGGCTGGCTCGGCTACGACGACGCCAAGCTCGAGCGCCTGTGCCACGAGGCCGTGGCCGAAGGGTTCTCGCTGATCAAGCTCAAGGTGGGCGCCGACCTCGACGACGACGTGCGCAGGCTGCGCATCGCGCGCGAGGCGTGCGGGCCGGACGTGCGCATCGCCGTCGACGCCAACCAGCGCTGGGACGTGACCGAGGCCGTGCGGTGGATGGGCGAGCTGGCGGAGTTCGACCTGGCATGGATCGAGGAACCCACGAGCCCCGACGACGTGCTGGGGCACGCGACCATCGCCAGGGCGATCGCGCCGATTCCCGTCGCCACCGGCGAACACGCGGCCAACCGGGTGCTGTTCAAACAGTTCCTGCAGGCGGAGGCGCTCAGCGTCCTCCAGCTCGACGCCACACGCGTGGCCGGGGTCAACGAGAACCTCGCGATCCTGTTGCTGGCGGCCAAGTTCGGCGTGCCCGTGTGCCCGCACGCGGGCGGTGTCGGGTTGTGCGAGGCGGTGCAGCACCTGGCGATGTTCGACTACGTCGCCGTGTCGGGCACCACCGAGGGCCGCGTGATCGAGTTCGTCGACCACCTGCACGAGCACTTCGTCACCCCGGTCGATGTCCACGACGGGCACTACCACGCGCCGAAGTCGCCCGGCGCGGGCACCGAGATGCTCTCGGGGTCCATTGTGGAGTACGAGCATGGTTGACGTCGGTGTCCCCAGCCGGTTCGGGCTCGGCACCGCGAGCCTGGGCAACCTCTACGAGCCGGTCAGCGACGAGCAGGCGCACGCCGCGCTCGCCGCCGCGTGGGACACCGGGATCCGGCACTTCGACACGGCGCCGCACTACGGGCTCGGGCTCGCCGAACGCAGGCTCGGCGAGTTCCTGGCCGGCACACCGCGCGACGAGTACGTGATCTCCACCAAGGTCGGCCGCCTGCTGGTACCCGACCCCGCCGGCGCCGGCCGGCTCGACGACGCCCACCACTACGCCGTGCCGGCCGAGTACCGGCGCGAGTGGGACTTCTCGGCCGACGGCGTGCGGCGCAGCCTCGACGCGTCGCTGGAGCGGCTCGGCCTCGACCACGTCGACACGGTCTACCTGCACGATCCCGACGAGCACGATCTCGGCCCCGCGCTCGCAGAGGGGCTGCCCGCGGTTGCCGCGCTACGCGAACAGGGCGTGGTGCGGGCCGTCGGTCTCGGCTCCAAGTCCACCGAGGCGCTGCTGGCCGCTGCGCGTTCCGGCGTGCTCGACGTGCTCATGGTGGCGGGGCGGTTCACGCTCCTGGAACAGCCCGCGCTCGACGCCGTGCTCCCGGAGTGCCGCGCGCGCTCGGTCGGCGTGGTGAGCGCGGGAGTCTTCAACTCCGGGGTGCTCGCCACGCCCACGCCGTCGGAGCGCGACCGCTACGAGTACGGCGCGGTGCCGCCGGAGGTACTCGCCAAGGCCAGGGCCATCGCCGACGTCTGCGCCGAGTTCGGCGTGGACCTGCCCACCGCCGCGCTGTGGTTCTCGCTGCGTGAACCGGTGGTGCGCACCGTCGTCGTGGGCGCGGCGAGCGCGGCCGAGGTCCGCGAGAACCATCGAAGGCTGCACACGCCGGTGTCCGACGAGCTCTGGAACACCCTGCGGGACAAGGGACTGACGCGCTGATGGGCCCGCCGACCGTCGACACGCACCTGCACCTGTGGGACCTCACGGTGAGCGAGTACGCCTGGCTGCCCCAGGGCACACCGCTGCACGCGACCTTCACGGCGGACGCCGCGCGCGCCGAGCTCACCGCGGCGGGTATCTCCTCGGCGATTCTCGTGCAGGCCGAGGACTCCGAGGCCGACACCGAGTTCCTGCTCGCGCAGGCGAGCGCGCACGACTGGATCACCGGCGTGGTCGGCTGGGTACGTCTCGACGACCCCGGCACGGCGAGCCGTCAGCTCGAGAAGTGGAGCGAACATCCGGCGCTGCACGGCATCCGCCACCTCGTGCACGACGACCCGCGCGACGACTTCCTCGCGCTGCCCGCCGTGCGGCGTTCGCTCGGGCTGCTCGCCGAGCGGGGGCTGCCCTTCGACGTCCCCGACGCGTGGCCGCGCCACCTCGGCTCGATCGCCGGGCTCGCCGCGGCGCTGCCCGAGCTGACGATCGTGGTGGACCACCTGGGCAAACCGCCACGTGCGGAACCCGGCTTCGGCAGCTGGCGCGACACCATGCGCGAGGTCGCCGCACGGCCGAACACGGTCGCGAAGGTCTCCGGACTGCAGGTGCCCGGTGAGCCACTGACGGTCGAGGCGCTGCGGCCCGCGCTCGACACAGCACTGGAGCTGTTCGGGCCGCGCCGCCTGATGTACGGCGGCGACTGGCCGATGACCGTGCCGTTCGGCGGATACCAGGCGAGCTGGCGCGTGCTGTCGGACCTGATCGGTGAGCTCTCGCCCGACGAGCGCGCGAGCGTGCTGCACGGCACCGCGAGCGCGGTGTACGGAGTGCCGGAGCCGGGCCGATGACGGGGGTCACGACGATGACGGAGCCGCTGCTCGAGGTCGAGGGCGTGGACAAGAGCTTTCCCGGTGTGCGCGCGCTGCACGACATGCGCCTGGAGCTGCGCGCCGGTGAGGTGCTCGCGCTGGTCGGCGAGAACGGGGCCGGCAAGTCCACGCTCATGAAGCTGCTCTCGGGCATCCACACCGCCGACACCGGGATGTTCCGGCTCGGCGGCGAGTCCTTCGAGGCGACGAGTCCCCGGCACGCGCAGGAGCTCGGCATCAGCATCATCCACCAGGAGTTCAACCTGGTGCCGCACCTGACGGTGGCGCAGAACGTGTTCATCGGCCGCGAGCCGAGGCGCGGCCGGTTGCTGCTCGACGAGCGCAGGCTCAACGCCGACACCACCCGGCTGCTGGAGCGCCTCGGCCTGCCGCTGGACCCGAGGGCGGTGGTCGGCGAGCTGACCGTGGCCAACCAGCAGATGGTGGAGATCGCCAAGGCGCTGTCCTACGAGCCGCGCGTGCTGATCATGGACGAGCCCACCGCCGCGCTCAACGACGCCGAGGTCGCCACGCTGCACGAGCTGATCCGCCGGTTCGTGCTGCCGCACACCGGCGTCATCTACATCTCCCACCGCATGGAGGAGATCAAGCGCATCGCCGACCGCGTGACCGTGATCCGCGACGGCGAGTACATCGACACGCTCGACGTGGCGAGCGCGACCACCGCCGAGATCATCGCGCTGATGGTGGGCAGGGCCATCGACACCGGTGCCCGGCCCCAGGGTGTGCGGGCCGACCGCGACGTGGTGCTCGGCATCGACGGTCTCAACACCAAGGCGTTGCTCAAGAACGTCACGTTCGACCTGCGCGAGGGCGAGATCCTCGGGTTCGCGGGACTGATGGGCGCGGGCCGCACCGAGGTGGGCAGGGCGCTCGTCGGCGCCGACCGGATCGACTCCGGCACGATCACCCTGCACGGCAAGCCGGTGCGCATCGGCAATCCCGCCGACGCCGCGCGGCACGGCATCGGCTACCTCTCCGAGGACCGCAAACGCTTCGGCCTGCTGCTGGACCAGGACGTGCGCGCCAACATCGCGCTCGGCGCGCTGCGGGACCAGTTCACCCGCGGCGGGTTCGTGCGCGACCGCGACGCGAGGGCCACGGCACAGAGCTACGTCGGGACACTGCGCATCAAGACACCGTCGCTGGAGCAGACCGCCAAGCACCTCTCCGGTGGCAACCAGCAGAAGGTCGTCATCGCGAAGTGGCTGGCGAAGAACTGCGACGTGCTGGTGTTCGACGAACCCACGCGGGGTATCGACGTCGGCGCCAAGGAGGAGATCTACCAGCTGCTCAACGAGCTGGCCGCGCAGGGCAAGTCGATCATCATGATCTCGTCGGAGCTGCCGGAGATCCTGCGCATGTCCCACCGGGTCGTGGTGATGAGCGAGGGACGTGTCACGCGCGTGCTCGACGCCGACGAGGCGAACCAGGAAACGATCATGCACTACGCGACGCTACGCCCGGACGAGAACCCGGACGACGCCGCGGAACTCGGGATCCGGACAGGGAGCTAGAGGGCGATGGCAGCTGTCAAGACGCAGGCCCCGGAGCGGGCACAGGGTGGCGGCATCGCGGGCGCGCTGAAGGGCAGCCTGCAGCAGTTGCTGGCGTTCGCGAGTCTCATCGTGATCGCCGCGTTCTTCTCGTTCGCGAGCCCGTACTTCTTCTCCTACGGCAACTTCACGGCGATCCTGTTCTCCACGGTGGTGATCGGGACGCTCGCGATCGGCACCACGTTCGTGATCATCGCGGGCGGCATCGACCTCTCCATCGGCACCGGCATGGCGTTGTGCGCGGTGATGTCGGGCGTGTTCCTGGTCAAGCTCGGGCTGCCGCTGTGGCTCGGTGTCCCGGCGGCGGTCCTGTTCGGCGGGCTCATCGGGCTCGTCAACGGGATCAACGTGGCACTGCTGAAGATCCCGCCGTTCATCGCGACCCTGGCGATGATGCTCGTCGCCGAGGGCCTCGCGCTCGTGCTCTCGGACAGCACGCCCATCTACTTCACCGAGGCGCCCGGCTACACCGAGATCTCCACCGGCAACCTGATCCCCGGGGTGAACTTCCCCAACGCGGTGCTGGTGCTGCTCGTGGTCGCGCTCATCGCCGGCGTACTGCTGCGCAAGAGCGTGCTGGGCCGCTACACGTACTCGATCGGCAGCAACGAGGAGGCCACCGCGCTGTCGGGCATCGACGTGCGCCGGTGGAAGATCGCGATCTACGCCTTCGCCGGGCTGTTCATCGGCCTGGCCGGGGTGCTGATCTCGGCGAGACTCGGCTCCGCCCAGCCGGCTACGGGCATGGGCTACGAGCTGCAGGCCATCGCGGCCGTGGTGATCGGTGGCACGTCGCTGTCCGGCGGCAAGGGCTCGATCGTCGGCACCCTGATCGGCGCGCTGATCATCTCGGTGCTCAACAACGGGCTGCAGATCATGTCGATTCCCCAGGAATGGCAGAACGTCATCCTCGGCTGCGTCATCCTCGTCGCCGTCTACACGGACCGGATCCGGAAGAAGGAACTGTGACGGGCCAGGCAGCCGCGACCAGAACAAAGGAGATCTGGTGAAGAAACTGAGGAAGATCGTCGCGGCGCTCGCGGGCGGCGCGCTCGCACTGACGCTCGCTGCCTGCGGATCCGACGGCGGCTCGGGAGGCGGCGGTGACGGACCCTTCATCGCGATCGTGTCGAAGGGCTTCCAGCACCAGTTCTGGCAGGCGGTGAAGCAGGGCGCCGAGGAGGAGGCCGCCGCACGGGGCGCGCGGGTGACGTTCGTCGGCCCGGCCACCGAGCAAGAGGTGGAAGAGCAGATGAACATGCTCACCAACGAGCTCGCCAAGTCGCCGCAGGCCGTCGGATTCGCCGCACTCGACTCCCGGGCCGCCGCTCCCCTGCTGCAGCAGGCTCAGTCCCAGAACATCCCGGTGATCGCGTTCGACTCCGGCGTGGAGAGCGAGGTCCCGGTGACCACGGTCGCCACCGACAACAAGGCCGCGGCGGCCGAGGCGGCCAAGCACCTGTCCGAGCAGCTCGGCGGCAAGGGCAAGGTGGCGCTCGTCGTGCACGACCAGACGAGCCGCTCCGGCATCGACCGCAGGGACGGCTTCCTGGAGTGGATGAAGGAGAACGCCCCCGGCATCACGGTGCTCCAGCCGCAGTACGGCGGCGGTGACCAGCTGGAGTCGGCCAACATCACCAAGTCGATCATCTCGGCGAACCCGGACCTCAAGGGCATCTACGCCAGCAACGAGGGCTCCGCGATCGGTGTCATCAAGGGCGTGCAGGAGAGCGGACGGCAGGGCGTCACGGTGGTCGGCTTCGACTCCGGCAAGGCACAGATCGACGCGATCAAGAGCGGTGTGATGGCGGGCGCGGTGACCCAGGACCCGATCGACATGGGCCGCAAGCTCGTGGACTCGGCCATCAAGGCCATCGACGGCGAGCAGCTGCCGAAGACCATCGACACCAACTTCTACTGGTACGACAAGTCCAACGTGGACGACCCGAAGATCAAGGCGACGCTCTACGAATGACCCAGGAGAAACTCCGTCCCGCCCGCCTCACTGCCTTGGCTCCCAACGGAAGAGGCGCCGCGCGGCGCTCAGTGCCAGCACCGTCCAGGCGGCCAGCACACCCAGTGCTGGCAGGCCCTCGGCGAGCTGACCGGTGAACGTCGACGTCTCGGAGTAGGCCAGCCGCAGCAGCTCGGCGACGGCGCCACCCGGCAGTGCCAGCTGCAGCGTGCTGAGCCCCTCCGTGAGGCTCATCCCCGCCCAGAAGCCGCTGCCCAGCAACGCGAACACCACCGGCGTGGCCACGGTCTGGGCCTGCTCGCTCGAGGACGTGATGCCCGTGACGGCCATGCCGAGCCCGATGCTCAACGCCGCGCCCAGCACGATCACGGCGAGCAGCAGCAGCGGGTTCGTGGGCAGCATCGAGGCGATGGTGCCGACGAGCACCACCATCAGCACACTCTGTGCGAGAGTCACTCCGATCGCGGGCGAGAGCACGCCGAGCAGCACCGTGGTGTCCGAGGCGTTGCCGGAGCGCAGTCGCTTGAGGTAGAGCTCGTCCCTGCGGTACGACAGCGATGCCGCCGCCGTGATGCAGCCCGACATCCCGAACACCGTCAGCAGCATCAGGGTCACCAGAAAGCTCGTGCCCGCTCCCGGCAGCAGGTCGTCGGCGTTGAGGAACAGCACTCCCATCGCGGCG
The DNA here is from genome assembly GCF_016595675.1 of Prauserella cavernicola. Taxonomy (GTDB): domain Bacteria; phylum Actinomycetota; class Actinomycetes; order Mycobacteriales; family Pseudonocardiaceae; genus Prauserella_A; species Prauserella_A cavernicola. The sequence continues at coordinate 131,106 of NZ_JAENJH010000004.1, read as the reverse complement.
GGCACCAGCACCGCCGAGACGGCGACCGCCGAGTTGCGTGCCAGTAGCTTGGTCTCCGCGCGGAAGATCGCGCCCAGGGCCCCGCTCATCATGCCGCCACCGTCACTTCGCGCGTGCCGTTCACGACGTCGCGGAACACCTCGTCAAGCGAGGCGTGCTGAGCCCGGAACCGGGTGAGGCGCACGGTGTGGTGCTCCGCCCACCGCAACACCGCACTCAGGTCCGCCTGCAGGTCTCTGGTTCGGATGTGCACCCGGCCTTCGCCGATCGCGTCCCGGTCGAGCTCGCCGACGTCGGGCAGCGCGTCGCCCACACCCGCGGGCAGGTCGAAGCTGATGCGCGCGCGTTCCCGGTCGAGCACGTCGACCAGGCTGCCCGCCACCGCGAGGCGACCCTCGTGCATGATCGCCAGCCGGTCGGCGAGCCGCTCGGCCTCCTCCAGGTAGTGCGTCGTGAGCAGCACCGTGGTGCCCTGCGCGAGCAACTCCCTGACGAGCTGCCAGGTGGTCTCGCGCGACTCGGGGTCGAGGCCCGTCGTCGGCTCGTCGAGGAACAGCACCTCGGGGCCACCGAGCGTGGCGAGCGCGAGGTCGAGCCTGCGCTTCTCCCCGCCGGAGAGCTGCTTGACCCGCACGTCCCGCCGGTGCGCGAGCCCGATGCGCTCCAGCGCCGCGTCCACATCGGAGGCACGCTCGACCATGCGCTGCCACAGCCGCGCCGTCTCCAGCACCGTGAGGTCCCCGGCGAACCCGCTGTCCTGCAACATGATCCCGCATCGCGAGCGCACCTTGTGCCGATCGCGGTGCGGGTCGTGGCCCAGCACCCGGACGCTGCCACCGCTCGCAGGCCGGTGTCCCTCGATCGTCTCCATCGTCGTGGTCTTGCCGGCGCCGTTGGTGCCCAGCAGCGCGAACAGCTCTCCCCGCCGCACGTCGAGGTCCACACCGCGGACGGCGTCGAAGTCGCCGTAGGAGCACCGCAGGCCGCTCACCCGCACTACCGTTTCCGTCATCGCCTCAGCGTGCGCGGCCGACGTCGGCGCCGGTAGCGCCGGACGTCATCGGTCCGAGTGCGGGTGTCACCGCCCGGTCGTGACAAATGTCAGGTGGTCGATGATGGCTACGCTGTCCGGTGTGAACGATGCCGGGACACGCGTGCGGGGGATGCGCCTCTACACGCTGTGGTCGCTGATGGCCATCGGTGGATTCTGCCTGGTGCCGCCGGTGATCCTGCTGGCCGAGAACCGGTTCGACGGCCCGGGCGTGTGGCTGTTGTGCACGGTCGCGGGCGTGCTCGCGGTGCAGCGGGCCCGGCTCGTCCGCCAGGCGGTGCACCACGCCGGGCAGCCACTGGGACTGCGGGCCGAGCTCCTGGTGACGCTCGCGCTGGCGATCGCGGCGTGCAGCTACGCCTTCGTGGTCGATCCCGAGCCGATGTGGTGGGGATTCCTGCCCGCGGTGGTGGGCGGCGCGGTCGTGCTCAACCTGCCCGCCGAGGCCCGGTGGCGGGCGGCGACGGTGGTCTCGGTCGTCACCGCGCTGTGCGCGGCGGCGGCGACCGTGCTGTGGGCTCAGGGCGACTACCCGACGACGGGGTGGTTCAGTGTCGCGGTCCTCGTGCTGGTGCTGCTCTCGCTCGACGTGGCGCAGCTGTGGTTGTGGGACATCGTGACCGAAGTGGACAGAGCGAGGGCGACGGCGGGTGAGCTCGCCGTGGCGCGCGAACGGCTGCGGTTCGCCGCCGATCTGCACGACATCCAGGGTCACCATCTGCAGGCGATCATGCTGAAGGGCGAACTGACCGAGCGCCTCATCGGCCGCGACGACGACGCGGCCCGCGCGCAGGCCGCCGAGCTCACCGAACTCGCCCGCACCGCGCTCACCGACACTCGCGAGGTGGTGCACGGCTACCGGAGCACCGACCTCGGCACCGAACTGACCAACGCGGTGGAGTTGCTGCGCGCGGCGGGAATCCGCACCACGGTGTCGGGTTCGGCCGACACCGTGCCGCCGCCGCTGCGAGGGCTCTTCGGTGCGCTCGTGCGCGAGGGCACCACCAACATCCTGCGGCACAGCCAGGCGAGCACGTGCGAGCTGACGTTCGACGTCGCTGACGGGCGGGCGCGGGTGCGCCTCGGCAACGACGGCGTGAGCCCGGCCGAGGTCGACCCCGGCAGCGGCATCGCGAGCCTGCGCGAGCGGTTCGCCACGATGGGCGGCGAGGTGTCGGCGCTCTCGGCCGACGGCCGCTTCGAGCTCAGCGGCAGCGCCGCCGAACCGGGAGGGGTACCCGCGTGATCCGCATCGTGCTCGCCGACGACGAGGACCTGATCCGTGGCGCGCTCGCCGCGCTGCTCGGGCTCGAGGACGACATCGAGGTGGTGGGCCAGGCCAGCGACGGGCGCACCGCGGTCGAGCTGGCGAGGGCGCACAGGCCCGACCTCGCGGTGCTGGATCTGGAGATGCCGGGCTGGGACGGGCTCGCCGCGGCGAAGCAGCTGAGCGAGAATCCCGGCATCCCCTCGGTGCTCGTGACGCGGCACGCGAGGCCAGGCGTGCTCAAGCGCGCGCTCGGCGACGGCGTTCGCGGCTTCGTGCCCAAGACGACGCCCGCGAGCAGGCTCGCCGAGATCCTGCGCGACGTGCACGCGGGCAAACGCTACGTCGACCCGGAGATCGCCGCGTCGGCGCTGACGGCCACGAGCTGCCCGCTCACCGACCGCGAGCTGGAGCTGCTGCGCTACGCCCACGACGGCGGCACGATCAACGCGATCGCCGGGCAGGCGCACCTCGCGCAGGGCACGGTGCGCAACTACCTCTCCTCGGCGATGACCAAGCTCGGCGTCGAGACGCGCTACGAGGCGGCGCGCAGGGCGTGGGAGGAGGGCTGGTTCTGACGCCGCTCAGCCCCGCCTGCCTGTGAGCGCGAGGTAGCGCGTGCGCCACGACGCGCCGTCGGCCACGGGCACCGGCTCGCGGAACACACCGATCTCGCGCCACGTCGGCGCCAGACCCACCGAGCCCTCGTACAGGCGGCGCGACAGCTCCTCCGACAGCGGTGACCGCCCGCCGAGGTGCTCGGCGACGTCGTGCGCGGTGAGACTGCGCGCCACGTTGAGCTGCCAGAAGTAGTTCCACGTCTCGCAGTCGCCGTACGAGCAGTGCACCGCGGCGACGCGATCGGTCACCGTGCGGGCCGCCGCCCTGGCCGCGTCCGCGAGGTGCGTGAGAGCGCCCTCGGGGTCGGCACCGAGCAGGTCACCGTCGTAGGCGTCCTCGCCCACCTCGGCCATCGTCCGGCCTGCCAGCAGGTCCGGGATCCACGCCTCGTCGTAGGCGAGGTGGGCGACCACGGCACGCAGCGGCGTGGGCCCGTCCGCACCCATGTCGAAGACCGGCGGCAGCGGGCTGTCCAGGCGCTCGCGGGGAATCCGGGTGAGCACCGACATCGCGGCCTCGTCGGCGAGCAGGAACACCTCGGCCTCGGCGATCATCGTCTGCTTCTTCGTCTCGGTCATGGGGCGAACGCTATGAGGCGTACAGGCCAGTTCCTGGCCGGAACAGAGTTGAGTTGTTTGGACTCAACTTAGGGAACAAACCTCGACGCAACTCCGTTGGAGCAGATATCGGCCCCGCCAGAGGGGCCAGAGCTTCCAGGAGGTAGGAGCCATGACACAGCCCGCTGCCCGGACCTCTCGTCCGCTCGCCAGCTGGGACCCGTTCCGCGACTTCGACGACGTCTACCGGCGGCTGGGCCTCGCCCGCCTCGAGCAGAACCGTGCGTGGGCGCCCGCGGCCGACGTGTCCGAGACCGACGACGCCTACGTCGTCGACGTCGAGGTACCCGGCGTCGCGAGGGACGACATCACCGTGGACGTCAGCGAGCGCAGGCTGACCATCAGCGGTGAGGTCACCGCGAAGGAGCGCGAGGGCCGCCTGCGGCACCGCACGCGCCGCACCGGCCAGTTCCGCTACGCCGTCACGCTGCCGCGCGGCGTCGAGCAGGACAGCATCGCGGCCGAGCTCGCCGATGGCGTGCTCACGGTCAGGGTGCCCAAGAGCGCCTCGGCCACGCCGCGCCGCATCGAGATCTCGGAGAAGTCCGAGAAGTGATCCCGGCGACGGGGCGCCTCCGGGCCAGTGAGCCCGGAGGCGCCCTGCCGTGCGCGGGGAGCGCGGTTACTGCGTGGCTGTGGTGCGAGTAGCGCGACTGGCGCGACTACTGCGTCGCGAGGTCGCGGCTCGCGGTCTGCGCGGCCTGCAGCTCACGGCCGAGCTGGGCGCTCATGCGGTGAGCCCTCGCCAGCGCCGCGGCGACCTCGAAGGTGGACTTGGTGAGCTCGTCGAAGGACAGCTCGCCGCCGTTGCCGAGTGTTCCCGACCACATGCGCTGCTCGAGCCACGTGTTGAGCTCGGGCAGACACCGGGCGAGGTTCTCGACCACGAGCTTGAGGGAACCCAGCATCTGGTGCACCTCTGCGGTGTCCGCGATGCTGTCGTCATTGGCCTGGCCCGACGTGCGCTGGTACAGCGCTCGGGCGGCTTCTTCGGCGCGGGCGGCCAGGACGGCGGGCGTGGAAGCCACGTCGCGATTGCCGGTTAGATCCATGATGGGGACGTCCTGTCGGGTGGAGCGGAGACGTGCTTGACTACCCCGGACTCACCGCCCCAAACCCGCCCGCGCCAAAAAGAATCAGCTGCCGCGGTTCTCGCCGAGCTCGTCGATGATCGGGTGCCCTGAGATGTCCTTCTCCGGCTGGGCCAGCCCTGGCTTGTCGTGCTCCTGCCGCCGCGGAGCCTCCTCGGCGGGGTCGCGGCCCTGATCGAGCGGAACGGACCGCAGCACCTCGCGCAGGTTCTCGTACGTGACGGGCGGCATCGCCCGCAGTGCCTTGATGGTGCGCGAGTCGGCGTCGGCCTGTTCGGCCCGTCTCACCAGATCGGCCTTCTCCGCGGGGAAGTCCGCTTCGGACAGGGCCGCGCGTACGCGCTCGTCGGTCGTGGTCGTCGCCATGTCTGTGTCACCTCCGGTGCGCAGTTACCCGGAGCGTCTTTCGGCAAAACGACTCCCTCCTCAGCTGATCGCCGTCTCGTCCTCGGGCGTCGCTCTGGCCAGCGCCGCGAGGGTGTGCAGCGCTGAGGCCAGCACCGGTTCGGGCGGCGAGGCGAGCGCGAGCCGCACGGCGTTGGGCGCATGGCCGGAGCCGACCGTGAAGGCGCCGGCCGGGCTCACCGCGATGCCCCGGCGCGCGGCCGCCGCGACGAACGTCTCGGCTCGCCAGTGCGAGGGCAGTTCCCACCAGCAGTGGTAGGCGGCCGGATCCGCGTGCACGGCGAAGTCATCGAGGTGCTCGCGGACGAGTTGCTGCCTGCGCGCGGCGTCGGCCCGCTTGGCCGCCTGCACCTCGTGGGCGGTGCCGTCGGAGATCCAGCGCACCGCGGCGTCGAGCGCGAACGCCTGCGGACCCCAGGTTCCCGAGCGCAGCGCCGAGGCCAGTGACTCGTGCAGGCGAACGGGAGGCACGACGAACCCGAGTGAGAGGCCGGGCGCGAGCCGCTTGGAGAGGCTGTCGACGAGCACGGTGTGCTCCGGCGCAGCGGAGGCGACGGGCGGTTCGTCGCGCAGGAACGCGTAGATCGTGTCCTCGACGACGGACAGGTCGAGCTCGCGCACGGTGGCGGCGAACTCGCTGCGGCGAGCCCGCGACATGGTGACGCCGAGCGGGTTGTGCAGCACGGGCTGGACGTAGACGGCGTGCAGCGCCGCCGGCTCCAGCGCCTCGGGCAGCAGCCCCTCGTCGTCGGTGGCGAGCGGAACGAGCGTGAGGCCCAGCCTCGCGGCGATGCCCTTGACTACCGGATACGTCAGCGCCTCCACCCCGAGCCGGCCACCGACGGGCACCAGCGCGGCGACGGCGGCGGCGATCGCCTGCCTTCCGTTGCCCGCGAACAGAATCCGGTCGGGGTCGGGCCGCCAGTCCGCGCGTGCGAGCAGTTCCGCCGCGGCGTCACGGGCGGCCGGAGCACCCGCCACGCCGACCTGACGCAGTGCGGCGCCGAGCGCGTCGGGGCGCAGCAGACCGTCCAGTGCCGCCGCGAGCTGTTCGGGTTGCCCTGGCAGCACGGGGAAGTTGAGTTCGAGATCCACGCGCGCCGCGGTGGGCTCGGCCAGCGCGGGCTCGGCGGGAGGCAGGCCCGCGCGCACGAACGTGCCCCTGCCGACCTCGCCGGTCACCAGGCCGCGGCGGGTCAGTTCGGCGTAGACGCGGGCCGCGGTCGAGCTCGCGATGCGCCGGTCGCGCGCGAAGCGCCGCTGCGGCGGAAGCCGGTGTCCCGGCTGGAGCCGCCCCGCCGCGATGTCGGCGGCCACGGCGTCGGCGATGGCCCGGTAGTCGTCCATGTCGCCATTATTGCACCGACGTCAATGTTTTCATTGCACCGAGCTATTGCACTGGCTAGCGTCGAGCTCGTGAGCACACTTCCCCTCAACGGCATCACGATCGGCTACGAGGACGCCGGCAACGGGCCCGCACTCGTCCTGGTGCACGGGCACCCTTTCGACCGGACGATGTGGAGGCCGCAGCTCGACCGGTTCGCCCGTGAGGGCTGGCGCGTGATCGCCCCGGACCTGCGCGGCTACGGCCAGACCACCGTCGTCCCCGGCGTCACGCCGCTCGAGACCTTCGCGCGTGATCTCGAAGCGCTGCTGGACGCGCTCGGCGTCGACGAGTTCGTCCTGGGTGGACTGTCGATGGGCGGGCAGATCGTCCTGGAGTGCCAACGACTTTTCCCCCACCGCATCCGCGCACTGCTGCTGGCCGACACCTCACCGCACGCGGAGACGGCCGACGGCAAGATCGCGCGAGAGGACCAGGCGCGACGCCTGCTGCGCGAGGGACTCGCGTCGTACGCGCACGAGGTGCTGCCGACAATGCTGGCACCGCACAACATTCGCCTGTTGCCCGCCACCGCGCGGCACGTGCTGCGCATGATGACCACGGCCTCACCGGAGGGTGCCGCAGCGGCGCTGCGCGGCAGGGCCGGACGACCGGACTACGTGGATCTGCTCGGCGACATCGCTGTGCCGACGCTCGTGGTGGTGGGCGAGGAGGACGAGTTCACGCCCGTCGAACTCGCGAAGTTCCTGCACTCCCGCATTCCCGGCGCCGAACTGTCGGTGATCGAGGGCGCGGCACACCTGCCGAACCTGGAACGCGAGGTCGTGTTCGACGACGTCGTACTGGACTTCCTGCACGCGGTGATCACGCCTGAGTGACGAAAGGCGACAGATTTTGCCACGGAGAGTCGATAATCGGGGAAAAATCCCCCCGTCGTCCCCCATCGGGTGAACCCTAGGGTACAAATGCTCCGCCGCCCTACCCCGCCCGAAAGGCCCACCCGGTGTACGACGACGTGTCGGTGACCCGGCTCTCCGACGAGGACAGCTGGAACGACCGGGTGCCGCCCGGCCCGCGCTCCCGGCTGCGCGTCCTCGCCGTGATGGGAGCCGTGGTGGTCGGCTGCGGCGTCGCCGCGTTCGTCGTCACCACCGGGGACGGCGAGGACCAGCCCGCACCCGCCCCCGAGGACGCGGTGGTGATCGCGATCCCCACGCGCACGACCACGGAGCCCTTCCCCGGCACCACGACCCCGCTGGAGGTCACTCACTCGTCGTCCACCGTGGAGTCCAGCGACTTGACGTCCACGACCTCCTCGGTGTCCAGCACGACGTCGTCGAGCGAGACCACCACGACGACGACCGCAACGACCACCACCGACGCCGTGGAACCGCCGCCGAGCGAGGACGATCCCACCGAGCCGCCGCCCCAGGAGCCGGAGGAGCCCGAGCAGCCTGGGGAACCGACACCGCCGCCGTCCTCCTCGGAGCAGCCGCCCACGACCCCGCCCGAAGACGACGACTGCTGGTTCTGGATCTTCTGCTAGGCCATGCCCGCGACCGAGTTCCCCACTGGCTCACCGACTGGTGCGTCGAGTGGCTCGGCGCGGAACCGGCCCGCGTGCTGTTCGCGCGGCGCAGCATCTCGGCGGTGTACGGGCTGCGACTGGCCGATGGCCGCGACGTCGTGGTCAAGACCCGCGAGGACGACGGCAGGGCCGCCTCGTGCGTCGCCGCGCAGTCGGCCTTGGCGGAGCGGGGATTTCCGTGCGCCGGACCGCTCACGCCCGTCGTCCGGATCGACGCGCAGGCCGTGCACGCGGAGGAGTTCCGGCCCGGCGGTGAACCGCTGCGCGGTGACTCTCCCGCCGTCGCCGCGCGCGCCGCGGCGGTGTTCGCGCGGCTGATGACCGAACTGGCCGACGTCCGGGTCGCGCCTCCGCTACCCAACCCACGCTGGGTGCGGTGGGACCACACCGATCCCGGTGTCTGGCCGTCGATCGGGTTCCTCGACGAACGCGACCAGAGCGCCGTCCCCGCGGACGTCGTGGACGCCGCCGTGCGGGCCCGCGCGCGACTGCTGGGCGCCCGGCTGCCGTGCGTGCTGGGGCACGGCGACTTCGAAGCGCAGAACCTCCGCTGGCACGACGGCACGGTGTGGGCCGTGCACGACTGGGACAGCCTGACCTGGCAGCCGGAGGCCGCACTGGCGGGCGCGGCGAGTGGAGCGTTCGCCAGCGACTCACCGCCGACACTGGCGCCGGTCGAGAGCTCCGCCGCGTTCCTGGCCACCTACCAGGACCTGCGGGGACGGCGGTTCACCGCGCGGGAGCGGGAGATCGCGTGGGCGGCCAGCCTGTGGCCCGCGGCGCACAACGCCCGTTGGGAGGCCCTGCACGGCGACGCGCCGGTGTCCGGCGCCACCGTCCGCGCCCAGGCCGCCGAACGGCTCCGCCTGGCCGGCGCCTGATCGTGTGCTCAGTGGCCCCGGAACGCCTCGGCGAGCCACCACGACCCGCCGTCGTCGGCGATCTTGGCGTCGATGAGCAGCGGGCGGTCCCTCGGACCCGCGAGCCAGCCGGACACGGCGCCGAGATCGGACTCGCCGCGCACGGTCACGGCGTCGCAGCCGAAGCCGCGCGCGATCGCCGCCAGGTCGGTGTCCGGGAAGCGCACCGTGCCCAAGTCCACACCAGGGCCCGCGAAATGGTGCACCTCGGCGCCGTAGCCCGCGTCGTTGTAGACGACGATCACCATCGGCAAACCCAGTCGCACCGCGGTTTCCAGCTCCGCGATACTCATCAACCCGCCGCCGTCGCCGAGCGCGGCGACGGGCAACCGGTCCGGTCTCGCGAGCGCGGCGCCGATCGCACTCGCCAGGCCGAGCCCGATCGACTGGAACGCCTGGGTGAAACAGAACCCGTTCTCGTCGGGCACCGAGAGGTAGGCGCTCGGATAACCCATGAAGTTCCCGGAGTCGACGGCCACGACGCGCTGTTCGGGCAGCAGGTCGTCGAGGCGCGCGCTCAGGATACGCGGGTCGATCCGGCCGCTCACTGAGCTGTCCACTGTGGATTCATCACGCCAGCGGATGCCGGTCGCGATGCGCTCGCGCACCAGCTCGGTGCGATATCCTTCGCGCGGCGCGAGCACGGCGAGCACGTCCCGCGCTGTCACCGCCGCGTCGCCCACCACTCCGAGGTCGACGGGGCGGTGGGCGCCCAACGCCGAGGACTCGACGTCCACCTGCACCACCGTCGCGCCCTGCCCGAGCAGCGTGCCGTGCCGGGTGGTCCACATGTTCAGCGCGCAGCCCCAGCCCACCACCAGGTCGGCCCCCGTGATCAGCTCCGCCGCGAGCGGCGAGGCGAAGCCGCCGGAGATGCCGAGCGCGAACGGATCGCCCGTGAACAACCCGTTGGCGACGGCCGAGGTCGCGAGCAGCGCCCCGGCGCGCTCGGCCAGCTCACCGAGTTCCGTCGCCGCACCGCGCGCTCCCCTGCCCGCGACGAACACGGGCCGTCGCGCGTCGGCGAGCACCCTGGCGAGGTCGGCGACCGAGTCCGGATGGGGCCGGACGGGCCTCGGCGCGGACGGGATCGAGACGGGACCCGGGTCGGGCGCCTGCTGCGCCTGCACGTCCAGCGGCAGGTTCAGCACCACCGTCCTGCGCTCCTGCAGCGCCCTGCGGTAGGCCCGCAGAGTGTCGGTGACGGCGCTGGCCGCGGAGTGCACGCGCTCGGGCACCGCGCCGACCGCGGCGATCGCGGCGTCGGCGTCGATGCGGAAGTTCGAGTTCACCGCCGAACCCGCCACGTCGGCCGCGAGCACGAGCAGCGGCGTCCGGCTCTTGGCGGCCTCTCCGATGCCGGTGAGCGCATTGGTGAGCCCGCAGCCCTGGTGCAGGGTGACGACGGTGGGCTCGCCGCGCAGCCGCGCGTAGGCGTCGGCCATCGTCGTCGCGCCGCACTCGTGCCGGGCCGCGGTGAACGGCACGCCGTGTGCCCGCAGCGCGTTGGTGACGGCGAAGTTGCCGCTGCCGACGACACCGAACGCGTGTGCCACGCCCAGCCCGGCCAGCACCCTGCCGACGAGATCCGCGACCCTCATCGCTGCACCAGTGCCAGTACCCTGGCCGGGCTGCCCGACCCGCCGACGATCGGCAGTGGCGCGACCACCAGCAGCGCGCCCGTCGCGGGCAGCCGCGCGAGGTTGCGCAACTGCGTCAGACCGCACTTGCCCGCGCCGAGGAAGTAGTGGTGGCACGGGAAAGGCGGGTCGAAACCCGCCGCGGCGCCCGCGTCGGTACCCACGGTCTCCACCCCGAGCCCGGCCAGCGGAGTCCGCTCGGCGAGCCATCGCGCGCACTCCGTGGACACGCCGGGCGTGTGCGATCCGGTGTCGTCGGCGTTGTGGAACCGCTCCGCGTCGGCGGCACGCTCGTCCCAGCCCGTGCGCAGCAACAACCAGCCGCCGTCGGGCAGCGCGCCGTGCTCGGCCTGCCACGCCCGCACGTCGGAGACCTCCAGGAGGAAGTCGGGATCGGCGGCCACGCGCTGCGAGACGTCGAGCACGGCGGCGGGCGCCACCAGCGTGCCCAGCGGGACCTGGGAGACGTCGGGGCCGTCCTTGCCGGTGATCCAGTGGACCGGCGCGTCGAGGTGGGTGCCCGTGTGCTCGCCCGTGTGGATGTCGTTCCAGTACCAGCCCGGGCCCGCGTCGTCGTAGCGGCTGAGCTGTTCGAGCCGGAACGGCGTCGTGTTGGCGAACGGCTCCGGCAGCCGCAGGATCGGTGTGCTCTCGGTGAGCGGGGCCGTGAGGTCCACGACCTCGATCCGGCCGGTCGCGAGGGCTTCGAGCAGGTCCGGCAGCAGCGGCATGGCTGGTCCTCTCGTCGGCGGAGCACGCGCCCCGCGCCGGGGTCGAGAAGCCAAATGTGCCACAACCCCGGCACCCTCGTCTCCTCCTCGCGTGCCTCCCCTACTCGGCCGCGCGGCGGCGCGCGGCCGAGTAGGGGCCCGGCTTCGCCGTCATCGCCAGGGCGCCCCGCACGATCGCCTCCTTGTACCGCGCCGCCGCCCGGCCGGTGATGATCGTCCGGTGTGGACGGTCGTCGGCGTCGACGTACTGGATCAGCGCGTCCCGGCGGCCCAGGCTCACGCACTGGTTGACGTACCGGAACCGCAGCGGCCTCGGCTCGCGCCCGGTGAGCCGCGCGGCGATCGCATCGGCCGCGCAGCACGCCGAGGGCAGACCGGTGGCGCACGCCATCCGCAGCTCGACCCCGTTGGCGCGCGTCGCCGCCGCGGCGTCGCCGATGGCGTAGACATCGGGGTGCGAGCGCGACCGCAACGTCGAGTCCACGCGGACCCGCCCGCGCTCGTCGACCTCGAGGCCCGCGCGCCGCGCCGCCTCCGGCACCCCGAAACCGGTGGACCACACGGTGAGCCCGGCACTGATCTCGCGCCCGTCGCGCAGCACCACGGCGTCCTCGCGCACCTCCTCGACGGCGGCGTCGGTCACCACCTCGACGCCCAGCCGGTCGAACACGCGGCGCACGTGCCGCTGTCCGTTCGCCGACAGGCCCGGTCCCGGCTCTCCGTGGGTCACCAGCCGCACGCGCAGGCCGGGGTGCGTCTCGGCGAACTCGGCGGCCGCCTCGATGCCGGTGAGCCCGCCGCCGACCACGGCGAGCGTGCCCCGTTCGGCAGCGAGGTCGGCGATGCGCTTGCCTGCCTCCGTCGAGTCCTCCGCGCCCGCGACCGTCAGTGCGGCACGCGCCCGCTCCGGGACCGACGCCGTGCTGCCGAGCGCGTAGACGAGCGTGTCGTAGCCGAGGACGTCGTCGCCGAGACGCACCTCGTGGCGGTCGGGGTCGATCGCGGTGACCCGGCCGATCGACAGCCCGATCCCGTCGCGCACGCGATCGGCGAGCAGGTGCTCCTTCGGCCGCTGACCCGCCGCGACCTGGTGCAGGCGCACGCGTTCCACGAACGTCGGCCGGTCGTTGACCAGGGTCATCTCGACACCACGGAGCCTGCGGGCGAGCCGGTTCGCCGCGGTGAGGCCCGCGTAACCGGCGCCGAGGACGATGATGCGCTGGGTCATCGGAGTTCTCCTTCCAGGCTGGTGTGTGAACACCCCCTGAACCGGAGAGCGCCGGGAAAGCTGACAACTCCGGGCTGTGCCGCCGGTCACCCCAGCTGCGAGGACAGGAATCCCAGCTTGTCGGGGTTGGCGGCGATGCGGATCGTGGCGATCCGGTCGTCGACGACGTCGAGCAGCACTGCCAGCACCGCGGCCCCGTCCACGACGGCGACGATGCCGGGCTGGCCGTTGAGCTCGGTGACGGTGATGACGAGCCCCGGCACGTCGCTGCTCATCCAGCCCAGGTAGCGCGACACCTTGTCGGCGCCCAGGATCGGCCTGCGCGCGGCGTTCGCCTTGCCGCCGCCGTCGGCCCACGACACGACGTCGTCGGCGAGCAGGGCCCGCAGCCCGTCGAGGTCCCCGCCGCGAGCCGCGTCGAGGAAGCGGCGCGTCACCAGTGCCCGGTCCTGCGCCGACGGTGTGAACCGGGGCCGCTCGAGCGCCACGTGTTCCCGTGCGCGGCGGTACAGCTGCTGGGCGTTCGACTCGGTGAGGTCCAGGACCTCGGCGATCTCGGCGTGGCGGTAGCCGAAGGCCTCCCGCAGCACGAACACCGCGCGCTCGGGCGGGGTGAGCCGTTCCAGCAGCACCAGCACGGCCATCGACACCGAGTCGCGCTGCTCGGCCGTGTCGAGCGGGCCGAGCGCGGCTCCGGTGGTGACGACCGGCTCGGGCAGCCACGGCCCGACGTAGGTCTCGCGGCGGGCCCGTGCCGAGGTGAGCCGGGTGAGGCAGAGGTTGGTGAGCACCTTCGTCAGCCACGCGGCGGAGGTGTGGATCGCGGAGCGGTCGGCGTCGCTCCAGCGCAGGTACGTGTCCTGGACGGCGTCCTCGGCCTCCGCGGCCGAGCCGAGCAGGCGGTAGGCGATCGCGAACAACCGCCCGCGCTGGTCCTCGAACTCCCGCACGTCCTCCGGCGCGATCGACATCGCCCGAGCATACGAGTGGCACGCCCCGACCCCCACGCCGCGCGAGCCCAGCGCGCCCGCCCGCGAGTCCCCCACTCCAGCGCGCGAGTCCCCCGCTCCGGCACACGAGTGGCCCGCTCGGGTGCGCGAATGGCGCGGTCGGGCACGCGAGTCGTGCACCAGGCCCCGCGAGTCGTGCACTCTGGCACGCGACTCGTGCGTTCGCGACGGCGAGCCGCGCGGGCGAGACACCAGCGGTGCGGATGTGTTCCGCTGAACGGGAGACTCGCGGGCCTGAACGGGAGACTCGCGGGCCTGAACGGGCAACTCGCCGTCCGGAGCGGGGAACTCGCGGGCCGGAGCGGGAGACTCACGTACCTGAACGGGAGACTCGCGGGCTGGAGCGGGGGACTCGCGGGCCGGAGCGGGGGACTCGCGGGGTGAGAGGAGATCGGGTGGGATTTGAGAGTGCTGGTGCGGTGGCTCGGGCGATTCGGCGCAAGGACGTGTCCGCGCGCGAGGTGGTGGCCGCGCACCTCGAGCACGTCGAGCGCGTGAACCCGCGCCTCAACGCGATCGTCACGCTCACCGCGGAGCGGGCCATGGACCAGGCAGCGCTGGCCGACGAGCGGCTCGCCGCTGGGCAGGACGTCGGCCCGCTGCACGGCCTTCCCGTGGCGCACAAGGATCTCGCCGACACCGCGGGCGTGCGCACCACCTACGGTTCCCCGCTGTTCGCCGAGCACGTGCCCGAGCACGACGACCTCGTGGTCGCCCGCATGGCCGCCGCGGGCGCGATCAGCCTCGGCAAGACCAACGTGCCCGAGTTCGGACTCGGCTCGCACACGTTCAACCCCGTGTTCGGCATGACGCGCAACCCCTACGACCACGCCCGCAGCGCAGGCGGCAGCAGCGGTGGCGCCGCGGCCGCGCTGGCGGCCGGGATGGTGACGCTCGCCGACGGCAGCGACGTGGGCGGCTCCCTGCGCAACCCGGCCTCGTTCTGCAACGTCGTCGGCCTGCGCCCCACACCGGGCCGGGTGCCGTCGTGGCCGGTCGCCGCGCCGTGGTCACACCTGGGCGTGCAGGGGCCGATGGCGCGCACCGTCGCCGACACGGCTCTGCTGCTCTCGGTGCTGGCCGGCCCCGACCCGCGCAGTCCGATCTCCCTGGAGACGCCGGGCGGCGACTTCACACCTCCGCTGGAGGGCGACCTGCGCGGGCTGCGCGTCGCGTGGGCGCCCGACCTCGGCGGCGCCGTCCCGGTGGACGCCGAGGTACGCGACGCGCTGCGGCCGGTGCCGTCGTTGTTCGAGGGTCTCGGCGCCGAGGTCACCGAGGCGTGCCTCGACCTGAGCGGAGCCGACGACGTCTTCCGCACGCGCAGGGCGTGGCAACTGGAGCTCACCCACGGCGCGCTGCTCGACGAGCACCGCGACCGGCTCAAACCCGACGCGGTGTGGAACATCGAGCGCGGCCGCGAGCTCACCGGCCCCGATCTCGCTCGCGCGGAACGGCTCCAATCCGCGCTGCACCAACGAGTTCTGGCCTTCTTCGAGCGCTTCGACGTGCTGCTCGCCCCGGTGTGCCAGGTGGTTCCGTTCCCGGCGGAGCTGGACTACCCGCACACCGTCGACGGTGTCGACATGGAGACCTATTTGGACTGGATGGCATCGTGCTACCTCGTGACGGCGATGGGCTGTCCCGCCCTGTCGGTGCCCGCGGCGTTCACGCCCGCGGGGCTACCCGTCGGTCTGCAGATCGTCGGCCCACCGAGGGCGGACGCGCGCGTGCTCGCCGTCGGGCACGCCTTCGAGTCCGCCGCCCGCGCGGGCGAGCGCAGGCCGTGAGCCGCTACTCGTCGCCGGGCCAGGACCCGGTCGCCTTCTCGTAACCGGCGGCTCCGGCCCTGTCGACGGCGGCTTTCACCGCACCGAAGATCGCGCCCTGCACCGCCGCCGCGGCGACGACCTCCCAGAACGCGTACGTGCGGTCGGTGGCCTCGGGCGCGTTGGACTCGCCGGTCACCTTCGTCCAGAGCTGCTTGAACACCGAGCCCGCGAGCATGGCCCCGCCCGTGCTGACCACCAGGCTCAGGGGTTTGTACAGCGCCTTCATCGCTTGTTCCTCCACGTGATCAGACCGCCCACCGCGACGGCGGCCACCGCGCAGATCACGAGGAGCGGCACCGGATTGCCGCGCACGGTCTGAGTGCCGTGCCGCAGCTGTGACTTCACCTGGGCGGCGCGTTCCTGCGCCTGTTCCTTCGCGCGCGCGGGCACGTCCAGCTTGTGCGCCAGTGCCTGCGCGGTGTCGCCCAGTTCCTTCCGCGTCAGTTCGATGTCCAGCCGGGCCTGATCCGGGTCCCGGGGGAACTCCTTCGGGTCGCTCATCCGCGAACTCTCGCCTTCACGGTCTCGACGTCGCGCCGCACGCTCTCGGTCGCCTCGGTCGGCATCGGCGGCGTCGCGCTCTGGACCTGCTTCTTGCCGGTGAGCCCCAGCACGCCTGCGACCAGCAACAACACTCCTCCGACGATCAGCGCGGCCGCCCAGCCCGGCAGGACCAGCGCGAGCGCCAGCACGGCGGCCGCGACCAGTGCGCCGGCTCCGAACCACGCGACCACCGCGGCTCCACCCGCGAGGCCCGCGCCCATCCCCAACCGCTTGCCCTTGTGCTGCAGCTCCGCGACGGCGAGTGTCAACTCGTCCCGCACGAGGCGGCTGGTCTGCTCGGAGAGATCGCTGACCAGTTGCGCCACCGAACGGTCCGTGAGGTCGCGGTGTTCCTCGTAGACCATGACTCCTCCAGCTCGGTGCTGGTCGTCGGATTTCCCGGACGCGAGTCGGACAAACATCGCCCAGTTCGCGTACCGAGCGCACGAGCGCACACGTGCTTGCACGCTCGGGCAACAGGATTACGCTCGGCAGTGACACCGCTGGAGGCCACGTGCCAGAGCTGCTCGGCATCACCGACGACCGCCGCGGGACGACACTCGTGGTCCGCGTGACGGGTGATGTCGACCTGGCCTCGAGCGCCACGCTGGAGCGGCACCTCACCGACGTCGTCACCACGGCACATCCGCCGGAACCGCTGGTGCTGGACCTCTCCGCGGTCGGGTTCCTCGGCTCGTGCGGGTTGTCGCTGTTGCTGCGGCTGCACCAGGCCGCCGAGAGCAGAGGCACCCACCTGCGCATCGTGGCCGGGCACCGGGCCGTCACCCGGCCCGTCGAGCTGTTGGGGCTGCAGCACACGCTGCGGCTGCATCCGACGGTGGAGGCCGCGCTGGCCCTGACGTACTGACCGGACTCGTGCGGCGATGACCGGTCTGTTCAAGACGAGGCGCGTCCCGGCGAGCACGATGGGTGCCATGTCCGACGACCTCACGATCGACCTCGACGCGGCGGCCACCTTCCAGCGAGCCCACGCCAGGCTGCTCGACCAGCACCGGTTGCAACTCCTGCTCGGCCGGGGCGACGCCGACGCGACCCTCGCCGCGCTCACGGCCTACCGCAACCCCGACGGCGGCTTCGGCCACGGCCTCGAACCAGACCTGCGTTCACCGGAGAGCCAGCCCGCCCCCGCCCTGCACGCCTTCGAGGTGCTCGCCGAACTGGGCCCGGTCACCAGTCCGCTCTCGGCCGCGCTGTGCGACTGGCTGGACTCGGTGACGCTGCCCGACGGCGGGCTGCCGTTCGCGCTGCCCGTCACCTCGCCCTCCGGCTGCGCGCCGTTCTGGGTGAGCGCCGAGCACGACGTGTCGTCGCTGCAGATCACGGCCATCACCGCGGCCTGCGCACTGCGAGTCGCCGCGCACGACCCCGCGGTGGCCGCGCACCCGTGGCTGCGGCGGGCCACGGAGTACTCCTTCGACGCCATCCGGGCGCTGGAGGGCAGGCCACACGCACTGGTGCTGGCCTTCGCAGTCGGGTTCCTCGACGCCGCGTCCGACAGCCATCCCGAGGCCGTACCGCTGCTGGAGCGCCTCGGCGAGTACGTGCCCGCCGACGGCCTGGTGCCCGTGGAGGGTGGCGCTGAGGGAGAGTCGATGCGCCCACTGGACTTCGCGCCGCTGCCGGGCAGGCCGGCCAGAAACCTGTTCAAGCCCGAGGTGGTGGACGCGGAACTACGCGCGCTGGCCGCCGCGCAGCAGGACGACGGCGGCTGGCGCGTGGACTTCACGAGCTACTCCCCCGCCGCATCCCTGGAGTGGCGGGGCTACCGAACGGTCAGCGCGGTCCACACGCTGCTCACCGCCTGACCGCGGTGAAGGGCACCTTTACTGCATCCAACGCAGTAAAGGTGCCCTTCACCGCAATGGGTCAGAAGCGGAGGTCGCGGAGGTAGTCGTAGCCGACTTCCGCGGTGTGCAGCGGGTCGGAGGGCTGGTCGTGCTCCACGACGTAGTGCTTCACGAGACCGCCGATCCACGTCTCGCGGAAGATCCGCGCGAAGTCGATGTCACCCGTGCCGAGGTCGGCCCAGCCGCCGTCGGGCCCCCGGTCCTTGACGTGGAACTGCGTGACACGGCCGAAGTTCTTGTAGAACTCCTTCACCGGGTCGACGCCCGCCACCACGATCCAGTAGAGATCGAACTCGAAGTGGATGTTGTGGCGCGAGGTGGTGCGGGCGATGATGTCGAACGGCCGGTGACCCTCGAGCTTCTGGAACTCGTGGTCGTGGTTGTGGTAGCCGTAGTCGATCCCGGCCCTGCGGAACGCCTTGCCCGCCACGTCGAGGCGGCGCGCGAAGTCCTTCCACTCGGCGATGGTGTCGTAGTTGGCGTAGGCGCAGTCGGCCGTGCGGTAGCCGAGGATCTTCGCGTCCTCGATCAGCTTGTTCACGTCGGCGCCGTTGAAGTCGACGTGCGCCGAGACGGCCTTGAGCCGGTACTTGTCGAGCAACTTGCGGAACTCCTGCGGCGAACGGCCGTAGGTGCCTGCCAGCTCGACGTTGCGGTAGCCGATGTCGGAGAGCTCGCCGAGCGTGCCCTCCAGGTCGGCCTCCAGCGCGGTGCGCAGCGTGTAGAGCTGCACGGCGATGCGGTCCTTCGGCAGCCGCCTGCCCCAGCCGTGACCCGGCTTGCCGCCGTGGCCCCAGCCCGCCTGCGCGGTGCCTGAAGCCGCCGCCGTGATCCCGGCGACGGCCGCGGCGCCCGCGGCAGTGCGCAGCATGTTCCTGCGAGACAGGCGAAACTCCGGTGAATCGCTCATTCTCGGTTTTCCCTTCGGTGAGGTGAGGGGGAAAGGGGAAGTCTCAGTCGCGGTCGGTGCTGAAGGCGGCGTCGAACGCGGCGGTGGGCTTGTCGAAGTTGAGGTTGCGGATGTAGTTCACGGCCTCGGCGGCGCCGCGGAGGCGGTCCATGCCCGCGTCCTCCCACTCCACCGAGATCGGGCCGGTGTAGCCGATGGAGTTCAGCGCACGGAACGCGCTCTCCCAGTCGACGTCGCCGTGCCCGGTGGACACGAAGTCCCAGCCCCTGCGCGCGTCGGCCCACGCCAGGTGCGAGCCGAGCCTGCCGTTGCGGCCGTCGAAGCGCTTCTTGGTGTCCTTGCAGTCGACGTGGTAGATCCGGTCGGCGAAGTCGAGGATGAAGCCCACCGGGTCGAGGTCCTGCCACACGAAGTGCGAGGGGTCCCAGTTCAGCCCGAACGCGGGACGGTTCCCGACGGCCTCGAGCGTGCGCTTGGTGGTCCAGTAGTCGTAGGCGATCTCACTGGGGTGCACCTCGTGGGCGAAGCGCACACCGACCTCGTCGAACACGTCGAGGATCGGGTTCCAGCGCGTGGCGAAGTCGGCGTAGCCGTCGTCGATGACGTCCTGCGACACCGGCGGGAACATCGCGACGTACTTCCAGATCTTGGAGCCGGTGAAGCCGATCACCGTGTCGACGCCCAGCTTCGCCGCGGCGCGCGCGGTGTCGGCCAGCTCGGCGGCGGCGCGCTGGCGCACACCTTCGGGCTCGCCGTCGCCCCAGATGCGGGCCGGCAGGATGTTGCGGTGCCGGTCGTCGATCGGGTCGTCGCAGATGGCCTGGCCGACGAGGTGGTTGGAGATGGCCCACACCTTGAGGCCGTAGGACTCCAGCAGCTTGTGCCTGCCCTCGACGTAGTCGTCCTCGGACAGTGCGCGGTCCACCTCGAAGTGGTCGCCGGAGCAGGCGATCTCCAGCCCGTCGTAGCCCCAGCTCGACGCGAGCCGGCAGACCTCCTCGAAGGGCAGGTCGGCCCACTGGCCGGTGAACAGGGTAACCGGTCGGCTCATCGGATCGCTCCCTCTCGGATTCCTTGAAGTTGCAGCAGCAGGTCACGGACGTCGGTGGCTCCCATGCGGCCCGACGACTCCACAGTGGACGGAATCGCGGGGTCGGAGCACAGCAGCACGGGACCGTCGGCGGGCGAGTCGGGCAGCCTGCCGTGAGAGCCGCGCACGAAGCGCGGGTCGGTGGGCACCACGTTCATGGCGTAGCGCAGGCCCACCTTCTTGCGGACCAGGTTCAGCCCGGCCTTGGCCTTCACCAGCGGGTCGTCGGGGTCGAGGAACAGCTCGGCGGGGTCGTAGCCGGGCTTGCGGTGGATCTCCACGCCCTTGGCGAAGTCCGGCTTGCGGTCGTCGTCGAGCCAGTAGTAGTAGGTGAACCACGCGTCCGGCTCGGCGACGAGCACCAGCTCACCGGCACGCTCGTGGTCGATCCCGTAGCGGGCCTGGGCCTCGCGGTCGAGCACCTCGTCGACGCCGGGCAGCGCGCCCGCGATCTCGCGCACGCGCCGCAGGTCCTGCTCGTCGTTGACGTACACGTGCGCCACCTGGTGGTCGGCGACGGCGAACGCGCGCGAGGTCCACGGATCCAGGTACTCCATCCCGTCCTGGGTGTAGACCTCGAGCAGGCCCTCGCGGCGCAGCGCGCGGTTGATGTCCACGGGCGTGTCCGCGGAGGTGATGCCGTACTCCGACAGCGCCACGACGGTCGCGCCCGCGTTCTGCGCGTCGGCGAGCAGAGGCGCCAGTTCGGCGTCCACGGCGCGCGCGGCGGCGATGGCCTGCGGCGAGTCGGGACCGAAGCGCTGCAGGTCGTAGTCCAGGTGCGGCACGTACACCAGCAGCAGGTCGGGCCCGTCGGTGCGCAGCAGCCGCCGCGACGCGGCGACGATCCACTTGGTGGAGGCGATCGAGGCCGTCGGGCCCCAGTAGTTGAACAGCGGGAACGCGCCCAGCTCCGAGGTGAGCGCGTCGTGCAGCTCCGGCGGGCGCGCGTAGCAGTCGGGCGACTTGCGGCCGTCGGCGTGGTAGATCGGGCGCGGGGTGATCGTGAAGTCGGTGGTGGCGCCCATCGCGTACCACCAGCACACGTTGGCGGCGACGTAGCCGGGAGCCGACGCGCGCGCGGTCTCCCACACCTTCTCGCCCTGCACCAGCCGGTTGTGCTGCCGCCACAGGTAGACCTCGCCGAGATCCCGGAAGTACCAGCCGTTGCCGACGATGCCGTGCTCGGCGGGCATGCGCCCGGTGAGGAACGTCGACTGCGCGCTGCACGTCACCGCGGGCAGCACCGTACCGAGCTCGGCCTGCCAGCCCCGGGTCGACAGCGCGGTCAGGTTGGGCATGTGACGCAACAGCTTCGGCGTCATGCCGACGACGTCGATCACCACGAGTTTCTTCATGCGGGCACCTCCAAGCTCGCCCAGCGCAGCTCGTCGGCGATGCCGGCGGCGAGCTCCTGGCGGTCGTGTCCTGGCAGGACGTTCCAGGTGTAGGTCTCCACCTCGACGTGCGGCAGCGGGCCCTGCGCGGCCAGCGCATCGAGGGCGCCGGTGAGCACACCGGTGGTCGATTCCAGCGGCGATGCCGGCGTGGCGTGCAGTGGCACGTGGAAGTGCACGCGCCACGGCCCCTGTGCGGGCAGGGTCTCCAGCGCCTCCGGCAGGTCGTCGGCGGCCAGCACCTCGCCCGTCGGCAACTGTTCCCGCACCTGGTGCAGATAGCGCGGTTCGGCGAACTCGCGTAGCGCGGCCACGGCCTCGTCGGTGCCGGGCCGCTCGACGTGCAGTGCGGCCGAGGCCTGCACCTTCACCACCTTCAGCCCGGAGGCGCGGATCCGTTCGACGGTCCGCGCCGGATCGGCGAAGGACACCGCGAGGTGGCAGGTGTCCAGGCACAGCCCGATGTACTCCGGGTCGACCCGGCCCGCGAGCCAGTCGACGGCGTCGGCCACCGTGTCGAGCACGCACCCCGGTTCCGGCTCGATCGCGAGCCGGATGGGCTGTTCGTTGCGGGCGAGCGCGGAGCGCAGGACGCGAGTGACCTCCTCGAACGCGATGCTCGCGCGCACGTCGTGCGACGTGCTCCACGGCTCCCGCCACGCGAGCGGCAGCGTGGAGATGCTGCCGTAGGCCGCGTCCTCGGGCAGCAGGTCGCCGAGCACCGTGATGCAGTCGAGCGTGTAGCGCAGGCGCTTCGGGTCGGTCCAGGTCGGCACGTAGACCTGGTGCTTGACGACCTCGGCGTGGAACCCGCCGTAGGGAAAGGCGTTGAGGGTCTGCACGGCCAGTCCCCTGGCCTTCAGCTCCGCGGCGAGCGTGCGCCGCGCCGCCGGGTCGGAGGCCAGCCCCGCGGCCACCTCCGAGGCCAGCCACAGTCCCACGCCGAGCCGGTCCTGCCCGAGCTTCTCGCGCACCGGCACCGCGTAGGTGTCCAGCTGCGCGAGAATCCCGGCGAGGTCCTCGGCCGGGTGCACGTTGGTGCAGTAGGAGAGCATCACGTGCGCGCCCCGCGCAGCACCGAGTTGCCCTCGAACGTTTCGCCACCCGGCTGCGCGGACTCCAGCGGGTCGAGCATCAGCTTGCCGCTCTGGCCGTAGAACTCCACGGGGTTGCCCCACAGCACGGTGTCCACATCGGACTCGGTGTAGCCCGCCGCGAGCATGGCCTCACCGGTGCGCAGAGTCTTGAGCGGGTCGGAGCGGCCCCAGTCGGCGGCGGAGTTCACCAGCACCCGCTGCGTGCCGTGCTCCTTGAGGATGGTCACCATGCGGTGCTCGTCCATCTTCGTGTCGGGGTAGATGGAGAAGCCCATCCAGCACCCGGCGTCGGCGACCAGGCCGACGGTGAGCTCGTTGAGGTGGTCCACCACGACCAGCTCGGGCGCGATGCCGGACTCTCGCACCACGTCGAGGGTGCGCTTGGTGCCCGCGAGCTTGTCACGGTGCGGCGTGTGCACCAGCACCGGAAGCTCGTGCTCGATCGCGAGTGTCAGCTGCTGGGCGAAGGCCTTCTCCTCGGCCTCGGTCATCGAGTCGTAGCCCACCTCGCCGACCGCGACGACGCCGTCCTTGGCGAGATAGCGGGGCAGCACCTCGAGCACCTCGGCGCAGCGGGGGTCGTTGGCCTCCTTGGGGTTCAGCGCGATCGTGCAGTGGTGGCGGATGCCGAACTGCGCGGCGCGGAAGCGCTCCCAGCCGATGAGGCCGTCGAAGTAGTCGGTGAACGAGCCCACGCTGGTGCGGGGCTGGCCCAGCCAGAACGCGGGCTCCACGAGCGCGCGCACCCCGGCGGCGTACATCTGCTCGTAGTCGTCGGTGGTGCGCGAGGTCATGTGGATGTGCGGGTCGAAAATCCTCATTGTCCTGCCTCCTGGAGCACGAGATAGGCGTCCTGTGGCACGTCGCGTCCCGCGGCCTCGCGTTCGGCCGCGTAGTCGGTGACCATGCGGGCCAGTTCGGCGTCGGCGCGCTCGGCGAGCCCGCTGACCGCCCCGACCGGCACCCCGGTGAACAGGCACTTGAGCACGCCGTGGCGCCAGGTGTGCGCGTCGAGGTGCCGCGCGGCGAACGGTCCGAGCGCCGCGGCGACGAGTCCGGTGTCGTTGGCCCGCAAGGCGTCCTCGACCAGGCGCAGGCCGGTGTCGACGACCTCGCCGTCGACGGGCAGCAGGTGCAGTCCGCGCAGCACTCCCCTGCGCTCGGCTCCGTCGCCGTAGCGGTACAGCTCGGCGACCTCCTTGGCCAGTTCTCCGCCCGAGAGCCCGATGCTCAGCGCCGCGAGCAGGCGGGCCCTGGCGTGGTCGTCGGTGGTGCCGTGCACGAGACCGTCCGCGTCGAGCGGCGAACGCCCCGCCTTGCGGCCGGTGGCGGGAAACAGCGTGCGGATGCGCGCCGGATCCGTGCGCACGGCCCGTTCGGCGTCGGCGAGCCAGTCCGCGGCCCGCAGCGCGGTGATGCTGCGCCGAGCGACGTCGGGAGCGGCGTGGCTGTGCCGGGGCAGCTCGACGGCCGCGAGGCCGGGGTAGCCGACCTCGGCGAGCGCGGCGAGGGTGCCCGCCAGGTCGAGCCGTCCCTCGCCGAACTCGAGGTGCTCGTGCACGCCGGGCAGCATGTCGTCGAGCTGCACGTTGAACAGCAGCTCCCCCGCCCTGCGCACGCACTCCGCGGCGTCGACCGGTTCCACGGCCACGCAGTGCCCGACGTCGAGCGTGATGCCCAGCAGCTCGGGCGAACCGAGCTCGGTGCGCAGGCGCAGCGCCTGCTCCAGGTGCTGCACGAAGTGGCCAGGCTCGGGTTCGAGCGCGAGCCGGACACGGGAGGTCTCCAGTACCGCGGCGACGCCGTCGCGCATGCGGGCCCACGCCGTCTCGTCGTCCACACCGGACGGTGTGACGCCGGACCAGAAGGACACGCACTCGGCGCCGAGGTCCTCCGCGATGCGCGTGGCGCGGCGGAGGAAGTCGATGCGCCGCGCGGGATCGGCGGAGACCAGGGTCGGCTGGTGTTTGTGCCACGGGTCGAGCAGGTACCGCGCACCGGTCTCCACCACCACGCCGAGACCGAGCTCGTCGAGCCGCGCCCGCACCCGGCGGGTCTGCTCCACGACGTCGTCGGCGAACGGGTCGAGGTGGTCGTGGTCCAGCGTCAGCGCGACGCCGGTGTAGCCGAGGTCGGCGATGACGGCGAGCGCGTCGTCGAGGCGGTGGTTGGCGAAGCCGTTGGTGCCGTAGCCGAATCGCAGGTCGCTCACGTGGGGCTCACCTTCTTCGCCAGCTTGCGGGCGAGCGGCAGCGCCGTCGCCAGCACGGCGGCGACGCGGGTGGCGCCGTGCCGCGCGGCGAGCGCGGCCTGCAACGGGACCATGCCGTGGATGCCCGCCATCGTGGCGGTGCGGACCCGGCCCGCCGAGGGCCGTTCCATCGCGGCGTACTGAGCCGTACCGACCGTGGTGGCGAAGCCGCCCGCGAAGCCAGCCGCGGCGAGCCGGTGCCCCGGCCCCGCGGAGCGGCCGGACACCGACACCGCGGTGGCGACGGCGGTACCGGCCAGAGCCGTGCCCGCCGTGCTCGGGGAACCGCCGTGGACCTCACCGGCCGACACCGCGGTGACGCCGTGGGTGTGGACGGCGAGCGCGACGGCGGCCGGCGCGGCGTCCCGCCACCGGCCGCCCGCGCCCAGCAGCACGTCCAGCGCCCGGCACGCCGCCATGCCGCAGGGTCCCGCCGCCGTACCCTTCAGCTTCGTGTCATAGGCCCAGACCGCGGCCGCGAGCGGGAGCGCGACGCGCAGGGCGGACTGACCGCCGCCGAACCGGGCGATGCCCAGTCCGGCCGCGGTCAGTGCACCCCCAGTGGCGAGTGCCGCGCCAGCACTCAGCCGTCCGGACGGGATCGGCCGCTCGGGTCGCTCGACGGCGTCGAGCTCCCGGTCGGCCCAGTCGTTGAGCGCCATTCCCGCCCAGTAGAAGGCCACCGACGCGAGCGGCAGCGTCCAGCGCCTGCCCCGCAACGGTGAGCCCGACGCCGCGGCGCCGGCGATCGTGTCGCCGAGCACCGTCAGCGCCGCCGGTGCCCGCACGAGCTCGGCCACCGCGCGCAGCGAACCACCCGTGCCTGCCGGTTCCGGGGTCGCCGGGTCCGGGTCGGGAGTCTCGACAGGTCCGTTCGTGGTCACCGCGCCCGCCGCGCTCACCGCGCCTCCGCCCACGCCGACAAAGCGGCGAACTGTTCGGAGAGCCGGTGCTCGTCGGTCCCGACCGGGTCCTTGAAGAAGAAGCCCAGCCAGCCCAGCGGCCCGGACTCGCCGGCCCGGTGCGCCGCGGCCACGAACCGCGCCAGGTCCAGCACCAGCGGCGCCGCGAGCGACGAGTCGTAGCCGGTCCACGTGAACTGCAGGCTCATCCGCGCGCCGAGGAAGCCCTCGAACGACACGTGGTCCCACGCGATCTTCTGCTCACCCAGGTCCGGCACGTTGTCGATGTGCAGCGGCGCGGTGACGTCGCCGCCCAGCAGGGTCGCCAGTCCCCTGCCCTTGGACGCGAGCTTGCTGCCCGCGTGCTCGGAGTCGGCGAGGGTGAGCCCGTCGCCGCCGCCGAGCAGGTTGGTGCCGGACCACGACCGCACGTTCAGCGCCCTCGCCGCGAACATCGGCGCGAGGGTACTGCGAACGAGGGTCTCGCCCGTCTTGCCGTCGGAGCCCGCGTACGGCAGCCCCTTGGCCCGCGCGAGCTCCTCCAGTGCGGGCAGCCGGATGCTCGTCGACGGGGTGAAGTCGATGAACGGGCTGCCCGACCGCAGTGCCGCGTACGCCGACACGGAGCTCGGCGGCAACACGGTGCGGCCGGGCACCGCCATGGCGGCCTCGAGCGCGGTCAGCGATCCGTGCTCCGGCAGAGCCGGGAACACCGGCTCCGTCGACGACACGTTGACCACCACGACGCGCGCGAGCCCGTTCCGCGCGGCGAACTCGCCGATGTCATCGGCGAGCCGCCGCGCGGCGTCGGCCTGGGAACCCTGGTGGGTCGCCGGGTGGTAACCCGGCCGCACCTCAGCGTCCACATCGGACAGACCTGGGCGGACTGCCTCGAAGACGCGGTGGGGGATCACCCCGGACTCGGTCAGCAGCTCAGCGCGCTTGTCCAGCGCGAGGTCGGCGATGTCGTGCCCGCCGACGTAGAGCTCGTCCCAGCCGGGCAGGCCGAGGTGATCGAACCGGGGCAGCGCACTGACGCAGCCCGTCGGTTCCACCATCCTCGCCCGCAGTGCCAGCAGTCCCGCGATCGCCGTGGTGGCGACCGAACCGCGTGCACCGATCAACCACAACCCTGTGGGTTCCATGGAGCTAGGCCCTTCTAACTCGCGGCGGCCAGTCGTGCGCCACCCTCGATGTGCCCGATCACTGCTTCCGCGTCACGCACGAGCGTGTCGCGGACCTTATTGTCCGGGACCGCTTCGGCCTGGTCGATGAACTTTCGTAGCTCCTTGATCGCCTTGACATCGTTGCCGTTCGCCTCGGCCTTGCGGGCCTTGGAGAGCTGGCCGGACAGGGCCACGTGATCGGTCAGCGTGAGCCGGTTGCTCGCCCTGAACCGGTCGACCAGCTGGCCGATGTCGCGCAGCGACGTCGTCGACGCGAACGTCACCGACTGCTCCGCGGTGTTACCGGCCACGTCCGTCGCGCTCACCGTGAGCGAGTGCAGCCCGAGCGGCAGCTCGTGCAGCGGCACCGTGGTGCCCGACGCGATCGGCTCGTCGTTCAGAGTCGCCGTCTGGCTCGCCAGACCCGACGTCTCGTCACCAGCCAGCCAGGAGACCACCAGGTCAGAGGCATCGCCGTAGACCCGGCCGTCCGCGACACCCGCCACGATCACCGTGGGCTTGGTCGCGTCGATGCTCACCGTCGCGGCCTTGTCCGACTCGACGTTGCCCGCCGCGTCGACCGCCCGGTACAGCAGCGTGTGTTCTCCGTCACCAGTGATCACCACGGGCTCCGAGTACTCGGTCCACTCGCCGCCGTCAAGGCTCCATTCGATGCGCTCGACACCGGAACCCTCGTCGGTGGCCGAGAGCGTCACCGCGACATCACCCTGGTGCCAGCCGCTGCCACCCGGCTCGTCGAACGAGGCCTCGGTGACCGGCGCGGTGGCGTCCAGCTCCTTGATCTGGACGTTGCGGAACGACACGTCGTCCTCATCGCCGTGGTTCTGGATGCCGACGAAGCCCTGGGTCAGGTCCCGCTCCGGGTCAGTGCTCACGAAGTCGTTGATGAGGACGTCGTTGAGGTAGACCTGGATGGTCTGGCCCTGCACCACGATCTCGTAGGCGTTCCACTCACCCGGCGGGTTCAGCGCCGCGTCGCGCGCCTCGAGGTCGGCCGACTGGAACGTGTAGATCGAGCCCGTGGTCCGGTCGTCGGCGTCGGTGGCGTCGATCTGGATCTCGTAGCCCTGGTTGACGGCGATCCACGGGTCGTCGCCCGGGTCCGGGAACCCGACGAAGACGCCCGAGTTGTCGTCGCCCGCCATCTTCCAGTCCATCTTCAGGCTGTAGGCGGCGTACTCCTTGTCGTGCCACCACAGGCCCATGCCGCCGACCGAACGGACGGTGCAGTCGTCCTGCAGTTCGAAGGAACCGGGACCGGCCTGGTTCCAGCCCTCCATGCTCTCGGCCGTGCCGTCGAAGAGCATCGAGTAGCCCTCGTCCGGCTGACCGGGCTCACAGACGGCCGGGCCGCCGGGGTCCGTGACACCCGGACCCTCGAACTGGACGTTGTCGACGTCGAACAGGCTGCCCGAACCCGATCCCTTGAACACCAGGTACAGCGGGTTCGTGCCACCCGGGTCGGTGACCGGGGCCGGAGCGATGTCGGCGTAGTCGTCGAAGCCGCCCGTGTTGGTCACCTCGACGGTCTGCAGCAGCTCACCGTCGACGCCGCCGGA
The DNA here is from genome assembly GCF_016595675.1 of Prauserella cavernicola. GTDB lineage: Bacteria > Actinomycetota > Actinomycetes > Mycobacteriales > Pseudonocardiaceae > Prauserella_A > Prauserella_A cavernicola. The sequence continues at coordinate 102,956 of NZ_JAENJH010000004.1, read as the reverse complement.
GCGCACCTCGATGGTGCCGCCGTCGCCGCCCGAGGACACGCGGTAGCCGATCGACTCGACGCCGGCCAGGTTCGCCGGGTCGAAGGAGATCCAGTCACCGTCCTCGATGGCACCCACGCGCTTGCCGCCGCTGGCGCCCTCCGCGTCGATGACCTCGACACCCTCGCTCTCGGTGAAGAACTCGGCCTGCTTCAGCTTGGGCTGCAGCGTGACCTGGTCCGAACCGGTCAGCGAGGGCACGTCGCCCGCACCGTTGTCGGTGTAGCTGGCGTCGATGACACCGAAGATGTCCGCGTCCAGACCGTGGCCCTCGTCGGCCGGGGTCTCGATCACGCCCTCACAACCGGTGGCCCTCGACAGCGGGTGGCCGTGGTTGTCGTGGCCGAGGATGTACTCCACGGTCACGCGGGAACAGTCGATCTCGCCGTCCTCGGGGTCGGTCACCGACACCTTGAACGGCACCTTGTCACCGAAGCCGAAGAAGCCGCCGTTCACCGGAGCCTCGATCGTCACCTCCGGCTCCGTGTTGCCCGCGGTCACCACCACGCTCGCCGCGCCGGTGAGACCGCCCTCGTCGGTCACCGCCAGCTTCGCGGTGTAGCGACCGGGTTCGGTGTAGGTGTGGCTGACCGGGCCCGCCTCGGTGGAGTCGGTCGTGCCGTCCCCGTCGAAGTCCCACGCGTAGGTGAGCGCGTCACCGTCGGGGTCGGTGGTGCCCGTCGGGTCGAAGTTCACCTCGAGCGGCGTCTGGCCCGACGTCTTGTCCGACGTGAGGTCGACCCGCGGGGTCCGGTTGCCCTGGGTGTAGTCGATCCGGTACACCGCCGAGTCGTCCGAACCACCGAAGTAGCCGCTGCCGTAGTCCAGCACGTACAGCGAGCCGTCGGGTCCGAACTCGATGTTCATCGGCCTGGTGAGCTGCATCGAGTCGAAGAACGGCTCGATCGCGCCCTCCTCACCGTTCTCGCCGATGTCGATCGTCTTGATCCAGCCGCGGTCCCACTCGTAAGCGAAGTTCTTGCCGTCGTAGGTCTCGGGGAACTTCGTCTCCATGTCGAGTTCGGCGTCGAAGTTGTACGTCGGGCCGCCCATCGGCGACTCGCCGCCGGTACCGAACTCGGGCTTCGAACCGCCGTCGTAGGGAATCCACGCTGCCTGCGAGGGCGGCAGATCGGTGAGACCCGTGTTGTGCGGGCTCTCGTTCTTCGGCGCCGCGCAGTCGAACGCCTCGCCGGACTCGCCGGTCGCGAAGTCGTAGTCGATGTACGGGGTGTTGTCGCCGACGCAGTACGGCCACCCGAAGTTGCCGGGCTCCTTGATCAGGTTGAACTCGACCATGCCCGCGGGGCCGCGGTCCGGGTTCGCCTGGCCCGCGTCGGGACCGTAGTCGCCGAGGTAGATCCAGCCGGTCTCCTTGTCGACCGCGAACCGGAACGGGTTGCGGAAGCCCATCGCGTAGATCTCGGGCTTGGTCTTCTCCGTGCCCTCCGCGAACAGGTTGCCCTCGGGGACCGTGTAGCCGCCGTCCTCACCGACCTTGATGCGCAGCAGCTTGCCCCGCAGGTCGTTGGTGTTGGCGGACGTGCGCTGCGCGTCGAAGACCGGGTTGCGGTCGGCCCGCTCGTCGATCGGCGTGTAGCCATCGGACGAGAACGGGTTCGAGTCGTCCCCTGTGGACAGCAGCAGGTTGCCGTCGGCGTCGAAGTCGATCTCGCCACCGGCGTGGCAGCAGATGCCGCGCTCGGCGGGAACCTGCAGGATCTCCTGCTCGCTCTCCAGGTCGAGGACACCGTCGTCGCTCAGCTGGTACCGCGACAGCTGGTTGTAGCCGAGGTAGGGCTCGAAGTCCTCCGGAGTGCCGTTCTCCGGCGCGTCACCGGGAGGGGTGTCCAGCGGCGGGGCGTAGTAGACGTAGACCCAGTTGTTGTTCTCGAAGTCCGGGTCCACCGCGATGCCCTGCAGACCGTCCTCGTCGTGGCTGTAGACGGGGATGGTCGCGGCCACCGTGGTCGTCGCCTCCGGCGTGGTCACGAAGACGCGGCCGTCGCGCGAGGTGTGCAGCACGCGCCGGTCCGGCAGCACCGCCATGGCGATGGGCTCACCGGTCACGGACTCGCCCTGCGCCAAGGTGATCTGGTCGAAGTCCTCGTCGTTCGGGACCTCACCACCCGGGTCCTCGTTCGAGCAGTTGCCGTCGGCCTCGCCCGCCGCGTAGCGGATGCCGCCGAGCAGGTGCTGGCGGAACTCGGGCTCGTCGTAGGACTCGACGGTGTGCCCGCCACCGGTGTACCAGGCGCGGCCACCGCTGTTCTCGTGACACCAGGAGATGGGGTGGTCGCCCATGGCGCCGTCACCCGGGTCGTAGCTCTCCTCGTCGAGCGAGGCGAGCACGTGGACGTCCTGCCTGGGGTTGTCGCGGTAGTTGTACCACTCGTCGGTGCGGTTCCACTGCTCCGGCAGGTCCACTGTGGACGGGTGCTCGTGGTCCTCGACGTTGACCGTGGCTTCCTGGATCTGGGGGTGCGAGTCGAACCACGCTCCCACCAGATCGCCGTACCAGGGCCAGTCGTACTCGGTGTCGGACGCGGCGTGCACGCCGGCGTATCCGCCACCGCCCTCGACGTAGCGCTCGAACGCACCCTGCTGCTCGTCGTTCAGCACGTCGCCCGTGGTCGACAACCACACCACGGCGTCGTAGCCGGCGAGGTTGTCATCGGTGAACGCCGCGGAGTCCTCGGTCGCGTCAACGGTGAAACCGTTCGCTTCCCCCAGTTCCTGAATGGCGGCGATGCCCGTGGGGATCGAGTCGTGCCTGAAGCCCTCCGTCTTCGAGAAGACGAGGACACTTGCGTTGCCGTGCTCTGGCGGCTGCTGGCCGGTCTCGGCGGCCGACGCGGTGACCGCGAGACCACCGAGACCGGTGCAGGCAGCGAGGGTGGCGGCGCCGAAGCGCCACCAATTTCGGGGAGATCGGGGACGGGACGGGGTACTACTGCTTCGTCGCACTGGTACCTTTCCTTGTTCGACCGGCGGGGAGAGTTGCCTAGGTCGGGCTGACTTCCACCTGCTTCCAGCGCGACGCCTCGGACGCGCTGTCTTCCACCGCCTCGAGCACCTGCTGTACGCGCAGGCCGTCGGCGAAGCTCGGTTCTGGCGACTGTCCACTGCCGATCGCCCTCAGAAGGTCGGCGATCTCATGGGTGAACGTGTGCTCGTAGCCGAGGCCGTGCCCCGGCGGCCACCACGCGCCCACATAGGGGTGGTCGGGTTCGGTGGCGACGATGCGGCGGAAACCCGCGGTCTCGCCGGACTCGTCACCGTCGTAGAACCACAATTCGTTCATCGACTCGAAGTCGAACGCGAGGCTGCCCCTCGAACCGTTGACCTCGATGCGCATCGCGTTCTTGCGGCCCAGCGCGTACCGGGTCGCCTCGAACGTCGCGATCGCGCCGGAGGACAGGCGTCCGTGGAACACCGCGCAGTCGTCGACCGTCACGGACTCGGAGGCACCGTTCTCACCGGGACGCGAGCGCACGAAGGTCTCCGTGAGACCCGCGACGCCGGTGATCACCTCACCGGTGACGAACTGTGTGGCGTCCACGATGTGCGCGCCGATGTCGCCCAGCGAGCCGGAACCGGCCTGTTCCTTGCGCAGCCGCCACGTCATGGGCGACGTCTCGTCGGAGAGCCAGTCCTGCAGGTACACGGCCCGCACGTGGCGCAGCTGCCCGAGCCTGCCCTCGGCGACGAGCTTGCGGGCCAGTGCCAGCGCGGGAACCCTGCGGTAGTTGAAGGCCACCATCGACCGCACGCCCTTCGCGTCGGCGCGAGCGGCGGCCTCGGCCATCCGCTGCGCCTCGGCGACGGTGTTGGCGAGGGGCTTCTCGCACAGCACGTGCTTGCCCGCCTCCAACGCGGCGATCGCGATCTCGGCGTGCGTGTCGCCGGGCGTGCAGATGTCGACCAGGTCGACGTCGTCACGCTCGATGATCGCGCGCCAGTCGGTGGCCACCGAGTCCCAGCCGAACCGGTCGGCGGCCACCTTGGCCCGCTGCTCGTCGCGCCCGCCGAGCACCACCATGCGCGGGGTCAGCGGGACGTCGAAGAAGCGATGAACGTTGCGCCATGCCTGCGAGTGGACCGCTCCCATGAAGGAGTGCCCGATCATGGCGATGCCGAGCGACTGTGCACCTTCGGTCACGAGTCGAACCCGACGTCCATGTAGCTGTCCACGTTCTCCCTGGTGACGACCGCCGAGTAGGTCGTCAGCATGGCCGGGACCTCGTGCTCGGCCAGGTCGCCGAGGCCCTTGTTCTGGCCCAGCAGGCGCGCCATGCCGATCGCCGAGGACGCCATCGACGGGCTGTAGAGCACCGTGGCCTTGACCGGGCCGGAGTCGGCCTTGATCAGGTCCATCATGTTGCGCGACCCGGCGCCACCGACCATGAAGAAGTCGGTGCGGCCCGAGTTCTCGATGGCGGCGACCACGCCGATGCCCTGGTCGTCGTCGTGGTTCCACAGCGCGTTCAGGTTCTGCGCGCCCTGCAGCAGGTTGGAGGTCCGGGCCTCGCCCGACTCCGGCGTGAACTCCGCCGAGACCCGCGGGCCGACGTCGAAGCCGTGCCGCCGCAACGCGTCCCGGAAGCCCTGGCTGCGCTCCTGCGTCAGCGGGAGCGAGTCGATGCCGGCGACCTCGCCGATCACCGGGTTGTTCACGTTGTCCTGCTTGAGCCGCTCGGCGATGTAGTTGGCGGCGTTGACGCCCATGCGGTAGTTGTCGCCGCCGATCCAGGTGCGGTACGCGAGCGGGGAGTCGAACACCCGGTCCACGTTGACGACCGGGATCCCGGCGTCCATGGCCTGCTGGCCGGCCTGGGTGAGCGCCTTGCCGTCGAAGGGCAGGATCACCAGCACGTCGACACCCGCGTTGATGAGCTGCTCGACCTGCGCGATCTGCTGGTTGACGTCGTTGGTGCCCTCGGTGGCGTTGAGCGTGACGTCGGAGAACTGCTCGGCGGCCGCCCTGGCGTTGATCGTCATGGCCGCCATCCAGCCGTGGTCGGCGGCGGGAGCCGAGAAGCCGACGGTCACCGGCTCACCGGGCTCGGCGTTGTCGCCCTGCGCCATGTTCTCCTGCTGCGGGTCGCTCTGCTGCTCGGGCTCGTTCGACGTGCAGCCCACCAGCACGGCGCCGGCACCGAGCCCGGCGGCGCCGAGGAGGAATCCGCGTCGCGCTAAGTTGGTCTGGATCATGACTGGCTCCCGGTGGCTTGAGTGGGTTGCGGGCCTGGTTCTGATGTCGCTGGTTTGCGCTTGCGTCGCCTCGACGTGGTTTGCTGCAGCAGCACGGCGGCGACGATGATCGCGCCCTGTGCGATGTTCTGGATGTCGGTGTCGAGGTTGTTCTGCGTGAAGATGTTGCGCAGCACGGTGAAGATCAGGACGCCGATGAGCGTGCCGATCAGGCTTCCCCTGCCGCCCGAGAGCAACGTGCCGCCGATGACGACCGCGGCGATGGCGTCGAGCTCGTAGAACAGTCCGTTGGTCGAGGCGCCGGACGTCGTACGCGCGACGACCATGATCGCGGCGATGCCGCAGCACAGGCCGCTGATGCCGTAGACAAGCGCGGTGTGGCGCTTCACGTTGATGCCCGACAGGCGCGCGGCCTCGGCGTTGCCGCCGATCGCGAAGGTCCGCCTGCCGAAGGTCGTGCGGTTGAGCACGATCCAGCCGACCACGAACACCAGCGCGAGCACGATCACCAGCACGGGGATGCCGAGGAACGACGCGCGGAAGAACTCGGTGAAGCCGGTCTCGGTGACCACCTGGGTGCGGCGGTCGGACAGGCGCTCCGCCAGTCCCCTCGCCGACACCATCATCGCCAGCGTCATGATGAACGCCACGACCTTGCCGTAGGAGATCAGAACTCCGTTGACCAGGCCGCAACCGAGGCCGACGAGCAAGGCGCACAGCACCATCACGAACGGTCCGTACGACTGGGTGGCGAGTGTCGTCATCCACACGCTGGAGAGCGCGACGATCGAACCGACCGAGAGGTCGATACCTCCCGCGATGATCACGAACGTCATGCCGACGCTCACCACACCGATCGCCGCGGCCAACCGCAGCATGGTGGAGAGGTTCTCCTGCGTCGGGAACGTCTCGGGGCGCGTGATGATACCGATGACGCACAGCAGGATCAGTACACCGAGCAGGCCGAGCAGCCGGACGTCGAGGCGCAACGAGCGGCGCAACGCGCTCGCGGTGGACGAGGCCACCGGCGGTGTGTCGAGTGCCTTGGTCATGCGGCACTCCCTTCCATAACCATGTCCAGCACGTCACCTTCCGTGAGTTCAGCCGCGGGCCGGTCGGCCAGCACGTCGCCCTCGCGCAGCACGAGCACCCGGTCGGAGAGCCCGAGGACCTCCGGGATCTCGCTGGACACCAGGACGATCGCGACGCCGGTCGCGGCGAGTTCGTGAATGAGCCGGTACAGCTCGGCGCGGGCGCCGACGTCGACACCGCGAGTGGGCTCGTCGAGCAGCAGGACCCGGCAGCCGTGCACGAGCCAGCGCGCCACGACCGCCTTCTGCTGGTTGCCGCCGGACAACGTGCGCACCAGGCGCCACGGGTCCGCGGGCCGCAGATCCAGCCGCTCCAATGTGGACAACGAGTCCTTGGTCTCCCTGGACCGCTGCGTGAACCCGACGGTGCTGTAGTCGTCCAGGCTCGCGAGCGTGACGTTGTGCGTCACCGACATGTCGAGCAGCAGCGCCTGGCTCTTGCGCTCCTCCGGTGCGAGTCCCACGCCGGCCTTGACCGCCGCGGCCACACTGCCGGAGCGCAGTCGCTTGCCGTCGACCGAGACCGTGCCCGCGTCGGCACCGCGCGCGCCGAAGATCGTCTCCAGCACCTCGCTGCGCCCCGCGCCGACCAGTCCGGCCAGGCCCACGATCTCGCCCGCCCGGACGGAGAACGAGACGTCGCGGAACTCACCGTCGCGGCGCAGGTCGCGCACGTCGAGCACCGTGTCGCCGAACTCGACGGCGGCCGCTCCCGCCTCGCGGAACGCGGTCTGAACCTTGCGGCCCGCCATCAGGTCCACCAGCTCCGACGTCGACGACTCGCGCGCGTCGAGGTTGGCCGACACCGTGCGGCCGTCCTTGATCACCGTGACCCGGTGGCCGATGCGGCGAAGCTCCTCGAGCCGGTGGGAGATGTAGACCACCGCGACGCCCGAGGCCGTCAGCTCGGTGATGATGCGGAAGAGGTTGTCCACCTCGTCGCTCGCCAGCGCCGCGGTGGGCTCGTCGGCGACGATCAGCTTGGCGTCGTGCGCCAGCGCCCTCGCCATCGAGACCAGCTGCTGGCCTGCCGCCGACAGCTCACCGACCTCCTCGTCGGGCGAGATCTCGGCGTGCCCCAGCCGCTCGAACAGCTTCGCGGTCTCCGCGCGCGCCGCGGCGGGCCGCGTGAAGCCGTACCGCGCCCGCTCGTGACCGAGGAAGATGTTCTCCGCCACCGACAGGGTCGGGATCAGGTCCAGTTCCTGGTACATCGTGGCGATGCCGAGCTTGAGCGCCGCGACCGGCGAGGGCAGCGTCACTCGCTCGCCGTTCCAGACGATCTCGCCGCCGTCGGGCTGGTGTGCACCGGCCAGTGTCTTGATGAGCGTCGACTTGCCCGCGCCGTTCTGGCCGAGCAGACAGTGCACCTCGCCCGCCTTGACCTCCAGGTCGACGCCGTCGAGTGCCCGAACGCCGGGAAAGGTCTTGACGATGCCGCGCATGGCGAGCAGAGGCTTCGCGTCCTCGTCAGCGCTCACCGCGTGCAGACTTAAATCCACATCAGCCCCACTTCCTCCTTTGACATGCAAAAGTAGAGTGACCCACAACACCCGTCAAGGTGAAGTTGCACGCTCGTAAACAACTACTTCGCGTAGTCGCCCGGACAAAACGGGCGCGACCAGGTGAAAGATCGGTGGCGAGGGCGCCGCTGTGACATGTCCGGACCTCGTTCACGACGGCGTTCGGAGTCCGCGAAGGTGCCACCCGGGCCGAGCCACGTCGGCGACACACGCCGGAAACGCGCCCGGCTCAGGCGCTCGGCAGCGTGTTCGGGTGGGGGTTGTGCGGGATCGGGCCAGAGCCGCGGTCCCGCCGGATGCGCGCGCCCGCGGACGTCACCGCGGGCCGGAGGGTGCGCCCCGGCGCACGGCGTGGCGCGCGCCAGGGCGACTCGACGTCAGGGAGTGGGAGGGGCGCAGTTCGGCGGCTCGGTGGTCTCGTCAGGGTCCTCGGTCTCGTCCGAGTCCGTCGAGTCGTCCGACTTCGTGGTCGCGGCCGACAGGGCCTGCGGCGACTGAGGGGCCGACCCGTCGGTGGTTTCCGTCGACTCGGTGTCCTCCGGGTCCGGTGTCTCGCACGTCGGCGGCTCGCTGGTCCCGGGCGGAGTGCCGTCTGTCGGCGGCGTGGTGCCGGGCGGGGTCGTTCCCGGCGGGGTCGTTCCCGGCGGGGTCGTTCCCGGCGGGGTCGTCGGCGGTGTTGTCGTCGGCGGCGGCGTGGTGCCGGGTGGGTTGCCGCTCCCCGGCGGGTTACCGGTCTCCGGCGGATTGCCCGTCCCCGGCGGGTTGCCGCTCTCCGGCGGGTTGCCGCTCTCCGGCGGATTGCCCGTCCCCGGCGGATTACCGGTCCCCGGCGGATTGCCGGTCTCGGGCGGCAGGGTCCCCGGCGGCTGAACGGTGCCCGGCAGCTCCGGCTGGTTGGGCGGGCCTGGCTTGTCCGGCGTGCCGGGCGGCTTGCTGGAGGTGGGCGGGTTGGTCGCGCCGGGGGCCGGCCTCACGGCAGGGGCCTTCGGTGCCTGCCCGCCGGGCCGGGGCGCGCGGTCGAACCGAGGTGTGGGCCCGCCGTCGGCGAGAACGACCTCGCCGGGTGTGCCCTCGGTCGGCGTGACACCGCCCGCGTACAGGTTCGCCCAGAGCAGCACCGAGCGCACGTACGAGTCGGACTGGTTGTACCGGAACACGGCCCGCGCCCGGTCCTGCGGATCGCGCAGGTCGCCACCGCCCGCGCACAGGTACCTACCGGCGGAGACCGTGGCGTCGTAGATGTTGTGCGGATCCGCCACGCCGTCGCCGTCGCCGTCGGTGGCGTAGGCGCTCCACGTGGTGGGGATGAACTGCATGGGCCCGACGGCCCTGTCCCAGGTCGAGTCGCCGTCGAGGGCGCCTCCGTCGCTGTCGCGGATCGCGGCGAAGGCGCCCGCGCCGTTGAGCTGCGGCCCGAGGATCGGGGTGAGCGTGCGGCCGTCCGCGCCGACGTTGCCGCCGCTGGCGTGGCCGGACTCGATCTTGCCGATGCCCGCGAGCAGGCTCCAGTCGATGTTGCAGCCGGGGTTCAGGCCCGCGAGCGTGCGCTCCGCGTCGCGGTAAGCCTTGAGCACCGCGCCGGGGATGCCGAGCGAGCCGGTGCCCGACGCGCCCGTGGCACGCGTGCCGTCGGGCAGTTCGGGAATGGGCACACCGAGCGGAGCGCCGTCCCTGGACAGCGCGAGTGGATCACCGGCGTCGGCGAGGATCTGCGGGCTGAGCTCTCGCTGTTCGGGCACCTTTCCACCGGCACCGAAGGGGTCCTGCGCGTCGTCCGCCGCCATCGGCAGCAACATCGAGCCGCCGCCGACGAACGGCACGAACGCCAGTGACACGGCCGCCAGCGAGGCCACCCGTGCTCTGCGCGCGTTGGCGCGTCCACGGCGCGCGGCAGCCCTGCGCTGCGATCGGTGCATGCTGTTCTCCCCTTCGAACGTCGTCGGCCGAACGAGCCGCCGGCTCCGTCCGCCCGCGCCGGCACCAGGATTGTCACCCCGGCCGACACCACGATGAATCCGCCGAATGCCAGGGCCAGCCTGCCCCATGTACCGCCGTTTTGGCTACGGCCAAAATGGGCAAAAGGATCTCCGCACCGGATCTTGACCCGAGAGCGACGAGGCTCGCGTGGGATCGCGCGCGAACCGAAAGCACCGGCGCTTTCCCTGGCACACCGGGGTTTCGAGGGTCCGGACCGCCGCCCGCCACGGCGGCGGGAAAACCGGCGGCCCGACCAAGCGCGACCAGGCCGGTTGAAACACCGCGGACGCCCCAAGATCCTCCGACGGCCCGATGAACGGAACCACAACCACACCAGTCCAACCCCTGAACCTTGCCGCACCAACCACCCCGCGAGTCCCCCACTCCAGCACGCGAGTCCCCCGCTCAGGTGCGCGAGTTCCCCGCTCCTGCACGCGAGGTGCGCACTCCCGGTAGCGAGCGACACAGTCCGGGGCCGAGTTCGCGCCCGGATGGCTCGACGAACGGCCACGTGGCCGCGGAAACCCGTCCACCACGCGGATACCGACAACGGCAAGATGACGACATGGCCCGGATTCGCGATGTTGTGTTCGACTGCCGACACGCCGCCTCGTTGGCCCGTTTCTGGGCGGCCGCACTGGACGAGCACCGGGTCGCACCGTACGACGACGCCGAACTGGAACGCCTGCGCGGCCTCGGCATCACCAGCACCGAGGACGATCCGACCGTTCTGGTCGAACCCCCGCAGCGGACGCGGCCCCGCCTGTTCTTCAACACGGTTCCCGAAAGCCGGTCAGTGAAGAACCGAGTGCACCTCGACCTCGACACCGACGACCTCGACGCCGAGGTCGCCAGGCTGACCGCGCTCGGAGCGACGGTCCTCACCGAGCACGAGGGTCACGTCGTACTGGCCGACCCCGAGGGCAACGAGTTCTGCGTGATGGAATGACACGGCACCACACACGGGTTTGACACGACGACGACCGCCCGCCGACCGGTGTGACCGGCCCGCGAACGGCCGACTCGTCATCCACACCGCAGGACTCGCGGTCCCGAACGCGGGACTCGCAGTCTGGAGTGCACGACACGCTCACCGAGCGGGCAACTCGCAGTCCGGAGTGCAGGACTCGCGGCGCCGAGCGCGCAACTCGCGCGCGGGAACGGGAGACTCGCGCGCCTGGACGGGGAACTCGCGCGCCCCAGCGGGGGACTCGCGCGGCGGGGGCCCTGCCTACATGTTGATCATGTGGCCCGCCAGGCCGTGGATGGCTTCCTTCACCGCTTCGCCCAGGGTCGGGTGGGCGTGGACGTTGCGGGCCACCTCGTGCACGGTCAGGTCCCACTGCTGCGCCAGGGTCAGCTCAGGCAGGAGCTCGGTGACCTCGGGGCCGATCAGGTGGCCGCCCAGCAGCTCGCCGTACTTGCCGTCGCTGATGATCTTCGCGAAGCCCACCGTGTCGGCGAGCCCGTGGGCCTTGCCGTTGGCACTGAACGGGAACTTCGCCACCTGCACGTCGTAGCCCTCGGCGCGCGCCTGCTCCTCCGTGAGCCCGAAGCTCGCGATCTGCGGCTGGCAGTACGTCGCCCTCGGGATCATGCGGTAGTCGAGCTCCATCGTCTCGGCGTCGGCGATGGTCTCGGCCGCCAGGATCGCCATCGACTCGGCCGCGTGCGCGAGCATCAGCTTGGCCGTCACGTCACCGATCGCGAAGATGTGCGACACGCTGGTACGGCACCGCGAGTCGACGTCGATCGCGCCGCGCTCGGTGAGTGCCACACCGGTGTTCTCGAGCCCGAAACCGTCCACATTGGGCTGGAAGCCCATGGCCTGCAGCACTTTGCCGGCCTCGAGCACCTGCTGCTCGCCGTCGGTGGAGACGGTGACGCGCACGCCGTCGGCGTTCTCCTCGATGGCCTCCACGCGGGTGGACGTGAGCACGTCGATGCCGAGCCTGCGGTAGCGCCGCGCCAGCTCGGCCGACACCTCCTCGTCCTCGAGCGGCACCACGCGGTCGAGGAACTCGACGATGGTCACCTTCACGCCGTAGTTGTGCAGCACGTAGGCGAACTCGACGCCGATCGCTCCCGCGCCCGCGATCACGATGCTGTCCGGCAACTCGGAGGCGAGGATCTGCTCCTCGTAGGTCACCACGCGCTCGCTCACCGCCGTGCCGGGCAGCAGCTTGGGCGTGGCGCCCGAGGCGATGATGCAGTGGTCGAACGTCACGGTCTCGACCTCGCCGTCGGCGCGCCGGACCTCGATCGCCTTGTCGCTCGTGAAGGTGCCGCGGCCATCGAGCTGGGTGATGGCGTTCTTCTTCATCAGGTAGTGAACGCCCTTGACCCGGCCGTCGGCCACCTTGCGACTGCGCTGGTACGCGGCCTGGTAGTCGAACGACACCTCGCCGTTCACCTGAATGCCGAAGGTGCGGGCCTCGGTGGTGAACAGGTGGGCCAGCTCCGCATTGCGCAGCAACGCCTTCGACGGGATGCAGCCGACGTTGAGGCACACCCCGCCCCAGTAGCGCTCCTCGATGATGGCGGTGTCGTACCCGAGCTGTGCCGCACGGACGGCGGCGGTGTACCCGCCGGGACCCGCACCCAGCACCACGACGTCGAAGTGTTCGCTCATGGCCGCGATTATGCCTTCACGAGGTCGGGCGGCGGGTCCTCCCCGCGCACCTCCGCGAGCAGCGAGGTGACCGCCGCCATGATCCGTTGCGTGGCCTCGCGCTGCTGCGTGGCCGTGGGCCGCTCGGACACCAGGTCCGAGAGATCCACCGGTGGCCCGGCCAGCAGTTCCACCCTGCGCCGCGGGAACACGCGGGGCAGCCGGGCGCCCACGGGCAGCACGTGGTGCGAGCCCCAGCACGCCAGTGGCACCACCGGCGCACCCGTGGTGAGCGCGACCCGCGCGAGACCGGTCTTGGCCTTCATCGGCCACTCGTCGTCGCGGTCGGAGAACGTGCCCTCGGGGAACACGACCACGCAGTCGCCCTCCCGCACCGCCGAGACGGTGTCGCGGAACGACTCCAGCGCGCTCGCTTTGCCGCGGTTGACGGCGATGTGCCTGCCCGAGGTCATCACGTTGCGCACCACGGGCACCTTCCACAGTCCCGACTTCGCGAAGAACCGCGGCACCCGGCCGCCCATCAGGCAGGCGGCCGTGATCATGACCGGGTCCGCGTACGAGAGGTGGTTGCTCGCCACGAGCACGCCGCCCTCGCGGGGAATGTGGTGTGCGCCGGTGACCCGGTACCGGGTACCGAGTGCCAGAAACGGTGCGAGCACGTCGATCGCGAGCCCGAACCACCGTCCCCTGCCGGTACGGGGAAACCGGCGCAGTGCGGTCAGCGGTCGGAGTCGACTTCCTTCGGCCACCCCGCGAGATCCCGGACCAGCCGCTGTGCCCTGATCAGCCCCGGCAGTTCCGCGGGGTTCAGTTCCCCCCGCTCCGCCTGGTGCTCCGCCTCGGCCAGCTTCGCCAGCAGACCGGCGACGTCGACGTTCGACTGCTGCCCCATATCTTTCTGTCCCTTCGTCGAAGCTCAGGCCACACGCTCCAGCACCACGACCGGGATGTTCCGGTCGGTCTTCTTCTGATAGTCATCGTAGGAGGGCCAGACCGCCGCCATCTTCGGCCACAGCACGGCCTTCTCCCGCTCGCCGGCGATGCGCGCCTTCGCGGTGAACTTGTCGGCCTTGACCTGCACCTTCACGTCGGGGTTCGCGACGAGGTTGTGGTACCAGCCCGGGTGCTCGTCGGCGCCGCCCTTGGACGCGACGATCACGTAGGCGCCGTCGTGCTCCTGGTAGATCAGAGCGAACTTGCGCTCCTTGCCGGTTTTGCGGCCGGTCGTCGTCAGGATCAGGATCGGGGCGCCGTTCTCCCAGTCGTGGCCGACCTCGCCGTCGGTCTCCTCGTAACGGCGGACGTGCTCATCTCCGAACAGCATCGGTCAGTCTTCCCTTCCTCGGATACCCGCTCACCCTAATCCTCAGGCGCCGAGTACGTCGGCCAGGAGCGCGCGGTCCACGTTGCCGCCCGACACCACGATCACCGTGCGTCCACGGGGCAGGTCGCCCGCCCGGTGGAGGTAGGCCGCGAGCCCGACGGCGCCGCTGGGCTCGGTGACAAGCCTGCTCCTGGTGGCCAGCACGCCCATCGCCGAGCGGATCTCGTCCTCGCTCACCGTGACGATGCCATCGAGCCTGGTGCGCAGGTGGGCGAACGTCAGCTCGGACAGCTGGGACCGCAGGCCGTCGGCGATGGTCCGGGCGCGCAGTTCGATAGGCCAGTCGACCAGCTCGCCCGCTCGCAGGCTCTCGCGCGCGTCGCCCGCGAGCTCGGGCTCCACGCCCACCACCGCGGCGGACGGGCACAGCGCTTTGACGGCCGACGCGACCCCCGAGGAGAGCCCGCCGCCGCTGACGGGCACGAGCACCAGCTCCACGTCGGGCAGGTCCTCGGCGATCTCGAGGCCGATCGTGCCCTGGCCCGCGATCACGTCGGGGTGGTCGAAGGGCGGCACCAGCACCGCGCCCAGCTTCTCCACCAGCTCGTACGCCGCGGCTTCGCGCTCGGCGATGGGCACCAGCACCACCTCGGCGCCGTAGGCCCGGGTGTTGTCGATCTTGATCTGCGGCGTGACGTCCGGCATGACGATGTGCGCGGGCACGCCGAAGCTGCGCGCGGCGTAGGCGACGGCCTGCGCGTGGTTGCCGCTGGAGTAGGCGACGACGCCGCGCCGCCTGCTCGCCTCGTCGAGGCGGGCGAGGGCGTTCTGGGCACCCCGCAGCTTGAAGGCTCCGATGGGCTGCAGGCTCTCGGGCTTGAGCCACAGCGGGCGGTCCTCGTCGGCCCACGGGCTGGCGAGCAGCGGCGTGCGCACGATGGCCCCGCGGATGCGGTCGGCCGCGGCACGGATGTCGTCGATCGTCACGAGTTCCACACCCGTGAGTCTGCCTCAGCCCACCGGCCGGCCGGTCGCCAGTGGCACCTCGGCGTGGTCGGCCGTCCGGTGCCGCTCAGGCTCGTGAAGCACTGTGGACCGGGGCGCTCGCCGCGAGGCGGAACAGGCCCAGCGCCACCACCCCGAGCACGGCGGAGACCACGGGCAGCGAACCGGCGCCCAGCGACAGCAGGCCACCACCGAGGGCGCCCCCGAGCGCGACGCCGACGTAGTTGGCGCTGGTGTTCATGCCCAGCGCCTGCGGACCGACGGGGCCCGCGATCCGCAGCAGCCGATCCCGCACGGGCGAGGAGGTCCAGAACGCGGCACCGGCCCACACCACCGCGAGCGGCGCGACCACCCACAGCGGCACCGGCCGCACCAGCCACAGCAGCGCGAGCACCACCATGATCGCCACGAACACCGCCACACCCAGCGCGAGGGTGCGGCCGGCGCCCCAGCGGTCGGTGGCGATGCCGCCCAGAAGGATGCCGATCATCCCCGCCACGCCGGAGGCGGCGAAGATCATCGCCCTGGCCTCGATGCTCGCGTCACCGAGGCCCGCGAGGAACGGCGCGAGGTAGGTCAGCAGCATCATCGAGCCGGTGATCAGCACGGCGCTCCCGAGCAGCGCCAACGCGACCGGCCGCGACACGAGCACGGCGACCTGGTCGCGCAGCGGTACCGCGGGGTCCGGACCCGACCTCGGCAAGGTCGCGAGCAACCACACCAGCGCGACGACGCCGGCACCGGCCATGGTCGCGAACGTCGCGCGCCAGCCGACCTCGCCGCCGATCCAGGTGCCGACGGGCACACCGACGGCGATCGACCCGGTGACGCCGAGCCCGACGATGCCGAGGAAGCGGCCCTGTTTTCCCTCCGGGGCGAGCTTGGCCGCGGCGGCGAACAGTGCCGGGGTGCTCATCGCGGCCGCGATCGCCGCGAGGACCCGCAGGCCCAGCAGCACCCCGAACGACGGGGTCACCGCTGCGAGTGCGTTGGCGGCGACGAACAACGGCAGTGCGATCACAAAGACCCTGCGGCGGGGCCAGCGCGCCACCACCACCGCCGCGATCGGGGCGCCCACGGCCACGGTGATCGAGAAGACGGTCACCAGCTGCCCGGCGGCGCCCACCGACACCCCGAGGTCGGCGGCGATCTCGGGCAGCACCCCCGCGATCACGTAGTCGTCGGTGAAGAGCACGAACGCCGCGAACAACAGGCCGAACAACCACACAGGCACAGCGGACCCCTGCTCCCCCGACGACACCGCCGCCGCAGCGTAGCGCCGCGGCGGCCCGATCCCGAAACGAATAAGCGCCCCCGGGCGCCCGCGTCGCGGGGCCCGGGGGCGAACTCATCCCTGGAGTGGCTCAGAACCGGATCGTGCGCAGCGTCTTGTAGCTGCGCGCGGCACTGGCCAGCGGATCGGCGGGCTGGTCGTGTTCCACGACGTACTCCCGCACCCCCGAGACGTCGCGACGCCGGAAGATGCGCCGGAAGTCGATGGTGCCGTGACCCACGTCCTCGAACGAGCCGTCCTCGGCCATGTCCTTCACGTGGAACACCGGGAACCGGCGCGGATACCGCTCGAAGTACTCGACCGGGTCGTAGCCCGCCTTGATCGCCCAGTACAGGTCGAGCTCGAAGTCCACGTACCTCGGGTCGGTCTCACTCGCCAGGATGTCGAAGAGCACCTCACCGTCCACGGTCCTGAAGTCGAAATCGTGGTTGTGGTAGAGGAATCCGAGCCCCGCCTCGTGCGCGGCCCTGCCAGCCTCGGTGAACTCCGCGGCCACCTGCCGGTAGCCCTCCGGTGTCCACAGTGAACTCGGCAGTGACGGCACCACCACCCACTTCGCGCCCAGCACGTGGGCGTTAGCGAGCTCCTGCTGCCAGTCACCGCGGATCGCGTCGAGCGAGAGGTGGGTGAGCACCGCCCTCAGCCCCGCCCGGTCCAGCATCGCGCGGAACTGCTGCGGGGTGTGCCCGTAGAGCCCGCTCACGCCCACGGTCGAGTAGCCGATCCTGCCGAGCGCGTCGAGCGTGCCCTGCGGGTCATCGGCCATCAGCGTGCGCACGGTGTAGAGCTGGATCCCGATGTGGCCGGGCGGAACCCTGCGCGGACCGGACGCGAGCGCCGTGCCGCCGAGTAACCCGCTCGCCCCGGCGACCGCGGCGGTGCCCGCCGCGAGCCGGAAGAAGTCCCGTCGTGTGCTCATGGCGTCACGCCCTTTCCGTTGAACTGCAGCACGTCCACCGAGAGCAGGTCGGGCTGCTCCGGGGTCCAGTCCGGGTTCACGAACACGAGGTAGAGCTTGATCGTCCGGCCGGGGTCGGTGAGCGTCACGTCGTGCTCGACGATGCTGTCCCAGCCGCCCGTGTCACCCACGTCGACCGAACCGAGCAGCTCACCGTCCGGCGCGTCGGCACGGAGCTCGATCGTGCCGCCGAGCCCCCCGGAACTCGCACCGACCGTCAGCGAGTCGATGCCCTGCAGGTGGATCGGGTCGTAGGCGACCCAGTCGCCGTGCTCGATCTCGCCCAGCCGCTTGCCTGCCGAGGCCCCTGGCCGGTCGAGCACCTCCACACCGTTGTTGTCCTCGAAGTGCTCGGCTTCCTTGTGCTTCGGCTCCAGCGTCACGTGCGCCGAGCCGGTGAGCGGCGGAACGTCGTTCTCACCGCCACCGTCGGTGTACTGCGCGCTCAGCGCCGCGTACAGGTTCTGCCCCGGGCCGTGGCTGTCGCCGGTGTCGGTGGCCACCTCACCGGTGCAGCCCGTGACGTTGTCCATCGGGTGCAGGTGGTCGTCGTGGCCGAGCTGGGACTGCACCACGACCTTCGAACAGTCGATCTCGGTGTCCTCGGCGTCGGTCACCTCCACCTGGAACGGGATGGTGTCACCGAAGTCGAACATCCCGCCGTCCGGTGGCAGCACGATCCGCACCTCGGGCCTGGTGTTGCCCGCCGTGATCTCCGTGACCGCGACGCCCTTGAGCTCCTCGTTCTCCGTGCTCGTGACGGTGAGTCTGGCGCTGTACTGCCCCTCTTCGGCGTAGGTGTGCGTGGGGTTGGGCTCCGTGGAGTCGGTCGTGCCGTCGTTGTCGAAGTCCCACGCGTAGGTCACCGGCTCGCCGTCGCCGCCCGCCGAGCCCTCACTGGAGAAGGACACCTCAAGCGGAGCCGGACCGGAGTCGACCGAGGGCGTGATGCGCGCCGTGGGCGAACGTCCCTCGGCGGCGTAGTCGATGCGGTAGATGCCCGCACCGTCGTTGCTGCCGCCCCGGCCGGTGCCGCTGCCCTCGCCGAAGTCGATGACGTACATCGAACCGTCGGGGCCGAAGTGGGCGTCGAAGGGCTGGACCCAGTCCATGTCCTCGAAGATCCCGTTGGTCGAGAGCAGGTCGCCCGCGGCCGCGGGGTCGAACCGCGGATCGGTGAACTCCTGGTCCTCCTGCTGCACCGACATGACCTTGAACCACGTGCGGGTCAGCTCGTAGTTGAACCACTTGCCGTCGAAGTACTCGGGGAACTTCGAGATCCGCTCGTTGTCCGGGTCGTAGTCGTAGACCGGGCCTGCCATCGGACCGCCACCGCCCGTACCGAGCTCGGGGAACTCGGGCGACTCCGAGTACGGGTACCACATGTACGCACCCTGGGCGGGCGGCAGCTCGGTCAGGCCGGTGTTGTTCGGCGAGTCGTTGACGAGGTTGCCGCAGTCGAACTTCTCCCCCGAGGTTCCGGTGGCGAAGTCGTAGTCGTTGAACGGCGTGTTGTCGCCGACGCAGTACGGCCAGCCCTCGTTGCCCGCCTCGGTGATCCGCAGGTACTCGACCGTCCCTTCCGGACCGCGCTCGGGGTTCTCCTGCCGCGCGTCCGGTCCGTAGTCACCGACCAGCAACGCGTTCGTCTGCGGGTCGACGGTGATCCGGAACGGGTTGCGTACGCCCATCACGTAGATCTCCGGCCGGGTCAGCTCCGTGCCCTCGGCGAAGAGGTTGCCCTCGGGGATCGTGTAGGTGCCGTCGTCCTGCGGCGTGATGCGCAGGACCTTGCCGCGCAGGTCGTTGGTGTTGGCAGCCGTCGCCTGGGCATCCCAGGCGCGCCTGCCCTCGCGCTCGTCGATCGGGGTGAACCCGTCGGAGGCGAAGGGGTCGGTGTTGTCGCCCGTGGCCACGTAGAGGTCGCCCTCGGGCCCGAACGTGATCGAGCCGGCCATGTGGGAGTTGGCCCTGCCCTCACCGCGGAAGGTCGGAATCTCCAGCAGCCTGGCCTCGGTCTCGATGTCCACCGTGCTGTCCTCGGCCACCGTGAACCGCGAGAGGTTGAGCTGCGCCTTCTCCGGGTCGGAGTAGAGCAGGTAGAGCCAGTTGTTCGTGGCGAAGTCCGGGTCGAGGGTGAGCCCGAGCAGCCCGTCGGACTGGCTGGTCATCTCCGGCGTGTAGTTGAAGTCGAGCGCCGTGGTGACCTTGAGCGTCTCCTGGTCGATGACCTTGAGCGCGCCGGTGCGCTGGACGAAGAACACCCTGCGGTCCTCGGCCACGGCCAGCTCGAACGGGTCGGCGAGGTCCTCCTGCACCAGCGGCACGCGCTGGAAGTTGCCCGTCTGGGTCGCGGAGCAGTCGCCCTCGACCGCGCCCGCGGCCCACTCGATGCCGCCGAGCAGGTGGGACCGGAACTGCTCGTCGGAGAACTTCTCGGCGTCGTGGCCGCCCGCGGTGAACCAGGACCGGCCACCGTCGTAGTTCTGGCACCACGAGTACGGGTGGTCGACACCCTCGTCGAGTCCGTCGATGCCGTCGCGGACCTTGATCTGGGCGAGGGTGTGGACGTTACCGGTCGGGTTGGCCCGCCAGTTGTACCATTCCTCGTTCTGCTCCCAGAGCTCCGGAAGGTCCTGAGTGGACGGATGCACGCGGTCGAGCACCTTGACCCGGCCGACCTGCGGCTCGGGGTGGTTCTCGAAGATGGCGCCGACCAGGCCCTCGTACCACTCCCAGTCGCGTTCGCTGGCCGAGGCCGCGTGGATGCCGGCCCAGCCGCCACCGCCCTGGACGTAGCGCTGGAGCGCCTCGCGCTGCGCCGCGTCGAGCAGGTCGCCGGACTCGGGGGTGGAGTTGGTGTTGTTGAAGAGCACGGCGTCGAACCGCGAGAGGTTCTCGTCGGTGAACGCCGCGGCGTCGTCGGTGGCCTCGACGGTGAAACCGTTCTCGGCGCCGAGTTCCTCGACCGCCGCGATGCCCGCGGGGATCGAGTCGTGTGGATAGTTGGTGACCTTGGAGAACACGAGCACACTGAAGCGTTCCTGCGCCGCCACGGGGACCGCTGCCGCGATCCCCGTGGTCAACAGCAACGCGAGCAGTGCCGACAGAATTCTGGCACGTCGCGAGCCGGACATGTGGGTCCTCTCCATTGAGTTCCGAAAGCGCTTTCACGATCTACATGCCGGGTTTATTCAGTTGTCGTGCCGGGATTTGTCGAAAATCGTGTGAATCAGAGGGTGAGCTCGGGGACCTCGATCCTGCGTCCCTCCCTGGCCGACTGGAGCCCGAGCTCGGCCAGCTGCACGCCACGCGCGCCGGCCAGGAAGTCCCAGGAGAACGGCTCGTCGGCCACCACGTGGCGGAGGAACAGTTCCCACTGCGCCTTGAAACCGTTGTCGAAGTCGGCGTTGTCCGGAACCTCCTGCCACTGCGAGCGGAAGTCCTCCGTCGCGGGCAGGTCCGGGTTCCACACCGGCTTCGGCGTCATCGAGCGGTGCTGGACGCGGCAGCGGCGCAGACCCGCAACGGCGCTGCCCTCGGTGCCGTCCACCTGGAACTCCACCAGCTCGTCGCGGAACACCCGCGTGGTCCAGGAGGAGTTCACCTGCGCGACGATGCCGCCGTCGAGCTCGAAGATGCCGTACGCGGCGTCGTCGGCCGTGCAGGCGTAGGGTTTGCCGTCCTCGCCGACCCGCTCCGGGATGTGGGTGGCGGCCAGCGCCTGCACCGAGCGGACGGGACCGAAGATCTCCTCCAGCACGTACCGCCAGTGGCAGAACATGTCGACGATGATGCCGCCGCCGTCCTCGGCGCGGTAGTTCCACGACGGGCGCTGCGCCTCCTGCCAGTCGCCCTCGAAGACCCAGTAGCCGAACTCGCCGCGCACCGAGAGGATCTTGCCGAAGAAGCCGCCGTCGACGAGGCGCTTGAGCTTGAGCAGTCCCGGCAGGAAGAGCTTGTCCTGCACCACGCCCACCTTCACACCGGCGTCCCGGCAGATCCGGCCCAGCTCCAGCGCCGTCTCGGTGTCCTCCGAGATGGGCTTCTCGGTGTAGATGTTGAGCCCCGCGGCCACGGCCTTCTTGACGCCCTCGACGCGGCGGCTGGTGACCTGGGCGTCGAAGTAGATCTCGGCGCCCGGTGCCTTCAGTGCCTCGTCCAGGTCGGTCGTCCAGCTGTCGACGCCGTGTTCCTTCGCGATGGTCGCGAGCTTGCTCTCGTTGCGGCCGACCAGAATCGGCTCAGGACGCAGCACCGTCCCGTCGGCCAGCCGCAGCCCGCCCTGGTCCCGAATCGCCAGGATCGACCGCACAAGGTGCTGCCGGTAACCCATGCGACCGGTGACCCCGTTCATCACGATCCCGATGGACCGTTCCTCGTTCGCCGCCATCGAACACCTTTCTCACTCAGCCACCGCGGCGGCGCCGAGGTGGTCGCGAATGTGCCGGGTCGCCTTCGCGAACTCCGGCTCCGACATGGTTTTGCCGTAGTCGCGCTCCTTCGGGAGGTTGACCTCGATGACCCCGGCGACGGTGCCCGGCCTTGCCGTGATCATCACGACCCGGTCGGCCAGGTACACGGCCTCAGCGATCGAGTGCGTCACCAGCAGCACGGTGGTCTTCGTCTCCTGCCAGATCCGGCGCAACTCGACGTTCATCTGCTCACGCGTGAGGGCGTCGAGTGCGCCGAACGGCTCGTCCATCAGCAGCACCGGCGGGCGGTGCAGCAGCGCGCGGCACAGGGCGACGCGCTGCTGCATACCCCCGGACAGCTCGTGCGGGTAGGCGTCCTCGAAGCCGGTGAGCCCCGTCATCTCGATGAGCTCGTCGACCCTCGCCTTGGCCTCCCGCGCGGGCATTCCTCGCATCTCCGCCTGCAGCAGGATGTTCTTGCGCGCCGAGCGCCATTCCAGCAGAGCGGCCTTCTGGAACACGTACCCGATGTCCTTGCGCGGGCCGCTGACGCTCTCGCCGTGCAGCCGGACGCTGCCGCTCGAGGGCGCCAGCAGACCCGACGACAGCTTCAGCAGCGTGGACTTGCCACAGCCGGACGGGCCGACGATCGCGACGAACTCACCGGGGTCGACCCGCATCGTCACGTCGCGCAGCGCGGTGACGTCTCGCTTCTTCGTGCGGAAGCGAACCGCGACGTCTTCGATCTCGACCGCGTAGCCAGTCATCTGCCTCAACTCATTCCTTCGGTGCGAGCTCACTGACCCAGTAGGCGCTGGGCTCTTCGGCGCTGGAGATCACGTCCGCCTCGGCGAAGATCTCGATCGTCTTCTGCCAGTCGTCCTCGGTGTTGACACCGGGAGCCTGACCCTCCGTGGCCTCGGTGTGCAGCAGCTCCAGGGTCGAGGCGAGCTGCTCGGCCAGCACCTCCTTCGACGGGAGCTGCTCCGAGGAGCCCTCCATCGAGTCGACGGCGGCCTGCTGGTCCTCCTGCACCGCGGTCCACGCCTCGCTGGTCGCGGCGACCATGCGCTCGGCGAGATCTCCCCTGTCGTCGAGGAGTTCCTGCGACGCGATGAGACCGTTCGAGTAGAAGTTGAGCCCGTTCTCGGCGAAGCGGAGGTACGAGACGTCCTTGCCCGCCTTCTCCTGCATCGTCGGGCCCTGGTCGGTGGCGTAGCCGAGCAGCGCGTCGGTCTGGCCCGACATCACGGCGGCCATCTTGCCCGCGGCGTCGGTGTTCTGGACGTTCACGTCGCCCTCGGCCAGTCCGTTGGCCTTGAGGAACGCCGGGAACGTCTTGGTCAGCGCGTCACCCGCGGTGCTCGCGATGGTCTTGCCCTTGAGATCGGCGGGCGAGTTCACGTTCTGCTCGGTGAAGAACTGCACCGACGACGGCGTGGTCTGCAGGAAGACGCCGATGCTCTTGACGTCGAGGCCCTGCGACACCCCGGCCAGCAGTGCGGGCGTGTCGGCCCAGCCGAAGTCGGTCTGGCCCGCGGCCGCCGCCTGGACGGTCTTCTGCGAACCCTGGCCGGCCCTGATCTGGAGGTCGATGCCGTGCTCTTCGTAGATCCCCTGGGCCTTGCCGTAGTAGAACGGCGCGTGCTCGCCGTAGGGGTACCAGTTCAGGGTCAGCGTGACCTTGTCGAGGGTCTCGCCTTCGGCGTTGGTGGTGGTCTCCGGTTCGGATCCGCCACAGCCCGCGGCGAGGAGAAGCACTGCGGCAGCGCCGGCGACAAGTGCGGGTAGTTTCATGGCTTTCCTCTGTCTCCCAAGGGGTTTCACATCGTTGTGGTGGAGGAGTCGGCACGCCGGCTGGCGTGCCAGGGCAGCACGAGGTGCTCGAGCCACTCGACAAGCACGAACAGCAGCACGCCCAGCAGCGACATGATCAACAGCCCGGCGAACAGCACCGGGGTGTCGAGGTTTCCGTTGGCCTGCAGGATGACGAAGCCCAGTCCCTCGTCGGCGCCAACGAACTCGCCGACGACCGCACCGGTCACAGCCATGGTCGCGGCGACCTTGAGGCCGGCGAACAGGTGCGGCAGCGACGCGGGGAACCGGATTTTCCAGAACGTCTGTCCTGGCTTGGCGCCCATGGTGGCCGAGAGTTGCAGCATCTCCGGGTCCACGGACTTGAGCCCGGTGACCATGGAGATCACCACGGGGAAGAACGCCATCAGCACAGCGACGACGATCTTGGGGCCGATCCCGAAGCCGAGCCACACCACGAACAGCGGCGCGATGGCGATCTTGGGGATGACCTGTGCGAACAACAGCAGCGGGTAGAGCGTCTTCTCCACCGTGGTCGACTGCACCATGATCACGGCCGCGAAGACACCGACCGCGGCGGCGATGACGAAGCCGAGCAACGTCTCGTACGTGGTGGCCCACGTGTGCTGCCAGAAGTAGTCGGGGCGGCTCGCGATGGAGTCGAACGTGTCGCCGGGCGAGGGCACGAGGTAGGGCTCGATCAGCTCCGCGGCCGTCACCGCCCACCACGCGAAGAACAGCACCACCAGCAACGCGATCGGCCGCCAGGCGTTCTCGACGAAGCCCACGAGCCGCTGTGCGAGACCGGGCCTCGCCCGTTCCGTCACCCCCGCCTGCGGCCCGGGACCCGGGGGTTTCCCGGGTTCGGTGCGTGCCGACTGACTGTGCGTGACCATGACCCTCCGTTCACCGTCGAACGTGTCGGAAAGCACCTGATCGAGACCTGGAGTATGTCTCTGAATGCGCTTTCAGAATGCGCTTTCAGGTAGAGTATGCAGACCGGGAAACTCGGTCAAGCTTTCTTTATCCGGGAGTTGCGCATGGACGCTCACCCACACGTCACGCTCGAGGACGTCGCTCGCGCCGCTGAGGTCTCGCTGGCCACGGCTTCCCGTGCGCTCAACGGCACGACCAAGGTCAGAACGGACCTGCGCGAGCGCGTGCTCGCCGCGGCCGAGAAGCTCGCGTACACGCCCAACGCGCACGCGCAGGCACTGGCCGGGGCCTCCCACCGCACCGTCGGCGTCATCTGCCACGACGTCAGCGACCCCTACTTCGCCGCCATCGCGCGCGGCGTCATGCGCGTGGCCGGGGACAACGGCCTGCTCGTGATGCTGGCGAGCACCTTCCGCGACCCGCAGAAGGAGATCGCCTACATCTCCATGCTGCGCGCCCAGCGCGCCTCGGCGATCCTGCTGGTCGGCTCCGGCTTCGAGGACAAGGCCTGGGAGCGCGCACTCGCCGCCGAGATCGACCCCTACCGCCGGGGCGGCGGCCAGGTCGCCGTGGTCAGCCGCCACCGCAGCCTGCGCGTCGACAGCGTGCAGCCGGAGAACCGCGAGGGCGCCGCGGAACTGGCCAAGGCCCTGCTCGAGATGGGCCACCGCAGGTTCGCGGTGCTCACCGGCCCGCGCACGCTCACCACGGTGGTCGACCGGCTCTCCGGGTTCCGCGAGACACTCGCCGAGGCGGGCATCGAGCTGGCCGAGTCCGCCGTCGCCGAGGGCACCTTCACCCGCGACGGCGGCCACGCCGCGATGTCGGAGCTGCTGGCCAGGGGTGTCGACGCCACCTGTGTGTTCGCGGTGACCGACGTGATGGCCATCGGTGCGCTCACCGCGCTGCGCGAAGCGGGCCGCTCGGTGCCCGACGACGTCTCGCTCGCCGGTTTCGACGACATCCCCGTCGTCCGCGACCTCTCCCCACCGCTCACGACGGTGGCCCTGCCACTGGAGGAGCTCGGCGAGCGAGCCATGGAGCTGGCGTTCCGGGGCAACCGCGGCACCCGCAGCCGCGTGCTCCGGCTCCCCGGCGAGGTCGTGCTCAGAGCCAGTACCAGAAAGGTGTAGCAACGATGCGAGACCTGACGATCGACCGGATCGAGACGTTCGCGGTGGCCCTGCCCACCCTGCGCTCGTTCGGTGTCTCCGGCGGCTCCGTCGCCGTGGCCGGCTCCCCGAGCATCCGCGTGCTGGTCAAGGTGACGGCGGGTGACGTGCACGGCTGGGGCGAGGCCACCCCGATCCCCGCCTGGACCTACGAGACCACCGAGTCGATCGTCACCACGATCGACCGCTACCTGGCGCCCGCGGTGCTGGGCAAGCCGTGCTGGGACCTCGACGGCGTCACCACGGCGTTCGACCGCGCCATCAACCGGGGCTTCACGATCGGCTCACCGCTGGCGAAGTCCGCGGTCGACATGGCGCTGCACGACCTGCTCGGCCGCGCGCTGGGCGTCCCCGTCAGCATGCTGTGGGGCAGGCGGCGCGCCGAGCGGATCACACTGGGCTGGATGGTGTCGGGCCAGACGCCGAGCGAGGTCGCCGACGCCGTCGCCGAGGGCCGCGAGCTGGGCTACGACGCGTTCAAGGTCAAGATCGGGCTGCACGGCGAGCGCGAGGACCTGGCCGTGGTGCGCGCGGTGCGCGACGCCGCGCCGAAGGCTCCGCTGTGGGTCGACGCGAACCAGGGCTTCACCATCGACGCGGCGCTGCGCCTGTCGCGCGAGCTCGACGCGCTCGGCGTCACCGCGTTCGAGCAACCGTTGCCCGCCAACGACATCGCGGGCCTGCGCAGGCTGCGCGCCGACTCCCCCGTGCCCGTCGCGCTCGACGAGAGCCTGCGTCACCCCAGCGACCTAGCGACGTTCGTGAAGCTCGAGGCCGTGGACGTCGCCATCGCCAAGGTGCAGCGCAGCGGTGGCCTCACGTTGTCGCTGCGGCTGTGCTCGCTCGCCGAGGACTGCGGCGTGCGGCTGATGGGCTCCGGGCTCACCGACTCCGACCTCGGGCTCGCCGCGTCGCTGCACCTGTTCGCGGCGTTCGGCATCGACACGCCGGTCGACCTCAACGGCAGGCAGTTCGTCGACTCCGTCTACGCCTCGGGAGTCGAGGTGAAGGGCGGCGTGGCCGAGGTGCCGACCGGACCGGGCCTCGGTGTCGAGGTCGACGAGTCGGTGGTGCGCGACCTCGCGGTGGACCCGCTGTCCTGAATCCCCTGGCGCGCCCGGCTCTTGTCCGGGCGTCGGGCCGTGACCTATGGTGTCTGAAAACGCTTTCTTGCAAGCGCTTTCAGTAGAGACGGAGTTGTCATGACTGGGTTGCTGCTACCCACCAGGGACGGCACGCTCGAGAGCTGGTCGCCGTCCGGACGCACGGTTCCGGACGCTCCGGCCGAGCCGCCGCGCTCGCGCATCGCCTACGCCGCCGCCCACGTCGTCGCCGACCCGCTCTCCCCCGGCGACCCCGCGCACTCGGTGGTGCTCGACTGGGACACCACGCTCGCGTTCCGCCACCACCTGTGGTCGTGCGGACTCGGGGTCGCCGAGGCCATGGACACCGCCCAGCGCGGCATGGGGCTCGACTGGGCCACCACGCAGGAGCTCATCCGGCGCACCGGCGCCGCGGCGAGGTCCACCGGCGGTCGCTGGTGCGCGGGCGTCGGCACCGACCAGCTCCCGCCCGGTCCCTCCACTGTGGACAAGGTGGTGGACGCGTGGCGGGAACAACTCGCGCTCGTCGCCGCCGAGGGCGCCACCCCGGTGATCATGGCCAGCCGTGCGCTGGCCGCCGCCGCGTCCGGGCCCGAGGACTATCGCTCCGCGTACGGCAAGCTGCTCTCCGGTGCCGAGGGCAAGGTGTTGCTGCACTGGCTCGGCGAGCAGTTCGACCCCGCGCTCGCGGGCTACTGGGGCCACTCCGACGTCCGCGCCGCGGCGGCCGAGCTGGCCGCGCTGTGCACCGAGCACGCCGACGTCATCGCGGGAGTGAAGGTGTCCGTGCTGGACGCCTCCGTGGAGACCGAGTTCCGCCGCGCGCTGCCCGAGGGCGTCGCCTGCTACACCGGCGACGACTTCAACTACCCGGAGCTGATCGCGGGTGACGAGCAGGGCCACAGCGAGGCGCTGCTCGGCATCTTCGACCCGATCGCGGCGGTCGCGGGCGCGGCACTGGCCCGCCTCGACGCGGGCGACACCGCGGGCTTCTCCGAGCTGTTCGACCCGACGGTGCCGCTCTCGCGCGAGATCTTCCGCGCGCCGACCAAGCACTACAAGGTGGGCGTGGTCTTTTTGGCCTACCTCAACGGCCACCAGTCGCACTTCCGCATGGTCGCCGGCTTGGAGTCGGCACGCTCGATCGCGCACCTGTCCGACGTGCTGCGCCTCGCCGACGCGGCGGGCGTGCTGGCGGATCCCGAACAGGCGGTGGCGCGGATGCGCCCGCTGCTGACCGCGGCGGGGGTGTCGTGATGGAACGGCTGAGCCTGAACCAGATCACCACCAAGCGCTGGTCGCTGGCCGAGGCCATCGAGGGCTGCGCCGCCAGCGGCGTCGGCTGGATCGCGCCGTGGCGCGACAAGGTCGCCGAGATCGGTGTCGAACAGGCCGCGAAGCTGCTCAAGCAGCACGGGGTGCGGGTGTCGTCGTTGTGCCGTGGTGGGTTCTTCACGGGCGTGACGCCCGATGGGTCCCCTGTGGACGGCGTCGCCGACACGCGCGAGGCCATCGACGAGGCGGCCGCGCTGGGCACCGACGTGCTGGTGCTCGTGGTCGGCGGCATCGCGAACAACGACCTGGCGGGCTCGCGGCAACGCGTGGCCGACGCGCTGGGCGAGCTGGCGCCGTACGCGCTGGAGCGTGGCGTGCGGCTGGGGCTCGAGCCGCTGCACCCGATGCAGTGCGCCGAGCGCTCGGTGCTCTCCACACTGGACCAGGCGCTGACGCTGGCCGAGGAGCACCCCGCCGAGGCGGTGGGCGTGGTCGTCGACGAGTTCCACGTCTGGTGGGACCCGCGCGTCGAGGAGTCGATCGCGAAGGCGGCGGGCCGCATCCTCGGCTTCCACGTGTGCGACCAGCTGGTGCCGCTCACCGACACCTTCCTGGGCAGGGCGCTGCCCGGCGACGGCCCGATCGACCACCGCGGGCTGCGCGCGTGCGTCGAGGCGGCCGGCTACCAGGGTCCGATCGAGGTCGAGATCTTCAACGCCGAGCTGTGGGCACAGCCAGGTGACCAGGTACTTCGCCAGGTCATCGACTCCTACGCCGAGCACGTGGACTGAGTCTGGAGTCGCGGCCGGAATTTTCCTGGAATCGTGGTTTAGGGGTCGGGCCTCCCGGGTAGACGTTCGGACACGTTCTGCCTCGGGAGGCCGGCATGGCCCAGGAAAATCCACTCGACGACATGTTGAGGGCCTGGCGCGACGACATCGACAGCGATCCGTTCCCCGTCATCAGCGATGTCGTGCTGCCCCGGCAGACCCGGCGCAAGCTTCGGAATGACTCCCGTCACACCTCGCACCGCACGGACCGGCCGAACATCGATCGGACCTCGACAACTCCCTGACCTGCACCGCCCGGCAACCTCGACCTAGGTGTAACTCGGGGTACTGTGGCGGCTGTGACGACGAAGCTTGCCGACCACCTGAGCATCGGACAGGTATCGGACCGCAGCGGCGTGCCCCACACGGCGCTGCGGTTTTACGAGGACCGTGGGCTGATCTTCTCCGAGCGCTCCGCAGGCAACCAGCGCCGGTACCCCCGCGCCGTGCTGCGGCGCATCGCGTTCATCCGCGCCGCCCAGCGCGTGGGGCTCAGCCTGGAGGAGATCGGGCAGGCGCTGGCGTCGCTGCCGAAGGACCACGCGCCGACGAAGGCGGACTGGGCGCGGCTGTCCCGCAACTGGCGCGACGAGCTCGACGCCAGGATCGACGCGCTGCAGCGGCTGCGCGACCAGCTCACCGGCTGCGTCGGCTGCGGCTGCCTGTCCCTGCGCACGTGCGGCCTGCACAACGTGGACGACAACCTCTCGCGCTTCGGGCCCGGCGCCCCGTTGCTCAAGCCCACCAGCGAAGGCGGCATCTGAGCGCGTAAAGCGCTTGCGGTCGAGGTCGGCATCGTGGGCCAATGGCTCCGGACATGAAAGAACACGACCTCATCCGCATGTCCAAGCGGCTTTCCCTGCATCTGCGCCACGCGCCCGAGCGCATCGGCATCGAACTCAGCGACGACGGCTGGGTGGACGTCGACGAACTGCTCGCCGCTCTCGGCAGGCACGGACTCCGCCTCACCCGGGCCGAGCTGGCCGAGGTGGTCGAGCGCAACGACAAGCGCCGCTACGCCTTCGACGACTCGGGCGCCCGCATCCGCGCCAGCCAGGGACACAGCGTCGGCGTGGAGCTGGGACTCCCGCTCGCGACGCCACCACCCACGCTCTTCCACGGCACGGTCGCCCGATTCGTGCCCGCGATCCTGCGGGAGGGCCTGCGGCCCATGCGCCGTCACGACGTCCACCTGTCCGCGACCGAGGCCACGGCCCGCGCGGTCGGCGCCCGCCGCGGCGGACCCGTGCTGCTGGTGGTGGACGCCGCCGCGCTGACCGAGGCGGGACACGAGTTCCGGTTGAGCGCCAACGACGTCTGGCTCACACCCCACGTCCCGCCCGCCTTCCTGCGCCAGCTGCGGTGAAGGGCACCTTTACTGCGTTGAACGCGGGAAAGGTGCCCTTCACCGCATCGGTGAGCTCGGGCTGGCGGGGCCGCAGTCAGGGCCTCGGGGATCGGCGGCGGGGGCGGCCCAGCAGGCGCCTGCCCGCGGCCATGAGGTGCTCGCGCAACGTCTCGTCGTCGATCTCGGCGTTCTCCTCGCCGCCGCCCGCGAGCGCGAGGCCGCCGAGTACGACGTGGACGGTGATCTGGTCGGCGAGCGTGGGATCGGGACCGACGAGCACGCTCATCATCCGCGTCTTGAAGTTCTCAGCGCCCTTGAGCGAGCGTTCGATCGCGCGCTGGATGCCGGGGTCGCTGTTGAACAGCGCCACGAGCGGACGGTGCCTCACGACGAGATCGACGAAGCCGACGAGTGCGTGCTCGATCTGCGCGCCCCGCGTGCGCTGCGCCGCAGCCTCGTCGATGACCGTCTCGAACTCCGCCAGCGCCGGGGCGGCGACGGCCTCGGTGATCTCGTCCTTGGTCTTGAAGTGGTAGTACACGGCGGCTTTGGTGACGCCGAGGTCCGCCGCGATCATCTGCAGCGACGTGCCTTCCACGCCGTGCAGGGTGAACTGTCTCAGCGCGGTGGCCAGCAGACGTGACCTGGTGTCCTCTGTGGTCGTGCCTGCGGTCATCGATCCTCCTCACGAGCAGCACGACAGTACGCCCCGGCCTCCCGGGCGGCAAACCCCGATACCTGCCGATCGGCTAGCTCGCCACTTGCTGTTCGGCAAGTCACACACTTGCCGATCGGCTTGGCCGCTCCTAGCCGATCGGCTAGCTTGTGCGTAACTCGATCGTGTGAACCACAGCAGAAACGGAGCCCGTTGTGGCCCTCTTTCTCTCCCGGCTCGGCCGCTTCTCCTTCCGGCGGCGCAAGCTCGTCGCCGGACTGTGGGTGGTGCTGCTCGCCGGGCTCGGCCTCGGCGCCGCGACCCTCTCGGGACAGCTGACCAACTCGGTGACCATTCCCGGCACCGAGTCGCAGCGCGCCATCGACCAGCTCGAAGAACGTTTCCCCGAGGCAGGCGTCGGCGGAGCCACCGCGCGCGTCGTGCTCGCAGCGCCGGAGGGCGAGACGCTCGACCGCGAGGCCGTGGCAGGAGTGGTCGCCTCGCTGCAGGACGCGCCCAAGGTGACCGCGGTCGTCGATCCGTTCCAGGCGCAGTCGGTGTCACCGGACGGCCGCGTCGCGCTCGCGCAGGTCAGCTACTCGGTCCCGGGCTTCGAGCTCACCGACACCGACCGCGAGGCACTGCTGGCCGCGGCCGATCAGGGCCGCGACGCGGGGCTCGAGGTCGAGTTCGGCGGCGACGCGCTCCAGCCCGTGTTCGAGACGCAGGCCACCGAAGTGCTCGGCGTCGTCGTGGCGGCCATCGTCCTGGTGATCACGTTCGGCTCGCTGATCGCCGCGGGACTGCCGCTGCTGACCGCGCTGATCGGCGTGGGCGTCGGCATGGCGGGCATCCTCGTCGCGTCCGGCCCGATGGAGCTCAGCTCGTACTCGCCGGTGCTCGCGCTGATGATCGGCCTCGCCGTCGGCATCGACTACGCGTTGTTCATCGTCTCGCGCTACCGGCACGAACTACGCGACGGACGCGCACCCGAGGACGCCGCGGCCCACGCCGTGGGCACCGCGGGCTCGGCGGTGGTGTTCGCGGGACTCACGGTGATCATCGCGCTGTCCGGGCTCACCGTCGTCGGTGTGCCGCTGCTCGGCGAGATGGGTGTCGCCGCGTCGGTCACCGTGGCCATCGCGGTGCTGATCGCCGTCACGCTGCTGCCCGCGGTGCTCGGCTTCGCCGGGATGAAGGTGTTCGCCGGGCGCGTTCCCGGCCTGCGCAAGACCGAGCGTTCCACGCGGCCCGCGGGCGAACGGTGGGCGTCGTTCGTGGCGCGGCACCGGGTGCTCGTGCTGCTGGGCTCCGTCGTGGCGCTGCTGGTGATCGCGATTCCCGCGCTGTCCATGCGGCTCGGCCTGCCCACCGACGAGACGGCGGGCCCCGAGACCACCCAGAACAAGGCCTACAACCTGATCAGCTCGGGCTTCGGTCCCGGCGCCAACGGTCCGCTGGTGGTCGTCATCCAGACCGACGAGGACCCGCAGGGCGCGGTGCAGGCCGCGACCGAGCGCATCGGGGCGCTCGACGGCGTCGCGGCCGTCACTCCCCCGCAGCTCAACCCCGCCGGCGACACCGCACTGCTCAACGTGATCCCGCTGAGTGGGCCGAGCAGCGAGGAGACCGAGAACCTCGTCAGCGACATCCGGTCCGAGGCGGGCGAGCTGCGCGACTCGACGGGCGCGGACATCTCCGTCACCGGGCAGACCGCGATGAACATCGACGTCTCCCAGAAGATGGCCGACGCGCTGCTTCCCTACCTCTCGCTCATCGTGGGGCTCGCGTTCATCCTGCTGATGCTGGTGTTCCGCTCGGTGGTGGTGCCGCTCAAGGCGACGCTCGGCTTCCTCGGCTCGGTGGTGGCCGCGTTCGGCGCCGTCGTCGCCGTGTTCCAGTGGGGCTGGCTCAGCGACCTGCTCGGCGTGGAGTCGACGGGGCCGATCATGTCGATGCTGCCGATCCTGCTCATCGGCGTGCTGTTCGGGCTCGCGATGGACTACCAGGTGTTCCTGGTGACCCGGATGCGCGAGGAGTACGTGCACGGCGCCGAACCGGGCACGGCGGTGATCACCGGCTTCAAGCACGGTGCCCGCGTGGTCACGGCCGCGGCACTGATCATGATCAGCGTGTTCGCCGGGTTCGTCCTCGCCAAGGAGTCGCTGATCCAGTCGATCGGCTTCGCGCTGGCCTTCGGTGTGGCCGTGGACGCGTTCGTGGTGCGCATGACGCTGGTGCCCGCGGTGATGTCGTTGCTGGGCAAGCACGCGTGGTGGCTGCCGAAGTGGCTGAACCGCATCCTGCCCAATGTGGACGTCGAGGGCGAGAAACTCGCCAAGCGCGAGGGAGAGCGAGCCCTCGAACCGGTGTAGCGGTCACGAAAACAGGGCCCGTCGCCGCGAAGGTCGATCCTCGCGGCGGCGGGCCCTGTGTCGTGTGAGTACCTAGGCCAGCCAGGCCACGGCGCCGCCGATCGACAGCAGCGCGGCGAAGGTCAGCACCGCGGCGAGTCCGCGCGAGCCGTTCCTCCACGTGCTCCAGACGCCGCCCACGAGGAAACCCGCGACGGCCAGCAGCAGAAGTGCCACCCACTGACCCGACATCTACAGCACACCCTTCGTGGAGGGGATCCCGCCCGCGCGGGGATCCGGTTCGGTCGCCGCGCGCAGTGCCCTGGCGACGGCCTTGTACTGGGCTTCCGCGATGTGGTGCGGGTCGCGGCCGTACTCGACGCGGACGTGCAGCGCGATCTGCGCGTGGAACGACAGCGAGTCGAACACGTGCCGCGTCAGCACGAACGGGTAGTTGCCACCGATCGTGAACGTGCTGAACTGCTCCGGCTCGCCGACGTGCACGCAGTAGGGCCTGCCGGAGACGTCGATCGCGGCGTGCGCGAGCGTCTCGTCCATGGGGATCCAGCAGTCACCGAAGCGGCGAATGCCTTTCTTGTCGCCGAGCGCCTCGCGGATCGCCTGGCCCAGCACGATCGCGGTGTCCTCGACGGTGTGGTGGGCGTCGATGTGCACGTCACCCTCGGCCGCGACCGTGAGGTCCAGCGACCCGTGCACGCCGAACGAGTGCAGCATGTGGTCGTAGAACGGCACCCCTGTCGACACGTCGACAACGCCGGTACCGTCGAGATCCACCTCGACGCGGATCGACGACTCCTTGGTGGTGCGCTCGATCTTGCCTACCCTGCTCACCTCGGGACCTCCTTGCTCGCCCGCAGAAAGGCGTCGTTCTCCTCCGGCGTGCCGACGGTGACCCGCAGGTGCCCTTCGACGCCGACGTCGCGGATCAGCACTCCGCTGTCCACATAGGCCTGCCAGCTGGCCTTCGCGTCGGTGAACCGTCCGAAGAGGATGAAGTTGGCGTCGCTGGGCACCGGCGAGAAACCGAGGCCGCGCAGCTCGTCCACCACCCGGTCACGTTCCGCGGCGAGCTTCGCCACCGACGCCAGCGTCTGGTCGGCGTGGCGCAGCGCGGCGCGCGCGGCGGCCTGCGTGAGGCTCGAGAGGTGGTACGGCAGGCGGACGAGCTGCAGCGCGTCCACCACCGCCGGCGCGGCGGCCAGGTAGCCCAGCCTGCCGCCCGCGAACGCGAACGCCTTGCTCATGGTGCGCGACACGATGAGCTTGGCCGGGTACTCCTCCAGCAGCGTCACCGCACTGGGCTGCGCCGAGAACTCCGCGTAGGCCTCGTCCACCACCACGATCCCGGGAGCCGCACGGAGCACGGCCTCGAGCTCACCGTGCGGGATCGAGCCGCCGGTCGGGTTGTTGGGACTGGTCAGGAACACCACGTCCGGCGCGCGCTCGGCGACGATCCGCGCGGCGGCGTCGGTGTCGAGTGTGAAGTCCTCACGACGCGGCGCAGGCACCCAGTCCGTGCGCGTGCCCGCGGCGATGATCGGGTGCATCGAGTACGACGGCTCGAACCCGAGCGCGCTGCGACCCGGGCCGCCGAAGGCCTGCAGGATCTGCTGCAGCACCTCGTTGGAGCCGTTGGCCGCCCACACGTTGCGCTCGGTGAGCGCCACCCGCGTGGCCACCGACAGGTACGCCGCGAGCTCGTCGCGCAGGCGCAGCGCGTCGCGGTCCGGGTAGCGGTGCAGCTCCGCGGCCACCTCACGGACGGCCTCGGCGACGTCGGCGACCAGCTCGGGCGGCGGCGGGTACGGGTTCTCGTTGGTGTTGAGCCGCACCGGCACGTCGAGCTGCGGAGCGCCGTACGGGCTGCGGCCGCGCAGGTCCTCGCGCAGCGGCAGCTGGTCCAGCGTCACCGCGTCGACGGCCGACACGACCTCGGCGGGCGCGTCCCCGGCGGCGCTCACGCGGCGCCCTCCGGGAACCGTGCGGTGACGGCCTCGCCGTGAGCGGGCAGGTCCTCGGCGTTGGCGAGGGCCACCACCTTGCCCGCCACCTCGCGCAGCGCCTCGGCGCTGTAGTCGATCACGTGGATCCCCTTCAGGAAGCTCTGCACCGACAGGCCCGACGAGTGCCGGGCGAAACCACCGGTCGGCAGCACGTGGTTGGAGCCCGCGCAGTAGTCGCCGAGCGACACCGGCGCGTACGGGCCGACGAAGATCGCGCCCGCGTTGCGCACGCGCGCCGCCACGGCGGCCGCGTCCTCGGTCTGGATCTCCAGGTGCTCGGCGGCGTAGGCGTCCACCACGGCGAGCCCGTCGTCCACAGTGGAGACCAGGACGGTGCCGGACTGCCTGCCGTGCAACGCCTCCGTCACGCGCTCGGTGTGCTTGGTGGCGGCGACCCTGCGGACCAGCTCCGCGTCGACGGCGTCGGCCAGCTCCGGCGACGTCGTGACGAGCACGCTCGCGGCGAGCGTGTCGTGCTCGGCCTGACTGACCAGGTCGGCCGCCACGTGCGCCGGGTCGGCGGTGCCGTCGGCCAGGATCGCGATCTCGGTGGGACCTGCCTCCGAGTCGATGCCGATGATGCCGCGCAGCATGCGCTTGGCGGCGGTGAGGTAGATGTTGCCCGGCCCGGTGACCAGGTCCACGGGCTCGAGCTCGGCGCCGTCGGTGTCGGTGCCGCCGTAGGCGAGCAGCGCCACGGCCTGCGCCCCGCCGACCGCCCACACCTCGTCCACGCCGAGCAGCTCGGCCGCGGCGAGGATCGTCGGGTGCGGCAGCCCGTCGAAGTCGGCCT
Source organism: Prauserella cavernicola (assembly GCF_016595675.1). Lineage (GTDB taxonomy): Bacteria > Actinomycetota > Actinomycetes > Mycobacteriales > Pseudonocardiaceae > Prauserella_A > Prauserella_A cavernicola. Next base: position 67,179 of record NZ_JAENJH010000004.1, on the reverse strand, counting down.
GCGGCGGCGAGCACAGTACGAGCGAGCCCACCCCGGCCGCCTGCGCGGGCACCACGTTCATCACGACGCTCGACGGGTACACCGCGAGCCCGCCGGGGGCGTAGAGCCCCACGCGACCGACCGGAACCCAGCGCTCGGTGACGGTGCCGCCCTCGGCGACCGTGGTGGTGACGTCGGCGCGCCGCTGGTCGGCGTGCACCACGCGCGCCCTGGCGATCGACTCCTCGATGGCCTCGCGCACGGCGGGGTCGAGCCCGGCGAGCGCGCGCCGCAGCTCGTCCGCCGGGACCCGGACCGACGAGGGCCGGACCCGGTCGAACCGCTCGGTGTACTCGAGCGCGGCCTCGGCGCCGCGGTCACGCACCGCCTCGACCACGGGACGCACCTGATGCAACGCCGCGTCCACGTCCACCTCGGCGCGCGGGAGCACCGCGCGCAGCTGTCCAGGTGCCGGGACACGACCTCGCAGGTCGGTGCGGTTCAACATGCCCTCAAGGGTACGAGGTGAGCACTGCCACCCAGCTCACGGGCCTTGCCGCCCGTCGCCGCCCGTGCGCGCTGGCATACTGCCCCTACACCCGCGTGCGAGGAGGTCACCGTGCTCCGGATCGCCCTGTGCCAGCTCACGTCGAGCGCCGAACCCGCCGAGAACCTGGACCTGATGCGCGAATGGGTCGCCAAGGCCGCGGGCGAGGGCGCACGCGTGGTCGTGTTCCCCGAGGCGGCGATGGCGCGCTTCGGCGTGAAGCTCGGCCCGATCGCCGAGGCACTCGACGGCCCGTGGGCGCGGGCCGTGAGCGAGCTCGCGCGCGAACACGACGTGCTGGTGGTGGCCGGGATGTTCACCCCGGACGGCGAGCGGGTGCGCAACACGCTGCTGCTCACCGGCCTCGGCGTGCACCGGGGCTACGACAAGATCCACCTCTACGACGCGTTCGGCTTCCGCGAGTCCGACACCGTCGCGGGCGGCGACGACCTGGTCACGGTGGACGTCGACGGTGTCACGCTGGGTGTCGCGACGTGCTACGACGTGCGTTTTCCCGCCCTGTTCCAGGCCCTGGCCGAGTCGGGCGCGGGCGCCGTCGTGCTGCCCGCGTCGTGGGGAGCGGGTGAGGGCAAGCGCGAGCAGTGGGAACTGCTGGTGCGGGCCCGCGCGCTCGACTCGGGCACGTGGGTGCTCGCGTGCGGGCAGGCCGACCCGAAGGCCGCGGGCGTCGACGTGAACCCCAAGGCGCCCACCGGCATCGGGTACTCGACCGTGGCCGACCCGTTCGGCCGCGTGCACGCCCAGCTCGGAGCGGAGCCAGGACTGCTGGTGGCCGACGTCGACCCGGCCGTCGCCGAGAAGTCGCGCATCGCCACCGCCGTGCTGGCCAACCGCAAGATCCGCTAGCGGCCAGGGCGCCCGGGCACCGTGATGCCCTCCTCGATCGCCAGCCGGGTCAGCTCGGGCCTGCGGCGCCTGCCCGTCTTGTCGCGGATGCGGTCGAGGTAGGAGCGCACGGTGCGCACGCTGATCCGCATCGTGTCCGCGATGTCCTGGTCGCGCTCGCCCGCCGCCACGAGCGCGAGCACCTGCTTCTCGCGCTCCGACAGCTCCGCGCGCGTCGCGGCGTTGCGCTGCGCGGCGAGCACGAACGACGCGAGCGCGGGCGAGACGTAGGAGCCGCCCGCACCGATCTCGCGTACCGCGTCGAGGATCTCGCCGCCCTCGGCCTCCTTGGTGAGGTAGCCGCGGGCGCCCGCGGAGATCGCGCCGAGCACCTCGGACTGTCCGGCGTGGGCCGAGATCACGAGCACGTGATAGCCCATCGCCACCACCTGCCGCACCGCCGCGGCGTCGGCGAGGCCGCGCAGTTTGAGGTCCAGCACCACCACCGTCCCCGGCCGCTGGTCGCGCGCGGCGAAATGCCCGACCGACTCGGCGACGGCGCCCAGCTCGATGTCGTCGGCCTCGTACAGCACCCGCGCGAGCGCTTCGCGGTAGAGCGGGTGATCCTCGATCACCCCGACGACGACGGTCTCAGCCATGCACCTCACCCCACCCTCGCGCGCCCGAGCAGGGTATCGGACCCCGTGAGCCGCCTACAGGAAATCGCCACGACGCCCGTGGTCGTGACAGCTGGGACGGCGCTCTACTTCAAGTCCATCCCGAGATCCAGAGCCTGGGCCGAATGGGTGAGGCCACCGACCGCGAGATAGTCCACTCCGGACTCCGCGTAAGCGCGAGCGTTCTCCAGCCGCAGTCCGCCCGAGGACTCCAGCCGGGTCCGGGGCGAGGCCTCGTCCCGCATCCGCACCGCGCGCACGCAGTCCTGCGGCGTGAAGTTGTCGAGCAGCACCTCGTCGGCGCCCGCGGCGAGCGCCTCGGCGAGCTGGACCAGATCGTCCACCTCCACCTCGCAGGCGAGCCCGGCCGCGTGCTCGCGCGCGAGCCGCAGCGCCTCGGCGACCGAGCCCGCGGCGACCACGTGGTTGTCCTTGATCAGCACGGCATCGCCGAGGCCCATCCGGTGGTTCACGCCACCGCCGCAGCGCACGGCGTACTTCTCCAGCAACCGCAGGCCCGGCAGGGTCTTGCGGGTGTCGCGGATCGCGCAGCCCGTGCCCCGCACCGCCGACACCCACGCCGCCGTCGCCGTGGCGACGCCGGAGAGGTGACACACCAGGTTGAGCGCCGTGCGCTCGGCCGTGAGCAGTCCGCGCACGCTCCCGCGCACCACGAGCGCGGGCTTGCCCGCGACCAGCGGGGCGCCGTCCTCCTCGCGGGCCAGCACCTCGTAGGCGTCGCCGAGCACCTCGTCGAAGACGGCCAGCGCGGCGGGTACGCCGGCGAGCACGCCGTCGGCGCGGGGGGTGAGCTCGGCGATGGCGGTGGCCTCGGCTGGCACGGTGGCCGCCGTGGTGGCGTCGGGTCCGTAACGCAGGTCCTCCGCCAGCGCCGTGGTCACGACGCGGCGGAGGTCGTCGAGGTCGAGTGCGGTCACGCCGCTCCCTCCAGTACGGGGTCGGCCAGCACGGGCTGGCCGGACGGGCTGAGCTTGATCAGTTGGCTGCGCCGCCACGCGAGGTCGTCGCGGGCGGTGACGTCGGTGCGCACGTGGCAGCCACGCGACTCGGTGCGCCGCGCCGCGGCCGCGACGAGCGCCTGCGCGAGCAGGGTCAGCGCGGCGTCCTCCACCGCATCCTGCGTCCACAACGGACGGTCGGTGGCCGAGAGGTCGAGCACCGAGCCCGCCGCCGCGAGGCCGTCGGCGTCGCGGCCGATGGCGGCGTAGCGGCTCATCACGCGCTGCAACGCGTCGCGTTCGGTGACCGCCACCGGACCGGTCTCGGGCGCACTGCCGTGCTTGGGGTTGGCGAGGACGCCCGCGGCCAGGTCGGCGGCCACGGCCTCGGCGGCGCGCTCCCCCACGACGAGGCCCTCGAGCAGGCTGTTGGACGCGAGCCGGTTGGCGCCGTGCAGCCCGGTGCGCGCCACCTCGCCCGCCGCGTACAGACCGGTGACGCCGGTGCGCCCGTCGGTCCCGGTCACCACGCCGCCGCACGCGAAGTGCGCGGCCGGGGTCACCGGGATCGCCTCCCGCGCGGGGTCGGTGCCAGCCGCGACGCACGCCGCGTGCACCGTGGGAAAGCGGCGCGCGAAGCCGGAGATCGCCGTGGCGTCGAGGAAGACGTGATCGTCGATGCCGCCTGGCGCCTGCGCCATCCTGCGCGTGATGGCCGCCGACACGACGTCGCGCGGCGCGAGGTCGCCCAGCGGGTGCACCCCGCGCATCACGGGCTCGCCCGCGCCGTCGAGCAGCACCGCGCCCTCGCCGCGCACCGCCTCGGTGACCAGCGGGCACCGGCCGCGGGCGCCCGGCGTGTAGAGCACCGTGGGGTGGAACTGGACGAACTCGATGTCGGCCACCACCGCTCCCGCGCGCAACGCGAGTGCGAGGCCGTCGCCGGTGGCGATCTCCGGGTTCGACGTCGCCTGGTAGAGCTGGCCGTAACCGCCGGTGGCGAGCAGCACCGCGGGTGCGCGCAGCACCCCGGGGACCCCGGCGGGGTCGAGCACGGTGACACCGGCGACGTCACCGGCCGGCGTGCGCAGGGCGTCCACCGCGAGGTGGCGTTCCAGCACGGGAATCCCGTGCTCCCCGGCCGCCGCGACGAGCGTGCGCTCCACCTCGGCGCCCGTCGCGTCGCCGCCCGCGTGGATCACGCGGAACGCGCTGTGCCCGCCCTCGCGGGTGCGCGCGAGACCGGAGGCGCCCGCGTCGAACTCGGCACCCCTCGCGCGCAGCCGGGCGACCGCGGCGGGACCGGCACCGACGATCTCGCGCACGGCGCCGTCGTCGCAGAGACCCGCACCCGCCGTGATCGTGTCGGCCACGTGCGCGGCCACCGTGTCGCCCTCGTCGCGTTCCCCGTCGAGCACCACGGCGACGCCGCCCTGCGCCCAGCGCGTGTTGCCGTCGGCGACGCTGGCCTTGGTCACCACGAGCACGCGGAGCCCGAGCTCCCGCGCACGCAGTGCCGCGGTCAGCCCCGCGACCCCGCTGCCGAGCACGACCAGATCGGCCCGGGCCTCCCACCGAGGATGCTGTCGACGCTGTGGACGCCCGGTTTTCGCCTCATGATCGCTAACCGGACCGGTCATTCCCCGCCGCCAGGCTTGCCGATCTCGATCATCCGCTGCACGGACGCGCTCGCCCGTGCCGCGACGTCGAGGTCGACGTGCACCTCGTCGGCACCCTCGCGCAGCGAACGCAACAGCGCGGCCGGGGTGATCATCTTCATGTAGCGGCACGACGCCCGGTCGTTCACCGCGCGGAAGTCGATCTCGGGCGCGGCCTTGCGCAGCTGGTGCAGCATGCCGACCTCGGTGGCGACGAGCACCGACGACGCCTGCGTCTCCCGCGCCGCGTGCAGCATGTCGCCCGTCGACAGGATCTTCACGCGCTCCGGCTCCACCGCGCCCTCGCCCGCGAGGTAGAGCGCCGAGGTGGCGCAGCCGCACTCGGGGTGGATGAACAAGTCGGCCTCCGGCGACGCCGCGGCGCGCTCGGCCAGCTCGGGCCCGTTGATCCCGGCGTGCACGTGGCACTCACCTGCCCAGATGTGCAGGTTCTCGCGCCCGGTCACCCGCTTGACGTGCGCGCCGAGGAACTGGTCCGGGCAGAACAGCACGTCGCGGTCCTCAGGGATCGACGCCACCACGTCGACGGCGTTCGACGACGTGCAGCAGATGTCGGTCTCGGCCTTCACCTCGGCGGTCGTGTTGACGTAGGAGACCACGACCGCGCCGGGATGCTGCGCCTTCCACTCGCGCAGCTGCTCCCCGTTGATCGAGTCGGCGAGCGAGCAGCCCGCCCTCGCGTCCGGGATGAGCACGGTCTTGGCCGGCGCCAGGATCTTGGCGGTCTCCGCCATGAAGTGGACGCCGCAGAAGACGATCGTGGACGCGTCACTGGCCGCCGCGATCCGGCTCAACGCCAGCGAGTCGCCGGTGTGATCGGCGATCTCCTGAATCTCGGGGAGCTGGTAGTTGTGCGCGAGCAGCACGGCGTCGCGTTCCTTCGCGAGCCTGCGCACCTCCTCGACCCAGTTCGCATCGGCCTCGACACCCCCATAGGGAACGAATGCCTCCGCCTGCACCGTCATGTCGATCCTCCGGTTGCCTCCGGTAGTTTTCGCCTTATAATCGAAAACTGTGCGGTCTCATATTAACAGCACCAACCCCCTGGCACACGAGGTCCTTGCGGCCGTATTGCAGGTGCGTTACGACACACTGCAGGTCTTGCTCTGGCGGCGGGCGCTCGATCCCCACCTCGGTCGCTGGTCGTTGCCGGGCGGCAGACTCCGCCCCGACGAGGACGTCGAGACCTCGATCCGCCGCCAGCTCGCCGAGAAGGTCGACATCCAGCAGCTGACCCATGTCGAGCAGCTGTCGGTGTTCAGCGACCCGCATCGCGTGCCAGGGCCGCGCGTGGTCGCCACGGCCTTTCTCGGATTGGTCCCCTCCGGCGTCGATCCCGAAGTGCCAGAGGACACCGCGTGGCATCCGGTCGACTCACTGCCGCGCACGGCCTTCGACCACGAGGCGATCGTGCTCGGGGCGCGCGACCGCCTGTGCGCGAAGCTGAGCTACACCAACCTCGGCTTCGCGCTGGCACCACAGGAGTTCACGCTCTCCGAGCTGAGCGCGCTCTACTCGGCCGCGCTCGGTTACCGCGTCTCGGCGACCAACCTCCAGCGCGTACTCGCGCGGCGCGGTCTGCTGGTCCCCACCGGCTGCACTGCACCGCCGGGGAAAGCGGGCGGACGGCCCGCGGCGCTGTACTCGTTCGCACACGACGACATGCAGGTCACCGACCCGTTCGCGGTCTTCAAACCACCGGCACCGAAACAGGGTGCTCGTTCGCGAACGCGCGCGGCCCGCTCCGACGCCGTAACGTGAGGCCCGTGCCCGATTCGAGACCGGAAGGTGTGACAACCCTCCCCCTTTTCCCGTTGCAGACCGTATTGCTGCCGGGAGCCCACCTGCCGCTGCACATCTTCGAGCCGCGCTACCGGCAGCTCACGGTCGACCTCGTCAACGAGACGCTGCCCGACCGGCTCTTCGGTGTCGTCGCGATCAAGACCGCGCTGGTGCGCGAGGTGGAGGAGCTGGACCACGTCCAGCCGGTCGGCTGCGCGGCGGTGCTGCGCCAGGCCAAGCAACTGCCCGACGGGCGCTTCGACCTCGTCACCACCGGCGACCGCCGGTTCCGGCTGCTCGACATCGACGCGCGCGCGGCGCCGTACCTCGTCGGGACCGTCGAGTGGGTCGACGACCATCCGCTTCCCGACGGCAGTGCCGACGCGGCGGCCAGGCTGGGCGATCTGGCGAGGGCCTCCCACCACCGCTACTGCGCGTCGGCGTGGGAACGCGACGGCTGGAACATCCCGGATCCGGAGACCCGCGCGGAGGAGCTCGCCTATCTGCTCGCGGCCGACTGCCTGCTGCCCGTCGCCGATCGGCAGGCACTGCTCGAAGAACGCAACCCTTTGCGCAGACTCCGCACCGTATGCCAGCTGCTGGCGCGAGAAGCGGGTTTCCTGTCGGAACTCCGGGCGGTACCGGCGCCCTTCACCGAGGTGGACACCGAGTCGAAGCCGAGCCTGAACTGAGGGGTCGCTACGCGAGCCTGCGGCCGAGGTCGTCGCTGCTGTTCCACGTGGCGAGCAGTCCGTAGGCGGCCGCTGTCGTGAACGGCTGGGCGAGCAGCGTCCACCCGCTCTCCAGCACCGGGGCCTTCTCGATGATGTCGCCGACGGCAGGCGGGCCGGCCAGCGCGTACCGCCCCTCGGCGAAGGAGACGCCCATGCGGGCGCCGAGCCACGCGGCGAGCAGCGATCCGGCGACCGCGGCGATGAGCACCACCGGTCCCCGTCGCTCGCGCAGGAACCACACGGCGATGCCCACGATCAGCCCGGCGAACAGGCCCATGAGCAGAAAGATCGCGATGCCGTCGAACCGGTGCCAGCTCTCCAGCTGCAGCGGCACCGGGTCGGAGTCGGCACTGACCACCCGCATGCGCTGCGGCGGCGCGAGCAGCGACCAGACCCAGCCGAGCGGGATGCCGAGCAGGCCCACCATGGACAGCACACTGACCGCGGGCAGCAGATCCGCCTTGACGACCACCTTCGGCGGCTCGCGCCGCACCCCGGCGAACGCCTGGGCGAACCACGTGGCCTCGGCCTGCTGGTCTGGCACTCCCGGCCCTCCTCTACCCCCGCCGGTTCCTCACTCGGCGTGACTCAGCCTAACCGGTCGCCGTGCCGGAGTTCGCCGCGCCGTGCGCGTGCCGGATCACGTCTGTGCCGAGGCGCTGTCCGCGAAACAGTCGGGATCGAACTCGCCGCCGAACCACGGCGACAACCCGCGCCTGGCCTCTTCGAGGAATTCCTCGCGCGTCGCCGCGCCGAGCCCCTCGGGCAGCACACCGAGTAGCGGAGCACCCGCCGCCGCGGGCAGGTCGGCGAGGTTGCTGCGGGCCGCGAGGTCGGGTGCCGAAGGCCACGAGCCCACGATCACGCCCGCCACGTCGAGCCCGCGCCGCGCGGCGGCCTCGGCGGTGAGCGCGGTGACGTTGAGCGTGCCAGCACCCGCCTCGGCCACGATCAGCACAGGCGCGCCGAGCGACCAGGCGACGTCGGCGACGGTGCCGCCACCGGGATCGAACCGCACGAGCAGTCCACCGTCGCCCTCGACGAGGACCAGGTCGTTCTTCTCGTGCAGCTCGCCGGCGGCACGAGCGGCCTGCGCCGGGGTGACCGGCAACAGGCCGCTACGCCTCGCCGCGGCTTCCGGGGAGAGCGCGTCCGGATATCGGCGCAGCTCCCGGGTGTCGACGTCACCGGCCAGCCTGCGCACGTCGGCGAGGTCACCCGGTTGATCCGGGGCCACACCGGTCTGCGCGGGCTTGAGCACGGCAACGCCGTCGCCGCGGTCCCTGGCGAGTGCGGCGATCGCCGCACTCACCACGGTCTTCCCGACGCCGGACCCCGTTCCAGAGATCACCAGCACGGTCACGGCTCACGACACTAATACCGGCCGCTCGCCGCCTGTCAGCCGGTCTGCACCGGCGTCTCCGAGCCGGCCGACGCGAAGGTCGCGCGGTCGCCGTCGAGCAGGTAGACCTGCGCGTTGCCGACGTCGAAGTACATCCCGGTGAGCTGGAGCTCGCCCTTGCGCTCCGCCTCGGCGACCGCCGCGTACCCGCGCAGGTGGTCCAGCTGCTGGAGCACGTTGTGCAGAGCGAGCCGGTCACCCGGCAGATCCTGCACCGTGCCGTCGCACGTCACCGAGCCCTCCGCGCGGTAGCGCCGCACACTGGGTTCGCCGTGGCGCAGCCAGCGCGCGAGCGACGGCATTCCGCCGGGGACGTCCCCGACGAGCGCCTTCATCGCCCCGCACGAGGAGTGCCCGCAGACCACGATCTCGCGGACGCCGAGCACGCTGACGGCGTACTCGATGGACGCGCCCACCGACGTGTCGTCCTCGGCGGTCTCGTGCAGCGGCTCGGGCACGAAGTTGCCGACGTTGCGCACGGTGAACAGGTCGCCGGGGCCACTGCTGGTGATCATGTTCGGCACGATGCGCGCGTCGGCGCAGGTGATGAACAGCGTGTGCGGATCCTGGCCGGTGGCGAGCCTGCTGAGCGTCTCCTGCACCAGCGGCGCGGTGCGAGCCTGGAACTCCGACGTGCCCCTGCGCAGCGGCTCGGTGCGCTGGCCGGGGATCTCCACCCCGTGATCCTTGGCCATCCACTCCGACCACGGCGCCAGCCATCGTGGCGCCGAGCGTGTGCCTGCGCCCCTGCGCACGGTCGGCGAGGCGGACTTGCCCTTGGCGAACCACGGGTGCCCGATCTCGTCCACCACCACGGTGCCGCCGGTGCGCTCGTGCGCCTGCTGCCAGCTGTGCAGGCATTCGAACGAGGCGTGGTCGAGGTAGTCGACCACCAGCTCCAGCGTCACCGACGTGCCCTCGGGAATCGAGTTGAGCACAGTGGACAGTCGCGGCACGGAGAGGAACGTCAGCGCGCCCTCGACGACGAGCCGCCGCTGCCTGCCCTCGCCCTCGAGGTGGATTCCGGACCACATGGTCCGGTGCAGCATCATCAGCAGCGACATCGCGATACCGATGAGGACACCGGAGAGCAGGTCGATCACGACCACGCCGAGCAACGTCACGACGTAGAGCGGCAGATCGCCGTGCTTGAGCACCTGCCGGATGTGAGCAATGTTCACGAGCTTGGCGCCGACGTGCACCAGCAGTCCGGCGAGCGCGGCGAGCGGGATGGACTCGATGAGCCCGGCCAGCGCCACCACGAACAGCACGATCCACAGGCCGTGCATGATCGCGGAGGCCCGCGTGCGCGCTCCGGAGGCCACGTTGGTGGAGCTGCGGACGATCACGCCGGTGATCGGCAGGCCGCCGAACGCGCCCGAGGTCATGTTGCCGACGCCCTGGCCGACGAGCTCGCGGTTGAGGTTGGCCCTCGGCCCGGTGTGCATCTTGTCCACGGCCACCGCGGACAGCAGCGACTCCACACTCGCGATCAGCGCGATGGTGAGCACCGCGATGCCGAACTCGAAGAAGCCGCTGTCGGGGAACTGCGGCACGAAACCGAGCTCCAGCACGTTGCCGGGCAGGTCGACCCGCTCGGCCGAAGCACCCGTGGTCACGGCGAGCACCGTGACGACCGCGATCGCGGCCAGCGGCCCCGGCACCTTGCGCACGGCGGCGGGCAGCTTGCCCCACACCAGCAACATGGCGATGGTCAGCAGTCCCAGTAACGCGGCGGTGTCGTGCAGGTTGATGATCTGGCTCGGCAGTTCGAGCACGTTGTCGACGGCGGAGCTCTGCGGCTCGCCGCCGAGCACGATGTGCAGCTGGCCCAGCACGAGCGTCACACCGATCCCGGCCAGCATGCCGTGCACGATCGCCGGGGAGATGGCGAGCGCGGCACGAGCGACGCGACTCAGTCCGAAAAGGACCTGGAGCGCGCCGGCGCACACGGTGATCGCACAGGTGACGACCCAGCCGAACTGGTTGATGGTCTCGGCCATCACGATCGTGAGTCCCGCCGCGGGACCACTCACCTGCATCGGTGCGCCGCCGAGCGCACCCGCGACGACGCCACCGACGACAGCGGCGATCAGGCCGGCCACGATCGGGGCGCCGGAAGCGAGCGCGATCCCCAGCGACAGCGGCACCGCGACCAAAAAGACCACAAGGGAAGCGGGGACGTCATAGCGCAGGATCGTGCCCAGCAACTCTCGGGGACGAGCGCGCACGCCTTCACTCCCCTCGTTGGTTCGATCGACGTTCCGCGTCATGGATCACCCTCCTGGTAGGCGACAGTTGCGAAGGCTCTTCACATTGAGTGGATGCCGTCCGGGGTCGTCGTCGACCGCGGAGAGCCAGAGCGCTCCCGGTGGACTGCAACCAGATAACCCGACAGTGCGTGATTTGTCCGCTATCGAAAAATCTTCTCATGATCTCTTCATCCGCCTGTCACTACAAAGAGGACACCAGGCCGTGAACGGATCCCGCGAGAAGTGGTCTAGATCTCACTCGATTATTGATATAGCAGGAAAAACTGACAGCACAGGGTGATCAACGATCATGATGATTAATCGCAAAACCCGATAAGGTGATCTTGTCGAGATCGCGCCACTCGCGCGGTCTGAACCAGGACTTCAGTAACACGCGCAACCTCAGTGTCACATAGTTCTCGAGGCAGTGGCGGCCATATCCGCGTCGGCCCGCGCCAGCCCAACTCACACGGACCATACGTCCACAAAGGATCCGGCGCGGGCCGACGATCACACCAGCCGCACGCGCAGGGACTCGAGCGCGTGCACGAGAGTGCTGTCGCGCCAGCGCAGCCGATCCGTCGCCTCGGCCAGAGCCAGCCCGGGGAACCGGTCGAGCAGCCTGCCGATCGCGATCTCCCCCTCGAGCCGGGCCAGCGGCGCACCGACGCAGTAGTGGATGCCGTGGCCGAACGCCAGATGCCCGCCCGTCTGCCGGGTGAGATCGAGCCGCTCGGGTTCGGGGAAGCGCTTCTCGTCGCGGTTGGCTGCCAGCAGCGACACGAACACGAGCGCGTTCTCGGGGATCTCCACGTCGCCGACGCCGACCGGTTCGCTGGTGAAGCGCAGGGTCGCGATGTTGATCGGACCGTCGAAGCGCAGGAACTCCTCGACCGCGCCCGGCAGCAACGAGGGGTCCGCCCGCAGCGCGTCGAGCTGGTCCGGCGCGCGCAGCAACGCGAGCACGCCGTTGGCGATCAGGCTCACGGTGGTCTCGTGGCCCGCGACCAGGAGCAGGAAGGCCATCGACACCAGCTCGGCCTCCGAGAGCTGGTCGCCCTCGTCGGACACGTGCACCAGGTCGGACAGCAGGTCCTCGCCCGGCGTGGCCCGTTTCCGGTCCAGCAGCGCGGTCAAGTACTCGGCCAGCTCCTTCGACGCCGTCCCCGCCTCCTGCGGGCCGCTCGCCGTGATCAGCGACGCCGACCAGGCCCGGAACTTCTCGCGGTCCTCGGCGGGCACCCCGAGCAGCTCGCAGATCACCGTGACGGGCAACGGAAACGCGTAGGCCTCCAGTAGGTCGGCCTCGTCGCGGCCCGCAAGGTCGTCCAGCAGCTCGTCGGCGATCTGCTCGATCCGAGGGCGCAGCCGCGCGACGGTACCGGCGGTGAACGCCTTGGTGACGAGCCTGCGCAGCCGCGTGTGATCCGGCGGGTCGCTGTTGAGCAGGTGCTCGGACAGCAGCAAGGTGCTCGGGCTGGCCTGAGCACCGCTCGCGGCGCGCAGGTTGGCGAACAGCTCGGGCCGCGTGCTCGCGTCCTTGTGCAGTCGCGGGTCCGACAGCAGGGCCTTGGCCTCGGCGTAACCGGTGACGATCCACGCGGGCAGGCCGCTGCGGCTGTGCACCGGCCGTACCGGCCCCTCCTCGCGCAGCATCCGCGCGATCGTGTGCGGATCCTGGACGAACTCCTCGCCGAGTCTGCTCGGTGCGCTCACTTCGGCCTCCCTGCCGTGGTCGATCACCATCACCCCGTCCAACGGATCAGCGGCGCCGCGGGTGCCCGTCGATCAGTCGTCTCGTGGCCTGCGATACGCGCTGGCACGCCAAACCTCGACGGACGCGGGACGAAGTTCCACTGTGGACTACCCCTGACCAGCCTCCGCGCGTGGGCACGATCGCCGCACGGTGACCCGATCGGATGCATCGCAGCGACCGGCGCGTGAATCGCGACGCACCATCGCCTTTTACGATGTGCCGGTGCCCGCCTGCGCCGATCCGACGGTGACCCAGGACCTCCGCGAGCTCGTGCTCACCGAGGTGTCCCGATGAGCGCGCGGTACCGGCCGGTGTCACCGGAGCTGCTGGTGGAGGAGCTCACCGAGCGCATCGCGGAGCACGCCTCCGGCGACCGGGTTCGCGTCGCGGTGGACGGCGCGGGCGGCGGGCCCGCCGAGCTGGCCGACGCGCTCGTCGACCCACTGCGGGTGCTGGGCCGCGAGGTGCTGCGCGTGTCGGCGCACGACTTCCTGCGCCCGGCCTCGGTGCGGCTGGAGCGGGGTCGCCATGACCCCGACGTGCGCTACGAGGACTGGCTCGACCTCGGCGCGCTGCGCCGCGAGGTGCTCGACCCGGCGGGTCCCGGCGGCAGCGGGGCCGTGCTGCCCGCGCTGTGGGACCCCGAACGCGACCGCGCCTACCGCCTGCCCCGCACCGACCTGCCACCGGGCGCGGTGCTGCTGGTGGACGGCGAGCTGCTGCTCGGCAGCGGGCTCGCGTTCGACCTCACCGTGCACCTGTGGCTCTCCCCCGCCGCGCGGGAACGACGGCTGCCGGCCGGGCAGCGCTGGGCACTGCCCGCCTACGAGCGGTACGAGCGCGAGGTGCGCCCCGTCGAGACGGCCGACGTCGTGGTGCGGATGGACCACCCGCGCAACCCGGCGGTGCGGGTCAGCCCGCGAGCGTGACCGGCGTGCCGTCGAGCATCGCGGCGAGCCGCCTGGCGAGGATGTCCCACCGCCAGTGCTCGCTGACCCACCGGCGGCCCTCCTGCCCCATGCGCCGTGCGCGCACCGGGTCGGCGAGCAGCGGGGCCACGGCGTCGACGAGCTGGTCGAGCCGCCTGCCGTCCACCACGTGGCCGGTCACCTCGTCGAGCACGGTCTCCGGCGCTCCACCCGAGTTGCCGGCCACCACGGGCAGGCCGGTGGCCGAGGCCTCCAGGTAGACGATGCCGAGCCCTTCCACGTCCAGGCCCTTGCCTCGCGTGCGCGCGGGCATCGCGAACACGTCGCCCGCGGCGTAGTGGGCCGGCAGTTCCTCCCACGGCACCGAACCGGTGAGCACCACGTGCTCCTCGACGTCGTTCTCGACGGCCAGTTGCCCGAGCCGCTTGCGGTGCGGGCCGCCGCCGACCAGCAGCAGTGCCGCGTCCGGCACGCGCTTGCGCAGCTCCGGCAGCGCACGCACGAGCATGTCCTGCCCCTTGCGCGGCACCAGGCGCGACACGCACACCACCACCGGCCGGTCCCCGAGGCCGTGCCGCTCGCGGATCTCCGCGCGCGCCACGTCGTCGGGCTTGAACACGTCCGGATCGACGCCGGAGGGCAGATGCTCGAGACCGGCGAGCGGGCCGAACGCGGCCGCGAACCGGCGGCGCGTGTAGTCGCTGACGTAGGTGACGACGTCCGCGGTGTCGCCGATGCGCCGCAAGGCCTGGCGTGCGGCGGGAACCATGGACCAGCCGACCTCGTGGCCGTGGGTGCACGCGACCACGCGCTGCGCTCCGGCTGTCCGCAATGGACTGCCGAGCAACGCGAGCGGGGCGGCGGCGCCGAACCAGACGGCCTCACAACCGCGTGCGCGCAGAATGTCCTTGGCGCGCCCCAGTACGTCGGGCGTCGGCAGCATCAGAGAGGTGGGATGCCGGACGACCTCGAACGGGGCCTCGGCGTCGAACTTCCGGTGCGAGCCGGAATCGCGCTCCCACGACGGCGCGTAGACCACCAGGTCCTCGGCGGGAAGCCGGGTGGTCAGAGCGTGCAGATAGGACTGGATTCCACCAGGCCGGGGCGGGAAGTCGTTCGTCACCAAGAGCGTGCGGCGCATGGCTGGAGACTATCCCGCCCCGGATGTGGAATTAGCGTTCGTTCGTCACGCGACCCTGCGGGCGCCGGAGAACTCGTCCTGCAGCGGCGCGACCTTCACGACGTCACCCTCGGTGGGCGCGTGCACCATCATGCCGTTGCCGATGTACATGCCGACGTGCGTGACGGGCGAGTAGAAGAACACCAGGTCGCCCGGCTGCAGCTGGTCCCTCGACACGGACTGGCCGTACGTCGACTGCGAGCTGCTCGTGCGGGGGATGCTGATACCCGCCTGCGAGTAGGCCCACTGCGTGAGACCGGAGCAGTCGAACGAGCTGGGACCGGTCGCGCCCCAGCCGTAGGGGCTGCCCCGCACGCTCATGGCGGCGTCGACGGCGACCTGCGCCGCCTGGCCGGGCGCCGTGACAGGACCGACGTCGGGGCCAGTGTCCTGCTGCGAGGCCTGGTCCTCGGAGCTGAGCTGGCCCGCCTGCACGGCCAGTTCCTCGACCTGCTGGTCGAGGCGCTCCTTGCGCGCTTCGAGGTCAGCGGTGATGCGGGCGGCGGAGTCCTTGGCCTCCTGCGCCCTGCGCTGCGCGTCGGCTGCCTGGTTCTCGGCAGCGGTGGCCGAGTCGACGGCCCCCTTGAGCTTGGTCAGCGCCTCGTTCTTGTCGGTCGCCAGGATGTCCAGCGCGGACGAACGGTCGAGGAAGTCCTGGGCCGAGTTACCGGTCAGCAGCGCCGACAGCTTGTTCAGCTGGGCACCGCTGGTGAACGACGCACCGGCGAACCGGTCGACGTCGACGCGGTACCGGTCGATGTCGCCTGCGGCCTGACGCTGGGCCTGGCCCGCGTTCTCGAGCTCCTTGTTGGCCTGCTCGAGCTCGCCTTCCCTGGCTTCGAGGTCCTCTTCGGCCTGCAGGAACTCCTCGTTGAGCCGCTCGGCCTGGGCGGCCATGTCGCGGTATTCCTCGAGGGCGTCGGAACCACTCGGCTGCTGGAGGGCCGGGGTCGGTCGCTGGGGGACGGGGGTGGGGGATGCGGTGGCCGGGGCCTGGGTGAAGGTGACGACCGCGATCACGGCGGAGGCCGCCAACGCGCCCGAGACCACGCGCTTCACGGGATGCGACTGCACGTCGCGCAGGTCTCCTTTGCTATCGGCCGCCTACCGGTGACGTGGGACGCGGGTGAGGTCGGGGGCCCTCGTCGCGTTCCGACGTTCGCGGCGCCGTCGGGCATGGCCGTACCAATGGCACGAGCACCTACCTGAGGTCGCACAGCAGGTCCGGCACAGCTCCCCGACTACAAGCTGTTTCGGCGGCGATCCCACGTCGCCGGTCATGGTCGACCGGCTGCCTGGCGCGAGATCTCGGCCAGATTACGAAAGGACGGTGCCCACGTCCACCAACGGCGCAGCCGAATTCGCCGACCGGACGTGGTTTCTCGTTTAGACCAGCGCTTAGTCGCGCGCTGTGACAGATATAACAACGCGGAGCTGAATACTTTCCGACCGTTCACCTGATCGGATGGACCGCTCGGCGCACCGAGTTTGCGGCTGTAATCAACCGGCCCGGCGCTGCTTCCTCGGCCGTTCGGGCACGAGGCGTAACCGCGGCACCATCCCCGCCTCGGCGAGCGCGTCCACCGCGCGTTGCTCGGCCGGGTCCCACTCCACGGACGGGGGCGCGCCGAGCAGCACGCTCACCACGCACTCGGAGCAGGCGTCGCCGCGGACCTGGCAACGGTCACAGTCGATGACCAGCGTGTCTTCGTCGAAGAAGTCCATGCCGCAGAAGGTAGGGACCCCCACCGACAATTTCCGGCCACCACCGGAGCGCATCCCGCTACCGGGTACCCACGAACTCCCAGTGCCACGGCTCCTCCCGGCCCCCGCCCTGGCGCGCCCACTCGGGGTTCACCCAGCCGAACTCCCTGGCGTTGGCCACAAGCCAGTCGTACTGCGGCGTGCCGAACGAGTCGGCGCCGCCGCAGAGGTCCACCGCGAGGCCCCAGCCGTGGCTGCTGGTGCCCGGAACCGCCGCCAGAGCCGGCTTGCGCCGGTAGAGGTCCACCTGGGCCGGGAACGTGCGGTAGGAGTCCGTCAGGCACAGCTCGCTGCCGAACGTCCCCGCGTACGCCCGGGACATGGCCTGGAACGCCTGGGCCGCGTCGCAGCGCAGCACGTGCGAGTCCACGCCCAGCTGGCACAGCGCCGCACCGGGGATGAGCCCGTTGGGATAACCACCCCAGGCGCCCGCGGCCTCGTCTTCTGCGCCCTCCTGCCCCAACGGCAGCTCGATGCCGCCGCACCGCCACGCGAGCCGGCCCTCTGCCCGCCGCGGGACGGGACCCGCCTCCCGCGTGCCCAGCGAGGGGCGCACGACGCGGAGCAGGCTGTCACCAGCCGGCCGGTCGGCCACAACCACGCCGGCCAGGCGCGCATCGGCCACGAGCATCGTCGCGTCGTCGAGCACGATGCCCACCGACTGCACGCCGTAGCGCTCGGGGCCCGCGAACACGAGGTCGCCTGGCTGCGCGTCGGCCGACGCCACCGGACGTCCGGTGGCGAACTGCTTTGCCACGCCGGCGGGCAGGTCCAGACCGGCGCCCGTGAACACCGACCGCACCAGCCCGTCGCACGAGTAGGCCGCCGGCCCCTCGCCACCCTCGCGCGGCACGTACGGCCTGCCCAGTGCGTCCACGGCGGCCGACACCGCGTCGATCGTCTCCCTGGGCAGGACCAGCAGCCGTTGACCGTCCACACCGACCTGGGCCACGCCCGCCTGCGGGCGGCCGTCCTCGCCGGGCAGCGCGCGCAGTCCGGCCGGCAGCGACGCGGGGTCGCGCAGCGCGGCCGCGGACGGCGGCTCGACACCGGCCGCGGCGAGCCTGCCGAGGTAGGCGCGCCAGCCCTCGGCCGTGCCCTCGTTGCGGTCGCGCTGGGCCCGCTGCTGCGCCACCACGGCGTCGTTGGCCGCGGCGATCGGATCGCGCAGCTCGGCGGAGACGGCGTCGGCACGGTTGGTCGCGTCGCCGCTGCGGCGCTCCAGTTCGGTGACGCAGTCGGTGGCGGCCCGCTCGGCGGCCGCCGCCGAGCGTTCGGACTCCGCGGCCGAGCGCTGCCGTTCCAGTGCGCCGAGCAGCCGCCGGTCCTGCGTTTCCCTGAGCCTGCCGAGCATCGACGTGCCGTCCAGCAGCTCACCCGCGTTGACCGAGGTGACCAGCAGGCGGAACTCGTCGGCCCTGCCCATCGCGCGAAACACCGACCGGGAGAAAGCGTCGACCTCCACCTGCTGAGCCGACAGCGCCGACTCCGCGGCCGCACGGTCGGCCCTGGCCCGCTCGAGCCTCGCGGCGGCGTCGTCGGCCCGCCGCTGAGCCGTGTCGATCCGGCCGGCGAGCTCGCCGAGCTCACGTTGCACCTCGCTCGCGGCGCGCTGCAGGTCCGCGACCACCGGGTTGGCGAAGGCCTCCCCAGGCCTCGGGTCGGGCACCTCCGCACCGGGCGCGATGCCGGCCGCTACGCACGCGCCGCCGCGCTCGGCAGGCGGGGGCTGCCGCGCGGCGGCAGGCACCGGCAGCAGCATCGACCCGGTCAGCACCACCGGAACCAACAGCCTGCCCACCCGCATCCGCGACCTCCAGCCTCGGCGACTCGCGAGTGACAACGAGCCGTACCAGCGAATGTCACGCCCCGGGCGCGGACCTACACGCGACCGAGACGCGCCAGGAAGACAGCGGAGGGCACCGCGTGGGCCCCACTGCCCCTGACCGAGGTGACGACGGCCTGATCGGAGGTCGCGACGACAATCGGCCTGCCCCTCGGCTCCGAGGCGACGAGCGAGCGGATCACGTCGTCGGCGAGCACGCCGGGATCGGAGAACAGCACCCGCACGCCCCTCGGCGCCGCGGCCGGGATCGAAGTCACGCCCGCGCCGTCGAACACCACCGTGAGCTCGGCGCCCGTCCGCGCGGCCAGCGCCGTGAGCTGGCCGATCAGCCGGTTGCGCTGCTCGGCCAACGTCAGCTCAGGATAGCCGGTCTTGGTGACGTTGTAGCCGTCGACGATCGCGTGCGCGTTCGGCAGCGTCAGCAACCGGTCCAGCGTCGCGGGGTCCTGCACGCGATCGCCGTGGTGCTTACCGGTGCCCGCGCCGCGCACGGTGTCGGCGGGCCTGCGCCGGGTGTGGCCGACGGAGAGCTCGTGGCGCAGCCCGTCGACCGCGCCGCCGAGCGTGTCGAGCAGCAACGACAGGCGCACCTCGTCGGCATCGCGGGCCTCCCTGGCCGACTGCCGCGCGTTCTCGGCCTCCGCGACCGCCTTGTCGGCCCGCGTCCGTTCGGTGGCGACGCGCTGCCGCTCACGCTCGAGCTGGGCGGCGAGGTTGTCGATCTCGGAGCCGCGACCGGAACCGGCTCGCTCGGCCTCGGCCCGCGCCTGCTCGGCGGCGTCCTTGGCCTGCCGCAGCACCACACCCTGCTCGCGCAGCCTGCCGCGCAGCTTGTCCAGCTCGGCCTCACGCTCTCCGCGTGCCTCTTCGGCGGCGGCGCGGGCCTCGTCCAGCTCGGAGCGCAGGCGTTCCAGCTCACCCTCCAGCCGCCGCGACTTCGCGACCGCCGCGTCCCGCTCCACCCGCAGCGCGGTCTCCCCTGTGTTCTTGGCGACCAGCCGCACGCGGGAGGTGGCACTGGACTCGCCGAGCAGCACAGCCGCGGCCGCGGCGAAGACGGAGTCCGGCGAGTTCGGGTCGAGCGCGTCGGTGCGGTGCTCACGCAACCACTCCAGTACCGCGGTGCGGAACCGGCTCGAGTCACGCAGGCCGGTGAGCAGCGCGGTTCCCCCGACCTTGGCCCGCTTGGCCGGGGCGAAGCGAGCGATGGGCCTCAGCTGTCGCGGGATGTCGTCGGCGGGGAGCTTGCCGAGTGCCGCGGCCGACAGCTCCGCGATGCGCTCGCGCACCGGCTCGGGCAGAGCGAGCCAGTCGAGTTCGTCGGAGTCGGGTGCTTCGGGGTCGCCGGGCACGCCGGCAGCCGGCCCGGGAGGCTCTTCCCCGGGCCGGTCGGAGTGCGCGGACGACGGCAGCATCCATCAAGCTTAATTTCCTGGAGCCGAGAGCGCGCCCTATGGGATCTCCACCCGCGAGACGACCGGCAGGTGGTCCGAGGCCTCGGGCTCCGTGTCCAGCACCTTCGTCTCCACGGGCCGCGCCGAGCCCCCGGTGAGGACGTAGTCGATCCGCCGGTCGGGCGACGCGGACGGATACGTCGCGCCATCGCCGTCGCCCGCGGTCCACGCGTCGGTGAACACCTCGTCGAGCGTGCGGATCTCGGGTGCGCCCGGCAGCGCGTTGAGATCGCCCACCAGCACGGACCGCTCGGCCGAACCCGCGAGGTCCACGATCTCGCGGGCCTGGCTGAGGCGGTCCTGCTCCGAGCCGGCGGCGAGGTGGGTGTTGTACAGGTGCACGGGCACCCCGTCGACGTCCAGCTCAGCGTGCAGCAACCCGCGCTGCTCCTCGCCGGGCGAGGAGGTCAGGTGGGTGTTCTCCGCCGAGGTGATCGGATACCGCGACAGGACCGCGGTGCCGTACTGGACGCGCGGGCGGCCCTGCGCGGGAGGGTCGCGGTCGATGTTGGCGCCGAACGCGACGTGGTAGCCGAGCAGTTCGGCCAGCTCGCCCGCCTGGTCGGCCCAGTCGCTGCGCTCCGAGAAGTGCTTGTCGACCTCCTGCAGGCCCACCACGTCGGCCTCGCTGGACCTGATCACCCTCGCCGTGCGCTCGAGGTCCAGCACGTCGTCGGTGCCCTGCGCGTGGTGGATGTTGAACGACAGCACGGTGAGCTCACCCACAGCATGCGCCGGGGCCGTCGTGAGCGCGGCCAGCGTGCCTGCCGCCAGCGCGAGCGTCAGTGCCCGTCGCGGTCCCCTGCCCGTCCTCAGCGTCCGCATCGTCACCTCCAGACGAGTCGTCGTGAGGCTGATCATTCCCTCGGATGTCCGTTTCCAGGGCGACGCGGCGGTGAATCGGTGGCGAAGAACTGTCGGTGGTCGTGCCTAGGGTGCCGATCATGCAGCTGACGTTCGACGAACTCGGTACTCCCCTGCGCGACACCACGTTCGTCATCGTCGACCTGGAGACCACCGGCGGCGCGCCCGGCCCGCAGGGCATCACCGAGATCGGGGCGGTCAAGGTGCGCGGCGGCGAAGTGCTCGGCGAGTTCGGCACGCTCGTCGACCCCGCGGCGCCGATCCCGCCGCAGATCGTCGCGCTCACCGGCATCACCACGGCGATGGTGCAGGCCGCCCCCCGCATCGAACGGGTACTGCCCGCGTTCCTCGAGTTCGCCGCGGGCTCGGTGCTGGTGGCGCACAACGCGGGCTTCGACGTCGGTTTTCTGCGCGCGGCCTGCCAGGGGCACGGCTACGCCTGGCCCCGTCCGCCCGTCGTGTGCACCCTCAAGCTCGCGCGCCGTGTCCTGACGCCGCAGGACACGCGCAGCCACCGGCTCTCCGCGCTGGCGACCGTGTTCGGCGCGCGCACCAAGCCCACCCACCGGGCGCTCGACGACGCGAAGGCCACGGTGGACGTCCTGCACGGGCTGCTGGAACGCGTCGGCCCGCTGGGCGTGCAGTCGCTGGAGGAACTGCTCGACTACCTGCCTGACGTCACGCCCGCGCAGCGCCGCAAACGTGGGATGGCCGCACACTTGCCCGAGCGTCCCGGTGTGTACCTCTTCCGCGGTCCAGGGGACGAGGTGCTCTACGTGGGCACCTCGAACAACCTGCGCCGCCGTGTCCGCCAGTACTTCACCGGCTCCGACAGCAGAGGCCGGATCAGGGAGATGGTGGGCCTCGCCGACCGCGTGGACGGCATCGAGTGCGCACACGCGCTGGAGGCGCAGGTGCGGGAACTGCGGCTGCTCGCCGCGCACCGGCCCTCCTACAACCGCCGCTCGAAGAACCCGAGGAAGGCCTGGTGGGTGACGCTCACCGACGAGGCGTTCCCGCGCCTGTCGGTGGTGCGGACCGAACGCGACGGCGCGCTCGGCCCGTTCGGCTCGCAGGCCCGAGCCAAGGTCGCCGCCGACGCGCTGGC
This sequence comes from Prauserella cavernicola, assembly GCF_016595675.1. Classification (GTDB taxonomy): domain Bacteria; phylum Actinomycetota; class Actinomycetes; order Mycobacteriales; family Pseudonocardiaceae; genus Prauserella_A; species Prauserella_A cavernicola. The sequence continues at coordinate 45,421 of NZ_JAENJH010000004.1, read as the reverse complement.
CGGCGCCACCGGCCTGCGCACCTGCACCCAGCGCATCCCGGCCACGGGCGCCGACGCCCGGCCGTGCGTGCTGGCCGAGCTGGGCCGGTGCGGGGCACCTTGTGCGGGCAGGCAGAGCGTCGAGCAGTACACGCCCTCCGTGCGGCTCGTCATCGACCTCGTGCGCGGCACGGACAATTCGGCGCTGCACGCCGCTCGCGAACACGTCGACGCGCTCGCCGAGGCCGAGCACTTCGAGCAGGCGGCCCGCAGGCGCGACGAACTGGTGACACTGCTGCGCGGCGTCGAGCGCGGGCACCGGCTCGCGGCGCTGGCAGGCATTCCGGAGCTGGTCGGCGCGGCTCCGGACGGAGCGGGCGGCTGGGAGTTCGCCGTGGTGCGACACGGCAGGCTCGCCTCGGCGGGCGTCGCGCGCCGAGGGGTGGCACCGATGCCGGTGGTCGACGCTCTCGTGGCCTCGGCGGAGACGGTCCTGCCTGGCCCCGGTCCGCTGCGCGGCGCCGCCGCCGAGGAGGCCGGTGTGCTCCTGCGCTGGCTGACCGGACCCGGGGTGCGGCTGGTGCGCACGGCGACGCCGTGGGCCGAGCCTGCGCACGGCGCGGGCGGCTGGCGCCCGTGGCTGGACCGCGCCGCCACGGCCACCACGCTGGAACACCTCGCCTGAGCACTCCCCGCACTGGCGCCTAGATGCGGTGAAGGGCACCTTTACTGCACTGAACGCGGTAAAGGTGCCCTTCACCGCGTACGGGCGCCGCACCGGCTCACCGGGCTACGATCACCGCGGAAAGCCCATGCCCTTGCGAGGAGGCCCACGTTGATCACCGCGATCGTCCTGATTCACGCCGCCGCGGACAGCATCCCCGAAGCCGCCCAGGCGATCGCGGACATCGAAGGGGTGTCCGAGGTGTACTCCTGCGCCGGTGACGTCGACCTGATCGCCCTCGTGCGCGTACCCACCCACGAGGGCCTCGCCGACCTCATCCCGGCCAGGATCAGCAAGGTCGACGGCGTGCTCGGCACCGACACCCACATCGCGTTCCGCTCCTACTCGAAGGCCGACACCGAGTCGGCGTTCGAGATCGGTGTCGAGGACTAGAGACAACCCCCGACACGCATCGAGGCCCCCCGCGTCGTACGCAGGGGGCCTCGATGGTGTCTGGCGGTCAGTGCTCGCGGGAGCCCGCGCCTGCCTCTTCGGTCTCTTCGGTCCGCTGGGACTCAGCGTCACCGTTGTGACCGTTGTGGCCGTTGGCCCGCGCGCTCTCCAGAGCGGCGGTCTCCTCGGCCGGGTCGGGCGAGATCCAGCCACCCGCCACGGGGTGTCCGGCGGAGCCGAGCTTGTTCATCTTCTTCGGCACCGGCGCGCCCTGGTACTCCAGCGGCAGCGGGTGACCGTGGTCGTCCACCGGGCCCAGCGGCTGGTGGATCTCGATGAACTCACCGTGCGGGAGCCGCTTGATGATGCCGGTCTCCACACCGTGCTCGAGCACCTCGCGGTCGGCCCGTTGCAGGCCGAGACAGATCCGGTAGGTGATGAAGTACGCCAGCGGTGGCACCACCAGCACTCCGATCCGGCCTGCCCACGTCGTCGCGTTCAGTGAGAGATCGAACGTGTACGCGATGATGTCGTTGAAGCCGGACAGCTCGAGCACCATGAAGAACGAGATCGCCATGACGCCGAGGCTCGTCCTCACCGGTGCGTCCCGGGGGCGCTGCAGCAGGTTGTGGTGCGCGGTGTCCTTCGAGAGTTTCTTCTCGATGAACGGGTACGCGATGAGCACCGTGAACAGAATGCCCATTCCGATCGCGCCGGCGAAGAACACCGGCGGGATCGTGTAGTTGCCGATGTAGAGCTCCCACGCCGGCCAGATACGTAGGATGCCGTCCGCCCACGCCATGTACCAGTCGGGTTGTGAACCCGCCGAGACTTGTGACGGGTTGTACGGACCCAGATGCCAGATGGCGTTGATCTGGAACAGCCCGGACATCAGGGCGACGAAGCCCGTGACCACCGCGAAGAACGCACCGGCCTTGACGGCGAACATCGGCATGATGCGCACGCCGACGACGTTGGTCTCCTTGCGACGGACACCCGGGAACTGCGTGTGCTTCTGGTACCAGACCAGTGCGAGGTGCGCCGCGATCAGGGCGAGCATGATGCCCGGGATGATGAGGATGTGCAGCGTATACATTCGCGGCACGATCACCATTCCGGGGAACTCGCCCCCGAACAAGGCCCAGTGCAACCACGTCCCCGCCACGGGAACCGAGAGCACGATGCCCGACAGAGTCGCGCGGATACCGGTACCGGAGAGCAGGTCGTCCGGCAGCGAGTAGCCGAAGAAGCCCTCGAACATGCCCAGGATGAGCAGCAGCGCGCCGATGATCCAGTTGGCCTCGCGCGGCCTGCGGAACGCTCCGGTGAAGAACACGCGGAACATGTGGACCATCATCGCGGCGACGAAGATCAGCGCCGCCCAGTGGTGCACCTGCCGGACGAACAGTCCACCTCGGACCTCGAAGGAGATCTCGAGCGTGCTCTCGAACGCGCGGGACATCTCGATGCCCTGCAGGTTCTGGAACGGGCCCTGGTAGACGACCTCCTCCATGGAGGGATCGAAGAACAGGGTCAGGTACACCCCGGAGATGATCAGGATGATGAAGCTGTAGAGCGCGATCTCCCCGAGCAGGAACGACCAGTGGGTCGGGAAGACCTTGTTCATCTGGTGGCGCAGGCCCTTGGCCGCGATGTATCGCTTGTCCGCGTTGTCGGCGGCGTCGGCGGCATGTCGCTGGACAGCGCTGGAGCCCTTGGTCGGCGTGGTGAGTGAGCTCATGACTTCCGCTCCCAGTAACCGGGTCCGATCGGCTCGATGAAGTCGTGCCGCGCGATCAGGTATCCATCACTGTGCACCGTGATGGGCAGTTGCGCCAACGCTCGCGTGGCCGGGCCGAAGATGGGCTTGGCGTACTCGAGAGCGTTGAACTGCGACTGGTGGCACGGGCACAGGATCCGGTTGGTCTGCTGCTCGTACAGCGAGGTCGGGCAGCCGACGTGGCTGCAGATCTTCGTGTACGCGTAGTAGTCGCCGTAGTTGAAGTCTTCCTGACCCTTGCGCTTGATGACCTGCTCGGCGTCGTCGGGGCGCAGGCGGATCAGCATCACGGGGTTGTCGGAGCGCTTGAGCGCGTGCACGAGCGCGTCGTGGTCGTCCCGCTCGGACTCCCGGAACGGGAAGACCGTCTCCATGCCGCCCGCGTCGAGGTCCTCGGGACGCACCAGCGAGACCTCGCCGAAGTCACCGGTGTGCCGGCGCATGTAGACGATCTGGCCGGGGAACTCCGGCTGCCAGCCCGTGTGGGCGAGCGAGTCCGGGCCGTTGGCGTCCGCCCACGGGTTCTTGATGAAGGACGCGACCGGCAGCGCCACCGCGCCGAGGCCCAGCACGCCCGCGCCGAGACCGGCGCTGCGCTTGATCATCGACCGGCGGCCGATGGTGCTGCGCTCGCCCGCGTCGGCGAGGTGCGCGACGAAGGTCTTGCGGTCGAGCTCGGGAGAGCCCTTGCCCATGTTGTCGCTGCGCTGCTGGACCGAGACCTCGGCCGGGATGAACTTCTTGCTGTACACCAGTACGCCCACCGAAATGGCGAGCACCGCGACGCCCAGCGTGATGCCGAGCACCGGCGTGTAGAGGCTGTACCAGAAGTACCCGTCGCTGTTCGACGGCGGCTCGTACTGCCACGGCCACCAGATGAGGGCCACGAAAAAGGCCACGCCCGCCACGGCCGCGAGCAGGAACCAGAGCGCGACGACGCGCTCGGCGCGCTTCTCCGCCTTGGTGCCCTTGACCGGCCACGGGTCCTCGTACTCGACGATCTCGACGCCGTCCAGCTTGCCGCCGAGACGCAGAAGCTCCTCACGGCTCATGGCCGCGAGCTCCTCGTCCGTCGGACGCTGGTCCGGCTCGTTACCGCTACTCATGGTTCTATGCCCTCGATCCGATCCACAGGGTGGCGCCGATCAGCGCGCCGATACCCACGACCCACGCGACGACACCTTCGGACGCCGGTCCGAAGCCACCGAGGCTGCTACCGCCGGGGTTGTTGCCCTCGTTCACCGACTTGACGTAGGCGATGATGTCTTCCTTCTCCTCCGGCGTCAGCTGCCGGTCGGAGAACTTCGGCATGTTCTGGGGGCCGGTGAGCATGGCGGTGTAGATCTCGTCCTCGTTGGCAGGCGCCAGGTGAGGCGCGAACTTGCCGGCCGAGAGAGCACCGCCCTGTCCGGTGAAGTTGTGGCAGGACGCGCAGTTGAGGCGGAACAGCTCGGCGCCGCGCGCCGGGTCCTCGCCACGCAGGGCCTGGCCGGTCTCCGAGGGACGCTCCGGGCCGCCGCCGTGCGCCTGGATGTAGGCGCCGAGCGCGTCGATCTCCTCGGGCGTCAGCTTCGCGGGCTTGCGGTTGGCCTGGGCCTCCTGACGCACCATCGGCATGCGGCCGGTGGAGGTCTGGAAGTACACGGCCGCGTCGCCGACACCGATCAGGTTCGGGCCCTTGTCCTCGACGCCCTCGAGGTTCGCACCGTGGCACGAGATGCACGTGTTGTTGTAGATCTGCTCGCCCTTGCGCAGCAGCGCCGGGTCGACCTGCGCCTCGGCTGTCTGCGGCTGCGGCGCGAACACCGCGTAGAGGGCGCCCGCAGCGATCAGCGCCATGCTGAGCGCGAGCAGGCCGGCCATCCGCCGACGGAACTTCGTGCGGCGACCCGCGCGCCGCTTGCCGGCGGTGCCGGACTCTGTGCTTCTGGTCATCTTCTGCGGCAACCCTTGCTGTCAGTTCGGCAGATAGTGCTGGTGGTCAGGGAACGATGTAGATCACCGCGAAGAGCCCGATCCACACGATGTCGACGAAGTGCCAGTAGTACGAGACGACGATCGCCGAGGTCGCCTGCGCCGGCGTGAACTTGCTCAGCCGGGTACGGATCAGCAGGTAGACGAACGCGATCAGACCGCCGATGACGTGGAGTCCGTGGAAACCGGTGGTCAGGTAGAAGACCGTGCCGTAGGCGCCGGACGGGATGGTGACGCCCTCGCCGATCAGCGTGACGTACTCGCCCGCCTGGCCTGCCACGAACACCGTGCCCATGATCAGCGTGATCAGGTACCAGCGCCGGAGGCCGAAGACGTCGCCCCGCTCCGCCGCGAACACGCCGAACTGGCAGGTGAACGACGACGCCACGAGGATGATCGTGAACGGCAGCGCATACGGGATGTCCAGATGGATCGGCTCACCGTTGGCCGGGTTCAGTGGTGGCCAGTGCCCGGTGTCGTTCTGGGCCTTGACCGTGAAGAACATCGCGAACAGCCCAGCGAAGAACATGAGTTCGCTGGACAGCCAGACGATCGTGCCGACGCTGACCATGTTCGGCCTGTTCAGCGAGTGCACCCGCTGGCTGATGGTGGGAGCTGCCGTTGTCACGTTTCGCATTATGTCTCCCCCTGGCCGGAGGGCGCAGAGCGGGTCCTACGGAGAGTCGTGGAACACTATCCGGCCCACTGGGTTGACACGGGGTCAGACCGATAGCATCAGGGCCAATCCACCAGCGAGGCGCGGAGGGCGTGACCATGTCGGAGCAGGCAGGGCAGGCGATGAGGATCCTGGTTTTCAGCCACCGGCCCGAGGTCAGGGACTCGATCATCAACGCCGTGGGCCGCAGGCCCGCCACCGATCTCGGCAAGGTCGACTACGTCGAGGCCGATGGGGTCTCCGACGTGCTCACCGAGATGGACTCGGGCGAGATCGACCTGGCGATCCTCGACGGCGAGGCCCAGCCGACCGGTGGCATCGGCCTCACCCGTCAGCTCAAGCACGAGATCGACGACTGCCCGCCCATCGTGGTCGCGGTGCGGCGCAAGGACGACCGGTGGCTCGCCACGTGGTCGCAGGCGGATGGCGTGCTCGTGCATCCGCTCGACCCGCTGGCCGCAGCCGAGACCGTCGCGGACGTGCTGCGTGCGCGACGGGTTCCCGTCGTACGCGGCTGATCCGCATGGCGGACACGCACACCTGGCCCTCGGTGCTGGGCAGGCTCATCGAAGGCGTCGACCTCGCCGAGGCCGAGACCGAGTGGGCCATGGACCAGATCATGTCCGGCGCGGCCACCCCCGCGCAGATCGGCGGCTTCGCCGTCGCCCTGCGCGCGAAGGGTGAGACGCCCGCCGAGATCTCCGGCATGGCCACCGCGATGCTCGCGCACGCGCGCACCGTCGACGTGGCGGGCCGCGCGGTGGACGTCGTCGGTACCGGCGGCGACCGCTCCGGTTCCGTCAACATCTCCACGATGTCGTCGCTGGTCGTGGCCGCGGCCGGTGCGCCGGTGGTCAAGCACGGCAACCGCGCCGCCTCGTCGAAGTCCGGCGCAGCCGACGTCCTGGAGGCGCTCGGGGTGGCCATCGAGCAGTCGCCGGAGAACGTGGAGCGTTGTGTCGCCGAGCTCGGCATTGGGTTCTGCTTCGCTCCGTCCTTCCACCCCGCGTTCCGCTACACCGGCGGCCCGCGCAGGGAGCTGGGCGTGCCCACGACGTTCAACCTGCTCGGCCCGCTCACCAACCCGGCGCGTCCCGCCGCGGGCATGATCGGCTGCGCCTACGCCGACAAGACGCGGGTGCTCGCCGAGGTGTTCGCCCAGCGCGGTCGCAGCGTGCTGCTGGTGCGCGGCGACGATGGTCTCGACGAGATCACCACCACGACCACCAGCTCGGCGTGGGTCATCTCCGGCGGCGAGATCCGCGAGGAGTCGATCGACCCGGCCGCGCTCGGCCTGCCGAGGGCGACGACGGAGGACCTGCGCGGCGGCGATGCGGAGGTCAACGCCGAGGTGGTGCGCGAGCTGGTCGGTGGCAAGACCGGCCCGGTGCGCGACGCCGTGCTGGTGAACGCGGCGGGCGCGCTCGCGGCGTTCGCGGGCTTCTCCGGCGACCTGACGGGCGACCTCTCGGCCGGTCTCGGCAAGGCCGCCGACGCCATCGACTCCGGCGCCGCGGCGAGCCTGCTCAGCCGCTGGGCCGAGTTCTCGTCGGCGCTCTGAACGTTTTCCGGTAGGCACTCGGTGAGGTTCCGCGCAGCCGCGTGAACTGGTGGCGCAGCGCCGCCGCCGAGGAGTACCCGCACGCCACGGCGATCTCCTCCACCGAGAGCCCGCCGTTCTCGAGCAGTCCCTGCGCGCGGTCGAGCCTGCGCTCGGTGAGCCAGCGGTGCGGCGTCGTGCCGGTCGCCGACGCGAAGCGGCGCAGGAACGAGCGCTGGCGCAGTCCACTGCGCCTGGCCAGCTCGGCGACCGTCAGCGGCTGGTCGAGGCGGCGCTCGATCCACTCCAGCACCTCGGCGAGCACTGCGTCGTCGGGCGCCTTCGCCTCCGGAACGGGCGCCTGCACGAACTGGGCCTGCCCGCCGGGACGGTGTGGCGAGGCGACCATCCTGCGGGCCAGCGCCGTGGCGGCCTCGACGCCGCGCAGCTCGCGCACGAGGTGCAGGCACAGGTCCACGGCCGCCACCGTGCCCGCGCTGGTGAACACCCCGTCGTCCTCGGCGTAGAGCGCGCCGGCGTCGATCCTCGCCGACGGGAACCGAGGGGCGAACTCCCGCTCGTACACCCAGTGCACGGCGCAGTCGCGGTCGTCGAGCAGGCCCGCGTGGCCCAGCGAGAAGACGCCGGAGCAGAACCCCGCCACCCAGGCGCCGCGGGCGTGGGCGTCGCGCAGCGCCGCCAGCAGCGGTTCCGGGGGCGGGCTCGTGCGGGGCGCGCAGGTCGGCACCACGAGCAGCTCCGCCGAGGCCGCGAACTCGAGAGTCCTCAGGCCGCCCACGTCGAAGCCCGACCAGCTGCGTACCGGTTCACCCTCCGGTGAGCACACGGCGAAGTCCCAGCCAGGCATCCCGGCGGCCGAGCGGTCGGTGCCGAACACCTCGCACGCCACTCCCAGCTCGAACGGCGAGACCTCGTTCGCCACCACCACGGCGACCCTGTCGACGCGCATGACCGCGAGGCTGTCACAAGCTTTGCGGTCCATGTCATCTCTGCCACTCGTCGGCTCGCGCCCGGCCGTCGAGGCTGAAGCGCATGACGACAACGACACCGACAACGGCGGCGACCCGGCCCTCCGCCCCGGAGCACGGCTCACGGAACGCGCTGCTGCAGTTGACGGCGGCGATGGCCCTCTCGGGAACCATCGGGGCGGTCGTGCTGGAGAGCGGCGCCGAGGCGCCCGCGGTGGCGTTCGCGCGCTGCCTCGTGGGTGGCGTGCTGCTCGCCGTGTGGTGCGCGGCTCGCGGCTGGTTGCGGCCCTCCGCACTGACGCTCAGCAGGCGCGAGTTCGCCCTCGCCGCGCTCGGCGGCGTGCTGTTGGTGGGCAACTGGGTGCTGTTGTTCGCCTCGTACGCGCTGTCGTCGATCTCGGTCAGCACGGTCGTCTACCACACGCAGCCGCTGCTGCTGGTCGGTCTGGCTGCCCTGCTACTGGGCGAGAAGGTGACGCGCGGGCACCTCGCCAGGGCGGCCGTCGCGTTCGGCGGTGTGGCACTCGCGCTGGCGGCCGCGGTGCTCTACGCCGGGGCCACTCTGATCGCGAAGCAGCTGAGCCACCTCCGGCCGCACCTGCTCGCGGCGATCCAACTGGGCCTCGGCACGGTCCTGCTGGCCCCGGCACTGGTGTTCACGCCGCTGCCGTCCGACCCGGGCGGGCTGCTGTGGCTGGCGTTGCTCGGCTCGGTGCACACGGCGGTGATGTACGTGCTGATGTACGGCAGCGTCGGCATGCTGCCGACCACGACCGTGGCGCTGCTGTCCTACGTCTACCCGGTGGTCGCGGTGCTGGTCGACGTGCTCGCCTACGGCCACCGCGTGAGCCTCGTCGAGGGCGCCGGGATGCTCGCCGTGCTCGTCGCCGCGATGGCGCCGGCCCGGAGACGGAACTCCTGCTGACAGCAGAAAGGCCCCTGCCGCCGAAGCGACAGGGGCCTTGCTGGCAAGCCTCAGTGGCTGGGACCGGTGTGGTACTCGAAGACCAGTCCGCCGATGGCGATCAGCAGCGCGATGATCGCGAAGATCAGCAGCCAGATCTGGAAGAACGCCAGCGCGAGACCGCCCATCGCGGCCGCGGCGGCCAGAGCCACGGGCCAGTAGCTGCCGGGGCTGAAGAAGCCCAGCTCACCCGCACCGTCGCTGACCTCGGCCTCCTCGCGGTCCTCGGGCCTGGCCTCGATACGCCGGGCCACGAACCGGAAGTAGCTGCCCACGAGCAGCGCGAGCGCGCCGGTGAGGAGCAGCGCGACCGTCCCGATGGGCTCCACGCCGTCCCGCGTCATGGAGCCGGTCATCACCGCGTAGACGATCGCTACGAGGAAAGCGAAGACCGTGACGATGTCGAAAATCCGGGCTTCGACCTTCATTGCCGTGTCCTTACTGGTTCGCTCGGGCTACTTCGCGGATGTGGCCGGACTCAGCCGGTCGCGGTCCGCAGGGTCCGGTCCGTGTTGAACGGCTCGGTCGTCGTGGCGGTCGGGCTGCACAGCTCGCCACAGCCCTCGTCCTGCAGGACGCTGAGTGCCTCGGCGGCGGTGTTCGGCTGGCCCGACTGCTCGTTGACCTGCGTACGCAGCTCGATGTAGCGGTCGTACTTGTCCGGGGACAGCGCACGCACCTCGAAGTTCATCATCGCGTGGTAGGTGCCGCACAGCTCGGCGCAGCGGCCGACGAAGGCACCCTCACGGTCGATGGTGTTCTGGAAGACGTTGTCCTGGTTGTTCTTCTCCGGGAACGGCATGACGTCCCGCTTGAAGTTGAACTCCGGAACCCAGAACGAGTGGATGACGTCGGTCGACCGCAGGTTGTACTGGATCTTCCGGTCCGTCGGGAGCACCAGCAGCGGGATCTCGGTGGAGCTGCCGACAGTGGAGACGCGCTGACCGTTCTCGGTCTCGGGCTCCTCCGGGTAGGCGAACTCCCAGTTCCACTGGAAGGCAATGACGTCGACGGTCACCTCGGGGTCGGGCTCCTTCGCCAGCACCTTGCTCTCGGTGGTGGCCGTGAAGAAGAACAGCACGCAGACCATGACCACGGGCACGACGACGCAGAACAGCTCCAGCGGCACGTTGTACTGGAACTGGCGCGGCAGCGCCTCGACGGTGTCCTTCTTCTTCCGGTGGAACGCGATGCTCCAGAAGATCAGGCCCCACACGATGACGCCGACGATGAGTGCGGCGACGACGGACCACGTCCAGAGGGTTCGCATGTGGTCGGCTTCAGGCGTGACACCCTCGGGCCAGCCGAACCGCAAAATCTCTTCGCCGGAACATCCGGTCGCCGTGACGGCGACTAGCCCGGCGAGCGCGGCAACCTTGGCGGACTTGCCCCGTCGTTTGCCCCGGGTGCGCTCTGGAACGCCCACTCCGCGATGCCTCCTCGCCCGATCTCTCTGACGCCCCGGACTTTAGCCGAGATAGCCGGGCTCGCCGCCCAAGGGGTGTCCCGCGACCCGCCCGGCCGGGGGCCGTGTGTCCCCCGGCATACTGACGACTTCGAGTTGCGGCGACGAGCAAAAGGTGTGTGAAGACGCGTGTGCGGCCTGCTTGGACTGGTTTGTGCCAGCGAGAACGACGCGGTGAACGCCAGGCCCGCTGTCGGCCAGGCACTGCGCTGCCAGCGGCATCGCGGCCCCGACGAGACCGACACCTGGACCGACGGTGAGGTCGTCTACGGCTTCAACCGGCTCGCCATCATCGACGTCGAGCACTCCCACCAGCCGCTGACCTGGGGTCCGCCGGAGAACCCGGACCGCTACACCATCAACTTCAACGGCGAGATCTACAACTACCTCGAGCTGCGCGAGGAACTCGCGGCCGAGCACGGTGCGAAGTTCGCCACAGAGGGTGACACCGAGTCCATCGTCGCGGCCTACCACCACCTCGGCCCAGCCGCGGTCGGCCGGCTGCGCGGCATGTTCGCGTTCTTGATCTGGGACTCCGAGCGCAAGGTCGTCTTCGGCGCGAGGGACCCGTTCGGCATCAAGCCCCTCTACTACTCCGCCGGCCCCGGCGGCGTCGCGTTCGCCAGCGAGAAGAAGAGCCTGCTGGAGCTGGCGAGCACGCTCGCCGTCGCCGAGGAGCTCGACCGCACGGCGCTGCAGCACTACCTGGTGCTCCAGTACGTGCCGGAGCCGGAGTCGCTGCACAGCGGCATCCGCAGGATCGAGTCGGGCACGTCGTTCACGGTGGAGCCGGGCGGCGAGGTCAAGACCGAGCGGTACTTCTCCCCCGAGTTCACGGCCAAGCCCGTGTCCGGCCCCGCCGAAGTCGCGGCGCTGCACGAGCAGATCGCCGAGGTCATGCGCGACTCGGTGGCCAAGCACATGCGCGCCGACGTCACCGTGGGCGCGTTCCTCTCCGGAGGCATCGACTCCACCGCGATCGCCGCGCTGGCCAAGGAACACAACCCGAACCTGATCACCTTCACCACCGGGTTCGAGCGCGAGGGCTACTCCGAGGTCGACGTGGCGGCCGAGTCCGCGGCGGCGATCGGCGTCGAGCACGTGGTGCGCACCGTGTCCGCCGACGAGATGATGGACACACTCCCGCTGATCGTCTGGTACCTCGACGACCCGGTGGCCGACCCGGCGCTCGTGCCGCTGTGGTTCATCGCCCGCGAGGCCCGCAAGCGCGTCAAGGTCGTGCTCTCCGGCGAGGGTTCCGACGAGCTCTTCGGCGGCTACACGATCTACCGCGAGCCGCTGTCGCTGGCGCCGTTCGAGAAGGTGCCGGGCGGCGTCCGCAAGCTGCTCGGCAAGGTGTCGTCGCGCATCCCGGAGGGCACCCGAGGCAAGGACCTGCTGCGCCGCGGCGCGCTGTCGCTGGAGGAGCGCTACTACGGCAACGCGCGGATCTTCCGCGACGACCAGCTCCGGGGCGTGCTCAAGACGTTCCGCGAGGGCGTCGGCCACGGCGACGTCACCGCACCCTGGTACGACCTCTCGCGCGGCTGGGACCCGGTGGCGCGCATGCAGCACGTGGACCTGTTCACGTGGCTGCGCGGCGACATCCTGGTGAAGGCCGACAAGGTCACCATGGCCAACTCGCTGGAGCTGCGGGTGCCGTTCCTCGACTCCGAGGTCTTCCGGGTGGCGTCGTCGATCCCGCTCGACCAGAAGATCACCAAGGAGACCACGAAGTTCGCGCTGCGCAGGGCACTCGACGGCATCGTGCCCGCACACGTGCTCAACCGGCGCAAGCTCGGCTTCCCCGTGCCGATCCGCGTGTGGTTGCGCGACGAGATGTACGACTGGGCACGCGGCGTGATCGCCGACTCGCAGACCGGCGACCTGCTCGACAAGCCCGCCGTGCAGGCGATGCTCGACGAGCACAAGTCGGGCGCACTGGATCACAGCAGGCGGCTGTGGGCGCTGCTGGTGTTCATGCTGTGGCACGGCATTTTCATCGAGAACCGCATCAAGCCCGAGATCCCGGAACCGCAGTACCCCGTCAAGCTCTGAGCCCTGATGCGGTGAAGGGCACCTTTACTGCATTCAACGCAGTAAAGGTGCCCTTCACCGCATTTGCGGGGCCGCACCTGTGGGGGCCTGTGGGGGTTCAGGCGGCCGGTTGGACCGCGTGCCAGCGGTTGAAGACGTTGTCCGGGTCGAACTCCGCCTTGATCCTGGCGAGCCTGCGGTAGTTGTCCTCGCCGTAGCCCGCGACCACGCGGTCGGCGCCCTCGTCGCCGATGAAGTTCAGGTAGACGTCACCGCTCGACCACGGCTGCATGTCCGCGCGCAGGTTGCGGGCCCACGCGATCGCGCGGTCGTCGTCGGCCGGGTCCTCCCACAGCCCGAGCGGGTGCACTGCCCACGGCACGGTGCGGTCGAAGCCGGGCCAGTCACGGCCCCTGGTCACCGCGCCGCCCCACGGCAGCAGGGCGTGCTGCGACGGCGAGGGCACGACCATGTCGTACGCCCGCCTGCAGAACCGGTCCAGCGCCTCGTCGGGCAGCTCACGCACGTGCTCGTCCGACCAGTAGTTCCGGTAGCCGGGCGGGTCGTCGAGCATGCACTGCAGGTCGGCGTAGCCGATGTCGGTGACCACCTGGCCGTGCGGCTCGGCGGCGAGCAGCGGGGCGGCGAACTCGCGCAGCGCGGCCTGCGGCCCGCAGTAGGTGACGAGCACGCCACAGCACAGCGTGCCCACCAGGTGTGGCGGCACGAAGTCCTCGGGCGGGCCGGTGAGGAAGAGCATGCCCCCGCCCGCTTCCTCGGGCGCGTCGCGCATCAGGTCGCGGTAGCCGGCCGCTACGGATCGGCCCTGCTCGGCGGGCCAGAACAGCAGCGCGATCGAGAACTCCGGCAGCGGGTGCAGCTGGAACGTCAGCGCCGTCGCGACGCCGAAGTTGCCGCCACCGCCGTGCAGCCCCCAGAACAGCTCGGGGTTGTGGTCCTCGCTCGCCGTGACCACGCGGCCGTCGGCGGTGACGAGCTCGGCGGAGATCAGGTTGTCGCAGGCGAGCCCGAACCTGCGCTCGAGCCAGCCGGATCCGCCGCCGAGCGTGAGCCCGGCGACACCCGTCGTCGACACGCGCCCGCCCGTGGCCGCCAGGCCGTGCCGCTGGGCGGCCTGGTCGAAGTCGGCCCAGCTCGCGCCGCCGCCGACGCGCACCGTTGCCCGGCCGGGGTCGACCGTGGCGTCGTTCATCAGGCGGGTGTCGATCACCAGGCCACCGTCGACGAGGCTCGCCCCCGCCACGCTGTGCCCGCCCGAGCGCACGGCGACCTCCAGCCGGTTGGCCCGCGCGAACGCCAGCGCCGCCGCGACGTCGGCGGCGTCGGCGCAGCGCGCGATCACCTGCGGTCGCGCGGCGATCATCGCGTTGAAGATCGCGCGCACGTCCTCGTAGTCACCGTCGTCGAGCGTGACGATGCGGCCGTTGAACCGGCTCCGCAGTTGGTCCACGGACGCGGGTTCGAGCAGGTTACCGGTCATGATGTGCCTCCTAGCCCCTCGAGGGGCCAGTCGCACGACTCCGGCGGCCGTTACGGGCGCTGCAAAAGAATCAGCTGGTCTCCGAGGGCAGGTAGTCGTTGGAGAACGTGGTGGAGACGTCGATGTCGGCCCGCTCGACCTCGGGGATGAACTGCGCCAGCACCTCGCGCACGGCCTCGGCTCCGTCGGCCTCCAGGGTGCCGTCCTTGGAGTACGCCTCCTTGACCTTCGCGATCGACTCGACGTAGACGTCGCGGTTGCCCTGCGCGTACTCCTCGGGCATCTCGGCGGCGATCTCCTCGGCGGAGTGCTGGTCGATCCACTCGAGTGTGCGCACGATCGCCTTGGCGAGCTTGCGCGCGTTGTCGTCGTTGTTCTCCAGCCACTGCCCCGTGGAGTACAGCACCGCCGCCGGGTAGGTCGAGACGCCGAAGTCCTCCTGGACGCCCTCGGCCGTCCTCGTGTCGGTGAGGACCTGTACCTCGTCGGCGCCCACTCGCTGCTGCAGCAACGAGAACGCCGGGTCGAGCATCACCGCGGCGTCGACGCGGCCCTGCTCCATCGCGGCGACCGCGCTGGAGTCTCCGCCGACGGCCTGCACGGTCGCCGAGTCGGCCGGCAGACCTTCCTTGCCGAGCAGGTACTTCAGGAAGAAGTCCGTCGACGAGCCGGGAGCGGTCACGCCCACGTTGGCGCCCGCGAGGTCGGCGATCGACTCGATCGGCTTGCTCGCCTTGGGCGACACCGCGATCACGAGCGACGGGTAGCGCAGCATGGAGACGAACGACTGGACGTCGCGGTCCTTGGCCGCCATCTGGATGGCGTGGTCGTAGTAGCCGCTGACCACGTCGACGCTGCCGCCCTGCAACGCCTGCAGCGCCTTGGAACCACCCTGCAGGTCCTCCAGGGTCACGTTGAGGCCCTCGTCCTCGTAGTAACCGAGTCGCTGCGCCAACGTGGTGGGCAGGTACACCAGCAACGGCTGGCCGCCGACGCCGATAGTGAGCTGACCGCCCTCCGAGCGCTCGCCAGGCTTGGCCTGGCACGCGCTCAACAGCAGCACCACGGCGAGCACCGGGGCGAGAATCCGCTTGATCATCGTTGACCTCCGCCGAAGTTGTTGTCCTGGGACGGCTTCCAGCGCAGCAGGTAGCGCTCGACGCGGTTGACGGCGACGTCGACGACGAGCACCACCGCGGAGAGCACGAACATGCCCGCGAAGACACCCGTGGTGTCGAACGTTCCCTCCGCCTGCGAGATCAGGTAACCGACACCCTTCGAGGCTCCGAGGTACTCGCCGACCACGGCGCCGACGATGGCGAAGCCGACGCTGATGTGCAGGCTGGAGAAGATCCAGGTGAGCGCGCTCGGCAGCAGGACGTGGCGAACCAGCTGTCCTTCCTTCGCGCCGAGCATCCGCGCGTTGTCGACCACGACCCGGTCGACCTCACGCACACCCTGGTAGGTGTTGAAGAAGACGATGAAGAACACCAGCGTGACGCCGAAGGCCACTTTGGACCAGATGCCGAGTCCGAACCACAGCAGGAAGATCGGCGCGAGCACGACCCTCGGCAGTGCGTTGAGCACCTTGATGTAGGGGTCGAACACCGCGGCGATGAACTCGACGCGCGCCAGCAGGAAGCCGATGACGAGGCCGAGCAGGCCACCGATCACCAGTGCCAGCGCGGCCTCGACGAGCGTGATCTGCAGGTGCTCCCAGATCGAGCCCGTCGCGAACCAGTCGATGGTGCGGGACACGATGTCGCTGGGCTTGGAGAAGAAGAACTCGTCGACGATCCCGGCGCGGGCGCACAGTTCCCAGCCGAGCACCACGAAGACCGCCACCGCGATCTGGGTGATGAGCACCGCGGGCCTGCGCTTGCGACGGGGCTTGCGCCGGACCGGGCCCGTCGTGCGGGTCTCCGGAGTCGTCTCAACCGATGCGCTCATAGGTCTTCATCACCTCGTCCCGCAGGTCCGACCAGATGGCCCGGTAGATCTCGGTGAACTCGGGGCTGGTCCTGATGTCGAGCAGGTTGCGCGGCCGGGGCAGGTCCACCGGGTACGTGCCGACGATGCGGCTCGCCGGGCCCGCGGAGAGCAGCACGACCTCGTCGGACAGCGAAATCGCCTCGTCGAGGTCGTGGGTCACGAACAGCACGGTCTTCTCCGTGCCCGTCCACAGCGTCAGCAGCTCGTTCTCCATCACCTGGCGCGTCTGGACGTCGAGCGCGCCGAACGGCTCGTCCATCAGCAGCATCTCGGGGTCGCCGATCCAGGTCTGCGCCACCGCGGTGCGCTTGCGCATGCCGCCGGAGAGCTGGTGCGGGTAGGAGTCCTCGAAGCCGGCGAGGCCGACCCTGGTGATCCAGTCCCTGGCGAGCTCGTCGCGCTCGCTCTTGCTCGTGCCGCGCAGCTGGAGCCCGAAGGCCACGTTGTCGAGCACGGTCTTCCACGGCAGCAGGCCGTCCTGCTGGAACATGTAGCCGGCCTTGCGGTTGAGCCCGCGCAGCGGCTGTCCCTCGATCAGCACCTCGCCCGCCGCGGGAGGCAACAGCCCGGCGACGGCGTTCAGCACGGTCGACTTGCCGCACCCGGTGGGCCCGACGACCGAGACGAACCGGCCCCTGTCCACGGCCAGGTCCACGTCGGACACCGCGGTGTAGTCGCCGTCCCTGGCCCGGTAGGCCATGGTGACCCCGCGTAGCTCGACGGCTCTGGCGACCGGGTCGTCACCCATTCTCGTTCCTCCTCACGGCACATCGCCCACAATGTGGCACGGAAATCGCGATGTGATGCGCACATTAAGTGGATGTGAACCGGGACAACAAGCGTCATCCCAGGAGGTGAGAAAAGAACCGACCGCCGGTCCGGCTCAGCGGGGCAGCACAGCGCCGATCTCGGCGGCCGCGTCGGCGCCGAACGCGCCCGTCAGCCGCGCGAGCGCGGTCTCGCGGTCGAAGAGCCACTCCTGCGTGCCGATGGTCTCCAGCACGAGCACCGCCGCGAGCGAGCCGAGCTGCGCCGAGCGCTCCAGCCCGAGGCCGTAGTCCCGGCCGGCGAGGAAGCCGGCGCGGAAGGCGTCACCGACGCCCGTCGGGTCCGCCTTCGCGGTCTCGGGCACGGCACCGACCTGCAGCGAGGCACCGTCGGCCGAGACGATCTCGACGCCCTTCTCGCCCAGCGTGGTCACGCGCATCCCGACGCGGCTGAGCACGTCCTGCTCGGTCCAGCCGGTCTTCTGCAGCAGCAGTTCCCACTCGTAGTCGTTGCTGAACAGGTAGTGCGCGCCCGCGACGAACGAGCGCACCTGGGCGCCGTCCATCCTGGCCAGCTGCTGCGAGGGGTCGACGGCGAAGGTGTAGCCGCGCTGCCTGCACTCGGCGGCGTGGCGCAGCATCGCCTCCGGGTCGTCCGGGCTGATCAGCACCAGCCCGAGGCCGCCCGCACGCGCGGCGACGGGCTCGAGCTCGATGTTGCGGGCCTCGGCCATCGCGCCCGCGTAGAACGTGGCGATCTGGTTCAGGTCCTCGTCGGTGGTGCAGACGAACCGCGCCGTGTGGGCGATGTCGGAGACGTGCACGCCGGAGGTGTCCACGCCGTGCCGCTCGAGCCATGCGCGGTAGTCGGCGAAGTCGGCACCGACCGCGCCGACGAGCACGGGCGAGACCCCGAGGACCCCGAGCCCGAACGCGATGTTGGCGCCGATTCCGCCACGGCGGACCACCAGGTCGTCGGCGAGGAAGCTCAGGGAGATGCGGTGCAGCTGCTCCGGAACGAGCTGTTCGGCGAACCGGCCCGGGAAGTGCATCAGATGGTCTGTCGCGATGCTTCCCGAAACCGCGATCCGGTCCTTGACTGCCACCGGTCCTCCAGACGGGTAACGGTTCGATTCCCGGGCGAGACTACCGAGGGGTAAGGGTGTCGCGCATTCGGCCGAGCACTTACGTTGCCCGTGTGAGCATCGCCACCGAGCCCGAGACCATGGCCGAACTGATCGCGGACTGCGCGGAGATCCCGCGGCCCGAGATCCCCGGGACGGAGCCGGTCGCCGCCGCAGAGCCCTGGCGGGTGGACGACGCCTGCCACGCACAGGTGGCCGATCTGGACGAGTACGTCTGACGGCGATCCTTCGAACTCGCAGGGGCCACGGTCAACGGCGATCGTGGCCCCTGTGTTGTGTCCGGGGTCCTTCGCCTGGTCCGGACACGAAAAAGGCGCCGACCACGAGTGTTCGTGACCGGCGCCTTCTCGCGTGCGGAGGACTCAGTGGAAGGAGTCGCCACAGGCGCAGGAGCCGCCCGCGTTCGGGTTGTCGATGGTGAAGCCCTGCTTCTCGATGCTGTCGACGAAGTCGATCTCGGCGCCCTGCACGTACGGCGCGCTCATCCGGTCGACGGCGACGCGCAGGCCGCTGAAGTCGCGGAAGAGGTCCCCGTCCAGCGTGCGCTCGTCGAAGAACAGCTGGTACCGCAGGCCTGCACAGCCACCGGGCTGCACGGCGATCCGCAGGTGCATGTCGTCGCGGCCCTCTTGATCGAGCAGCGCCTTCGCCTTCGTGGCCGCGGCGTCGGTCAGAATGACGCCGTGCGTGGTCTCGCCGGCCTCGGCGGCGGTGTTCTGCTCAGCGGTCGTCATGACTCTCCCTCAAGGTCTGTTCACGGGGCGGTTACCGGCGGCAACAACTCCGGCTCCCGTTCTGTTCCCCACGCTCCATGGTGACACATCTTTCGACCGGCTGAACATGCGCAGTGAGCGCTGCAATACCCTGGTGAGGTGAGGTTCCTGCGCCGCAACACCACTGAAGAGGCCCCTGCCGAGGCCGACGCCGTCGAGGTCGAGGGCGTCGGCGAATCTCACGGCAGCCGGGGGTACACGCCGAGCAAGGGCAAGGCGACGCCGAAACGGCGTGAGGCCGAGGGCAAACGCCGTGGTCCCGTCGCCCCGCCGCCGCGCACCACGCGCGAGGCGATCCGCCGCAACCGGGAGCTGCGCAAGCAGAACCCGGTGAGCAAGGAGGATCGCCGCGCCGCCGCCAAGGAGCGCCGCGACCGCATGATGGCGGGCGACGAGCGCTACCTGCTGCCGCGCGACCGCGGCCCGGTCAAGGCCTACGTGCGCGACCTGGTCGACTCGCGGCGCAACATTCTCGGGCTGTTCATGCCGCTCGCGATCCTGGTGTTCGTGTCCCTGCTCGTGCCGGTGCCCGCCGTCCAGCAGTACGCGACGCTGGTGACCACCGTGATGCTGCTCGGCATGATCGTCGAGGGCTTCCTCAACGGCCGCAAGATCGCGAGGCTGGCGCGCGAGCGCTTCCCGAACGAGGTCGTCAAGGGCGGCTCGATCGGCTGGTACGCGTTCGTCAGGGCCAGCCAGGTGCGCAGGCTGCGCATGCCGAAGCCGCGGATCAAGCCGGGCGACCCGATTCCGTAGACCGGCGCACCTGGAGCGACTCCAGGTCGTTAGCAATGCGAACTATTCGCGGCTAGGCTCCCGGTCATGGAGTTTCGTCGTCTTGGCCGCAGCGGTCTCTCGATCAGCGAGATCGCGTACGGCAACTGGCTCACCCACGGTTCGCAGGTCGAGGAAGAGCAGGCCCAGTCCTGCATCAAGGCCGCGCTCGAGGCCGGCATCACCACCTTCGACACCGCCGACGTCTACGCCAACACGGCCGCCGAGTCGGTCCTCGGCCGAGGGCTCGCCGGGCAGCGTCGCGAGAGCCTGGAGATCTGCACCAAGGTCTTCGGGCCGACCGGCCCCCGAGGGCCCAACGACAAAGGCCTCGGCCGCAAGCACATCATGGAGGCGGCCCACGGGTCGCTGAAGCGTCTCGGCACCGACTACGTCGACCTCTACCAGGCACACCGCTTCGACCGCACGGTGCCGCTCGAGGAGACGATGCTCGCCTTCGCCGACCTCGTGCGGCAGGGCAAGGTGCTCTACGTCGGTGTGTCCGAGTGGACCGCGGAGCAGATCACGCGGGGCGCCGCGCTCGCGCGTGAGCTGAAGGTGCCGTTCGTGTCCAACCAGCCGCAGTACAACATGCTGCACCGCGTCATCGAGGAACACGTGGTGCCCACCTGCGAGCGCGAGGGCCTGAGCCAGATCGTGTGGTCGCCCATCGCGCAGGGCGTGCTCACCGGCAAATACCGCCGTGGTCAAGCGCCGCCCGAGGGTTCACGGGCCACCGACGAGAACGGCGGCGCGAACCTGGTCACCCGGTTCCTGCGCGACGAGATGCTCGACCGCGTCGAGCGGCTGCGCCCGCTGGCCGACCAGGCGGGTCTGTCGCTCGCGCAGCTCGCGGTGGCGTGGGTGCTGCAGAACACCAACGTGGCCGCGGCGATCATCGGTGCCTCGCGCCCCGAGCAGGTGCACGAGAACGTCAAGGCCGCCGGCGTGCGGCTGGAGGCCGACCTGCTGACCGCGATCGACGAGGCGCTCGACGGCGTCGTCGAGAGCGACTCGCGGCTCACGACGAGCCCGTAGGGACCTCAGCCGTCGCGCGCGGCCCCCGCGCGCGACGGCTCGGTCGCGAGCACCTGCTCGGCGACCACGAGATCGTGCGGGTAGGTGATCTTGAAGTTCCGTTGCTCGCCGCGGACCCAGTGCACGGGCAGTCCGGAGTACCGCTCCATGCAGGAGGCGGTGTCGGTGCCGAGGAACCGTTCGCGCGCGGCCTGTTCGTAGGCGGCCAGCAGTGGCGCGGCGCGGAAGCCCTGCGGGGTCTGCGCCCTGACCAACGTCGCGGAGTCCTGCTCGGCCAGCACGACGCCGTCGTCCCCGACGGCCACGATGTCCTCGGCCGGCAGCCCCGGGATCGCACCGCCGTGCTCCCTCGCCGCGCGCAGCACGTCGGTGATCAGCGCCGGGCTCACCAGCGGGCGCGCCCCGTCGTGCAGCAGGACGGTGTCGATCGCCCCGTCGTCGATGCGGCCCGCGAGGTGACGCAGTGCCCGCAGCTCGGAGTCCTGCCGCGTCTCTCCGCCGTGGACGACCTCCACCTCGACGCCGTCGACCTCGCGCTCCAGCACCGACGCGACGAGCTCGTCGTCCTGCGGCCTGGCCACCAGCACCAGCACCCCGACGTCGGGAACGCGGGCGAACGCGGTGAGCGACCACGACACCAGCCGGCGCCCCGCGAGCGGCAGATAGACCTTGTTCAGTGCGGCGCCCACGCGGGTACCCGCCCCGCTGGCGAGCACCACGCCCGCCGCTTTCGGTTCCACCACAGCGGAATCATACGAGTTCGCTCCCCCATGACCCGGGCGTGCGGCCACGTCCGCGCTCAGCTCGCTGGCCAGGGCCCTGCACCCGGGTGGCGCGCGGTAACTTGACCGCTGTGCCCATCGAGTTCGCTGACGTCCCCCACCCCGACGAGATCGCGCGTGGCGACGCCCTCCGACGCCACGGCCTGCTGCTGAAACCCGAAGGTTCGCTCGGCAAACTGGAGGACCTGGGCGCGTGGATCGCCGCGTGCCAGGGCCAGTCGCCGCCCCGCCCGCTCAAGCGCATGCGCGTGGTCGTGTTCGCCGGCGACCACGGGATCGCCGCCAAGGGCGTCTCCGCCTTCCAGCCCGCGATGACCGGGCAGATGCTCGCCGCGCTGCACGACGGAGGCACCGCGCTCAACGTGGTCGCCGACGTGGCCGGCGCGGGCCTGCGGGTCGTGGACGTGGCGGTGGACTCCGACGACGAGGACGAGTTCAAGATCCGCAGGGGCTCCGGCTCGATCGACTCCGAGGACGCCCTCACCGCCGAGCAGGCCGAGGCCGCCGTGCGCGTCGGCATGCGCGTGGCCGACGCCGAGGTGGACGCAGGCGCCGATCTGCTGGTGCCCGCCGACCTCGGGGTCGGCGTCACCACGCCGTCCTCGACGCTCGTCGCCGCACTGACCGGCACGGAGCCGGTGGCCGTGATCGGCAGGGGCTCCGGCGTCGACGACAACGGCTGGATGCGCAAGTGCGTCGTGGTGCGCGACGCCCTGCGCCGCGCCAGGCCCGTGCTGTCCGACCCGGTGGAGTTGCTGCGCGCCGTGGGCGGCGCTGATCTCGCCGCGATGGCGGGTTTCCTCGCCCAGGCCGCGGTACGCCGCACGCCGGTGCTGATCGACGGACTGCCCGCCGCCGCTGCCGCGCTGGTGGCCGAGGAGTTCGCGCCGGGCGCGCGCTCGTGGTGGCTCGCCGCGCACCGCTCGACGGAACCGGCGCAGGTGCTGGCGCTCGACCACCTCGATCTGGAGCCGGTGCTCGACCTCGGCATCCGCCTCGGCACCGGCGCCGGGGCGAGCGCGGCGCTGCCGCTGCTGTCGGCGTCGGTGCGGCTGCTGTCGGAGATGGCGTCCTTCAGCCAGGTGTCGCTGCCCGGCCCGGCCTGAACGCGCAACGCTCCGGACCGCACGGTTGGCGGTCCGGAGCGTCGAACTCGCGGTCAGGCCAGCGTGTGCATCCAGCCGTGGGGGTCAGGGCGGACGCCCTCCTGGATACCGGTGAGCTCCTCGCGCAGGCGCATGGTGAGCTCACCCGGCTTGCCACCGGAGATCGTGAACTCGCCCTCGGCGTGCTTGACCCGGCCCACCGGCGTGATCACGGCGGCGGTGCCGCACGCGAACACCTCCGTCAGCTCACCCGAGGCGGCGGCCTTCTCCCACTCCTCGGTGGAGATCTTGCGCTCCTCCACCTCGTGGCCGAAGTCCGAGGCCAGCCGCAGCAGCGTGTCGCGGGTGACGCCGGGCAGCAGCGAACCGCTCAGCTCGGGCGTCACCACCTTCGCGTCGGCACCGGAGCCGAAGACGAAGAACAGGTTCATCCCGCCCATCTCCTCGACCCAGCGGCGCTCGACCGCGTCGAGCCACACCACCTGGTCGCAGCCCTGCTCCGTCGCCTGTGCCTGCGCCACGAAGGACGCCGCGTAGTTGCCGGCGCACTTCGCGAAGCCCGTGCCGCCGGGAGCGGCGCGCACGTACTCGGTGGACAGCCACACGCTGACCGGCTTCACGCCACCGGTGAAGTAGGTGCCGGCGGGCGAGGCGATGAGCGAGTACAGGTAGGAGCCCGACGGCCGGTTCACGCCGAGCCCGGCCTCGGTCGAGATCATGAACGGGCGCAGGTAGAGCGCGTCGCCCTGCCGCGTCGGCACCCAGCGCTCGTCGACGCCGACGAGCTCGTGGATCGAGCCGAGGAACAGCTCGTCGGGCAGCTCCGGCATCGCGAGCCTGGCCGCGGAGCGACGGAACCGCGCCGCGTTCTGCTCGGGCCGGAACGCCCTGATCGAGCCGTCGGGCTGCCGGTAGGCCTTGAGCCCCTCGAAGATCGCCTGCCCGTAGTGCAGCACGGACGTGGCGGGGTCGAGCGAGAATCCCTCGTAGGGGCGGACGCGGGCGTCGTGCCAGCCACGCTCGGTGTCCCACTCGACGGTCACCATGTGGTCGGTGAAGTGAGTACCGAAACCCGGAGCGGCCAGTACCTCTGCTACCCGCTCCGCCGAGGCGGGCGACGCGCTGAGGGTACGACTGAACGGGCTCGTGGTAGTCATGCCGATGAGCATATCGCTTTAGTAGGAAGTCAGAGCATCTGCCAGGGCTCTACGATGGAGGTGTGAGCCACCAGCCTCTGACTCCCGCGGGCGGCAACACCGTGTCCGCGGGCGCAGCCTCCGACGCCAAGACCTTCGCGGCCGCAGCGCTGCTGACCTTCGCCGCAGGGCTCATCGTGGTGATCGGCTACATCATGGCCGGTGGCTTCGGTGGCTTCCTCGGCATCATCGGGGCCGTGTTCGGCTTCGTGTGGTGGAAGAACCTGCACGGCAAGGTCTTCCCGCGCGACCTGCCCGCCAAGTCGCTCGTGGCGCTGCTCGTGGCCACCGCCGCGCTGTTCGGTCTCACCTACCTGATGGCCTGACCGGCCTCACCCGGCCTCAGAGGTCGCGCAGCAGCTCACCGGGCAGCTCGGGCCTCGGCCACGCCGGGTCGGGCCGGAAGTCGGTGTAGGTGCCGTCGAAGGGGAACTCCCCCGCCTCGGCCAGCGCCACATAGCGCAGGCCCTCCTCACGCAGCAGCGCCAGCTCGGCTTCGGTGAGCCTGCCGGCCCGCAGCGCCGCCTGCGCCTCGTCCTCGTCCTTCCACGCCCAGCTCCGGTCCGGGTCCACGGCCACGTCCAGCACCCCGTCGATCCGCTTCGGACCGAGCGCGTCCCTGCCGAGCGGGATCTCCAGGTTCACGTACCAGCCGGTGAAGTCGCCCCGCTCGTCGAAGAACCACCACACCGACGACCACACGCCCTCGCACACGAGCCGCAGCGTCGACGTGCCCCGCCAGTGGTCGCGCACCCGCACCCGCGGCGTCGTGAAGCGCTCCTCCAGCGGCGCCTCCCGCTGGTCCCTGCCGTCGGCGAGCCTGCTGCCGACGATCCGGGTGCCCTCGGGCAACCAGCCGAGCAGCCGGGCGCCGTCGTCGGCGAGCACCCGCAGCGGGTGCTGTTGACCGACGCTGGAGTCGGGACGCACGAAACTCAGCACCGCGGTCTGTCCCGGCAGCCACCTCACGCGCCGAACACCAGCCCGGCGAACAACGCCACCGACAGCGCGGCCGTCGCCACCGCGGGCACCGTGCGTTCCCTGGTCAGGATCGCGGCGGCGAGTGCCTCGGCCAGCGCGAGCGCCGCGGCGACGAACAGCGCGCCGCCCGGGCCGAGCAGCACCGCGAGCAGGCCGATGATCAGCGCACAGCCGAGAGTGCCCGCCACCCGGTTGCGCGGCACCAGTTCCTCCCGCGCGGCGGTGAGCGCGGCCAGCGCGGCGGTCACGGTCGCCAGCACCACGACGGCGCCGAGCACGGGTTGCAGTGCCTCCGCGTCGGCGGCGGCGAGCGCGTCGCGCAACGACGTCACCGAGAGCCCCAGCCGGTCGGGCCCGAGCTGGTACAGCGCCGCCGCGCCGACCGCGAGCACGACCACCGTCGCGGTGGCGAGCCGCCCGCGCGTGAGTCCCGTGACGAGCGGGAAGAGCACGGCGGCGGCGAGCAGCATCCCGGTGGGACTCGGCAGTCCGGGGCCGCTGACTTCGGTGGCGGGCGCGATGGCGACGCTGACGGCCACGAACGCGGCGCCGGCGGCGATGAGCAGCCCAGTGATCCAGCGGCGCCAGTAGTCGCCGATGCCCATGCCGGCCAGGTCGGCGACGGCGATCAAGAGCACCAGGGCGCCCACGCCCAGCCACGGCGAGCCGGGCACCGCGTAGGCCGTCAGCACCGCGGCGAAGAAGGCGCCGCGGGCGAGCCCCGCCGTCACGCGCAGACCGAGGTACAGCGTGGCCGACCTGCCCTCCGCTTCCGGCACCGTCCACTGAGCACAGAACGCCAGCGCGGCGGCGAGCGCGACCCCGCCGAGCAGCCACCACCCCGCCGCCGAGGACGCGACGGCGAGCGCGCCGAGAATGCCCGCACCGACCTGCACGCTCGCACCTACCTCTCCCGGGTCGTGACGCCGTCAATAGCATGGCGGAGAAGATTCGTGAACGACGAGGAGCCTGACGTGAGCGTGCCGAAGCTTGCCCTGTCCGAGAACACCGAGGCCGTGCTCGGCAAGACCCGCGCGGAGGCGGTCGTCGTCGGCACCGTCCAGGGCGCGAACGGGCTCGAGCTGGCCCCTGGCGCCGAGGCGGTCGACGCGGCGCTGGGCGGCACACTGGCCGACGTGCTGCGCACGCTCGGCGCCACCGGCAAGGCCGAGGAGGTCGTCAAGGTCCCGACGCTGGGCAAGCTGCCCGCGGGCGTCGTGCTGGCCGTCGGCCTCGGCAAGCCGGAGCCGACGCGGGAGCAGGTGCGCCGCGCCGCGGGCGCGTCGGGCCGCGCGCTGACAGGCACCGCCAGGGCGCTCACCACGCTGTCCGCCGTGGACCTCCAGGCCGCCGTCGAGGGCACCGTGCTCGGCGCCTACTCCTTCACCGCGTACAAGTCGGAGCCCGGCGACGCCCCGGTGTCCACGGTGGACGTCGTGAGCCCGGCCGAGGGCTCCGCGCGCGAGCACCGCGCCACGCTCAAGGCGGCCACCGCCATCGCGGAGTCGGTGCTGGCCGCGCGCGACCTGGTGAACACCCCGCCCAACGACCTCTTCCCCGGCTCGTTCGCCGACCGCGCGAGGAAGCTGGCCGAGGGCGCGGGCCTCGACATCGAGGTGCTGGACGAGAAGCAGCTCAAGCGCAAGGGCTACGGCGGCATCCTCGGCGTCGGCGGCGGCTCGTCGCGCCAGCCGCGGCTCGTGCGCCTGTCCTACCGCGGCCCGAAGGCCAAGAAGAAGGTCGCGCTGGTCGGCAAGGGCATCACGTTCGACACCGGCGGCATCTCGCTCAAGCCCGCCGCGAACATGGACCACATGACCTCGGACATGTCCGGGGCCGCCGCGGTGCTCGCCTCGATCGTGCTCGCCGCGAAGCTCAAGTACCCGCTCGAGATCACGGCGTACCTGCCGCTCGCCGAGAACATGCCCTCGGGCACCTCGTACCGGCCCGGCGACGTGCTCACCATGTACGGCGGCAAGACCGTCGAGGTGCTCAACACCGACGCCGAGGGCAGGCTCGTGCTGGCCGACGCGATCGTGCGCGCGGCGGAGGACGACCCGGACTACCTGATCGAGACGTCCACGCTCACCGGCGCGCAGATGGTCGCGCTCGGCAACCGCACCCCCGGTGTCATGGGCTCCGACGAGTTCCGCGACCGCGTGGCCACGATCGCGCAGGCCACGGGTGAGAACGGCTGGGCGATGCCGCTGCCGGAGGAGCTGCGCGGCGAACTGGACTCCAAGCTCGCGGACCTCGCCAACGTCACCGGCTCCCGCTGGGGCGGCATGCTCGCCGCGGGGATCTTCCTGCGCGAGTTCGTCGCCGAGGACCTGCCGTGGGCCCACATCGACATCGCGGGTCCCGCGTACAACTCGGGCAGCCCGTGGGGCTACACCGGCAAGGGCGGCACGGGCGTCCCGGTGCGCACGATCGCCGCGGTGCTCGCGGACATCGCCGACAACGGGTGACCGAACCCGAGGGCTACGTCGAGACGGCCGTGCACAAGGTGCTCACGGCCACCGACGACGCTGTCGACGCGGTGGTCTCGGCCGAGGCGCTCCTGCTCGCGTGCGCGGGCGCCCCGGCCGAGTCCGACCGGCTGGTCACGCACTGGCAGGCGGTGAGCGGCCGCGAGGCGAGCAGGCTCGCGGCCGACGCGCTCACCGCCAGGGCCTGGGCGATGCTGTTCGCGGCCAGGGGCGAGACCCCGGACTGGGCGGGCGAGCTGTCGCCGCTCGACCTCGACGCCGAGGCGGAGGCACAGCGCGCGCACCTCGCCAAGGAGAGCAGGGACCCGCTGCGGGCGATCACGGCGGAGGCACAGACGGCCGCCGACCAGGGCGACGTCGAAGCCGCCACGGAGGCACTGGGCCGGTGGGCGCAGCGGGCGGGTGAGACGAGCAGGCCCGACGTGGCGACGCTGGCCGCGTGCCGCGACCTGGCGCCGCTGCTGCTCCGCGGCGCGCTGGGCGTGCCGGCGGAGTGGGCGAGCGACTACACGGGAACGCTCGTCGCGGCGCTCGCAGCCCGCTACCGCGCCGAGAGCGGCGAACGCAGGGGCTGGCGCGACCTGGTCGCCGAGATCATGCGACTGCGCGGCGAACCCGGCGCGGTGCCGCCGCCCGCGACCCCGGCCGCGATCGCCGCCGTGGAACGCAGGCTCGGCCGGGCGCTGCCCGCCGACTACCGGGAGCTCCTGCTGACGTGCGACGGCCTGCGCGCCGACGTGGTGTTCCCCCGGCTGCTCGGGGTCTCCGAGCTGGCGGTCACCGAGGGCGGGATCGTGATCAGCGAGCCGGAGGGCATCGTGCTGCGCCCGGACACCGGTGAGGTCCTCGAGTCGGACGACCTGTTCGGGACCACCACCCATCCGGGCGTCCGCGCACTGCTCGAAGAGCACCTCCGGCTGCTGGAGGCCAGCGTCTAGCTGCCGGAATCCCGCCGCCTGCGCTCGATGATCTTCTGCCGCTCGGTGTACTCGCGCATGCGCTGCGGGTAACCGGTCTTGGCGACCTCGTAGACCGGAATCGAGCGCTTCCGGCCGAAGTCCTGGGCCGCACCGAGACTGCCGATGCGCCTCCGCGTCCACTCGCCGTCGTGTGCGACCAGCACCACAGTGGTGTCGGTGACAGTGGTCTTCGGCTCGACGAACGCCTCCACCCCACGCCTGGAGGCGGCCCACTCGTCCAGGTGCCGTGTGTCCGCCGAGCTGGACTTTCGCAGTGTTCCCGGCTTCGAAGATCCCTTGTTTTTTCTGCGCAGCGAATCGAACAGCCCCACGCCGACCACCTCTCTTTCCGTCGTCCCCACGATCATTATCCCGGGATGGGAACGACGTGTCCGCCACATCGGCAGCACTAGGTCGCAAGCGTGTCAGGCGAGGTGACAAGATGAGGTGTGATGAGCGCACCACGGCGCCCGTGAACCGCATCGACGCTGCCTGCCGAGGAGTTTGAGAAGTGACCGACGCTGAAGCCGACCTGGTGATCCTGGGTGGCGGATCGGGCGGCTACGCCGCGGCGTTCCGCGCCGCCGAGCTGGGCCTTTCCGTCACGTTGATCGAGAAGGACAAGCTGGGCGGCACCTGCTTGCACCGCGGATGCATCCCGACCAAGGCGCTGCTGCACGCCGCCGAGGTCGCCGACTCGGCCCGCGACGGCGAGCAGTTCGGCGTCAAGTCCGTCCTCGAGGGCGTGGACATGGCCGGAGTGCACAAGTACAAGGACGGGGTCATCACCCGCCTCTACAAGGGTCTGCAGGGCCTCGCCAAGGCCCACAAGATCAATTATGTCGAGGGCACCGGCACCTTCGCCGGCGGCACCACCGTGACCGTCGACGGCAAGAACTACACGGGCAAGAACGTGGTGCTCGCCACCGGTTCGTACTCCAAGTCGCTGCCCGGCCTCGAGCTCGGTGGGCGGGTCATCGCCAGCGAGGACGCCCTGAAGCTCGACTACGTCCCGAAGAAGGCCGTGGTGCTGGGCGGCGGCGTCATCGGCGTCGAGTTCGCCAGCGTCTGGGCCTCGTTCGGCACCGAGGTGACCATCGTCGAGGCACTCCCCCGCCTGGTGCCCAACGAGGACGAGTTCGCCTCCAAGCAGATCGAGCGTGCGTTCCGCCGCCGCAAGATCGCCTTCAAGACCGGCGTCAAGTTCACCGGCGCGAAGCAGGACGACAACGGCGTGAGCGTGTCGCTGGAGTCCGGCGAGACGCTGGAGGCCGACCTGCTGCTCGTCGCCGTCGGCCGCGGCCCCAACACCGCGGGCCACGGCTACGAGGAAGCCGGCATCACGATGGACCGCGGCTTCGTGCCGACCGACGAGATGCTGCGCACCAACCTGCCGAACGTCTACGCGGTCGGCGACATCGTGCCGGGCCTGCAGCTCGCGCACCGCGGCTTCCAGCAGGGCATCCTGGTCGCCGAGCACATCGCGGGGCTCGACCCCAAGCCCATCGACGAGGCGGGCATCCCGCGCGTCACCTACTCGCACCCCGAGGTCGCCTCGGTCGGCCTCACCGAGGCCGCGGCCAAGGAGCAGTACGGCAACGACGTCGTGACGCTGACCTACGACCTGGCCGGTAACGGCAAGAGCCAGATCCTGAAGACCTCCGGCGCTGTGAAGCTGGTCAAGGCCCCCGACGGTCCCGTCGTCGGCCTGCACCTCGTGGGCGACCGCGTCGGCGAGCTGATCGGCGAAGCGCAGCTGATCTACAACTGGGAGGCGTTCCCCGAGGACGTCGCCCCGCTCATCCACGCCCACCCGACCCAGACCGAGGCCCTCGGCGAAGCTCACCTTGCCCTCGCCGGCAAGCCGCTGCACACGCACGGCTGACGTCGGACGCCTCAGAACCAGCCCACATCAGAAACAGTCAAGGGAGTCAGCGAACGATGGCGTACTCCGTCACATTGCCGGAGCTCGGTGAGAGCGTCACGGAGGGCACGGTCACCCGGTGGTTGAAGCAAGAGGGTGACTCGGTCGCGGTCGACGAGCCGTTGCTCGAGATCTCCACCGACAAGGTCGACACCGAGGTCCCCTCCCCCGTCGCGGGCACGGTGCAGAAGATCGTCGCCCAGGAGGACGAGACCGTCGAGGTCGGCGGTGAGCTCGCGGTGATCGACGACGGCTCCGGTGGAGGCGCCGCCGCGCCAGCGCCGCAGGCCGAGGAGGCGCCCGCACAGCCCGAGCCGCAGGCCCAGCCGGAGCCCGAGCCCGCCCCGGCGGCGTCGGCTCCGGCGGCTCCGGCGGCTCCGGCGGCTCCGTCCGGCCAGGCCTCCGGCACCCCGGTGACGCTGCCCGAGCTGGGCGAGAGCGTCACCGAGGGCACCGTCACCCGGTGGCTCAAGCAGGTCGGCGACACCATCGCCGTCGACGAGCCGCTGCTCGAGATCTCCACCGACAAGGTCGACACCGAGGTCCCCTCCCCCGTCGCGGGCACGGTGCTCGAGATCTCGGTGAACGAGGACGAGACCGTCGAGGTCGGCGGCCAGCTGGCCGTGATCGGCGACGCCAGCGCGGCGAGCTCGGCCCCGGCCCAGCCCACGCAGCCGGAGCCGCAGGCGCCCGCCCCGCAGGCCCAGCCGGCCCCGCAGGCCCAGCCCGCCCAGCCGAAGCAGGAGACCCCCGCTCCGGCAGCGCCCGCGCCTCAGGCTCAGCCCGCGCAGGCGGCCCCGCAGAAGCAGGCCGCTCCGAGTGGGGACGGCGCCGCGACGCCGTACGTCACCCCGCTGGTGCGCAAGCTCGCCGCTGAGCACGACATCGACCTGAACAGCCTCACCGGCACCGGTGTCGGCGGTCGGATCCGCAAGCAGGACGTTTTGGCCGCGGTCGAGGAGAAGCAGCGTGAGCAGGCGCCCGCGCCCGCCGCGCAGCCCGCCGCCGCGGCGGCCCCGGCCGCACAGGCGCCCGCCAAGCCCGCTCCGGTCTCGGACGCGGAGAAGGCCGCGCTGCGGGGCACCGTGCAGAAGGCCAGCCGCATCCGGCAGATCACGGCGACCAAGACCAGGGAATCGCTGCAGCTGTCGGCTCAGCTCACCCAGGTGCACGAGGTCGACGTCACCAAGATCGCCAAGCTGCGCAAGCAGGCGAAGGGTGCGTTCCGCGAGCGCGAGGGCGTGAACCTCACGTTCCTGCCGTTCTTCGCCAAGGCCACGGTGGAGGCGCTCAAGCAGCACCCGAACGTCAACGCCTCGTACAACGAGGACACCAAGGAGATCACCTACCACGGTGCGATCAACCTCGGCATCGCCGTGGACACCGAGCGTGGTCTGCTCTCCGTGGTGATCCACGACGCGGGCGAGCTGAGCCTGGCCGGCCTCGCGCACCGCATCGCCGACCTGGCGGAGCGGGCGCGCAACAACAAGGTCACGCCGGACGAGCTCACCGGTGGCACGTTCACGATCACGAACATCGGCAGCAACGGTGCCCTGTTCGACACGCCGATCATCGTGCAGCCGCAGTCCGGCATGCTCGGCACGGGCGCGGTCGTCCGGCGTCCGGTGGTCACCGCCGACGCGGACGGCAACGACACCATCGCCATCCGGTCGATGGCCTACCTGCCGCTCACGTACGACCACCGTCTCGTCGACGGTGCGGACGCGGGCCGGTTCCTCACGACGGTCAAGCAGCGTCTCGAGGAAGGCAACTTCGAGGACGAGCTCGGCCTCTGAGTCACATCTGAGTGAAGGGGCGTCCACCTTTGGTGGGCGCCCCTTCACTGTGTCTCTCTAAGGTGGACCCATGCGAGTCATCGTCGCCGGATCCAGTGGTCTGATCGGAAGCGCACTCGTCCCTCGGCTGCGCGAGGCGGGGCACGAGGTGCTGCGGCTGGTGCGCCGCGACACCCGCGCCGGTGACGAACGGAGCTGGGACCCGCCCGCCGGGCGCATCGACCCCGGCACCTTCGACGGCGTGGACGCCGTGGTGAACCTGTGCGGCGCCCCGCTGGCCTCGGGCCGGTGGAGCGGAGCCCGCAAGCAGGTGCTCACCGACAGCAGGATCGAGCCGACGGAGGTACTCGCCGAGGCCGTCGCGGAGCACGGCATCGGGGTGCTGGTGAACTCCTCCGGCGCGCACTACTACGGCGACACCGGCGAGCGCGAGGCCGACGAGTCGCTGCCGTCGGGCACCGGGTTCCTGCCGGAGCTGTGCGTGTCGTGGGAGGCGGCCACGGCGCCGGCCGCCAAGGCGGGCGCGCGCGTGGTGCTGCTGCGCAACGCTCCCGTGCTCAGCGGCAAGGGCGGGCTGCTCGGCCCGCTCAAGCCACTGTTCCGGTTCGGCCTCGGCGGGCGGCTGGGCGACGGCACGCAGTACTTCCCGTGGATCAGCCTGCCCGACCAGCTCGCCGCGATCCGGTTCGTGCTCGAGCACGACGACGTGCGCGGCCCGGTGAACCTCTCCGCTCCCGAGCCGGTGACCAACGCCGAGTTCACGCGCGCGCTCGGCCGCGCCCTGCACCGGCCCGCGCCGTGGTGGGTGCCCGGCATCGCGTTGCGGGTCGCGCTGGGCGAGTCGGCCGACGAGATGATCCTGAGCGGGCCGCGAGCCGTGCCTCGCAGGCTCCTCGACGCGGGCTTCGACTTCGGCCACCCGGGACTCGACGAGGCGCTCACGGCGGTGCTGTGAGCGCCCGGCGTTCCCTCGTCCTCGGCACGCTGCTGCTCGCGGCGTTCCTGGTGCTCGGCGTGTTCGTGAGCGACCGGCCTCGCGGACTGGACGCACTGCTCGGCGACGCGCTGCACGACACCTGGACCGGTCCCGCCGGTGTCGTGGCCGAGGTCGTGAGCGCCGTGCTGGGGCCCGTGCTGCCGGTGGTGCTCGCCCTGGCCCTCGGCATCGCCGCACTGGTGCTCTGGCGCCGGGACGACCAGCGAGCGTGGATCGTGGTGCGGGTGCTGACGCTGCTCGTGCTGTGCCGGGCGACGAGCTGGCTCGCCAAGCCGGTCTTCGGCCGCGAGCGTCCGCGCGACTACCCGGACTTCAGTTACCCGAGCGGGCACGTCGTGTCGGTGGCGAGCACCGCCGTGGCCGTGGTGGTGCTGTGCGTACTGCTGGCTCCGCACCTCGTCGCGCTGGTGACCCGCGTGGCGGTGGTGGCGACCGTGCTGTGCGCGGCGAGCAGGGTGGTGCTGGACGTCCACTGGGTCACCGACACCGTCGGCGCGGTGCTGGCGGTGGGCGGGGTCGCGCTGCTGTCAGGCGTGGCACTTCGGCTGTTGCCGCCGGTGAGGCGCGGCGTAGCCTCGTCGGCGTGACTGAGAATGCGAGTAGGTCCTGCCGCGCCGGTGCCGCCGCCGTCGACGTCCGCGAGATCGGCACGATCGACTACCAGCGGGCGTGGGACCTGCAGCGCGAGTACGTCAACGCGCGCGCGGACGAGCTCGGCCCCGACACCATGCTGCTGCTGGAGCACCCGTCGGTCTACACCGCGGGCAAGCGCACCCAGCCCGAGGACCGGCCCGTCGACGGCACCCCCGTGATCGACGTGGACCGGGGCGGCCGGATCACCTGGCACGGCCCCGGTCAGCTCGTCGGCTACCCCATCGTCAAGCTCGCCGACCCGATCGACGTCGTGCAGTACGTGCGGCGGCTCGAGGAGGCGCTGATCCACGTGTGCGGCCTGTTCGGCGTGCACACCGGCCGGGTCGAGAGCCGCAGCGGCGTGTGGCTGCCCGCCGACGACCGCGGCCCCGAGCGCAAGATCGCCGCGATCGGCATCCGCGTGCAGCGCGGCGTGACCATGCACGGCTTCGAGCTCAACTGCAACGCCGACATGAGCGCGTTCGACAAGATCGTGCCGTGCGGCATCAGTGACGCGGGCACGACGTCGCTCTCGGCCGAACTGGGCCGCGACGTGCCGGTGACCGAGGCGCTGCCGCTGGCCCGCGACGCCGTGCTGGCGGCGCTGGAGGGCGAGCTGGCCGTCAGCGACGATCGCTGGCTGCCACGCCCGCAGGCCCCCAGCGCCCCCGGTGTCACGTTCGCGCTGCGGAACTAGGGCGTGCCTGACAATTCCTGCCGATCGAGCGGGGATCAGCGCGGCTAGCCCCGCGCGGCCGGTAGCGGAATCGTCAGACGCGCCCTGGCCGCACGCCCTCAGTCGAGCTGGCGCGCGACCTCCGCCGCGATCAGCTCGAGGTGGTCCAGATCGGCCAGGTCGAGCACCTGCAGGTACAGCCGGGTGACCCCGGTCCGCTCCCGCCAGGTGCCGATCGTGTCGACGGCCTGTGCCGGAGTTCCGGCCACCCCGTTCTGCCGCAGCTCGTCGACCTCGCGGCCGATGGCGGCGGCCCTGCGCGCGATCTCGGCGTCGTCGCGGCCGATCGCCACCACGAGCGCGGCCGAGCGCACGATCTCCTTCGGGTCGCGGCCCGCGGCCGACGCGGCGTTGTCGACGCGCTCGAACTGCGTGGTCGCGGACTCGACGGAGCCGAAGGGGATGTTGAACTCGTCGGCGTAGCGCGCCGCCAGCTCCGGCGTGCGCTTCTTGCCCGCGCCGCCGAGGATCACCGGCGGGCGCGGCCGCTGCGCCGGCTTGGGCAGCGCCGGTGCGCCGTCGAGGGTGTAGTGCTCGCCCTGGAAGGAGAACGTCTCACCCTCAGGGGTCTCCCACAGTCCGGTGACGATCGCGAGCTGCTCGGCGTAACGGTCGAACCGTTCCTTCAGCTCCGGCAGCTCGAAGCCGTAGGCCGTGTGCTCGTCGGCGTACCAGCCCGAGCCGAGGCCGAACTCGACCCGGCCGCCGGACATCTGGTCCACCTGGGCCACGGAGATCGCCAGCGCCGAAGGATGCCGGAAGGTGGCCGCGGTGACCAGCGTGCCGAGCCGGATCCGGCTGGTCTCCCTGGCCAGTCCGCCCAGCGTGACCCACGCGTCGGTGGGGCCTGGCAGACCGGAGACCGACCCCATCTTGAGGTAGTGGTCGGACCGGAAGAAGGCATCGAATCCGTTGTCCTCGGTCGCCTTGGCGACGCGGAGCAAGTCGTCGTAGGTAGCGCCCTGCTGGGGCTCGGTGAAGATCCTCAGTTCCACGCGTCCGAGCCTAACGGCGCACCTGCTCCAGGAGGCTGATGATGACCTGTTCCACTTCCGCGCCGACCTTCTCCGGCTCGGGCGAGCTCGCGATCTCGGTGGCCGCGCTGGAGAGCGCGCCGAACAGCAGCCGCGAGGTGATCTCCACGGGCACCCGCACCACCTCGCCCGCGTCGATCAGGTCCTGCAGGGCCGAGCGGATCAGCCCGAAGCTGTAGCGGTCCTCGGCATCGCGCCAGCGCTGCCAGCCCATCACGACGGGCGCCTCGTGAATGGCGATTCGCTGATAAGCGGGGTCGAGGCAGCTGGAAATGAACTCGCGCAGCCCTTTCTGGGCGCGTTCCCACGGTTTCTCGGGGCCGCTCATGATCTTCTCCAGGCGGCCCTTGACCCCGGTTTCCACGGCGTCGAACGCGGCCTCGAACACCGCCTGCTTACCACTGAAGTGGTGGTAGAGCGCACCTTTGGTCACCCTGGCCCGTCTGGCGATCTCGTCGAGTGAGGTGCCGGCATAACCACGATCCGTGAACAGTTCGACCGCGCTGGCGACGAGGGCACTTCGCGTGGACTCCGAATAGTCTTCCCGCCTGGACCTCGTTGTCACCACGCTCACAACTCTACGCGCGTTTCCCTATCCCATACCGATGGTATGTTGGGCGTGTCAGTCCGTACCGGGAGTATGCCGCAAACCGCTGGTATGACCCGCGTCACGGGAGGGGAACAGGCCATGAGCTGGAACGACTTCTATCGCAGGCGCGACGTGATCGACGCCGTGCTCAGGCGCGCGGAGCGTGATCCGCACGGTGCGCTGCCGTTCGCCGAGGTCGCCGGAGCGCGCGAGGCGTTCGGGTCCGAGGAGAACCTGTTGCTCGCACTGCAGTACAAGTGGACCCAGGTGCTCAGCGGGCGCCTGCGGTCCGAGGTCGCGGGCCCGGAGGACGCCGACGGCGTTCCGGGCGGCGGCGAGCGGGACCACGTCGACGCGGTGTCGAGGGCGTGGCGGGCCGCCGTGCGCGAGCAGCCCACCCTGCGCGCGGTGCTCGAGGCCCACGCAGGGCGCTACGCCTCCACCGACAACGCCCACGAGGCCGAGCTGCGGATGCTGGCCGTCACCGCGGGCCTGGCGGAGCCGAACGAGCCCCGCGCGGAGGTCACCCGCATCGGCCAGGCGTTCGTCGCGCTGCTCGAGGCCCGCGCCGGGAGCCGCACTCGGAGCAGGCGCGCGAACCCGGTCGGACAGCTACTCCGCAGGCTCGCCCCCACGGCGTGACGGTCTTGGCGCCAGGCCAACACGTGTAGTTAGGTGGTCGGCATGGTTACCTCGGGAGCGCACTGGAGCGAGTCCGACATCGGCGACCAGTCGGGTCGCACCGTGCTGGTCACCGGCGCCAACTCCGGACTGGGCCTGCGCACCGCGACCGTGCTCGCAGAGCACGGCGCCAGGGTGCTGCTCGCCTGCCGCAACCCCGACCGGGGCGCCGCGGCGCTGCGCGAGGTGGCCGCGAGGGCGGGGACCGAACCCGCGCTCGTCTCGCTCGACCTCGCCGACCTCGGTTCCGTGCGCGACGCGGCAGCCGCGGTGAGGGACCTCACCGGCGACTCGCTCGACGTCCTCGTGAACAACGCCGGGCTGATGGGCACGCCGCGAGGCCTGACCAGTGACGGGTTCGAGACCCAGTTCGGCACCAACCACCTCGGCCACGCCGCGCTCACCTGGCAGCTCCTGCCCGCGCTGCGCGGCGGCACGCGACCCCGCGTGGTCACCGTCTCGAGCCTCGTCGCGGCGGGCGGCTCGATCGACCTCGCTGACCCGAACTTCGAGCGCCGCCGCTACCACCCCGCCACGGCCTACGCCCAGGCCAAGCTCGCCAACCAGGCGTTCGCGCTCGAACTCGACCGCCGCCTGCGCGCGGCGGACGAGACGGTGGTGAGCGTGGCCGCCCACCCCGGTTACAGCCGCAGCGGACTCGGCTCGGCGATGGCCCGCTCGCAGTCCACCTCGATCGTCAGGACCGTCGTCGGCACGGGCACCCGGCTCGGCGAGCTGCTGCTCGCGCAGAACGCGCGGATGGGTGCGCTGCCGCAGCTGCGGGCCGCCACCGATCACGAGATCACGGGCGGCACGTACGTCGGTCCGCGCGGGCCCGGTGGCCTGCGCGGATATCCCAGGGTGGTCACTCCGTTGCGGTCCGCACGCGACGCCGCGACCGGCTCCGGGCTGTGGGAGCTGACCGCGAAGTTGACGGGCGTCACGCCTGATCCCGCATAGCGTCATCCGCTGATCTCCGGCGCGTAGTGTGGAGCCCGTGACTGCTGTGCCGGAGGGTAGGAAGCTGCTGCGTCTCGAGGTTCGCAACAGCCAGACGCCGATCGAGAAGAAGCCGTCGTGGATCAAGACCCGGGCGCGCATGGGCCCGGAGTTCACCGAACTCAAGGGTCTGGTGCGCCGCGAAGGCCTCAACACCGTGTGTGAGGAGGCCGGCTGTCCCAACATCTACGAGTGCTGGGAGGACCGCGAGGCCACGTTCCTCATCGGCGGCGAGCAGTGCACCCGTCGCTGTGACTTCTGCCAGATCGACACCGGCAAGCCCGCCGAGCTCGACCGCGACGAGCCGCGCAGGGTCGCCGAGAGCGTCCAGGCGATGGGCCTGCGCTACTCGACGGTCACCGGCGTCGCGCGCGACGACCTCGAGGACGGCGGCGCGTGGCTCTACGCCGAGACCGTCCGCCAGATCCACAAGCTCAACCCCGGCACCGGGGTCGAGCTGCTGATCCCCGACTTCAACGCCGACCCGGACCAGCTGGCCGAGGTGTTCGGCTCGGCGCCCGAGGTGCTCGCGCACAACCTCGAGACGGTCCCCCGGATCTTCAAGCGCATCCGCCCCGGCTTCCGCTACGAGCGCTCGCTCGAGGTCATCACGCGGGCCCGCGAGGCGGGTCTGGTGACCAAGTCCAACCTCATCCTCGGCATGGGCGAGACCCCCGAGGAGGTCGTCGCCGCGATGCGCGACCTGGTCGAGGCCGGCTGCGAGATCATCACCATCACCCAGTACCTGCGGCCCTCGCCGCGGCACCACCCGGTGGACCGCTGGGTCAAGCCCGAGGAGTTCGTCGAGCACACGGCCGCGGCCGAGGAGCTGGGCTTCGCGGGTGTGATGGCGGGACCGCTGGTGCGCTCGTCCTACCGCGCGGGCAAGCTCTACGCCCAGACCAAGGCCCACCGTGGCGAGACGCTGCCCGCCAACCTGGAGCACCTCGCCAACGCCCAGCCCGCCGCGCAGGAGGCCAGCAGCGTCCTCGCCCGTCAGTCCTGAGCGGAACTGACCGAGCGTCGCCTTTCCGGGGAAATCCGGGAAAACCCCGAGCCAGGGCGAACCGGTCAGGCGCTACTGTCGTCCTAGGGGTTGCAAGCACGTGGCTCGCGCCGCCGGGGACGACAGGCAAGGGGATAGTACGTGGTAACCGACCTGCTCGAATGGCTGCAGAACCTGCCGCAGCCCGCACTCGTCGGCGCGACCGGCCTGCTCGTCATGCTCGAATGCACCATCGGGCTCGGCTTCATCGCGCCCGGTGAGTCGGGGCTGCTGATCGCGGCCACCACGGCGACCACGGTGCCGAGGTTCGTGATCCTGTGGGCGGTCGTCACCGTCTGCGCGGGCATCGGTGACTCGATCGGGTACGCCATCGGCAAGCGGTTCGGTCCACGCCTGCGCGACACCAAGCTCATCCGGCGCTACGGCACCGACGCGTGGGACAAGGCCACCGACGTGTTGCAACGACGAGGCGCGTGGGCGGTGTTCTTCGCGCGGTTCCTGCCGGTGGTGCGCACGCTGACGCCGGCGGCCGCGGGCACCTCGGGCCTGCCGTACCGCAAGTTCCTGCCGGCTGTGGTGAGCGGCGCGGCGGCCTGGTCGCTGCTGCACATCAGCATCGGCGCGGCGCTCGGTGAGGCGGCCAAGCGCGTGGAGGGCATGCTCAGCACGGGCGGCCTGATCGTGGTCGGCGTGCTCGCCGCGGTCGCCGTGATCGCGCTGATCCGGTTCAAGAAGAAGAAGGCGCTCGCGCCGACTTCGTCCCAGACCAAGGAACCCGCGGGCACCCAGGACGCCGGCGACGAGCCGGTCGGCTCCTGACCCTCTCGACGACTGCGGTGAAGGGCACCTTTACTGCGTTCAATGCAGTAAAGGTGCCCTTCACCGCATGTGGCCCAGCTACCTAGGTGGTCGGCGGGAGGTAGCGGCGGGCCACGTTGTCCGTGGCGGACTCCCCCGCTCGCCAGTCGGCGATCCACGGCCCGGTGCCCTCGCTGGGGTCCAGCACGCCGTCCTCGAGCCACGTGTGGCGCCCGTCCAGCACCGACCTGGTGAGGCCGGCGTCAGCGGCGTCCGTGTTGGACCACAGCGCATGGAACAACCGCTCGATGCGCAGCCGCGACTGCTCGCAGAACACGTCGGCCAGCTCGTAGGCCGCCGCACCCTGCTCCGCGTCGTCGGCACGCTGCCGCTCGGCCCGCACACACGCGGCCGCCATCGCGAACAGCTCGGCTCCGATGTCGACGATCCGGCCCAGGAAGCCCTGTCGCTGCTCCAGCCCGGCCTGCCAGCGCGCCATGCCGTAGAAGGTCGAGCGGGCCAGCTTGCGTGCGGTGCGCTCCACGAACCGCAGATGCGCCGCCAGCGGACCGAACTCGCGGAACGACGACGGCAGCTGCCCCTTGCCCGAGACCAGCTGCGGCAGCCACTTCGCGTAGAAGCCGCTCGCCTTGGCCGCGGCGCTCGCCTTGCTCTTGAGGTCGGCCTCGGCGTCGGCGAGATCGCCCGCCGCCGCCAGGTGCGCGTCGACGGCCTCACGTGCGATCAGCAGGCGCATGATCTCCGACGAACCCTCGAAGATCCGGTTGATGCGCAGGTCGCGGACGAGCTGCTCCACCGGCACCGCCCGCTCCCCCCGCGCGGCGAGCGACGCGGCCGTCTCGTAGCCCCTGCCGCCGCGGATCTGCATGAGCTCGTCGGCGACGACGCAGGACATCTCGCTCGCCCACAGCTTCGCCAGCGCCGCCTCGATGCGGATGTCGTTGCGGCCCTCGTCGGACATGTGCGCCGAGAGCTCCACCACGGCCTCGAGCGCGTACGTCGTCGCGGCGACGAACGAGATCTTGCTCGCCACCGCCTCGTGCCGCCCGAGGGGCTTACCCCACTGGACGCGCTCGCCCGACCACTCGCGGGCGATCTTGAGCGCCCACTTCGCCGTGCCCGCGCACGAGGCGGGAACCGAGAGCCTGCCGGTGTTGAGTGTCGCGAGCGCGATCCTGAGGCCCTTGCCCTCACCGCCGACCACGTTCTCTTTGGAAACCCGGACCTGGTGGAAGCGGGTGACGCCGTTCTCGATGCCGCGCAGCCCCATGAACTCGTTGCGCCGCTCCACCGTGATGCCCGGTGAGTCGGCCTCGACGACGAACGCCGTGACCCCGCCCTTGCGGTCCTCACTCTTCGGCACCCTGGCCATCACCACGAGCAACTCGGCGACCACACCATTGGTGGTCCACAGCTTCACGCCGTCGAGCAGGTAGGCCTCACCGTCGTCGGTGGGCACGGCGGAGGTGGCCAGCCGCGCGGGATCGGAACCGACGTCGGGTTCGGTGAGCAGGAACGCCGACACCGCGCCCTTGGCGCAGCGCGGCAGGAACCGCTCCTTCTGCTCGGGCGTGCCCGCGAGCTTGAGCGGCTCGGGCACGCCGATCGACTGGTGCGCCGAGAGCAGCACGCTCAGGGTCGAGTGCACCGAGCCGACGAGCATCAGCGCCTGGTTGTAGGCGACCTGGGTCAGCCCGAGCCCGCCGTAGGACTCGGGGATCTTGATGCCGAAGCAGCCGAGCTCGGCCAGGCCCTTCACGTACTCGTCGGGGATGCGGGCCTCGCGCTCGATCACGGCGGGATCGAGCGTGGCGCAGTACTCCCGCAGGCGGGACAGGAACTTCTCCCCCTTCACGGAGTCCTCGCGGGACTGCCGCGGGTGGGGGTGCACCAGGTCCAGC
Source organism: Prauserella cavernicola (assembly GCF_016595675.1). Classification (GTDB taxonomy): domain Bacteria; phylum Actinomycetota; class Actinomycetes; order Mycobacteriales; family Pseudonocardiaceae; genus Prauserella_A; species Prauserella_A cavernicola. The sequence goes on along the minus strand of NZ_JAENJH010000004.1, from coordinate 4,282 downwards.
CGGAAGCGGCCGAGGTAGAGCTCCTTGGCGAAGGAGGGCTTGTGCCAGTCGCTCTCCCTCGCTTCCTCGGCGACGGCCCTGGCTTGTTTCTCCGTCACCTTCGGTTGGTCGACCATCGGCCCTCCTCATGGGTCGGCGCGAACGGGTCAATCACACTGCACCAGTGTTACCCATCGGTAGCGGATTCAAAAGCCCGCTACACTGCGTGAAATAGGCCTCTCAATTAATAAAACAAGGACAAAATGCTTCCCAAAAGGGCATTACTTTTCGCATCGGTGCTGGGCGCGGCGACACTCGCGCTGACGTCCTGCAGCACTGGGGGAACCGGCGAGAACACACCGACGACGACCGCGGAGAAACCGGCCGCGAGCGTGACGATCGACGAGGCTGGCGCGACCGGCGCCAGTCCCGTCACACCCGTGGTGGTGCGCGCCGATCACGGCGAACTCGGCGACGTCTCGGTGGTCAACACCGAGACGTCGAGGGCCGTGTCCGGCGAGCTCGACGAGTCGGCGTCGACGTGGACCTCGACGGAGCCGCTCGGCTACGGCAGCACCTACGAGGTAGTCGCACACGCTTTGGGGGACAACGGAAAGCAGACCGAGCAGCGGGGCACCATCACCACCGTGACCCCGAGGGCGCAGGCCGAGCCGAACCTCATCCCTGGTCCCGCCGCGGTGGCCGACACGGGTGTCGGCGTGGGACAGCCGATCTCGTTCCAGTTCACCCAGCCGGTCACCGACAAGGCAGCTGTCGAGAAGCAGCTGTCCGTCGTCTCCGAACCCGCGCAGGAGGGCGGCTGGTACTGGATCGACGACCAGAACGTGCATTACCGGCCCAAGGAGTACTGGCAGCCGGGAACCACGCTGACGGTATCGGCGAAGGTGTACGGAGTCGATTTCGGAAACGGCGTCTACGGAGCCTCGGATCGCACCGAGACCTACCACGTCCACGATTCCTGGACGGCGAAAGCCGACGGCGCGACCGCGCAGATGGCGATTTTCCACAACGGCCAGCAGGTGCGCACCATGCCGATCTCGATGGGCAAGGACGAGACCCCGACCCACGTGGGCACGCACGTCATCTCCGACAAGCAGGCCAGCTACACGATGGACTCCTGCACCTACGGCGTCTGCCAGGGCGATCCCGACTACTACCGCTCCGAGGAGCGCTGGTCGCTGCGGATCTCCAACGACGGCGAGTTCGTGCACGAGAACCCGAACAGCGTGGGTGCCCAGGGCAGCACGAACGTCTCGCACGGCTGCATCAACCTCAACGCCGAGAACGCGCAGTGGTTCTTCGAGCGCTTCGGTCTCGGTGACGTGGTGGAGGTGACCAACTCGGGAGGCCCGCAGCTGCCCGTGTGGGATCTCTACGGCGACTGGTCGCTGTCGTGGCAGGACTGGCAGGCGGGCTCCGCGCTGCACTGACGCCCACCTCTCTCGACGGCATCATGGACGTATGGACACCGCCGAGGAATTGAGTCACGCCCGGGAACTGGTGGCGGGTGCGGACCGGATCGTGGCCATGACGGGCGCCGGCATCTCCACCGACTCCGGTATCCCGGACTTCCGGGGGCCCAACGGTGTGTGGACCAAGGACCCGGCGGCCGAGAAGATGTCGAACCTGCAGGCCTACGTCGGCAGTGAGGAGGTCCGGCGGGCGAGCTGGCAGAGCCGCGTCCGGCACCCGGGCTGGGAGGCGAAGCCCAACGCCGCGCACCAGGTGTTCGTCGACCTGGAGCGGGCAGGGCGGCTCTCGGCGGTCATCACGCAGAACATCGACGGTCTGCACCAGAAGGCGGGCTCCGATCCGGCGCGCGTGATCGAGCTGCACGGCACGATGTTCGAGAGCGAGTGCCTCGGGTGCGCAGACCGCCGCGACATGCGTGAGGCGCTGGCCCGCGTACGGGCCGGCGAGGTCGATCCGCCGTGCGAGCGCTGCGGAGGGATCCTCAAGTCGGCGACGATCTCGTTCGGCCAGGCGCTCGACGCCGAGGTGCTGGAGCGGGCGCGGGCCGAGGCCGTGTCGTCTGAGCTGCTGCTCGTGGCAGGCAGTTCGCTCACGGTGCATCCGGCCGCGGGGCTGGTGGGTAGCGCACTGAGCGCGGGCGCGACGGTGATCGTGTGCAATGCCTCGAGGACCCCGTACGACAGCCCGGCGGCCGCCGTCCTGCGCGGCCCGCTCGGTGAGGTGCTGCCCGCTCTCGTGTAGAGCGGGACAGACCCGGGCGGGCCCTGGCCCCCTACCGTCCAGAGCCCACCCGGGTGGTGCCTTCGTACTCGCCGGCGGCCCCCCGCGGCCGTCGGTCAGCGTGATCAGTGAGGGTCACTCTGGGTGTTCGAGCCACCAGGATCCGAACAACACGCAGCGTTTCCTCGGTTTACGTTCCCATCCCCGGATCATCCACCGATTTGCCACACTAGGTAGCCGAAACCCTCATGGAAGGCACGAGTAAACGTCTACCCGGTCGCTCTCCGTGAAACCAGCCGACACAAGTCAACATCACTCCAACGGACCAGTGGCCGTCACGCTGGGTGTCTTCTCCGATAGACGGCGGTGAGGATGCCGGCGCGCGTCGATCACGGCGAGCAGCAGCGCGGCGACCGTGAACGCCACCGAACAGGCCATCGCGTACGCCAGCGCGGCGGGATAGTTCTCGCCAGGGCCAGTGATCCCCGCGTGGAAGACGGTGCCGAGCACGGCGACGCCGAGCGCCGTGCCGAGCCGCTGGCCGGTCTGCAGCGCACCGCCCGCCACACCCGCCATGCGCGTGGGAACGCGGTCGAGGGTGAGCGTGGTGTTGGGCGCGATCACCAGGCCGCCGCCGAGGCCCGCGACGAGCAGCGGCGCCGCGATCGCATAGCCGATGGTCTGCTGGGGCACCAGCGGCACGAGCACCGCGACGGCGCCGAGGCCCACCGCGACGAGGCAGAGCCCGCTGACCGTGAGCCACCTGCCGAAGCGCGGCACGAGCCTGCCCGCGACGGCGGCCGACACCGCGGAGCCGAGCGCGAACGGGCTCACCAGCAGGCCGGACTCCAGCGGCGAGAAGCCGAGGCCCTGCTGGAAGAACATGGCGAGCACCAGCCAGATACCCGCGAAACCACAGAAGTAGATCGCGCCGATCGACGCACCCGTCGCATACCCGGGCGTCTCGGTGTAGAGCCGTGGGTCGAGCACCGGCGAGCACTGCCTGCTCAGCATCCGCTTCTCCCACCGTACGAACGCGTAACCGAATGCCGCGGCGAGCGGGAAGAGCCACCACAGGCGGCCCAGGCCGCCCTGCTCGGACTGCGCGAGCGGGTACAGGACGCCGAGCACGGTGAGCCCCAGCAACAGCATCCCGACGAAGTCCAGCCGCGAGCGCAACGGCGTCGTCGAACGGGGCGCCTTCGGCAGCAGCCGGGCGGCGAGCACGAGCGCCACCAGCCCGATGGGCACGTTGACGTAGAACACCCAGCGCCACCCGTTCTCGGCGCCGAACGCGGCGATGATCAGCCCGCCGAGCACCGGCCCCATCGCGGTGGAGATGCCCACCGTGGCGCCGAACATGCCGAAGGCCCTGCCGCGCTCCGCTCCGCGGAACAGCTCCTGGATCAGGCCGCTGTTCTGCGGGGTGAGCATGCCCGCGGCGATGCCCTGCAGCAGCCGCGCGGACACGAGCATCGTCTCGTTGACCGAAGCGCCGGCCAGCACGCTGGTGAGGATGAACGCCGACAGCGCGATGAGGAACATCCTGCGCCTGCCGAACGCGTCGCCGAGCCTGCCACCGGTGACGAGCACGAGCCCGAACGCGAGCGCGTAGCCCGACACCACCCACTGGGCTCCGGCGATCGAGGTGCCGAGACCGGACTGGATCGACGGCAGCGCGACGTTGACGATGCTGACGTCGAGCAGCGACATGAACCCGGCCGTGAGTGTGACGGCGAGTGCCCGCCACCGGCGCGGATCGGGTTCGTAGCTCTCGTCCTGACTCACACTCTCCACGTTATGACCCCTGCCGCGCTCCGGCAGGTGACCCCGGGTGACGTGCCTCAGGCGCCCGCGGTGATGCCCGGGATTCCCTTGAGCTCACCCATGAGCATCGAGCTGACCTTGACGGGGTAGTCGTAGAGCGCGAACACGGTCTCGCGCTGCTTGCCCATCAGCTTGAGCCGGACGGGGGTGTCGCCGCGGTGGGCCTGCAGGGTCTGTTTGAGCTCGGTGACCACGCTCTGGTCGAGCCGCTCGGCCGAGGCCAGCAGCAACAACGGCGGCTCCTCCTCCCCCACGGCCAGGT
>NZ_JAENJH010000049.1 GCF_016595675.1 Prauserella cavernicola | reverse complement strand
CGAGGCGACGAACAGCTCGCCCTGCAGCAGCTCCGCGTCGAACGCCGCGTTGGCGGTGAGCAGCCGGTGGGTGCGCGGGTTGACCACGCCGAGGCTGCTCGGCCCGAACAGCCGCACGCCGCCCTCGCGGGCCGCCGCGCGCAACCGCTCCTGCCGCACCAGGCCTTCCGCGCCCTCCTCGCCGCACCGGCTGGCGAGGATCGTCGCCTGCGGCACACCGAGCGCGGCGCTCTCGCGCACCGTGTCGATCTCGGGTTCGGCGTTGGTGAGCACGAAGACGTGGTCGGGCACCTCGGGCAGCGCGGTAAG
>NZ_JAENJH010000048.1 GCF_016595675.1 Prauserella cavernicola | reverse complement strand
CCGCGACCACCGCGGCCGCGGTGCCACCGGCTCCGAGCACGCGACCCGTTGTGCCGCCGGAGAAACCGCCCGCCGTCCGCAGCGCGCCAGCGACACCGTCCACCTCGGTGCAGTCGGCCCGCCAGTCACCGGAGGGCAAGCGCACCACCGTGGTCGCGGCACCGACGGCCGCCGCCCTCGGGGTGGCCTCGGTCGCGAGGTCGAGCGCCGCGCGCTTGCCCGGCATCGTCACCGCCAGCCCGGCCCACTCGGGGCCGAGGCCGGCGACGAACCCCGGCAGCGACTCGGCGTCCATCTCGACGCGCTCGTA
>NZ_JAENJH010000047.1 GCF_016595675.1 Prauserella cavernicola | reverse complement strand
CGGACTGCGCCCGGTGGCGGCCAGCACCAGCCGCACGCCGAGCGAGAACACGTCGCTCGCGGGCGTCAGGTGGGCGCCGTCGGCCTGCTCCGGCGACATGACCGACGGCGAGCCGACCACCGCGCCCGTGCCCGTGAGGTCGGAACCCTCCGCGGCGCGGGCGATCCCGAAGTCGATCACGCGCGGCCCGTCGGCGGCGAGCAGCACGTGGCCAGGCTTGAGATCGCGGTGGATCAGCCCGGCGCGGGGGATGTCGGCCAGCGCCGACGCCAGGCCGATCGCCAGCTGTCGCAGCGCGTCCGCCGGCAATGG
>NZ_JAENJH010000046.1 GCF_016595675.1 Prauserella cavernicola | reverse complement strand
CACCCTGCCGGACGAGCTGAGAGCAACACACGCCGACGACCCCGCGAACGGCAGCGTGACCGTCAACTCAGACGGCACGATCACCTACACGCCTGACAAGGACTTCCTCGTCCAGGACACCGTCCGCTACACGGCCAAGGACCCCTCCGGCGCGACAGTCACCGGCACGGTCACCGTGACCACGGGCCTGGCCGCGACGGGCACGAACGTGCTGCCGATCGCCCTCACTGGCGGTGCCCTCCTCGTCGTCGGCACCGGTGACCTGCTGCTGGCCCGCCGCACGAGGCAGGACCCGCACCACCCCGACGCCGAGTA
>NZ_JAENJH010000045.1 GCF_016595675.1 Prauserella cavernicola | reverse complement strand
ACGACCTGCCAGTCCCACGAGCCGAGCCCGCTGATCAGGTGCGGCAGCGCGGAGCCGAGCGTGAGCGCGCCGACGAGGATGCCGAGTGCCTTCCCCCTCGCGGCCCGCACGGACCACGACGCCATGAGCTTCATCCCGACCGGGTACACGCCCGCCAGGAAAACGCCGGTGAGGAACCGCAGCGGCACGGCGACGTCCAAGCCGGTCGCCCAGACCGCGACCGCCAGCGTGCACACCGCGGCCGCCGCCGCGCTCGCCGCCAGCAGCAGGTGCGGCGGCACGCGGTCGGCCAGGTTGAGCGTCGTCGAGACGACC
>NZ_JAENJH010000044.1 GCF_016595675.1 Prauserella cavernicola | reverse complement strand
CATCGTCGCCGCGGCCGACGACGGCAGGGGCATCGAGGGGGTCGCGCCCGGCGTGCGCCTGGCGTCGGTGAAGGTCGTCGACGACGACGGCTACGTCGATCCCGAGGCCGCGGTCTGCGGGGTCATGTGGGCGGCGCGCTCGGGCATCGAGGTGGCCAACAGCAGCTTCTCCGTCACCTCGCCCGGCATGCCGTGCACCACCAGTGAGGACCAGGGCGTTGTTCGCGAGGCCGTGGCCAGGGCGGTCGAGTACGCGGACTCCTCGGGCACCCTCAGCTTCGCCGCCGCCACCAACGGAGCACTCGACCTCACACCC
>NZ_JAENJH010000043.1 GCF_016595675.1 Prauserella cavernicola | reverse complement strand
AGTTCTTCCTCGGCCCCCGGCCGCAGGCACGCCTCCAGCGCGATCCGGAGACGGAGGCGGCCGACGCGCGGGCGGCGGGACTCGAGGAGGTGCACCTGCGCACCGAGCGGCTGCGCGCCGAGTTCCTCGACATCGGCGCGGTGGTCTACTTCCTGCGCAAAGAGGTCTGGACCGTGCCGGGGTTCACCGTCGAGGCCCACCGAGACCGGGTGCGCGCACTGCACGAGCTGATCCGGCGCGACGGCAGCTTCGTGGCCCACGCGAGCCGCACCCTGATCGAGGCCCGCAAGCCCTGAGCGCTCAGCGTTCCGGCGCG
>NZ_JAENJH010000042.1 GCF_016595675.1 Prauserella cavernicola | reverse complement strand
CTCGGTGCTGACGAAGCACAAGATGTCGCGGATGTGGACCACCGGCTCGTCGGCCCAGCGGGCCCGCACGCGCATGCCGGTGCGGATGCCGGCGGGGGAGCCGGCGTCGACGGCGTGCAGCAGGCTCGTGTCGGCGCCGGCGAGGCGGATCAGCGCCCACGCGAACGGACGCCGCAGGGGCTGGCCGTCCAGCGGCTCGGCGACCCACGACCAGGACTAGACGGTGCCCTCGTCGGCGACGTCGGTGAACTCGGTCAGCGCACGGGCCGTGGCCGGGTCGTACTCGACGGGCGGCACGTGGACGCGGCCGTCGTCGCCGCGCACC
>NZ_JAENJH010000041.1 GCF_016595675.1 Prauserella cavernicola | reverse complement strand
CCGCCACCGGAGCCACCAGGTCCTCGAGGACGCTGGGGCGGTCCCGGAGGCCGCCCCGACGGCGGCTGGGACCCAGGCGGGCCCGGCGGACGGGGAGGAGTGGTGACGGACATCCGCGCGTTCTCTTCCCCTCGATGTCGTGCACTTGAGCTGACAGCCGGTCCCGAAGGGCCGAACACGAGCCGGAGTTGGTAGAAACCAACACCAGACGGTCCCGCGCACGGCTATCCTGCGGAACCGTACCGCGACTGGGAGAGCTGTAGGTCGAGAATGCCGTCAACACCGACAACACAGTCACACGTCCAGGCGTATCAGTTCGTGCTGCGGC
>NZ_JAENJH010000040.1 GCF_016595675.1 Prauserella cavernicola | reverse complement strand
ATATCCCCAGTCCCAGTCCATCAGATACCTCCCGCGTCCGCCGCGGCGAAGGTCTTGCGCCGGGGCGGGGGCCTGCGACCGAGCCTGCGTGCGCCCATCCGCTCGAGCGCACGCATCCCCCCGGTGATGGCGATCGCCAGCAACAGGTACAGCACGAGTTCGACGGTGTAGATCACCGTGAGGTCGTTCATCGGCAGCGCGGGCCGGAGCTCCTCACCCTTCGGCGTGATCTCCTGCGCCGAGATGAAGAACAGCAACGCGGTGCTCTTCAACAGCTGGATGAAGAGGTTGTTGAACGGTGGCAGCATTTCCACCACCGCCTGGGGCAGGATGACC
>NZ_JAENJH010000003.1 GCF_016595675.1 Prauserella cavernicola | reverse complement strand
AACCATGGGCCACGCCGGCGCCATCGTCTCCGGCTCCGCCGGCACCGCCCAAGCCAAAAAAGAAGCCCTCGAAGCCGCAGGCGTCAAGGTCGGCAAAACCCCCACCGAAACCGCCGAACTGGCGAGGAAACTGATCCTTCGCTGATCCCACCACAGTGGACGGTGCCGGGAGGTCCCAGCCTCCCGGCACCGTCCACGTTGTCGGTTCAGCGCACCGGCACCGCGAGGCCCGGCAGCGGCAGCCTCGGCCTGCCGGGGCGGCGCAGGTACCGCACCAGGCCCGCGCCGGTCGTGCTCAGCACGGCGGCGATCACGAACACCGCCCCGTAGCCGTCAGAACTCACCGCGTAGGCCGCGAGCGCCACGCCCAGCAACGCGCCGACGGTCTTGGCGCCGTAGAAGATCCCGAAATTGGGCAGTCCCGGCCGCTCACCGAAGTGCCCCTCGACCAGACCGGGCAGCAGGCCGTAGCAGGCGCCCGCGGCCCCTCCCGCCAGTGCCGCGCCCAGCAACAGCAGTGGCGCGTTTCCCTGCTGTCCCGCGAACAACAGCAGCAACTGCGCGACTCCGCTCGCGTACAACGCGACGCGCACGACCCGGCGGCGGCCGAACCGGTCCCCCGCCCAGCCCTCGGCGGTCCGCGTCGCGCCGCTGGCCGCGGCCAGCACGGCGAGTGCCGCGGCGCCGAAGCCCGCGTCCCAACCGCTCGCGGTGGCGAACACCGCGAGATACGCGATGTCGAACAGGATCACGGCCGACAGGCACGTCACCGCGAGGAACAACAGGCCGGAGGCGGGACAGCGCACCATCTCGGCCACGGAGTAGTGCCGGATCGGCGGCCGGTTCTGGCGCAGCGCGGGGTTGACGGCCTTGTCGAGCGCCCACGCCCTCGGGTCGACGTGCTCGGGCCACCAGTGCGCGGGCGGGTCCTTGAGGATCAGCGCCGCCGCGCCGACCACCAGGACCACGGCGAGCCCGGCGACACCGAGGAACACCTCCATCGACCCCGGCCGCGCGAACTGACCCGCCAGCACCACGAACGGGATCGAGCCGTACGCGAAAGCTCCGCTGACGAACGCGGTGCGGGCGGGCCGCTCGGGGTACCACCTGGCGACCACGCCGAGGCACGTGCCGTAGACGAGACCGGCGCCGATGCCACCGAGCACCCCGTGGTTGAGCAGCACCACCACGAAGCTCGTGGTGCCGCCGAGCGTCACCAGCCCGGTCGCGCAGAGCGCCGCGCCGACGAGCATCGTGGCCGAGGGCGCCAGTCCGAACCTGCTGCGCAGCCTGGCCGCGGGATACACGGTGCCGCTCTGGCACAGGATCCACACGGCGAGCACCCAGCCGCTCTGCGCCAGCGTCCAGCCGTGGGTGTCCGCCAGCACCGGCATGAGCGCGCCGAAGCCGTACTGGCCGACGCTCGCGACCAGCATCGCGGTCCACGCCGCCCAGAGCATCCAGCCGCGGGAGCGGCCCAGCAGGTCGTGGTCGGACTCGCCGACCCGGTAGCGACGACCGTAGAAGTCGCGGATCTCGGTGACCCGCGGGACGGCCCTGGCGACGGACATGCTGGACATACACCCACCCGCTTAGTGCATACAGTATGTGGTAGCCAAGTATTGCAGCCCACGGGTGTGATGTCGATAACAGCTTTGGGCCGGCTACGCGCCGGTGCTCAGTGCCGCGACCAGGCGACGCGAACCCACTGCACGCCCAGCGCGAGCATGCAGACGACGGCGATGATCATGCCGATACCGGGGCCGTTGCCGGGAGCACCGCTGGCCGAGGACGACTGCTGCGACCAGATCGCGAGCATCCCGTCGACGACCGAGATCCAGCTGCCCACGGCGCACACCCACGCGAGCCACCAGCGGCGGGTCGCGAGCGCCAGCGCCGAGCCCGCGACGCCGAACACCGTCGCGGTGGTGGCGAACAGGCGGGGAATCGCGCCGCCCTCGCCCGCCAGCAGCACCTCCCAGCCGAAGTGCGCGCCGACCCAGGGCAAGACGAGACCCACCACGAGTCCGAACACGGCCACGGCGATGCCGAACCCGCGCGTGCCGAAGTCGACGGTCCTGGCCGCCTTGGAGACGGCGGCGTCCACATCGGCACCGAGTTCGTCGATCCCCGTGTCGAGAGTGGCGTCGGCGTCGGTGGCGTCGGTGGCGTCCTCGGTCCGCTCCGCGCGGTTTCTGTCGTCGTCACTCACAGCGAACAGCCTCCCTGCGTCGGTGCAGGCGCCTGCGGCGGGGTGCCGAACGACGGCAGGCCGAGGCTCACGCCGTTCGTCGTGGGGCGCTGACCCGCCTCCGCGTTGTCTCCCGCCGTGGTTCGACGGTGCGACAATAGGTCGCCGTCGGCGACCAGATGGTGCGGCGCCGCGTAGGTCACGGTGGTCTCGACGACGTCGCCCGGCCGCACCCGGCGGTCGACGGCGGCCCCCTCCGGCGTGAAGTGCACGAGCCTGCCGTCCCTCGCGCGTCCGCTCATGCGGTGGGTCTCGGCGTCCTTGCGACCCTCGCCCGCGGCGACGAGCAGCTCGACCTTCCTGCCGACGATCAACTTGTTCTCCTGCCAGGCGATCTCGTTCTGCAGGTCGACCAGCCGGTCGTAGCGTTCGCGCACGACCTCCTTGGGCACCTGGCCCTCCATGTCGGCGGCCGGGGTTCCGGGCCGCTTGGAGTACTGGAACGTGAACGCGCTGGAGAACCGCGCCTGCCGGACGACCTCGAGCGTCGCCTCGAAGTCCTCCTCGGTCTCGCCGGGGAACCCGACGATGATGTCGGTGGTGATCGCGGCGTCCGGCATCGCGTCTCGCACCTTGTCCAGGATGGACAGGAACCGCGACGACCGGTACGAGCGGCGCATGTCCTTGAGCACGCGGTCGGACCCCGACTGCAGCGGCATGTGGAGCTGGTGGCACACGTTCGGCGTCTCGGCCATCGCGTCGATGACGTCGTCGGTGAACGCGGCGGGGTGCGGCGAGGTGAAGCGCACGCGCTCGAGCCCGTCGATCGAGCCGCACGAGCGCAGCAGCTTGCCGAACGCCAGCCGGTCGCCGAACTCGACGCCGTAGGAGTTGACGTTCTGCCCCAGCAGCGTCACCTCGAGCACGCCCTCGGCGACGAGCGCCTCCACCTCCGCGAGCACCTCGCCGGGCCTGCGGTCGCGCTCCTTGCCGCGCAGCGAGGGGACGATGCAGAACGTGCACGTGTTGTTACAGCCCACCGAGACCGACACCCAGCCCGAGTAGGCCGATTCGCGGCGCGCGGGCAGCGTCGACGGGAAGGTCTCCAGCGACTCCAGGATCTCGACCTGCGCCTCGGCGTTGTGCCGGGCCCGCTCCAGCAGCGTGGGCAGCGAGCCGATGTTGTGGGTGCCGAACACGACATCCACCCACGGGGCACGCTTAACGATTTCGCCACGATCCTTCTGGGCGAGGCAGCCGCCGACCGCGATCTGCATTCCAGGACGGTCGGTCTTACTCGGCCGCAGATGGCCGAGATGTCCATAGAGTTTGTTGTCCGCGTTCTCGCGAACCGCGCACGTGTTGAGCACGACGAGGTCCGCGGCGTCACTGTCCTCGGCCGCCACGTAGCCTGCACTCTCGAGCTGCCCCGCGAGGCGCTCCGAGTCGTGCACGTTCATCTGGCAGCCGAAGGTGCGGATCTGATACGTCCGGGTCACCCGATCTCCTGGTCACGCTGGTAGTACTGCACCCAACAGGGTAGGTCAGCCCGGTCGTCGCACCTCACGACGCCCGCGCAACGAGGAGTGGCTAAGGTTCGGAAACATTGTGTCGTTCGGCCGCCATTGTGGGCAGACGGACACATAAAGTTGCGTTTTGGTCCGTTAGTCGTGCCGGGATTGATCCGACAGTGTTGAATCCCGGTGTTGTTCCGCGAGGTCCGCGATCCGAGCAGCTCGCCGCGATGGAGGTTAGATGAGCACCGCGACATCCGCGCCGCCGATGATCAGTGCGAGCGGGGTGAACAAGTACTTCGGCGACCTGCACGTCCTGAAGGAGATCGACTTCGAGGTCCCGAGGGGCCAGGTGGTCGTCGTGCTGGGCCCGTCCGGTTCCGGCAAGTCGACCCTGTGCCGTGCCATCAACCGGCTCGAGCCGATCAACTCCGGCGAGATCCAGGTCGACGGCAAGCCCCTGCCCTCCGAGGGCAAGGCGCTCGCCGCGCTGCGGGCGGACGTGGGCATGGTCTTCCAGCAGTTCAACCTGTTCGCCCACAAGACGATCGTCGACAACGTGACGCTCGCACCGCAGAAGGTCCGCAAGGTCTCCTCGTCCGAGGCGCGCAAGACGGCGATGGAACTGCTCGAGCGGGTCGGCATCGCCAACCAGGCCGAGAAGTACCCCGCCCAGCTCTCCGGCGGGCAGCAGCAGCGTGCCGCGATCGCCAGGGCGCTCGCCATGCGGCCCAAGGTCATGCTGTTCGACGAGCCGACCTCGGCGCTGGACCCGGAGATGGTCCAGGAGGTGCTCGACACCATGACCGGCCTGGCCGACGAGGGCATGACCATGCTCGTGGTCACCCACGAGATGGGCTTCGCCCGGCGTGCCGCGCACCGGGTCGTCTTCATGTCCGACGGTGAGATCGTCGAGGACTCGACGCCCGAAGACTTCTTCTCCGCGCCGAAATCGGAGCGCGCGAAGGACTTCCTTGGCAAGATTCTGACCCACTAGTCCCCCGCCCGTGGCCTGCGGGCACCCCGACGCGAGCGGGGAGATCCAGATGGAAGGAACACAAGACACATGCGGTTCAGCCGAGTACTACGCGTTGGCGCCGTTGCGGCGGCCACAAGCCTTGCCCTGGTCGCCTGCGGTGGCGGCAACGGTGGCGGTGGCGACGAGAACGAGTCGCTGACGCAGCGTGCCGAGAACGGCAGGCTGACGGTCGGTATCAAGATCGACCAGCCCGGCCTCGGCCTCCAGACGCCGGACGGCGGCTACGAGGGCTTCGACGTCGATGTCGCCAAGTACATCGCGAAGGAGCTCGGCGTCGAGGAGGGCGACATCGAGTTCGTCGAGACTCCGTCGGCCCAGCGCGAGAACATGATCGAGAAGGGCGACGTCGACTTCATCGTCGCGTCGTACTCGATCACCGACGAGCGCAAGCAGAAGGTCGACTTCGCCGGCCCGTACTTCCTGGCGCACCAGGACCTGCTCGTCCGCGCCGACGACAACTCGATCAAGGGCGCCGAAGAGCTCAACGGCAAGAACCTGTGCTCGGTGCGTGGCTCCACGTCGGCCCAGAACGTGAAGGACGACTTCGCGCCCGACGCCGAGCTGCAGACCTACGCCGGTTACTCCGAATGCCTCAACGGCCTGGAGACCGGCGCTGTCGACGCGCTGACCACCGACGACACGATCCTCGCCGGCTACGCCGCGCAGAACCCCGGCAAGTTCAAGCTCGTGGGTGCTGAGCTCAGCGACGAGAACTACGGTGTCGGCCTGAAGAAGGGCGACAACGAGGGTCGGACCGCGGTCAACGACGCCATCAAGAAGATGCAGGACGACGGCGCGTGGAAGGCCTCGGCCGAGAAGTGGTTCGGTCCGTCCGGCTACGAGGTCGGCGACCCGCCCTCGCTCGAGCAGTGATCTGGTAACAGCAGAGCCGAACTAGTCCTGGGCCGGCCGGCGACGGCCGGCCCAGGTCGTTCGAGCATCCCGAGGAGCACCCACAGTGTTCGATTTCCTGAGTGAGTACGACGTGCTCGGCGTGTTCTGGGTGACCGTGCAGCTCACGTTCTTCGCCGCGATCGGCTCGCTGATCTGGGGCACGATTCTCGCCGGAATGCGAGTGAGCCCCGTGCCGGTGATGCGCGGGTTCGCCGCGGCGTACGTCAACCTGATGCGGAACACCCCGCTCACCCTGATCATCCTGGCGTGCTCGCTCGGCCTGAACCAGACTCTGGGCGTCACGCTGGGCGGAGAGGGCGTCGACCAGCTGAACTTCCGGCTGGCCGTGCTCGGTTTCATCGCCTACACCGCGACGTTCGTCTGCGAGTCCATCAGGGCCGGTATCAACACGGTGCCCGTCGGCCAGGCCGAGGCCGCCCGCGCTCTGGGCCTCGGGTTCACCCAGGTGCTGGGCATCGTGGTGCTGCCGCAGGCGTTCCGTTCCGTGATCGGCCCCCTCGCCAGCGTGCTGATCGCACTGACCAAGAACACCACGATCGCGAGCACGATCGGCGTCATCGAGGCGTCGTACCTGATGTCCGAGATGATCGAGAACGAGAGTGACCGGATTCTGCTGGTCTTCTCGGTCTTCGCGCTCGGCTTCGTGATCCTGACCCTGCCCGTCGGCCTGATCCTCGGCCGGGTCGCCAAGAAATCGGCGGTGAAGCGATGAGCGCTCCCTCTGTCCTCTACGACGCCCCCGGCCCGAAGGCCAAGGCCCGCAACATCGGCTACACCGTCATCTTCGTCGTGGCCCTGGCCGGCGTGGCCTGGTGGGTCCTCGCCGAGATGGCTGACAAGAACCAGCTCGACGGCGAGAAGTGGAGTCCGTTCTTCACGGACAGCCAGATCTGGACGACGTTCATCCTGCCGGGCGTGCAGAACACGTTGATGGCGGCGGCGCTGGCCATCCTCATCGCTCTGCCGATCGGTGCGTTGTTCGGCATCATGCGGTTGTCGGACCACATCTGGGTTCGCTGGCCCTCGGCGACGGCCGTCGAGTTCTTCCGGGCCATCCCGGTGCTGATCCTGATGATCTTCGCCAACGAGTTCTACTTCAACTTCACCGACGTGTCCGCGGACCAGCGGCCGCTGCTCGCCGTGGTGACGGGGCTCGTGCTCTACAACGGCTCGGTGCTCGCCGAGGTGGTCCGCGCGGGCATCCAGTCGCTGCCGAAGGGCCAGACCGAGGCCGCGCAGGCGCTCGGCCTGCGCAAGACCCAGACGATGACCAACGTGCTGCTGCCGCAGGCGGTCACGGCGATGCTGCCCGCGATCGTCAGCCAGATCGTGGTGATCGTGAAGGACACCGCGCTCGGTGGTGCCGCCGTGGGTTTCGCGGAGTTGCTGACCCGAATTCGGCCGATCTCGAACAACTACGGCCAGAACACGATCGCCACGATCGTGATCATCGGCGTGGTCTTCATCGTGCTGAACTTCATCATCACCTCCATCGCCAGCTGGCTGGAGAAGTGGAACAGGACGCGCAAGAAGGGCAGCGGTGCCACGATCGCTCCGGGCGCCGTGGACGACATGGCCACCGGCCGCGCCGTCTAGCTCCGACGTACGAACGACAGGGCCACCTCCCCGCGCTGGGAGGTGGCCCTGTCGTCGTCTGCGGACTCAGTTCTCGCCGCGGCGGAAGAGCTTGTTGCCGAGCCAGACGATCGGGTCGTAGCGGCGGTCGGCGACGCGTTCCTTCATCGGGATCAGCGCGTTGTCGGTGATGTGGATGCCCTCCGGGCACACGTCGGTGCAGCACTTGGTGATGTTGCAGAAGCCGAGTCCGTGCTCGGTCTGGGCCTCGTCGCTCCGGTCGGCCACGTCGAGCGGGTGCATCTCCAACTCGGCGATGCGCATGAGGAACCGCGGTCCCGCGAACGCGGTCTTGTTCTCCTCGTGGTCGCGCACCACGTGGCACGTGTTCTGGCACAGGAAGCACTCGATGCACTTGCGGAACTCCTGCGAGCGCTCCACGTCCACCTGCTGCATGCGGTAGTCGCCCGGTTCGAGGTCCTTCGGCGGCGTGAACGACGGGATCTCGCGTGCCTTGGTGTAGTTGTACGAGACGTCGGTGACCAGGTCGCGGATCACGGGGAAGGTGCGCATCGGTGTCACCGTGATCGTCTCGTCCTCGTCGAACACCGACATCCGCGTCATGCACAACAGCCGCGGCCTGCCGTTGACCTCCGCCGAGCACGATCCGCACTTGCCCGCCTTGCAGTTCCACCGCACGGCCAGATCGGGCGCCTGCGTGGCCTGGAGGCGGTGGATCAGGTCCAGCACCACCTCGCCCTCGTTGGCCTCCACGGTGAAGTCCTGGAGCGCACCGGAGCCGTTGTCGCCGCGCCAGACCTTGAGCTTCGCGTCGTAGCCCATCAGGCCGTCCTTTCCGGGTGGTCGGCGAGCTCGTCCTCGGTGTAGTACTTCTCCAGTTCGGAGAGTTCGAACAGCTCCAGCAGGTCCTGCCGCATCGGGTCCTGCGGCTTGGCATCCACCGCGACGTCCGGGGCTAGCGGGTCGCCACCCGGCGAGGTACACACCAGCAGCGTGTTGCGCCACTGCGAGTCCATCTGCGGGTGGTCGTCGCGCGTGTGCCCGCCGCGGCTCTCCGTGCGCCGCAACGCCGCCTGGGCCACACACTCGCTGACGACGAGCATGTTCCGCAGATCGAGGGCGAGGTGCCAGCCGGGGTTGTACTGCCGGTGCCCCTCGACGGTGACACCGCGGATGCGTTTGCGGATCTCGCCGAGCTTGTCCAGTGCCTTGGCGATCTCGTCGGCCTTGCGGATGATGCCCACGAGGTCGTTCATGCTCTGCTGCAACTCGGTGTGCAGGGTGTAGGGGTTCTCCGCGTCGACACCGTCCGCCGGCGGGTCGAACGGCGCCACCGCGAGCTTCGCGGCCGCGGTGATGTCGGCGTCGGCCACCACGGGGCGCTCCGCCAGCGACTCCACATAGGACGCCGCGCCAAGGCCGGCCCTGCGGCCGAACACGAGCAGGTCCGACAGCGAGTTGCCGCCGAGCCGGTTGGAGCCGTGCATCCCGCCCGAGCACTCCCCCGCCGCGAACAGGCCCGGCACGCTCGACGAGGCCGTGTCCGGGTCCACCTCGATCCCGCCCATCACGTAGTGACAGGTGGGCCCGACCTCCATGGGCTCCTTGGTGATGTCCACATCGGCCAGTTCCTTGAACTGGTGGTACATCGAGGGGAGCCTGCGCTTGATCTCCTCGGTCGGCAGCCGGCTGGCGATGTCGAGGAACACGCCACCGTGCGGCGAGCCCCTGCCCTCCTTGACCTCCGCGTTGATGGCCCTGGCAACCTCGTCGCGTGGGAGCAGGTCGGGTGTCCTGCGGTTGTTGTCCGCGTCGTCGTACCAGCGATCGGCCTCGTCCTCGCTGTCGGCGTACTGGCCTTTGAACACGTCCGGGATGTAGCGGAACATGAACCGCTCGCCCTGCGAGTTCTTCAGCACGCCGCCGTCGCCGCGCACGCCCTCGGTCACGAGGATGCCCTTGACGCTGGGCGGCCAGACCATCCCCGTGGGGTGGAACTGCACGAACTCCATGTTGATCAGGCTCGCGCCCGCGCGCAGGGCCAGTGCGTGCCCGTCGCCGGTGTACTCCCACGAGTTCGACGTCACCTTGAACGACTTGCCGATGCCTCCGGTCGCCACCACCACGGCAGGGGTCTCGAAGAGCACGAAGCGCCCGGACTCGCGCCAGTAGCCGAACGCGCCCGCGATCCGGCCCCCGTCCTTGAGCAGCTCGGTGATCGTGCACTCGGCGAAGACCTTGACTCTGGCCTCGTAGTCGCCGTACTGCTTGTAGTCCTCCTGCTGCAGCGACACGATCTTCTGTTGCATGGTGCGGATCAGTTCGAGCCCCGTGCGGTCACCGACGTGGGCGAGCCGCGGATAGGTGTGACCGCCGAAGTTGCGCTGGCTGATCCGGCCGTCCTTGGTGCGGTCGAAGAGCGCTCCGTAGGACTCCAGCTCCCACACACGGTCGGGAGCCTCCCGCGCGTGCAGTTCCGCCATGCGCCAGTTGTTGAGGAACTTGCCGCCACGCATGGTGTCGCGGAAGTGCACCTGCCAGTTGTCGTTCGAGTTCGCGTTGCCCATCGACGCCGCGCACCCGCCCTCTGCCATCACGGTGTGCGCCTTGCCGAACAACGACTTGCACACCACCGCGACACTCAGGCCCCGCTGCCGCGCTTCGATCACCGCGCGCAGGCCCGCGCCGCCGGCACCGATCACCACGACGTCGTAGCTGTGCCGTTCGACCTCGGTCATGAATTGCCACCTCGAAAGAACTGTTCAGTTGATGAAACGCAGATCGGAGATCGTGTTGGTCGACACGAGCCACACGTAGAGGTCGGTGATCATCAGCGACGCCAACGTGAGCCACGCGAACTGCATGTGCCGGGTGTTCAGCCTGCTGACCTGGGTCCAGATCCGGTACCGGACGGGGTTTCGGGAGAAGTGTTTGAGCCTTCCGCCCGTGACGTGTCTGCATGAGTGACACGAGAGCGTGTAGCACCAGAGCAGCACGACGTTGCCGAGCAGAACCAGGTTGCCGAGACCGAAGCCGCCCTGGAACGCCACGATGGCGTCGTAGGTGTTGATCAGCGTGATCACGAACGCGACGTAGAAGAAGTAGCGGTGCGCGTTCTGCACGATGAGCGGCAGCCGCGTCTCGCCCGTGTACTTCGCGTGCGGTTCGGCGACGCCGCAGGCGGGCGGCGAGAGCCAGATCGAGCGATAGTAGGCCTTGCGGTAGTAGTAGCAGGTCAGCCGGAACCCGAGCAGGAACGGCAGCGACAGGAACGCCAGCGGAATGAACCCGGGCAGCTCGCCCAGTGGCGTGCCGAAGTGCGCCGAGCCCGGCACGCACGAGTCGCTGATGCACGGCGAGTAGAACGGCGTCAGGTAGTGCTCTTCGGCGGCCCAGTAGCCCGAGCGCATGAACGAGCGGATACCCGCGTAGACGACGAATGTCGCCAGACCGAGCGTGGTGAACAGTGGTTGTATCCACCAGCGGTCGGTCCGCAGGGTCCGCGCGGAGATGCGCGCGCGCGAGCGGGCGGGAGTCGGAGTCTCGACGGGGCTTGCCACGTTGCCAGCCGCCGCCTTCAGCGCTGGTGCCGCTGGTGACCACCGACGCCTTCGTCGTCGGCGCCCTCCCACAGCGCCGGGTCGTACGGGGTGTCGGGCACCGGCACGACATCGACGGGCCCCGCCTGCGCGGGCACGGGAGCCATCTGGTCGAGATCGATCGCGTCGATGTCGAGGCGCTCGACATCGTTGACGAGCCTGCGGACCGCGGGAGCTTCGCCGTAACGCGCACGCAGCGCTCCGACGCACTGCCTCAGCTGCCCAATGGTCCTGCGGAGCTCGGTCAGTTCTGTGGTGGACATCTTCCGTGACCTCCGAATCAGTCCGGTCGGGCTCATGGCCGACTCTGCCCGTCCTCGTGGAGTGTGACAAGTAGCACACCAGCAGTTTCAGACGTGATCGAGGTCACTAATCGTGATCTTCTTAATCGATTTTGTTTCCCGGTGCGCTCATCTGTATCGTGTCAGTTGCCACGCACGGACAGGGCAGCGACGGAGCCGCCCACCGCCTCCCAATACCAGTGAAGCGACCGGAGATGATCGTGAGCTCAGACACCGTCCATCCCGTCCTCGCCGAGGTCACGGCCCGGATCACGCAGCGAAGCGCGCAGACCAGGGCCACCTATCTCTCCCGGGTGGCGGCCGCCGCCACCGAGGGATCAGCCCGGTCCGGGCTCGGCTGCGGCAACCTCGCCCACGGTTTCGCCGCCTGCTCCCCCTCCGACAAGCTCGCGATCCGCGGCCTGCGCAAGCCCGGCGTCGCGATCGTCTCCGCCTACAACGACCTGCTGTCGGCGCACCAGCCGCTCGACGAGTTCCCCGCGTGGATCAAGGAAGCCGCCAGGCAGGCAGGTGGCGTCGCCCAGTTCGCGGGGGGCGTTCCCGCGATGTGCGACGGGATCACCCAGGGCCGCCCCGGGATGGAGCTGTCCCTGTTCAGCCGCGACGTGATCGCCATGGCCACGGGCGTCGCGCTCTCACACGACATGTTCGACGCCACGCTGCTGCTCGGGGTGTGCGACAAGATCGTGCCCGGCCTGCTCATCGGGGCACTGTCCTTCGGGCACCTGGCGGCGATGCTCGTGCCCGCAGGGCCGATGGCCTCCGGCCTGCCCAACAAGGAGAAGGTGCGCGTGCGCCAGCTCTACGCCGAGGGCAAGGCGACCAGGGAGGACCTGCTCGACGCCGAGGCCGCGTCCTACCACTCGCCCGGTACGTGCACCTTCTACGGCACGGCCAACTCGAACCAGCTCGTGGTCGAGGTGATGGGGCTGCACCTGCCGGGAGCCAGCTTCGTCCATCCGGGCACGCCGTTGCGCAAGGCTCTGACCGAGGAGGCCGCGCGGCGGATCGTCGCCATTTCGCAGGGCGAGGAGCACACGCCGATCGCCGAGGTGGTCGACGAACGGGCCGTCGTCAACGGCCTCGTCGCGCTGCTGGCCACCGGTGGTTCCACCAACCACACGCTGCACCTCGTCGCGATCGCCGCCGCCGCGGGCATCCAGCTGACGTGGGACGACTTCGCGGAGCTCTCCGCCGTCGTGCCGCTGCTGGCGAGCGTCTACCCGAACGGCAGCGCCGACATCAACCACTTCCACGCCGCGGGTGGCGTCCAGGTCCTCATCGGCACCCTGCTCGACGCCGGGCTGCTGCACGAGGACGTCCGCACGGTCGCAGGCCAGGGCCTGCACCGCTACCGGCAGGAACCCATCCTCGATGGCGACTCGCTGACCTGGCGCGACGTTCCCGCGCGCAGCCTCGACGAGGACGTGCTGCGCCCGGCCGACCGCCCGTTCGCCAAGGACGGCGGACTGCGCATGGTGTCCGGCAACCTCGGTCGCGCGGTCATCAAGGTGTCCGCGGTGGCCCCGGAACACCGCGTCGTACGAGCGCCCGCACGGGTGTTCAGCACGCAGGCCGAGTTCGACCAGGCCTTCCGGGCGGGCGAACTCGACCGCGACGTCGTCGTGGTCGTCCGCAACCAGGGACCGCGCGCCAACGGGATGCCCGAGCTGCACGGCCTCACCCCCGCGCTCGGTGTGCTCATGGACAGGGGCCACCGGGTCGCGATGGTCACCGACGGCCGGATGTCGGGCGCTTCCGGCAAGATCCCCTCGGTCATCCACGTATCCCCCGAGGCCGCGGCGGGCGGGCCGCTGGCCAAGGTCGCCGACGGCGATCTCGTTAGGCTGGACGCCGACGCAGGAGAGCTGGACGTGCTGGTCGACGCCGAGGAACTGGCGGCGCGAGCGCTCGTCGACGGCCCGCCCGACGACGAGGCGTGGACCGGCACCGGCAGGGAGCTGTTCGCCTCGCTGCGTCGCTCGGTCGGCCCCGCCGACGCGGGTGCGAGCGTGTTCGGCCCGGTGACGCCGGGCCACTTCGGCGCCACGGTGTCGAACTCGGAGGTCAGTGTGGGAGGCAGGAAGTGACGACCGGACGTGATGTGCTCGAGCTGTCGCCGGTGTTGCCGGTGGTGGTGCTCGACCGGGCCGAGGACGCGGTCCCGGTCGCGGAGTCGCTGCTGGCAGGCGGAATCCGCGCGATCGAGCTGACCCTGCGCACCCCGGTCGCGCTCGAGGCCATCGCCCGGGTGGCCGCCGAGGTGCCCGGCATCGTGGTGGGCGCGGGCACGGTCACACGACCCGAGCACGCGCGACAGGCGGCCGATGCGGGCGCGTCGTTCCTGGTGACGCCCGGCGCGACGGACTCCGTGCTGGACGGCGCGTTCGCCACGGGCCTGCCGTTCCTGCCCGGTGCGGCGACAGTGTCCGAGGCGATGCGCCTGGCCGAGCGGGGCCTGGACACGCTCAAGTTCTTTCCCGCGGAGGCCAGCGGTGGCGCGCCCGCGCTGAGCGCCATCGCGGGCCCGTTGCCGGACCTGCGGTTCTGCCCGACGGGCGGCATCACGCCCGCGAGTGCACCGCGCTACCTGGCACTGCCGAACGTAGGCTGTGTGGGTGGCACGTGGTTGACCCCGAAGGATGCGTTGGCCGCTCGGGACTACGCGCGGATCGAGGCCCTGGCGAAGGAGGCATCGACGCTCGAGCGGTGACGGCTCGTCAGGAGAAGCGCTTGCGGTGAGCTGGGAGTGGTTCGGCGACCAGGACTACTGGGCCTCGCGCCTGGTGTTCCAGCGGATGCTGGCCGCGATCTATCTCGTCGCCTTCGTTGTGGCGCTCAACCAGTTCAGGGCGCTGCTCGGTGAACGTGGTCTGCTGCCGATCCCCCGCTTCGTGCGGGAGGTCGGCTTCCGCCGGTCGCCGAGTCTGTTCCACCTCCACTACTCGGACCGTTTCTTCTTCGCGATCGCGCTCAGCGGTGCGCTCGTGTCGGCCGCGCTCGTCGCCGGGCTCGCCGACGGGCTGCCGGTGTGGGCGCACATGCTGTTCTGGACGGTGCCGTGGGTGTTCTACCTGTCGATCGTCAACGTCGGTCAACTCTGGTACTCGTTCGGCTGGGAGTCGCTGCTGCTGGAAGCCGGGTTCCTGGCGATCTTCCTCGGGCCCGCGCACGTGGAACCACCGGTGCTGGTGCTGTGGTTACTGCTCTGGCTGCTGTTCCGTGTGGAGTTCGGCGCGGGGTTGATCAAGTTGCGTGGCGACCGATGCTGGCGCGACCTGACCTGCCTCTACTACCACCACGAGACCCAGCCGATGCCGGGCCCGCTGAGCTGGTACTTCCATCACCTTCCCCGGCCACTGCACACAGTGGAGGCCGGCGCGAACCACGTGGCACAGCTGGTGGTTCCGTTCGTGCTGTTCGCACCGCAACCGGCCGCGACGGTGGCCGCGGGGATCGTGATCGCCACGCAGGGCTGGCTGGTGCTGAGCGGGAACTTCTCCTGGCTCAACGTCATCACCATCACGCTCGCTGTGTCCACTGTGGACGGTCACCTGTTCCCGATGTCGCCGCCGACACCGGAGGAGTCCCCGCTCTGGTACCGCGCCGTGGTTCTGGCTCTGACCGCGGGCGTGGTGGTGCTCAGCTACTGGCCCATCCGGAACCTCCTCGGCCACGGGCAGATCATGAACTACAGCTTCAACCGGCTGCATCTGGTCAATGCCTACGGCGCGTTCGGCACCATCTCGCGCGATCGGCACGAGGTGATCATCGAGGGCACCGACGACCAGGTGGTGTCGGCGGACACGACATGGCGGGAGTACGAGCTCAAGGGCAAGCCAGGGGACCCTCGACGCCGTCCCCACCAGATCGCGCCGTATCACCTGCGACTGGACTGGCAGCTGTGGTTCGTCTCGTTGTCGTCGCGCTATGGCAGCCGTTGGCTACCCGAACTGGCGACCCGCTTGCTGGCCGGGGACGAACTGATCGTGAAACTGTTCCGCCGCAACCCGTTCCCGGACTCACCTCCGACGTTCGTCCGGGCGAGGCTCTTCCACTATCGCTACACCACGCCCAGGGAGCGCAGGGAGACCGGTGCGTGGTGGGTACGCGAGCCGGTGGGCCTGGTGATCCGAACATGCACCCTCGCCGCGGACGGAAAGGCCGTCGCCGCCGGATCTCCCGACTAGTGCCGCATCAGGCAACAGTCGCCCCGGCTTTTTGTCAGTGCCGAGTCGTAGGGTGCGGGCATGACTGCGCTTCTGCGGCTGGAAAGGTCTCGCCGGACAACGTTGACGCTGCGTGCCGGCTGAAGGTGCGCCCCGAGCAGGAGGGCGTTGTCGCGCCGGTCGTCAGGTCCTTGGCCGACGCCTACGCGCATGGTGAGGCTGCCTGGCCTCGATTGATCTTCGACGGTGATCAGCTCGTGGGGTTCGTCATGGGCGGTTTCGATCCGGACAGTCCGGTCGATGCGTTCCGGTGCGGCATCTGGCGGCTGAACATCGCGGCGGAGCAGCAGGGGCGAGGCTACGGCCGGTTCGCGGTGGAGGCTGTGTGCGCGGAGGCCAGTCACCGAGGGCAGCGGCGGGTAACGGTGTTGTGGGTGCCGCATGTGCACGGCCCTGCCGACTTCTATCTACGACTGGGTTTCCGCCCCACAGGGGAGAGGATTCAGGGTCAGATTCTCGGCGAATTGGCACTCACGTAGGTCCGGCGGGCTCATGCGGCGTTCGCACCGGTCATAACCGTGCGTAGACGATCGTCGGTGGCGTGATTGTTCGGCCACGTAGCGGCGGATCATGTCGCCCCGTCGTGACTGGCGTCGTCGCTACCGTCGAGGGTGAGGTCGGCTTGAGACGTTGTGGATCACGAGCCGGACCCGGTCCGCGCTGGTGAAGGTCACCTCGGCGATCTTCGCCGTCGGCATGCCCTGCGCGGACAGCACACCATCTGGTTCCGCCGTCAGGTCACCACCGGCCCACCACCCCTGCGGATGATCCACCGCAGTCGCTGCCCCCTCGTCATCGATGTCGTGGACGCGTACTCGTTCCACCACCGGACGGGCTGGCGACACCGCACCGTGCCGGCCACCTCGACCGCCGACTACGCGCGAGGACCCCGTAACGGTGGCTCCGTCGTCGGCCGCTCGCGGTACCGCCTCACCCGACAGGGGCGCGAGGTCAGTCCAGCGTGACGTCGTCGAGCATCGTCGACTCGGCACCGAGGTCGCGGAGCTCTTCCCGCACCACGGCGTAGGACAGGCCCTGCGGATAACCCTTGCGGGCGAGCATGCCGAGCAGCCGCCGGGTCGCGGTCTGCTCGTCGACCTCGCTCATGGAACGCAGCTTCTTGCGCACCAGCTGCCGGGCCCGCTCCTCCTCGGCATCGCGGTCGATCTCGCCCGCCGCCTCGGCGGCGATCTCGCTGTCGACTCCCTTGCGCCTCAGCTCGGCGACTAGCGCGCGCTTCGCGAGCCCCTGGCAGTTGTGCCGCGACCGCACCCACATCTCCGCGAACGCGGCATCGTCGATGAGCCCGGCGTGATCCAGCTTGCCCAGCAGGGCCTCGCTGACTTCCTCGTCGAACCCCTTGCGGCGCAACGCTTTGCGCAGCTCGTCCTTCGTGCGCGGACGGACGGCCAGGAGATCGAAACAGACCTCCTTGGCCTTCTTCCTCGCCTCGTCAGGGGTCAGCTCGGACACGGGGCGCGCCCGCGACCGACGTGCCTCGCCGGAGCTCGGCTCACTCAACAGCAGGACTCCTAGAAGTCGACCGGCGCCGGAGCGGTTTCCTCGGCGTCGAGCTGCGCACCGATGCCGAGCTTCTCCTTGATCCGCTTCTCGACCTCGTTGGCGATGTCGGGGTTGTCGCGCAGGAACTTCCGCGCGTTCTCCTTGCCCTGGCCGAGCTGGTCGCCTTCGTACGTGTACCAGGCGCCGGACTTACGCACGATGCCCTGGTCGACGCCCATGTCGATGAGCGAGCCCTCTCGCGAGACACCGTGGCCGTAGAGGATGTCGAACTCGGCCTGCTTGAAGGGCGGCGCGACCTTGTTCTTCACGACCTTCACGCGGGTGCGGTTACCGACGGCCTCGCCGGCGTCCTTCAGCGTCTCGATACGACGGACGTCGAGGCGGACCGACGCGTAGAACTTCAGCGCCTTACCACCGGTGGTGGTCTCGGGAGAGCCGAACATGACGCCGACCTTCTCGCGCAGCTGGTTGATGAAGATCGCCGTGGTGCCGGAGTTGTGCAGCGCACCGGTGATCTTCCGCAGCGCCTGGCTCATCAGGCGGGCCTGGAGACCGACGTGCGAGTCGCCCATCTCGCCCTCGATCTCGGCACGGGGCACGAGCGCGGCGACCGAGTCGATCACGAGGATGTCGAGCGCACCGGAGCGGATCAGCATGTCCGCGATCTCCAGCGCCTGCTCACCTGTGTCCGGCTGCGAGACCAGCAGCGCGTCGGTGTCGACGCCCAGCACCTTGGCGTACTCCGGGTCGAGCGCGTGCTCCGCGTCGATGAACGCGGCGATGCCGCCGGCCTTCTGCGCGTTGGCGACGGCGTGCAGGGCGACGGTCGTCTTACCCGAGGACTCCGGGCCGTAGACCTCGACGACCCGGCCACGAGGAAGACCTCCGATGCCCAGCGCGATGTCGAGCGCGATGGCACCGGTGGGGATGACCTCGATCGGCGGACGCGTGTCCTCTCCGAGGCGCATCACCGACCCCTTGCCGAACTGCTTGTCGATCTGGGCAAGGGCTAGATCGAGCGCCTTGCCCTTGTCCGGTGCTGCTGGCATGGAATCCACCTCATTGGCTGTCGCGGTTGTGATCTGTTGGGCTCGACGTTACGGGCGGGGTCCGACAGTTCCCGGTCCCGGCGCGAATCTGTGGACAGACGACCCCGATATGAACAACACGATAGACGAACACGTGTTCGAGGTCGAAGGTGACACACCCCTCCGGTAGGGTTTTCCGCTCCGCCGGTTCACCGGCGTTCCGCGGGCACCTCGAACTCGTTGCACACCTGCTGCCAGATCTCCTTGACCGGAAGGCCCGCCTCGAGCGCCTGGTCCACCGTCCGCCCGCCGAGACCACTGAGCACGTGGTCCTTGGCCAGCGTCTCGGAGCGCGCCGTACCGAACTCATCGGCCATCAGCCGTCGAAAAACCGTGATTCGCATCGGGACAAGCGTAGCCAGGCACCGACCACGTACCGTGATGGCATGCAGCTCGCACAGACGTTCTCCGGGTTCGAGTCGACCGCGCTGACTCTCGCCGCGATCGCCTCGGTCACCGCGACACTGGTCGTGCTGCTCATCAACGTCCGCCGCAATCGGCGGAAGTGACGGCTACTCGCCGGGCTGCACGTTCTGCTCGAAGTAGTCGGCCATGGTCCCCGGCTTGCTCGCCTCGCCCTCGCCGGTGGCGTTGACCTGGTAGATGAAACCGGTGAGCGGCCGGTCGTCGACCGTGAACACCAGCACCGATGAGTTGCGGCCCGCCGAGGCCGAGTAGCTGCCCTCCAGCGCGTTGCCGCCCCACTCCGCCTCGACGCGGTCGCCGCCGCCCGTGCGGCTCAGCAGCCCGTCGGTGTACTGCTTGAGCACGTCGCCCGACGAGCCGTGCACGTACGTGACCTGCGCGCCGGCCAGGCCCGGAGCCGAGCAGGTGACCGTCACCCCGAGCTCCTCCTCGTTGGCCGCCGCGGCGGGTCCGGTTCCGGTCCCCGGCCCGCACTGGGCGGTGTCGGCGAGGCCGCCAGCGAGCTGACGGAGGCAGCCGGTGAAGCCCTGCTCGTCGGTCTGGCCAGGCTCCCGGCACTCCTCCGCCGTGTAGGTCGTGCCCGACGAGTCGGGCCAGAACAGCACAGCGCCACCCGCGGCCAGCAGCACGACCGCCGAGATCGCGGCCCAGATGAGCAGCTTCTTGCGGTTGCCCTTGCCCTGCTGCGAGGTCGGGTAGGAGGGGAAGTTGGCCTGCGGAGCGTGCTGGTTGCCGTACTGGGGATGTTGCTGGGCGCCCAGCGCGGGCTGCGGACCGCTGGTCGGGTAGCCCGGCTGCTGCTGATATCCACCGGGCGGGGTGTAGGCGCCGGGGATGGCGGCGACCTGCGGCGGGTGGTGCGGCCCGGTCGCGCCCGGGGCCATGGGCTGCGCGGCGGCGACAGAGTTGTCGACGTTCTGGGTGCGCATGCTGATGCCGTCGGAGGCGACGTGGTGGGCGCCGAGCGCCACCGCGGTCTCGGGCTGGTCGAGGCTCGACGGCACCACGCCGAGCTTCTCCGCGAGCAACGTACCGACCAGCGGGAGCCTGCTCGACCCGCCGACCAGGTAGATGCCCACGAGCCGGTCGGGGCTCAGACCGGCGGAGCGGACCGTCCTCGCCAGCAGTTCGACACTGCGCAGCATCGCGGGCCGGACGAGCGCCTCGAGCTCCGCCCTGGTGACCAGCACGTCGGCGAACGGCTCCGGCATGGGCACCTCGGTCTGCGGCAACCGCGACAACGCCTCCTTGGCCGCCTTCACGTCTTCCTGCAGCGCGCGGCGGGTGCGCCGGTCCGCGGTGGACTCCGGGCGCAGCAGCCGTTGCCAGTGCTGCGGGTCGCGGTGGGAGACCTCGCGGCCGACGTGCACCAGCAGCGCCTGGTCGACGTCGAGGCCGCCGAGGTCGGGAAGGCCGTCTTCGGCGAGCACCGTATAGCCGTTCTGGGTCGCGCCGACGACGGCGACGTCGAACGTTCCCGCGCCCAGGTCGTAGACGGCCAGGGTCTGGCCGGGGCCGAGTGCCTTGCCGGGGAACGACGCGAAGTGCGCGGCGGCCGCGACGGGCTCGGGCACCAGCGACACGGAGCCGGTCATGCCCGCGAGCCTGGCCGCCGACAGCAGGACGTTGCGGCGTACCGGGCCCCACTCGGCGGGGTGCGTCAGCCGGATCTCGTCGGGCTGCTCACCGCCGAGCTGGCGGGACGTCTCGTCGAGCACCCGCCTGAGCACGGCGGCCAGCGCCTCGTTGACCGGTACGACATCGGT
Organism: Prauserella cavernicola; assembly: GCF_016595675.1. Taxonomy (GTDB): domain Bacteria; phylum Actinomycetota; class Actinomycetes; order Mycobacteriales; family Pseudonocardiaceae; genus Prauserella_A; species Prauserella_A cavernicola. The sequence continues at coordinate 889,327 of NZ_JAENJH010000003.1, read as the reverse complement.
GCCGAGCAACAGGGTCTGCTCGTCGACCCTGCGCTTGGGGTTGGGTTCGAACCTGGTCGGGTCCAGCCGGGCCCGGCGTTCGGCGTCGCGGCCGACGACGAGCGTGCCGTCCTCCTCCGCGAAGACCGCGGAGGGCATGGTGGCGGAGCCGTCGACCTCGACGACGCGGGGCGGGCGACCGTGTGCGGACAAGACGGCGACGGTGTTGGACGTACCGAGATCCACGGACAGAATCCGCACAGCTCTCCCCTGGTCGATGTCGCGAGAAGTCGCGGTGATGTTCCCACGCCGCCACGTCGGCCGTGGACAGACCCGGCGAATTCGCTGCTCAGGACGGGTCCGGCGCGAACTGTCGGCGGCCCGGCGCATCATGGGGGACGTGGGCAAGGACGTACTCGATCTCTTCTCCCCCGCGACCAGGGACTGGTTCTCGGGGGCGTTCGCCGCGCCCACGAGCGCGCAGGAGGGGGCGTGGCGAGCGGCGCACGCGGGAGAACACTCCCTGGTGGTGGCACCGACCGGGTCGGGCAAGACGCTGGCCGCGTTCCTGTGGGCGCTGGACCAGCTGGCCGTCGAAGGCCCGCCCGACGCCGCGAAACACCGGTGCCGGGTCCTCTACGTCTCTCCGCTGAAGGCGCTCGCGGTGGACGTGCAGCGCAACCTGCGCGCGCCACTGGCGGGAATGTCGCAGGCCTCGCGCAGGCTCGGGCTGGCGGTCCCCGACATCACGGTGGGGATGCGCACCGGTGACACCACGGCCGCGGAACGCCGCACGTTCGCGCGCACCCCGCCCGACGTGCTGGTGACCACGCCCGAGTCGCTGTTCCTGATCCTCACGTCGTCGGCTCGCGAGTCGTTGCGCGGCGTCGAGACCGTGATCGTCGACGAGGTGCACGCCGTGGCGGGCGGCAAACGCGGCGCCCACCTCGCACTGTCCCTGGAACGGCTCGACGACCTGCTGCCGAAACCGGCCCAGCGGATCGGGTTGTCGGCCACCGTGCGGCCGGTCGACGAGGTGAGCTCGTTCCTTTCCGGCGGCAGGCCGGTGCGGGTGGTCCAGCCCAAGCTGGCCAAGACCATCGAGGTCAGCGTCGAGGTGCCGGTCGAGAACATGGGCGAGCTCGACGCGCCGGCGCCGCGGCAACCGGAACCACTGGCCCTGCCGTCGGAGGACGGTACCGGCTCGCCGGAGGAGCTCGCGGGCGGGCCGGTGCGCAGGCCGTCGATCTGGCCCGCGGTCGAGGAGCGCGTGCTCGAGCTGATCCAGCAGCACCGCTCCACCATCGTGTTCGCCAACTCGCGACGGCTCGCCGAGCGGCTCACGGCCCGGCTCAACGAACTCGTCGCCGAGCAGACGGAGCTGGAACCGGGCCAGCGCTACCCCGCGGAGGCCATCGGCGAGTCGGGGCTCTCCACGGGCGTCGAGGCCACGGTCGCGAAGGCCCACCACGGCTCGATGTCGCGCGAGCAGCGCACCCGGGTGGAGGAGGAGCTCAAGTCGGGTCAGCTGCCGTGCGTGGTCGCCACGTCGTCACTGGAGCTCGGCATCGACATGGGCGCGGTGGACCTGGTGGTGCAGATCGAGGCGCCGCCCACGGTCGCTTCGGGGCTGCAGCGCGTCGGCAGGGCGGGCCACCACGTCGGCGCGGTGTCCAGCGGCGTCATGTTCCCGAAGTTCCGGGGCGATCTGGTGTCGTGCGCGGTGGTGGCCGAGCGGATGACGAGCGGGGCGATCGAGGCGATTCGCTATCCCCGCAACCCGCTCGACGTGCTGGCGCAACAGGTCGTGGCCATGGTGGCGCTGGAACCGAGGACCGTCGAGGAGGTGGCCGCGACGGTCAGGAAGGCGGCGCCGTTCGCGGCGCTGCCGGACGACGCACTGCACGCGGTGCTCGACATGCTCGCGGGCCGCTACCCGAGCGAGGAGTTCGGCGAGCTGCGGGCACGGATCACGTGGGACCGGGTGACCGGGGAGCTGCACGGCAGGCCGGGCGCGCAACGGCTCGCCGTCACCTCCGGCGGCACCATCCCGGACCGCGGGCTGTTCACGGTGATGACGCCGGGCGAGGGTGATCGGCCCGGATCGCGGGTGGGCGAGCTCGACGAGGAGATGGTCTACGAGTCCAGGGTCGGCGACACCGTCCTGCTGGGGACGTCGTCGTGGCGGATCACCGACATCACCCACGACCGCGTGATCGTGGTGCCCGCTCCGGGCGAACCCGCGCGGATGCCGTTCTGGAAGGGCGACGCTCCGGGCAGGCCGTTGGAACTGGGCAGGGCGCTCGGCCGGTTCCTGCGCGAGCTGTCCACATCGGACGACGAGACTGCACGCAAACGGTCGGCGGCCGCGGGGCTGGACGAACGGGCGAGCGCGAACCTGCTCACCTACATCGGCGAGCAGCGCGAGGCGACCCGGCACGTGCCCAGTGACAAGACGATGCTCTTGGAGCGCTTTCGCGACGAGCTCGGCGACTGGCGCGTGGTGGTGCACTCCCCGTTCGGCGCGCAGGTCAACGCTCCGTGGGCGCTGGCGATCGCCGCGCGGTTGCGCGAGAACCGCGGGGTCGACGCGCAGGTGGCGCACTCCGACGACGGGATCGTGCTGCGGCTGCCGGAGGCGCTGGACTCCGACGGCACGGAGATCCTGCTGAGCGCCGACGACGTGCTCGTGGACCCCGAAGAGGTCGAGTCGCTGATCGTCACCGAGGTGGGCGGCTCGGCACTGTTCGCCGCACGCTTCCGGGAGTGTGCCGCGCGGTCGCTGTTGCTGCCGCGCAGGGACCCCCGGCGGCGCACCCCGCTGTGGCAGCAGCGGCAGCGGGCGTCCCAGCTGCTCGGCGTGGCCGCCAAGTACGAGCGCTTTCCCGTGGTGCTCGAGGCGATGCGGGAGTGTCTGCAGGACGTCTACGACGTGAGTGGCCTGCGCGAGCTGATGTCCGACGTCCGGGCGCGCAAGGTGAAGGTCGTCGAGGTGGAGACTCCGTCGCCGTCGCCGTTCGCCCGGAGTCTGTTGTTCGGCTACGTCGGGATGTTCCTGTACGAGACCGACGCGCCGCTCGCGGAGCGCAGGGCCGCCGCGCTGTCGCTGGATTCCACGCTGCTCGCGGAACTGCTCGGCACCGAGGCGATCAGGGAGCTGCTGGACGCCGAGGTGGTCGAGTCGGTGGAGCGCTCGCTGCAGCGGCTCGACGAGGACCGGCAGGCCCGTGGCGTGGAGGACGCCGCCGACCTGCTTCGGTTCCTCGGCGACCTCACCACCGACGAGGCGGCCGAGCGAGGTGTGCGGCCCGAGTGGCTGGACGAGCTGGTGGCCGGGCGACGCGCGATCCTTGTCCGGATCGCCGGCGAGGAGCGCTATCTCTCCATCGAGGACGCGGGCAAGGTCAGGGACGCGCTCGGCGTCGCGTTGCCCATCGGTGTGCCCGAGGCGTTCACGGAGCCGGTCGCCGATCCCCTGGGCGACCTGCTGATCCGCTACGCCCGCGGCCGGGGCCCGTTCGCCGCGGCGCAGACCGCGCAGCGGTTCGGGCTGGGATCCGCGGTGGTCACGGGAGTGCTGGACCGGCTGACGTCGGAGGGGCGGCTGGTCAGGGGCGAGCTGCGACCGCAGCCGTACGAGCAGGGTGGCGTCGAGTACTGCGACGCCGCCGTGTTGCGCAGGCTCCGGCGCGCGTCGCTCGCGCGGCTGCGCGCGGAGGTGGAGCCGGTGGAACCGGCGGCGCTGGGCCGGTTCCTGCCCGGCTGGCACGGGATCGGGGGACGCGTGCGATCGGCGCCGACGGCGGACGACGTGCTGGCGGTGGTCGAGCAGCTGGCCGGGGCACCGTTGCCCGCGAGCGCGCTGGAGTCGCTGATCCTGCCGAGCAGGCTGCCCGGCTACTACCCGGCGCTGCTGGACGAACTGACCACGGCCGGTGAGGTGATGTGGTGTGGCTGCGGGGCGCTGTCCGGTGGGGACGGCTGGATCGCACTGGCTCCCGCCGACGTCGCGGACCTGCTGCTGCCCGATGTCGAGGAAACGGTGCCGGAGAGCCCGTTGCACACGGCGATCGGGTCCACTTTGGAGCACGGCGCGTTGTTCTTCCGGCAGCTCGTCGACCGGGTGAGCACGCAGGTCGACAAGTCGCCCGACGACGGGGATGTCGTGGCGGCGCTGTGGGATCTCGTGTGGGCGGGGCTGGTCACGGGAGACACGCTCGGACCGCTGCGGGCGCAGGTGTCGGGACGCGGGGCGGCCCACAAGCCTCGCCGCGCGACCCCGCGGGGCCGCTACGCCCGGCTGCGTGCGGGGCGGCCCGCGATGCCGTCGCGCACCGGTCCTCCGACCGTGGCAGGCCGGTGGGGGCTGACCCCGGAGCGCGAGGGCGACCCGACGCGCAGGACCCACGCCCGCACGGAGTCGTTCCTGGAACGGCACGGCGTGCTCACGCGCGGAGCGCTGGACACCGAGCGGGTCACGGGCGGGTTCTCCGGGATCTACAAGGTGTTGCGTGGCATGGAGGACTCCGGCCAGGTCATTCGCGGCTACGTCGTGGAAGGACTCGGGGCGGCACAGTTCGCCGCCAGGGGCGCGGTGGACCGGCTGCGTGCTCTGTCCGACACCGGTGGGCAGCGCGCGACGCAGGGGGCGGTGGTGCTGGCCTCCAGCGACCCGGCTCAGCCCTACGGTGCAGCGCTGTCGTGGCCGCCGCCGCTGGGATCGACCAAGCACCGGCCCGCTCGCAAGGCGGGGGCGCTGACCGTGCTGGTCGACGGCGTGCCCGCGTTGTACGTGGAACGCGGCGGCCGGTCGCTGCTGTCCTTCACGGAGGAGGCCGCGACACTGCGTTCGGCGGCCCACGCCCTGTCCACGGCGGTCAAGGAGGGCTGGCTGGGGCAGTTGCAGGTCCAGCGGGCCGACGGCGAGCAGGCGCTGACGTCCAAGCTCGCCGACGTGTTGCGCGAGGCCGGGTTCCGCGCCACGCCGAAGGGGCTACGGCTGCGTGCCTGACCCGGACTTCTAAGCTGCACGGCGAACTGCGAAAGGACCTCGACCATGGCCGTGCGCGACCTGCGCTATTTCGGTGACCCGGTGCTGAAGACGAAGGCCGACCCGGTGACCCGGTTCGACGCGTCGGTGCGGGCTCTGGTCGACGACCTGCTGGAGACCGTGGAGATGCCGGGCAGGGCGGGTCTCGCCGCGCCGCAGATCGGCGTGAGCCTGCGCGCCTTCAGCTACAACGTCAAGGGCGAGCTCGGTTACGTGCTCAACCCGGAGATCGTGGAGCTCTCGAAGGAGACCCAGGAGTTCACCGAGGGGTGCCTGTCGGTGCCGGAGCTGTGGTTCACCACGGTGAGGGCCTCCTATGCCGTGGTCCGGGGCGTGGACGTGCGCAACGAGCCGGTGACGGTCGAGGGCGACGATCTGATGGCGCAGTGCCTGCAGCACGAGACCGACCACCTCGACGGGATGCTGTATCTCGATCGGCTCGACAAGGATCAGCGCCGTCAGGCGCTGCGGGAAGCCCGTCAGCGCGACTGGTTCTGGTCGCGCTGAGCCATCGCTGAACTCCGTTCCTCCGTTACGGCGACGTAGCGGCACCCGCTGTTGACCGTCCGCAATCGGTGTAGACGTCCCAGGTCTGGTCCAGCGCCGCGCGGTACCGCCGGGCGGGCTAACTGTCACCGTGGTCGAACCAGGTTGCGTCCAACCCTGTGTGTCCATCGCCACTCGTTCGTGACTTTCGCCGTTGTCGGTTCGTAATCTGGCCGAGCTCTCCCCGTAATCGATTCTTCGAGGACAGAAATGGCCGGCCGACATCGTGCGAAAAGATCGACCTCCTGGGCCAAACCGACCGCGTTAGGGATCACCGCAGCGGGCATGCTCGCAGGCACCGTGTGGTTCACGAGTGAAGCGTGGAACAACGAGCCGCACAACGGTGGTGCGGCGCTCGCGGCCTCAGCGGGACCCACCCAGCAACACCGGATCGTGAAGCCCTCCCCGACCACGACCACTCCACCGCCCACGACGACCACCACCACCACGACGCCTCCCCCGACGTCGACCACCACGACCACCACCGAGAGCTCCAGCGAGGAACCTCCTCCCCCGCCTCCGCCTCCCCCGCCGCCCCCGCCCGAGTCCTGCTCAGCAGAACTCGAAGGAACGCAATCTCACGTTGCGCAAGTGGGCAATCACGTTCTGACGAAATTCGCTGTTGATTCCGTCGGCGGAATCGGCAGCCGTTCCGGCGCGAGTGATCATCCTTCCGGACTCGCACTCGATTTCATGGTCGGCTCGGAAACGGGTGACCAGCTGGCCGAGTACGTTCTGGCCAACCAGGACGAATTCGGCGTTTCCTACGTGATCTGGTCGCAGCAGTACAACGACGGCAGCGGCTGGTCGATGATGGAGGACCGCGGCAGCGCGACCGCGAACCACTACGACCACGTGCACGTCTCGTTCGACGCGAGCGCCGACGTGTCCGTCACCTGCTGACCTACGGTCGCAGACCGATTCGCAGGACGCCCTGCTCACCGGGGTCCGGCGCGGGCGAGAGTCCCGCCCGCAGGGCCGTCCTGCGGATCTCGTCGTTCTCGGCCGAACACCGGGCGACGAGCTCGCGATGGCCGCGGGCGGCGGCCAGTACCGCCAGCCTGCGCAGCATCGCGGTACCGAGTCCGTTGCGCTGCCAGGCGTCCTCGACGAGCACGGACACCTCGGCGGCGTCCACGACCTCGCCACCGGGCTCGGGGATCAGCCTGCCCAGCGCCACGACATCGCGGCCGCAGACCGCGACGACGCTGATCCCGCGTGGTGGAACCAGCAGCCGGTGCAGCTGCGGGCGCGGCACCGTCCGTTCCTCGATGCCGTAGCGACGGAAGAGCGTCCGCGTCGAGCATCTGCCGTGCAACGCCGACAGGGCCCTGGCATCGGCGGGTCGTGCCTCGCGCAGCACGACGGTGGCCCCGTCGGCACACGTCGCGATCGTCGGTCCGGAGACATTGGCCTCGACCGCCGCGAGCAGACCGAGCAGAGCTTCGGCCCGGGCGAGCTCCTGACGCAGAAACGGCGCCCACAACCGCCGCGCGACCAGCACCTGCCCCTCACCCGTGGCGAAGGTCGCCCGATGACCTCCCTCGGTGCGAGCGGGATTGGCCTCCGCCGAGGGGACGACGGTGACCAGGTCCGCGGCGAGGACGTCGCGCACCGCGTCGGCGAGCGCGTCCGGGTCGGCCACCACTCGTCCGGCCGCGGCGAGACCGGCCGCCGACGAGTCGACGAGCTCACGCACGTCCGCATCGGTGACGCCGAGGCACTCACAGTCCTCCTCCTCGACGGCCCGCACCAGCTGCGCCCTGCTCAGTCCGGTCGCCGGGCGGATCACGATCTCGTCGAGCACGCCGCCCGGCACCGGCAGCACGGCCAGTCCGAGGATGTTGCACTCGAGATCGGCGAGCCGGATCGCGACCCTGGCCAGCGTTCCCGGCCGGTCGGCCATCCGGACGCGCAGACGCCACGTCGCCGCGTGGGCACCGCCCGCGGGCACGTCGTCCAGCCAGTGGCGGGGTAGGTCCGAAGGCGCGGTGGCCCGAACACGACGACTGTCCATGACCTCACCGTCCCGGCTTCCCGTTGCGGGCCGGCGGCGGAGGTGTTGCGCGCAGGTCAGCGTTGCGGCGGTCTCGCAACGCCACCGCAACACGCGCGCCGCGACCGTCGCGCTCCCGGGCGGCGCGGCGTCGCATGATCACACCGGGCCGGTGGACAGGGCGAGCACCCCGAACTCGTTGCCGTCCGGGTCGGCGAGCAGCCGATACCGGACACCGGTCGCGGGGGCCGCCAGCGTCACCGGCACGGCGCCCGCTTCCGACAGGCGCCGCACCTCATGCGCCAGCACCAGGTCTCCCTCGCCCTCCGCCGGAGCGTCGATACCGGCACCCGTCACGGTGTCGTACACCGCGACATCGAGACGCCACCGGTTGACCGTGTTTTTCGAGCCGGGAACACGCAGCAACTCCAGCCACGGCCCCGCCTGCTCCGGCGCGCGCAGGCTCACGAAGTCCTCCTGCTGCCGGACGACGTCCCAGCCCGACGCCGCCGACCAGAACGGTGCCAGCACCTCCGGATCGGTCACGTCGACCACGACGGCCGCCAGCGCCCCGATGCCGGCGTACTCCGCCCGGGGCTCCAGCACACAGAACTCGTTGCCCTCGGGATCGGCGAGCACCACCCACGGCAGGTCATCGCTCTGTCCGATGTCGACGGACGACGCACCGCGAGCGCGCGCCTCGTCCACGATGGACCGCTGCTGTTCGACGGTGGCGGAGGCCAGGTCCAAGTGGATGCGGTTCTTCGCTTCCTTGTGCCCGGGAGCGGGCACAAGGACCAACGACAGCGGACTGTTCTCCGGCTCCGGCGCGCTCACGGTCACGGCACCCGCGACACCACCCTCACCGGCTCCGGGTACCACCTCCCAGCCGAGCAACCCGGCCCAGAACTCCGCCACGAGAGACGGCTCCTGCGCGTCGACGACGACGTGCGCGAGACGAGTGGTCATGGTCGCAATCTAGTGGCCTACGCGGACGGATGTTGCTTCCCCACAAACCCGTCATCGCGTCGCCAGCCGCAGCAGCGCCCACAACTGTCCCGCCGCGTCCTCGTCGCCCTCGACGCGCACCGCGCCCACCCGCTGCCTGCCCCACAGCCACAGGTACGTCTCGACCGGCGAGGCGGAGACCACCGCGCCCGCGCCACGCGCCTCGGCGTCGGAGCATCGCCACGCGACAGTCTCGGCGGACCCCGCCCTGGCGATCCAGCTGTGGCCGCCGGTGCGCACCCCGACCGAGCTCTCCCTGGTCCCACTGAGGCCGAGCATCGCGAGCCGGTGGCCGAACCACACCGCCAGCGCCTCGTCCACCCCGTCCAGCGCGATGTCGTCGTCGATCGCGGACGGCGGAAATCCCGCGGCGTCCTCGACATCGACGCGGTGGATGGTGGTCTCGTGCGCCATCCGGCGGCACCAGAACCCGTACGTCGGGTCGGCGGGCCACCAGGTGGCCGCACGCTCACCGGGATCGTGCCACTCCAGCACCTCGGAAAGGTCGACGAAGCCCTCTCGCAGATAGCTCTCGACGGACTGCCCCGGAGCAGGGTCGCGTTGCCACTCCCGGGGCCGCCGCCCCTCTGCCAGCCAGCCCAGTACCACCCGGTGCACGCTGCCCACGTGCCGGACCACCTCACCGACCGTCCACCCCGGACTCATCCGCACCGGGACGTCGTGCGGCACCGCGCGTGCCGCCTCGACGAGCAGCTCGACCTCGTGGCCCATCGCCTGCAACAGCCTGCCGTGGTCGATGAGCGCCTGCCCCGGCATCACCTGCTCCGTCGCCGGTGCGCGAGCGGCCGGGCACCGCACTGACGCACGCGCTCGAACTCGACCGGGTGCCCGTGCACCACCCGGCCCGCGATCGCCACGAACTGACCGGCCTGTGCGTGCAGTTCCTCCGCGAGCTCGGCGGTGATCCGCCGCGTGACACCGGCCTGCGCCGCGGCGTGCCTGGCCGAGTGTCCCGCGAAGAACACCGCCCACTGCCGCAGCTCGGGCACCGTGCCCTCGAGCAGGGTCCACCCGCTCTCCGGTTTCGCCCTGCCCCGGTGCGGACGTCCGCGTGCGGCGAGGATCGCAGCGGCGGCCCGCAGCGCGGACAGGTACGAGCCGGTGAACCGTCCGACCGGATCGGTCTCGGCACCGGCCTCGGCGAGCCCGTGCCTGGCCTGCGCGAGCAAGGACATCGCCGCCGGGGTGACGGGCGGTCGCAGCTCGAACGGCAGCGCGGGCTGCTCCGAGCCCGTGCGCGGCACTGGGCCACTCCGCGACGCGTGGGTGACGGACACGGCCCACCTCCCTTTCTCGAACCGAGATGAAGCGCCGGACAAGGGCCCCGGCGCGCAGATGCTTCCCCCACCCACGCGCCGGGACCGACCGGAGAGCGCTCCACCGGGATGTCGAACGTATGTTCGAACTCCTCCACAGTAGCTCGCGGGTGCCGGTGGCTCAAGCCCAGGTGGGGTGGTCGCGTGGCGAGCTGCGTCGCACCTGAGCACGTTCCCGTGATCTCATACGTGTATGAGCACCCTCGACCATCCTGCGATCGCCAAGGTCGCGACCGCTCTCACCGAAGCGGGCCAGGACGCCGCGGCCAACGGGATCGTGATCCTGCCCGCCGACGTGCGAACGGCACCGCAGGCGGCCGAGGCACTGGGCGTCGAGGTGGGCGCGATCGCCAACAGTCTCGTGTTCCGCGCCTCGTTCGACGACGCACCCGACGCGCCCCTGCTCGCCCTGACCTCGGGCGCGCACCGCGCCGACACCGCCACGCTGGCGGCGCTCGCCGGTGCGACGAAGGTCGGCAAGGCCGAGCCGGCCTTCGTCAAGGAGCACACCGGGCAGACGATCGGCGGCGTCGCACCGGTCGGGCACCCGGGCAGGCTGATCACGCTCGTCGACACCGCACTGCGCGAGTACGACGTGGTGTGGGCGGCCGCGGGACACCCCAAGTCCGTGTACCCGACGACGTTCGAGGACCTGCTCGCCGTCACCGGAGGCCGAGCCGCCGATGTGACGGGGCAGGACGTACGGTCATGACCAGGATGTCCACCGGATACACCGAACTCACCGAACTCACCGGCGACGAGTTCAGGGCCAGGCTGCCCGAGGCGCTCGCCCTCTACGTCGCCGCGATGAACTACCCACAGGGGACCGCAGAGCAGCGCGCTCCCATGTGGCTCACCCACGCGCTGCGTGAGGGCTGGCGCTGCGTGGCCGCGCTGGACGCCGACGACCACCTCGTCGGGCTCGCCTACGGCTACCGGGGCACCACGGGCCAGTGGTGGCACGAGCAGGTGCGCAAGGGACTGGCAGGCCGGGAGAGCGACCAGGCCGCCGACGCGTGGCTGAGCGACTACTTCGAGCTCACCGAGATCCACGTGCGGCCCGCGAGCCAGGGCAAGGGCACCGGTGAGGACCTGCTGCGCGGCCTCGTCGACGGCGTGCCGCAGCGCAACGTCCTGCTCTCCACCCCCGAGGGCACGAGCAGGGCCTGGAAGCTGTACCGCAGGCTCGGCTTCACCGACGTGTTGCGGGACTACTACTTCGCGGGCGACCCCCGCGCGTTCGCGATCCTCGGCCGGGCGCTTCCTCTTGAAGACTGACCTGGGAGTTCGCCCAGATCGCCGGGAACGTTCCGGAATTCCGGAACGACCTGGCCCCTCCCCGACGTTGGCGAAGGCATGACCCGACCGCCGGACCGGCTTCGCATGGACGTCGAACACCGCTGCCTGCTCGTTGTCGCAGGGTTACCAGGAGCGGGCAAGAGCACGCTGCTGCGCAACATCGAGAGCTTCCCCTCAGCGACCGTGCTCGACACCGACCAGCAACGAGCCCGGCTCAGAGGGCTGTTCCCGGCTGGAACGCCCTACTCCTGGTACCGGCCGCTGGTCCACGTGCTGCACCTGCTGACCCTCGTGCTCGTCGCCGCCCGCACCAGAGGACCCGTCGTGGTGCACGACCCCGCCACGGGGGCGATCGCCCGGTTCGCGTTCGTCGCGCTGGGCACGCTCACGTCGAGGCCGCTGCACCTGCTCTGGATCGACTGCACGGTCGAGGAGGCGCTCGCGGGACAGCGCAGGCGAGGCAGGGTGTTGCTCGGCTGGTCGTTCTCGCGGCACGCCAGGCAGGCGCCACGCACGCGGGACCGGCTGCTCGCCGGGGACGTGCCCCGCGGCTGGCGCACCGCGAAGGTGACCGACCGCGAGGGCACCCGCCACGGGCTCGTCGTCCACGCGCAGCCGGGAGGACAGGCCGCCGCGCCGCGCTGACCGCCGCGCAGAACCGACAATCCCGGGGCGCCGCGCGCTGACGGTGCCCCGGGATCAGCGGTCAGAGCCGGGCGAGTTGCTCGCGCAGAGTGTCGAGACCCATACCGCCCATGCTCAGTGCCCGCATGTGGAAGTCCCGCAGGTCGAAGGCGGAGCCCTGCCTGGCGCGGACGTCCTCCCTGGCCTCGAGCCACAGCTTCTCGCCGAGCTTGTACGACGGCGCCTGGCCGGGCCAGCCGAGGTAGCGGTCGATCTCGTCGCGCACGTGATCGGCGTCGGTGATCGTCCTGGTGAGCATGAACTCCAGCCCCAGTTCGGGAGTCCAGCGCTCGCCCTCGTGGAAGCCCGTGCCCGACGGGATCTCCAGCTCGAGGTGCATGCCGATGTCCACCACCACGCGCGCGGCGCGGAACAGGTGCGCGTCGAGCATGCCGAGCAGGTTGCCGTCGTCGGTGAGGTAGCCGAGGTCCTGCATCAGGCGCTCCGCGTACAGCGCCCAGCCCTCGGCGAGACCCGAGGTCAACGCCAGCAGCCGCTGGTAGCGGTTCAGCGTCGCGGACTGGTACACCGACGTCGCGATCTGCAGGTGATGTCCCGGCACACCCTCGTGGTAGATGGTGCTGACCTCGCGCCAGGTGGAGAACTCCTCGCGGTCCTGCGGCACCGACCACCACATCGTGCCCGGCCGGGAGAAGTCCTCGTTCGGCCCGCTGTAGTAGGCGCCGACGCCGCCACCGGGAGGCGCGATCCGGCAGTCGAGCGCCATCAGCGCGTCGGGGATGTCGAAGTGCTTGCCCCGCAACGAGTTCAGCGCGTCGTCGGACAGCGCCTGCATCCACTCCTCGAAGGCACGCTGCCCGCGCACGCGATAGGCGGGGTCCTCGTCGAGGGCCCGTGCGGCGTCGGCGAGCGAACCGCCCGGCGTGATGCGTTCCGCCACCTCGCGCGCCTCGCGCTCGACGCGGGCGAACTCCTCCCAGCCCCACGCGTAGGCCTCGTGCAGGTCCAGTTCGGCGCCGACGAAGTAGCGCGACCACAACCGGTACACGTCCTGGCCGACGGCGTCCTTGGTCGGGGCCTGGGGCGCGAGTTCGGCCCGCAGGAACCCGGCGAGCTCGGCGTAGGCTTCCTGCGCCGTGTTCGCGGCCCTGCCCAGTTCGGCGCGCAGCGTCTCGGGCAGCTCCGGTGCGCCCTCGGCCATGGTCACGAAGAAGCCCGCGTCGCCGCTCAGTCCCGCCCACACCTCGGCCTGCTCGGCGACCTTGCCGATCTGGCGCAGCGCGGGGGCGTTGCCCGCCTCCACGGCGGTGAGCAGCGAGGAGCGCACGCCGTCGAGCGCGGCGGGGACCTTCGCCATCCTCGCGGCGATGTTCTCCCAGTGCTCCGCGGACTCGCTGGGCATCAGGTCGAACACCTGCCGCACGTCCTGGATCGGGCTGGCGATCACGTTGAGCGAGGCCACGTCGAGGCCCGCCTCGTGGATCTCCACCTCGAGCCCGGTGCGTTCGAGGAACACGGCCTTGGCCACGCGCTCGCCGTCGTCGGCCGGTTCGGCGGCCTCGACCTCTCGCAGGGCGCGCTTGGCGAGCGCGCCGCGGGCGGCGTGCCCTTCCGGTGAGTAGTCGGTGAGCTGGTCGTCGTAGCTCGCCACGCCGAACGTCGTCGCCGCGACGGGGTCGGCCGCGGCGTAGTCGTCGACGAACTTGTCGCAGATCTCGTGCACAGGCATGCGCGGAACGCTACCTGTTTCAGGCGCGCGCGGGGACCAGCCCGAGCCTGCCCACCAGCTCACGCGTGGCCTTGGACCGGTTGAACGTGTAGAAGTGCAGCGACGGCACGCCCTCGGCGAGCAGCCGCTCGCACAGCTCGGTCACGGCGTCGAGTCCCTCGGCGCGGAACGCCTTCGCGTCACCGGCGAGCGGCTCGAGCCGGTCGAGCAGCGAGCGCGGAGCGTTCGCACCGGACAGCTCGATGGTCTTGTTCAGCGTGCGCGGCGTGGTGAGCGGCATGATGCCGGGGATGATCAGCTTGTCGCAGCCCGCGGCGGCGACACGGTCGCGCAGCCGCAGGAAGTCCTCGGCCTCGAAGAACAGCTGGGCGATGCCGAAGTCCGCGCCCGCGTTGAACTTGCGCACCAGGTACTTGGTGTCGGTGTCCAGGTCGCCGGAGCGCGGGTGGCCGTACGGGAACGCCGACACCCCGACGCAGAAGTCCCCGAGCGAGCGCACGAGTTCCACGAGCTCCTCGGCGTAGTTCAGGCCCTGCGGGTGCGGGATCCACTCGCCGTAGGGGTCGCCGGGCGGGTCGCCGCGCAGCGCGAGGATGTTGCGCACGCCGACGGCGGCGTACCAGCCGATGACGTTGCGCAGTTCGGCCACGGAGTGGTCGACGGCCGTGAGGTGCGCCATCGGCACGAGGGTGGTCTCGGTGGCGACCCTCGCGATGCTGCGGATGGTGCCGTCGCGGCTCGAGCCGCCCGCGCCGTAGGTGATCGACATGTACGCGGGGTCGAGCTGTTCCAGCTCACGCACCGCCCGCCAGAGGATCGCCTCGTCGGCCTCGTCGCGGGGCGGGAAGAACTCCACCGAGAAAACGGGCGTCTCTCCCCGCAGCCGCTCGATCACCGACGTCATAGCGCTCATGCTACTGGCGGCGAACGGACCTGGGACGATAGAGGCATGAGCGAGCCCGGCTACGACGCAGACCTGCCCGCGCACGTGAACAGTGCGCTGACCGACTTCCTCAGGCGGGCCGGCGAGTCCATCGGGAGCATCGAGCCGACGTTCGGTCCCGCCACGGACGCGCTCAGCGACTTCGTGCTCGGCGGGGGCAAGCGGTTGCGCCCGACGTTCGCCTGGTGGAGCTGGCGGGGCGCGGGCGGCGACCCCGAGGGCGAGCACGCGGAGGGCGTGCTGCGGGCGGTGGCGAGCCTCGAGCTCATCCAGGCGTGCGCGCTGATCCACGACGACGTGCTGGACTCCTCCGACTCGCGGCGAGGCTCGCCGACCGTGCACGTCGCCTTCGCGGCCAGGCACGCCGAACGCGGCTGGCTCGGCTCACCCGACTCGTTCGGGCTCGCCGCGGCGGTGCTCATCGGCGACCTGGCGCTCGCGTGGGCCGACGACATGTTCAGCGAGGCCCCGCTGCCGCCGGAGGTGCTCGCGGCGGCGCGGCCCGCGTGGCGGGCCATGCGCACCGAGGTGCTCGCCGGGCAGTACCTCGACGTGCACACGCAGGCCACGGGCGACGCGTCGGTGGAGGCCGCGCTGCGCATCGACCGGCTCAAGACCGCGGCCTACACGGTGCAACGCCCGCTGCACCTCGGCGCCGCACTGGCGGGTGCGGGACCTGAGCTGATCGACCCGCTGACGACGTTCGGCCGCGACCTCGGGGTCGCGTTCCAGCTGCGCGACGACATGCTCGGCGTGTTCGGCGACCCGTCGGTCACCGGCAAGCCCGCGGGCGACGACCTGCGCGAGGGCAAGCGCACCCTGTTGCTCGCGCTGGGACTGCGGTTTGCGGCGGAGCAGGAGCGGGAACAGGAGCACAAGGTGATCACCGCCGCGGTCGGCAACCCCGGCCTCACGCTCGCCGACGTGGACACGGTGCGGCAGGCGCTCACCGACGTCGGCGCGGTGGCGGAGGTGGAACGCCGGATCGACGAACTCACCGAGGCCGCGCACGCCACGCTGCGGGGCATCGACCTCGCCGAGCCCGCGACGACGAAGCTCACCGAGCTCACGATCGTTGCCACACAAAGGAAGTACTAGTGCGCACGGTCTCCGGTCCGACGGACAGGATCGTCGTGGTGGGCGCGGGCCTGGCGGGACTCTCCGCCACGCTGCACCTGCTCGGCGAGGGCAGGCAGGTCACGCTGCTCGAGGCAGGTCCGGCACCGGGAGGCCGCGCGGGCGGGCACGACGACCACGGCTACACCGTCGACACGGGCGCGAGTGTGCTGACGATGCCGGAGCTGCTCGACGAGGCGTTCGCCGCGGTGGGCACGTCCACGGCCGAAACGCTGACGCTGCGCAGGCTCGATCCCGCCTACCGGGCGCACTTCGCCGACGGCAGCACCATCCACCTGCACACCGACGCCGACGCCATGGAGGCCGAGGTCCGTGAGGTGGCAGGCGCGGAGGAGGCGGCGGGCTACCGGCGACTGCGGCGCTGGCTCACCGACCTGTACGCCGTGCAGAAGGACCGGTTCATCGGCGGCAACTTCGACTCACCCCTGGATCTGCTGCGGCCCGAGCTGGCCAGACTGGCCGCGCTCGGCGGCTTCGGCAGGCTCGGCCCGCGCGTCGGGCGGTTCCTGCGCGACGAGCGCGTGCGCAGGTTGTTCTCGTTCCAGTCGCTCTACGCGGGACTCGACCCGGCTCGGGCGCTCGGGGCGTACGCGGTGATCTCCTACATGGACACCGTCGGCGGCGTCTACTACCCGCTGGGCGGCATGGCCCGGGTCGCGGAGGCGATGTCGGACGCCGCCGAACGGGCGGGGGCGACGGTGCGGTTCGGCACCAGGGCCGCGTGGCTGGAGCGCACCGGCTCGCGAGTGCGGGCGGTGCGCACGAGCCACGGCGACCGCGTGGAGTGCGACGCCGTTGTGCTCGCCACCGAGCTGACCACCGCCTACGACCTGCTCGGCCACGGACCCCGCAGGCCCGTGCCACTGCGCTTCTCGCCCTCGGCGGTGGTGGTGCACGGGCGCAGCGATCGCGAGTGGTCCCGGTTGGCGCACCACACGATCTTCTTCGGCGGGCAGTGGGAGAAGACGTTCACCGAGATCATCCGCGAGGGACGGCTCATGAGCGACCCGTCGCTGCTCGTGACCAGACCGACCGCGACCGATCCCTCCCTGGCGAACGGCGACGGCCAGGTGCTCTCGGTGCTCGCGCCAGCGCCGAACCTGCACGCGGGCCCCATCGACTGGAGCCGGGTCGGGTCGGCCTACCGCGACGAACTGCTGCGCACCCTCGCCGAGCGCGGCCTGCCCGGCTTCGCGCGCGACCTCGAGGTCGCCGAGACGGTGACGCCGGAGGACTGGGCGGCGAAGGGCCTCGCCGCGGGCACGCCGTTCTCGCTGGCGCACACGTTCTCCCAGACCGGCCCGTTCCGCCCTGCCAACCTGGTGCGCGGCGTGGACAACGTCGTGCTGGCCGGCTGCGGCACCACCCCCGGCGTCGGCATCCCGCCGGTCGTGATCTCCGGCAGGCTCGCCGCGGCCCGCATCGCCGCGCCGAAGGGGGAGCCGTGACGGCCGAGCTCAGCAGCGCGTACGCCGAGTGCCGCCGGATCAACGCCCACCACGGACGTACCTACTATCTGGCGACCCAACTGCTGCCCGCCGAGGCGCGGCCCGGCACGCACGCGCTGTACGGCTTCGCCCGGTGTGTCGACGAGGTCGTGGACAACCCGCCTCCCGGCAGCGATCCCGAAGCCGGGCTCGCCCTGTTCGACGCCCGGCTCGACTCGGTGTTCTCCGGCGAGCCGCCGTCCGATCCGGTGTTGCTCGCGCTGGCCGACACGGTGCGCCGCTACGGACTCGACCGATGGCTGTTCGACTCGTTCCTGCGCTCCATGCGGATGGATCTGCACGTGAGCGAGTACGACACGTACGACGACCTGCACCGCTACATGCACGGCTCCGCCTGCGTGATCGGGCTGCAGATGCTGCCGGTGCTGGGCACCGTGGCGCCGAGGGAGGAAGCGGCTCCGTACGCGGCCGCGCTCGGCGAGGCGTTCCAGTTCACCAACTTCCTGCGCGACATCGGCGAAGACCTCGGCAGAGGCCGCGTGTACCTGCCGCGATCAGAGCTGGCCGCGTTCGATGTGGACCGTCACCTACTCGAATGGTCGGCGCGGACGGGAGGCACCGACCGCAGGATCCGCCGCGCACTGGCGGCGCTCGTGGCCCGCAACCGCGCCGTCTACCGCCGGGCTCGCCCGGGAATCGCGTTGCTGCGCAAGCGATCCCGGCCATGCGTCTCCACGGCGTGCACGCTGTACGAGAGCATCCTCGACGAGATCGTCGCGGCCGACTACGACGTGCTCCAGCGGCGCGTCGCGGTGCCATTGCGGCGTCGCTTCGCCGTAGCGGGATCGGCCATCTTGACTAGGCTGGCCTCATGACTACAGCGAACAGGCCCGTCCGGATCGGTGTGCAACTGCAGCCCCAGCACGCCGACTACGCGACGATCCGCCGCGCGGCAGCAGAGGCCGAGGAGCTCGGCGTCGACATCGTGTTCAACTGGGATCACTTCTACCCGTTGTACGGCGATCCCGACGGCCTGCACTTCGAGTGCTGGACGATGCTGGGCGCGTGGGCCGAGGCGACGTCGCAGGTCGAGATCGGCGCGCTGGTGACGTGCAACAGCTACCGCAACCCCGAACTGCTCGCCGACATGGCCCGCACGGTCGACCACATCAGTGATGGCAGGCTCATCCTCGGGATCGGTTCCGGCTGGTTCGAGAAGGACTACACCGAGTACGGCTACGAGTTCGGCACCGCGGGAGGCAGGCTCGACGAGCTGGCCGCGTCGCTGCCGCGCATCGAGGACCGGCTCGCCAAGCTCAACCCGGCTCCGACCCGGAAGATCCCGGTGCTGATCGGCGGCGGTGGCGAGAAGAAGACGTTGCGCCTGGTCGCCAAGCACGCCGACATCTGGCACGGCTTCGGCGACGTCGAGGTGGCCTCACGCAAGGTCAAGATCCTCGATCAGCACTGCGCCGACGTGGGCCGCGACCCGGCCGAGATCGAGCGGTCGGTGGGCGTGCAGGGTGATCCCGAGGACTCCGGCTCGCAGCTGCTGGAGCTGGGTATCAGTATGTTCACCGTGGCCACGGGCGGCCCGGACTACGACCTGGGGCTGCTGCGCAAGTGGATCGCGTGGCGCGACGCCCAGAACGGCTGAGTACCACCTGACGACGCGCCCGCGTACCGGACTCCGGTGCGCGGGCGCTTTCTTGTGCCCCTCCGCCCTTACGCAGGGCCTTTCCTACGGTGCGCGGCCACGCGTTCGCGGGTCGCGCAGCGCGTGGAGCAGTAGCGGCGCGGGCTGCCGCCGCCGAGGTCGGCGAAGGGACGTCCGCACGCCGTCGACGCGCACAGCCCGCCGGGTGGGCGCTGCCGCTCCGCGAGCAGCAGCGCCAGCGCGTGCGCCGAGGACGCCAGCAGCCACTCGGCCCACGGCGCGTCGTCGGCGCTGTCCACGTGCACGTGCCACGGGTGCTCGCCGCCGTGGGTGGTGAGCCGGGGCGGCGCGGCGTGGTGCGAGAGCAGGTCGTTGAGCAACTCTGCCGCCCGCTCGGTCCGCGTGGCGGCGAAGACGGCGTGCAACCGCGGCGCCACCGCCCGCATGGCGGCGACGTCGGCGCCGCCGAGTCCCAGCGGCTCCTTCTCCCCGTGGGCGAGCAGCACCTCGGACACCTCGGCAGGGTCCGCCGGGTCGCGCAGCAGCACAGCCACCAGATCGGCGGCTCGCTGGGCGCCATCGAATGCCATGCGCACAGTGTAACGTCTTGTCAGTGCAAAGCCGTTACGCACTGCAGCGGTATCTGCTGGGGGCCACCACCGCACGCACGGGCGACGAGATGTCCGGCCCCGCACTGCTGGTGCTCGGGTTCTCGGCGACCGGCTCGATCGAGACCGCGTCGGCCCTGCTCACGGGGCTGACGATCTCCGCGGCCGTGGGCGGCCCGCTGCTGGGCGTGGTGCTCGACCGCAGCCACCGCCCCGGCGTTCTGCTGGCGGTGGCGCTCGGCGGGTACGCGGCCGGCCTCGGCGTCGTGCTCGCCGGCACCGGCACGGTCGCGACTCCGCTGGTCGTGGCGGTCGCCGTCGTCGCGGGACTGCTCAGTCCCGCCCTGTCCGGCGGCTGGACCGCACAGCTGCCCCGCCTCGTCGGCCCAGGGATCCTGCCGCGCGCCACCGGGCTGGACGCGATGACGTTCGGCGCCGCGAGTCTCGCCGGACCCGCGCTGGCCGGGCTGCTGGCAGGCGCGTACGGAGCCACGGTGCCGATGCTGCTCGCGATCGGGCTGGTCGCCGGAGCGATCCCGGTGGCCTGGTCGCTGCCCCGGCAATATCCGGCATCGCACGACCCGGCACGGCACTGCGCGCCGCACCGCGACCTCCTCGCGGGCATCCGCGCGATCGGCGCGGCCCGGTCGCTGCTGCGGGCCACGGCGACCTCGGTGGTGTCGTTCGCGGGCTTCGGCATGCTGCTGGTGGCGTGCCCGCTGCTGGGCGAGCAACGCCTCGGCGACGCCGGGCTCGGCGCGCTCCTGCTCGCCGCGATGGCCGCAGCGGGACTGCTCGCCAACACGGCGCTGGCACGCTGGCCCGCGCTGCTGAACCCGCCGGACCGGATCGTGCTCGCGAGCACCGTGCTGCTGGGAGCGGGCACGGTGACGGCGGCGCTGACCGGCTCGCCCGCGCTCACCGTCGCCGCCCTGGCGCTCACCGGGCTCGGCGAAGGCCCTCAGCTGACGGCGCTGTTCGCGATCCGGCACCGCGAGGCACCCGAGCACCTGCGCGCACAGATCTTCACCACCGGCGCGAGCCTCAAGATCACCGCCATGGCACTGGGCTCCGCGCTCGCGGGCCCGCTCGCGGCGTACTCACCCACCGCGTGCCTGCTGGCCGCGGCCGGGTTCGAGGCGCTCGCCGCGCTGACCTATCTGGCCGTGCGCGTCAGAACGCCATCGCCTGCGCGCGCCGCTTGACCTCGGTGCCGTGGCTGGTGCGCAACGCGTTGATGGGCGTGGTGCCCGGCAGCGACTCGTCCTCCGAGAAGAGCCACCGCAGCATCTCGGTGCGGGTGAACCCCGCGTCCGAGAGCACCGTGATGGTGCCCGCCAAACCCTTGATCACGCCGTCCTTACCGAGGAAGTCCGCTGGGACGAAAAGGTCACCGGATCTGCGCACGGCGATCAACTGACCGTCCCGCAACAACTGCCGCACCTTGTTCGTAGACAGCCCGAGCGAGTCCGCGACCTCCGCAACCGGGAGCACCGCCACTTCGGCATCGAGCACGTCGTCAGCGATAGGGATCGCACTCACGGGTACTACCTTGCCACATTCCCGTCGCGGCCGAGCAGGACCAATCTAATGGCGTAACGGGGGCACCGTAGGGAGGGCACACGCCACCGACCGTAGGATTCAGCGCTGTGACACGCACGGAAACCGGCCTTGTCGGCAGGCTGCTCGATCGGCGATACCGCGTCGACGGGTTGCTGGCCAGAGGTGGGATGTCCTCGGTGTATCGCGGTGTCGACACGCGACTGGACCGGCCCGTCGCCATCAAGATCATGGACTCCCGCTTCGCCGACGACCGCACGTTCGTGGACCGGTTCGAGCGCGAAGCCAGGTCGGCGGCGCGACTGCACCACTCGCACGTCGTCGCGGTGCACGACCAGGGCTTCGACACTCCGGCGGGCACGGAGGACCGGCGCGCGTTCCTGGTGATGGAGCTCGTCGACGGCGGCACGCTGCGCGATCTGCTCGACCAGCGCGGCGCACTCGACGTACCGCTCGCGCTCACGATCATCGAGCACGTGCTCTCGGCGCTGGCCGCGGCCCACACGGCAGGGCTCGTGCACCGCGACGTCAAGCCCGAGAACGTCCTCATCGGCCGCAGCGGCACCAGCGGAGCGGGCGTGGTGAAGGTCGGCGACTTCGGGCTGGTCAGGGCTGTCGCGAGCGCCGGGACCACGAGCACGAGCGTCATCCTCGGCACCGTCGCCTACCTCTCCCCCGAGCAGGTCACCAACGGCTCGGCGAGCGAACGCGGCGACGTGTACTCGGCCGGGATCCTGCTGTACGAGATGCTCACCGGGCGCGTGCCCTACACCGCCGACACGGCGCTGTCGGTGGCCTACCGGCACGTGAACGACGACGTGCCCGCTCCCAGCCAGTCCAGGGCCGACCTGCCGCCCTCGCTCGACGACCTCGTCCTGCGGGCCACCCGTCGCGACCCCGAGGCGCGGCCCGCCGACGCGGGCGCGTTCCTCGCGGAGCTCACGCAGGTGCGCACGCAGCTGGGGATCCCCACCGTCGGGGTCCCGGTCCCCTCGGCGCCGCCCGAACAGGACGTGCCGGACGCCGAGAAGACACTGCCCTCGTTCCAGGCCGTCACCGTGCACACCCAGGCGGGCGGGCCGAGGGGCACGCAGGCGCTGCCGAGGATGGCGCAGCACGCCGACACCCAGCAGCCGGGGCCGCCGCAGGCCCCGCAGGAGGACCAGCAGCGCCCCCGGCGACGCGGCCTCTGGGTGGCGCTGTGGGTGCTGGTGGGCCTGCTCGTCGCGGGAGGCATCGGCGCGGGCGTCTGGTGGTTCACTGGCGGGCGGTACGTGGACGTGCCCAATGTCGGCGGGATGGACCAGGCGAAGGCCGAACAGGTACTGCGCGGGGCCGAACTCACGCCGCGGTTCACCGAGGAGCGGCACAACAGCGTGCCGAGCGGGACCGTGATCCGCAGCGACCCCGAACAGGGTTCCCGGGCGCTGCAGGGCGACGAGGTCACGGTGGTGCTGTCGCTGGGCAGGCCGGTGGTGCCCGACATCCCGGCGGGATCCACGGTGGAGCAGGCCGAACAGGCGATTCGTGGCGTGCAGCTCGAACCGAAACGGGACGAGGCGGGTGACCAGTTCAGCGCGGACGTAGCGGAGGGCGCGGTGATCTCAGTGGCGCCACAGCCCGGCAGCCAGGCCAACCTCGGCGACGCCGTGACGATCGTGGTGTCGAAGGGACCGCCGCCCACCCCGGTGCCCTCGGTGGTGGGCATGACCAGGGACCAGGCGTTCCAGACGCTGACCACGGCCGGGTTCGAGCCGTACGACGCCGGCGAGGAGTTCTCCGCGGACGTGCCTGCCGGACAGGTCACGCGCACCGACCCCGCCGAGGGCGCGACGATCGAGGAGGGCAACCGCGTCGGTGTGTTCGTGTCCAACGCCGTCGCGGTGCCCGCGGTGATCGGCCGCTCGGCCGAGGAAGCGGCGCAGATCCTGTCCGAGGCCGGGTTGTCGGCCGGTGACGCCGGGGGCAGGGGCTCGTTCAGTTTCGTGCTCCAGCAGGATCCCGCACCGGGATCACTCGTGCCACGGGGAACCGCCATCAGTCTCACGATCGTGCCGTGACGCCTCACCAATGCGGTGAAGGGCACCTTCCGTGCGTTGAACGCAGTGAAGGTGCCCTTCACCGCGTTCAACGCACCGTGCATCTGAAATATGTGTGAAAGTTCGCGTCCATCCGTCGACCGCGCGGGAAATTGACTGATCGAATTACTCGATCGCTGGCGAAAATCGCTGTAACGGCTGGAAAAAAGGTAAGGCCCCTCGACACGTCGTCGGAATTCGCCGTACCTTCTGGGGCCACGGGCGAGGTGCGCGAGGGGGCTCGGCGACCGCCCTGGGATTTGCGGGTCGGTAACACTGCGACCACGCACACGACATGTATGACTGGTGAACTACTCAACGGCAAGCGACAAGCGATCTACTCGCAGGGAGAGACCGCCGATGCCACTCGACCGGCTCAGCGCACTCGACGTTGCCTTCCTCTGCCTGGAGGGCGCGAACACGCCTATGCACATGGGCGCGGTAGCCACGTTCCGTCCGCGACGGCACGTCGATCCTGAACGGCTCGTGGCGCTGCTGGCACAGCGGGCGGCCGGGATTCCCAAGCTGCGCAGGCGAGTCCGTTCCGGCCTGCCCCTGCTGGGTGGAGCGCAGTGGGAGGACGACCCCGGCTTCGACGCGCTGAACCACATCGGTCTCAGCAAGCTGTGCGACCTCTACGAGCCCGACCCGCTCGCCGAGTTCGCCTCGCACTGGATGGCCGAGCCGCTCGAACTCGATGCTCCATTGTGGAATGTTCAACTGGTCACCGGGCTTCCCGACGGTGAGTTCGCCCTGTTGGTGAAGTTCCATCATGCGCTCACCGACGGCGCGGGTGCGGTGGAGCTGGCGTTCGGTCTGCTCGACGACATCTCGCTGCCCGTCCAGCGCGGCGGCAGGGCGCCGCAGCCCGAGCCGGAGCCGAGGACGCCGCTGCAGGAGCTGCGCGACGGAGCCACGGCGGCGCTCGGCCAGGCCGCCACGTCGGCGGGCATCGCGAGCGCGGTGCTGCGGGCCGCCCGCCCGTACCCGATCTCGCCCACGGCGACGCTGAACTCCGCACTGCGCCGCATCGGGCTGGTCCGGCTGGACCTCGGCGACGTCCGCAGCATCCGCAAGACCCACGGCGGCACCAACAACGACGTCGTGCTCGCGGTGCTCGCGGGCGCGCTGCGGGACTGGATGATCAACAGGGGCCAGCGCGCCGACGCCAGGTCGCTGCGCGCGCTGATCCCGGTCAGCCTGCGCGGACGCGAGGCGGAGCGCGCGGGTGGCAACGTGCTCTCCGGCTACCTGTGCGACCTGCCCGTCGAGCTCGACGACCCGGTCGACCGGCTGCGCGTGGTCCGCGACGTGATGGCGCGCAACAAGCAAGCGGGCCCGGCCAGGGGCCCTGGCGCGATCCCGATCCTCGCTAACCGGATGCCCGCGGGCATCCACCGGATCGCCACGAAGGTCGCGGGCAGGGCCGCTCCACTGCTGTTCGACACCGTGGTGACCAACGTGCCGCTGCCGGGCATCCCGATGTCGCTGGGCGGCGCCAGGCTGCGCGAGATCTACCCGTTCGTGCCACTCGCGCCGCACCAGTCGGTGGGTATCGCGGTCAGCACCTACCGCAACGCGCTCCACATCGGACTGCAGGCCAACGGCGAGGCGGTGCCCGACGTCGGCTCGCTCGCCGACGCCGTCACCAAGTCGCTGGCAGCCCTCTACCAGCGCAGCCTCTGACGCGGGCGCCCGTCAGGCGCGCAGCATCTCCGCGACCAGGAAGGCCAGCTCCAGCGACTGCTGGGTGTTGAGCCTCGGGTCGCACGCGGTCTCGTAACGGCCGGAGAGATCGAGGTCCGAGATCTCCTGGGCGCCACCGAGGCACTCGGTGACGTCCTCGCCGGTGAGCTCGACGTGGATGCCGCCGGGGTAGGTGCCCAGGCGGTGGTGCACCTCGAAGAAGCCCTGCACCTCGTCGACGATGCGGTCGAAGTGGCGGGTCTTGTACCCGTTCGACGACTCGTGGGTGTTGCCGTGCATCGGGTCGCACTGCCAGATGACCTTGTGGCCCGAGCTCTCGACCTTCTCCACGATCCCGGGCAGCACCTCGCGGACCTTGCCGTTGCCCATGCGCGCGATCAGCGTGAGCCTGCCCGGCTCGTTGCGCGGGTCGAGGCGCTCCACGTACTCCACGGCCTGCTCGGGCGTGGTGGTGGGGCCGATCTTGAGACCGATGGGGTTGGACACCAGTTCGGCGAAGGCGATGTGCGCGCCGTCCAGCTGCCGCGTGCGCTCGCCGATCCAGAGGAAGTGCGAGGACAGGTTGTAGAGCTTCGCGTCGGGTGCGTCGGGGTTGTCCAGCCGCAGCATCGCGCGCTCGTAGTCGAGCAGCAACGCCTCGTGGCTCGCGAAGATCTCGGTGGAGTGCAGCGAGCTGTCGCTCACCCCGCACGCCGACATGAACCGCAGGCCGCGGTCGATCTCGGAGGCCAGCGCCTCGTACCGCTCGCCAGCGGGCGAGGTGCCCACGAAGTCCTTGTTCCAGTCGTGCACCTGGGCGAGGTCGGCCATGCCAGCTCCGGTCAGGGCGCGCATGAGGTTCATCGCGGCGCCCGAGTTGGCGTAGGCCCTGATCATGCGGCCCGGGTCGGGCACGCGCAGCTCGGGCTCGGCCACCAGCGAGTTCACGATGTCGCCTCGGTAGACGGGCAGGCCGAGCGCGTCGGTGGAGGCCGAGCGCGGCTTGGCGTACTGGCCCGCGATGCGGCCGACCTTCACCACGGGCAGGCTCGCGCCGTAGGTGAGCACCACGGCCATCTGCAGCAGCGTGCGCAGGTTGGCCCTGATGTGCGGCTCGGTGTTGGACTCGAACGTCTCCGCGCAGTCGCCGCCCTGGAGCAGGAAGGCCTCGCCGCGCGCGACCATCGCGAGCCGGTCGCGCAGCCGGTCGATCTCGGCGGGCACCGTGATCGGCGGGACGCTCTCGAGGATGGCCCTGACCCGGGCGAGCGTGTCCCGGTCTGGCCAGTCGGGCTGCTGGGCCGCGGGGCGCGTCAACGCGTCGTCGAGCCGGTCGCGCAGCTCAGAGGGCAGCGGCGGCAGCGAGGGCAGGGTGTCGATGGGGACGTCAACTGTCCAGTTCACGGCCTCCAGCATACGAAGCGACCAGCGGCGCTCGCTTTCGGGACACGATGTGGCGGGCAACGTACTCACCGTCGCGACCCGCGCCGCCCACCAGCATCGACGCGAAGGCGTACTGGAAGGCCAGCCCCACGAAGTACAGACCCGGCGCCGTCCGCACGACGCCACGCTGTTCGAGCGGCCACCCGTCGGAACCGATGACGGGCAGGTCGATCCAGGAGAAGTCCTGCCGGAAGCCGGTGCACCACACCACCGTGGTGACGTCGAGCACACGGCCATCGGCCAGCACCGGGCGGCCGTCGCGGACCCCGGTCGTGCGGTCCTCGACGAGGTCGACGCCGGCTTCGACCAGGTCGGCGCGCTTGACCCTGATCAGCGGTCCACCGTGGGACCTGATCTCCTCACGCAGTTTGCGCCCGATCGGCGTACGCAGCGTGAGCACGTGCTTGGCCAGGAAGAACAGCACGGGGGCGATGGCGTAGGCGGGCTTGCGGTTGATGTTGAACGGCAGCTCACCGTTGATGTGCCCGCTGAGCACCACGGGGTGCCCCGCCCGCGCGAGCTCGTAGGCGATGTCGCCGCCCGAGTGCGAGGCTCCGACCACCAGCACACCGCCGGGCGGCACGCTGTCGGGGTTCTTGTAGGCGCTCGAGTGCAGCTGCAGGATCGCGGAGTCGAGCTCCGCCGCGAGCGCGGGCACCCGCGGGGTGCGCCCGAAGGTCCCCGATGCCACGACCACGTTGTCGCACGAGTACGTCGCCCCGTCGGTGCGCACGACGTACTCACCGTCTACACGCGACAGTTCTCGCACGGTGACACCGAGCCGGACCGGCAGGTGGAACCTCGTCGCGTAGGACTCGAGGAAGTCGGCCATCTCGTCCTTGGTCGGGAACGTCATCCGCGATGCGGGAAACCGCATGCCGGGCAGCGTTTCCATGTGCGCGGGACTGTAGAGCCGCAACGTGTCCCAGTGACAACGCCAGTTGTCGCCCACCCGCGTGTTGGCGTCCAGGATCACGAAGTCGCGCTCGCGTTTGGCCAGGTGGTAGCCGGTGGACAGCCCGGCCTGGCCCGCACCGATGATCACCGTCTCCACGCGCTGGGCGCCGTTCGCCTCGCTCATGATGTCCGTCCTCCTCACCCGTCCGAACACGTCCGATGTCGTCCGACGCTACGAACGGCGCCCCCGGTGCACATCGCACGCGTGTACCAACCGGTTGCGGTGACGTGGCACGTTCGTGCCACTCGGGCGTGGTCACACGAGGTGGTGCTGCACCACGTAGGTCGTGGCGGCGGCCCGGGAGGACACCCCGAGCTTGGCGAAGGCGTTCTGCAGGTGCCGCCGCACGGTGTGCTCGCTGATCACCAGCTCGGCCGCGATCTCACGGTTGGAGCGGCCCGCCGCGACGAGGGCGAGCACCTCGAGCTCGCGCCCGGTGAGCGCACAGACGCTGGTGGCGGGCCCCGTCAGTCCGGCGGCCGAGGTAGCCGCCCCGAGCCTGACCAGCGTGCGTCGCGCGGCGTCCAGCTCGAACCTCGCGGTGTGGTCGTCGCCGAGCGCCCTGGCCGCCAGCCCGAGCAGGATGTGGGAGCGGGCACCCTCGTACGGAGCCTCGACCTCCGCCCACAGCGCGCCCGCGCGCCGCAGCGCGTCGACAGCGCCCGAAGCATCGCCCTCGGCGAGCCGCACAGCGCCCTCGGCGTGCGCCGACATCGCCCGCAGCAGTGGCGCGCCGATCGTCACGGCGATGTCGGCCAGCTCACCGGCCGCGGCGCGAGCGGGCTCGCGATCGCCGGCCGCCAGCAGGATCTCGACCCGCGCGGCGAGCAGCGCCGCCCTCGGCACCGGAGCGAGCGCGGCGCTCTCGGTGGTCCGGATCGCCGCCGCTGCCGCGCCGGTGCGTCCCTGCGCGAGCCACAGCAACGCGAGACCCGGCTGCGGCTGACAGGCGTGCTCGCTCGCCTCGAGGTAGAGCTGCTCGGCGGCCGCGAAATCCCCGCGCAGCCGCGACAGTTCCGCGCGCTGGTAGAGCGCGAAGCCCAGCGCGGGCTGTCCGGGCGGATCGGCCAGCCGCAGGCACGCGCGCTCGATCTCGGCTCGCGCGTCCGCCCACGCGCCGCGCAGGCACAGCACCTCGGTGCGGTGCACGAGGCACTGTCCCCGGAACGGGACCAGGTCGGGCTGCGCGAGGCACCACGCGCTCAGCGCGGCCGTCCACTCGTGTGCCCTGGACAGGTCGGCGACCTCCTGGCACACCTCGATGACACTGCAGTAGATCATCCCCGCCGGGATCGGTGAGAGCTCGCCGGCGGCCACGGCGGCCATCACCTCGTCGAGCAGCGACAGGCCCGCTGGGGCGTCGCCCATCCCGATCATGGTGCGGCCCTGCCCCATTCTCGCCATCGCGACCAGGTCGGGGTCGCCGAAGCGGACCCCGACCTCGACGGCGGCGGTGAACAGGTCGTAGGCGGTGAGGAAGTCCCGCTCCTGCGCGGTGCGGATCGCATTCGCGGTGAGCAGGTAACCGCGCGTGACGCCGTCGAGGTCGCCGTCGTCGACGATGCGCTGGGCGCGCGCGAACCAGCCGCCGCTGCGGGCGAGCTCGCCGCGCAACAGCAGGCGCAGCGCGAGCCAGAACGCGCTCAGGGCCGCCTGTTCCCCGTCGCCGCCACCGAGGTAGGCCTGGAACGCGCGCTCGCCTGCCTGCAGGCTCTCGGTGTCGTGGCCGAGCAGGAACGCCGCGGAGGCGAGGAGGGTCAGGTCATCCGGTTCGAGCGGCTCGCTCGCGTCGGCCGCCGAGAGCCGCACGAACGCGTCCCGCCAGTCGTGCCGGTCGAAGCACTGGCGGGCACGTCCGAGTTCAGTGACCGTCCCCATGGGGGCCTCCCGCGTCTATTGCACCTCACGGCGGGAGGCTTGCAAAGATGCTGGACCAGTCGAGCCTGTTCACGGACAGCTCCTGAGCGCACGGTCACCAGACGCGGTGAAGGGCACCTTTACTGCGTTCAACGCAGTAAAGGTGCCCTTCACCGCAACCAGGTGAGACCGTGCTCAGACCACCGCGAGCGGGAGTGCCGTCGGGTGGACCGGGCTCGGCAGGTCCGAGGCACCCGTGAGATAGGTGTCCACCGCGTTGGCCACAGACCGGCCCTCCGCGATCGCCCACACCACCAGCGAGGCGCCGCGGTGGGCGTCGCCGCACACGAACACTCCCGGCGCTTCGGTCTGCCAGTCGGAGCCGCACGAGAGCGTGCCGCGCTTGGTCAGCTTCAGGCCGAGGTCGTCGACGAGCCGCATGTGCTCGACGCCCTCGAAACCGATCGCGAATAGCACGAGGTCCGCGGGAAGTTCCTCGACCTCCTCGCTGATCGGCACCACCTCGCGGCGGCCCGTCTCGGGGTCCTTCTCCACTCGCACCTTGTGCAGCTCGATGCCCCGCACGTTGCCGTTCTCGTCGCCGACGAAGCGCTTCACCGCCACGGCAAAGCGGCGCTCGCCGGTCTCCTCGTGCACCGGGTAGGTGCGCAGGAGATAGGGCCACGTCGGCCACGGCGAACGGTCGTCGTCGCGTGTGGACGGTGGCTGCGGGTACTGGTCGAGCTGCGTCACCGAGAGCGCGCCCTGGCGGATCGACGTGCCGTAGCTGTCGGCGCCGGTGTCGCCACCGCCGATGATCACGACGTGCTTGCCCTCGGCGTCGATCACCGGAGGGCCGTCGCCCTCGCACTGCCGGTTGGCAGGCACCAGGTGCTCCATCGCCAGGTGGACGCCCGTGAGCTCCCGGCCCGGCGTCGTCGTGTCGTCGCGCCCGCGCAGCGCGCCCACCGCGAGCACCACGGCGTCGTAGCGTTCCCGCAGCTCCTCGACGGTGAGGTCGACCCCGACCTCACAGCCGGTGACGAACGTGGTGCCCTCATTCCGCAGCTGCGCGAGCCTGCGGTCGAGCACCTTCTTCTCCATCTTGAACTCGGGGATGCCGTAGCGGAGCAGCCCGCCGAGCCGGTCGTCGCGCTCGAACACGGTCACCTCGTGACCGGCGCGGGTCAGCTGCTGCGCGGCCGCGAGCCCCGCCGGGCCGGAGCCGACCACGGCGACCCGCTGGCCCGTCGACACGGCCGCCTGCTGCGGCTGCACGTAGCCCGATTCCCAGGCCTGCGCGGAGATCGTCTCCTCCACGCGCTTGATGGCCACCGGGCCACCGGAGGCGGGCGAGATCGACAGCACGCAGCCCGCCTCGCACGGCGCGGGGCACAGCTTCCCGGTGAACTCGGGGAAGTTGTTGGTCGCGTGCAGGCGCTCGCTGGCCTCGGCCCAGTCGCCACGGCGCACCAGGTCGTTCCACTCGGGAATGAGGTTGCCCAGCGGGCACCCGGAGCCGCCGGAGTGGCAGAACGGGATGCCGCAGTCCATGCACCGGCCGGCCTGCGTGCGCACCTGCTGGTTGCGCTCCTCCTGGCCGACGTCGGCGTAGACCTCCTGCCAGTCCCGCACCCGCTCGGCCTTCGCCCGCTTGGCAGGCTCGGCGCGCTCGTACTTCAGAAAGCCCGTCGGGTCAGCCACGAGCCGCCTCCTGTGTTCTGCGGGCCACCCGCACCCGGTCGGCGGTCGTGGCCGTTGCTCCGCACGCTCCGCGATTCTCAGCCACGAGCCGCCTCCATGATCGCTTCGTCGACGTCCCGGCCCTCTGCGCGTGCCGCCTTCGTCGCCTCCAGAACTCGCTTGTAGTCACGCGGCATCACCTTGGTGAACGACGCCGAGCGCCTCGGCCAGTCGCCGAGCAGGGACGCCGCTACCGCCGAGCGGGTCAGGTCGTGGTGCCTGGTGACCGTCTCCTTGAGCCAGACCAGTTCGTCGGCCTCCGGCGCGAGCAGCTCCACCATGCCGAGGTTGACCTGCGCCTCGTCGAGGTCGAGCACGTAGGCGAGCCCACCCGACATGCCGGCCGCGAGGTTGCGGCCCGTGCGGCCGAGCACCACGGCGCGACCGCCGGTCATGTACTCGAACGCGTGGTCACCGACGCCCTCCGCGACGATCAGCGCGCCGGAGTTGCGGACGCCGAAGCGCTCGCCGACCTGGCCCCGGATGAACAGCTCGCCGCTGGTGGCGCCGTAGACGATGGTGTTGCCCGCGATGACCTGGCCCTCCGCCGCGAACGGCGACTCCGGATGCGGGCGGACGATGATCCGCCCACCGGACAGCCCCTTGCCGACGTAGTCGTTGGCGTCGCCGACCATGTCGATCGTGACGCCGGGCGGCAGGAAGGCACCGAGCGACTGGCCGGCCGACCCCGTCAGCAGCACGCGGATCGTGCCGTCGGGAAGACCGGCGCTGCCGTAGCGGCGCGTGATCTCCGAGCCGAGCAGCGTGCCCACGGTGCGGTTGACGTTGCGCACCGGCAGTTCGAGCCGCACCGGGTGCGCGTCCTCCAGCGAGGCCTCCGCGAGCTGGATCAGAGTGCGGTCCAGCGCGTGCTCGAGGCCGTGGTCCTGCTCGCGCACCTTGCGGCGCGCCCCGCCGTAGGGCGAGTCGGTGGGCACCTCGAACACCGGCGAGAGGTCGAGCCCCTGCGCCTTCCAGTGCTCGACGGCCTTGTCGACGTCGAGCACGTCGGCGCGCCCGATCGCCTCGTCCAGCGTGCGGAACCCCAGCTCCGCCAGCAGTTCCCGCACTTCCTGGGCCACGAAGTGGAAGTAGTTCACCACGTGCTCGGCCTGGCCGGTGTAGCGCTTGCGCAGGTCCGGGTTCTGCGTGGCGACCCCGACCGGGCAGGTGTCGAGGTGGCAGACGCGCATCATCACGCACCCGGCCACGATGAGCGGCGCGGTGGCGAAGCCGTACTCCTCGGCGCCGAGGAGCGCGGCGACCACCACGTCCCGCCCGGTCTTCATCGCGCCGTCCACCTGCACGGTGATGCGGTCACGCAAACCGTTGAGCAGCAACGTCTGCTGGGTCTCGGCCAGGCCGATCTCCCACGGCGTGCCCGCGTGCTTGAGCGAGTTCATCGGCGAGGCGCCGGTACCGCCGTCGTGGCCGGAGATCAGCACCACGTCGGCGTGGGCCTTCGAGACACCCGCCGCGACCGTGCCGACTCCGAGCGAGCTGACGAGCTTCACGTGGACCCGCGCCTGTTCGTTGGCGTTCTTCAGGTCGTGGATGAGCTGCGCCAGGTCCTCGATCGAGTAGATGTCGTGGTGCGGCGGCGGCGAGATCAGCCCCACGCCCGGCGTCGAGTGCCGGGTGCGCGCGATCCACGGGTACACCTTGTTCGGCGGGAGCTGGCCGCCCTCGCCGGGCTTGGCGCCCTGCGCCATCTTGATCTGGATGTCGTCGGCGTTGACGAGGTACTCGCTCGTCACGCCGAACCGTCCACTCGCGACCTGCTTGATCGCGCTCCGGCGCTCCGGGTCGTAGAGCCGCTCGGGATCCTCGCCGCCCTCGCCGGTGTTGGACCGGCCGCCGATGCGGTTCATCGCGATCGCGAGCGTCTGGTGCGCCTCGGCCGAGATGGAACCGTAAGACATGGCGCCGGTGTTGAACCGCTTGCAGATCGACTCCACCGACTCGACCTCGTCGATCGAGATGGGCTGCCGGTCCTCGCCGCGGAAGGAGAACATCCCGCGCAGCGCGCCGCCCTCACGGTTGAGGCGCTCGACCTCGTCGACGTAGGCCTTGTAGGCCTCGTCCCTGCGGGTCTTGCTCGCGTGCTGGAGCAGGAACACCGTCTCGGGCGTGAACAGGTGCAGCTCGCCCTCGCGGCGGTAGGAGTACTCGCCTCCGGTCTCGAGTCCGCGGTGCACGCGCTCGGTCGGGTTGTCCGGGTAGGCGCGCCGGTGCCGGATCGCCACCTCCTCGGCGAGCACGTCGAGGCCCACGCCGCCGAGCTTGGAGACGGTGCCGGTGAAGTACTCGTCGAGCACCTCCTGCGACAGGCCGAGCGACTCGAAGACCTGTGCGGCGGTGTAGGCGCCGACGGTGGAGATGCCCATCTTGGACATGATCTTCAGAACACCCTTGACCAGAGCGTTCACGTAGTTGCGCACAGCCTTGGCCGGCTCGATGCCCGTGATCGCGCCCTGCCCGATCATGTCCTCGATCGTCTCGAACGCGAGGTACGGGTTCACCGCGGCGGCGCCGTAGCCCAGCAGCAGCGCGACGTGGTGCACCTCGCGTGCGTCGCCCGTCTCGACGACCAGCGCGACGCGCAGCCTTTCCTTGGTGCGCACCAGGTGGTGGTGCACCGAGGACACCAGCAGCAGCGACGGGATCGGCGCCATGCGGTGGTCGGCGTCGCGGTCGGACAGCACCAGTGTGCGCGCGCCCGCGGCGATCGCCTCGGATGCCTCGCGGCGCACCCGCTCGACGGCGGAGGCCAGCGCCTTCCCGCCACCGTCCACTTCATACAGTCCGGAGAGGACGGTACAGGCGAAGCCGGGCAGGTCTCCGTCGTCGTTGACGTGGATCAGCTTGGCGAGCTCGTCGTTGTCGATCACGGGGTAGGGCAGCTGGATGTGCCTGCACGAGGCGGGCCCGGACTCCAGCAGGTTCTGCTCGGGCCCCATGATGCGGCTCATCGAGGTGACCAGTTCCTCGCGGATCGCGTCCAGCGGAGGGTTGGTGACCTGCGCGAAGCCCTGCTTGAAGTAGTCGTAGAGCGAGCGGGATCGCTTGGACAGCACGGCGGGCGGTGTGTCGGTGCCCATCGAGCCCAGCGGCTCGGCGCCCAGCGCGGCCATCGGGCCCAGCAGGATCTTCAGCTCCTCCTCGGTGTAGCCGAAGGCGAGCTGACGGCGCAGCACCGAGGCGTGGGTCTGCGTGATGTGGTCTCGGTCGGGCAGCTCCGAGAGCGTGAGCAACCCGGCGTGCAGCCACTCCTCGTACGGCGCCTCAGCGGAGAGCCCGGACTTGATCTCGTCGTCGTTGACGATGCGGCCGGCCTCGGTGTCCACCAGGAACATGCGGCCGGGCTTGAGCCTGCCCTTGGCGATCACATCCTGCGGCGCGACGTCGAGCACGCCCGCCTCGCTGGCGAGCACCACGCGGTCGTCGGCGGTCTGCCACCAGCGCGCGGGACGCAGGCCGTTGCGGTCGAGCACCGCGCCCACGAGCGAGCCGTCGGTGAACGTGACGCACGCGGGGCCGTCCCACGGCTCCATCAGGCTGGCGTGGAACTGGTAGAACGCACGGCGCTGGGCGTCCATCGTGGTGTGGTTCTCCCACGCCTCGGGGATCATCATCAGCACCGCGTGCGGCAGCGAGCGCCCGCCGAGGTGCAACAGCTCCAGCACCTCGTCGAACGACGCCGAGTCCGACGCCTCCGGCGAGCACACCGGGTACAGCCGCGTCAGGTCGCCGGGCAGCATGCCCGACTCGAGCAGCGCCTCGCGGGCGCGCATGCGGTTGCGGTTGCCGCGGATCGTGTTGATCTCGCCGTTGTGCGCCACGAACCGGAACGGGTGCGCCAGCGGCCAGGACGGGAAGGTGTTGGTGGAGAAACGACTGTGCACCAGCGCGATGGCGCTCACGAGCCGCTCGTCGCGCAGGTCGGGGAAGAACGCGGGCAGCTGGCCCGGCGTGAGCATGCCCTTGTACACCATCGTCCGCGAGGACAGCGACGGGAAGTACACGCCGCAGCCCGCGGTCTCGCTCTCGTGCTCGGCCCGCTTGCGGAGGCAGAACGCGAGCCGGTCGAGGTCGACACCGCTCGGCAGCTCACCGTCGGTGTCGGGCCTGCCCGTCACGAACAGCATGGCGAAGTGCGGCATCACGGAACGGGCCGTGGGGCCCACGTCGGCGCTGTCGGCGTCGGCGGGCACGTCGCGCCAGCCCAGCACCGACAGGCCCTCCTCGCCCGCGATCCGCTCGACGAGCTCGACGGCCTTGCGGCGCAGCTCGGCGTCGGCGGGCAGAAAGGCGATTCCGGCGGCGTAGTGGTGCCTGCCGAAGGCATCGGGCCTCGGCAGGTCGAAGTCCGTCTCGGCGCGCAGCAGCTCGTCGGGCAGCTGCACCAGGATGCCCGCGCCGTCGCCACTGGTGGGCTCGGCGCCAGCGGCGCCACGGTGGTCCAGATTCGTGAGTGCGTTGAGACCGTCGGTGACGATGCTGTGAGAGCGGACACCACGGACATGCGCGACCATGGCTACACCGCAGGAATCCTGTTCCGTCGCAGGGTCGTAGAGACCCTGTTGAGACGGAATCGCGGAGAAGATCAAGGGGACCTCCTGCGTCGTCTTCGTGCTCGATAAGTGCTGGGCACGGGACGACAATGGCCCGCTTATTAGCGCGACCTTAACATCTAGGAAACGCGTGGGCACCAGATCGGAGTGCCCATTTCAGCCGTCGACTGTAACGATCTGGCAGCCGCCAACGACATCGTTCCTGATGGGCGCGGAGCGGGTAGCTCGCCCGGCCAGCTTACCCGACGAACGGGTTCCCGGACTTCGGCTCGTTTCGCCTGATAGCGTCACTTCCGACGCGAGCGGTAGCGAAGTCCGGTGTGAACCCGGCGCTGTGCCGCAACTGTGATGCCTCGCCGTACCGGAACGGTCACGTGCCGTGACAGCGAGACGAGTCAGGTCGCCTGCACTCGCGCCGACGCCATCCACCTCCGGTTCAGGGGTTGCGGCGTCCTCGACCGCCCGCCGGTCGGGCGCGGCCCGGGCCGGCCGATCAGTCGAGGTCCTCATGTCTCGTGCGTCCCGCCGTCGCCGGCCGCTCGCCCTGTTGAGTCTGCTGTCCGTTCTCGTGGTGCCCGGCCTCGTCGGCTGTGCCGACCGCGAGCCCGAACCGCAGACGTCCGCCGCAAGCGCCGACTTCCCCGTCGAGATCGGCGCCGAGGGTGCTCCCACGGTGACGATCGAGCGCAAGCCCGAGCGCATCGTGTCCCTGTCGCCGTCCAGTACGGAAACGCTGTTCGCCGTCGGAGCGGGCGACCAGGTGGTGGCCGTCGACTCCTTCTCGGACTATCCGGAGGAGGCGCCGACGACCGATTTGTCGGGCCTCAACATCGATCCCGAAGCGATCGCGGGTCACAACCCCGATCTCGTCGTCGTCGAGTCGGATGTCGACGGCAAGCTCGCCGAGTCGCTCGGCAAGACCGGCATCACGACGCTCGTCCTGCCCGCACCGGCGACGCTCGACGCCGCGTACGACCAGTTCGCGATGGTCGGCAAGGCCACGGGCCACGCCGCCGAGGGCGAGGACCTGGCCCGCCGCACCAAGGAGGAGATCGACAAGCTCGTCGCCGACGCACCGAAGCCCGATCAGCCGCTGCGCTACTTCCACGAGCTCGACCCTTCGTTCTACAGCGCGACGTCGGCGACCTTCATCGGCCAGGTGTACGGACTCTTCGGCCTCGAGAACATCGCCGACCAGGGCGATCCCAACGCACTCGGCGGATACCCGCAGCTGTCGGCGGAGACGATCCTGCGCGAGGACCCGGACCTGATCTTCCTCGCCGACCGGGACTGCTGCGGGCAGAACCCCGAGACCGTCGCGGCCCGTCCCGGCTGGGACACGCTCGCCGCGGTGAAGCAGGACAACGTGTTCGCGCTCGGCGACGACGTCGCGTCGCGGTGGAGCCCCCGGATCGTGGAGCTCGTCCGCAAAGTGGCCGACGCCGTGGCCGGCGAACAGGGCTGACGTGCTGAGGTCCCGATCCCGCGCCGCGACGACGCGCCTGCGCCCCCGCGCGGTGGCGCTGGCGCTCGCCGTGCTGCTCGCCGCGATGGTGTTCGCGCTCGTGGCGGGCTCGGGCGAACTGGGCTGGCAGCGCGTGCTCGGCGAGCTCGGCGCCCAGCTGACGGGAACGACATCGCCGCTGTCCGAGCGTGAGGCGGCGATCGTGTGGGAACTACGGATGCCACGCGTGCTGCTCGCGGGGCTCGTGGGCGCGGCGCTGGCGGGTGCCGGCGCCGCGTTCCAGGGAGTGTTCCGCAACCCGCTCGCCGACCCGTACCTGCTCGGAGCAGCGGCAGGCGCGGGCATGGCCGCCACCATGGTCGTGGTGTTCGCGCCGGTGGTGACGGGCTGGCTGATCGGGCCGCTTCCGTTGGCCGCGTTCGCGGGCGCGCTCGGCGGTGTCGCGCTGAGCTGGCTGCTCGGTCGCTCCGCGGGCGGGTCCGGCACCGCGACACTGCTGCTCGCGGGAGTCGCGGTGACGGCGTTTCTCACCGCAGTGCAGACGTTCGTGCAGCAGCTCAACACCGACACCATCAAGCAGGTCTACACCTGGACGCTCGGGGGCCTGAACGTCACGGGCTGGCGCGACGTGTGGGTCGCACTGCCCTACATCGCGCTCGCCGCGGTGGTGCTGTGCGGCAGCGCACGACTGCTCGACGTGCTCACCCTCGGCGACGCGGAGGCCGCGTCACTGGGCATCCGGCCCGGCCGGGTCCGGCTCGTGCTGCTGGCGGCCGCGTCGCTGGCGACCGCGGCGGCCGTGGCGGTGAGCGGGCTGATCGGCTTCGTCGGCATCGTCGTGCCGCACGTCGTGCGCCTGCTGGCGGGCGCGAGTTACCGCGTGATCGTGCCGCTGTCGCTGATCGGCGGCGCGGTGTTTCTGATCCTGGCCGACTTCGTCGCCCGCACGGCACTTCCCGGGGAACTGCCCCTCGGTGTGGTGACCGCGTTCGCGGGCGCGCCGTTCTTCGCGCTGGTGCTGCGCAGTAGCAGGGGGAGGACGCCATGACGGCACTGCACTTGGCCGGGGTCAGTGCGGGCTACGGCACGAGCCCGGTGGTGCGCGGCGTCTCCACCGAGGTGGACAGCGGCGGCTGGTTCGCCATCGTCGGCCCCAACGGCGCGGGCAAGTCGACGTTGCTGAAGACCATCGCCGGACTGGTACCGCACGAGGGCGAGGTGAATCTGGACGGAGCGCCCGCACAGTCGTTGTCCCGCAAGGAGAAGGCATTGCTGATCGGGTACGCGCCGCAGAACCCGGTGCTGCCCGACGGACTCACCGTCACCGACTACGTCCTACTGGGACGGACACCGCACCTCGGTTTCCTGGCCAGGGAGAGCGGTTCAGATCTATCCATTGTGGAGGAAACGCTGGCACGGCTCGACCTCGGCGAGCTGGCCGAACGCAAGCTGCGCACACTCTCCGGCGGGGAACAGCAGCGCGCCGTGCTCGCGCGCGTGCTCGCGCAGCAGACCAGCGTGCTGCTGCTGGACGAACCCACGACCGGACTCGACATCGGGCACGCGCAGGCCCTGCTGGAACGGCTCGACCGGTTGCGCCGCGAGGACGGCACCACGGTGGTCTCGACGCTGCACGACCTCACCTTCGCCGC
Source organism: Prauserella cavernicola (assembly GCF_016595675.1). GTDB lineage: Bacteria > Actinomycetota > Actinomycetes > Mycobacteriales > Pseudonocardiaceae > Prauserella_A > Prauserella_A cavernicola. The sequence continues at coordinate 850,929 of NZ_JAENJH010000003.1, read as the reverse complement.
GCAGTACGCCGACGAACTGCTGCTGCTCGACGACGGCGAGGTCGCCGCATCGGGCAAACCGTCGGAAGTGCTGACGGCGCAACGACTCCGCGACCACTACGGCGCCGACACCGAGGTACTGCGGACCAGCGAGGGCCACCCGGTGGTGGCCCCTGTCCGCACGACGCCGTAGCCGTACCTAGCCGGCGGCCCGCAGCATCCGCAGCTGCCCGATCTCGGCGACGTTCTTCATCAGCTCGGCGTTGACCCAGCCGAGCTGGTGCGCGACGGTCAGCTCGGTGTTGTCCGGCCACGGAAACGTCGCGACGGCATCGAGATCGGGCTCGGAGAGTCCGTCGAGCACGCCGATCCACCCGGTGCGCAGGCCGCGCAACCAGTCGACGGCGTGCTCGGCCCCCGGCCAGCGAACATCGTCGCGCTCCCGGGGCGGCCGCCCCGAGGCGTGGTCGAGGGTGACACTCCACCACCACCCGAGGTGCCAGGAGAGCCACGCGATCGTCGGCACGGGAACGGGATCGGGCTCGACCTCGGCGAAGTCGGGCACCCACGCGCCCCCGGCGCCCTGGCGCAGCGTCCAGCAGTGCGCGGCGGGTTCCCAGAGGAAGTCCTCGGGGCGCAGTTTTCGCAGGTGCACCTCGGCGAGCGACCAGGTGAAGTCGAACTGCCAGCGCATCAGGTCGGGTCGGGAAACGGGCACGAGCCGATCCTGGCACGACCCGCAACCGGATTTGGCACCCCGAAAGCAGGCACCACGCCCTACTAGAACGTGTTACATTTCTCGCGTGATCCTCGATCATTTCCGGCTCGACGGCGCCGTAGCCGTGGTCACCGGTTCGGGGCGCGGGATCGGTGCCGCCACAGCGATCGCGCTCGCCGAGGCGGGGGCCGACGTGGTGCTGTCGGCTCGCACCCGCGAGCAGCTCGACGAGGTCGCCGCGCGCATCGCCGACACCGGCCGCAAGGCCTGCGTCGTGCCCGCCGACCTCGGCGATCCCGCCGCCGCGGGCCGGCTCGCCGACGCCGCCACGGAGACTTTCGGCCGTCTCGACATCGTCGTCAACAACGTCGGCGGCACGATGCCCCGCCCGCTGCTCGAGACCACGCCCGAGTTCCTCACCGAGGCGTTCCGGTTCAACGTCGGCACCGCGCACGCGCTCACCACCGCCGCCGTACCAGCGATGCTGGAGTCCGGCGGCGGCTCGATCGTCAACATCTCCTCGGTGATGGGCCGCGTGTCCGGCCGCGGGTTTCTCGCCTACGGCACGGCGAAAGGCGCGCTCGCCCAGTACACCCGGCTCGCAGCCGCCGACCTGGCCCCCAAGATCCGCGTCAACGCCATCTCCGTGGGCTCCGTCGCCACCTCGGCACTGCAGGTGGTGGTGGACAACACCGAGCTGCGCGAGCGTATGGAATCGGCCACGCCACTGCGCAGACTCGGCGAACCCGACGACATCGCCGCTACGATCCTCTATCTCAGTTCCCGCGCGGGCTCCTACGTCACCGGCAAGGTGCTGGAGGTCGACGGCGGGCAGCAGGCCCCCAACCTCGAACTCGGACTCCCGGATCTGACATGACTCTTCGCGTGGTGCAGTGGAGCACCGGCAACGTCGGCAGGCACGCCATCGCGGGCATCGCGGCCAGGCCCGATCTCGAACTGGCAGGCGTGTGGGTCTCCGACCCAGCCAAGGTCGGCAGGGACGCCGGCGAGCTCGCCGGGCTCGGCCACGACCTCGGCGTCACCGCCACCAACGACGCGGACGCGCTGCTCGCGTTGCGTCCCGACTGTGTGGTCTACACGGCGATGGCCGACGACCGCATCAACGAGGCGCTCGACGACCTGTGCCGCATCCTGCGGGCAGGCGTCAACGTGGTCTCCAGCAGCCCGGTCTTTCTCCAGTTCCCCGACGGCGTCGTGCCGAAGGAACTGACCGACCCGATCCGGGAGGCCGCGGCCGAGGGCGGGGCATCATTGTGGGTCAACGGGATCGACCCCGGCTTCGCCAACGACTGGCTTCCGCTCGTGCTCACCAGCGTCTGCGAGCGCATCGACGAGGTGCGCTGCCTGGAGATCCTCGACTACTCGACCTACGACAACCGCAAGGTCCTGTTCGACATCATGGGCTTCGGCTCGCCGCTCGAGCAGAAACCGCTGCTGCTGCAACCGGGTGTGCTCACGCTCGCGTGGGGCAGCGTCGTGCGCCAGCTCGCGGCGGGACTCGGCGTGGAGCTCGACTCCGTGGAGGAACGCTACGAGCGGCTGCCCGCGCCGGAGACGTTCGAGATCCCCTCGGGCACGATCGAGAAGGGCACCGCCGCGGCGCTGCGCTTCGAGATCCGCGGCATGCTCGGCGGGAAGCCCGCGTGCGTGCTGGAGCACGTGACGCGGCTGCGTCCTGACCTCGGGCCCGACTGGCCGCAGCCGCTCGGGCAGGGCGGCTACCGGGTGGAGGTGACCGGCGAGCCGAACTACACGCTCGACCTGCGCATGCTGGGCACCGACGGCGACCACAACACGGCGGGACTCAAGGCGACGGCCATGCGGCTGGTCAACGCCGTGGCCGCCGTCGTGGCCGCCGAACCCGGCCTACTGACCGGGCTCGACCTTCCGCTCGTCACCGGACGGGGACTCCTCCGCCGCTGAGTCGCCGGGCTCGTTGTCCGGCTTCTCGGCGTCGTCCTTCGGGCCCTCGTCACCGGGCTTGTCAGTATTCGACTCGTCCGCATCGGGCTTGTCCGCGGCCGCGGAACCGGTGTCGTCCGGATCGGGTTCGTCGGTCTTCAATGTCGCCGGATCCTCGCGCTCACCGAGTGTGCGGGCGTAGACGAAGTACCCGACGGCACCGACGAACACGACGATCGAGGTCCACACGTTGACCCGCAGGCCGAGGATCTCGTTGGCCTGGTCGGTGCGCATCAGCTCGATCCAGAAGCGGCCCGCCGTGTAGCCGGCGACGTAGAGCGCGAACACGCGGCCGTGGCCGAGGCGGAACTTGCGGTCGGCCCACACGATCAGCAGCACGACGCCGAGGTTCCACAGCAGCTCGTACAGGAACGTCGGGTGCACCACCGCGATCGGCACATCGTTGACAGCGACCCCGTTGAGCGGGTCCTCGATCAACGGGTTGTCCGGGTTCACGCGCCGGTAGATCTCCAGGCCCCACGGCAGGTCGGTCGGACCGCCGTAGAGCTCCTGGTTGAAGTAGTTGCCGAGCCTGCCGATCGCCTGCGCGAGGACGATGCCGGGAGCGATGGCGTCGGCGACCGCGGGCAGCGGGATTCCCCTGCGCTTGCACGCGATCCACGCACCGACACCACCGAGCGCGATGGCTCCCCAGATGCCGAGCCCGCCGTCCCAGACGTAGAGCGCCCTGATCGGGTCCTTGCCCTCGCCGAAGTACAGCTGGTTGTCGGTGATGACGTGGTAGAGCCGGCCACCGATGAGGCCGAAGGGCACCGCGAACACCGCGATGTCGACGATCGTGCCCTTCGACCCACCGCGCTGGACCCACCGGCGGTCGCCCCACCAGATGGCCACGATGATGCCGACGATGATGCAGAGCGCGTACATCCGCAGCGGAACCGGACCGAGGTGGTAGACCCCACGGTCCGGGCTGGGGATGTTCGCGAGGAAGACTGCCGTCGCGGTGTTCACGGGGTCACCGTAGCGTGCAGTCGGGTGACCCTGACGCCGAGGCTTGGCATGTCCGGCCGGAACCGGCGCGAACGGGCGTTACGCGGCGGGAACGACCGGCCTGCGGACGCCTTCCGCCAGCTCGGCGGTCAGCGCGGCCACCTCGGCGGCGCTCTCGCCCGCCTTCGACACCAGCGCCGAGCCGACGATCACCGCGTCGGCGAACCCGGCCACCTCGGCGGCCTGGTCTCCGGAGCGCACGCCCAGACCGACGCCGATCGGCAGGTCCGTGTGGGCGCGGGTGCGGCTCACCAGGTCGGCGGCGCTGGCACCCACCGACTCCCGCGCGCCGGTCACGCCCATCACGGCGGTGGCGTACACGAAGCCGGTGGTCGCCTCGGTGGTGAGCGCGATGCGCTCCTCCGACGACGACGGCGCCACCAGGAAGATCCGGTCCAGCCCGTGTGCGTCCGACGCGGCGAGCCAGTCGCCCGCCTCGTCCGGTGTCAGGTCCGGCGTGATCATGCCGAGCCCGCCCGCCGAGGCCAGGTCGCGCGCGAACGCGTCGGCGCCGTAGCGGTGCACGGGGTTCCAGTACGTCATCACGACCGCGCGGCCGCCCCTGGCCGACACCGACTCCACGACCTCGAACAGGTGCTTGAGCCGGAAACCGTTGCGCAGCGCCTGGTCGGCGGCGGCCTGGATGGTCGGGCCGTCCATCACCGGGTCGGAGTAGGGAACCCCGACCTCGACCAGGTCCGCGCCCGCGTCGATCGTGGCCGCGAGGAGTTCCTTCGACGCGTCCACGGTCGGGTAGCCGGCGGGCAGGTAGCCGACCAGCGCGGCCCGCTGCTCCGCGCGGGTGGCCTCGAACAGCTGGGCAAGCCGGCTCACACGTCCTCCACGAGCTTGAAGTAGCGCGCCGCGGTGTCCACGTCCTTGTCGCCCCTGCCGGAGAGGCTCACGAGGATCTGGGCGCCCTCGCCGAGTTCCTTGCCCAGTTCGAGCGCGCCCGCCAGCGCGTGGGCGGACTCGATGGCCGGGATGATGCCCTCGGTGCGCGACAGCAATTGGAAGGCGTCCATGGCCTCGGCGTCGGTGACGGCGCGGTACTCCGCGCGACCGGTGTCCTTGAGCCACGAGTGCTCCGGGCCGACGCCGGGGTAGTCGAGCCCGGCCGAGATCGAGTACGCCTCGGTGGTCTGGCCGTCCTCGTCCTGCAGCAGGTACGACAGGGCGCCGTGCAGGGTGCCCGGCGTGCCCTCGGTGAGCGTGGCGCCATGCTCACCGCTCTCGATGCCCTTGCCACCGGGCTCGAGGCCGATCAGGCGCACGTCGGAGTCGTCGATGAAGCCGTGGAAGATGCCGATGGCGTTGGAGCCGCCGCCGACACACGCCGCGACGGCGTCGGGCAGCCTGCCGGTCAGCTCGAGGATCTGCCTGCGCGCCTCTTCACCGATGATCTTGTGGAAATTGCGCACCATCACCGGGAACGGATGCGCACCGGCAGCCGTGCCGAGCAGGTAGTGCGTGGTGTCCACATTGGTCACCCAGTCGCGCAGCGCCTCGTTGATGGCGTCCTTGAGCGTGCGGGAGCCGGTCTTCACCGGGATCACCTCGGCGCCGAGCAGCCGCATCCTGGCGACGTTGAGCGCCTGGCGCTCGGTGTCGACCTCTCCCATGTAGACGACGCACTCGAGGTCGAGCAGCGCGCACGCCGTGGCCGTGGCGACGCCGTGCTGGCCGGCCCCGGTCTCGGCGATGACGCGCTTCTTGCCCATGCGCTTGGTCAGCAGCGCCTGACCGAGCACGTTGTTGATCTTGTGCGAACCGGTGTGGTTCAGGTCCTCCCGCTTGAGGAAGATCCGTGCCCCGCCCGCGTGGGCCGCGAACCGCGGCGCCTCGGTGAGCAGCGACGGCCTGCCCGCGTAGCCGGACAGCAGCCGCGCGAACTCACCGGTGAACTCCGGGTCGAGCCTGGCCTTGTCGTACTCGGCCGACAGCTCGTCGAGAGCGCCCATGAGCGCCTCGGGCAGGTACCGGCCGCCGTACGGGCCGAAGTGCCCACGCTCGTCCGGATCGTGCTGGGAGCGCTGGTCCTTGGTGTTCTTCTCGGTCACCGGCTCGGCCTCGGGCATGCGGGGTGCGAACCCGCGGTCACCAGCTTGACGAGCGCGCCCTTCGGGTCGTCCGTCGCGACCAGGCCCTCGCCGACCAGCACGGCGTCCGCGCCGTGGCCCGCGTAGGCCATCAGGTCACCGGGACCGCGAACACCCGACTCGGCGATCTTGTACGTCTCCATCGGCAGCCCGGGAGCCAGCCTGCCGAAGACGTCGCGATCCACCTCGAGGGTGTGCAGGTTCCGTGCGTTGATGCCGATCACCGACGCGCCCGCCTCCAGCGCGCGGTCGGCCTCCTCGGCGTTGTGGACCTCGACGAGCGCCGTCATTCCCAGCGACTCGACGCGGTCGAGCAGCGCGGCGAGCGCGTTCTGCTCCAGCGCGGCGACGATCAGCAGCACCATGTCCGCACCGTGCAGCCGCGCCTCGTGCACCTGGTAGGGGCTGACGATGAAGTCCTTGCGCAGGATCGGCACGTCGACCGCTGCCCGGACGGCGTCGAGATCGGCGAGCGATCCGCCGAACCGGCGCTGTTCGGTCAAGACGCTGATGACGCGCGCTCCCGCGTCCTCGTAGTCCTTGGCCAGCGACGCCGGGTCACCGATCGATGCCAGGTCGCCCTTGGACGGGCTCCTGCGCTTGACCTCCGCGATGACACCGATGCCCGACTCCCGCAGAGACGCCATGACGTCCCGGGGCGGGGTCGCGGCCGCCGCCTGTCGCTTCAGCTCGTCGAACGGCAGTGCCGCCTCACGCTCGGCGAGGTCGGTCCGCACGTCGGCGATGATGTCCTCGAGAATGCTCACCGGGCAACCTCACCGGCTGTGTGTTCACTCGCAAGGTGGCTCACAAAAACCTTCCCCTTCCCGCCGAAATGATGCTAACCCTCGCGGTTCGCCGCACCGGCTCCGGGTCGGATTTGTCTTGTCCACCAGGGACTTGACCCCGGAACTAACTCCGCGTGGTCGGATCCTCGCCGTCGGACAGTGCGTCCCACAGGTCCGTCTCCGTGTGCTTCTCGGCCCGTCTGCCGCCCGGAGCGGAGTACTTGGCACCCATGCGGGGCATTCGATGACCACGCCAGGTGAGCAACGCGCCCGCGAGCAACACCAGCACGCCGCCCGCGACCGCCACCGCGGGACCCCAGAACGTGTGCTCAGGAACACCCGCGGTGTCGTCGTAGCCGGGAGCCCAGCCGGACCACGCCACGTCGTAGGCATCGCCGTTCAGCGCCAGGTAGAGGATGACCGCGCCGACGACCACCAGCAGCACCCCGAGGATCCGGCGCACCACTCCCCTGCCGCCGAGCACCCCGGCCACGGAAGCCAGTGCCAGCAGCGCGAGCGGCACCGGCCACGTCATGAGGTCGCTACCGGAGAGGTCCTCGGAGAGCCTGCCGTCGACCGTCAGCCCTCGCGGTACGTCGATCCACGTCAGGCCCGATGCACCCCACAGCGCGACGGAGGCGAGCAGGAGCGCGACCACCACGATCCACAGTGGACGCTTTGCGGCGGCGCTCTCAGACACTGGTCGGATCCAGTGCCGTCGTGGGAACCATCGTGTTGGCGGCGGCGACGGCCGACAGCACGGTGCGGGCCTTGTTGAGCGACTCGTTGTCCTCGTAGTCGGCGTCGGAGTCGGCCACCACGCCACCACCGGCCTGCACGTAGGCGATGCCGTCGCGCATCAGCGCGGTGCGGATGGCGATCGCGGTGTCGGCGTCGCCCGCGAAGTCGAGGTAGCCGACGACCCCGCCGTAGAGCCCGCGGCGCGTGGGCTCCAGCTCCTCGATCAGCTCCATCGCGCGCACCTTCGGAGCCCCGGAGAGGGTGCCGGCGGGGAAGCACGCGACCACGGCGTCGAACGCCGTCCTGCCCTCGGCCAGCTCGCCCGTGACGGTGGACACGATGTGCATCACGTGGCTGTAGCGCTCGATGGCGAAGAAGTCGACCACGTGCACCGAACCCGGCTTGCAGACCTTGCCGAGGTCGTTGCGGCCCAGGTCCACCAGCATGAGGTGCTCTGCCCGCTCCTTCTCGTCGGCGAGCAGGTCCTTCGCCAGTTGCGCGTCCTCGTCGGCGTCGACGCCGCGCCAGCGCGTGCCCGCGATGGGGTGCGTGGTCGCCTTGCCGTCGCGCACCGTCACCAGCGACTCGGGACTGGAGCCGACGATGTCGAAGCCGTCGAGCCGCAGCAGGTACATGTACGGGCTCGGGTTGGACGTGCGCAGCACGCGGTAGACGTCGAGCGCGTCGGCGCCCGTGCGCATCTCGAACCGCTGCGAGGGCACGACCTGGAAGGCCTCACCCGCGTGGATCGCCTCGCGCACCTTGTCGACGGCGGCGTGGAACTCCTCCTTCGCACGCCGCCGGGTGAACTCGGGCGCCGGCCGCTCGAACACCGCGTTGGTCGCGGGCGCGGGAGCGGCGAGCAGCCTGGTCATCTCCTCGATGCGGCGCACGGCGTCCTCGTAGGCCGCGTCGACGCGCTCGGGCGAGTTGTCCCAGTTCACCGCGTTGGCGATGAGCGTGACGGTGCCCTCGTGGTGGTCGAACGCGGCGAGGTCGGTCGCCAGGAGCATCGTCACCTCGGGGATGTCGATGTCCTTCTCGGCCAGCTCGGGCAGCCGCTCGATCCAGCGCACCGCGTCGTAGCCGAGGTAGCCGACCATGCCGCCGGTCAGCGGGGGCATGCCGGGCAGCGGCTCGGTGTGCAGGGTCGCGAGGGTCTCGCGCAGCACGGTCAGCGGGTCGCCCTCGGTGGGCAGGCCCGCCACGGGCGTGCCGGTCCAGACGGCCTTGCCGTCGCGCACGGTGAGCGCGGAGGGGCTGCGGACGCCGATGAACGACCAGCGCGACCAGGACTGCCCGTTCTCGGCCGACTCCAGCAGGAACGTGCCGGGACGGTCCCCGGCGAGCTTGCGGTAGAGCGCGACGGGCGTGTCCGCGTCGGCGAGCACGCGCCGCACCACCGGGATCACGCGCCGGTCCTCCGCGAGCGCACGGAAGTCCTCGCGGCTCGGGCTGATCGCTCCGAGTCCTGATCCGCCGGTACCGACAGAATGGGCAGTTACCATGCGGTTATTGTGCCGCCGCGCTTTCGGCGACGTGCACCGGGCACTATTTCAGGCTTCGTGGAATTTCTGACCTCGCTCCTTCATGATGGTCGTGTGACCACCGCGAAAGATGAGCCCGGCCGCCGCCGGGGCCGCCGCCCCGCCGGCGAGGACACCAGGACCGTACTGCTCGAGGCCGCGAGGGCGGTGTTCGCGGAGAACGGCTACGACGGCGCCACCGTCAGGGCCATCGCGAGCCGCGCCGGGGTCGACCCCGCGATGGTCAACCACTGGTTCGGCGGCAAGGAGGGCCTGTTCGCCAAGGCCGTGCTGCACGTGCCGTTCGACATCAACGACGTGATCAAGACGGTGACGGCCGGAGGTCCCGACAAGCTCGGCGAGAACATCGTGCGCACGTTCCTCACCCGCTGGGACGGCGCGGGCGGCGAGGCATTCGTCGCGCTCATCCGCAGCGTCACCACCAAGCCCGAGGCGATGCTCACGTTGCGGACCATCCTGGTCAACAAGATCTTCACCAACGTCGTCAGGACGGCGGAAAGCGACCACCCCGAGCTGCGCGCCAGCCTGGGCGCGACCCAGATGATCGGCATGGGCATGGCCCGCTACGTCGCGAAAATCGAACCGGTGGCCTCCGCCGACATCGAGACGCTGGTGGCCACGATCGCGCCGACCATCCAGCGCTACCTCACGGGGGAGCTCGAGCCGTCCTGACCGGGGTCGGCGAGCAGTACCCGCTCGTCGGTGTCGAAACAGGTGTGCGTGCCCGTGTGACAGGCGGGGCCGGTCTGGTCGACGCGCACGAGCAGGGTGTCGGCGTCGCAGTCGACGCGCACCTCGCGCACGTACTGGGTGTGGCCCGAGGTCTCGCCCTTGACCCACAGGCGCTGCCTGCTGCGCGAGAAGTACGTCGCGCGGCGCGTGGTCAGCGTGCGGTGCAGTGCCTCGTCGTCCATCCAGGCCACCATGAGCACCTGCGACGTGCTGTGTTCCACCACGACGGCGCACACCAGGCCCTCGGGCGTGCGCGTGAGCCGGTTCGCGACGGCGGGATCGAGCGTCACCGGACCTCGACCCCCGAATCCCGCAGCACGTTCTTGACGTCGCCGATCTTGAGCTGCCCGAAGTGGAAGACGCTGGCGGCCAGCACCGCGTCGGCCCCTGCCTCGACGGCCGGCGGGAAGTGCTCGGTCGCGCCCGCGCCGCCGCTGGCGATCACCGGGACCCGCACCGCGGCGCGCGTCAGTCGGATCAGTTCCAGGTCGAAGCCCGACTTCGTGCCGTCGGCGTCCATCGAGTTGAGCAGGATCTCGCCGACGCCGAGCTCCTCGCCGCGCGCGGCCCACTCCACCGCGTCGATCCCGGTGCCACGGCGGCCGCCGTGGGTCGTGACCTCGAAGCCCGACGCCGTGGGCTCGCCGCCCTCGGGCACCCGCCTCGCGTCGACCGACAGCACGATGCACTGCGCGCCGAACCGGCGGGACGCCTCGCGCAGCAGCTCCGGCCTGGCGATCGCGGCGGTGTTGATGCTGACCTTGTCGGCGCCCGCGCGCAGCAGCCGGTTCACGTCCTCGGTGGCACGGACGCCGCCGCCGACGGTCAGCGGGATGAAGACCTGCTCCGCGGTGCGGCCGACGACGTCGAAGGTGGTCTCGCGGTTGCCCGACGACGCGGTGACGTCGAGGAACGTCAGCTCGTCCGCGCCCTCCGCGTCGTAGGCGCGCGCCAGCTCCACCGGGTCACCGGCGTCGCGCAGATCGGCGAAGTTCACACCTTTGACGACCCGGCCCGCGTCGACGTCGAGACACGGGATCACCCTCACCGCAACGGACATACCCCCAGCTTAGGTTCCGTCCCCAGGCCGGCCTCCGGCACGTCACCATCCGCACTACGGCGCGCATATCCGGCCGATGACGGTTCGTCGGCTCCCACCGGGTCACGTGAAATACCGCAGGTCCTGAATGGACCACCCCGGGAGGCCGGGGCCCGTCTCGTGCGTATGATCCTGCGATTATGGGCAGAACCGGACACCAGGGCACCGCTTCTCGCCCTGCTCCGGTCAGCCGTGACCGACGAGCAGGCGAACGCGACGTCCCGCCAGATCCTCACGGGCGCGGTGCACACCGCGACGGCCGAGGTCAGGGACAGTTCCGGCCCGCGAACGTCGTCGGCGGCGGCAGCCAGGGGAAAGAGGGTCGCGCCGTTGCGCTACGTTCTCGAGGTGCCGCCGATGTCCGCGGCGACCGAGGACGAGACCGCCGCTCCGGCCGGCCCGGTGCCGCAGTGCCACCTCGACGGCGGGCAACCTGCTGCGGCTCCGTAGCGTTACCTTCACACGGGTTGGGGAATCCATTCATGATCCGGAACAGGCCGGCACGAAGACTGCTAAGGACGCCCGCATGACCTCGGTCGCGACGGGGGAAGCGACGGCTTCCGAGACGTCGGACGTGCAATCCGCTCCCCCGAAACCGAAGCCGGGCGCCCGCCTGCTCCCGGCGGCTTCGGTTGCGGGCGGAACGGCCCTGATCGGCGCGCACGCCACGCTGTACGGCAACTGGATCATCGACGACGCCGCCATCACGTTCGCGTACGCCCGCAGCTTCGCCGAGGGGCTCGGCCCCGTGGTCCAGCCCGGCGCGGAGCCCGTCGAGGGCTACTCCAACCCGACCTACACCGCACTGCTCGTGCTGGGCAGGCTCGTCGGGTTGTTCGACCGCGGCACGATCTTCGGCATCCCCGACTACGTGCTCTTCCCGAAGGCACTCGCCCTGCTGCTCGTCGCGGGCATCCTGTCGGCCTGCTACGTCGCGGCCGCCAAGGTGACGAAGCGGCCGTGGCTCGCCACCCTCGCGGTCGGCGCGCTGCTCGCGATCACGCCGTCGTTCGTCATCTGGACCTTCTCCGGGCTGGAGAACCCGCTCTACGCGCTGATCATCACGTGGATGGCGGTGCTCGTCTTCAGAGCGGTGCTCGACGACCGGCTACTGGGCTACAAACTGGCGGCTGGCATGGGCCTGCTGGCCGCGGCCGCCGCCCTCACCCGCCCCGAGGGCCTCATCTACGCGGGTGTCTACCCGCTCGTGCTGCTCGGCACGGTGAGCAAGGCGACGCTGGTCCCGAGGATCAAGCACACCCTGGTCTCGGTGGCGGCGTTCGCCATCCCCGTCGGCGCCTACTTCATCTGGCGTTACGCCACGTTCGGCCTGTGGCTGTCGAGCCCGTCCATCGCGAAGCGGCAGGACCTGCCCACGCTGCAGGAACTGACCAGGCCCGGTGAGCTCGTCGGCTACGCGGGCGCGCCCGCGGTCCTGGTGGCCGTGCTGTTCGTCGGCATGGCGCTGGCGAAGCCCGCGTGGTGGCGCAGGGGGCTGCTCGCCCTGCTCGTCCCGCTCGGCCTCGCGGTGATCGCGTTCTCGGTGCTGGAGCCCGACTGGATGTCGCAGCTGCGGTTCGCGACGCCTGTGTGGGTGCTCGGCGCGCTCGTGACCGTGCTCGCGGCGGCCGAGGCACTGCGCAACGCCAAGCTGCGCGGCCGCGTCTGGATCACCGCTGGCCTGGTGGCCGTGCTGCTGCCCACCACGGCCTCGTTCGGCGCCGTCGCCAGCCAGTTCCGCAACGAGCCCGACATCTCGGCCTGCTACGTCGCCGATCGCTTCGGCCGCATTTTCAACGGCTACGCCGACGTGATGGGCGCGCAGGACGCCTCGCTGCTCATCCCCGACCTCGGTGGTTCGGCGCTGACCAGCAGGCTGCACCTGGTCGACATGGCCGGCCTGACGAACCACCGGTTCGCCGAGCTGGTGCGCGAGCACGACCTGCGTGGTCAGCAGAACTACGTCTACGACGAGGTCAAGCCGACGTTCATCCACACGCGCCAGCCGTGGAGCACCGGCAACGGCCTCGGCTACGACCCGAGGCTGGAGCGGGACTACTACCCGATCCACTACGACATCTACCAGGGGCCTCCGCACGGCGACTGGGTCCGCAAGGACGCCGTGAGCGACCCGCAGATGCTCGAGAACCTGCGCGCGTACGCCCGCGAGCACACGGTTCAGGTGGAGCGCGACATCCCGAACTGGCCGCGTCGCCACTGTGGCGACACGCTGCGTTTCGACCAGACCGACACGGGCCAGTCCTAGAAAGTCACCGGCGAAGGCCTCCGCACCGACCTGGTGCGGGGGCCTTCGCCGTTCGTTGACAGCGAGAACTCAACGCTCGCAGAATTAACCGCATGGCCGATTCGGTGGTCTCGGTGGCAGGACTGCGGGTACGTCACGGCGGCAGGGAGGTGCTGCGCGGCATCGACTGCGAGATCGCCCGCGGCAGCGTCACGGGACTGCTCGGGCCGAGCGGGTGCGGCAAGACCACGTTGCTGCGCGCGATCGTCGGCGTTCAGATGCTCACGACGGGCACGGTCACCGTGCTCGGCGAGCCCGCGGGCAGCCGGGAGCTGCGCGGCCGGATCGGCTACGCGACGCAGAATCCTGCCGAGTACCCGGATCTCACGGTCGCCGAGGCGCTGCGGTACTTCGCCGCCGTGCTCCGCGCACCGAAGTCCGATGTGGACAGAGTGGTCGCTGAGGTCGCGCTCGGTGACCACGCGGACGCGCTCATCGGCACGCTGTCCGGAGGCGAACGCAGCAGGGCCAACCTCGCGGTGGCCCTGCTCGGCGCACCGGAGCTGCTCGTGCTCGACGAGCCGACCGTGGGGCTCGACCCACTGCTGCGCGACGAGCTCTGGACGTTGTTCGGCAGGCTCGCCGCACGCGGCACGACACTGCTCGTCTCCAGTCACGTGCTCGACGAGGCCTCCCGCTGCGAACGGCTGCTGCTGATGCGCGAGGGTGCGCTGCTCGCCCACGACGAGCCGGACGAACTGCTCCGCCGCACCGGAACACCGGACCTCGAACAGGCCTTCCTGTTCCTGGTACGGCAGGGAGCGTCGCGATGAGCGCCTCGGTCACGCTCGCCACGAACCGGCGAATCCTCACCCAGCTGCGACACGATCCCCGCACCGTCGTGCTGCTGCTCGTGGTGCCGACCCTGCTGATGGTGTTGTTGCGTTTCGTGTTCAACTCGCCCGAGCAGTTCGGCGGCATCGCACCCGCGCTGCTCGGGATCTTTCCCTTCACGCTGATGTTCCTGATCACCTCCGTGACGACGCTGCGCGAGCGCACGTCGGGCACGCTCGAGCGGCTGATGACGATGCCCATCGCCAAGCTCGACCTGCTGCTGGGCTACGCGCTGGCGTTCGGGCTGCTCGCCGTGGTCCAGGTCGCGCTCGCCGCGCTGGTGTCGGTGACGTGGCTCGGGCTCGACGTCGCGAGCTCGGTCTGGCTGCTGTTGCTGGTGGCCGTGCTCGACGCCCTGCTCGGCATGGCGCTCGGGCTGTTCGTCAGCGCGTTCGCCCGGACCGAGTTCCAGGCCGTCCAGTTCATGCCCGTCGTCGTGCTGCCGCAGTTCCTGCTGTGCGGGCTGTTGCAGCCGCGCGACGAGATGGGCCTGCTGCTGAGCTGGATCTCCGACGTGCTGCCGCTGTCGTACGCGGTGGACGCACTCGACCGCGTCACGCACTCGGCCGAGTTCGACGGCACTCTGGTGCGTGATCTGGCCGTCGTGGCAGGCAGCGCGCTGCTCGCACTCGTCCTCGGCGCCGCGACGCTGCGCAGGCGCACGCCGTAGCTCGTTCTCAGCGACACCGGGCTACGTTGATCAGATGGGAGCCGAACTGCGCCGACTGGCCGACGAGAAGTACGTGCAGCTGACCACCTTCCGCAAGTCGGGCGACGCCGTGCCGACTCCGGTCTGGGCCGCGGAGGACGACGGCGAGCTCGTGCTGTTCAGCGGGCGCACCGCGGGCAAGGTGAAGCGGATCCGGCGCGAGCCGCACGTCGAGGTGGTGGCATGCGACCTCAGGGGCAGGGCCACCCACGGCGCCACCGTCACCGGTGTGGCGCGGATCCTCGACGACGACGCGTCCGAGCGCGTCCGCAGGGTCATCGCGCGCAAGTACGGCCTCAGCGGCACGATCACGATGTTCTTCAGCCGCCTGCGGGGCGGCTCGCAGCGCACCGTCGGAATCGCGGTGGCACTCGACGAGTGAGCGGGTGATCAGACCGCGGCGACCGCGGCCAGCGCCTCGGGCAGCGTGAACGCGCCCGCGTACAGCGCCTTGCCGACGATGGAGCCCTCGACGCCCTCGCCGGCCAGCCCGGCCAGCGCGACGAGGTCGTCCACACTGGACACTCCGCCGGAGGCGATGACGGGTGCGTCGGTGCGGGCGGTGACCTCGCGCAGCAGCTCGAGGTTCGGGCCGCGCAGCGTTCCGTCCTTGCTGACGTCGGTGACGACGTAGCGCTGGGCGCCGTCGCGGTCGAGCCGGTCGAGCACCTCCCAGAGGTCGCCGCCGTCCTGGGTCCAGCCGCGCGCGGCGAGACGGTGGCCCGCCTCGGTGATGCGCACGTCGAGGCCGATCGCGACGCGGTCGCCGTGCTCGGCCACCACCTTGGCGCTCCACACCGGGTCCTCCAGCGCGGCGGTACCGAGGTTCACCCTGCGAGCACCCGTGGCGAGCGCGGCGGCGAGCGACGCGTCGTCGCGGATGCCACCGGAGAGCTCCACCTGCACGTCGAGCTTGCCGACCACCTCGGCCAGCAGCTCACGGTTGGAGCCCTTGCCGAACGCGGCGTCGAGGTCGACCAGATGGATCCACTCCGCGCCGTCGCGCTGCCACTGCAGTGCCGCTTCGAGCGGCGAGCCGTAGGAGGTCTCGGTGCCGGCCTCGCCCTGGACGAGGCGAACCGCCTGTCCATCGGCGACGTCAACGGCGGGAAGGAGAGTGAAGGTCACCAGGCCACTATAAAAACCGCCGTCCGCGCTGGGCTCAGAGGGTGCGCAGCCAGTTCCGCAGCAGGTGTGCTCCGGCGTCGCCGGACTTCTCGGGGTGGAACTGCGTGGCCCACAGCGGGCCGTTCTCCACCGCGGCGACGAAGTCCTCGCCGTGGTGGCCCCACGTCACCGTGGGCTGCTGCCCGGCGAGCTCGGACTCCAGCTGCCAGGAACGCGCGGCGTAGGAGTGCACGAAGTAGAAGCGCGTGTCGGGGTCCAGTCCGGCGAACAGCTGCGAGTCGGCGGGCGCGCGCACGGTGTTCCAGCCCATGTGCGGCAGCACGTCGGCGTGGAGCCGGTCGACGATGCCGGGCCACTCGCCGGTGCCCTCGGCCTCGACGTCGTGTTCGACGCCACGCTCGAACAGGATCTGCATGCCGACGCAGATGCCCAGCACGGGCCGCCCGCCCGCGAGCCGGGTGCCGATGATCTTCTCGCCACCGACGGCGAGCAGGCCCTCGATGCACGCGGCGAACGCACCGACGCCCGGCACCACCAGGCCGTCGGCCTCCAGTGCGGTGTGCGGATCGGCCGTCACCTCGACGTCGGCGCCTGCCCGCTGCACGGCGCGTTCGGCGGAACGGAGGTTGCCGGACCCGTAGTCCAGGATCGCTACTCGAGGCACGCGTCCAGGTTAACCGGCGCGCCTGGCGAGCACGGCGACCGGCAGCAGCGCCGCGGCCGCGAGCGCGAGCAGGCCGAAGGCCGCGCCGAAGCTCGTCAGCGACACGACGGCGCCCACGGCGACGGCGCCGAGGCCCTGTCCCGCGTCGAAGGCGACGTTCCACGCTACGCTCGCCGCTCCCGCGCGGGCGCGGGCGAACATCGCCACCAGCGCGTCGTTCTGCACCACTCCGAAGCCGAGCCCGAAGACACCAACGGAGATGATCGCGAGCACGCCGTGATCGGCCAGGAGCGCGAAGCCCGCGAGTCCGACGGTGGCGACGGCGAGCCCCGCGGGCAGCATCCGCCCCGGGCCCGCGACCCGGTGGCCGACGTGCCCGGCGGCCCAGCGCGACAGCATCGCCACGCAGGGTGCGACGAACAGCGCCACGGCTGAGGCCGGTGAGGTCACCACGATGGGCAGGAACGTCGCGAGCGCACCGAAGCCCGTAGAGACCGCGAGCATCGGCAGCCACGGTTTCCACGTGGCGCCGACGAGCGCACCGAGCCCGGCGCCGGCTCCCGGTTCGTGCCGGGGCGGCAGCGTCGGCAGCAGCAGGAGCGGCCCGAGCGCGCACAGCGGCAGCACCGTCGCGAGCACGAACACCGGGGCGAAGCCCCACTGTTCGGCGACAGCCGTGCCGATGGGGAGCCCCGCGAGCTGCGGCACCCCGGCGGCGAGACCGTAGAGCCCCGAGCCCTTGGCGACCGAGCGCGAGGGCAGCAGCTCGGCGATGAGCGCGCTGCCGCACACGGTGAGCAGGCCGAAACCGATGCCGCGCAGCAGCGAGATGCCCAGGATCTCCCAGCCCTCGACCGACGGGATCAGCAACGGGGTCGGCACGCCGAGGAATAGCGCGCCCCAGACCATCACCGCGCGGTAGCCGTGGCGCCGGACGAGCGCGGACGTGGCGAACTGCGCGAGCACGGTGCTGGCCATGAACACGCCGGTGGCCGCTCCCGCGGTGAACGCGCCCGCGCCCTGCCGGACGGCCCACAGCGGCACGACGGGCAGCAGCAGCGAGTAGCCGGAGAAGGCGGCCGCGGAGGCAAGGAGAACGAGTCGGAAGTTCCGGTGCCGCAACGGCGACTCCGGCTTCCCGGGGAGTACCTGCGGCCGCGTCACGACACTGTTCTAGTACGCCCGTACCTGTTTGTAAACGCGTCCCAGCCGGTGGTCAGCCGCCGGCGGCCCAGGAGACCAGGTCATCGGCGTTCATGGCGTTCACCACGTCCGCGGCCCCGACGCCGCATTCGGTGGCGCGCACGCACCCGAACGGCAGCCAGCCGAGCTGTCCCGGCGCGTGCGCGTCGCTGTCGATCGAGAACCGGCAGCCGAGCTCCTTGGCGAGCCGCAGCAGCCTGCGCGGCGGGTCGAGCCGCTCGGGCCGGGAGTTGATCTCCACGGCGACGTCGTTGTCGCGGCACGCGGTGAACACGGCCTCGGCGTCGAACTGCGATTCCGGCCTGCCCCTGCCGGTGACGAGACGGCCCGTGCAGTGCCCGAGCACGTTCACCCGCGGGTTCGCCACCGCCGTGAGCATCCGCTCGGTCATCTCGGCGGCGGGCATGCGCAACAGCGAGTGCACGCTCGCCACCACCACGTCGAGCTCGGCGAGCAGCTCCGGTTCCTGGTCGAGCGTGCCGTCGGCGTGGATGTCCACCTCGATTCCGGTGAGGATGCGAAAGGGTGCCAGCTCGGCGTTGAGCTCGCGCACGAGGTCAAGCTGCCTGCGCAGCCGCTCCGCGCTCAGCCCGTTCGCGACCGTGAGCCGCGGCGAGTGGTCCGTCAGCACCACGTACTCGTGCCCGAGCGCCCTGGCGGCCTCGGCCATCTCGCCGATCGGGCTGCCGCCGTCTGACCAGTCGGAGTGGGTGTGGCAGTCGCCGCGCAACGCGGCGTGCAGCGCCCCGCCGTCGGGGATGCCGGGAGCACCACGCGACTCGAGGTCGGTCAGGTAGGCGGGCTCACGACCCGCCAGTGCATCCACGATCACGGCGGCGGTGGACTTGCCGATGCCGCTCAGCTGCGTCAGCGTGCCCTTGTCCGCGCGCTCGGCGAGCTCGCCCTCCGGCAGCTCGTCGGCCACCGAGGCCGCCCTGCGGAAGGCCCGCACGCGATAGCTGGGCTCGCCCGCGCGCTCCAGGTGCAGCGCGATCTGCTTCAGCACCTTCACCGGGTCCATCGGCATCCGGTCACCTCCGCGGCAGCTCGTGCAGTTCGACGTCGGCGAGCGCACCGGCATTGACGGTCGCCGTCAGGTAGGTGCAGTACGGCTGCCTGCGGCGGTCGGTCGGCGAGCCGGGGTTGAGCAGCCGGAGTCCACCGTCGGCGACGGAGTCCCACGGAATGTGACTGTGCCCGAAGACGAGCACGTCGGTGTCGGGAAAGTCGCGGGCACAGCGCTGTTCCCTGCCCTTCGCGGCGCCCGTCTCGTGCACCACGGCAAGCCGCAGGCCCTCCAGCTCCGCCCGCGCGACCTCGGGCAAGCGCCGCCGGAGCTGGGCGCCGTCGTTGTTGCCGAAGACGGCGATCAGCCTGCGGGAACGCCGCTCCAGCTCGTCGAGCAGGTCAGCGCTCACCCAGTCGCCCGCGTGCACCACGACGTCGGCCTCGGCGACCTCGTTCCACACCAGCTCGGGCAGGCGCTTGGCCCGCTGCGGCAGGTGGGTGTCGGCGATGATGAGCAGTCGCATGCCCGAATCCCCTCTTTTTGCGCAGCTCAGCGTAGCGCCGGACGGCAATCGAGACCGAATCGCTACATCTGCACCGGCAGGCGGTTACCCGTCACCCGGATGGCGCAAAAGTTGCTGACCACCTGCGCAGATCCCGGGAACGGGGGCCAGGGGGGCGAGTGCGGGAAGGCCGGTGGCGGCAACTATCTTGACGCGAGTCCTGGCCCGCACCGCCGGACGTGGAGGGGTTGTCTTGCCACAGGATCGCCAGTGGCCCGAGTCGCACGCCGAGCAGACCGATGTGCTGCCGGTAGTTCCCGCGCATCCAGGCGGCGGGCACAACGCGAACGAGGTCACGCAGCACATCGCGCCACAGCAGGGCGCCCATGATTTTCCCACGCAGCAGATCGCGGTGACTCCGCCAGGCCCGCCGGGGGACGGCGCCGGGGAGCAGGGCGACAAGGGCAAGGGCCGGTTCCGCAAGCCGATGCTCATCGGTGGCGCGGTCGTCGGCGTGCTCGCGGTCGCCTACTTCGCAGACCTGCTGGTCACCAGCGGTGACGTCCCGCGTGGCGTCATCGTCGCCGGCGTCGAGGTCGGTGGCCTCAGCCACTCGCAGGCCGAGGAGAAGCTGCGCTCCGAGCTCGAGCCGCGGCTGACCCAGCCCGTGCGCTACACCGCCGGCGACGTCGAGGACTCCTTCGACCCGAGGGAGGCCGGGCTCCGGCTGAACTGGACGGAGACGCTCGACCAGGCAGGCGACCAGCCGCTGAACCCGTTCACGCGCATCGGGTCGTTCTTCAGCGACCGCGAGGTCGGCGTGGTCACCGAGGCCGAGCCGAACCAGCTCGAGAACGCCATGACCGGGCTCAAGAACCGCGTCAACGAGAAGCCGGTCGAGGGCAACGTCGTCTTCGAGGGCGCGACGGCGAAGGCCGTCGAGCCGAAGGACGGCCAGGAGCTCGACGGCCCCGCGGCGCAGCGCAGGATCCTCGGAGGGTGGGCGTCCGGCACGCCGTTGAACCTGCCCGTCCAGAGCACGCCGGTGACCATCACCGAGGAAGCCGTGCAGGCGGCGCTGAAGGACATCGCGGAGCCCGCCGTCGCCAGCCCCGTGATCGTCCGCGGCGAAGGTGCCGACGGCACGCTCGAGCCGGAGGAGATCGCGGCCGGGCTCTCGTTCGCCGCGGAGGACGGCAAGCTCGTGCCCAAGATCGATCAGAAGAAGATCGTCGAGGGCGTCGGGCCCGACCTCGCTGGCACCGAGAAGGAAGGCAAGGACGCCGAGATCGTCTTCGACAGCGGCGCCCCGACGGTCGTGCCCTCCGAGGACGGCAACAAGATCAAGTGGGACGTCACGCTGAAGCCGCTGCTCGAGATCCTCAAGAAGGACGACAGCCGTGAGCTGACGGCGGAGTACGAGAAGAAGCCCGCCGAGATCACCACCGACGACGCCAACCAGCTCGGCGTCAAGGAGGTCATCGGCGAGTTCACGACGGGCGGCTTCAAGCCCGACTCGGGCGTCAACATCCGCACGGTGGCCGACGAGGTCAACGGCGCGATCGTGAAGCCAGGCGAGACGTTCAGCCTCAACAACCACACCGGTCCGCGCACCGAGGCCGAGGGCTACGTGCCCGCGGGCATCATCGAGGACGGCGCGCCCGGCGAGGCCGTCGGCGGTGGCATCTCGCAGTTCGCCACCACGCTCTACAACGCCTACTACTTCGCGGGCATGAAGGACGCGGGTCACCAGGAGCACAGCTACTACATCAGCCGCTACCCCGAGGGCCGCGAGGCGACGGTGTTCCAGAACCCCGACGGCTCCAGCGTCATCGACATCGCGTTCACCAACGACAGCGACACGGGCGTGGCCATCCAGACGGTGTGGACCGAATCGGACATCACGATCAAGCTGTGGGGCACCAAGCGCTACGACGTGGAGTCGGTGACGGGCGACCGGACCAACTTCGTGGATCCGGAGACCAAGGAAGGCCCCAAGGAAAACTGCCACGAGAGCAGCGGTTCGCCGGGCTTCACGGTCACCGACACTCGCATCATGCGCCAGGCCGGCACCGGCAACGTCGTGAGCGAGGAATCCAGGACCGTCAAGTACAACCCGCAGAACAACATCGTCTGCAAGGGCAAGCGCGGCGACTGAGCCGGGCACGTTCCCGACCGGAAAACGAGTAGCCGTGCGCGCTCGAGCCTGCCAGGCTGAGTGACGCACGGCTTTCGTCCGATCCGGGAGGTTCCATGACCGACTCAGCTCCGTCGAAGGACAGCGACGCTCCCGAGGACGACGTCAAGCGACGGTTCCGGGAGGCGCTGGAACGCAAGCAGGCCAAGGCGAAGGCGGGCTCGGCGCACGAGGACGTCGGCTCCAAGGTGAACCACGCCCACGGCCCCGCGGCTCACAAGCGCACCTTCCGCCGCAAGAGCGGCTGAGCCACAGACACACCACAGACGAACACGAGGCCCCCGGAACCACCGCGAGAGCGGAGCCGGGGGCCTCGTGTTCGTCTGGCGGCCGCCGGGGTCACACCGTGTGGATCGACCTCAGCCGCGAGATCTCGGCGATGCGGCGCTCGGCGAGCCGGTCGGCCGCGGTCGCCGGCGGCACGCCCTCGTCGGCAGCCAGCGCGAACACCGCCTTGGCCGTGTCGTAGAGCGCGGTGGTCTTGCGCTTGGCCCGTTCGAAGTCGAACCCGTGCAGCTCGTCGCTCACCTGGATGACGCCGCCCGCGTTGACCAGGTAGTCGGGCGCGAACAAGATGTCGCGCTCCGCCAGCAGTTTCTCGACGCCAGGGTGGGCGAGCTGGTTGTTGGCCGCGCCGCACACGACCTTCGCGCGCAGGGCGGGCACCGTGTCGTCGTCGAGCACCCCGCCGAGGGCGCACGGCGCGAAGACGTCGAGGTCCGAGCGCATGAGCGCGCCGGCGTCGGCCACCACGTCGACGCTGGGATAGGCGGCCTCCACGCGCTCGATGGCGCGGTCGCTGACGTCGGTCACCACGACGTCGCAGCCCGCCTCCACCAGGTGGCCAGCGAGCAGGTGCCCGACCTTGCCGACGCCCTCGATGCCGACCCGCCTGCCGCGCAGGTCCGGTGTGCCCCACACCCGCTCGGCGGAGGCGCGCATGCCCTGGTAGACGCCGTAGGCGGTGAGCACGGAGGAGTCGCCCGCACCACCGTCGTCGCGGGAGCGGCCGGTGACGAAGCGGGTCTCGCGCGCGATGACGTCCATGTCGCGCACGTAGGTGCCGACGTCGCACGCGGTGATGTAGCGGCCGCCGAGTGACTGCACGAACCGGCCGTAGGCGCGCAGCAGCGCCTCGGACTTGACGGTCTCCGGGTCTCCGATGATCACGGCCTTGCCGCCGCCGAGGTCGAGCCCCGCGAGCGCGTTCTTGTAGGCCATGCCCTTGGACAGCGCGAGCACGTCGTCGAGTGCGTCGGCTTCCGAGGCGTAGTGGTGGAAGCGGGTCCCGCCGAGCGCGGGCCCGAGCGCGGTCGAGTACACCGCGATGATCGCCTTGAGCCCGGTGTGGGCGTCGTGGCAGAAGACAACCTGCTCATGACCGCTTTCGCGGCCGAATACACCTTCGGTCACGGTGGTGACTCCCTTGTCATCCCCGGCTCACGGCTTGTGGACGCGGCCGGCGGCGCTGTCGGTTGTGTCGCGGGGACCGGCGAGAGAGGTCGTCTCGCGCTGATCACCGCTGAGGCTCAACTTAGGCTCGCCCTCGCGGAAAAGCCACCGCTTCGGCCAGGTTCGCCGGCTGTGGGGGCCGCTTCGGCTAGAGCTCGGCTCGCACCGCCCACAGGTCGGGAAACATCGGCGGCGACAGGGTGGTCCGCAGGTAGGCCGCTCCCGAGGAGCCACCCGTACCGGGCTTGTCGCCGATGGTCCGCTCGACCATCTTGACGTGGCGGTACCGCCATTCCTGCACTCCCTCGTCGAGGTCCACGAGGTGCTCGCACACCGAGGCCTCTCCGCCGTCGTCGCGGTAGACGCGCAGCAGAGTGGCCTGTACCTCTCGCGAGGGCGTGAGTGGAGCGCTCACGTCGGGCCGAGGCGGCGCCTCGTAGCCCTGCACTCGCAGGTAGGTGAGGAACGAGTCGAACAGCGAGGGGCGCGTCATCGCGGCGGCGACTCGCTCGCGCGCCTCGCTACCGGGCGGGTAGTGCTCGGCCACGACGGGATCGCGCCTGCCGAGCACGGCCTCCAGCTCGCGGAACTGCCCCGACTGGAAGCCACTCGCCGCGTCGAGGCGCGCCCGGAAGCTCGTGAACTGGCTCGGGGTCATCGTCTCCAGCACGTCGATCTGGGCCACCACGACCTTGAGGATCGTCAGCACTCGGCGCAGCGTGCGCACCGCGTGCGGGGTGTCGCCGTGCTCCAGCCGCCGCTGCAGGTACTCGAGCTCGTGCAGCAGCTGTTTGAACCACAGCTCGTACACCTGGTGGATGACGATGAACAACAGCTCGTCGTGTTCGGCCGAGCGCGGCCGCTGCGCGCCGAGCACCTCGGGCAGCGCCAAATAGGAGGTGTAGGTCAGCGCAGCGTGCTGGTCGCTCTCGCTCATGCTGAGTAGCTTAAGTGCCGTGTACTTCGCCGAGCTCTCGTCTCCGCAGGTAAAAGCTGTGCGAGACGGCACGCGATCACCGGTGTTGCTGCTGCCGGTCGGCGCGGTCGAACCGCACGGCTCGCACTCCCCGGTCTGCACCGATCGGCTCATCGCCACGGGTATGTGCGAACGCGCCGCGGCCAGGCTGGCAGGCGACGAGCACGTCCGCGCGCTGGTGCTGCCCGCCCTGTCCTACGGCGTGGCCCGGCCAGGTCCCGTGCCGTCGGGCGCCGTGCCGATCAGCCCCGAGACGTTGCAGGGCCTCGTGGTGGACGTGTGCACCGCGCTCGCGGGCCAGGGACTCCCCCGCATCGTCGTGGTCAACAGCCACCACGAACAGGCCCACCTGGCCGCGTTGGACCGGGCGGCCGACGTGGTGCAACGCCGCTGCGGACAGCGGCTCGTCCGCGTCGACCTCGACCGCCCCGAGGGCGACGCGCGCCGCTACGAGACCTCGCTCCTGCTCGCGGAACGGCCGGAGCTCGTGGACA
The DNA here is from genome assembly GCF_016595675.1 of Prauserella cavernicola. GTDB lineage: Bacteria > Actinomycetota > Actinomycetes > Mycobacteriales > Pseudonocardiaceae > Prauserella_A > Prauserella_A cavernicola. The sequence goes on along the minus strand of NZ_JAENJH010000003.1, from coordinate 826,759 downwards.
CCGAGCGGATCGAGGCCAGCGGCACCGAGGGCGCGGCCCTGTTCGAGGAGCTCACCACGATGCTGGTGGACGTGATCCGCAAGCTCACGTGCGCAGAGGAAGATCCGGCCTGACCGCCGGGGCGACCGGGATCCTCGGCAGCATTCCGGAGGTACCGAGTGCGGAGTGGACGGCGGCCTCGGCCAGCGCGGCCAGCTCGCGGCGGTCCGCGGCGCGGCCCGGTGCGATCTCCGGGCACACGAACACCTCGAGCACCAGCCCGCGCAGGCGCGCGACCCGCGACAGCGAGGCGATCAGCGACTCGGGGCCGATGAACGCGGGCAGTGTGGTCTCCCTGCCGTCGGCGAGCCGGTAGCGCAGCGCCACCGGACGCACGGGCACACCACCGTCGATCGCCGCCTGGAACGCCGCGGGACGGAACCGGCCCGACGCGCGGCCGCACCACGTGGTGCCCTCCGGCGTCACGTTCACGAGCGAGCCCGCGCGCAGCGACTCGGCGAGCTCCGCCACCGTCGAGGGCAATGTGGACAGTCGCTCGCGGTCGAGGAAGATGTTGCCGGATCGGGAAACCAGCCCGCCGAGCACCGGCCAGCTCGCGATCTCCTTCTTCGCGAGCGCGCGCATCGGGCGCACCGCGCTGACGCCGACGATGTCGAGCCACGAGACGTGGTTGTTCACCACGAGCGCGCCACGTCCCTCACCGTCGAGGCTGCCGTGCACCACGAGCCGCACGCCGAACGCGGCGAGCACACCGCGGAAGACGAGCCGCACGACGCGCTGCCGCCCCGGCAGCACCACGAGCAGCGGAGCGATGAGCAGCGCGGCGAACACCACCCCGATGGCGGCGCACAGCCGCGCCGTCCTGCGCGCCACGCCGACGGCGGGCGCGCCGGGCGTCAGGCATCCGTCGCCGCACGGCGAAGCGGGCATCCAGGCGTGGCTCACGGCTGCGTCCCGAGGAAGAACTTGAGGTAGCGCGCGTCCATCCGCTGCAGGTCGAGCAGCACGAAGAAGTCGGCGACGCCGAACGCGGGGTCGTGCGCGGGCGGACCGCACACCTGCGCGCCCAGCCGGACGTATCCCCTCAACAGCGGGGGAAGCACGGGCCGCGCGGGCCGGGCGATGTCGTCGCACTCCCACGGCCGCAGCGGGGTGACCCGGTGTGCCTCGTCGGCGTAGTGCCTGGTCCTGACCAGGTCCCAGACCCCGGCCGCGGTGCTGCCGCCGTCGTCGAGCGGAACCGACGCGCAGCCCACCAGGTAGCGGTGCCCGGACAACAGCATGTAGCGCGCGATGCCCGCCCACACCAGGCCCACGACAGCTCCGCTGCGGTGGGCGGCGTCGACGCACGAACGGCCGGTCTCGACCAGGGACGAGCGCAACCCGGCCAGGTTGGTCAGGTCGAACTCGGTGTCCGCGTAGAGCTTGCCAGCCTGGCCGACGCGGCCGGGCGGAAGCATCCGGTAGGTGCCGACGATCTCGCCGGTGCTGTCGTCGGTGACGACGAGGTGGTCACAGAACTGGTCGAAGTGGTCGTCGTCGATGCCCGCCTGGCTGGACTCGAGCGTGGCGCCCATCTCCTCGGCGAACACCCGGTACCGGAGCCGCTGGGCGGCCAGGACCTCGTCGTTGTCGTTGGCGACGAGCAGCGAGTACTTCGCCGTCCCCTCGCCCGTCCGGTCTGTGCTCACCAGAAGCTGCGACCTCGTCATGCCCCGAATGGTCGCGCCGCGAGGGAAACCACGAAGGGCTCCGGCCGTGACCGAAGGCTGCACAATGAGTTAATAGCGAGTTCTCAGGATTTTCTCAGCCTCACTGTGGCCACCCCGAACGCGGTGAAGGGCACCTTTACTGCGTTGAACGCGGTAAAGGTGCCCTTCACTTCAGGTCAGCCGGGAGCGGTCAGCCCTTGCGCTTGGCGACCTCGTCGGTGAGCTGCGGGGCGACGTTGAACAGGTCGCCCACCACACCGAAGTCGGCGATCTCGAAGATCGGCGCCTCGGCGTCCTTGTTCACCGCGACGATGGTCTTCGAGGTCTGCATGCCCGCGCGGTGCTGGATCGCGCCGGAGATGCCCAGCGCGACGTACAGCTGCGGCGACACGGTCTTACCGGTCTGGCCCACCTGGAACTGGGCCGGGTAGTAGCCGGAGTCCACCGCGGCACGCGAGGCGCCGACGGCCGCGCCGAGCGAGTCGGCCAGCTTCTCGATGACGTCGAACTTCTCCGCGGAGCCGACACCGCGACCACCGGAGACGACGATCGACGCCTCGGTGAGCTCGGGGCGGTCCCCGCCGACGACCGGCTCGACGCCGGTGATCTTCGCGGACTTGGCGGCGTCCACCGCGGGCAGCGACACGGTCTCCTCGGCCGCGGCGCCGTCGGCGGCCTCGGCCTCGACGCCGCCGGGGCGGACCGAGATCACCGGGGTGCCCTTGGCGGCCTTGGCCTTCACGGAGAAGGCGCCACCGAAGATGGACTGGTCCACCGAGCCGTCGGAGTTGATGCCGACCGCGTCGACGAGCAGCCCGCCACCGAGGCGGATCGCGAGCCTGCCCGCGACCTCCTTGCCTTCGGACGTGGCGGCCACGAGCACAGCGGCGGGCGAAGCCTGCTCCGCGACAGCCGACAGCGCGTCGACCTTCGGGGTAACGAGGTAGCCGTTCGCGTCGTCGGACTCGGCGACGTAGACCTTCGCGGCGCCGTAGGACGCCAGCGAGTCCTTCACCTTGCCCGCCGTACCGGGAGCGCCGACGACGACCGCGGACGGCTCGCCGAGGGCGCGGGCGGCGGTCAGCAGCTCGTAGGTGACCTTCTTGACCTCACCGTCGACGTGGTCGACGAGCACCAGTACTTCAGCCATGAGTTCGTCTCCTTGTCTCAGATGAGCTTCTGGCCGACCAGGTACTCGGCGACCTTCGAGCCACCGTCACCCTCGTCCTCGACTCGCTGGCCCGCGGTGCGCGGGGGCTTCGGCGAGGCCTCCAGCACGGTGGACCAGGCGCTGCCGAGGCCGACCTCGCCCGCGTCGACACCCAGGTCGGCGACGGTGAGGGTCTCCACCGGCTTCTTCTTGGCGGCCATGATGCCCTTGAACGAGGGGTACCGCGGCTCGTTGATCTTCTCGGTGACGCTCACGACGGCGGGCAGGCTCGCCTCGACGTGCGTGATGCCGTCCTCGGTCTCGCGGTCGACCTTGATGCTGGTCCCCTCGACCGTCACCTGACGCGCGTGGGTCAGCTGCGGGACGCCGAGCAGCTCGGCGAGCATCGCGGGGATGGCACCGCCGCGGCCGTCCGAGGCCTCGTTACCGGCGATCACCAGGTCGTACGAGTCGACCTTGCCGAGCGCGGCGGCGATGACCTTGGCGGTGGCCACCATGTCGGAGCCGTGCAGCGATTCGTCGGAGACGTGAATCGCCTTGTCGGCGCCCATCGACAGGGCCTTGCGGATGGCGTCGGTGGCGCGGTCGGGACCGACGGACAGGACGGTCACCTCGCCCTCACCGGCCTCCTTGATCTTGAGCGCCTCCTCCACGGAGCGCTCGTTGATCTCGTCGATCACCGCGTCTGCGGACTCCCGGTCCAGGGTGTGGTCACTGTCGGAGAGCTTGCGCTCCGAGTACGTGTCCGGCACCTGCTTGACCAGGACAACGATGTTGGTCATGGATCTCCTTAGGCGCACGCAGGGCGTTACTGGGCGGTAGATTATTCGCAAATCCCGTGGTTGGCGCCCCGAGGTGACGGCGTTCACCTGGATTCGCGACTTACTGGGACCATAGTCCCAATAACGGGACCATTGCAGGAAGGCTACGACGAGTGCTCGACCCGCCGCCGAAAGTCGCAAGAGACTACTTCTAATGGGTGGAAGCAGGGGTTAGCCTCCGGGACGTGCCCGTTGCAGTGATCACCGACTCGACCGCCTGTATCCCCGAACAGCTGGCGGCCCAGTGGGGCATCTCCGTCGTCCAGGTCCAGCTCGTGGCCGGCGACCGGATCGACGACGAAGGCCGGTTCGACCGGGCCGAGTTGATCGAGATGCTGCGCGCGGGGCGCACCGTCAGCACGAGACCGCCGGACCCCGGCGCCTTCTTCTGGGCCTACCAGGACGCCGTGAGCGCGGGCGCCGACGCCATCGTCAGCCTGCACATCTCCAGCAAGCTCTCGGGCACCATCGACGCGGCGCGCGAGGCGGCGCAGCAGGTCAAGGTTCCCGTGTACGTGCTCGACAGCGGCACGACGAGCATGAGCCTTGGCTTCGCCGCGCTCTCCGCTGCCCGCACCGCCGCCGCGGGCGGGCAGGTGCAGCGCGTGATGGAGGTCGCCGACCGCAGGGTCAGGGCGAGCAGCGAGCTCATCTACGTCGACACCCTCGAGTACCTGCGCAGAGGCGGGCGGATCGGCGCCGCGCAGGCACTGCTCGGCTCCGCGCTGTCGATCAAACCGCTGCTCACGGTGCAGAACGGCGAGGTCGCGCCACTGTCCCGCGTTCCGGGAGCCAAACGGGCTCTCGGCAAGCTCGCCGACCTCGCGGTACGGCGCGCGGGCGAGCACAAGGTCGACATCGCGGTGGCGTGCGCGACGCCGTCGGACCGGGAGCTGACATTGGTCCAGCAGCTGCGCCACCGGGTCCCCGCGCTGGGCGAGATCATGCTGGTCCAGGCCAGCACGGTGATCGGCGCGCACGTCGGCCCCGGCGCGCTCGGCATCACCGTCTCGCCACTGGCGTCCTGACGGGAACCGCACGCGGGGTGGGCTACGTTGGATACTCGACCCGGAACCGGACAATCGAGCCACGCCGAGAGGACCACGATGGCATCGCTGTTCAACAAGGTGGCCCGTTTCGCGAAGAGCCCGCAGGGCAGGCGGATGATCTCCGAGGCAAAGCGAATGGCCAAGGACCCGCAGAAGCGGCAACAGGCCAAGGACGCGCTGGGCAAGCTGCGGGGCAAGGGCGGCTCAGACGGCGGCACACCGCCGTCCCGGCCGCACTGACGCTCGCCGCTACCCTCGGCGCGTGACGTCGACACGCGCCGAGGCCCTGCACCTCACCGGTGAGCGGACCGTGCCGGGAGTGCCGGAGGAGAACTACTGGTACACCCGCCACGAAGCCGCCTACCTGGCGTTGCTGCCCTACTGCTCCAATGCCGTCGTGCTCGAGGCCGGCTGCGGTGAGGGCTACGGCGCCTCGCTGATCGCCGAGCACGCCGCGCGCGTGCTCGCGCTCGACTACGACGAACAGACCACAGCTCACGTCAAACGTCGCTATCCCCGCATCGATCCGGTGCGTGGCAACCTGGCCTTCCTGCCCGTGGCGGAGGGCACCATCGACGTCGTCGCCAACTTCCAGGTGATCGAGCACCTCTGGGACCAGGACGGCTTCCTCGCCGAATGCGCCAGAGTGCTGCGTCCCGGTGGCCGGCTGCTCGTCACCACACCCAACCGGCTCACGTTCACTCCCGACAGCGACACTCCGCTGAATCCCTACCACACCAGGGAACTCGCACCGTCCGAACTGGACAATCTACTGCGCGACTCCGGGTTCGAGGTGGAGTTGGTGCACGGTCTGCACCACGGGCCCGGGGTACGCGCGCTCGACGAGCGCTACGGCGGGTCGATCATCGACGCTCAGCTCGACGTCGTACTGGGCAGTCTGCCCGGGCAGGCGAGCTGGCCCGAGGCGCTGCTCGCCGACGTCACCGCCATCACGGCCGCCGACTTCGCGATCCACGGCGCCGATCTGGACGCGAGCCTCGACCTGGTCGCCGTGGCGGTGCGCCCGTGAACGAGCGCGAGGGAACGTTCTGCCTGGTCCTGCACAGCCACCTGCCGTGGCTGGCCCACCACGGCAGCTGGCCCGTTGGCGAGGAATGGCTCTACCAGGCGTGGGCGCACTCGTACCTGCCGGTCGTGGACCTGTTGCGGCGCTTCGCCGACGAGGGCAGGCGCGACGTGCTCACACTCGGCGTCACGCCCGTGCTCGCCGCGCAGCTCGACGATCCGTACAGCCTGAGGGCGTTTCACGACTGGCTCGGCCACTGGCGACTGCGCGCGGAGCACGCGGCGACGTTGTGGCCTGGGGACCCGTTGCTGTCCGACCTCGCCGCCGCCGAGCACCGCACCGCAATGGGCGCACTCGACGAGTTCGAAGGCCGCTGGCGCCACGGTTTCTCCCCGATTCTGCGCTCGCTTGTGGACAGTGATGTCGTGGAGCTGCTCGGTGGCCCGCTGACGCATCCCTTCCAGCCGCTGCTGGACGAGCGCGTGCGCTCGTTCGCGCTGAGCGGCGGCCTCTCCGACACCGCGCTGCGCACCGGCCGCAGGCCTGAGGGCATCTGGGCTCCCGAATGCGGGTACGCGCCCGGCATGGAACGCGGTTACGCCGACGCGGGCGTGCGGCGGTTCCTCGTCGACGGTCCCTCGCTGCGCGGGGACACCTCCGCGGCGCGCATGGTCGGCGAGTCCGACGTGGTGGCCTTCGGCCGAGACCTCGAGGTCACCTACCGCGTGTGGTCGCCGAAGGCGGGATACCCGGGACACGCGGCCTACCGCGACTTCCACACGTGGGCGCACGAGGTGGGCCTCAAGCCCTCGCGCGTCACCGGCAAGCACATCGAACCCGCGGACAAGGCGCCCTACGATCCCGCGCTCGCGGCGGACACGCTGCGCCTGCACGTGAAGGACTTCGTGGACACCGTCGTCACCAGGCTGCGCGAGCTGCGTGCCCAGCACGGACGGGAGGCGCTCGTGGTGGCCGCCTACGACACCGAGCTGTTCGGCCACTGGTGGCACGAGGGTCCCGCCTGGCTGGAGGGCGTGCTGCGGGCGCTGCCGGAGGCCGGCGTGCGGGTGACGACCCTGCGCGGCGCCGTCGAGGCAGGCCACGTCGCCGGGCCCGTCGAGCTGCCCGCGTCGTCGTGGGGCTCCGGCAAGGACTGGCGAGTCTGGGACGGCGAGCAGGTGGCCGACATGGTGGCCGCCAACGCGGAGCTGCAACGGCGGCTGCTCGCCGTGGACGTGGCGGGGCAGGGCCGGGACGCGGTGGCCGACCAGCTGGTCACCGAGGCGCTACTGGCTCTGTCGAGCGACTGGGCGTTCATGGTCACCAAGGACTCCGCCGCCGACTACGCGCGCAGGCGCGCGAGCGAGCACACCGCGCGCTTCGACGAACTGGTCCGCCTGCGCGCGGCGGGTGACCCGAACGCGACGGCCAGGGCCGCCGCGTTCGGTGCGCTGGCGCGGCCGTTCGGCCACCTCGACGCGCGCGGACTCGGCGGGAACGCTTAGTCTGCGCGATCGACCGCGCCCGCGGCGATCACCGCGCGGTTGCGCTCGGCGGCCACGGACAGCGTCACCTTCACGATCCTGCGGTCGTAGGTCAGCAGTCCGTTGACCTCGTTCTCGACGTCGGTGGTCTGCGTGTAGATGGCACCGGAGAGCCCGAGCCCGCGCACGACCGTCTCCAGGTCCTCGCTGACCTCCGCGTAGCGCCGGGTCAGCTCGTCCTGGGTCGTCGTCATCTCGTAGGCCATCGGCTCACCGGGCCAGACGTGGCCCTCGAGCACCAGCCCGAGTCCGCCGTACTCGCCGTCGACGGTCGCGCGGTGGTCGTGCACCAGCGGCCGTCCCGGTCCGACGTAGGTGTGGTCGTCGTAGACGTCGCCCGCGCCCGAGTCGGGGTGGGAGTGGCAGCAGTTGACGCCGCTGTCGGCGACCACGAGCCGAGCCGGGTCCATCTCCTTGAGCTCCTTGGCGACGCGCGCGGTGTCGTACTCGCCCCAGCCCTCGTTGAACGGGACCCACGCGACGATCGAGGTGACTCCGCGCAGCTGCGTGACGATCGCGGCCAGCTCCGCCTCGAACCGGCGCTGCGAGACCTCCACCGGCGCCGCCTGCGGCCCTGGCGGGTTGTCCAGCACCACCGGCAACGACGGAATGTCCTGCCACACCAGCAATCCGAGCCGATCGGTCCAGTAGTACCAGCGAGCGGGCTCCACCTTGGCGTGCTTGCGGACCGTGTTGAAGCCGAGCTCTCTGGTCTGCTCCAGGTCGAACCGCAGCGCCTCGTCGGTCGGCGCGGTGTAGATCCCGTCCGGCCAGTAGCCCTGGTCGAGCGGGCCGTGCTGAAAGGTGATGCGCCCGTTCAGCGCGATCCGGGGCCTGCCCTCGGTGTCGCGAACCAGGCCCACCGTGCGCAGGCCCGCGTAGCTCGTGACCTCGTCCACCACGGCGCCGTCCTCGCCGAGCACCCGCACGAGCAGGTCGTACAGGTACGGGTCGTCGGGGCTCCACAGGCGCGGGTGCGCGACGTCGAGCCGGATCGGCTCGCCGGGGTCACCACTCGCGCGGGCCACCTCCGCGCCGCCAGGTTCGGCGGCCACGACCTCCACCCGCTGCCCCGCCGGGCGCGCGACGTGCGCGGTGACGTCGAGACCGCGCAGGTCGGAGCCGATGTCGAGGCGCTCGACGTGCACCGGCGGCACGGCCTCCAGCCACACCGTCTGCCAGATGCCGGACGTACCGGTGTAGAGGATCCCGGCGGGCTGGTTGGCCTGCTTGCCGACCGGGAACGTGCCGCGGTTGCCCTCGTCGTCGGCGCGCACCACCAGCTCCTGCTCACCGTCGGGCCGCAGGACGTCGGTGATGTCGGCGTGGAAGGCCGAGTAGCCGCCCTCGTGCCGCGCGACGAGCTGGTGGTTCACCCACACCGTCGCCACCTGGTCGACGGCACCGAAGTGCAGCAGCACCCGTCCCGACCGCCAGCCGGGCGGCACCTCGAAGGTCCGGCGGTACCAGAGCCGCTCGGCGGGCCTGCCGATGCCGGACAGCGCCGACTCGGGCGGGAACGGCACGAGGATCTGCTCGCCCCGGTGTTCCTGGCCATCGGCCGAGCGGCTGGAGAACTCCCACCGGCCGTTGAGGTTGAGCCAGTGCTCACGCACCAGCTGGGGCCTCGGATAGTCGGGCAGGACCCGGCCGTCCTGCTCTGCTCGATCGGTCCACGGTGTCGAAAGCACTGGTGGTGTCGTCATCGTCTTCGATAGTGGCAGAGCAACGCGGACGTGTCGCACACCTGATGCGACTCGTGAGTAACCTCCACCTATGCGCGTGCTGATGCTCTCGTGGGAGTACCCGCCGGTGGTGGTCGGTGGGCTCGCCCGGCATGTCCACGCACTGGCTCGGCATCTGGTGCAGGGCGGGCACGACGTGACCGTGCTGTGCCGGCACGTCGCGGGGACCGACGCCGAGACGCATCCGGCGACCGACCGCGTCGTGGAGGGCGTGCGGATCATCCGGGTGGCCGAGGACCCGATGCACGTGACCTTCGAACGCGACCTGGTCGCGTGGACGCTCGCGATGGGCCACGCGATGGTGCGCGCGGGCAACGACCTCCTGCGGACCTGGCGGCCCGACGTGGTGCACGCGCACGACTGGCTGGTCACGCATCCCGCGATCGCGCTCGCCGACGCCGCGCGTGTGCCGCTGGTGGGCACCATCCACGCCACCGAGGCGGGCAGGCACTCCGGCTGGCTCTCGCACGCGCTCAACCAGCAGGTGCACTCGGTCGAATGGTGGCTGGCCAACCGCTGCGACGAGCTGATCACGTGCTCACAGGCGATGCGCAGCGAGGTGGCACACCTGTTCGAGGTCTCCCCCGGCGGCATCACCGTGATCCACAACGGCATCGAGGAACGCACGTGGCGCGTGCCGGCCGACGAGATCGCGCTGGCCCGTGAGAAGCACAGCTCGGGCGGCGCGCCGCTGCTGCTCTACTTCGGCAGGCTCGAGTGGGAGAAGGGCGTGCAGGACCTGGTGGCCGCACTGCCGTCGATCCGCAAGCGCCACCCGGGCACCCGGCTGGTGGTGGCAGGCAAGGGAAGGCATCTCGACGAGCTCGTCGAGCAGGCCCGCAAGCTGCGGCTGGTGCGCGCGGTGGACTTCGTCGGGCACCTGTCGGACCGCGAGCTGCGGGCCGTGCTGGCGGCGTCCGACGCCGTGGTGCTGCCCAGCAGGTACGAGCCGTTCGGCATCGTCGCGTTGGAGGCCGCCGCCGCGAAACGCCCACTGGTGGCGTCCACGGCGGGCGGGCTCGGCGAGGTGGTGCTGCACGGCGAGACCGGGCTGGCATTCGAGCCGGGTGATGTCCCCGCCATCGCCTCGGCGGTGGACACCGTGCTCGCCGACGCCGACGCGGCCGGGGTGCGAGCGCAGGCGGCGCAATCGCGCCTGGCGGCCGACTTCGACTGGGCGCGGATCGCGGCGGCCACGGCACGGGTCTACCGCAGGGCGAGGGTCGGCGAGCAGCAGGTGCTCGGCAGGCCGAAGATCGCCACGGGCAACGCCTTCGAGCCCTAGAACACGGGCAACAGCAGGCCGTGCTCGCTCTCCGGCCTCGGACCGCGGATGCGCCGTTGTGACTCGTCGATGCGGTGGTCGTTGATGCTCGCCTCCCGGCGGCGCATCAGTCCGTCGTCACTGAACTCCCAGAGCTCGTTGCCGTAGCTGCGCCACCACTGCCCCGAGGCGTCGTGGCACTCGTACTGGAACCGCACCGCGATGCGGTTGCCGCGGAAGCCCCACAGTTCCTTGCGCAGCGCGTAGTCCAGCTCGCGCTCCCACTTGTCGCGCAGGAACTCCACGATCCGCGCGCGTCCGACGACGTGGCGATCGCGGTTGCGCCACACGGAATCCTCGGTGTAGGCGAGCGCGACGCGTTCGGGGTCGCGGGTGTTCCAGGCGTCCTCGGCGGCCTGGACCTTCTTCGCCGCGGTGCTCTCGTCGAACGGGGGAAACGGGGGACGCGACATGGTCTCACTCTCCACGCTCGGAGGAGAACCATCGTTCTCCACTGGCCGTCTAGGCTAGAGAACGTTGGTTCTCCGCACCAGGGGTGAGCACATGGATCTCGACGAAGCCACCACACGACTGCTCGACGCCGCCGAGCACGAGTTCTACGGACGCGGCATCCACACCGTCGGCATGGACACGATCCGCGCGCGTTCCGGCGTCTCGCTCAAGCGGCTGTACCAGTGCTTCCCGTCGAAGGAGAACCTCGTCGAGGCCTACCTGGCGCGCCGCGATGAGCGGTGGCGGCGCTCGCTGGCCGATCACGTCGAGCGCCACGCACGCACGCCCGACGAGGCTCCGCTCGCGGTGTTCGACTGGCTGCACGAGTGGTTCGGCGAGGACGGCTTCCGCGGCTGCGCGTTCATCAACTCCTTCGGCGAGCTGGGCGCGACCTCACCCCGCGTCGCCGCCGTCGACCGCGCGCACAAGGACGCGCTGCGCGAGTACCTGCGCGGGCTCACGGCCGCGCTCGACGTCGCCGACCCGGACGCGCTCGCCGACCAACTGCTGACCCTCGTGGAGGGAGCCACGGTGATCGCCGCGATGTCGGGCGAGCCGACCGCGGCCCACCCGGCCCGCAACGCGGCGGAAACCCTGCTGGCCGCGGCACTGCGCCCACTGCGGTGAAGGGCACCTTTACTGCGTTCAATGCAGTAAAGGTGCCCTTCACCGCACGCGGGGTGGCTCAGTTGCGGTAGCGGGCCACGTAGCGGGCGTGGGCCTCGGCCTCGAGGGCGTCCTTCGCCGCGTTGCGGGTCGCGCGCCCGGAGCCGTAGCGGTAGCCGTGCTTGACGAGCTTGTGCTCGCAGCTCTCCTCCAGGTAGGCCAGCGAGTAGAAGTATCCGACCAGCAGCGCCATGAGACACAACGAGAGGCGCAGCCCGAGCGGCCCCGGCAGCAGCAGCCACACCGACGACAGCGGCAGCACCAGCAGCGAGCTGCGCGCCGCCCCGCGCAGGAACCAGGTGCGCGTGGTGACATCGCGCAGCACCCACTCGCGCAGGTGGTCGGGCAGTCTGCCGCCCGCCGCGTACCTGAGCCACTGCACCGGGTTCGGTCGCCTCACCATGCTTAACATACTAACCATTAGTGCACTAACTGATAAGGTGAGCTGCGTGACGGACATCGACCTCGGCGACGACCCGCTGGCACTGGACCGGCAGGTCTGCTTCGCCCTGTCCGTCGCCTCGCGCAGCGTCATCGCGATCTACCGGCCCCTGCTGGAACCGTTCGGGCTGACCCACCCGCAGTACCTCGTGCTGCTCGCGTTGTGGGAGCGCTCGCCGAGATCGGTCAGGGACCTGAGCCAGACACTGCGCTCGGAGCCCGCGACGCTGTCCCCGCTGCTCAAGCGACTCGAGGCACTGGGTTACGTCACCAGGCAGCGCAACACCAGCGACGAACGCTCCCTGGCCGTGGCGCTCACCGAACAGGGCCGGGAGCTGCGCCGGGAGGCCGAGAAGATCCCGTACAAGGTCGTCGAGCGCCTCGGCATGGAACTGTCGGAGCTGGAGGACCTCCACCGGGCCCTCTCCCGGGTTCTGGAGGCCACCCGGACGCGGTGAAGGGCACCTTTACCGCGTTGAACGCAGGAAAGGTGCCCTTCACCGCGGTTGCGGGCTACCCGGCCGTGGCGTGGGTCAGGTAGCGCGCGTAGGCGCTCGTGGTGAGGAAGCTCGGCAGCTTCTCCCCGAGCGCGGTCTCGACGAAGATCTCCCGAGCGTCGGCCAGCCGGGAGCCGTCACCGAAGTCGGCACGGACCGAGGCCAGCTCCTCGTCGAGCCACGTCGTCACCAGGTGGCGGGTGACCAGCGTGCCGTCGTCGAGCTTCGTGCCGTTGCGGATCCACTGCCACACCTGGCAGCGAGCGATCTCCGCGGTGGCGGCGTCCTCCATCAGGTCGGAGATCGCCGCGGCGCCCGTGCCCTGCAGCCACGCGTCGACGTAGCGCAGCGCCACGTTGATGTTGGCCCGCAGCCCCCGCTCGGTCACCTCTCCGCCGGTGGCGGCGACGTTGAGCAGGTCGGCCTCGGTCACCTCGACGTCGTCACGCAGCCTGCCGAGCTGGTTCGGCCAGCCGCCGAGCACGCTGTCGAACGCCTCGCGGCACACCGGGACCAGGCCGGGGTGCGCGACCCACGACCCGTCGAAGCCGTCACCGGCCTCGCGTTCCTTGTCCTGGCGGACCTTCTCCAGCGCGATCGCGTTCACCTCCGGGTCCCTGCTCGGGATGAACGCCGCCATGCCGCCGATCGCGTGCGCCCCGCGCCGGTGACTCGTCCGCACCAGCAGCTCGGTATAGGCCCGCATGAACGGCACGGTCATCGTCACCTCGGCGCGGTCGGGCAGCACGTAGTTCTGCCCCGCCGTGCCGAAGGTCTTGATGAGACTGAAGATGTAGTCCCACCTGCCCGCGTTGAGCCCCGCGGCGTGCTCGCGCAGCTCGTAGAGGATCTCGTCCATCTCGAACGCCGCGGTGATGGTCTCGATCAGCACGGTCGCCCTGATGGTGCCCCTGGGCAGACCGAGCTCCCGCTGCGCGAGGCGGAACACGTCGTTCCACAGGCGCGCCTCGAGGTGGCTCTCGAGCTTGGGCAGGTAGAAGTACGGTCCGCTGCCCTTGGCCACGAGCCGCCTGGCGTTGTGGAAGAAGTAGAGGCCGAAGTCGACGAGACTGGCCGACACGGGACGGCCGTCGATCCGGAGGTGTTTCTCCACCAGGTGCCAGCCACGCGGCCGGGCGACGATCGTCGCCGGGTCGTCGCCGACCGTGTAGTGCTTGCCCTTGTCGGTGAAGTCGATGTCGCGCCGGATCGCGTCGTACAGGTTGAGCTGGCCGCCCACCACGTTGCTCCAGGTCGGCGAGGTGGCGTCCTCGAAGTCGGCCAGCCACACCTTCGCACCGGAGTTCAGCGCGTTGACCGTCATCTTGCGGTCGGTGGGGCCGGTGATCTCGACGCGCCGGTCCTCGAGCCCCGGTGCCACCGGAGCCACCTGCCAGGAGTCGTCGCCACGGATCCGGCGCGTCTCGGGCAGGAAGCCGAGCTGCTCCTCGCCCGAGGCGATCCGGTCGCGCCTGCGCCGCCGGGCGTCCAGCAGCTCTCGCCTGCGGCCCGCGAAGGCGTTGTCCAGCTTCGCCACGAACTCCAGCGCGGCGGGGGTGAGGATCTCGTCGAACCGGTCGCCGGCGGGGCCCGCGACCTCGAGCCGGTAGTTGAGCGTGTCAGCCATCTCGTCGTCCCTCCAGGACGGGGTGCTCGCCTAGAACTGGGCCTCTTCGGTGGAACCGGTGAGCGCGGTGGTCGAGCTCTCCGGGTTCAGCGCGGTGCTGACCTGGTCGAACCAGCCGGTGCCGACCTCGCGCTGGTGCTTCGTGGCGGTGTAGCCCCGCTCCTCCGATGCGAACTCGCGCTCCTGCAGGTCGACGTAGGCGGTCATGCCCTCGCGGGCGTAGCCGTGAGCCAGGTCGAACATCGAGTGGTTCAGCGCGTGGAAGCCGGCCAGCGTGATGAACTGGAACTTGTAGCCCATGTGGCCGAGCTCGCGCTGGAACTTGGCGATGGTCGCGTCGTCGAGGTGCTTCTTCCAGTTGAACGACGGCGAGCAGTTGTAGGCCAGCATCTGGTCGGGGAACTCGGCCTTGATGGCCTCGGCGTACTCGCGGGCGACCTCGAGGTCGGGCTCGGAGGTCTCCATCCACAGCAGGTCGGAGTACTCCGCGTAGGCGAGGCCGCGGTCGATGCACGGCTGGATTCCGTTGTGCACCTTGTAGAAGCCCTCCGACGTGCGCTCGCCGGTGAGGTACTTCTGGTCGCGCTCGTCGACGTCACTGGTGATCAGCGTGGCGGCCTGGGCGTCGGTGCGGGCGACGACGAGGCTCGGCACGTCGAGCACGTCGGCGGCGAGGCGCGCGGCGTTGAGGGTGCGCTCGTGCTGCTTGGTGGGGATCAGCACCTTGCCACCCAGGTGGCCGCACTTCTTCTCCGACGCGAGCTGGTCCTCCCAGTGCACACCGGCGGCTCCCGCCGCGATCATGCCCTTCATCAGCTCGAACGCGTTGAGCGGACCGCCGAAGCCCGCCTCGGCGTCGGCGACGATCGGGGCGAACCAGTCAGTGGCATCGCTGCCGGTGTTTCCTTCTGCCCAGTTGATCTGGTCGGCCCTGCCCAGCGCGTTGTTGATGCGACGGACGACGGCGGGCACCGAGTTGGCCGGGTACAGGCTCTGGTCCGGGTAGGTCTGGCCCGCGAGGTTGGCGTCGGCGGCCACCTGCCAGCCCGAGAGGTAGATCGCCTTGAGGCCGGCGCGGACCTGCTGCACCGCCTGGTTGCCCGTCAGCGCGCCAAGCGAGTGCACGTAGTCCTCGGTGTGCAGCAGCTCCCAGAGCCGCTCGGCGCCACGCCGTGCCAGCGTGTGCTCCTCGACAACGCTGCCGCGCAGCTTGACCACGTCCGCCGCGGTGTAGGACCGCTTCACGCCGTTCCAGCGCGAGTCGGTCTCCCACTTCTTCGCCAGTTCCGCGGCTGCCTGCTCGAGGTTCTGAACCATTGGACGTCTCCACCTTTGCAAACTTTGCGATTGCCTCGCTGTCCCCCTGAGACTGACATGTACTGCGAAAATGGCACCACAGCTCCAATTTGCCAATTTCTGCGAAATCTACGTAGCATGTTGCGAAGGTTGCGAAGAGGTAGTTTGCACGTCACAGAAAATGTGCAGACTGAACCGGTCGCTTGATCGGTCAGGGCCGGAAGATCTCCGAGGAGAAGTCCAATGGTGGACAAGACTTTCGCGGGCGCGCGGCTGCGGCATCTGCGCGAGAGCCGCTCGATGAGCCAGGCCGACCTGGCAAGGCTGCTGGAAATCAGCCCCAGCTACCTCAACCAGATCGAGCACAACAGCCGGCCCTTGACCGTTCCAGTACTGCTGCGGATCACCGAGGCGTTCGGCGTGGACACCGAGTTCTTCGCCAACAACGACACCGCGCGGCTCGTCGCCGACACCCGGGAGGCACTGCTCGACGAGGCCATCGGGCTGGAGGCCACCACGAGCGAGCTCAACGAGCTCGCCACCAACCTGCCGAGCATCGCCCAGGCACTGGTGCGGCTGCACCGCACGTACCGCAACGCGGTGGAGACCACGGCCGCACTGGTCGCCGAGAACGGCACCGGGCTGCACGGCAGCGCCGCCGCGTCACTGCCGCACGAGGAGGTGCGCGACTTCTTCTACGAGCGGGAGAACTACGTCGCCGAGCTGGACGAGCGCGCCGAGACCATGTCCGGCGAGATGGGGCTCAGGCGCGGCGACGTGCACCGCGCGGTGCTCAACCGCCTCACCGACCGCTACGGAGTCACGGTGACCAGCGACGGCATCGACGAGGCCGCGGGCCAGCAGCATCGCTACGAGCCGGAGGCGCGCATCCTGCGCATGGCGCCGAGCCTGCGCATCGGGCAGCGGGCTTTTCGGATGGCGTCGCAGATCGCGGTGCTGGAGTACGACGACCTGATCACCGAGCTCGCCGACTCGTGGGCGTTCTCCGGACCGGCCGCGCGTTCGCTGGCGAGGGTGGGGCTGGCGAACTACTTCGCGGGCGCGCTGATCCTGCCCTACGGCCCATTCCTGTCGACGGCCGAGAAGTTCCGCTACGACATCGAGCGATTGTGCGACCACTTCGGTGTCGGCTTCGAGACGGTGTGTCACCGCCTGTCGACGCTGCAACGGCCCAAGGCGCGCGGCGTGCCGTTCTCGTTCGTGCGGGTCGACAGGGCGGGCAACATGTCGAAACGGCAGTCGGCGGCGGGGTTCCACTTCTCCCGCGTCGGCGGCGCGTGTCCACTGTGGTGCATCTACGAGGCGTTCACGTCGCCGGGCAAGATCATCACCCAGATCGCGACGCTGCCGGACGGCAAGAGCTACTTCTGGATCGCGCGCACGGTCTCGCGCAACATCGGCGGCTACGGCAGCCCCGGCAAGATGTTCAGCGTCGGTCTCGGCTGCGAACTGCGGCACGCGCGGCGGCTCATCTACTCCACCGGCCTCGACCTCGACGATCGTGCCGCCGCGACGCCCATCGGCATGGGCTGCAAGGTGTGCGATCGCCCGGCCTGCCCGCAGCGGGCGTTCCCGACGATTGGCAAGCAGCTCACGGTGGACGAGAACGCGAGCACCTTCGTGCCCTACCCCGCCGTGCCCAAACGTGCGGACTCCTGACACGCGGGAGAAGCCACCGCCGCGGCGGTGGCTTCTCCCGCGTAGCGCCGCAGGTCAGCTCAGCACGGGACACCTTCGGTCGAGTTCACACCGACCCGGAACGGACCGAGTTCGTTGATCATCTGATACAGGCCGGGGCCCCAGCACCTGTCGACGTTGCCGGTGCTCTTGGTGCTGCTGTCGAAGTACACGATCGACACCCAGCGGTTGCCCGGCCCGCACACCTCGTAGGTCTGGTTGATCTGAGACAAGCCGCATTCCTGAACCCGCACGTCCTCGTTCGCGGACGCCGCGTGGGCGGGCGCGGCGACAAATGCGGTTGTCGCCAGTGCCGCAGCCGCGGTCAGGCAGACATTTCTGATGGTGAAGCGCGTTGCCCGCTCTTCCCGGTTGGACTGTGATGGCTTCGCTGCCATTGTCGTCTCCTTCCGCAGAAAATCCTGGCCACACAAGCGAAACATGTCGAAAGGGGCCGATCGCGACAACGTGACAGGAACAGGACACCCGTGGATGTACTCAGCCCTTCAAGCGCAGAGAGATCCACTGTAGACATACAGTGCAGGACAGCAGAGAGCCACCGTCACCGACCTGCTGACAGATCGGCGACGGTGGCTCTCTCCCTGTGCGACTGGGCTCAGCTCAGCACGGAATCCCCTCGTAGGAGTTGACCGCGAGCCGGAACGGACCGAGTTCGGTGATCATCTGGTAGACCCCGGGACCCCAGCACTTCGACACGGTTCCGCTGCTCCGGTCGCTGCTGTCGAAGTAGGAGATCACCACGCCGCGGTTGCCCGGCCCGCACACCTCGTAGGTCTGGTTGATCTGGGACAGGCCGCATTCCTGGACCCGCATGCCACCTCCGGCCGGCGCGGCCTGGGCCGGCGCGGCCGCGAACGCGATCGTCGCGAGTGTCGCCGCTCCGGTCAGGCCGATGGCTCGCAGGGAGCGCCTCGTTCGGGTTTTCCGGTTCGACGTCGAGTGCTTCGCGGTCATGCTCTCTCCTTCCCCGAGAAATCCTTACCTCACAAGCGAAACACGAATCGATGAGACGCGCTCGACAAGGTGGCAGGAACCGGACACAAGACCGGGTGTCAGCACGGCACACCTTCGTTGGCCGTCACCGCGAGCCGGTACGGCCCGAGCTCACTGAACATCTTGTAGACACCGGGACCCCAGCACTTGTCCATGATCCCGCTGTCCCTCGTGATGCTGTCGTAGAAGGCGATCGACACCCAACGATTGCCGGGCCCGCACACCTCGTAGGTCTGGTTCACCTGGGACAGGCCACATTCCTGAACCCGCACGTCACCACCGACGGGTGCGGCTTGGGCGGGAGCCGCGACGAACGCGACCGTCGCGAGTGCCGCCGCCATCGTGAGACCGGTGTTGCGCAGTGATCGCCTCATCCGGGCCGCGCGGTCCGACGTGGAATGCTTCGCAGTCATTGTCGTTGCCCTTCCGCCGAGAAATCCTGACAGCACAAGCGGAACACGACTGCCAGGATCGGGATCGTGGCGACGGCAGGAACCGGACACACGACCGGGTGACGAGGCCCGAGAACAACAGAGCCACCGTCGCCGGTCCTACTCGGACTCTGGCGACGGTGGCTCTTCGTTGTCGTACAGACGATCAGCTCAGCACGGAACGCCTTCGTTGGCGGTGACCGCGAGCCGGTACGGGCCGAGCTCGCGGAACATCTGGTAGACACCGGGACCCCAGCACTTGTCCATGATTCCGCTGTCCCTCGTGATGCTGTCGTGGAAGGCGATCGACACCCAGCGATTGCCGGGTCCGCACACCTCGTAGGTCTGGTTCACCTGGGACAGGCCGCATTCCTGAACCCGCACGTCGCCTTCGCCGGGGGCGGCCTGGGCGGGTGCCGCCACGAATGCGACCGTCGCGAGCGCTGCCGCGGTCGTGAGACCGGTGTTGCGCAGGGTGCGCCGAATCCGAGCTTTCCGGTTCGACATCGAGTGCTTCGCAGCCATTGTCGTTCCTTTCAGCGGAAATTCCTGACAACAGCAGCGAAACACAGCGAACCGGATCGCGCTCGGCACAGTGGCAGGAACCGGACACTCCGACCGAGTGGTTTAGTCCTCGAGCACGTGGGTAGCCGTCCTGGACGCGCTACCGATGCTCGGGCCGCGCGGCGGGATGCTGTCGTAGACGGCCGGGTCGAGGTTGCCGATCTGTCCACTCGCGATCGACGACAGCATGCCGTCGAGTCCGATGTAGACCGTGCGGGTCAGCTGCGTGCGGTACTTCTGGCCGAGCGTCTGGGTCTGGCCGCGCACCTCGAACAACACCGAGCCACTTCCGTTGAGCGCGAACGAGCCGAGCCCGGTTCCCGGCAGGTTGGTGTCCTGCGGGTACAGCGTGATGTTGCCGAACAACGGGTTGTTGTTCGCCCTGCCCTGCAGTGCGTTGTAGACGGCGACGTTGAGCTGCTTCGCGTAGTCGAGGTCGTAGGTGTCGGCGTACTGCTCGTAGCCCGGCGTGGTGGCCGGGTCGTCCACGAACTTGCCCGAGATCGACATGGTGACGAACCGGTCGGGGTCGTCGGGCATCACGTAGCAGGCGCCCTGGTGGTGCAGGTCCACGTACGTGTCGACCTTGCCGAACTCCGCGGTCAGGCCCTTGTAGACATCGCGCACGATCCGCGACTCCGGCGTGATGTACCAGCCCGTGTCGGCCGAGGTGCCGGGGAAGTCCTCGGCCTTCGGCTCGTAGTTCAGGTCGGGGTTGTAGTCGCGGTTGACGTCGAAGCCGGGCAGCTGCGAGTAGTCGTCGCCCTGCCTCGGCTCGGTGTAGTAGTTCCACGCGGGCTCGCTGCCGCGCAGCTGCGGGAACCGGGCGGTGACCTCGTCCCACCTCATGTCGTTGCCCCGGCGGTCCAGCTCGGCGCCGTCGGGGTTCATCTTCGGGATGGCCACGATCGTCAGCTCGGAGCGCATGCGTTTGGCCTTGGCGGTGTCGCTCGTGCCGACGAAGTCGAGCACCTGCAGGATCGCGTCGGTCCCGGTCTTCTCGTTGCCGTGGATCTCGCTGGTGAGCAGCACGGCCTTGGGCCCGGTGCCCACGCGCGCGGCCCAGACCTCCCGGCCGCGGTTGCTCCTGCCGATCTCGGTGACGTCGACGGCTCCGGCGCTGACCCGTTCGAGGCGGGCGAGCTCGTTGCCCAGCTCCCGGTGGTCGGTGAACTCGTGCACGGGCAGGTCGCGCGGCTCGTCGCTGCACTGTTCGGCGGCGGGCGCTCCCGCCGAGGCGGGCTGCGCGATGGCCGGCGTGGTGGCGCTGACCAGCGCGAGCAACGTGGCGCCTGTGACGGCGGCCAGCAACGGGCGTCGTGGTGAGGGCACGGCAACTCCTCAGGCTCTGCAAGGAACCCGCGGGAGGCCCGCGGGTTGTCGGCTGTGGTGTTGCGGTGACGCCACCGTGATAGTTAGTTATAGCTGCTAACTATCACGGTGGAAAGTCCCTGATGTCCGGACTTCTCCGTCAGCCTTCGCCAAGGGTCTTCTGCAGCGCCTTGCTCGCCTTGCGGGCCATGTCCTTGACGGCCTCGCGCCGCTCGGCGTCGGCCTCGTAGTCGGCCTTGCGGTCGCGCACCACGCGCGCGGGCGAGCCCACCGCGATGGCGTAGTCGGGGATGTCGCCGCGCACCACGGCGTGGGCGCCGAGCACGCAGCCCCTGCCCACGCGCGTGCCCTTGAGCACCGACACCTTCGTGCCGATCCAGGTGTCGGGGCCGATCCGTACCGGCGACTTGATGATCCCCTGGTCCTTGATCGGCAGGTTGATGTCGGCGGTGACGTGGTCGAAGTCGCAGATGTAGACCCAGTCCGCCACGAGCGTCGCGGAGCCCAGCTCGACGTCGAGGTAGCTGTTGACGACGTTCTGCCTGCCGAACACGGTCTTGTCTCCGATGCGCAGGGAGCCCTCGTGGCAGCGGATGGCGTTGCCGTCGCCGATGTGCACCCAGCGGCCGATCTCGAGCCTGCCGTAGCCGGGCCTGCAGTGGATCTCGACGTTCTTGCCGAGGAACACCATGCCGCGCAGGACGACGTGCGGGTTGGTGACGCGGAACTTGAGCAGACGCCAGTACCGCACCAGATACCACGGCGAGAACGCGCGGTTGCGCACGATCCAGCGCAGCGAGTCGACCGTCAGGAACCTGGCCTGCTCGGGGTCCTTGCGCCCCCTCCGCCACGCCTGCACCCGGGACAGCACCGGCGATCCCCACATGGACGTCATGGGGTGACCGTAACCTGTCGGACGGACCACGCCGATGCGAGGAGTGACCTTGAGGACCAAGCTGATCATCGACACCGATCCCGGCGTCGACGACGCGTTCGCGCTCACGCTCGCGGCGCTCAGCGAGGACGTCGACCTGCTGGGTGTGACCACCGTGTTCGGCAATGTGGGGCTCGAGGCCACCACGCGCAACGCCCGGCGGGTGCTGGCCCTGTGCCAGCGCGACGACGTACCGGTGGCGGCGGGCGCCGCCAGGCCGCTGGTGCACCACCAGCCCAGGGAGGCCCGCACGGTGCACGGCTCCGACGGGCTCTCCGGCCGTTCCGGCGTGCTGCCCGAGCCCGTCCGTGAGCTCGAGCGGAGCGACGCCGTCACGCTGCTCGCGGAGCTGCTCACCTCGGCCGAGGAACCGGTGACGATTGCTCCGATCGGGCCGTTGACCAACATCGCCGCGCTGCTCGCGGCGCACCCGCACCTGGCGAGCAAGATCGACCGGCTCGTGATCATGGGTGGCGGGATCGCGCGCGGCAACACCACCGCGGCCGCCGAGTTCAACATCTGGAGCGACCCCGAGGCCGCGCACCGGGTGCTGGCCGGCGGCGAGGTGCCGTGCGTGCTGGTGCCGCTCGACCTCACCCATCGCTGCGCCGTCGACGCCAGCTGGCTCTCCGCGCTCGCCGCGTCGGGGCCGATCGGCGCGGCCCTGCACTCGCTCATCCCCGACTACCTGGAGCACTACCGCAGGGCGCTGGGCTTCGAGGGCATCGTCGTGCACGACGCGGTGGCCGTCGCCGAGGCGATCCGGCCGGGGATCCTGCGCACCGAGAGCCTGCCGGTACGGGTGGAGTGCTCGTTCGGCCCGGCGCGGGGCATGACGGTCGTCGATGTCCGGCGGTCGGCTCAGCGGGCCGACACCGACGGCGCGAACGGGCCGTTCACCGACGTCGCGGTGGACGCCGACCTCGATGGACTGCGCGAATTCCTGCTCGAAAGGCTCATCGGACGGCGAGTCTGACGACTTCCTCACCGAGTCGCTACCTCGGCTCTCTATCCTGGGGCCCATGACGTCGGGGGAGGAACACAGCGCACCCACTGAGCCGGACGCGAACCGGACGCGCCCGCGCAGGCGAACGCTGATCGTGGCGCTCGTCGCGGCGGTGGTGGCCGTGGGCGCGCTGGTCGTGACGCTCCGGCCGACGCCGGACGACGAGGAGGTGGCCGCGGCGGCCGCGACCGGCCGTCCCGCTCCGGCGACGACGACCGCCCCACCCTCGGCCAGCTCGGCGCCCGTCGCGCCCGAGACCACCGCGCCGAGCGAGTCCGGGCCGCGGTTCGAGGGCTGGGTCGACGAGGTGGCCGACTGGCTCGACATCCCCCGCCGCGCGATGCACGCCTATGCGGGCGCCACGGTGCGGCTCGGCGACGAGCAGCCCGGCTGCGACCTGTCCTGGGTGACGCTGGCCGGCATCGGCAGCACCACCACCGACCACGGCAGGGCCGGCGGCGAGCTCGGCGACGACGGCAAGCCCGCGGGGCCGATCGGCACGATCGAGCTGAAGGACTTCTCCGGCGACGTCATCTCGGTCGACGGCGCGGCAGGCCCGATGCAGCTCTCCCCCGACGTGTGGGACCGGTACCGGGTCAGCGCCTCCGACGAGGAACCCGACGTGCAGGACGTCGACGACGCCGCGCTCGCCACGGCCCGCGCGCTGTGCGACGGCGGCCGCAACCTGGGCAACGGCCAGCAGTGGCTCGACGGCGTCTCGGCCGTGCAGGACGCCCCGCTGTTCCTGCACCGCGTGCTCGCGACCGCCAACGTCTACGGCACGGTCGGCGTGGAGGGCACCCCGCCGAACCGCGAGGCACTCACCGCAGTGACCTTCGCGATCGAGAAGATCGGCCTGCCGTACGTGTGGGGCGGCAACGGCCAGGAGAAGGGCGACGCCGGGTTCGACTGCTCCGGTCTGACCACGGCGGCCTACGCCGAGGCCGGCCGGACGCTGGAGCGCACGGCGCACTGGCAGTACAACAGCGTGCCGCTGATGTCGCAGAACGACGAACCGCAGCTCGGCGACCTGATCTTCTACGGCGACCCGGCCACCAAGATCCACCACGTCGGCATCTACATCGGCAACCAGCAGATGATCGACGCGCCGACCTTCGGCCAGGCGGTCCAGGTGCACAACTACCGCAAGCCGGGCGACTCCTTCGCCGGGATCGGGCGTCCGGCGGCCTGAGCCGAAAACCGCGTGCGTGACGCCGGTTGATCTTGCAGACTGCCGGGCGTGACCGAGCAGGTGGGGACCGACCCGCAGTACGACGACTTCGCCGACGAGTACCTCGACCACGCGCGCGACGGCTTCTACAACGCGCACTACGACCGGCCCGCCTGTCTGGACCTGCTCGGCGACGTCTCCGGCCGCCGGGTGCTGGACGCGGCGTGCGGGCCCGGTCTCTACGCCCATGAGCTCGTGGAGCGCGGCGCCACCGTGACCGGCGTGGACATCAGCCCGCGCATGATCGAGCTGGCCTCCGAACGGGTGCCCTCGGGCGAGTTCCGCGTGCACGATCTCGGCGAGCCGCTCGACTGGCTGCCCGACAGCTCGATGGACCTGGTCCTGCTCGCGCTCGCGCTGGAGTACCTCGACAACCGGATGGGGGCGTTGCGGGAGCTGCGCAGGGTGCTGCGCCCCGACGGAGCGCTGGTGCTCTCACGCATGCACCCCACCGGCGACTGGCTCCGGCACGGCGGCGACTACTTCACCCCGCGCGTCATCGACGAGGTCTGGAGCAAGGGCTGGCGGGTGCGGCACTGGGTGTCCCCGCTGGAGCGGACGTGCGAGGAGCTGCACGACGCCGGGTTCCTCGTGGAACGCCTGCTCGAACCGAGGCCCACACCCGAGGCCGCGGCGCTCGACCCCGGCCGCTACGAGCGGCTCACCCGCGAGCCCACCGGATTCCTCGCCATCAGAGCCGTGCCGGACCCTCGGCTGCCCGAGCAGGGCTGAGCGGTGCCCGGGTTCTGCTGGCTGGACCTCAAGACGCGCGACCTCGCGGGCACGGCGGCGCTGCTGTCGGCGGTGTTCGGCTGGGAGATCGCCGAGGACGGTGAGCGGCCCACGATCCGCTCGGGCGGTCACCGGATCGGCGGCGTGAGCGATCTGGCGAATCCGGTCTACCCGCCCGGCGTCCCCGCGCACGTCGCCTACTACGTCGCGGTCGACGACGCTGACGGTCGCACCGATGCGGCGGCCCGGCATGGCGCCACGGTGGTGCTCGAACCGTTCGACGTCGGCGGTCAGGGACGCATGGCGACGCTGGTCGACCCGCAGGGCGCGGCGTTCTCGGTGTGGCAGGCGGGCGAGTTCGGCGGCTGGACGTTCCAGCCCGGCACGCCGTCGGCGCCGGGCCGGATGGTGCTCTCGTGCTCCGATCCCGTGCACGCCAGCGACTTCTACGAGCGCACCCTCGGCGGCCCGCTCGACGGAGTCACGGTCACCGCCGCGCCCGGACAGGCGCGATGGGACACGGTCGTCACCGTCGCCGATCCCGTACGTGCCGCCGCACTCGCCTCCGAGCACGGCGGCGACGTGACGTGGCACGGCCCGACGGCGCGGATCGGCACGGGCGACGGAGCGAGCGTGCTCGCCGGGGCGGGCGCGTAGGCGTCGTCAGGCCGGGGTGAGCCGGGCGCACCGGCGGCACGTGCGCGCCGAGCCCGCCACCACGCCGTGCGCCACCACCGCGAGCACGCTCGCGAGCAGCACGAGCGGCCAGCTCGCCGCCGAGGTGAGCGCCAGCGCGAGCGTGGTCGGCACCACGGCCACGCCCGCGATCGTGCCCGACCACGCGGCCACGAGCGGGAGCCACCCCGGCACCGGCAGCCCGCGCGCCACCGAGCCCGTAGCGGCGAGGGTTCCCAGCGCCAGCACCACGCCGACGATTCCGACGGCCAGTGCTACGGCACTCGCGCCCCACGCGAGCGACCACGCGGCGAGCACCACGGGCACGGCGAGGGCGACGGTCAGCGAGGTGCGCCGGGTCTGCGCGACGGTCAGCTCGCGCTGGCACGAGGGAGCGAGCTCGGCGGGGGTGCCGAACTCGCGTACCGCCCGCTCGAAGACACCCTCCGGTGGCTCGCCCTCGCGGGTGTGTGCGGCGATCGTGTCGGCGAGGCCCTCGCGGATCTCGTCGACAAGCCGCGTCCTGACCTTCTCGGGACCGTGCAGGGACGCGGCGAGCTCCGCCGCGTGGGCCTCCACCGACGGCATCGCGCTCACGTCGCGCTCCCCGGCTGCGGGTCGAGCACCGAGCCGATGGCGGTCGTGAACGCCCGCCACGCGCTGCGCTCGTCGGCGAGACCGCGCCGCCCCGCGTCGGTGAGCTCGTAGCAACGGCGGCGGCGCTCGCCGACCGAGTCCCACGTGCTGCGCAGCAGGCCGAGCCGCTCGAGCCGGTTGAGCGCCGGGTAGATCGTGCCCGTGCGCAGCTCCAGTGCTCCGCCGCTGCGTTGCTGGACCGCCGTGATGATCGCGTAGCCGTGCCGGGGGCCCGGTTCGAGCACAGCCAGCAGCAACCCGTCCAGGTGCCCGCGTATCGCGTCCGCCTTCATAGGTAGACAGCCTACACATTATTAGTTGGAAGCGGATATATTGGCAGCCAACTTATCGAGAGCGGAGTCCCCACTCGTGTCCACACTGCTGCTGTCCCTGCACGTGCTTGCGGCGATCCTCGCGGTCGGGCCGATCGCCGTCGCCGCGTCGTTGTTCCCCCGCTACGTCCGCACCCCGCTGCCCGACGGCGGCGAGGCCTCGACCAGGGCCGCGACCGCGGCCGCCGTGCTGCACCGGATCTGCCGCGTCTACACCGCGGTCGGCGCGAGCGTTCCCGTCCTCGGCGTCGCCACTGGTGCCGCACTCGGCGTGCTCACCGATCCCTGGCTGATCGCGTCGGTGGTGCTCACCGCGCTCGCGGCGGGCCTGCTGGCATTCGCGATCCTGCCGAGACAGCAGGACCTGCTGGAAACTCCGGACACCGGGCAGGGCGCGCGGCTGGCCATGATCACCGGGATGTTCAACGTCCTGTGGGCGATCGTCGTGGTGCTGATGATCGTGCGGCCAGGCTCCACCACGAGTGCCTGACCTCCGGGGCTCAGGCGCGGAAGTACTCGATCAGCCGCGAGTAACTGTCGTCGCCGTGCCCGTCGGCGACCGCCGTGCGCACCAGGTCCAGCGTCAGCGCGGGAACACCGCCGGCGACGCCCCGATCCTCGCTCTCCCGCATCAGGTCGACCACCGAGGGCAGGTGGTGACGCAGGCCGCCGAACTCGATCGCGTACTCGCCGGAGTCCACTTCGGCCGCCAGCGACGGCAGCAGGGACAGCACCGAGGACATCGCGGGGCCGGCATCGCCGAGGAAGGACGTGAGGTCGACGCCCTCCTTGGTGAGCAACGCGGCGGCGTGCAGGAACCCGTTGAGCGCGCCCCACATCGTGCCGTGCACGGCCATTCCGTACAGCGTCGGCACTCCCGCGTCCGCCGAGACGAGGACTCCCTTGCCACCGAGGAGATCCAGCGCGCCTCGGTAGCGGTCGTGGACCTCGCGCGAACCGCCGTAGAACACCGTGGCGTCCGGATGCCCGACTCCGGGCGCGATCGTCATGAGCTGGCCGTGCAGGTAGCGCGCGCCGCGCTCCGCCACCCACTCGGCGACGGCGCTCGCCTCTGCCGAGGTCCCGTCGGTCAGGTTCAGCACGTCACGGCCAGCCAGCGCGTCACCGGCCTGCTCGAGAACATCCTTGGCGACGGCATTGCCCTGCACGTTCACGACCACGAGCGGGCTCGCGGCCACGGCGTCGCGCACGGACTCCGCCCCGCCGGCCCCCTCGGCGATCAGGGGTTCGGCGCGGGCGCGAGTGCGATTCCAGACGGTCACCGGGTGACCTCCGCTCAGGAAGGCACGAGCGAGCGCGCTTCCCATCTCGCCGAGGCCGAGCACCGTCACCGGATGAGTGTCCACGTTGGTCATCGGACCACGGTAATACCTCCACCATAATCGAGATAAAGCCCCGATTCCCTGGCAGTTCAAGACTTTCGCTCAGAGCGTGACGGGAAGCTCTGCGAGCCGCCAGGTCCCAGGGTCGGGCACGCGACGCGCGGGGCCCGCCGGGGCCAGCCCCGGAGCGCGCAGCAGCGCCGACAGCGCCACCTCGGTCTGCACCCTCGCCAGCCCCGCGCCGAGACAGAAGTGCGGGCCGTGGGCGTAACCGAGGTGCCCCGGCACGGTCGCAGGGCGCGTGACGTCGAGCCGGTCGGGATCGGCGAACACGCGCGGATCGCGGTTGACCGAGGCGATCGCCACCGTCACGGCGTCACCCTTGCGCACGAGGCGGCCTGCCAGTTCGACGTCCTGCGTGGCGAACCGCGGCATGGTCAGCAGCTGCGGCCCCTGCCAGCGGGTCAGCTCTTCGACCGCACCGGACAGCAGGCCGGGCTCGGCGCGGAGCAGCGCGAGCTGGTCCGGGTTCTCGAACAGCGCGGAGACCCCGTTGGCGATGAGGTTCGTCGGCGTCTGCCCGGCGAGCACGACGTTCCAGACCAGCGTGACCAGTTCGACATCGTCGAGCCGGTCGCCGTCCTCGGCCTGCGCGCGGATCAGGTCGGAGATCAGGTCGTCGCCCGGCTCGGCGCGCCGTGCCGCCACCGCCTTGCGCGAGCCCTCGATGATCCCGGGGATCGCCGCGCCGAACTCGGCTCCGATCCCGGCGGCCACGGCGGCGCCGTACTCGCGCCAGCGCGGCCGGTCCGCCTCGGGGATTCCGGTGAGCTCGCAGATCACGTCCATCGGCAACGGGCGGGCGAAGTGCGACACCAGGTCGACGACCGCGCCGCCCTCCCGGGGCAGTTCGGCGAGCAGCCGCTCGACGAGCACCTCCAGCCGGGGCCGGAACGCCGCGGCACGGCGGGCGGTGAACGCGGGAGCGACCAGCCTGCGCAGCCGCAGGTGCTCGGGACCCTCCACCTCCTGCATCGTTCGCAGGTACGGCGCGCAGTCCTCGGGGACGTCGGGGCGCAGCGCGAAGGTGTTCGCGGTGAGCTCGAACCGGGGGTCGGCCAGCATCACCCTGGCGTCCTCGTGGCGCAGCACGGCCCACATCGCGGGGACACCGGGCGCGGTGAGCCTGGCCAGCCTGCCGCGTTCGCGCAACGGCGCGTAGGCGGCGAAGGGATCGGCGACGACGGCGGGGTCGGTCAGGTCGACGTCGGGAACTGTACTGGCCACGGGCGGACTCCATGTGAAATGACGGCATCATCTGAATGATGACAGTATCTCGAATGATCTGAGCATCGCAAGAAGCCCGGGGGCGGGAGCGCGAGTGCGACTCAGGAAGCCCGGCGCTCCAGCAGGACCGTGTCGTGCCAGACGCCGTCGCGCTGGGCGATGCGCTCACGGACGCCCACCGTGCGGTAGCCGGAGGCGTGGTGCAGACCGATGCCGGGCCGGTTTTCCGTGAGCACCGACGTCTGCAGCAGCCACAGCCCCGCCCGGTCGGCCTCGGTGACCTGCGCGCGCAGCAACGCCTTGCCCACGCCACGACCCCGGAAGGACTCCGCGACGAAGACGGCGCTGTCCGCCACGCCGGAAAAACACGAGCGCGCCGAGACCGGGCTCAGTGCGGTCCACCCCACGACCTCGCCCGCCAGCTCCGCGACCCAGCGATGCCCGTCGAGCCACCGCGCATCGAGCGTCGACCTGCTGGGCACCGCGGTGTCGAACGACGCGAGGCCGGTCGCCAGTCCCTGGCCGTAGATGTCGCGGACCGCGGGCCAGTCGCGGGAATCCAGCGCGCGCACCGAGACCTCGGCCCGCGGATCGACGGGATAGCGAGGCCGCGGCGCGAGCACCCCCATCACCACGTCGGCGGCGTGCGGCAACGCCACGGAGCAGGCGTCGTCGATCGTCACCCGCGTGGTCGTGCCCTGCCTGCTCACGCGCAGGAACCCGATGTCGGAGAGCATCCGGACGTGGTGGGAGCACGTGGACTGGCTGATGCCGACGCGGTCCTTCAGCTCGCCCACCGTGAGCCCGCCGGGCGCCGTGGCGACCGTGTGGAGCAGCCGGACCCTCGTCGGTTCACCGAGGCACGCGAACCAGGCCGCATAGGTCAGGGCGTCGCCGTGCGTGATCGACATGTCGCGCATTATCGACAGGGGATGATCTCGGGGGCAATCCGCCGACAGCGCCCGAACGATACGAGACGATGGGCACGTGCGACGAGAACTCGTGATCCTCAGGCACGCGAAGTCCGACTGGCCCTACGGGGTCGCCGACGAGGAGCGCCCACTGGCCGAACGCGGCCGCCGCGACGCTCCTGAGGCCGGAAAGTGGCTGCGCGCCCACGTGCCCGCCTTCGACCTCGTGCTGTGCTCGACGGCCAAGCGGACGCGCCAGACCTGGCACCTCGTGCGGCGGGAACTGGCCTCCCCACCCGAGGTGACCCACGACGGGCGGCTCTACGGCGCCTCGGCCGGAACACTGGCCGCGATCGCTCGTGAACTGCCGGGCGAGGCGCGCACCGTGCTGTTCATCGGCCACAACCCTGGGCTCGAGGACTTCGTCTCGGAACTGGCGGGCCGCGGCTGCACGCTCAAGACGTCGTCCATCGCGGTGCTGTCGGGCAAGGGTGACTGGTCCGGGGTGCGGCCGGGCTGGGCGAACCTCGACGAGGTCGCCAAGCCACGCGGCTGATCGGGCGGCTGCCTGCGGTTATCGATCGGACTTGTCGGGCCACCCGAACTTCGTGTTTTACCGCGCCCGAGCCTGCCTCCTACGTTCGGTGCGAGGAACCCGAACGACAAGGAGCCGACGAACCATGCCCCAGTTGCGGGACAAGGTCGCGATCATCGCGGGCGGCGCGAAGAACCTGGGTGGGCTGCTGTCCACGACCTTCG
The DNA here is from genome assembly GCF_016595675.1 of Prauserella cavernicola. GTDB lineage: Bacteria > Actinomycetota > Actinomycetes > Mycobacteriales > Pseudonocardiaceae > Prauserella_A > Prauserella_A cavernicola. The sequence continues at coordinate 796,501 of NZ_JAENJH010000003.1, read as the reverse complement.
CCGAGGACGGCGCCAACATCGTGGTGCACTACCACGGTGACGCCTCCGCGAGCGACGCCGAGCAGACGGTTGGTGCGGTCAAGGAGTCCGGCAGGGACGCGATCGCGGTCCAGGGCGACCTGACGCGAGTCGCCGACGTGCGCCGGTTGTTCGACACGGCGGTCGACACCTTCGGCGGCGTCGACCTCGCTGTCAACACCACCGGGATGGTGCTGCGCAAGCCGATCCTGGAGACGACAGAGGCCGAGTACGACCAGATGTTCGGCATCAACGCCAAGGCCGCGTACTTCTTCATCCAGGAGGCCGGGCGGCGGCTCAACGACAACGGCAAGATCATCAGCCTCGGCACGTCGCTGCTGGCGGCGTTCACCGACGGCTACTCCACCTACGCCGGAGGCAAGGCGCCGCTCGAACACTTCACCCGGGCGGCAGCCAAGGAGTTCGCGGACAGGGGCATCTCGGTCAACACCGTCGCTCCCGGACCGATGGACACCCCGTTCTTCTATCCACAGGAGACACCGGAACGGGTGGAGTTCCACAAGTCGCAGGCACTGGGCAATCAGCTCACCCGCATCTCCGACATCGCCCCGATCGTGCGGTTCCTGTCCACCGAGGGCTGGTGGTTCACCGGGCAGACACTGTTCCCCAACGGCGGCTACACCACCCGCTGAGGCACCCTGGTCCTGAGCCAGGGGAAGGATGGACACCGAGTTGGGACTGGATCTGCGCAAGCTCGAGCATCTCGTCGCGATCGCGGAGGAGGGCACCTTCACCCGCGCGGCCCGGCGGCTGCACCTGTCCCAGCAAGCTCTTTCCAGCTCGATCCGCGCGCTGGAACGCGAGGTGGGGGTGGACCTGCTCGACCGGGGCGGCAACGCCGTCACGGTGCTGCCCGCGGGACAAGCCCTGATCGACGACGCGCGCGTGCTGCACGGTATCGCCCGATCCGCCGTGCGGCGCGCGCGCCGGATCGGGCGTGCCGAGGCCGAGACGCTGCGCATCGGGCACACGCCCGCGGTCACGGGCGACGAGGTCACCGCCCTGATCCGGCGGGTCCACGCCATCCACCCCGAACTGTCCACCCACGTCAACCAGCGCTATCCGGACGAGCTCAGCGAACAGCTGCTCGCCGGTGACCTGGACCTCGGGCTGTGCCGGGCCATGACCCCGGAACGGGGGCTGTCGCACAGCACGATCGACCAGCGCCGGCTGCACGTCGCCGTCGCCACCGACCACCACCTCGCGGACAACGACTCGGTCCGGCTCGCGGCGCTCGCCGACGAGACCGTGATGGTCTGGGGGCACCCCGGCCGCTCCGGCTACACCGACCTGCTCGTGGACCACTGCCGTCAGGCCGGATTCGAGCCGAGGCTGCTGCGCAACCCGATCCAGGGCACACCGCCGGAGACCGCCGTGATCGGTACCGGTCACATCGCCTTCGTCACCGTGGCACCCGGGCTCGCGGCGGGCGGCCGCGTCAAGGTCCTCACGCTGGAGCCGCACGTGCACGTCCCGCTGCACGCACTGTGGCCTCAGCACATCGGCTCCGAGGCACGCGACGCCTTCCTCCGCGGTGCCACGAGCTGAGTCACGCCGGTTCGAACACCCCGAGCGCGTCGTAGGCGTGCCACGAGCCCGCGGTCTTGCCCAGCGTCAGCGTGTTCCGCCCCGGCCGCAGCACGGCCGCGGGAACCGGGACGTGTGCGCCTTGCTGCCAGCCCACCGGTCGGCGGGACCGGGGCGCAGGTACGGCCAGTCCGCGGCGGGAACGCTGACCCAGTCCACGCAGTGGGCACCGTCCGGGACCCAATCCGCGAGTCATGCACTAGAACCGCGAGTCCCCCGCTCCAGACCGCGAGTTCCCCGCTCCGGCCCGCGAGTCCCGCGTTCAGGTTCGCGAGTCTCCCGATCCGGCACTCCCACTCGCACCGCGAACGTGGTGAGCGCACGACACGCGAGTGGGCGAGGCATGGCAGGCCGCCAGAACGCGCAACTCGCAGTCGGGTGTGCACGACTCGCGCGCCGGAGTGCACATCTCGCAGTCGAGAACGCGCCACTCGCGGCCCTGAGTGCGCAACTCGCCGCCCTGAGCGGGGGACTCGCGGGCTGGAGCGGGGGACTCGCGGAGTGCCTTAGGGGCGTTCTGCTCGGCAGAGGAAGGACGTTGGGGTGCGGCCTATGCGCGTCAGCACCACGCTCGCCTCGCCTGAGCCCTTCGGCTTGAGCCTGCGCCGCAACGTGTTCGGGTCGATGTCGAGGCCGCGCACGAGGATCTCGACCCTGCCGATGTCGTGCCTGCGCAACGTGGCGCGCAGAGCCTTCTCGCTGTAGTTCTCGAACTCCAGCACCCGGAACGCACGCACGCCCGGAGGCGGCTCGTCACCAGTGAGGTAGGCGATGCGCTCGTCGAGCTGCCACAGCCCGTGCCGCGCCGCGTAGTGCCGCACGAGCCCCGCCCGCACCACCGCGCCGTCGGGGTCGACGATCCACTCCCCCGGCTCGCCCACCGGAACGTCGTCGGGCTCGGCGTCGGTCACCGTCCACTGTGTCCCGTCAGAACGCAGCACCGTCGCCCTGCGCCCGACGGTGGCCAGCCCCTCACTCCACAGACACGCCTCGCGCACCTGGCCGTCGAGCGAGACGAGCTCCACCTCGCGCGCCCACGGCACGGCGGCGGGGTCGAGTCCGGGCGCGCACTTGACCACCAGGTCGCGCCCGGCGCAGGCGCGGGCGAGCTCGTCGAGCGCGGGCACGAAGTCCTCGGGCCGCCACGTGCGCCGCCCGGAGGAGTCCCTGCGCGCCGGATCGGCCACCACCACACAGTTGCGCGTCACCGGACGCAGTGCGTCGGCGCGCACCAGCAGCGGCGACACCCCGGACCGCGCGCTGTTGTGCGCGGCCATCGCGAGCCGCACCTCGTCCACATCGGACCCGACGCAGCGCGCCGCGGCACCGGCGAGCGCCACCAGGTCGGCGCCGATCGAGCACGTCACGTCGTGGACGTCGCGCCCCGCGAGCCTCCGCGCGCGGACGGCGGCGACCGGCGCCGCGCTGGCCTGCTGCAGGGCGTCCCCGGTGAACAGCCACCGGTCAGCGCCCGGCAGCCCGGCCAGCTTCGACACCGCCTTGCGGCGCAGCACCACCGTTTCCAGCGCCGCGGCATAGCGCTCACCGACGAGCCGCCGCGCCGTGCCGACGTCGGCGATGCGGGTGGCGTCGGTCAGCGGCAGTTCGGCGCACGCCGCCACCGCCCGCTCGCCCTGCTCCGATCGCAGAAAGGCGACGTCGTCGAGCGAGAAGGCGTAGGGCAACTACAGTCCCGTCGCCGCGGGCGGCTTGGTTCCGGTGATCATCACATTGTAGAAGAGCTCACGCGGCAGCACCTTCGACAGCAGCTTCTTGTCCACAGCGGACAGTCGAAGCCACATGTGGTAGGCGAAGAGCCGCCAGCGCACGGTGAGCTTCTCCTGCGGCACGGCGGCCTCGAACGTGCGCACCGGCCAGCCCACCAGCGCCGCGCTGAACTCGTCGGTCACCGCCTTGACGTCCACCGCGCCCGCGCCGAGCGCCGAGCGCTCCAGCTCCGACGGGTCGAACGTGTGCAGGTCCACCACGGCCTCGAGCGCCGCGGCCTGCGAGGACTCGTCCAGCTCCTCCTGCGGCCGCCGCCACTCGCGCAGCGCGGGCAGCTTGGTGACGTTCGTGGTGAGCCACCAGGTCAGCTGGCCGAGCTTGCGGGCGTAGAAGTCACCGACCTTGGTCGGCTCACCCGCGAAGACGAACCGGCCGCCCGGCTTGAGCACCCGCAGCACCGCGCGGAACGCGGCCTGCACGTCGGGGATGTGGTGCAGCACCGCGTGCCCGACCACGAGGTCGAAACTGTTGTCCTCGTAGGGAATTCGCTCCGCGTCGGCGACCCGGCCGTCCACGTCGAGACCCAGCTGCTCGGCGTTGCGCAGGGCCACCTGCACCATGCCCGGTGAGAGGTCGGTGACGGAGCCCTTCTTGATCACGCCGCCCTGCATGAGGTTCAGCAGGAAGAACCCCGTGCCGCTGCCCAGCTCCATCGCCGTGGGGTAGGGCTGGTCCTGCTCGCCGGCGACGGCGTTGAAGACGTCGGTGGCGTAGGAGATGCAGCGCTCGTCGTAGGAGATCGACCACTTCTCGTCGTAGGTGCCCGCCTCCCAGTCGTGGTAGAGCACGTTGGCGAGCTTGGGGTCGGTGTAGGCGGCGCGCACCTCGTCGGCGCTGGCGTGCGGGTTGGGCGCCGGGTCGATCACGTCCGTCACGTCACTTCCCCTCGAAGGTGGCCTTGCCGGGGCCGTTCTCGATGAACGACTGCATGCCGGTGGTCTGGTCCTCGGTCGCCCAGAGCGCGGTGAACAGGTGCGTCTCGAGCTTGAGCCCGTTGCGCAGGTCCATGTCGAGGCCGCCGTCGATGGCGGCCTTCGCGGCGCGCAGCGCCACGGCGGGACCGTTCGCGAACTGCGCCGCCCACGTGTGCGCGGCGGTGTAGACGTCGTCGGGCGCGACGACCTCGTCGACCAGGCCGATCGCCAGCGCCTCCTCGGCCTTGACGAAGCGCCCGGTGTAGATCAGGTCCTTGGCCTTGCTCGGCCCCACCAGCCGCGTGAGGCGCTGCGTGCCACCCGCGCCGGGGATGATGCCGAGCTGGATCTCGGGCTGACCGACCTTGACGTTGTCGCCGATCACGCGGCGGTCGGCGGTGAGCGCCAGCTCCAGCCCACCGCCCAGCGCGTAACCGGTGACGGCGGCGACCGTGGGCTTCGGCAGCTCGGCGAGCGCGGTCAGCGAGGCCGTCAGCTCCGCGCCGAACTGGGAGATCTCCGGATAGGACTTGGCGGCCATCTCCTTGATGTCGGCGCCGCCCGCGAAGGTCTTCTCGCCGCCGTAGAGGATCACGGCCCGGACGTCGGAGCGACGGCCCGCCTCCTCGGCCGCCTCCCGGAGCTCGGCCTGCACCTGGTTGTTCAGTGCGTTGACCGGCGGCCGGTCCAGCCGGATCGTGCCGACGCCCGCCTCGACCTCGAGCCGTACGAACTCGCCCACGCCATCCTCCTTGACTAGGTGCTTCCCGCCGACGTTACCGCCGCCGGGCGAAGAAGCGATCACCCGAGCGTTCGAGCAGCAGGTCCTGCCCGAAGGTCTCCGACAGGTTCTCGCTCGTCAACACGTCGTCGACGAGGCCCGCGGCCACTGCGCGGCCGTCGGCCAGCAGCAGGGCGTGGGTGAAGCCGGGCGGGATCTCCTCGACGTGGTGGGTCACCAGCACCATCGCCGGCGCGTCCGGGTCGAACGCGAGCGACGACAACCGGGCCACCAGGTCCTCACGGCCGCCGAGGTCGAGCCCGGCGGCCGGCTCGTCGAGCAGCAGCATCTCCGGGTCGGTCATCAGCGACCTGGCGATCAGCGTGCGCTTGCGCTCGCCCTCGGACAGCGTGCCGTACATCCGCGTCGCGAGGTGCCCGATGCCCAGCGCGGCGAGCAGTTCCTCGGCGCGTTCGGTGTCAAGCGCGTCGTAGCTCTCGCGCCAGCGGCCGAGCACCGCGTAACCGGCGCTGACCACCACGTCGAGCACCTTCTCCTCGGGAGGGACGCGCCCGTTGACCGCCGCGGACGTGAACCCGATGCGGGGCCGCAGCTCGAAGACGTCGACCCGGCCGAGGCGCTCGCCCAGCACGTGCACGACGCCGTTGGTCGGGTGCAGCTCGGCGGCGGCGAGCTTGAGCAGCGTGGTCTTGCCCGCCCCGTTGGGACCGAGCACCACCCAGCGCTCGTCGAGCTCCACCGACCAGTCGAAGTCGGCGAGCAGCTTGTTGCCGCCCCTCCTGACCTCGACACCGGACATGTGGACCACGAGATCGTCAAGGTTCTCCTGCACCGAGTTCACATGGGCCATTGTCACCGACTCACCACGGCCCCGCGTGCACGGCCCCGCCTCACGCGTGGACCACCTTTCCCAGCTCGGCCGGGCTCGCGAGCAGGCGATGTCTGGGCAGCACCCGCACCGTGTATCCCAGCGCGCCCGCGTGCGGCAACCGCAACGTGGCGTCGAACACACCGCGGCCCGAGGGGCGCATCGGCACGGTCACCACGTCCTGCATGTCGTCGGTGTCACCGACCCTGCCGACCACCACCTGGACGTCCACTTCGGACTCGTCGAGACCGGCCAAGTCTATCCCGGCCCGCACCCGCACGTCACCGCCCACCACGAGAGCGTCGGTGCCCTCCACCACCAGCTCGGTGTCGAGCACGCGCACGCGGTTCCACGAGAGGTCCAGCCGGTTCCGGTACCGCGCGAGCTCCCGGGAACCCGCGTAGCCGTGCTCGCTGGCTGCGGCCACGGTCGTCGCCGCCGGCAGGTAGTAGGACTCCACGTACTCGCGCACCATCCGCGAGGCCTGCACGCGCGGGCCCAGCGTGCGCAGCGTGTGCCAGATCATCGACATCCAGCCCTTGGGCACGCCGGACGCGTCGCGGTCGTAGAACAGCGGCGCGATCTGCTGGCCGAGCAGGTCGTACAGCGCGGAGGACTCCAGGTCGTCGCGCAGCAGCGGGTCGCTGACGCCGTCGGCCGTCGGGATGGCCCAGCCGTTGCTGCCGTCGTAGTACTCGTCCCACCAGCCGTCCCTGATGGACAGGTTGAGGCAGCCGTTGAGCGCGGCCTTCATCCCCGACGTGCCGCAGGCCTCGAGCGGCCGGGTCGGGTTGTTCAGCCAGACGTCGCAGCCACGGTAGAGGTAGCGCGCCATCGACATGCCGTAGTCGGGCAGGAAGACGATGCGCTCGCGCACGGCGGGGTCGTCGACGAACCGCACGATCTGCTGGATGAGTGCCTTGCCGCCCTCGTCGGCGGGGTGCGACTTGCCCGCGACCACGACCTGGATCGGCCGCTTGTCGTCGAGCAGCAGAGCGCGCAGACGCTCCGGGTCGCGCAGCATCAGCGTCAGCCGCTTGTAGGTGGGCACGCGCCTGGCGAAGCCGACGGTCAGCACGTCCGGGTCGAAGATCCGCTCTGTCCAGCCCAGCTCCAGCGCCGAGGCGCCACGCTGCAGCCACGCGTCGCGCGCGCGGCGGCGCACCTCGGCCACCAGGTTGCTGCGCAGTTCGCGCCGCAGCTCCCACAGCTGGTCGTCGGTCACCGACTCGTCGATGCCGGAGTCGTGCCCGTCGTGGCCCCACTCCTCGTCGCTTCCGCCGAGCAGCGCGCTCATCTCCCTGGCCACCCACGTGGGTCCGTGCACGCCGTTGGTCACCGCGCTGATCGGCACCTCGGGGGCGTCGAACCCGGGCCAGAGGTTCGCGAACATCCGCCGCGACACCCTGCCGTGCAGCGCCGAGACGCCATTGGCCCGCTGCGCCAGCCGCAGTCCCATGTGGGCCATGTTGAACATGCCGGGGTTGTCCTCGGCGCCGAGCGCGAGCACGCGCCTCGGGTCGACGTTCGGCAGCAGCCTGCCGTCGCCGAAGTAGTGCTGCACGAGGTCGACGGGGAACCGGTCGATGCCGGCCGAGACCGGGGTGTGCGTGGTGAACACGGTGCCCGCACGCACGGCGGACAGCGCCTCGTCGAAGGTCAGGTCTCCGGTGGAGAGGATCTCGCGAGCGCGCTCCAGGCCGAGGAACCCGGCGTGGCCCTCATTGGTGTGGAACACCTCCGGCTGCGGGTGGCCGGTGAGCTCGCAGTAGCGGCGCACCGCGCGCATCCCGCCGATGCCGGCCAGGATCTCCTGCCGGATGCGGTGGTTGGCGTCGCCGCCGTAGAGCCGGTCGGTGACGCCGCGCAGGTCGTCGTCGTTGCCCTCGACGTCGGTGTCGAGCAATAGCAGCGGCACCCTGCCGACGCTGGCCTTCCAGATGTGGGCCCGCAGTTCGCGGCCGCCCGGCATCGCCACGCGCACGAGCACCGGCTCGCCCGAGGGTTCGGTGAGCGGCTCCAGCGGCAGCCCGCTCGGGTCGATCACCGGGTAGTGCTCGATCTGCCAGCCGTCCAGCGACAGCGACTGCCGGAAGTAGCCCGCGCGGTACAGCGGCCCCACCCCGATCATCGGCACCCCGAGATCGGAGGCGGCCTTGAGGTGGTCGCCCGCGAGGACACCGAGCCCACCCGAGTAGTTCGGCAACGCCTCATGGACGCCGAACTCCATCGAGAAGTACGCGACCGCGGCGGGCGCCCGGTGGCCGTTCTCGTCGCCGTCGGCCCTGCGCTGGAACCAGCGTGGCTCGGTGAGGTAGCGCTCGAGGTCCTCGATCGCGTCCCGCGTCCTGGCCAGGAAGGCCTCGTCGGCGGCGAGCTCCTCCAGCCGCGCGGCGGGGATCTCCGTGAGCATGCGCAGCGGATCCCGGATGCGCCGGAAGAGGGCGTCGTCCATGGAGGCGAACAGGTCACGCGTCGGCGGATGCCATGTCCAGCGCAGGTTGGTCGCGAGCGCCGTCAGGCCCGACAACTGATCAGGCACCCGTGCGTGCACCGTGAACCGGCGGACTGCTCTCATGAACAGCGACCCTAGCGACTTTGCCGGATCGGTGATTCCGTGCGTGCGGTGCAGGGCCACTCAGTAAGGTGCCGTCCATGAACCTCACTGGGGGGCGGGGCGCGCGCCGCGGCGTGCTGATCGCCGGCATCGTCACCGTCGCTTCGCTGCTGGCGGCCGCGTGTGGCCAGGAGACCACCGGCCAGCTGCAGACCGCGGGCGACATCGCGGGCCTGCCGGTGACCCACTTCGAGAGCGGGCTCAAACCGAACGCTCCCAAGCCCGACCTGACGGTCGAGAACGCGAGCAACACCGAGGCGGACCAGCTCGCGACCGCTGCGATCGCCGACGTCAGCGCCTACTGGGCGCAGGAGCTGCCCCAGCACTTCGGCGAGGAGTTCGAGCCCGTCGCCAAGCTCCTGTCCTACGACCCCAACGAGCCCGAGATCGAGGTCTGCGGCGCCACGACGGCCGACGCGGCCATGAACGCCTTCTACTGTCCTCCCGAGGACCTCGTCGCGTGGGACCGCGGCCTGCTGCTGCCGCTGCTGCGCGAACGCTTCGGCCCGATGGCCATCGTCACCGTGCTGGGCCACGAGTTCGGCCACGCCATCCAGTTCCGGCTCGGCGACAAGGCCGGCATCGACGAGTCGACCTCGACGATCGTGAAGGAACAGCAGGCCGACTGCTTCACCGGCTCCTACTTCCGCTGGATCGCCGAGAACCGGAGCGAGTACTTCTCGGTGTCCACTTCGGAGGGCCTGAACCAGGTGCTCGCCTCGATGTTCTTCATCCGCGACGACGCGGGACAGTCGGCGTCGGAGCAGGGCGCGCACGGAACCGCCTTCGACCGCACGTACGCGTTCCAGCTCGGCTTCGAGCAGGGAGCCAAGGAGTGCGCCGGCATCAACCAGCAGAACGTGGACGAGCGCATCACCGAGGAGGCGTTCCACTCCGACGACATCGGCTCGGGTGACATCGCCATCGACGAGAACAGCATCGACCTGCTGCAGCGCAGTCTCGACCAGGCGTTCTCGGGCGCGGGCGTGGACGCGCCGCAGATCGTCGACGAGGGCGGCACGTGCGGGGACGGTAGCGGCACGCCGCCCGCGACCTACTGCGAGGACAACAACACGGTGAGCATCGATCTCGAGGAGCTCGCCGTGATCGGTCAGCCGGTGGACCGCGAGGCCGAGTTCCAGGGCACCGAGTCCGCGGGCGGCCTCGGCGACTTCGCGGCCTTCAGCGAAATCGCCTCGCGCTACACGCAGGGCATCCAGAAGGGCGTGGGCGCGTCGCTGGACAACTCCAACGCCGGGCTGCGCACCTCGTGCCTCGTCGGCGCGTGGGCCGGGGTGATCAAGGACGAGGGCAACAACCCGCTCGTGCTCTCCTCCGGCGACCTCGACGAGGCCATCGCGGAACTGCTCCAGCCGCGCAGCCTGCTCTCGGCCGACGTCAAGGGCCGCCCGGTCGCCAGCGGGTTCGCGCGCGTGGAGTCCCTGCGGCTCGGCTACTTCGACGGCTCGTCGGCCTGCACGCAGAACTACGGCTGAGACACGACGACGGCCCCTCGCGGACGAGCGGCCGTCGTCGAACGTGCGTTGATCGTGCTCAGAACAGCGCGCTGGCGAGGTCGCGGCGCGCCTTGATCACCCGCTCGTCGGCGGGGTCGAAGAGGTCGAACAGCCCGACCAGGTGCTCGCGGACCTTGTTGCGGTCGTCGCCCGCGGTCCGGCGGATGGCGGCGATGAGCCTGCCGAAGCCGTCCTCGACCTGGCCCTGCGCCACCTCGAAGTCAGCGGCGGAGAGCTGGGCGTCGAGGTCGGAGGGATCGGCCTCGGCCTTGGCCACCGACGCAGGGTCGGTCGCGGTCGCCCTCGCGGCGAAGCGCACCTGCACCAGCGCGGCCTTGGCCTGCTCGTTGCCCGGCTCGGTGTCGAGGATCCGCTGGTAGGCGGCCTCGGCGGCGGCGAAGTCCTCGCGCTCCAGCGCGTCCTCCGCCTCGGTGAACCTCGGGTCCTCCGGCTCCTCCACAGGCTCGGCGGCGCCGCCCTGCTCGGCGGCGTTGATGCCGGGCAGCTTGTCGCGCAGCGCGTCGAGCAGCTGATCCAGCCACTGGCGGATCTGCGGCTCCGGCAGCGCGCCCGAGAAGGCGTCGACGGGCTGCCCGCCCGCGATCGCCACGATCGTCGGGATCGACTGCACGCCGAACAGCTGCGAGATGCGCGGGTTGGCGTCCACGTCGACCTTGGCGAGCACCCACGAGCCGTTGCTCTCGGCCGCCAGCTTCTCCAGGACGGGACTCAGCTGCTTGCACGGCCCGCACCACTCGGCCCACAGGTCGACGACGACCAGCGTCTGCAGCGAGCGCTCCACGACCTCGGCCTGGAACGTCGCCTCGGAGACGTCGATGACGTTCGCGCCGCCACCCCCGGACGGCGCCTGCGGCGGCGGTGCGCCGCCCTCGGCGGGCTGCTGGCGCGACGCGTCCGCGCGCGCCTTCAAGCCGGACAGGTCGACCGCGCCCGAGAGCGCGGCGGACATGGCTGGCGAGTTCGCTGCTGAACCACGAGGCTGTGTCACGGTTCCATCCTGGCACGGACGCGCGACTGATTCATCGCTGGTTCGCGGCTGGTGGGGCGGCCGGCTACGCGCCGCCCTCGAGACGCTGCTCGACGCGCTCGACCTTGGCGTCGAGCTGACCGTCGTACCCAGGCCGGATATCGGCCTTGAGCACCAGGCTGACGCGCGGGGAGCCCTCACCGGCGGCCTCGACGGCGCGCTTGACCACGTCCATCACCTCGTCCCACTCGCCCTCGACGTTGGTGAACATGGCGTTGGTGGAGTTGGGCAGTCCGGAGTCGCGGACCACGCGGATGGCGCGGGACACGGCCTCGCTCACCCCGCCCTCCGAGTCCCCGCCCGCGGGGCTGACGCTGAAAGCGACGATCATGCGGTCCTCCATGCTGTGTCGGCCGTGGGTCGGCGAGTGAGCTTGCCTACCGGTCCCCAGCTTGCCGACCAACGCTGCTAACTTCGAGGCCCATGAGCCGTCCGTTGCCGTTCGACCCGATCGCCCGCGCGGCGCAGCTGTGGGAGGACCGCATCGGGCCCTCCGAGACCATGGCCGCCGTGACCGGCCTGATGCGGGTCCAGCAGATCGTCCAGTCCGCCGTCGATGGCGCGCTCAAACCGCACGGCCTGACGTTCGCTCGCTATGAGGCGCTGGTGCTGTTGACGTTCGCGCGCAGCTCGAGCCTGCCCATGCGCGTGATGGGCGAGCGGCTGCAGCTGCACCCGACGAGCGTCACGAACATCGTCGACCGCCTGGAGAAGGACGGACTCGTCAAGCGGGTGCCGCATCCCACGGACCGGCGCACGACGCTCGTCGAGATCACCGACGACGGCCGGAGCCGCAGGGAGCAGGCGACCAAGGCGGTCACCGCGATCGACTTCGGGCTGGTCGGCCTCACCTCGCGGCAGACCGACCAGCTCACCGAGTTGTTGACGAAGGTCCGCAAGGCCGCGGGCGACTTCGCCGAGTGAGGGCGCGAGCCCTCAGACCCTGACGGGCTCCGGCTCGTTCGCGACGAACAGACCGGTGCCGCCCTGGCTCAGGCGGGCGGGGCCGTCGAGGCGGCCGCGGCGCAGCGCCCACTTCTCGAACACCCACGAGAACAGCGGCGGGATGCTCGCGAGCAGCGCGACCAGGGTCACCTTGAAGGACCAGCCGAGCGGGCGGGCCACGCCGAGCGTGACGACCACGTAGAGCACGAAGATGACGCCGTGCACCATGCCGAGCACGGGGACACCGCCCTCACCGAGCTGGACGACGTACTTCAGGAACATGCCGATCAGCAGGCCGGCCCAGGAAAATGCCTCGGCAACGGCGACCACGCGGAACAAGACGGCAGCCTTGTTCGACAACGGTTCCTCCTCGGATCATGAAAACCGCCCGAAAAAGGACGGCGGCAAAGAAAACTTCCGGTCCACGTCAACCACGCTGTCGGACGTCTCGATACCAGTGTGATGCGTGATGGCCATCACCGGGACCTCGGGGGCCGGTGATCATCACCACCCCCGGCGCGTCAGTCCTCCCAGCGGAAGACCTTGGCAGCGATGAATCCGACGACCGCGGTGAAGGCGATCAGCACCATCGCGGGCACCAGCAACGCGTCCACGCCCTGGCCACGCACCATCACGTCGAGCATGCCCTCGTTCAGATGCCGCATCGGGAATGCCCACGACACGGTCTGCAGCCACGGCGGAATGTTGTCGAGCGGCAGAAACGCACCGGACAAAAAGGCCATTGGCAACGTGATGAGGTTCGCCACACCGCTCGCGGCTTCCTCGGTCTTGCAGAAGGCGCCCACGAGCATGCCGATGGAGAAGAACGACAACGTGCCGAGCAACAGCAACGGCAGCGCGAGCCACCACTGCCCGGACAGCCGCAGCCCGAACATCGGCAGCAACGCGACGCCGACGAACAGACAGAACTGCACCACCGCGACGCCGAGCGAGACGAGCACCCGCGAGCCGAGCACGGCCACCGGCTGCACCGGGGCGAGCCGGAGCCTGCGCAGCACCTGCTTCTTGCGCCAGCTCACGAACGTCAGCGCCGCACCGAACACGGCGCCGATCGACACGGCCCACGAGATGATTCCCGGTGCCATGTACTGGATCGGCTTGAGTGACTCGTCCTCGACCTGGCTGGTGTCGAGCGTGAACGCGGGCGCCTGCCCGGTGGCGGCGATGTTGGCCTGGTTGACCACGCCGGAGACGAGCCCGTTCACGAGCCCGGCCTGGGTCTGGTCGCTCGCCGCGAAACGCAGCGTCACCGTGTCGCCGTCCTGCTGCACGTAGGCGGGCAGATCGCCTGCCTTCACCTGGGCCTCGGCCTCCTGTGCGGTGTCGAATCGGGTGAGTTCCACCGCGTCGGACCGCTCCAGTGCCGGGATCACGGCGCCCTCGCCGACCACGCCGATCTTGGTCTTCGACGCTCCGGCTCCGCCGAAGATGAGCCCGAAGATCACCAGGAACATCAACGGGAACAGGAACGTGAAGAACAGCGTCGCCTTGTCGCGCACGAAGCCGCGGAACCCGGCCTTCGACAACGCGAGGAAGACCGACGACGACGCCGGGCTCGGGGCGGTCCGACGCGGCCGCGTCTCTGTCGTCGTCATGCCCGGTACTCCCGTCCGGTCAGCTCGAGGAACACGTCCTCCAGAGTCGCTGTGCGGACCTGCAGCCCGTCGAGGGTGCCGTGTTCGGCCAGCGCCGCGAGCAGCGGCGCGGGGGTGCGGGTGGAGATCGTCAGCGACACCTCGTCCTGTGCGACCTGGTCGGCCCCGGGCAGTGCCCTCGCGAGGTCGGGGGCGAGCGCGCCGCGCTCGAGGATCACCCTGGTGGCCGCCTCGAGGTCGCGCACGAGCCTGGCCGGGGCGTCCATCGCGAGGATGCGGCCGCGGTCCATGATCGCCACGCGGTCGCAGAGCACCTCGGCCTCGTCGAGGTAGTGGGTCGTGTAGACGATCGTCTTGCCACGGGCCTGCACCTCGCGCAGCACGTCCCAGAGGTTGCGCCTGGCCTGCGGGTCGAGCGCCGCGGTGGGCTCGTCGAGGAAGACGATGTCGGGGTCGTGCACCAGCGCGCAGGCGATCGAGAGCCGCTGCCGCTGTCCGCCGGAGAGCTTGGCCTCAGGCGTGCTCGCCTTGTCGGAGAGCCCGACGAGCTCCAGCATCTCGTCGACGCGCGCCGACGTGACGCCGTAGAGCGCACCGAAGGTCTCCAGCTGTTCACGCGCGGTGAGCTTCTCGAAGAACGCCGACGCCTGCAGCTGCACGCCGATCTTCGGCAGCAGCGCGAGGTTGCGCGGCCACGGCGCCTCGCCGAGCAGGCGCACGGTGCCCGAGTCGGGTTCGCGCAGGCCCTCGGCGATCTCCAGCGTCGTGGTCTTCCCGGCGCCGTTCGGGCCGAGGATGCCGAAGAACTCGCCCTCGGCCACCTCGAACGAGACACCGTCGACCGCACGGAGGTCGCCGTAGCTCATGTGGATATCAGTGACCGCGAGCGCGGTCGAGGTGGTCATGACCAGACCTTATCCACGTCGACCAAGCGCCCGTGGCGCGTCTGATCACCGGTTGACAACGACTCTGGCCCCGGTGTTTCATCGCGTCGTTATGACAACGTTGTCGTCCACTCCAGGCGATTCCCGCCGGGCCACCATGAACGACGTGGCCCGGCTCGCGGGCGTGAGCATCAAGACGGTGTCCCGCGTGGTCAACGACGAGCCCGCCGTCCACCCGGAGACCGCGGCCCGTGTGCTCGCCGCCATCGAGCAGCTGCGATTCCGGCGCAACGCGGGCGCGAGCAACCTCCGCCGCGGCTCGGCGACGGGCACGCTCGGACTGATCGTCGAGGACGTCGGCAACCCGTTCTTCTCGGGACTGACGCGCGCCGTCGAACGCGTCGCGGTGGGCTTCGGCAAACAGGTCCTCACGGGATCGTCCGACCTGGACCCCGACCGGGAACGCGAACTGGCGCTGGAGTTCTGCGCCAGGCGGGTCGACGGCATGCTCGTGGTGCCGGCCGGGTCGCGGCACGCCTACCTGGAGCCGGAGCTGCGCGCGGGCACGCCGATCGTGTTCGCCGACCGCCCGCCCGGCGACCTTACGGCCGACACGGTGCTCGTGGACAACGCGGCGGGCGCGGCCGCGGCGGTCGCCCACCTCGCCGCACACGGCCACCGCCGCATCGCGTTCATCGGTGACAGCCCCGAGATCTACACGGCGCGCGAGCGGCTGCGCGGGTTCCGCGAAGGCTGTGTGAGCGCCGGAGTCGGCCAGGACGCGCGGCTGATCGCCCTGCGCGAGCCGAGCGCACGGGGCGTGGCCGACACGGTCCACGGGATGCTCACCGGGCCGGACGCCGCCACGGCCGTGGTGGCGGGCAACAACCGCATCACGGTGCACCTGCTGCGCGCCCTCGCGCACAGCGAACACCGGCCCGCGCTCGTCGGCTTCGACGACGTCGAGCTGGCCGACCTGCTCGATCCACCGGTGTCGGTGATCGCACACGACGTCGGGGTACTCGGGAGGACGGCGGCCGAGCTGCTGTTCGCCCGCCTGCAAGGAGATCAGTCACCACCGAGAAAGGTCGTTCTGCCCGTGCATCTCGTCGCCCGCGGTTCCGGAGAGGTGGCCCCCGCATGACCACACCCGCGTTCGAGCCCATCCACGTGCCCGCCAACCAGCCCGCGCAGTTCTACCGGGGCGGTGAGGCCATCGCCGCGCTGCGCGGAGCCGCGGGCAGCCAGGAGTTCGGCCCCGAGGACTGGGTCGGCTCCACCACCACGTTGTTCGGCAAGGACAGCGAGGGCCTGAGCAGGCTGCCCGACGGACGCCTGCTGCGCGAGGCGGTCACCACCGATCCCCAGGGCTGGCTCGGCGCCGCCCACGTCGCGAAGTTCCGCGACTCGACGGCACTGCTGGTGAAGCTGCTCGACGCCGGTCAGCGGCTGCCCGTGCACTTCCACCCTTCCGACTCGTTCGCGGGCGAGCACTTCGACTCGCACTTCGGCAAGACCGAGGCCTGGATCGTCGCGGGCACCAGCGGCGACGACCCGACCGTCTACGCCGGGTTCCGCGAGTCGCAGGACCTCGCGACGATCGACGAGTGGGTGCGCGAGCAGGACTCGCCCTCGATGCTGGGCGCGCTCAACAGCATCCGGGTGCGGCCCGGCGACACGGTCCACATCCCGGCCGGGCTGCCGCACGCGATCGGCGCCGGGGTGTTCGTGGTGGAGCTGCAGCAGCCGACGGACTTCTCGCTGACCATGGAGTGGCGCGACTTCCTCGACTCGCCGGACAAGGGCCACCTGGGCATCGGGTTCGACACGGCGCTGCGCGCGCTCGACACGTCGGGCTGGGACGACGAGCGCCTCGGCACGATCGTGCGCAACACCGGCGACGACCGTTCATCCACTGTGGACCTCCTGGCGCCCGGTGCGAGCCCGTTCTTCAGGGCCGACACGTTGCGGCCCGGTGGTGGCGCGCTCGCGCTGGACCCGTCGTTCGCGGTGCTGGTCGTGCTCGACGGCTCGGGCGAGCTGCGCACCGGCCAGGGCTCCGTCCCGATCGCCAAGGGCGACACGCTGGTCGTGCCCCACGGTGCGGGAGAACTGGAGCTGACGGGCGAGGCGACCGTGATCCGCTGCCGCCCACCCGCCGCGTAGTTCAGTACGGGAGCCTGCCGTCGGCCACGCCCGCGAGGGTGGCGCGCAACCAGCAGCGCTGGGCGTGCCACAGGCCGCCGCCCAGCGACACCCGCGCGACGCTACCTCGCGCGCAGCCGCGGCGTCGTCGCCGATCCCGAGCGGATCGTCGTCTGCGGCGGATACGCGCACGCCATGTCGCTACTGGCTTCCGTGCTGCGCGAACGGGGGCCGCTGGCGTTCGAGGACCCGTCGCTGTGGGTGTTCCGCCGGATCGCCGAGGCCGCCGGTGCACGCCTGACCGGAGTTCCCGTGTACGACGAGGGCCTTCGGGTGTCCGAACTGGACAGTCCAGCGGTGGTCGTGACCCCGGCCCACCAGTACCCGCTCGGCATGACGCTGGCTCCGCGCAGGCGGGCCGAGCTGACGCGCTGGGCGAGCGAGCAGGGCGGGCTGGTGATCGAGGACGACTACGACGGCGAGTTCCGCTTCGACCGCAAGCCCGTTGGTGCGCTGCAGGCGCTGGCGCCGGAACGCGTGGCCTACGCGGGCACGGCGAGCAAGACGCTCGCGCCCCGGCCTGCGGCTCGGCTGGCTCGTGCTGCCGCGCGCGCTCGTGGAGCCCGTGCGCGCCGTGCTGACGGCGCACGGCTGGCGCACTCCGGTACTGGAGCAGCTCGCGCTGGCCGAGCTCCGGCGACTACGACCGGCACGTCCGCCGCCGCCGCCGCGCGGTCTGCCGCGCGCGCAGGGACCGGTTGCTGAGCGCGCTGCCGGACTTCGTGACGCCGCACGGGATCTCGGCGGGGGCGCAACTACTGATCACGCTGCCGGCGCGAGGCCCCTCCGAACCAGAGGTGATCGCGGCGGCGCAAGGGAATTCCCTGGCGCTGCAGGGACTCGGCCCGCACTGGATGACACAGGGCGAGCACCCGCAGGGCATCATGCTGGGCAACGGCACGCCCGCCGAACACGCGTTCCCGGCGACGCTGGAAGCGCTGCGCGCGACACTCGCCGAAGTGTCACCCTGAGCGGATCCGCTCGCTCACCAAGGGCGGCGTAGGCCCGGTGAACCACGATCGACCCCGGCTTGCCCGCACGCGGCTCGCTACCGGTGCGGCCACCGGGCTCGTCGGAGCGGTCGCACCGCACCGAACTCATCGACAGCGGCGGGGTCCCGTCCCGCTAGCGGCGCAGGTCGGCCACCAGCTCGTCGGCGGCGGCGTAGGGATCGAGCTCGCGGCCCGCGACCCTCCTGGCCAGTTCGCCGAGTCGCTCGCCACCGCGCAGTTCGCCCAGCTCCGCGCGCAGCCGCCGCAGCGCGATGGCCTCCACCTCGGCCTCGGCCCGCGCGGTGCGCCTGCGGTCCAGCTCGCCGTGCTCGGCCAGCCACGTGTGGTGCTCCCCCAGCGCGCGCAGGACCTCGGCGGCGCCCTCGCCCTTCGCGGCGGCCGTCGGCACGATCGGCTGCCGCCACGACGGCCCCGCCACGCCCCTCCGGCTCATGGCGACCAGCTGCCGCAGGTCGTGCACGGTGGCGTCGGCGCCCTCGCGATCGGCCTTGTTGACCACGAAGACGTCGGCGATCTCGAGCACGCCCGCCTTGGCCGCCTGGATTCCGTCGCCCATTCCCGGGGCCAGCAGCACCACCGTGGTGTCGGCGAGCCGCACGACGTCCACTTCGGACTGCCCGACACCGACCGTCTCGATCAGCACGACATCGAATCCGGCGGCGTCGAGCACGCGCACCGCCTGCGGCGCGGCCCACGCGAGGCCGCCGAGATGCCCGCGCGTGGCCATCGACCGGATGAACACGCCGGGGTCGACGGCGTGCTCGCTCATCCGGATCCGGTCGCCGAGCAGTGCTCCGCCCGAGAACGGCGACGACGGGTCGATGGCCAGCACACCGACGCGTTTGCCCTGCTCACGCAACGCCGAGAGCAGCATCGACGTGGATGTCGACTTGCCGACTCCGGGGGGCCCGGTGAGGCCGACGACCTGCGCGTTGCCGGTGTACGGCGTCAACGCGGCCGCGACCTCCCGCAGCTGCGGGTGGGCGTCCTCGACGAGGGAGATCAGCCGGGCGACGGCACGGGGCTTGCCCTCCCGCGCCTGCCCGACCAGTTCGGTGACGTCAGCTCGCGGGGACACGGATCAGCAGCGCGTCACCCTGACCGCCACCACCGCACAACGCGGCCGCACCGAGCCCGCCACCACGGCGGCGCAGCTCGTAGGCCAGGTGCACGGCGAGGCGGGCACCGGACGCGCCGATGGGGTGACCCAGCGCGATCGCGCCGCCGTTGACGTTCACGATGTCCGGGTCGATGCCCAGCTTCTCGGTGGAGACGAGCCCCACCGCGGCGAACGCCTCGTTGATCTCCACCAGGTCGAGCGAGCTCGCGTCGAGGCCCGCCTTGCCCAGCGCGGCGTTGATCGCGTTGGACGGCTGCTCGTGCAGGCTCGCGTCGGGACCGGAGACCACACCGTGGGCGCCGATCTCGGCCAGCGGCGCGAGACCGAGCTCCTCGGCCTTGGCCTTGCTCGCCACCACCACGGCGGCGGCGCCGTCGGAGATCTGCGAGGCCGAACCCGCGGTGATCGTGCCGTCGGAGGCGAAGGCGGGCCGCAGCTTCGCCAGGCTCTCCGCGGTGGTGTCGGCGCGCACGCCCTCGTCGGTGTCGAACACGACCGGGTCGCCCTTGCGCTGCGGAATCCGGACCTCGGCGATCTCGTCGGCGAACACGCCGCCCGCGATGGCCTTGGCCGCCAGCTGGTGCGAGCGCGCCGCGAACGCGTCCTGCTGCTCGCGCGTGAGGCCGTAGCGCTCGTTGTACTTCTCTGTGGAGCTGCCCATCGCGACCTGGTCGAAGGCGCAGAACAGGCCGTCGTAGGCCATGTGGTCCACCAGCGTCGTGTCGCCGTACTTGAACCCGGAGCGCGACTTGGGCAGCAGGTGCGGCGACTGGGTCATCGACTCCTGTCCGCCCGCGACCACCAGGTCGAACTCGCCGGCGCGGATGAGCTGGTCGGCCAGCGCGATGGCATCGAGGCCCGAGAGGCACACCTTGTTGATGCTGAGCGCGGGCACGCTCATCGGGATGCCGGCGGCCACGGCGGCCTGCCTGGCCGGGATCTGGCCCGCGCCTGCCGTGAGCACCTGGCCCATGATCGTGTACTGCACCGCCTCGGGTGCGACACCGGCCCGCTCGAGCGCGGCCTTGATGGCGACGCCGCCGAGCTGGGCCCCGGAGAAGTCCTTCAACGAACCCAAGAGCCGACCGATCGGCGTACGGGCGGCACCCAGGATCACGGAACCGGACACAACAGCCTCCTGAATCTCGTCGACGCGCTGCCTCGCTGCACGAGCCGCTCCGGGCGACGATACCGGCCGGGAGCCCGTCTGAATCGAGCGCGACGGTGAGCGCCGCGTGTGAACATCGGCACGTCCGGTGAGCGCGAAGGCCACCTATCCTGCGTCCATGCAGCAGGCACTGAAGCCGTTCATCACGACGATCGACCACGTCGGCGTGGCCGTCGCAGACCTCGACGAGGCCATCGCGTTCTACGCGGAGAACTTCGGGCTCGAGGCGACCCACACCGAGGTCAACGAGGAGCAGGGCGTGCGCGAGGCCATGCTGCGCGCGCCGGGCGACGCCGGCGGTCCCGCGGTGCAGCTGCTCGCGCCGCTGCGCCCCGACTCGACCATCGGCAAGTTCCTCGACACCAAGGGCCCGGGTCTGCAGCAGCTGGCCTACCGCGTCACCGACGTCGAGGCCGCCGCGGACGCGCTGCGGGCGAAGGGCCTGCGGCTGCTCTACCCGGAGTCGAAGCGCGGCACGGCGGGCAGCAAGGTCAACTTCGTGCATCCGAAGGACGCGGGCGGCGTGTTGGTGGAGCTGGTCGAACCCGCCGCCGAGCACTGATTTTTCCGGCCGGGACCCTCGCCAGGGATCGTCCACAACGTACTCACGCCGGCGCGGAGCGACTGGCCCGCTGTGCGCGCCGGACCAACGCGGGCAGAACATCGCGCCGCGATAGCGACGTTCGGCGGCGGGCACTTCGCAGCGCCCGTTAGGGTGGGGACATGAGCCTTGGCGAAGAACGGGAGCTCGTGCCGCTGGGAGCCGGCTTCGACTTCGAGAAGCGTGGGTACAGCCGAGCACAGGTCGACGAGCACCTGGAGCGGCTTGACGCCGATCTGAAGATGCTCACGTCCGACCGGGACGCGGCCATCTCGCAGGCGGGCGACCTGGCGAGGCAGCTCGAGGCGGCGCGCATCGAGATCGACGACCTGCGCGGCCAGGTCGAACGGCTCGCGCAACCGCCCACCACGATCGAAGGCCTCTCCGAGCGACTGCAGCGCATGCTGCGGCTCGCGCAGGAGGAGGCCAACGACACCAAGGCCAGGGCCGAGGCCGAGGCAGGCCACATCCGCGCCAAGGCGGAGTCCGACGCCAGCGCGATGCGCGCCCGCTACGAGCAGCTGCTCACCGAGCTCGCGGAGCGGCGCAGGGAGATGGAGGCCGAGCACCGCAAGGTGCTGACCGACGCCCGCGCCGAGGCCGAGTCGATCACCACCACGGCCAAGAACGAGCGCGACCGGCTCGACCGCGAGTCCGAGCAGCGCCGTACCCAGGTCGAAGAGGACTTCGAGATCGCGATGGCCACGCGGCGCACGGAGTCGATGCGCACGCTCGCCGAGCAGGAGGCGGCCAGCAAGGCCGAGGCCGAGCGGCGGGTGCGCGAGGCCACCGACGAGGCGGCGGCCATCCGCAAGGAGGTCTCCGAGGAGCAGACCAAGGCCCAGAACGAGATCGACCGGCGCCAGCGGGAGTCGGTGGAGGACGCCAACCGGCGCAAGCAGAACTCGATCAACGAGGCCAACGCACGCGTCGCCGAGGCCACCGACGAGGCCAACCGCCGGGTGCGCGAGGCCACCGAGGACGCCACCCGCAGGAAGACCGAGGCCACCGCCAAGGTGGAAGCGCTGCGGACGCTGCGCGGCAAGATCGCCGACCAGGTGCGCGCCGCGCGCACGATGCTCGCCGAGGCCAACTCGGCGCTGGAGGAGGCCGAACCGGCGGGCGCCACCGCCGCGGGCAAGGCCGGTTCCGGCGGCGACAACAACGGCACCGCGCAGCACATGGAGAAGGCCACCGCCTCGGTCGGCTCAGAACCGACTCGCGAGTAGGTTACTGCTGCGCTGGGCCGCGCGGCACGCTACTGTCCTCCTGCATACCGGCCCGTGACCCCGCAGGAGGACCTGATGGCCGCCTATCAGACCGTGGTCGTCGGCACCGACGGCTCCGAGTCGTCCTTCGCCGCCGTCGATCGTGCGGCAGGCGTAGCCGCCGACGCCGGAGCCACGCTGGTGATCACGTGCGCCTACTCTCCGGCGAGCAAGCAGGAGATCGAGCGTGCCCAGGACGAGCTGGGCGGCGAGGCCTACCAGGTCGTCGGTTCCGCCCCCGCCGAGGACACATTGCAGTCCGCCCGCGACCGCGCCGTCAGGGCGGGCGCCGAGAAGATCGAGACCACCGCCGTGCGCGGTGAGCCCGCCGACGTGCTGGGCTCGGTGGTCAAGGACCGCTCCGCCGACCTGCTGGTGGTCGGCAACCGGGGCCTCAACACCCTCGCCGGGCGACTCCTCGGCTCCGTGCCGTCGGAGGTGGCGCGCAAGTCGGGCGTCGACGTCCTGATCGTGCACACGACGTAGCCGATGGCCGACGAGGCATTCCAGCGCAGACTGGAACGCGTCCTGCTGGGCGGTCAGCGCTCCTACACCCGGCTCCAGGTGGCCGAGCTCGCGGGCGTGTCCGAGGAACGCACCAGGCAGCTCTGGCGAGCGCTGGGCTTCGCCGCAGTGCCGAACGACCAGGTGGTGTTCACCGACGCGGATGTCGAGGCGGTCCGGATCGCCGACGGCATGATCGACGCGGGCGTCTTCGACCAGGAGCTGGAGACGGCGGTGACGCGGGCGCTGGGCCTGCACCTGTCGCGGTTGGCCGAATGGCAGGCCGACCTGCTCTGGTCGCTGGTGCGCGAGCACCCCGAGCTGGCCGCCGACGAACAGCGGCTCACCGAGCTCGTCGAGACGCTGGTGCCCCAGCTGGAGCGCGTGCAGAGCTTCGTGTGGCGGCGTCACCTCGTGGCGTACGCGGGCAGGGCGCTCGCGGTTCCCGACGAGGACCTCGAGGCCCGCACCCAGGTCGTCGGCTTCGTCGACATGGTCGGCTACACCCGGATGACGCGCCGGATCGACGAGAACGAACTGGGTGACGTACTGGAGCGCTTCGAGGCGCTCGCGACCGAGGTCGTCGCCGAGGGCCGCGGCCGCGTGGTCAAGATGATCGGCGACGAGGTGCTGTTCGTGGCCGACTCACCGGCGGAGGCAGCCGAGATCGCGCTGACACTGACCGAGCGCACGAGCACCGACGACGAGCTGCCGCCGGTGCGCGCCGGGCTGGCGTCCGGGCGCGTGCTGAGCCGCTTCGGCGACGTCTACGGCGAGACCGTGAACCTGGCGAGCAGGCTCACCTCGATCGCGCGGCCCGGCACCATCCTGGTCGACCGGACGCTGGCGAAGGCGCTGACCGGGGATCCGGCCTACGAGCTCCGCTCGCGCCGGTCGGCGTCGGTGCGCGGTTACAGCCGCATCCGGCCCGCCGCCCTGCGCAGGGCGAGGGGTCAGAGCGGCTCGTCGGACAGCGGGCCGCAGGCCGCCGACCTGCTCGGCCTTGCTCCCCGCCGTGGCCGGCGCTAGCGCGACTGGAACCGCTCGCGGCGGATCGTGGTCTTGCGGCCTTTGATGGTGGTGCCCTTGAGCGCGGAGATCACGTCGTCCGCCGCGCCCTCCGGCACGTCGACCAGCGAGAACCGGTCGGCGATGTCGATGGCACCGATGTCGCGGCCCCTCAGCCGGGACTCGCCAGCGATGGCGCCGACCAGGTCCTGCGGCCGGACACCGGCGGTGCGCCCGACGCCGACGAACAGCCGGGTCATGCCCCGCCCGACCGCGCGGCCCTTGCGCTCCCTGCCACCGGGTCCGTCCTTGCGGCCCCGCCTGGCGTCGGCGGGCGGCCACGAGGTGACCTCGGGGATCTCCTCCTCGTCGGTGACCGTGCCCGCGGCCTCGTGGGCCAGCTTCACCGCGGCCAGCGCCACCTCCACCACGTCGAACTCCTCGGCGAGGGGTTCGACGACGGCGCGGAACCGGTCGAGGCCGTCGGAGTCCTGCAGGCTCTCCCACAGCGCGCCGCGCGTCTGCTCGAGGCGCTGGGCCCTGACGTCGGCGATCGTCGGGAGCTTGCGGACGGGGATCTGCTGGCCCGTGACGCGCTCGATGGTCTTGAGCATCCGGTGCTCGCGGGGCTCGGCCAGCGTGATGGCGGTGCCCTCGCGGCCCGCCCTGCCCACGCGGCCGATGCGGTGGACGTAGGCCTCGGGCGCGCTCGGCACGTTGTAGTTGACCACGTGGGTCAGCTGCTCGATGTCGAGTCCGCGGGCGGCGACGTCCGTGGCGACCACGAGGTCGGCCGTGGCCGAGCGCAGCCGCTCGACCACCCGGTCGCGCTGCTGCTGGTTCATGCCGCCGTGCAGCGGTTCGGCGCGGTAACCGCGGCCGTTGAGCGTCTCGGTGAGCTGGTCGACCTCCTCGCGCGTGCGGCAGAAGACGATCGCCGCCGTCGGCGACTCGGCGTCGAGCATGCGGCCCAGCGCAGCGGGCTTGTGGCCACGGGGCACCACGTAGGCGGCCTGGCGCACCAGCGACGGCTCGTTCTTCTGCGACGCCGCGCGGCCGAGTTCGATGCGCACGGGCTCGGTCAGGTAGTGCTGGACCATCCCGCTGATGCGCGGCGGCATCGTCGCCGAGAACAGCATGGTCTGCCGCTGCTCGGGAATGTCCTGGAAGATCGCCTCGATGTCCTCGGCGAAGCCCATGTCGAGCATCTCGTCGGCCTCGTCGAGCACCACCATGCTCAGCTCGCCGAGCGAGAGCGTGCCGCGGGAGATGTGGTCGAGCGCGCGGCCCGGCGTGGCGATCACGACGTCGACGCCGCGTTCGAGCGCCTTGAGCTGCCGTCCGATGGGCTGGCCGCCGTAGATCGGCAGCACGCGGGTGCCCAGCTGGTGGCCGTAGCGGTGCATCGCCTCGGAGACCTGGACGGCGAGCTCGCGGGTGGGCGCGAGCACCAGCGCCTTGGGCTTGACGCCCTGGCCGTGGCGGGTGATGCGCTGCAGGATCGGCAGCGCGAAGGCCGCGGTCTTGCCGGTGCCGGTCGCGGCCTGGCCGACGAGGTCGCGGCCCTCGAGCACGGGCGGGATGGCGGCGCGCTGGATGGGCGTCGGCTCCTCGTAGCCGAGGCCGGAGAGCGCGTCGAGCAGTTCCTGGCGCAACAGGAGGTCGGCGAAGGTCGCCGCGGGTTCGGGCTCGGATTCGTGCTCAGTCATGGTGGACCTCCTGATCCAGGGAACGGGTTTCGGCGACGCCACGCCCGTGACTTCCCCAGGCAGGGACGACCATCGACTGTGATTGTGGCGAACCGGTGTCGATGATCAGCGCCCCGCGGGCAGTACCGCGTACTGGCGTACTCGACTCTCTGACCTGGCAGAAACCCTTGATCATGGACCGGATGTGGACCCGGGGTGCCCACCACAGAGAGGTACCGCCATGGCCACAACGTACACCGGCCCCCACCAGCCACTCGTCACCCGTAGTCATCCACCGACTCGGCAGGCTCTTGGGCCAACGCGTCGCGCGCTCACCAAGCTCATCGTGAGACCGGCCCACGCGATGTTCGTGGTGTACGTCCTCGCCTCACTTGCCGACCGGGGTGTGGTCGCCAACGATCCGTTCTTCGTGCCGGTCCTCGTCGCTGCGATGGCTGCGACGGTGTGGCAGAGCCTCATGGCGGTATCGCGCCGCTGGGCGGGCCCCTCGGCGCCGAACTTGGATCGACGGGAGACCTCGCGATGATCAGACGGGCGATCGCATGGGCCCGCAGCGGGTGGGCTCGGTTCACGAGGTGGCTCGCTTCTCCCGCTGACGATGGAGACGACGCCGAGGATCGCGTTTGGTAGCCGATCTGTTGCAACAGGTCGGGCAGCCTGGCAATGCACCTCTTCGCGGAGGGACGCCCCCGGGTAGCTCCCGGGGGCAACGCGAAGAGGACCACTCCGCGACGAGGATTACCGATGGCCGAGACATTCGGGCAGAGGCTCCGCCGCCTACGCAGCGAGGCGGGGCTGTCTCAGTCCCAGCTAGCGCGCATGGTGCCGATCTCGCAGGCCAGCCTGTCTCGCTACGAGTCCGAGCGGCAAGCGGTGGCGCCTAAACTCGCGGATTGCCGACCGGCTCCCGCTGGTGCTGACCCTGCTGTGTCTCGCAGGGATCGCCGCGAACCTCGTCGCGATCGTCCTGGGCTGGGGCTGAGGAGGCTGCGCATCAGCTGGGGGTAAACCGTGCAGCTCTGGCGAACTGGCATCGGAGCGGGCTGGTCTGGCCGGAGCGGGTCACCCTGGGAGGTCACGCCCGCTGGTACGTGCCCGCGCCGCGTGCTCAGTTGCATAGGGACGAGCGGATACGCAGGCTGTGGCTTCGTTCCCGGCACCGGCACCGGCGCCGTGACGCTGAGCGGCGAGCGCTGGTGAAACGGGGTGAACGGATGTCGGTGGAGGAACTGGCGGCGGCGGTTCGCCGGGCACTGGACCTACTTGTTCAGGCGCGCGCTGATGCCGAGCACGCTGCCGGACTCACTGGCGAGGCGCGCGACATCTACGGTGCCGTGCTGTACGGCGCCAGTGACCCCGAGGCCGCGCAACTACCCGCGATCGCCGCGCAGTTCGTTGACGAGGTCAGCAGTCTCCACGGTCCGCTGCAGCTTGTCGACGAGTCTCTGCGCGCCTACCTGCACGAGCTGGGCGCCGCCGGACCCGAACCGGGCGCACCGGCGCGTCGACCGGAGCCCACCGCCGCGGCCACGCCGCGGATCGCGAGGCCTGAGCCGGAGGTGGCGGCGTCGGATGGCTCTCGGTATCCACCCGAGGCGGCGTGGTGCGCCGAGATGCTGCCCCGCAGGGTGCGTACGGGCGAGGGTTCGGACCGCACCGTGGGCTACGTGGGCGGCTCCTTCGACCGCTACGTCTCGGGCCACGATGGCACCTGGTCCGAGACGATCCGGCAGCGAGCAGCCACGCTCGGGTTCTCGCCGACCAACGCGAAGTTCCTGAGCGCCCACGTCGAGATGAAAGTCGCCGCGAAGATGGTTCTCGACGGACGCGAGCACACCGAGCTGACGGTGAACAACCAGCCGTGCCGTGGCCGGAGCCCGATCTCACCGGGTTGCCACGAGGCCCTGCCCCGGTACCTTCCGAAGGGGTGCACGCTCACCGTGAACGGCACCACGCAGGACGGCCGCCCGTTCCGCCACACCTACGAGGGGCAAGCATGACCAGCACACTGGCCCGCCACGAGTCCTACGACATCGCCGCGATGACCGACGCCGACGCGCTGATCGCGATGATGACCACGGTCAACGGCGAGCGACGCACACCCGAGGCCGGCGTCCTGTGGTGGCTGTTCAACAGCGCCGATCCCACCCACGAACTGATCGTCGGCGTCCGCGGCGACCGGGGCTGCCTCCTGTGGGGCACCGCCGAGGCATCCTTCCGACCCGCCGACGGCCTGAACACCGACCACGTCCCCTACTTCACCTGGCAGGGGCACGACTTCGAACAAGATCCCGGAGTCGAGACGCCCGTCGAACGCGTCTATCAGGCCGTGCGCGAGTACGTCACCACCGGCCAGCGCCCCACCTGCGTCCAGTGGGTGCCCGCGCCGCTGTAACGCATGCCTGGCCTTGATCGACGCAATCGGGGTGACACCGACCGGAACCGGCCCCCGCACGGTTCCGCGTCGTTAGCGTCACTCGTGATCGGTGTTGGGTGATCGCCGATCATCCCCTCTCCTCCAGCGTTGCGTCGGCCCATCGGCCCATCGGCTCGCGGCGAACACGAGCGGCACCGGCAGTGTGACGGCGAGCCCGTTGAGCTGTCGGCGAGCGACTCGGGCAGCCCGAGGGACACCAGCCACGCCACCACGGAGGCCCAGAGCGCGGGCACGATCGTGCGCACCCGCGAAGTCACGAAGTTCGTCATCGCCTGGCCCCTCAGAAGATGAAGTCGAGGGACGCGATGTGCCGATCACGCGCGAGTACGTAGGGGACGGAGGCGTCTCGCGCTCGGATGCTCGCGGCCCTGGGCGAGACAACGCCGCTGAAGGCCGTGGACCCGAGTCCGGCGACCAGGAACTCCCGGACACGTCGAACGGTGGATCCCAGAACACCGCTTGACCTGCGATAACAGCCCCAGAGAATCCCGTCGGTTTCCTACGGTCCCGATTCGGGTTTCCCAGGTCAGCGCCCCGCGGGCAGTACCGCGTACTGGCGTACGTACAGGTCGGTGTAGGTGACGGGACCGCGCGGGCCCGGCACCTTGTCGAGGTTGATGCCGGTCTCGGGCACCCCGAGCAGCTTGAAGCCGTCGAGCAGCCGGGTCGGCGCGTTCCAGAACACGCCGGTGCCCTGGTAGGCGTCGAAGAACGCCTCCGCGGCGGCGGCGTCCTCGGTCGCGATGCCCGCGGCGAGCCCCGAGGTCTGCTCGTTGGCGATCGTCACGGCCTCGGTCAGGCCGGCGACCTTCGCGACGGTGACCGTGGCCTCCCGGTCGGAGTCCAGCGCCCACTCGTAGCCGATCTCGTGCTCGTACGGCGCCAGCGACGGGCTCACGCCACGCTCGGCGAAGGCCTCCGACACCCGCGGCCACAGCTCGTCGTAGACCGACGAGTTGATCAGCAGCAGGTTCAGCCGGTTGCACACGCCGAGCCGGTCGAGGCTGGAGCTGACGAGCGACCGCACCGTGTCGGCGTCCGCGGCCGCGTCCACGTACAACACGCCGCCACCGTCGGCGTGGGCCAGCGTGCGAACGCCGTGGGTCGCCGCTTCGGTGGCCAGTGCCCGCGTGCTGTCCCCGCTGCCGCGCAGGATGACCAGTGGCACCAGATCGGGCAGGCGGACCAGCGCCGCGGCCGCTTCGCGCTCGACGCGGGGCACGAGCTGCACCACGTCGGAGTCGATGCCCGCCTCGGTCAGCGCGGGCGCGATGACGACCTCGAGCAGCCGCTGAGCGGAGCCCAGCGCAGCCGAGCCGGTGCGCAGCACACCCGCGTTGCGCGACTTCACCAGCTGCGAGGCCACGTCGACCGTCACGTTCGGCCTGGCCTCGTAGTTGGCGCCGATGACACCGACGGGCCGACGCCGCTCGACGAGCCGCAGCCCGCCCTCGAGCGTGGATACCTCCACCGTGCGCTCCTGGTGGGGAGCGCCCGCCAGCAACCGCAGCTGCTCGGCCATGCCGGTGAGGCGTTCCTCGGTGATCGTGAGCCGGTCGAGCAGACCCGCGCTCATGCCCTCGGCGGTGGAGCGTTCGACATCGGCGGCGTTGGCCTCGAGCACCTCGGCGCGGTGGGACAGCAGTCGCTGGGCCATGCCTTCCAGCGCGGCGTCGATCGCCTTCTCCGGCGCCGTGGCGAGGGACGGGGCGGCTCGCTTCGCCGCTCGCGCGCACTCTTCGACAGCCTTGGCGACCTCGTCCGTCACAGCACAGCCCTCTCACCCGCTCGTCGCCACACGCGACTCACCACAGCTTTTCCACCAACCGGTGTCGGCACACCAGTGTGCCGCACGGGGTGCAAAGACCACCGGGCCGGTCCGGGTTGCCCCTGTTCACCGACAGGCGCGCGCAACCCCGGAAGCACCGCTCACAGCGGCCCCGCCACGGCGGGCTCCACCAGCAACATCCCGCCCACCACGAGGCAGGTCACGGTGAGGACCACGAGCACGAGGAGCCAGATCGTGGCTGGCAACCCGGTCAGGCGTGCGAGCTGGTCGGCGTCGGAGTCGCGCGCGGCGCCGCGACGGCGCTTGGCGTGCAGCTCGAACACCGGCCGCACCGAGCCGAGCAGCAGGAACCACGTCATCACGTAGACGAACGCCGCCTGGACCCCCGGCCCTGCGAAAAACCCGATCCCGCCGAGCACGGCAGCCGAGACCAGCACCGCGAACACCCCGTAGGCGTTGCGCACCATCACCAGCACGCCCAGCAGGAGCAACGCGGCGATGACCAGTACCGCGCTCAGGTTCTCGCCCGACACCAGTGCCGCGAAGCCCAGCCCCAGCACCGCGGGAGCCGGATAGCCCGCGAGCGTGGTGAGCACCATGCCCGGGCCCTCGGGTTTGCCGCGCGAGACCGTGACGCCGGAGGTGTCGGAGTGCAACGTGATGCCCTGCAGCCGCCTGCCCGCCAGCACGGCGACCAGGGCGTGCCCGGCCTCGTGCACGATCGTCATGACGTTGCGGGCGAGCCGCCAGGGCATCCGCAGGAGCACGACCAGCAGCGCCACCACTCCGGTGGCGAGCGCGATGGTTCCGGTCGTGGTCGCGTCAAGGTCGAACGCACGCCAGAGCTCGCTGTCTTCGACGGCCAACTGCACCCGGTCAGCTCACCACAACGCCCATCTGCTCCCCGTTACCCCCTTTCCCGGTGTGCGCACGAACACCGCGCTATCGTTCACAGCTTTTGTCCCGCCCGGTCCTGGGCGCCGACGGACCGCAACAGGGCCACGGCCCAGCTCCGGTACGGCCGCCACCGCTGCGCGATCTCCTCCAGCTCGGCGACGTCGCCGGTGCCGTAGGCCGCGGCCAGCACCGTGTGCAGCCGGAGCTCGTGCGCCGGGAACACGTCGGGATGACCCGCTCCCCTGACCACCACGAGCTCGGCCGAGAACGGACCGATGCCGGGCAGGGCTCGAACGCGCTCCAGCGCGTCCTCCACCGGCAACGCCAGCAGGCTCACGGCGTCGAGCGCCCCGGCCTCGGCCGCGCCCGCGATCTCGACGAGCCGCCGCGCCTTCTGCTGCGACAGCCCCGGCAACTCGTCGAGCGTGGCGAGCCGGGCCGGAGCGGGAAACGACAGCAACGTCCGCCCGCCAACGGTGACGGACTCCCCCAGCCGCTCGGCCAGCCGCCTGCGCAGCAGTGCGGCCTGCCCGACCCGCAGGCGCGCGCAGATCACCGCCCAGCACGCGGCCTCGTAGGGCGAGTGGAACAGCATCGGGCGCAGCCCCGGGTTGCGCTCCCGCAGCGTGCGCACGACCGGATCACCGGCGACCGCCGAGGAGAAGCCGCCGCCGTCGAGGTCGAGCGAGAGGATGCGGCGCACCTGGCCGGCCACGGCATCCGCCGCGCCCGGCGGCGCCGCGATCTCCAGGCTCACCGCGTCCGGCGCTCGCTGCCGCACGAACACGCCGACGTGCTCCCACGCCCCCTCTCGGGGAAAGGCCAGCCGCAGAGTGCCCGGCTCGGCAGGTACCGGAGCCGCGTCCGCGGGAAAGGCCGCCGACCGCGTGAGATCGAGTTCGCCGGAAACCCCGAGCTCGATCGTCGTGGTGACACTGGCAGCAGTGGTGGTGAGCATCGGACATCCCTTTCGCCGACTGGTTCTGACCTCTGCCACCGACCGTAGAACCACCCACCGACAACCCGGAAGTTCCCGCCGTGCCAACGGATCCGTTCGCACTCAGAACTCCGCGAACGGGAACCTCGCGCCGCGCCAACGGAAGAAAATCGGTTGCGCCGCCTTGCTACGTTGGCGCGCATGGGAACTTTGTGCACCCGCTGCGTGGCGCTGGGCCGGCTTCGGCCGCGCCGCGCCTGAGCGCAGCGGCTGTCAGTCCACTTCGGGCATAAGCGCGTCCACCGCCCAGAACCGGCGGGCGCCTCGTCGTGCCCAGTTCTTCCGCCATGTCCGGCCGGGTCCCGGTCGCTGCGCCATGACGTCCACACGCGCCTCACCGTGCGCGCTCCCCTCGGTCATGACGGAGCTCTCCCGTGCCCACATCCCGCCCTGCGCGTTCCCGGAAACCGGGACCCAACCCCTCCGGCGTCCACTTCCTCGCCTCGGCGCGCGTCGCCGACGGCCTGATCCGTTCCTGCTCCCCGAAACCGAGCGACCTGGTGGTCGACTTCGGCGCCGGCTTCGGGGCGATCACCGCACCACTGGCCAGAACCGGCGCCAGAGTGATCGCCGTCGAGCGGGACGCCGACTTCGCCCGCAAGCTCGGCAAGCGCGTCGCCGCCAGCGGCAACGTCCGGGTCGTCACCGCTGACGCACGCGAGTTTCCCCTGCCCCGCACGAGCTTTCTCGTGGTCGCGAGCATCCCCTACTCGATCTCGACGGCGCTGGTGCGCAGGCTGCTCACCCCTCGGACGAGCAACCTGCGCCGGGCGGCGTTGATCGTCGAATGGGGCTTCGCCAAGCGGCTCACCGCGGCCGCGCCCCGCTCGCGCGAGGTCGCGTGGTGGGCGGCCAGGTTCGACCTCGAACTCGAACGCCGGATCCCCCCGAACTGTTTCCAGCCCGCGCCCACAGTGGACTCGGCGCAGCTCACGATCCGGCGCCGGGCCCGGCTCGGACCCGGCGCCGAACAGGCGCTCTCGGCACTGCTCGACGCCGTCTACCGGACACCACAGCGCAGCACGAGAGCCGCGGTGGCCGAGGTGATCGGCGGCAGGCCACACCGAATCCTGCACGCGTGCGACCTCGACCCGGCCGCACCCGCGGGCTCCGTGCGACCCCGGCGATGGGCGGCGCTGGCGATCGCACTCGACGGGAACTCACAACAACTCTCAGGCAAGTGAGTGCCTGCGCTCAGGCTGCTCTCACGAACCGCGTCGAAGCTGGAACCATGACCGAGAACCCGCAGGACCCGCAGACCAATCCGCTGTTCATGCCCCGGCAGGCGCCTGCCCGACCATCTGCCCAGCCGCCTGCACAACCACCGCTGCCCGAACCACCGGCGAAGCGGACGGGCAAGGTCCGCGTCGGCGTGCTCGTCACGTCGGCCGCCGTCGTCGCCGCCCTCGTCGGCGGTGCGGGCGGTGCGGCCCTCGTCTCGGCCACCGACGGCGGATCCGGGACGGGAACCGGCACGAGCGCGGTCGGCACCACCAACGGCCAGACCGTGTCCAACGAGTCCTCGGATGTCAGCACCGTCGCCGAGAAGGTGCTGCCCAGCGTCGTGCAGATCGAGGCGACGACTGCCGAGGGCAATGCGATCGGCTCGGGCGTGATCCTCAGCGAGGACGGCAAGATCCTCACCAACGCGCACGTGGTGAACGCCGCGAACGGCGACGTGACGGTCACGTTGTCCGACGGCACCAAGTACCAGGCCAGCGTGCTCGGCGCCGACGAGAAGGCCGACATCGCCGTGCTCCAGACGCACGGCGCGAGCGGGCTGACCCCGGCGACGCTCGGCGACTCGGGCTCGGTGAAGGTCGGTGAGGAAGTAGTGGCGATCGGCTCGCCCGCCGGACTGCAGAACACCGTCACGTCCGGAATCGTCAGCGCCGTCGACCGGCAGCTCTCCGACCTCGGCCAGCAGCAACAGCAGCAGTCGCCGTTCGGGCAGCAGACGCTCGAGCGGGCGTCGGACTCGCCGAGCTACACGGCGATCCAGACCGACGCCTCGATCAACCACGGCAACTCCGGCGGACCGCTGGTCAACGCCGCGGGCGAGGTCATCGGGATCAACTCGGCCATGTACTCGCCGTCCGGGTCGGGCAGCGTCGGCATCGGCTTCGCGATCCCCATCAACGACGCGAAAACCATCATCAACAACCTCGAGAGCGGAGCGTGACAAGCGGCTTGGAGCAGCTCACGTTAGTGTGGCCGGGTGACCGACCGTCTTGTCTGGATCGATTGTGAAATGACGGGGCTCGACCTCGCGAAGGACGCGCTCATCGAGATCGCCGTGCTCGTGACCGACTCCGAGCTCAACGTCCTCGGCGAGGGCCTCGACCTGGTCATCCACGCCGATGACGAGGCGCTGGCGAACATGCCGGACGTGGTCCGCGACATGCACGCCCGCTCCGGGCTCACCGAAGAGGTACGTCGCTCGACGGTCACGCTCGAGGAGGCCGAGCTCAAGGTGCTGGACTACGTCCGCGCCCACGTGCCCGACGCGCAGACGGCTCCGCTGGCGGGCAACTCCATCGGAACCGACCGCGGGTTCATCTCCAGGGACATGCCCGCCCTCGACGCCCACCTGCACTACCGCATGGTGGACGTGTCCTCGGTCAAGGAGCTGGTGCGCCGCTGGTATCCGCGGATCTACTACGCCAAGCCGGAAAAGGGCCTGGCGCACCGGGCACTCGCCGACATCAAGGAGTCCATCGGCGAGCTCGCGTACTACCGCAAGACGGCCTTCGTCGCCCACCCCGGCCCGAGCACGGAGCAGGCGAGGGCGGCGGCCGACGAGGTGCTGCGCACGCGGTCTTGAGTAACCCGGTGCGGAGCCACGGACACGGCACGCTACGATATTCCAGCCGAGGTGCTCAGCGGCTCCTCGCATGGTGGGTATAGCTCAGTCGGTAGAGCGCCTGGTTGTGGTCCAGGAGGTCGCGGGTTCAAGTCCCGTTACTCACCCCAAACGTTCAACTGTGGCGGTCGTTCCCTTCCCGGGGCGGCCGCCACAGTCATGTCGTGCCCCTGTCCCCGCCGTCTCGTAGGCTTCGCTCGTGATCTTGGGGAGCTGAGGAGGGCGCGTGCGCGACACTACCGACGAGCTGGGAGAACGGGCGTTCGACACCCCGGCGGGACAACTGCTCGGGCTGGTCGACGGCGCCGTGGTGCGGATGCTCGGCATCCCCTACGCCACGGCGGACCGGTTCGCGCCGCCACGGCCCGTGCCGCCCTTCGACGAGCCGTTCGCGGCGACCGAGCGCGCTCCCGCCGCGCCCCAACACCCCTCCGAGCTGCTCGCGCGGCTGATCGGCGACGACGACCTCGGGCAGGACGAGCACTGCCAGCGCCTCTCGGTCACCGTCCCGGCCGACCTCGCCGACGACGAGCAGCTGCCCGTGCTGGTGTGGATCCACGGCGGCTCCTACGTCACCGGGGCGGGTGATCTGGCCGTCTACGACCCGCGTGCGCTGGTGGTGGAGCAGCGGGTGGTGGTCGTCTCGCTCACCTACCGGCTCGGTGTCCTCGGGTTCCTCGGCGACGGGGTGCGCGCACCCGCCAACCTGGGGCTACTGGACCAGCTGGTCGCGTTGCGCTGGGTGCGGGACAACATCGCCGCGCTGGGCGGTGACCCGGCGCTGGTCACCGTGTTCGGCCAGTCCGCGGGCGGGGACGCGATCGCGCAGCTGATGCTCACCGACGAGGCGTCCGGCCTGTTCCGGCGAGCGGTGATCCAGAGCGCACCGCTCGGCATCACCCACGGACGCGACGCGATGACGCGGGCCATGCTCGCGGCCGTGGGCGACCCGCCGGTCGAGGCCAGCGTCGACGAGGTGCTGGCTCTGCAGCCCGTGGCCGAGCGGGCGGCCCGCCGGTTCGGGCTCGCGGGTGGCATGCCGTTCGGCGTCCAGTACGGCCTGCCACCGGTGCCCGGCGAGGCCGACCGGGACGCGGCGTGGCGGACAGTGGCCCCCAGCATCGACGTCCTGATCGGGTCAACCGCAGAGGAGACGGCGCTGTTCATCGCGGCGGTGCCGGCGCTGGACAGGCTGTTCCGGGTGCCGGTGCTGGGCCGTCTCGTCCGGCGCGCACTCGTCGGAGCCTCCACGCGCAGGATCTACGAATCCCCGGCACGGGCGTTCGCCCGCAGGCACCGGGAAGCGGGCGGGCGCGCCACCCGCTACCGCCTGACGTGGCGGCCCGAAGGCAGCGAGTTCGGCGCGGCCCATGTCACCGACATTCCGTTGCTATTCGGGTCGCGCAGGGCGTGGGAGGGCGCCCAGCTGCTGGGCGAGGCCACGTGGGCCGACATCGAGCGACACGGCCGCCGGATCCGGCGCATCTGGGGCGAGTTCGCGCGCACGGGGATGGTGCCGCCGGACGCGGCGAGCGACACGATCGCCTTCCCCAGAGACTGAGCCGAGTCCGCTGTGGATCAACGCGGAGCCGACGTCACCGCCGGCTCCGCGTCCCAGCCCGTGACGGCTCAGCCCGCGGCCGCGCCGAACCAGCGAGGCAGGTGCTCCAGCAGGTCCCGCTGGTCCTCGCCCGCCCACGCGACGTGGCCGTCCGGCCGCAGCAGCACCGCGGGCACGTCCAGTTCCTCGCTGACGTCGACGACGACGTCCACCCGGTCCTGCCAGCCGGCGACGGAGAGCCTGCCGGTCTGGTCGAGCAGCAGCCCGCGACCGGCGCGCGTCAGCTCGTAGAGCCGGCCGCCCTTCAACGGCACGTCCCGCAGGCGTCTGCCGAGCAGCTCGGGCCCCTCGCCGAAGTCGTAGCGCACCCCGATCGCGGTGATCTTCTCGGTGAGATACCGGCTCACCTCGTCGAACTCCATCAGCTCGGACAACAGGTTGCGCACCGACCGCGGTCCCGGCGCTGGGTCGAGCAGCACCATCTGCGCCCGCGTGTTCTCCAGTACGTCGGCGGCCACCGGGTGCCGTTCGGCGTGGTAGCTGTCGAGCAGGCCCTCCGGGGCCCAGCCACGGACCTGCGCCGCCAGCTTCCAGCCGAGGTTGAACGCGTCCTGCAGACCGAGGTTGAGGCCCTGTCCGCCCACGGGAGGGTGGATGTGGGCCGCGTCGCCCGCCAGCAGCACCCGCCCGACGCGGTAACGCTCTGCCAGCCTGGTGGCGTCGCCGAAGCGGGAGAGCCAGCGCGGCGAGTGCGCGCCGAAGTCGGTGCCGGCGTAGGCCCGCAGTTGCTTCCGGAAGTCCTCGATGGTCGGCGGCACGGAGCGGTCCTCGGTCACGCCGTCGGCGGGCACCACGACGCGGTATCCGCCGTCCTCCAGCGGTCCGAGACCGAACCGGACGACGGTCTTGCGGACCTCCGCCATCCGTTCCTGTACCTCCTCAGCAGGCGCGGTGACCTCCAGTTCGCCCACGAGCGTCTCGACCCGGGTGGGTTCCCCGGGGAAGTCGACGCCGAGCAGCTTGCGCACCGTGCTGCGACCGCCGTCGCAGCCCACGAGGTACCGCGCGCGCAGCGGCGCGTCCGCCCCGGCCACCTCGACGGCGACCCCGTCGTCGTCCTGGCTCAGCCCGGTCACCTCGCACCCGGTCCGGATCTCGACGCCGACCTCGGCGGCGTACTCGGCCAGCAGCCGGTCGGTGGTGGTCTGCGGGATGCCGAGCACGTAGGGGTGCGCGGTGTCCAGCCGTTCCGGCGCCGGTTTGTGGATGGCGGCGAAGAACCCTCCGGTGGGGTAGCGCGTGCCGTGCGCGAGGAAGCGCTCCAGCATCCCGCGCTGGTCGAGCACCTCGATGCTGCGCACGTGCAGCCCCAGCGAGCGGACGAACTTCGGCGGCTCGGTGTCCTTCTCCAGCACCAGTACGTGCAGGCCTTGCAGCCGCAGTTCGGCGGCCAGCATCATGCCGGTCGGCCCGCCGCCGGCAATGATCACGTCAGTCATGAACTCCCCGCTCGACACACTCATCCGGCCGGTCGGAAACCCCCTTGAGTTCCACCGGTTCCGGCTTCGGCCGCGAATTGTGCGGCACAACCGGGGTCTTGCGGCAAGTCCCCCTGTGCGCTATAAGTTGAGAGTGGCAGGGAGAGTTGTTCTCCTTGCCTTTTGTTTTGTCCGTTGTGGACCCACTCATCCGGTTCCGTCGCGCACCACGTGCTCGAGCAGTTCGGGTACGGCGTCGATCGACACGGCGGGCACCGGTCCGGCGGGATCGAGCCGGTGGCCCGGCCGGACGAGCCGCACCGTGTGGATTCCGGCCTCCAGCGCTCCGCGCACGTCGCGGGCCGACGTGGCGACATGGACGAGGTCGTCGCCCGCGAAGTCCCGGGCGCGCAGGTAGATGTCCGGATCGGGTTTGTAGGCGCCGAGCCGCTGCGAGCTGAGCACCAGACCGGCGTCCACGAGCGAGTGGGCGCGCGTGGTGACGGCGAGCTCGTCGTCGACGTTCGACAGGATCCCGATCCGGACGTGCGCGGCCACGGCGGGCAGGCCCTCGGCGACGTCCGGCCACAGCGGCCAGTCGCCGACACTGGCCTGGACGCGGTCGATGTCGGTGTCCGCGTCGGCATCGAGGTCCAGCGCCGTGTACGTGGCGGCGAGAGCGTCTCGCGAGATGTCCCGGAAGCTCACCCAGCCCGCGCTGGTGTCGACCCGTTGCTGGGCCCGTTTGTTGCGCCGGTCCCATTCGTCGTAGAGCTGCTCGCCGCCGCAGGGCCAGCCACGTTCGCCGGCGATCCCGGCGAAGGCGGCCGCGCCGCCGCGGCGGGAGTCGGTCAGCGCGCTGAAGAGGTCGAACGTAACGATCACGGATGGCTCCGATCCCGGTCGGCCACGGCTGTCGCTCTTGGTCGTACCACTTCACGCCGTGCGCCGCGACGTTTTCGGCCCCCTGACCGGTGTAGCGCGTAGCGTGTGGCCCGGAGGTGGAGATGAATTCCTTCCGTACGCCCGGCGGGGTCACACTGGGGATCGAGCACTTCGGCGACGCGACGGCACCACTCGTGCTGCTCGCGGGCGGCACGACGATGCTGTCCTGGCCCGACTCGCTCTGCGAGGCGCTCGCCAGGGGCGGAGCGCACGTCGTCCGATACGACCTGCGCGACTCCGGCACCTCGACGACCGCCGACCCCGAAGCCCCGGACTACACGCTGCGCGACCTCGCCGCGGACGCCGCCGCACTCGCCCGCGGACTCGACGACCGGCCCGCGCACCTGGCGGGCATCGGCGTCGGCGGGATGGTGGCCCAGGTCGCCGCGCTCGACCACCCGGACGCGTTCTCGGCACTGACCGTCGTCGCCACCCGGCCCGTCGCGCCTGGCCCTGTCGACGACGATCTGCCCGACCACGACGGCGCGGCGATGGAGCGGCTCTTCGCGGTGCCGATGCCCGACTGGTCCGATCGCGCCGCCGTCGCGGAGTTCGCCGCCGCGAGCGCGGAGGTGCTCGGCACCGACCCGGCCGACGCCCGCGAGAACGCCGGGCGCGTGTTCGACCGCACACCGAGCGCGGAGCCCTCGGTCCACCTGGCCAACCAGCTGGGCATGGTGTTCTCG
Source organism: Prauserella cavernicola (assembly GCF_016595675.1). Taxonomy (GTDB): domain Bacteria; phylum Actinomycetota; class Actinomycetes; order Mycobacteriales; family Pseudonocardiaceae; genus Prauserella_A; species Prauserella_A cavernicola. The sequence goes on along the minus strand of NZ_JAENJH010000003.1, from coordinate 757,687 downwards.
AAGCTCGACTGCACGCCGCGCTGGCGCGAACGGCTGCCGGAGCTGGCACTGCCGACACTCGTGGTGCACGGTCGGCGCGACCTGTTCTTCCCGGTGGGCAACGGCGAAGCACTCGCCCGCGAGATCGCCGGAGCGCGACTGCTCGTGCTCGACGACGCGGCGAACGCGATTCCCGACGCGGCCGCCGACGAGGTCGCCGCGGCGATGCTCGCGCTGTAGCGCCCGGTCACCCGCGCGGCGCAGCGCCAGGTGGCCGGGGCTGGGCGAGTGTGGACTCGAGTGCGGTGGCGGTGGCGCGCAACCGGTGTGCCGCCTGGTCGATGCGCGCGATCAGCCGCGACGTCGGGCCGGAGATGTTGATGACCGCGAGCAGGTCACCGGCGTGGTTGCGGATGAGCACGCCGACCGAGGTGAGCCCGATCTCCACCTCTTCGCTCGCGACGGCGTAGCCGCGTTGCCGCTCGGTGTGCAACCGGTCGAGCAGTTCGTCGAGGGACCGGGGAGCGGCGAGTCCGTGGGTGGGCGCGAGCAGTTCGTCGGCGGTGAGCGCCTCGACCAGGTCGTCGTCGGAGTCGAACAGCAGCGGACGACCGGACGCGGTGCAGTGCATCGGGGAACTGCGCCCCACCCAGCCGCCCGCGCGCAGGGACTGGGCCGGCTCCTCCCGCAGCACGGTCAGCGACCGGTTTCCCTGCTGCAACCGACAACAGCGCGACCTCGCCGGTCCTGGCGACGATCCTCCGCAGCATCGGGCGGGCCGCGCGGAGCAACGCCGCGTCCCCGGCACCGGCGACGAGCACCAGCAGTGACCAGCCGAGCCGGTAGCGCCTGCTGTCCGCGTCCTGTTCGACCAGCCCACCACGCTCCAGCGCGTGCAGCATGCGCGACACCTGACTACGTTCCCGGCCGACGGCACGGGCGAGGGTCGCTGACTCCGTGCTCGCTGCCCGCACCGCCCTCTCCGAAAGCGAGCAGCAGCGCGGCGACCCGCTTCGACCCGGCTGTGCGGGAGGTGTTCGACATCGTGACCGTGCACGTCGACACCGACGGCCCGGACACCACCTACCGACCGTGGGCGCGCATCGACCTCCCGGACGGGCCGCGAACGTCGTGGGGCGTGGTTCCCGACGACGAGGCGATCTCCGGGAAATGGGCCGACCACGTGGGACCCGGCATCGCCAAGCCCGCCCTCTCCGACATCTCCGACGTCCACTCCCTGATCGTCGAACTGCGCGAGTCGATCTCACCACTAAACACCGTTTCTGACCGGCGAAAATAGACCTGGACGCAGCGGGAACGAACAGGTTTATTTCGGGTGGCCCACGTCACCATTGGTCAACTCGTGCAGCTCAGCGGGCGTCCACCGAACGTGGATCAACACACAAAGCCACAGAGCGGCGATTGATGAAAATGCGGGCGAACACCTCGCCCGCGACGGGGAAATCGCCGGAACAACAGGGAGGGAATTGTCATGACTCGGACCATTGTCAAGCGAGTGACCGCCGGTGTGGCCGCCGCGGCAGGTGCTCTCGTCCTGGGAATCACCACCGCGTCCGCCACCACCGGTGCCCCGGTTGAGACCGGGCAGGCCGGTGAGGTTCCGCCCTGCGCCTCGGGCCAGCTCAAGCTGTCCGCGAGCGAGCCGCAGCAGGCCGGGGCCTCGGGACAGCACACCATGACGCTGAGCCTCAAGAACATCTCCGAGAGCACGTGCGGCGTCGACGGACTGCCCACTGTGGAGCTCGTCGGGCCCGAGCACGACGTCTACGGCGACACGTTCCAGCTGCCGCAGGGCACGCCGGACGGTGGCTTCGCCGCCCTCGTCCCCGGCGAGGCCAGTGAGATCGCCGAGGTGACCGTGCTGAGCCCGGCGCAGGGCAGCGAGACCTGGACGCCCGACACCATCGAGGTCACGCCTCCCGGTGAGTCCAGCCCGCTGATCCAGGACTGGCCGGACGACCTGCCGGTGCTGCGCCAGGACGGCGCGACGCACCCGGGTTCGTTCGTGCGGGGTATCGCCTGAGCCTGACACGTCGAAGGGGCGAGCCGCAGCGGCTCGCCCCTTCGCTGTGTCCACACGGGATTGAGCGCGCTCAGTCCACGCGGACGGCCTGCCCCGTCGCGACGGCGTGAGCGGCACCGTGGCCCTCGGCGCGGGCGACGACCGCGCCGGCGTGGATCCGCACCGCCACTTCGGTGGTATCGGTGGCGTCACTCACCCCCACCGCCGCGGCGACCTGCGCCGCGTCGTCGATGACCAGCCGCAGCCGTTCCCACGTCCGAAGTGGGAACACGGACCCCAGGCACGAGAGCGCGTCCCTGACGCGCAGGCGAACGAGCTGCCCGAGCTCAGCCGGGTCGCTGGTCACGACCACGACCGTGACCGGTTCGCCGGAGCGCACGGCCTCCTCGACGGCGCCGAGCCGCTGGGCCCCGAGCACGACGACCACCCCGTCCGCCGTGAGGTCGGCCGGGGTGCCGCTGATCTGGTCGAGCAGCTGCGCCGGTGGCGCCCAGTCCTGGTGGACGGGCGTTGCCGGCGTGACGTAGGCCAGGTGGGGCGGCGCCCAGTTGTCCGCGAGGTCCAGACCAGCCAGGTGTGCACACGCCCTGCTCCGGTCGAAGGGATCACCGAATCCCGGCGTCAGCTCGGCGAGCAGGCTCGATCCGCCCAGCATGGTCAGTGCCAGCTCGGCCAGGCGCACGCGGCGCGCGCCATCGTCGGCACAGGACTCCAGCCCGAGCGCGAGCAACAGCGCTTCCAGTCGGGCCAGTTGGGCGAGCACGGCCCGGCCCGCGTCGTCCTCGACGATGCCGGCCAGTGACCGCAACTGCAGGCGACCACCCGCGTCGACGTCGTGCGCCAGCGGGAGCCGCTCCAGCCAGACCCTGGCGAACGCGCCGAGCGCCTCGGCCACCGTCCCCGGCCGTTCGACGGCCACGTCCCCGGCTGCCCGGTCGACCAGGTCGACGAGAACCGCCAGGTAGAGAGCACGTTTGCCGGAGAAGTTCGAGTACACCGCGCCCCGGGTGAGCTCGGCCCGTTCGGCGATCCGGTCCACCTTCGCCGCGCCGTAGCCGTGCTCGATGAACTCCTGCCGCGCGGCCGCCACCACGGCGTCGCGCGTCCGCGCCTGCTGCTGGGCTCGCGTCAGCCGAACCATCCCGCTCCTCCCGTCGCCGACGCGACGAGGATATCGCCGATCCGAATGTCGGCATCATCTGTGAACCCCGGGCTCCCGGTGATCCGGACAGACCGGGCTGGCGGTTCGGGCAGTCGCACCGTGACGCCGGCCCGCGCCGGGCCGTGATCGACTATCGTCGGCCGCCCCCAAACGAGGAGCAGACCCGTGCCTGCGATGACCACGACCGCGCGACTCACCACCGCGGCGGCCGCTGCCCTGGTGCTGTCCACTGTGGCCACCCCTGGCGCGGCCGCGGACCGGTCACCCACGGAGAACGGCTTCGAGCGACCCGCGGCGGGCGAGCCGTACCCGCTCGAACAGTGGGCCGAGGACGGCTGGAGCGCGCCGTGGTCGCTCGGCATGCGGGAGCGGACCGTCATCGACGACTCCACCCCGGCGCACAGCGGCGGCAAGTCACTGCGGGTGCTCTACCCCGGAGGCAAGGTGGGGCCCCAGGAATCGGGCGCGCAGGCACCGTTCGAACTGGACGGTGCGCGCGAGTACTACCTGTCCATGTGGATCAGGTTCGACGAGGACTTCAGCTGGGGAACCACCTCATACGCCGGGAAGGTCGGCGTCGGGCTCGCCGGCGGAGAATTCTGTTCGGGAGGCGACACCTGTGACGGCACCAACGGATTCAGCTCCCGCTTCATCTGGCAGCGCGAAGACGGCGAAGCGGCGCTGTACTACTACCACATGGACAAGCCCGGCAAGTACGGCGATTACGCCGAGCTGAAGCGCGACGGCTCCGTCATCCACTGGCCACGCGGCGAGTGGGTCAACGTCGTACAGCGGGTGCGGGTCAACACCGTCACCGACGGCGAGGCCAACCGTGACGGCGAGATCGAGGTGTTCTACAACGGCGAGTCCGCGGCCACGGTGAGCGGCCTGCGCTTCGTCACCAACGACGACCTGGTAGACGCGGCCTACCTGGACAGCTTCGCGGGCGGGGCGACCCCCGACTTCGCCCCGCGGCACGACAGCTACATCAACTACGACGACCTCAGGGTCTCCACCGACCGGGCGGACATCCCCGAACTCGACGGCAGGCGGGTGGCAGCGCCGAGCGCGCCGCCACCCGCCTGAGCCGAGTCCGATCAGGCCTGGTCGGAGACCGGGGGAACGCCCGGCTCGCCCGACGGGATGCCCGGAGGAACGCCCGGCTCGCCCGAGGGGACGCCCGGGGGAACGCCCGGCACGCCCGAGGGGACGCAGTCGTCCCCGCCGTCGACCGCGTTGGCCGGGGCGGGCTCGACGTCGCCGGGCAGGCCGGGCAGACCCGGCAGGTTCGGCAGCGAGGGCACGGTCGGCAGACCGGGAACGCTGGGCAGCGCGGGCATGGGCGGCGTAATGGGGCCCGAGCACGGGTCCTGGCCGGGCTGCCCGCCCGAGGTGTCGGCGAACGCGGCCGACGAGGCGGTGAGGATGCCCGCGGCGGCGATGCCTGCCACGACCAGCGACCTGGCGAGTCCATTCTTCATCTCAGGATCTCCACTCCGTGTTGGTGTTCCCGACGATCTGTGGGAACAACCAACACGGTGCCGGATCACCCCAATGACGAGCGCTAAGCGACGACTTACGTTTTCCTTATGCCTATTCGGGTCAACTCCATTGCCTTTCCCACCTGTGCACTTGTCGCATCCGAGACAACCGTGATACTGACGATTTATGCGCGTATTGGTGGTGGAGGACCAGAAAATGATGGCCGACGCCGTGGTCGAGGGCCTGCGCGACACCGGCCTCGCCGTGGATGTCGCCTACGACGGCGCCGCCGCGCTCGACCGCTGCCGGGTGAACCGCTACGACGTGCTTGTACTCGACCGCGGCCTGCCGGTCGTGCACGGTGACGAGGTGTGCCGGACGGTCGTCGACGAGCACCCGCACACCCGAATACTGCTGCTCACGGCGGCGTCGGACGTCGCGGAGCGGATCTTCGGGCTGGAGCTGGGGGCCGACGACTACCTGCCGAAGCCGTTCGTCTTCGCCGAGCTGGCCACCAGGGTGCGGGCGCTCGGGCGGCGCAGCAGGTCGGCCGTGCCACCGGTGCTGCGCCGCGCGGACGTGGTGCTCGACCCCGCGCGGCATCGCGTACTGCGCGACACCTTCCCGGTTTCGCTGACCAAGAAGGAATTCGCGGTACTGGAGGAATTGCTGCGCGCGGACGGCGGCGTCGTTTCCACGGAAGACCTGCTGGAGTCGGCGTGGGACGAGAACATTAATCCGTTCACCAATGTCGTGCGCGTGACCATGACCTCGCTGCGCAGAAAACTGGGAAAGCCCGCACTCATCGAGACCGTCTCCGGTGTGGGATACCGGATCCCGTGAAGCGCTGGTCGCTGCGGACGCGGTTGACGGTCGCCTACGTGGCGCTGACCGCCGTCACGGGTTCGATCATGCTCGGGCTGATCGTGCTGTTGTCGGACGGCGTGCTCCCGGCCAGCGTGGCGGGTTCGAGGCCGAGCGTGTCCGGCGATTCCGGCGTGTCCGGCGAGATCGGCCCACCACCGCAGGCGGAGCTCCAGCCGGTGAACGATCTGGGCACCATCACCTACTCCGCGGTGCTCATCAGCGGCCTCATCGCGCTGGTCGTCGTGATGGCCGTGGCCGCGGTGCTCGGCTGGGGCACCGCCCGTCGTGCGCTGCGGCCGGTCCGGACCATCACCGCCACCGCACAACGGGTGGCCGACCAGGAGCTGCACATGCGCAACTCGCTGGACGGCCCTGCCGACGAGATCAAGGAGCTGGCCGACGCGTTCGACCACATGCTGATGCGGCTGGAGCGCTCGTTCACGAGCCAGCGACGGTTTCTCGCCAACGCCGCACACGAGCTGAAGTCGCCGGTGGCGACCCAGCGGGCGGTGATCGAGGTGACGATGGCTCGGCCGGGCGCCCCCGCCGAGCTGGTCGAGCTGGGGAACAAGCTCCTCGCCGGGCTCGACCACCAGCAGCGCGTGCTCGACGGGCTGCTCACGCTGGCGCAGAACCCGGACACGATCCACCGCACGGAGCGTGTGGACCTGGCGATGCTGGTGGACGACACCGTGCGCGACCTCCTCGCTCGCGCCACGGAACGGGTCGAGCCCGCCCTCGACCTCGCCACGGCCAAGGTGCTCGGCGAGCCCGTTCTGCTCACCCAGCTGGTGCACAACCTGGTGGACAACGCGTTCGTGCACAACGAGCCCGGTGGCTGGGTCCGCATCCGCACCACGAGCGACGGCACGAACTGCGCGCTGGAGCTCACCAACGGCGGCCCCCCGGTGGACGACACCCTGGCGGAGCAGCTCTTCGAGCCGTTCCGCAGGCTGTGCTTCGACCGGGCCGAACCGCCACCGGGAAGCGGGCTCGGGCTCTCGGTCGTGCGCGCGATCGCCGAGGCCCACGGTGGCGGCGCCACCGCCTGGCCGCGTCCCGAGGGTGGGCTCGCCGTCCAGGTCGTGCTGCCCTCGGCCGCCTCCGCACACTGAGCCGGTCTCACCGCACGCGGCAGGTCACGTGGGTCGCCGGGCGCGACTCCACCTGCTCGAGGTTCAGCGGCCGGAGCTGGCGTCGCTGTGCGGCTCAGCGGTCTCCGGGAGTCGCCGGGGCGCACGGATCAGGGCGCCGAGCGCGGCAATGACCAGCACGATCGAGACCGCGATGACGACGGCAACGTCATCACCGCGCGGCAGCTGCTGCAGCACACCAGCGGACTGATCCGGTTCTCCGGCGACGCGAAGCCGGGCCCGGTCGGCACCTACGCGCTGGCCGACCTGGTCCACGCGGCGATGGACGAGCCGCCCGTGGCCGCGCCCGGTGAGCAGAGCATCTACTCCAACACCGGCTACCAGGTGCTCGGCATACTCATCGAGAAGATCACCGGCCAGTACGCGGGCGACGCGATCACGGAGCGGATCATCGAACCACTCGGTCTTGAGGACACGTCGTTCCCGGCACCGGGCGAGCGGGCGCTGGCGGAGCCGTTCGTGCACGGCTACACGGGCGGCCGGATCCCGCCGTTCTTCCTGTGGGTCGACAACACCACCGTGCTCGAGCGGTCGCTCTACTCCACGGCGGGGGCGATGGAGTCCACATTGGAGGACTCGGTGACGTTCTTCCGCGCGCTGCTCGACGGCGAGGTCATGTCGGATGCCGCGCTGGCGGAGATGCGCAGGACCGTGCCCGTGGCGCTCGGCGGCACGGGGCTCGGGATCGACGAGGTCCCCTTGCCGTGCGGGGGCACGTACTGGGCGAAGAACGGCGGCCTGGAAACGGGCCACGTCTCGACGACCGGCGTCACCGATGACGACCGGTTCGCGTCGGTCGTCACGAACACCGTCGGCACGGAAGTGGCCCGGCAGTCCTTCGACGTCCACGACTCGGCACTCTGCGAGTAGCGACCTCGAAAGTGTGGCGCGTCGCAGGTGGGCGGGGTCGACGAACGCGGCGTCGACCCATTCAAACCATCCACTGTGGACACCTGGTTCGTCACTCCTCCAGGGCACCACATGGTCATCAGCAGGTGCGCCCGGTCGCGACGCCGTAGCCTCGGCTCTGCCCGCGTACCGCCGCCCCGAGGAGAGTGTGGATCATGAGTGTCGACGCCGAGGTCATCGAACTGCAGCCGGGCGAGGAGCTCCCGCCGCAGCTGCGTGCCCCCGAGCCCGGGGCGAAGGTGGCGCTCTACCTGCACGGCGGGGCGTTCCTGTTCGACGAGGCTCCCGACCTCTACGGGGACCGGATCGCGGCGGCACTGGAGCGGCCGGTCGTGCTGCCGCACTTCCGGATCGGCCCCGAGAACCCGTTCCCGGCCGCGAGCGACGACACGATCGCGGCGTACCGGCAACTGCTCGACGCGGGCTGGGCACCGGAGAACGTGGTGGTCTACGGGCACTCCGCGGGCGCGACGATGGCCCTGACGGTGATCACCCGCGCCGCCGAGCACGGACTGCCCATGCCCTCCGGCGTCGTCGCGCTGTCGGGCTTCCTTGATTTCACCCTCACCCAGCGATCGCTGGCGGACAACGACGGACTCGACCGGATCACGCCCGGCCAGGCGCATCAGATCGGCCCCATGTACCTCGGTGCCGCGAACCCGGAAGACCCGGCGGTGTCCCCCGCGCTCGCGCCACCGAGCACCTGGACCGACGCGCCGCCACTGTTCCTGTTCTGCGGCGGCCACGAGATCCTCCGCGACGACACCCTGGCCGTCGCCCACGCCGCCGCCCGCGCGGGCTGCGAGGTCGAGCTCCGCGTGGTGGCCGGACAGCAACATGGGTCAGCCCAGCGCGCACACCCGCTCACCGACCTGCTCCTGATCGAGATCGCCGCCTTCGTGCGACGGTGCGACGACCCGATGCCCGGCGAGCAGAAGTGGACCGGAGGCTCGCTCGAGGACCAGCTCCCGGGCTAGATCATTCGGCGTGCGCGGGCGCGGCCGAGCACGGTGACGGGAGAACGTCGCCGCGCTCGTGAGCAGCTACGTCGTCGGCGCGAACCAGAGCTGAGCAGGCCCCACACCGTGGGCAGCGCGAACGACGACGAGGTGCTCGCCGACCACACCCGCACGGGCGGCTCCCCCGAAAGCCGGCCGGACACGACCCGTCGAGGGGACGGCGTCATCCATCGTTGTCGGGGAGCCGGTCGAGGACCCGTTCGAGCGCGGGTCCGATGACATCGATCTCGGCATCGGTGAGCGCGCCGAAGAAGTACTGCCGGACGGCGGCGACGTGCGCGGGTGCGGCGGCGACGATGGCCGACCGGCCCGCCTCGGTGAGCCGGACCATCGACCCGCGCGCGTCCTCGCCGCACTCCTCACGGGCGACCAGGCCCCGCTTCTCCATCCGGATGATCTGGTGGGAGATCCGGCTGCGCTCCCAGGCGACCATCCGGCCGAGGTCACGCGCCCGCAGCAGCCCGTCCGGAGCCTCCGAGAGCGGCACCAACAGGGTGTACTCCGCGGCGGACAGCCCCGAGTTCTGGACCAGCTGACGCTCCGTCTCCGCGGTCACGCGCTGCAGCACACCGATCATCCCGCGCCACACGAGCGCTTCCCGCTCGTCGAGCCAGCGCGCCTCATCCATGCGCGGAGCCTAGCAGTGACGTTGACACGTCACTAAAAACCGGATATTTGTAGACACGTCAACCAAATGAGCCGGCGCCCGCACCTGAGCGCCGACTTCGGCCGGATCCGACGAAGCCGCCTGAGGAACCAGTACATGAGCAACACCGACACGGTCCCGGTCGAACTCACCTGCCCTGGCGGCGCACCCGGCACGGACGGGGTCGAGGTCCTGTCCGCACGGGAGGTACCGCTCGGCGGCCCTCGGGCGATGGCGGTCCGGCGTACGCTGCCGCAGCGCAAGCGATCGCTGATCGGCGCATGGTGCTTCGCCGACCACTTCGGACCCGCCACCGTCGATCGCAGCGGGGGCATGGACGTGCCCCCGCACCCGCACACCGGCCTGCAGACCGCGACCTGGCTCTTCGCCGGGGAGGTCGAGCACCGCGACAGCCTCGGCACCCACGCGATCCTGCGGCCCGGCGAGCTGAACCTGATGACCGGCGGGCACGGCATCTGCCATTCCGAGGTCTCCACCCCGGGCGTCACGACCCTGCACGGCGTGCAGCTGTGGATCGCCCTGCCCGACGCGCACCGCCACACGGCACGCGACTTCCACCACCACACACCGCCCTCGATCGACATCGGCGGCGCCACCGCGCGAGTGTTGCTGGGCGACCTCGCCGGCGAGACCTCCCCCGTGCCGACCTTCACCCCGCTGCTCGGGGCGGAGATCGTCCTCGATCCGCAGGCCAGCATCACGCTGGCCGTCGACCCCACCCACGAACACGGCGTCCTCGCCGACACCGGCACGGTCGTGCTCGCCGGCACCAGCCTGGCCCCGGCCGATCTCGGCTACCTCGCGCCCGGCGCATCGACCCTGACGCTGGAGAACCCCGGCGGGCAGCCGGCCCGGGTGCTGGTGCTCGGCGGCGCCCCGTTCGACGAGGACATCGTGATGTGGTGGAACTTCGTGGCCCGCGGCCACGACGAGATCGTGGCCTTCCGCGAGGCATGGCAACGCGAGTCCGACCAGTTCGGCCGCATCGACGGCTACACCGGCACGCCACAACGCCTGCCCGCACCCGCACTGCCCAACGCGCAGATCCTGCCCCGGAGCCGCAGGTGAAACACCCCATCGTGATACGAGCCGGCAAGCCCGGCCCTGGCTCGCCACCTACGAAGCACACTGAGTTCACCGACGTCACCGACCAGGTGGGCCGCGACGTGGCCGGCCGCACGCCCGTAACCGGAAGCACCCGTCAATGTCCGGCTTCGGACGGGAAAGGACCACCATGACCGCGATCGAGAAACCCGATTTCACCGGGCTGCGCGCGATGTACATCAACTGCACCCTCAACCGCTCCCCCGACCTCAGCCACACCCAGGGGGTGATCGACCGCAGTGTGGCGATCATGGAGGCGAACGGGGTCAGCGTCGACCAGATCCGCGCCGTCGATCACGACATCGCCACCGGTGTCCGCCCGGACATGACCGAGTACGGGTGGGACACCGACGAATGGCCCGCGCTGCTGGACCGGGTCCTGGCTGCCGACATCCTGGTCATCGCCGGACCGATCTGGCTCGGCGACAACAGCTCGGTGACCCGCCGGGTGATCGAGCGGCTCTACGGCTACTCCGGCGTGCTCAACGACCAAGGCCAGTACGCCTACTACGGGCGCGTCGGTGGCTGCCTGCTCACCGGCAACGAGGACGGTCTCAAGCACTGCGCGATGAGCATCCTCTTCAGCCTGCAGCACATCGGGTTCACCGTGCCGCCCCAGTCCGACGCGGGCTGGATCGGCGAGGTCGGCCCCGGGCCCTCCTACCTCGACGAAGGCTCCGGCGGCCCGGAGAACGACTTCACCAACCGCAACATCGCGTTCATGACCTACAACCTGCTCCATCTCGCGTCGATGATCCGACGCGCCGGCGGGTTCCCGGCCTACGGCAACCAGCGCACGGCCTGGGACGCGGGCCATCACCCCGACAACGCCAATCCCGAGTACCGCTGATCGCCACCTTTTTGTGGTGTCCCGAAGGATGTGAGGATCGATGACGAGTTCCGCGATGGTGAGTTGGCCGGGTTTGCGGGTTGCGGAGTGGGCCGCCACTCGTGAGACGTTGCATATGTGGACCCAGGTCGTGGGCAAGATCCGGATGGCGCATGCTCCGTTGCTCAATCATTGGTGGCAGGTGACGTTGTATGTCAGTGCGCGGGGGTTGACGACGTCGTCGATCCCGTACCGGGCGGGGGCTTTCGAGATCGAGTTCGACTTCGTCGGTCACCGGCTGGAGGTCCGTAGCAGCGATGGCGGTGTGCGGAGCATGCCGTTGCGGCCGATGCCGGTCGCGGAGTTCTACGCCAGGACGATGGCCATGCTCGATCAGTTGGGTATCGAGGCGCCGATCCGGCCGCTCCCGAACGAGGTCGATCCGGCGATCCCGTTCGCCGAGGACTACGACCATGCCTCGTACGACGGTGAGGCGGCCACCCTGTTCTGGCGGCAGCTGTTGCAGGCCAACCGGGTGATCGGGGAGTTCCGGTCGCATTTCATCGGCAAGGTCAGCCCGGTGCACTTCTTCTGGGGCGGAATGGATCTGGCCTGCACCCGCTTCTCCGGGCGCACGGCCCCGCCGCACCCTGGGGGTGTGCCCAACTGCGGGGACTGGGTGATGGTCGAGGGCTACTCCCGGGAGCTGTCCAGCTGCGGATTCTGGCCCGGCGGCGGCGAGGAGGGCGCCTTCTACTCCTACGCCTACCCCGAACCCGCCGGGTTCGCCGAGCAGCCCGTCGGCCCCGACGGCGCCTACTTCAGCACCGAGTACCAGCAGTTCCTGCTGCCCTACGAGGCCGCCCGCACCGCACCCGACCCCGACCGCGCCGTCGCCGAATTTCTCCACACCACCTACGAAGCCGCCGCGAACCGCGGAAACTGGAACCGCACCGAACTCGAAGACGACCCCACCCGGTGGCACCACACCGCCGCACATCACGGCAACGACGCCTGACCAGGCCGATACCGACGGAACCCACCCGCTGAGCCGGAAGGACGACCATGCCGCTGGCACGACTCCCAGAAGGTCGAGAACTCGAATACGAGTCGTTGGGCCCGAAGCAGGCCCCGGTCGTCCTGTTCCATCATGGGATGCCCGGTTCCGCTGTTCCCATGCGCACGGTGCTCGATCCCGTGCTCGAGCGAGGGTTCCGCGTGGTCACCTACTCGCGGTCGGGCTACGGCCGGTCCGCCCCCGTCCCGAGCCGAACCGTGGCCGAGTCGGCGGCGGACGGCGCTCACCTGATCGATCACCTGGATATCGATCGCTACTGCACGTTCGGTTGGTCCGGCGGGGGCCCTCATGCGCTGGCAACCGCCGCCGTCGACGCTCACCGCGTCTCCGGCGTTCTGATCAATGCCTCCTTCGCTCCCCCCACCGCACCGGGTCTCGACTTCCTCGCCGGCATGGGCGAGCAGAACAAGGTCCAGTTCGGAACCCTGAGGGAGGGCGAGCGGGCCGCACGCGCGGCCGTGAGCCAGATGGCGGCCGCGGTTCGCGGGAACCGGCCCGAGGACGTCACCGCGCACCTGTCGTCCCTCTTTCCCGAGGTCGACGTCTCCGTGATGGCGAGTGGCTTCGGCGCGGACAACGCCTCGAACATGGACCACGCCCTTGAGGCGGGCGACGAAGGTTGGTTCGCCGATCTGCGGGCGCTGGGCGGCGACTGGGGCTTCGACCTCGCCGATGTCGTCGCCCCCGTCGAGCTGTGGCACGGGGAGCTGGACCGCATGGTTCCCATCGCCCACGGCGAGTGGCTCTCCCGCAACCTGACCGACGTCAGAGCCCACCTGGAGCCTGACCACGGTCACATCTCGCTCACCGTTGAGAAGGTCGGATCGATGCTGGACGTCCTGACGCGCCGCCTCAACCAATGACCAGGGCAGAAGCGTCTCAGCCCTGTCGTCCGCCGAGGTGGTGGGCGAGGAACCGCTCCAGGGTGCGGTAGAGCTCGATGTTGCTGTCCGGGTTGATGAACCAGTGACCCTCGAAGCTCAAACCCCGACGTCGCGTCGGACTCAAGTCCTGCCGGCGTGAATCACACCATCAGGTCAGGGTCCGGAGGTCTGAACCAACCTTTGATGCTGCACCCGGCCGAGCTGGAAGCGAGGCATGGTCGCCTATTTCTCAATAGGACTCATCGTTCGGGTATCTGCGTCCTGCTTCCAGAAGTCCAGCGGAACACTGCCGTAGCAACGACCGTTCTCGTCAAGCAGGCGGCCGTAGAGCTTGACCGTCCGCAGGACGGCGTGCCTGTCACCGATTCGCACCTCCGGATGGCACATGCGCAGCTTCTCGACCACCGCGTGCAGTTCGCCGAGGTCGTGGAGCGCAACCGTCCACATGAGATTCTGTGGCCCGGTGACAGCCATGCAGGTTCGGGTCTGCGCCCAGCCGCCCAGGTCTGACCCGATCGAGTCCAGATACTCGTCCGGGACGTCGAGCCACAGAACCGCGGCGGCGTGCCATCCCCCGGCCATCCGCGCGATGTCACATCGGAACTCGATGTCGCCTCGTGCCCTCATCTGTTGCACCCGGCGTTGCACCGATCGAGCGGTGAGACCTGAATGCTCGGCCAGTTCTACGAACGAAGCGCGTCCGTTGCCGCTGAGCGCGACGAACAGTGTGCGGTCGACCTCGTCCATCGGTCTCGTGTCGGGAGCCGGTCTCGCGGACGATCCGCGCAGCGCGGCCACCTTGGTGTCCGGCAGCGCCCGCACCCGCCAGTGCCCTGTCGTATACGAGCGGCTGACGATCCGGTTCCGCACGCTGAGAATGCCCGGCATCGTCGGGATGTCGTACATCAGGCGATGTGCGAGCTCCGGCATGGTCGGAGCGACCACGACCGCCCAGATGTCACACGTGCCCGCGACGTGATGCACCGTGATGACGCACGCCAGTGTGGACAGCTGTTCGGCCACCTGCGGCGCGGCTCCCGCAACGCAGCTGATTTCGGACACCGACAGCTGCAGCGAGCGTGACTGGCGCGGTCCGAGCGCCACGGTGCACCATGCGAGCTGCTCACGCTCCAGCCGCTGCCACCGTCGTGCGGCCGTGACCGCATCGACTCCGATCGCCGCGGCGATGTCAGCCCAGCTCGCCCGAGGATCAGTCTGGAGAGCGTCAAGCAACTCCAAGTCGCCCTCAGACAGCTGCGCTGTAGCCGATTCCTTCATCAGAACTCGATCCGCGTCGATATGCTGCATTTGGCGATGCCTCAATGGCCTGAACCCTACCGTACGCGGTCATGACCTCAGCCCACATCACGACGCGGAGCGGCGTATCCGGTCCCGGCGTCATACGTCTGGTGTTCCAGGTCGTGAGCTCATGAGCTCCGACTCTGCTGCGCCCCCCGCCTCGCGGATCGACCGAATACTCGGCGTCGTGGAGAGAGTGGGCAACCGGGTCCCGAACCCTCTCGTGCTGTTCGCCGGCCTCTTCGTGATCATCCTGGGCCTCTCGGCGGTGCTGTCAGCGGTCGGCGTCTCGACGGTCGTTCCCGGTTCGCCCGACGCGGTCGAGGTGCGGTCGGCCCTCGCGCCGTCCGCGTTGGTCGAACTGGCGTCCACGGCGGTCGAGAACTTCGTGACGTTCCCGGCCCTCGGCCCGGTGCTCGTCGTACTTCTGGGGATCGGTGTCGCGCAGGGGTCTGGCGGTCTCGAGGCGCTCGTCCGGCTGCTGTTCTCGCGCGTACCGGCCAAGTTGGCGCCGTACGCGGTCGCATTGGTGGCCGCGCAAGGGCACGTCATGTCGGACGCGTCCATGATCGTCATTCCGCCACTGGCCGCGCTCATCTTCCGCGCGGTCGGACGCAATCCCCTGGCCGGGCTGATGGGCTCGTTCTCGGTGGTCGCGGCCGGCTACGGCGGCGGCGTGCTCGTCGGCACCCTCGACGTCAGTTTCAGCGGGATCACCCAGAGCGCGGCCGAGATGGTCGACATCGCGGCTCCCCCGAGCCACGTGCTCATGAACTGGTTTTTCGCAGCGGCAACCGGTCTCATCCTTCCGCTGGTCGGCGGCTTCATCATCGACCGTGTCCTGGAACCCCGCCTGCGGATGTACCTGCCGAGCGCTCCCGCGAACGACGACGCGGCCGACAACGACAGCGACGACGCCGCCGCCGCGACCGACACCCCCGACCACCGCATCACCCCGCACGAGCGCAAGGCCGTTCTGATCTCGGTGGGGACCACCGCGATCGCGTTCGCGATGCTCATCGCCAGCGCACTGATCCCGGGCAGCCCCTGGCAGGGCGAGGACGGCGGGCTGGTCCGCTCCCCGCTGATGTCCTCCCTGCCCGTGGTCATCTCCACCCTGTTCTTCGTGTTCGGCTTCACCTACGTGCGCGCCGTACGTCGGCGAGGCGAGCGCGGTGAGGGACAGGACAGCCTGACACTGATGCAGAAATCAGTGGCGGGAATGGCGAGCTTCATCGTCCTCATGTTCGTGGTCGCACAGACGCTCGCGGTGCTCGACTACTCGAACCTGGCCGTCGTTCTCGCCGTTCAACTCTCCAGCCTCATCGAAACACTGAACATCGGCGGCTTCGGCGCCCTGGTGATTCTGATCCTCATCTCGTGCGTGCTGAACGTCCTGATCACCTCGGGAGCCGGCCTCTGGTCGCTCGAGGCGACGGTGGTGGTGCCTGCCCTGATGTTGAGCGGGCTCTCCCCGGCGGTGATCCAGGCGGCGCACCGGATCGGTGACTCGGTCTCCACCCCACTGTCACCCATGACGATCTATCTGTGGCTAGTGCTCGCCATGGCCAAGCAGTGGGCTCCGGACATGCGGCTGGGCACCTTCGTCACGCGAATTCTGCCGTTCGCACCGGCCTTCCTCGTCGCATGGACCGGAATCCTTGCCGTCTTCTACTTCGCCGACCTTCCGGTCGGCCCGGGAATGAGTGTGCACCTTGCCCCCTGAGAACAGCGGGTCGCTGGTATTCGTCGGAGGGCGAGTCGTCGACCCCGCCTCCGGACTCGACGCCGTCACACCGGTCGAGATCGCCGACGGCCGTGTCCGCTCGATCGGCGCCGTCCCCGCCACTGAGGCGACCGTCCTCGACGTGACGGGCATGACCATCGCGCCCGGCTTCATCGACCTGCACAGCCACGGCCAGTCCGTGTCGTCGATGCAGATGCAGGCACTCGATGGCGTCACCACCGCGCTGGAACTCGAGGCAGGCGTCAGCCCTGTCGCGATGGCCTACCGCCTGGCCGCGAACGAGGGACGGCCGATCAACTACGGATTCTCCGCCTCGTGGGCCGGTGTCCGGATGCGCGTGCTGGGCGGGATCGACATCGGGGCGAGTGTGCAAGCCCTGCTTTCCGGCCTGGGCAGGCCGGCCTGGAAGCAGCCGGCGTCCGAGCGGGAACTCGCCACGGTCGTGGAACATCTCGAGATCGAGCTCGGTGCCGGTGCGTTGGGAATCGGGGTGCTGGCTGGGTACGCACCGGAGACCACGCGCGAGGAGTACATCGAGATCGCGCGGCTCGCCCGGCGTCACGACGTACCGACGTTCACCCACGCCCGGTACAAGAACCAGACCGGCGACAGCCGCACCGCCTACGACGGAATCGCGGAGATCGTCGAGGCCGCCCGCGGCACGGGTGCACACATGCACGTCTGCCACGTGAACTCGACATCGTTGCGCGCCATCGATGACGTCCACGCGGCCGTGGAGAAGGCGCTCGCGGAAGGCCATCGGGTCACCACCGAGGGCTACCCGTACGGAGCCGGGATGACCGCGGTGGCCGCCCCGTTCCTGCATCCCGACAACCTGCCGTTGCTGGGCATCGGCCCACAGAACATCGTGGTGGCGCGCACCGGGGAACGGATCGCCTCGGCCGAGCGCCTGCTCGAACTGCGCGGAACCACGCCCGGCGAGGCCGTCATCGCGCACTACCTCGACGAGGGCGAGGCCGATGACCGCGACGTCATGCGGCGGGCGCTGATCTTTCCCGACACGGCGGTGGCATCGGACGCCATCGGTTTCGTCACGGCCTCCGGTGCGGCCGCGACGGGCTGGCCGCTGCCCAGCGACGCCAGGTCCCACCCCCGCTCGGCCGGAACGTTCGCCCGCTTCTGGCGCACCATGGTGCGCGAGACGGGGGCGTTGTCCGACGCGGAGGCGATCCGGCGCCTGACGCAGGTACCCGCCGACATCCTGGCCTCCGTCTCGCCCGACATGCGCCGCAAGGGAACACTCAGCGTGGGGTCGGACGCCGACGTGGTCGTCTTCGACCCCACCGCGTTCACCGATCGCGCCACGTACGCGAGTCCCAACCAGGCTTCCTCCGGAATGCGTCACGTACTCGTCGGGGGTGAGTTCGTGGTCCGAGACAACGAGATGCTCCCGGAAGCACGACCGGGCAGGGCGGTTCGCGGAGCCATCCGCTGATGCGCCTGGTGCCCGACGCGGCCCGTGGTTCACACGAGAACACGGGCCAGACCAATCACTGTCCTCTTGGAGCGCCAATGCAATTCACCACTGAGCGGGGCGCTCACCTGATCGGTGTTCTCGGCGGAATGGGCCCTGCGGCCACCGCTGACTTCTACCGCAAGCTGATCAATGCGACACCGGCCACGCGTGACCAAGACCATCGCCGGGTCGTGATCTGGGCCGACCCGACCGTCCCCGACCGGAGCGAAGCTCTGCAGGGGCGCGGACCCGACCCCACCCCGTGGCTCGTTGCCGGCGCGCGCCGGCTCAGTGAGGCCGGCGCAACGCAGATCGCCATTCCGTGCAACACCGCGCATGCCTTTATCGACGGCATCGCCGAGAAGGTCGGCGTACCCATCGTGCACATGATCGATGCCGTGGCACAGCGGCTCTCCTCATCGGCGCGGCCGATCGGCCGGGTCGGCCTGCTGGCCACCACCGGCACCGTCCAGGGTGGCTTCTACCAGGCATGGCTCGCGCACCACGGGATCGAGACCGTGGTCACCACTGCGGCCGCACAGGAGTCGGTCATGCGGGCGATCCGGTCGATCAAGGGCGGACAGTGGACACCGGAGGACCTCGCCGGCCTGCACGCGGCCGCGAACGCGCTCGTGCAAGACGGCGCCGACGCCATCATCGCCGGATGCACCGAGATCCCGCTGGGCCTGAGTCCGGACGACGTGGCCGTGCCGCTGATCGATCCCGCGCAGGTGCTGGCCGAGACACTGGTGAGCCTGACGGCCGGTCCGGCACACCGAGCGTGACGGACCGGCCGGACACCCGGCTTCGGCTCCTGTGCAAAACGGCCTCGCCGGGCCGGACGACGCCGGTCAGCTCTGGCGCGTGCGCGCGTGGCTGATCGCCCAGTCGAGGGCGTAGTCCGCCACCTGTTCCCAACCTGGCTCGACACCGGTGAAATGGGACCGGTCCGGGAACTCGTGGGTGTCGGTCAACGCCTCGGAGTTGCGATACTTCTTGGCGTTCGCGCGAACCACCGAAGGCGGCATCAGGTGGTCCTTACCACCGATGATGAACAACAACGGCGCACGATCGTCCAGGTCGTAGTCGACCCAGGTCTCCTGGTGACCCGGTTTCCAGTTGGCGATCAGGCCGTACGCCCACACCCAGCTGCCGGGCGCCGGGATGTGGAGCCGGTCGTAAGCCGCGTCGGACTCCTCACGGGTGCAGGTGTTGGCGAACGCGTAGTGGAACTGCTCCTTGGTGAAGCCCACCGCACGGTGCCGGTTGGCGGGATTCGACAGGATCGAGAACAGGGACTTGATCTGGGACGGCGGGTTGACCCGCACCCCCTCGGGCGGGGCCGAGTCGATCGTCACGGCCGCCGCACCAAGGCCACGGTTGACCAGCAGCTGCGTGAACGTCCCGCCGAAGGAGTGGCCCATGATGATCGGGGGCGCGTTCAGGCCCTCGACCACGCGCACGAGATGCTCGAGTGTGTCCGGCACCGACGCCTCGGCGATGATCTCGGGCTTCGCGCGCAGCGCCTCCACCTCGATCTCGAAGCCCGGATAAGCCGGCACGACGACCTCGTATCCCTTGCCGCGGTAGTACGCGGCCCAGCGGTCCCAGCTCCGAGGTGTCATCCACAGGCCGTGGATCAGCACGATCGGCGGGGCGTCAGTCCTCGGCTCACTCATGATGGTCCCTCCGACGGGTAGCAGCGATCGTCCACGCCCCCGCCACCACGGCGCCTCATCTCGCCAGGATGAAGTCGGGCCCGACATCACGGGCCCCCGTCGACCCGGCGGCCATGACCATCACGGCCCGCCGCCGCAGAACAACGCCGGCTTCGTTGATCAGACCGGCGACGGTGTGCGGCGGCGACACGCAGCTGCGCGGACGGCGACGCTGTCGAGTACGCACCCGTGGCCCTGAGGGTGGGCTCTCGGTAAGCCCATCGAGCGGGTCACAGGCTGCAGCGGGCGTCGGCGGGCGGGGATTCGAGGTCGAGGAGATACGCGTTGACCACGTCGTCGACGCACGTGCTGCCGCCGAGGAGGTAGGCGCCGTGCTGCTTGCCGTCGACGGTGAGCAGGCTTCCGCCGAGGGCTCGAGCCATCGCGACACCGCCCTCGTGTGGCGTCGCAGGGTCACCGGTGACCGACACGACGAGCGTCTCGGGGAGGCCCTCGACATCGCCGAGCCAGGGCTCCCCGCGCGTGGGCGGCGCAGGCCACGCCTCACACTCGCTGTGGTACTTCCCTGCCGTGAACACGTCGAGGTCGAACATCGGCGCGGCTTCCCCGATCTCGCGTGCGAGCGCGGTCTGTTCCTCGGGCGTCAGGCGGGGCGAGTCCATGCACCGCACGGCGATGTTCGTGTCCATGTCCGTGCCGTAGGCGCCGTCCGCGGTGCGGGTGTACAAGATGTCGCGCAGGGCGAGCATCTCGTCGGCGCGCCCGGCCTCGAGCGCGGTCAGAGCGGAGATGATGTCGGGCCAATTCGCCTCCGAGTACAGGCCGCCGGTGATGCCGAGGTAGACGTCCCAGACACTGACGTCTCGGCCGCTGGCCGTCGGCGCCGGCGTCTCGATGAGGGGCCGCACGATCTCGTGCAGACGATCGTTCGCAGCCGCGGGATCGGTGCCGAGTACACAGTCGGGCGATTCGGCGCAGAGCGCGGCGAGGTCGTCGAACCGGGCCTGCACGCCGGTGAATGAGGAGAGGCGGAACTCACTCGCCGTCAGGTCGGGAGCGACGGCCCCGTCGAGCACGATCGCGCGGACCTTCTCGGGGTAGGTCGCGGCGTACATGGCGCCGAGCTCCGAGCCGTAGCTGTAGCCGAGATAGGTCAGCTTGTCATCACCGAGCGCCGCTCGCATGAGGTCCATATCGCGCACAACGTTCGCCGACCCGGCGTTCACCAGGTTCGCGACGCCGCCAGAGCCCTCGGTGCAGCGCTCTGCGAGCTCGACCGCCTGCTCGGCGCTCGTGACGTCGTACACCGCACCGAATCGCGGCACGTCGCCCGCGTCGTACTCCTCGTCGGTGTAGCAGTCGACAGCCGGGGTCGACGACCCGATCCCGCGAGGATCGAAGCCGACGATGTCGAAGCGCTCGGCGACGGGGCTGGCCTGCCACAGCGGCACGGTCGACGCGACCAGGCTGGTGCCGGAACCTCCCGGGCCTCCCGGGTCGACCAGCAGCGAACCCTCGGCCTCACCCGTGGCGGGCAGGCGCAGCAGCGCGACCTGCGCCCGCTCGCCCTCCGGATCGCCGTAGTCGAGCGGCACCTCCACCGAGGCGCACTCGAGCGCGGGATTCGCGAACAGCTCGGCGTCCGCCGCGCTCGTCGCGGTGTCCTCGCACCCGCCCCAGTCGAGCTCTTGCCCGAGGTAGGCGCCGAGGTCCGCATCCGCGCCAGAGTCCGGTGAAGGAGCAGCGGCGGTGCAACCGGTGAGCAGGAGTATCGGCGTGGCGGCCGCAGCGAGCCCGGTCGCGAGGCGCCGGGATCGACTCGGGGGTCGAAGACGTGATCGCATGGGTTTCTCCATTGTCAAGCCGCAGTCGGGTACGAGGGTGCGGCGCGGTTGGGTGTTCTTGGTTGAGAGCGCTGAGAAGCTCGATCAGGCGGCAACGTTGACCGGCTGGTTCGGGGACCTCAGCTCCCGATCCCGTCGGTCTCGGCGTCCAGGAGCCGGTGATGGCGGAAGGTGAGCGCTCGGTCGATTCCCGCGAGGGCCGCGGTGACGGTGAGAGCCGTGTTCGCCCATGCCGGCAGGTCGATGGGCGAGACGAACGGGCTGAAGTGATCCGCCCAGAGCGGTAGATGGGTGACCAGCTCGAGCAACTGCGGGGCGAGGAGCATCAGATTGACCGTCAGCACGATGACGGCGCAGGCAGCGAGGGCGCGCCCGACCCCGGGATGCCGCCGGGACAGTTGGGCGCGCCAGTACTCGGGCGTTCCCTGCGCTGGATCGAGACGTCGCTCGCTGCCGTCCGCGCTGATCAGGTGGATCCGCTGCATTCCGTACCTGCTCGCGGCGATGTCGATGCTTTCCGAGCCGAGTGGGAACCGGACCGGCATGTCGGAGGTCCGCACGTGCCGGTCGTCCCGGTAGAGCGACGCCCGCCCCGACAGGTGATCGACATCGACCGTCGCCGTCGACGCATCGGGAAGCTCGACCGCGAATCGCGTGCGCTGCAGCGAGAGCGAAGGGCGAAACGGCGGCAACGGCGCTCCCGGCTCCGGAGCGGGCGTCGACAGTGCTCCCCCATCGCCGTCGAGACCTTCGAGCCCGTCGAAGCCGTCGATCCGGCCGTCGCCCTGAGGCCCCTTCCGCGCCGCACTGTCCCAATTCACGTCTCGTCCTGTCCAAGGCCGTGACCGGGGAGGAGCACCGCCACGAGAGTTATTTAGCACGCTCATGCCAACAAAATAGCATGTGCATGCTAGAAGCGCTAAGGTGAAAGCATGCCCAAGAGAGTCGACCCGGATGCCCGCCGGGAACAGGTCGCCGACGCCGTGATCGACGAGATCGCCACACACGGGCTCCGCGCTGTGACCCTCGCCCGGATCGCCGCACGCACCGGCTTGGCCATCGGGAGCATCCGGCACTACTTCGGCGACACCCTCCGCGAGGTCATGCGCTTCACCCTGGGCGTCCTCATCCAGCGCGCCGTGCGCCGCGACGCGACGATGTCCGACGACCCGGCGACCCGGATCACGGACGTCATCACCTTCGCCGCACCCACCAGCGAGCAGGAGCGCAAGGAGAACATCGCCTTGGTCGAATACCGCGTCATGGCGCGCACGGACCCGGAGTTCGCGGCCGACATCGCTGCGACCTCGCTCGCGGGCACGGAGATGATCCGCTCGCTGCTGCGTGATGCGCTGGCCGACCGCACGATCGACGAGGAGGCGCTGCACCGGGAGGCGCTCCTGCTGTTCGCGCTGATCGAGGGCTTCTCGCTCAGTTCGGCGCTGTTCTCCGAACCACTGCGCGAGACCGACGTCCGCGCCGTCGTGATGGCGACCATGCACCGTCTGCGCGACGCATACCCGCCTTCCGAAGCAGCCGTCGAATCAGCGGCCAGGGAGCCTGCGGCCGCTCAGGTCAGAGAGCGACCCGCGTGAGGATCGCCTGGAGGAACGGGGTACCTCCTCGCGCAGGAGCAGGACCGCGGACGGCGGTTCCTAGCCCGCGGCCCGGCGTGAGGCGGTGGAGCGCTGTCGGTGCGACACCTGCCGAGCCGGAACGATGATCGTGCTGAACGTGGACCGAGGATCGTCTGATCGTGGATGACGGCCGCTAGGGGATCCGGCCACGCCAACCTCCGGCCAGACATCGTGCACCCGATGTCCGACGCTCGCCCGCATCGACATCTCCTGCGGCTTCAACCACAGCCTTGGCCGCGATGGCAGCGATCGCCGACGGAGCGAGTCGACCCCGTGACCCGGTCGTCGCGGATCACGGGGTCCACGATCGAGTAGTTCACTCAGGCGGCGGTGATC
Source organism: Prauserella cavernicola (assembly GCF_016595675.1). Taxonomy (GTDB): domain Bacteria; phylum Actinomycetota; class Actinomycetes; order Mycobacteriales; family Pseudonocardiaceae; genus Prauserella_A; species Prauserella_A cavernicola. The sequence continues at coordinate 734,490 of NZ_JAENJH010000003.1, read as the reverse complement.
CTCCAGTGGTAACCATCGAGGTCGGTGAACCGCCCGGAGTAGTCGCCCTGGTCGGTGTGGGCCGGCGTGGAGGTGACCCGGCCACCGGCCGAGCTCGCGGCGGCGAGCAGTGCATCGACATCGGCACGGGAGGTGGCGGTGTGAGTGAGCACGAGCGCGGAGAAGCCGTCGCCGTTCTCGTCGACACCGGCGTCCTTGGCAAGGGCCTTCCGCGGCAGCAGACCCAGCCGGCACCCGCCGCCAGCGATGGTGAAGTCGACGAACTTGTCACCGTAGTCGTGATCGGCGGACATCCCCAGGGACTCGTAGAACACCTTGGATTCCTTCGGCCTTTCGACGCCGAGATAGACGGCCGTCTCGGTCGGCTTCGGAGGATCGGGGACGGGACCGGCGTCCTTCTTGGACGCGGCGGCGAGCTTCCAGACGGCCCCGTCCGGTGTCTGGTAGGTGGCCATGAACTCGCCGAACAGAGCCTTCTTCGCCGACTTGACCACCGTCGCGCCCGCAACGACGGCGGCGTCGAGCAGGGCCTTGACCTCGGCGGGCTGGTCGACGATGGCGGACAGAACGTAGCCCCGGAAACCCGAGGTCGCCGAGCTCGCCCCGGAGTCGGTGGCCAGCGCGGCGAGCTGGCGAAGAGCGAGCTGTCCGCTGCCGTGCAGGTCCAGCCCCGCGGTGTGGTCGTCGCCGGTCGCCGCGGCCGAGAAGGCCGACGAGTAGAAAGCTCGCGCGGCCTCCATGTCCGGCACTCCGATGGTGATGACGTCGAGAGAAAGCGTGGTGCTGTTCATGGTGATCACGCTAGGCACCGCGACCGGGCGGATGCTTCTTGATTCCTGACCGGTCTGGCTGGTTCGTACCGCAATGGGTCATTGATCAGGAATCAAGAAGCATCCGCTCACCGACATGGCTAGCGTCCGAAGTGCTTCGAACGAACACGGTCAGGAGAGAGACATCGATGAGCGCACACACCGGCACGACGAGCACGGGCGGATTCTCCGAGGAAGAACGCGCTGCCATGAAGGAGCGCGCCGCGGAGCTGAAGAAAGAGGCAACCCAGGGACGGGGTAACAAGGCCGCCGCCGCGGAACTCGACGTCCTGGCGAAGATCGACGAGATGGAGGCATCCGACCGAGCGGTGGCCGAACGCATCCACGCCATCATCACCGCCAACGCTCCAGAACTGTCTCCGAAGCTCTGGTACGGACAACCTGCCTACGCGCGCAAGGGCAAGGTCGTGTGCTTCTTCCGCAGCGGCCAGGTCGACAAGGAGCGCTACTCGACCTTCGGCTTCACCACCGAGGCGAACCTCGACGACGACAGCGGACTGTGGCCCACGTCCTACGCCGTGACCGAACTGGGCGACAAAGCGGAAAAGGCGATCACCGCACTTGTCAAGAAGGCCACGAGTTGACGGCTCGCTGGCAGGGCGGAGGATGCGCCGGCACGTCGGGACCACGCATCCTCCTACGCCCGGCACGCGGTCAGGAACGAGGCGGTGGTGGCCGATTACTTACCTCGTCGCAGTAATCGCCGCGGCACACGTGTTCCGCAGCCGTCTCCGAGGACGTGAAGACACCGTCACCGAGGCAGGCACAGCCACCATCACCGAGGAATGGAACGTCTCCCTGGACACAGGCACCAGCGATGGCGCGCGTGTCAGTGGCAGCAACGGCCAGCCCGTCGGATGATCACAGGCAGGTACTCCTTCAGGAGATCGCGACGGCACACCAGGTGACGGCCGGCCAGGTCGCGATCACGTGGGTACACAGCCTCGCCCACGGCCTCGACGTGGTCCCGCTCCCGGGCACGACGAGCGTGAGTCACGCCCGCTCGAACGTTGCCGCCGGGGCGGTCACGCTGACCGCCGCCGAGTCGAAGCTCCTGACCGATGCGTGGACTCCGACACCATGATGACCGGTAAAGCCGGACCAGCGGCCCGGCCAGAACCGACACCGGTCGCTGTCAGCTGGACCCCACCACCGGGTTGGTGAGCGTGCCGATGCCCGGGATGCGGCACTCGGCGACGTCGCCGGGGCTGATCCGAGCCGCCCCGGGGGTGCCCGTGGAGATGATGTCGCCGGGGTAGAGCGGCATCACCGCGCTGTGGAAGCTGACCAGGAACTCCGGTGAGTAGCGCATTTTCGCCACCGTGTTCGTCCGGTGCACCGCGCCGTTGAGCACGGTCGACACCTCGACGTCGGCCAGGGAGCCGCGGACCTCGTCGAGGGGCACGATCTCCGGGCCGAACGAGAAGAACCCGGGGAAGTTCTTCGACCGCGTCAGGAACCGGGGATTGCGCTCGAGGATGTCCTCCGCGGTCTGGTCGAGCACCAGGCACACGCCGAACACGTGGTCCAGCGCTTCGGCCTCGGACACGTCGCGGCAGTACTTCCCGATCACCAGGCCGAGTTCGGCCTCGGCGGTGGTCCGGTCGCTGTGCCTCGGCACCGGGATCGCGTCGCCGGGGCCGATGATCGTATGGTCGCCCTTGATGAACGACGCCGGTTCCTCGGGAACCTGCTCCGAGAGGTCCGCCGCGTGGTCGACGTAGTTCAGCCCGATTCCCCAGATCTTGCGGGGATGCCGGTACGGCGCGGCGAACGTGACCGACTCGCGCGGTACGAACACGTCGTCGGCGGCGGCATCCGCCCGCTCGCTCAGTTCGGCGAACCGGCCTCCCGCGACCAGGGACAGCACGTCTCCCGCGGCCTCGCCGACCAGGTTCGACACGGACGCCACCCCGCGCTCGGGGTGGACGATCGCCGCCACCTCACCGGCGGAAGTGCGGATGGTTGCCAAGCGCATGAGTTCTCCTCGGTTGGTCAGTGCGTGCGGACCAGGCCGCCGTCGCAACGGATCTGCGTGCCGGTGACGTAGGACGCCGCCCTGCTCGCCAGGAACGTCACGACCGCGCCGAACTCGTCGGGGGTGCCGAAGCGGCCCGCCGGGATGTTCGCCTTCGACGCCGCGTCCACCTCGGTGACGTCGACGCCCTGGCGGGCGGCGGCAGCCTCGTTCAGCGAGACGAGCCGGTCGGTCCGGATCTTGCCCGGCAGCACGAGGTTCGCCGTCACCCCGTCGGCGGCGACCTCGCTCGCGAGGCTCTTCAGGTAGCCGGCGAGCGCGGCCCGGCCGGTGTTCGACGCCGCCAGCCCGTCGATCGGTGACTGGATGCCGCTCGAGCCGATCGCGACGATCCTGCCCCACCCGCGCTCACGCATGCCCGGCAACACCGCCTCCACGAGCCGGATGTGTGGCAGCAGCAGCCGCTCGACCGACGCGGTGGCGTCGTCGACGGTCAGCTCCGCCGCGGAACCCGGTGGCGGCCCTCCCCCGTTGAGCACCAGAACGTCGACCGGACCGAACGCCTCGCGCGCCGCCTCGACCAGCGCGGCCGGGCCCGAGGGGTCCATGATGTCCACGCCGACTCCGATCGCGGCGGGCAGCGAGGCCGCGAGCTCGGCGGCCAGGTCACCTCGCCTGCCTCCGATCGCCACACGCGCGCCTTCGGCCGCGAGTGCCCGCGCCGTGGCGAGCCCGAGTCCGGAGGTGCCGCCCGGCACCACCGCGACACTCCCGGTGAGCCCGTAATCCATATTACGTGAGACCTTTCCTTGCCGTGCGCGCTTCACCCTGTCCCGGCAGCCGGGGCTGGCGGGCGCGCACTGATCGGTTACTCGTTCGTGAACTGCGCCAGGATCTTGGCCATGACGTAAGTGACATGGGCGGCAGCCAGCTCGGCCGCGGCACCCGCGGCCCGGTCGCGGATCGCGTTGGCGATGTCCACATGCGCCTCCCCGCAGACCTGTGAGTCCCATTCGGACAGCACGTCGCGCTGCCGCAACGTCTGGCACAGGATCAGCGATTCCTCGACCCGGTTCCGGGCGGTGTCGTTGCCCGAGGCGACAGCGATGCTCCAGTGAAAGCGGTGGTCGTGTTCGGCGAAGGCGCGCCGGTCCCCGTTCTTGGCGGCCAGGTGCGAGGCGTCGGCCGCGGCGAGAATCTCGTTCTGGTGGCCGACGTCCGCGCGCTGGGCGGCCAGCCGGGCGGTCAGCGCCTCCAGGCCGGACCGCACCTCGTATGCCTCCCGGATCAGCATCGCCGACGGCACCACGACGTGCGCGGAACCGTCCACGATCTCGACCAGACCGATCATCCGCAGCTGCAGCAAGGCTTCCCGGACCGGGGTCTTGCTGACCTCGAGGATGCCGGCGATCTTCGCCTCGCTGAGCCGCGAACCGGGAGCCAGACGCTTCGACACGATCAGCTCGCGCACCTGATCCAGGACGATGTCGCCCAGCTTCCTCGGCCGTTCGAGCGAGGCGAGCAACGGAACCTCGCTCGAACGGCCGGCATCCCCACCATTGGTCACGAAAGACACCCCTGACTAGAGCTCGTACTTGCCGATCATGGCTTCGTCGAACTCCCAACCGATGCCGGGCCGCTCCGGCACGATGACCTGCCCGTCGACGAAGGCCAGCCTGCTCTCCGGCGTCATGATCTCCTCGAGGTTGTAGATGCCCTTGTCCTTCGAGAAGTGCTCGACGACCAGGCCGTTCTCGCTGGCCGCCACAAGGTGCACATGGAGGTTCGCGTGCCAGTGCGGCGCCACGGGAACGCCGAAGGTCAGCGCGGTGCGTGCGATCGTGAGCCACTCCGACACGCCGCCCACGACGCCCGCGTCGGCTTGCAGGATCGCCGCCGCGTTCTGGGTGAGCAGGCTCTGGAACTCCCACCTGGTCTGGTGGATCTCGCCGGTGGCCACCGGCGTGTCGACCGCGGAGGCGATGCGCGCGTGGCCCGCGATGTCCTCGGGCGACAGTGGTTCCTCCATCCACCGCAGGCCCGCGTCGCCGGCGGCCCGTTCGAGAATCCGCGTCGCGAGGATTGCCTCGGCGGGCGTTCCGTACGCGTTGTTGGCGTCGACCGCGAGCCTGCCGGTCCCGTCGATCACCTCGATGGCGGCCGCGACGCGCTTGGCGTCCTCTGTCGGGCGCAGGCCGCCGACCTTGATCTTGTGGTCGACGAACCCGAGCGAGCGGTTCAGCTCGATCTCGGCCCGCACGGTGGCGGCAGGGTCGGGGTCGCCCGCGCGGTAGTAACCACCGGAGGCGTAGGCCGGAATCCCGCCGCTACGGCCACCGAGCAGTCGGGCCAGCGGCTGACCGGCGCGCTTGCCGGCCAGGTCCCACAGCGCGATGTCGATCGCCGCGAGACAGCGCACGACCATTCCGCGGCGGCCCTGCATCAGGCTCTCCTGGTAGAGCCGTGCCCACAGCCCGGCGATGTCGCCGGGGTCGGCGCCTAGCAGGGTGGAGGCCAGGACGTCGTCGATCGCCTCGGCCGCCGAGCGGCCGCCCGCCGTGCCGACGTAGGACACGCCGACCCCCACGGCCTCGGTCTCGGAGTCCTCGATGGTCACGATGACGTAGTCCCGCTGGACGAGCTTGCGGGTCGACTGGCTGATGCCAGCCTTCACCGGGATCCGGACCCCTCGGGCGCGCACCGCAGTGATGGACACTGACTCACCTACCTTTGATCGATGTACGAGATATCGTATTCCAAGTTGCGTGGCGACGCCACTACACCAGGCCGAGCACGGCCAGCACGCCGAAGACGACGAAGAACAGGCCACTCCCCGCGATGGCGAGGTTCCCGAGCCACCGGTTCCGGTACGCATCCGGAATGGAGCGAGAGTTCAGGAACCACATGAGCGTGCCAGCAAGGAAGGGGAAGAACACGGCTCCGAGCGCGGAATAGGTGACCACGAGCAGCACCGGCTGGTCGAGAACGAGCAGCACCATCGGCGGGAACGTGGTGAACAGCAGATAGGAGCGGAACCATTTTCCGGACGGGCTGAGAATTCGTTGCGCGTGCTCTTCGGGAACCTTTCGGATCACCCGGACGAAATCGGCGAACAAATGGCTACTGCCGTGCCACACGCCGAAGATCGTGCTCGTCGCCGCCGCCCAGAATCCGACGAGGAACAGCTGCTTCGCGAGCACGCCGAGCCGCTCGGCCATCGGGTCGGCCAACGAGACCAGGCCGGTGGCGCCGCTGATGTCCTGACCGGTTCCGTACAGCAGCCCGGCCCCGACGAACATCATCGCGACCATGAACACACCGGTCACGACGTAGCCCGAGCCGAGGTCGATGCGCATCATCGGGATCCACTTCGGGGAGTTCCAGCCCCGGTCACGGACCCAGTACGGATAGAACGCCAGAGCCTGCGAACCGCCGATCCCACCGATCAGTGCCAGGATCCCGAGTGCGGCCCCGTCGGGCACGTTGGGCAGCAGGACCGAGCCGAGCTCGCTGACGTCCGGCTCGGTGAGGAACGCCAGCGTGACCACGGTGACGAACAGGACCAGGACGAGCACCGTCATGACCCGCTCGATCAATCCGTACCGGCCGAACCACACGAGCAGGAACCCGAGCAGCGCATGCGAGGCGGCCCAGGCCCACAGTGGCATCACGCCGGGAAACAGTGCCGACATCGCCAGCCCCGCGGCAGAGGTGACTCCGGCCGAGGTGATGAATGTCGCGAGTACGAAGAAAACCATGAAATAACCGGACGCGACCGGGCTCAGGTCGTGCCATGCGGCGACCAGCGTTTTTCGCGTCGCCATGTAAAAGCGTCCGATCCCCTCGCTCAACGGGTACTTCAGAACGCTGCCGAGCAGAATCGCCCACAACAGCAGCACGCCGTAGTTGGTGCCCGCGTTGAGCCCGTTGACCATGTCGCCTGCGCCGATACCGGTGGCCGCCATGACCAGGCCCGGCCCCACCATGCGTAGTCGGCGCCAGCCCTGAGGCGGCGGCCGTTCGTCGGCCTCCGTCGGCGTCCCGGACGCCGCGTTCTCAGTCATTGAGCCCTCCCGGCCGGTCGTGCGTTGTACCTGGTGGCGTAGGACGCAGGCAGCACGAAACCCGGTGGAGCCGGGACCGGACTACGCATCGTTACGTCGCCATGCTGGTCTTGGCGAGATACCGTATTCCATATCTCGGATCTCGACAAGGAGGTGGAGCAGAGCAAACGTGAACTGCCAGGGGCCGGGCGGTCATGAGTACGTCGACGCTGCGCGCGATCTGCTCACGACCGGCGGGTCCGCCGCCGCTTCCCGGCAGGGCCAGTCGAATGATCGGGGAACCGTCGCCGGTCCGGACTCCGACACGGGCGACACCGCGCGCTCATCCGTTGCCGCGCAACGGATGGAACCGACAGCGCGGCCCGGGAGACCAGACGTTGACGACCAGCCGAGATCGCGGACGCCGCGCCCGGTCGCTTGTTGATCCCACCTACGTGGGGAGGAGGATCGCTCAGGTGGCCGGGGTGGGCATCCGGTCCGCGAGAGCATCGCCCAGCGTCGGCGCCAATCGTCCTCGGATGATCTCCTCCTCGTGCACGATCCGAGTCACGAGGTCGGCGCAGGCCGGCGCATCGTCGATCAGTCCCTGCACCATGCCCACGGTCCAGATGTAGACCCTTCTCCCCGCCATGAAAAGGGAGAAGCAGACGCAACCCCTGCCGCCGCCGTACACTTGTATCGATTGGTCAATCCTCGGAGGGAGGACCAATGCGCGGATTCCACTGTGTAGATCCGTCGCACGATAGGATCGAGTTCACCGGCGCGGACGACGAAGACCTGTTCCGAAGCATCAAAGAGCACACCGCCGATGCCCATCCGGACCTCACTGACAGCCAGATCAAGGAAATGATGGCGGGCGCGGACTGGTGGCAGACGATGGCAACGTCTGGGAATAACGCTGGATCGTCGCCGTCCGCCTACGACAAGTAACGCGACCGGCGTCTAAGCACGTTCGTCTTCGTGCAATGCGCTCCGGCCCCCGGAGCGATCATGGGCATCCGTCGGATCATGGGTTCCCATCTCGCCGACACGGCGAGAAGATGCGAGAGGCTGGCGCGCCGGAACTGCTCGAGCGTTCGGTCGTCCAGAGAGCGCGTATCCCCGATGGCCGACCGAGTGGCCGAACAACACCCGCAGGTCGTCGTGAACAGCAAACTCCTGACCACCGATGACCTCGCCGCCTACCTCGGCGTCCCCAAGAAGACCCTCTACCAATAGCGCGCCCGCGGCTTCCTGTTGGCCTGCAAGGGAAAGTGAAGTTCACGAACAACAACGGTGGTGGGTTCGTCGCACGCGCCAAGTACCGCGACCGACGACGGCGTGACTCGCCTCGTCGAACAGTCGGGCCCGGCAGAGACAACGGCGACCAACAACCTGTCGGCAGCTCTGCGGGATCGTCCCGGCGCATCACCTGGGGAGGAGGACTCGGCCGACACGAAGGTCTCCGCCGCGGTCGACATGTTGCGTCGTCGTCGGCGACTTGTCGCCCTGGATCGGGACCTGCGTCCGGGTAGCGTCGTCCCGGTCTTTCCGGATTCGCTCGGCGGTTGGAGTGATCCAAGCAACACCCGGCGGGACCTGCGTACGACACGGGGCACCGACGGCTTCGCCTGGGTGACCTCGCACGTCTTCCGCAAGACATGCGCGACCATTCTGGACGAGGCCCGGTTCACGCCTCGTCAGATTGCCGACCAGCTCGGGCACGCGCGGCCGTCTTTGACTCAGGACGTGAATGTCGGGCGCAAAGTCGCGAACCCGGAGACAGCCGCGGCGCTGCAAGACGGGCTAGGTACGGAGTCAGCGGCCAAAAGGTTGGGTAACGGTTGGCCGTGATCTTGAAAGCAAAAACCCCAGGTGCTCTGAACTGGGGTGATGGTGCGACATCAGGGACCCGAACCCCGAACCCGCTGATTAAGAGAAAGCGGCTGGCGTGTGTCACACCGATAACAGATGATGCCGACCAGGGTTCATTTATTTACGTCACGGCAGCATTTTTATCAATCACCGTGTCGAGGAGTGTCGCGGCGTATCGGGCACTCTTCAAGCCGCGGAGCCCAATCGGAGACCAGAATCATCCGCGCGCCTGTCTACGGTTGCAGGGAGCACTCGGTGCCTATCTTGGCGGATTCTCAGTTGCGATGGCGGGTGGATAGCGGATCCGCCAAATAACTGAGACAGGTGGCAGCGTGGCCGGACGTCTGGGCCGTTGGGTGTCAGGCAGGCTCACACGGCTTGTCCCTGCACGCGAGTTTGCGTTCCGCGTACCGGCGGCTAGTCCCGGCGACGCAGGCCGTCCACGACGAGCCCCAGCAGGTGCCGCGCGCGGGCGTCCCACTCGGCCTCGTCGAGCCGGGAAAGATAGCCGATGAGCAGGATGACGTCGCGCGCGTCGACGTCCGGACGGATCGTGCCATCGGCCTTGCCAGCGACGAGCAGCGCGGTCAGTGCGTCGCCGATCGGACCGTGGCTGTGCGCTGCGAGATCACGCTGGACGCCCGCCTCGACCGCGGCGAACACATCACGCTTGACTCGCGCGTAGTCGGCCACCCGGTCGAACCACAGGCGCAACGCGGCGAGCGGTTCGTACTCGGTCAGCAGTGCGGGCGCTGCCGCGACGAGCTCGTCGACGTCGTAGGCGTACACCTCGGCGAAAAGCGCCTCCCGCGTCGGGAAGTGGCGGTACAAGGTGCCCTGCCCGACGCCCGCCTCCTTGGCGATCGCGTTCAGCTTCACCTCGTCGGAGCGCGCGATGACGGCACGCGCGACCTCGATGATGCGCGCACGGTTCTCCGTCGCGTCGGCGCGCCGCCGAGCTGCGTTCATCAACCCTCCACTTGGCTAACCGGACACGTGTCCGGTACTGTCCGATCCGTAACCGGACACGTGTCCACTCTATCGCGGAGGATTCCCATGTCAGCAATCGACGGCAAGGTCGTCGCCATCACCGGAGCGAGCAGCGGCATCGGCGAGGCCACCGCACGCCTACTCGCCGAACGCGGGGCCGCCGTCGTCCTCGGCGCGCGCCGCACCGAACGCCTCGAGCGGCTCACCGCCGACATCCGCGCGCAGGGCGGCCGCGCGGCCGCCTGCCAGATCGACGTCACCCGACAGGCGGACCTGAACCGGCTCGTCGAACGCGCCGTCGCCGACTTCGGCAGGCTCGACGTACTGGTCGGCAACGCGGGCATCAGCAAGATCAGCCCTGTCGCCGCCCTCGACGTCGACGGCTGGTCCGCCATGATCGACGTGAACCTCCGCGGCGTGCTCCACGGGATCGCCGCGGCGCTTCCGGTGTTCCGAGAGCAGGGCGAGGGGCATCTCGTGACCACACTGTCGACGGCCGGCCTCAAGATTAGTCCGACGATGGCTATCTACGCCGGAACCAAGAACGCGGTGCGCACACTACTCGAAGGGCTACGCCAAGAATCCACCGACGGGACACTGCGCACCACGTCGATCTCGCCCGGCTTCGTCGGCACCGAGCTCGCGTCCTCCATCGACAATCCTGTTGCGCGAGAAGGGATCCAGCGCAGGATGGACGCGTTCGCCATCCCGCCCGCGGCGGTCGCCAGTGCCATCGCGTTCGCCATCGAGCAGCCGCGTGACGTCGAAGTCGGCGACATCACGATCCGCCCCACCGTGCAGGACTAGAGAACTTGCGGTTCAGTGCCCGAAGTACACCGCGAGCGCCTCCCGCCACTCGTACAGCGCAGCACCCGCTTCGCCGCCCGCGATCCTGCTGGCGAGCTCGATTGGCGCGGCCCATACTCCACCAAGCCGACAACGCGACGGCACCGCAATCGCGCCGAGCCCGCCGAACCACAAAGGAAATGCCACGAAACTGAGACTGATCTTGGGTGACATGACCGTGAGAAAACCACAAAAGCCAAGATCAGCGAAAATCCACATGTCATCGACACTGAGACCCTACCGGCGCGCGCTCTCCGCGGCGCCGGCCACGCCGAACCTCGCCGACATCACCACTGTGGACTGGTCCACCGTCGAGCCTGTCGACGTGCTGACGGGTGGGTTCCCGTGCCAGGACGTGTCCACGGCAGGGCGTCGCGCAGGCCTCGCCCCGGGCACCCGCTCGGGCCTGTGGTCGCACATGGCCCACGCGATCAGCGTGCTGCGCCCGCGGCTGGTGATCGCCGAGAACGTGAGAGGACTGCTCAGTGCCCCGGCACATAGCGACATGGAACCCTGCCCGTGGTGTCTGGGAGACAGCGGCGACGTCGCTGCTCTGCGGGCATTTGGGTGCCGTTATGCCGACCGCAGAGTTATGTCGCCTGACGCGGCAAGTTCGAGTGGCTGCCGGACGCAACGGAAGCAACCAGTTCACATAATCCAGATCCCCAGATGCTGGACTTCACGACAGCGCGGCGAGTGTCAGTCGACGGAGGTAGCGGGCGGGCGCGCCTGCCTCGCGCGACGTCCTCAGTCCCACTTCCACCATGTTGACGTAACATGAGTCTACGCATCGGTGCTATTATTGGCAGGTATCTTGATGCACATCGATTAATGGGAGCAGCAATGGGGGATCCTGAGATCGACGCTATGTCGTCAGTTGCGACGGCACTCGCAGACTTGGAAGATGAGGCACGACACCGTATCTTGCGTTGGGCGGCAGACAGGTACGGCATAGCCATGTCGCCCAGCATGCGAGGTGCCGACAGTAGCGTCTCCAATGGCAGCAACCTCGGTGGAGCCTCGGACGTGACCGAGGAGGAGATTGCGGAGGAGGCGCCCGCCTATCAACACTTCGCGGAGCTGTTTGCCGCAGCTTCACCTAAGTCGAACGAAGACAAGGCACTCGTTGCTGCCTACTGGGCGCAGGTTCACGAAGGTCAGGATTCGTGGGCGTCACGCCGACTCAACTCTGAACTCAAGAACTTGGGTCATTCGATTGCAAATATTACCGATGCATTGTCCAGCAACATGCGCAAGAAGCCGCAACGGGTGATCCAGCTGAAGAAGTCTGGAAATAGTCGGCAGTCGACCAAAACTTATAAGGTGACTCACGAGGGGCTTGTATACGTTCAAGGCATGCTGCGTGGCGAGAGCGACGTCTGAAGTGGGGCTGGCGCCGCAGGACGCTTTTTCTGTTCTGCCGACCACGCTGCGTGATGATCTGTTGAATGCATTCAACGAGATCGTCAACAATTATCGAGAGCACCGCTGGGAGCCTTCGGAACTCAATGGCGGCAAGTTGTGTGAGGCTGTATACACCATCTGCAAAGGCTGGCTGGAGGGAGGCGCGTACCCGCCACGGGCCGTGAAGCCGAGTAGATTCCCGAACAAGTGCTGGGAGATGGAGAGCGCCTATCAACAGGTTCCAAACAGTCGGTCAGCACGCATCCTTATTCCGAGAATGATGATCGGCCTGTACGACGTCCGGAACAACCGAGGGGTTGGCCATGCGGGGGCTGATGTAGATCCAAACCACATGGATGCGACCGTGGTGCTCTACACCGCCAAATGGCTCGTGGCGGAGCTGGTGCGACTACTTCATACGCTGACGACTGATGAAGCAACTGCCGTTGTGGACGGCCTCATTCAGCGCGAGGTTGCGTGGATATGGGCACACGAGGATAAGAAACGAATCCTACGGAAAGGTTTGACATGGAAACAGCAGACGCTTCTGCTGTTGTTGACGGAGTCCGGTGACGTGAACGAAGGTGACGTGTTCCGTTGGCTCGAGCACCCTGGTCTTCCTTCTTTCCGAAAGGATGTCCTGAAGCAGCTGCACAAGAGTCGCCTTGTCGAATACGACGTGACCGCGAGGACTGTTCGACTTCTGCCACCTGGAGTGACTGCTGCCGAAGCGCTATTACCTTCAGATTGAGGCTCGTGACTGTGTCCTCTTGGGTGACCATTTCGGGCTCATGGTCTTCTCCAACTGCATGCTATCGACGGTGCTTGTGAGGTTCGCTTGACCTGACCGGGCGGTCGCAGTGATCGCTTGGCATCAGGTCAAGGAGGATCACGTGTCGAAGGATCGAGTGCGTCAGTGTGTCGACGCTCAGCAGGTACTGGACGGGTTCGAGGACTGGTTGCTGCGGGAACGCTCCGTGCCGGAGTCCACGGCCAGGGCGTATGCGGATCGGATGGTCGGCTTCACCAGTTGGCTGCCGGCCCCGGTTTGAATCGTCACGGGTGAGGGACCGGCTTCGGTTTCAGACCAGCGCCGGTCGGCGTGGTGGTTGTGGAGCGTAGTAGGCGGACTCGTATTCGGTTGGGCTGAGGTAGTTCAGGCGGGAGTGCAGGCGCGCGTTGTTGTACCAGTCGACCCACTCCATGAGGGCGAAGTCGACCTCGGCGAGGGTTTTGAACGGCCCGTGCCTGGCGATGACTTCGGTCTTGAATAGTCCGATCGTCGATTCGGCGAGAGCGTTGTCGTAGGCGTCACCGACCGAACCGATCGATGCCGAGAGTCTTTGCAGGACAAGGGATTCGGTGAACTTCACCGAGGTGTATTGACTGCCGGCGTCGGAGTGGTGGATCAGTCCGGGCTCGACCGGGTGGCCGTAATGATCACGGCGCCAGAGGGCCATGTTGAGGGCCTTGGACACCAACGTGGTTGTCTTCGAACTCGAGGCGGTCCAGCCGACGATCGCGCGGGAGTAGGCGTCGATGAGGAAGGCGACGTAGGACCATCCGGTCCAGGTCGCCACGTAGGTGAAGTCCGCGACCCACACACGGTTGGGCTCCTGTGCGGTGAAGTCCTTGTTGAGCTTGTCACCGGCGCGTATGCCGTCCTTGGCAGGGGTCGTGGTGCGCTGCTTATGACCCCGCGCCACGCCGTTCATGCCCAGTTCGCGCATGATCCGGTCGACGGTGCAGAACGCCACGTCGTGGCCCTGGCGGCGCAGGTAGCGGGTCATCTTGCGTCGCCCGTACATCTCCTACGGCTGGCCACGCAGCCCGCGCAGCGCGTGCTCGACGTGGGCGTTGGCTACATCCCGCGCAGACGGCGGCCGCCGGCGGGCTTTGCGGTAGGTCCTGGGCGCGATCTGCACTCCGTGCGCCGACAGGGCACGACAGATCGACTCGACGCCGTAGACCTGGCGATACTCGTCGATGAAGGCGACGATCAGTGGTGTCGCGGGTCGAGTTCCCGGATGCTCCTATGTCAAGCCGCCTGCGGCAGCGGTACGGATTCGGTTGTGGCCGACCGATTGGCCAGCGCGGCGCGGTGCTCGTCGGCCAGAAGTGCTCGGAACACAACGTCGGAGAGCCGTCGTCGCAGCAAGCGGATGGCCTCTTTGCGGGTCTTGCCGCGCGCGAGGAGCTTGTCGACGTAGTCCTTTCCCGGTCCGATGCCTCGAACCTGGGTAATGGCGATCATGTGCAGGGCGCAGTTGATGGTGCGGTTGCCGCCGCGATTGAGCCGGACCTTGCCAGAGCTGCTACCCGACCAGACGGGGATCGGGGCGGTGCCACTGAACCGGGCGTAGGCGTCCTTCGAGCGAAACCGTTGCGCCCCAGCGGTTTCCCCAAGAATCACCGCGGCGCCCAGAACCCCGCAGCCGGGGACTTCCAGCAGCGTGGGCGCCAGGACGCGCACCCGGTCACGCAGTTCACGCTCCAGGGCGTTGATCTGCACCGTGAGCTCCCGGCAGCGAGCCACCAGTTCGCGGGCGATGCGCGCGACAAGACCGTCGCGGCCGGCCAGGCAGCGAGCCAGCTCATCGATGACGCAGTAGCGGCGCAGACCACGCGCGGGGACATGCAAGTTCGGGTCGATTTCGTGCAGGTGCCAGCGCAACCGATTGATCAGCTCCGTGCGCTGCTCGACGAGGTTGTGGCGGTAGTCGACCAGCAGTTTCACCTCGCGAGTTGGTCCATCCAGCTGCGCGACGGCCAGGTCCGGCTCGCGCAGAGCCGCATGCGCCACTGCCAACGCATCGATCGGGTCGGACTTCCCAGGCTTGCGCCCACCGCGACGGGACGCGGCCATCAGGTAGGTGGGCACCCGCACCACCGCGCACCCGGCGCTCAGCAAGTCACGTTCCAGCCTGCGTGTGACATGCCGGCAATCCTCGACCGCGAAGCGTGTGTTCGGCCACTAGCCGGCCCATTCCACGATCTTCAAGTGATCCTCGCTGGTGGTGCCGACCGTCCGCTCGGCCAGCCTCCGACCGATCCCGTCGACGGCTACCAGCGTGTGGCTGCGTTTGTGCGCATCCACACCGATCACGACCATGCTCAACCCGGGTTCCCTTTCCTTGCAGAACAATGACACCACCACCGGGCGAGGCGGGCACGCGTCAATCGGGCCTGCGGCGCGCTCCTATGAAGCCACATCCTCGCCCAGCGGGTGTCCGGCGGGGCCGCACATCAGGACAAGCCACCAGTCGCCTGGGGCAGCGAAGAAACGAGCGAACCCTGCCGGACACCAAGATCATGACATTGACGCGAAGAAAGCCGAGGCCAGCTTCAGAATCTCGTTGGCCTGCTTGAGGTCCCGGACCTCCTTGCGCAGTTTCAGCAACTCGTCACGCTCCGCCGGTGACAGACCCTCACGGGACTCACCGCGGGCCTGAGAGCCCTCTTCCAGCGCCTTCTTCACCCACACCCGTAACGATTCGTGATGCACATCGACCAACGGGGCGATCGCCCGCGCTGCGGCATACGGCGACTCGAACTCGTCCAGCCGCTCCAAGACCAGACGAACAGCCTTCTCACGGACCTCACGCGGGTAACGCTTCAACACGATGACGACCATCTTCCCTCAGACAAGAAGCGGCCCCCAACCCGTGACGGTTCACACTCACCTAACTGCCGTTGCAGTATTAGGCGACTCTGACGATGCGCGGCGGTAGCGAGGCTCATATCGCCTGGCGTACGGACCGGAAATGTTCCATCGCGGGCACGCCAGGTTGCACGTCAGGGACACAGGAGCCCGGACACGCTGCTCCGCGCCGATGAAGGCCCGGTCGGCTGACTGGGCTGGGCGATGCCAGTCAGCTCTGGCGCGTGCGGGCGTGGCTGGTCGCCCAGTCGAGAGCGTAGTCGACCACCTGTTCCCAACCGGGCTCGACACCGGTTAAATGGGACCAGTCCGGGAACTCGTAGGTCTCGGTCAACGCCTTGGAATTGCGGTACTTCTTGGCCAGCTTCGAGGTGTCATCCACAGGCCGTGGATCAGCACGATCGGCGGGGCGTCAGTCCTCGGCTCACTCATGATGGTCCCTCCGACGGGTAGCAGCGATCGTCCACGCCCCCGCCACCACGGCACCTCATCCGCCAGGATGAAGTCGGGCCCGGCATCACGGGGCCGGCTCCGTTGATCAGATCGGCGACCGTGTGCGGCGGGACAGCCTGATGGAGTCACTGCCCACAACGCCCGAACAGTGGCCCACAGCACGCTCGGACATCGACTGGGCACAACGCTTGCGCAAGCCCGCCGCGACTGAACCAGGCGGCGACCCCAAACCTCCGACCCGACTCGCAACCAACGATCCCGAGACCAACGACGTATCACCACGCCAGCTGAGCACAACAGGAAGAACGGAGACGTAATGGAGATATCAGCGGCACCGGCCGCCCCGCCTAGCAACTACGAAAAACACAAAAACCCCAGGTCAGAAACCTGGGGTTACTGTGCGCCATCAGGGACTCGAACCCCGAACCCGCTGGTAGAAGATCAACTACTCGGGATGGACCCGGACAGTACCGGACACCTACCGTGATCTGCGCTTTGTGCAGAAGCAAACGGCGATCACTCACGACAGGTGGTCGTCGTTTGCCGTGGTTTAGCGGCAGTAAACCGGCAGTCGGCAGCGTGAGCCGAGTCAAGGCACAGCCCAGCCGTCACCATCTCCGCGATCCTCAGCCGCCCATGGCCGGGACGGCCGCCGTCAACCCTGTAACCGATCCCGCCCCGGTGACGATCTACGCGGCGTGACTGTACGTGCACCGGGCGACCACCCTCAGCGGGATCGGCGCGAAGCGGGGTTGACGGCGGCCGTCCCGGCTTTGATCATCCGGCGATCGTGGGGATCGTGCGTCCACCGACAGCCGCCTAGCACGGGAAACACGCGTGGCCGACGGCGTCCGGCGCGGCCGGGCCAAGCGGAGCGATCCCGCGCGGCCGCGCGCCAGTTCGGCCCGCGTGACCGCCCGGCAGGGCGGCTTGAAACCGTACAGAAAGTTCTCACCTCCTATCTCGTGGATCGTCTTCAAAGTTCAGTAATCGCCCGAATTGTGCAATGAGAGGTACTTGACTATGTCCTCACGCCAACCGATAGCGGCGCGTGGTTCGAGCTACAACTATGAGGCACTTTTACCCGAGCATTTTCAGAATCTTGTCCAGGCCCTGCTTGCGAAAAACTACCCCGATCTAGTCTGTTTCCCGGTGGGAATGCCAGATGGCGGCCGCGATGCAGCTACTTCAAGCCTCTCAATGGAGGGTCAGACAGTTATTCAAGTTAAATTCGCACGTGATCCGTCTAGCCTAGACGACCCCACAAAATGGATTATAGACGCACTGCGCGGAGAGAAGGAAAAGGTAGAAAGACTTGTTAATCGCGGAGCAGTAAAGTATCTACTGGTGACCAATGTAGCTGGCACCGGCCATCTGGACGCAGGGAGGATAGATAAGGTCGATAGCTATCTAAAACTTCACTACCCACTGTCAGCCGCTTGCATGTGGCGGGATGACCTAGATCGGCGCCTCGACGGCGAATTCGACCTTAAGCTGCGATACCCCCAATTGCTAAACGGTCCAGATTTCGTACGTCTTGTATGGGAAACGAAAGAAACCTCCGAAACCTTGAGGCGTAGCCGCGACACCTTGGAAGCATACTTGCGCCATCAGTTTCGCAATGATGAGACTTTGCGATTCAAGCAAGTCGAAATGCTTAACACTAAGCTGTTCGATCTCTTTATTGATGTTCCAGTTTCAATACTTCCCGCATCAGACCAGGAATCGGAAAAGGTGGACAGGTTCGACTACTTCGCGCGTCGTGCCATTAGAGCCGCAGCAGCTTACAGATCCGAGAATCGTACTGCGACCGAAGAAGGTCACTTCGGTCATTCTTCTTCGGACGAAATCTATTTGCGCCACACAAGAAAAACTGGCGCAGCCAACCTTCTCACTGAATCTGAGTTTACCGCCGAATCGCCCAAGATAATTATCGAAGGCGCCCCTGGGCAAGGAAAATCCACGTTGTCACAGTATCTCGCGCAGATACATCGTGCAATGTATCTAGGTGACAGTGATTCGTTAAGTCGCATTCCAAAGCAGCATCTTTCCACGGTAGCGATGCTTCCCATCAAGATCGAACTGCGCGACTTAGCTGTGTGGCTCCAGGGAATTGACCCCTGGGATCGTTCACCAAGCTCGAAGCATGAGAAGATGGAATCACTAGAAGCGGCAATTGTCGGGCACATCCGGCGCTACTCTGGCGGCGGTGAATTCAGTGTTTCTGACTTCAGATCGATCGTGCAGTCCATGCCTACATTGCTAATTCTCGATGCCCTGGACGAAGTTGCAGACTTGAGCGACAGGCAGGCCGTAGTTTCGGAAATAGAAGCATGCATTGATCGGCTAGCTGGAGCGCACGATAACTTGACCGTGCTAGTCACAAGTCGACCGACAGCACTTTCCAACGCACCAACGCTTTCAAAGTCGAGGTTCACGTATCTAAGCTTGGCATCGATCGGTCCGCAGCTAGCGGTCAAATACGCGGGGAAATGGGCAAAGGCGCGTCGTCTGCCAGAGCGCGAAGCCGATGAGATTACAAGCATCCTAGAAAGTAAGCTTCAATCGCCTCACATGGCGGAACTAGCAAAAAATACTATGCAACTAACAATCTTGCTCAGTCTCATTCTAACGAGAGGATCAAGCCTTCCAGATAAGAGGACGGAACTATACACCGCGTATCTCGACCAGTTCCTTAGTCGAGAGTCAGATAAAAACAAGACCGTCCGCGACAATCGTGATCTGTTGCTAAATATTCACGGCTACCTCGCCTACTATCTGCACGCCAGGGCGGAAGGCCACCAACTAACTGGGCGCCTAGATCACTCGGAATTACGAACCTTACTGTCTGACTATCTCGTGAGCGAGAGCAGAAGCACGAATCTCGTCGATGACCTTTTTAACGCAGTTGTCGAACGAGTGGTCGCTTTGGTTTCACGCGTGGAAGGAACCTTAGAGTTTGAGGTCCAGCCACTACGGGAATACTTTGCAGCTAGACATCTATATAATACTGCGCCATATTCCCCAGCAGGCCGAGAGAAGCGCGGAACTAAACCAGATCGATTTGATGGAATATCGCCAAATCCCTACTGGATGAACGTGACGCGCTTTTTTGCTGGGTTTTTCTCCAAGGGAGAACTTACCGATTTAGCGTATCGAATTATTGGACTAATTGACAAATCCGAAGATAAGTATGGCATGTACCCACGACGGCTTGCGCTGGCGTTGTTGCAGGACTGGGTATTCGCGCAGGAACCCAGGGCCGTGAAACTCCTAGTAGACAGACTATTCGATCCAGTTGGAATGGCGTGGCTTAGCCAGGCATCGAAGCGAGATTTTTTTGGAGCCATACCTGGGCAAGATTATTTCTCCCTGTCCCCAGATGGTGGCGGCGCGGAGCTTGCATCTGAGATACTTTGGATGCAAATTTCGAGTATTTATAAGGGTGATTGGACCGCCCATCTCTGTGCATTACTTCGAAGTATCGAACAGCCCGATAACATCTGCAGTCGGTGGGAAAATAGATGGAAAACTCTTAAAACGCAAGAGGAAAGAACGGAATGGATTGAAGTCGCCGGCTGGCTTGGTGTCGCCTCTCAAATTGGAGCACATAGAATTCATGAAATACTCGACAATAGTCGAATGGACTACGATCTTGCAGAACGCAGAATCCAGGTTTGCGCGATGGCCCCGGATATGCTTGAGGACCTCTCGACTGACAAGCTAGATGCATTCATCAGAGACTACTTGAATGCCGGAATTATCCTAGAATTTCTACCTCCTTACATAAACACGATTGGTACTTTTCTAGCGACAGTAAACCCGAACTTCTGGCGTTTCATCCAACGCCAAAATATCATGCGCGACTTCACCGAGCAGATGTCTCAACACTGGCATCATTCAACAAGCGAGGCACATAATCAGCTCACGCGTATTTCTGATGAAATCTTCTCTAACATGCAGCAGAATCTGAACAAGAGTATTGAACCTTGGGACAGCTCGATCGAAACTATTGAAAATCGATTTGGTCGCACACTGACTTCGGTCGAGCTCGCCTGCATGAGTGCGAGTGTTGTCTCCTCACGATTCCGAGGCACGGGCGCTGCGGATCTTTTTGAGGAAGCTACGCCTCTCTCCTCGCGCATGAGATATGCTCGCAGACAGCAAAACAACGTCAAATTCTGGCAAACGAACCTGGACCGCGCTGACACAAACGAGGCGACCGTCTTGTGGCTGTGCTGCGCTATTTCCTGGATGTCAACGGACACAATGCTGCGGATGCTTCCATCGTTCGACCACGCTTTTAACCATATCGACCTTCACATGCATCGTCGGCTAATTCAGTTCGCCAGGCGGGCTCAAGGTTTCTCGAAGGTAGCGCAGAGGACATTCGACCGCGAGAGAGCGACTGAGTTGCCCATCGTGTCGACCCCAAGTTATCTTCTCGCATACTCACGCGCCAGCAAGGAAGCTCGGCGAGTCATTTTTGAACGTTTCCTTGAAGAATCAAACGCGCTTGACCTCGTGCTCCCGCAAGCCCTTCCCATGCTAATCGAGGAACTTTTCAATAAGGAAAGATCGCACCATCTACTGGACTACATGAAGAACCCATGCCACCGACTAGTTTCTCAATCTTTCGACGAACCTGTAGATATTCGACGGGGCCGGGGCACGTTCAGGGTCGGCGCATTCCCCTTGGAGGAGGTACTTGAAGATATCGAAAAGTTTCCCGCGACTGTCACCGCGGTCGCATTCGCAGTTTCGGATAAGAGGGAGAGAAAGCCGACTCCCGTTCTGAAGATTGCGGAGCGTGAACAATGGTTTGAGGGAGCATGAAATCCTCCACTTAGCTATTCATAGCCAGCGCGTGCCAGCAAGATCCGTATCGAGATTTCCAGTGCCTCCAAGACATGTCGAAGCTCCACAACATCCAATCTCCGCTCCCCGGATTCGTACTTGCTGACGAACGACTGAGGAACGCCGAGCCGTGAGGCCACCTGAACTTGCGTCAGACCTGCGTCGTGGCGCGCGTCGCGGAGGAGTTGACAGAGGCGCTGGTACTCGGCCGAGTAGATCGACTTCTCCACACAGCAAGCCGACCGTAACGGTTGCGAGTATCCCAAAATCGGATACTGTCGGCTTGTGCCCGTGGCGCGCATGAATCCGCTGGTAGCGGGGGTGCCGGAGGGCCGCCGGTAAGATCGGCGCTCGCTGCCCATGTTGAGGCGGTCCGGTCCGGGTACGTCAGCCGGTGGGGCTTGATCCCCGCACGTGATCGTGGGTGCGGCTCGTGTTGCCTTCGGTGTTGTCCGGGTCCTGGGCCGCCCCACGTTCTCGACGGCTGACCGTGGACGAAGGGACTGACATGGGCATGGGGAACCTCGGCTGGCCGCTCGGTGCAGGTGATGCGTCATGAGCCGGGATGAGCGTGAAGTTGTGTTGAGTGCCGAGCAGTGCGCCGAGATCGCCTCTGCGTTGGCTGACGATGACACTCGCAAGGCCGAGGTGATGCTGTACGCCGCCCAGCATCCGCACGAGGAGCTGACCGCCGAGGAGAGCTTCACCGAGCAAGAGCGGCAGTGGGCAATGCAGGTGCGTGCCCTACGGCCCGCTGCTGAGGTCGAGCTGGGCAGGGCCGTAGAGCGGCTGGACGCTGCAGTTCATTCGGAGGTCCGTGACCTCATTGATCGCAACACCTTGGGCGATGGCTCAGCCACGGGGCCACTACGGACGCTTGGCGTACACCTGCTGGAACGGTCGGCCTCGATCCTGGAGCGAGCAGGATTGCCGCTCGACGGACTCGACATCGTGTGCGGGGAGACGCGAGCTCGTGTTGAGACGTTGGTCAGCGGCGCCCAGGTTCTTGAGGTTGGTTCGTGGGCCGTTGCGGTGGACGAGCTGCGCGACCTGGCCGACGCGGTTAGTCGAGCATCGGCGAACTTCAACCGCCACGTCAAACGGGTGCAACGGCAGGGCAGCACTCCCCCGACGCGTTCAGTGGCTGCGCACCTGCCACGACGCCAGTGGGAAGCGTTGGAAGCAGCGTTCGACGACATGTGCAGCGCAAGTGACGGTGACGTTGAACCGCTGCATGATCGCGCACGGGGCATCCTGGAGACGCTTCGACCTCGATCGCTTCGTCTACGGCCGCAACAGTGTGGCGTCGAGCATGAGTGCTACGAGGTCATCGGCGCGCTGTCGCAGTTCGTCGACGGGGATGTCGACGATCCGCAGTTCCGGCGGGAGCTCGGCCACAGCTTGATCCAGCTCGGAGGGTCGATGTCGGCTGGCCCGGATGAACCGCCAGCGCCAACCGGGGACGTCGAGGCCATGATCCGCCGGATTGATCGCGCGGTGGATGCGGATGTCACCGCCTTGTACGCACGGACGAACGCTGGGGACGACACGGCGCTGCCTCTGTTACGGCGGCGAGCGTTCCACCTGCTCGAACTCGGCATCTGTGAGGCCGGAGAGGCCGGGATCGACGTAGGGGACATTGAGACGGCCGTTGAGGTGGCGTTTGAGGTTTCCGACCGCTGAATTCGGGCTTGTTCGGTACGTTGGCCCGATGGCGCTGGTCGACTGGGCGTACGAAGTGTCCGAGGACAAGTTGGCTTCGTCCCTGCCTCGTCGCTGGGCGCACGTGCAGGGCGTCGCCCGCCAGGCCCGGACTGTTCAAGCGGTCGTCGGTTCCGATGCCGAGCTGCTGGAAGCCGCCGCAGTGCTGCACGACGTGGGCTATGCCCCTGACCTCGCGGAGACGGGCTTTCATCCGGTCGACGGTGCCGTCTTCCTTGCCAGCGTCGATGCGTCCGAACGCCTGGTGCACCTGGTCGCCCATCATTCGTACGCCGCCTACGAGGCCGACTTGCGCGACCTTCGCCAGCACATGACCGCCTACTCGGATGAGGGCGGTCCGCTACGGGACGCGCTTTGGTACTGCGACCTCACCACGTCGCCGGACGGCGAGACGGTCAGGGCGCACGATCGCATCGCCGAGATCAAGCAGCGGTACGGGCCGGATCACCTGGTCACGCGATTCATCACCGGTGCCTCGGCTGAGCTGCTGTCTGCCGTCGAGCGGACTCAGCGGCGGCTGGCTGAGATCGAGGGGTAGCCCGATCGCGGCGTCTACTGGCGCAGATGCGGGTTTTCCATCATCCACTGTGGACCTCCAGCGATTCGGAACGGTCGCCTCGAGTACGCATCAGGAACGCCGCCGTGTAGCACCACCAATCGAGTCCACGTCCCGAAGCCCCAGCGGATCCCGCACAAACTCGCGCCATGCCCTCGGTTGGAATCGGCTACACAGGAACGTCCGGAGCCGTCAAGGGCAGATCGACCCACACTGTCATGGGGACTTGTCCGATACGGTCGAGCAGCGTCGCTCAATCCTGATACCGACCATGCATTCGGACGTGCACGGATCGGTATCGGCTGGCACTGGCTGTTGTGCGCAATAGAGTCCCGGCATCTGGAGAAAAGGAGAAGACGCTGATGCCCGTCACCAGAGGAACGGGTGACATTTCACCCTCATGGTGCGGATCGCGGATTTAGCCGAGTCGCCTACCGACGCGCCGTTCCGCAATCAAAGCGACATCGAGTCAGCGTGACGAATGAGGTAGATCAATGACGATAAATACCGCCAGTTCACATCGCAGGCTGGGCGCCACTTTATTCGCGCTCGTGACACTATTGATGCTCTCAATGAGTGCACCAGCAGCCGCTCACGACGAGGCCCAAACTACTCCAATGTTTGACAGCCGCGGCGACCAGCGCGGTTCGTTCTCGTACGGGCACCACCCGGGTAAGCAGAACGTCTTTGCGCTCTCTGATCGCCGTGGAGACGGACGCAATGTGAGCGTTATAATCAAGCGCAAGAGTGGTAGTTCTTGGGTGGTTTGGAAAACGATGTCGGCAACCAACCAAACCACTCGCCACAGCTTCTGCAGTGTTCCAGGCGGCCAAGTGCAACTTACGCTCCAGACCTGGGTAATTAATGACGGGCTGAGTCTTACCGAGACTCAGTACTGGAACACCACAGCCTGCAACCACTAGAGCTCATCTCAGCTACGGGTGCACCGCGGTGGCCGGCGATGCCGGTCACCGCGCAGCTGCAGGAGATCGTGCACCTCACTAGCGATCTCAACTGGTAGTGGCCGCACCTTCACGGCCTTCTACGAGGCTGACCAGCGTATACGGCGCAGTTGATGGCCTACTTCTGACTCTGCACTTCCAGCGCCAGAACATCCCGGTCGCGCAAGCCCTGGATTGTCTCAACCAGCCCGCCTACTTATCTGACACGCCCCTAGCCGAGGTAGGGCGCTGTTCGGTCTTCGAGGCCGTGGCGGATGCGCAGCAGCATGGACGGGTGGATGTCCAGGTCGTCTAGCCTCTCCGGCGGCACCCAGTGGACGCGCCGGGACTCCTCGCTGGTGTGCGCCTGGCCGCCGATGGGGCGGGCGAGGAAGCAGAGCGAGAACTCCTGCCGGACCTCGCCGTCGTCGTAGGCGATGACGTGCCGGGGGTCGGTGTAGGTGCCGGACAGGGCGGTCACCTCGACCTCGATGCCGGTTTCCTCGCGCACTTCCCGGACCACGGCATCGGTGATGCTCTCGCCGACGTCCTGTGCACCGCCCGGTAGCGCCCAGAGCCCGTTGTCGGTGCGCTCGATCATCAGCAGCTCGCCCGCGTCGTTGCGCACGATGGCTGTCACCGCGGGCACGATACTGTTCGGCCGGGGTGCCTCGGGGTCGTCGTAGTAGTCCGTCTTCGGCACGGCCGGTCAGTCCTCCCACTTGCAGGGCGTGGCGTTCTCCCACACGGCGGTGAAGCTGTCGGCGTAGGTGGTGAAGAGGTCGCCGGCCGAGAGCCGCCTGAGGTGCATGGCGGGGGCGTGGGCGGCGATCTTGCCGTAGACGTGTGGGTTGACGATCATCTCGTCGTCGAACCGGAAGATGCTGTTGTAGAGCACCGTTCCGTGCGTTCGGATGTCGATTCCCGGCGCATCGTTGAGCGGCCGGAAGTGGGCAAGTGCGTGGTCGATCTTGGCGGGGATGGTGCGCTCGCCGATCCCCTCGTCCACGCTGCGCTGGACCACGGCCGGGGCGTCCCGGTCGCCGAAGAGTAGGCGGATACTCGCCCCCGCGTCGGCCTTGGCGCGGAGCTGGTTGAGGAGGTTGGGCTTCTCGGTCATGAACATGCCGACGTAAACGAGCATGTCGACGTGCGTCGTGGCCTGATCCAGGAGCCTGTCCCAGAGGTCGGCGGGTACGGCGTTGCGGTGCGGATAGACCTTGATGATCTCGGAGCCGCTGATCTCGGCCTTGGCGTCCTCGCTGTAGGCGTCGGGCCACAGGTAGCTCTCGGTCTGGCCGAGCATGGCCGCGATCCGGTGGCGGTACTTCGCGTACGGAGTCCTGCCTTTGGTGATCCAGCGTTCGACCGTCTTCGGGTCGACCGCGAGCTTCTCGGCCAACTGGTCGGGCGCCAGCTCCTTCGCCAGCAGCGCCTCACGCAGTCGTTCATTGGCCATGTGGTGCCCCCTCACCGACACAGAACCAAGGGACGTCTAGACCGTAGCAGGGACGTCCTGAGAAGTCCCTCCACGTGGTGCTGGTGTCCCACCCTCTGACGGCACTGTTTCAGGTACGCACCCGATTCCTGTGGTGCGGCGAACCGAACAGATTGCCTTGGAGGGCAGTGGTTGTGCGTCTGTTGATTGACACCTCGCGTGTGTCGTTCACCGTGGGCCGTGAGGCCGATGCGAAGAAGGACCAGAACGGTGTGCAGCGCGTGGAGCGCAACACCAACATTCCGATGTGGTCAGTGCAGCTGGTTGCCATGGACGACGGCGGGGCTGAGGTGATCACCGTGACCGTAGCGGCTCCCCAGCCTCCCAAGGTCTCGGTTGGTCAGCCGGTCATCCCAATTGCGTTGCAGGCGATTCCCTGGGCACAGAACGGCCGAAACGGTGTGGCGTACCGCGCCACCGATGTGAAGCCGGTCCCTGCGACGAAATCGGCCGGTGCGGGTGCTCCCGCCGGTGACAAGTGATGGCAAGCGACGTGACGAAGAACGCCCGTGACGCCACCGTGCGCGAGCACGGTCTGAACGAATCCGAGGTCGTCGACTTCGGCTGATCCCTGTTGAGAGAGCACGGGCCGGTCTGGTTCTTGGCGGTTCCGTCCGGCTCGTGCCTCTCGTCTTCCGACTCTGCCTTGGAGGCCACGAGCCATGCCAAAGTCTACGCGGCGCGCACCCGGTGCGCGTGTCGATGTCATGGAGGTCTGGCGGACTCCCAAGCAATCCTGGCCCGCCGCCCTCATCGGAATGCTGATCCGCTGGCGCGCAGAGATCGCGCTGACCGCGGCTACCGTCGTCACTCTGGTCTGGTTCCAGAGTGAGACGTCCACGGTGGTCATGTGGCTCACCGTCGGCGGCACCGTCGCCTTCGTGGCCGTGGTGCCACCCGCTCGTCGTTTCGTACTGGCCCGGTTCTGGTGCGTCGTCGACCGGCACCGGCTTCGGACGTGTCTGCGGATGGCCAAGGTCCGCACCATGAACCTGGACGGCTCGTTGCCGTTCATGCTGTGGGCCAGGCCCACCAAGACCGGAGAACGGGTCTGGATGTGGACCCGCGCGGGCTCCTCGGCGGAAGAACTGGAACACGTGCTGGGCTCCATCGCCCCGGCCTGCTTCGCCCGCTCCGCACGCCTGCACCGCGTGCGTTCCCTCTCCACTCTGGTCGCCGTCGAAATCGTTCGCCGGGACCCGCTCGACAAGCCACAGCCCATCGCCTCACCCCTGGCCCGGCTCTCCGCCCGGATGCGCGGCCAGCAGGCCACCCCCGAAGGTGTCGAGCCCATCTCCGCCGCCACCGTCACTCCCCTGCCCATCCGGAAGAACACCGGCACCACCGCGAAACCGGCCAAGGCTGCCAAGAAGTCGACTCCCGACGCTGCTCGGCCCTCGGTGGTCGTCAACGGCGAAGACCTCTCCGACTACATCGACTAGGAGGGCCGCCCCATGCTGACCAGGAGAAAGAACAGCAAGCGCGGCGGAGCGTCCGCAGCCGACCTTTCCATCTACGACCCGGTTCACCTGGGCATCTTCGAAGACGGCCACCACGTCGACATCGAGTTGATCTACCGCAACATCCTCATGGCCGGAGAGCCCGGCGCGGGCAAGTCGGTCGCCCTGAACAACGTCGTCGCACACGGAGCCTTGTGCTCGGACGTGTCCCTCTGGCTCTTCGACGGCAAGCAGGTTGAGCTCGGCCTGTGGCGGGAGCTCTCCGACGTCTTCGTCGGTCCGGACATCGCCACCGCTCTCGTGCGCCTTGAAGAGCTCCAGGCGGAGATGAACCGCCGCTACGACGAACTCGACCGCGTACGGCGGCGCAAGATCGACCGGAAAGACCCGGTCGACGTGATCATGCTCGTGCTCGACGAGCTGGCCCTGTTCTCCGCCACGATGGGCGGCAAGGACGAACAAGAGGCGTTCGTACGGCTGCTCCGAGACCTGGTGGCTCGAGGCCGGGCCGCGGGCGTCATCGTCGTGGCCGCCACTCAGCGACCCTCCGCCGACATCATCCCCACCAGCCTGCGGGACCTGTTCGGCTACCGGCTGGCGTTTCGCTGCACCACCGATTCCAGCTCGGACATCATCCTCGGCCGGGGCTGGGCCACCGGCGGATACAACGCCGCCACCATCGCTCCCGAAGAACGCGGAGTCGGCCTGCTGCTGGCCGAAGGCGGCATCCCCCGCCGCATGAAGTCGGCCTACCTGTCCGACGACGAGATCTACGCACTGGTCGACTACGCCCGCAAGCTCCGCGCGGGCCGCATCGTCGCCTGAATCCCTTACATACCAACCACTAGTTGCAGGAGAGGACTGTTCTCATGTTGACCGTCACGCCACCGCTGGCCGTCGACGACAGCCACGTCTGGGTGCTCGTGTCGGGTGAATCCGGCGCGGTCGATGCCGCCCGGCTCGCTCACATCCCCGACAGCGCCACGTTCGCCGCACTGCCAGTGCACGTGTTCAACACGGCGGGGTTGTTCCCCACCTACGCCGACACCGGTGAAGCGGTGCTCGGGTTCCGGTGGGCCACCACCACCGACATCGCCGCCCACGTGCACCTGTTCACCGACTGAGGAGCCCGTACACCTGTGTTTCGCTCGACCGCGACATTCACCCCCAGCGCCACCCCGGCACTGGGGGCGGATGCCGTCGCCGAGCAGGTCCGCCGCGACGCCGTGTCCCGTGCCTCTCAACCGGGATACCAGTGGTGGCTCACGCACGTCATGTCCGCCGCCGCGTGCTCGAACCCCGTGCGGCTGCGTCTGACCGCCACCTGGCACAGCGAGAACCGCCCTGCCGAGATCGACCGAGTCACCGACGGGATGCCCGACGGCGTTGTGTACGTGGCGTGCAAGAACCGCCGCGCCACCGTGTGCCCCGCGTGTGCCGAGACCTATCGCGCCGACACCTACCAACTCGTCAAGGCGGGCCTTGTCGGCGGCAAAGGCGTCCCGGACACCGTGACCGGACACCCGTGCTTCTTCGTCACACTCACCGCCCCTGCCTTCGGCCCCGTTCACACCCGCGTGGTCGGCTCCAACGGACGTGTGCGCCCCTGCCGGGCCCGCCGACTCGGCACCGTGTGCGAGCACGGGCGACAAGTCGTCTGTCTCCAGCGGCACTCCGAGGACGACTCGCGCCTCGGTGAGGCCATCTGCCGGGACTGCTACGACTACCAGCACCAGGCCGTGTGGAACCTCCATGCCGGGGAACTGTGGCGACGCACCACCATCGGCCTGAACCGGAAACTGCGGCAGGCGGGCGCCGATCGCGGCGTCAAGGTGCGGCTGTCCTACGCCAAGGTCGCCGAGTACCAGCGACGGGGAGTCGTGCATTTCCACGCTCTGGTGCGTTTGGACGGCTACGACCCCGACGATCGCGATAGAATCTTCGCGCCGGACCTTTCGATCACACCGGAGTTGCTGCGCAGCTACCTCGAACACGCTGCGACCGTCACCCAGTTCACCACTGCCCCGCACCCGAGGAACCGGCTCGGCTGGGTCATCCGCTGGGGCAAACAAGTCGACATCCGTTCCGTCCGGCTCGCACCGACCGACTGCGACGACCGCGGAACACTCACCACCACTGCTGTGGCCGCCTACCTCGCCAAGTACGCCACCAAGGCCACCGAACAGGCCGGGCACGTCTCCCGCCGCCTCACGGCCGCGTCAGCCGCCTTCTACGGCGAACAGGACACCCACCAGGCCCGCCAGCTCACCGCCTGCTGGCGACTCGGGCAGCGGCCCTTCTACCGCGACACCAAGGCCGAGCGAGAGGACTGGGCCGAGAGCTGGGGCAAGCTCCAGAAATGGGCCCACATGCTGGGCTTCGGCGGGCACTTCTCGACCAAGAGCCGCCGCTACTCCACCACCCTGACCGCGCTTCGAGCCGTGCGGAAGGCATACCAACGCGGCGAACCGCCGGAGCACCCCGACTCGACACCGGCTGACCGCGACCTCACCGGCGACGACGCCGCCGTGACGCTGACCTGGCTGTTCGACGGCGTGGGCTGGCTGACCATCGGCGACGCCGCGTTGGCCAACACCGCGGCCGCCAAGGCCCGCGAACGGAGACAGATCGCGAAGGAGGAGACCCAAGCAGCCATTGCCAAGTAGGGAAAGGAAGAACCAGTGAGTCGACTATGGACAGTAGATGACGTGTCGGACTACCTCGGCATCCCGGTGAGCACGCTCTATGACTGGCGCACACGGGACTACGGCCCTCCGGCCAAGCGGGTCGGCAAGTATCTGCGATACAAGGCCGAGGACGTCACCGCCTGGTTCGAATCGCTGGACAACGAAGTGGCTTGACGGAGAGGGACATGGAAGACCGCGTTTGCCGGTCGGCACGTACGGCAAGATCACGACGAATCGAGACGGTGCTGGCTGGATGGCGTCGTGTCAGTTTCGCGACGTGGACGGCCGGGTGCGCAAGGTGCGCTGCTGGGCGGATGGCAAGGCGAAGGCTGCGAACAAGCTGCGGGAGCGGGTGAAGGATCGGCAGATCGCCATAGGTGAGATCACCTCGGACTCGAAGGTCGTCGAGGTCG
The DNA here is from genome assembly GCF_016595675.1 of Prauserella cavernicola. Lineage (GTDB taxonomy): Bacteria > Actinomycetota > Actinomycetes > Mycobacteriales > Pseudonocardiaceae > Prauserella_A > Prauserella_A cavernicola. Next base: position 704,276 of record NZ_JAENJH010000003.1, on the reverse strand, counting down.
CGGACCGATGGCTTGCGGAGTTCCGGGAGCTCGTGGACGCGGGCAAGCGCAGCGGCACTTCGTACGACACCTACGAGCAGCGGTGGCGGACGGTGCTGCGCCCTCGCGTCGAGGGGCTGCGGGTCGATGAGCTCACGCCGGGCCGCGGAGACCAGATCATCCATGGGATCGACGGCCAGTACTCCGCCAGCACGGCGCGCACCTGCCGGGCGGTGTTGTCCGGGTTGTGCGGCCTCGCGGTGCGACACGGGGCCTTGAAGGTGAATCCCGTCCGCGAGGCACGGCCGATCGAGAACCGCAAGCGCTCGGCACGACCTCGGGCGCTGACGGTGGATGAGGTGCTGGGCATCTTCGCCAAGGCCGATGGAGACGAGATCGCCTGCCGTCAGGATCTGCCGGACCTCATGCGTTACTTCGGCGGGACCGGCAACAGGACCGGCGAGACCATCGCGGTTCGGTGGGAACTGATCGACTTCGAGGAGAAGGTGGCCTGGGTCGACGGCAACATGGTCCGCAGCAAGGTCAGCGGCAAGAAGGTCAACGAGGGCAAGAGCGAGAACGCGCAGCGCGGCATCGGCCTTGGCCGACTGGCTGGTGGACATGCTCTGGGATCGACGGGACCGGGTGGCCGGTGCCGTGGGCGTACCGCCCGAGGAGCTGACCGGCTGGGTCTTTCCGAACACGCTCGGCGGCCTGCGGGAGTCGAGCAACCTGCGGCGAGACTGGCGGGGCTTCCGCAAGCGGCATGGCATCGGGGACTGGTTCACGCCCCGGACATTCCGGCGTACCGTCGCCACCCTGGTCACGGACGTACTTCCGGCCCGAGAAGCCAGTGACTTGCTGGGCCACTCGCGCGTGTCACAGACCACAGACACCTACGTCGGTCGCAAGCAGGTCTCACGCCATCCGGCGGCGGTTCTGGACGCACTCGGAGCCCCGAAAAACGGCAGTAAAACGGCACCAAGATCAAGAAAAAAGGCCAGCTAGTGAGCTGGCCTGGAGTGATGGTGCGCCATCAGGGACTCGAACCCCGAACCCGCTGATTAAGAGTCAGCTGCTCTGCCTATTGAGCTAATGGCGCATGCCGCGCGACGTGGAACCAGGTGTTCGTGGTTCCCCCTTAGCGACGAGAGAAACATTAGCACGGGGGTTGCACGCCACTATCGGGCACCCCCGGCGGCCCCCTTGGGCACGACTTGGCCACGACGGCCCACGGAGTGCGACGAATGGGGCAGACTGGTCACACAACTGGGGTATATCACGAATTGGATGGTCGCCGATGAAGCGTCGGGGTGAGCGCGGCCCGTTCTCTGGGGTTCGACTGGTTACGAGCGTGGCGCTGGCGGGCGCCCTGTTCGCGGGGTGCACGTCCGCCGCGAGCGACAGCTCGGACGGGGACACCTCGGGGCCGTCGCCGACGGCGGCGCCCGTGAAGCCCGTCTCACTGAGCCTGTCGGTCGACGAGGGCGCGCAGGACGTCGCGCCAGGGCAGCTGTTCAGCGCGACCGCCGCGGACGGCACGATCACCGAGGCTTCGCTGGTCGGCACGCACGGAACGGTCGTGGAGGGAGGCATCACCGAGGACGGCTCCGCGTGGGAGTCGGCCGAGCCGCTCGGCTACGGCAAGACCTACACGCTCGAGGCCACGGCGACCGGCGAGGACGGCAAGCCCGTCACGGACAGTTCGACGTTCACCACCGCGACCCCCTCCCAGACCCTGAGCGTCTCGATGAACGTCCAGGACGGCCAGGAGGTCGGCGTCGGCATGCCGCTGATCTTCACGTTCAGTGGTGACGTCCCCGACAAGGCTGCCGCCGAGAAGGCGCTGCGGGTCACCACCGAACCGCGCACCGAGGGCGCGTTCCACTGGTTCACCGACGACCAGGCCACGTGGCGGCCCAAGGACTACTGGCAGCCGGGCACCACGGTGTCCGCGGACGCCATGATCTACGGCAAGCACCTCGGCGGCGGCACCTTCGGAGCCGAGGACAAGGCCGCCGACCTGACCATCGGCGACAAGGTCGTCGCGATCGCCGACGGCGGCACCCACCACATGCGGGTGTACGTCAACGACCAGGAGGTCAGGCGGATGCCGATCTCCATGGGCAAGCCGTCGAGCTCCACCCCGAACGGCACCTACACGGTCATGAGCGAGCACAACGGCTACACGATGGATTCCAGCACCTACGGCGTCGACATCGACAGCAGCCAGGGTTACCGGCTATGGGTCGAGTACGCGGTGCGCATGTCCTACAGCGGGATCTTCTACCACTCCGCTCCGTGGTCGGTGGGCTACCAGGGCAACACCAACACCAGCCACGGCTGCATCAACCTCTCCCCCGAGAACGCCGCGTGGCTGATGGAGAACTCTCAGCCCGGCGACGTCATCACCGTGCAGAACGCGGGTGAGCAGACCCTCGAACCCACCGACGGCTGGAGTGTCTGGCAGCTGTCGTGGGAGGACTGGGTCGCGGGCTCGGCCGAGTAGTAACAGGACCCGAATCGGCGACTTTGCCGACCAGGCCACCATGTTGTGGCACGATTTCGCAGGTGAGCAGCAAACCCGCCTCGGCGCAGCACCTGCGCGATCTCGCGCTGCTGCGGCGTGTCCGCGACCGCATCGACCGCGAGTACGCGCAGCCGCTCGACGTCGAAGCGCTCGCCCGCGGCGTGAACATGTCGGCGGGCCACCTCAGCAGGCAGTTCCGCCAGGCCTACGGCGAGTCGCCCTACGCATACCTGATGACGCGGCGTATCGAGCGCGCGATGGCGCTGCTGCGGCGCGGCGACCTCAGCGTCACCGAGGTCTGCTTCGAGGTCGGCTGCGCGTCACTGGGCACGTTCAGCACCCGGTTCACCGAGCTGGTGGGAGTGCCGCCCAGCACCTACCGCGCCCAGGCGGCGCAGGCGACCGCCGGCATGCCGTCGTGCGTGTCGAAACAGGTCACCAGACCGATCAGGAATCGAGAAGCGCAGGTCACCGGGCGCTCATAGGCTCATCGACATGGACATCACCATTCACTCGAGCTTCCTCCCGCACAACGACGCGGAGGCCGCTCTCGCCTTCTACCGAGACACGCTCGGCTTCGAACTCCGCAACGACGTGGGCTACGAGGGGATGCGCTGGCTCACGGTCGGCCCCGCAGACCAGCCCGGCGTCAACATCGTGCTGCACCCGCCCGGCGTCGACCCCGGCATCACCGACGACGAGCGCAACACCATCACCGAGATGATGGCCAAGGGCACCTACGGGGGCATCCTCCTGGCCACCAAGGATCTCACCGGCACGTTCGAGCGCCTGCAGGCCAGCGAAGCCGACGTGATCCAGGAGCCGACGGACCAGCCGTACGGCGTTCGCGACTGCGCCGTGCGCGACCCCGCGGGCAACATGATCCGTATCCAGCAGCTGCGCTGAGCGCATCCCGGGGCGGTGGCGGGAGTCGGGCCGCCACCGGCCCCCCGATGCCGGACCGGACAGACGAATGAGCGGCAGAATCCGTTCGCGGATGGAGACATGATGAGCAAGGCCACGAGACCGGCCCCCCAGGCGCCCGCGCCGCACCTCGCCGACAGCCACGACCTGATCCGGGTCCACGGCGCGAGGGAGAACAACCTCAAGGACGTCAGCGTCGAGCTGCCGAAGCGCAGGCTGACGGTGTTCACCGGGGTCTCCGGCTCTGGCAAGAGTTCACTGGTCTTCAGCACTATCGCCGCGGAGTCGCAGCGGCTGATCAACGAGACCTACAGCGCGTTCCTGCAGGGCTTCATGGCGACGCTGGCCCGGCCCGAGGTCGACGTACTGGACGGGCTCACCACGGCGATCATCGTCGACCAGGAGCGGATGGGCGCCGACCCCCGCTCCACGGTCGGCACCGCCACCGACGCCAACGCCATGTTGCGCATCCTGTTCAGCCGGCTCGGCAAGCCGCACATCGGCTCGCCCCAGGCGTTCTCGTTCAACGTCGCCTCGATCAGCGGCGGCGGCGCTGTCAGCTTCGAGAAGGGCGGGCGGACCGTCAAGGAGCGGCGCACCTTCAACATCACCGGCGGCATGTGCCCGCGCTGCGAGGGCCGGGGCCAGGTCAACGACATCGACCTCACCCAGATCTACGACGAGGACAAGTCGCTCAACGAGGGCGCGGTCTCCATCCCCGGCTACAGCATGGAGGGCTGGTACGGCCGCATCTTCCGGGGCTGTGGATTCTTCGACCCGGACAAGCCGATCAAGAAGTTCACCAAGCGGCAGCTGGACGACCTGCTCTACAAGGATGCGACCAAGATCAAGGTCGAGGGCGTCAACCTGACCTACCTGGGCCTGGTGCCGCAGATCCAGAAGTCGTTCCTGTCCAAGGACGTCGACGCGATGCAGCCGCACATCCGCGCGTTCGTCGAGCGGGTGGTGACGTTCCAGACGTGCCCCGAGTGCGACGGCACCCGGCTGGCCGAGCACGCCAGGGCCTCGAAGATCGAGGGCATCAGCATCGCCGACGCGTGCGAGATGCAGATCAGCGACCTCGCCGAGTGGGTGAGCGGGCTGAAGGAGCCGTCGGTGGCTCCGTTGCTGGGCGCGCTGCGGCACACGCTCGACTCGTTCGTGGAGATCGGGCTCGGCTACCTGTCGCTGAACCGCCCGTCGGGCACGCTGTCGGGCGGCGAGGCGCAGCGCACCAAGATGATCCGCCACCTCGGGTCGTCGCTCACCGACGTCACCTACGTCTTCGACGAGCCGACGATCGGGCTGCACCCACACGACATCCAGCGCATGAACAACCTGCTGCTGCAGCTGCGCGACAAGGGCAACACGGTGCTGGTCGTGGAGCACAAGCCAGAGGCGATCGCGATCGCCGACCACGTCGTGGACCTCGGTCCCGGCGCTGGCACCGACGGCGGCCAGGTGGTGTTCGAGGGCACCGTCGACGCGCTGCGCGGCAGCGACACGCTCACCGGGCGGCACCTGGACGACCGCGCGCAGCTGAAGCCGTCGGTGCGCACGTTCTCCGAGCAGCTGGAGGTACGCGGCGCGGGCACCCACAACCTGCGTGACGTCGACGTCGACATCCCGCTCGGGGTGCTCGTGGTCGTCACGGGCGTGGCCGGTTCGGGCAAGAGCTCGCTGATCCACGGCTCGGTGTCGGGCCGCGACGGCGTGGTGGCGATCGACCAGACCGGCATCCGCGGCTCACGGCGCAGCAACCCGGCGACCTACACCGGGCTGCTCGACCCGATCCGCAAGGCGTTCGCCAAGGCCAACGGCGTGAAGCCCGCGCTGTTCAGCGCCAACTCCGAGGGCGCCTGCCCCAACTGCAACGGCGCTGGCGTGGTGTTCACCGACCTGGGGATCATGGCCAGCGTCTCCGCACCGTGTGAGGTGTGCGAGGGCAAGCGGTTCCAGGCCGAGGTCCTCGAGTACAAGTTCGGCGGCCGCGACATCAGCGAGGTGCTCGGGATGTCGGTGGCCCAGGCGCAGGAGTTCTTCGCCGACGGCGACGCCAAGACTCCCGCGGCGCACCGGATCCTCACGCACCTGGCCGACGTCGGGCTGGGCTACCTGACTCTCGGCCAGCCGCTCACCACGCTGTCCGGCGGTGAGCGCCAGCGGATCAAGCTCGCGACGCGCATGGGTGAAAAGGGCGGCGTGTACGTCCTCGACGAGCCCACGAGCGGCCTGCACCTGGCCGACGTCGAGCAGCTGCTGGCCCTGCTGGACCGGCTCGTGGACTCCGGCAAGTCGGTGATCGTGATCGAGCACCACCAGGCGGTCATGGCGCACGCGGACTGGATCATCGACCTCGGCCCCGGCGCCGGTCACGACGGCGGGGAGGTCGTGTTCGAGGGCACGCCGGCCGACCTGGTCGCCAAGCGCTCCACGCTCACCGGGCAGCACCTGGCCGAGTACGTCGGCGCCTGAGCGCTACCGCGCCGCCACGGGCTCGCGCTCCGGCTCGCTCGCGGTGGCGCGGCGCCTGCGCACGACGCGGCGGACGAGCAGGCCGACGAGCACGAGCACGGCGAGTTCGAGCCAGGGCACCGCAACGCTGGTGAACGAGTGGGTTCCCGCCGCGGGCAGCGGCACCTGGTCCTCGCCGACGGCCAGCGGCGTCGCGGTGAGGTCGCCGAAGAGCGCGAACAGCGGGAAGACCGTCACCTCGGCGGAGCGGGCCACGTCGTCGCCGGGCAGCAGCTCGTCCACGCGGCCCGTGTGCTCGGCGGAGGCGAGGCCCAGCGGGCCCGCGGCGTCCAGGGTCGTGGTGGCGCCCAGCCGCACGTTTCCGGTGTTGGCCACCTCGTAGTCCACGCGCAGAGTGCCGGGCACGAACGGGATCCACGACGGCGTGTACGACGTTTCGACACCGCGCACGTCCACCGCCGGCTCCAGCTCGCCCGCGACCCGCAGGTGCAGCCGCACGCCGATGCGCTGCTGGACGGTGACGCCGTCCTGCGCGCTCGAGACGCCCACGGCGATGCCTGCGGGGTGGTCACCAGGCGTGGCGCGGTCCGGGATGGTGACGGTCACCGGCAGCACGCGCGTCTCGCCGCCGGCGAGGGTGAGCCCGCCGTCGTCGAGCCCGCCAACGCGGATCCACGACCCGGAACCGGTCGGCTCGCCCCGCGCGATGTCGAAGGCTCCGTTGCCGCCGAGCACACCGTCGCCCGAGGCGACCGAGAACTCGGCGGGCTCCGCACCCAGGTTGGTCACGGCGATCGCGTCGCCGACGGTCGCGCCGGGATCGGCGACGTGCCGCAGCGAGATCCGGCCGTCGGGTCCGTCGCCGTTCGCGGGGGCGACGCTCCACTCGACCTGGGCGGCCAAGGCAGCCGGGACCAGCGGGCCGAGAGTGAGACCGAGCGCGGCGGCCGCGGTCGCGGCGAACGCGAGGAGAACTCTCCCGCGCGGCCGTGGCAGGGCGGTGGGCACGCACTGCTCCTTCCTGCCGCGCGAGGGCGCGGCGGTTTCGGTCGGGACGAACGCGGGTGGGAACCGTCCCTCGACGATTCCCACCCGCCGGCGGGGCAGCTCAGTCCTTGGCGAACAACGTCAAGGTGATCTCGCTGCCGTAGCGGCCGCTGCTCGCCTGCTGCGGCACGGAGAGGCCGAGGTCGGCGCTCAGCACGGTCGTGCCGTAGCGGTTGACGCGGTCGGTGTCGGCCAGCGCCGCGGGACCCTCCAGGGTCGCGGAAGGGCCTGCCGGGGCGTTCGACTCGGACCGCACGACCCGCGGGTCCCAGCGCAGGTTCTCGGCGCCGAACTTGCGGTTACCGGCGGCGAACTCGCTCGCCGAGCCCGAGACCGTCCAGCCCTGGCCCCGTGCCTGCACCTCGTTGCGGCTGTCGACGACGGTCACCTCGGGAAGCGCGGCCGACTGCTCGCGGGACGCGCCGGCGAAGACGACCGGGTCCACACCGTCGACGACCATGCTCAGCGCACCACCGGGTGCCGACAGCGGCACGTCGGCCTCCAGCGCCACCGACGACTCGCCCGCGGCGGGGCCGTGGCCGAGCAGGTCGAAGACCGTCTCGCCGATCGCGGTGTTGTCGAGGTAGGCGCCGCGGACGGTGTCCCACTTGTCGGCACGCGCCTGCAGGATGTCCGAACCGGCGCCCTTGGCATAGAACGGAACGAGCGCGTTGGTGTGGCCGCCCGAGTGCCAGGAGACCTGGGGCAGCTCACCGGCGGCACCGGTCATCGGCGTCCACGCCGGGTTCGAGCCGGGGCCCGCGAGGTAGCCGGTCTCGTGGTCGGCGGTGACCAGGACGAGCGTCTCCTCCCAGCTGCTGTTCTGCTCCACCCAGTCGTTGACGGCGTTGACGGCGTCGTTGAACTCGACCTGCTCCTCCACGGCGCGCGTGGTCTGGTTGGCGTGGCCGGCCCAGTCGACGGCGCCGCCCTCGACCATCAGGAAGAAGCCGTCGTCGTCCTGCTCGAGCACGTTGAGCGCGCCCTGGGTCATGGTGTCCAGACCGGGGACGTCGTTGCGCGGGTCGGTACCCGGCAGCACGTCGTCGTTACCGAGGCCGGGACGGTTGTACTGCAGGGTCTCGGCGACCTGCGCGAGCCCGAAGACCTTGTCCGGCACCGAGGCACCCTCGGCGAGGGCCTCGAAGTCGCCGCGGCTCTCGACGTAGGAGAAGTCCGTACCGCCCGAGCTGACGCGCTCGAAGTCGGGCTGCGAGATCCACGTCCAGTTCGACGCACGGCTGGTGTGCGCGTCGGTGAAGTTCGGGTGGCCACCGCCCATGATCACGTCGGCGCCGCTGTCGATCATCTCGGTAGCCAGACCCTGGTAGTCGTTGCGGTCGGCGTTGTGCGCGATGAAACCGGCCGGCGTCGCGTGGTTGAACGGCACCGAGGTGACGAGGCCGACCTTCTTGCCGACCTCCTTGGCCTGCTCGCCGACGGTGAGCAGGCGCTCGCCCTCGGGGTCGAAGCCGATGACGCCGTTGTTGGTCTTGACGCCCGTGCCGAGCGCGGTGGCCGCGGCGGCGGAGTCGGTGGCGCCCGAGGAGACCCAGCCGAAATCGCCCCACGCCCGCTCGGTGACGTAGTCGCCGCGGCCGTTGGCGGCGTAGTGCGACTGAGCGACCTGCACGGGCCACTGCTCGTAGACCTGGGTGGGCGTGCCGGGCACGCGCTCGACTGCGCCGGTGGCCGGGTCGACGTCCACCTGGTGGTAGCTCTGGCCCTGCTCGTAGAGGCTGGCCAGATCGAAGTGGTTGTAACCACCGCCGTCCGAGATCAGGACGATGATGTTCTTCGGGGCGGGCGATTCGGCGGCGCTGGCGACGCCGGTCGGCAGGGTGATGGCGGCGGCGATGCCCAGTGCCGTTCCCGTGACGACGAGGTTCCGAGTGCGGGTGTGCACTCTGCTTCTCATTGATCCCTCGTTCCGTGAGGTTGTGCCGGATGGTCCGCGAGGCTTTCCGCTACGCGGCTTTTGCACTTTTTCCCGCAGAGGTGACATGAAGACGATCTTCATCATTCGTTTGAGTGAACCTCTGCCTACGGGGACGCTCTTTTCGCAGGTAGGGCAGGGTTTGACCGGGTACCGGGCCGGTGTGTTTGTTTGTGCCGGAGCCCGGAGGCCACTGTGGACGGCCGGGGGTCGGCGAGTTCGGCGCAATCGCGGACGGGGGCGCGCCGGGCGGGTTAGGTTGTCCGGCATGACGCATGGGGGCCCCGGACACGGCTATCCGCAGCAGCAGCCCGGCTGGCAACCGGGGCAGTACCCGGCGCGGCAGCCGCACCCACAGCAGTACCAGCAGCCGTATCCGCAGCAGCAGTACCAACAGCCGCAGCAGTTCCAGCAGCACTACCCGCAGCAGTTCCAGGGCGGGCAGTACCCGCCGCGGCAATACCCGGGACCGCAGTACCCGGGACAGCAGCCGCAGCAGGAACCGCCACTGACGCTGCCGGGCTGGGGTGCGATCCCGGCGCTCATCGGGATCGTGCTGGCCGTGCTCGGCGTGTTCGTCCTGGCCTGGGTCGGAGAGGCGGGCTTCATCGACCTCCGCTCGGCCCTGGCGAGCGACACCGACCTCTGGCTCTGGATCTACTTCCGCAGGGCCGGTTTCATCGCGCTCGGAGTGGCCGCGGTGGCGCCCATCTTGTGGTCGCTCGGGGTGCTGCGCTCGCGGGAGAAGATCGCCAAACGCGGCGGCCTGACGAAGTCGAGCCTGCTGCAGGGCAGAACCGGACCGACCCGCGCGCTGATCGCCGCGTTCCCCGCGCTGGCCCTGCTCTACCACGGCGTGAGCCTGGTGATCTTCACCGACAACGGCCAGTACCTGAGCGAACTCGGTCCCGGCCCGTGGCTGCTCCTGGCGGGCACGGCGCTCTCGCTCGCGGGAGCGCTCATCGGCCCGCGGGTGCCCAACAGGCCGGGCCTGCCGCCGCACTGACCCGCGAGGGGGGCCCGCTCGGTAACGGGGACGCATCAATCGCTCGCCGACGGTCCTGGCCGGCTCGGAATGTGCGACGTTTCCGGCACCCGCCGAGCGGAAGGACGGAGCATGATCCGAACTCTGCTGTCCGTGCTCACCCGTTGGACCTCGCTCATCACCGGACCGGCGCGCGCGAGCGACGGCGATCCGCCCCGCAAGAAGCCGCGCGACCACAAACCCAAAGGCCCCGCCTCGCGTTAGGTGCAGGCGAGACACCTCGGCACTCATCGCTCTCACTTCCGGCCGAACAGATGCCCCGCGCGGCTAGCGTCGGCACGGTGACAGGGAACCGAGGAGGTCCGGTGCGGCGTTTCGTCGATGCGTTCAACAGGTGGGTCGTGGCCAGGCGCTCGTCCCCACGCTGGGGGCGGTTCCTGCGCGCACGCCTGACGATCGTGACCTACACGGGCAGGCGGTCGGGCCGGACCTTCAGCACACCGGTCGCGTTCCGGCGGCGCGAGGACACCGTCACGATCCCCGTCCGCCTGCCCGACGCGAAACGGTGGTGGCGCAACTTCACCGGCGACGGCGGCCCGCTGTCACTGGAGCTGGACGACGTCGACCGCGCCGGCCACGCCGTCGCCACGCGCGACGACCGGGGCCGCGTGACGGTCACCGTGGCACTGAACGGCTGAGCACTCGCCATCCAGGCGCGTCTCGGATCCGAGACGCAATGTCGCCGCGTTCCGTGGAGCCGGGGCAGCGCGTGCGGTCTGCTGGAGACATGGCGTCGAACTCCGGTCCACGGCCCGTGCGAGCCGCTCGCGGGAGCACCCTCTCCTGCCGGGGCTGGCAGCAGGAGGCCGCGCTGCGCATGTTGATGAACAACCTCGATCCCGAGGTCGCCGAGCACCCCGACGACCTCGTCGTCTACGGCGGCACCGGCCGCGCGGCGCGAAACTGGCCCGCGTTCGACGCGATCGTGCGCACGTTGCACACGCTCGCCGACGACGAGACGCTGCTGGTGCAGAGCGGAAAGCCCGTCGGGGTGCTGCGCACCAGCGAGTGGGCTCCTCGTGTGCTGCTCGCCAACTCCAACCTCGTCGGCGACTGGGCGACGTGGGAGGAGTTCCGCAGGCTCGACGCCGCGGGGCTGATGATGTACGGCCAGATGACCGCGGGTTCGTGGATCTACATCGGAACGCAGGGCATTCTGCAGGGCACGTTCGAGACGTTCGGCGCGGTCGCCCGCACACGCTTCGGCGGAAGCCTGGCGGGCACGATCACGCTCACCGCGGGGCTGGGCGGCATGGGCGGCGCGCAGCCGCTGGCCATCACGATGAACGACGGCGTGGCGATCTGCGTCGAGTGCGATCCGAGCCGCATCGAGCGGCGCATCGCGCACCGCTACCTGGACGTCCAGGCGGCCGACCTCGACGAGGCGCTGCGGTTGGCGGTCGAGGCGCGCGACGCGCGGCGGCCACTGTCCATCGGCGTGCTCGGCAACGCCGCCGAGGTGTTTCCCGAGCTGCTGCGCCGCGACGCACCGATCGACGTGGTGACCGACCAGACCTCCGCGCACGACCCGCTCTCGTACCTGCCGCTGGGCATCGAGTTCGGGCAGATGCGCAGCGCGTCGGAGAAGGACCCGGCGTACTTCACCGAGGAGGCGCGCACGGCGATGGCCGCGCACGTCGAGGCGATGGTGGGCTTCCTCGACCGGGGCGCTGAGGTGTTCGACTACGGCAACTCGATCCGCGACGAGGCGCGCAAAGCTGGCTACGGCAGGGCTTTCGACTTCCCCGGCTTCGTACCCGCCTACATCCGGCCGCAGTTCGAGGAGGGGCTCGGCCCGTTCCGCTGGGTGGCGTTGTCCGGCGATCCCGCCGACATCGCGGCCACCGACCGTGCCGTGCTCGACCTGTTCCCCGGCAACGCGCACCTGCGCCGCTGGCTGACGATGGCGGGCGAGAAGGTGGCCTTCCAGGGCCTGCCGGCGCGCATCTGCTGGCTCGGCTACGGCGAACGGCACCTGGCCGGCCTGCGGTTCAACGAGATGGTGGCCTCGGGTGAGCTGTCGGCGCCGATCGTGATCGGTCGCGACCACCTCGACTCCGGGTCCGTCGCCTCGCCCTACCGCGAGACCGAGTCGATGCTCGACGGCTCCGACGCCGTGGCCGACTGGCCGCTGCTCAACGCGCTCGTGAACACCGCGTCCGGGGCGTCGTGGGTGTCGATCCACCACGGCGGCGGAGTTGGCATGGGCCGGTCGATCCACGCCGGGCAGGTGTGTGTCGCCGACGGCACCGAACTGGCCGCACGCAAGCTCGAACGCGTGCTGACCAACGATCCCGGCATGGGCGTGATCCGCCATGTCGACGCGGGCTACGAGCACGCGGGCGACATCGCCGCCGAGCGCGGCGTGCGCGTGCCGATGCGGGAGCACGGATGAGCTCGTTCACGACGCTGTGGCCGTCGCTGTCCGGCATCGGCAGGGACGGCGGCACCGGCGGCTACCGGCGCTACGCCTGGACGCCCGCGGACCTGACGCTGCGGGAGTGGTTCACCGACTGCGCCCGGCAGCGTGGGATGGACGTCGAGGAGGACCGCAACGGCAACCTGTGGGCGTGGTGGTCGCCGCCAGGCTGGAGCGGCGATCCGCGCGGCGCGTTCGTCACCGGCTCGCACCTGGACTCGGTGCCCGACGGCGGCGCGTTCGACGGCCCGCTCGGCGTGGTCTCGGGCTTCGCGGCGGTGGACGTCGCCAGGCAGCGCGGGGTGGTGCCCTCGGTTCCGGTCGCGGTGGTCGCGTTCTCGGACGAGGAGGGCGCGCGCTTCGGCGTCGCGTGCGCGGGTTCCCGGCTCTCCGCCGGGACGCTGGAGCCGGAGCGGGCGCTGGCGTTGCGCGACAACGACGGCGTCACGCTCGCCGAGGCGCTGACGAGGCAGGGACGCGACCCGCACGCGCTCGGCGCCGACCCGACGCTGGCCGATCGCGTGGGGGTGTTCGTGGAGCTGCACGTGGAGCAGGGCCGCGCGCTGGACGAGCTGGACCGGCCGCTCGCGATCGGCACGGCGATCTGGCCGCACGGGCGCTGGCGGTTCAGCTTCGCCGGGCAGGCCAACCACGCGGGCACCACACAGCTGGCCGACCGGCGTGATCCGATGCTCGCGTTCGCCTCGGCGGTGCGCGCGGCGCGTACGGGCGCCGAGCTGCACGAGGCGGTCGCCACGTTCGGCAGGGTGCGGGTGGAACCCAACGGCACCAACGCGATCCCGTCTCACGTGCACGCCTGGCTCGACGCGCGCGCGGCGACCGAACCCGCGCTGGAGGCGCTCGTCGAGGGCCTGGCCTCCGACGCTCAGCGGTTCGCCGCCGAGGAGGGCGCGACCGTCGAGGTGAGCTCCGAGTCGCGCACGCCCGTGGTCGAGTTCGGCCAGGAGCCGAGACGACGGCTGCGCCGGATCCTCGGCGAGGTGCCCGAACTGCCCACCGCGGCCGGCCACGACGCGGGTGTGCTCTCGGCGCTGGTGCCCACAGCGATGCTGTTCGTGCGCAACCCCACCGGCATCTCGCACTCCCCCGCCGAGCACGCGGAGGAGGCCGACTGCGAGCACGGCGCGCGGGCGCTCGCGGAGGTGCTGATCGACTGGGTCACCCGATGACGGCGCAGTGGTGGTGCGAGCACGCCTGGCTCGGCGGGGACACCGTCGCCGACGGCGTGCTGGTCTCGGCCGAGGACGGCCTGATCACGAGTGTCCGCACGGGAGTCGCCCGGCCGCCGTCCGCGCTACGGCTGAACGGCGTCGTGCTGCCCGGACTCGCCAACACGCACTCGCACGCGTTCCACCGGGCGCTGCGCTCGCACACGCAACGCGGGCGCGGCTCGTTCTGGACGTGGCGCGAGCTGATGTACGCCGTGGCCGGGCGACTCGACCCCGGCAGCTACCTGCGGCTCGCGCGCGCCGTCTACGCCGAGATGGCGATGGCCGGCGTCACGGTGGTCGGCGAGTTCCACTACCTGCACCACGACCACGACGGGCGCCCCTACGCCGACCCGAACGCGATGGGGCTCGCGCTCGTGGAGGCCGCCGCCGACGCGGGCGTGCGGCTGACGCTGCTCGACACGTGTTACCTGACCGCGGGCGTCGACGGCGCACCGCTGGCCGACGGTCCACAACGGAGGTTCGGCGACGGAGACGGCGCCCGCTGGGCCGAACGCGCGGAAGCGCTTGCCCGGCAGGTGAAGGAACACCCCGGCGTGCTCGTCGGCGCGGCGGCGCACTCGGTGCGCGCGGTGCCGCCCGAACACCTCGGCGACGTCGTGGAGTGGGCCGAGCGGCACCACGCACCCCTGCACGTCCACTCGTCGGAGCAGACCGCCGAGGTGGAGCAGTGCCGCGCCGTGCACGGGCGCACGCCCACCGCGCTGTTGCGCGACGCGGGTGCGCTCGGGCCGCGTACCACCGCCGTGCACGCCACCCACCTCACCGCCGAGGACGTGCGCGAGCTCGATCGCAGCGCGACGGGCGTGTGCTTCTGCCCCACCACCGAACGCGATCTCGGCGACGGCATCGGTCCCGCGGCCGAGCTGCTCGCCGGCCGCGGCGGGTTCAGTCTCGGCTCCGACAGCCACGCGGTGATCGACCTGCTCGAGGAGGCAAGGGCCGTCGAGCTCGACGAGCGGCTGGCACGCCGCGAACGTGGCGTCATCCCGGCCGCCCGGCTGCTCCGCTCGGCCACAGTGGACGGTCACCGCGCGCTCGGCAGGCCCGACGGCGGCGAGCTGGCCCCGGGGATGCGCGCCGATCTCGTGGCCGTCGACCGTGCTTCGGTGCGCACCGCGGGCGGTGGCGCGACCGTGGAGAACGTGGTGTTCGCGGCCTCGGCTGCCGATGTCACCGACGTGGTGGTGGGTGGCCGCACGGTGGTCGCCGACCGCAGGCACGTGACGATCGAGGATCCGGCCGGCGAGCTGGCCTCGGCGATCCGGGAGGTGCTCGAGGCATGAGCGTGCTCTACACCGGCATCGGTGAGCTGGTGACCAACGATCCCGCACAGGGCGACGGCAGCGCGCTCGGCGTCGTCACGGACGCGGCGCTGGCCGTCGAGGGCGACACCATCTCCTGGGTCGGCGAGCGCGGCTCCGCTCCCGCCGCGGACACGAGCGTGGACTGCGAGGGGTCGAGCGTGATCCCCGGGTTCGTCGACAGCCACGCGCACCTCGTGTTCGCGGGCGAGCGCTCCGCCGAGTTCGCCGCGCGGATGAGCGGGACGCCCTACGGCGCGGGCGGGATCGCCACGACGGTCGCCGCCACCCGCGAGGCCGACGACGCGACCCTCGCGCACGGAGCCGCCCGGCTGGCGAGGGAGATGCTGCGCGGCGGCATCACGACGTTCGAGTGCAAGAGCGGCTACGGCCTCTCCGTCGAGCACGAGGTGCGGTCGCTGGCCGTCGCGTCCGCGCTCACGCCGGAGACGACGTTCCTGGGCGCGCACGTGGTGCCGCCGGAGTTCCGCGACCGGCGCGACGAGTACGTGGAGCTGGTGGCGGGGCCGATGCTGCGGGCGTGCGCTCCGCTGGCCCGCTGGGTGGACGTGTTCTGCGACCGGGGCGCGTTCGACGTCGACGAGGCACGGACCGTGCTCGAGGCGGGGATGGCCGCCGGGCTCACGCCGAGGCTGCACGCGGGCCAGCTCGGCCCGGGGCCGGGCATCCGGCTGGCGGTGGAGCTGGGCGCGGCCTCGGTGGATCACTGCACCTACACCACCGACAACGACGTGGAGGCGCTCGCGGCGGGCGACACCGTGGCCACGCTGCTGCCCGGCGTGGAGTTCTCGACGCGCTCGCCGTGGCCGGACGCGCGACGGCTGCTCGACGCGGGGGTCACCGTCGCGCTGGCCACCGACTGCAACCCGGGCAGCTCGTTCACCTCCAGCATGGCGTTCTGCATCGCGCTCGCCGTGCGGGACATGGGCCTCACGCCCGCGGAGGCGCTGTGGGCGGCGACCGCGGGCGGCGCGGCGGCTTTGCGACGTCCCGACGTCGGCGTGCTCGCCCCTGGACGGCGGGCGGACTTCGCGCTGCTCGACGCGCCGTCGTACCTGCACCTTGCCTACCGCCCCGGCGTGCCGCTGGTGCGCGAGGTCGTCACCCCGGTGTGATCCACTGGAGCCATGCGCGCGGTACTGACGGTGACGGGACCCCGCTGGGAGATCGCGCGGGTGCCGCGGCCCGTCCCGGCTCCGGGTGAGGTGCTGGTGCGGGTGCGCGCCGCCGGGCTGAATCGCGCGGACGCGCTGATGCGCGAGGGCGGCTACGTGCCCGACGACGCGGGCTGGACGGTGGGCGCCGACCGGGTGGGCTTCGAGTTCGCGGGCGAGGTCGTGGAGCCCACGGGCGACTGGGCGGCGGGCGACGCCGTGGTGGGCCAGGCGGGCGGCACGTGCGCGGAGTTCGTCACGCTCGACCATCGCCTGCTGCTGCCACGCCCGGCGGGCTGGTCCTGGACCGAGGCCGCGGCCCTGCCCAGCGCCCTGCTCACCGAGTACGACGCGCTCACGCGGGGCGGGTTCGGCGAGGGCGACGCCGTGCTCGTGGTGGGCGCGACCAGCGGCGTGGGGCTGTTCGCGGTGGGACTCGCCGCGCACCTCGGCGCCAGCCGGGTGACCGGCACGACGCGGCGGCCCGAACGCGCCCCGGCGGTGCTCGCGGCGGGCGCCGACGACGTGCTCGTGCTGCCGGGCGACACCACGCGAGCCGGGTTCGACGTGGTGCTCGACCACGTCGGCGGCGACACCCTGGCCGCCGTGCTCCCGCTGGCCGCGCCGCGTGCTCGCGTGGTGCAGATCGGCAGGCTCGGCGGCGCCACGACGACATTGGACCTGGAACTGCTGGCCCGCAACCGGCTCAGCCTCATCGGCACCACGTTCCGCGGCAGGACACTGCCCGAGCTGGCACGGCTGGCCGACGCGGTGCGTCCCCACCTGGCGGAGCTGCCGGTGCGCCCGCTCGTCGACTCGACGTTCCCGCTGACCGAGCCCGAGGCGGCGTTCGCCAGGCTGAGCTCGCCGGAGCTGTTCGGCAAGGTCGTGGTGACCGCGCCCTAGTTCCGACGCGCGACCCAGGCGGTGCGGCTGGTGCGCGGCTCGAGGTCGGTGCGGTGCGCGAGCGACTCCGGGTCGTCGGCGGACAGCAGCCGGTCGAGCACCCCGAGATCGTCGGTGTCCAGTTCGGACTCCAGGGCCCGGTGGATGCGGCTCAGATAGCCGTGGGCGTAGCGGACCGTCCCCTCGGCAGCCGGGTCGGGCGCGAGCTCGAACCGGCGCTGCCCGGTCACCTCGAACCCGGCGCGCTCGAGGTGCGAGCGCCAGTCGGGGTGGGCGTTCCAGCCCGCGCGCGCCACCGCCTCGTGGCAGCGCCGCTCGAGACCGGGCGTGCCGAGACCGAGGTCGTCGGGCAGGAAGCGCGGGATGCCGTCCATCTCCACCACCACCAGCACACCGCCAGGAGCAAGCGCGGTGTGGACGTCGCGCAGCAGGCGGCCGGGGTCGGCGACCTCGTGCAGCGACGACGAGGCCCAGGCCAGCTCCACCGTGCCGAGCGCGGGCAGGCCGTCGTCGAGGTCCGCGCGCACGGTACTGACGCGCTCGGCGACGCCGTGCTCGCGGACGGCCGTCGCGACGCGGTCGAGCATGAGCTCCGAGCGGTCGAGCGCGCTCACGTGTGCCGAGGGGAAGCGGCGGGCGAGCGCCACGCTGCCGGTCCCGGTCCCGGCACCGAGGTCGGCGATGGCGCTCGGTTCGCCAGGCAGGTGCGATTCGAGCCACGCGGTGACCTCGTCGAGGTAGCCGCGCAACAGTGCCGCGTCCAGGTCGAGCAGGTCGGCGAGGTGCTCCTCGTGGTGTGCGTGCTGGTGTCCGTGCGAGTGCGCGTGCTGGGTCATGCGTTCGACGGTAACCGCGCTCCTGCGCTATCGGCATATACTCTTGCGTATGACGCAAGATGCCGCGCTGGACGCCGTGATCCGCAGCCGGATCCGCAGCCTGCGGGTGGCCCGCGGCTGGTCGCTGGACTCGCTGGCCGCCCGCTGCCACCTCAGTCCCTCCACGCTGAGCCGCATCGAGACCGGCAACCGCCGGATCGCCCTCGACCAGCTGGTGCCCATCGCGAAGGCGCTCGGCACCACACTCGACTCACTCGTCGAGTCGGCAGAGGACGACGACGTGGTGATTCGCCCCCAGCCCGAGCACACCCGGGGCGTCACGACGTGGCTGCTCTCGCGCGAGCGGGCCCCGCACGGCGTGCTGGTGGCCAAGATGCGCATCACCCCCGACCGGCCGACCGGCCCCGAGGAGCTGCGCGTGCACCCCGGCCGCGAATGGTTCACCGTGCTGTCGGGCACCGCGCGGCTGCACCTCGGCGAGCGGACGGTGCTGGTGCAGGAGGGCAACGCTGCGGAGTTCTCGACGATGCTGCCGCACGCGATCAGCGCCGTGGACGGGCCGGTGGAGCTGCTGAGCATCCTCGATCGCGAGGGCGAACGTGCCCACCGGCACCGGGACTGACGGCTGACCTACGGGCAGGCGTCGTAGGTGTAGCCCCGCTCGTCAGGGCCCACGAGGTCGCGGTCGCGCAGGATGGTCGAGCGCGGCGTCGGCACCCGCTCGCACGCCTCGCGGAACGGGCCCTCCAGATCGTCGGTGTACTCGATGTCGAGCACCGCCTGGCCGTAGACGTCGGTGTAGGCGGAGCACTCGTCCCAGCGCACGCACTCCTCGGCCACCGCGAAGTCGAACCCGGCCTCGTCGCGTCCCCGCTCGCCGAGCTCGGCGGCGTTCTTCTGTCCGATGAGGACACCGTGCTCGTGTGCGATGCGGGCCAGCTCCGCTGCCAGGGCGAGGTTGTCCTCGACGTCGAGGGCTCCGGCCGAGCGCGTGTAGGAGTCCAGGTTGTCCACCTCGATGGCCTGGAACCCCGAGTCCGCGCAGCGGGCGACGACCTCGCCCGCGAACTCGGCGAGCCGCTCGCGCTTGGCCGGGGTCGAGGTGTCGAGGATCAGCTCGTCCGGCCACGCGGGATCGGTCACCGGTTCGCCGTCATCGCCGGAGAGCACCAGGTCGCGCCTGTCCTCGAGCCACAGGTCCCGATCCTGCGGCTGGGACTGGAATCCGTTGACGTAACAGACGTTGTAGGCGCCCTCGGCAGGCTCGGCGGTGCTGTCCCGCACCACCAGGCCCACACCGTCGCCGGGCGGGTAGGCCGCGCCGAGCTGGTAGTCGAACCGGGCACCCTCGGGCCACGCCTGTCCGGCCTGTCCCGTCGGCGCCCCGCACGCCACGACGGCGCCCAGCAGCGCCGTCGCGAGCAGTCCCCGCACGCGTCTGATCACGTGCGCAACGCTAGAGCACGTCAGGAGGGCCGGTGCCACCACGCACCGGCCCTCCTCGTCGACGACTGTCAGGACATGATCGGCTTGCCGATCGGCGGGAACGCTCTCTTCGCTCCCGACGCCGTGAGCGCGACGTTGACGAACGCGCAGAAGCCGAGGAACGCGAATCCGAGAACGAAGTAGCCCGCGATCTCCAGCACCGTGGTGTTGCCGGTGTGCGCCGACGCGGCGGCCAACCCGAGCGCGGCCACCACGAGCAGCACGATCGCCGGGTAGATGGCGGGTAGCCGCAACGACGGGATCAGCAGGAACAGGAACAGCGCGCCCCAGGCGATGAAGAAGATCTCCTGGGTACCCGCGACCTGGTCGGCCGCGATCCCGTACCAGTTGTGCTGCAGACCCAGCAGCAGCGCGCCGAGACTGAGCCAGAACCCGGCGAACGTACCGGTGATACCGGCGACCATGGACTGCCCGAGCATCGCCGCCCACACCGTGACGACCACCAGGAAGAGTCCCGTGGCGGCCAGCACGATGGGCACCACCGCGCCGAGTGCGGTCGCGGGCAGCACCGCGCCGATCAACACCACCCCCAGCACGAGCGACCCGACCGCGAAGATCGGCAAGCCGACGATGAGCGGGTCACCGCCCGCGCCGACGACCACCCCGGTGGGAGTCGGCTCCGCGGGAGCGGAAGGCGGCACCCCGGTACGACCGAGCGCCTCCGGCGACTCGGGAACCGTGATCTTCTCGTGCCCAATGTGTGTCATTTCGATCAACCTCTGTTCCCGGAAACAAGGGACTCAGCCCACCGAAGGCCCCATCCCTAGCGACTGCGGGGTACTGGCATCGGGGGACGGCTGGTGCAGCCCCTCGTCCAGCGGACCGAACTCGGTCATCAACGCCGCGCTGCCACCCCACGGCGTCTGTTCCTCGGCGACCAGGGAGTCCGTGGTCAGCAGCAGTCCCGCCACCGAGGCGCCGTTCTGCAGCGCCGAGCGGCAGACCCGCAACGGATCGATGATGCCGAGCTCGATCATGTTGCCGTAGCGGTCGAGCAGGGCGTCGAACCCTTCGTCGTCACCAAGTCCTCTGGTCCGCTCGATCACCTCACTCGCCGCGTACCCCGCGTTGCCCGCGATGAGCGACGCGGGCTCGGCGAGCGCCCGCCGGACGATGTCGGCGCCGGTGGCGTAGTCACCGTCCAGTCCCGTTGTGGCGAGCACCTTCTCGGCGTGCAGCAGCGCAGCGCCGCCGCCCGCCACGATGCCTTCCGCCATCGCGGCCCGCGTCGCGGACAGGGCGTCCTCGACCCGGTGCTGCAGTTCCTTCAACTCGGCCGGCGTGGCCGCGCCGACGCGGATCATCGCGACCTTGCCGGTCAGCGCCCCGATGCGTTCGGTCAGTACGTCCTCGTCGATACCGAACTGCGCCCTGGACAGCTCCGACCGCAGCTGCGAAACGCGGAACTCCACCTTGTCCGCCGCGCCTGAGCCGCCGACGATCGTGGTGAGGTTCTCGTTGACCCGCACCTGCTTGGCCCTGCCGAGCTGTTCCAGAGTCATCGTCTCCATGGTGAACCCGGATTGCCTCGACAGCACAGATCCGCCCACAACGGCCGCGATGTCCTCCAGCTTGTGCAGCCTGCGGTCGCCGAAACCGGGCGCCCGCACGGCCACCGACTGGAACGTGCCATTCACGTGGTTGTGCACCAGCATGCTCAGTGCCGGGCCCTCGACGGTCTCCGCGATCAGCACCAGCGGCCGCGGCGCCCGCATGATCTTGTCGAGCACCGGCATCAGCTGCTGGACCTTGGTCACCTTCTCGGCGCACAGCAGGATGTAGGGGTCGTCGAGTACCGCCTCGAGCCTTCCGGGGTCGGTGACGAGGTACGGCGAGAGGTAGCCGTTGTCGAACTCGAAGCCCTCGACGAACTCCACGGACATGCCGATCTTCGGCGACTCCTCCACCGTCACGACACCGCCCTCGCCCACGGTGTGCAGCGCCTTGGCGATCACCGCGCCAACGGCGTCGTCGTCGTTGGCCGAAATGGCGGCGACCCTGGCGTAGTCGTGTTCGGTCGCCACGGGGTGTGCTGCCTTCTCCAGGTGCTCCACGAGCATGCCGACGGCGTGGTCGATGCCGCGCTTGACGAGCACCGGGTTTCCGCCCTCGCCGATGGCCTTCATGCCCTCGCGCACGATGGCCTGGGCGAGCACCGTCGCCGTGGTGGTGCCGTCGCCCACCACGTCGTTGGTCTTGATCGCGGCTTCCTTGACCAGCTGTGCCCCCATGTTCTCGAACTGGTTCTTCAGGTGGATCTCCCTGGCGATGGTCACGCCGTCGTTGGTCACCACGGGCGAGCCGGTGATCTTCTCGATGATCACGTTGCGGCCCTTGGGTCCCAGGGTCGACTTCACCGCGTCGGCCAGCTTGTCCACACCGGACAGCAGCAGCTCGCGGGCTTGCGGGCCGTAGCGAAGTTCCTTGGCCATCGTGAGTCTCCTCGAGGGGGAAGCGTCAGGGGGTGAGGATCGCGCGGCCGCGGACCCGGCCCGCGTCCAGATCGGCCAGCGCGTCGAGCGCGTTGTCGAGCGGATACTTCTTGGTGTGCAGGGTGACCTTGCCCGCCTGGGCGAGCACCATCAGTTCCGCGAGGTCGTTGTAGGTACCCACCAGATTGCCCACCACGTTGCGTTCGGTGGAGATGATGTCGATTGTCGGGATGTCGATGTTGCTGCCGTAACCGATCACGAAGTGCGAGCCCGCCCTGCGGGTCATCGCGAACGCGTCCTGCTGTGCGCCCTGCTCGGCGACGAAGTCCAGCACCACCTCGGCGCCGTTGCCGCCGGTGAGGTCGAGCACGGCGTCCACGTGCTTGCCGTCGGCGAGTACGGTCTCGTCGGCGCCGAGCGTGCCCGCGAGTTCGAGCGCGTCGGCGTTGCGGTCCACCACCACGACGGTGGCCGCGGTGAGCGCCTTGAGCGACTGGATGCCGATGTGCCCGAGACCTCCGGCGCCGTTGACGACGCACACGGTGCCCGGATACAGCAGCGGCGCGGCCTTGCGCACCGCGTGGTAGGCGGTGATGCCCGCGTCGGCCAGCGCCGCCACGTCCTCGGGCCTGGTCTCCGGGTCGAGCTTGATGCACGCGCGCGCCGACGTCAGCAGGTACTCGGCCATGCCGCCGTCGGCGTTGATACCGGGGAAGGAGCTGTTGACGCAGTGCATGTCGTCGCCGGCCCTGCACGCGTGGCACAGCCCGCACGTCGGCGTCGGGTGCAGGATCACGGTGTCACCGACCTCCACGTTGGACACCGCCGGGCCGACCTCGTGCACCCAGCCCGCGTTCTCGTGGCCGATCGTGTAGGGCAGTGTCACCCCGGACTTCTCGGCCCACTGCTGCTCGATGATGTGCAGATCGGTGCGGCAGACCCCGGCGCCCCCGATCTTGACGACGACGTCGAACGGTTCCTTTGCCGTGGGCTCCGGCACCTCTTCGATGACGGGTTGCTCGTGGTAGGAGTGCAGTCGGACGGCCTTCATCTGGTGTCCTCCCGGTCCTCGCTGTGCGGATAGCGCGCGTGCAACATGCCTCGGCAGACACCGGAGTTCGCCTCCTGGCTCGTCCGCGTGAGCCTGGCGAACCCCAGATGCCGCGTGAGGTTCGCCGGTTCGACGGCGGAGCCGGAGACCGGATCGACGAGCAGCGGATCGTCGTCGGCGCATGGCAGGCCGAGCTCGCGCCTGCGGTCGCGCAAGCGTTCGCGGTCAGGGCTTTCGGGCGCGTCGCCGAGGGTGAGCTCCGTCAGCCGTTCCCGGTCGGTGCCCGCCGCGAGCACGGCCCTGCACACCCGGTCGGTGCCGGCGAGCACGGCCTTGCGCACGAAGTCGGCGCGCAGGCTGTCGAGCTCGTCGACCGCCTCCCCCTCGAACGACGCGACGAAGCCCGCCCGCGCGGCAACGCCGCGGTTGATCGCATCGGCGGCGAAGTGGTCGTCGAGCGCGACGTCGGCCTCTCGCACCCCCGGCACGGCTGACACCGCGTCGTAGGCGTCGGCCACCATGAGGAAGGCGAAGTTCGGTGCGCAGAAGTAGGTGGGCAGCCGCAGCCGCACCACGGCTCTGCCCGCTCGGCTCACCTCGGCCCGTGACACGAACCCGAGGTCGGTGAGTGGCTCGTCCAGTTCGGGATCCCGGACGGTGCCCAGCGCCGACCAGACCGCCGAGGTGACAGCGGCGGTCCGGCCGGCGCGGGCCCCAGGGAGGTCGACTGCCGTCATGGTCCCGGCACGCCGACCGGCTCGACGACCGGCGGCTCGGCGAGCCGAAGGTCGGCGGGCACATCGATGTCGTAGAGCCTGGCCGCGTTCAGACCGAGGATCTTCTTCTTCTGCGCCGTGGTGAGCGGCGCGAAGTCCGACAGTTCCTCGTCCTTCGGCATGTTCCAGTCGACGAAGCCCTCGACCTGCCACTTGGGTTCCCAGATGGCGTAGTCGGCGCCGAAGATCAGCTTGTCCTCGCCGAGCCAGAACATCAGCTCGCCCATGACCTTCGCGAAGAACTTCGGCCTCGCGTGCATGAGCCCGCCGACGACCACGGCGAGGCCCGCGTACACGTTGCGTTCCTGCGTGGCCATGAAGCAGAAGTCCTCGATCCGGGGCAGGCCCACGTGCTCGACGATGAAGTTGAGCTCCTGGAAGTTGGTCGCCACGTGGTCGATGTCGGAGACGTCGAAGGCGTCCTTGTCCAGCGGCCAGATCGTCGGGCCCTTGTGCACGTGGATGTTGCGCACGCCGAGCTCCTGGCACTTCTCCAGGTACCTCGCGGCCTCGGGATCCTTCAGGCTCCAGCCGCGCGAGTCACCCATCCACTCCGCGGTGTAGAGCTTGACGCCCTTGCAGCCGTAGCGCTTGACCCGTTCCTCGAACGCCCGCATGCCCGCGTCGCCCTCGCGAGGGTCGAAGTAGGTGTTGACGACGAACTTGCCGGGGTGGCGCTCGGACAGCTCGGCGTTGGCCTCGGTGGTGTTGAAGCCGTTGGTGTACCACTGCCGCAGGTTGGTCGGCTGGAAGATCGCGATGTCCACGTGTCCCTCGTCGAAGAGGTCGTGCATCATCAGCTCTTCCGAGTACTTCTGGAAGCGGTCCAGCGGCCAGTGGGTCTCAGCGGGGCCGAGGCCCTGGTAGGCGTGGAAGCACTCGATCCAGCCCTTGGCGTACTCCTCCTGGCCTGGCACCCAGTTGTCGGGGCTGGCGTCCCAGAAGTGCGTGTGAGCGTCGACGACGAAGTACTTCTCACCATCCTTTGTGTACATATGTTGACCCCTAGCTGATCGGTTTGAGGTCGAAGTCGAGGTACTCGGCAGCGTCCTCGGGGTTGGCGAACATGATCGTGCGGTCGTCGAGGTGGACCATGCGGCCGTAGTGGGTCGACATGCTCTCCTCGAACTCGGCGGAGTTGAACCAGCCCTCCTCCTCGCCCGCGGCCTCGTCGACCTCGCTGTAGATCACGTCCATGCGGCCGTCGGCGTCGACGCGGATCATCGAGGGCAGCGGCGTGATGGTGACGTTGTCCCGCTGTTCCATCACTTCCGCCACGATCGCGCCGACCTGGTTGTTCATCAAGGTGAACCCACACCGGTTGGACGCGGTGTTGTCGGATTTGAACGGGCTCTCGGCGGTCTTGAACGTGGTCACTGGCCCAGCTCCTTCGGTGCTTGCAGTCCCAGATCGGACAGGATTCCGCTGAAGCGGCTCTTGGCGCGGTCGAGACCGTCCTCGAACCGTGGGGGCTTGGCATCGGGCTGCGACCACAGCGGCTGCATCGTGCGCGCGGCGGAGAGGCAGCGCGGCACCCAGCGCGTCAGCCACTGCTGGAGCAGGCCGCGGTTGTGGTCGGCGAACTCGCGGTCGTTCACGAGCAGGTCGAACATCACGCGCGTGTACCGGAGGTCGCGCTCCGAGTAGTCGAACTCCTCCGCACCGATGAGCGTCGGCGTGACGAAGTCACCGTTGGCAGGCGCCGCTTGCTGGACGAGGTTGCTGCGGAACAGCTCCCCCACCAGCGGCTCGAACACGACGTTGGCCGCGAAGATCGCCTCGCACCAGTCGTCGATCGCGGTGAGCTGCTCGGTCACCTCACGCACGCCCTGCCACGCCGGGTCCTCGTTCCACGTGGTCAGGTGAGCGGCGCCGTCGAAGTCCTCCATCTCCTCGGAGAGAGTGAGGTTGTAGAGCGCGAGGTCCTGCGCGGCCCTGATCCGGTGCATGCTGTTCACCGAGATCGCGTTGTTGTGCATGTTCGTCGGCGCCCTGCGGTTGGCGTTGGCGAACAGGTACAGGCCGAGCCCGTGGTCCACGTGCATCCACGCGCCCACGTGCTGTGCCACGAAGTTCCGCCAGTTGCGGTTCCACTGGTCGAAGGCCTTGGCCTGCCGTGCGGCGTCGACGTTCTGGTTGAGCTGGCGCACCACGTTGGCGTTGTAGCGGTAGAGCGTGAGCTCCCACTCCTCGTTGGGGTCGCGGAACTCGTGCCAGCCGAGCGCGGGCCAGTCGTAGCCCTTGCCGCCCGAGCCGGGGCTGCGCTCCGGTATCGGCCGGTCCGATCCCCATGCCTTCAGCACCGTCCACTCGAGCGGGTAGCCGCCCCTGCCGTCGGCGAAGGCGTAGAGCCAGCCCTGGGTGAGGTAGTGCCTCGGGTCCGGCTGCACCTCGACGGTGACGTCCTCGTAGTGGCTCTGCTTCCGCTTCTGCGGCGTGAAGTAGTTGAACCGGCGCAGCTCCGAGTCCGGGAACACCTTCGCGCCCGCCTCCGCGTCGGTGAAGACGGGCTTCGGCACGCTGCGTTCATGCGTGGTGGTCATGGGGTCGTCCCTTCGGCGGTAGTCGTGAACTTGTCGTAGAAGACGCGTTTGTCGGCGACGCCCAACTGCGGCAACAGCTCGAGCGCGGCCTCGACCATCGGTGGAGGCCCGCACACGTACGCGTCGATGCCCGTCAGGTCACCCTCGAGCCTGCGCACGACGTCGGTGATCAGACCGGTCTCGCCGGTCCAGCCGTCGTCGTCGCCAGACTCGGACAACGCGGGCACGTAACGGAAGCCGGGCAGCTTCTCCTCCAGCGCCGTCAGTTCCTCGTCGAAACAGAGGTCCCGGCGGCCGCGGGCGCCGTAGTAGAAGGTCGTCTTGCGGTCGATGCCGCGTTCGGCCATGGACCGCAGCAACGCCAGGATCGGCGCCATCCCGGCACCACCACCGACGAAGACCAGCGGCGCGTCGGGCGCGTCGCGCAGGGTGAAGACCCCGAACGGCCCGCTGATCTCCAGCCGGTCACCGACCGCGACCTCGGTGTCCAGGAAGCCGGAGAACAGGCCGCCGGGGTAGATCTTGATGACGAACTCCAGCAGGCCGCCTTCCCTGCTGGAGGTGTTGGCCATGGAGAACGAGCGGGTCTCGCCGGTGCCGGGGACGCTGAAGTCCACGTACTGGCCGGGAAAGAACTTCAGGTCTGTCGGCTCCACCAACCGCACCACCAGATGGCGCATGTCGTGCGTGACCCGCTCGTTCGACACCACTTCGGCCACCGCCTGCTGGATCGGCAGTCCGGAGTGGATCATCTCCTCGTCGTAGTTCAGCAGCTCGATCGTCAGATCCTCGTAGGCGTGTGCCCTGCACAGGAGTGTGAAACCCTCCTCCTTCTCGAAATCGGGCAGAGCGAACGTGGAATAGCGATCGTGCTCGACGTCCTCACCGTCGAGGATGAAGGACTTGCATGAGGCGCACTGACCCTCCTTGCAACCGTGCATGAGCATGACGCCCTGCTCGGCCGCCGCTCGGAGGATCGTCTGCTCCTCGTCCGCCTCGATCTCGATGCCCACCGGCTCGAACCGGACCACATGCTTGTCTCCCATGGCTGCCTCACCACGACCGGCGAGGTCAGGTCTGGGCCGGCGCCGGACGCCCGGCCGGTCCCTGACGGTTGTAGTCGGCCTGGAACGCGGCCCGCTCGTCGTCGCTCATCTGGTTGAGCACCACGTTCGGGCTCTGCACCTCGGGCATACGGCGCAGGTGGTCCAGTGTCCACATCTTCTTCGGGTCGAGGTCCAGGTGCGGCTGGGCGACCATGGTCTTGCCGTCGTCACGGACGAAGCCCATGTCCGACACGATGTCTGCCCAGTTCCAGCCGTGGTACAGCGTCTCCCACTCCCGGGAACCGACCAGCTGGCCCATGTTCGGCGTCTGCCGGCCCTGGTAGGTCGGCCGGAACGCCTCGACATCGGTCCACCGGCACGGCTCCGAGCAGTAGGTCCGCCACTGCCCTTCGACCTTGTCCGTCACCATGTCCTCGCGAACGAGGCACGGCACCATGCACGTCCAGCAGCGGTGCGGGTACACGTAGTCGACGTCCTCGGCGACGATCGGGTGATGTCCGTTCGGCACCGACAGCCGGTTGTAGTTCTCCCACCACTTGCCGTACTTGTCGTACCAGCCGGGGTACTTGCTCTCGAACCACTCGAAGTCCTCGTCGGTCATCGGGTCGATCCGCCAGTAGTTGGCGAGCCAGCCCGTGGCGAAGAACTGGGCGACTTCGTGCACGTATCCCTTGTTCCAGATCCGGTTCCACGCCTCTTCGATGAGGTCGTGCGGAATCACCAGTCCGTACTTCTCCAACGGAACCAGGTAGCTGCGGTAGTAGTCGTCGTAGATCCACCTGCGCCACATCTCCGCGTAGCTCTCGCGGTCCTTGCGGCGGTCCTTCGTGCCGTACTCGATGAACGTGCCGATCGCCGCGTCCACGACGGCGTGGTTGTTCCACCACGCGTACCGCAGGTCGCGTTCGAGCAACTGGTGGTTGTTCTCGTCGGACAACGCCATCAGCAGGGTCGCGTAGCCGTTGCTGATGTGGCGGGACTCGTCGGACTGCACCGAGTGGAACACCGTCGGCAGCAGGTAGTCCCCGTTGGCGGCGGCCTCCGCGGGCATCGCCACGAACAGTGTGTTCGTGAACGCCGTCTCGGCCACGATCGTCAGGTAGATGCTCGCCGCGGTGATGGCGTCACCGGTGATGAAGCCCTCGGCGAACTGGCGGCCGATCGTGCCGCAGTAGTCGTTCTGGAAGTTGCGCAGGCTCGAGTTGAAGCCCGCGGGGTCGATGTAGTTCTGCATGTACAGGCGCTTGAGGTTCTGCTGAATCGTCGAGTGCCTGACCTCATCGATCATCTGGATGGCCTGGCCGTTGTGCAGTTCCGGGTTGGGAACCGTGCGGAACAGCAGCGGCATGGCTCGGGCAGCGGAAATCTCTGGCAACGGAATGATGCTGAGGAATAATTTCTGCCATTCCAGCCATCGTTCCTGGACCTGGCGGAACATGTTGCCCCTGATCGCGCCGTCCTCGGCCCCGTAGACGCGGTGATCCTTTTCTTCCTGCATGGGGAAGTAGGAACGCAGAACCTGCTTGAGCGGGTCCTTTTTCTTTGCCTTGCGGAACGTGTAGTCAGTTCCGTACTGCGATACCGGCTCGTGATAAGCCGGCTCCCAGGAAAGCTCCTGGATCTTCTGGTGGGCTTTCGCCACGCTCTGGCGGCTCATTGATCACTCCTTGCGTGGGCACACGTCCTACGCAGCCGATTACATGCCGACCCGGCGTGGGCGCGAGTCTCAATATGAGACAACACCGAAGAGATATCACCCCTGGTCGCCGGGCTGATCCAATATCGTCTCGCGTAGGTCGGCCAACTGCTGGCGAATGTCGTCGTTGATTCGGTTGTCCCCCTCTGCCGCGGGACGGATGCCAAATGCACGCAACAGTTCCGCGGCCGGATCACCCGGGTGGCCACTTTCCCCGAGTGTCGGATGCAGGCCTTCTCCGACGAGATGATGGAACACGACGTTCACCACGGTCCACGGGTTGTAGGTCTCGATCGACCGTGCGGGATCCGTCATGAGGCAACACCTCCACCGCAGGTGCCTGAACATCAATGAGAACCCCATTCTGACGCGATGGCGTGTCTCAATTTGAGACATCCTTCAACGCGGCCCCTCACCTAAGCTGGAGATACGGCACAACGGTGTGGCGGCGGAGGAGGTCACCGTGGTGGACATCGCGCCTGCGCCCCGTGCCCCGGTACTGCCCGACGACGAGGGACTGGCCCGTATCAGGGTCCGGTTCCTCACTTCGGAGACCGTCGAGGCCGACCAGGTGCGGGAAGCGATACTCGCGTCCTGGTGGCGCTCCCACGAGTTCGGCGTGCCCGCCGACCACATCGATCTGCCCTACACCGCCGACCAGGACCTGGACACACCGCTGATCCACAGCGCGGCCCCCGTGCTGGAGCGGCTCGGCGACCAGTTGCAGGGCCAGCCGATCAGTCTCATTCTCACCGACCCCACCGGGGTGGTGCTGACCCAGCGCACCGGCGACACCGACCTGCACCGCCACCTCGAGCGCGTGGAACTGGTGCCGGGCTTCAGCTACGGCGAACGGTTCGTGGGCACCAACGGCATCGGCACCGCGCTGGAGGACAGCAGGCCCACCCACGTCTTCGGCCACGAGCACTACGCCGAGAACCTCGAGAACCTGGCGTGCGCGGGCGTTCCGATCCAGCACCCGATCTCCGGCAAGACGATCGGCGCGATCGACCTGACGTGCTGGCGCAAGGACGCGGGCGGTTTGCTGGTGGCGCTGGCGCGCACGACGGCGGAACAGCTGAGGCAGGCTCTGCTGACCCACAGCAACCTGCGGGAGCTCGTGCTGTTCCAGGCATATCTGCAGACCTGCCGCCGGACCACCGGAATCGTCATGGCGTTCAACGACGACGTGGTGATGATGAACGACGGCGCGCGGCAGCTGCTCGATCCCGCCGACCAGTCCGTGCTGCTCGGCAGGGCGGGCCACGAGCTGGCCGAGGCACGCCGCGCCACGGTCACGGTGTCGCTGGCCAGCGGCGGCAAGGTGCGACTGTCGTGCCGCCGGGTTCCCGGTCACCGTGACGACGAGATCGCCGGTGGTGTGCTGTCGGTGAAACTGCTCGACGCCGACGAGGAACGCGGGAACGTGAGCCTGCCGATGCTGCCGATGTTCCTGCCCGGTGTGGTGGGTTCGGCACCGCCGTGGTTGCGCAGCGCCCACGAGGTGGACGCCGGCTACGGCAGCGGCGACTGGCTCGTGTTGCTGGGCGAGCCAGGCACCGGCAGGGCCACGCTCGCGCGCGGCGTGCACCACCGCCGCAACCCGACCGGCCGGCTGCACACCATCGACGCGCAGGCGGGGACGGACTGGGCAGGCGACCTCCGAGCGGATCTGCTCGACGACCCGGTGGACACCCTCGTGCTCCGGCACGCGGACCGGCTCTCGCAGACCGAGCTGACCATGCTCGTCGCCACGCTGCGCGAGGCGCGCTCCCGCGCCGAGGGCGGGCGGGTTCCGTGGGTGACGATCACGCTCGGCCCCGACGCCGAGAGCAGGCCCGAGCTCACCGAACTGCTGACGTTCTTTCCTCGCACCGTGTCTGTGCCACCGCTGCGCAGGCACGTGGAGGACCTCAACGAGCTGGTGCCGCTGCTGCTGAGCAAGCTCTCGCGCGGCGGGCACCTGACGTGCTCGCCCGCGGCGATGCACCTGTTGCTGCGCTCGGACTGGCCGGGCAACACCGCGCAGCTCTACCGCGTGCTCAAGCAGATCGCGAAGCGGCGGCGCACGGGCGTCATCCAGCCGAGCGACCTGCCCGCCGAGTACCACACGATCGCGCGCAGGTCACTGAACCGGTTCGAGACCGTGGAACGCGACGCGATCGTGCGCGGGCTCGAGGACGCGGGCGGCAACAAGGTCAGGGCGGCCAAACTGCTCGGCATCTCGAGGGCGACGATCTACCGGAAGATCCACGAGTACGGCATCGTCGTCCCGGACCGCTGACACTACGGATGTAGTATTTTCACTACAGGCGTAGTACGCTCACGGCATGAGAGTTCTCCTCGTGTCGGCGCCGCTGCTGGGGCACGCCTTTCCACTGGTGCCGCTCACGCTCGCGCTGCGCGAGGCCGGGCACGACGTGCTCGTGGCCGCGGGTGGACCCGCGCTCGCGGTGCGCGAGGCAGGCGTCGAGGTGGCCGACGTCGCCTCCGGCGTGCGGCTCAACCGCGCCGGGCTGCGGATCGCACTCACCCACCCTCGGCTGGCGAAGGCCGAGGCGGCGGGTGCGGGCGGGCTCGACTTCGTCTCGCGGCTCTTCGCGACGGCGGGCGAGCAGATGTCGGGCGAGGTGGTGTCGCTGGCGGGGCAGTGGAAACCGGATCTCGTGGTGCACGAGCCGCTCGCCGTGGCGGGCGCGATCGCCGCACGCCACCAGGGCGTGCCCGCCGCCGTGCACGACACGTCGCTGTTCGACAGCGTCGCGCTCACCGCGGCGATCGCGGCCCGGCTCCGCCTCCCGCTGCCGAAGCCCGCTGCCGTGCTGCGCACGACCCCGCCGAGCCTGGGCACGTTCGAGACACCGGACGTCCGGACGATCCCGCTGCGCCCGGTGCCCTACAGCGGCAAGGGCGAGGTGCCCGCGTGGCTCGCCGAGCAGCCCGCTGTGCCGAGGATCCTGGTCAGCCGCAGCACGGTCGCGGGCCCGGGAGGCGGCAGGATGATGGCCGCGCTCGCGCGCGCGGCCGAGGGAGTCGAGGCCGAGGTGGTCCTCGTCCGGCCGTCGGCACGACTGACGAGAAAACCGTTGCCGCCCAACGTCTCGGCGCTCGGCTGGGTGCCGATCCCCGAGGTGCTGCCGACGTGCGCCGCGATCGTCCACCACGGCGGCGCGGGAACGCTGCTGGCCGCGCTCGCGGCGGGAGTGCCGCAGCTGATCGAGCCGGGGGCGGGCGACCGGGCCCACCACGCACGCCTGGTGTCGGCGAGGGGAGCGGGTCTGTCGGCGTCAGCGCGAGACGTGACGCCGGAACTGCTGACGCGCCTGGTCACCGACGAGACCGTGACCAGAGCGGCCACGCAGGTCCGAGCGGAGATCGCGACCCTGCCGACCCCGACAGAGGTCGCGCAGCAACTCCCGCACCTGACCTGACCCGACTGCGGTGAAGGGCACCTTTACTGCGTTCAACGCAGTAAAGGTGCCCTTCACCGCATACCGGGATCAGTCCGGGAGCCAGCGGCCGATGCAGCTCAGGAGTTCGTCCGGGTTCACCGGCTTGGTGACGTAGTCGCTGGCGCCCGCGGCCAGGCTCTTCTCCCGGTCACCCGCCATCGCCTTGGCCGTGACCATGATGATCGGCAGCGTCGCGAACCTCGACATCTTGCGGATCGCCGCCGTGGTCGCGTGGCCGTCCATCTCCGGCATCATCACGTCCATCAGGATCAGGTCCACATCCGGACTCCGTTGCAGTGCCTCGATTCCCCTGCGGCCGTTCGGCGCGTGGCTCACCGAGATCCCGTGCATCTTCAGCATCTCCGCGATCGCCAGCACGTTGCGCGCATCGTCGTCGATCAGCAGCACCTTGCGTCCGTGCAGGCCCGTGATCCCTCCCGGGGCCACCGCCGACTCGGGCTCCTCCGTGTCCGCCGCATCCGTCGAGGCGCTCAACAGTGCCGTGAAGCGCTCACGTAGCTCGTCCAAAGAGGACAGCAGTTCGACCGACCGCGTGCGGGCCCTGGCGTCGAGCAACCGCGTCTGCGCCGGACTCAGCTTGCGCGTCGGGTGCGCCAGCACCGGCACGGTCACCGGTTCCGCAGTGTCGGCGAGCCGCTGCAGGAACGTCATCGCCGCCGCGCCGGGCAGGCTCGCGTCGAGAACCACGAACTCGTAGTTCCCGCGCTTGAGCGCGTCCACGGCTTCGTCGGGGGTGGTCACCGAGTCGATGCGCAGCGAGTCGGCCAGGGCGGGCGTGTCCGCCGCGAAACCCCGCACCAGCAGAGTTAGCAGCCGGTCCTCGTCGGCCTCGACCACGAGAACCCCGGCACCGGGCTCGGTCTCCGGCCGGGTCCTCGGCTCCGCCGCGAGCTCGAACCTCGGAGACACCGGCAGGTACAGCGTGAAGGTGCTGCCCTTGCCGTACTGGCTCTGTGCCCTGAGTTCGCCGCCGAGCAGGTTCGCCACCTGCCTGCTGATCGACAGCCCGAGCCCGGTGCCGCCGTAGCGCCTGCTCGTGGTGCCGTCGGCCTGCTGGAACGCGCTGAAGATCGTGCCCAGGTTCTCCTGCGCGATCCCGATTCCCGTGTCCACGACCGAGAACGCCACGCTGGGATCGCGCCCGGACGCCTCGGCGTTGTCGAGTCGCACCCGCAGTTCCACGTGGCCCCGGTCGGTGAACTTGACGGCGTTGGAGAGCAGGTTGCGCAGCACCTGCCGCAGCCGCTGCTCGTCGGTGTAGAGCTCGTCCGGCACATCGGGATCCATGACGACGTCGAACTCGAGGCCCTTGTCCGCGGTCAGCGGACGGAACGTCGTCTGCACGTACCCGAGCAGCTGCGGCAGCGGCACCAGCTCGGGGTGGATGTCCATCTTGCCCGCCTCGACCTTCGACAGGTCGAGGATGTCGTTGATCAGCTGCAGCAGGTCGGTGCCCGCCGACTCGATCACCTTGGCGAACTCGACCTGCTTCGGTGTGAGGTTCTGCGTCGAGTTCTGCGAGAGCACCCCCGCGAGGATCAGCAGACTCGTCAGCGGCGTGCGCAGCTCGTGCGACATGTTGGCCAGGAACTCGGACTTGTACTTCGACGCCAGCGCCAGCTGCTGCGCGCGTTCCTCGATCTCCTGGCGCGCCTGCTCGATCTCGAAGTTCTTCACCTCGATGTCGCGGTTCTGCTGCGCCAGCAGCTCCGCCTTGTCCTCCAGCTCGGCGTTGGACTGGCGCAACTTCACCTGCTGCGCCTGCAATTCCTCCGAGCGGGCCTGCAGCTCGCCCGCGAGCCGCTGCGACTCCTCCAGCAGCGCGTCGGTGCGCCCGTTGGCGATGATCGTGTTGACGTTGACGCCGATCGACTCCATGAGCTGTTCGAGGAAGTCGCGCTGCACCACGGTGAACCGGGTGAACGACGCCAGCTCGATCACGCCGAGCACCTGGTCCTCGAACACGATGGGCAGCACGATGAGGTTCACCGGCGGCGCCTCGCCGAGACTTGAGGAGATGCGCACGTAACCCGGCGGCGTCTGCTCCACCACGAGCGGACGGCGCGTGTGCGCGACCTGGCCGACGAGCGACTGGCCGAGGTCGAACTCCAGCGGCTGCGCGCCGTTGCCCACGCGACCGTAGCTCGCGATCCTCCGCAGGCGCGCACCGTCCTCGCCGGCATCCATCACCAGGAACGTGCCGTACTGGGCGCCGACGAGCGGGGCCAGCTCGTTCATGATGAGCTGGGTCACCGCGCGCATGTCGCGATGTCCCTGCAACAGCCCGGAGATGCGCGCGAGGTTGGTGTTGAGCCAGTCCTGTTCCTGATTCGCCCGCGTGGTCTCGCGCAGCGACTGCACCATCGAGTTGATGTTGTCCTTGAGCTCGGCGACCTCGCCCTTGGCTTCCACCGAGATGGAGCGGGTGAGGTCGCCCGTGGTGACAGCGCTGGTCACCCCGGCGATCGCCCGGACCTGCCGCGTGAGGTTCTCGGCCAGTTCGTTGACGTTCTCGGTCAGCCGCTTCCACGTTCCGGACACGCCCTCGACCTCGGCCTGGCCTCCGAGCTGCCCCTCCTTGCCGACCTCGCGGGCCACGCGGGTCACCTCGGCGGCGAACGCGGAGAGCGTGTCGACCATCGTGTTGATGGTGGTCTTGAGCTCCAGGATCTCGCCGCGGGCGTCGACGTCGATCTTCTGCGACAGGTCACCGCGCGCCACGGCGGTGGTCACCTGCGCGATCGAGCGCACCTGCCCGGTGAGGTTGTTGGCCATCGAGTTGACGTTGTCGGTGAGGTCCTTCCAGGTCCCCGCCACGTTGGAGACCCGGGCCTGGCCGCCGAGGATGCCCTCGGTGCCGACCTCGCGCGCCACGCGCGTCACCTCGTCGGCGAACGCGGAGAGCGTGTCCACCATCGTGTTGATCACCTGCGCGAGCGCGGCGACCTCACCCTTGGCCTCGACGGTGATCTTCTGAGACAGGTCACCGCGCGCCACGGCGGTGGCCACCTGGGCGATGGAGCGCACCTGGTCGGTCAGGTTGTCGGCCATCACGTTCACCGACTCCGTCAGGCCCTTCCAGGTACCCGACACACCCTTCACATCGGCCTGACCACCCAACCGGCCCTCGGTACCCACCTCACGAGCGACGCGGGTGACCTCATCGGCGAACGAGGACAACTGATCGACCATCGTGTTGATCGTGTTCTTCAGCTCCAGGATCTCGCCCCGGGCGTCCACGGTGATCTTCTGCGACAGATCACCCCTGGCGACCGAGGTGGTGACCTCCGCGATCGAGCGCACCTGGTCGGTCAGGTTGTCGGCCATCACGTTCACCGACTCCGTCAGGCCCTTCCACGTGCCCGACACACCCTTCACATCGGCCTGACCACCCAACCGGCCCTCGGTACCCACCTCACGAGCGACGCGGGTGACCTCATCGGCGAACGAGGACAACTGATCGACCATCGTGTTGATCGTGTTCTTCAACTCCAGGATCTCGCCCCGGGCATCCACGGTGATCTTCTGCGACAGATCACCGCGCGCCACGGCGGTGGCCACCTGGGCGATGGAGCGCACCTGGTCGGTCAGGTTGTCGGCCATGAGGTTCACCGACGTCGTGAGATCCCGCCAGGTCCCGGCCACGCCGTGCACCTCGGCCTGCCCACCCAGTGCGCCTTCGGTGCCGACCTCGCGGGAGACGCGGGTGACCTCGTCGGCGAACGAGGAGAGCTGGTCCACCATCGTGTTGATCGTGTTCTTCAGCTCCAGGATCTCGCCCCGGGCATCCACGGTGATCTTCTGCGACAGGTCACCGCGCGCCACCGACGTGGTGACCTCCGCGATCGAGCGCACCTGCGCGGTCAGGTTGCCCGCCATGAAGTTCACCGACGTCGTCAGATCCCGCCACGTGCCCGCAACGCCGTGCACCTCGGCCTGCCCGCCGAGCCTGCCCTCGCTGCCGACCTCGCGCGCCACGCGCGTCACCTCGTCCGCGAACGAGGAGAGCTGATCCACCATCGTGTTGATCGTGTTCTTCAGCTCCAGCAGCTCGCCTTTGACGTGCACGGTGATCTTCTGCGACAGATCGCCGTTCGCCACGGCGGTGGCGACACCCGCGATGTCGCGCACCTGTGCGGTGAGGTTGCTGGCCATCGCGTTGACCGACTCGGTCAGGTCCTTCCACGTCCCGGAGAGGGCGGGAATCTCGGCCTGGCCGCCGAGCTTGCCGTCGGTGCCGACCTCGCGGGCCACCCTGGTGACCTCGGAGGTGAACAACGAGAGCTGGTCGACCATCCCGTTGAACACGGTGGAGATCTCGTCGAGCAGCACGTCGCCGACCCGGGGCAGTCGCGTGCTGAAGTCACCGTCGCGCACCGCCTTGAGCCCGTCCAGCAACTCCTGGAGCCGCTCCTCGTCGTGTGCGGCGCCGTCCTTGCCCGGTTGTCGGTGTTCCGACGCTCGCTGTGCCATCGGCGTACCTCCTTCACCACACCACGGCAGCTACCGGCCTGGTGAGTCGACGTCGAAGACGTCCTGTCCGGCGGCCACCCGCCGGATGGTGTCCAGCAGGTCCTCCAGCAGACCTGCCTTCAGCAACAGCCCGGCTCCGCCTGCCTCGGCGATGCGCTCGGCGAGGCCGGGATCAGCGGCGCCGGTGAAGATCAGCACTCTGGTCTGCGGAGACCCGGCGCGCAGCCTGGCGATCGCGTCGATGCCGTCACCGTCGGGCAGCCTGCGGTCGAGCAGCACGACGTCGGGACGCTGGCGTTCCGTGGCCGCGACGGCCTGCTTGACGGACGCGACATGGCCGACGAGCACGATGTCGTCGACCGTGTCGAACGCCGAACCCAGAGCCATGGCGACCATGGAGTGGTCCTCGACGAGCAGCAGCCTGAGCCTGGTGCTGTCCCGGCGGGAATCGGTGGGTGAAGTGGACACACGCATCACCTCCCGGTTCCACGGATGCGGTGACGCGGCCCGTCACACTGTCCGGGGTACGCGCAAGCACGAAGTCTAAGCTCGGGCCGACCGCGTGGCGAGCCCTTCGCGACGAGGCCAGAACCCTTTTCCCTGGTGAATTTCCGCGTGTCGAAAGCCCGGTCTCAGTGGTTCCGGACGTTTTTCAACGGGCTTGTAACGGGCGTGTTCAGGCGATCGACTTCGCCATGCACCGGCTCAGCTCGGAACCGACGTACTCGCCGTAGCGCTCGATGTCGGAGAAGCCCGAGCCGAGGTAGAGCCCGATGGCCTGCGCCTGCCGGGTGCCGGTCTCGAGCACGAGGCGGGTGACGCCGAGGGCGAGTGCGCGTGCCTCGAGCTCCGCGAGCAGCGCCTTGCTGACTCCGCGGCCGCGGGCGGCCTGCCTCACGTACATGCGCTTGACCTCCGCCAGGCCGGGTTCGAGCAACCGCACGGCACCGCAGCCGAGTGGAACGCCCGTGCGGACGTCGCTCGCCACGAGGAACGCGCCTCTGCCGGGGCCGACCTCCTCAGGGTCGAGCCGGAAGTGGTTGGCGCCCTCCTCGGGGTAAGTGGCGGCCAGCTCGGCGTTGAGCTCGTGGATGAGGCCGCGCGCCACCGGACCGGTGAGCGACGCCGACGTCAATCGAAAGCCTGACAACGAACCCTCCTGACCTGCGAACGAGTACGGCGCCAGGTTAGCTGAGCACCGGTGTGATCTCGCAGTCGTTTCCAGGCAAGAGATACAAAGTTGAACTAAAATTCGAGTATCAGAACCAGCAAGGAACGGAGCAGTGCAATGGCTGTCTACGACGTGGCGGGCCGCTCGGCGATCGTCTCCGGCGGCGGGTCCGGCATCGGCAGGGCCGTGGCGCTCGAGCTCGCCGCCAGTGGGGCCGCGGTGCTCGTGTTCGACCTCAACGAGGCCGTCGCGAAGCAGGTGGCCGACGAGATCACCGCCAAGGGTGGCAAGGCCGCGCCCTTCGTCGGCGATGTGAGCGACCTCGACACCGTGCGGCGCAGCGTCGAGGCCGCACAGGCGCTGGCGCCGCTGCGCATCGCGGTCAACAACGCCGGCATCGGCGGCGAGGCCAAGCCCACCGCCGAGGTCTCGCCCGAGGACTGGCGCCGCGTGCTCTCGGTGAACCTCGACGCCGTCTTCTACGCGCTGCGCGAGCAGGTCCCCGCGATCGCGGCGAACGGGGGCGGCTCCATCGTCAACATGGCCTCGGTGCTGGGCAGCGTCGGCTTCCCGACCTCGACGGCCTACGTCACCACCAAGCACGCGCTGCTCGGCCTCACCAAGAACGCCGCGCTGGAGTACGCGGACCAGGGCGTGCGCGTCACGGCCGTCGGGCCCGGTTTCATCACGACACCGCTGCTGGAGGCCAACCTCGACGAGGAGACCAAGACGCTGCTCGCGAGCAAGCACGCGGTCGGCCGCCTCGGCACCCCGGAGGAGGTGGCCGGGCTGGTCGCGTTCCTCGCCAGCGACGCGGCCACGTTCATCACCGGCAGCTACCACCTGGTCGACGGCGGCTACGCCGCGCAGTGATCCCGCGCGCCCTCGCGCCGGCTCCCCCGGGCCGGCGCGGGCACGGACCTCAGGGCTTGCGGCCCAGCGCGGCGAAGGCGCTGCTGGCGGGCGGGTTCTCCCGGTACTCCTCCGTGGCGGGCGAGGGCCGCTCCTCGGGCCGCCACTCCGGCACCCAGACCACACCGGGGTCGACGAGTTCGAAGCCGTCGAAGAACCGCGTGAACTCTTCCCTGCTGCGCACGAACAGCCGCGAGCTGGAGCGCTCGTACTGTTTGCGCACCTCCTCGCGCTTGATCTCGCCCTCTTCCGGCACGCCGTCGACGGTCATGTGCGAGATGAGGATGTAGGAGCCCGACGGCAGCAGGTCCCGGTAGCGCGCGACGATGCCGTGCGGGTCGTCGTCGGGGCCGAAGAAGTACAGGACGCCGGACAGGATCAGGCCCATCGGCTGCGTCGGGTTGAGCACGCCGGTGTCCAGCGCGTTCTCCCAGATCTCGTCGACCTTGCGCAGGTCACCGTGCAGTGCCGCGTGCCGCGTCGGGTCGCCCTGCCGCTCCAGCAGCACCTGCGAGTGCGCGATCGCGACGGGCTCGTTGTCGACGTAGACGCACCGGCTGTCGGGGTTCACCGAGTCGGCGATCTCGTGCACGTTGCCCACGGTGGGCACGCCGGAGCCGAGATCGAGGAACTGCGTGACGCCCTGGTTGGCGATGTGCTGCACGCCCCTGCCGAGGAACTCCCTGCCGACCCTGGCGAGGGTGCGCACCATCGGGAAGGTCTCGACGGCCTTGGCGCCGAACTCGCGGTCGATGGCCCAGTTGGTGGTGCCGCCGAGGTACCAGTCGTAGATCCGCGCCGGGTTCGGGTGGTCCAGGTCCACACCCTCGGGCACGATGTCGGGATCGTTCTGCGCCATGCGCTGTCCTCCTGAGTCCGGAGCCCCCTTGCTGATCACCTTATCGGGGGCGTGGTCGCGGCGTGCGCACGGTGATCACCCGAGCGGACAGTGACCGTCCCAAGTGGACTGCCGACCCCGGGTCAGTCCCCGGAGCAGCTGACCGAGGGCCGCACGACCTCGGCCGACTCGGTCCCGCCGTTGAAGCCGAACGCCACGGAACCGCCTTCGGACACCACGGCGTTCCAGTCGGCGTTGCGCACCGTGACGGCCGAGCCCTCGCGCGCGAGCTCGCCGTTCCACGCGTCGGTCACGGTCTGGCCCTCGGACAGCTCCCAGCTCACCGTCCACCCGGTCAGGCTGCCGGCGCCGGTGTTGCGCACGGTCACCTCGGCCTGGAACCCGCCCGGCCAGGAGCCGGTGACCGTGTAGCGCGCCTCGCAGCCGAGCGACGACTCCGACGTCGGGGACTGCGCTGTCGACTCCGGCGCCGTGGGCTCGACCGGAGGCCGCTCACTCGGCGCGGCCTCTCCGGACGGCTCCCCCGGCGAGCCGATGAGCACCCCGATCACCACCCCGGCCGCCACGAGCGCGGCGCCCGCCGCGCCTGCCACGACGGTCCGCCGGCGCGGTCCGCGCGCAGGCAGCACCAGAGTCGCGCCGCGCGCAGGCGGCGGCGAGACGGACCTTCCCTCGGCCACGGCGGCGAGCGCGTCGTGGGCCGTCGCCATCTCCGGCCGCTGCCCGGGTTCGGTGCGCAACAGCCACGACAGCACGTCGGCGAGCGGACCTGGCCGAGACGGCGGGACGCTCGCGCCGTCGGCGATCCGCCGCAGCAGCGCGATCGGGTTCTCGTCGTCGCCGAACGGGGGCCTGCCCTCCAGCGCCGCGTAGAGCGTGGCGCCGAGGGAGAACACGTCGGAGGCGAAGCTCGCCTCGCCGCCCGCGGCCACCTCGGGCGCCAGGTAGGCCGGGGTACCCGCGATGAGCCCGGCGCCGGTCACGGTGGCCTCGCCGACGGCACGGGAGATGCCGAAGTCGGCGATCTTGGCGGTGCCGTCGTCGGCGAGCAACACGTTGGCGGGCTTGACGTCGCGGTGCACGATGCCCTCGGCGTGCGCGGCCGCCAGCGCCGAGGCCACCTGCGCCCCGAGTCGCGCGATCTCGTCGGCGGGCAACGGCCCCCGCTCGGCGAGCACGGCCGCGAGGCTCTTCGCGGGCAGGAACTCCATGACCAGGCACGGTTTCCCGTCGTGCTCCACCACGTCGTGCACCATGATCGCGTGCGGGTGCCTCAGCTTCGCGGCGACGCGGCCCTCGCGCATCGCGCGGCGCATGGCCTGCTCGTCGGCTCCGGAGTCGACCAGCAGCACCTTCACCGCGACCGGCCGGTCCAGCCGCTCGTCGCGCGCCCGCCAGACCACGCCCATGCCGCCCCTGCCGATCGGGGCCAGCAACCGGTAGCGCTCGGCGACGAGATCGCCCTGTTCGGTCACCGGGCCAGCTTAGAGGTCGAGGATCTGCTCGACATCGGTCCAGAGTTGCTCGTAGGCGCGGGTGGCCGGGCCGCTCGGCGCGTACGCCGGCAGCGGCGCGCGCCGCACCGCCATCTGCTCGATCACCGCCAGCGCGGGGATCGACGTGGAACTCACGCCCTCCCGCTCGCCCGGCAGGGTCGCGATCAGCTCACGGTGCAGCGCCTTGCGCCGGTCTGTCATCGAGAAGAAGCCGTGCACGTCGGGCCGGTCGCCCTCGAACGTGCCGACGAAGTCGGCGAGCTGGTCGAACGTGCGCGCCGCCAGCACGGTCGGGATGATCGGCACCAGCACCAGATCCGCGGCGTGCAGCACGTTCTCCGACACCAGCGACAGACTCGGCGGGGTGTCGAGGAACGCGAGGTCGTAGTCGCCTGCCAGCTCGTCCAGCAGCCCGGAGAGCGCCCGGCCGGCCCGCTTGCCGCTCGAGTGCGACCGCGCGAGGTCGAGGTCCATGTTGCGGTAGGTGAAGTCGGCCGGCAGCAGGTCGAGGCCCTCGAAGTCGGTGCCCTTGAGCGCCGCCTCCACCGGTCGTGCCCCGCCGACGAGCTTGGTGCTGCCGCCCTTGACGCGAGGCTTGACGCGGAAGAGGAACGTCGCCGCACCCTGGGGATCGAGGTCCCAGAGCACGGTGCGGTGGCCCCGCGCGGCCGCGAGGTAGGCGAGGTTCACCGCCGCGGTCGTCTTGCCGACACCGCCCTTGACGTTGTACGACGCGACCACCTTCACGGCAGCAGGTCCTCGATGCGCTCGTGGGTGGCCGGACCGAGGAACTTCCGCAGCGCTCCGGTGAGGTCGTGACGAGCCTGCCGCTGCATGGTCACGAAACTCGCGGACAGCTCGCCCATCGCGAGCAACGTCGCCGCGGGAGGACGGCCCGAGGACTGGAGCCGCTCGGCGTAGTCGCGCAGCGAGTGGCTCTGCACCTCGCCGTCCTGGAACGCGCCGAGCACGTCCTGCACCTTCTTGAGGTCCTTGATCACCGCGCGGTGAGCCGTCGCGTCGCACACCGGCTTGACGACCTCGAGCAGGTACCGCAGCTCCTTGCACCGCTTGCGCAGCCGGTGCACGTCCTCCGCAGGCGAGTCCGGCGTGATGGCCTTCGCCCGCTTGATCACCTTGGCGACCATGCCCCGCACCCGCTCGGCGGCGAGCGCCTCGGCGGTGAGCCGACCGTCCTGTTCGGACCAGTCCCGCTCCAGCACGTCGGCGAGCCCGGCCTGCCAGCCCTCGATCAACCGGGTGAAGCGCTGGGAGCGCAGCGTCCGCGCGAGCGCCCGGCGCGCCTTCTCCCGCTCGGAGGCCAGCAGCTCGCCGAAGGGCGCCAGGTCGCCGGGCTCGCCCGCCACGAGCCCGGCGGCCAGGGTGTCGAACTCCAGCAGGTAGACGTCCAGGTCCCGGGTGGGCGTGGTGGCGTCGCCGAGCCACTTGAAGCCGGATCCGTAGCGCCGCACGAGCTCGGGAGGCAGCACGTCGCCCGCGAGTTTGAGCAGCGAGCGCGTCCGGCGCACCGCGACCCGCAGGTCGTGCAGGAACTCCGTGTCGATGTCGTCGAGCACGCCGTCGACGTTCACCGCGATCACCCCGGCGAAGCCGTGCAGTGCCGTGGCCACCGCGACGTCGGCAGGCATGTCCGCGGAGATCGCGGGCGGCGCCGACTCCTCCGGCGCGATGCCCTCGGCCTCCAGCAGCGTGGCGTACGCGCCGCCGTCCTCGATCTCGGCGAAGTCCCCGCAGGCCTCCAGCGCCTTGCGCACCCGCTTGGCCGCACCGCCATAGCCGAGCACGGGCCGCAGCGTCACTCGCACGAGCGGCCGCGTCGCCGACGGTTCGGTGCCGGTGAGCTCGACCCAGTCCAGGCGGACGACGGTCTTGCGCTCGTCGTCGAGCACGGCGACCTCGCGGGAGACGACGCGGGCGCGCACCACCGGCGCGACCGCGCGCACCCACATCGCGGCGGCGACGCCGTCGCGCACCTCGCCCTCGGGCAGCTGCTCGACCCTGGCGGGCCACTGCGGCGACTCCGTCAGCCGCGTGCTGTTCTCCTCGCCCCGGCCGTCCACCGTCAGCGTGCCGGGCCCGGATGCACGCTCGTGGCTCAGCACGATTCCCTTGGCGTGCAACCGCCAGTCGACCGTGTCGAGGTAGGTGACCGTCCGCGTGCGCCGGGGGCCCACGGCGAGCTCGTAGCGATCCGCCTTCGCCGGGGCGAGCGCGGCGAGCACGGCCTGTTCCTCCCCGCGCGCGGGCTCGCCGTGCCAGCGCAGCGTCAGCGGTTGCGAAACTTTCGGCAAGGCAACAAACCCCACGCTCGTCCGGACAGAATTCCGCTGAGTATAGGCCACCTGGGCGACCCGGCGGTGGCTCGCGCGAGCGCACCCGGCCACTGTGGAGCCCGGATTCGCGGCGGCCGAACGCGTTCCGCCCAGGCGCAGTGAACCACCGCGAAAGGTGCGAAAACCCGCGAAGGACATCGAGTGATCGGCGGTGCGAACCAATTTCACCGGCCGGTCCGGCATTTGGGTGGAGTTCCGCGGCTGACACGGGCGCGGGTCCCCCGGACAGCCCGGTGCTCTTGCGGTGGGGCGCACGGTGGGTTCCCCTGGAGGTACTCCAGTTGCGAGCGGGGGGTGCGCATGCCGTTCGACGCCGAACTCGACGCCGTTCCCACGATCAAGAGAGAACTGACCGCCGCC
This sequence comes from Prauserella cavernicola, assembly GCF_016595675.1. Classification (GTDB taxonomy): domain Bacteria; phylum Actinomycetota; class Actinomycetes; order Mycobacteriales; family Pseudonocardiaceae; genus Prauserella_A; species Prauserella_A cavernicola. The sequence continues at coordinate 660,281 of NZ_JAENJH010000003.1, read as the reverse complement.
GAGGTGCGCCACCGGATCCACGCCGCGGGCGAGCAGACCCTCGTCGAGTTCCGCGACGTCACCGTCCGCGGCGCGCTCGACCTGCGGGCGTGCGGGCTGCTCCTGTTGTTGCGGTTCGTCCGCTGCGACTTCTCCGGAGCACCCGACGTACGCGACGCGGACCTGACCGGTCTGCATCTCGCACAGTGCACGCTGCCGGGGCTGCGCGCCCGCAACCTGCGCGTGCGGGGCGATGTCCGGCTGCGCGACTGCGAGGTGCGAGAACAGGGCGAGCTCGAACTGGTGGACACCGACGTGGGTGGGTCGGTGGTGCTGACCGGCAGCCGCCTGCACCACCCCGGCGGGGCCGCACTGCACGCCGAGCGGCTCTCGGTCGGCGGCTCCCTCGTCGCGCGCGGGCTGGACGCCATCGGCGAGCTCGAACTGCGGGGCCTGCGCGCGGGTGGCGACCTCGACCTCACGCAGGCGCGGCTCGCGGGCACGCTGTCGCTCTCGGGCGCACACGCCGGCGGCGATCTGGTGCTGCGCAGTGCCCGGCTCGGCAAGGGCAGGCCCGACCAGCCGATCGTCGAGGCGAGCAGGGTCCACGTCGACGGCGATCTCGACGCGGCGGGACTCGCGGTGCACGGTCAGGTGCTCGCCTCCGGCGCGAGGGTGGGCGGCACCGTGGTGCTGTCGGGCGCGACGCTCGCCGCGCCGGGCCACGAGGTGCTGACGGCGGCCAACGCGAACATCGAGGGAGACCTGCTGATCACGGGCGGGCGGGTCGCGGGTGCGGTGCAGCTGCCGGGACTCGGCACGGGCGGGGACGTGGATCTGAGCGGCACGTGGTTCTCGGACACCCCGCACTGCGACAGGTCGGTGGACCTGCGCTCGGCTCGTATCGGCGGCGACCTGCGGCTGGCCACGAGCGGCAGGCCACTGCACGCCGACGGCGGGGTGAGCGTGCACGGCGCGATCGCGGGCGGGGCCCTCGACCTCACCGGCGCCGTGCTCGACGCGGGCGGCCCGCCGTGGGTCGCGCTGGACGCCACCCGCGCCGAGGCCGCCGAGTTCGTGCTGTGGCCGGCCGAGATCCGCACGGGCACGGTGGACCTGCGCGGCGCGCGCTGCCGCGTGCTCAGCGCCGCGCCGAGTCTGTGGCAGGCCACGGCGGGTATCGGGCTGACCGACTTCCGCTACGACCTGCTGCGCGTGCCGGACACGCTGAGGGGTGGCGAGGGCGCGGCGCTGCTGCACCGCGCGATGGCCTTCCACCAGCCCGGCCCGTACGACCAGCTCGCCTGCGCACTGCGAGCCAGCGGTGAGGACGACCGTGCCCGCACAGTGCTCTCGCGCAAGCACCAGTACCACTACGCGGCCATCGCCGACGACGAACTGGTGTTCGGCTTCGCGGTGCGGCTGTGGAGTGGGCTGCAGCGCTGGTTCTCCGGCTACGGCTACCGGCCGGGCCGCGCGTTCGCCGCACTGGTGCTGCTGCTCGCGGCCCTCGCCGTGGTCGCGGTGGGCACGGCGAGAGCACCGGACTCGTCGTTCGCCGCGTGGGGTCCGCTCACGCTCGCCTGCGTCGCGGGCGTGCTGGTCGCGGCGGTGGCCGCCGGTGCCGCGCATCGCCTCGCGGATCGTCGCGGAGGGAAACCCGAACGGCCCAGGGCCGTGCTGCCGGAGCCCGGCGACTCGGGGAGACTCGAGTAGTAGCGATTCGCTGGGAAAGGAAGTGAAAAGCGATGACCGACGTCCCCGCTGTCACGCTCAACAACGGCGTGCGACTGCCGCAGGTCGGCTTCGGGGTCTTCCAGGTTCCCGTCGACGAGACGGCGGCCGCCGTGACCTCGGCACTGGAAGCCGGCTACCGCAGCATCGACACGGCCGCTGCCTACCGCAACGAGGCGGGCGTCGGAAAGGCGATCGCCCGGTCGGGGGTGTCGCGGGACGAGCTGTTCATCACCACAAAGCTGTGGAACAGCGACCACGGCTACGACGAGACGCTGCGCGCCTTCGACTCGAGCCTGCACGAACTCGGCCTCGACCACGTCGACCTGTACCTCATCCACTGGCCGGTGCCGGAGCTTGATCGCTATGTCGACACGTGGCGGGCCTTCGAGCAGATCCACGCCGACGGCAGGGCCAGGGCCATCGGCGTCTCGAACTTTCAGCCCCACCACCTCGAACGCCTCGCCCGCGAGTCGCAGGTGGTGCCCGCGGTGAACCAGATCGAGTTGCACCCGTACCTGCAACAGGTCGAGGCCCGCGCCTACCACGCGGAGCACGGCATCCTCACCGAGGCGTGGAGCCCGCTGGCCAAGGGCGGCGACCTGCTCGCCGACCCGGCGGTGACCGCGGTGGCCACCAAGCACGGCCGCACGCCCGCCCAGGTGGTGCTGCGCTGGCACCTGGAGCTCGGCGACATCATCATCCCGAAGTCGGTGACGCCCTCGCGGATGCGCGAGAACCTCGACATCTTCGGTTTCGCGCTCGACGAGAACGACCTCGCCGCGCTGGGCGAACTGGACCGAGGCGAACGCACGGGCCCGGACCCGGACACCTTCAACGCCCGCTAGCCGACCGCGGTCAACCGCGGTGAAGGGCACCTTTACTGCGTTCAATGCAGTAAAGGTGCCCTTCACCGCACGAGGTGCCCTTCACCGCACGGGGCGGGTTCACCGCACGGGGCGGGTCAGGGGTCAGGGCCTGGCTGGGTCCACTCCGAATTGTTCGGCCAGGTCGTCGAGCATCGCGTGGGCGCCCTGCAGGCTCACCGAGGTGTACCAGGTGTCGTCGTTGACGTCGGTGAGCTCGCCCTCGAGCGTCGCCCACAGCGGGTTGGACTGGAAGCGCTCCTTCGGGTCGTCCGCCTCCTGCGTCGCGTCGGCGTAGGAGGACACGTAGACCTGGTCGGCGTCGAGCTGGCCGATGTTCTCCTGGCTCAGGTCGGTCGCGATCTCGTCCTGCGGGTCGGGCTGCCCCTCCGGGCGTCCGAGACCGACGTCGGCGAGCACGATGGCCGGGAACGACCCGCTGGAGTAGAGGCGCACCGTCGGCTCGCCCTCGATGAAGCGCACGAGCGAGTAGGTGGGCATCTTGCCCGCCTTGGCCTCGATGGCGTCACCGATGCGCTGGGCGCGCTGTTCGTACTCGCCGATCTTCTGCTCGGCGAGCGCCTCCTTGCCGAGCGCCTCGGCGAGCAGCCGGATGTTGTCCTTCCACGTGGCTCCCGTGCTCTCGCTGAACACCGTCGGGGCCACATTGGACAGCTGGTCGTAGATCTCCTCGTGCCGGATCTTGGCCGAGACGATCAGGTCGGGCGCGATGTCATAGAGCTGCTCGACGTCGGGGCTCGTCAGCTCGCCGACGATCGTGGCGTCCTTGCCGTACTGCGCGTCGTCGCCGAGGTAGTCGGGCAGCGCGTCGAACGACGGGTACTTGGTGTAGGCGACCACCCGCGTCTCGAGCGCGAGCGCGGCGTCGACGTAGCTGGAGTCGAGGGCCGCGACGGTCTGCGGCTGCTCCTCGATCGTCGCCTCCCCCATCGCGTGCTGGACGGTGCGCGGGAACTCGCCCTGCCCGGCGGACTGCCCGTCCTGCTCGGAGGGCTGCTCGCCGGAGGGCGAGCACGCGGTCAGTGCGAGACAGGCGGCGGCACCCACGGCCACAGCCGCGCGCCACGGTGGGGACAGGCGAATCATCGGTCACCTTTCACATTCGGTTAGGCTCTCCTAACGGCAACTGGACTTTAGAACAATCACACAAGGCTGTGACAACGCGGATGACGAGGAGCGGGTGATGGCGACGCCCCTTGCCGCGCGGCCGAGCGCCGGACACGGCCGCTCCCGGGGCGGTCGCCTCCGCGCACGGCGGATCACGGGACTGGCCGGTCTGCTCGGGCTGCTCGTGGTGGTCTCCGCGCTGAGCCTGGCCTACGGCGCGCACGCCGTTCCCCTCGACGCCGTGTGGCGGGCGCTGACCGACCCGGCCGGCGGCGAGCACGACATCATCGTCCGGTCGCTGCGCGGACCCCGCACGGTGGTCGGCATCCTCGCCGGTATCGCGCTCGGTGTGGGCGGCGCGCTGATGCAAGGCCACACCCGCAACCCGATCGCCGACCCCGGGCTGCTGGGCGTCAACCAGGGCGCCGCGTTCGCGATCGTGCTCGCGGTGGTGGTGTTCGGCGTGCAGGGCATCCACGGCTTCATCTGGTTCGGCTTCGCGGGCGCGCTGGTCGCCGCGGTGGTGGTGTTCCTGCTCGGCGCGGTCGGCGGTCGCGGCTCGACGCCGGTGACGCTCGCGCTCGCGGGCGCCGCCGTGAGCGCGCTGCTCTACGGCCTCATCTCGGCGATCGTGCTCGGCAACCAGCAGGGCATGGAGACCTACCGGTTCTGGCACGTCGGCTCGATCGCGGGCCGCGACTTCGCGGTGGCGGGCCAGATCGCACCGTTCCTGGTGGTCGGGCTGCTGCTCGCGCTGGCGAACACGCCGGGGCTCAACGCACTCGCGCTCGGCGAGGACGTCGCCACCGCACTGGGCCGCGACGTCCGCCGCACGCGGATCCTCGGCATCCTCGCCATCACGCTGCTGGTGGGCGCGGCCGTGTCGGCGTGCGGACCGATCGCGTTCGTCGGACTGATCGTGCCGCACCTCGCCCGCGCCGTCACCGGGCCCGACTACCGCTGGCTGGTGCCCTTCGCCGGCCTCATCGGCGCGATCCTGTTGCTGGCTGCCGACGTGCTCGCCAGGCTCGTCTCCGCCGACCGGCTCGAGGTCGGGATCATGCTCGCCATCGTGGGCGCACCGGTGTTCATCGTCCTGGTGCGCCGGAAGGGCCTGGCCCGACTGTGAGAACCGTTCGCGACTCCGGGCCCGTGCCCGGCCGCAGGGTCCTGAAACTGGGGCCGCTCGCCTGGACGTTCCGCCCGAGGATCGTGCTGGTGCCCGTCGTGGGCGCGGTGCTGCTCGTGCTCGTCGCGGCGGTCAACATCGGCAAGGGCAGCTCGCACATCGAGGTTCTCGACGTGCTGCGCACGTTGTTCGGCGGCGGCGACCGGCGCGAGAACGGCATCATCTTCGACCTGCGGCTGCCCCGCACGCTCGCCGGTGTGCTCGTCGGCGCGGCCTTCGGGCTCGCGGGCGCGATCTTCCAGACGGTCACGCGCAACCCGCTGGCCAGCCCCGACATCCTCGGCATCACGTGGGGAGCCGGGGTGGGCGCGGTCGCGCTGATCGTCCTCGGCGGCACCCGCGGCCAGGTCAGCGGCGTCGTGGCCGAGCTGGGCGTGCCGCTGGCCGCGCTGGCGGGCGGGATCGTGGCCGGGCTGCTGCTGTACGCACTGTCGTGGCGCCGCGGCATCGACGGTTACCGCTTGGTGCTGGTGGGCATCGGGCTGTCCGCGGTGTCGTACAACGTCGTCTACTGGCTGCTCACCGTCGGCGACGTGGACGACGCGACGAGGGCGACGACGTGGCTCGTCGGCAACCTCAACGGCGTCGGCTGGGAGTCGATCGGCCCCGTCGCGCTCGCCCTCGCCCTGCTGGTGCCCGCGACGCTGATGTGCGCGCACACGATGGGCGGCCTGCAGTTCGGCGACGACACCGCGCGCGGGCTCGGTATCCGCGTGGACGCGGCCAGGGCCACGCTGCTGCTGCTCGCCGCCGCGCTGGTGGCCGTGGCGACGGCCGCGGCGGGACCCATCACGTTCGTCGCGCTGGCGACCCCGCAGATCGCGCTGCGGCTGGCCCGCACACCGCAGCCGCCGCTGGCCGGGTCGATGGTGCTCGGCGCGCTGCTGGTGGTCGGCGCCGACCTCGCGGTGCGCACGTTCGCGCCGAACCTGCCCGTCGGCGTGCTCACCTCCGTGCTCGGCGCTCCGTACCTGATCTACCTGTTCGTCCGCTCTCGCAAGGGGGTTCGCGCGTGAACAACGTCCGGCTGCAGGCCGACGGAGTCCGGCTCGGGTACGGCGACCGGGTGGTGGTCGACGACCTCGACCTGGACGTGGTCGACGGCTCCGTCACGGTGATCATCGGCCCCAACGGCTGCGGCAAGTCGACGCTGCTGCGCGCGCTGGGCCGGTTGCTGAACCCCCGCTCCGGCGCCGTGCTGCTCGACGGCAAGCGCATCGACAAGGTCGCGACCAAGGAGGTCGCGAAGGTCGTCGGCCTGCTGCCGCAGACTCCGAGCGCGCCGGAGGGGCTCACCGTCGCCGACCTGGTCTCGAGGGGCCGTCAGCCGCACCAGCACTGGTACCGGCAGTGGTCGGCCGGCGACGAGGACGCCGTGACTCGGGCGCTCGAACTCACCGGCATGGACGCGCACGCCGAACGCGTGGTCGACGAGCTCTCCGGCGGCCAGCGGCAGCGCGCGTGGATCTCGATGACGCTGGCCCAGGACACGTCGCTGTTGCTGCTCGACGAGCCGATCACCTACCTCGACCTCGCACACCAGGTGGACGTGCTCGACCTGGTGCACCGCCTGCACACCGAGCGCGGCACCACGGTGGTGATGGTGCTGCACGACCTCAACCTGGCCGCCCGCTACGCCGACACGCTCGTGGCGATGCGCGACGGGCGGATCGTGGCCCAGGGCCCGCCGCCGGAGGTGCTGACCGAGCAGTTGCTGTCCGACGTGTTCGAACTCGACGCCAAGGTGCTGCCCGATCCGGTCGCGGGCACGCCGCTCGTGGTGCCCGTGAGCGCGCACCTGCGCCCCGAGCGTTAGCGAGAGGCTTCGTCCACCAGCCACTGCGCGGCGTCGCGGAGCTTGATGTTGGCGTGCTGCGAGGCCTCGACGAGGATCTCGAACGCCCGGTCCGGGCCGACGCCGTTGCGCTGCATGAGGATGCCCTTCGCCATGCCGATGACATCGCGCGTGCGCAGGGCGTTCTGCAGCTGTTCGAGCCCGCGCGACCCGGCCAGCGCGATGGCGGCGTGCGCGGCGAACAGTTCGCCGATGCGCTCGGCTTCGGAGTCGAACGCGTCCGGCAGCGAGGAGTAGTGGTTCAACGCGCCGATCACGCGTGTGCTGGTGAAGAGCCGGAAGCTGAGCATCGACCGGATCCCGGCGCCGACGGCGAGCTCGGAGAACCGCGGCCAGCGTTCGTCGAGAGCCAGGTCGCGCGTGAGATACACCGGGGCGTCGAACACCGCGTCCACGCACGGTCCCTCGCGCAACTCGTGTTGCCACTGGTCGAGGTTGGCCACCAGGTCGTTGGACGGGGCGACCGAGCGCATCCGCCCGCTGTCGAGGAACGAGACTCCCGCCTGCTCGGCGCCGGGAACGGTGATGGCCGCGGCCGCCACGATCTGCTCCACGGTGCGGTCCACGTCCGGTTCGGGCTCGAGTGACCGCGCGACCTTGCTCAGTGCGCTCGCCAGGGCCGCGCCCTGCTGGCCAGGTTCCGCGGCGGGCGTCAGCTCCTCGGTCACCCTGCCAGGATCACACAGCCCCGCTCGCCTCGCCGTGGAGCGCGGCGACGTGAGCTCCGGGGGAGCCGAACAGCAGTGCGCTGCCGTGCGCTCGCCTGAAGTAGAGGTGCGCGTCGTGTTCCCAGGTGATGGCGATTCCACCGTGCAGCTGGATCATCTCGGCGGCGATGTACTCGAGGGCCTCCGAGCAGACGATCGTGGCGACGGCGGCGTCCAGCGGCAGCTCCGCGGCGCCCGCGACGGCGCTGCGCAGCGCGGCGTGCACGGCCGAGCGGGCCTGCTCCAGCCGCACGAACGCGTCGGCCATGCGGTGCTTGAGCGCCTGGAATCCGCCGATGGGCCTGCCGAACTGGTGGCGCTGCCCGCTGTAGTCGACCGTCAGTTCCAGCGCGCGTTCGGCCGCGCCCACCTGCTCGGCCGCAAGCGCGACGAGCGCGAGGTCCCTGACGTGGCGCAGGGACGAGGTGTGGTCGCCGTGCCACAGCCGGCGGGCCTCGACCCCTGCCAGCTCCACGGTGGCGAGTCTGCGCGCCGGGTCGAGCGAGGGCGTGTGGGCGCGCCGCAGTCCGGTGGCCGCGATGTCCACTTCGAACAGTCCGGTGCCCTCCTCGGTGCGGGCGGCCACGAGCAGGACGTCGGCGAGATCGCCGTCGAGCACGTAGTGCGCCGTGCCGGTGAGGACGTCTCCCTCAGCGGTCACGGCGGGAGCCTCGGGCGCCCAGTCGCCGGCCTCGCCGGTCCAGGCCAGCGCCGCGATACGGCTGCCGTCGGCGATGCCGGGCAGCAGCCGCGCGCACGCGTCGGCGTCGCCGGCAGCCAGCAGTGCCTGCGCGCTCAGCACCGCCGAGCCGAGCAGCGGGGACGGTGTCAAGGTGCGGCCCAGCTCGTGGAGCACCACACAGACCTCGGCCATCCCGGCGCCCACTCCGCCGTAGCGTTCGGGCACGGCGAGCGCGGCGACGCCGATCTGGTCGCACAGCACCGACCACAGCGCGTCGTCGTAACCGCACGGGGCCTCGACGGCGGTTCTGGGCTCGGAACGCTTGACCAGCAACGCTCGTACCGCCTCGCGCAGCGCCCTGGTCTCGTCGGTGTCGCTCACATGTCCTCCAGTGCCGCGAGCACACGCGCGCGGTGGTGGCCCGCGCCGCCCCACGCACCGGTCAGCGCGCGGACCTTCGTCAGCCACAGCCCCAGGTCGTGCTCGGCGGTGTAACCGATGGCGCCATGCACCTGTAACGCCGTGCGCGCGGCGAGGTAGGCGGCCTCGCCCGCGGCGACCTTGGCCGCGGAGACGTCGCGCGCCACGGCCTCCCCGCCGGTGACGGCCACGGCCGCGCCGTGCACGAGCGGCCTGGCCAGCTCCAGTCTCGTCGCGACGTCGGCGAGCAGGTGCTTCACCGCCTGGTAGGAGCCGATCGGCCTGCCGTACTGCTCGCGCTGCTTCGCATACGCGCTCGCCCGCTCCAGTAGCCACTGCCCCGCGCCGAGCAGCTGCGCGGACACGGCCAGCACGCCCAGTTCGAACGCCTCGGCCGGGGCGGCGCCGAGCGGCGTGCCCTCGGGCTCGACGCGGAAGAGCCTGCGCGCGGCGTCGACGGAACGCACCGGCCCCTCGGCGATCTCCACCCGCTCGGTCCGGCCGTCGCGCACCCGCAGCACCACGCCCGCGACGTCGGCGTCGAGCGCGAACGGCACCAGCGGCGGCAGTGCGACACTCGCGATCAACTCACCGGAGGCCAGTGCGGGCAACAACTCCGGTGCCAGCAGCGATGGCGCCACGGCCACCGACTCGGCCAGCGGGCCGGGCACCGCGTGGTGACCGAGCACCTCGAAGACCACCACCAGATCGGTCGCTGACGCGCCCAGACCGCCACGCCGCTCGGGCACGAGCAGAGCGGGCACGCCCAGGTCGGCCAGCTCGCGCCACACCTTGAGCCCGGGCTCGTGCTCGCCACGCGCCCACGCGCGCCCGGCCGCCGGGGTGTCCGCACGAGCCAGCAGCTCGTGCAGGCTCTCGGCGAACTGCCGCTGTTCGGCGGAGACGGCGAACCTCATCGCGGCTCCCTGGGCAGCGCGAGCAGACGCTCGGCGATCGTGTTGCGCTGGATCTGGTCGGTGCCGCCGTAGATCGGTCCCGCGAGCGAGAACAGGTAGCCATCGGTCCACGGCCCGGCCAGCTCGCCCTCGGGGCCCAGCAGGTCGAGCGCGGTCTCGTGCAGCGCGACGTCGAGGTGCGACCAGAACAGCTTGTTGACGCTGGACTCCGGGCCGAGACCGCCGCCCTCGGCGAGCCGGGTCACGGTGCCGTAGGTGTAGAGCTGGTAGGCCCTGGCGCCGATCCACGCGTCGGCGACGCGAGCCGCGACGTCCTCGGGCCGGCCGCGCTCGCGCCACAGATCCACCAGGCGGTCGGCGGCTGCGAGGAACCGGCCGGGACTGCGCAGCGACAGCCCGCGCTCGTTGTTGGCCGTGGTCATCGCCACACGCCAGCCGTTGCCCGGCTCGCCGAGCACGTCGGCGTCGGGCACGAAGACGTTGTCCAGAAAGACCTCCGCGAACCCCGGCTCGCCGTCGAGCTGCGGGATGGGCCGCACCATGACGCCCTCGGCGCGCAGGTCGAACATCAGGTAGGTGAGGCCGCGGTGCCGCTGCTCGCCGGGATCGCTGCGAAACAGACCGAACGCGCGGTCGGCGAACGCCGCGCGCGAGCTCCACGTCTTGGAGCCGGAGAGCAGCCAGCCGCCGTCGGTGCGCTCGGCCCTGCTGCGCAACGCGGCGATGTCGCTGCCGGCCTCGGGTTCCGACCACGCCTGTGCCCACACCTGCTCGCCCCGCGCCATCGGGGGCAGGATCCGGTCACGCTGCTCGGCCGTGCCGTGGGCGAAGAGCGTGGGCGCGAGCATGAAGATGCCGTTCTGAGAGACGCGGCCCGGCGCCCCGGCGGCGTAGTACTCCTCCTCGAACAGCAGCCACTGCAGCAGGGACGCGTCCCTGCCGGTGTACTCGCGCGGCCAGGTCACCACCGACAGGCGCGCCTCGGCGAGCGTGGCCTCCCACTCGCGGTGCGCCGCGAAACCCTCGGCGGTGTCCATCGACGGCAGCGATGGCCTCGGCACGTGCTCGGCGAGCCACGCGCGGGCCTCGTCGCGCAGGGCCGCCGAGGCCTCGTCGACGTCCAGATCCACTAGCGCGCCCCGTTTCCCTCGCGCATCGAGCGCGCGGTCTGCCCGCCCAGCGAGTCGTCCGAGGTCTCGGCGTTGTGCGCGTGGGCGAAGTGGTGCAGGCCGAACACGGAGTCCATTCCGGACCGCAGACCCATCAGGTCCTCGGCCTGGTTCACAGCCTTCTTCGCCAGCGCCAGTCCGAACGACGGCATCGCCGCCACCGTGCCCGCCAGCTCCAGCGTGCGCGCTTCGAGCTCCTCGCGCGGCACGACCCTGCTCACCATGCCCCACTCCTTGGCCTGGTGGACGTCGAAGCGCTCGCCGGTGAACAGCACCTCCTTGGCCGCCCTCGGCCCGAGCACCCACGGGTGCGCGAAGTACTCGACGCCCGGAATTCCCATGCGCACCACGGGGTCGGCGAAGAACGCGTCGTCGGCCGCGACGATCAGGTCGCACACCCACGCGAGCATCAGCCCGCCCGCGATGCACGCTCCCTGTACCGAGGCGATCATCGGCTTGGGAATCTCGCGCCAGCGGCGGCACATGCCCAGATAGACCTCGGACTCACGGGCGAAGCGCCGGTCGCCACCCTCGCGGCTCGTGTGGTCCCACCACATCACGGCTCGGCGGTCGAAGCTCTTGTCGGCGTCACGGCCGGGTGAGCCGATGTCGTGGCCGGCCGAGAAGTGCTTGCCCGCGCCCGCGAGGACGATCACCGTCACCTCCGGGTCGTCCACCGCGCGCGTGAACGCGTCGTCGAGCGCGTAGGTCATCGCCGAGTTCTGCGCGTTGCGGTAGTCGGGGCGGTTCATCGTCACGATCGCCACCCCGTCGCGGCGCTCGTAGGTAACGACGTCGGTCATGCGTCCTCCTTGCCCAGCAGGCGTTTCAGCACCTTGCCCGAGGCGTTGCGCGGCAGCTCCGCCACGAACTCCACCGAGCGCGGGCGCTTGTAGTTGGCCAGCCGCTCGCGGCAGAACGCGAACACGGCGTCCTCGCCCAGCTCGCCGTCGGTCACCACGAACGCCTTGCCGACCTCGCCGAGGCGCCCGTCAGGCACCCCGGTGACGGCGACGTCACGCACCCCGCCCAGCTGACCGAGGACCCGTTCGACCTCGGCCGGGTAGACGTTGAAGCCGCCGCAGATGTACATGTCCTTGAGCCGGTCGGTGATCGCGAGGTTGCCCGCGGCGTCGAGCGCGCCGACGTCACCGGTGTGCAGCCAGCCCTGCGCGTCGATCGTCCTCGCCGTGGCAGCAGGGTCGTCGAGGTAGCCGAGCATGACGTTGGGGCCGCGCAGCAGCACCTCGCCGGTGTCGGCCAGCGCGACCTCGAAGCCAGCGGTGGCACGGCCCGACGTGCGCGACACGGTGCGGGGGTCGTCGCCGGGACGGCACATCGTCGCCACCACCGCTTCGGTGAGCCCGTAGGCGGTGAGCACGGTCCGAAAGCCCAGCTCGTCACGCATCCGTTCGACCAGCGTCACCGGCACCGTCGCGGCACCGGTCACGGCCAGCCGCAGCGACGAGAGGTCCCGGTCCAGGGCGACCGGTAGCAGGCTCTGGAAGATCGTGGGAGCGCCCGGGACCACCGACACCCGCTCACGTTCGATCAGCGTCAGCGCCTCGCCCGCGTCGAACACGGCCTGCGGAACCAACGTGGCGCCGGTCAGCAGGCACACGAGGATCCCCGCCTTGTAACCGAAACTGTGGAAGAACGGGTTCACCACGAGGTAGCGGTCGTGCTCGGTCAGCTCGCCGCACTCGGCCCACGCCGCCGCCACCGCGAGCGCTTGCCGGTGTGCCGAGCAGACTCCCTTGCTGCGTCCGGTGGTGCCGGAGGTGAACAGGATGTCGCTGACGTCGTCGGGGCGCACCTCGTCCGCGCGGGCCTCCACCTCGGCTGACGGCACCCGCTCGGCGCGCTCGCGCACCACGTCCCAGTCGAGCACGCCGTCGACGGGCGGGAGAGACCCGGCCAGCGGCACGCGGATCACGGTGGTCAGATCCGGCAGGCCCGCCTCGCCCTGCGCCTCGCGGATGCCGGCGAGCCGGTCGGCGCCCAGGAAGTCACCGGCGACCACCAGCGCGCGGGCACGGCTGCGGCGCAGCAGGTCGACGGACTCGGTTCCGGTGAAGCGGGTGTTGACGGGCACCAGCGTGGCGCCCGCGTAGTGGGCGCCGAGCGCGGCGACGACCCAGTGGTGGGTGTTGGGTGAGTTGATCGCCACCCGGTCGCCGGGCCGCACACCCTCGGCGGCGAACGCGCGCGCCATTGTTCGAACACGTTCTAGAAGATCCGCGTAGGTGAGCCGCACCGAGCCGTCCACCACGGCCTCGCGTGAGCCGAACCGCTCCGCCGCACTCCTGAGTGCGCCGGGAATCGTCTCCGCGCCGGACGACTCCACCATCCCGCTCCCTCACTGGACGCCAAATGTAGAACGTGTTCTCATTATTCCAGTGAACGGTAGCAGGAGGTGCGGGTGAGAGACCACGAGCAGTTCCGCCGTGAGGTGGCGGACTGGCTGGCCGCGAACCTCACCGGACAGTTCGCCGAGCTGCGCGGGCTGGGCGGCCCCGGCCGCGAACACGAGGCGTTCGACCTGCGGCTCGCGTGGGAACGGCACCTGGCCGCGGCGGGCTGGACGTGTGTCGGCTGGCCGAGTGAGTTCGGCGGGCGCGGGCTGAGCCTCGCCGAGCAGGTGATCTTCCACGAGGAGTACGCCGCCTCCGGCGCCCCGGCGAGGGTCGGCCACCTCGGCGAGCAGCTGCTCGGCCCCACCCTCATCGCGCTCGGCACTCCCGAGCAGCGGCAGCGGTTCCTGCCCAGGATCGTGGCCGTCGACGAACTCTGGTGCCAGGGCTACTCGGAACCCGGCGCGGGCTCGGATCTGGCCGCGGTGTCCACGTCGGCCCGCATCGAGGGCGACACGTGGGTGGTGACCGGGCAGAAGACCTGGACCTCACTGGCCCACGTCGCCGACTGGTGTTTCGTGCTCGCCAGGACCGAACCGGGCTCGCGGCGGCACGCGGGGCTGTCGTACCTGCTCGTGCCGCTGCGCCAGGACGGTGTCGAGGTGCGGCCCATCCGGCAGCTCACCGGCACCTCCGAGTTCAACGAGGTGTTCTTCGACGGCGCGCGCACACCGGCGTCGATGGTGGTCGGCGAACCCGGCGACGGCTGGCGCGTGGCGATGGCGACACTCGGCTTCGAGCGTGGCGTGTCCACCCTCGGCCAGCAGATCGGCTTCCGGCGCGAGCTGGAGGGCGTGCTCGCGCAGGCGAAGCGCACCGGCACGATCGACGACCCCGTGCTGCGCACCGACCTCACGCGCGCGTGGATCGGGCTGCGGGTCCTGCGCGCGCACGCGCTGCGCACCCTCGGCGACCAGGCCGGACCCGAGGTCGCCGTGGGCAAGCTGCTCTGGGCGCAGTGGCACCGCACGCTCGGCGAACTGGCGATGCGGGCCCGGGGTGCGCGGTCGCTGACCCACGACGGCGAGCCCGACGAGTGGCAGCGGCTGTTCCTGTTCTCCCGCGCCGACACGATCTACGGCGGCTCGGACGAGATCGAACGCAACATCATCGCCGAGCGCGTGCTCGGGCTGCCCAAGGAGGTACGCGCGTGATCCCGGAGTACCCGCGCGGGCGGGAGCTGCTGGCGGGCAAGGTCGTGGTGGTCACCGCCGCGGCGGGCACCGGCATCGGCTCCGCCGTCGCCAGGCGCTGCCTCGAGGAGGGCGCGTCGGTGGTGATCAGCGACCAGCACGAACGCCGCCTGGGAGAGAAGGCCGAGGAGCTGGCGGAGTTCGGCAAGGTCCACGCGATCCCCTGCGACGTCACCGACGAGACCCATGTGCAGGCGCTCGTCGACGGTGCGACCGGCCACTTCGGACGGATCGACGTACTGATCAACAACGCCGGGCTCGGTGGCACCAGGTCCATTCTGGACATGACCGACGAGGAATGGCTGCGGGTGCTCGACGTGACGCTCAACGGCACGTTCCGCTGCACCCGGGCTGTGCTGCGCCGGTTCGTCGCGCAGGGTGGCGGTGGCGTGATCGTCAACAACGCGTCGGTGATCGGCTGGCGCGCCCAGGCGGGGCAGGCGCATTACGCGGCCGCCAAGGCAGGCGTCATGGCGCTCACCCGCTGCGCCGCCATCGACGCCGCCGAGCACGGCGTGCGCATCAACGCCGTCGCGCCGAGCCTCGCCAAACACCCGTTTCTCGCCAAGGTCACCAGCGAGGAACTGCTCGAGTCGCTGGAACAGCGCGAGGCGTTCGGCCGCGCCGCCGAACCGTGGGAGATCGCCACGGTCATGGCGTTTCTCGCCAGCGACTACGCCGGCTACCTCACCGGCGAGACCATCTCCGTGTCCAGCCAGCACCCCTAGGAGCGATCGTGGCCGAGGCCTATCTCATCGACGCAGTGCGCACGCCCGTCGGCAGGCGCGGCGGAGCGCTGGCAGGCGTGCACTCGGCGGATCTGGCCGCGCACGTGCTGAGGGCGCTGGTCGAACGCAGCGGCGTCGACCCCGCGCTCGTGGACGACGTGATCCTCGGCTGCACCGACACCCTCGGTCCGCAGTCGGGCAACATCGCGCGCACCGCGTGGCTCGCGGCGGGCCTGCCCGACCACGTCGCGGGCGTGACCGTCGACCGGCAGTGCGGGTCGTCGCAGCAGGCGGTGCACTTCGCGGCCCAGGCGGTGCTGTCGGGCACGCAGGACGTCGTGGTGGCGGGCGGAGTGCAGAACATGAGCCGAATCCCCATCAGCGCGGCGATGCTGGCCGGGCGCGAGTACGGCTTCGACGACCCGTTCTCGGGGTCGAAGGGCTGGCAGGAGCGCTACGGCAGCGTGGAGGTCTCGCAGTTCCGCAGCGCCGACATGATCGCCGGGCACTGGGACCTCACGCGCGAGGACCTGGAGGCCTACGCCTACCGCAGCCACCAGCGCGCGCTGACCGCCGCGGCCGAGGGACGCTTCGAGCGGGAGATCGTGCCGTACGAGGGGTTCGCGGCCGACGAGGGGCCACGCGCCGACACCACGCCGGAGAAGATGGCCGCGCTGAAGCCGTTGAGCGAGGGCTCGCGGCTGACCGCGGCCGTGGCGAGCCAGATCTCCGACGCGGCGAGCGCGACGCTGCTCGCGTCGGAGTCGTTCGTCCGCGAACACAGCCTGACCCCGAGGGCGCGCGTGCACCACATCTCGGTGCGCGCGGCCGATCCGGTGTGGATGCTCACGGGCCCCATCCCCGCGACGGCGCACGCGCTGCGCAAAACGGGCCTGACCATCGACGACATCGACCTGTTCGAGGTCAACGAGGCGTTCGCGAGCGTGGTGCTCGCGTGGCTGGACGAGACGGGTGCCGACCCCGACCGGGTCAACGTCAACGGCGGAGGGATCGCACTGGGCCATCCCATCGGCGCGACGGGCACGAAACTCCTCGCGACCCTGCTGCACGAACTGGAGCGCACGGGCGGCCGCTTCGGCCTGCAAACCATGTGCGAAGGCGGAGGCACGGCAAACGTAACAATAATAGAACGCCTATAACCCACCCGGCCGCGAGCCGTGCACCCCGACCCGCGAGTCCCCCACTCCGGTCCGCGAGTCCCCCGCTCGGGAGCGCGAGTTCCCCGCTCCGGAGGGCGAGTTCCACGTTGGGGCACGCGACTGGCCCGTTCGCGAGCCTCGACTCGGCGATTCGCTCATGGCGCCCGCGTAGACCTCTTGCCATCGCATCGCGGTTTTCACGAACGGGCGCTTCGCGACGCTCACTCCAGCGGATCGGATCGACATCGCCCAGCGACGGTCCGGGCCTGTGGCCCAGAAGGAGGAACTCGCCGCCGAGAGCGGGGAACTCGCGGGCTGGAGCGGGGAACTCGCGCGCTGGAGCGGGGAACTCGCGCGCTGGAGCGGGGGACTCGCGCGCTGGAGTGGGGGACTCGCGGGCGGTTACTCCGTTAGCTGCGTGGGGAGGCGCTTCAGGGTTGTTTCCGCTTCCCTCACCAGTTGCTCCACCAGGGCCGCCACCGTGGGTAGGTCGTCGAGCAGGCCCACCACCTGGCCCGACGCCAGCACGCCCGCGTCCGTGCGACCCTCCACGAGCCCCGAGCGCAGGAGCATCGGCGTGTTGGCCGCCATCACCACCTGGCTCCACGTCAGCTCGTTGGCGCGCTTCATCGCCAGCCCCTCCCGCACCATCCCCGCCACCGACAGCCCCGTCAGCGACCGGAACCGCACGGCGTTGCGCGCCGCCTGCACCAGCGACCGCACGCGGCCCGCCGACTCGAGCCGCTCGACGAGTTCCGTGCGCAGCACCCGGTGCGGCAGCCCGTCCACTCGTCGCGTCACGACCGTCCCCGCGAGCCCGCGCTCCAAATAGGACCGCTTCACGTCGTCGGGCACCGTGCTGTCGCTCGTCAGCAGGAACCGCGTGCCCATCGCCACCCCGGCCGCACCGTACGCCAGCGCCGCCGCCAACCCGCGTCCGTCGAAGAACCCGCCAGCCGCGACCACCGGGATGTCCACCGCGTCGAGCACCGACGGCAGCAGCAACGTCGTCGCCACCGCGCCCGTGTGCCCGCCGCCCTCGCCGCCCTGCACGATCACGGCGTCGGCGCCCCAGCCCGCCACCTTCTCGGCGTGCCGCGCGGCCCCGACCGAGGGGATCACCACCACGCCGTTGTCCTTGAGCTTGGCGATCTGTTCCTCGCGCGGAGCCAGCGCGAACGACGCGACCCGCACCCCCTCGGCGATCAGCAGGTCCACACGCTCACCCGCGTCGGCGGCGTCGGCGCGCAGGTTGACGCCGAACGGGTTCGCCGTGCGCTTCTTGGTCTCCGTGATCGCGGCGGCCAGCTCGTCGAAGGTCATCGTCGCCGAAGCGAGGATCCCCAGCCCGCCGGCTTCGGCCGTCGCCGACACGAGCCGCGGCCCGGCCACCCAGCCCATTCCCGTCTGCACCACGGGATGCCGCACGCCGGTGAGCCGCGTCAGCGCGGTGTCGATCACGGCCGCACTTCCCTGTCCCGCGTGCCGGACGGGTCGAGCACGTCCCTGATCAGCCGAAGTTCCTCGGAACTCGGCTGCCGGGTCACGCCCGCCGAGTCGAGCTCGACCTCGAAGGACGTCGCCTCGGCCACCTCGCCCGCCTCGACGCCGGGATGCAGTGACACCGCCCGCATCGCGTGGTCGCTCCCGCCGAAGTCGAACACTCCGAGGTTGGTCACGACCCGGTGCACGTCGTGGAACCGCTGCGCCGACGGACCCGCCTTCGCCGCGCTGTCGTAGCCGACACCCGACACCACGTCCACGTTCTCGACGAACACGCGGCTGCTGTGTTTCGGCACCCAGTAGCTCGTGCGGTGGTTCACGGTGTTTCCGGGCGCGCCGCGCACGCCGAGCAGCTGCTTGACGGGCCGCGCGTGCTCGCCGATCGCGGAGATGTTCTGGTTTCCGTAGCGGTCGATCTGATTGGCGCCCATGACGACGTGGCGCCGCCCGTGGGGCACGATCACCTCGAGCATCTTGCGAAACGGCTGCCAGCCCTCGAGCACCCCGTCGCCGTCGAGCAGGTGCGCCTCGCCGTCCGACAGCAGCAGGTCTGGCTCGAACGTGAGCCGGGCGAGCCGCGCGCCCAGCGACGGCACCAGTCCCATCGGGCTCACGAGCAGCTCGCCGTCCCCGCGGAACAGCTCGGCCACCGCGACCACCGCCACCTCGGCCCTGCTCGCCTCGTTCACGTCGCCTCCTTCGCGAACCGGGCGACCTCGGCCTGGTACGCCTTCTCGTCGCCGGACAGGAACCGGTCGGCGAAGTCCGGCCATCGCTCGGGATCCTTGGCGCAGTCGGCGTAGTGCCTCTGGAACCGCTCGTCCCGCCCGTAGTCGGGCACCGCGGTGGTGAAGTGCGCGCCGCCCGGCGACTCGACCACACCATCTACAGTGGACCTGTTGAGCAACAGCGACTGCACGGGCGCCTCAGCCGTCAGCTCCGCCGTGTCCACCACGCGCTCCACGGACACGAACCGCTTGCGCGCGGCGAGACAGAACAGGTCGTCGAAGTACGGGTCGGGGCCGAGGTACTGCGCGTTGCCCCGCGCGTCGGCACGGTTGAGATGCACGAACGCGACGTCGAGCCGCTGCGCGGGCACCGCCACCAGCTCCTCGCCATCGGAGTACGGCGAGCGCACGGTGCGCAGCCCGGGGTTCACGCGCAGCACGTCGGAGCCGAGCCCGGCCCGGGTCGGCAGGAACGGCAACCGTTGTGCCGCGGCGGAAAGCGCGGCGGCGAACATGCCCTCGTCGTACTCGGTCACCTCCACCGAGCCCGACTCGCGAGCGCGCCCGAACCACGGGTCGAACGGGATCGAGTCGAGTGTGACGAACCCGAACACGACGCGGCGCAGTTTGCCCGCCGAGGCCAGCAGGCCGATGTCGGGTCCGCCGTAGGACACCACGGTGAGGTCCTTCACCGGCGAGCGCAGGATCGCGCGCACCAGTGACATCGGCTTGCGGCGGGAGCCCCAGCCGCCGATGCCGATCGTCATGCCGTCTTCCAGTTCGGCGACGACCTCGTCGGCGGTCGCGGTCTTGTCGGCCATCATCCGTCCTTGTCGTCCAGGAACTTCTGGCGTGCCTCGTCGGAGGCGCCCAGCAGGTTCAGCTCGAACGTGAAGCCCTGCTCGAACCGGTAGCTGCGGTGCACGTCCTGCGGGTCGATGCCGTTGAGCGCCTCCTTGGCCGCCCTGATCACCCGCGTGTCCTTCTTCGCGATGTCGCGGGCGAGCTCGAGGGCGGCCTCGTCCAGTTCGGCGCGCGGCACCACGCGGTACACCGATCCGTAGCCGTGCAGCTCGGCGGCGGTCACCGTGCGCGCGGTGAAGTACAGCGTGCGCATCAGGTGCGGCGGCACGAGCCGCGCCAGGTGGGTCGCGGCGCCGAGCGCTCCGCGTTCGACCTCCGGCACCCCGAACGTCGCGTCGTCGGAGGCCACCACCACGTCCGCGTTGCCCACCAGGCCGATGCCGCCGCCGAGACAGAAGCCGTGCACGGCGGCGATCACGGGCACCGCGCAGTCGTACACAGCGCCGAACGCCGCGTGGCAGCCCCGGTTCGCGCCCACGAGCGCCGCGTAGCCGTCGCTGCGCTGGATCTCCTTGATGTCGACGCCCGCGTTGAACCCACGGCCCTCGGCGCGCAGCACGACGGCGTGCACGTCCTCGTCGGCACCCGCGCGTTCGATGGCGCGGGCCAGGTCGAACCACCCCTGCACCGTCAGCGCGTTGACGGGCGGGACGTCGACGGTGACGACCTCGATGTGGCTTTCGGTCCTGCTGCTGACGATTCCCATCAGGACGCTCCGTAGACGGGTTCGGGCGCCGGGGCTCGCTCGACGAGTCCGGCGACGACGGGGCCGAGTTCGGCGGGTTCCCAGCGGGCGCCCTTGTCCTCGGCGGGGCCGTGCCGCCAGGCCTGGGCGAGCGAGACCTTCCCGCCCTCGACCTCGAACACCCGGCCCGTCACATCCGCGGACTCCTCGCTGCCGAGCCACACCACGAGTGGCGAGACGTTCTCCGGTGCCATGGCGTCGAAGCCGTCGTCGGGCGCGGCCATCATGTCGGCGAACACGTCCTCGGTCATGCGGGTGCGCGCCGACGGGGCGATGGCGTTCACCGTGACGCCGTAGCGCGCGAGTTCCTCGGCCGCCACCACGGTGAGCCCGGCGATCCCGGCCTTGGCCGCCACGTAGTTGCTCTGGCCGACGCTGCCGAGCAGGCCCGCGCCGGAACTCGTGTTGATCACGCGCGCGCTCGGAGTGCGCCCCGCCTTGGCTTCGGCGCGCCAGTACGCCGCCGCGTGCCGAATCGGCGCGAAGTGTCCTTTGAGGTGCACGCGGATCACGGCGTCCCACTCGGGTTCGGCGAGGTTGACGAGCATGCGATCGCGCACCACCCCGGCGTTGTTGACGAGCACGTCGAGCCGGCCGAAGTGCTCGAGCGCGGAGGCGACCAGCCGCTGCGCTCCGGCGAAGTCGGCGACGTCGTCGGTGTTGGCGACGGCCTTGCCGCCGAGCGCCTCGATCTCGGCGACGACGTCGGCGGCGGGTCCCTCGCCGGTGGCGGAGCCGTCCAGCGCCGCCCCGACGTCGTTGACCACCACGTGGGCGCCCTCGGCCGCGAACCCGAGCGCGTGCGCGCGGCCGATGCCGCGCCCCGCGCCGGTGACGATCACGACCCTGCCCTGGCACAGCCCGCTGCTCACGTGTCCTCCCTGTGGTTGACGTCGGCGGCGGCGAGAAAGGCGGGAAGCTCGCCACCGCCGTGGACGAGCAGCGTGGCTCCGCTGACGTAGGACGCCAGTGGAGAAGCGAGGAACACCGCGCAGTGCCCGATCTCCTCCGGTTCGGCGAGCCTGCCGAGTGGCACGGTCCTGCCGACTGCGTCGACGGCGGTCTCGCTGCCGTAGTGGAGTTCGGCGCGCTCGGTGCGCACCATGCCGACGTCGAGTGCGTTGACGCGCACCTTGGGCGCCCATTCGACGGCGAGGCTCGCGGTGAGGTTGTCGATCCCGGCTTTGGCAGCGCCGTAGGCCGCGGTGCCCGGCGAGGGTCTGCGTCCGCTGACGCTGCTGACCATCACGATCGAGCCGCCGGATTCCTGGCTCTGCATCACGGCGTTGGCGTGCTGCGCGACGAGCAGCGGGGCCAGGAGGTTGAGTCCGACGATCTTGTCGTGGAACCGGGACGACGCGTCCTTGGCCAGCGCGTAGGGCGAGCCGCCCGCGTTGTTGACGAGCACGTCGAGCCTGCCATGTTCGCCGAGAACCTGTTGCACGAGTTGCTCGACCTGTGCGGGCTCACGCACGTCGCACTGGAGGAAACCCGGCTCAGGCCGCTCGGGCACGGTGCGGGCGCAGGTGAGAACCGTGGCGCCGCGTTCCCGGAAAGCACGGGCGATTCCGGCGCCGACACCTCGCACACCGCCGGTGACCAGCACGACGGCGCCGTCCTGCCTCAGGTCCGGCACTGCCACGGCCACCTCCGCTCGTCCACGTGCCTCAAAACTAGAACACGTTCTCGAAATGGACAAGCGTGCGAGTCGGTGCCGTCGACTCAGGGCGCGTCGGCGAACCAGCGCCGCCGGTTCGCCTTGCGGTCGAGCGGAGGACGCAGCTCCGGACAGACCTCCTGGACCTCCCGCACGAAGATGCTCGCGCCGACCGCGCCGATCCTGGGCAGCTCGCGGAGCCGCGAGCGCAGCGCACCGGGATCACCGTCGGCTCGAACGCGCATCCGGCGCAGGTCACCGCGGCAGGTGTCCAGCAACAGCCGAGCGCCGAGTGCCGTCGCCGTGCTCTCGTCGTAGCGCACCTAGTGACCCCGGAGTGCGTCGACACGGTCCTGCCACGACGCGTCGAGCATCGCCCTCGGTGTCGGCCAGCCGAATGCCCGACTCGCTCGCGTGGGTCCGCCCGGCGACGTGCAGCGGTCGCGCCGCGAGGCGCTCGCGCGCCGTGCTCATGTCATCGGCCCACCCGGGCGCACGGCCGTCCACACCGAAGCGATCCGGTCATCGTTCCCAAAAGTGATGTCGAGCACATAGGCTGTGCGGCCTCGACAACGATGCGAGGAGATTCCGTTGCCGTTCAACCAGAAATCGGTCGCGAGTGAAACCGACAAACTCACGATCCCCCAGCTGCTGCGCCGCAACGCCACCGAGTTCGCCGACAAGCCGGCGCTCACGTCACTCGACGTGGAGGACGCGCCGACGCTGACGTGGAGCCAGCTGCGCGACGAGGTCGCCGCCGTCGCCGCCGGGCTCGCCGGCCTCGGCCTGTCCTCGGGACAGCGCATGATCATCATGGCTCCGAGCAGGCCCGAGCACCTGATCGCCGACCTCGCGGCGACCAACCTCGGTGCCATCCCGTGCACCGCCTACTCGACGCTCAGCGGTGAACAGATCGCCTACGTCGTCAACCACAGCTCGGCGCGGATCGCGGTGCTGGCAGGCCAGTCCGAACTCGACCGGTGGCTGCCGGTGCTCGACCAGCTGCCCCGTCTGGAGCACGTCGTGGTCCTCGACCCGGTGGAGCTGCCGGCTGGCGACACCCGTTTCCTGCGCTTCGCCGAGCTCCGCGAGCGCGGGCTGGCCAGGCACGAGGCCGACCCGGAAGTCCTCGAGCGGGCGACCGCGGCGATCGCGCCGGACGACCCGCTGTCGATGATCTACACCTCAGGGACCACGGGCGTGCCCAAGGGCGTGGTGCTCTCCCACCGCAACGCGATCCACGAAGCGCTGGCCGTGCACTCGCTGCACAGCAGCCGGATGCACATGAAGAACATCGCCTACCTGCCGCTGGCGCACATCGCCGAGCGGGAGCTCTCGATCTATCTGCCGATCGTGTACGCGGGTCACGTGCACACCCTCGGCGACCCCGCGGGGCTCGTCGGCGCGCTCGGCCGGGTGCACCCCGACGTCCTCTTCGGCGTGCCTCGCGTGTGGGAGAAGATGGTGGCGGGCCTGAAGAACCTGCTCGCCGGGGTGCCGGAGGAACGGCGCACGGCGCTGCTGGAGGCCAACGAGCTGCTGCAGCAGGGCTACAAGCTGCGCAGCGCGGGCGAGGAGGTGCCCGCCGAGCTGGCCGCGCGGATCGACGAGGCCGACCGGACCGTGCTCGCGCCCGTCCGCCAGATGCTCGGGCTCGACAACCTCGCACTCGCCTCCAGCGGAGCCGCCGCGCTCCCGATCGAGGTCCTGTACTTCATCGCCGGGCTCGGGGTGGAGATCCAGGAGGTGTGGGGCCTGTCGGAGACCACGGGCGCGGCCACCTCCAACACCGCGGAGGGTTTCAAGGCGGGCTCCGTCGGCCGACCGCTCGCCGACATCGAGGTGCGCATCGGCGAGGACGGCGAACTGTTCGTCAGGGGCCCGATCGTGTTCCCCGGCTACCTGCAGGAGGACGGGTCGATCGAGCGAGCGACCGACGCCGAGGGGTGGTTCCCCACCGGCGACATCGGCACGATCGACGACGACGGCTTCGTCACCATCACCGACCGCAAGAAGGAACTCATCATCACGGCCGGCGGCAAGAACATCGCGCCGACCAGGATCGAGGGCCTGCTCAAGGAACACCCGCTCATCGGCCAGGCGGTGGCGATCGGCGACGGCAAGCCCTACGTCACGGCACTGGTGGTGCTCGACGACGAGATCGCGCCGGGCTGGGCCGCGTCGAAGGGCATCGACGCGGCCGAGGTCGCCGACCTCGCGAGCCACCCCGAGGTGGTGGCCGAGATCGACCGCGCCGTCGAGGCCGCCAACGAGCGACTGGCCAGGGTCGAGCAGATCAAGCGCTACCGGCTGCTGACCAAGGCGTGGACGCCGGAGAGCGGCGAGCTGACGCCCACACTCAAGCTGAAGCGCCGGATCATCTCGCAGCGCTACGAGCCCGACATCGTCGCGCTGTACGAGGTCTGAGGGTCGCTGCCCACGGCCCCGGCGGGACCGTGGGCAGCCCGCTCAGGCGCTGCGCAGCGGCGTCGAGGGACCCTCGGTCCACTTGCGCAGCCGCGGTGGCACGCGCTTCTCGAGGCCGTAGGGCTCCAGGTGGGCGCCGAACACCTCGTCGAAAGCGCGCTGCACGCTGTCGGAGTCCCACACCTGCCGCTCGAGGATCGGCGCCTTCAGGTACGGCTGGCCCATGATGTGCAGCTGCGGGCCGTTGCACCGGATCAGCTGGCCGGTGATGCCGTGCGCACCGTCGCCGAGCAGGAACAGCACCACCGGCGCGATCCGCGAGGGCGTCCGCTCGGGCGGACAGTTGCGCAGCGAGCGCTCCGACTTCCACACCATGCGGGTGTGCGCGAGCGGGCAGACCGCGTTCACCCGGATGCCGACGTCCTCCATGTCGAGCGCCCACGAGTACGTCAGCGACGCGACCGCGCCCTTACTCGCCGCGTACGTCGCGAGCTTGCGCTGGCCCAGCGAGGCGCCCGACGAGATGTTGACGATCGAACCGCCTCCGCCGAGCCGCACCATCGCGTCGGCCGCGGCCGTCCCGGTGTAGATGACGCCGAGGACGTTGGTCTCGATCAGTTCCTTGACCTGCGCGGGCTCGTCCTGCCACGGCAACGCCTCGTAGTTGAGGCCCGCGTTGTTCACCAGGCCGTCGACGGAGCCGAACTCCGACTCGCACAGTTCGATGATCGCGCGGGCCTGCTCCGGGTCGGCCACGCTGTGCCCGCTGGCCACGGCACGTCCGCCGTGCGCCCTGATGTTCGCCGCGGCGGCCTCGGCGAGCTCGCCGTCGATGTCGTTCACGACCACCGACGCACCCGCCTGCGCGGCATGCACGGCGAACGCCTCCCCCAGGCCCCGCCCGGCGCCGGTCACCACGACGGCTTTGCCCTCGAGACCTTTGAGCTGCTGCTCGTTCATCGTCATCTCCCACCCCTCCAGCGCAGGCCCACGCCCGGTCAACGCGTGCGGCCGGCGACTCTCCCAGTGTTCGTCACGGGAGAGCCCGTGGCCCACTGAGCTCGCCGAACGGCTGTCACACTGCGCCGAACGAGTGAGCGCTGATCGGCTCCGGGAAACTGCCGGGCGGAAGCGCGCGGCGGGCACGCTCCGCCGGGCGGACGCCGGTCCGCAGCGCGGCCCCCGTACTTTGGGCTGCGGGCGGATGGAGGAAGGGCGGACGCCGTTGGTCCCATCCGGGCGACGTTCGCTGTATGTCTCCCCGTAACCGGGGTAAAAATTAACGTTGGCTCGAGTGTTGCACGGGGTAATCGAATCAGTACAGGGTGACAGGGTGGGTACCAGCACGGCACCACGGATGAATGTCGCGTTCCGCAACCCGGAGTTCCGCGCACTGTGGCTGGCCGAAGCACAGTCGGTGGCGGGCGACCACCTCACCACGGTCGCGCTCGCCATCGTCGTCTACTCCCGCACCGGGTCCCCTCTGTGGGCCGCGGTGGTCTACGCCCTGTCCTTCCTGCCAGCGCTCGCGGGCGGGCTCGGGCTGTCCCAGCTCGCCGACCGGTTCCCGCGCAGGACGGTGCTCGTCGTCTGCGCCCTGATCCAGGCGGTGCTGGTGGGCGCCATGGCCATCCCCGGCACCCCGCTGGTGCTGTTGTGCGTGCTGATCGTGGGTGTGCGGCTGGCGGGCGCACCGGTGAACGCGGCACAGAACGCGCTCACCAGAGAGGTCTTCACCGACGACGAGGTCTACCTGCGCAGTCAGGACCTGCGCGGGATCACCACCAACGTCGCGATGCTCGTCGGCCTCGCCAGCGGTGGCGTGCTCGTGACCACCCTCGGCCCGTCACTGGCGCTCGGCATCGACGCGCTGACCTTCGTGGTGGCGGCCTTGGTCGTGCGCTGGCAGGTGCGCTGGCGGCCCGCGGCAGGCGATCCGGACGAGCCGTGGTTCGGCGCCGTCCAGTGGGTATTCGGCCAGCGCAGGCTCAGAGTTCTGCTCGCGTTCTCGTGGCTCGTCGGCCTCGCCGTGATCCCGGAGGGACTCGCCGCGCCGCTCGCACACCAGATCGGGGCGGGAGAACAGGCGGTCGGCTGGCTGCTCGCCGCCGACCCCGTCGGCTTCATCCTCGGCGCCTTCGTGCTCTCGCGCTTCGTCTCCGCCGAGAACCGGAGGCGGTACCTCGGGGTGCTCGCGACGGCCGCGGCCGCGGTGCTCGTCGGCTTCCTGCTCGAACCCGGACTGCCAATGGCACTGCTGCTACTGGCGCTCGCGGGCGCTGCGGGGGCCTACATCATCACCGTCGGCGCCACGTTCATCACCTGGGTTCCCAACGAGTTACGCGGCGGCGCGGGCGGGGTGTACCGCACCGGACTGCGGGTAGCGCAGGGGCTGGGGGTGGCGCTGGGCGGCGTCCTCGCGGAATGGGTCGGCTCCGCGACCACCGCTATCGCGCTCGCCGGCATCGCCGGTGTCGTTTTCACCGTGCCGGTCGCGCTTTCGTGGGCACGCGTCCGGACCATCGCCGGATAGTTCCGCCGCTGAGCGGGCACGAACGGGGAAAAACAAATGCGGGACATTCAGAAGTCACGACCAGACATCAGGGGCACCTCCTCGGTCACGATTAATAAGAATTGTCACTGTGAGTACTCATAATGACTGCGAGTGTTCAGAAATCACGGCCACGCACTTGCGGACACCTCCTCGGCCTTCCCGTCTCGTCACTCCACTTCCGACTACGCTTCCTCAGAAGTCACGACCGGCCACGACACACCTCCTTAACACTCGTTAACGATATTGCGGAACAGAACGTGTTTCAGAAATCACGACCGGTCACCGGAACCGCCTCCTTTACTTCGACAACCATCAGAGTTCACCTACGACAGGGCTCAGAAATCGCGACCGGACACGGGGCACCTCCCATTGAGCGCGCAATCAACCAACATGTGTTTGTTCTAGATCAGAAGTCACGGCCAGGCAAGGGAGAACACCTCCGATCGCCCTTTGAGCCGAGTGGTGAGCGTCCCGACACTACATGCCTCAGTGCTCACCTACACGACAGTTCTGGCGCGGTGAGATGATACCTGCTGTGGAGAGCGCCCCGTTCGCTCGCGGACGTGGTAGAGGGTACTTAACCGCCGGAACAAGCAACTCGGGGAGGTTTGGCGCGTGCCGCTCACGCCGCATGATCGGCCGCCGACGGCGCCTTCCGCCCCCGGTGGACGAGACCAGACGGGCGAGGCCGTGACAGGCCCCGCGCCTCCACCGAACGCACCGGATCCCGCGCCACGGCGTCGCCCGGTGGGCCCGCGCAAGTGGACGCTGTGGCAACGCCCCACACGGTTCATCGCGTTCCTCATCGTGATGGAGCTCGTGGCGATCGCGGGCTTCGTCGTCGCCTTCGCCACCGCCGCGACCCCGACGGGCACGGACTGGCTGCGCTTCGGGATCCTCGCCGCGGGCGCCACGGTGCACATCCAGCTCACCCAGCGGCAGGAGGAACGCAGGCGCAACCGCACCAAGACGGTGCTCATCGACCTGATCGCGGTCTGGGTCTTTCCCGCGGTACTCGTGCTGCCCGCGACGCTCGCGGTGCTGCTCGTGGTCCTGATCCGCGTCCAGCGCTGGTTCACGGCACGCCGCCCCGCTCACAACTTCGTCTTCTCGTCCATTTCGCACAGTGTGGCCGCCGCGCTCGCGGGAGTGGTCTATACCGCACTCGGACCGAGCGACTGGCACACGCTCACGGCTACCGGGTCGCTGCGCGAGTTCGCCCTCGTGCTCGTGGCCGCCGCGGTCTACGAGGGCGTCCAGCTGATCTACGTCGGCGGCATTCTCGCGCTCAGTGAGCCGAATCCCACGCTGCGCAACGTGCTGGGCAGCAAGGCGGACAACCTCCTCGAGGCCATCACCACAGGTCTCGGCGCGGTCACGGCGGTGCTGGTGGTGACGATGCCGCCGTCGGTCGTGATCATGGCCGTGGTCACGGTGTTCTTCAATCGCCTCGCCGAGCTCGACCAGTTGCAGGACGACGTGGTGACCGACCCGAAGACCGGGCTGCTCAACATGCGCGGCTGGTCGGAGTCGGCCGAGCGCGCGCTCACGCGGATCCGCCGCGCCGACGGCAACCTGTCGATGCTCATGATCGACCTCGACCATTTCAAGTGGATCAACGACAACTTCGGGCACCCGGCGGGAGACGACGTGCTCGGCGCGGTCGCCAAGGCGCTCGGCGAGGTCACCCGCCCCGCCGACATCGTCGGCCGCTTCGGCGGCGAGGAATTCCTCGTGCTGCTGCCCGACGCCGACGCCCCCGCGGCCGAGGTCGCCGCGGAACGCGTCCGGCACACGATCGCCGACCTGCGGATCGACACCACCGACAAACGCGGCGCGCAGACCACGATCACGGAGCGCACCACGTCCATCGGCGTCGCCGTCTACCCGGTGCACGCGAGCACCCTGACCGGGCTCATGCAGGCGGCCGACGCGGCCGTGTACGAGGCGAAGGAGAACGGCCGCAATCAGGTCCGCTTCGCCGAGTCCGCCGCACGGTAGGCTGAGCGGCACCGACTCGCTCTGACCAGGCCCGACCAGCTCTGACACTTTCGGGGGGTTACCCGGATGTCGCCTCCCGGCCACCGCTGACACCCTGGAGAACATGGCCGCTCCAACCGAGGAGATCGCGGCGCCCGTGTCGAGACGCGGGCGCGGTGTCCTCGGGACCTCGGCCTGGATCGTGCTCCTCGTGCTCGTGGTGACGGGCTTCGGTTTCGTCGCCTCACGATCGGAGGCACCGCCGGAACAGGGCCCGCCACGCGGCGACGTCGCGGCCGCACAGGGCGCCATCGACTCCCTGCTCGCTCCCGGTGACTCCCCCGACGCGCTCGGGCTGATTCCCGCCGACTTCGCCGACGTGACGGGTGTGCAGCCCGGCGAGGCGCGTGCGTTCGACGGCACGATGCGCGCCGTGCACGTCGACGGTGGCTGCTCGACTCCGTGGGGAGACGACGACACCCGCTGGGACTTCGGCACTCCCTGCCAAGCACACGACCTCGGCTACGACCTGTTGCGCTATGCGGAGAAGAAGGGGCATCCGCTCGGGCCCGAGGTGCGCGGGGCGCTCGACGACCGGCTCTCCGCCGACATGCACGCCACCTGCGAGACAAACCCGAAGGGCACGCCGCAGCTGTGCCAGGCCACGGCCTCGCTCTATTCGGCCGGAATCGTCGTCAACTCGTGGCATCAACGCTGGGGTCCACCGGTGGGCGAACCGTTGGTGCCGGTCCTCGCGGGCGTCGCCGTGATCGGCTTCCTCGTCTCGTTCCGGCTGCGCGGCTGGCTTGTCGCTCGGCGCAGCAGGCCGCTGGTCCCCGAGCAGCCAGCCAGGCCGGCCCCGGTTCCCGGTGGACGCTGGACACTGCTCGGAGTGGCGAGTATCGGGTTGCTGGTACTCGGCGAGGCCTCGGTCGCGCTCGCTCGCTGGGCGGGCGCCGAGGACGCGTGGCTCTCGCCGTTCACCTGGCTGACGCAGCTGGCGTTCGTCTTCTTCTTCGCCGCGGGGCACTCGAACCTCACGGGCTGGCTCGCGGTGCGCCGCTCCGGCGGGGGCTATCGCGAGTACCTCGCCCACCGCGCGAGCTGGCTGCTGCGGCTGACGCTCGTGTTCGCCGTGGTGGCCTTCGCCGTGCCCATCGCGCTCGAGCTGCTCACCATCCCGGACTCCACCAGCGCGGTGGTGGTCCGCATCGCGCTCCATCCGCTGTGGCTACTCGGCGTCTACGTGCTGACGATGGTGGCCGCGCCGGCTCTGCTCGCCCTGCACCGACGGGCACCGGTTCCGGTGGGGATCGCGCTCGTCGCGGCGTTCGCGCTCGCCGAGTTCCTCACGCCGGACCAGGGTGCCCCCGTGCTCGGCAACATCGCCGTGGTGTTCCTCGCGCTGCTCGCCCAGCAGCTGGCGTTCCTCCACGCGGGCCGGACTCGCGAGCGGTCCTGGCCACTGGCCGTGCTGTGCCTCGCCGGAGCGGCCGCGCTCGTCGCGGGCGCGGCGACGGGGCTGGTGCCGGCCACGCTGCTCGGCTCGCCCTCCGATCCGCCCGCGCTCGCCGGGCCGGTGCCGCCGGTCCTCGCGCTCGGACTGGTCCAGCTGGGCCTGCTCGGTCTGCTTCGCGCTCCGCTGTCCCGGCTGGCGGGCAGGACCGCCGTGCTGCGGGCGGCCGGGTTCGCCTCGCGCGCACCGATGACCCTGTACCTGCTCTTCCTCGCGGCCATGCTGGTCGTCGTGTCGGCGGTGTACCTGCCGGAGCGACTGGCCGCGGGGAGTCTGCGGGTCATCGTCGCCGTCGCCATGCTCACCGGACCCGCAGCGCTGGTGTTCTGGTGGTTCGAACGTCATCTCGGTTACCGGCCGCCGCCGTTGCCGTCCTGGCGGCCGGCCCCCGGGCGACTCGACCGGGGGCTCGGGCACGCGGCGGCGATGGCGGGCATCGGGTTCTCCACGCTGGGGGTCTTCGGGCTCGCGCTGAGCGGTTTCAGCGGTGCGGACGGTCAGAGCCCTGTGTTGCTCGCCGGGCTGCCGCTCGACCCGATCCAGAGCCTGGTGCACCTGTTGCTGGGCATGTCCCTGCTGCACACGGTGCGGACCGGAGTGAGCAACGCGCCGAGGACGTGGCTGCTGACCGCGCTGGCGTGCGTGCCTCCGCTGCTGGCGGTGACATCGGGTCCGAGCCCTGCCGCGCTCGGTGCGGTCGTGTACGCGGTCACCGGGCTGCTGGCCGTCGCGGTGGCGTTGGTTACCGTGTTGGCCGCCCGAGCGACGAGGGGTTACGCAACGTAATAGCAGCGCCCACACCCGAGTGGTATCGACCACAAAGGTGAAACGGTGTGCAACGCTTCGACAACCTCTGCCTTTGCTCGCACGTCCCACCATCGGATCGAACTGTCGACGAAAGGAGCCGCCGGCGTGGACTACCCGCCGCGGGACTCCCCGCGAGGCCGTGGTCCCGCGAGGCCGTCACAGGACCGCGCGGGCGGCCGCCCAGTGCCACCGCCAGGTGGCAGGCCCGCTCCGCCGCGCAGAGCCGCGGGCCCGCAGCAGCCGGGCCGCCGTCCACCGGCGGGCCACCAGGGGCGTCCTCCTGTTCCTCCGTCGCAGCAGCCGCCGCGCAGACCGGCTCCGCCTCCGCCGCCCCCGCGCAAGCGCAGCAGGATGCGCGGCCCGAAGATCATTCTGGCTGTGGTCTCCGCCCTCGTGATGGGGCTGACCGGCTACGCGTGGGCCGCCATGCAGGGTCTGGTCAACGGGCTGACCGTCGCCGACGTGATCGAGAACGACCCCGGTGAAATGCCCGCCGACGGCGCGCGCGACATCCTCCTGGTCGGAATGGACAGCCGCACCGACGCGCAGGGCAACCCGCTGTCCGAGGAGATGCTCGCGAAGCTGCGGGCCGGCGCCTCCGACGGTGAGCTGAACACCGACACGCTGATCTTCGTCCACGTTCCCAACGACGGCAGCAAGGCCGTCGCCATCTCGCTGCCGAGGGACTCCTACGTGGACATCCCCGGTTTCGGCGAGCACAAGATCAACTCGGCGTACGCGCGCGGTAAGGCCGCGGCCCGCACCGAACTCCAGGAGCAGGGCGTCACCGACCCCAAACAGCTCGAGGTCGACAGCAACCAGGAGGGCGCGAAGACCCTCATCAAGACCGTCGAGAACCTGACCGGTTCCACCATCGACAACTTCGCGTCGGTGAACCTGCTCGGCTTCTACGACATCACCAACGCCATCGGTGGCGTGGACGTGTGCCTCAACGAGCCGGTCGACGAGGTGAAGTCCGGCGCGAAGTTCGACGCGGGCCCGCAGTCGATCTCCGGGGTCGACGCGCTGGCGTTCGTCCGGCAGCGGCACGAACTGCCGCGCAGCGACCTCGACCGCGTCGTCCGCCAGCAGGTCTTCATGGCGGGACTGGCCCGCAAGGTGCTCTCCGCCGGCACACTCGCCGACCCCGCCAAGCTCAACGACCTGATCGGCGCCATCCAGAAGTCCGTGGTGGTCAACCAGGGCTGGGACCTGATCGGCTTCGCCCAGCAGATGCAGGGCCTCACCGGCGGGCAGATCGAGTTCCGCACCATCCCCGTGGTCGACCCCGCGTACGACACGCCTGAGGACGGCGAGGCCGTCCAGGTCGACCCCGACGAGGTGCGCGACTTCGTCCAGGGGCTCGCGGGCCCGCCGCCCGAGGAGAAGGACAAGGCACCCGCGCCTCCGCCAGAGGAGACCACGGTGGACGTGCTCAACGCGTCCGGCATCGAGGGCCTCGCGGGCAGTGTCTCCGAGTCGCTGACCGCCGAGGGCTACCTCCCCGGCGAGGTCGGCAACGCCACCTCGCGGTCGAGCACGATCGTCCAGGTGCCCGAGGGCCAGGAGGCCGCGGGCGAGAAGGTGGCCGGTTCGATCGGCGGCGTCGAGGTGGAGACCGACCCGTCGGTGCCTGCCGGTCACGTCAGGGTCCTGCTCGCTCCCGACTACACCCCGCCAGAGGAGTCGAGCGGCGCGGAGGGCGTCGCCGGGTCCGAGGTGCAGGAGCAGGCCGCACCCCAGCAGCCGCCGGAGGAAGAGGAGCCTCCGATCACCGCACAAGGCGTTCCCTGCGTCAACTGATCCGGGTGAGCCCGATCGGCCCCTTTTGTTACGCCATTCGGAGTACTTGGCCCAACTTTGTCAAGTTTTCCACCGAACTTGCGTAAGCGGAGTGAGCCGGAGGGCTTTCACTCGCGTGAAGAACGCATGCACTGTGCCGGCGCAGTCGGCGCACGGCATCGCACGCGGTGCGGGCAGGGGATCTGGAGTGCTGATCGACGCGGACGTCTACCAGCGGGTACTTGGCGAGGAACTACGCAAGCTCCGCAAACAGCGAGGATGGACGCGCAAGGAACTGAACCAGAGACTGCAGAGCGAGATCTCGCTGCAGACGCTCGCCACCTACGAGCTCGGCACGCGCCAGTGCTCGGTCGTGCGACTGGTGGAGCTGTGTCTCGCGATGGACGAGCTGCCGCAGAACCTGCTGGCGCGCGTCCACCGGCGGGTCTTCGGCGACGAACCAGGCCGGGTCAGACTGAACCTGGCCAAGGTGATCGCCGACGAGCAGCCCGAACTGCTGCCGCTGCGCCGCTGGGCCAGAGGAAGACTCGACACCGCAGGCGGCAGTCCCGAGATCCAGCTGGAGTTCACGGCGCTGGAACGAATGGCGGAACTGTGCGGACTGGAGACCCAGGACCTGATCGCCCGGCTGCGCAAGCTCTCGGGCCTCCCGCCCGGCTACTGACCCCTGGACCCCCGTCCCAGGGGTCAGTACGCCCCCCGGCGCGGCCTAGCGGCTCAGTTCGAAGTCGCTGGGGCGCAGTTTGCGGGTCTCCAGCCAGTACTTCCACGTGAAGCCGGGCCAGATCGTGCGGTTGACGCCCTGCGCGTCGAGGTACCAGCTGGTGCAGCCGCCTCGCGTCCAGATGCCGTTCTCGAGCTTGCGCTGGACGTCGCGGTTGAACTGCGCCTGGGCGTCGGCGCGCACCTCGATCGCTTCCGCGCCGCGCGACTCGGCGAACCGGATCGCTTCGGAGATGTAGCGGATCTGCTGCTCGATCATGAACACCACGGAGTTGTGGCCGAGTCCGGTGTTGGGACCAAGCAGGAAGAACAGGTTCGGGAACCCGGCCACCGTGATGCCCTTGTGGGTCTGCATTCCCTCGGTCGCCCACAGCTTGCCGAGATTGCGCCCGCCGACGCCGATGATGCCGAGGTCGTCGAACGCGTCGGTGACGTGGAACCCGGTTCCGTAGATGAGCACGTCGGCCTCGTGCTCGACCCCGGCCGCGTCGACCACGCTGTGCGGCCTGACCTCGGCGACGCCGTCGGTCACCACGTCCACATTGTCCCGGGCCAGCGCCGGATAGTAGTCGTTGGAGATCAGCACGCGCTTGCAGCCCATCACGTAGTCGGGCGTGAGCTTGGCGCGCAGCGCGGGGTCGTCGACGTGCTTGTCGATGTTGTGCTTGGCGAGCCGCTGCGCGAGCTTCATGATGCGCGGGTTGCCGTTGAAGCCGACGGCGCGCACCTCCAGCATCCAGTACAGGAGGTTGCGGTAGAGCCGTTGCGCTCCAGGGACCTTGGCGAAGAGCTGCTTGGCCCAGCCCGGCATCGAGTGGTCGGGCTTCGGCATGATCCACGGTGGAGTGCGCTGGAACAGCGTCAGCTCGGCCACGTCCTTGGCGATCTGCGGCACGAACTGCACCGCGCTGGCTCCCGTTCCGACCACAGCGACCTTCTTGCCGCTCAGGTCGACGTCGTGGTCCCACTCCGCCGAGTGGAAGCGCGGGCCCTCGAACCGTTCGATACCCGGCAACTCGGGAATCTGCGGCAGGTGCAGGGCTCCGAGCCCGGCGACGAGGTGGCGGGCGACGAACTCGTCGCCACCCGCGGTCGAGACGTACCAACGGTTCTCGTCAGTGTCCCACCGCGCGCCGGTGAGCTCCTGTCCGAAGCGGACGAAGCGGTAGAGGTCGTACTTCCTTGCCACGCGGCGCATGTAGTCGTGGATCTCGGGCTGTGGGGAGAACGACCGCGACCACCCGGGGTTCTGCTCGAAGGAGAACGAGTACATGTGCGACTGGATGTCGCAGGCGCAGCCGGGGTAGGTGTTGTCGCGCCAAGTGCCGCCCACGTCGTCGGCCTTCTCCAGGATCACGAAGTCCTCGCGGCCCTCCTTGCGGAGCTGGATCGCCATGCCCAGCCCGGAGAATCCGGTGCCGACGATGACGACTCCCGCCTCGGTGCGGTTGCCCATGCGCGCCTCCATGCCGCAGTTCCTGTTACTCGGAGTCCATCTTACTGGGAGTAGGTTACTTCCGGTAGAGTAAATGTCGTGAGCACGACTGAAAAGGCCCCTGCCCGCCGCAAGCGGATGCCGAGGGCACAACGCGAGCGGCAGATGATCGAGGTCGCCGAGGTCGTGTTCGCCGAGCGCGGGTACGCGGCGGCGTCGATGGACGAGATCGCGGAGCGCGTTGGCGTCTCGAAGCCGATGCTCTACGAGTACTTCAACTCCAAGGAAGGCCTGCTCCTGGCGTGCATCCGGGAGGCGAGGACCGAGCTGCGACAGGTGACCGAGCAGGCCGTGCTGGGTTCTGTCAATGCCGAGGAGGCAATGCGCGCGGGCCTGCACGCGTTCTTCGTGTTCATCCGCGAGCGCAGGCAGGCCTGGTCACTGGTCCGGCACGAGACCACCCTGGTCGGCACGTCGGCGGCCGAGGAGATCGAGGCGACCCGGCAACAACAGACCGACCTCATCGCCACGTTGATGAGCGGCTTTTTCAACGACGCGGACACTGTGCGTATTCAAGCCGCTGCGGAATTCGTGGTCGGCGGGTGTGAACGGCTCGCGATCTGGTGTGAGCGATATGACGATGTGACCCCGGATGTCGCAACCGAGTACGCGATGGACCTGCTCTGGGGTGGATTGCAGCGTCTCGCAAACCGTTAAGCGACCCAGTGAAATCGGGCTTTCACACGAAGTAGTGGGCCACTGAGAGTGTTCTCACGCTCAGTAGTACCCAACGGATCGCCGTATTGCTGGGGAACACAATTCGTAACAGAATCTGAACACGCGCCTGATGGGACTCAACCGATCGGGTTGTTCACGAACTGGCGTCACGAGGCGACGGCGAAACGGTCTTGTACTAGTGAAGCCGTACCCGCCGAGGAGGGGTGAGACTGGTGATGCAAGCGATCACCGCACGGTACGTGCAGGAGAACGAGAACTGGGCGATCACGGTCGCCGGGCTCGGCAAGGAGCTCAACGACCGGGCCCCGGGCATCATCGCCGCCCGTGACAGGGCCGACCAGCTGGTCGAGAAACTGGCACCCGAAGGTGCGACCCCGACAGTGGTCCACCTGATCAACGGCAGCGCACTGGAATTCACCTCGGCCTACATGACGGCGAGGCTGGCGAGGACCGAGCCCGCTCCGGTCGAGGAGACTCCGGCCACAGAGGCCCCGGCGACGCCGGAAGCCCCGGCAGCCGAGGCAGAGCAGCCCAAGGCCGACGAGAGGCCGGCCGCCGAGGACGCGCCCGCCGCGGCCTCCAAGCCGACCAAGGCCAAGGAGTCCAAGGGGAAGCGCTCCGTGCCGCGCAAGGAACTCAGCAAGAGCCCGGAACCCGCGGTCGAGCAGGGGGCGCGGGTGCGGGGGGCCGACGGCCGCTACAAGCGGCGCTCCGCCGGTGCGCCCGCGAGCGGCCTGCCGAACGCGGCAGGCTCCGCGAGCGCCACCGGCTGAGCTAGCGGACCAGCTTCCGCACCAGCAGCACCGCGATCAGCACTCCGGCGCCGATCAGCGGGAACTTCACCTTCGGCTCGTCGAGCTTCGCCCGCACGCTCGTGCGCGCGGAGTCGGCGAGCCGCTTGGGGCTGGCCTTGGTCCCGAGCTGGTCGAGCGTCGAGCCCAGGGCCTCCCTGGCCTTCTCGATGTCGCGTTCGATGGTCTCCGGATCGCGAGCCACGTGTCCTCCCTCGCCGAGCATGCTGTGTCAGCAGGCTAGATCACCGGCAGGCCGCTCACCCCACAGGCCACGCCGAGGGGTCGGCCGGGGCATGCCGCTAGGCTTCATCCTGTCGGGCCCGTAGCCCAATTGGCAGAGGCACACGGTTTAGGTCCGTGCCAGTGTGGGTTCGAGTCCCACCGGGCCCACTATTGTCACTCGGCTTCGTCGCGCGCGGCCCCCTTGCCGCGCGCCCTGGGGGCCAGGACGTCGATCTTCGTAACAGCGGCGTCTCGATCACCCACGAGGTGTGACGGTCCGGCCTGCGTAATCGATCTTCTCGGAGTTCTGCCAGTTCCCCGAGAAGGACTTCACCGTGGATCTCACCGAGGCCGACAGACCCGGCGACCAGCGACCCGACGTCGAGCCCGAGGAGCCGATCGACCCGGCCGCCTCGAACGACGCACCACTGGTCTCCTTCTTCGACGACGGCGACCTCGCGTACTGGCAGTGGGTGCGCTCCCACCGCCCGAAGGACCAACCGTGAACGGGCAGGCGTCGCCCTCGCCCGCGGTGTCTTCCGACCCGCCGCTGGGGCCTCGGTTCGTCGGGCAGGCCTGGACTTCACTCGCGCTGGGCGTCGTGGCGCTCGGTGTCGGGCCGTTGTTGTACGTCATCGATCTGCTGGGCGTGGTCGCCCTCGTGAGCATGCAGCTCGTCGGCCTGCCCATCCAGGTCCTGCTCGCCCTGCCCGCGATCGTCGCGGGCGTGGGCCTCGTGCTGGGTGCGATCGCCCTGTGCGGCACCCGAAGGGCGGTCGCCGGCATCGGCGTCGTGCTCTGCATTCTGAGCTGCGCCGTCACGCTCGCGAACCTGCTGTACTCCCAGCAGCTCGCCACAATATGACGGGGGCCAGAACCGGCGTTGCGGTGGTAGCTTCGCCGCATGGGCGCGGCAGAGCCGCTGGAGCGACACGACACCGGTAGCCGACTGCCCGCACCGCTGGCCGCGAGCCGAGCGGATCCGGTGAACCAGATCGGGCGCGCACACCAGGGACTCGTGGACGCGGAGATGCGGGCCAGCCGCAGGATGATCCTCCGGCGCTTCCGCCATCGCCTGTTCACCGATCCCGGCACGCTGGCTGCCGAGGACTTTCTCGCCGTGGCCGACCCCGCCGTCGTGCACACCGCCATCCTCTTCGCGGCGCAGGGCATCGGTGAGACCGGAACCTGCGACCTGCAGACCGTCGACCGTCAGACCGGGGAGCTGCATCTCGTGCGGCACCGCGGTTTCCCGCCCGGGTTCCTCGGCCACTTCGCGGTCGTCGGGCCCAAGACCCCGTCAGCCTGCGGGCTGGCGCTGGCCACCGGAGAACCGGTGTTCGTCGACGACGTCAGCACCAGCCCGGTCTTCGCCGACGACATGACCCGCGCGGTCGTACTCGCCGCGGGCACGCAGGCCGTGCAGTCCTACCCGCTGTGCGACGGCGACGGAACCGTTCTCGGGGTGCTGTCGCTGCACTACCCCGACGTCGGGCAACGCGATGGCCGGGACACCCTGGTGAAGTCGGCTGCCCTGGCCATCGCGCACACGCTGCCCGACGATCAGCGGCTCAGCTCGCGGTAGCCGCGGATCGCGAGCGGGCAGAACACCGCGGTCAGCGCCAGTGGCCACAGCACGGCCAGCAGCACCGGGTGCTCCGAGGGCCAGCTCTGCCCTCCCCAGCCGGGGTTGCCGAACAGCTCCCTGATGGCGGTGGCCGTGGCCGAGAGCGGATTCCACTCGGCCACCGCGGCGAGCCAGCCCGGCATCGTCGCGGGGGCGACGAACGCGCTCGACAGGAAACCCAGCGGCCACACGAGGATCTGCAACGCCATCACGGCCTCGGGGCTGCGCAGCACGAGCCCGAGGTAGATGCCGAGCCACAACATCGCCAGCCGCAGAAACAACAACAGCGCGAACGCGGCGAACGCGCCCGCGACGCCGTTGTGCCACTGCCAGCCCATCGCCAGGCCCGCGAGTACGAGCGCGGCGAGCGTCAGCACGGCACTGAGCAGGTCTGCCGTGCACCGGCCGAGCACTACCGCCGACGGCGCCATGGGCAGCGAACGGAACCGGTCGGTCACGCCGCGGGCGGCGTCGGTGCTGATCGCCGTGAACGTGGTCTCCACGCCGAACACCATCGTCAGCGCGAGCACGCCCGGCACCAGGAACTCGCGGTAGTCACCTCCGCCCGGCACGAACATGGCTCCACCGAACAGAAAGCCGAACATCAGCAGCACCATCACGGAGAACAGCAGACCCGCCACCAGCTGCAGCGGCTGGTTCCGCCAGTGCGTCAGGTCGCGCCGCGTGACGGTCCAGCCGTCGGCGAGCGCCCAGCGCAGCCGGGCGAGCGGGGTCCGCGGCGGTGCGGTGATCAGCGCGGTCATGCCACCACCTCCTGCTGGTCGCCGGTGAGGTGCAGGAACACCTCGTCGAGGGTGGGTCTGCGCAGTGCGACGTCCTCCGCCGTGATCCCGGCCGAACTCAGCGCGGGCACCAGCCGGCTCAACGCGGCCATCCGGTCGCGCACGGGCGCGCTGACGAGCCTGCGATCGGGGTCGGACTCCGGTTGCGCGCCCGCGATGTCCGCGAGCAGGGCCGCCGCGGTCGGCAGGTCGGCATCGCGGTGCAGGACCACGTCGATGCGGTCGGCGCCGATCCGGCGTTTCAGCTCCTCCGGTGCGCCCTCGGCGATCACCCTGCCGTGGTCGATCACCGAGATGCGGCCCGCGAGCTGATCGGCTTCCTCGAGATACTGCGTGGTGAGCACGACAGTGGTGCCCGCCGCCGTCAGCTCGCGCACCGCGGCCCACACTTCGTTGCGCGCCCGGGGATCGAGGCCCGTGGTCGGCTCGTCGAGAAACAGCACATACGGCGAGAGTATGAGCCCGGCCGCGAGGTCGAGGCGTCGGCGCATCCCGCCGGAGTACTGCTTCACCGGCTTGCTCCCGGTGTCGGCGAGCCGGAACCGCTCGAGCAGTTCGCCCGCCCGCGCACGGGCCGCCGAGGGCCGGAGGTGGTAGAGCCTGCCGAACAGCTCCAGGTTCTGACGGCCGCTCAGCATCTCGTCGACGGCGGCGTGCTGGCCGACGAGTCCGAGCCGGTACCTGGCCTGTTCGGCGTGGGCGACCACGTCGAACCCCGCCACGCTCGCCCGCCCGGAGTCGGGCCTCAGCAGCGTCGCGAGCACACGGACGGCGGTGGTCTTACCCGCGCCGTTGGGTCCGAGCAGACCGTGCACGGCGCCGGGCGCCACGGTCAGGTCGAAGCCGTCGAGCGCTACGGTCTCGCCGTATCGTTTGCGCAGGTTCTCGGCCACGACGGCCGGTTCCACGGAGGACATGCAAGCCCCTTCCAGAAACTCTATACAGCGTATAGCGATGAATGGAACGGGGACAATACTCTACGGCGTATGGAGTTTTCAACCGTGACCGTCTACGGCGGCAGTGGGGACCCGAAACGCAGCCTCGAGCTGCTCTGGGGCATCCAGGACAAACCCCGGCGCGGACCCAAGCCCCGGTTCACGATCGACGACGTCGCGCGGACCGCGATCGCCATCGCCGACGCCGACGGGCTCGCCGCCCTGTCGATGCGCAGGGTGGCCTCGGAGCTCGGCGTCACGGCGATGTCGCTCTACGGGTACGTGCCGAGCAAGGCGGAGCTGATCGACGTACTCGTCGACCGCGTGGTCGGCACCGTCGAGCTGCCCGAGCACGACGGCGACTGGCGGGCCCGCCTCGAACGCATCGCGCGCGCCAACTGGGAACTCAGCCTCCGGCACCCGTGGCTGCTCCAGGTGTCGGCCAGCAGGCCGGTGCTCGGCCCCAACATCGTCGCCAAGTACGACTACGACCTGCGCGCCGTCGACGGCATCGGGCTGAGCCACCTCGAGATGGACCTCGTGGTCACGCTCGTCGCCGACTACGTCAACGGCGCCGCGCGCAACGCGGTCGAGGCGGCGCAGGCCAGGGAACAGACCGGGACGACCGACGACCAGTGGTGGGAGGAGTTCGCCCCGCTGCTGGACACGGTCTTCGACGCGGAGAGGTACCCGACCGCCGCCGTCGTGGGAGCCGAGGCGGGGGCCGAGTACGGCGCCGCGTCGGACCCGGAGCGCGCCTTCGAGTTCGGTCTGGCCCGCGTGCTCGACGGCCTCGCCGTGTTGATCGAGAGCAAGCGGGACTGAGTCACAGCCCCGGCGGCAGCTCCAGCGCGGCGCCGGGCCGGGTGAGTTCGGTGATGCGCCGCGCGGCCGAGGGCCAGCCCGCCATTAGCGTGTCCCGCCCCCCGCCCTCGTACAGTCCACTGTGGAACCCGGGGGCCAGTGTGTTGCCGAAGAGCGCGAACGTGCCACCGGGGGCCAACGCGGCCCCGAACCAGTGGTTCGCGGGAACCGTGAGCTGAGGCCGTTCGGCACCGAGCACATCGGAGCCAAGCCTCGGCGTCGAGTGCGTGCCGTCGGGGTGCAGGATCAGCAGATCCACGGGATCGCCGGCGTAGAAGTGCCAGAGCTCATCCACGGCGAGGCGGTGCATGGCCGAGAACGAGTCGGGGTCGGCGGTGAACGCGGCGTAGGTCGCCGTGCCCGCGGGCACGGGATCGTCGTCACTGCGCCACGTCTGGACGAAGAGCCCGCCCTCGACGGGCAACGGGGCCAGCCCCAGTTTCGCGATCACGGCGTCGGCGTCGAGGTCGGTCATGGCCGCCATCCTCCGCCACGCGGCCCCGGTCCCGCTCAGCGGTCGCCGCGGTCGCGCGGGGCGGCCTCGCCGAAACTCGGCCCTGGGCCGCCTGGACTGCCGTTTCCCGCTCTGGCCTGGCCATCCGCGTGATCGTCGAGCTTGTCACCCAGCTCGATCAGCAATGCGGCGAACCGGTGCTGCCCCGGCACCGGGAGCGCGCCACGGCGCAGCGCATCGATCGCACCGGGAAGGTCCTCGCTCAGCTCCGCCAGCGCCGCCACCATCACCCGGGTCTGCTCGTCCATCGCAGATCACCTTCTCGAAATTCGGCCGAACGGCTCACCTACCCAGACAAACGGACCAGAACCCTGGGACGCTCCCGATCATGGGACTCGTAACAATCGCGCACGGCGATGTTCTTTTCGCGGGCCGCGCGAATACACTGAGCGTCCCAAGTTCGAGCCCGCACGTGAGGTGACTGTGCGTGTTCCGTTCGTGCTCGCAACAGCTTTGACCCAGGGCGACGCGGTTCCTCAGGGTCCGGGCTTTCTAGATCGTGCCCTGCAGGCGCTGGTCGACGGAATTCAGTTCGGCGCCATTATCGCCATCACCGCGGTGGGTCTTTCGCTGATTTTCGGCACCACTCATCTCATCAATTTCGCGCATGGTGAACTGGTGACCATCGGCGCGGTCATGGCCTTCTTTCTCAACGTGGGGGCCGGGGGACCCGGCTGGCACCTGATCCCCTCCGCCATCGTGGCGATCGTCATCGGCGCGCTGCTCGGGGGCCTGATCGAGCGAGGACTCTGGCGACCGTTGCGCAACCGCGGCACCGGCCTCATCAACCTGTTCATCATCACCATCGGGCTCTCCCTGCTGTTGCGCCACGTCGTGCTCGTGTTCTTCGGGACCCGGCCGCAGTCCTACCGCGAGTACGACATCCAGCAGGCGCTCGACCTCGGCCCCGTCGGCATCACGCCCCGCGACCTGATCATCGTGGTGCTGTCGGTGCTGGTGTTGCTCGGCGTCGCGTTCATGCTGCAGCGCACCCGCATCGGCACCGCGATCCGCGCGCTGTCGAGCAACCCCGACCTCGCGGAGGCCTCCGGCATCGACGTCGACCGCGTCGTGCTCGTGGTGTGGATGCTCGGCGGCGGGCTGGCCGCGCTGGGCGGGGTGTTCTTCGGGCTCACCGAGATCATCACGTGGGACATGGGATTCCGGCTGCTGTTGCTGATGTTCGCCGGCATCATCCTGGGCGGCCTCGGCTCGGCATACGGCGCGATGGTGGGCAGCTTCGTGATCGGCATCGTCGCGCAGATGTCGAGCCTGTGGTTCCCGGTCGACCTGCAGAACGCGTGGGCGCTGCTCGCGCTGATCGTCGTTCTGTTGATCCGCCCGCAGGGCATCCTCGGCCAGCGGGAACGCGTGGGCTAGGCGGTGCACAATGGACTGGTCAGTCATCCTCTCGGACGCGATCCGCTCGGGCATCGGCCCGGTCGCGGCCGTGTACGCGCTGGCCGCCATCGGCCTCAACCTGCATTTCGGCTACACCGGGCTGCTCAACTTCGGCCAGGTCGCGTTCATGCTCGTCGGCGCCTACGGCGTCGCAGCCTCCGTTTCGACGTACGGGCTTCCGCTGTGGGTAGGTGTCCTCATCGGACTCGGTTCGTCGGTGTTGCTGGCGCTGCTGCTCGGCCTGCCCACCTTGAGACTGCGCGCGGAGTATCTCGCCATCGCCACCATCGCGGCGGGCGAGATCCTGCGCCTGTTCTACCGCTCGAGCTGGGCGGAGCCGGTGACCGGCGGCGTGTTCGGCCTCCAGCGCTTCGCCACCGAGTTCTACGACATCAGCCCGATCCCCCGCGACACCTACGGGTTCTGGCTGGTCCGCTTCACCTCGCGCGACCTGTGGGCGCTCAGTGTCGCGTGGGCCGTGGTGCTGCTGGCCACCGCGCTGATCGCGTTGCTCGTGCACAGCCCGTGGGGCCGGGTGATCCGGTCG
The DNA here is from genome assembly GCF_016595675.1 of Prauserella cavernicola. GTDB lineage: Bacteria > Actinomycetota > Actinomycetes > Mycobacteriales > Pseudonocardiaceae > Prauserella_A > Prauserella_A cavernicola. Next base: position 616,953 of record NZ_JAENJH010000003.1, on the reverse strand, counting down.
ATCCGGGAGGACGAGGACGCCGTGCGCAGCCTCGGCAAGAGCGTCTACGCGTACAAGATGCAGAGCCTGGTGCTGGGCGGTGTGCTCGGCTCGATGGCGGGGATGATGCTCGCCATCCAGAACCAGTCGGTGAACCCCGACAGCTACGACCCGGTGGTGACGTTCTTCCTGTACACGATCCTCGTGCTGGGCGGCGCGGGACGAGTGTTCGGTCCGATCGTGGGTTCGATCCTGTTCTGGGCGCTGCTCACGTTCTTCGACAGCGCGCTGCGCGAGGCGATCGCAGCGGGCTACATCTCGCCGGACGTCATCAGCGCGCCCGAGGTGGGGGCCGTGCGCTTCGCGCTCGTGGGGCTCGGCCTGATGCTGCTCATGATCTTCCGGCCACAGGGCCTGCTCGGCAGCAGGAAGGAGATGCTGCTCGATGCGCGCTGAACTCGCGAAACTCAGCTTCGAACCAGGGGTGGCCAAGCCCGACCCGCTCCTCGTCGTCGACGGCGTCACCAGGGCTTTCGGCGGGCTCGTCGCCGTGCACGTCGAGCACCTGGAGATCGAGCGCGGCGCGATCACCGCGCTGATCGGCCCCAACGGTGCCGGCAAGAGCACGCTGTTCAACGTCGTGAGCGGCTTCGACCGCGCCGACTCCGGCAGCTGGACCTTCGACGGCGCGCCGGTGACGGGCCGCTCCGCCCACCGCGTCGCCCGCAGGGGACTCGTGCGCACGTTCCAGCTCACCAAGACGCTCAGCAGGCTCTCGGTGCTGGAGAACATGCTGCTCGCCGCCAACGGACAACGCGGTGAGCGGCTCGGCCTCGCGCTGCTGCCGCCGGTGTGGCTGCGGCAGGAACGCGAGATCAAGCGGCGCGCCGACGAGCTGCTCGACCGGTTCCGCCTTTCGCGCATGCGCGACGAGTACGCGGGAACGCTCTCCGGCGGCCAGCGCAAGCTGCTCGAGATGGCGAGGGCACTGATGGTGCGGCCGACGATGGTGATGCTCGACGAGCCGATGGCGGGCGTGAACCCAGCGCTGACGCAGTCGCTGCTCTCGCACATCACCGATCTGCGCGACGAGGGCATGACCGTGTGCTTCGTCGAGCACGACATGGACGTGGTGATGGGCATCAGCGACTGGGTGGTGTGCATGGCCGAGGGCGAGGTGGTGGCGGAGGGGCCGCCGCACGCCGTCGCGAAAAACCCGGCCGTGATCGACGCCTACCTGGGAAAGCAGCACGACGAACCGGGAACGGAGCCCGACCATGAGTGAGCAGGACGAACAGGCGTTGCTGGTGGCCGAGCGGGTGTTCGCGGGATACGTGCCCGGGGTCGACGTGCTGTGCGGCTGCGGGCTGCTGCTCGGGCCCCGCGAGCTGGTCGGCGTGATCGGACCCAATGGGGCCGGCAAGTCGACGCTGGTGAAGGCCATCTTCGGGCTGCTGCGCATCCGGTCGGGAATGGTGACGTTCAAGGGCAAGGACGTCACCAACCTGCCCGCGCACACGCTGGTCTCGCGCGGCATCGGCTACGTGCCGCAGCGGCAGAACGTGTTCCCGACGCTGACCGTCGAGGAGAACCTGCGGATGGGCACGTACCTGCGGCCCAAGGAGTTCTCGCGCCGGGTGGCGACGGTGGAGGAACTGTTCCCGGTGCTGGCACAGCGCAGGGCCCAGAAGGCCAACTCGATGTCGGGCGGGGAACGGCAGATGCTCGGCATGGGGCGGGCGCTGATGATGGAGCCCGAGGTGCTGTTGCTCGACGAGCCCTCGGCCGGGCTGTCCCCGCGCTTCCAGGACCAGGTGTTCGAGCGCGTCAAGGAGATCAACGCCTCGGGCGTGGCGATCCTGATGGTGGAACAGAACGCGCGCCGGTGCCTGCAGATCTGCCACCGCGGCTACGTGCTCGACCAGGGCGGCAACGCCTACACGGGCACGGGCACAGAACTCCTGCACGACGACAAGGTGATCGAGCTTTACCTGGGCACCCTGGCCCGCGCCCGCTGAGCCCGCGCCCGCTGAGCCGACTGCGGTGAAGGGCACCTTTACCGCGTTGAACGCAGTAAAGGTGCCCTTCACCGCATGTGGGGAGTGCGCGTCAGCCCGAGCCCTTGCTCACCTCGGTGCGCACGGTTTTCAGCGTTCCGGTCTGGTCGTAGGTGTAGACCTCGATCGTCGCCTGCCCCGGTTCACCCTGTTCGATGAAGTCGAGGGGCCCGCTCACGCCGTCGTAGTCGATGTTCGAACCCTGGTCGATCAGGTTCTTGCACTGCTGGAACGACGTGCACTTCTCGCCGTCCTTGGTCACGCCGTTCATCTCGGGCGCGAAGTCGGCGGGATCGGTGGAGTTCGCCTGCTCGGCGGCCAGCGCGATGGTGTTCACGCAGTCGTACACCTGAGGCGCGAACTGCAGCTCCGTCAGATCGGGCGCGAACTGCTTGAGCTGCGACACGAACTGCTGGTTCTCCGCCGACGCGGGCGCCGTGCCCTTCATCCCGTTGATCACCGCGGGGTCGTCCGGCGACACCAGGGTGGCCAGCTCTTCGCTGCGCAGACCGTCCGCACCGTAGACCCCGACCTGCCTCGGGCCGACGCCCGACTCGATCATGGACTGCAGGATCTGCGTGCCCTCCTCGAACGCGATCACGGCGACCGCGTCGGGGTTGGAGTTGCGGACCTGCTGCACGAGCTGCTGGAAGTTGGTGGCCTCGGGATCGTAGGTCTCGTCGAGCACCACCCGCGCTCCCGCGGACTCCAGCTCCTGCTTCGTGGACTGCATCAGCCCTCGCCCGTAGTCGTCGGCGCGGGCGATCATGGCGACACGGTTGTGTCCGTCCTCCCTGATCACCTTGGACAGCACCGGCCCCTGGAGTGAGTCGCTCGGCGCCGTGCGGAAGTAGAAACCACCGTCCTCGTAGTCGGTGAACGTGGGCGCCGTGTTGGAGCCCGAGCACTGGACCACACCGGAACCGGTGATGTTGTCGACGATGGCCAGCGACATACCCGACGCCGCCGCCCCGATGACCGCGTCCACGTCCGCCGAGAGCACCCGGTCGGCCGACTGCACCGCCACGGCCTCCTGGCCGCCCTCGTCGGAGCCGGTGAGCTCGGGGATGTCCTGCCCGAGCACCCCACCGGCCTTGTTGATGTTGCTGACCGCGAATTTGGCCGCCTGGATCTGCGGCGGCCCGAGGTAGGCGAGCTGCCCCGTCTCCGGGAGGACGTAGCCGAGTTTGAGAGTGCCCCCGCCTCCGTCTCCGCCGCCCTCCCCGCCGTCGCCGTCGCCGCTGCTGCAGGCGGTCGCCACCAAGGCCGTCACGCTGAGACAGACGGCGGCCCGCCACAAGATCGACGTTCGCATACTGGAGCTCCCGTCATCCGAGAATGATGGGCGGCAGACCGGCGACACCAACCGGGCAGGGCTGCCCGGAGGACGGGGCCAGTCCCGCCCTGGTTGTCATACGGACTCGTAGTGCGAAGCGAGAAAAGCCTAGAACCCCGCGCATCGTCCGGTGAACGATGAATGTCCGATTGATATGTCGCCTTGACAGTCTCGTCAGGCACGATATACGTGGAGTAGCGCCCGGGACACGGGACGCGAGCGCGGGCGGAGGTGGCTGGATGTCGGAGCGCAACCCGTTGCGCTGGCCCGGCCGCTGGGCCGACTGGTTCGAAATGCGCGGCGTCTACGTCCCCGGCGAGGACAACCGCGTCGTCGACCCGTGGCGGGACTGGGGCTGGCTGATGGTGGCCTGGCTCGCCGGGCTCGCGATGTTCATCCTCTTCTTCGCCCTGGCCGCCTGAGGCCGCGCTGAGCGTGATCGCGCTCACTGGCGGTGCAGCATCGGTCACGGCCAGGACACGGCCTTACACCAGCTCCGCCTCAACCCCGCGATCCCAGTGGCAGCAGGCCCGGCTCATCGTCAGAGTGGATCTGGGCGGCGTTCTACCGCCGCCGAACGGAGTAATTGCCCACCGCGATCGGAGCAGGAGGAGCGGCAGTCGTGCGAAAGCCGAGGCCCGTGCTGGCCCTGTGCGCACTGTTCGTGGCAACCTCCTGCGCCGCGCCCGCGGCGGGGCACGACTCGGACCCGGTCACCTCCGCAGCGCCCGTGATCGAGCGCAGGGACGCGTCGGACGCCGACCGGTCCGTCGTCGGCTTCGGCACCGACTTCCGCTTCGAGTCCGGTCTCGTGGTGACGGTGTCCGGGCCGAAAATCTTCCGGCCGAGCGACTCGGCCTATCCCAGGGCCGGGCGCGCCGCCGCGTTCGGGGTCGTGGTCTACAACGAGACCGGCCAGCCCTACCGGCTCTCCAGCCTGTCGGTCAGCGCACTCGCGAGCGAGCGGCCCACCAAGCAGGTGGTGGACCCGACGCAGGGTTACACCGGAATCGCCGACGCCGACCGCGACATCCCGCCCGGCGAGATCGTGCGGCTGCAGATCGCGTTCGTCGTGCCCGACCAGCCCTCGACGGTGCACCTGAACGTGCGGCCCGACACCTCCACACCGACCAGGGCCGTGTACGGCGGCTCCGTGTAGGTGAGCCGCCTCGCCGGATACGCTTTCGCCATGACCGAGCAGAAGCGGCTTGCCACCGGCGACCAGGCACCTGACTTCACCCTCCCCGACAGCGAGGGCAACAAGGTCTCGCTGTCGGACTTCCGGGGCAGGTCGGTCGTCGTGTACTTCTACCCCGCCGCGAGCACCCCGGGGTGCACCAAGCAGGCGTGCGACTTCAGGGACAACCTCGCCGAGCTGAACGACGCCGGTTACCAGGTGCTCGGCGTCTCCCCCGACAAGCAGGAGAAGCTCGCCACGTTCGTGGGCAATGAGGAGCTGACCTTCCCGCTGCTGTCGGACCCCGAGAAGACGGTGCTCACCGAGTGGGGCGCGTTCGGGGAGAAGAAGAACTACGGCCGCGTCGTGCAGGGAGTCATCCGCTCGACGTTCGTCATCGACCCCGAGGGCACGATCGTCAAGGCGCTCTACAACGTGCGCGCGACGGGCCACGTCGCCAAGCTCATGAGGGACCTGAACCTGGCTTCGTGACCCGGCGCGCGGGCTCAGACCTGAGTCAGGTTCCGCACGTGCGGCAGTAGCGCGCGCAGTGCGCGGCCCCGGTGGGAGGTGGAGTCCTTCTCCGCCGGGGCCAGCTCCGCCGACGTCCGCTGCTCGCCCTCGGGCACGAAGATCGGGTCGTAGCCGAAACCGTTGGCGCCACGGGGTTCGCGGATGATCGTGCCGCGCCACTCGCCGCGCACCACCGCCTCCTCGCGGTCGGGTACCACGAGCGCGGCGGCGCACACGAACGCGGCGCCCCTGCGCTCGTCGGGGGTGTCGCGCAGCTGCGCGAGCACCAGCCGCAGGTTCGCCTCGTCGGCGCCGTGCTCGCCCGCCCAGCGGGCCGACAGCACGCCGGGCATCCCGTTCAGCGCGTCGACCGAGAGGCCGGAGTCGTCGGCCACCGCGGGCAGGCCGGTGGCCATGGCCGCGTCGTGAGCCTTGGCCAGCGCGTTCTCCTCGAACGTCGCCGCCGTCTCCGGCGCCTCGGGGAACTCGTCCACATCGGACAGGCCGAGCACCTCGATCTCCCCGAGTCCGCGTTTGAGCAGAATCCGGCGGAGCTCCTCCAGTTTCTTGCCGTTGCGCGTCGCGAGCAGGAGCCTCGTGCTCACTTGGAGCCCTTCGATTTCTTGCCGGGCGTGGGCTCGGGCAGTTCACCCGGGTACGGCGCCGCGAGGGCCTCGGCCTGCTTGCGCGCCAGCTCGGCGCAACCGCCGAGGGCGAGGTCCATCATCTTGTCCAGAGTGGACCGTGTGAACGTAGCCCCCTCACCGGTGCCCTGCACCTCGATGAGCGTGCCCACGTCGGTGGCCACGACGTTCATGTCCACCTCGGCGCGCGAGTCCTCCTCGTAGGGCAGGTCGAGGCGCACCCTGCCGTCGACCACGCCGACGCTCACGGCCGACACGGCGGCCGACAGCGGCTTGGGGTCGGCGAGCCTGCCGGCCGCGCCGAGCCAGGTGATGGCGTCGGCCAGCGCCACGTAGGCGCCTGTGATGGCGGCCGTGCGGGTGCCCCCGTCGGCCTGGATCACGTCGCAGTCGAGCTGGATCGTGTTCTCACCCAGCGCCGAGAGGTCGATGCACGAACGCAGCGAGCGGCCGACGAGCCTGCTGATCTCGTGGGTGCGGCCGCCGACCCGCCCCTTGACGGACTCGCGGTCACTGCGCGTGTGCGTCGCTGAGGGCAGCATCGAGTACTCGGCGGTGACCCAGCCGAGACCCGAGCCCGCCCGCCATCGCGGCACACCCTCGGTGACGCTGGCCGCGCACAGCACCCTGGTGCCGCCGAACTCGATGAGCACCGAGCCTGCCGGCCACTGCTGGAAACCGCGGGTGATCCGAACCTCGCGGAGCTGGTCGTCGTTCCTGCCGTCTTTTCGCACCACGAGGGCAGAGCCTAGTGCTAACGTGCCGTCGCATGCGCGCCGCCGTCGTGGGCACCGTCGCCCTCGTGCTGACCCTGCTGACGTCCGTGGCCGCTCCCTCGGCCTCCGCCCAGTCCCGTGACCCGCTCGGCTGCGCGACCACACTGGACTGTTCGCTCGCCGAGATCGACGCCATGACCATGCCCGATCGGCTGGAGTTCCTGCGCGCGATGTCGGAGGGGCCCGCGGCGGACATCGTCGGAGGCCACGCGCCCAGGTGGGGCAACATCGAGGGGATCATCGCCTTCTTCGCCGCGCACGAGATGGGCGCCTCCGGCACGTGGGTGTCCTACGTCGACGCCGGCATCCTCGAGGGCATCGAGCGCGGGATCGCGATCGCCTCCGGCCGCGGCACCGACACCTTCGGCAACCCCGGCTCGCTGTCGTGGGCGAGCTACCTGCAGCGGCTGCGCGACGGCGAGCTCGAGAGCAGGTCGGCCCACGACCGCGCGTGGAGCGAGGCCGAACAGGCGGCGACCGATCACGGCGTGTTCGTGGCCGAGCAGGTGAACGGCATCGCGCCGTCGGCCGTGGAGCAGCGCTTCTTCGCCTACTCCGAGTTCTACCGGTGGGCGTTGCGCACGCGCCCCGCCCTGCTCGACGTGGTCTCCCCCGGCGTGCGGCCCGGCGAGACGGTGCAGCTCACGTTCGTCGACTGGTTCACCGACGTGACCAACCCGGTGCCAGCCCGCAAGGGAGCCGACCTGGCGCTCGATCTCGCCGAGTTCGACCTCGCGGGCGGGCCGGTCAGCGGCCTCCTGCTGCTGCACGCCTACGCGATCCACCTGGCGCCGGACTACCTGGCGGCGGCCAGGGCTCACACGTCGTAGGTCGCGCCCTGCTCGACGAGCTCGGCCGGCCCCGCGAACTCCTCGCGGGCCTCGGCGAGGATCGCGGCGGCATCGCTCCACGGCGCGACGTGGGTGAGCAACAGCCGCGTCGCCCCGGCACCGGCGGCCAGCCGACCCGCCTGCCTGCCGGACAGGTGCAGGCCCACCGGCCGGTCGGGCGAGTCGGTCCACGACGCCTCCGACAGCAGCACGTCGGCGTCGGCGGCCAGCGCGCCGAGCGCCTCGCACGGCCCGGTGTCGCCCGTGTAGGCGAGGGTGGTGCCACCGTGGGAGATCCGCAGGCCGAACGCCGTGGTCGGGTGCTCCACCGGCAACGCCGTCACCTCGAACGGGCCGATGCGCACCGGCGCGGTGGACAGGGGGTGGAAGTCGAAGACGTCGGTGAGGTCGGTGTTCCTGCGCTCCTGTTCGTGCGGGGCGTAGGCGTTGGCCAGCCTCGCGGGCGCCTCCACCGGGGCGTAGACCGCGAGCCGCTGCGCGGTGACGTCGTGGGGCGGCGCCGGGTGGTAGCGGCGCAGCACGGTGAGCGCGCTGAAGTCCGCGCAGTGATCGGGGTGCAGGTGTGACAGGACCAGAGCGCCGAGCTCGAACGGGTCGCGCACCGTCTGCATCCGCGCGAGCGTGCCGTTGCCGAGCTCCAGCCCGAGCACGAAGCCCTCGGCCTCCACCAGGTAGCCCGAGGCGGCCGCGTCCGGGCCGGGGATGCTGCCGGAACAGCCCAGGATGGTCAGTCGCACGACCGCCACCCTGCCACGCGGGGACGCGGCACGCCCAGGGTCACGTGGCGGCGAGCACTCCCGGCCGAAACCCCATGAACCGGGCGGCCAGCTTCGCGAACGGCTCAGCGGGGCCCGTCGCGATGAACTCGTGGCGAGGCTGTTCGTGCTCCGCGAGCAGATCCAGCTCGGTGAGCACGCGCACGACGTCCTTCGCCGTCTCCTCCGCACTCGACACCAGTGTCACGTCGGGACCCATCACGATCTGCAGGACGCCGGTGAGCAGCGGGTAGTGCGTGCAGCCGAGGATCAGCGTGTCCACATCGGCCCTGGCCAGCGGCGCGAGGTAGCCCTGAGCGAGGCCGAGCACCTGCCTGCCCGAGGTGACGCCGCGCTCGACGAAGTCGACGAAACGCGGGCACGCCACGCTCGAGAGCCGGATCCCCTTCGCCGCGGCGAAAGCGTCGTCGTAGGCACGCGAACGCACCGTGCCCTCGGTGCCGATCAGTCCGATGTGCCCGGTGTGCGTGGCCGCGGCCGCCCTGCGCACCGCGGGCAGCACGACCTCGATCACCGGGATGTCGTAGCGCTCGCGCGCGTCACGCAGGCACGCGGCCGACGCCGTGTTGCACGCGATCACCAGCGCCTTGACGCCGTCGGCGACGAGCCCGTCCAGCGCGGCCAGCGCGAGTTCACGCGCTCGGGCGATGGGCAGTGGGCCGTACGGGGCGTGGCGGGTGTCTCCGAGGTAGCGCAGGCTCTCGCCGGGCAGCTGGTCGGCGATGGCGCGAGCGACGGTCAACCCGCCGACGCCGGAATCGAAGATCCCGATCGGGGCCTCGGCGTGACTCACACGCCGAGAGTACCTGTGGGTCCCTGCGTCCCCTTCGACTTGCCCGCGCGGGAGCGGTCGGACTTGGCGACGACCCACGCGGCCAGCACACCGCCGAGTGCACCGAAGAGGTGTCCCTGCCAGGAGATTCCCGGGTTGCCGGGCAGCACGCCCCACAACATCCCGCCCCAGACGAACAACAGCACCGCGGCGACGGCCAACTGCCCGAAACTGCGGTTGAACAGACCTCGCACCAGCAGGAACGCGAGCCAGCCGAACGCGAGACCCGACGCGCCCACCGTGACGACGTTCGGCGGAGCCGTGAGCCACACCCCGAGCCCGCCGACGATCCAGATCGTGGCCGTCACGGCGATCCACTGCCCGATGCCGCCCGCCATCGCCAGGAACGCGAACACGAGCACCGGAACCGTGTTGGCGAACAGATGGCTCCAGCCGTCGTGCAGCAACGGCGCCCACGCGACGCCGTCGAGACCGGACAGCGAGCGCGCCCTGATCCCTCCACCGTCGAGGTCGGCGGGCAGTATCACGTCGAGCAGCTCGACCAGATACAGCAACGCCGTGAACGACAGCGCGACGATGCCTGCCGCCAGTGGCTTGGGCGGCAGGATGCGGGCGCCCGGCTTCTTCTGCGTGCCCTGTCCGGAAGTCATGGGCTGCGGCTGCGTGCTCACCTTGTCAGGCTACGTCCGATTCGCGTGGGCGACCTCGGTGGAAAACCCTGAGATCCGCCTCACCCGGACGAGCCGCGCGCATGTCCGGTTCGTCCGGACGGCCACCACCGCGGTCCACGGCCGGATTGGCGGGTAGGACGCCCCTGAACAGCGGCAGCGGACGATGTCGGCGACACCTGCTCGGTGTTCCCGCGCCACCGGCGACAGGCCGTCGTCGCTCCCACAGCGTGAAAAGCTGCGGCGAGGCTGGCGCGGGAGCCGATAGGTTCTGCTCGTGACCGAGTTCGACGTGTCCGCCTACCTCTCCCGACTTGGCTTCCTCGACCCCGAGCCGCCCAGCGCGGGCGCGCTACGCCGGCTGCACATCGCACACGTCGAGTGCGTGCCGTACGAGACGCTGGAGATCCAGCTGGGCCGGGTCACCTCGCTCGACCCCGCCGAGTCGGCGCGCCGCATCATCTCCGGCAGGGGCGGCTACTGCTTCCACCTCAACGGCGCCTTCTCCGCGCTGCTGCAGGCACTCGGCTACCAGGTCACCCTCCATCGCGGCGGCACGCAGATGACGGCCGAGGACACGCCGGAGATCTCGCTGAACCACCTCGCGCTGACCGTCGAGGGCCTGCCTGGCGACCCCGAGACGGCGTGGTTCGTCGACGTCGGCCTCGGCGACGGGCTGCACGCGCCGCTGCCGCTGCGCGCGGGCACCTACCGGCAGGGGCCCTTCGAGTACGGACTCCGGCCCTCCGAGATCGCGCCCGGCGGCTGGAGCATGGCCCACGACCCGACGGGCAGCTTCGTCACCATGGACTTCGCGCCGGAGCCCGCCGCGATGAGCGACTTCGCGAACAACCACGAGAAGCTGTCCACCTCACCCGAATCAGGGTTCGTGCGGACCTGCACCATGCAGCGGCGGGACAAGCGCGGCGTCGACATTCTGCGCGCGCTCACGCTCAGCAGGGTGCCCGAACCGGGCAAGACCCTGCTGGAGACCGAACGGGAGTGGTGGTCGGCGGTGTCCGACCTCTTCGGGATCTCGCCAGCGGGGTTCAGCGCCGAGGAGCGCGCCCGGCTGTGGCGAACGGTTGTCGCCCAGCACGAGGCACACCTGGCGGCTCAGGCCCAGAGCTGACCGTCGAGTCGCTCGGCGGCCTCGTCGAGCGACCCGCTGTAGGCGCCGGTGGAGAGGTACTTCCACCCGGCGTCGGCGACCACGAACGCGACATCGGCCTTCTCGCCCTTGGCCAGCGCCTTCTCGGCGATGCCCATCGCCGCGTGCAGCACGGCGCCGGTGGAGATCCCGGCGAAGATGCCCTCGTTCTCCAGCAGCTCACGCGTGCGTCGCAACGCGTCGTAGGCGCCCACCGAGTAGCGGCCGGACAGCACGTCGGGGTCGTAGAGCTCGGGCACGAACCCCTCGTCGAGGTTGCGCAGGCCGTAGACCAGCTCGCCGTAGCGCGGCTCCGCCGCGACGATCTGCACGTCCGGCTTGTGCTCGCGCATGTACCGGCCGACGCCCACCAGCGTGCCGGTGGTGCCAAGCCCGCCGACGAAGTGCGTCAGGGTCGGCAGGTCCTTGAGCAGCTCAGGACCGGTGCCCGAGTAGTGCGCGTCGGCGTTGGCCGGGTTGCCGTACTGGTAGAGCATGACCCAGTCCGGGTTGGTCTTGGCCAGCTCCTTCGCGCGGCGAACGGCCTCGTTGGAGCCACCCGCGGCGGGCGAGTACACGATGCGCGCGCCGTAGGCCTGCAGCAGCTGCTTGCGCTCCGCCGACGTGTTCTCCGGCATCACGCAGACCAGACCGTAGCCCTTGAGCTTGGCGGCCATGGCCAGCGAGATTCCCGTGTTGCCCGAGGTCGGCTCCAGGATGGTGGAGCCCCGGCGCAGCAACCCGTCCCGCTCGGCGGCCTCGATCATGGCCAGCGCGGGCCGGTCCTTGATCGAGCCGGTGGGATTGCGGTCCTCGAGCTTGGCCCACAGCCGGACGTCGTCCGACGGGGACAGCCTCGGCAACCCCACCAGCGGGGTGCCGCCGAGCGCGTCGAGCAGTGACTCGTAACGAGCCATGGTCAGCGCGCGCCGCCGGCGACCGCGGGAAGGATCGTCACGGTGTCGCCGTCCTTGACCTCGGCCTCGAGCCCGCCCGAGAAGCGCACGTCCTCGTCGTTGACGTAGACGTTGACGAAACGGTGCAGCTTCTCGTCCTTGACCAGGCGAGCCTTCAGGCCGCCGTGCTTGGCCTCGATGTCGTCGATCAGCTCGAGCACCGTCTTGCCGGACGCCTCGACGGACTTCTCGCCGCCGGTGTGCGTACGCAGGATGGTCGGGATGGACACGGTCACGGCCATGGGTTACCTCCGCAAGTGGTTATGACAGGACTGACGTTCACGGTGACGGGGAAATTCCCGCCTGTGAGCTAGGCGTCGGGTAAGTCGTCGCTACCGGTGTTGGCGAACATGTACGACTCGACGACCTCGACCGGCTCCTCCGTGACGACCCCGTCGACGATGCGGTAGGAACGGAACTCGTGCTCGTCGGCGTCCCTGGTGGACACGAGCACGTAGTGCGCGAATGGCTCCTGGGCCAGCTTGATGTCCGTGCGCGAGGGGTACGCCTCGGTCGCTGTGTGCGAGTGATAGATCACGACGGGTGTCTCGTCGTTGGCGTCCATCTCGCGGTACAGCTTGAGCAGGTCGCCCGAGTCGAACTCGTAGAACGTCGGCGAGCGAGCCGCGTTCACCATCGGGATGAACCGTTCGGGGCGGTCGCTGCCGTCGTCGGGACCGGCGATCACGCCACACGCCTCGTCGGGGTGGTCCCGGCGGGCGTGCGCGACGATCGCGTCCACGAGGTCACGGCGGATCCGAAGCACGGTCGTCATCTTACGGGCTGAGCCCCGGCCGTTCACACCGTGAGACGCCCCACGCCAACCCCGAGAGCCGGCGCCAGAGCCCGCGAGTCCCCCGCTCCTGCGCGCGAGTCCCCCGTCCGGGACCACGAGTTCCCCGCTCCGGGTGTCGAATGGCCCGCTGGGTAAGCGCTGAAGCGACGGGAGGTCGCGCACCGCGTGCGCCAGCTCCAACCCGAGTCGACGGATCGCAGCCACCCGGCGCCCGGCGCCTGCCGTGCCGCTGACTGCACCACTCGCGGTCTGGAGCGCACAACCCACGCGCCGGAGCGCACGACTCACGGTCGGCAGTGCACGACACGCGAGCCGGAGCGGGGCTTTCGGCGTCACCGGCCTCACCGGTCTGCGGGGCTCACCCGACTGAACGGGGGACTCGCGAGCTTGAGCGGGGGACTCGCGAGCTTGAGCGGGGGACTCGCACGCCCGAGCGGGCAACTCGCACGCCCGAGCGGGCAACTCGCACGCCCGAGCGGGGGACTCGCGGGCCGGGGCGCGGGGCTTGCGGGGCCCGGCCGCGTCAGGCCGGGTGGGTTTCCGGCCAGACGTCCCGGTACGCCGGGAGGCCAGGGACCGCGGTCGCCGCGAGCAGGCCGTGCACCATCGCCCTGGCGAAGACCCTCGCCGCCGCGGCGCACAGCGCGTCGAGCGCCACCATGCGGCTTGCCTCGCCGATCCGCCCCGGCGCGCTCGGCACCTCCCGCTTGCCCGTGGCCAGCGCGAACACGGTGTCGCCGTCGAACATCGTGTGCGCAGGCCGCACCGCCCGCGCCAGGCCGTCCTGGCCCGCGACCGCGAGCCTGCGGCACTCCGCCTTCGACAGCGCGGCGTCCACCGCGACCACACCGATGGTCGTGTTGAGGTCCTTCGCCGCCGAAGCGACGTCACCGGGCCGCCCCGGCCAGCGCGCGATGCCGAACTCGCCGCCGGTCTCGTGGTCCGCCGCGAACGGCTCCCCCGTGTCCAGCCGCACGGCCTCGCCGGAGGCGTTCACCACCGCGAGCGCGCCGACGACGAACCCGTCGACGACCTCGCTCGCCGTGCCGACACCGCCCTTGAGCGAGCCGACCTGCGCGCCGGCCCCCGCTCCGACGGTGCCCTGCGCGACGGCTCCACCTGCGGCGGCCTCGCACGCGGCGTAGCCGAACGAGGCGTCGGGCCGGTTGCCCCAGTCGCCGCGCGGCAGGTCGAAGATCACCGCTCCGGGCACGATCGGCACGACCTGGTGCGGCTCGGTACCCACCGGGAAGCCACGTCCACGCTCACCGAGCCAGCGAGTGACACCGTCGGCGGCCGCGAGGCCATAGGCGCTGCCGCCGGACAGGCACACGGCGTTGACGCGCTGGACGAGGTTCTCGGGTTCGAGCAGGTTGGTCTCGCGCGTTCCGGGCGCGCCGCCCCGCTGGTCGACGGCGGCCACGGCCTCGTCGGGCGCCAGTACCACCGTGGTGCCGGTGGCCCAGCCGTCGCCGACGCGCTGGTGGTGCCCGACGAGCACGCCGGGCACGTCCGTGATGGCGCCGCCGGGGTTCACTCGGTGAGCGCCTGGACGAGGCTCTCCTGCACCCACGTCAGCCAGTGGTAGACGCCGAGGTGCGGTGCCCTGGGGTCCTCTTCGGGCAGCTCGTCCGGCATCTCGTCGTTGATGTCGAGCGCGGTGCCCAGCGCGAGCCGGACGTCGTTGAGCGCCGAGAGCCAGGCGTCGGCCTGTTCGTAGGTCAGCCGGATGTCGCCGCCGTCGGGCGGCAGGGTGTCCATGACGACCGCGGCGACGCCGACCTTGGCGTCGAGCACCTCGGGCTCGTGCAGCGAGCGCAGCGCGGCGACCGAGTCGAGGTCCTCCGTCGAAGGGTTGTCGGGGTCGAGCTTGTGGAAGTCGGGCAGCAGCCGCGACAGCACCGGGTCGTTCGGGCTCTCCGACGGGCCCGTCTTGATGCCGGTGAGCTCGGCCAGCTCGTCCTGCGGCGCCTCCTCCGCACGGGCGCGCAGCATGTCGTCCACCTGGCTGACCAGTCCGCGCAGCACTGCGGCTTCCTGCTGTTCGAAGCCGGCGAGCACCTTGCCGCCCTTGCGGCGCCAGCCCCTCACGGCTGCTCCATCGTGGCCCAGAGGCCTGCCGCGTGGAGCTTCGCGACGTCGCCCTCGACCTTTTCCTTGGCGCCGGAGGTCACCGTGGCTTTTCCCTTGTGGTGCACGTCGAGCATGAGCTTGGTGGCGTGATCCCTGCTGTACCCGAATAGCTTCTGGAAAACGTACGTCACGTACGACATCAGGTTGACGGGGTCGTTCCAGACGACGGTCTGCCACGGTCTGCCCGCGGCACCGGAGTCAGCTCCGAGTGTCTCTTCGGCCTCGACAGGCGTGGTCATGGCTCCATGTTGTCACGCCTCGAAGGGGCGGTGCGGCACCGGTCTGGCCGTTCGGGTGAATAGTCTTCCCGTATGGCCGAACAGACCGGCACCAGCACTGCGCTGCTGACCGACCACTACGAACTGACCATGCTGGGCAGTGCCCTCGCCGACGGCACGGGCAAACGGGACTGCGTGTTCGAGGTCTTCGCCCGCAGGCTCCCCTCCGGCCGCAGGTACGGCGTCATCGCCGGTACGGCCAGGGTCATCGACGCGATCGCGGACTTCCGGTTCACCGACGCGGAGATCGCCCAGTTGGAGGCCACCGCGGTGGTGGATGACGACACGCTCGCGTGGCTCGCGGACTACGAGTTCTCGGGCGAGGTCGACGGCTACCCGGAGGGCGAGCTGTACTTCCCCGGTTCGCCGATCCTCACCGTGCGCGGCTCGTTCGCCGAGTGCGTGGTGCTGGAGACGCTCGCGCTGTCGATCCTGAACCACGACAGCGCCGTGGCCTCGGCGGCGGCGCGGATGTCGGGCGCGGCGCACGGCAGGCCGATCATCGAGATGGGCGGGCGGCGCACCCACGAACTGGCCGCCGTCGCGGCCGCGCGCGCCGCGTACCTCGCCGGCTTCGCCACGACGTCGAACCTGGAGGCCGGGCGCCGCTACGGGATTCCGACGCGCGGCACCGTCGCGCACGCGTTCATGCTGCTGCACGACACCGAAGAGGCGGCGTTTCGCGCGCAGATCGAGAAGATGGGCGTGGACACGACGTTGCTCGTGGACACCTACGACATCACCGCGGGCATCGAGACCGCCGTACGGGTGGCGGGTTCGGAGCTCGGCGCCATCCGCATCGACTCCGGTGACGTGGGCGTACTCGCCCGCAAGGCGAGGGAACAGCTGGACTCACTCGGAGCCAAGGACACCCGGATCGTGGTGTCCGGCGACCTCGACGAGCACGCCATCGCCGCGCTGCGCGCCGAGCCCGTCGACGCGTACGGGGTGGGAACGTCGGTGGTGACCGGTTCGGGCGCCCCGACGGCGGGAATGGTCTACAAGCTGGTCGAGGTCGACGGCAAGCCGGTGGCGAAACGCAGTGAGCACAAGGCTTCCCGCGGGGGCCGCAAGTCCGCGCTGCGCAGGTACAAGCCCACGGGGACGGCGCTGGAGGAGGTCGTCTACCCGGCCACGCGGGCGCCGGAGCCCGGCCAGTACGACCGCGAGCTGATCGTCCCACTGATGCGTGCTGGACAACCGGTGGACGATCTGCCCACCCTTGAGGACGGAAGGCAACGGCTGCGGCGCGCGCTGGTCAGCCTGCCGTGGGAGGGACTCAAGCTCTCCGGCGGCGACCCGGCCATCCCGACGACCTTCACCTAGGAGGAGACCGGCATGACGACCGCGCTGATCGTGGTGGACGTGCAGAACGACTTCTGCGAGGGCGGCGCGCTCGCGGTGAGCGGCGGCGCCGCCGTGGCGGAGGCGATCTCGCGGCACGTGCGCGAGCACGGCTACGCGCACGTGGTGGCCACGAGGGACTACCACATCGATCCCGGAGGGCACTTCAGCGACGAGCCCGACTTCGTGCGTTCGTGGCCCCGGCACTGCGTGGCGGGCACGGCGGGCGCGGGCTTCCACCCGCACCTCGACGTCGGCCCGATCACCGCGGTGTTCTCCAAGGGGCACTACAGCGACGGCTACTCCGGCTTCGAAGGCAGCAGCGAGCACGGCGAGCTGCTGACCGACTGGTTGCGGCAGCGGGCCGTGGCCACGGTGGAGGTCGTGGGCATCGCGGCCGATCACTGTGTGCGGGCGACGGCGCTCGACGCGGCGAAGGAGGGCTTCGCGGTGAGGGTGCTCGCCGACCTCACCGCGGGCGTCTCACAGTCCACAGTGGATAACGCTGTCGTCGAGCTGAAGGCCGCCGGCGTCGAGATCGCCGGAAGCCCGCGGGTCGCTTCGTGACGGTGCCCGGTCTGCTGACCTTCGGCGAGACGCTCGCCGCGTTCGGCACCGCCGAGGGCAAGCTGCGGCACGCGAGCACCGTCGACGTCGGGCTCGCTGGTTCGGAGTCCACGGTCGCCATCGGGGTGGCCAGGCTCGGCGTCGAGGCCGCCTGGGCGGGCAGGGTCGGCGCCGACGAGCCGGGTGCGCTCGTGCTGGCTCGTCTGCGCGAGGAGGGCGTCGACACGTCGGCGGCCGTCACCGACCACGAGGCGCCGACAGGCCTGGCGCTCAAGGACTTCCGCTCGCGGGACTCTCCGCGCGTGGCCTACTACCGGCACGGCAGCGCGGGTTCGCGGTTGTGCCCCGAGGACGTGTGCGAGGACCGGATCGCCGCGGCGGGTGTGCTGCACCTGACCGGCATCACGCCCGCGCTCTCCGGCACGGCGGCGAAGGCGGTGCTGGCCGCGGTCGAGGTGGCCAACGACGAGGACGTTCCGGTGTCGTTCGATCTCGGCTACCGGCAGGCGCTGTGGTCGCCGCAGGACGCGCGCGAGACCCTGCTGGATCTGGTGACGAGGGCCGACATCGTGTTCGCGCGCGACGACGAGGCCCGGCTGCTCGGGTTCGACGGAACTCCGGAGGAATTGGCGTCGAGCCTGTCGTCGCTGGGTCCCGAGGAGGTGGTCGTGCGGCTCGGGCCGCGAGGCGCGGTCGCCGAGCTGCACGGATCACGCTACGACGTCCCGTCCTACCCTATCCGCGCCATCGACTCCGACGGCGCGGACGACGCGTTCGTGGCCGGCTACCTCGCGGACTTCCTCACCGAGGCGCCGCCGGAGCGGCGCGTGCGCACGGCGGCGGCATGCCGGGCGCTGGCGCTGTCGGTGGAGGGCGACTGGGAGGGCCTGCCCGACCGGGAGGAGCTGACCCAGCTCCCCCGGCCGCGCTGACCGCGGTTCAGCCGCCGTAGGGGTCGCAGCTGGCCGTGCCGACGTAGAGGTCGCCGCTGGCAGGGCCGCCTTCCGGGAACAGCTTGAGGTGCAGGGCGTTCGTCGTGAGGCTGCCGTCGGGCGGGGTGGGCGCGGTGAGCTCGTTGAGCACGATCTCGGCCAGCGGCGGGTCACCCGCGTCGTTGCCGGGGACCAGGATGCTGTGGTTCGGCGGGATGCTCTCGGGCAGCGTGAAGCCGGAGACACCGCCGAGCTCGACGTAGCCGCTGCTGCCGTTCTCGGTGGTGCTGCACTCGGCAGAGAACGAGCGGACGCGGATCGTGGGGCCGCCGAACTGCTTGAGCAGGTCGGTCTCGAACCGCTGGCCGTCGGCCCTGGCCGTGGAGACGCCGTCGTCGCCGCGTTCGCAGGTGCTGGCGCCCCTGCCGAACTCGGTCTTGCTGCCGATGTCGACGCCGCGGGTGTTGGCCTCGGTGGGGCCCGCCACGTCGCACTCGGCGATGGGCTCCGCCTGCGCGGGAACGCCTCCGACCACGAGGTCGGCCGCTCCGAGCGAGGCCGACGCGGTGGACAGGGTCTGTGCGTTCGCCTGCGCGGGCACCGCGAGCACGCCGGTCGCCAGCACGGCCACCACCGCCGCCTTGTTGATCTTCACCATGCGCCGTTCCTCCCGAGATCGCGGACTGATCCGCCCTCGACATCGGCGCCCTCACCCGCTCTCGTGACCCTCGTCCGGGGACACCACCCGCACGTGTGACCACGGTGGCCGGCGCGACGGCTCCGTTCGCGGCACGACGCGGGCCCGCCGGGCCGACCGTGCCCGATCCTGACGGTGGGGACCGGTAACGTCTGTTCTCGTGCCCGGCGACGTTTCCACCCTCCCCAGCGTCCGCGACCTCCTCGCCCACGCCGTCGAGGCCGTGGGCGGAGCAGAGCGCGAGGGCCAGGTTCAGATGGCGGAGGCCGTCGACAAGTCCATCCGCACGGGTGAGCACCTGGCCGTGCAGGCGGGCACCGGCACCGGAAAGTCATTGGCCTACCTCGTGCCCGCGATCCGGCACGCGGTGGAGACCGAGGCGACGGTCGTGGTCTCCACGGCCACCATCGCGCTGCAGCGCCAGCTCGTCGACCGCGACCTGCCCCGGCTCGCCAGGGCGCTGAAGAAGCCGCTCGGCAGGGAACCCACGTTCGCGATCCTCAAGGGCAGGCGCAACTACCTGTGCCTGCACCGCGTGCACACCGGCGCGCCGGAGGAGCCCGAGGACGCGGGCCTGTTCGACCCGTTCGCCGTCTCCCGCATCGGCAGGGAGGTCAAGCGCCTGCACGAATGGTCGTCCGACACCGAGACCGGCGACCGCGACGAACTCGTACCCGGCGTCATGGAACAGGCGTGGCGGCAGGTGTCGGTCACCGCGCGCGAGTGCCTCGGCGTCGCGCGCTGTCCCGTCGGCACCGACTGCTTCGCCGAGCGCGCGCGGGGTGAGGCGGGCAGGGCGGACGTCGTGGTCACCAACCACGCACTGCTGGCCATCGACGCGCTGCAGGAGTACCAGGTCCTGCCCGAGCACGAACTCGTGATCATCGACGAGGCGCACGAGCTGGTCGACCGCGTCACGTCCGTGGCCACCTCGGAACTCACCACGTCGATGATCTCCGCGGCCACGCGCCGCTGCGGCAGGCTCATCGACGCCGACATCGCCGACCGGCTGCTGGAGGCGGGCGACGGCCTCGCACTGGTGCTCGACGACCTGCCCTCGGGCCGGATGGACACGTTGCCGACGCCGCTGGGCGGCGCGGTGACCGTGGTCCGCGACGCCGCGCACGCGTGTCTCACCGCGCTGGGCTCCGAACGCAAGGAGGACGTGGAGGAGGCGACCGCGCGCAAGCTCGCCCGGTCCCTGCTCGACGAGGTGCACGACACGTCGGTGCGCCTGCTCGACGCGTTCGACGAGGACCAGGCGCACCGGCCCGACGTCGTCTGGCTCTCCAACAACCAGTACTCGTCCTCGCCCCGCCCTCCCGCGCTGCACGTCGCTCCGCTGTCGGTGGGCGGGTTGTTGCGGGAGCGGGTGTTCAAGCGCAGCACCACGGTGCTGACCTCGGCCACGCTGGCGCTCGGCGGAGCGTTCGACACGCTCGCGCGGCAGTGGGGCCTGCCTCCCTCACCCAAACCGACGGTCAAGAGCGAGGGCACCGCCACGGACAAGCCCGCGCCGGCCGACAACGACGGTCCACGGTGGAGCGGACTGGACGTCGGCTCGCCGTTCGACTACCGCAAGCACGGCATCCTCTACGTCGCCAAGCAGCTGCCGCCGCCCGGGCGCGACGGGCTCGCCGAGCGCACGCTCGACGAGATCGCCGAGCTGATCGACGCGGCAGGAGGCCGGACGCTCGGGTTGTTCTCGTCGATGCGCGCGGCCAAGCAGGCCACCGAGGAACTGCGCGACCGCGTGCGGCACCCGATCCTGTGCCAGGGCGACGACTCGACGTCGCTGCTGGTCGGCAAGTTCGCCGACGACGAGCGCACGTGCCTGTTCGGCACGCTCTCGCTGTGGCAGGGCGTGGACGTTCCGGGGCCGGCGCTGCAGCTGGTGATCATCGACCGGCTGCCGTTCCCCCGGCCCGACGATCCGGTGTCGTCGGCGCGTCAGCGCGCCATCGAGGCCCGTGGCGGCAACGGATTCCTCACGGTGGCGGCCACGCACGCGGCGCTGCTGCTGGCGCAGGGCACGGGACGGCTGCACCGGTCCGTGTCGGACAAGGGCGTGGTCGCCGTGCTGGACTCGCGGCTCGCCACCGCGCGCTACGGCGGCTTCCTGCGCGCCTCACTGCCACCGCTGTGGCCGACCCAGGACCCGAAGGTCGCCAGGGATGCCTTGCGCAGGCTCGACGCCGCCGCCCAGTCCTGACCGTCCGGAGTGAAGGCGCTACGGTGAACGGAACCCGAGGCAAGGGAGAGGTCTTGTTCCCCGACTCATCCAGCGCACATTCCCGGTCGGTCAGCGTGGACGACACCGGCGTGCGCAGGCAGCTGGCCGATGGCACCGAGGAATCCGTCACCTGGTCCGAGTTGACGGCCGTGGTGGTCAGAGTCATCCCGGAGGGCCCGTGGAAGGAAGACGTCTTCCTGATGCTGGCCGCGGCCGACGGCACCGGCACCGCCGTGCCCAGCGGTGACCCGGCCGCCAACGCGCTCATCGAGCGGCTGCAGACCCTGCCCGGCTTCGACCACGACAAGTTCGTCGAGGCGATGACCACCGATGCCGACGAGGCCTACGTGGTCTGGAAGGCCGACAACCAGGTCGCGTGACGGGTCAGGCTCGCCACTGCGCGAGCAACGTCACGGTGCCGGGTGCGATCTCCGTGAACCCCGCGTCGCGTACCGCGATCACCTCGCGGTCACGCCAGGCCGCCTTCGGGTCGTGCGGGTACAGCTCGGCCCACTGCGCCTCGGTCGCCGTGCGCACCGCGCACCGGTAGCCGAGCTCCTGCCAGCGGTCGAGTTCTTCCTTGCCCAGCAGGGAAGCCAGCAGCATCGTGCCGTGCCCGACCTGTGCGGCCGCCTTGCCGACCGTCATCGTGATGCCGGGGTTCAGCACCAGCACCGGCTCACCGGCGGCGGGTTCACCCGGTTCGTCGGCGGGCAGGTCGCTACCCGAGATCTGCAGGCGCGAGACTTCCTTGGGCAGGTCGGCCACGCGGCCGGGCAGCAGCGCCCGCACCTGTGCGCCGTCCACGGTCACCGTGACGCCCGGCAGCTCCTGCACGGCCTGCCAGTGCGCGCCCCTCGCCCTCCTGGCGACCTTGCGGATGTGGCCGCCGACCCACGCGCTCACGGCCTCGTGCCACGGCCCGCCCTCGGCGGCGCGCTCGTCGAGGCACACGGCCAGCGCGGTACTCGCGGCGGCTTCCAGCAGCGGGGTGCGGGAGGGCGGTTCGGCGCGCTCCATGCGGAGCACCACGGGCATCGCGCGAACCTCACCAGGAGCGGCTTCCGGCTCCGCGGTCTGTTCGGCCGGCAACCCCAGCCACGACGCGTAGCGCGCGGAGAGGGGCTCGAGTATCGAGGTCACGGCCGGACGAGCGGAAGACCGTCGGCGGCGTCGGCCGCCTCCACCTCCGCCCGCGTCACGCCGAGCATGAACAGCACGGCGTCGAGGTAGGGGTACGACAGCGCGGCGTCGGCGACCTCGCGCAGCGCGGGCTTCGCGTTGAAGGCGATGCCCATGCCCGCGGCCGAGAGCATGTCGATGTCGTTGGCACCGTCGCCGACGGCGACGCACTGCCCGATCGGGATCCCGTAGCCCGAGGCGAACCGGCGCAGGGCGACGGCCTTGCCCTCCCGGTCGATGATGTCGCCGGTGACGCGGCCCGTGAGCTTGCCGTCCACGATCTCGAGTTCGTTGGCGGCGGCGAAGTCCAGGCCGAGGTCCTCAACGATGCGATCGATGATCCGGAGGAACCCGCCGGAGACGACGCCGCAGCGGAAGCCGAGCCGCTTGAGCGTGCGCACCGTGGTCCGCGCGCCGGGAGTGAGCTCGATGGAGTCGGCGACCTCGTCGAGGACGGCCTCCGGCAGCCCTTCGAGCAGCGCGACCCTGCGTTCGAGCGACTCCGTGAAGTTCAGCTCGCCACGCATGGCGGCCTCGGTGATCTCGCGAACCTGCGGCTCGACGCCCACGTAGGCGGCGAGCATCTCGATCACCTCACCCTGGATCAGGGTGGAGTCCACGTCGAACACGACGAGCCGCTTGGCCTTGCGCGACAGTCCGGCCCGCTCGATCGAGACGTCCAGCCCGCCGCGCGAGCCGACGTCGGCGAGGATCGCGCGCAGCTGCGCGTCGGCCTCGAGGGTGTCCTTGCCGACGGACGCGTGGACCTCGAGTCCGGTCACCGGGTAGTCGGCGATGCTGCGGATGCTGTCGATGTTCGCGTTCACGGCGGCGAGCCTGCCCGCGAACTCGGTGAAGGCCCGCGCCGTGACGGGACGGCCCAGCAGCACCAGGACGTGGGTGGAGCCCCGCCGTCCCTGCGCGAACGGATCAGTGCCGATCGCCGAGCCGATGCGGACCTCGACGTGCATGGAGACCGACGCCATCGCCTGCTCGACGGCCTCCTGCAGCGCCTCGGGGTCGCTTTCGACGCCCACGAGCACACCCAGTACGAGCTGCCCTCTGATCACCACCTGCTCGACGTCGAGGACCTCGACGCCGTGTCTGGTGAGTGCGGCGAACAGGACCGACGAGACGCCAGGCTTGTCCGGCCCCGTCGCGGTGATCAGGACAGGGGTCGCACTCACTGTTCGCTCGCGTTGTCCTTGTCGTGCTTACCCGGCATCGCCGCCTCGGTCAGCACCTGGGACGGTGCGGACTTGGCTTCCGAGTGCGCGATCGCCTTACCCGTGAACGAGATGTGGCCCTCGTTGTGCATCCGCTCGACCATGTGCGGATAGTGCATCTCGAACGCGGGCCGCTCGGACCGGATCCGGGGCAGCTCGGTGAAGTTGTGCCTCGGCGGCGGGCAGGTCGTTGCCCACTCGAGCGAGTTGCCGTAGCCCCACGGGTCGTCGACCGTCACGACCTCGCCGTAGCGGTAGCTCTTGAAGACGTTCCAGATGAACGGCAGCGTCGAGGCACCGAGCACGTAGGCACCGATCGTGGAGATCATGTTCAGCGTCGTGAAGCCGTCGGTGACGAGGTAGTCCGCGTAGCGCCGCGGCATGCCCTCCGCACCGAGCCAGTGCTGCACGAGGAACGTGGCGTGGAACCCGATGAACGTGGTCCAGAAGTGGAGCTTGCCGAGCGGCTCGTCCATCATCCGGCCGGTCATCTTCGGGAACCAGAAGTAGATGCCGGCGAACGTCGCGAACACGATCGTTCCGTAGAGCACGTAGTGGAAGTGCGCCACCACGAAGTAGCTGTCCGACACGTGGAAGTCGATGGCGGGCGCCGCCAGGAGCACACCCGTCAGACCACCGAAGAGGAACGTGACGATGAAGCCGAGCGAGAAGAGCATCGGCGTCTCGAAGCTCAGCTGCCCCTTCCACATCGTGCCGATCCAGTTGAAGAACTTGACGCCGGTCGGCACCGCGATCAGGAAGGTCATGAAGGCGAAGAACGGCAGCAGCACGGCGCCGGTCGCGTACATGTGGTGCGCCCACACGGCGACGGACAGGGCGGCGATACCGAGCGTGGCCCACACCAGGCCCTTGTAGCCGAAGATCGGCTTGCGGCTGAACACCGGGAAGATCTCCGACACGATGCCGAAGAACGGCAGCGCGACGATATAGACCTCCGGATGGCCGAAGAACCAGAACAGGTGCTGCCACAGGATCACCCCGCCGTTCGCGGGGTCGAACACGTGCGCACCGATATGCCGGTCGGCCATCAGCCCGAAGAGCGCGGCGGTCAGGATCGGGAACGCCAGCAGGATCAGCAGGCTCGTCACCAGGATGTTCCAGGTGAAGATCGGCATGCGGTACATCGTCATGCCGGGAGCACGCAGGCAGACGATCGTCGTGATCATGTTGACGGCACCGAGAATGGTGCCGAGACCAGAGACGAGCAGTCCGGCGATCCAGAGGTCGGCGCCGGCTCCCGGTGAGTGGATCGCGTCCGACAGCGGGGTGTAGGCGAACCAGCCGAAGTCGGCGGCGCCACCCGGCGTCAGGAAGCCGGAGATCACGATGAGCCCGCCGAACAGGTACAGCCAGTACGAGAACGCGTTCAGCCTCGGGAACGCCACGTCGGGCGAGCCGATCTGCAGCGGGAGGATGTAGTTCGCGAATCCGAACAGGATCGGGGTCGCGTACAGCAGCAGCATCACCGTGCCGTGCATGGTGAAGAGCTGGTTGTACTGCTCCTGGGACAGGAACTGCTGTCCCGGCCTGGCGAGCTCGGTACGGATGAGCATCGCCATCGCGCCGCCGACCATGAAGAAGGCGAACGACGTGACCAGGTACATGATGCCGATTTGCTTGTGGTCCGTCGTGCGGAACAACCGCAGCAGGTACGAACCCTTCGCCGACTCTTGCGCCGGGTATGGACGCGTCGCGATCGGCTTGGGGGCTACGGCCGTCACTCCTGCCTCCTGCACTTGAACCCCGTGATCCTTGCTGTCGCCATGGGCGGGGGACCCACATTGGCTAGGTGGATCGTAGCCCGGAGCCATTCCGGCCTTGCCAGCCGCCTGCAAAGATCGGCCCGTGCGGGATCCGGATGTCACCCGAGGGGTGGCGGCGGCGGTCGGTGCGGGCCGCGCGTTCGGGCTGACCTCGGCCGAGCCCGTCGTGCTCGCCGATCGATCGAACGTGCTGGTGAGGCTGGGGCACGTGGTCGCGAGGGTGCCCGCGACGACCCTGCTGACCCGCCCTGACGCGGCGAACTGGCTGGCGCGCGACGTGCGTCTGGCCGGGTTCCTCGACGACCTCGGAGCCCCGGTGATTCCGCCGAGTGACGACCCTCCACCCGGCCCGCACCTGGTCAGCGGCCTGCCGGTGACTTTCTGGCGTTACGTCCGTCACGATCCAGGGTCCACGGCCGCTCCGGCCGAGGTCGCGGGCTCGCTGGCGGAGCTGCACGAGGCCCTGCGCGGCTACCCGGGCGAGCTGCCCGGCGACGGTCCCGTCGGGGAACTGCGTCGCATGTTCGGCCTGCTCACCGACGAGCTCGGAGCCGCGCTGCCGGAGCTGCGCGTTCGCCTCGACGCACTCGACGGGGCGCTGGGCAGGGCGCCGGGGCCGGTGCAGCCGCTGCACGGCGACGCCCACCCCGGCAACCTGCTGCTCACGGCAGACGGGCCTCGCTGGACCGACTTCGAGGACACCTGGCGCGGACCGCTCGCGTGGGACCTCGCCGTGCTCGCCGGAACGTCCCGGCTCGACGGGGCCGAGGCACTCGCCGCGTACCCCGGTGCACCGCCCGCGGCCGAACTGGCGCCCTGCGGCGAACTGCGGACGCTGTTCGGCGTGTGCTGGCGGTTCGTGCTCGCCCGACGCTTTCCCGGCGTCGCTCCTGAGGCCAGGCAGGCGCTCGCGGATTACCTGGACTGACCCGGCAGCCAGTCGAGGATCGCCGTGGCGAGGCCCTCAGGAGCCTCCAGCGGCGTCAGGTGCCCGACGCCGGGCAGGACGGCGAGCGTGCTCTGCCGCGCGTCCTCGGCCAGCTCACGGGCCGCGGCGGGCGGAGTGAGGGCGTCGTGCTCGCCCACCACCACGAGGGTCGGCACGTCGGCCTCACGCAGCGCGTCCGTGGAGTCCGGCCGCGTCGCCATCGCCCGTTGCGCC
This sequence comes from Prauserella cavernicola, assembly GCF_016595675.1. Classification (GTDB taxonomy): domain Bacteria; phylum Actinomycetota; class Actinomycetes; order Mycobacteriales; family Pseudonocardiaceae; genus Prauserella_A; species Prauserella_A cavernicola. The sequence goes on along the minus strand of NZ_JAENJH010000003.1, from coordinate 590,943 downwards.
CACGCCACGCCCTCTGGCGGCTGCGCCTGGATCAGCTCCCGCACCGTGGCGCCCACCTCGGGCTTGTCCGAGCGCGTCTGCTCGGCGAGGAGGTTGGGCAGCATCGCGTCGGCGAGCCAGCCCGAGGTGCCCTCGGTCTCGGCCCGCTCGGCGACGGCCAGGCGGTTGGCCCTCGCCTCGTCGGTGTCGGCCGTGGCCTTGGTGTCGACGAGCACGAGGCCGCCGACCCGCTCCGGCGCGGCCCGCAGCACGGCGAGGCTCACGTAGCCGCCCATCGAGCAGCCGCCGAGGATCACCCGCTCCAGCCCGAGCCTGTCCAGCAGCGCGAGCACGTCGCGGGCGGCGTCGTCGAGGCTGGGCTCGCGGTCCGAGTCCGGCAAGGGAGTGCGGCCGAGTCCTCGCTGGTCGGGCGTGATGAGGCGCGTCCGCGCGGCCAACGGCTCGCGGACGGCGTTCCACATCCGGGCGTCGACGGGGAAGGCGTGCAGCAGCACGAGTGGGAGATCAGCCATGACCGAATTCTGTCGGAGGGTGCCGCTACCTTCAGCGCATGGCTGTCGAGCTGGGCGAGATCCGGACGGAGCGGCTGATCCTGCGCCGCTTCGGCGATGCCGACCTGCCCTCGATCGTGCGCATCCAGTCGGACCCGGCCACCCACCCGCACGACCAATGGCCAGCCACGCCGGAGCACGCTCGTGCCCTGATCACGCTGTGGGATCGGCACTGGCTCGAACACGGTTTCGGCTACGTGGCGGTGGTGGAGGCCCGCTCCGGCGGGATCGTCGGCGTCGGGGGAGTGCAGACGAAGGACCTCGAAGGGGAGGAGGTCCTGAACCTGTACTACCGGTTCCACCCGGACTCCTGGGGGAAGGGCTACGCGCCGGAGATGGCGGGGGCGGTCGTCGGCTGGGCCGAGCGCGCGCTGCCGCGGCTACCGGTCGTGATCGTCACCAACGTCGGCAACGTGCCCGCGCAGCGGGTCGCCCGCAAGCTCGGCTTCACCCAGTACAAGGAGGACGACTACGAGGGGGTGCCCGCGAAGTACTACCGCAACCGGCTGTGAGCGCGGGGATCGCCCGGAGCCGGACAACTCAGGCCGGTCACTCGGCCTGTGGCGTGCTGGTGACGCCCGGTTCGGGGTGCGTCAGTGGCGCCGGGTCGGTCTGCGCCTCGCCCTGGCCTGCCAGCACGAGCGGTGCCAGTGCCGCCGGTCGGCGACCGATCCGGTCTCGTCGGCCGGCCAGGCCACGACGTGCGCGACACCGGGCTGGATCTCGTGGTCGCAGCCGGGGCACCGGTAGGTCTTGGTGGCCTGCGATCCCGGGACTGTGCGCACCAGCCAGTCCCCGTCGTCCGCCGATTCCGCCTGTGCCCAGCCGGTGGAGGCGCCGAGCGCGGGCAGGTCGCGCCGCTGGCGGTTGCGTCGGGGCATGTGCGCCACGGTAACGGTGCCGCGCGATTTCCGGCGGAGCGGCCGAAGGCACGGTCGCCCCGGATCCCGGGTCGTGGGAGCGCGTGACTCGCGGGCCCGGCGGCGTCGGCCGGGCCAGACGAGCAGGCGCGCCCCTTGCGTGGGTCGGGCGACAGCGGCCGCCATCCGACGCAAGGCACGAACCGGACGCCGCCCGACAGCCGAGCAGGGCGCCCGTCATTCGGCATCGGCCACGATTCGCGCGCCCCTTGCGCGGGTCCGCCATCCGGCAGAAGGAACGGATCGGAACCGCCCGGCAGCCAAGCCAGGCATCGGTCATGCGGCATCGGCCACCACCCGCGCAACCGTGCGCAGGCCAGGAGACAGCGGCCGCCATCCGACCCAAGGCACGAACCGGACGCCGCCCGACAGCCACGCCAGCCATCGGTCAAGCGGCATCGGCCACGACCCGCGCCCGCAGCGGGGCAAAGCGGCGTCAGCCGAAGGCCAGTGCCAGCGGCACGAGCTGCTCCGCGCTCGTGAACGAGCCGTGGTGCCCGACCAGCCCCGACTCCATGGGCTCGGCCGTGCGCCGCAGCAAGCCCGTGTTGCCCCTGGCCGCGGCCACGACGTCGCCGATGCGCGGGCGGACGTGGTCGGCGACGCGCGGGCCGAACCAGCCGTGCTCGATCGCCTCGTCACGCGCCACGACCCACGCCCGGTCTCCGAGCGTCTCGCGCCAGGCTGCGAGTACGTGCGGTGTCGCGCCGTCCTCGGTGTGGACGTGCCGGGCTCTCGCCTCTCCCGCCAGCGCGCGGACACCGTCGGCGAGCTCGGGCACCGCGTCGAGGTCGACGGTGGTCTCGTCGAGCCGCACCATGCCGTGGTCGGCGACCACGGCGAGCACGGAGTCCGGGGGCAACCGGTCCACGATGGACTCGACGAGCCGGTCGACCTGGCCGAGCTGCATGCGCCAGGCCTGCGAGCCGGGGCCGTGGAGATGACCCAGCATGTCGAGTTCGCTGTGGTAGGCGTAGCAGAACGCCCGAGCCGGGCGCAGCGCGTCGAGCGTGGCCGCCGCGAGATCCCCGAGCGCGTGCACGCCGACGTAGCGACCGCCGCGCAGCACCGCTCGCGTCAGCGCCGTGTCGGCGTACATCGCCGACGACACCACGCTCGTGTCGACGCCGTCGGCCTCGGCGCGGGCGAACGTCGTCGGCAGCGGCTGCACGCGCTCGGCCGGCAGCTCCTCGCGCAGGTCGGCCCCGCCCGGGTGCAGACACCAGCGCAGCGCGTTGAGCACGCCGACGCCGGGCAGTTCGAAGGTGTAGCCAGCCATGCCGTGTTCTCCGGAGGCCACGCCCGTGCCGATCGCGGCGAGCCCGGCGACCGTCGTGGCCGGGTAACCGACCCGCAGCGGCCTGCTGCGCAGCTCGCTGAGCACGGGCGCGTCGGAGGCGTGGGCGTCGAGCAGGTCCCAGCCCAGTCCGTCGATGAGCAGCACGCACGCGCGCGAGACCTCCGGCAGCCCCAGCGAGCCCGCGAACTCCGGGACGCCGAGCGCGGCGAGCAGCGACGGGGTGACCTGGCTCAGGTGCGCGACGTCGTGGTCGATGACGGGAAGATCCACCGGTCCAGCTTCCCACCCGCGAGGCGGAGGGCGATAATCGACGACATGCCGACCTACGCCTACCGCTGCCGGGAATGCACCTCGACGTTCGAGCTCAACCGGCCGATGAGCGAGTCGAGCGCGCCCGCGAGCTGCCCCGACGGCCACGCGAACACGGTCAAGCTGCTCACCACGGTGGCCCTCACCGGATCGGCGAGCACGCCCGTGCCCGCGGGCGGCGGAGGTGGCGGTGGCTGCTGCGGCGGCGGGTGCTGCGGCTAGCGACGCGGCCGCCCCGCCCTACTCGTCGAAGTCGCGTTCGGCCAGCGCCTCGATGCGCCGGATGGCCTCCCCCGCCTGGGATCCCGTCGCACTGATCTCGATGGTGTCGTCCTTGCGCGCGGCCAGCGACATGAGCGCCAGCACGCTGTGCCCGTCGGCCTCGTCCTCGCCGAGCCGGATGCGCACGTCGGCGTCGAGTCCCGCGATGCTGCGCACCAGCAGTGCGGCGGGCCTGGCGTGCAGGCCGACGTCGTTGCGCAGCGTCAGCGTCGTGCTCTGCGCCGCCCCGGCATCCTGCGCCGCGGTCTCGGTCCCCGGCGGCGCCCCGGCCGAGGCAGCCGCCTCGGCCACCGCCGCGCGGTCGGCGCCGCCCTGCGCGGCGACCGTGGCCGCCACGGCACCCTCCACGAGCGGGGCGTCCACCACCACAGCGGCGCCGGGATCGGCCAGCGACTCCACGGCGAGCTCCGCGGTCATCTGTGCACTGCCGAGGTCGTAGAGCAGCACCACTCCCGCGCCCGCGTCCGCGCGCTGCACGGCGGCGACCACCGAGTCGTAGTCGGTGCCGATCCCGCCCTCCGGCAGGCCACCCGCCGCGAGCACGGTGACGTCGGGGGCCATCTGTGCCGCCAGCTCGACCACGCCCTCCGCGAGGCGCGCACTGTGCGACACGACCACCAGACCGACCCTCATCGGGCCGCCTCGGCGAAGGCGCGCAACAACAGGGCCGTGGAGCGCGCACCGGGATCGACGTGCCCGACGCTGCGTTCGCCGAGATAGGACGCCCTGCCCTTGCGCGCGATGAGCGGCTCGGTGGACTCGGCGCCCTGGTCGGCGGCGTCGGCGGCCGCCGAGAGGAGCGCGGCGATGCCGTCGTTCTCGGCGGCCTCGGCCGCGGCGACGGCCGGAGTCAGCGCGTCGACCATGGTGGCGTCGCCGACCTCGGCCTTGCCGCGCGCCACCACTCCGGCGAGCGCCGCCCGCAGCGCCTCGACCACGGCCGAGGCATCCAGGTCGGGCCGATCGCCGAGCGTGGTCGCCACCCGCAGGAACGCGGTGCCGTACAACGGACCCGCCGCACCGCCGACCTTGGAGATCAGTGTCGTCGCCGCGAGCTTGAGCACCCCACCCGGCGTCTCCGGCACCGCGGTGTCCAACGTGGACACCACGAAGCCGAAGCCGCGGTTGAGGTTCTCGCCGTGGTCGGCGTCGCCGATCGGCCGGTCGAGGTCGATCAGCTCGACCCGGTGCTCGGCGATGGTGGCCGCACCCGCCCGCAGCAGGTTCGCGACGTCGGCTGCACCGCAGCCCATCACATCCCCCATCGCAACGCGGGCGTGCACACCGGAGCGTCCCAGAGTTCGGTGAGCTCGTCGTCCATTCGCAACAGTGTCACGCTGATCCCCTGCATCTCGAGGCTCGTGATGTACGGCCCCACCAGTCTGCGCGTCACGCGGATGCCCCGCTGGGCGAGCGCCCGCTCCGCGATGCCGTGCGCGAGGTACAGCTCCAGCAGCGGGGTCCCGCCCATCGAGTTGGTGAACAGCAGCACCTCGTCACCGTCGGCGAAGGGCAGGTCGTCGACCACCGCGGCCACCAGGCGCTCGACGAGCTGGTCCGCGGGTTCGGCCTTGACGCGTTCGCGGCCCGGCTCACCGTGAATGCCGATGCCGAACTCGATCTCGTCGGCGGCCAGCTCAAAACTGGGCTCCCCGACGTGCGGCACGGTGGGAGCCGTCAGCGCGACGCCGATGGACCGGACCTGACCGATCACCTTGCGCGCCAACGCTTCCACGGCGTCGAGCCCGTCGCCGCGCTCGGAGGCCGCGCCGGTGAGCTTCTCGAGCAGCACCGTGCCCCCGACACCGCGCCTGCCGGCCGTGAACGTGGAGTCGGCCACCGCGACGTCGTCGTCGATCACGACGCTGCGCACGTCGAGGTCCTCCGCGGCGGCCAGTTCGGCTGCGGTCTCGAAGTTGAGCACGTCGCCCGTGTAGTTCTTGACGATCAGCAGCGCGCCCGCGGCACCGGTGGTCGCGGAGATCGCGGCCTGTACGCCGTCGGGCGTCGGGGAGGTGAACACCGCGCCGGGAACGGCGGCGTGGAGCATGCCGGTGCCGACGAACCCGCCGTGCAGCGGTTCGTGTCCCGAGCCACCACCGGAGATCACCGCGACCTTGCCGCCGACCGGCGCGTCGGCCCTCACCACGTGGTCGGGGTCGTAGCCGACCCGGAGCAGGTCGGAGTGGGCCGCTTCGAGTCCCCTGAGTGACTCGGTGACCACGGTCGCCGGATCGTTGATGATCTTTTTCATGCGGACCTCCAGCCACAACGATGTGCGGGTAGCAGGTTCAACCTAGCCGTCCGGGGTCCGTTTCCGCCAAGTGGCGAAAGACCTACGCGCCGGGCAGGTTCGGCGCGACGCTCTTGGCGACCTCGAGCGCGCCCGCGCAGGCGACGTCCTTGTCGGCCCCGTCGGTGTAGTCGTAGTAGTTCACCGTGGCGAGCTCGTTGGCGTCCTCCTCGCCTGCGAGGTGCACCCACCGGACGCTGCACTCGCCGATGTCGGTGGTGCCCTTCTCCTGGATGCCCTTGACCCCGCCGCCGAGGTCGACCTCGGTCCCGCCGTCGCTCGTGTCCGGCGCGTAGCCCTCCCGGAAGCGCACGCTGATCGTCGGGTCGGAGTCAGTCTGGAGGTCGCACTCGTGCAGACCCATCGGCCTGCGGCTGGCCTCACCGCCGAGCGCGGAGGACAGCGCGCCCTCGTCGGCGCTCTCGCACGGATCGGCCTCCAGCAGCGATCCCGCCGGCACGTCGTAGGTCACCGGGTCGGCGCGCAGCGACTGGACCACCTTCTGCAGCGTCGTGAACCCGACGTCGCAGGGGTTGCCGCCCTGGTAGCCGACCTGCACGGTCACGCCGAGCGCGGGCTCGGTCGAGGTGATCGCGGTGACGTAGCAGGTGACGTCGTCGATCTTGGTCTCGGTCAGTGGCAGGTCCTCGATCACGCCGGTGGCCTCGGGACTCATCGGCGAGTCCCCGAGGTCCACCCCGAGCTCGATGGTCTTGCCGCCCGCGTCCTCGACGTCCACGCTGCACGAGCCCCACTCCGACTCGTACGGATCGTCGGCCACCGTGCCGAGCGCGCCGACGATGTCGTCGGAGAGCAGCGCGCACGGGTCCACCGCCCGCAGGGCCGAGAGCGACACGGTGGGATCGGTGATCGGCCCGGTCGGGACCTGCCCGCTGCCCGCCTCGGCGGTCACGGTCGTCCGCTGGTAGTTGGAGCGGGACAGGTCCTCTCCCGCGCAACCACCGACGAGTCCGAGAAGGACGATGCCGACCACGAACGCCGCACGGCGGGAGCCACTATTCACCACGGGTGCACGTTAGCCGGAGCGCACATGCCGCGTGCACGGAACCTGGGTTTCTAGTGCCCCGGTTCCACGGCCTCCTCCTCGGTGGCGTCCGACTCGACGTTGTCCGGGACCGTGAGCGGGCGCAGCTGCGCCCACAGCACGAACACACCCGCGAACACGAGCATGGCCAGCCCCGCCCACAGGTTGATGTTGATGTCCGCGGACTTGGCCATGTCCTCGTCGGTGGTGAACCCGATGCCGAGCACCGTGAGCACCGCGCCGTACACACCCATGAGCAGCGCGATGATCAGCCGGATGTCGAATACGCCAGCGCTGCGCGAGCGCGACTCGTCTGCCATGGTCCACGCCTCCTAGAAGATGAAGTTCAGCACGATGGTGATGACCAGGGCTATTCCGGCGAGCAGACCGGGGCTGCGGTACCAGCCCGCGTCGTCGCCAGTGGTCGCATGCTTGAGCCGCTCCTTGGGCGTCATCGAGTAGACCAGGCCCACGAGCTGCGGCGCGGGCTTGGGCTGGGTCATGTAGGTGACCACGACACTCACGACGATGTCGACCGCGAACGCCGCACCGGCGCCGACGAACGAGGCACCCTGGCCGGGCAGGTCCCACACCCCGGTCTCGGCGAGTGCGAACACGCCCAGCGCGGCGAGGGTACCGCTGACGAGACCGGTCCAACCGGCCGTCGGCGTCATCCGCTTCCAGAACATACCGAGGATGAACGTGGCGAACAGCGGCGCGTTGAAGAACGAGAACAGCTGCTGCAGGTAGTCCATCAGGTTGCTGTAGGTGGACGCGATGAACGCGGTGCCGATCGCGAGCACGGTCGCGATCGCCGTCACCGTCCGGCCGGTGCGCAGGTAGTACTCGTCCGACTCGCCCTTCTTGATGTAGGCCTGCCAGATGTCGTACGTGAACACCGTGTTGAACGAGCTGAGGTTCGCGGCCATACCGGCCATGAACGAGGCGAGCAGACCGGCGATGGCGATGCCGAGCATGCCGTTGGGCAACAGATCTCGCATGAGCAACAGCAGTGCGTCGTTGAACGTCGCCCCGCTCTCCGCGCCGTCGCCCGCCATCAGCGCGGCCTTGTTCTCACCCTGGAGTTCGGTGACCGTGACGCCGGCGATCATGCCGGGGATGATCACGATGAAGGGCATGAGGATCTTCGGGAAGGCACCGATGATCGGGGTGCGCCGCGCGGCGGACATGCTCTTCGACGCCATGGCGCGCTGCACCTCGACGAAGTTCGTCGTCCAGTAGCCGAAGGACAGCACGAAGCCGAGACCGAACACGAGGCCGAGCACCGACAGGAAGTTGTCGCCGAAGCCGGTCAGCTGGTTACCGGGCCAGGAGCTGAGCTGCTCGGCTCCGCCGGGGCCGCCGGCGACCTTGTCGACGAGGCCGTCCCAGCCGCCGACCTTGTAGAGGCCGACGATCGTCAGCGGCAGCAGCGCCGCCACGATGACGAAGAACTGGAGCACCTCGTTGTAGATCGCGGCGGAGAGGCCGCCGAGCGCCGTGTACGACAGCACGATCACGGCCGCGAGGATCACCGAGACCCAGATGGGCCAGCCGAGCAGCAGGTTCACGACGCTCGCGAGCAGGAAGAGGTTGGCGCCCGCGATGAGGATCTGGGCCGCCGCGAAGCTGATCCCGTTCACCAGGTGCGCGGGTTTGCCGAAGCGTCGGAGCATGAACTCGGGGACGCTGCGCACCTTCGAGCCGTAGTAGAACGGCATCATCACGATGCCGAGGAACAGCATCGCGGGTACGGCGCCGATCCAGAAGTAGTGCGCGGTCGGCAGGCCGTACTCGGCGCCGTTGGCCGACATACCCATGACCTCGATGGCACCGAGGTTGGCCGCGATGAACGCGAGCCCGGTGACCCACGCCGGCAGTGACCTGCCGGAGAGGAAGAAGTCGAGGCTCGTCGACACCTGCTTTCGAGCCAGGTAGCCGATCCCGAGGACTACGAAGAAGTAGAACGCCAGGAGTAAGTAATCGATCGCGTTCGCGTCGAGCCGCAGATCCGCCTGGGCGAGGACGGTCACCAGCCCACCTCCGGAATCAACATCAGTCAACAAGATTCATCAGGGATCAACCTGCGCGCGCACATTACCGCACGATTTCACCCAAGTGAATGCCACACCTCAAATCGGCATGGGTTAGTGACTGTTTGACTCCCCGAGCTGGCGCCGGGGCAGACCTAGAACAGGCGGAACTCGTCGGACTCGATGCCCCGCAGTGCGTCGTAGTCCAGCGTGAGACAGCGGATGCCCCGGTCCTCGGCGAGCGTACGGGCCTGCGGTTTGATCTGCTGCGCGGCGAACACGCCCTGCACCGGAGCGAGCAGCGGGTCGCGGTTGAGCAGCTCGAGGTAGCGCGTCAGCTGCTCGACCCCGTCGATCTCGCCGCGCCGCTTGATCTCCACGGCCACGGCGGCTCCCCCCGCGTCGCGCGCGAGGATGTCGACGGGCCCGATCGCGGTCGGGTACTCGCGGCGCACGAGCGAGTAGCCCTCGCCCAGCGTCGTGATGTGCTCGGCGAGCAGCTCCTGCAGGTGCGACTCGACGCCGTCCTTGACCAGGCCCGGCTCTGCGCCGAGGTCGTGCTTCATCTCGTCGAGCACGGACTCGATCGTGATGACGAGCTTCTCGCCCGCCTTGTTCTCCACGATCCAGAGGTTGCCGTCCTCGATGAGCCAGCACGGCGGGCTCATCCAGTTCAGCGGCTTGTAGGCGCGGTCGTCGGAGTGGACCGACACGGACCCGTCGGACTTGACGAGCAGCAGCCGCGTGGCCATGGGCAGGTGGGCGGTGAGCCGGCCGGCGTAGTCGACCTGGCACCGGGCGATTACCAAGCGCACCCGGGAGAGATTAAGGGACTTGGCAGACTGGGATCGTGGACCCCATACAGCGCGTGTCGAGCCGCGAGGTGTACCGCAACGACTGGATGACCGTTCGCGAGGACGCCATCCGCAGGCCGGACGGCTCCGACGGCATCTACGGCGTGGTCGACAAACCGCACTACGCCCTGATCATTCCCCTGGACGGCGACCGTCTCCACCTGGTGGAACAGTTCCGCTACCCGCTCGGCCTGCGCCGGTGGGAGTTCCCGCAGGGCACCGCTCCGGGCCAGGTCGAGACCGACCCCTTGGAGCTGGCCGCGCGCGAGCTGCGCGAGGAGACCGGGCTCGAGGCCGGGTCGATGATCGAGCTCGGCGTGCTCGACGTCGCGGCGGGTATGTCGAGCCAGCGCGGCACCGCCTACCTCGCGACCGAGCTGCGCGAGGGCAGGCACGAGCGTGAGCACGAGGAACAGGACATGCGCATGGCGTCCTTCTCCAGGGCCGAGTTCGAGAAGCTAATCGGCAGCGGGGAGATCACCGACGCCCAGTCGCTGGCCGCCTACGCGCTCCTGCTCCTCCACGAACGCCGGGCCTGACCGCGGTGAAGGGCACCTTTACCGCGTTGGATGCGGTAAAGGTGCCCTTCACCGCATCCGGCTGGCCCGGGCTCAGTCGCGCCAGTCCGGCTTGCGCTTCTCCAGGAACGCCGCCATGCCCTCACGGGCTCCCGGCAGCTGCGAGGCGCTCGCCATCACCTCGATCGCGATCGCGTACGCGTCGTCCTCCGGACGGTCGAGCTGGGCGTAGAGCGTCTGCTTGCCCATCGCCTTCGACGCCCTGCTCCCCCGCGTCGCGCGGCCGAGCAGCTCCGCGACGGCGTCATCGAGCTCGGCATCGGGCACGACCCGGTTGACCAGACCCCAGTCCAGTGCCGTGGCCGCATCCACCACGTCGCCGGTCAGTGCCATCTCCATCAGCCGCTTGCGGCCCACCGAGCGCGCCACCGGCACCGCGGGGGTGTGGCAGAACCAGCCGCCCTTGCCGCCGGGCAGCGCGAAGCCGGCCGACTCGGCGGCCACCGCGAGGTCGCACGACGCCACGAGCTGGCATCCCGCCGCCGTGGCGAGACCGTGCACGCGCGCGAGCACGACCTGCGGCACCGCGTGCATCGTCTGCATGAGATCGGTGCACACGCGCAGCAGGTCGCGCACGCCCATGAGGTCACGGGCGGCCACGTCGCCGAAGTCGTGGCCCGCCGAGAAGACCGGCCCCGCGCCCGCGAGCACGATGCCGGTCGCGTCGGACGAGCCCGCCTCTTCGAACGCGGTCACGAGTTCGACGAGATGGTCCTCGGACAGAGAGTTACGCCGGGACGCCCGGTTCATCGTGATCGTGACCGTGTCGCCCTCGCGCTTGGTCAGGAGATGTTCGTACTCGCCCATCTCCTGACCGTAACGCCGCCCGTCAGGACTCGTCGATGACCGAGCGCAGGAAGCTCTTTGTGCGATCGTGTTCGGGTTCGTTGAACAGCTGTTCCGGCGAGGCGTCCTCGATGATCTTGCCCTCGTTGAACATCAGCACCCGGTGCGAGACGTCGCGAGCGAACTTCATCGCGTGGGTGACGAGCAGCATCGTCACGTCCGTGGACTTCGCGATGTCACGCAGGACGTCCAGCACCTCGGCCGCGATCTCGGGGTCGAGCGCCGAGGTGACCTCGTCGAGCAGCAGCACGTCGGGGTCGACGGCCAGCGCCCGCGCGATCGCCACTCGCTGCTGCTGCCCACCGGAGAGCTGCGAGGGGTGGGCGTTGAGCTTGTCGCCGAGCCCGACCAGCTCGAGCAGTTCCTTGCCCTTGGCCTCCGCCTCGTCCTTCGGCGTGCCGAGCACGTGGATCGGCGCCTCGGTGACGTTGCGCAGCACCTTCATGTTGGGGAACAGGTTGAAGTGCTGGAACACCATCGTGATCCGGCTGCGCACCTTGCGGATGTGCGCCTCGCTCGCAGGAACGAGCTGGTCGCCGCTCTTCTCGTGGTACAGGTAGTCGCCGTCGACGCTGATCGTGCCCCGGTCGGGCCGGGTCAGCGTCATCAGCATCCGCAGGATCGTGGTCTTGCCGGAGCCACTGGGCCCGATCAGCGTGACCCGCTCCCCCGCGCCGACCGAGAAGTGCAGGTCGTCGAGCACCACGTTCTTGCCGAAGCTCTTGTGCACCCCGTCGAACGTGATGAACTCACCATTGGTGGTGGTCAAGGTCGTTCCTCTCTAGCAATCAGACGCGGACCTGGCCATAGCGGCGCTCGACCATGCGAGCGACCCAGGCCATCAGCAGTGCGACGACGAGGTACACCAGTCCGGCAGCGGCGATCGGTTCGGAGTACCGGAAGGTCTCGGAGCCGATCGCGATGGCTCCGCCGAGCATCTCCACCACCGTGATCGCCAGTAGCTGCGGGGTGTCCTTGAACATCGCGATGACGTAGTTGCCGAGCGCGGGGACCACGCGCGGGATGGCCTGCGGCAGGATCACGTTGGTCCACGTGCGCCGCGTCGACAGGTTGAGCGCGGTGGACGCCTCCCACTGTCCCTGCGGAACCCCGTCGATGCCCGCGCGATACACCTCGGAGGTGTAGGTCGCATAGTGCAGGCCGAGCGCGAACGCGCCGGTCGCCAGCGGCGAGACGCTGATCCCGATCAACGGCAGCACGTAGAAGAAGAAAAAGAGCTGCACGAGCAACGGGGTCGAACGGATGAACTCGACCAGGAAGCCCACGGGCATGCTGATCCAGCGGCTTTCGCTGCGCCGCATGAACGCGAAGACCAGGCCGAGCACCAGTGCGATCACGTAGCCGATGCCGGTGGCGGTGAGCGCGACGAGCAAGCCGTCGAGCATGGTGGGCATCGCGTCCCACACGCCGCTCCACTCGAAATTCACGCCGCGACCTCCTTACGCCCGAACAGCCCCGACGGCACGGTCCGGCCCAGCGAGCGGGCGGCCATGCGCTCGAGCAGCTTCATCGCCGTCGTGAAGACCAGCGCGATGATGCCGTAACCGACCAGCAGTCCGAAGAACACCAGCGCGGTCTCGCCCGTCGACGCGCGAATGAGCTGCGCGGCGAACGTGAAGTCGGAGATGTAGACCAGCGACACGAGTGAGGTCGCTTTGAGCAGCTCGATCAGGTTGTTGGTGAACGGCGGGATCATCGCGACGACCGCCTGGGGCAGGATCACCTTGCGCAGTCGCTGCACGGGCGTGAAGTTCAGCGCGATCGCGGCCTCGAGCTGGCCGGGAGGCACGGCCTTGACCGCACCTCGCACCACCTCGGCCGCATAGGCACCGATGTTGAGTGCGAGCGCCAGGATGCCGGCGATCAACGGGTTCAGCTGGAAGCCGAACGTCGGGATGATGAAGATCAGTACGAACAGCAGGACCAGCGAGGGGAATCCACGGAACACCTCCGTGTAGACCATCGCGATCCCGCGGACCCACTTGCGCTCGCTCGAGCGCCCTAGCCCCGCGATGAACGCGAAGACGAGCCCCAGCAGAGCACCGAAGACGGTGAGCAGGAGGGTGTTGGCCAGTCCCTCCCAGATGAAGGACATCAAGCCCGATGACATTCTCGCCCCCTCAGCCCGCGGTGCCCGTACAGAGCTGCTGCGCGGTCAGGTCGGTCATCTCGTCCTGGGAGAACCCGAACGGCTTGACGAGCTTCAGGACCTCGCCGCTGTCCTTCATGGCGGCGAGCTCGTTGTTGAACGCGTCGACGATACCGGTCTCGCCCTTCCGGAATCCGAAGCCACCGGCGCCGTACTGCTCCTCGCCGTTGACGGTCGGGATGAATGTCTCGCCGATCTCCAGCCCGGCACCGGGCCGCTCACCGAGCGCGGACACGAGCGAGAGCCGCGTCAGCATCAGGCAGTCGGCTCGGCCTGCGCGCACGCCGTCGATACCGGACGACTGGTCGGGGAACACGACCGTACGCCCGGCCGGGATGCCGAGGTCCGCCGCGTAGCCCTGTTCGACCGAGCCGGTGAGCACGCCGATGCGTGCCTGCTGCTTGACGATGGTGTCCAGATCGGACAGACCAAGTGGATTGCCCTGCCGCAGCAACAGTGCCGCGGGAGCGTTGTAGTCGGGATTGGTGAACTCGATCTCGGCGCAACGGTCCGGAGTGATGTACATACCGGCGGCGATCACGTCGAACAGGCCGGCCTTCAACCCCGGAATGAGGGAGCTGAAGTCGGCGAGTTTCGGCTCGAAGGAATCGACGCCGAGCCGCTGGAACACGGCCTTTCCGATCTCCGGTGCTTCCCCGGTCAGGTTGCCCTCGGCGTTGATGAAGCCGAACGGACGCTCGTTCGCGAAACCCATTCGGACGGTGCCGGAAGCTCGCAGCCGATCGAGCAGGTCTCCTCCGTCACCTCCCGCCGCGACACTGATCGAGGTGCACCCGCTGGCCAACGCGCCGCCACCGACCGCGAGACCGAGTCCCACTCCGGTAGCACCGCGGATAAAACCGCGCCTGCTCAGGCTGGAGTTGTTCACGTACTTGCAGCTCCTCCTCCGCCATACCCCATGTCCGCGGCGAGGAACAGCAACGCGGACTTTGATTCCGACTACCCTAGGCAATTCACTTGATCGGGCGCAATCGGAACAGTGAATTTCCCAGTCGACACAAGGGGTCACGGGCCACAACGCAACGCGACGACGTGCGAGGACGGCGGTTCGCAACAGTCAGGTTAACTTGCGTCGCTCAGCCGGAGCGGTCGATCACGGCGTGCAGAAAGGACCGCGTGCGCTCGTGCGCGGGCTGGGTGAAAAGCTGCTCGGGCGGGGCGTCCTCGATCACCTGGCCCTTGTCGAACATCATCACGCGGTCGGAGACGTCGCGGGCGAACTGCATCTCGTGCGTCACACACAGGAACGTGATGTCGGTCGTGCGGGCGATCTCCTTGAGCACCGAGAGCACACCGGCCACCAGCTCGGGGTCCAGTGCGGAGGTGACCTCGTCGAGCAGCAGCACCTGTGGCCGCATCGCCAGGGCCCTCGCGATGGCCACACGCTGCTGCTGACCACCGGAAAGCCGCATCGGATGGGCCTGGACCTTGTCAGAGAGTCCTACCATGTCCAGTAGGTCACGAGCGCGTTCTGCCGCGTCGGCTTTGGACAGCCCGAGCGAGCGGACGGGCGCCTCCGTGACGTTCTGCAAAACGTTCATGTTCGGGAAGAGGTTGAACTGCTGGAAGACCATTCCGATCCGTTTGCGCCTGGCGCGCAGGTATCGCTCGTCCGCTGGCACGAACCTGCCACCGCGTTGCATGTGGCTGAGGTAGTCACCGCACACCTGGATCGTTCCACCGTCCACTTGCTCCAGAGTCATGAGCAAGCGAAGGATCGTCGTCTTGCCCGATCCACTGGGACCGATCAAGGTCACGAACTCGCCGGGTTTGACAGAAAAATTGAGTTCACGAAGCACCACGTGGTCACCGAATTTCTTGACCACCCGATCGAACTGGATCATCACGTCCGCCGAGGGACTGCTATACGGTTCCGACACGGCGCTCCAACTTTCTGACGAGAATCGAGGCCGGATAACTCACGAGTAGGAAGAACACGCCGGCCAACGTGTAGGGCTCGATAACGCGAAATGTTTCCGCGCCAGCCTCCTTGGCCCTGTTCAGCACGTCCACCACACCGATCGCCAGCAGCAGCGGGGTCTCCTTGAACATCGAGATCGTGTAGTTGCCGAGCGCGGGCAACACGCGTGGCACGGCCTGCGGCAGGATGATTCCGGTCCACACCCGACCGCGCGGCAGGCTCAGCGCGGTCGCCGCTTCCCACTGTCCTTTCGGAACAGCGTCGATTCCGGCCCGGTACACCTCCGACGTGTAGGTCGCGTAGTGCACCCCGAGCGCGATGACGCCGGTCAGGAACGGCGAGAGCTTGACGCCGATCGCGGGCTGCAGCAGGTAGAAGAACGCGAAGACCTGGATCAGCAGTGGGGTGCTGCGGATGAACTCCACGATGAGGAACACGATCTGGCTCAGACCGGGAATCCGCAGCTGGCGGATCACGGCGAACACCAGGCCGAGGAGGTACGCCAGCAGGGAGCCCGCCAGGGTCAGTTCCAGGGTGACGAGCATGCCTTCGGCCAGCAGCGGCAAGGAATCGACTGCATATCCCCAGTCCCAGTCCATCAGATACCTCCCGCGTCCGCCGCGGCGAAGGTCTTGCGCCGGGGCGGGGGCCTGCGACCGAGCCTGCGTGCGCCCATCCGCTCGAGCGCACGCATCCCCACGGTGATGGCGATCGCCAGCAACAGGTACAGCACGAGTTCGACGGTGTAGATCACCGTGAGGTCGTTCATCGGCAGCGCGGGCCGGAGCTCCTCACCCTTCTGCGTGATCTCCTGCGCCGAGATGAAGAACAGCAACGCGGTGCTCTTCAACAGCTGGATGAAGAGGTTGTTGAACGGTGGCAGCATTTCCACCACCGCCTGGGGCAGGATGACCCTCGTCATCCGTTGCATGGGACCGAGACTGAGCGCCACGGCCCCCTCGAACTGCGCTCGGGGCACCGACTGCACGGCACCGCGCACGATCTCGGCACCGTAGGCGCCGTGGTTGAGCCCGAGCACGAGCACGCCCGCGAAGAGCGGGACTATCTGCAGTCCCACGAGTGCCGGCAGCACGAAGTAGAGCCAGAACAACTGCACGACCTCGGACGTGCCGCGGAAGCCCTCGACGTAGACCCGGCTGATGAACCGGACCGTGCGCGACTTCGACAGCAGCGCGAGTCCCGCGACGAACGCGAGCACGATCGTCAGGGCGATTCCGCCGAGCGTCGCCTGTATGGTGACCGGCACTCCTTCGAGGAGGGTGGAGATGATCCGGCCGAGGTTGTCGGACACGGCGCCTCCCGGGTCACGCGCCGCAGAGACTCTGTGTGGTGACGTTGGGTTTCGGGACGTTGGCCTGGGTGAAACCGAACGGCTCCGCGAGCCGGAGCCATTGACCGTTGTCGTGCAACTGCTTCAGCTGCTGGTCGAAGGCGTCGCGCAGGGAGTTGTCGTCCGAGCGGAACACGAACCCGCCCGCTGAGATCACGGGTTGGCCGTCCTGCTCCGGCTGGAAGCTCTCGGTCACCTCGACCGGGGCGTCGGGGTTCTGCTTCACGAGCCACTTCAACGAGATGTCGGTCAGCGCCGCGCAGTACACGCGGTCGTCGATCACCGACCGGAGCATGCTGTCCTGTGTGTCCAGCGTCGTGATGTTGCCCTCGGGCACCCCGGCCGAGGTCGCGTAGCCCTTCTCGACCGCGCCCGAGAGCACGGCGACCTTGACGTTCTTCTGCGCGATGTCGGCGAAATCGTTGACCTGCTGGGGATTTCCCCTCGGGACGAGCAGTGCGGCGAGCGCGGTGTAGTCGGGCGTCGAGAAGCTCGCCGCCTGACACCGTTCCGGCGTGATGAACATGCCCGCCGACACCACGTCGTACTGGCCCGCGTTGAGCGCGGGGATCAGCTGGTCGAACGTGACCACGCTGTTCTGCACGTTGCCGATGCCCATGCCGCGGAACGCGGCCTTGGCCACCTGGGGGGCCTCACCCGTGACCTCGCCTGAGGAGTCGGCGAAGCCGTAGGGCTGCTCGTTGGCGATGCCGATGCGGATGGTGCCGGAGTCCTGGGCGGTCTGCAGCGTGTCGCCACTGCTCGTGCTCGAACAGGCGGACAGCAGAGTCGGTCCGCCGATCGCGACCGCGCCCAATACCGTCGAACGTCTCAGAAACTGCCTACGGGTCCATTCGCTGTGCGCCATGGTGGCACCTCTTTTCGATTGACCTCGTCGCCAATCCCCGCGCAGAGCCCGTTCTCGTGCTCGCGCACAGGGGCATAGTCACCGAAAGTAGGCTTGTCACCCAGCCGGGTCAAAGCATCGCCAGCCTCTGGAAACAGGCTGTTACCAGAACGAGACGACAGCTCTGTTTCGCCGCCTCGCAAAGGATCAAGGCTGCTCCGGCAGTCCCCTCGCCTGTCGGATGACGGTCACGATTTCGCCCATGATCTCGGTCAGCGCGTAGTCCTTGGGCGTGAAGACCCTGGCGATCCCGCGCTCACGCAGCAACACCGCGTCCTCGTCGGGGATGATTCCGCCGACGATCACGGGGACGTCCGACGCACCAGCGGCGCGCAACCCGTCGACGACCTCGGGCACCACCTCGAGGTGGGAGCCGGACAGCACGGACAGGCCCACCACGTGCACGCCCTCCTGCACCGCGGCGGCGACGATCTGCGCGGGCGTGAGCCGGATGCCCTGGTACACCACCTCGAACCCGGTGTCGCGGGCCCGCACCGCAACCTGCTCGGCGCCGTTGGAGTGCCCGTCGAGGCCGGGCTTGCCGACCAGGATGCGCAGGCGCTCGCCGAGTTCCCGTCCCGTCTCCCGCACGCGCCCGGCCACGGCCGCGATCTCGTCGGCTCCCTCGCCCGGCGAGCCGGCCCCCGACACCCCGGTGGGCGCCCGGTACTCGCCGAACACCTCGCGCAGCGCGCCCGCCCACTCGCCGGTGGTCACGCCAGTGCGAGCGCACGCGAGCGTCGCCTCGAACAGGTTGTCGGTGGTGCCCGCCCGCTCCCGCAGGGTGGCCAGCGCCGCCGCGACGGCGTCGTCGTCGCGGGCCTCGCGCCAGTTCTCGAGCGCGGCGACGGCCTGTTTCTCGGCCACCGGGTCGGCGGTCTCGATCGCCTTGGCCCCCTCGGCCTGCAACGGACTCGGCTCCGTCGTGTCGAAGGCGTTGACCCCCACCAGCACGCGCTCGCCGGACTCGATCCTGCGCCGGTACTCCACCAGCGAGGTCACGAGCTGGGACTTGAGGTAGCCGCTCTCGACGGCCGCCACCGCGCCGCCCAGGTCCTGCACCCGCGCGATCTCCTCGCGCGCCCCGGCGACGATGTCCTCCACTTTGGATTCGATCACGTGCGAGCCCGCGAAGATGTCGTCGTACTCCAGCAGGTCGGTCTCGAACGCGAGCACCTGCTGCATCCGCAGCGCCCACTGCTGGTCCCACGGCCTCGGCAGGCCCAGCGCCTCGTTCCAGGCGGGCAGCTGGACGGCCCTGGCCCGCGCACCACGCGAGAGCGTCACCGCGAGCATCTCCAGCACGATGCGCTGGACGTTGTTCTCGGGCTGGGCCTCGGTGAGCCCGAGCGAGTTCACCTGCACGCCGTAACGCAGCCGCCGGGCCTTGTCGTCGGTGACGCCGTAGCGCTCCAGCGTCAGCTCGTCCCACAGCGCGGCGAACGCGCGCATCTTGCACAGCTCCTCGACGAACCGCACACCCGCGTTGACGAAGAACGAGATGCGGCCGACGACCCTGGCCATGTCCTCGGCGGCGACCTGGCCCGAGTCGCGCACGGCGTCGAGGACGGCGATCGCGGTGCTGATCGCGTAGGCGACCTCCTGCGTCGGCGTCGCGCCCGCCTCCTGCAGGTGGTAGCTGCAGATGTTGATCGGGTTCCACTTCGGGACGTTGTTGACGGTCCACGCGATCACGTCGGTGGTCAGCCGCAGGCTCGGCCCCGGCGGGAAGATGTAGGTCCCGCGCGACAGGTACTCCTTGATGACGTCGTTCTGGGTCGTGCCCGCGAGCCGGGTCAGCGCCTCGACCGGGTCGACTCCCTCGGCTTCCGCCTGCTCCTGCGCCACCGTGACGTAGAGCGCGAGCAGCCACATCGCCGGCGCGTTGATCGTCATCGAGGTGTTGGCCCCGGCCAGCGGGATCCCGTCGAAGAGCCTGCGCATGTCGCCGAGGTGCGCCACCGGCACGCCCACCTTGCCGACCTCGCCCCTGGCGAGCTCGTGGTCGGCGTCGTAGCCCGTCTGGGTCGGCAGGTCGAACGCCACGGAGAGGCCGGTCTGGCCCTTCGCGAGATTGCGCCGGTACAGCTCGTTGGACGCGGCGGCCGAGGAATGTCCCGCGTAGGTGCGCATCACCCAGGGCCTGTCCCGCTCACGGTCGGTCGGATAGGGCACCGCGACGCACCTCCTCGTGCCAGCTGACGACTCAGCGTACTCAGGGGTAACTCTCCCCGCGACGTGTAACGCGCCACGTCGCCGTGCCAGCGGACGCTGTGACGGAAATCCGCGAGCGTCCAGGTCGCGGCCCGGTTAGCGTGGTGACACGTGACATGGAGTGCGTACGGCAGCTACCTGGTTTTCGTGATCATCGTGGTGCTCGCGCCGGGCCCGGACACGGTCGTGACGCTCAAGAACTCGTTCGCGGGCGGCTTCCGGGGCGGTCTGCTGGCGGCCACCGGCATCGCCGTGGGAAACCTGCTGCAGGGCACCGCCGTCGCGTTCGGCCTCGGAGCGGTCATCGTGCGCTCGCAACCGCTGTTCCACACCGTGCGCTGGCTCGGGGTCGCCTACCTCTGCTGGCTCGGTTTCCAGGCCTTCCGCGCCGCCTGGCGCGGCGACTACGGCACGCTCGACGAACTCGGCGCACGCTCCAGCGGCTTCCGCCGATTCCGTGAGGGGTTCCTGTCCAACGTCACCAACCCCAAGGTCCTCGCGCTGTACCTGTCGGTGCTGCCGCAGTTCCTCGACCCGGTCAGCAGCACGCCGTTCGACGCGCTGCTGCTCGCCTACACCGTCGCCGTGCTCGGCGGTCTGTGGCTGCTGCTCCTGCTGCTCTTCGTCAACCGGATCCGCGGCTGGCTCTCGCGCCGCAGGGTGCGCCGCACACTCGACGCCGTCACCGGAACGACGCTGGTCGGCTTCGGCGCGGCCCTCGCCGCGGACGGCTGAGGCTCAGGACCGCTCAGGCTCGGTGGCCACGCGATCGATCCTGGCCCCGAGCCGGTTCAGGTTCTCGACGAAGTGCGGGTAGCCGCGGTCGATGTGGAAGACGTCCCAGATCTCGGTGACCCCGTCCGCGCACAGGCCGGCCAGTACGAGCCCGGCCCCCGCCCGGATGTCGGAGGCCCACACCGGAGCGCTGGAGAGCTTCTCGACACCCCTGACCACGGCGTGGTGCCCATCGGTGCGCGCGTCCGCTCCGAGGCGGACCATCTCCTCGATGAACCGGAACCGCGCCTCGTAGACGTTCTCGGTGATCATCGACGTGCCCTCGGACACCGTCGACAACGCCACCGCGAACGGCTGCAGGTCCGTCGCGAAGCCCGGGTACGGCAACGTCACGAAGTCCACCGAGCGCGGCCGCTCCGGCTGCACGATCCGGAAGCCCTTGCCATCGAACGTCGTCACGTCCGCCCCGGCCAGGCGCAGCTTCTCCAGCACCAACTCGAGGTGGTGCGGGTTCACGCCGGTCACCGTCAGGTCGCCTCGGGTCATGGCCGCGGCGAACGCCCACGTCGCGCCCACGATCCGGTCACCGATCACGCGGTGCTCGGTCGGGTGCAGCGACTCGACGCCCTCGACGGTCAGCGTGGAGGTGCCCGCGCCCTCGATCTTCGCGCCCATCTCGACGAGCATCGTGCAGATGTCCACGATCTCGGGCTCGCGGGCGGCGTTGTCGATCACCGTGGTGCCCTCGGCCAGCACGGCCGCCATCAGGATGTTCTCGGTCGCGCCGACGCTCGGGAAGTCCAGCCAGATCTGCGCGCCGTGCAACCCGTCGGCCTCGGCGACCACACACCCGTGCTCGATGGTGCTGGTGGCGCCGAGCTTGCGCAGACCGTTCTGGTGCATGTCCAGCGGCCGCGAACCGATCGCGTCACCACCGGGAAGCGCCACGACGGCCTTCTTCAGCCTGCCGACCAGTGGGCCCAGCACACACACCGAGGCCCGCAGCTTGCCCATCGCGGCGGAGTCAGCCCGGTGCGACAGCTCGGACGGCGTCGTGATGTGCGCCGTGTCGCCGTCGATGACCACGTCACAGCCGACACTGCGCAGGACGTCGGCCATCAGCGGGACGTCCAGGATCTGCGGGCAGTTCGTGACAGTGGTGGTGCCCTCCGCCAGCAGTGCTGCCGCCATCAGTTTGAGCACGCTGTTCTTGGCCCCGACGACCTCGACCTCGCCGACCAACCGCGCGCCGCCATGCACGTCGAAGTGCTCGCTCATGGACGCCAATAATGCCTGCCGCTTCCGGCGCACTCGCGGTGGGGCACACCCACCGTTGAGAGCGATCACAATCGGATCGCGGGTGAAACGTCCGGGCGCCCGGACGCGATAAGCCCCTTCCGGACAAGGGAATCCGGCGCGCACGGCCGTAGACTCCGGACATGCCCGTTCGGATCAATCGCGTGTACACCAAGGTCGGCGACTCGGGGAGCACCGCGCTCGGCGACGGCTCCCGGGTGCCCAAAACGGACCCTCGGCTCGGCGCCTACGCCGATGTGGACGAGACGAACTCGGTACTCGGAGTCGCCATCGCGCTCGGCGGTCTCGCCGACGAGGTCGCCGACGTGCTCCGCGCCGTGCAGAACGACCTCTTCGACGTCGGAGCGGACCTGTGCGCGCCGATCGTGCCCGACCCGCCGTATCCCCCGCTGCGCATCACCGAGGCCTACGTGGAGCGGCTCGAGGGCTGGTGCGACGAGTTCAACGAGCGCCTCGGCAAGCTGACGTCGTTCATCCTGCCCGGTGGCACGGCCGGGGCCGCGCTGCTGCACCAGGCGCGCACGGTGGCGCGCCGCGCGGAGCGCGCGGGCTGGGCACTCGTGGAAGCCGACGCGGAACGGACCAACACACTGGCCGTGAAGTACCTGAACCGGCTCTCGGACCTGCTGTTCATCCTCGCCAGGCTCGCCAACCCTGACGGCGACGTGCTGTGGAAGCCGGGCGGCGACCGCTCCTGAGCTCGCCGTGCCCCGGGCCGGCTCAGCTGGCCCGGGGAACCCGGTGGCCGGGAGGCGCCGACTCGAGCCAGGACAGGAAACCGGTCAGCGCGCCGGGGCCCATCGCGATCTCGATGGCCTCCTGCTGCCCCGACTCACAGCGCAGCACGGTCGAGCCGGAGGGAACAGCGTAGGACTCGGTACCGATCGGTTCTCGCCGGTCGGCGATCTGGAGATCGTCGCGGCGGAAGGCGCGGTCGGGAGCGATGCGCAGGCTCCACACGCGGTACCAGACGAACTCCTCGCCCTGGTACCGGCCGATGCCGAGGTGCCAGCCGGAGCGTTGCTTGTCGGGCTGCCAGCGCAACGCGACGCTGACGCCACCCTGCCTGCGCATCCGGACCCAGCGCCATGCGTACAGCACGGCCACGACGAGCAGCACGAGCAGGAGGGCGAGGACCACAATCGCGATGTCCATGGCCGGCTCCCGCTCGTCGTCGCCGTTAGACCGACTGGCCGGCCGCTCGGAGCCGCCCAGCCGCTCTCGTGCGCTCGGCCTCGTCCTCGGCGGTCAGCGCCTGCTTGGCCGCTTCGACGTCGATCTCCTCGCCGAGTTCCGCGGACTCCGCGAGAACGCTCACGGAGTCGTGCGTGACCGACAGGAAGCCGCCGTGCACCGCGGCCGTGACGGTGTCGCCGTCGGTGGTCGTCACCTTGACGATGCCGCCCTCGACCAGCTGGCCGAGCACGGGCTCGTGCCCGGGGAGAATACCGATCTCACCCTCGGTCGTCTGCGCGACGACGAACGAGCCGGTACCGGACCACAGACGACGCTCGACGGCCACCAGCTCGACGGTCATCTCAGCCACGTAGGTCTCCTTCGAATCGCGCTTCCCACCAGTGTAGTGGGCGCGCCGTCAGTCCACGGTGTGAGTAAGCGAACGACGGGGCCGCATCCACAGTGGACCGGCCCCGTCGCGCGGCTTGGCTCACTTACCGGTGATTTCCTTGTACTTCTTCTCGAGGTCGTCGAGGCCGCCGATACCCAGGAACGCCTGCTCCGGGTAGTGGTCGAAGTCGCCCTTGGCGATCTTGTCGAACGCCTCGACGGTCTCGGCGACCGGCACGGTCGAACCGGGCTGACCGGTGAAGACCTCGGCGACCAGCATGTTCTGGGAGAGGAAACGCTCGATGCGGCGAGCACGCTGCACCGTGAGCTTGTCCTCTTCCGAGAGCTCGTCCATACCGAGAATCGCGATGATGTCCTGCAGCTCCTTGTACTTCTGCAGGATCCGGATGACCTCCTGGGCGACGCGGTAGTGCTCGTCGCCGACGATCGCGGGGTCGAGGATCGTCGAGGTGGAGGCCAGCGGGTCCACCGCGGGGAAGATGCCCTTCTGGAACACCGACCGCGAAAGCTCGGTGGTGGCGTCCAGGTGCGCGAACGTGGTCGCGGGAGCCGGGTCGGTGTAGTCGTCCGCCGGCACGTAGATCGCCTGCATCGAGGTGATCGAACGGCCCTTGGTCGAGGTGATCCGCTCCTGCAGCACGCCCATCTCGTCGGCCAGCGTCGGCTGGTAACCCACGGCCGAAGGCATGCGGCCCAGTAGGGTCGACACCTCGGATCCGGCCTGGGTGAACCGGAAGATGTTGTCGATGAACAGCAGCACGTCCTGGTTCTGCACATCGCGGAAGTACTCCGCCATGGTCAGCGCGGACAGGGCGACGCGCATACGAGTGCCCGGCGGCTCGTCCATCTGGCCGAAGACCAGGGCGGTGTTGTCGATGACGCCGTCCTCGGACATCTCCAGGAACAGGTCGGTGCCCTCACGGGTGCGCTCGCCGACACCGGCGAACACCGAGGTACCACCGAAGTTCTGGGCGACGCGGGTGATCATCTCCTTGATGAGCACCGTCTTGCCCACACCGGCACCACCGAACAGGCCGATCTTTCCACCCTGGACGTACGGCGTGAGCAGGTCGATGACCTTCAGGCCGGTCTCCAGGACCTGCGTGCGACCTTCGAGCTGGTCGAAGGGCGGCGGGTTGCGGTGGATGCTCCAGCGCTCGAGGTCGTCGCCGTGGCCCGGCTTGTCGAGGCAGGTGCCGAGCGCGTTGTAGACGTGGCCCTTGACGCCGTCGCCGACCGGGACGGAGATCGCGGAGCCGGTGTCGGTGACCTCGGCGCCACGGACGAGACCGTCCTGCGGTGCCAGCGAGATCGTCCGCACCAGGTTGTCACCGAGGTGCTGGGCGACCTCGAGGGTCACCGTCTTGCGCAGCTCCTCGAAACCGATGTCGACCTTGAGGGCGTTGTTGAGCTCCGGGATGTGGCCGCGCGGGAACTCCACGTCGACGACCGGCCCGGTCACGGAGACGATGCGCCCCTTGACGGCTGTTTCAGTGCTAGTCATAGCTCAGTCATCACTTCCTACAGCGGCGAGCGCATCAACGCCACCGACGATTTCGCTGATCTCCTGGGTGATCTGGGCCTGGCGGGCCTGGTTCGCCAGCCGGGTGTAGGTCTCCACGAGTTCACTGGCGTTGTCCGACGCCGCCTTCATGGCGTTGCGCTGGGCCGCCAGCTCGGAGGCCGCCGACTCCAGCAACGCCGCGAAGATCCGCGTGTTGATGTACTTCGGCAGCAGCGCCCCGAGCAGCTTCTCGGCGCTGGGCTCGAAGTCGTAGGTCGGCAGCAGACCCGAGGGGGGCTGCTCGTCGGTGTACTCGACCTCGAGCGGAGCCATGCGCTTGGCGACCGGCGTCTGCGTGAGCATCGAGCGGAACTCGGTGTAGACGATGTGCAGTTCGTCCACGCCCAGCATGCCGTCTTCGCCGGGCTGGTCACCCTGGTCGTCGGCACCGGCGAGGAACGACTTCACCAGCGACTCGCCGACGGTCGCGGCGTTCTCGTACCGCGGCTGCTGGGAGAAGCCGGTCCAGCTGTCGGTGACCTCGCGCTCGCGGAAGCGGTAGTAGTTCACACCCTTGCCGCCGATGACGTAGAGCAGAGGCTGCTTGCCCTGCTCGCGGAGCAGCGACAGCAGTTCCTCGGTCGCCCGCAGCACGTTGGCGTTGTAGCCACCGCACAGACCCTTGTCACTCGTCACGACCAGCACGGCGACTCGCCGCGGCTGCTCGCGCTCGACGAGCAGCGGGTGGTCGAGGTTGGCGGCCGCACCGGCCAGCGCCGAGAGCACGTTGGTGATCTCGGACGCGTAGGGCCGGGAAGCCTGCACCCGAGCCTGCGCCTTGGTGATGCGCGAGGTGGCGATGAGCTCCATCGCCTTGGTGATCTTGCCGATCGACTTGGTCGACCGGATCTTGGATCGGAGTTCGCGAAGCTGTGCCATGGCGTCAGCCCACTACTTCTTCGGCGCGGGACGGTGCACCTTGACGGATTCCTGTCCCACGTTGTCGGCGTCCATGGCCTCGGCCTCGGCCTCGTTGAGGGTGCGGCCCTCGGAGGTGGTGAAGCCCTTCTTGAACTCGTCCGTCGCGGCGACGACGCGCTCGGCGAGCTCCGGCGACCACTTACCGACCTCGCGGATCTCGGTCAGGATGTCGTCGTGCTTGTGCCGGAGGTTCTCCAGCAGCTCGCTGTTGAACCGCGCGGTGTCCTCGATCGGCACCTGGTCGAAGTGACCGTTGGTGCCCAGGTACACCGTGACGACCTGCTGCTCGACCGCGACCGGCGAGTACTGCGGCTGCTTGAGCAGCTCGTACAGGCGGGCACCGCGGTCCAGCTGGGCCCTCGACGCGGCGTCCAGGTCGGAGGCGAAGGCGGCGAACGCCTTGAGCTCCTCGTACTGGGACAGGTCGATACGCAGCGAACCGGAGACCGTCTTCATGGCCTTGATCTGCGCGTCACCACCGACTCGGGAGACCGAGGTGGTCACGTCGACCGCGGGCCGCTGACCCGAGTTGAACAGGTCCGACTGGAAGAAGCACTGCCCGTCGGTGATCGAGATGACGTTGGTGGGGATGTAGGCCGAGATGTCGTTGGCCTTGGTCTCGATGACCGGCAGACCGGTCAGCGAGCCCGCGCCCAGCTCGTCGTTCAGCTTGGCGCAACGCTCGAGCAGACGCGAGTGCAAGTAGAAGACGTCGCCGGGGAACGCCTCGCGGCCCGGCGGGCGGCGCAGCAGCAGCGACAGTGCGCGGTAGGCCTCGGCCTGCTTGGTGAGGTCGTCGAAGACGATCAGCACGTGCTTGCCCTGGTACATCCAGTGCTGCCCGAGGGCGGAACCGGAGTAGGGAGCGAGCCACTTGAAGCCGGCGGAGTCGGAGGCCGGGGCGGCGACGATGGTGGTGTACTCCAGCGCACCGGCGTCCTCGAGCGACTTGCGCACCGAGGCGATGGTGGAGCCCTTCTGGCCGACCGCGACGTAGATGCAGCGGACCTGCTTCTTCGGGTCGCCGCTCTCCCAGTTCGCCTTCTGGTTGATGATCGTGTCGACGCAGACCGCGGTCTTACCGGTCTTGCGGTCGCCGATGACCAGCTGGCGCTGGCCGCGGCCGATCGGAGTCATCGAGTCGATGGCCGTGATGCCGGTCTGGAGCGGCTCGGACACCGGCTGACGCTCCACCACGGAGGCAGCCTGCAGCTCGAGCGCGCGGCGCTCGGTGGACTCGATGTCGCCGAGACCGTCGATCGGGTTTCCGAGCGGGTCGATCGTGCGGCCGAGGAACGCCTCGCCGACCGGGATCGAGAGGATCCGGCCGGTGCGCTTGACCTCCTGGCCCTCTTCGATCGACTCGTAGTTACCCAGGATGACGACACCGATCTGGCGCGGCTCCAGGTTCTGCGCGACGCCGAGGATGCCGCCGGGGAATTCCAGCAGCTCGTTCGCCATGGTCGACGGCAGGCCTTCGACGTGCGCGACACCGTCGCCGGTGTCGACGACGACGCCGACCTCTTCCCGGCTCACATCCGGGGAGTAACTCGAGACGTAGTTCTCGATCGCACTGCGGATCTCATCCGAGGAGATCGTCAGCTCCGCCATGTCGTGTTCCCGCTCTCACTTCGTTCTTGCCACTGTGCAAAGTATGTGTTATGTCGGCGCTCGCGTCAGCGCGCGAGCTGCCTGCGCAGTGCGTCCAGGCGCCCGGCCGCGCTTCCGTCGATCACTTCGTCGCCGACCCGGACCACGAGTCCGGCACCGATCGCGCGATCGAGTTCCACGTGCAGCGCGATCTCCCGCCCGTAGATCTGCCCGAGCTTCTGGGCGAGCCGCTCGCGCTGCTCGCCGGTCAGCTCCGTCGCGCTGGTCACGTAGGCCACCGACCGGTTGCGCCTTGCGGCGGCCAGCCTGACCAGCTCGTCGATCGCGTTCGCGAGGCTCCGACTCCTCAGGCGGACGACGGCCTGCTCGACCAGGACCCGGGTGACCGGGTCGACCTTGTCCGACACGAGGTTGCGGACCAGGGTCCGCCTGCCCTCGACGGGTCCCACCCGATCGGTCAACGTCCGCTCGAGTTCCGGCTCGTTCTCCACGATACGGGCGAGCCGGAAGAGCTCGTCCCGAACCGTGTCCAGTTTGCCGGTTCTCTCGGCGCTCTCCAGCAACGAGGTCCGCCCGACCGACTCGAGCCCGTCGAGCAGTTCACGGGGGCTTGACCAGCGGCTGCCCACCACGGCGTCGAGCACCTGGAGGGCGGGTTCCGACACCTTGCCCTGAAGCAAGGTTCTGACGAGCCGCTGACGGGCCTCGGGGTCCGACGAACCGTCACCGACGGCTCGCCGCAACCCGACCTCCCTGGCGAACAGATCCACCACGGAGAGCAGCTCTTCCCCGACGGCGGACGGGTCGTTGCCCGCGTCGCCGAGCACCTCGTCGAGACGGTTCTCGGCGAAGCCAAGAGCCTCACGGCTCGCAGCATGCAGCGTCATCTACGACTACTCCTAGTTCCTGGCTCCGGCCGCACCGTTGCCGCTGGCGTCAAGTTCGGCCAGGAACCGGTCGACGGTGCCACGACGGCGCGCCTCGTCCTCGAGTGCCTCGCCGACGATGCGGCTGGCGAGCTCGATGGAGTTGCGGCCGAGTTCCGCGCGCAGCTCGGCGACGATCTGCGACCGCTGGGCCTGCAGTTGCGCCTCGCCCTGCGTCACGATGCGACGGGCTTCTTCCTGAGCCTCGACCCGCAGCTCTTCCTTGATCTGCTCGGCTTCGAGCCGGGCGTCGTCGCGGATCTTGGCTGCCTCGGTCCTGGCCTCGGCGAGCTGCGCCTTGTACTGCTCCAGCGCCTGTTCGGCCTCGGCCTGAGCCTTCTCGGCCTTCTCGATGCCACCCTCGATCTTCGCGGCCCGCTCCTCGTAGAGCTTTTCGAAGCGCGGCACAACGAACTTGCGCAGCACCCAGAAAAGGAGCAGGAAGGCGATAAGACCGATGATGATTTCGGCAACGTGCGGAAGAACAGGGTTGTACTCTTCAGCCGCCAGAATCATCGTCGTCTCCACTTCGTCCGGTTACTCACGGCGTCGGATGAACCGACGTCAGCCGACGAGGAAGAAGAGAACGAAGCCGAGCAGAGCCAGAACCTCGACCAGGGCGAAGGTGGTGAAGCCGATGTTCATCAGCTTGCCCTGGGCCTCCGGCTGGCGGGCGGTGCCGCTGATGACGGAGGAGAAGATCATGCCCACACCGATACCACCACCGATGGCACCGAGGCCGTAGCCGATAACAGCGAGACCGGTGTTGATGTTGGTCTCGGTGGCTGCCTGGGCGAGAACAATGGAGCTCACGTGTATTCCCTTTCCAACTTCATCCGTGTTCGTTTAACGGGAAGCTTGTGCCTTTGATTCGAGCGGACGTCGTCTTCGCGTTCGACGTCCAGTGGTAGTGGAGCCGACTCAGTGGTCTTCGGCCAGAGCCGCCCCGATGTAGTTGGCCGACAACAACGCGAAGATGAAAGCCTGGATGCACATGATCAGGGCCTCGATGAACGTCATCGCCAGTGCACCCGCGAAGGAGAACGCGGAGACGACCTTGATGACCCCGTCTCCGTGGAGGAGCAGGTATTCAGCCGAGATCCCGAACAGCATGATCAGCAGGTGGCCCGCGAACATGGCCGCGAAGACTCGGATCGCGAGGGTGATCGGGTTCATCACGAACTTCGTGAAGAACTCGATCGGGGTGAGCAGCAGGTAGACCAGCTTCGGAGCGCCGGGGGGCACGAGCTGGTTCTTCAGGTACTTGCCGAGGCCGTGCTTACGAATACCCGCGTAGTGATAGACGGGGTAGACGACCAGCACCGACAGCGCGAGCGGGAACCCGATGTGGGACATCGTCGGGAACTGCAGGATCGGCACGATCCCGAAGAGATTGTTCACCAGCACGAAGCTGAACAGCGCCAGAATCAGCGGAACGAACCGCATGAAGTCGGCAGCGCCGATCTGCTCACGCGCGATGTTGTTGCGCCCGAAGTCGTACGCCGACTCGACGAGGAACTGCCGCTTGCCCGGAACCACGCTCAGCTTCCTCGAAGCGAGCAGGAAGAAGGCGAGGATGATCACCACCGACAGCACGATCAGCAGCATGGGCTTGGTGACCCAGCCGAAAATCGGCGGCAGATTGAAGGCTTCTGCCGTCGGCGGCGTGAACACATCGCCTGCGGCTAGTACCAGCGCGCCCAACTAGGGCTCCTTCCGGTTCTCCCGGCCGGCGTTAACTCCGCCGGGGGAATCGTGACAACCTGGACTTAACGTACCGGATTGATTTCCGGCCCCTTACACGGGGATCTGACCTTCGACGCGGACCGTACCAGCACCGTTCTCGACCAAGCCGTACAGGCGTACTTTTAGGTCACCCGAACGGGCGAGGCACTTCGACCACGCCGTGCGAAGGTCGCCCGTTCCGGCACCGGGCCCACGGAGGGACTCCGACCGCCGGTAGCGGACAGCGTCATTGTGACTAACGGGTGACTCGCCCGGACCAGGGCCCCCCGGCGAAGGCTCAGTCGGCCTGTTCGGCGCGCGAGGGCCTGGGAATGATCAACGTGGGCGTCTTCGTCGTCCTGAAGGCCACGACCTCGGCGACCGCCCAGGACACGACCACGACGAGCATGCCGAACGCCAGCGACGGCCTGCTGAGGCCGTCGATGTCTCGGAGTACGAGCATCACCACCAGCAGCAGTGACATCTTGATCGCGTACCCGCCGAGCGCGAGGTTCATCAGGCTGGCAGGCGGCTTGGTCGCCCCGATGCGCATCATCGTGATGGTGATCAGCGAGCAGCCGAAGCCGAGGACCACGCCGAAGCCCGAGCCGACGAGGCCGGGCTGACCTTCGAGCACCATGGCCACGCCGACCACGACGAGCGACAACGGGAGCGAGAAGCGCAGGCCCCAGCGCATCATGGCGTCGGCGAGCGTGTAGACCGACTGCGCGTGTGCGGCGCGAGCCTCGCGGGCGGCGGCCTCGTCGATGTGGTCGATCTGGTCGGCTTCGGCGGACTCTCCGACCTGGGCGGCCTCGTCGGCGTCAGCGGGCTCGTAGCCGACCGCGCCCGAGGCCGGGCGCTCGCCCGCGTCGTCACTCATGCCTGTCCGTACCCGCTTCGCCGTCTCGCCTGCCCCGGTGCTCAGCGCTGGGACGCCGACTTACCTCCGGGGCGATGTCGGCCCAGTCTAGGTACCACCGAGACGAGCGCGGCCACCAGCAGCCCCGCGCACGTGAGCCAGAACACAGCCGCGGTGTCGAACAGCGTCACCGCGACCGCCCCGAACGCCAGCAGACCGGCCCACAAATAGATCAGCAGCACGGCCCTGCGCTGCGAGTGGCCGATCTCCAGCAGCCGGTGGTGCAGGTGCATCTTGTCGGCCGCGAACGGGCTCTCCCCGCGCCGTGTGCGCCTGATCACGGCCATCACGAGGTCGAGCAGCGGCAGGAACAGCACGGCCGCCACCACGAACAGCGGCGAGAGCAGGGCGACGACGTCGGTCGCGTCGAACGACGTGTAGTTGATCTTGCCCGACGCGGACGTGCTGGCCGCCGCCAGCATCAGCCCGATCATCATCGAGCCCGAGTCGCCCATGAATATCTTCGCCGGCTGGAAGTTGTGCGGTAAGAACCCCAGACACGCTCCCGCCAGTGTCGCCGCGATGAGTGCGGGCGGGTAGGTGCCGACGTCGCCGCCGGACGACGCGAGCAGCCCGAGCGAGAACGCGCACGTGGCCGCCGCGGCGATGAGGCCGAGCCCGCCAGCCAGCCCGTCGAGGCCGTCGACGAAGTTCATCGCATTGACCATCACCACCACCAGCAACACGGCCAGCAGGCCGCCCTGGTTGCGGTCGAGGATCAGCACCTGGCCCAGCGACGCGCCGTCGCCACCCCACGGCACCCAGAACGACACCCACTGCAGGCCGAACAGCACGAGGATGCCCGCGCACATGACCTGCCCGGCGAGCTTGGTCCACGCGTCGAGCTCGAAGCGGTCGTCGAGCGCGCCGATGAGCACGATCACCGCGCCACCGATCATCACGGCGACCGGGTCGTAGGAGTAGTCGAACGCGCGCCGCAGCACGGGCAGCTGGTGCGCCATCGCCATGCCACCGAGCACGCCGATGTACATCGCCAGGCCGCCCATCCGGGGAATGGGGATGACGTGCACGTCGCGCTTGCGCGGCACCGCGACGGCGCCGACCTTGATGGCGAAGCGCCGGACCAGTGCGGTCAGCAGGAAGGTCAGAGCGGCCGACACGAGCCCGACGAGGATGTACTCGCGGATGGGCAGTCCGGCGCTCAGGGTGGGGGTCATCGAGCGGTCATCCCCTGCGGAAGAGAATCGGCGGGGTCACAACGCGCCACGCTATCGCTACCGGGCGCCGTCACTGCCGGGGGCCGACCTCGACGCCGAGCACCTCCGAGACCGCCTCGGCGCTCACTGCGCCCTCCCGCAGCATCAGCGGCGCCTCACCGGTGAGGTCGACGATCGTGGACGGCACGGGCTCACCGCTCGGGCCGCCGTCGAGGTAGACGGACACGGACGAGCCGAGCTGTTCCTCGGCCTCGGCGGCGGTGGCAGCGGGCGGCCTGCCGGACACGTTGGCGCTCGACACGGCCATCGGCCCGACCTCGCGCAGCAGTTCGATCGCCACGGGGTGCAGCGGCATCCGCAGCATCACGGTGCCCTTGGTTGTGCCGAGGTCCCACGCCAGGCTCGGCGCGTGCGGCAGCACGATGGACAGATCGCCTGGCCAGAACGCCTCGATGAGTGCACGGGCCTGCGAGGAGACACCGAGCACAAGGCCGTCCACTGTGGACCACGAGCCGACGAGCACGCCCACCGGCATGTCGGGACCGCGGTGCTTCGCCTGCAGCAGCGAGCGCACGGCGCCCGCGTCGAAGGCGTCCGCCCCGATGCCGTAGACGGTGTCGGTCGGCAGGACCACCAGTCTGCTGGACCGCACAGCCGAGGCCGCCGCTCGCAGACCGTCGGCCCTGGTGTCCGGATTGCTGCAGTCGTACACCGCGCTCATGGCTCGTGAGCTTAGCCCCGTAGGGCTGTGACGAATCGTGGACGTCCGGTGAGGTCCGAATGATCCCGGACGTTGGTGAGCACCCGGCGCGTGCGCAGCAGCGCGGGAACCGCGGCGCCGTGGGTGTCGTCGTGCTCGATCGCCACGCCTCCCGCGGGCTTGAGCAGCCGCGCCGACATGGCGACGACGTGGCGGATGACGTCGATCCCGCCCTCCGAGGCGAACACCGCCTGGTGCGGGTCGTGCTCGGCGACCTCGGGCGGCACGGTCGTGCCCTCCGGCACGTAGGGCGGGTTGCACAGCACCAGGTCCACGAGCCCGTCGAGCTCGGCGAACACGGTGGGATCGGTGACGTCGCCCGAGTAGAGCCGGACCGGGGTGTCGCCCTCGGCGGCCCTCGCGTCGGCGTTGTGCCGGGCCCAGGCGAGCGCGGTGGCGTCGTTGTCCACGGCGTAGACCACCGCGTCCGGGCGCGCGTGCGCCACGGCGAGTGCGAGCGCACCGGATCCCGTGCACAGATCCACCACGACGGGGTACTCGCGACCCTTGAGCAGCGCGAGCCCCCATTCGAGCAGGAGCTCGGTCTCCGGGCGCGGCACGAACACGCCGGGACCCACCGACACGGCGATGGCGCCGAGCGCGGCCCAGCCGATGAGGTGCTGCAGCGGCACGCGCTTGGCGCGCTGCGTGACGAGCTGGCCGATGGCGTCGACCACGGAGGGGTCCACCAGAGGCACGAGAGGCAGCCGCCCCCGCTCGACTCCGAGCACGTGTGCGGCGATGAGCTCGGCGTCGTTCCTCGGCGAGGCCACGCCCGCGTGCTCGAGGATTCGGGTCGCCTCGAGGATCGCGAGGCGCAACGGCTGTCTTTTCACCTGTCAAGACTGGCACAAGCGACGGCGGCCCACTGGGTTGCACGCGGCGAAGAGGGCGTCGCGTCCACCACTCCTGCCCCGGTCCACTCGATCGGAGTGCCCGGTTCGGCGGGCGCGACCGGGCGCACCGGCGAGTCCGGTCCCACGTGGACACGACGACGACCAAGCCCGCCAGGCGCGGGAAATCCGTTGCCCCGAAAGGGAACCCGACTACCTAAATTAGTCCACAATGGCCGCACGGACCACTGTGGACGAATCCCGGCGGGTCAGGACTGAGCGGCCAGCCGCTCCTCGCGGTCGGCGTCGCGCAGCGCGGTGAGCACACCGGTCAGCTCGCCGTCGAGCACCTGATCGAGGTTGTAGGCCTTGTAGTTCACCCGGTGGTCGGAAATCCGGTTCTCCGGGAAGTTGTAGGTCCGCACGCGCTCGGACCGGTCGACCGTGCGCACCTGCGAGCGGCGGGCGTCCGAGGCCTTCGCGGCGGCCTCCTCCTCGGCCATCGCCTGCAACCGGGCCTGCAGCACCTGCAGCGCGCGAGCCCGGTTCTGGATCTGCGACTTCTCGTTCTGGCAGGACACCACGATGCCGGTGGGCAGGTGGGTCACGCGCACGGCGGAGTCGGTGGTGTTGACGCTCTGCCCGCCGGGTCCCGACGAGCGGAAGACGTCGATACGGAGGTCGTTCTGGTCGATCTCGACCTCGACCTCCTCGGGCTCCGGGTAGATCAGCACGCCGGCGGCAGAGGTGTGGATGCGGCCTTGCGACTCGGTCGCGGGCACGCGCTGCACCCGGTGCACACCGCCCTCGAACTTCAACAGCGACCAGACGCCGTCGGCCTCGGCGCCCTTGCTCTTGATCGACACCGTGACGTCCTTGTAGCCGCCAAGGTCGGAGTCGGTGGAGTCGAGGACCTCGGCCTTCCAGTGGTGCCGCTCGGCGTAACGCAGGTACATGCGCAGCAGGTCGCCCGCGAACAGCGCGGACTCCTCGCCGCCCTCACCCGACTTGATCTCCATGACCACGTCGGAGCTGTCGTAGGGGTCACGCGGGAGCAGCAGCTCGGTGAGCTTGGCCTCGAGCTCGGGGATGCGGGCCTCGAGCTCCTCGGCCTCCTCTCCGAACGCGGGGTCCTCCGAGGCCAGCTCCTTGGCGGCGACCAGGTCGGACCGGGCGCCCTCCAGCTCGGTGCGCGCCTTCGCGATCGGAGCCAGCTCGGCGTAGCGACGGCCCAGCTTGCGTGCCCGGGCCTGGTCGGCGTGCACCGACGGGTCCGCCAGCTGTTCCTCCAGCTCGGCGTACTCGTCGAGCAGACCCTGCAGAGCACTCGATTCCACTGGTTTCCCTCTCCCGAACCGGCCGCGATGGCCGGATGGACACCGCATGAAAAACGGCGCCCGCCCTGCCAGAGGCAGGTGCGGGCGCCGTCAGTGAAGCTACTTGGCGTCGTCGGCCTTCTTGCCGCGCTTGCCGTAGCGGGCCTCGAAGCGCGCGACCCGGCCACCGGTGTCCAGAATCTTCTGCTTACCGGTGTAGAACGGGTGGCAGTTCGAGCAGATTTCGGCGTGGATCTTGCCGGAGTCCTTGGTGCTGCGGGTGGTGAAGGTGTTGCCACAACCGCAGGTCACCTCGGTGACCACGTACTCGGGGTGAATACCGCTCTTCATGGGGTCCTCTCTCAGTGGCCGCCGGGTCCTCGCGAGGAGGTGAACCGGAGCCGGACATCAGCGGGATGATTCTGCCAGATGGGGCAGCACTCGATAGAACGCGCCCCACCTGGCAGCTATTCCGGTACTCAGTCGTCGTCGTTGCCCGGTGCGGTCTTGGAGACCTGCATCAGGAACTCGATGTTCGTCTTGGTCTTGCGCAGCCTGTCGAGCAGGAGGTCGATCGCCTGCTGCGAGTCGAGCGCGTGCAGCACCCGGTGCAGCTTGTGCGTGACCGCGAGCTCGTCCGGCGAGAGCAGCAGCTCCTCCTTGCGGGTACCGGACGGGTTGACGTCCACCGCGGGGAAGACCCTGCGCTCCGCGATCTTGCGGTCGAGCTTGAGCTCGGCGTTACCCGTGCCCTTGAACTCCTCGAAGATCACCGTGTCACCGGTGGACCCGGTCTCGACCATCGCCGTGGCGAAGATCGTGAGCGAGCCGCCGTCCTCGATGTTGCGCGCCGCGCCGAGGAACCGCTTCGGCGGGAACAGCGCCGTCGAGTCGACACCACCGGAGAGGATCCGGCCGGACGCCGGAGCCGCCAGGTTGTAGGCGCGGCCGAGGCGGGTGATCGAGTCGAGCAGCACCACCACGTCGTGCCCCATCTCGACGAGCCGCTTGGCCCGCTCGATGGAGAGCTCGGCGACCGAGGTGTGGTCTGACGGCGGGCGGTCGAAGGTCGAGGCGATGACCTCACCCTTCACCGACCGCTGCATGTCGGTGACCTC
The DNA here is from genome assembly GCF_016595675.1 of Prauserella cavernicola. GTDB lineage: Bacteria > Actinomycetota > Actinomycetes > Mycobacteriales > Pseudonocardiaceae > Prauserella_A > Prauserella_A cavernicola. The sequence continues at coordinate 554,835 of NZ_JAENJH010000003.1, read as the reverse complement.
TTCGGGCCGCTCGTCCACGAGCACGACCATCAGGTGGCACTCGGGGTTGTTCGTGGTGATCGCGTTGGCGACGTCCTGCATGATCGTCGTCTTACCGGCCTTCGGCGGCGAGACGATCAGCGCACGCTGCCCCTTGCCGACCGGCATCACGAGGTCGATCACACGAGTGGTCAGCTTGTTCGAGGCGGTCTCGAGACGCAGCCGCTCGTTGGGGTACAGCGGGGTCAGCTTGGTGAACTCGGGCCGCTTCTTGGCGACGTCGGGCTCGAGGCCGTTGACCGAGTCCACCCGCACGAGCGGGTTGAACTTCTGGCGCTGCTGCTCACCCTCGCGCGGCTGGCGCACGGCACCGGTGATCGCGTCACCGCGGCGCAGACCGTACTTGCGCACGAGCGACAGCGACACGTAGACGTCGTTCGGGCCGGGCAGGTATCCCGAGGTGCGGACGAACGCGTAGTTCTCCAGCACGTCGAGGATGCCGGCGACCGGCAGCAGGACGTCGTCCTCGCGGATCTCGGTGTCGGCGTTGCCGCCACCCTCGCCGCGGCCGCCGCGACGGCGACGGTCCCGGAACCGGCGACCACGGCGACCGCCGCGCTCGTCGTCGTCCTGACCCCCACCGGCGTTGTTGCCGCCGCTGTTGTTGCCACTGTTGTTGTTCTGCTGCTGACCGCGCTGGTTGTTGTTCTGCCTGCGGTCGTCGTTGCCCCGCTGCTGCTCGGACGACGAGTCGTCGTCGCCCTTCTGCTGCGAGCCGGCGTCCGGGCTGCCCGAGGGGCGGCCGGAGCCACGGCGGCGACGGTTGGGACGGCCGCCCTCGTCGGACTGCTGACCCTCGTCGGACTTGCGGTCCGAGGGCGCGTCGTCGGACTTGGCCGGGGCCTTCTGCTCGACCTTCTCGGTCTGCTTCTCGACCGGAGCCTTCGCGGGCTTGTCGGCAGGAGCCTTCTCAGCGGCCTTGCCGTCGGCGAGACCGTCGAGCGGCAGCGTGTCGCCCCCAGCCGCCCTGCTCCGCTTGGACTTGCCCTGACGTTCCCGGATAGCGGCGATCAGATCTCCCTTGCGCATACCCGTGGTGTCGCCGACGCCCAGCTCACCGGCAAGGGCACGAAGGTCGGCGATGACCATCCCGGACAATCCACCAGGACGTCGTTTCGGTGCCGCGGCCGCACCACCAGCCTGCGGCGTCTGCTCCCCGGTGCCCGGCTCTGCCTGGGCATTCACGTCGCCGCTCAAAAGATCGGTGTTGCTCACACATGTCCTTCCTGACCGATCCACGCCTCCACGGTGGACCAGCGGACCGCCGCCCGCGTCCGAATTGCGAGACGGCGTTGTAGTTCCCGGTGCAACCAGATCCGGCTGAGACAGGCGAGTCGCAGCGGCGGAGCCGCCAGCACGGGGTTGAGGCCGACCACCGTGTCTACCGGGAACCCGCTTCGAATGAACGGAAGAGATGCCACCGGGAAAAATCCCAGGACCATCACCGGGTGCGGAAATGCACGGTGACCTAACGCCCCCGAGGGTAGACCGCCCGAGGTCGTGGTGCAACAACCACCCCCTGCGTGGCGTGCCTCACTGTAGCCGTCATGCCTCGGTGGTCACGTGGACTCCGGTCAGGTCGACGGGCAGTTCGGAGACGTCAAAACCGTCAACGCCGACGCCGTCCGGAACTATTCCCGTGGTGGTGAGCGCGAGCACGGTCGGCCCGGCGCCGGAGACCGTCGCGGGCACGCCGTGTTCCCGCAGCTCCCGTACAAGCCGGGCGGTCGCCGGGTAGGCGGGAGCGCGGTAGTCCTGGTGCAGCCGGTCCTCGGTGGCGGCGAGCAGCAGTTCGGGCTTCGCCGTCAGCGCGTGCACCGCGAGCGCGGTCCTGCCCGCGGAGAACGCCGCGTCGGCCAGCGGCACGCTGTCCGGCAGCAGTCCCCTCGTCTCCTTGGTCGACGACCGCTGCTGCGGCACCGCGACGACGGGCCGGATCGACGGGTGCGGGTCGAGCCGCTCGGCGTGGAACCGCTCACCCTCCTGCCACGCGACGACGAATCCGCCGAACAGACTGGCGGCCGCGTTGTCGGCGTGTCCCTCGAACTCGGCCGCCAGTTGCAGCGCCATGTCGTCGACCGTCCGGTCCGCGATCGCGTAGCCGGCGGCGATGCCCGCGACCACGGCCGCCGCCGACGAACCGAGCCCGCGCGAATGCGGAATCGCGTTGTGGCAGCGCAGATGCAGCCCGGGAACCGCGACGCCGAGCTGGCCACACGCGCGGCGCAGCGCGCGCACGACGAGATGGTGTTCGTCGGTGCGCACGGCGCCCATGTCGCCGGCGCCCGCATCGAGCACCTCGACCTCGAGTCCGGAGTCACGCACCTCGACGTCGACGACGTCGTGGAGACCGAGCGCCATCCCGAAGGTGTCGAACCCGGAGCCGAGGTTCGCCGTCGAGGCGGGGACGGTGACCCGCAGCCTCATGACAGTTCGAGCGCGGAGGCGACGGCGCGCGGGTCCACGGCGAGCGGTTCCACCTCGACGTTGCCGTCCAGGGCCGTGGCCGGGTCCTTCAGTCCGTGGCCGGTCACCGTGCACACCACAGTGGAGCCACGCGGGATGCGACCGTCGGCCGCGGTCAGCAGCAGCCCGGCGACGCTCGTCGCCGAGGCGGGCTCCACGAAGACGCCCTCCTTGCGCGCGAGCAACCGGTACGCCTCGAGGATCTGCTCGTCAGTGGCCGACTCGAAGAGACCCCCGCTCGCCGTCTGCGCCTTGACGGCGGGCTCCCACGATGCGGGACTGCCGACCCTGATGGCCGTGGCGATCGTCTCGGGCTCCGCCACCGGCGCACCGCTCACGAGGGGAGCGCTGCCGGCGGCCTGGAAGCCGAACATGCGCGGCGTGTTGCCCACGATGCCGTCGGCGGCGTACTCGGTGTAGCCCGCCCAGTAGGCGGTGATGTTGCCCGCGTTGCCCACCGGGAGGCAGTGGATGTCCGGGGCGGTGCCCAGCGCGTCGCAGATCTCCCACGCCGCGGTCTTCTGCCCGACCAGCCGCACCGGGTTCACGGAGTTCACCAGCGTGACCGGGTAGTCGGCAGCAGTCTTGCGGGCGAGTTCGAGGCAGTCGTCGAAGTTGCCGTCGACCTGCAGGATGCGGGCTCCGTGCAGCACGGCCTGCGCCATCTTGCCCAGCGCGATCTTGCCCTGCGGGACGAGCACCGCGCTGGTGAGGCCCGCGCGGGCGGCGTAGGCCGACGCCGAGGCCGACGTGTTGCCAGTAGAGGCGCAGATGACGGCCTGCAGCCCGCTCGCGAGCGCGTGCGTGATCGCGACGGTCATGCCGCGGTCCTTGAACGAACCGGTCGGGTTCGCGCCCTCGATCTTGAGATACACCGTGGAGCCGGTGAGCTCGGACAGGTGCGGCGCGGGCATCAGCGGCGTGTTGCCCTCGCCGAGGGTCACGACCTTCGCGCCCTTCGGGATGGGGATCCGCGACGAGTAGGCCTTGATGATGCCGGGCCAGCCCGCCTTGACCGGAGCGTTCTCCGTGTTCACGAGTCCTCGCCTTCCACCCGCATGACGCTGACGACCTCGCGAACGACGTCCAGCTTGCTGATCTCGTCGACAGTCGCCTCCAGCGCGGCGTCCGGAGCGAGGTGCGTGACGATCACCAGGCTCGCCGTGGACAGCCGGTCGCGCTGGCGCACCGCCGCGATACTGACGCCGTGCACCGCGAACACCTGCGCGACCTGCGCGAGCACGCCCGGGATGTCGGCGACGTCGAGGCTGATGTGGTAGCGCGTCGGGGTCTGGCCCATCGGCCGGACCGGCAGCGCGGCGTGAGCCGACTCCCGAGGACCGCGGCCGCCCGCGACGCGGTTGCGCGACGCGGCGACGAGGTCGCCCAGCACAGCGCTCGCCGTCGGCGCACCGCCTGCGCCCTGGCCGTAGAACATCAGCTCGCCCGCGGCCTCGGCCTCGACGTAGACGGCGTTGAACGCACCGCTCACGCCCGCGAGCTGGTGGCTGCGCGGGATCATCACCGGGTGCACGCGCGCCGACACCGACTCGGTGCCGTCGTCGGAGGTCACGCGCTCACAGATCGACAGCAGCTTCACCGTGCGGCCCAGCAGCTTGGCGGCGCCGATGTCGGAGGAGCTGATGCCCGCGATGCCCTCGCGGTGGACGTCGGAGGCGGTGACCCTGGTGTGGAAGGCCAGCGAGGCCAGGATCGCGGCCTTGGAGGCGGCGTCGTAGCCGTCGACGTCGGCCGTGGGGTCGGCCTCCGCGTAGCCGAGCCTGGTGGCCTCGTCGAGCGTCTCGGCATAACCGGCGCCGGTGGAGTCCATTGCGGACAGGATGAAGTTGGTGGTGCCGTTGACGATGCCCATCACACGCGTGATGCGGTCACCGGCCAGCGACTCGCGCAGCGGGCGCAGCAGCGGGATGGCACCAGCGACGGAGGCCTCGTAGTAGAGGTCGGCACCCGAGGCGTCGGCGGCCTCCGCCAGCTCCGCGGCGTGCTCGGCGAGCAGCGCCTTGTTGCCGGTGACCACCGACTTGCCCTTGCGCAGCGCGGTGAGCAGCCAGCCGCGCACCGGCTCGATGCCGCCGATCAGCTCCACCACGATGTCCACATCGGACTCGACTAGTGCGCCGGCGTCAGCGGTGAGCAGGTGCTGCGGGAGCTCGGGGTGCTTGTCGGGCCTGCGCACCGCGATCCCGGCGAGCTCGACCGGCGCACCGACCCGTGCCGCGAGCTCGTCGGCGTCGCCGAGCAGCATGCGCGTGACCTCGCTGCCGACCGTGCCGCAGCCGAGCAGCGCAACCCTGACCGTCCGCCCGTCGAGCGTGGCCACGCTCATGACACCTCCAGCTTCCTGCGGGACACCCGCATCCGGTCGGCTTTCGTGAGCACGGCTTCGCGATTTTCGCTCACGACACCTCCAGTCGCAGCATGTCCTCGTTCGTCTCCCTGCGCAGCAGCAGCCGGTGGTTGCCGTTGCGCACGGCGACCACCGCCGGCCGCGGTTGCCGGTTGTAGTTGCTGGCCATCGAGTAGCAGTAGGCGCCCGTCGCCGCGACGGCGAGCAGATCACCAGCTGCCAGGGTGTCGGGCAACCAGCAGTCGCGGACCACGATGTCGCCGGACTCACAGTGCTTTCCCACGACTCGGGACAACACGGCGCTCGGCGACTCCGGCTGGCCGTCGTCGCTGGCGCGCGACACCAGCCGCACGTCGTACGCCGCGTCGTACAGCGCGGTGCGGATGTTGTCGCTCATGCCGCCGTCGACGCTCACGTAGCGGCGCGCCACGTTGTCGCCCAGCGCCACGTCCTTGATGGTGCCCACCTCGTAGAGCGTCACCGTGCCTGGACCAGCGATGGCCCTGCCCGGCTCGCCGGCGATGCGCGGCACCGGGATGTCGGCGAACGCGCACTCCTTGCGCACGATGTCGCGGATCTGGGTCACCATCTGCGCGGGCGGCGGCGGGTTGTCCTTGTCGGTGTAGGCGATACCGAAGCCACCACCCAGGTCCACAGTGGACAGGGATTCGAGCGCGTCGGCGCCGTGTTCCTTGCGCAGCTCGGCGAGCAGGCCGATGACCCGGCGCGCGGCGACCTCGAAGCCGTCGGCGTCGAAGATCTGCGACCCGATGTGGCTGTGCAGGCCCACCAGCCGCAGCGACGACGCGTTGAGGACCCTGCGCACCGCCTCGGCCGCGTCGCCGGAGGCGAGAGAGAACCCGAACTTCTGGTCCTCGTGCGCGGTCGCGATGAACTCGTGCGTGTGCGCCTCGACGCCCACGGTGACCCGCACGAGCACCGACTGCACCACGCCGTGCCGCTCGGCGATGTCGGCGAGCCTGGCGATCTCGTAGAACGAGTCGAGCACCACGGTGCCGACTCCGGCCCCCACCGCGGTCTCCAGCTCCTCCACCGACTTGTTGTTGCCGTGGAAGGTGATCCGATCGGGCGGGAACTCGGCTCGCTGGGCGATCGCGAGCTCGCCGCCACTGCAGACGTCGAGGCTCAGGCCCTGGCCCGCGACCCAGCGCGCGATCTCGGTGCACAGGAACGCCTTGGACGCGTAGTGCACGAGAGCCGGGTCGTCGAAGGCCTCCGCGTACTCGGCGCAGCGGGCCTTGAAGTCGGCCTCGTCCACGACGAACAGCGGCGTGCCGTAGGTGCGCGCGAGTTCGCGGACATCGACTCCCGCGATGCGCACGACGCCGTCAGGCGCCCGGTACGTGTTGCGTGGCCAGACCTTCGGATAGAGCTTGTCCAGCTCCGCCGCGGAGGAGGGAGGAAAACCTGCCTGATCGACGTGCGGGTAGACCTCGGCGTGCCGGGGCCCCGCGGGGTGAGCACACATCTAGATCATTACATCCGTTCCGGGGCGGAGACCCCGAGCAGCGACAGTCCGTTGGCGAGCACCTGGCGGGCGGCTTCGCACAGCGCCAGGCGCGCGTGGGTGAGCGGAGTGGCCTCCTCGTCACCCTGGGGCAACACCCGCGCCACGTCGTAGAACTTGTGGTAGGCCGACGCGAGCGACTCGAGGTAGCGGGCGACGCGGTGCGGTTCACGCAGCTCGGCCGCCTTCGTGAGCACCGAGGGGAACTCCCCGATCGTGCGGATCAGGTCGCCTTCCCTCGCGTGCGTGAGCAGGCCGAGGTCGACGTCCGCGGCCCGCTCGATGCCGAGCTCGGCCGCGTTGCGCAGCAGCGACGCGAGCCGGGCATGGGCGTACTGCACGTAGTACACCGGGTTCTCGTTGCTGTGCTTGCGCAGCAGGTCGAGATCGATGTCCAGGCTGGAGTCGACGGAGTAACGCGCGAGCTCGTAGCGCGCCGCGTCGACCCCGACGGCCTCCACGAGGTCCTCCATGGTCACGACCGTGCCCGCCCGCTTGCTCATCCGCACGGGCTTGCCGTCGCTGACCAGGTTGACCATCTGGCCGATCAGCACCTCGACGACGTCGGGGTCGTGCCCCATCGCCGCCGCCGCGGCCTTGAGCCTGGCGACGTAACCGTGGTGGTCGGCGCCGAGCATGTAGATGCACAGCTCGAAGCCGCGGCCGATCTTGTCGCGCAGGTAGGCGAGGTCGCCCGCGATGTAGGCGGGGTTGCCGTCGCTCTTGATGACGACGCGGTCCTTGTCGTCGCCGTGCTCGGTGGAGCGCAGCCACCACGCGTTGTCGGCCGGATAGAGGCTGCCGGACTCCTTGAGGTCCTCGACGACCTTGCCGACCTCGCCCGAGCTGTGCAGCGAGTCCTCGTGGAAGTACACGTCGAAGTCGGTGCCGAACTCGTGCAGGCTGCTCTTGATCTCCTCGAACATCAGCCCGACGCCGATGCGGCGGAACAGCTCGTCGCGCTCGTCCTCGGGCAGCGTCAGCGCGCTCGGCTCCTTGCGCATCACCTCGGCGGCGATGTCGTTGATGTAGGAGCCCGCGTAGCCGTCCTCTGGCGTCGCGGCACCCTGCGCGGCGGCGACCAGCGAGCCGACGAACCGGTCGATCTGCGCGCCCGCGTCGTTGAAGTAGTACTCGCGGGTGACGGCGGCGCCCTGTGCGTCGAGCACGCGGCCGAGCGCGTCGCCGACGGCCGCCCAGCGAGTGCCGCCAAGGTGGATCGGGCCCGTCGGGTTGGCGGAGACGAACTCGAGGTTGATCTTGACGCCCGCCAGCGCGTCGCCGCGGCCGTAGGCGTCGCCCGCAGCCAGCACGCGAGTCACCAGCTCGCCCTGGGCATCGGCCGCGAGGCGGAGGTTGAGGAACCCGGGCCCCGCGACCTCGGCCGCCTCGACCCCGTCGGTGGCGGCCAGCGCCTCGGCGAGGGCCTCCGCGAACTCGCGCGGCGTGAGCCCGACTTTCTTCGCCACCTGCATCGCCACGTTCGTGGCGTAGTCGCCGTGTTCGGGGTTGCGGGGTCGCTCGACCGTGACCGGGTCGGGCAGGACGCTGTGGTCGAGGCCACGCGCCGACAGCACTTCAACGGCAGACGAACGCACGAGGTCAGCAAGGGCGGAGGGAGTCACGAGCCGAGTGTACGGCCGGAGACCAAGGGCGCCTCACGGAGGCAGTGGCCCCCGACCAGCGGCTCTGTGAGGCTCGGCAGACCGCCCCTCGGGGACGGCGCTACGCGCCGCTTACGCCCACCCGCCAGCCCGACCAACCACCCCTCACGGAGGCGCTACGCGCCGCTTACATCTCTTTCCCTACACTTCAGGGCCGGTACGCCTACGTCCTCGAGGGAAAACGGGAGCCATGGCCAGCGGCAAAAAGAACAAGGGCAAGCCCAAGAACAACGCGGTCAAGGCGGCCCGGGGCTCTGTCGTTACCAAGAAGGGCACCCCCTGGGGCACGATCATCGCGGTCGTCGCCATCCTGCTGCTGGCAGTGGGTGTGTTCGGGTACTACTGGATCGCCTCCGGCGACCAGCGGGCGCAGCGCGACCGCGAGGAGGCCGCCGCGGCGTTCGCTCCCTCCGAGCAGAACCCCGACCCGTCGAAGGACATCAAGGGCGTCGTCACCGACACCTACGAGGCCGGTGCGCACGTGCTGCCGACCGAGCGCGTCGCCTACGACAAGAACCCGCCCTATGGCGGCCCGCACGACGGCTTCTGGGCCGCGTGCACGGGCATCGTCTACCCGAACGCCGTGCGCACCGAGAACATGGTGCACTCGCTCGAGCACGGCGCCGTCTGGATCGCCTACGACCCGGACAAGGTGCAGGGCGACGAGCTCGAGAAGCTCAAGGTCCGCGCCGAGGGCAAGCCCTTCACGATGCTGTCGCCGTACCCGGGCCTCGACTCGCCGATCGCGCTGCAGTCCTGGGGCCACCAGCTCAAGCTGGAGAACGCCGACGACGAGCGCATCGACCAGTTCATCGCCGCGCTGCGCCGCAACGCGAACACCTACCCCGAGGTCGGCGCCTCGTGTGACGCGCTCGGCCCCGGCGCCTTCGACCCGGACAACCCGCCGCCGTTCGACCCGTCCGAGCCGGGCCCCGACGCCAAGGGCATGGACTACAAGGGTTCCGAGGGCGTGCAGCAGGACCAGCCGATGGGCGGGCAGCCTTCGCCTCCCGCCGGCGGCTGACCCGTGGCGTCGGACGAACCGGAGCAGGACACCGGAACGGACGCCGCCGAGGACGGTGCGGCCGAACAGCGGGAGACGCCCGGCTGGTCGCGATTGCTGATCTTCGGCGCCGCCACGCTCGCGGTGCTGCTGGTCGGCGCCACGATCGGGATGGTGCTCTCCCGCGCGGTCGACGACGAGCCACAGCCCGTCCCGGCGGCCGGGTCCGTCGAGGTGGGCTTCGCGCAGGACATGTCGGTGCACCACCTGCAGGCCGTCACGATGGCCAACTGGGCGCGCGACCACAGTGGCGACCGGGCGATCGTCCAGCTGGCGTTCGACATCGGCAGCACCCAGACCGAGCAGGTCGGGCGCATGAAGGGCTGGCTGATGCTGTGGCAGCAGCCCGAGGAGCCACTCGGCGAGTACATGACGTGGATGACCGAGCCCGGTAGCCACTCGGGCCACGGCGGCGACCAGGTCTCGCCCTCGGCCGGTGAGGGCGCGATGCCCGGCATGGCGACCGAGCAGGAGCTCACGAAGCTGCGGTCGCTGTCGGGCGAGGAGCTCGACGTCTACTTCCTGCAGTTGATGCTGCGCCACCACCAGGGCGGCACGGACATGGCTCAGTACGCCTACGACCACTCGTCGGTGGGGGCGGTCCGCACGCTCGCCCAGAGCATCCTCAAGTCGCAGGGACCCGAGGCCGAGCTCATGCGGCAGCTGCTCGCGAAACGCGACGCCGAACCGCTGCCCTACCCCTGATCACCACGACAGCTCCTCGCATCGGCGCGCGGACTCACGTGCCTCGATCTGCAGCGTCGCGTGGTCGATCGAATAGCCCTCGGCCAGCAGGCGTTGCGCGTCGGCCAGCACGGCGCTGGTGTCGGCGTCGGGCGCGACGGTGAGGTGGGCGGAGGCGACCTCCATGCCGGAGGTCAGCGTCCACACGTGCAGGTCGTGCACGTCCTCCACGCCGTCGAGAGCGGCGAGCTCTCCGCTCAGCGTGGCGACGTCGATCCCGCGCGGGGCGTGCTGGAAGAGGATCCGGAGCGTGCGCTTGGCCAGCGACGCGGCCCTCGGCAGCACCCACACTCCGATGGCGACGCCGACGATCGGGTCGGCGTAGCGCCAGCCCGTCGTCATGGTGATCAGGGCGCTCACCAGCACGCCGACCGAGCCCACCAGGTCGGCGAGCACCTCGAGGTAGGCGCCGCGCACGTTGATGCTCTCTTTGGCACCCGAGCGCAGGAGCAGGAACGACGCGATGTTGGCGCCGAGTCCCGCGAGTGCGGCCAGCAGCACGGGCAGTCCGGCCACGGCAGGCGGGTCGGTGATGCGCTCGATCGCCTCGTAGATGACGTAGGCGGCCACGCCGAACAGCAGCAGCACGTTGGCGAGCGCGGCGAGCACCTCGCCTCGATAGAGCCCGAACGTGCGGTTGAGCGTCGGTCCGCTGCGCCGCGCCAGCAGCACGGCGAGCAGTGCCATCCCGACGCCGATCACGTCGGTGAACATGTGGGCCGCGTCGGAGATCAGCGCCAGCGACGAGGTGGCGAACCCGACGACGAACTCGAGGACCATGAACCCGGCGCCGATCGCGAGGGCGGCCGCGAGCCTGCGCACGTAGCGCGCGGACGCGCTACCGGACCGCGCCACCTCGGCGTGCCCGTGCCCATGGCCGTGTTCGTGGCCCATCGCCGTGCCTCCTGTCGTCGCTCGGGTGTCCGACCTCGGACAACATATAGTCACATGCGCATAGGTGCAATACAGGTGAGGCTAACCTCGCATACTCTACTGCGGATTCCCTCACGGCGAGGCTCCGAAACGACGCGTACCGTCGGCGCACGTGGATGTCGCCATCGTCGGAACGGGACCGAACGGGCTGGCAGCCGGAGTCGTTCTCGCCCGCGCCGGGCTCACCGTGGCCCTCTTCGAAGCCGGCTCCACCCCCGGCGGCGGACTGCGCTCGACGACGCTGTTCGACTCGGAGGTCGTGCACGACATCTGCTCCGCGGTGCACCCGCTGGGCGCGGCCTCGAGGTTCTTCCGCGAGTTCGACCTCGGCGCACGGGGCGTCGAGATGTGCGTGCCCTCGGCCAGCTACGCGCACCCACTCGACGACGCTCCCGCCGGCATCGCCTTCCACAGCCTCGACCGCACGTGTGAACGGCTCGGGCGCGACGGAGCCCGCTGGCGCAGGCTGCTGGAACCGCTCGTGCGGCACAGCGAGTCCATCGCAGACCTGGTGCTCTCCGACCAGCGGCACGTGCCGCCACACGTCCTCGCCGCGGCGGCGCTCGCTCCGAGGGCACTGCTGCAGGGCAGCCCACTAGCGAACAGGCTGTTCACCGAACCCACCGCGCCGGCGCTGCTCGCCGGGGTGGCGGCACACTCGCTCGGCAGGCTGCCGAGCCTGCCCGGCGGCGCCGTGGCGATGCTGCTGGGTCACCTCGCGCACGCGGGCGGATGGCCGGTGCCGAAGGGCGGCAGCCAGCGCATCGTCGACGCGATGGTGGCCGACATCAAGGCCCACGGCGGCACCATCCACACCGGCACACCGATCGAGGACCTGCGCGAGGTGGCCTCGGCCAGGGCGGTGCTGCTCAACGTCAGCCCCACGGTGCTGCTCGACCTCGCGGGCTCGAGGCTGCCGACGCGCTACCGCGACCGCCTCGCCCGCTTCCGGTACGGCCCGGCCTCGGCGAAGGTCGACTTCCTGGTCTCGGAACCCGTGCCGTGGCGGGACCCCGAAGTCCGCGCGGCCCCGACCGTGCACCTCGGTGGCGGGCACCGGGAGATCGCCGCCTCCGAGTCGGCCGTGCAACGGGGCAGGCGCCCGGCGAATCCGTTCGTACTGGTGGTGGACCCGACCGCGGCCGACCCGGACCGCGCCCGCCCCGGCAAACGCCCGCTCTGGACGTACTGCCACGTGCCGAACGGCGACCCGGTGGACCCGACGGAGGCGATCACGGCGCAACTCGAGCGGTTCGCGCCGGGGTTCCGGGACACGGTGCTGGCGAGCAGAGCGATCACGGCGCCGGAGTTCGAGACCTACAACCGCAACTACGTGGGCGGCGACATCGCGGGCGGAGCGGTGACCGTGTCGCAGATGCTGGCCAGACCGACCCTGAGCGTCGACCCGTACGCGACCCCGCTGCGCGGCGTCTACCTGTGCTCCGGCTCGACCCCGCCGGGCCCGAGCGTGCACGGCATGGCCGGCTATCACGCGGCGAGGAACGTGCTGCGCAAGGAGTTCGGCATCCGCACCCTCCCGCGGCTGCAACCAGGGCCGCCGGTGAACGGGGCCGAGGGCATGCGCTAAGCTGCACTGGTCGCACAGCGATGGGCCCTCGTAGCTCAGTGGATAGAGCACTGCCCTCCGGAGGCAGGTGTCGCAGGTTCGAATCCTGCCGAGGGCGCCCATTTCGTTTTGCGGGTGCAGGGCCTCGACCAGCGGAAACGCCGGTCGAGGCCCTTTTACTTCCTACCCGGCCAGACCCGATCAGACCCGGCACTCTGCGGCCCTCCGGGGACAATGCGTGGACACGATCAGCTCTCATGCCCGAGCACTGCTCGCACCCGCTGCCTGGACACAACATCCGGCCGGCAAAGGCACACCGCGTGGATCTCCATGAGGACCGTGAGAGTCCGGCCCATTCAGCCACCGTCGTCTGGTCCACCTCCGCGTTGGGCCAAGCGCTCACCGCGCGAGACAACACACGCGCTGTCTCGTCGAAACCGGCTCCTTGACTCAGCAGGCCACTCCCCTCGAAACGCCCATTTTCCAGCCGCTGAGTCAACATTCTTGACCGTCTTCACACGATCGTCAGCCTGACTGGCGGCTTGCTTACCGATGTCAACGCCTCCGGTGCGCGGCCACACACCCTGACGGCGAAGGCATGATCACGCGCTCCAGTTCAGCACTGGTCACGCCGCGTTCAGGCGAGGGTCGCCGCGATCGCGGCGGCCTCCGCGATGAGGCCTTGCTCGTACTCGGCGTCCCTGGCTGTCTTGCTCGACATGATCGAGATGACGAGCGGTGCCGACCCGGAAGGAAACACGACCGCGATGTCGTTGAGGGTCCCATAGTCGCCGGTCCCGGTCTTGCCCGCGACGACCCACTCGGCGGGCACGCCGGCCTTGATGCGCATGGCGCCCGCCTTGGTGGCGTTGCGTTCCAGCAGATCACGAAGGAAGGCGCGCTTCTCCGGCGTGAGCGCGCTGCCCAGAACGATCTCGCGGAGGTCGTGGCCCATCGCCCGGGGTGAGCTCGTGTCGCGTGGGTCGCCGGGGGATGCCTCGGTGATGTCGGGTTCGAACCGGTCCATGCGGGTGACACCATCGCCGAGCCGGCGTGCGTACGCCGTCACTTCGGCGGGACCTCCGAGATCACGGAGCAGGAGGTTGCCGGCCGTCCCGTCGCTGTAGCGGACGGCGGCGTCACAGACCTGGCGGATCGTCATCCCGGTGTCCACATGCCGCTCGGTGATCACCGAGCTCGTCATCAGGTCCACCTCGCTGTAGTTGACAGTCGTGTCCAGATGCGACAGCGGGTTGCGATGCAGCACCGCGGCCGCGGCCAGGAACTTGAAGGTCGAGCAGAACGCGAACCGCTCGTCGGCCCGGTAGGCGATGGTGGCTCCGGTGTCGGTGGCGACGGCGTGGACGCCCAGCCGCGCCCCGTACTTCCGCTCCAGCTCGGCGAGCTGGTCGTGCGCCGCGTTGGTGGGGCGCGCCGGTTCGGGACTCGGCCGCCGCGTTGCCGTCGTGCCAGTCGTCGCGCCAGTGGTGCACGCGGCAAGCGACGCGAGCCCCGCCAAGGCCAGGAAGCCGCGTCGGGTGGTGCTCGGTCGTGCTGACATCAAGGTCTCCTCGAAGTGGCGGTCGGCGCGCACGGTCACTGCAGCCCGTCGAAGAACGTCGCGGACAGCGACACCGCGGGCTTCGACGAGTTGGAGGCAAGCGTCAGCACCGAGAACGCGAGGTCGCCGCGGTAGCCGACGAACCATCCGTTGGCCTGACTGCCATCGCCGTACTGCGCCGTGCCCGTCTTGCCGTACACGCTGCCGCTGCCGCTCAGGGCGGTCGCGGTGCCGTCGGTGACCACCTCGCGCATCATCGACCGCAGCGCGTCGATCACCGCGGGCGAAGGACCGTCGTAGGCCGTGTTGACCGTGGTCGCCTGGCCATCGACCAGTTGCGGTGTCACAGGCCCGCCTTCCGCGACGGTCGCCGCCATCAACGCGAGCCCGAACGGACTGGCCTGCACCGAGCCCTGGCCGATCGACGACTCGACCTGGTCGGCGGAACTGCTCGCGGGAATCACCTTGCCCGCTTCGGTGGTGATGCCGGGAATGGTGAAGTCGGCGTTCAGGCCGAACTGGCCGGCCGCTCGCGCCAGCCCGTCGGCAGGCAGCTCCGAGGCCAGCTGCGCGAAGGTCGTGTTGCAGGAGTGCGCGAACGCCGAATGCAACGGCAGCGAGGGAAAGGTGAACATCTCGTCGTTGGGTATGGTCCGGTGCTCGATCCGGATGGTCGCGGGGCAGGGCAGCTCCGCGTCGGCGCCGGCCAGGCCGTGCTCCAGCGCCGCGGCCGCCGTGGCGATCTTGAACGTCGAGCCGGGGGCGTACAGACCTGTCAACGGGTTGCCCTCGGTGACCCGCGTGTTCTGAGCGACGGCCAGTATGTCGCCCGTCGATGGCTGGATCGCGACGAGCATGGCGGGGAAGTCAGCGCTCTCCACCGCCGCGTTGGCCGCGGCCTGCACGGTGCTGCTCAGTGTCGTCTTGGTCGGCGTCGTCGGTACCTGGCCTTCGCGGTGCAGCTCGTGCCGCCCGCCCTGTTGGTCGACCCGCTCCACCGCCCAGGCCGAGCCGTCACCGGCCACCAGGCGACCGAGCCCCGGCAACACCAGCGGAGCGAAGTTCGGATCCACCGCTTTTGGCCCGGCTTCCTCCCAGCGCAGCACCGGAGTGCCGGCTCGATCCACCACCGCGGCTCCGGCGGCGGCCGCGCGCGTGACGAGCCGGTCGCCCTCACCCAGCTCGGGGTGGATCGCCGAGGGCGTGAAGTGAACGATCGGCCCCCCGCTGCCTGGCACCAGGGTCAGCGCGTTGTCGTAGGTCCACGTCCGGCCCGAGCCCAGCTCCCACGCGATCCGCACGTGCGCCGTGTCCTCGGTGCCACCTCTCAGCGTTGCGGTCACGGATGCCGCGCCGAGCCCGGCTCGGGCCTCCGCCAGCAACGCACCGGCGGCGGCCGGGTCGTCGGTCAGTGCCGCGGCCTTCTCGTCGTGACCGGCCGACCACGAGCGCAGGTACCGCTCGAGTACCGCGGCCGGGTCCTCGCCCCCTGCCTCCGCGACGGGCGGGCTGCCCGCACCGCCACGGACCAGGAACACGGCCGCCACAACGATCGCGACCACGGCGAACGCGCCGCCGGACAGCACCCATCTCTTCGTCTTGCGAGACACGTCGAACTTCCTCAGGAGGTCTTGGCGGGGGTGAAGGTCTGCAGGTGGTCGACGACGGTGAACCGCGAGGCGGGCGAGGTGGCCGCGACCGCCGCGCGCAACGCCGTCAGCCCGCCCCAGTCGCGGGCCGGTTCGGTCAGCGGGTGGTCGAAGTCGTCCCAGTGCGTCGGCACGACGTGGGGCGGGTTGCCGAGAACACGCAGCAGCCTGCCCACGTAATCGGCGATCATCCCGCCGCCCGCGGGCAGGAGGACGACGTCGGGCCGGAGACCGTCCAGTTCGGACTCGATGTAGTTGGAGCCACCGAAGTTCAGCACGCTGCCGCCTCGCGCGGACTCGACGTGGAACGCGAGGGTGCCGCCCTCCACGAGGTCCTTGATGTAGCGCGGTTTCGGCAGTCGCTCAAGGCCGAGGTTCGGGCGGGTGCCTGGAAAGGCGACGGCCGCGCGGGCGCCCGCCGCGGAGTGCAGTGACCGCAGTATCCGGATCGTGTAGCCGTCGAAAACGAGGGCCTCACCACCGGTCGCGACGGCGAGCTGGTCCTCCGGCGCGCCCAGCGCCAGCATCAGGTTCAGGTGGGTTTCGGTCCCGTACACGGTGGCGCCGGTCTTCTTCGCCAGGTACGGCACGTCCGTCACGTGGTCGTAGTGCCCGTGGGTCACGAGGATGTGGTCCGCCCTCAGCTCCCCACTGTCCACATAGCCGTCGATGAGGGTGGTGTTCACCGACAGCCTCGACTTCGGGTCGGCGCCCTCTGGCCGATAGGTGCCGGTGTGGAAACGCGTCAGCCACGGGTCGATCAGCACGGTCTTCGTGCTCGTGCCGTCGGCACTGGGCACCCGGATCTCCCAGCTGTTGTTTCCCCACCAGCGCAGTGTGAGTCCCTCGCCGTTCGTGGCCCGCGCGATGGCCGGTGTCGCACCGGCGAGCACAGCCGCGGCGCCCAGCCCCACTCCGAACATCCCGCGCCTGCTCAGTCGATCAGTCATGAGGCAAGCCCAGCACGATTTTGGTACGGCTGTCCAAGACCAACGGGCGAGTGCGGCGATATGTAAACCGATATCGTCGCAGCGTGGACCCACTGCGCGCGCTGCGCTACTTCGTCGCCGTCGCCGAGGAACGTCACTTCGGCCGGGCCGCTGAACGGCTCGGCATCGCCCAGCCACCACTGAGCCAGCGCATCCGGAAACTGGAGAACGACCTCGGCGCGAGATTGTTCGACCGCGACAGCAGGCGGGTCGAGCTCACCGAGGCGGGGCAGATCCTGCTCGCCGAGGCGCGTGATCTGCTGGCGCGGTGGGAACGGATGCGGACGCTGGTCGAGAAGGCACACCGCGGTGAGATCGACGCGCTGCGGGTCGGCGTGCCACCGGAGGTGGCGGGGCGGGTACTCGCGGACCTGCTGACCGCCTTCGGCCAGTCCTGCCCCGACGTGCGCCTCGACCTGCAGGAACTGACCACCACCGAGCAGGTTCGGCTGCTGGCCGATCGCGAGCTGGACGCCGGGCTGCTCCAGCATCCGGTCGACGTGTCCGGGCTGGAACTGGGGCCCGCAGTCCAGACACCGCTGGGAGTCGTGCTGCCGAGGGACTCACCGCTGGCCGCGCGCTCGGAGCTGACGCTGTCCGAGCTGACCGGCCACGGGCTGGTGCTGTTTCCGAGAGCCGCCGCGCCCGGCCTGTACGACGCGACGTTGCGGGCCTGCTGGGAGCAGGGTTTCCGGCCCTCGAGCGTGCAGCACGCGCGCAACCCGGAGTTCGTGCTGGGCCTCGTCCTGTCCGGGCAGGGCGTGGCGTTCGACCAGGGCCTGGTGGCACGCAAGGAACCCAGGGTGGTGTGGCGACCGCTGGAGGCCGGGGCGCTGACGTGGCGGATGTCGCTGGCCTGGCCGACGGTGAACCCCCACCCCGAGGCAACGCGGTTGGCCGAGGTCGTGGCGAGGGTACTGGCCCGCGACGGCGTGACGACGCTCGCGCCGGTTCAGCAGGATTCGCCGGCGCGACCGTGGAGCGTGGTGTACGGGGAGTCGTGATCGATCAGCTCGATCGCGGTTCGCGCGGCCTCACCGATGGCATGGTCGACATCCGGCAATCGTGACTCCAGCGTCGGAGCCTGCGTGAAGACCGCGACGGCGTAGCGAGTGCCGTCCGGATACTCGGCCACACCGATCTCGTTGCGCACAGCCAGCAGCGAACCGGTCTTGGCCCAGACCCGCACCTCGGGCGGGAAGGCCGCGGTGAGGCGGTGCCAGTTCAGCTGCTGCCCCATGAGCTGACGCACCCAGCGGCACGCCTCTGGCTGGCCCGCGGTCTCGTCGGCGATCGCGGCGAGTAGCGCGCTCATCTCGCGCGCGGTGGTCGCGGACGTGCGCAGCGGATCGAGCGCGCGGGTGGCGAACACCTCGCCGGGGGTCAAGGCCGCGAACCGCTGGGCGAAGTCGGCCGCGTCGCGCGCACCGATGTCCTCGGCCATGGTGGCGACGACGACCTTGGGGGAGCCGACGATCCTGGTCCGGGTCAGCCCGAGTTCCCGCAACAACGAACGGACGTTGTCCAGCCCGACCCGGTCGAACAGCAGGTCGGCGGCCGTGTTGTCGCTGAGCGACAGCGTGAAGAGCGCCGCGTCCCGAAGGCTCAGCTCGACGTCGTCGGCGCACCCGGCGGTGCCGGTGCCACCGAGCCGGTCGGCAGCGGTGATCCGGATGCGGTCGGACAGGTCCAACTGCCCCGCCGAGGCCTGCCGAGCGAGCTCGAGCACCAACGGAACCTTGACCACCGACGCGAGCACCGCGGGCTCGTCGGGCTGGAACCCGTACTCCCCCGCGCAGCCGAGACACCGCGCATGCAGCCACCCGCGCACGCCCGCGGCCTCGAGGATCTTGCCCGGCATCACCCCGTAATGATCCACCAGAGCCCCGCCGCGCGTTTCCCGACCCGGCGCCCGCCCGCGGATCAGCTCGCGGTCACCAGCAGATCGAGCACGTGGTCGAGTTCCTGCTCCAGCTCCCCCACCGAGCTGTCCATTCCGGACAGTGAGTGCAGCAGCGCGCGCTGGAAGATCCCGTCGAGCATCACGTAGCCCGCGGCCGGCGACGTGGCGGGCTCACCTCCGGCGAGCTCGGCGTAGCGGCTGACCACCCGCCAGATCATGGCCTGCCGGTGCTCGTCGATCTCGAGCACGTCCTCGCGGAAGGACTCCTCGAACAGGCTCTGATTGCGCAGGTCGTACCAGAGGCGGTGCAGCGGCGCGTCGGCCTTGAGCGTCGCGAAGAACATGCCGACGAACTCGCACTTGAGCTCCTCGGCCGAGGTCGCGCTCGCCACCGCCTCGTCGTAGCGCGTGACGCACACGGCCTCGTACTGGCGCACCGCGTGCGTGATCAGGTCGCGCTTGTCCGCGAAGTAGTAGTGCAGGACGCCGTGCGAGAACTCCGATTTCTGGGCGATCTCGCGCAGGCTCGTCCTGGCGTAGCCCAGCTCGGCGAGCGTGTGCAGGGTGGCGACGGCGAGCTCCGTCCGCCGCGCCTCGAACTTGTCGATCTGGCGGCGGGCGATCCGGTCCTGCTTGCTTTCGACGACCTCGGTCACGTGTTCGTCCCGTCGGGTGGCTGCGGACCGCGGGCTGCGGGCCGGCCCCGAGTCTATCTCCTCGATCTTTGGACAGTTGTCAGAGAAAATCTTGACGAGTGTCCAAATCTCGCTAGTGTGTGACCCACGGTGCACGCTCCGCGCCCGCCCGCAGGTACTCGAGCGGCGGCGGATCAGCGATCTCAAGGAGGAGATTTCCGATGACGAGTTACGACTTGACCGGCAGAAAAGCGCTGGTCACCGGAGGTGCACGAGGGCTGGGCGCCGGGATGGCCGAGGCGCTCGCGAAAGCCGGAGCGGCCGTCGCTGTCGGTGACGTACTCGAGGACGTCGGCAAGGAGACCGTGCAGTCGCTGCGCGACGCGGGCGCGACCGCCGAGTTCGTGCCGCTCGACGTGACCGACGACGCGAGCTGGGCCGAGGCCGTCGCCAACACCTGCACCTCGCTCGGCGGGCTGGACCTGGTGGTCAACAACGCCGGCGTGGAGATCACCAGCCTCATCGCCGACCTCGACCCGGCCGGGCTGCGCACGATGCTCGACGTCAACGTGCTCGGCACAGCGCTCGGCCTCAAGCACGCGTTCCGCACCATGCGCCCCGGCGGCGCCGCGGGCAACGGCGGCTCGGTCGTCAACATCGCCTCCGTCGCCGCGACCATCGCGTTTCCCGGCATCGCCGGCTACTCCGCGACGAAGTCCGCGATCGACCGGCTCACCAGGGTCGGCGCGGCCGAGTCCGGCAAGCTCGGCTACGGGGTGCGCGTCAACTGCATCTACCCCGGGCTGACGCCGACAGTGATGGGCAACCAGCTCGCCGTCGACTGCGCTGAGCTCGGCCTCTTCCCGTCCCCCGAGGAAGCCGCGGCGGCCGTCGTCGGGCTCACCCCGCAGGGCCGCCTCGGCCAGGTGGACGACATGGCCGACGCCGTGGTGTTCCTGTCCTCCGACGCCGCCAAGTACATCACCGGGGCGGGTCTTCCCGTCGACGGCGGCATGGGCATGTGACCGGGTTTCCACTGGGACGAAAGGAAAAGATTCATGGCTACTGACAAGCCTGTCGTCGTCTACGGCGCTTCCGGCTACACCGGAAGGCTCATCTGCGAGTACCTGCGCGAGTACAACATCCCGTTCCTGGCCGCGGGCCGCGACCAGAAGCGCGTCCAGGAAGCCGTCGCCGCGGTGCCCGGCATCGAGACCGTCGAGCACGAGGTCGTGGAGGTCGCGCACGACGTCGACTCGCTGACCGAGCAGTTCCGCGGCGCCAAGGTCGTGCTGAACACGGTGGGCCCGTTCGCCAGGTACGGGCACGAGGTGGCGCAGGCCTGCCTGAACATCGGCGCGCACTACACCGACACCAACGGCGAGCAGAACTGGATGATCGACGCCGACGAGCGCTACGGCTCCGAGTTCGCCGCGCAGGGCCTCGTGCTCACGCCGGGGCTGGCGCAGATGTACACCATCGGCGAGATCGCGGCCAACATCTGTCTGGAGACGCCCGGCCTCGACACCCTCGACATCCAGGTGTTCTGGAAGGGCTACCCGACGGTCGCGTCCACGAACACGATCCTGACCAACGCCGCGTTCGCCAAGGCCTACTACCTGGAGCAGAACGAGTACGTGGAATGGCCGGCCGACGGCGGCCTCTACGAGCTGGTGGTGCCCGGGCAGCACGAGCTCGGCCTGGCACTGCCGTGGGGCGGAACGTCGCATCCGCTGTGGTTCAAGAAGGACCCGAGGGTGGCGAACGTGCGGGCGCTCGGCGGTGTGTTCAACCGGCCGTTGATGCTCGGCGTCCCCCAGATCGTCGAGGCCGCGCTCGCCCAGATGGAGGGCGCGTCGCTCGAGGAGAAGTACCGGATCATCGACGACGTCTCGGCCCAGGTGCGCAACGAGATGCCGCCGAGGGAGAACCCTCGCATCAACACCTCGCTCGACTCCGTGTACGCCTCGGGTCCGCTGGGCCGCGCGCACTGCGTCATCCACGGCAACTGCAACTACAAGCAGACCGCTGTGCTCAACGCGCACGCGGCGGCGCACCTGCTGCAGGAACAGCCCCGGCGGGTCGGGTTCGCCTCCAGCTGCCAGGCCTTCGGGCACCGCGAGCTGCTCGGCACGTTGCGCGCCTTCGGACTCGTGCTCGACCCGATCCTGGAAGTCCACCACTGATCTCCGGTGCCGGCCGTCGCAGGGGGCGGCCGGCACCGGCCGGCAACTACAGCGAGGTAGCAGTGCGGCTCACCGACTATCTGGACAAGGGCGTCTCACTCGGCGGCGACGCCGCCTGCCTGACCACCGACGGTGTCTCGGTGACCTACACCGAGGTGCAGCGCTCGACCCGGCGGATCGCGGCCGCGCTGCACGCCTCCGGCATCGAGCCCGGCGAGCGGGTCGCCGTGCTCTCGGCGAACGACCCGCTCGCCCTCACGTGCGTGTTCGGCATCTCCAGGGCCGGAGCGGTGTGGTGCCCGGTGAACCCGCGCAACGAAGCCGAGGAGAACCGGCAGCTGCTCGACCTGTTCGGCTGCCGGTGCCTGTTCTTCCAGGAGCGTTTCGCCCCGCTGGTGCTGCGGATCCGTGACGCGCTGCCGCACCTGACCACGCTGGTGTGTCTCGACGGCGAGGTGGAGGGCGCGATCCCGTTCGCCGAGTGGATCGAGCGCGGCGCGGGCACGTCGGTCGACGTCGCCAGCCGGGACGACGAGCTGTGCATGCTCGCCGGAACCGGCGGCACCACTGGCTCTCCGAAGGGGGTGCGGCTGACCGGGCACAACCTGGAGACGGCGACCGCGCTGACGCTGATGAGCTACCCGTTCGGCGAGCGACCGCGCTACCTCGCGCTGGCCCCGCTGACGCACTCGGCCGGAGTCCTCACCTTCCCGGTCATGTCCCTCGGCGGCGAGGTCGTGATCATGCCGAGCCCGGACCTCGGCGAGTTCCTGCGCCTGATCGAACACCATCGCATCACGCACGCGTTCCTGCCACCGACGGTGATCTACGGATTGCTGGACCACCCCGATCTCGACTCCACGGATCTCAGTTCGCTGCGCTGCCTCTGGTACGGCGCGGCGCCGATGTCGCCGACCCGGCTGGAGGAGGCGCTGAGGCGGATCGGCCCGGTACTGGGCCAGCTGTTCGGGCAGACCGAGGCGCCCAACATGGTCTCCACGCTCGCTCCGGCCGACCACTTCCGCGCGGATGGATCCGTTGCCACGGAACGACTGTCGTCCGCGGGCAAGCCGAGTCCGCTGACGCAGGTGGCGGTGATGGACAAGGCGGGCGCGCTGCTGCCGAGGGGCGAACGCGGCGAGATCGTGGTGCGTGGCCCGCTCGTGATGGCGGGCTACCACGAGAACCCCGAGGCCACCGCCGAGGTGGGCAGGCACGGCTGGCACCACACGGGCGACATCGGCTACCTCGACGAGGACAACTACCTCTACCTCGTCGACCGCGCCAAGGACATGATCATCACCGGCGGCTTCAACGTGTACTCGGCCGAGGTGGAACAGGCCCTGCTGGCGCATCCGGCGGTGCAGGACAGCGCGGTGGTCGGGCTGGCGGACGACAAGTGGGGCGAACGGGTGACGGCGGTCGTCCAGCTGCGCCCCGGCCAGGCCACGGACTCCGACGAGCTGATCGCGTTCGTCAAGCAACGGCTGGGCAGCGTGAAGGCACCGAAGCAGGTCGAGATCTGGCCGGACCTGCCGCGCTCGAAGATCGGCAAGGTGCTCAAGACCGACATCAGGGCCCGGCTGACCGGCTGAGCCGCGGCGGAACCTCACCTGGCCGCGGCTCGTTGGGTACGCGTGATCGCGGCATTCGAGTGGAGCATCCCGGGGTCGGTGATCCTGCTGATCGCCGTGGCCACCTTCGAGTCGCTGCGCCACCGGCGGCGCAAGCGCCGGGGCACACCGCTCGCGACCACCTACGTCAACGAGTTCACCGCGCTGTTCTACGGCACCAAGCGGATGGAACTCGACCACCGCGACTCGATGTCGATGATGCGCGACGAGGACGCCCAGGGAGCGACGCCGAACGGCGTCGACCTCGATCGCGGCGTCGTGGTGCTGCCGCAGGACCGGCGAGAAAGGCCATGACCCCGGAGAAGCACCTCGTCTACTGCCGCATCGAACGGACAGGGGCCGTATTGTTGCTCCGTCGCGAGGCGGGCACCTTTCTCGGCGGCAGCTGGGAGCTACCCGGCGGCACCGTCGAAGCGGGTGAGCCGCCGGAGGCCGCCGCGGTGCGCGAGGTCGCCGAGGAGACCGGGCTGGCCGTCAGCGTCGGCCGCGAGGTCGGCCGGTTCAGCTGGATGGACGTGACCGGCAGGGACCTGCGTGTGCACGCCACCGTCTACATGGCACACGAGACCGAGAGCGCCGAGGTGGTGCTCAACCCGGCCGAGCACGACGCGCACGCGTGGCTGCGGCCAGCGGAGGCCGTACGGCTCGGGCTGGCGGCGCACTTCCTGCAATCGGTCAGCACCCCTGGGTAGCGTCGGGCCGATGACACACCTGATCCGCGAGGCGACATCCGGCGACCTGGAACCCGCCGTCGAGACCCTGCGCACCGCGTTCGCCGACTACCCGTTCACCCGCCACACCCTCGCCGCCGACGACCACCTCGACCGGCTCGCCGACATGCAACGCCTGTTCCTCGCCCGGATCGGCATACCGCACGGGCGGGTGTGGGTGAGCGACGATGCCGACGCCGTCGCGGTCTGGACCACACCGGACTCGACGGGGATCGCGGACGTCTTCGCCGAGCTGGCCCCCGAACTGGGCCGGATCGCGGGCGACCGGGCCGAGATCTCGGCCCGTACGGAAGCCGCACTGGCACCGCACCGGCCCACCACGCCCACATGGTTCCTCGCCACGGTCGGCGTCCGGCCGGACAGCCAGGGCAGGGGGCTCGGCAAGGCCGTCATCGAGCCGGGACTGCGCGAGGCCGACGCCGCGGGGTCTGTGGCGTTCCTGGAGACCTCGCTGGAGGGCAACGTCGCGCTCTACCGCAAGCTCGGTTTCGAGGCGGTCGCCGAGGTGGACCTGCCCGACGACGGCCCGAGGACGTGGGCCATGCGCAGGGAACCCGCCTAGCGCACCACGGCGCCGAGCGCGGCGACGCCCTCCTCGATCTCGCTCACCGAGTTCGCCGCGTAGCCGAGCACCAGGCCCGGCGTCGCACCCGGGCTTCGACCGTCAGGCGATGACCTTGCCGGGGTTGAGGATCCCGTGCGGGTCGAGCGCGGCCTTGACGGCGCGGTGCAGGTCGAGCACGGGCGCGTCGAGTTCGCCGGCGAGGCCGTCGCGCTTGAGCAGGCCCACGCCGTGTTCGCCGGTGACCGTACCGCCGAGGTCGAGCGCGTCGGCGATGATCTCGTGGAACGCCGCCTGCGCCCTGGCCCTGGCGTCGTCGTCGCCGGGCGGGGTGATGAGCAGCGGGTGCAGGTTGCCGTCGCCCGCGTGCGCGATGTTGGCGATCAGCGTGTCGTGGCGGCGCGCCGAGGCCTCGATGCGCGCGAGCATCTCCGGCACGGCGGCCTTCGGCACGCACACGTCCTCGGTGAGCACCGGGCCGAGCCGCTCCAGCGCGGGATAGGCCAGGCGGCGCGCCGCGAACAGCGCGTCGGCCTCCTCCTGGTCGGTCGAGCGCGCGGCCCAGGTCGCACCGTTCGACTCGAAGCACTCCAGCATCGCCTCGGCCTCGCGCTCGCCAGCGGCGCCGGGCGCGTCGGTGCGCCCGAGCAGCACCACGTCGGCGTCCACGGTCAGGCCCATGTTCTTCCACTCGTCGACGGCGGCGAGGCAGTGCCGGTCGATGAGCTCCAGCGCCGAGGGCGTGAGTCCCGCCGCGCCGACGGCCGCCACCGCGCGCCCGGCGTCGACGACCGACGAGAAGTACCCGGCCACCGTGTGCTCGGGCTCGCGCAGCGGGCGCAGCCGCACGGTCACCTCGGTGATCACGCCGAGCGTGCCCTCCGAG
The DNA here is from genome assembly GCF_016595675.1 of Prauserella cavernicola. GTDB lineage: Bacteria > Actinomycetota > Actinomycetes > Mycobacteriales > Pseudonocardiaceae > Prauserella_A > Prauserella_A cavernicola. The sequence goes on along the minus strand of NZ_JAENJH010000003.1, from coordinate 529,727 downwards.
CCGACCATCAGCCCGGCGAGGTCGTACCCGGCGACGCCCTTGGCCGTGCGCCTGCCGAGCCGCACCAGCTCGCCCGTACCGGTCACCACCTGCAGCCCCAGCACGTAGTCGCGGGTCACGCCGTACTTCACGCAGCACAGTCCGCCCGCGTTGGTGGCGACGTTGCCGCCGATCGTCGACCACGGCGCGCTCGCCGGGTCCGGCGGATACCAGAGTCCCTGTTCGGCGCAGGCCGCGCGCAGGTCATCGTTCACCACTCCCGGCTCCACCACGGCGAGCCGCTCGGTGGCGTCGATCTCGCGGATCGCCGAGAGCTGCTCGGTGGACAGCACGACTCCGCCGTCCACCGCGTTGGCGCCGCCCGACAGTCCGGTTCCCGCGCCTCTCGGCACCAGCGGGACCCGGTGGCGCAGGCAGGCCCGCACGACCGTCCTGACCTCCTCGGCGGTGTGCGGGCGGAGAACCACGACCGGATTGCCGTGCGGGGCCCACTCGGCCTCGTCGTGCACGTAGCCCGAGGCGACGTCCGGGTCCTCCACCAGGCGATCGGCAGGCAGCTCGGTCCTGAGGTCGTCGATCAGCATGTCCGCAGGCTACGTCTCCCGTGCGGTCTCACGCGCAGCCCGAAGGGCAACACGGCCGCCACCACCAGGCCGAGCACGAGTGCGGCGGGCAGGCCGGCCGCGGCCCACGCGGCGTAGAGCAGCAGGCCAGCCAGGTCGGTGCCGAGCCCGGCGACCGACGTGACCGTGGCCCGTGCCGCGCCGTCGATGCGCTCCTGCAGCCTGGCTCCCGCCACCACGAGCACCGCCCGGTAGCCCGCGTAGAACAGGGCGACCAGCGCGAGGCTCGCCGGGACCGCGAGCGCTCCCGCGACGGCGAACAGCAGCAGCCCGGTCAGCAGCACCAGGGCGAGCGAGCCCGGACGGAGCCGCTCGATCCGGCCAGCGAGCGCCGCGCCCGCAGCACCGGCGAGGGGAATCGTCACCACGGCGAGCGGGATGGCGTCGGCAGGCACGTGCCAGTCCCTGGCCAGCAGGGGGAAGTACTCCTCGATGCCATCCAGCGAGGTCAGCAGCGCCACCGCCAGCACGGCGCCGCGCACGGTGGGACTGCGCAGCGCTTCCACGACCCCGGTTCGCAGGGCCGTGAGGTAGCCGAGCTCGTCTCCGTCCTCTTCGGACTCCTCGCGCGGCGGCTCCGGCAGGCGCGAGGCGACGACCGCGGCCGCGAGGCACGTGCCGACACTGGCCCAGCCGACGAGCGCGAACCCACCGAGGGGGAACAGCACGGCCGCCGCGACGGCCGCGGGGATCTGCGCGATCAGCTCGAACGCGTTGACCTGGCCGTACAACCTCGCGAAGTGCTCGCGCGCGCCGACGGCGGCGAGGCCGTCGTAGAGCAGCGCCTCCAGCGAACCGGACACCAGCGATGCGCCGATCCCCCACAGCACGAACCCGGCGGCGAACGCGGTGAACCCGGGAAACGCCGTCCACAACACGTAGCCGGCCGCCTGGAGCACCCCGCCCGCGACGAGCGCGCCGCGGCGCGAGAACCGGTCGGCGAGCGCACCCGAGGGCACCTCGACGGCGACGCCGACGACGGACCAGATGGCGAACAGCGCCGAGATCTCGGCGTCGGAGAGCCCCGTGTCGGCGAACAGCAGCGCGTACAGCGGGTACAGCGGCACGAGGTCGGCGAGCAGCGCCCAGAGCCGGATCAGCCTGGCGAAGGGGCGCGCGGCGCCGGGAAGCGGTGTCCTCGGTGTCCTCGGTGTCCTCGGTGTCCTACGTCAAAGGAACGGCATACCGCGAGACTAGCGGGATCCGGGGCCGGTGTCGCCCGGTTTCGCATCGCCCTACCTTCGGCCCCACGCCCCGGCGCCGCATCTGAGGCACACTGCGAACCATGCCTCTGCCGCAGGGACTCGCCCGCTTCAACCGCGTCGTCACCAACCGCATCGCGCGCACGGGCGCGGGCCGCCTACCGGGCTTCGGCATCCTCGTGCACCGGGGCCGCAGGTCGGGCCGCACCTACCGCACCCCGCTCAACGTCTTCCGCGTCCGCGGCGGCTTCGTCATCGCGCTCACCTACGGACCCGGCACCGACTGGGTGCGCAACGTGCTGGCCGAGGGCCACTGCGAGCTCGAGACCAGGGGCCGCACGGTGCGGCTGGTGCGGCCCCGCGTCGTGCACGACGAGCGCAGGGGCGCGATCCCGCAGCCCGCGAGGACGGTCCTCGGCGCGCTGAACGTGCACGACCTGCTCTACCTGGCCGAGGACTCCTGAACCCGCGAGCTACTTCGTGATGCCCGTGATGGCCCGCACCACCGCCATGCACTGGTTCTCGACGTAGTCCAGCCCGGCCTCCTCGGCGATGCGCCGTGCCTCGGCGGAGGCGATGCCCTGCTGCAGCCACAGCGCCTTCGCACCGATCCGCACGGCCTCGCGCGCCACGGCGGGAGTCTCGGCCGACGGGCGGAAGACGTTCACCATGTCCACAGCGTCCGGGATGTCGGACAGCGAGCGGTACACGCGCTCGCCGAGCAGCTCGTCGGCCGTCGGGTTCACCGGGATCACGCGGAACCCGGCAGCCTGCATCGCGGCGGGCACCGAGTGTGCCGACTTGGCCGGGTGCCTGCTCAGTCCCACCACGGCGATCGTCTTCGAGTCCCGGAGAATGCGCTCCGCTGTGTCGTCCATACCGCCATTGTGCGTCAGCGGTGAATCATTTCCGGTACCAGCGGGGAGAGGTGTTGAGCGGCGGGCTCAGCTCGGCACTCACCACCAGCACGTTCGGCTCGTCGGCGCGCGTGAACTCGCGCAGCAACCGGCGAAAGGCCCTGCCGAAGCCGTCGACGCGATCGGCGTAGACACCGAACGACTTGGCCAGGCCCACGAAGTCGGGGTTCACCAGGTCGACGCCCCGGTGCGGCAGCCCGGCCCGGGTCTGGTCGTAGCGCAGCATGCCGTAGCCGCCGTCGTCGACGATCACGACCGTGACCGGCAGGTTCTCCTGCACCGCCGTGGCCAGCTCCCCCACGCCGTAGAGGAACCCGCCGTCGCCGGTCACGCACACGGCCCTGCCCTGCTCGGCCGCGGCGACGCCGAGCGAGGCGGGGAAGCCGAAGCCGAGCGTGCCCCAGCCCATCGGGTAGGCGAGCTTGCGGGGCGCGGCGACGCGGTAGAACCCGCCGACCCAGTAGCCGGCCACGCACATGTCCGACACCAGCACCGATCCGTCGGGCAGCGTTTCCCCCAGTGCGGCAAGGAACTCCGCGGCCTGCGGCTCCTCCTTGCGCACCCGGCGGCGCACCCGCACCTCGATCTCGTCGAGCCTGCGCGTGAGCGCGTCGATGCCCGGCCTCGGCGTGAGCCCCACCAGCAGGCGCTCCACGACCTCGCGGGCGTCGCCGCGCAGCAACAGGTCCGGCGGGTAGTTCTTGGCGGCGTCGGCGGAGTCGATGTTGACGGCGATCAGCCTCGGCGGCTGCGGCATCCGCCAGTTCTGCGTCATCAGGCCGTCGAAGTCGGTACCGACGGCGAGCACGACGTCGGCCTCGTCCCACAGCGCTCCGACCTCCGGCGCGTGCACCGGGTTCGACGCGCGGCACGGGTGGTCGGGCGGCACGATGCCGCGCGCACCGAACGTGGTGATGATCGGAGCCGCGACCGTCTCGGCGAGCTGGCCGATGGCCTCGCCCGCGCCGGAACGCAGCGCACCGCCGCCGACCCAGATCAACGGCCGCGTCGCGGTGGAGAGCACCTGACGCGCCCGCTCGAGGTCGGCGATGTCGAGTGCGTGCAGCAGTTCGGTCGGCTCGGCATCGGCCCGGTCGAGGCAGTCGGTGCTCAGGAAGTCGGTGGGGATGCCGACGTAGACGGGCCCGCTCTGCGCGCGCAGGGACAGGCGCGCCGCGGTGCGCACGGTGGAGGCGATCTCGTCGGGATGCTCGACGGTGAACCCGGCCTTGGTGACCGGGGCGAACATGCCCTGCTGGTCGCTGGTCTCGTGCAGCACGCCCCGCGTGACACCCGGCCTGCGCAACGTGGAGGGGATGTCGGTGGCGATCACCAGCACCGGCGAGGCCGACGCCATCGCCTCGCCGACCGCGGCGAGCGTGTTCGCCGCGCCGGGGCCAGTGGTGACCACGGCGACGCCGAGCCTGCCGGTGGTGCGCGCGTAACCGTCGGCCGCGAACGCCGCCGCCTGTTCGTGCCGCACGCCGACGAGCCTGATCCCCCGCTCCGACAGTGCGTCCCAGACCGGGAGGTTGTGTACCCCGGGCAGGCCGAACGCGACGTCGACCCCGACCTCGGTCAGTGCCGCGACGAGACGATGCGCTCCGGTCTGACCCACGCACAGAGGATACGGAAAACGTTCACCACTGTGGCGGCAGGACCTCCTCCGCGGGCGGCGGCCCCGGCGGCGTACCGTCGCCGAACGGCCTGCCACCCAGCGCTTCCCGCCCGTGCGGCGTCGCCCACGTCGAAAGGTCCGGACCTCTCGGCACGATCCGCATCGGGTTGATCTGCTCGTGCACCTGGTAGTAGTGCCGCTTGATGTGGTCGAAGTCGACGGTGTCGCCGAATCCGGGGGTCTGGAACAGATCGCGGGCGTAGGCCCACAGCACCGGCAGCTCGGCGAGCTTGTTCCGGTTGCACTTGAAGTGTCCGTGGTAGACGGCGTCGAAGCGCACGAGCGTGGTGAACAACCGGATGTCGGCCTCGGTGATGGTGTCACCGACGAGGTAGCGCTGCGACTCCAGCCGCCGCGACAACTCGTCCAGCCGGGTGAACAACCGGTGGTAGGCATCGTCGTAGGCGGCTTGCTTGCTCGCGAACCCCGCCTCGTACACGGCCGCGTTGACGTCGGCGTGGACCCCGCGGTTGACCTCGTCGATCTCGTCGCGCAGCGGTTCGGGGTACAGCTCCGGTGCGCCCTCGCGGTGATGGGCGGTCCATTCCGTCGACAGGTCCAGCGTGATCCGCGGATAATCGTTGGTCACCAGTTTGCCGCTGGGCACGTCCACCACGGCGGGCACGCTGATGCCGCCGGTGTAGTCGGGGTCGGCCTTCGCGTAGGCCTCGTTGAGGTAGTGGATCCCCAGCACGGGATCGACGTCGCCGGGGTCGAGCGTGAACCGCCAGCTGCGCTCGTCCTGGATCGGATCGGCGACCGCGAGCGACAGCACCGGCTCCAGCCCGAGCAGTCTGCGGACCACGAGCGCGCGGCTGGCCCACGGGCACGCCCTGCTGACCACCAGCCGGTACCGGTCCGGCTCCACCGGCCAGCCGTCCCTGCCGTCCTCGGTGATCCGATCGGCGAACCGGTTGGGGGCTCGATGAAACTCGCCGGTTTCCGGATCGGTCGGAATGGTCATGCCACCAACCGTAGTACGTAGACTCACCACACGGCGGACTCGAAAACCGCCTGCCGAGCGATGCGAGGGTGGCGGCGATGCCAATGATGCCTGTGACCGACTCGATGTTTCTGTTCATCGAGAGCAGGGAACACCCGATGCACGTCGGGGGCCTGCAGCTGTTCTCGAAACCGGACGGCGCCGGACCGGAGTATCTGAAGTCCCTGCGCGAGACGCTGATGGACGCCGACAACGTCCGCAGTCTGTTCCGGCGACGGCCGGCCCGGCCGGTGAACACGCGGGGGTTCCTCGCGTGGGCCGAGGACTCCGAGCTCGATCTCGACTACCACTTCCGGCACTCCGCGCTGCCGCAGCCGGGCCGGATCAGGGAGCTGCTCGAGCTCACGTCGCGCTGGCACGGCACGCTGCTCGACCGGCACCGGCCCCTCTGGGAGGTGCACCTCGTCGAGGGCCTCAATGACGGCCGCTTCGCCATGTACAGCAAGATCCACCACGCACTGATGGACGGCGTCTCGGCGCTGCAGCAGCTGCAGAGCACCCTCAGCGACGACCCGCTGGCGATGGACGGACCGCCGCCGTGGGGCTCGAAACGCGACGCGAAGCCCAGGCGGGGCAGGCCCGACCCGCTCTCGCTCGTGCGCGGCGCGGGCGGTGCCGCGCGCCAGCTCGCCACGGTCCCGCAGGCGGCGGCGAAGGTCGCGACCGAGGCGTTTCGCGAGCACACCCTGACCTTGCCGCTGCAGGCGCCGAAGACGATGTTCAACGTCTCGATCGGCGGGGCGCGGCGGTTCGCGGCGCAGTCGTGGCCGCTGGAGCGGGTGCGCAAGGTCGCCGCCTCGGCCGGGGTCTCGCGCAACGACGTGGTGCTGGCGATGTGCGCCGGAGCGCTGCGCGACTACCTCATCGAGCACCGCGCCCTGCCGGACGCGCCGCTCACGGCGATGGTCCCGGTGTCGCTGCGCAGCAGGCACGACTCGGGCGAGGCGTCGGGCAACCAGATCGGCGCGCTGCTGTGCAACCTCGGCACCGACCACTCCGACCCCGCGGAACGGCTCGCGGTGATCGCGCGGTCGATGGCCGACGGCAAGCGCCTGTTCAAGCAGCTGACGCCGTTGCAGGTGCTGCTGCTGTCCGCGGTGAACATCGCCCCGCTGGGCGCCTCACCGCTGCCTGGCTTCGCCAACAACACGCGCCCGCCGTTCAACATCGTGATCTCCAACGTGCCGGGGCCGCGCAAGCAGATGTACTGGAACGGCGCGGCGCTCGACGGCATCTACCCCGCCTCGGTGCTGCTCGACGGGCAGGCCCTCAACATCACGCTGACCAACAACGGCGACAACCTCGACTTCGGGATCACGGGCTGCAGGCGCAGCGTGCCGCACCTGCAGCGGCTGCTGATCCACCTCGACACCGCACTGGCCGAACTGGAGTACGCGGCAAAGTAGCGCCGCCCTCCAGACTGCGGTGAAGGGCACCTTTACCGCGTTCAATGCAGTAAAGGTGCCCTTCACCGCAGTCAACGAAGCGCGACCGCCCAACCTCCAAATAACTGTTTGACAGTGTGGTCGGGTGGCGCGACACTCGGCGGCATGCCCAGGAAGACCCCGCTCGACGACCTGCGCGTACTCGCGCACCCGCTGCGGCTGCGGATCCTCTCGCTGCTCACCGGCGCCCCGATGAGCGCGGCCGAGGCCGCCAGGGAGCTCGGCGAGAGCCAGGCCAACGTCAGCTACCACGTCCGCAGGCTCGCCGAGGCCGGGTTGCTCGAGGCCGTCGAGGAGGTCCGGATCCGGGGTGGCAGGGCCAAGCGCTACCGCCACGACCCCGAGAGCGGCACCGGGTTCCTGCAGCGCGAACCCGCCGAGGAGGCGTTGCTGCTGGCGTCGCTGGTCGAGGAGCTGCGCCGCCGGTCCGGTCACCGCGTCCCCGGCAAGCCCGCGTCGCTGACCGACGCGGAGCTGTGGGTCGACGAGCAAACGTGGGAGCAGGCCAGAGAACTGTCGTTGCGGCTCAGCGAGTGCCTGCACGACGCTGCCCAGCCGCCGAGGACGCCCGGCACCCAGCGGGTCAGCGCCACCGTGGCGCTGTTCGTACTCGGCGACGACCCAGAGCACGAGCGGTGAAGCCCGGACTGGGGGCGCCGCTGCGGCGGCACCGGGACTTCCGCGCGCTGCTCGCCGGGCGCACGGCGGCCGAGCTCGGCAACGCCATCGCGCCTGTCGCGCTCGCGTTCACGGTGCTCGACCTCACCGGATCGCTGACCGACCTGGGGCTCGTCGTGGGCGCGCGGTCGGTCGCCAACGTGCTGCTGCTGCTCGTCGGCGGCGTGCTCGCCGACCGGTTGCCACGCGGGGTGATCCTGCAGGGCACCGAGTACGCGGCGATGGCGACGCAGGCCCTGCTGGCCCTGAGTGTCCTCAGTGGACATGCTTCGATTCCGGTGCTGATCGCGCTCGCCGCCGTCAACGGAGCCGTCGCCGCGATGTCGCTGCCGGCCGCGGCCTCGCTCACCCCGCAGACGGTGTCGCCGGATCTACTCGCCCCGGCCAACGCGCTGGTGCGGATGGCGGCCAACACCGGCCGCATCACCGGCGCGGCGCTGGGTGGTGCGCTGATCGCCGCGACCGCGCCCGGGTGGGCGATGGTCGCGAACTCGGTCGTGTTCCTGGCCGCCGCGCTGGCCTACCGGCGCGTGCGCGTGCGTGGCCCCCGGCGCACCGAGCGCACGAACCCGCTGGCCGACCTCGCCGCCGGCTGGCGCGAGTTCAGCTCCCGCAGCTGGGTGTGGCTCGTGGTCGTGCAGTTCATGGTGGTCAACGCCGTGCTGGCGGGCTGCCTCGTGGTGCTCGGCCCCTCGGTCGCCGACGACACGTTCGGCCGGGCGGGCTGGGGCCTGGTGCTCGCCGCGAACACCGTGGGCGCGTTCGCGGGCGGAGTGCTCGCGGCGCGCTGGCAGCCGAAGCGGGCACTGCGCATCGGCGTCGCCGTCGCCGTCTTCGACGCCGTGCCGCTCGCCCTGCTCGCCGAACTGCCGCACGTCGTGCCGCTGGTCATCGCGATGTTCCTGGCCGGCGTCGCACTCGAACAGTTCGTGGTGGCGTGGGACGTGTCGCTGCAGGAGAACATCGCCGAGGACAAACTCGCGCGCGTGTACTCCTACGACATGCTCGGCTCGTTCATCGCGCTGCCGGTGGGCGAGGTGACAGCCGGCCCGCTCGCCGAGAGCGTCGGCGTCGAGGCGACGCTGCTCGGCGGAGCGGCCCTGCTGACCGTCGTCACACTGCTGGTGCTGCTGAGCCCGTCGATCCGCGGGCTGGAACGCAGACCTGTCCCCGCGTGAGACAGTGGCTCAGCGGCGGGAGCCCGCGGGCCGGTCGGTGGCCCAGGGACGGATCTCCTCGACCAGCTTCGCGACCGCGAGCACCAGGTCGTCGGAGTGCCGGGGACCGACGATCTGCAGCCCCACCGGCAGACCGCCCGAGGTGAACCCGGCGGGCACGGTGATGGCGGGCTGCTGCGTCATGTTGAACGGGTAGGTGAAGCGCGTCCACTGTGGCCAGCTCTCCAGCCCGCTGCCCGGGGGCACGTCGTGGCCTGTCTCGAACGGCGGGATCGCCATCGTCGGCGTGATCAGCACGTCGTAGCGCAGGTGGAACTCGCCCATGTGGATGCCGAGCGCGGCGCGAGCGGCCTGCGCGTCGAGGTAGTCGCTCGCCGAGTAGGTGTGCCCCTGTTGCCAGACCTTGCGCAGGCCCTGGTCGATCCGCTCGGCCGAGCCCTCGGGGAAGGTGTCGAGCCACTTCGCCGCACCCGTCGACCACAGCACGTCGAACGCCTCGACCGGGTCGGTGAAGCCGGGGTCGGCCTCCTCGACGGAGAGCCCGGCCTCGCTCAGCGCGGCGACGGTCGAGACCACCGCCTGCGCGACCTCAGGGTCGACGTCGATGTAGCCGAGCGCGGGCGAGAACGCGGCCCGGATGCCGCGCACGTCGCGGCGCACCGCCTCGCGGTACGTGCCGATCGGTGGCGCGAGCGCGGTGGGGTCGCGGTGGTCCGGCGTCGCCAGCACGTCGAGCAACAGCGCGATGTCGTCCACCGAGCGCGCCATCGGCCCCGCGTGCGCGAGCGCGCCGAACGGGCTCGCCGGGAACAGGGGGATGCGCCCCGCGGTCGGCTTGAACCCGACGATGCCGCAGAACGACGCGGGAATGCGCACCGAACCGCCGCCGTCGGTGCCGACCGAGAGCTCGCCCATGCCCGCGGCGACCGCGGCCGCACTGCCGCCGCTGGAGCCGCCGGGAGTCAGCGCCGGGTTCCACGGGTTGCGCGTGATGCCGTCGAGCGGGTTGTCGGTGACGCCCTTCCAGCCGAGCTCCGGCGTGGTCGTCTTGCCGAGCAGCACCAAGCCGTTCTCGCGCATGCGCGCGGTGACCGGGCTGTCGACCTCCCACGGCTGGTCGCGGTCGATGCACACCGAGCCGCGCAGCGTCGGCCAGCCCTGGGTCAGGAACATGTCCTTGATCGAGGCCGGAACACCGTCGAGCCAGCCGATCGGGTTGCCCTCGCGCCAGCGCTCCTCGGACGCCTTCGCGTGATCCAGTGCCACCTCGGGATCCACGAGGGTGAAGGCGCCCAGCTCCTTGTCACGCTGCTCGATCACTTCCAGCGAGGCCTTCGTGGCCTCAACCGGAGACAGTTCCCCCGAGGAGTAGGCCGCCACCAGCTCGCTCGCGGTCAGCATGATTCCGGTGCTCGGCATATGTCTCCTCGATGTGGGTCAGCGGCTACGCGTGCGACGTGGTCGCGCGAGGCGGACCGTCGTACGGCGCCCTCGCTCGTCAACCACTGGACGGAACGTAACCCAACTGCTTGTCGACGATGTTGACCAGGGGCCGCCCGGCGTGCCACCGCCGGAAGTTGTCGGCGAACACCCCGACCAGCGCGTTGCGCCAGCCAACGAAGTCGCCCGACATGTGCGGCGACACGTGCACGTTGTCCATCGTCCACAACGGACTTTCGGCGGGCAGGGGCTCGATGTCGAAGACGTCGAGCGCGGCGCCCGCGATGTGGCCCGAGCCCAGTGCCGCCACCAGGTCGCCGGTGACCACCAGCTCGCCCCGGCCGACGTTGATGAAGCGGGCATCGTCCTTCATCGCGTCGAAGGCGCGGGTGTCGAACATGCCCTTGGTCTGCTCGGTCAGCGGAGCGACCGCCACGACGTAGTCGTACTCGCCGATCCACTCGCCGAGGTTCCCCGAGGCGTGCACGGTGCCGAAGTCGGCGTCACCCTCCCTCGGCGTGCGGCCCGCGCCCGCGACGCTCATCCCCGCCGCGCGCAGCAGGCGCGCGATCGCGCGCCCGATGGGACCGGTGCCGATGACGACCGCCGAGCGGTCCTGGATCCGCTCGCTCTCCCTGTGCAGCCAGGTGCGTTCGCTCTGCAACTTGACCGATCGGGCGAAATCCTTTGCGAACGCAAGGATCTGACCCAGCACGTACTCGGCGATCGAGTTGTCGAACACTCCGCGCGAATTGGTCAGGACCACGTCGCTGTCGCGCAGCCCTGGGAACATCACGGGGTCGACGCCCGCGCTCGCGATGTGCAGCCAGCGCAGCCGGTTCGCGGCATGCCAGGCATCGGGTACGGCCGAGGAGAGAAAGTCGTAGACGAACAACGCGTCGGCGTCGCGCAAGGCGTCGGCCAGACCGTCGGCGTCGGTGTAACGTACTGCCGCCATTTGCTCGATGGGCTCCATGTCCGGGGGGTGCTTGTCCCCACACAGAACCGCGAGCACCGGTGATTCCGTGCCACTCACGTTGACACGGTAAGAGTCAGTCGTATGATTGTCAACAATCCGAGGAGTACCCCCGGAGGCACACTCCTGCAAAGAAAGTCGTCGGAGGTAGAGCCTTGGATTTCGCAGCCCTGGACTTCCCCCTCTTCGAAGGGCCGCTGGCCCAACGGGGTGTCGGCGTGATCGCCCCGTTCGATCTGGCGCTGGAGCGTGAGCTCTGGCGGTGGGTGCCGATGGAGGTCTCGCTGCACCTCGCCAGAACCCCGTACGAGCCGGTTCCGGTGAGCATGGAGATGGCGCATCTGGTCAGCAACGCCCACCACCTCGCCGCGGCGACCCGCGACGTGCTCCACGTGGAGCCGGAGGTGGTGGCCTATCTCTGCACGTCGGGCAGCTTCGTCAGCGGCGTCGACGCGGAGAAGACGTTGACCAAGGTGATCTGCGACGCCGGTGCTCCCGCCGCCGTCACCACCTCGGGCGCGCTGGCCGAGGTGCTGCAGCAGCTCAACCTGTCGCGGATCTCGGTGCTGACCCCCTACGACGCGGACCTCACCGGCAAGCTCCACGACTTCCTCGACGAGCTCGGGGTGCGAACGATGTCGAGCGACCACCTCGGGCTCGGCGGTGGCATCTGGAAGGTCGCCTACCGCACCATCGTCGAGCGGATCGTCGCCGCCAACCACGACGACGCCGAGGCGATCTTCGTCAGCTGCACCAACCTGCCGACCTACGACGTGATCGAGCCGCTGGAGAACGCGCTCGGCAAGCCCGTGCTCACGGCCAACCAGCTCACGATGTGGGCCTGCCTCAAGCGCATGGGCCTGCCGATCGTCGGTCCCGGCAAGTGGCTGCGCGAGGTGTCTTGACCAATACGCGTAGGATTGTCGACAATCTGCAAGGAGGTGTTCAGTGCCCACGATCGGCTTCATCTACCCGGACCACGCGGCGGAGGACGACTACCCGCTGGCCGAGCGCATGCTCGGTGACGGTGCGCGCCTGCCAGTCGAGCACATCTACGGGACCGACCTGCACGCGGTCGCCGAGCTGCTCGATCTCGGCTCGCCGGCTCGCCTCGCCGAGGGCGCCGGGTTGCTCGCCAGGCACGAGCCCGACGCCGTGGTGTGGGCCTGCACGAGCGGCAGCTTCGTCTACGGCTGGGACGGCGCGACCGAGCAGGTCGCCAAGCTCTCGGCCGCCGCTGGCGGGCTGCCGGCGTCGAGCACGTCGTTCGCCTTCGTGCGCGCCGCGAACTCGCTGGGCCTGACCAAGGTCGCCGTCGCCGCGAGCTATCCCGACGACGTGGCGAAGCTGTTCGTGGAGTTCCTCGGGCGAGGTGGCGTCGAGGTCGTGTCGATGTCGGCCGCCGACATCGACACCGCGGCCGAGGTCGGCGAGCTGGCACCGGAGCAGGTGGTGGAGCTGGTCGTCAGCCGCGACCACCCCGACGCCAAGGCCGTGCTCGTCCCCGACACCGCCATGCGCACGCTCGCGCAGATCGACGCGATCGAGCAGCGCATCGGCAAGCCCGTACTCACGGCCAACCAGGTGACCATCTGGGAAGGGCTTCGGCTCACCGGAACCACCCGGGAGGTACCCGACCTCGGCACCCTGTTCAGGGCGAAGGGGGCGTGATCATGTTGGCGGACATCGAACCGGTCAACCGGGAATCCACAGCGGCCATCATCGCGCGCCAGCTCAGGGACGCCATCACGACCGGTTCGCTGCCGCCAGGGACCCAGCTCGGCGAGACGGAGCTGGCCTCCAGATTCCAGGTCTCGCGAGGCCCGCTGCGCGAGGCCATGCAACGGCTCGTCTCCGAGGGCCTGCTGCGCAGCGAGCGCCACCGCGGCCTGTTCGTGATCGACCTCGAACCCGGCGATGTCTACGACATCTACTCGGCCCGCTCCGCCGTGGAGCGGGCCGCCGCCACCCGCGTGGTGCGTTCGGACGATCGCGACCAGGTGGCGGAGCTCCTCGACGACGCCGTCCAGGCGATGGCCGACGCCGACCAGCAGGACGACCCCACCGCGCTGACCGAGGCCGACCTGCGCTTCCACGAGGCGCTCATCGAGGCCTCGGGCAGCAGGCGGCTCGCCAGGATGGCGCGGACGCTGCTGATCGAGACGCGGATGTGCCTGTCGGCGTTGCAGCACACCTACAGCAAGAACTACCAGGGCGTCGACGAGCGCGTCACGGAGCACAACAAGATCATCGAGGCACTGCGGGCGGGCGACGAGGCGTCGCTGCTGGCGCTGCTCGAGGCGCACATGGACGACGCGGTGCAGCGACTGGCACCCGGCAACAGCCTGCACTCCGGCGCCGCGCCCGGTCTGACCCGGGACGGCGTGGACCTGGCCTGAGCGCTCAGCGGGCGGCGACGAGTTCGGTCCCGCGTCGCCCGACCGGGGCAAACCCGGCCGCGGGCTCTGCACCTGGCGGCCACACCCCGTTTTAATCGGCAGGGTGGCCCCGCGACTGCTGAGAAGACCGCACCTGCTCACCCTGCTGCGCCTCGCCGGTTTCGGACTGGTCGTCTCCGCAGAGGTGTCCCTGATCGTCCACCTCGGTGCGCGCTTCGACCCGGTGACGCACTTCGGGTACTTCACCGTGCTCTCCAACGTCTTCGCCGCGCTGGTGCTGCTCGTCGGCGCGTTCGTCCCGGTGCCAGGCCCGATCAGGGGCGCCGCCGTGCTCTACATGGTGGTGACGGGCATCGTCTACGCGGTCCTGCTGCGCGGAGTGGACGTCGGAACCCCGTTGTACGCCAACCAGATCCTGCACGTGGTGATCCCGATCCTGGTGGCCGTCGACTGGCTCGCCGACCCACCGAGGGCGCGGATCGCACTGCGCACGGCACTGTGGTGGCTCGTCTTCCCGCTCGCCTACCTCGCGGTGACGCTCGTCAGGGGGCCGATCCTGAACTGGTACCCGTACCCGTTCCTCGACCCCGGCCAGCGCGGGTACGGCGGCGTCGCGCTGATGAGCCTGTTCGTCGCCGTGATCTTTCTGGTGCTGACGTGGCTGATCACCACCGTCGGCAATGCCAAGCGCGGGCAATCCGGCGCCGCCGTGGAAGCCTGAGTCCGCGCACGAGAGCGGCGGCCGTCCAGTGGACCTGGACGACCGCCGCCTCTCTGCTGACCGTGCTTGTCCTACACCGCCTCGGCGATGGCGGAGCCGAGCTGTGCCGTCGTGGCGGTGCCGCCGAGGTCCGGCGTCAGCACCACGCCCTCGCCCAGCACCTTCTCCACCGCCGCGTTGACGGCCGCCGCTGCTTCCTTCTCGCCGAGCTGCTCGAGCATCATCGTGGCCGCGAGCACCTGCGCCACCGGGTTGGCGATGCCCTGACCCGCGATGTCCGGCGCACTGCCGTGCACGGCCTCGAACATCGAGGGGTGCTCGGACTCCGGGTTGATGTTGCCCGAGGGAGCCATGCCCAGCCCGCCCGTGACCGCCGCGGCCAGGTCGCTCAGGATGTCGCCGAAGAGGTTGGAGCCGACCACCACGTCCAGCCGGTCGGGCTGCTGCACCATCCTCGCCGCGAGCGCGTCGATGTGGGTCTGCTCGGCCCGCACGTCCGGGTACTGGGCGGCGACCTCGCCGAAGACCTCGTCCCAGAACGGCATGGTGTGGATGATGCCGTTGGACTTGGTCGCCGACGTCACCCTGCCGCTGCGCGTGCGCGCCACCTCGAAGGCGTAGCGGATGATCCGCTCGACGCCCACTCGCGTGAACACTGACTCCTGGAGCACGAACTCGCCGGGCTGGCCTTCGTTGTGCCTGCCGCCGAGCGTCGAGTACTCACCCTCCGAGTTCTCCCGGACGATGATCATCTCCAGCTCCTCGGCCGAACGCCCCGCGAGCGCCGAGGTGGTGCCGGGCAGCAGGCGCACCGGCCGCAGGTTCACGTACTGCTGGAAGGCCCGGCGGACCGGGATCAGCAGGCCCCACAGGGACACGTGGTCGGGCACGCCGGGGAAACCGACGGCGCCGAGCAGGATCGAGTCGAACGCACGCAGCTGCTCGATGCCGTCCTCGGGCATCATCGTGCCGGTCTTGGTGTAGCGCTCACAGCTCCAGTCGAACTCGGTCCACTCCAGACCGAAACCGAAGCGCTTCGCTGCTGCGTCGAGTACCTTGCGAGCCTCGATCTGGACGTCGACGCCGATGCCGTCGCCGGGGATCGAGGCGATCCGGTAGTCGGTCACAGGCTCACCGCGATGTACTTGGTCTCGAGGAACTCGTCGATGCCGACCGTGCCGCCCTCGCGACCGAGGCCGGACGCCTTGACGCCACCGAACGGCGCTGCCGGGTTGGACACGATGCCCTGGTTGAGTCCGACCATGCCGGTGTCGAGGCGCTCGCACACGCGCAGCGCCCGCTTGAGCTCGCGGGTGAAGACGTAGCTCACGAGGCCGTACTCGGTGTCGTTGGCCTTGGCGATCGCCTCGTCCTCGGTGTCGAACAGCGAGATCGGCGCGACGGGGCCGAAGATCTCCTCGTCGGACATCCGCGCGCCCTCGGGCACGTCGGTGAGCACCGTCGGCTGGTAGAAGTTGCCGGGACCGTCCACTGTGGCCCCACCGGTGAGCACCTTCGCGCCACGCTGGGCGGCGTCGCTCACGAGCTCGCTGACCTTCTCGATCGCGGCCTCGTCGATGAGCGGGCCCACCACGACGCCGTCCTCGGTGCCCCGGCCGATCGGCAGCGCGGACATGCGCTCGGTCAGCCTGCGGGCGAACTCGTCGGCGATGCCGCGCTGGACGTAGAACCGGTTGGCGGCGGTGCAGGCCTCACCGATGTTGCGCATCTTGGCCTGCATCGCGCCCTCGACGGCCTCGTCGAGGTCGGCGTCCTCGAACACGATGAACGGCGCGTTGCCGCCCAGCTCCATCGACGTGCGCAGCACCTTGTCGGAGCACTGCTCCAGCAACCTGCGACCGACCGCGGTCGACCCGGTGAACGACAGCTTGCGCGCGCGGCCGTCGCGGATCACCGGCTCCATCACCGCGCCGGCGCTGGAGGTGGTGAGGACGTTGAGCACGCCCTCGGGCAGCCCGGCGTCGGCGAGGATCTGCGTGAGCGCCAGCATCGACAGCGGCGTCTGCGCGGCGGGCTTGATCACCATCGTGCACCCGGCCGCCACGGCGGGGCCGATCTTGCGGGTACCCATGGCCATCGGGAAGTTCCACGGCGTGATCAGCACCGAAGGACCGACCGGCTGCTTGGTGACGAGGAAACGGCCACTGCCGTTGGGGGCGGTGGCGTAGCCGCCGTCGATGCGCACGGCCTCCTCGGCGAACCACCGGAAGAACTCGGCGGCGTAGGCGATCTCGCCGCGGGCCTCGGCCAGCGGCTTGCCCATCTCGAGGGTCATGAGGAGCGCGAGCTCCTCCTGGCGCGCCATGAGCGCGTCGTAGGCCCTGCGCAGGATCTCGCCGCGCTCGCGAGGTGCGTACGCGGCCCAGTCCGCCTGCGCGGCGACCGCGGCGTCGAGGGCGGCGATGCCGTCCTCCGGCGAGGCGTCGGCGACCTCGCACAGCACCTCACCGGTCGCCGGATCGCGGACGGCAAACGTCTTGCCGCCCGCGGCTGACGTCCACTTGCCGCCGATGAACAGCTCCTTGTTCACCGCGTCGACCACGCCGGATTCGCTGACCGTGCTCATTCCACAGCTCCCAGGCTCCCTTGGTTTTGACCGGGCTATGACGGCCATGCTACGAATATTGTTGACAATCTACAACCCTGCAGGTCGTACTCGTTGCATGCCCGAAGGAGGCCCCTGTCATGGCCAAGCTGTCCCCACTGCTCAAGCAGGCCACCCCGGTCGTCGTCGACCACGGCGAGGGCGCCTATCTCTATGACGTCGACGGCCGTCGGCACCTCGACTTCACCGCCGGCATCGGCGTCACGAGCACTGGGCACTGCCACCCTCGCGTCGTCGCCGCGGCGCAGGAGCAGGTCGGCAAGCTCATCCACGGCCAGTACACCACCGTGATGCACAAGCCGCTGCTCGAACTGACCGAGCGCCTCACCGAGGTGCTGCCGAGCGGCCTCGACTCCCTGTTCTTCTCCAACTCCGGCAGCGAGGCGGTGGAGGCGGCACTGCGCCTGACCCGCCAGGCCACCGGCAGGCCGAACGTGATCGTGTTCCAGGGCGGTTTCCACGGCCGCACCGTCGCCGCCGCGACGATGACCACCTCGGGCACGCGGTTCAGCGCCGGGTTCTCCCCGCTCATGGGCGGCGTGCACGTGGCCCCGTTCCCGTTCGCCTACCGCTACGGCTGGGACGAGAAGACCGCCACCGACTTCGCGCTGCGCGAGCTCGACTACCTCTTCGCCACGCAGACCTCGCCCGCCGAGACCGCCGCGTTCTTCATCGAGCCGATGCTCGGCGAGGGCGGCTACGTGCCCGCCAACCCCGAGTTCATGGCCGGCCTGCGCCAGCGCGCCGACGAGCACGGCATCCTGCTCGTGATCGACGAGATCCAGACCGGCTTCGGCCGCACCGGCAAGTTCTGGGGCCACCAGCACTTCGACGTGCGGCCCGACGTCATCACCATCGCCAAGGGCCTGGCGAGCGGCTTCCCGATCTCGGGCATCGCGGCCTCGCAGGAGCTGATGGCCAAGGCGTGGCCGGGCTCGCAGGGCGGCACCTACGGCGGCAACGCCGTCGCGTGCGCCGCCGCGGTGGCCACCCTCGGCGTGATCCAGGACGAGGGCCTCGTCGAGAACGCGGCCGCCCGCGGCCGTCAGCTGCTCGAGGGCGCTCGTGCCGTCGCCGACAAGACGCCTGCCATCGGCGACGTCCGCGGCCTCGGTCTGCTCGTCGGCTCGGAGTTCGTCACCCCCGAGGGCAAGCCGGACAACGCCACGGCGTCGGCGGCGCAGAAGCTCGCCGCCGAGCGCGGACTGCTCATGCTCACGTGCGGCGCCCACATGAACGTCGTGCGGATGATCCCGCCGCTGATCGTCACCTCCGAGCAGATCGACGACGCGCTGGAGATCTGGACCGACGTCGTCGCGACCGTCACCAAGTAACCCGAGAGCTCAGGAAGACCCAGGAGAGACCCAGTGGCCCGCTACATCACGATCACGCTCGACAAGCGCGGAGTCACGTGCCGCGCGCGGCTGCTCGACGACGAGGCGCCGCGCACCTGCCAGGCGGTGTGGGACGCGCTGCCGCAGAGCGGCTCGGCCTACCACGCCAAGTACGCGCGCAACGAGGTCTACACCCTCGTGCCGCCGTTCGCGGAGCCGAGGCCGGGCCGCGAGAACCCGACGATCACGCCGATCCCGGGTGACGTCGTGTACTTCGGTTTCGAGCCGTGGGAGATCGGCAACCCGGCCTACGGCTACGACGAGGGCAGCGAGGCGCACAGCGCGCAGGGCGCCACCGACCTCGCCATCTTCTACGGCCGCAACAACCTGCTCATCAACGGCGACGCGGGCTGGGTTCCCGGCAACGTGTTCGCCACGATCGAGGAGGGGCTGCCCGAGATGGCGGCCGCCGCTCAGGACCTCTGGCTACGCGGCGTCGAGGGCGAGACGATGACCTACGCGAGGGCCTGATATCACCCGGAAGGGTGGAAGGCTCAGAATCACCTGTAGTGCCAACGCTTTAACTCGTTCGTGGGCGACCAGCCCCCGAATACCGCATCAAGATCACCATTACACCGGGTGATGGCGGTGCCGGTGACTACGGATCGTCACCGGCACCGCCGAACCCCCGCCCCGCCGCAAAACCCGAAAGACTTACGTGTTTATCCTGAAGGGATTTCGGGTTCGTCTGCGGCGGATTTCGGGCTCTTTGACACCGCTCGGCGGCGCTGAAAACCTTGCCTGGCTTTCGAAAGCAGCTGTGAGCGCACACGGCGATCTCGTGTAATCAATTCCTGTTAAGGAGCCCCTCAATGCAGTTCTTCGTCAGCCACGGCGGCGACATCATCACCGGCGTCCTCGCGCACCTCGCGCACATCCTCGGATGGCTCGTCTGAGGTTGAGGACCTAGCCGGAGGTGGGGTCGGCACGTTGGCGCGGACCGGCCCCACCGCACGGCGAACGTGAATAGCTTTCACGGCCAGCCTCGTACTAGGCTTCCGCCATGGGCGACGAAGCGCAGCGGCTGGCCGAGATCGTCGGCGAACACCACCTCCTGACAGGCGAGGACGTTTCCGAGGACTATGCGGGCGACGAGTCGCTGGTCGGCGAGCCCGTCACTCCGAAGTACGTGGTCAAACCCGCCACCGCCGCCGAGGTCGCCGCCGTACTGGCCGTCGCGACCGAACACCGAATCCCCGTCACCGCCCGCGGTTCCGGCTCCGGACTCTCCGCCGCCGCGAGGCCCCACCCCGACGGCATCCTCGTCTCCTTCGAGCGGATGAACGCGATTCTCGAGATCGACACCACCAACCACGTCGCGGTGGTCCAACCCGGCGTCACACTGTCCGAACTGGACTCCCAGACCGCCGCGAGCGGACTCGGCTACACCGTCTACCCCGGCGAGATGAGCGCGAGCATCGGCGGCAACGTCGGCACCAACGCGGGCGGCATGCGGGCCGTGAAGTACGGCGTCACGCGCAACAACGTCCTTGGCCTGCAAGCGGTTCTGCCCACCGGCGAGGTCATCCGCACCGGCGGCAAGACCGTGAAGACCTCCACCGGCTACGACCTCACGCAGCTCGTGATCGGCTCCGAGGGCACGCTGGCGCTGGCCACCGAGATCACCGTCCGCCTGCATCCCCGGCTCACCCACGGCGCCACGGTGCTGGCCCCCTTCGGCGATCTGGACCAGGTGATGACCGCCGTCCCCGCGATCGTGTCGAGCGGGCTCGCGCCACACGTCCTCGAGTACATCGACGCGCTGACGATGGCCGCGATCACCTACACCGCCCAGCTCTCCCTCGGCATCCCCGACGAGGTGCGCGACGCCACCCAGGCCTATCTGGTGGTGGGGCTGGAGAGCCGTGAGGCCGACCGGCTGGATGGCGACGTCGAGACGCTCGGCGAACTGCTCGGCGAACTCGGCGCCACCGACGTCTACGTGCTCGAGGGCGGCTCGGCGCGCAAGCTCATCGAGGCGCGCGAGAAGGCCTTCTGGACCGCGAAGACCGCGGGCGCCGACGACGTGATCGACGTGGTGGTGCCGCGCGCGGCGATGCCCGAGTTCCTTCGCAGGGCGAGGGAGGTCGCCGCCGGCACCGAGTCCGGTGTGGTCGGCTGCGGGCACGCCGGCGACGGCAACGTGCACCTCGCCATCTTCCAGAAGGACCCGGCCAAGCGCGCGAGCCTGCTGCACGACATTTTCGCGATGGCCATGGAACTCGGCGGGGCGATCTCCGGCGAGCACGGCATCGGCAGGGCGAAGAAGGAGCACTTCCTCGAGCTGGAGGACCCGGCCAAGATCGAGTTGATGAAGCGGGTGAAGGCCGCGTTCGACCCCGCTGGGATCCTGAATCCCGGTGTGCTTTTCGACTAGGACGTTTTCACGAGGAGGACCATGAACGGCGCGCAGTCACTGATCCGCACGCTCGTCGACGCGGGGGTCGACGTGTGCTTCTCGAACCCCGGCACGTCCGAGATGCACTTCGTCGCCGCCCTCGACTCGGTGCCCGAGATGCGGGGTGTGCTCGCGCTCGCCGAGGGAGTCGTCACGGGGGCGGCCGACGGCTACGCGCGCATCGCGGACAAGCCGGCGGCGACGCTGCTGCACCTCGGCCCCGGACTCGGCAACGGCCTCGCGAACCTGCACAACGCGCGCCGGGCCAATACGCCGGTGGTGAACGTGGTCGGCGACCACGCGACCTATCACAAGCGCTACGACGCGCCGCTGGAGTCCGACATCGAGGCCGTCGCGGGCTCGCTGAACGGCTGGGTGCGGCGCAGCGAGAGCACCGCCGACGTCGGCGCCGACGCGGCCGCCGCAGTGGCCGCGTCGCAGGACGCGCCGGGCCGGGTCGCCACGCTGGTGCTGCCCGCGGACGTGTCGTGGGGCGACGGCGGCACTCCGTGCGCGCCCGTGCCGCCGCGCACGGCGAAAGCCGTCTCCGAGACCACGGTGAAGTCGGTGGCCGAGGTGCTGCGCGCGGGCGAGCCCGTCGCCCTGCTGCTCGGTGGCGACGCGTGCCGCGAGTCCGGGCTGCGCGCGGCGAGCCGAATCGCCGAGGCCACGGGCGCCAAGCCGTTCATCGAGACGTTCCCGGGCAGGCTCGAGCGCGGCGCCGGACTGCCGCCGATCGAGCGCCTCGGCTACCTCGCCGAGCAGGTCGCCTACCAGCTCGAGGGCACCCGGCACGTGATCGTCGCGGGCACGCGGTCGCCGGTGTCGTTCTTCGCCTACCCCGGCAAGGCGAGCGACCTCGTGCCCGAGGGTGCGCAGGTGCACACGCTTGCGGACACCGACGACGACGTCGTGGGCGCGCTGGAGGATCTGGCCGAATTGGTCGCGTCGGGCACGGAGCCGGTGCTGGCTCAGCCGCGGCGGCCCGAGCTGCCCAGAGGTGAGCTGACGCCGCAGAACTGGGTCGAGGTCATCGGCGCGCTGCTGCCGGAGCGGGCCATCATCTCCGACGAGGCCAACACCTCGGGCGTGCTGCTGCCCGCCGCCACCGCGGGGGCGCCGCGACACGACGTCCTCACGCTCACCGGCGGCGCGATCGGGCAGGGAATGCCGGTGGCCACCGGCGCCGCCATCGCGGCTCCCGACCGGCCGGTCGTCAACCTGGAGTCCGACGGCAGCGCGCTCTACACGATCCCCGCGCTGTGGACGCAGGCGCGCGAGAACCTGAACGTCACCACGGTGATCCTCAACAACCGCGCGTACGCGATTCTGCGCATGGAGCTGCAGCGGGTGGGTGCCGAGGGCTCCGGGCCGAAGGCGAAGAGCCTGCTCGACCTGTCTCCCCCGGAACTCGACTTCGTCAAGCTCGCCGAGGGAATGGGCGTGCCCGCGACCAGGGCGACAACGGCGGAGGAACTGGCCGAGCAGTTCTCGCGCGCGCTCGCCGAGCCCGGCCCGCACCTGATCGACGCGGCGATTCCGCCGCTGCTCTAGATATTCACAGGAAACTCTTGGAGTAAGCACGGGGCCCCCGACGTTGAGAGGTTAACGGCCGATTCGTCGGGGGTCGGCCTCGCCTGGAGGAGGACCGGCCGTGCTGACCACTCCCCACCTGCCGCTGACGGTGCACACACGATCCGATGCGGCGAGCGATCGCGGGCCGCGCGACATCAACGCAGACGCGGTGGCAACGCACACCGATCCGGCCACGGGACGCATGGCGTTCGCGGTGGCCGACGGGGTCGGCGACCACCTGCTCGCCGCCCGGGCCGCGCGGCTCGCCGCGAGCACCGCGGCGGCCGAGGCCGTGCGCTACGGCGCTGTGGGCGGGCTGCGGCGGGCCCAGCAGGAGCTGCTGACGCAGTTCGAGCAGCCGAAGGCCGACACCGTGCTGGTCGTGGCCCTCTTCCCGCCCGTGGGCACCGAAGAGGAGGTGGTCGACCTCGCGTGGGTCGGCGACTGCAGGGCCTACCGCTGGAACGGGCGCGTGCTGCACCAGATCACCGTCGACCACACGCTCGCCGAGTTCTGGCGGCTCAACGGGGTCACGCCCGCGCCGAGGCTCGAGCACATGGTCACCGACTCGGTGCGCACCGCCAAGGAGGGCGACATCGGCGTCGCGCGCGTCGGCGCCGGTCCCGGCCGGTTGCTGCTGAGCACCGACGGCGTGCACAAGAGCCTGAGCCTGGTGCGCATCAAGGCGATCCTCGCCGACGGCGTGCCGGCGGGCGAGACCGCGGCCACGCTGGTCTCCACCGCCCGAGCCGAGGGCAGCACCGACAACGCCACCGCGGTGGTGGTGGACCGCCTCCTGGCCTGATCCCGAGCTCTCCCCAGATGCGGTGAAGGGCACCTTCCGTGCGTTCGATGCACGGAAGGTGCCCTTCACCGCAGTCTCTCCCGAGAGCCGCTACTCGAGGATCTCGCCCTTCTCGGCCTTGTCCACAAGGGACTGCGGCGGCTCGAAGTGCGCGCCGTAGCGCTGCGCGAGCTCACGCGAGCGCGCGACGAAGCCCTTCAGCCCGCCCGGGTACTGGTTGATGTATTGGATGACACCACCGGTCCACGGCGGGAAACCGATGCCGAAGATCGAGCCGATGTTGGCGTCCTGCACCGAGGTGAGCACGCCCTCGTCGAAGCACTTCACGGTCTCCAGCGCCTCGGCGAAGAGCATCCGCTCCTTGAGGTCCTCGAACGGGATCGTCGCGGAGCCCGAGTCGAACGCCTCGCGCAGACCCGGCCAGATGCGGGTGCGCTTGCCGTCCTCGCCGTACTCGTAGAACCCGGCGCCGCTGGAACGGCCCTTGCGGTCGAACTCGTCGAGCATCCGGTCGATCACGCCCTCGGAGGGGTGCTCGGCCCACGTGCCGCCCGCGGCCTCGACCGCGGCCCGCGTCTCCTGCCGGATCTTGCGCGGCAGCGTCAGCGTCAGCTCGTCCATCAGCTGCAGCGGCGGAGCCGGGTACCCGGCCTGCGAACCGGCCTGCTCGATGCTGGCGGGCTCCACGCCCTCGCCGACGGCCGCGACGGCCTCGTTGATGAACGTGCCGATCACGCGGCTGGTGAAGAACCCACGGCTGTCGTTGACGACGATCGGGGTCTTCTTGATCTGCAGGGTGTAGTCGAAGACCTTCGCGAGCGTGGCGTCGGAGGTCTTCTCCCCGCGGATGATCTCCACGAGCGGCATCTTGTCCACCGGCGAGAAGAAGTGGATGCCGATGAAGTCCTCCTGGCGCTGCACGCCCTCGGCGAGGCCGGTGATCGGCAGCGTCGAGGTGTTGGAGCCCAGCACCGCGTCCGGGTTCACCACGCCCTCGATCTCCTGGAAGACCTTGTGCTTGAGCTCCTGGCTCTCGAACACGGCCTCGATCACGAAGTCGACGCCCTTGAGGTCGGCGGGGTCGCCCGTGGGCGTGATCCGCGCCAGCAGCTCGTCCGATTTCTCCTGCGTGGTCTTGCCGCGTTTGAGGGCCTTCTCCTCCAGCTTGGCGGCGTAGCCCTTGCCCTTCTCGGCGTTCTCCTGCGAGACGTCCTTGAGCACGACCTCGATGCCCGCCTTGGCGCTGACATAGGCGATCGCGGCGCCCATCATCCCGGCGCCGAGCACGCCGACCTTCTTCGCCTGGAACTTCTCGTGGCCGTCGGGCCGCGAGCCGCCGGAGTTGATGTGCTGCAGGTCGAAGAAGAACGCCTTGGTCATGTTCTTCGCGACCTGGCCGATCACCAGGCTGGTGAAGTAGCGGGTCTCGATGAGCGATGCGGTGTCGATGTCCACCTGCGCGCCCTCGATGGCCGCGGCGAGGATCGCGCGCGGCGCGGGCATCGGCGCGCCCTTGAGCTGCTTGCGCAGGTTCGCGGGGAACGCGGGCAGGTTGGCCGCGAAGCTCGGGTTGGACGGGGCGCCGCCGGGGATCTTGTAGCCCTTGGCGTCCCACGGCTGCACGGCCTCGGGGTTGGCCTTGACCCACTCCTTGGCCTTGGGCACGAGCTGGTCCACATCGGACACCAGCTCGTGCACGAGGCCGAGCTCCAGCGCCTTGGCAGGCTTGTGCCGCTGCCCCTGCACGAGCACGTTCAGGATCGCGTTCTGGATGCCGAGCAGGCGCACGGTGCGCACGATGCCGCCGCCACCGGGCAGCAGCCCCAGTGACACCTCGGGCAGGCCGATGACGCTGCCCTTCACGTCGGCCGCGATGCGGTGGTGGCAGGCGAGCGCGATCTCGAGCCCGCCGCCGAGCGCCGCACCGTTGATGGCGGCGACCACCGGCTTGCCGAACGTCTCCAGCCTGCGCAGCTGGGCCTTGAGCTCGTTGCCGAGCTTGGTGACGCTCTCCGCGTCGTCCGGCGCGGCCTTGATCAGGTCGTTGAGGTCGCCACCGGCGAAGAACGTCTTCTTCGCCGACGTCAGCACCACGCCGGTGATCGAGTCCTTCTCGGCCTCGAGCCGGTCGACGGTCGCGCCCATCGACTCGCGGTAGTCCGCGTTCATCGTGTTCGCCGACTGGTTCGGGTCGTCCATCGTCAGCAGGACGATGCCGTCGGCGTCCTGTTCCCAGCGAATGGTCTTCGCCTCGGCCATGCTCAAACCCTCTCGATGATCGTGGCGAGGCCCATGCCGCCGCCGATGCACAACGTCACGAGCGCCCGCCGGGCCTGGCGGCGCTCCAGCTCGTCCACCATCGTGCCGAGGATCATCGCGCCGGTGGCGCCGAGCGGGTGACCCATCGCGATGGCGCCGCCGTTGACGTTGACCTTCTCCTCGGGCAGCTTCAGGTCCTTCATCCACTTGAGGACGACGGACGCGAAGGCCTCGTTGAGCTCGAACAGGTCGATGTCGTCCACGGTCAGGCCCGCGGTCTTGAGCACCTTCTGAGTGGCCGGGGTCGGGCCGGTGAGCATGATCGTCGGGTCGGTGCCGGTGACGGCCGTGGCCACGATGCGGGCCCTCGGCGCGATGCCGATGGTCTTGCCGACCTCCTCGTTGCCGACGAGCACGAGCGCCGCGCCGTCGACAATGCCGGAGGAGTTGCCACCGGTGTGTACGTGGTCGATCTTCTCGACCGAGTGGTACTTCTGCAGCGCGACGGCGTCGAAGCCGCCCATCTCGCCGATGCCCTCGAACGCGGGCCTGAGCTTGCCCAGCGACTCGATGGTGGAACCGGGGCGACGGTGCTCGTCGTGGTCGAGGATCGTCACGCCGTTCATGTCCTTGACCGGCACCACGGACTTGGCGAAGTAGCCGCCCGCCCACGCCTGCTCGGCCAGGTCCTGCGAGCGCACCGCGAAGCGGTCGACGTCCTCGCGGGAGAAGCCCTCGATCGTCGCGATCAGGTCCGCGCCGATGCCCTGGGGCACGAAGTAGGTGTCGTAGTTCGTGGCCGCGTCGGTGAACATCGCACCGCCGTCGGAGCCCATCGGAACGCGCGACATCGACTCGACACCGCCGCCGATCAGCAGGCTGTCCCAGCCGGCGCGCACCTTCTGCGCGGCCTGGTTCACCGCTTCCAGCCCGGAGGCGCAGAACCGGTTGAGCTGCACGCCTGCCACGGTGTCGGGCAGGCCCGACGCCATCGCGGCCGCGCGTGCGATGTCGGCGCCCTGGTCGCCGACGGGCGACACGACGCCGAGCACGATGTCGTCGATCAGCGCGGGGTCCAGGTTGGGGTGCCGCGCCTTGAGCTCGTCGATCAGCCCGACAACCAGGTCGATCGGCTTGGTCCCGTGCAGGGATCCGCCCTTGTTCTTGCCACGGGGCGTCCGAATCGCCTCGTAGATGAACGCCTCTGTACTCACACCAACGGTCCTTCCTGCCCCACGGTATCCATCGCTGTGCTAATCGCTACTAACATAATCCGCCTTCTTCCCATGGTGTCAACGGGTTGTCATCCGGTCAACTGAAGCTAAAGTTGGATCACGTATGAACGAGCGAGCCCCGAAGAGCAAGCGTCCGCGCGACCGGAAGAACCAACTGGCCGGTGTCGCGTCGGAGCTGTTTCGCGACCGCGGCTACCACGGTGTCGGCATCAACGACATCGCCGCGGCGGCCGGGGTGACCGGCCCTGCGCTGTACCGGCACTTCGCCGACAAGCAGGCCATCCTCGGCCAGGTGCTGCTCAGCGGCATCGACGAACTGGAGGCCGCCACCGAGGCCGCGCTGGAGCTCACGGGGACGCCGACACCAGAGCAGATCAGGGCGCTGCTCACCAGCCTCGCCACCAAGTCCGTCGAGCGCAGGGAGATCGCCGCGCTGTGGCGATGGGAGGGCCGTCACCTCGGCAAGGACGACCAGCGCGCGATCCGCGACCGTTCCACGGCGATGCTCACGCAGTGGGCCAAGCTGCTGATGCGCGTGCGGCCCGAGCTGGCCGCCGACGACGCCGAGCTGCTGTGCTGGGCGGGGCTCTCGGTGTTCGGCAGTGTGTCGGTGCACCACACGAGCATCGCGAAACGGCGGTTCGCGCAGCTGCTCGTCGACATCGCGCTGCGCGTGCTGCACACCGAACTACCCGAGCCCGGCGATGCTCCCGTGCCCGAGGCGCCAGCCCCGCTGACCCAGCCCTCGCGGCGCGAGCAACTGCTCACCGCGGCGGCCGAGCTGTTCCGCTCGCGCGGCTTCACCGCCGTGAGCATGGAGGACATCGGCAACGCGGCCGGCATCGCGGGCCCGAGCGTCTACCGGCACTTCCCCAGCAAGGCAGGGCTGCTCGGCGCGATCGGGCGCAGGGCAGCCGACCGGCTCGCGCTCGCGGGCGACCACGCGCTGCGCACGGGCGCGCCCCAGGACGAGCGCGGCGCACTGCGCGGGCTCGCCGAGTCCTACGTCCAGACGCTCACCGGACCGCCCGAGCTCCTCGTGTCGTTCTCGGTCGACCGCGTGCACATCGACGAGCGCGACCGCGGCGACCTGCTGCGCATCCAGCGCGACTACGTGGCCAGGTGGACCTCGCTGCTGGAGGCCGCGCGGCCGGAGCTGAACCAGCGCGAAGCCAAGATCACCGTGCACGCGGCGCTGACGATCGCCAACGACCTCACGCGAACCCGGCGCGTCAGCGGCAGGCCCACATTGCCGGCCGAGCTGGTGACGCTGCTGTCGGCGGTGCTCGACCTCGGTTGAGGCGAACGACTCTGCCGAGTCGTCCCCACCGCGTGCCACCGTGACGCATGGCCACGCGCCGGCGGCTCACGGCGGTCACCGAAGGACACCGGGTGACCACGCTGGAGCTGTTCTTCGACCTCGTCTTCGTCTACGCGATCACGCAGACGGTGGAGCTGATGTCCGACCACCTCACCCTGCTCGGGCTCGCCCAGGGCGTCGTGGTGGTCGCCGTGCTGTGGTGGTGCTGGTGCGCCTACGCCTGGCTCGGCACCACGGTCCGCGCCGACGAAGGTGCCGCCCGGTACGCGCTGCTGGGCGCGATGGCGGTGCTGTTGCTGGTGGCGCTGACCATCCCCGAGGCGTTCACCGACTTCGAGGGCGGCTTGTTCGCGCCGCTGTTGTTCGCCGTCTGCTACCTGCTGGTCCGGCTGCTGCACCTGGGCGCGTACCTCGGCGCCGCGCGGGACGACGCCGCGCTGCGCTCGGTGGTGCTGCGCAGTACGGCTCCCGGGATCTGCGGCGCGCTCATCCTCGCGGGCGCCGCGTTCGCCAGCGGCTGGACCCAGCTCGTCATCTGGGTACTCGCGCTCGGAATCGACTACGTGGGCGTGCGGGCCGCGGGCGCCCACGGCTGGCGGGTGCCCGCGCCGGGCCACTTCGCGGAGCGGTTCGGGCTGGTGGTGATCATCGCGCTCGGTGAGTCGATCGTGGCGATCGGCGTCGGCATCAGCACCCTGCCGATGACGTGGCTCGTGGCGCTCACGGCCACCCTCGGACTGCTGCTGGTGACGAGCCTGTGGTGGCTGTACTTCGGGGTGGTCGCGTCGGTCGCCGAGCGCAGGCTCACCACGGCGACCGGCGACGAGCGCGTCCGCTACGCCACCGACTCCTACACCTACCTCCACCTGCCGCTGGTCACGGGCATCGTGCTGCTGGCGCTGGGGATGAAGAAGGCGCTGCTCTACGTGGCCGATCCGGAGCAGTACCCGCCCGGCGCGGCGCTGCACGGCATCCCGATGTGGGCGCTGACCGGCGGAGTCGCGCTGTACCTCGGCACGCTGAGCGCGCTGCGCAAGCGCAACCTCGGCGGCTGGAACGTCCAGCGCCTGGTCACCGCCGGGGTGCTGCTCGCGCTCACGCCCGCGCTCGAGCTGCTGCCTGCCGCGGCGATGGTGGCCGCGGTGGCCGCGGTGCTGGTCGCGCTCATGGCGTTCGAGCGCTTCGTGCTCGCCGGGCGCAGGGCTCGCCTGATCCAGCACGGCTACTGAGCGCCCGACTGGCGATCGGCCCTGGCGACGAGTTAACCTACTCGCGAGTAGGTAACGAAGGGGATGATCGTGGCCCGACAGACTCCGCAGCGCACCCGCGACGCGATGGGATTCGGCCTCGCCGCGCTCACGCGCCTGGCAGGCAGCAAGACGATCGAGCGCGCAGGCCTGCGCAAACCCGTGCAGAACGTCGTGGCCGCGGCCACCAGAGGCGGCTTCCGCGCGGCGGGAGCCGCGAGCAGGGCGTTCACGGCGACCACGAGGCTCGGGAAACCCGCCCGGCTCGCCCCGACGCCCGACACCGGCCTGTTCGACCTCACCCCCACCGAGGACCAGCAGCTGATCGTCGAGACGGTGACCGAGTTCGCCGCGGAACAGCTGCGACCGGCCGCGGCCGAGGCGGACGCGAAGCTGACGCCGCCCGACGGCCTGCTGACCAGGGCGAGCGAACTGGGCGTGACACTCGTCGGCATCCCGGAGGAACTCGGCGGCGTCGGCACCGAACGCTCGGTGGTCACGGGCGCGCTCGTGGCCGAGTCGCTCGCGCACGGAGACCTCGGCCTCGCCGTCGCGGTGCTCGCCCCCTCCGCCGTCAGCACCGCACTCGTGCAGTGGGGCGACGAGCAGCAGCAGGCGACCTACCTGCCCTCGTTCGTCGGCGAGAACGTGCCCGCCGCGGCGCTGGCACTGCAGGAGCGGACGCCGCTGTTCGACCCGTTCACGCCGTCGGTGAAGGCGAAGCGCACCCCGAAGGGCTACCGGATCGACGGCGCGAAGTCGCTCGTCCCGCGCGCGGCGCAGGCCGAGCTGTTCATCGTGTCGGCCGACCTCGAAGGCCGCGGACCCGCGCTGTTCCTCGTGGAGTCCTCCACCCAGGGCGTCTCCGTCGACGCCGAACCCGCGATGGGCCTGCGGGGCGCGGCGACCGGAAAACTGGTGCTGGACAAGGTGAATCTGCCAGCCGGCGCGCTGCTCGGCGGCGGCGAGCGTGACGTCTTCGCCGACGTCGTGCGGCTGTCGCGGCTCGGCTGGGCGGCGCTCGCGTGCGGCACCGGCAAGGCCGTGCTCGACTACGTGATCCCCTACGTCAACGAGCGGCAGGCGTTCGGCGAGCCGGTGAGCCACCGGCAGGGCGTGGCGTTCCAGGTCGCCGACATCGCCATCGAGCTGGAGGGCCTGCGCCTGGTGACGCTCAAGGCGGCGGCGAGGGCCGAGCAGGGCAAGCCGTACGCGCGCGAGGTCGCGCTGGCCCGCAAGCTCGCGACCGACAAGGGCATGCGGATCGGCAGCGCGGGTGTGCAGCTGCTCGGCGGCCACGGGTTCGTCAAGGAACACCCCGTCGAGCGCTGGTACCGGGACCTGCGTGCCATCGGTGTGCTCGAAGGCGTCGTTCTTCTCTGAAGGGGCTTGTGCAGTGATCAATCTCGAGATTCCGAAGAAGGCCCGGACGCTGGTCAACCAGGCTTACCAGGCGGCGGCCGAGGTGTTCCGGCCCATTTCCCGCAAGTACGACCGCGCCGAGCACGCGTACCCGACGGAGCTGGACATGCTCGCCGCGTTGCTGGACGGGCTGAACTCCTCTGGTGAGGGCGGCGCGGGCGCCGCGGGAGTGCGGCGCAAGGAGGACGACAAGAAAAGCGGCAACCGCAACGGCGGCAACCTCAGCACGGTGCTCGGCGCGATCGAGATGTGCTGGGGCGACGTGGCATTGCTGCTGTCGATGCCGAGACAGGGTCTCGGCAACGCGGCCATCGCGTCGGTCGCCAACGACGAGCAGCTGCAACGGTTCGCGGGCGTCTGGGCGGCGATGGCGATCACGGAGCCGGACTGCGGCTCCGACTCGGCCGCCATCAGGGCCACCGCGACGCTCGACGGTGACGACTACGTCCTCAACGGCGAGAAGATCTTCGTGACCGCGGGCGAGCGCGCCGATGCCGTGGTGGTGTGGGCGACGCTGGACAAGTCGAAGGGCCGCGCGGCGATCAAGTCGTTCGTGGTGGAGAAGGGCACGCCTGGCTTCGAGGTGGTGCGCCTGGAGCACAAGCTCGGCATCCGCGCATCCGACACGGCGGTGCTGCGCTTCGAGAACTGCCGGGTCCCCAAGGAGAATCTCCTCGGCACGCCGGAGATCGACACGAGCAAGGGCTTCGCCGGGGTCATGCAGACCTTCGACAACACGCGCCCGCTCGTGGCGGCGATGGCGATCGGCGTGGCGAGGGCGGCGCTGGAGGAGACGGAGCGTCTGCTGGCCGAGGCGGGCGTGACGGTGGACTACGACAAGCCGGCGAACTCGCAGCACGCCGCGGCGGCCGCGTACCTGGAGCTGGAGGCCGACTACGAGGCGGCGTACCTGCTGGCCCTGGAGTCGGCGTGGATGGCGGACAACCGCAAGCCGAACTCGCTGCAGGCGTCGATGGCGAAGGCGAAGGCGGGCCGCTCGGTCGTCGACATCACCCTGCGCTGCGTGGAACTGGCGGGAACGCTGGGCTACACGGAGGAACTGCTGCTGGAGAAGTGGAGCAGGGACGCGAAGATCCTGGACATCTTCGAGGGCACGCAACAAATCCAGCAACTGATCGTGGCCCGCAGACTCCTCGGGAAGACGAGTGCGGAGCTGAAGTAACCCACATGCGGTGAAGGGCACCTTTACTGCGTTCAATGCAGTAAAGGTGCCCTTCACTGCAGCCATACCAAGCTGCGGAATACCACCCGGCCACCCGTCGTTGACTCAAGTAGTTGAGCACGCAACTACTTGGGAGGCACGATGACACCGCTCACGCTGGCCGTCGTGACGGCGGGGCTCACCCAGCCGTCCTCGACGAGACTGCTCGCCGATCGGCTCACCGAGGCCGTCAGCAGGCAGCTCGCCGACGAGGGCAGGCAGGTCGACGTCCGCGTGATCGAGCTGCGCGAGCTGGCCGTCGACATCGCCAACAACTTCGTCACCGGATTCCCCAGCCCGGCCCTGGACGCCGAGTTGGAAGCCGTGACCGGCGCCGATGCGGTGATCGCCGTGACCCCGATCTTCACCGCGTCCTACAGCGGCCTGTTCAAGTCCTTCTTCGACGTCCTGGACAACGCCGCGCTCACCGGCAAGCCCGTGCTCGTCGCCGCGACCGGTGGCACGGCGCGCCATTCGCTCGCGCTCGAGCACGCGCTGCGGCCGATGTTCGCCTACCTGCGCGCCGTGGTCGTGCCGACGGCCGTGTACGCCTCGTCCGAGGACTGGGGCTCCACCGACGCCGAAGGGCTCTCCGGGCGCATCGCGCGCGCCGCGGGCGAGCTGACCGAGTTGCTCTCGGGCAGGCCCTCCACGGGCAGGGCCGTCGACGAGGTGCTGCCGTTCGAGCAGCAGCTGGCCGCGTTGCTCCCGAAGTCCTAACCCTCGGCGGGCACCAGCGTGTTCTGCCTCGCCGCGACCCACCAGCGGCCGTCCTGCTTCACCAGCACGTAGAGCGCGATCATCGCGTGGTCGAGGTCGATCAGCTCGCCCGTGGCGTCGGTCGCCCTTGCTCCCTTGTGCGCCAAGGCGACGTCGGGACGCACGAAGACCACGTCGAGCAGGTCGTAGCGCACGTACTGGTCCCGCAGGAACCCGGCGAGCCCGGCGCGGTTGGACTCCAGCAGCGTGTCCCGGCCGGACAGCAGCACCCCCATCGCGTTGACCACCGTGGCGTCCTGCGCGAAGTGTTCGGTCAGCAGCTCGGGATCGTTGGTGTTGTAGGCCTTCTCGGTGTCGGCGACCACGCGCTCGATCGCGGCGCGGTCGGCGGCGTGGTCGGTCGTGGTGTCGGTGAGGGCCGGTGGCGGCGTTTCCCTGCTCATGCCGCCAGCCTCGTACCTCCAGTTAGCTGGAGGTCAACTGCTCGTCGAGGAACCCGTCGACATGTCGCCACGTGGTGCCCCGCGCCCGCCGCCCCGTGAGCACACCGAGGTGTCCGCCCGGAGAGACTTCGAACCGCACGTCCGGCGAGTTCTCCAGCAGACCCACGAGTCTCTGGACGGCCTGGCGCGGCGCGATCGTGTCGTTCTCACCCGCGATCACCAGCGTCGGCACCTTCACCGCGGACAGCGAGATCGCCCTGCCGCCCAGGTCCACGCCACCCTCGGCGAGGTCGTTGGCGCGGAAGAAGCGGTGGTAGATCTGGCCGAACGTGCGCCCGGGGTAGGCGGCCATGTTGCCCATGAAGTGGTCGACGGCCTCGATCTGGGCGAGGAAGTCGCGGTCGTCGAGGTTGCGCAGGATCGCCAGCGGTTTGGTGATCTCCTTGCTCAGCCCCGTCGCCTTGAACACACGGCTGACCAAATAGGACGGTGCACCGCCGAGCGCGCGGTAGAACGGGGTGAGCAGGTGCCCGCCGGTGAACTCCACCAGCGGCCGAAACGGTGCCACCAGCGGGATCGCCGTGAAGTCGAACGGCGAGGCGATAGTGGTGATCGACTCAATGGGCAGTTTCGGCTGGTCGGCCGCGGTGAGCAGCGAGAAGATCCCGCCGAGACACCACGCGACCACGTGCACGCCCTGCCCGCCCGAGTCGGCGCTGACCTTGCGCACAGCCCTCGGCAGCACCTCCTCGATCCAGTGCTCGATGCCGAGCCGCCGGTCGGAGAACGCGACGTTGCCATAGTCCACGAGGTAGGTGCGCCTGCCCTGCTCCACCAGGTGCTCGGCGAGGCTGCAGCCACGCCGCAGGTCGAAGCACAGCGCGGGCGCCGCGAGCGGGGGCACGAGCAGCACGGGCGGCCCCGCCGGAGCGGGTCCGCCGCCCGTGCTGGTCATGCGGTAGACGGAACGGTTGGGACCCTGGTCGATGAGCACCCTCGGCACGGGGCGCAGGTCGGCGACGCCGCCCTGCAGCACCTTGGCCGCCACATTGGACGCCGCGGACAGAAGCCGTGCCGGTGGTGCTGTCATCCCGCCTCCCCTGGTACTACCAGGGACACGCTATCCCACGTCCCCGGCGTCGAGCCGATCCTCGAAGACCTGGCCGACCCAGTCGCCCACGTGGAACCGCTCGGTGGGTGTGAATCCCTGCCCGCGGTAGTAGCGCACGAGCGCACCGTCACCGCCGGCCCAGCAGTCCACCCGCACCAGGTCGATCCCGCGCCTGCGCGCCTCGACGCGGGCGTGGTCGAGCAGAAACGAACCCACACCGCGCCCGGTGTGTTCCCGCGACGTGATGAGCAGGTCGACGTAGAGCTCGCGCTCGGTGACGGGCGGGATGTGCGCAGGCGGCTGCTCGGTGAGGATCAGCGCGCCCGCGGGCGAGCCGTCGAACTCCGCGACGAGCAGCTTGCCGCCCGAGGCCATGCCCTTGACGCGCTCGACGCGCTTCGGGTCCTGCGACCACGGCGTCGAGCCCCACTGGCCGTCGCGGCCGCGTTCGGCGAGCCACGCGACCGCGCCGTCGAACATGGCCAGCAGCAGCCCGGCGTCGTCGGCGACCCCGGGGCGAAGGGTGGGGTGCGTCATAGCGCCGTGAGGACACGCGGGCCCTCGTCGGTGATCGCGATCGTGTGCTCCACGTGGGCGGCCCTGCTGCCGTCCTTCGTGTAGAGCGTCCAGCCGTCGTCGCCCGCGCGGTAGGCGTCGCCGCCACCGCGGATGAACATCGGCTCGATCGCGATCGCCATGCCGGGGCGCAACGACAGTCCCTTGCCCGGACTGCCCTCGTTGGGCACGTGCGGCTCCTCGTGCATCGCGTGCCCGATGCCGTGCCCGCCGTGGTCGGCGAGCAGGCCGTAGCCCGCGCCCCTGCCGATGACGCCGATGGCGTGGCCGACGTCGCCGAGGCGGTTGCCCGGCTGCGCGGCCTCGATCCCGGCCGCCAGCCCGCGTTCGGTGGTGGCGATCAGGTCCAGGTCGCGCTGGTCGGCGGTGCCGACGACGAAGCTGACGGCGGCGTCGCCGTGCCAGCCGTCCACCTCGGCGCCGAAGTCGACGCTCACCAGGTCGCCGTCGCGCAGCCGGTAGTCGGTGGGGACGCCGTGCACCACGGCGTCGTTGACGCTCGTGCACAGCACGGCCGGGTACGGACTCGGCGCGAAGCGGGGATGGTAGTTCTTGAACGACGAGCGCGCGCCGGTGTCGGACAGCACACCGGCGGCGATCTCGTCCAGCTCCTTGAGCGACATGCCGACGGCCGCGTCCGCGCGGACGGCCTGCAGAGCCGTGGCCACGACCTTGCCCGCCAGGCGCATGGCGTCCAGCTCGCCGGGAGTCTTGAGTTCGATCACCGCATGCTCACTTCAGAATCGGGATACTAATACCGGTATATCTATCACACCCGGTAGCTGCGGTGAAGGGCACCTTTACCGCGTTCAATGCAGTAAAGGTGCCCTTCACCGCACGTGGGGGCGTGGCTCAGCGCAGGCCGAGCTCGCGCGCGATCAGCATGCGCTGGACCTCGCTCGTGCCCTCGCCGACCTCAAGGATCTTGGCATCCCGGTAGAACCGGCCCACAGGGAACTCGTTCATGAAGCCGTAGCCGCCGAAGATCTGCGTCGCGTCGCGCGAGTTGTCCATCGCCGCGTTGGACGACGCGAGCTTGGCGATCGCCGCCTCCTTCTTGAACGGCTCGCCGCGCAGCATCTTGGCCGCGGCCTCGTAGTAGGCCAGCCGCGCGGTGTGCGCCCGCAGCTCCATGTCGGCGATCTTGAACTGGATCGCCTGGTAGGCACCGATCTTGTTGCCGAACGCCTCGCGCTCGCCGACGTAACGCAGGCATTCGTCGACGCAACCCTGCGCAAGCCCGACGCCGAGCGCGGCGATCGCGACCCTGCCTTCGTCCAGAATGGACAGGAACTGCGCGTAGCCCCGCCCGCGCTCACCCACCAGGTTCTCGGCGGGCACGCGGCAGTCGGAGAACGCCAGCTCGTGCGTGTCCGACGCGTTCCAGCCGACCTTCGAGTACTTCGGAGCCACCGTGAAGCCCGGCGTGCCCGACGGCACGATGATCGCCGAGATCTCCTTGCGCCCGTCCTGCTGACCCGTGATCGCCGTGATGGTGACCAGGCGCGTGATGTCGGTGCCGGAGTTGGTGATGAACGCCTTGCTGCCGTTGATCACCCACTCACCGTTCTCCAGCCGCGCCGTCGTGCGCGTGGCACCGGCGTCGGAGCCGCCGCCCGGCTCGGTGAGCCCGAAGGCGCCCAGCGCCTCACCCGAGCACAGCGAGGGCAGCCACTCGCGCTTCTGCTCGGCCGACCCGAAGCGGTGGATCGGCATCGCGCCGAGTGAGACACCGGCCTCCAGGGTCACGGCCACCGACGAGTCGACGCGGGCGAGTTCCTCCAACGCCAGGCACAGCGCGAAGTAGTCGCCGCCCATGCCACCGAACTCCTCAGGGAAGGGCAGGCCGAACAGGCCCATCTCCGCCATTTTCGCGACGAGTCCGTACGGGAACTCCTCGCGCTCGTAGAAGCCGCCGATCACCGGCGCCACCTCGTTCTGCGCGAAGTCGTGGACGGTCTTGCGCAGAGCCTCGTACTCGTCGTCGAGCCTGAAGTCGATCATGATGTCTGCTCCTCGGGGGTGACCAGGGCGAGAGCTTCGTCCAGCGCGACCTGTTGGCCCGCCTGGACGTGGAGTTCGGAGACGACACCGTCTACCGGTGCGGTGATGGTGTGCTCCATCTTCATCGCCTCGACGACGAGCAGCGGGGTTCCCGCCGCCACGGTGTCGCCGCGGGCGACCTTCACCACGAGCACCGTTCCGGGCATGGGGCTGGTGACCGGCCCGGCCTCGGTGTCCTCGGAATGGGAGGCCAGCAGGTTCGGCCGCTCGCCGAGCGAGACGCCGCGGCCCTCACGGGCGAGCCAGAGTGTGCCGTCGGGCGCCTCGCGGCGGTGGTAGCGCAGGTACTCGCCAGCGTGGCGCACCACGAGGCGTGCGCCGTCGAGTTCGGCCGCGGCGGCCACCGGCTCGCCGCCGTCGACGCTCACGAGCGCACTCTCAGGCGAGCCCTCCACGCGCACCAGCGCCTCGGTCTGCTCGGCCCGCAGCCGGAACGTCACGCCCGCCGCGGCGCCGAGCCGCCAGCCGCTCGGCACGTCCCACGGGTCCACGACCTCGCCCGCCGGGTACAGCGCGAGCAGCCGGTCGAGCGCGGCGGCGACCAGGAAGTCACCCGGAACGCCGGCGGAGCCGAGCGTGGCGAGCTTGCGCTCCACCAGACCGGTGTCGAGCACTCCCGCGCGCACGTCGTCGTCGCGCAGCAACGTCCGCAGGAACGCGACGTTGGTGTGCACGCCGAGTACGGCCGTGTCGGCCAGCGCCCGGTCGAGCCGGTGCAGCGCGGCCGCGCGGTCGGGTCCCCACGCGATCACCTTGGCGAGCATGGGGTCGTAGTTGGACCCGACGACGCTGCCCTCGGACAGCCCGGAGTCCACGCGCACTCCGGCGCCGGACGGTTCGGCGAGCCCCAGCACGGTCCCACCGGTGGGGATGAAGCCGCGCGCGGGGTCCTCGGCGTAGACACGGGCCTCCACGGCGTGCCCTTCGAGGCGCACGTCGTCCTGCGCCACGGTCAGCGGCTCGCCCGCGGCGACGCGCAGCTGCCACTCGACCAGGTCCAGGCCGGTCACGAGCTCGGTCACCGGGTGCTCCACCTGCAGGCGCGTGTTCATCTCCAGGAAGAAGAACTCGTCCGGCCGGGCCGAGGACACGATGAACTCCACCGTGCCCGCTCCGACATAGCCGACCGAGCGCGCGGCCTCCACCGCCGAGGAGCCCATGCGCTGCCGCGTCTCCTCGTCCAGCAGCGCCGAGGGTGCCTCCTCGATGATCTTCTGGTGCCGCCGCTGCAGGCTGCACTCACGCTCGCCGAGGTGGATGACGTTGCCGTGGGCGTCGGCGAGCACCTGGATCTCGATGTGCCTCGGCGTCTCGACGAAACGCTCCACGAGCAGGCGGTCGTCGCCGAAGGCGTTCTTGGCCTCGCGCTGCGCGGACTCGACGGCCTCGGCCAGCTCGCCGGGCCCGGTCACCAGCCGCATGCCCTTGCCGCCGCCACCCGCCGAGGGCTTGAGCAGCACCGGGAAACCGACCCGCTCGGCTGCCGCCGCGATGCCGGCCACGTCGTCCACATCGGACTCGCCTGGCACCACGGGAACACCGGCGGCCGAGACCGTCGCCTTGGCGCGGATCTTGTCGCCCATCGCGTCGATCGCGCCCACCGGCGGGCCGACGAACACCAGGCCCGCCTCCGCGCAGGCCTTCGCGAACGCCGCGTTCTCGGACAGGAATCCGTAGCCGGGGTGCACGGCCTGCGCACCGGACTCCACGGCAGCGCGCACCACAGCGGGCACGGACAGGTAGCTCTGCGCGGCCTCGGCGGGCCCGATCCGCACGGCGGCGTCGGCCTCGCGCACGTGCCGGGCTCCGGCGTCGGCGTCGCTGTAGACCGCGACGGACCGGATCCCCATCCGCCGCAGCGTGGCGATCACGCGCACGGCGATCTCGCCTCGGTTGGCGACCAGAACGGTGTCGAACACTGTCATCACATCCGGAAAACGCCGTAGCCGACTGGTTCGAGTGGCGCGTTGGCCGCCGCCGAGAGCGCGAGGCCGAGCGTCGTACGCGTGTCGAGCGGGTCGATCACGCCGTCGTCCCACAGCCGCGCCGTGGAGTAGTAGGGATTGCCCTGGTCCTCGTACTGCTCGCGGATCGGGTCCTTGAACGACTCCTCGTCGGCCGCGGACCACTCCTCGCCGCGCGCGTCGAAGGCGTCCCTGCGCACGGTCGCGAGCACGGAGGCGGCCTGCTCGCCGCCCATCACCGAGATCCGCGCGTTGGGCCACATCCACAGGAACCGGGGCGAGTACGCCCGCCCGCACATCGAGTAGTTGCCCGCGCCGAACGAGCCGCCGATGATCACGGTGAACTTCGGCACGCGCGCGCACGCGACGGCGGTCACCATCTTGGCGCCGTGCTTGGCGATGCCACCCGCCTCGTAGTCCCTTCCGACCATGAAGCCGGTGATGTTCTGCAGGAACAGCAACGGGATCGAGCGCTTGTCGCACAGCTCGATGAAGTGCGCGCCCTTCATCGCCGACTCGGAGAACAGCACTCCGTTGTTGGCGATGATGCCCACCGGGTGGCCGTGGATGCGGGCGAACCCGGTGACGAGCGTGGAGCCGTACTCCTTCTTGAACTCGGCGAAGCGGCTGCCGTCGACGATCCTGGCGATGACCTCGCGCACGTCGTACGGCGTGCGCGGGTCGGTGGGCACCACGCCGTAGAGGTCGCGCGGATCGACCGCGGGCTCCTCGGTGGGCAGCACGTCCCACGGCCTCGGCGTGCGCGGACCGAGCGTCGACACGATCGAGCGCACGATGCGCAGCGCGTCGGCGTCGTCGGTGGCGAGGTGGTCGGTGACGCCGGACGCGCGGGCGTGCACGTCGCCGCCACCGAGCTCCTCCGCCGTCACGACCTCGCCCGTCGCGGCCTTCACCAGCGGCGGTCCGCCGAGGAAGATCGTGCCCTGGTTGCGCACGATCACGGCCTCGTCGCTCATCGCGGGCACGTACGCACCGCCCGCGGTGCAGGAGCCGAGCACGGCCGCGATCTGCGGAATGCCGCGCGCCGACATCGTGGCCTGGTTGAAGAAGATGCGGCCGAAGTGCTCGCGGTCGGGGAACACGTCGTCCTGGCGCGGCAGGAACGCACCGCCCGAGTCGACGAGGTAGACGCACGGCAGGTTGTTGTGCAGTGCCACTTCCTGGGCACGCAGGTGCTTCTTGACCGTCATCGGGTAGTACGTGCCGCCCTTGACGGTGGCGTCGTTGGCCACGACCACGCACTCCCGGCCGGACACGCGCCCGATGCCGGTGATGATCCCGGCCGAGGGCGCCTCGTCGTCGTAGAGGCCGGTGGCGGCCAGCGGCGAGAGCTCGAGGAAGGGCGACCCCGGGTCGAGCAGTGCGTCGACGCGGTCGCGAGGGAGGAGCTTGCCGCGTTCCACATGCCGGGCACGGGATTTCTCGGAACCGCCGAGCCTCGCGGTGGCGAGTCGCTTACGGAGGTCCTCGACGAGTTCACCGTGTCCGCTGACATGGCGCGAGAACGCGTCACTCTGTGGGTCCGCGGAGCTGGAGAGCGCCGGAGTGTCCATCCCACCCCTCAGGTTAGCTGCCGTTAACGTCACTCAGGATGTTAACGGCAGCTAACCTCGGCGTCCAGGGTCGAACGGCTCAGCCGGTGACGGCCTCCAGCGCGGGCAGGTAGCCGAGTGCCTGACCGTTCACGTTCGGGTGGTACGACTCGTCGACCGGCCAGGTGAGGCTGTTGAGCCACCAGTCGGGTGAGCAGATCTCGTGCCCGGTGAACGGCTCCCGCACGTCCACGAACGTGAACCCGGCCGCGCCCGCACGCGCTCCGATCACGTCGGCGAGCGTGTCGGCACCCGAGTTGATCGCCTCGCGCTTGGCCTCGCTCAGCCCCGCCTCGCACGAGCCGCCGAGCTGGTAGAAGCGCGGATAGCCGAGCACCACGATCTC
This sequence comes from Prauserella cavernicola, assembly GCF_016595675.1. GTDB lineage: Bacteria > Actinomycetota > Actinomycetes > Mycobacteriales > Pseudonocardiaceae > Prauserella_A > Prauserella_A cavernicola. Next base: position 489,126 of record NZ_JAENJH010000003.1, on the reverse strand, counting down.
GGCGTTCGGCGCCTTGCTCCGCAGCGTCGAGTAGACGTCGTCGAGCAGACCGGGCAGCGTGCCGTTGACGTAGGTCTTGGCGTCCTCGACCCGGTCGACGCACGCCTGGTCGCCGCCGAGCGTGCAGTCGGTCATCACGTCGGTGAAGCCTGCGTCGTTGCCACCCACCGACACGGTGACGAACGTGGTGGCCTCGCTCAGCGCGTCGGACTGCGCCAGCACGTCGCCGGTCTTGGCTCCGAGACACGCGTTGAACTGGAAGTCACTGACACCGCGGGCGTCCGCCCACAGCTGCGGATAGGCGTTGGCGCTGCGTTTGCAGGCACCTGAGTCCCCGTAGTCCCCGGCACCGACACCGGAGGAGTAGGAATCGCCGAGCGCGACGTAGCTGACGGCCTGCGCCGAGGCGGTGACCGCGCTGCCCACCAGCACCAGCGCTGCCACCACGAACACGGCGAGGGAACGAAAAGTCTTCACCAGCATGGCGGACCCCTTCGTCAATCACTGACAGGAGAACCATTACCAGCCGGAACCACGGTGCGGAAGGCGCGTGATCAGGACATACCCGACCGGTTCAAGCCGGAAGTCGGCCGAATGTTAGCGCTCGCTAACCGGACTGCCCTAGACTGACGCGATGTCACACCTGTCCGCCCCGCTCGCAGGAGGAGACAAGGCGACCAGGCGCGAACAGATCCTCGCCGCGGCCGCCGAGCTCTTCGCCAGGCACGGCTTCCACGGTGTGGGGATCGACGACATCGGCGCCGCGGTCGGCATCTCCGGACCCGCGCTGTACCGGCACTTCCGCAGCAAGGACGCCATGCTCGGCGAGATGCTGACGTCCATCAGCGAGTACCTCTTCGACGGCGGCAAGCAGCACACGCAAACCCCCGGTGACCCGGACGAGACCCTAGCCGGGCTCGTCCGGTTCCACGTCGACTTCGCGCTCCAGCGGCCCGCGCTCATCACCGTGCAGGAGCGCAACCTCGCCAATCTCACCGACTCCGACCGCAAGCAGGTGCGGGCGTTGCAGCGGCGCTACGTCGAGGTGTGGGTGAACGCGCTGCGCGCCGCGGTGCCGAACCTCGACGAACCGCACGCTCGATCCACCGCACACGCCGTCTTCGGGCTGATCAACTCCACCCCGCACAACCGGCACCTGCCCGACGACGAGCTCGCCGACCTGCTCTGCAGGCTCGCGCTCGGGGCGCTCTACGCCGCGAAGTGACGATCACCCCAGCGGGCGGCACCCAAACGCCGCCCGGCTGGTGTTTGATGGGGCACGTGCAAGCGGACCGCAGCGAGGAAGAGCCCGCGGGGCTCGTCGAGAAGGCGCAGCGCGCCCTCGTCGCCATGCGCTTCGGTGATGACGACGAGGCACTCACAGTGCTGGCGCCGTCTCCGGAAGCGCGCATGGCCGAAACCAGGGAACTGATGCTGCTGCTCTTCGGCGCGTGCAGCGAGATGGTGAGCACGCTCGGCGATGGCGGGGCCGCTCCGGTCAAGGTGCAGGTCTTCGACGAGGCCGGCGAAGAGGTCTCGATCGACCAGGCCGACCCTCCCGTGCGCACCGCGGTGCGCACGCTGCTGGCCGAGGTGCACGGCAACACCGAGGCCGCGCAGGAGCAGGTGGAGATCGCGCTCACCAACGCCGCTCCCGACGAGGTGGACTCGCTGATCCTGCAGGCCCTGCGCTGGACGATGCGGCTCTCGACCGAATGCCTCGACCGGGAGCTGCCCGTCCAGGACTGGATCGCCGAGGCGCTGGCCGACTAGCGCGATACACCCGGCTACGGCAGCGGGCGTAGGCGCAGGTGTCGATCCCGGGGCGACGACGCGACGCCCGCGCTTCGCGACGCTCGAGGGCATGGCTACCAGGACCCGGATCGAACCTCGGCTCAAGCTCGGTCGCCGGCCGCGCAAGTGGCTGCTCTTCGTCCACGTCGTCAGCTCGGTGGGCTGGATCGGCATCGAGGCGTGCCTGCTGACCCTCGGAATCGTCGGCGTATCCAGCGGCGACGACGCCGTCACCTCGGGCGCCTACGTGATCGCGGGCGTGCTCGGCGGCACGTTCTACTTCCCGGTCAGCATGGTCGCCCTGATCAGCGGGCTCCTGCTCGGCATCGGCACGAAGTGGGGCCTGCTGCGCTACCACTGGGTGCTCGCCAAGCTGGTGCTCACCATCGCGCTCTACCTCGGCGGCAACCTGCTGGTGGTGCCGCGCTTCGTCGCCGCGGGCGAGGCCGTGGCGAACGGCGACGGGCCCGGCGACGCCCAGGGACTGCTGATCTCCGCGATGACCGCCGGCCTGGTGCTGCTACTGGTCGCCACGCTGCTGTCGGTGTTCACCCCTGGCGGCAGGACGCCGTGGTTCCGGAAGCGGACCGCGAGCTGAGCCTCAGCCCCGCTGCTGCAGCGCGAAGCGGTTGCCCTCGGAGTCGGTGAACATCGACCACCAGCCCCAAGGCTGGCGCACCGGCTTCGCGGGGAACTCGACGCCCTTGGCCGACAGCTGTTCGTAGGTCCGCTCGAGGTCGTCGGCGTAGAAGAAGAAGTTGCTCGTGGGCAGCTCGCCGTCCTCGGGAGCGCGGAACCGGTCCTGTGGATCGGTGCTCAGGATCAGCGCCGTCTCGCCGTCCGGCGACGTGACCTCGACCCACCGGTTGCCCTCGTCGTCGTAGGGCACGTCGGTGGTGATCTCGAAACCGAGCGTCTCGGACCAGAACCGCTTGGCCCGCTCCTGGTCCCGCACCCCGACGACGACCTTGCTGACGCCGCGAATCCCCATGCCGACTCCAACCTGAATATATCCAGTACGGATACAACGAATTCGGAGTGTATGCTCCGCTCATGGCGAAGGGCAACCCGCCGCCACTCACCCCCGCGGCGTTCCAGGTGCTGCTCGCGCTCGCGCGGGGACGGGCGCACGGCTACGGGATCATGGGCTTCGTCACCGAGCTCACGGACGGCTCGGTCCAGCTCGGCCCCGGCACCCTGTACCGCACGCTCTCCCGGCTGGCGGCGGACGGCCTGGTCGAGGAGGCTCCCGACATGCGAGAGGACGAGCCCCACGACGCCCGCCGCCGCTACTACCAGCTCACCGAGCAGGGCTGGGACGTCGCGACGCGCGAGGCGCGGCTGCTGGCCCGACTCGCCTCAGCCGCCGCCGAGGCCGGCCTGCTCGACCGGCGGGAGCGCTCGGCGTGAGCGGCCCGAGCCGGGCACAAGGCCTGGTGCCCCACCTGTTCGTCGGCGACGTCGACGCGGCGTTGTCCTTCTACCGCAAGGCCTTCGGCGCCGTGGAGCTCTTCCGCAACCGACTGCCGGACGGCACGGTGCTGTTCGTCGAACTGGCCGTCGGCGACGCACGCCTGCTCGTCAGCGAGGAGATCCCGCAGCTCGACGCGCTCTGCCCCGGCACGCTGGGCGGCACGCCAATGCTGCTGGCGCTGGAGACCGACGACCCCGACGACCTGTTCCGCCGCGCCGTGTTCGCGGGTGCCGAAGTGGAGGCGCCGGTCGAGGAGATGTTCTTCGGCGAGCGCTACGGCAGGGTCGTCGACCCCGACGGGCACCGCTGGGCGCTCACGACCAAACGCGAGCAGTTCACGCCCGGCGACATCGACGCGCGCACCCCGCCGAGCGTCTGATGGTCTCCGTGCGCAGTGTGGTGGACCGGGTGGGTCCGACCTTGCTGCACGCCCTGCACCTGCCGCCCGAGTGCGCCGCCGTCGCCGACGTGGTGATCGCGGAGCCGGGCTCGCCGGGCGGCCTCGGCGCCGGAGACCTGGTGCTCGCCGTGGCCGTCGCCGACGTCGAGGCCGCGACGGCGCTCGTGGCCGAAGCAGCCGACCACGACGTCGCGGCGGTGCTGTTCAAGCCGCCGCTGGCGACCAAGCCCCCGGTCCGGCGAGCAGCCGCACGAGCGGGCGTCGGGCTCATCGAGGTGCACGCGGCCACGTCGTGGGCCCAGCTCGTGTGGCTGCTGCGCACCGTGCTCGACGCGATCGCCGACGAGTCCGAGACGCTCGAGAACGGTGACGACCCCGCCGCCAGCGACCTGTTCCGGCTCGCCGACGCCGTGGCATCCGTTGTGGACGCTCCGGTGACCATCGAGGACACCAACTCGCGCGTGCTCGCCTACTCGGCCCGCCAGGACATCACCGATCCGGCGCGCGTCGCGACGATCATGGGCAGGCGCATCCCCGACGACGTGCTCGCCCGGTTCCGCTCGCGCGGCGTGTTCCGCGAACTGAGCCGCGGCAGGCAGACGATCTTCGTGCCGGGACAGAAGGACGGCACGCTGCCGAGACTGATCGTGCCGATCCGGATGGGCGGCGAGCTGCTCGGCTCGATGTGGGCCGTGGTGGCAGGACCGGTGCCCGACGAGCGCGCCGCCGCGTTCGCCGACACCGCGCCCGTGGTCGCGCTGCACCTGCTGCGCCGTCGCGCGCACGCCGACGTCCAGCGCAGGGCGTCGGCTGAGCTGTTGCGCGCGCTGCTGCGCGGCGAGGTGAGCCCGCGCAGGGCGCTCGCGGAACTCGACCTCGCCGACGAACCGCACCGCGTGGTCGTGGTGGAGACACCCGGCGGCGAAACGCTCGACGGTGAGGGGCTGCGGCTCGCGCTGCTGGAGCGGATCTCGCAGGGCATCGGGCGCAGACCGGTCGCGGCCGAGGACGAGGGCCTGCTCTACGCCGTCGTGCCCGACGGCGAGGGCCCGGGCACGTGGCCGGAGATCAAGGCCGCGCTCGCCGAGATCCCCTCCGGGCGCAGGACCGGGGAGCTGCGCGCCGCCGCGGGCGGAGCGCGGTCGCTGGCCGACCTCGCGCGCTCACGCGCCGAGGCGGAGGAGACGCTGGGACTGCTGCGCTCCGGAGTGCTGCGGGGCCGGGTGGTGTGCTTCGACGACGTGTGGACCGCGCTGGCGCTACACCGCGCGGCCACCGCATCCGGCGCCGCGCGGGTCACCGAACTCGGTCCACTTGGGACGATCCGTGAGCACGACAGCGCGGGCGGCACCGACTACGTGTCCACGCTGTACGAATGGCTGCGCCATCCCGGCGATCCGCGCGCCGCGGCATCGGCGCTGCGAATCCACCCGAACACCTTGCGCTATCGCATGCGCAAGCTGCTCGAACTGGTCCCCCTCGACCTGGACGACCCCGACGTCCGACTGGCCCTGCTGTCCCAACTGACCACCCTCCGCTGGTCCTGACCCCTGCGCTCGCCGACTGCGGTGAAGGGCACCTTTACTGCATTGAACGCAGTAAAGGTGCCCTTCACCGCGGTCTCAGCCCACTTCGAGCAGGGTCTTGCCCACGGTGTCGCGGGACTCGATCGCGGCGTGCGCCTGCGCGGCGTGCTCCAGCGGGAACCGCTGCCCGATCACCGGACGCAGCCTGCCCACCGCGGCTTCCGCCAGCGCCGACGCCGCGAATCCCCGCAGCTCCTCCGGCGTCGCACCGATGCCCCAGCCCACCGACACCCCGCGTTCGGCGGCGAGGTCCTCACCGATCTCGGTGGGCGCCCCGCCGGCGGCACCGAACGTGATCATCCGGCCTCCCGCGGCGATCAGGTCGAACGCCGCCCGGCCGACGTCGCCGCCCACCGCGTCGAAGACCACGTCGACGCCCCCGACGGCGTTGCGCACCCGGTCGGTCCAGCCCGGCTCGCGGTAGTCCACTGTGTACTCGGCGCCGAGGTCCCAGGCGAGCTCCAGCTTGCGTTTCCCGCCCGCCGCGGCGACCACCAGCGCACCCGCGTCGCGGGCGAGCTGCACCAGCAGGCTCCCGACTCCGCCCCCGGCGGCCTCGACGAGCACCCGCTCACCCTCGCGCAGCGCGGCGCCGCTGAGCAGCAGCATCGCCGTGCGCCCGTCCGCGAGCAGTGCGACGGCCTCGTCGAGTTCCAGTCCCTCCGGCACCTCGAGCACCCCGGCCGCGTCCGCGACCGCGCGCTCGGCGTACCCGCCGGTGCCGTCGAGCGAGCTCACCACCCGCTTGCCCACCAGCGCCGCGTCGACACCCTCGCCGACCCTGCTGACCACGCCGCCCACGCCGTTGCCGGGGATCACCGGCGGCTGCACGCGGTACGGCCCGAAGCCGCTGCGGCGGAACTGCGTCTCCACGAACGTGATGTTCGCGAACACCACTTCGATCAGTACCTGGCCAGGACCGGGCTCCGGTTCAGGTGCGGGCCCCGCGACGAGCACCTCCGGCTCGCCGAACTCCTTCAGCCACACGGCTCTCATGACGCCCCTTCCTGTGTGCCACCCAGCGTGTGACCTCGACCGAAGTGGAGGTCAAGCACTTGTTCTGCGGGAACCATCGGAGGGGATCAGCATTGTCTTGTGACCACGATGACACCGCTGTCCGGGTGGTTCACCGTGGGCAACAGCACCGCACTACACGCAGGAGGAAGCCGTGCGCATCGCCGTCCCCCGAGAGATCAAGAAGCACGAGTACCGGGTCGCGCTGACTCCCGCGGGCGTGCACGAGCTGACCCAGCGCGGGCACGACGTCGTCATCGAGACCGACGCGGGCCTGGGGTCCGCGATCACCGACGACGAGTACCTCGCCGCAGGCGCCAAGATCCTCGCCACCGCCGAACAGACGTGGGCCGAGGGCGAGCTGGTGCTCAAGGTCAAGGAGCCCATCGCCGAGGAGTACGGCCGCCTGCGCTCCGAGCAGGTGCTGTTCACCTACCTGCACCTCGCCGCCGACCGCCCGCTCACCGAGGCGCTGCTGGCCGCGGGCACCACAGCGATCGCCTACGAGACGGTGCAGTCCCCCGATGGCGCACTACCGCTGCTGGCACCGATGTCAGAGGTCGCGGGCAGGCTCGCGCCGCAGGTCGGCGCGCACGCGATGCTGAAGCCCAGCGGTGGCCGCGGTGTCCTGCCCGGCGGAATTCCCGGCGTGCACCCGGCGAGGGTCGTGGTGATCGGCGGCGGCGTCGCGGGGCTCAATGCCGCACGCGTCGCGCTGGGACTCGGCGCCGACGTGGAGGTGCTCGACACCAACGTAGACCGGCTGCGCCAGATCGACCGCGACTTCGCGGGCCGCATCCGCACGGTCACCTCGAACGCCCTGTCGCTCGACGAGGCCGTGGTGGAGGCCGACCTCGTCGTCGGCGCGGTGCTGGTGGCGGGCGCGAAGGCGCCGAAGCTGGTGTCCAACGACCTGGTGTCGCGCATGAAGCCGGGCAGCGTGCTGGTGGACATCTCGATCGACCAGGGCGGCTGCTTCGCCGACTCGCGGCCGACCACGCACGACGAGCCGACCTACCGCGTGCACGACTCGGTGTTCTACTGCGTGGCGAACATGCCGGGAGCTGTGCCGAGGACGTCGACCTACGGGCTCACCAACGTGACGCTGCCCTACGCGATCCGGCTGGCCGAGCACGGCTGGCGCGGCGCGCTGCGCGCCGACGACGCCTTGGCGAAGGGGCTCAACACTCACGCGGGAGCACTGACCAACGAACCGGTCGCGGCGGCGCACGGCCTGGAGTACCGACCCGCGGATCTCTGACGGCGTGGCCTGCAGATTCCGACGTCCGGTTCACCCGGTTCAGAGAGTGAAAACCGAACCGGCGCAGACATGAAGGGGCGGCCCGCTCAACCAGCCTGGGGGTCACCGGGAGCGGGCCGCCACTGACAAGCTTATGTAATAACCCGGCGCTTCGCTCCCCGGGGGGCGGAACTTTGCGCCCTTTATTTCTTCACGCTCACCTCGACTTCACGGCGATCGCGGCCGACCTGGCTGTTTACCCTCGCGCCCATCCGGTGGAACCGATCGGAGCGCGGCCACCTCGGATCATCGTCCACCGGGGCGGTACGGCAGGATGACCACCGCCTAGGGCAGTCGACGAGGGGAAACGAGAGGCAGCATGCACGATGGCAGCGGCCGCATCGCGGTGCAGAACCTCACCAAGCAGTTCGGAGCCGTGACAGCGGTCAACAACCTGAGTTTCACTGTGGACCCCGGGTCGGTCACCGGGTTCCTCGGACCGAACGGCGCCGGTAAGACCACGACCTTGCGCATGCTGCTCGGCCTGGTCACGCCCACCTCGGGCGCGGCGACGATCAACGGCAGGCCGCACAGCCAGCTCGGCAACCCCGCGCGGGTCGTCGGCGCGGTGCTCGAGAACGAGGGCTTCCACCCCAAACGCACCGCCCGCAACCACCTCCGGGTGTACGCCGCGGCGATCGGCGTGCCCGACCAGCGGGTGGACGAGATGCTGGGGCTCGTCGGTCTCGCCCCCGCCGCGGACCGCAAGGCCGGCGGGTTCTCGCTCGGCATGCGCCAGCGGCTCGCCCTCGCGACGGCACTACTCGGCGACCCGCAGGTGCTGGTGCTCGACGAGCCGTCGAACGGCCTCGACCCCGAGGGCATCGCGTGGCTGCGGACCTTCCTGCGCTCGTTCGCCCAGCAGGGGCGCACGGTGCTGGTGTCGAGCCACCTGCTCTCCGAGGTCGAGCAGACCATCGACCAGGTCGTGATCGTCAGCGCGGGCATGACGCGCTACTACGGCCCGCTGGAGCAGCTGCGCGCGAGCCAGCAGTCGCGGGTGCTGGTCCAGTCCGCCGACGCGAACGCGCTCGTCACCGCGCTCAGGGAGGCCGGACTCAACCAGGTCGAGCCGACGCCAGACGGTCGCGTCGCGGTGTCGGGAGCCACCGTGCAGCAGATCGGCGACATCTCCGCCAAGGCGAGCATCGCCGTCTACGGCATGCAGGAGGAGAAGGCCGACCTTGAGCAGCTCTTCTTCCAGCTGACCAGCCCCCAGTACGGGGCGGGCGCGCCGTACCAGCAGCAACAGCAACAACAGCAGCCTCCGCCTCCGCCGGGCTGGGGCGGCCCGCCGCAGGGCGGCTTCCCGCAGTCGGGGCAGCAACCACAACAGCCGTACCAGCAGACCCCGCCGCCCGGATTCCAGCAGCCGGGCCAGCAGCAGGGCTGGGGAGGTCAGCAGTAAATGGGAAATCTGATCAAGGCGGAGTTCCGCAAGACGCTCACCACCAAGAGCTGGTGGGGTCTGATGATCCCTGCGGTGGCGTTCGCGTTCCTGTTCGCGCTCGGCTGGGGCGCGATCACCAACGACCTCAACGACTTCCTCGGCAGCTCCGACGCCCAGGAGCTGGCAGGCCTACTGGGCATCCAGCTCGGTGAGCTGCCCGTCGGACTGCTCGCGCTCGCGCACGGCATCAACGTCGGCATGGTGTTCCCGGTGATCTTCGGTGTCTTCGCGCTGGCCGGTGAGTACAGCAAGAAGACGATCACCACGACGTTCCTCACCGCCCCCACCAGGGTGGCCGCGCTGAGCGCGAAGATGATCACCTACATCCTGTGGGGCGCCGTCTACGGCGTGATCATCGTCGCCTTCGCGAGCCTCGCCACGATGATGACGGTGGACAACGCCGGGATGCCATCGGCTGGCCAGTGGTTCGGCGTGCTGGGCGGCGGCATCCTCGCCACGATCCTCGCGACGTTGTTCGGGATCGGTGTCGGTGCCGTGTGGAACAGTGTCACCGGAGCCACGATCACGCTGACGATCTGGATGCTCATCGTCGAGAACGTCCTCGTTTTCGTGTCCTTCGGCTGGTTCGAGATTCGCTGGCTCGGTGGCGTGCTGCCGAACGGAACCCTGAACGGCATCGTCGGCGCGATCGGCGCCGAGGCGTTCGGCGCCGCCGGGGTCTCCGTGCCGGGAGAGCTCGACGAGAACCTGCAGTGGCTGCTGCAGTACAGCGCCGGCGCACCCGGTGCGTTCTCGTGGTGGGCCGCCGCGCTGATCTTCTTCGCGTGGACGATGCTGTTCTTCGTGGGCGGCTGGGCGTCCAACCAGCGCAGGGACATCACCTAGAGACATCGGGAGGTCGGGAGTGCCGGGCAGAGCGACGACAGCGCCGGGCACTCCCGACCGCCGTGTCGGGTGGATCCGCAGGCTCGCCAAGGCGTGCTGGCGCCACCCCGCACTCGTGGTGCTCTCGCTCGTCGCCGCCGTGGTCGGCGTCGGGCTCCAGGCGGCGGGCCCGCTGTTCGTCAGGGTCGCCGTCGACGACGCCGTCGCGGGCGACACCTCCAGGCTGGGCTGGATCGCCGCGGCGATCGTCGCCCTGCAGGTGCTGACGTTCGGCAGCGCCTTCGCCCGGCGCTATCTGGGTGGCAGGCTCGCCCTCGACGTCCAGTACGACCTGCGCCAGGCCGTGTTCGGCGCGGTGTCCCGCCTCGACGGCGGTAAGCAGGACTCCCTGCAGACCGGCCAGATCGTCTCCCGCTCCATCACCGACCTCCAGCTGGTCACCGGCGTCCTCATGCAGGTGCCGCTGTCGGCGGGTTCGGTGATCTTCGCGGTGCTCGCGCTCGGCGCGATGCTGTTCCTCTCCCCGCTGCTGACGGTGATCGCGCTCGTGGTCGCGCCCGCCGTGGCGATCGTCATCGCCGTGAGCAGGCGCAGGCTCTTCCCCGCGACGTGGTCGGCACAGCAGCGCGCGGCCGACGTCGCCCAGCAGGTGGAGGAGACCGTCACGGGCGTGCGGGTGGTGAAGGGCTTCGGCCAGGAGTCGCGCGAGATCGGCAAACTCTCGCGCACCGCGCACACCCTGTATCGCGAACGGGTGCGCTCGGCGAAGCTCGCGGCGATCCCCACCGCCACCACCTCGGCGCTGCCAGCTGCAGGCCAGATCGCCGTGCTCGGCGCGGGCGGGGTCATGGCCCTGCACGGGCAGATCAGTCTCGGCACGTTCCTGGCCTTCGCCACGTACGTCTCCGCGCTCGTCGGCCCGGCCAGGATGCTCGCGGGCCTCGTGGTGCAGGCCCAGCTGACGCGCGCGGGGGCCGAGCGCGTGTACGAGCTCGTCGACGCCCAGCCCGAGGTGCGCGAGCGCCCGGACCCGCTGCCCGTTCCCGACGGTCCGCTGGACGTGCGCCTCGACGACGTCCGGTTCGGCTACACGCGATCCGACCCCGTGCTCGACGGCCTCTCCCTGCACGCCCGGCCCGGTGAGACGCTCGCGCTCGTGGGCACGGCCGGCTCGGGCAAGTCCACGGTCTCGTTGCTGCTGCCCCGCTTCTACGACGTGCACGAGGGCGCCGTCAGCATCGGCGGCACCGATGTGCGGGACCTCGCGCTCGCCGAGTTGCGCCGCACGATCGGCGTGGTGTTCGAGGAGGCGTTCCTCTTCTCGACGTCGGTGCGCGACAACATCGCCTACGGCAGGCCCGACGCGAGCGACGACGAGGTGGTCGCCGCGGCGAAGGCCGCCGAGGCTCACGAGTTCATCAGCGCGCTGCCCGACGGCTACGACACGCAGGTCGGCGAGCGCGGGCTGACGCTGTCCGGCGGCCAGCGGCAACGACTCGGACTGGCGAGGGCCCTGCTGACCGACCCGAAGGTGCTGGTGCTCGACGACGCGACCTCAGCGGTGGACACGGCGACCGAGGCCGCCATCCACGACACGCTGCGGGCGGTGACGCGCACCCGCACCACGCTGCTGGTCGCGCACCGGCGCTCCACGCTCTCGCTCGCCGACCGCATCGCCGTGCTCGACGAGGGCAAGGTGGTGGACGTCGGCACCGCCGAGGAGCTGGAGCAGCGGTGCGGACTGTTCCGCGATCTGGTCGGCGGGCCCGGCGAGGACGTCGAGGAGGTGCACCGCCAGGAAGTGCTCACCCGCGACGCCACCGGGGTCACGGCACAGCTGTGGACCGTCGAGTCGGACTCCGACGACGTGGCGGCACTGGCGGCGTCGGCCTCCACGCGCACGGCGCCGTCGTCGAGCGCGGGCGGGCCCGGCGCCCGCGCCTCGCTGGACGTGCCGCCGACGCCCGAGCTGCTGCAACGCGTGCGCGAACTGCCACCCGCCACCGGCGAGCCCCGGCTCGGCGGCGCCGACCCGGCCGAACCGGACCCGGGATTCCGGCTGGGCAAACTCCTGCGACCCGTCAGGGGTCTGCTGTTCGCGGTGATCGTGCTCGTGGCTCTGGACGCGCTCGCGACCGTCGCCGTGCCCGCGCTGTACCAGCGTGGGGTCGACGACGGCGTGCGCGTCGGCGTCGAGTCCGCGGTGTGGCTCGCGGCCGGGATCGGCGCGGTCGTGATCGCGATCGACTGGCTCGTGATCGCCGTGCAGACCCGCCTCACCGCGCGCACCGGCGAATCGGTGCTCTACCTCCTGCGCGTGCGCAGCTACGCCCATCTGCAACGACTCGGGCTCGACTACTACGAGCGCGAGCTGTCAGGGCGGATCATGACCAGGATGACCACCGACGTCGACGCGTTGTCGACGTTCCTGCAGACGGGCCTGGCCACGGCCGTGGTGAGCGTGCTGACGCTCGTCGGCATCGGCGGCGCGCTCCTGGTCACCGACGCGGGGCTCGCGCTCTACGCCCTCGCGGTGCTGCCGGTGCTGGCGATCGCGACGGTGATCTTCCGCAGACTCGCCTCGGCCGCCTACAGCGAGGCCAGGGAACGCATCAGCGCGGTCAACGCCGACATGCAGGAGAACGTCACCGGGCTGCGGGTCGCGCAGGCGTACACGCGCGAGGAGCGCTCGGCGCGCGACTTCGCCTCCCGCAGCGACGCGTACCGGCGCTCGCGGCTGCGCGCCCAGCGCTACGTGGCGACGTACTTCCCGTTCATCACACTGCTCTCGGGCATCGCCAGCGCCATCGTGCTCGTCGCGGGCGCCAACCGGGTCGCCGACGGCACCCTGCAGGTCGGTGTGCTGCTGGCGTTCATGCTCTACCTCGAGTCGTTCTTCTCGCCGGTGCAGCAACTGTCGTCGGTGTTCGACGGCTACCAGCAGGCCAAGGTCGGGCTCGCCCGCATCGGCGCACTGCTGCGCACGCCGACGTCCGTGCCGCCTGCCGAACAGGCTGTCGAGGTGCCGGAGCGGCTGCGCGGCGAGGTCGAGCTCGACGGCGTCGGGTTCGCCTACACCGGCACCGACGCCCTGGCGCTCGACGACGTCTCGCTGCACGTGCCCGCGGGCAGCACGGTGGCGCTCGTCGGAGCCACCGGCGCCGGCAAGTCCACAGTGGTCAAGCTCGTCGCGCGGTTCTACGACGTCACCTCGGGCGTGGTGCGCATCGACGGGGTGGACGTGCGGGACTACGACCTGCCCGCGCTGCGCGCCCGGCTCGGTGTGGTGCCGCAGGAGGCGCACCTGTTCTCTGGCACCGTCGCCGACAACGTCCGCTACGGCAGGCCCTCGGCCACCGACGCGGAGGTGGAGGCCGCGGTGCGGGCGGTCGGCGCGCTGGAAGGTGTCGCGGCGCTGCCAGGAGGGTTCCACCAGCCGGTCGGCGAGCGGGGCCGCGCTCTGTCGGCGGGCCAGCGCCAGCTCGTCGGGCTCGCGCGCGCGGAGCTGGTGGATCCCGACGTGCTGCTGCTCGACGAGGCCACCGCGGCGCTGGACCCGGCGACGGAGCTGGCGGTACTGCGCGCGACGGAGGCGCTCACGACCAAACGGACCACGTTCGTCGTGGCCCATCGGCTGGCCACCGCGGCGCGCGCCGACCAGATCGTGGTGCTGGACCACGGCAAGATCGTCGAACAGGGCACCCACGAGCAACTGGTGGCCGCCGACGGCTTCTACGCCAGACTCTGGCGCCTTGGCGAGCTGGCGGCCTGACCCGCGAGTCGTGCATTGAGGACCGCGAGTCATGCACTCCCGACGGCGAGACATGCGCTCCCGACGGCGAGACATGCGCTCCAGCCCGCGAAGCGTGCCCGCCGCGCCCGCCGGATCGAGATTTCCGCCACAACTCGCCGACGCGGTCGACGACGGCGGATCACGCTGTGCGTCGACACGGCACGAGCGCCCCGGACACTGGAACCCACGACTCGCGGTACCGAGCGCACGACTCGCGGTCCTGAGTGCACGACTCGCAGGCTTTCGGGGCACTGTGCGTAATCGATCCAGTGACAAATGCCAACGTCGCGAGGGCTCCGTTGGCGGACTTCGATGACGGCGCCAGGCCCGAGGGGGTTAGCCTGGTAGGCGCGTAATCGGACAACCAGATCGAGACGGATAGAGGCGAGTCCCAGCCGTGTCCAGCAGCCCTGCGTCACAGTTCGGTCCCAACGAGTGGCTCGTCGAGGAGATGTACGACCAGTTCCTCGCCGACCCCACCTCAGTAGACGCCGCATGGCATGACTTCTTTGCCGACTTCAAGCCAACCCAGTCAGGGTCGAAGCCGGACACGGCGAAGAACGACAACGCGCCTGCCGGCAACGGCCAGGCCCCGGCCAAGCCCGCGCCCGCTGCCAAGCCGCAGCAGCCGCCTGCCGAGAAGCCCGCCGCGAAGCAGCCGCCGAAGGCCCCGGCCAAGCCCGCCGCGAAGCCCGCGGCCAAGGCCGAGCCGAAGGCGCCCGCGAAGAGCGCTCCCGCCGCGTCCGCTCCGGCGGCGAAGGCCGAGGAGCCCGAGCGCAAGCCGCTGCGCGGCGCCGCCGCGGCGATCGCGAAGAACATGGACGCCTCGCTGACCGTCCCCACCGCCACCAGCGTGCGCGCGGTGCCGGCCAAGCTGATGGCCGACAACCGCATCGTCATCAACAACCACCTCAAGCGCACCCGAGGCGGGAAGATCTCGTTCACGCACCTCATCGGCTACTCGATGGTGCGCGCGCTGCGGGACTTCCCGAACATGAACCGGCACTACGAGCTGATCGACGGCAAGCCGCACGCCGTCACGCCGGAGCACGTCAACCTCGGCCTCGCCATCGACATGAAGGGCAAGGACGGCGGCCGCACGCTCGTCGTCGCGTCCATCAAGGCCACCGAGAACATGACGTTCCTGCAGTTCTGGCAGGCCTATGAGGACATCGTCAAGAAGGCCAGGAACAACAAGCTCACGGCCGACGACTTCTCCGGCACCACGATCTCGCTGACCAACCCCGGCGGCATCGGCACCAACCACTCGGTGCCGAGGCTGCAGTCGGGCCAGGGCGCGATCATCGGTGTCGGCGCGATGCAGTACCCGGCGCACTTCGAGGGCACCAGCGAGCAGGCGCTCGTCGGCCTGGGCGTCAGCAAGATCATGACGCTGACCTCGACCTACGACCACCGCATCATCCAGGGCGCCGAGTCGGGCGAGTTCCTCAAGCGCATCCACGAGCTGCTGCTCGGCGGCGACGGCTTCTACGACGACATCTTCACGTCGCTGCGACTGCCCTACGAGCCGGTCCGCTGGATCGAGGACATCCCCGAGGGCGAGATCGACAAGACCGCCCGGGTGCTCGAGCTGATCGACGCCTACCGGATGCGCGGCCACCTGATGGCCGACACCGACCCACTGAACTACCGCCAGCGCAGGCACGAGGACCTCGACATCCTCAGCCACGGCCTCACCCTGTGGGACCTCGACCGCGAGTTCGCGGTGGGCGGCTTCGCGGGCCAGCAGCGCATGAAGCTGCGCGACGTCCTCGGCGTGCTGCGCGACTCCTACTGCCGGACCGTCGGCGTCGAGTACACCCACATCCTCGACCCCGACGAGCGCCGCTGGATCCAGGAGCGCGTCGAGATCCCGCACGAGAAGCCCGAGCCCTCGGTGCAGAAGTACGTGCTGTCGAAGCTCAACGCCGCCGAGGCGTTCGAGACCTTCCTGCAGACCAAGTACGTCGGTCAGAAGCGGTTCTCGCTCGAGGGTGGCGAGACCGTCATCCCGCTGCTCGACACGGTGCTGGACAAGGCAGCCGAGCACGAGCTCGACGAGGTCGTCATCGGCATGCCCCACCGCGGCAGGCTGAACGTGCTGGCCAACATCGTCGGCAAGCCGATCTCGCAGATCTTCCAGGAGTTCGAAGGCAACCTCGACCCGGGCCAGGCCCACGGTTCCGGCGACGTGAAGTACCACCTCGGTGCCGAGGGCAAGTACTTCCGCATGTTCGGCGACGGCGAGACCAAGGTGTCGCTCACGGCGAACCCGTCGCACCTCGAGACCGTCGACCCGGTGCTCGAGGGCATCGTCCGCGCCAAGCAGGACATCCTCGACAAGGGCGACCGTTCCTCGGGCGGCTTCACGGTCCTGCCGGTGCTGCTCCACGGTGACGCGGCGTTCGCGGGCCAGGGCGTGGTCGCCGAGACCCTGAACCTCTCGCTGCTGCGCGGTTACCGCACCGGCGGCACCGTGCACGTGATCATCAACAACCAGGTCGGCTTCACCACGGCGCCGGAGCACGCCCGCTCCTCGCAGTACGCCACCGACGTCTCGAAGATGATCGGCGCGCCGATCTTCCACGTGAACGGCGACGACCCCGAGGCCGCCTACTGGGTGGCGCGGCTCGCGGTCGAGTACCGGCAGGCGTTCAACAAGGACGTCGTGATCGACATGATCTGCTACCGCCGTCGCGGTCACAACGAGGGCGACGACCCTTCGATGACGCAGCCGGCGATGTACGACATCATCGACACCAAGCGCAGTGTCCGGAAGACCTACACCGAGTCGCTGATCGGCCGGGGCGACATCTCGATGGAGGACGCCGAGGCGGCGCTGCGGGACTTCTCCAGCCAGCTCGAGCACGTCTTCAACGAGGTGCGGGAGCTCGAGAAGCACCCGATCATCCCGAGCCCGTCGGTGGAGGAGGAGCAGCAGGTGCCCGCCAAGGTGCCGACTGCCGTCTCCCGCGAGGTCATCGAGCGAATCGGCGACTCGTTCGTCAACGTGCCGGAGGGCTTCACCCCGCACCCGCGCGTCAAGCCGGTCGCGGAGCGGCGGCACAAGATGTCGCGCGAGGGTGGCGTCGACTGGGCCTTCGGCGAGCTGCTCGCCTTCGGCTCGCTCGCGATCGAGGGCAGGCTCGTGCGACTGTCCGGTCAGGACTCGCGGCGCGGCACGTTCACCCAGCGCCACTCGGTGCTGATCGACCGCAAGACGGGCCAGGAGTACTCACCGCTGCAGAGCCTCGCCGACGAGCAGGGCCGCGTGATGATCTACGACTCGGCGCTGTCCGAGTACGCGGCCGTGGGCTTCGAGTACGGCTACTCGGTGGCCAACTCCGAGGCGCTCGTGATGTGGGAAGCGCAGTTCGGTGACTTCGTCAACGGCGCGCAGACCGTCATCGACGAGTACATCTCCTCCGGTGAGGCCAAGTGGGGCCAGCTCTCCGACGTCGTGCTGCTGCTGCCGCACGGCCACGAGGGCCAGGGTCCGGACCACACCTCGGGCCGCATCGAGCGCTTCCTGCAGCTGTGCGCGGAGGGTTCGATGACCGTGGCGGTGCCGTCGACGCCCGCGAACTACTTCCACCTGCTGCGGCGCCACGCGCTCGACGGAGTCAACCGCCCGCTGATCGTGTTCACGCCCAAGCGTCTGCTGCGCGACAAGAACGTCAAGTCGAGCGTCGAGGACTTCACCGACCAGTCGAAGTTCCTCTCGGTCATCGACGACCCGGCCATCGACCCGGCCAAGGCCCGCAAGGTGCTGCTGACGTCGGGGAAGATGTACTGGGAGCTGCTCGTCGAGCGGGACAAGCAGGGCCTCGACGACATCGCGATCGTCCGGGTCGAGCAGTACTACCCGCTGCCGAAGAAGAAGCTGCTGGCCGCGCTCGAGCGCTACACGGCGGCCAAGGAGGTCCTCTGGGTGCAGGAGGAGCCGGAGAACCAGGGTGCCTGGCCGTTCTTCGGGCTGAACCTGCCGCGCAAGATGCCGGAGGCGTTCGCGAACCTCCAGGTCGTGGCGCGCCGTCCGATGGCGGCGCCGTCGGCGGGCTCGTCGAAGGTGCACGAGGTGGAGCAGAAGGCGCTCATCGCGAAGGCCTTCTCCTAAGGACCCAACCACAGTGAAGGGCACCTTTACCGCGTTCAACGCAGTAAAGGTGCCCTTCACTGCATCTAGGCGAGACCGTTATCGGCCAGGAAGTCCTCGGCGATGTCGAGCGGGTTGCGCTTTTCCTCGGTGAACTCGACGTTGAGGTCGGTCAGTTTCTCGGTGGTGAGCGCCGCCGAGACGTCGTTGAGTGCCCGCACCTCGCGGTCGGTGAGCGTGCCCTTGGCGACCAGCGGCACGATGTTCTGCGCCGGGAACATGTCCTTGTCGTCCTCGAGCGCGACGAACCCGTTGCTGCGGATGGTCGACGAGGTACTGAACAGGTCGGCCACCTGGACCTCGTCGGAGCGCAGCGCCTCGACGGTCACCGGGCCACCGGTGTCGGTGGTGCGGATCTCGCGGAACTCACAGCCGTAGAGGTCCTTGATCTTGGTCTCCCACCGGTCCGCCCACTGACCCGGACCACCGAAGACCAGGTCCTTGCAGCGCGGCGCGAGGTCGGAGACCGTCCGGATGCCCTGGTCGGCCAGTTCCTTGCGGATCACGACCTCGTCGCTGTTCTCGGCGGGAGCCTGGTCGAGCACCTCGAACTGCTCGGGGAGCTTCTGTTCGAGCTCCGCGTGCACCTCTTCTGGTGTGGTGGCCTCGCTGGTGTCGTCGAAGTACTGCAGCAGGTTGCCGCTGTAGTCGGGCACGAGCGAGAGCGACCGGTCCTCCAGCGCCTTGACCACCACCTCGCGGCCGCCGACGGGCGGGCGCACGGTGACGTTCTCGGCGCCCGCGTTGCGCAGTGCGCCCGCGTAGATCTGGGCCAGCAGCAGGGTTTCCCCGACGTCGGAGGCGCCGATGATGATCTCGCCGGTCGGGCCGCCCTCGGCGCCACCTTCCAGCGGGTTGCCGCATGCGGTCGCCAGCAGGCCGACGGCCGCGAACAGTCCGAGCAGTCGCCGCTTCACGCCGACACCTCCTTCTTCGCGCCCGCCTCGGCGAGCCGGACCCCGCGGGGCACCAGCGCCCGCTGGACGGTGGCGAGCACGAGGTCGAGCACGATCGCGAGCAGCGCGGTGAGGATGGCGCCTGCCGCCACCTCGCCGTAGTCCAAAATGGCCAGTCCGTCGAGGAGGTACCGGCCGAGTCCGCCGAGCCCGACGTAGGCCGCGACGGCGGCCGTGGCGACGAGCTGCAGCACGGCGTTGCGGACACCGCCCAGCACGATCGGCAGCGCGATGGGCACCTCGATCTGCCACAGCCGTTGCCCGCCGCGCATGCCCATGCCCTCGGCGGCGTCGACCACGGAACGGTCGACGGCCTGCAGTCCCGCGTAGGTCCCGGCGAGGATCGGCGGGATCGCCAGCACGACGAGCCCGATGATCGCGGCGATGTCGCTGTCGGTGAACAGCAGGAACAAAAACGTCACCAGGCCGAGCGTCGGCAGGGCGCGGATCACGTTGCCGCTGCCCACCAGCAGCACCCCGCCGCGGCCGGTGTGGCCGACGTAGAGGCCGATCGGAACGGCGATGACCGTGGCGATGACGAGCGAGAGCAGCACGTAGCCGAGGTGCTGGAGCACCCGCGTCGGCACCCCGTCCTCGCCCTGCCAGTTGGCCGAGTTGGTGAACCAGTCGATGATCTCGCCGATCATGCGGGCACCTCCTCCTTCACGGGCGCGGCCGCGCGGTCCCACGGGGTCAGCACTCGCCGCAGCAGCACCAGCAGCAGGTCGACGACCAGCGCGAGCACCAGGGTCAGCGCGATGCCGACGACGATCGGCGAGAAGTACTCACGCTGGAAGCCATCGGTGAACAGCACGCCGAGTCCGCCGACGCCGATGAGCGCACCGACGCTGACGAGGCTGATGTTGCTGACGCTCGCCACGCGCACGCCTGCGGCGAGCACGGGAACCGCCAGCGGCAGCTCGACGGTCAGGAACCGACGCGCGGGCCGGTACCCCATCGCCGTCGCCGAGGCGATCACGGCGGGCGGCACCGCGTCGAGCGCGTCGAGCACGGGTCGCACGAGCAGGGCCGCGGTGTAGAGGGTCAGCGCCACGACGACGTTGATGCTGTCGAGCATCTTCGTGCCGATGAGACTGGGGATCACGACGAACAACGCCAGCGACGGAACCGTGTAGACGAGGTTCGACACCACGAGGATGACGCCCCTGGCACGGGGCCAGGTGTTGCCGAGCCAGCCGACGAGGATGGCGAGCACGATCCCGAGCACGAGCGGCAGCAGGGCCAGGTAGCAGTGCTCGGCGAGGGTGTCGACGATCTGTTCGCGGTTGTTGGCACTGCTGAGGTATTGCCCGAGCTCGTCGAAGAAGCTCACCGGGCCACCCCCTCCGGGTGGTTCTCGATCACGTCGAGCACCTGGCGCGCGGTGACCACACCGATGGCCTTGCCGTCGGCATCCACCACCACGCCGAGGCTCGCGGGCGACGACAGCGCCGCGTCGAGCGCGCCCCTGATCGGGGTGCCCTGCTGGTACAGCGAGCCACCGGCGAGTAGCTCGCCCTCGACCAACTCTCCGTCCACAACGGACCCGGGAGCCAACCAGCCTCGGGGCTCGCCCGCGTCGTTCACGGCCAGCCGCCAGCCGTCGCTGCCCTCGGGCTTGCTGCCCACCCGCACGGTGGGCACGTCCTCCACTAGGACGTCGTCGGCCGCGAGGAACGACAGGCCGCGGTAGCCGCGGTCCTTGCCGACGAAACCGGCCACGAAGTCGTCGACGGGTTGCCGCAGCACCTCGGCGGGCGTGCCGTACTGGGCGAGCTTGCCGCCCACTCGCAGCACCGCGACCCGGTCGCCGAGCCGCACGGCCTCGTCGATGTCGTGGGTGACGAACACGATCGTCTTGCCGAGCTGCGACTGCAGGCGCAGCAGCTCGTCCTGCAGCCCTTCGCGCACCACGGGGTCGACGGCCGAGAACGGTTCGTCCATCAGCAGGACCGGCGAGTCGGCCGCGAGCGCGCGGGCCACGCCGACGCGCTGCTGCTGGCCACCCGAGAGCTGAGCCGGGTAGCGCTTACCGACCTCGGCGGGCAGCCCGACGACCTCCAGGAGCTCGGCCGCTCGCTTCTTGGCCTTGTTCTTGTCCCAGCCGGACAACAGCGGCACGGTCGCGATGTTGCTCAGCACCGTCCGATGTGGAAAGAGACCGGCGTGCTGGATGACGTAGCCGATGCCCCGGCGCAGCAGTGCCGCGTCGGAGTCGCGGATGTCCTCGCCCTCCAGCAGGATCGAGCCGGAGGTCGGCTCGACCATCCGGTTGATCATGCGCAGCGAGGTGGTCTTGCCACAGCCGGACGGACCGACGAGGACCGTGATGGTGCCGTCCTCGATCGTCAGGTTCAGATCGTCGACGGCAACGGTGCCGTCCGGGTACTTCTTGGTGATGCCGCGGAACTCGATTCCCATAGCCCACTCCCCTCTGGACGGACCCGCACGACCGTAGCCGAGATCGGGCCGGAAGGCACGGTGTTCCAGCATCTAGTCTGTGGTGGTGAACTCAGCGCTCGACGCCTTTGGCGTACAGGCAAGGCCACTCCGGCTCGCCGTCGCCCTGCTGGACAGCGGCTGGGTGGAGTTCGACGAACTGGTGCGGGCCACGGCACAGCCGAGGCGCGGCGTCGAGGAGCTGCTGACAGCACTGGGCGAGGACCTGGAGCGCGACGGCTCGGCACTGCGCCTGCGGCCGGGATCCGCCGGGCGGTGGCGCGAACTGGCGGGGGCCGCCGCGCGACGCGACGACCTGAGCGCCGAGGTCGCGGCGCTCGTCGCCGACGTGCCGCCACCGCTGCCCGCGCTTGACCACGTGCAGGCAACGCCCGAGACCGTCGTGGCGAGGGCTCGCTGGCTCGACGAGCAGTACGACCTGAGGTCGGTGCGGCTGACGTTCGTCGGCGACCACGACCTCACGTCGCTGGCGGTGCGGGCGCTGCGGCCGGAGGCCGAACTGACCGTCGTGGACGTCGACGACCGGATCCTCTCCTACATCGACCGTCGTGGTGAGCGTTCCATTCGTACCGTGCACGCGGATCTGCGGTTCGGGCTGCCGCTCGCGGTGGCGGGCAACGCCGACGTCGTGTTCAGCGATCCGCCCTACACGCCGGAAGGGATGGGATTGTTCGCCGCCCGCGGGATCGAATGCCTCGCCGACCCGCCGAACGGCAGGCTGGTGCTTGCCTACGGCTACAGCCCCCGCCACCCCGCGCTCGGGCACCAGGTGCAGCGGGCGCTGCTGTCGCTGGGACTCGCGTTCGAGGCGATCGTGCCCGAGTTCCACCGCTACGCCGGGGCGCAGGCGATCGGCAGCGCGGCCGACCTCTACGTCTGCCAGCCGACGGCGCGCTCGCGCAAGAAGGGCAAGGGCAAGCCGCAGGGCATCTACACGCACGGCCCGCAGTCCGTGGAATCCCACCGGACTCCGGCGGCTCTGTTGCACACACTCGGCGAGTTCGCCGGCGTTGGTGGCCGCGAGGTCGCCGTGCACGATCCGGACTGGACCAAACCCGTGCCGGTGCCGGAAGGGCACGGCCTCGCCGTGGACCTCACGGCCGATCCCGGGCCGTGGCTGGCCAGGGTGCTGCTCGCCGCGAACGCCGAGCGCGTGGCGCTGCTGCTGCCCAACGCGCACCCCGACCTCGCCGACGCGCAGGCACAGCGCGCGCTCACCGACCTGGTCGCGGACAAGTACCGGCTGCGGCTACTGCGCAGCACCCCGGACAACAAGCACGCGGTGGTCGTCGCCGACGCCGTGACACCTGACGACGCGAACGCCGCCGTGCACGCGGTCTGGACCCGGGCGCACGGCCGGGTCGGCAACCTGTGGCCGCACGCGGCCAGCGACATCGCGGACCTGCGCCTGATCGACCTTCCCCGGCACCGCATCGACGAGCTCCGCCGGGAAATTCTGAATTCCTGAAACAAAAAGCCGGTGCGGCGCAGGCGAACCCGCACCGCACCGGCGTGGCGAAACTCAGGCCGTGACGCCGTCCGACTCCGCGGCCTTGGCCACCGCGGCGGCCACCTCGGGGGCCACCCTCGGATCCAGCGGGCTCGGCACGATGTGGTCGGCCGCGAGCTTGTCCGCGGCCACCGAGGCGATCGCGTCGGCCGCGGCGAGCTTCATGTTCTCCGTGATCGACCGCGCGCCGGAGTCGAGCGCGCCCTTGAAGACACCCGGGAACGCCAGCACGTTGTTGATCTGGTTCGGGAAGTCGCTGCGCCCCGTCGCGACGACCGACGCGTAGCGCGCCGCGACGTCCGGGTGCACCTCCGGGTCCGGATTGGACAGTGCGAAGACGATCGAGTCGTCGGCCATCGTGGCGAGCAGGCTCTCCTCGATGGTCGAGCTCGACAGGCCGATGAACACGTCGGCACCGGCGAGCGCCTCGGCGAGCCCGCCGCGCAGTCCCGACGAGTTCGAGGTCTCGGCGAGCTGCTCCTTGATCGGGTTCAGCCCGTCGCGACCCGAGTGGATGATGCCCTTCGAGTCGAGCACCGTCACGTCGCCGACCCCCGCTGCCTGCAGGATCCGCGTGCAGGCCACACCCGCGGCGCCCGCGCCGGAGATCACCACGCGCTGGTCGGCGATCGCGCGCTCGAGCACCATGTTGGCCCCGCGCAACGCGGCCAGTACCACGATGGCCGTGCCGTGCTGGTCGTCGTGCATCACCGGGCAGTCGAGTGCCGCCTTGAGCTTGTCCTCGAGTTCGAAACAGCGGGGGGCCGACACGTCCTCGAGGTTCACGGCGCCGAACGAGGGCCGCAGGCGCACGAGCGTCTCCACGATCTCGTCGACGTCGGTGGTGTCGAGCACCAACGGGATCGAGTCCAGTCCGGCGAAGGTCTTGAAGAGCACCGACTTGCCCTCCATCACCGGCAGCGACGCGCTGGCGCCGATGTCGCCGAGGCCGAGTACCGCGGTGCCGTCGCTGACCACTGCGACGAGCCGGTCGGCCCACGTGTAGCGCTTCGCGAGCGCGGCGTCCTCCGCGATGGCGCGGCTGACCTTGGCTACCCCCGGCGTGTAGGCGATGGAGAGATCACGCGCCTGCGTGATCGGCCGGGTGGCGGCCACGGAGAGCTTGCCGCCCTCGTGACCGCCGAAGATCTCGTCGTCGCTCACCTGAGCTTGGGACACGTCAATCTCCAGGATTGGACATCAAGGGGAATAGCCGAACGGCGTCCCCAGTGGTGTGTGGCTCCTCAGTCCCGGATCGCCTGGCGGGTAGCGCCGGCCTCCGGACGAGGCGTCCGTCAATGCCTGTGGTCGAGGCGTTGGCCGCGGACGCGGCGGTTCTACCAGTGTGGCAGGCCCGGCCCGGTTTGTACCGCCGGGGTGCGGCTGAGATCACAAAAGTCCCTGGTCATGAGCCTGATAGCAAGACGACCGTCCGGCTTGGGAGCCGCCGACTAAGCTGCGCGCATGCATGTGCGCGAGCTGGCCGTGGTGGACGCCTACGAATTCGTCCCTCGGAATTTCCCCGACCAACGAGGACTTTTCGTCGCGCCTTTGCAGGAACCGTCGTTCCGCGATGCCGTGGGACACCCGCTCACGGTCGCGCAGACCAACCACAGCGTGTCCCGCAAGGGCACCATCCGAGGCATCCACTTCGCCGCCACCCCGCCGGGGCAGGCCAAGTACGTGTACTGCCCGAGCGGCTCGCTGCTCGACGTGGTCGTGGACCTGCGTGTGGGCTCGCCGACGTTCGGCACGTGGGACGCCGTCCGGCTCGACAGCACGGAGTTCCACGCGGTGTACGTGCCGGAGGGCGTCGGCCACGGTTTCATCGCGCTCGAGGACGACACCGCGATGTCGTACCTGTGCTCCACCGGTTACAACCCGGCGGGCGAATTCGGGATCAACCCGCTCGACGCCGAGCTCGGGCTGCCCTGGCCCGCCGAGCTCGAGTTCCTACTGTCCGAAAAGGACACCGCAGCGCCCACGCTGGCCGAGGCACGTGAGAAGGGCCTGCTGCCTTCCTACGACGACTGCCTCGCCCGCTACGCCGAGCTCCGTTCGCAGGGTTAGGCGAAGTCCTCGGCGAGCACGCGCTCGACGTTGCGCTCCGCGAGAGCCGTGATCGTGACGAACGGGTTCACCCCGGTGCTGCCGGGGATCAGCGAACCGTCGGTGACGTAGAGGTTCGGGTACCCGCGCACGCGGCCGTGGAGATCGGTGGCCCTGCCCAGCACGACGCCGCCGAGCGGGTGGTAGGTGAACCGGTTCTCGAAGGAGCGCGTGTCGCCGAAGAGGTCGTGCCGGTAGATCGTGCGGTTGGCCCTGTTGACCTTGTCGAACAACGCCTTGGCCGCGGCGATCGTGGGCGTGCCCTGATCGGCGCTCCAGTGCAGCCGCGCCGAGTCGGTTGCCGCGTCATAGCTGAAGTGACCGCGCTCGGGGTTCTTGGTGATGGCCAGGTAGAGGCTCACCCACAATTCCAGGCCGGCGGGCATCGGCGCGATCTCGGCGAACACGGGGTGCTCAGGGTCGTCCCACGCGTCGATACCCAGCGCGGGCATCCCCGACTGGGTCCGCCCGGTGACGTCCCAGACGTGGTTGGCCCTGCCGAACATGACGTTGCCGTTGGTGCCCCAGCACCGTCCGACCTCGTCGCTGAGCTCCGGCAGCGCACCGGTCTCGCGGGCGCGCACCAGCAGCTCGGTGGAGCCGAGGCTGCCAGCGCCGAGGAAGAGGTGACGGGCGCCGAGCTCGGTGGTGGCCACCTCGGCCCCCGTGTCGTCGCGCTCGCGCACGGCGAGGGCGTACGTGCCGTCCGGCTGCCGGCGGATGGCACGGACCTCGCTCATCGTGCGGATCGTGACGTTGCCGGTGCCCAGCGCCGCGGCGAGGTAGGTCTTGTCGAGCGAGCGCTTGCCGTGGTTGTTGCCGTAGATGACCTCGGAGGCCAGCGCCGAGCGCGGCACCTCACCCGCCTCCTCGCGGCGCAGGTAGTCGAAGTCGTAGACGCTCGGCACGAAGGTCGTGGTGAGCCCGGCCCGGTCGGCGTGCCTGCGCGAGACGCGCGCGTACTTGTAGGACTCGCACGTCTCGAACCACGCCGGGTCGATCCGGTTCACGCCCAGCGCCGCGTTGGCCCTAGGGAAGTAGGTGCGATACATCTCGTCGGCGTCGACCTCGGGCAGGATCTCCTCGAAGTAGTCGCGCTTCGGCGTCACCGCCATGGCCCCGTTGACCAGAGAGCCGCCGCCGACGCCCCTGCCGACGTAGACCGACATGTCGCCGAAGCCCACGCGATCCAGCACCCCGGGATAGCGCTCGATGTCGCGGTTGACGACGTCGATCCAGAGAAACGACGCGAGCGGGGCCTCGGTGCGCGTCTTGAACCACATCGAGCGTTTGTCGGGCGCGAGCATTCCGCTGAAGACGGTGCCGTCGTCGGCAGGCGTGTCCCAGAGCCTGCCCATCTCGAGCATCACCGTCGGGACGCCCGCTTCGCCGAGCCGCAGCGCCGTCACCGCGGCCCCGTAGCCGGTCCCGATCACGACGGCGGGCGAGAAACCCGCTCGCCGCTGCGCGGCGGAAGCACCGGGGGCGGAGACCGTGGTCAGGCCGAGCGCGGCGGCGGAGTTCAGCGCGGCCACCCCGAGGAACCGGCGGCGGGACAGAGCGGAGGACATGCCGGCGATGCTGCCCGGCGCGATGTCACGCCCACAAGCTCAAAAGTGAACGGCGTTCACCCCAACTGGATAAACGCCGTTAACTTTCACCCAGCCGGACGACCTGGCCAGAATGGCGACATGGCAGACAAGCGCGCCGTCGTCGGCATGTACTCGTTCAAGAGCACGGACCCGCAACGACTCGCGACCTTCTGGGGTGAGCTCATGGAGCTGCCTCGCGTCGACGTCGGCTCCGATCTGGTCATGCTCGACTTCGACCACGAGGTCACGGCCCAGACCTGGCTCTTCGAACGCGCGGACGACGTGACCGCGGGCGAGCAGCTCGGCATCGACATCGGCATCGACGACGACGCGAACTGGGCGGACGTCGCCGACCGGGCCGAGGCACTCGGCGCCACGCGCGACTCCGAACACGAGGAAGACGGTGTGCGCTGGATCGTCATGCACGACCCCGACGGAAACCGCTTCCGGGTCTTCGCGCCTCGTCCCGTGTAGCGACCTCAGCCTCGGCGCGAAGAGCCTCTCGGATCAGCCCGAGAACTCGTCGGCCGATCGCCAGCTCACCGCGGTCGGAAGTCTCCCGCGTGACTCGGCGAACTCGACCAGCACGTCCCGGAACTGCTCGAGATCCATGCCACTGCCCGCGGGGAACCCGACCTCGGAGACCTCCACCAACGCGGGCGAGTCCGGTGCGCCCACGCTGTAGCCGAACAGGTCGTCGCCAGCGTAGAGGAGATAGCCGAGGCCGTCGTGCACCTGCACGTCGAGCACCGCATCCTCCTCACCGCCCTGGATCGTGGCCGAACCGACGTCGGCACGTCCCAACAACGCGATCAACTCGTCGACGTCTGCGGCGGAGTTCACCGGGACGTTCCGGCCGCCTCGGCAACCAGGCCAGCCGCCGCGGTCGCGTCGGTCCGAACCTGGGCGAGCAGGTCCAGCGTTCGGCGGACCGCCGCGGCCAACTCCTCGACTGACACCCCGTTCACCCCCGCTTCGGAGCGTGGCACGTCGAGTCGGCGAGTGCCTGGCGTAGCGGCGGCCGGGATTCACGGCAGAAGGGGGCCGCATTACCAACCGGTAACCGTCCGAGGTGCCCGCTATATTCGCAGGCGTGGACCAGCACGCGCTCCTCCTCCTGAGGCACGGCCAGACCGAGTGGTCCGCCATGGGCAGACACACGGGCCGCACCGACCTCCCGCTGACGGCCGTCGGAGAGCGACAGGCACACGCCGCAGGCCGCACCTACGCGCTCATGCACAGGGGAGGCTCCCCCGCGCTGGTACTGAGCAGTCCGCGCCAGCGCGCCGTCCGCACCGCCGAGCTCGCCGGGCTGCCCGTCGACGAGACCACCGAGAACCTCGCGGAATGGGACTACGGCGACTACGAAGGCATGACCACGACGCAGATCCGCGAGAAAGTGCCGGACTGGACCGTGTGGTCGCACCCGATGCCCGGTGGCGAGAGCGCGGGCCAGGTCACCTCGCGGGCCGACAAGCTGCTCGAGCGCGTCAGGGCGGCGCTGGTCGAGCGCGACGTGGTGCTCGTGGGCCACGGGCACTTCAGCCGCGTCGTCATCGCCCGCTGGCTCGGCCTCGGCGCGGACGCGGGCGTGAGCTTCCGGTTCGACCCGGCCAGCATCACGGTGCTCGGTGACGAGCGCGGTGAGCCACAGATCCAGCACCTCAACGTCCCGCCGTCCTGACCAGCGCCTCAGACACCGAGGAGAGTCCCTTGGGCAACGTGATCCGCCGCGTCCGAGAGTCCGACGTCGACACCGTCGTGCAGCTCGTGCACGACCTCGCGGAGTTCGAGCGGGCTCCGCAGGAGTGCACGCTGACCGCCGAGCAGCTCAGGACGGCCCTGTTCGGGGCCTCGCCCGCCGTGTTCGCACACGTCGCCGAGAGCGACGGCGAGGTGGTGGGCTTCGCGCTGTGGTTCCTCAGTTTCTCCACGTGGCGCGGCGTGAACGGGATCTACCTCGAGGACCTCTACGTCCGCCCGGAACTGCGCGGCTCCGGCCTCGGCAAGGCACTGCTGGCCGCGTTGGCGAAGGAGTGCCTGCGCCGCGGCTACGCGCGCCTGGAGTGGTCGGTGCTCGACTGGAACCCGGCTGTCCAGTTCTACAAGGCCATGGGCGCCGAGCCGATGGACGAGTGGACGATGTACCGGCTCACCGACGAACGACTGCGCGCACTCGCCGAGTACTAGCGCCGGCTGCTAGTCCTGGTGCTTCTCGCGCTCCGCGGCGCGGCCCTCGAGGCCACCGCGGCGCGCGGCGTCCTCCTCGGTCTCGTCCTCGCGCAGCCCCAGCACCCACGCGCGGGAAGGCCTGCGGAACAGCAGCACCACCACGGCCGCACCCGCGATCATGATCGGCACACCCCAGCCGGGCTGGCCCGACGGACCGGTCGCGTACCAGCCGACACCCACGAGCACGAGGCTGACGACCACGGCGGGCGAACGGGCCCACGTCTTGCCGAGCAGCAGGCCCGCCGCGCACGCGAGCACACCGAGTCCGAGCACGAGGTAGTAGCCGACCTCGGCGTAGAGATTGTTGCCCCGGACCGGCTCCGCATTCAGGTGGCCCACGGCGATCACGGCGCCGATCGCGAGCAGTGCGAGACCCGGCAGTGCGGTGAGCGCACCGGCGAAACGCACCTCGCGAGGCGCCGGGGAGAACTTGTCGGCGAGCGACACGGGCCGCCTTCCCGTCAGATGACCGTGCGTGAACACTTTCGATGGTATGCCACCCGGACGGCCGTTTTCTGCCGCCCGGCACTCGGGCGAGGATCGAGTGGTCGTCGATGAGCCGGCGGTCGGCCGGGGTGCACTCGTCACGGTGGAAGTCGTCGTTCGGGGCTGACGAACGGAGGGCAGCGACCGGCAGGGAACACGGGAGCAGCGGGTTCACGAGCCTCACAACGCAGTGACGAGTTTCGCAGGATTAGTTCGGTCCAGGCCGCCGAGGCGGCCCCGAACTCACTTACTCTGCGGTAGTGCGTGCAGTCCTCGTCGTCAATCCGCAAGCCACCGCTACCACTCCCGGTGGTCGCGACGTGCTCGCGCACGCGCTCGCCAGCCAGGTGAAGCTGGACGTCGTCGAGACCGACTACCGCGGTCACGCCATGGCGGTCGCGCACGCGGCCGCTCGGGACCAGGTCGATCTGGTCGTGGCGCACGGCGGCGACGGCACGGTCAACGAGGTCGTCAACGGCCTGCTGGCCGACACCGGCGGCAAGCCGGGGAAGTTCGGTCCCGTGCCGATGCTCGGCGTCGTTCCCGGCGGTTCGGCCAACGTGTTCGCCCGCGCGCTCGGGCTGCCGAGCGATCCCGTCGAGGCGACCTACCGGCTCCTGCACGCCATCGAGGAGAACCGCAGCAGGCAGGTCGGGCTGGGGCTGGCCGGAGATCGCTGGTTCACCTTCAACGCCGGAATGGGCTGGGACGCCGACGTCGTCGGAGAGGTCGAGAAACGACGCGGTAAGCGGACCAGTCCCGCGCTGTACATGAGAACCGCGGTGCGCTGCTACCTGCGGCCGCCGCACGGCAGGCCCGAGCTGACCGTTCGCCTGCCCGGCGAGGAGTCGGTCGACGTCCACACGGCGTTCGTGTCCAACACGGACCCGTGGAGCTACCTCGGCGAGCGACCGGTCCACCTCAACACCGAGTGCTCGTTCGAGACCGGGCTGGGCCTGTTCGCGTTGCGCGGCATGGGACTCGGCACGGTGCTGCGGCACGTCCGGCAGTCGCTGCGCTCGCGCAGCAAGCATCGTGGCAAGCAGTTACTGCGCCATGACGATCTGCCGATAGTCAGCGTCACCTCGGAAGTGCCGGTAAACTTGCAGGTCGACGGTGACCTGGTCGGGCAGCGAGCCCGGGTGGAGTTCATCAGCGTGCCGAGGGCACTCACGGTTGCGTTATGAGCGGTTGCGGTCGGTCAGCAACATCGACTGATCACCTCCAACAAACTCCATCCTGCCGCTCATCGACGGAGAAGCTCCGTTCACCGCAAGACGTCGCGAGACGAGCGGACCTGACAGGCGTATATTCGCAGGTCAGGCCAGTCGCTCGGGCGGGTGAGCTGACTCACCGATCTCAAGAAAACACTTGTCGAACTCGGTGACTCGTGAAAGCATTCACAAGCACCCCAAGAAACGACCGCCATGACGATGGCGCGGGACAACCCGTGCCTTAAAAGGAGCTCAAGGAAATGGACTGGCGCCACCGCGCGGCCTGCCGAGACGAGGACCCGGAACTCTTCTTCCCTGTGGGGACCAGTGGTCCTGCTCTGTCGCAGATTACCGCGGCGAAGTCCGTGTGCCACCGCTGCACCGTTGCCTCCGACTGCTTGGCCTGGGCTTTGGCCAGCGGTCAGGACGCCGGCGTGTGGGGCGGCATGAGCGAGGACGAGCGGCGCGCGCTCAAGCGTCGCCGTGCCCAGATCGGCACGCGCAGCAACTTCTGATCACAATCCAAGCGAATACCTTTTGCCGCGGAATGCGGTAACGCAATTCGAATTGCGGCAAAAGGTTTGAGGGCCGGCATCCGTCTCGGGTGCCGGCCCTCAAGCTTGTGAGCACCGCAATCACCACGAAGGCCGCTCTCCCAGGTGAGGAGAGCGGCCTTCGTGCCGTTTGTGCTGGAAAGCGCTAGACGCGTCGGCTCAGCGGAATGCGCAATGCCGCTTCCGTTCCGGTTCGACGTCCGCCCTGCGCCGCGGAACCGTCCTCGCGCAGCCCGCGCAATGACAGCGAACCGCGCAGTTCCGACTCCACGAGGGTGCGCGCGATCTGCAGCCCGAGTCCGTCGGCCCTTTCGAGGGAGAAACCGGCGGGCAGGCCCTTGCCGCTGTCGCGCACCACGATGTCGAGCCAGCGAGCCGAGCGCGACACGTCGATCACGACCTCGCCCGACTTGCCGGGCGTGAAGGCGTGTTCGACGGCGTTCTGCACCAACTCGGCCATCACCATCACCAGCGGCGTGGCGATCTCGGCGACGACGACTCCGAACGAACCCGACCGTGTGAGCTTCACGTGCGATTCGGCCGTCGCCACCTCGCCGACCATCGGCAGGACGTTGTCGAGCAGCTTGTCGAGGTCCACGCGCTCGTCGACCGACATCGACAGCGCTTCGTGCACCATCGCGATGGACGACACCCGCCGCACCGACTCGCCCAGCGCCTGCTTCGCCTCCGAGCTCTGCGTACGGCGCGACTGGAGCCGCAGCAGCGCGGCGACGGTCTGCAGGTTGTTCTTGACGCGGTGGTGGATCTCGCGGATCGTCGCGTCCTTCGACAGCAGCGCACGGTCACGCCGCTTCACCTCGGTGACGTCACGCGCCAGCACCAGCGCGCCGGAGGGACGGCCCGCCGGTCGCAGGGGCAGCGCGCGGAACAGCACCACGGCTCCCCGCCGCGACTCCACCTCGGTGCGGGTGCCCGGCTTGCCGTCGAGCGCGTCGAGGATCCGGTGCGAGACCTCGGTGGCGTCGAAGGGGTCGCGGATCAGCGAGCGAGTCAACGGTGCCAGCCGCGTGCCGATCAGATCGGACTCGTGGCCCATGCGGTGGTATGCCGACTGCCCGTTGGGGCTCGCGAACACCACGGTGCCGCTCTGGTCGAGCCGCACCAGTCCGTCGCCCACCCGCGGGCTCGTGTGCACGTCCGTGCCGCCGTCGGGGCTGGGGAACGTGCCGTCGGCCATCATCTGGCACAGATCCGCCGCGCTGCCGAGGTAAGCGATCTCGAGCGGGCTCGGCACCCGCGGCGACGCGAGGTTGGTCTCCCTGCTCAGCACCGCGATCACCCGCTCGCCGAACCGCACCGGCACGGCCTCCCTGCGCATCGGCAGGTCGCGGTACCAGTGCGGGTCCTCCTCGCGGCAGAGCCGCACCTCGCGCATGGCGCGCATGAGCTGCGGATGCTCCTCCGTGGTGAACCGAGTGCCGACGACGTCCTCGGGGTGCGCGGTGGGCCCGGTCGTCGGCCGCACCTGGGCGACACAGACGAAGTCGCCGTCGCCCTCCTCGACGGGCACCCACATGAGGAAGTCGGCGAAGGAGAGATCAGCCAGCAACTGCCATTCGGCGACGACCAGCTGCAGGTGGTCGACCGCCTCACCAGGCAGTCCGGTGTTCTCGGCGAGCAACTCTGCCAGAGTGGACATGGCTTATTCGACCACCGAACGTCAATCCCGGGTCACGGTGAGCAGGCGCGCACACCGTTCAGCGCCATACAACCAGAGCGCGCCACCGCAGGCACACCTCTGGAGGACAGCATCACTCCACATGACACACTGGATGGAGCCAGTCATGGAGGAGTGAACATGTCGAAGCGTGCCCGTAAGCGTCGCGACCGGAAGAAGAACGGCGCGAACCACGGCAAGAAGCCCAACGCCTGAGCAGGCGAAAACCGCGAGCGGCCCCGGCACCTGAACAAGGTGCCGGGGCCGCTTCGCGTGTGCCGGTGCTGTCAGTCCCTGAGTTCCCTGACCTCCTGGACGGTGACCTCGGTCTCGGAGAACTGGATTCCGCCGCGATCCTCCACCGTCTTGCGGATCGAGGCGCGCAGGCGGCTCTTCAGCTCCGCCGGAGCGTGGTCACCACCGCACTTGCGCGCCAGCAGCTGCTTGAGCTGCTCGTCGATGCCGTACTCCTCGAGGCACGGAGGGCAGTCGTCGATGTGCTTGCGCAGCTCCTCGTCCCGCTCGGGGCTGCACTCCTTGTCGAGCAGGAGAAAGATCTCGGCGAGAGCCTGCTCGCAATGGACGTTGTCCGGCTTTCCGGAACCATCGAGAGCGCTCATCGTCCTGCCACCTCCTGCTGGGCGGAACGCATGAACCCACGATCCCTGGCGACGTCGGCGAGCAGGCCTCGAAGCTGGCTGCGCCCGCGGTGCAGACGCGACATCACCGTACCGATGGGGGTGTCCATGATCTCTGCGATTTCCTTGTACGCGAAGCCCTCGACGTCGGCGAGGTACACGGCGAGCCGGAACTCCTCCGGCAGCTGCTGCAACGCGGCCTTCACGTCGGTGTCCGGCAGGTTGTCCATCGCCTCGACCTCGGCGGAACGGAGCCCGCTCGACGTGTGACTCTCCGCCTGGGCGAGCTGCCAGTCCGTGATCTCCTCGGTCGGCTGCTGCAACGGCTGCCGCTGCCGTTTGCGGTAGCCGTTGATGTAGGTGTTGGTGAGGATCCGGTACATCCAGGCCTTGAGGTTCGTGCCCTTCTTGAACGAAGAGAACGCTGCATAGGCCTTGAGGTAGGTCTCCTGCACGAGGTCCTCGGCGTCCGCGGGGTTGCGCGTCATTCGCAACGCGGCCGAGTAGAGCTGGTCGAGCAGCGGCATGGCGTCGCGTTCGAACCGCTCCGCCCGCTCCTGCTCCGGCTCGTTCTCGGTCCCGGCCTGGGTGGCCGTGGGCTCCGCGGGGTTCTGAGTGCTCGGCAAACCTTTCCCTTCCAGATCGGCGCGCTCGCGCCGGCGTGTGGTGCCCGCAGCCGACGAATGGTGTGTCGGTTCCAAGGGTACGCGGGAACGGCTGGCTGTTCTGGTCAGAGTGGTCGGCACGACTTGTGTAACGCGTGCGGTCACCGGCGAATTCCGGACCGATAAGATGCCTGGTCGTGGCGGGTAAAGGAACTCCGGCGACACTGTTGCTCGCGAAGCGGAAGATCACGCACACGGTGCACAGCTACACCCATGATCCGAGGCACGATTCGTTCGGCACGGAGGCGGCCGAGGCGCTCGGGGTCGACCCGGCGCAGGTGTTCAAGACGCTCGTCGCCGAGGTGGACGGCAAGCTCACCGTCGGCGTCGTGCCCGTGACCGGTCAGCTGGATCTGAAGGCACTCGCCGCCGCCGTCGGCGGCAAGCGGGCGAAACTGGCCGACGCGGGAGCCGCGCAGCGCGCCACCGGCTACGTACTCGGCGGAATCTCGCCTCTGGGCCAGCGCACCCGGCTGCCACTGGTGGTCGACGACTCGGCGCAGCGGTTCGCCACCGTGCTCTGCTCGGGAGGCCGACGCGGGCTGGAGATCGAACTGGCGCCCGCCGACCTGGTGACACTCACCGGCGCGACGGTGGCCCCGATCGCGGCCTGAGGCTCACGTCACCAGCGGACGCAGCACGCGGCCGAGCCACTCCGACGCGGCTCGCGACACCCCTTCGAGGTCGGCCTTGAGGCTGTGATCGCCGGGCAGCACCACGATCTCGTGGTGCGGACCCGCCTCCGGCCTGCCGAACGGGTCGCGCTCGCCCTGCACCACCAGCGTCGGCACCTCGACGCCGTCGAGCTCGGGCTGCCTGGTCTTCTCCGGCTTGCCGGGCGGGTGCTCCGGGAACGCGAGGCACAGCACGGCGGCGGCCTGGCCCTGCGCGGCGGTGCGGCACGCGACCCTGGCGCCCGACGAGCGACCGCCGAACACGAGCGGAAGCTCGTCGAACCACGTCCCGGCCAGGTCCTCGGCCACGGCGAGCCACGCCGCGTCGAGCTGCTTCGCCGGCGCGGGAGCACGCCTGCCCGCGACGCGGTACGGCTGCTCGACCAGCGCGACGTGCACACCGGAGTCGCGGGCCGCGCGCGTGACGGCCACCAGGTCCGGCGCCTCGATCCCGCCACCGGCACCGTGTCCGAGCAGCAGCCCCGCGTAGCCCTCGTCGGCGCAGTGCAGTTCGGCACGGGCCGGGCCGTGCGGGGTCTCGATGGTCTTGCTGGTCATTTCGGATTCGGCACGTCGAACAGCGCGCCGTCATCGGCACTGTCGGCACCGTCGGCGCTGTCGAGGTTCGCGGCCTCGGCCTCGGCGCGCGCGAGGAGCTCAGGACCGTTGTTGCGCACGCTGTTGACCCTGGTGGACACGGGACGCAGCTCCAGCGAGTCGGCCCAGTCGACGCCAGGCGGCTCGAGCAGCCCCGCCGCGTCGGTGCGGTCCGGGTCGAGCCAGTCCTGCCAGCGATCACCGGGCAGGACGAGCGGCATGCGGTCGTGGATGCCCGCGAGCTGGCCGATCGCGTCGGTCGTGATCACCGAGCACGTGATCAGCGGCGGCGCGTCGGGCTCACCCTTCGGGTCGCGCCACGTCTCCCAGATGCCGGCGAACGCCAGCGAGGAACCGTCACGCGTGGTCATGTAGAACGGCTCCTTGGGCGTCTTCTTGGCCGCGCCCTCGACCGGCCGCCACTCGTACCAGCCGTCGGCGGGGATGAGGCAGCGGCGGCGCGTGAGCGCCTTGCGGAACGCCGGCTTCTCGCTGGCGGTCTCGGCGCGCGTGTTGATCATGCGGCTGCCGATGCCCGCGTCCTTCGCCCAGAACGGCACGAGGCCCCAGCGCATCACCCGCAGGCTGCGCACGGCGGGCTCGTCCTCCTGGACGTTGCCGTCGGCATCGCGCGGATGCCGCTCCACGACGCTGACGACGTTCTTGGTCGGCGCGACGTTGTAGTTCTCGGTCGGCGCCTGCCCCTCGGTGCCGTCGGCCGCGTCGAACTCCTTCATCAACGTGGCCGGGTCCTTGGTGGCGGCGTAACGGCCGCACATTGAGATCGGCCTCCCCTTGTTCGTGGCTGTAGAGCGCCATCGTGGCACGGTTGGTGGGCCCTGGCGAGCGCCATGGGGGATCATCGGTGCTGGTATCACCACGACCGGAGGGTGTGACGGTTTGGCCCGCAGCGACTGGCGCAAGCTCGACGAGAGCGATGTCAGGGTGCGTCCCGGCAAGGGGACCCGCCCTCGGAGCAAGCGCCGCCCGGCCCACGCCGACGCGTCACCCGCCATGGTGACGGGCGTCGACCGCGGGCGCTGGACCTGCGCGGTCGACGGAGACCCCACGCGGGTCGTCACGGCCATGCGGGCGCGCGAGCTCGGCCGCACGCCCGTGGTGGTCGGCGACACGGTCGGCCTGGTCGGCGACGTCAGCGGCAGGCCCGACACGCTCGCCAGGATCGTGCGCGTCGACGACCGCGACAGCCTGCTGCGGCGCACCGCCGACGACACCGACCCGTACGAGCGCGTGGTCGTCGCCAACGCCGAGCAGCTGCTCATCGTCACCTCGCTCGCCGACCCACCGCCCAGGACCGGGTTCATCGACCGGTGCCTGGTCGCCTGCTACTCGGGTGGCCTCGAGCCGGTGCTGTGCCTGACCAAGGCCGACCTCGCCGATCCCAGCGAGCTGCTCGCCTCCTACTCCGACCTGGCCGTGCCCGCGATCGTCACCCGGCACGACGAGGAACCCGAGGGCCTGCGCGAACGGCTCGACGGCCATGTCTCCGCGCTGGTCGGGCACTCCGGCGTCGGCAAGTCGACGCTGGTGAACCGCCTCGTACCGGACGCCGGCCTCGCGACCGGGGTGGTCAGCGCGGTCGGCAAGGGCAGGCACACGTCGGTCAGCGCCGTCGCCCTCCCCCTGCCCGACGGCGGCTGGGTGATCGACACCCCGGGTGTGCGCTCGTTCGGCCTCGCCCACGTCACCGCCGACGACATCGTGTCCTCGTTTCCCGAGTTCGCCGAGGCAGCCGAGGAGTGCCCCTCCGGCTGTGGTCACCTCGGCCCGCCGGAGGACCCGGACTGCGCGCTGGACGAGGTGGTCGGGACCGGTCAGGCGCGGCCCGGCAGGCTCGAGTCGCTGCGCAGGCTCCTGGCCTCACGTGCCGGTCTCGAGCAGCAGTGAAGCGCCCGAAGGTTATGGCGATGTAAAAGCTCGCAGGTGAGCATGGAACCCTCAAGGGAGTTCGTCCGTCCCATGTGAAGCGGGCGGACAGCCCACACGTACAGACTTACAAGGGGACTTCATGCGGAAGACGGCTTTGGCGGCCAGCGGTTTCGCGCTGGTCATCGCGCTCAGCGGCTGTGGCAGCGACGGCGACAACGGCGGAGCCCTGGGGGGTAACTCGGGCGGCGACGCCTCCTCCAACTTCTTCAGCGACCCGCAGCAGCTCGCGGCCGCCGCATCCGAGAAGACGACCGAGGCGAAGTCGTCGAAGTTCTCGATGGACATGAACATGGCCGGCATGCAGATGACGGCCACCGGTGAGGCCTCCTACGAGGGTGCCGACACCAAGATGTCCATGAACATGGACGCCATGGGCCAGACCATCGAGATGCGCCTGGTCGACAAGGCGATCTACATGAAGATGCCCGGCATGGAGGCCCAGACCGGCGGCAAGCAGTGGGCGAAGCTGCCCACCGACGGCAACGACCCCATGTCCAAGCAGCTGGGCAGCTCGATGGAGCAGAGCGACCCGACCAAGATGCTGGACTTCATCAAGGACGCAGGCGAGATCACCAACAGCGAGCAGACCAACCTGGAAGGCCAGGAGGTCACTCACTACACGATCGACCTGGACTTCAAGAAGATCGCCGGCGAGATGGGCACCACGTCCGACATCCCGCAGGAGCAGCTCGACCAGCTCCCCGAGAAGCTGCCGATGGAGCTGTGGCTGAACAGCGACCAGCTGCCGGTCCAGGTCGTCATGGACATGGGCAAGATCATGGAGTCCGCCGGCGCCGGTGGCCAGGAAGCCAAGATGACCATGAAGTACACCGACTGGGGCACCGACGTCAACGTCGAGGCGCCGCCCGCCGACCAGGTCGGCGAGATGCCGGTCGGCTGACGCCACACCGGACACACGAATCCCCCAAGGGCACCGAGCCCTTGGGGGATTTCGTTTGCTCAGCCCATGTGCGGATAGGTGATCGACGTCGGCGCGTCGAAGGTCTCCTTGATCGAGCGCGGGCTGGTCCAGCGCAGCAGGTTGAACATCGAACCCGCCTTGTCGTTGGTGCCCGACGCCCTCGCCCCGCCGAAGGGCTGCTGGCCCACGATCGAGCCGGTCGGCTTGTCGTTGACGTAGAAGTTGCCCGCCGTGAACCGCAGCGCCCGGTGCGCCTGCTGCACCGCGGCCCGGTCGTCGGCGAACACCGCGCCCGTGAGCGCGTACGGCGCGCTGGTGTCGACCAGCTCGAGCACGCGCTCGAACTGGTCGTCGGGATAGACGTGGACGGCGAGGATGGGTCCGAAGTACTCGGTGGACAGCACCTCGTGCGCGGGGTCGTCGGTCACCAGCACGGTCGGCTCCACGAAGTAGCCGATCTGGTCGTCGCACCCTCCGCCGACCAGTACCTCCAGCGCCGGATCACCGTCCACACTCGACAACAGCGCCTTGTGCTTCGCGAACGCCCTCGCGTCGATCACCGCTCCGCCGAAGAGCGAGAGGTCCGAGACGTCGCCGTACTTCACCGTCCTGGTCAGGTCCGCGAGCTGCTCGCGCACGCCGCCCTCCCATAGCGACCGGGGCAGGTACGCGCGGGAGGCCGCGGAGCACTTCTGGCCCTGGTACTCGAAGGCACCGCGCACGAGCGCGGCGACGAGCTTGTCCGGGTCCGCCGACGAATGCGCCACGACGAAGTCCTTGCCGCCGGTCTCGCCGACGATCCTCGGGTACGAACCGTAGTGGTCGAGGTTCTCCGCGATCGTGCGCCACAACAGCTTGAACGTGGCTGTGGAACCCGTGAAGTGCAGGCCGGCGAACCCGGGATCGGCGAGGGCGACCTCACTGACGGCCTGGCCGTGTCCGGTCACCAGGTTGATCACCCCTGGCGGCAGCCCCGCCTCCTCGAACACCTGCATCGTGAAGTGCGCGGCGAGCTGCTGCGACGGCGTCGGCTTCCACACGACCGTGTTGCCCATCAGTGCCGGCGCGCTGGGCAGGTTGCCCGCGATGGCGGTGAAGTTGAACGGCGTGATGGCCACGACGAAACCGTCGAGCGGCCGGTACTCCATGCGGTTCCAGGCGCCGGGCACCGAGTTCGGCTGCTCGGCGTGGATGCGCCGCGCGTAGCTCGCGTTGAACCGCAGGAAGTCGATCAGCTCGCACGCGGCGTCGATCTCGGCCTGCTGCACCGACTTCGACTGGCCGAGCATGGTCGCGGCGTTGATCGTGTCGCGGTAGGGGCCCGCGAGCAGGTCGGCGGCCCGCAGGAACACGGCGGCGCGCTCGTCGAACGGCAGCTCCTGCCATTCGGTGGCCGCGGCCTTGGCGGCGCGCACGGCCTCGGCGACGTCGTCGTGGGTCGCCTGCGCGCTCACGCCCAGAACATGTCCGTGGTCGTGGGGCTGCACGACGTCGAACGGCTGTCCTCCCGCGAGGGAACGCCTGCCGCCGATGGTCTGGGTCAGCTCGTGCTTGTCGCTCTTGAGCTCACTCAGTCTGCGCTGGAGCGACTCACGCTCCGCGGTGCCGGGCGCGTACGTGCGCACCGGTTCGTTTCTGGGTGCCGGTACAGCTGTGACGGCGTCCATGGTCAGTATCGCCTCCGAATCCTCCGCTTCGTGGGCGGCCTGACCTCATGGTTACATGAGCTCGAGCAGGAAGGGCAGTTCCTGAGGCGCGTACCAGGCGAGCTCGTGATCCTCGACATCCCCGAGGGTGAATTCGGCGTCCGGGTCGCCCAGATCCGCCGCGTCGATCACCTCGGCGGCGGCCAGCACGGCCGGCTCCGCCTCGGGGGCGTCGACGTGCACGGCAGCGACGTCCGACAACGCGACCGGACCCGACAGGCGCACCACGGCGTGGTCGAGGTCAGGGCGCAACGTCGCGTTCTCCACGTCGGCGGAGATCACGACCCGCCTCGGCAGCGCCTTGTCCTCGCCCTCACCCTCCTGGGCGGTGGCGATCAACCGCAGGGAGGCGCGTGCCGCGTCGAGCAGCGCCGCGTACTCCAGTTCCTCCGTCGAACCGCTGACGTAGGACTCTCGCAGCGCCGGGGTGAGCGCGAACCCGGTGCCGCTGAGCGGCCGGAACTCACCATCGGCGACCAGTTGCCGCAGAATGCCGATCGTCGCAGGCAGGTAGACCCTCACCAGTTCGTCCCCTTCAGTTCCTCCAGCGCCTCTTCGATCATCTCCGCCACCACACCGACGTCGTACAACGCCTTGCGATCGCCGTTGAGTCCGAAGTAGACGCCTCCGTGGTACGAGGTCACCCCGATCGCCAGCGCTTGGTCGCGAGCGAGCGGCATCACCGGATAGATCGCTGCCATCCTCGCCGACCCGGCGTAGACGGGTTCCTGCGGGCCCGGTGAGTTGGCGACGAGCACGTTGAAGATCCGCCCCGAGAACGACCCGGCGGCGCGCGCCGCGAGCGAGTGCATGGTCGCGGGAGCGAATCCGCCGACCTTGAGCATGGCCCGCGCGGCCACCGAGCGCTCGGCGTCGAGCTGTTCGGCCATCGCGTGCGCGATGTGCTGCAGCCGCAACACCGGGTCGGCCTCGCCGACGGGCAGATCCACCAGGTAGGGCTTGACGGCGTTGTTGACCAGGCCTGCCGAGGAGAACTCGGCCGAGTCCGGGTCGAGCACGGCCAACGGCACGAGCGCGCGCACGGTCGCCTGCGGGTCCGGCGTGCGCCCACGCGACCCCAGCCACGCGCGCAGCGCGCCGGTGAGCACCGCGAACACGGCGTCGTTGACGGTGCAGCTGTGCTGGGCGCGGATCTTGCGGAAGTCGTCAAGGCTCGTGCGCAGGCCCGCGAAGACCCGGCCGCCGGAGACGTGGCAGTTCAGCGGGCTCACCGGCGCGGGCTTGGCGACGATGCGCAACGCCGAGGCGATCCCGCCGACCGTGCCGACGGCCCGCTCGGCGGTCGCCGTGAGGTCCCTGGCCGCCGAGCGCGCGTTCTCGACGAGCTCACCCGGCCGCTGCACGGCCTCGCCGATGGCGTCGAGTACCAGCTGTGCGCGGTTGGGTGGCCTGCGCGGCGCCCACGTGTCCTCGCCGGGGTCGCGGTCGGCGGTGGCGGCGTCGAGGATGAGCTGGGCCAGGTCGACGGTGCCGATGCCGTCGACCAGCGACTGGTGGGTCTTGGTGACCAGCGCGACGCGGTTGTCGGTGAGGCCCTCGATGAAATACGTCTCCCACAGCGGGCGCTCACGGTCGAGCGGCCGGGCCATGAGCCGCGCGACCAGGTCGAACAGCTGCTCGTCGGTGCCCGGAGCGGGCAGCGCCGAGCGCCGGACGTGGTAGTTGAGGTCGAAGTCGACGTCGTCGACCCACACCGGTCTGGCGAGGTGACCCGGCACCGGCAACGCCCGCTGCCGGTAACGGGGCAGGTACCCGAGCCGCTGGTTGACCAGCGCGAGCAGGGCGCTGTAGTCGAAACCGGCTCGGGGTCGGTCGAAGACGGCCACGCTGCCGACGTGCATCGGCGTGGCCGGTTCCTCCACGTACAGGAACGAGGCGTCCAGCGCGGAGAGACGGTCGGACATGAGCCGATCCTGGCACAGATGGGAGACTTTCCGCCGTGGGTGACGAAGCCGCGGTGTCCCCGAAGGACCGCTTTCTGACCGTCTACGGGCGCAAGCCCGTACTCGAGGCACTGACCGACCCGACGTTGAATGTCGACAAAGTGATACTTGCCGACGTCGCGCGGGGACCGGCGGTGACCGAGATCGAACGCGCTGCCAGGTCCGCGGGCGTCCAGGTGCAGCGGGCCACCGCTCATCGCGTGAAAGTGCTGGCGGGCAACGGCAAGCAGGACCAGGGTGTGCTGGCCGATGTGGTGGTGCCCCGGATGCGGCCGCTGGACCTCGCACTGGCCGAGAGCACACCGCCGTCGCCGGTGCTCGTGCTGGACGGCATCACCACACCCGCCAACGTCGGGATGATCCTGCGCACGGCCACCGCGGCGGGCTTCGGCGGTGTCGTGGTGCCCCGGCGAGGCGTGGCGACGCTGGATCCGCTGGTGGTGAAGGCCTCGGCGGGCGTCGCGTTCAAGGCGCCGGTGCTGCGCTGCATGACCGCGGCCGACGCCGTGGAGCAGCTGACCGACGCCGGCTACTCGATCTACGCGCTGGGCGCGTCGGGCGCCGAGTCGCTGTTCGACCTCGACCTGCCCTCGCGCACCGCGTTCGTGCTCGGCGGCGAGAGCGAGGGCGTGAGCGAGGAGGTCGCCCGCTACGTCGCAGGCTGGGTGTCCATCCCGATGCCGGGAGACGTCGAGTCGCTCAACGTCTCCGCAGCGGCGGCCGTGGTGTGCTTCGAGATGGTGCGGCGCGGCTGATCAGCCGGCCAGCGTGGTGCGCAGCTTCTCCAGTGTCGCGCTGATGGCCGAGGGACTGCCGGGCGCGATGTGGATCTCCGTCTCGTCCCCGGAACCGCTGGTGTAGTTGAGGTAGCGGCCCCAGTCGGTGTCCACGTAGTGCAGCGGCGCCTCGAGCCTGTCGTAGCGGCCGAGCTCGTCGCGCTCCGCGACGTAGAGCTCCCCGCCGCCGCTGACGGGCCGCTGGACGACCTTGACGATCTCGGCGACGTCCGCGGGCAGACCCCGTCCGTGCCCGCTGCGACCGGCCTCCTCCAGGTCGATCACGCGCACCGACCACTGCGTGCCGCCGCCGGGAACGAGCTCGGGAAGCTGCTCCACGAAGGCGTCGGCGAGCTCGTTGCGGCCGACGGGCGTGAGCGTGACCCAGTCGCCACCGCGCACGGCGAGCACGCCCTGGACGCCGCGAGCGGCGGCGAGCACGCCCCACGTGGTGTCGGCGTGGGAGATCCAGCCGTAGTACTCGAGCGAGGCCGTGGTGAGCAGCGGCAACCAGTCGAGCAGCTCCACCTCGACGCGTCCGCGCCGGT
Organism: Prauserella cavernicola; assembly: GCF_016595675.1. Taxonomy (GTDB): domain Bacteria; phylum Actinomycetota; class Actinomycetes; order Mycobacteriales; family Pseudonocardiaceae; genus Prauserella_A; species Prauserella_A cavernicola. The sequence continues at coordinate 446,082 of NZ_JAENJH010000003.1, read as the reverse complement.
CGACGAGCCCGGCCTCGGTGAGGCTGCGGGTCAGGGCCGCTTCGAGCGCGTCCTGCTCGTGGTCGGGCACCCACCGGGGTTCCGGCTGCAGTACGACGTGCAGCGTGCCCAGCCGTTCGCGGTCGACCAGGCCGCCGAGTACGTCGAGCGGGAGCTCGACCCTGTTCGGTCTCACTCGCCGATCACCGGCGGCGAGGTCTTGCCGAGGTCGCCGATGAAGACCTCGTCGGGGTCGTTCTCCTGCAGGTACTCGGGGCGCTGGTGCTCCTCGTCCTCCTCGCGGTTGGCGCGGCCGGCACCGGCGGGTCCCATGGCGCCCATGCCGGCGCCCCTGGTGCCCGAGGCGCCCTTGGCGGCGGCCGACTCGGCGGCGGAGGCGGCACCGCCGGGCATCGCGGCCCCGGTGCCCTTGCCCGCACCGAGGGCACGTGCGGCGGCGTCTCCGGCGCTCCCGCCGGAGCCGACGCCTCCGACGCTTCCACGCCCGGCGCCACCAGCGCCCGAGCCGGATCCGCTACCGGGCCCGTAGAGCCGGCTGCCCGCACGCTCACCGGTGCCGCGGGAGGTGCCGGAACCGGTCCCGGTGCCGGTCCTGGGTGTGGCCGTGGTGCCGAACGACGTGCGTCCCGGTGTGTTCCCCGGCCGCGAGGTGTTGCCGGTCGACGACGTGCCACCGACGGGAACAGCCCCGGCGGCGGTGACGCCCGTGCCGGGAGACGGCGCGGGAGCCGGGGGCGGCGTCCCGGCCGACGGGCCGATGGGCCCCGGAGCCGGCGCGGGCGCACCGGATCCGGTCGCAACGGGCGAGCCGACGTTGGGCACGGCCCCGCTGACCGGCCCGCTCCCGGGCTGCACCCCGCTACCGACGGGCCCGGCGACCGTGGAACTGCGGGTGGTGGTGTCGGAGTAGGTGAGGTCGCCGGAAATGGCGTTGGGCGCGGACCCGGAAGCAACGGAGATGGCCGCGCCACCCGGCTGCATGACGCCATAGCTGGTGGGGAAGCTGGAGTTGCTGTTGGTCTGGTTCGAGTACGCGCTCATCACGTCGACGTTGTTCTGCGCCGCACGATTGTGGGCCTCGACACCGGACTGGTACGACTTCAGGTCGTCCGATGCCATGAACGGACCGGCCACCGGGATCGCCGCCTTGAGCCCCGTTGTCCACGGGTTCGGCTTCTCGGGAGCCGGTGGCACGGGCTCCACCGAACGAGCCGCGCGATTCCAGTCGCCCGACTGAGTCTGCACCGAGTCGACGGTGGCATCGATGTTCCCAGCCGATTCCAGCAGCGCAGGCTTGAGCGGCCCCGCACCTTCGCGAGCCGCAGAGGCACCGTCTCCGGTCCAGGCCGATCCCATCCCTTCCTGGATCTGGACGATCGACTCGGCGCGGTTCTTGTACGTCTTCTGCAGCTTGAGCAACTCGCCGGCGAGCTGCTCAAGCCTGCTCGTGCCCTTGCCCTGCTGGAAGTTGTCGTACACCTGCTCGCCGTTCATGGACATCTCAGGAGCCCCCCTTCAACGTGTCGATCACGGCGCCGGCAACGCTGTGAGCGCTCTCGCATGCCTTGTCGGGTTCGTCGAAATAGCCACTCGCGGCGACGTAGAAAGAAAGATCGTCAGCGATACCGACCATCAGGTTGCACTGGCCGCGGTCCCTACGGTCGTCGACGTCCGCATACGCGGCCGGATAGTCGTCGACGGTCGTGAACTCCCAGAACCCGAACCATTCCCCCGAGGTGTACAGCTGGTAGCCATGCCGGAGACCGCCAGGGCCGTCCTTGCGCGCCTCCGTCTGGACTCCGATGGCGATCATCTCGGCGCTGCCCCTGTTGGACCAGCTGCAGCCGGGCCCCGTGAGTTCTGTCGCGCTGTTGTTCGCTTCGTTCTGCGTCTCACCCGGTTTCTCGAACCCCAAGTTCGCGAGCACCGCTTGCGGCGCGAGCCGGCAGGGGTCGTCCAGGTACGCGGACGGATCGAGCGGTTCGGTCACCACCGGAACCTCGTCAGCAGGACTGTCGGCAGTGCCCGAAGTCGCGGCGGAGGGCGTTTCAGCCGCCGGAGTGCCCCCTTCGGTTTGTGTACAACCGGCGGCCAGCAACAGAGCAAGGCCGGACGCGAGGATGGGCAAACGGCGCATCGCGGTCACTCGGACGATCCCACGTTGGCGAACGGGTCGACGTTGTCGGCCTCAGTTCGTTCGATCCCCGTCTTTGCGGCTTTCAACCTGTCGATGAAGTCGGCGATGTAGATCTGCACGGAGTCGTTGTACTCCTGCAAAGATCCCAGCCCATCCCAGAGCACCTTGACGTAGTTGCTGCTCGGTTCGTCCTCGGAGGGAGCGGGCAGCATCGCGAGCAAGGTATCGAGTGCGACCTTGTCCTGCAGGCAAGCCTCCAGCAAATCCTCCCACTGGCCGATCACCGAGTCGATCTGTTCTTTGTCGAACGTCCACGACCCTCCCTGGGCCTGCGGGTTTACGGCATCGATCCAGCTAGTGCCCCCGTACACCTTCTGGACGTCCTCGACCGCGCTGCCCGCGTTCGCGAACACGTCGGTCAGGCCCTTCTCGCCCGAGACCTCTCCGGCCATCCCATCTCCCAGCTGCGCGTGACCATCCGGTTTACGAGAGTAGCCGAACGCTTCGGCCCCCGTCAGTCGTTCTCACCCAGCAGCCACGGGAAGAGTGCTCGCAGCTCAGCGACGGTTTCGGGCACCGACGTGTGCCGCACGCCAACCATGCCGGCGGCCACCGCGCCTGCCACGTTCGAGGCCGCGTCGTCGACGAGTACGCACCCCGTCACCGGCAGGCCGAGCCGGTCCGCCGTCAGGCGGAACACCTCCGCGTCCGGTTTGGCGACGCCCACCTCGCCCGAGAAGACCAGCGTGTCGAACCAGCCCTCCAGCTGCCGCCGGACCGACCCGCCACCCGCCGCGTTCGACAGCAACGCCGTACGCACTCCGCCGTCGCGCGCCGTGTCGAGCAGGGCCAGCAGGTCCGGCGCGTCGGCGTCGGTCAGCACGCCCGCGTAGTCCACGACGATTCCGTTGAGCACCAGCGCACGCTACCGCGCCAAGTTGTGGATCACTCGGGCCGTGAATGCTCCGTTGACATCCGCACACCTGCGATTGTGGTTGAACATCGCGCATTCAAGTTCCCTCATACCTCATTCCGCCGGATTCCGGCACCTGATTCGCGCTTTTCATCAACTCGGGGGCCTTGTGGGTCCACTCGCGCATTTTGTCCGTCTGCTTCTACAGGGTGGCAGGGGGCCATCCGAGATGAACGGTCCAGAAACAAAGGGGGACTGAGTATGATCACCCATTCGCCGTTGAGAGGACTACTTCCACTCAACGCTTATGAACCAGGGAAAGGCGAAAAGCCTTCGAAGCCGGCCGATCTGCCGGATGGGCAACTCACGCTGGACGACCTGCTCGCCGAGATTCCCGCGCAGCGCCCCACGGGCAGGCCACGCCCGTTGCTGCAACGGCGCCAGCTGCACCATGTGCTGACCGCGATGCTGGAGGTACACGCGGGCCGCAGGCCGGCCGTCCAGCTTGGACAGTGGCTAGTGCCCGCGCTGCAACACGCGATGCGCGACCGCGCCCGCGTGCGGGGTCCGCGCTACACGCTGCACAAGGTCTACACGTGCAGGCCACGTGAGGACGTGGTGGAGGTGTGCGGCACCGCCGACACCGGTCAGCGCGTGCTGGCCGTGACCGCGCGGTTCGAACACCGCAGGGACAGCTGGCGTTGCACGGCCTTCACGGTGCTCGAGCCCAGGCGGCGCGTCCCGCGTTAGCCGCCAGGAAAGTACCCCGCACAACGAACCCGGCCCGCGCCGAATAATGGCGCGGGCCGGGTCAGTGCTGCTGGCTCGTCAGCGACGAGCGCCCTTCTTCGACTTCTTCGCCTGCTCCCTCGCGGCGGCACGGCGCTCGCGGCGCGAGCTCGAGCCGCCGGAGCCGCCCTTCTCGCCCTCGCTGGTGCCGCGCTTCTCGACACCGCCGTCCTCGGCGGGGCCGGAGTAGGTCAGCGCACGCTGGCCGTCACCGTCGAGGCCCTTGCCCCGCAGCGCCGACGGCACCGCCTGGCGCTCGTCGGTCGAGCCCGTGTCCGGCTGCTCGGGAACCGGCCTGGCGTGCCTGCCGCCCTGCTGCGCCTGCTGACCGTTGCCGCTCGCGGCTGCCGCCGCGGCGGCAGCGGTCGCCGCTGTGGTCGGAGCCGCGGCCGCGGCAGGCTGGGCCTGCTGCTGCTCGGCCTGCTCGACCTGCAGGTTGAACAGGAAGCCGACGGCCTCCTCCTTCAGCGAGTCGAGCATCGCGTTGAACATGTCGAAGCCCTCGCGCTGGTACTCCACGAGCGGGTCGCGCTGCGCCATCGCGCGCAGGCCGATGCCCTCCTTGAGGTAGTCCATCTCGTAGAGGTGCTCGCGCCACTTGCGGTCGAGCACCGACAGCACGACGCGGCGCTCGAGCTCGCGCATGGCGCCGTCGCCGACCTTGCCGTTGATGTCGGCCTCGCGCTGCTCGTACGCCTGGGCGGCGTCGTCGAGCAGGATCTCCCGGAGACGGTCGGCGTCGAGGTCGTCCTCCTCTTCGGCAACGTCCTCCCACTGCACGTTCACGGGGTACAGCGTCTTGAGGGCGGTCCACAGCTTCTCGTGGTCCCAGTCCTCGGCGTAGCCCTCGGAGGTCGCGCCGTTGACGTAGGCGCTGACCACGTCGCGGATCATGTGCTCGACCTGGTCCTGCAGGTCCTCGCCCTCGAGGACCCTGCGGCGCTCGGCGTAGATCACCTTGCGCTGCCGGTTCAGGACCTCGTCGTACTTGAGGACGTTCTTGCGGATCTCCATGTTCTGCTGCTCGACCTGGGTCTGCGCGCTCTTGATCGCGCGGCTGACCATCTTGTGCTCGATCGGCACGTCGTCGGGCAGGCGCATGGTGGTCATGACGCGCTCGACCATCGCCGCGTTGAACCGGCGCATGAGCTCGTCGCCCAGCGACAGGTAGAAGCGCGACTCACCGGGGTCGCCCTGACGACCCGAGCGGCCTCGCAGCTGGTTGTCGATACGGCGGGACTCGTGCCGCTCGGTGCCCAGCACGTAGAGACCGCCCGCGTCGCGGACCTCCTCGGCCTCGTCGGCCACGTCGGCGGTGACCTCCTCGAGCACGGCGGGCCAGGCGGCCTCGTACTCGGCCGAGTTCTCCACCGGGTCGAGGCCGCGGTCGCGCAGCACGTCGTCGGCGATGATGTCGGGGTTGCCGCCCAGCACGATGTCGGTACCGCGACCGGCCATGTTGGTGGCGACCGTGACGGAGGCCTTGCGACCCGCCTTGGCGATGATCAGCGCCTCGCGGTGGTGCTGCTTCGCGTTGAGCACCTCGTGCGCGACACCCAGCTTGAGCAGGAGCTTCGAGAGGTGCTCCGACTTCTCGACACTCGTGGTGCCGACCAGCACCGGCTGGCCCTTCTCATGGCGCTCGGCGATGTCCTCGGCGACTGCCTCGAACTTCGACTGCTCCGTCTTGTAGATCAGGTCGGCCTCGTCGGCTCGCACCATCGGCCGGTTGGTCGGGATCGGCACGACACCCAGCTTGTAAGTCTGGTGGAACTCCGCCGCCTCGGTCTCGGCGGTACCGGTCATGCCTGAGAGCTTGTCGTAGAGGCGGAAGAAGTTCTGCAGCGTGATCGTGGCGAGAGTCTGGTTCTCGGCCTTGATCTCGACGCCTTCCTTGGCCTCGATCGCCTGGTGCATGCCCTCGTTGAAGCGGCGGCCCGCCAGGATGCGGCCGGTGAACTCGTCGACGATGAGCACCTCGCCGTTGCGGACGATGTACTCCTTGTCCTTGTTGTAGAGCTCCTGGGCCTTGAGTGCGTTGTTCAGGAAGCCGACGAGCGGCGTGTTGGCCGCCTCGTACAGGTTGTCGATGCCGAGCTGGTCCTCGACGAACTCGACGCCCTGCTCGGTGACACCGACGGCACGCTTGCGCTCGTCCACCTCGTAGTGGGTGTCGCGCTTCATCAGCGGCGCCATGCGGGCGAACTCGGTGTACCAGCGCGAGGACTGGTCGGCGGGACCCGAGATGATGAGCGGGGTCCTGGCCTCGTCGATCAGGATCGAGTCGACCTCGTCGACGATGGCGAAGTTGTGCCCGCGCTGCACGCAGTCGTCGAGGCTCCACGCCATGTTGTCGCGCAGGTAGTCGAAGCCGAACTCGTTGTTCGTGCCGTAGGTGATGTCGGCGTTGTAGGCCGCACGGCGCGATGACGGGGGCATGTCGGACAGGATCGAGCCGACCTCGAGCCCGAGGAAGCGGTGGATGCGGCCCATCCACTCCGCGTCTCGTTTCGCGAGGTAGTCGTTGGTGGTGACGACGTGGACGCCCTTGCCGGAGATGGCGTTGAGGTAGGCGGGCAGCACCGAGGTCAGCGTCTTGCCCTCACCGGTCTTCATTTCGGCGACCTGGCCGAGGTGCAGCGCGGCTCCACCCATCAGCTGGACGTCGAAGGGCCGCTGACCGAGGACGCGCTTGGCGCCTTCTCTCGCGACGGCGAACGCCTCGGGCAGGAGGTCGTCGAGCGATTCGCCGTCCTCGTTCCGCTTGCGGAACTCGGCCGTCTTGGCCCTCAGCTCGTCGTCCGAGAGGTCCTTCACGTCGTCTTCGAGGGAGTTGATGTTGTCCGCGATGCGGCGCAGCCGCTTCACCATCTTGCCCTCGCCCGCACGGAGCAGGCGGTTCAGAAGCATCCGGGTCGACCTCGCTAGCTGTATCCGGTGGTCGTCGTCGCAGCACCCCAGCGGGCGCCGGGCAGCTTGGACGCGCGGCCCGTAGACCGCGCAGTACTCCCCATCGTAGGGAATCTCGCCACCTGCGTGCACACGGCGTCGCGAACGGGCACCACACGCTGTCCGCATCGACGCAGGCCGACGGCCCGTGCGCAGCTGCGCACGGGCCGTCGGATCGGTTCGTCGAGGGTCGGACGGGAAACGTCAGCCCAGGCGGATCACGCCGTAGTCGAAGCCCTTCCTGCGGTAGACGACGCTCGGCTTGCCGGTGTCCGAGCAATTGAAGAGGTAGAAGTCGTGCCCGACCAGCTCCATCTGGTAGAGGGCCTGGTCGACGGCCATGGGTTCAGCGGAATGTTGCTTCTCGCGAACGATGCGACCCGGCTCGTAGTCGGTCACACCGTCGTCCCAGCGCTGCTCGGGAAGCTCGATCTCTTCGGCCGACACGGCCTCCATCGGCTCGGCGGGCGCCTCCATGACCGCTGTCGCGGCGGACCGCTGTGCGCCTGCGAGCGGGTCGGAGGAGCCGGCCGCCATCGCGGCGGGCGATGTCGCTTCCGCGACCGATTCCGGGGAGCGGCGACCGTAGTGGACCCGCCGCCGGTCGTGCATCCGGCGCAGCCGGTTCTCGAGTTTGCTCACGGCGGAGTCGAGTGCGGCGTAGAAGTCGCCTGCACAAGCAGCGGCCCTCACGGCCGGGCCCTTGCCCTTGCTCGTGATCTCGACGCGCTGGCAGTTCTTGGACTGACGCCGGTTCGGCTCGTGGAAGAGTTCCACGTCGTAACGAATGACTTTCCTGTCGTAACGCTCCAGCCGCGCCAGTTTCTCGCTGACGTGGAGCCGGTAGTGCTCAGGCACCTCCACGTTGCGACCCTTGACCACGATGTCCATACACGACCTCCCTCGCTGATTGCTGCGAGTTACTTTCTGGACGAAAAGCGCCGGGGGTTGAGGGGAAAAGCGCCGTCACGACATCTCGCGTGCGCTCCCGCCGGGGTCAGATTTCCTCCGGCGCTAGGGACAATGGCTCGTCACCTCCCTGCGTGCCGGGATTGCTGTTAGCGGAGCACGTTAGCCCGCTTGCCTGACTTAGAAAAGCCCCCGAGGCGGGGGACGTCGAACGGTGAGTGGCGGTCACGATCCGCAGTGAACTCAGGGGTTTACCGGCCCCGTCGCGCCCCGTTCGGAGCAGTGCCCGGGGGGCTCGTTCATCCGCACGGCGGGCAGGACACACACCGGCCCGCTTTCGCGGGACAGCGGGCCAGCTCATACCGGTCCAACGTCCGGCATTCGACCGAAGGTTCCCTGCCACCCGATCGAGTGAAAATTTCTGACCGCGCCACCCACTCAGGCTGCGGTGAGCACGAGTACGGCGCTCACAGTGAATCCGCCGTGTGCCAGTACCCGCGCGCAGGCCTCCACTGTGGCCCCCGTGGTGACGACGTCGTCGAGCAGCACGACGGGAGCGCCGGAAGGCGGCGATCCCTCGGCGCACAACCGCAGCCTGCCGCGCAGGTTCGCCGCCCGCTGGGCGCGGTCGAGGCCCACCGCGTCCCTGGCGCCGCGCCCGAGTTCGAGCGCGGGGGCCACGGCGGCGGGGTGTCCGGCTTCGGCCAGCCGGGCGGCGCACCGCCTCGCCAGCCGGGTCAGATGGGGCCCGCCGCGCGCTCTGGAAGCCGAGCGGCGCGAGGGCACGGGCACTAGCCACCACGTCCCGTGCTCGTCCGGTGTCGCGCCCGGCAGGCCGGGCAACGCGGCGGCCAGCTCCCCGCCCAGCGGGTCGGCGAGGTCGCGGCGGCCGCCCTCCTTGTAGGCGAGCACGAGCCGTCTGGCCACGCCGTCGTAGGCGGCCAGCGCGTGGCAGCCGGAGCGGCCGGACACCGGCGCACGCGGGTCGAACGTCCGCGCGCACTCACGGCAGCACGCCGGTCCCGGCGCGCCGCAGCCCGCGCACGACGTGGGCAGCAGCAGGTCCAGCGTGGTCCTGCCGATCGAGGAGAGTCGACGGGTGAACATGGCGGCGAGCATGCGGCCACCCACCGACAGTTCGCGGGCTCAGCCGGGATAGAACGGTTTGGCGTCGGGCCTGCTCTGCGGATGTGGCCGCCAGACGTCTCCGACGTCGCTCGCCGTCCACAACCCACTCGCGTCGGCGACGACGATCGGCCGACCCGGCGCGGCCGTGATCGCCCGCATCGGCGGGGTCAGGTTCGAACTGTTGAACTGGTCGAGCCGCAGGCCGTCGACCGGCACGCGCGCCACCGGGATCGAGTCGGACCCGGTCGCCACGATCAGCGTGTCCTGGCTGACCCAGTCGACGTCGACCACGTTGGAGAGCTCCCCCGCCTGCAGGATCCTCGGCGCGCGCAGAGTCACCGACGAACCATCGGTCGCCCGCACCACCGACGCGACCACCAGCTGCCCCCCGGCGATCATCGCGACGCGCGAACCGTCCCGCGACAGCCGCAGGCCACTGATCTGCCCGACCGCGAGCACCTCGGAGGCGTTGACCGACTGCGGGAGCCAGCGGCCGTCGGGACCGCGCACCACCCGCACCACGTTGGTGCCGTCGACCGCGGTCCACAGCTCGCCGGACTCACCGTCGCCGGAGGTCGCGGGCCGCCAGCTCGGCCGGGTCATCGACAAGCCGGGCAGGTCGACGATCTGGTCCTCCTCGGCGTAGGCCCCCACGCGCAGGCGCACCGCCGGCCCGACGCGCTCGACCACGGCGAGCTGGTTTCCGCTGATCGACTGCGCCGCGCTCTCGACGTTGTAGGAGCCGATGCCCGCGGGTCCGTCGATCCCGGCGCCGGAGCGCAGCGACCGGAGTCTGCCCTCGACGGCCATCAGGCCGGGCAGTTCCGAGCTGGGCGAGGCCTGGGCCTCGTACGCGGGCACCTCGCTCGGCCGCCAGTCGATGTGGCCGGGCACGAGCGCCGAGCCGTCCGAGAGCAGCCGGATGCGGCTGGTGGTCACATACTGCAGCGATCTGACGATCTGCGCCGCGATGAGTTCCTTGTCCTGCACGCTGTGTTCCTCGACGCCGGTCAGCGGCACCACGAGCGCTCCGTCGTTCGCGCCGGCCACGTTGCTCTCGAGCGTCGCCGACTCGCCGAGCGGGTTGCGCACGGCGCCGGTGAGCCCGCTGGAGGGACCGGCCAGCAACAGGTCCATCACCCGGGCCGGCAATCCGGACTGCGGCCGCGCGACCACGTAGCGGAGGTCGGGAACGAGCGCGCTGGAGTCCTGCGAGAAGAAGTACACCGGCACGCGGAAGTAGCTGTCGTTGAAGTCGCTGTAGGTCACCAGAATGCTGTCGGGCGGATCGACGATGCGCCACTGTCCGTCGGCCTGCAGTCGCAGGCGAACCGGCACCTGCACGGGCTCGTCGGACGGGATGAATGCGCTGTCCGAGGCGAGCCTGCCGACGAAGTTGCCGCGCACCATCACCAGGCGTTCGTCGGTGTCGGGCGACTGCTGGCTGCCGGGCGCGTAGACGGTGCCGAACTCGTCCTCGATGACCGCGAGGCTCTGGTCGGGCCTCCACTCCCTGCGGGTGTTGCCGGAGAGGTAGGCGCGCGCGGCGGCGTGGTCGTTGGTCGGCTGGGCGCTCGCCCTGACGAACTCGCGCACCACCGACAGCGGATCGAGGTCGGCAGAGGGCTCCGGCACCTCCTGGGTGGGCTGGCCGAGCCGTTCCCTGGGGATGGCCTCGGGCTGTGACTCGGACGGGATCGCCGCGCAGCCGCCGAGGATCACGACACACGCCAAGAACGCGAGCAGTGCCCGCAGCCTGCCCCGGATCACCGGACCTCCTCGTGTTCCACGACCGTGACCGTGAGTTCGGTGTGGCCGTTGTGGGCGACGGGTTCGGCAGGCCGGTCCGGCCGGACGTCCTCGGGCGGCAGCGGCAACGGGCTGTCCCCCATCGGCTCGCCGACATGCCTCGGCAGCGTCAGCCGGAAGCACGAACCCTTGTCGAGCTCGCCCCACGCGTCGAGCACGCCGCCGTGCAGCCGGGCGTCCTCCTGGCTGATGGCCAGGCCGAGCCCGGTGCCGCCGGTGCGCCGGTTCCGGGACGGGTCGGCGCGCCAGAACCGGTTGAACACCAGCTCGGCCTCCCCCGCCCGCAGGCCGACGCCGGAGTCGCGCACGGTCATCGAGACGGCGCCGTCGTTGGCGGCCAGCCGCAGCCGCACCGGCTCGCCCTCGCCGTGGTCGACGGCGTTGGCGAGCAGGTTGCGCATGATGCGCTCGACCCTGCGCGCGTCGACCTCCGCAGTGACCTCGTCCTCGGGCAGCTCCAGCTCGATCGGACTGCCCGCCGTGCCCGCGATGACCTTGACCTGCTCGACGGCCCTGCGCGCGATCGGCCGGACGTCGATGAGCTCGGCCGACAGTTCCTCGACACCCGCGTCGAGCCTGCTGATCTCCAGCAGGTCGCCCAGCAGCGTCTCGAACCGGTCGAGCTCGTCGACCAGCAGCTCGGTGGAGCGGGCGAGGCCTGCGGGGAACTGCTCGCGCGAGGCGTGCAGGACGTCGGCGGCCATGCGGACCGTGGTGAGCGGCGTGCGCAGCTCGTGGGAGACGTCGGAGGTGAACCGGCGCTGCAGCTGGCCGAACTCCTCCAGCTGCCGGATCTGGCGCTGGATGCTCGCCGCCATCTCGTTGTAGGACAGCGCTAGCTTGGCGAGGTCGTCCTCGCCGACCACGTCGAGTCTTCGGTCGAGCTCCCCCTCGGCGAACCGCTCCGCCGCGGCGGCCGCGCGCCGCACCGGCCGCACCACCTGGCGCGTGACCATGTTCGTGATGCCGGCGAGCAGCAGGAGCAGCACGAGAGAGCCGACGAGCAGCGTGTTCTGCACCGTGGCGACGGTGTTCTGCTCGGTGGTCAACGGGAACAGCAGATACAGCTGCAGCGGCCTCGTCGTGGTGGTCACCGGCGTGCCGACGACGAGGTAGGTGATGCCGTCGGCCGTGTGGATCTGTTTGGCCTGCGAGTTGTTCTCGACGAAGTTGCGCAGGCTGCCGGGCACCTTGTCGTAGGGGCCCGCGTAGACGGCGTGCTCCGACGTCTCGTCGGGATCGCCCGCGGCGAGCACCGGCTCGAACGCGCCTGCGGCCGAACTCGCCGAGTCTGCCGTGGCCGTAGAGCTGCTGGTGATCTTCTTGATCGCGTTGGTCAGACGGTTGCGCAGCGCCTCGTCCTGACCCGCGTCACCGACCAGCTCGTTCTCCGCCGTCTGCACGACGACCTGGAGCTGGGCCACCGCGGCCCGCTCCTTGGTGTCCATCAGGCGCTCGGTGATCTGGTTCTGCAGCACCATGCCGAGCACCAGCACCACGGCCGACGACAGCGCGAGCGTCGACACGGTCACCCGGAACTGCACCGAGTGCCGCCACAGCTCACCGAAGGCGACGACCTTGCGCCGACCGAACGTCGCCGCGCGACGGGCCAGCGTTATCGCCGACCAGCCGAAGGCGGCCAGTCGTTGTTTCATACCCCGATTATGGTGGGCCGGCCTTGTAACCCACACCGCGGACGGTCAGCACGACCTCAGGATGCTCCGGATCCTTCTCGACCTTGGAGCGCAGGCGCTGGACGTGCACGTTCACGAGCCGGGTGTCGGCGGCGTGCCGGTAGCCCCACACCTGCTCGAGCAGCACCTCGCGGGTGAACACCTGGCGCGGCTTGCGGGCCAGCGCCACGAGGAGGTCGAACTCCAGCGGCGTGAGCGGGATGGCCTTGCCCTCCCTGGTGACCTCGTGGCCGGGCACGTCGATCGCCAGGTCGCCGATGGTGAGGCTCTCGGCGGGCTCCGACTCGGTGCGGCGCATACGGGCGCGCACCCTGGCGACGAGCTCCTTGGGCTTGAACGGCTTGACCACGTAGTCGTCGGCACCGGACTCGAGTCCCAGGACGATGTCCACGGTGTCGCTCTTGGCCGTCAACATGACGATCGGAACGCCGGACTCGGCCCTGATGGCCTTGCAGACGTCGATCCCGTTCATGCCCGGCAGCATCAGGTCGAGCAGCACGAGGTCGGGCTTCAGCTCACGCAACGCGGGCAGCGCACGTGAGCCGTCGGCGACCACGGCGGTGTCGAACCCCTCGCCGCGGAGCACGATGGTCAGCATCTCAGCCAGAGCAGGGTCGTCGTCGACGACCAGCACACGTGCCTTCATGACCACATATTCGCACTGTAGCGACGCGCCGTGTGCACGACCCAGCGATGCGGTGGCCAGACTAGCCCGGTTGGACGATCCCCGGGACGGCTCCGAGTACAGTGTGCGGCCGTTTGCTCACCCGCGGTGTTTCACCGCTCACCCCGCGCACCATTTCGACTCGTGAACCAGCCGTCCTCGTGCGACAGCGAATTGTTGCTTATCGTGAGACGATTATCGCCATGTGCAACAAACTGTTTCGATCTCATTACCGGACAAGGAATTCACGTATCGATATCGCGCTCAGGTCCCCCGAACGGCCGAGCGGTCTTGATCTGACCAGATAGTGTTGCGCCATGCGGAACTCCGATGAGCCCAAGGGAGCCGCCAGCCCGGTCCAATCCGTGGATCGGGCGATCAACGTGCTGGAACTGCTCGCCCGCAACGGGGAAGCGGGGATCACGGAGATCGCGGACGAACTGGGAGTACACAAATCGACCGCGTCGAGGCTGGTGGGCGCGCTGGAAGCCCGAAGCCTCGTCGAACAACTCGGGGAACGTGGGAAGTACGCGATCGGCTTCGGCATCGTGCGGCTCGCAGGCGCCGCCACCGGGCGGATGGATCTGGCCAGACTCGGCACCCAGACCTGTCAGTCACTGGCCGACTCGCTGGGCGAAACGGTGAACATCGCCGTGGCCGACGGCGGGATCGCGATCAACATCAGCCAGGCCGTGGGAACGGCGTCGATCACGGCGCAGAACTGGACCGGACGACGCACCCCGCTGCACGCCACGTCGAGCGGCAAGGTCCTGCTCGCGTTCATGAGCAGCCCCGAACGACGCAAGGTGCTGCACCGCAAGCTGGAGGAGTTCACCCCGAGGACGCTCACCGCCACCGACGCGCTCTCCTCGGAGCTGGATCGAGTCCTGGACGACGGCTACGCGGCGTGCTTCGAGGAGTTCGAACTCGGCCTGCACGCCGTGGCGGTACCGATCTTCGGCACCGGCGGTGACGTGATCGCGGCGATGAGCGCATCGGGCCCCTCGTATCGCCTGTCCCGGCAACGGATCCGGCAGCTCGTCCGGCCCATGTCCGACGCGGCCGCCGAATTGTCCGGCCAGCTCGGCCATTACCCGACCTGACGGCGCTTTCCGCCGTATCCCGCTGTCCACAACGGACCACGTCGCGACTGTCCTCTGTGGTCACCGGAGCGAAGCCGGGAACTCCTCGGTGCCGAGCACCCGCAGCAGTTCCAGCCGTTCGCGGGCCTCGGCGTCGGCGGGGGTGAGCACCAGCAGCAGCTGACGCTGGTCCGGCGTCATCAGCGTCTCGCAGTCCAGCAGCAGGCGGCCGACGCGCGGGTGCAGCAGCGTCTTGCGGTCGGCGCGCCGGACGCCCACCTCGTGATCCGCCCAACGCCGCCGGAACTCGGGGCTCGCCTCCCGCAGCCGGTCGACGAGCCCGGTCACCTCGGCGTCGCCGGAGCGGCGGCCCGCCGTCGCGCGCAGGTCGGCCACGAGCTGCCTGCTCTGGCGCTCGTGCTCCTCGGGCGGGGCGACAGCGCGGGCGGACGGTTCGGTGAACCAGCGGTAGGCGAGGTAACGCCGATCGCCGGTCAGGCCGGTGTGCTCCCCCGACAGCAGCACGTTCGCCCGGTTCTGGGCGAGCACCTCACCGAGGTCGGAGAGCACCAGCGCCGGGGTGTCGCCCAGCAGGTCGAGCATGCGGATCAGGCCCGCGCGGGCCAGGCCGGCGACGCCCTCGGCAGGTGGTGGCCGGTGCCCCGCCAGGTAGAACAGGTGGTCGCGCTCGTCGTCGGACAGGCGCAGTGCCCTGGCCAGCGCGCCGAGCAGCTGGGTGGAGGGCTGGCTGCTGCGCCCCTGTTCGAGCCGCACCACGTAGTCCACCGACATGCCCGCGAGCATCGCCACCTCCTCGCGGCGCAGCCCCGCGGTGCGGCGGCGGGGGCCGTCGGCGATGCCGACCTCGGCGGGCCGGATCGCCTCCCGGCGGCGCCGCAGGAAGTCGGCGAGCTCGGCACGTTCCATCCCGTCATCGTCCCCCGCGGCGCCGTGCCCAGCCAGGGAGCGGCTCTCCCCCGATAGACGCTCGCTGCCCGGCGACGCCGAACCGCCGCAGGCTGGAAGACGGATCGACGACGAAGGAGAACGCGATGCGGACACGAAATCTGGGCGACACCGGACCCGCCGTCTCGGCACTGGGTCTCGGCGCGATGGGCATGTCGGGCGCCTACGGGGCCTCCGACCCCGCCGAGAGCATCGCCACCGTGCACGCCGCGCTGGACGCGGGCGTCACGCTGATCGACACCGGCGACTTCTACGGCATGGGGCACAACGAACTGCTGCTCGCCGAGGCCCTGCGCGGCCGGGACCGGGACAGCTACCAGTTGAGCGTGAAGTTCGGGGTACTCGGCGCACCGGGCAACCAGCTGATCGGGCACGACGCCAGGCCGGAGGCGGTGAAGTCGTTTCTCGCCCACACGCTGACCCGGCTGGGCACCGACCACGTGGACGTCTACCGGCCGGCCAGGCTGGATCCGACGGTGCCGATCGAGGACACCGTGGGCGCGATCAAGGAGATGATCGACGCCGGGTACGTGCGTCACCTCGGGCTCTCGGAGGTCGGCGCGGACACGATCCGCAGGGCACACGCGGTGCATCCGGTCGTGGACCTGCAGATCGAGTACTCGGTGATCTCCCGCGCGGTCGAGGCGGAGGTGCTGCCGACGCTGAGGGAGCTCGGCATCGGCATGACCGCCTACGGCGTCCTGTCGCGCGGTCTGCTGTCCGGCAGCTGGTCGGCCGAGCAGGCAGCCGCCGACGACGGCCGCGTCCACATGCCGCGGTTCGAGGGCGGGAACCTGGAGCACAACCTCGGCCTCGTGGCCGCGCTGCGCCGGGTCGCCGAGGCGAAGGGCTGCACGGTCACCCAGCTGGCCATCGCGTGGGTGGCGGCGCAGGGCGAGGACATCGTGCCGCTGGCGGGCGCACGCACCCGGCAGCGGCTGGCCGAGGCACTGCCCGCGCTGGACGTGGACCTCACCTCGGACGACCTCGCCGAGATCGAGAAGGCGGTGCCGCTGGGATCGGCGCGTGGCGACCGCTACCCGGCGGCGTTCATGTCCGCGCTCGGCGTGGGCAACTGAGTCAGTCGCCGGGCGGGTTCAGGGCCAGGGCGAGCGCGACGGCGTCGACCCGGTCGGCGCCGTCGACGACGTGCCACGGCGAGAGCCAGTTCGTCTCGGCGAGCTGGTCGTAGACCCCGGCGCAGCGAGCCTGCAGCCCGTCGTCGGACTCGAACGCGTCCTTGCGGCGGTCGTCGTCGGCTCGCGCCCTGCTCTCGGCGCGGGCGGCGGCGACCTCGGGCGCGACGCGCAGCAGGACGTGCGCGTCGGGCACCGGCAGACCGAAGCGATCGAGCTCCAGCTGCCGCACCCACTCCACCACCTCGCTGTCGGCGCCCTGGTGCAGGCGGGCGGCCTGGTAGGCGGCGTTGGAGGCGACGTAGCGGTCGAGCAGCACGACGTCGTGGGTGCGCAGGTCCTCGCGGATGCCGGCCGCCGCGTCGCGCCGGTCCAGCGCGTAGAGCAGCCCCATGCCGTAGACGGACTCGCCGAGGTCGCCGTGCGCGCCGTGCAGCGCCTCGCGCACGAGATCGGCGTGCACACTGA
Organism: Prauserella cavernicola; assembly: GCF_016595675.1. Classification (GTDB taxonomy): domain Bacteria; phylum Actinomycetota; class Actinomycetes; order Mycobacteriales; family Pseudonocardiaceae; genus Prauserella_A; species Prauserella_A cavernicola. The sequence continues at coordinate 429,438 of NZ_JAENJH010000003.1, read as the reverse complement.
CGCCGTAGCGGGGAAACGCCAGCGTCGCGACGCTCGCTCCCGCGTCGTGCAACGCCTTCGTGAGGGCGTCGGTCAGCGTCCGCTTGCCCGCGCCGTCCAGCCCCTCGATGACCACCAGTCGACCCACGCGCGTCAGCCTAGTCAGCACACGTGGAGGCCGTTCGCGACCGCCGCCTCGGCCTGCCGCTCGTCGCGGGTCACGAACGTCACGGGTTCGTCGCCGACGAGCGCTGCCGTGTCGTGCAACGCCACAGCGAGATGCAGAGCGTCCAACGTCCGCAGCGTGTGGTGTTCGCACACCAGTCGATACGCGGCGGAGAGGGCACTCGGCGGATCGAACGGCACCAGCGTCAGTGCACCGGAGGAGGAGTCGGCGTCGAACTGGGCGAGCGCAGGCCGGGCATCCGGGATCCGGCCGGAGTTGCGTGCCGTTGCGACCGCGCTCGCAAACTCGATCCTGGTCAGCTCACTCGTGATCACCCGGTGCCCGCTCTCGTACAGCAGGCTCGACAGTTCGGCGCAGTCCGGTTCATCAGGCATGTTGGCACGCACGATGGCGCTGGTGTCCGCGTACAGCACGGTCACCGTTCGCCTCGTGTCCAGTCGAGCGCCTCGCTGACGGCCGTGCCCGTACCTCGCATCAGCGCGGCGAGCTGCTGTCGCCCCGGGGCGGGGCTGTCCGGCTCGAACGCGACGGCCTTGCCCTCCGCGACCATGCGGCGGTGCCACTCCCGTGGGCTCTCGTCTTCCTGGACGGCAGCTTCCAGCAACCCGGTCACCAGGTCGTTGACGCTGCGCCCTTCGGCGGCGGCCTTGGCCTTGACCTTGGCGTGCAGGTCGTCGTCGATCCGCGCGATGAGCTGCTTCACCGAACCATGATAGCAATCCGTCCACGCATGATAACGTAGCGAGCTACCCGAACTCAGTAGCGATAGTGGTCCGGCTTGAACGGGCCCTCCACGTCCACGTCGATGTACTCGGCCTGGTCCTTCGACAGCTTCGTCAGCTCGCCGCCGAGAGCCTGGAGGTGGATCTTGGCGACCTTCTCGTCGAGCTGTTTCGGCAGGCGGTACACCTCGTTGTCGTACTCCTCGTACTTCGTGAAGAGCTCGACCTGGGCGATGACCTGGTTGGAGAAGCTGTTGGACATCACGAAGCTCGGGTGCCCAGTGGCGTTGCCGAGGTTGAGCAGCCTGCCCTCCGAGAGCACGAGCACCGAGTGCCCGTCAGGGAAGGTCCACTCGTCGACCTGGGGTTTGATGTTCTCCCTGCGGACACCCGGATAGCGCGCGAGCCCGGCCATGTCGAGCTCGTTGTCGAAGTGGCCGATGTTGCCGACGATCGTCTGGTGCTTCATCAGCGCCATGTGCTCTGCCATGACGACGTCCTTGTTGCCCGTCGTGGTGATCACGATGTCGGCCTCGGGCAGCACGCTCTCCAGCTTCTTCACCTGGTAGCCGTCCATCGCGGCCTGCAGCGCGCAGATCGGGTCGATTTCGGTGACGACCACTCGCGCGCCCTGCCCGCGCAGCGACTCGGCCGCGCCCTTGCCGACGTCGCCGTAGCCGCAGACGACCGCGACCTTGCCGCCGATGAGCACGTCGGTGCCCCGGTTGATGCCGTCGACCAGCGAGTGGCGGATGCCGTAGCGGTTGTCGAACTTGCTCTTGGTCACCGCGTCGTTGACGTTGATCGCGGGGAACAGCAGCTCACCCGCGGCCGCGAGCTGGTAGAGCCGCAGCACGCCGGTGGTGGTCTCCTCGGTGACGCCGCGGATGCCCTCGCCGATCTTGGTCCACTTGCCGGAGTCGGCCGTGAGGGACTCGCGCAGCAGCCGCAGGAAGACCTTCCACTCGTCGGGGTCGTTGTCGTCGCCGGGCGGCACCACGCCCGCGCGCTCGAACTCGGCCCCCTTGTGCACGAGCATGGTGGCGTCGCCGCCGTCGTCGAGGATCATGTTCGGACCCTCGCCGTTCCACGTGAGCATGCGCTCGGTGCACCACCAGTACTCGGCGAGCGACTCGCCCTTCCACGCGAACACCGGCACGCCCTGCGGCTCCTCCGGCGTCCCGTGCGGGCCGACGACGACGGCCGCGGCGGCGTGGTCCTGGGTGGAGAAGATGTTGCAGGAGGCCCAGCGGACCTCGGCGCCGAGAGACACGAGCGTCTCGATCAGCACCGCGGTCTGCACGGTCATGTGCAGCGAGCCGGAGACCCGCGCACCCCGCAGCGGGTAGACCTCGGAGTACTCCCTGCGCAGCGCCATCAGGCCCGGCATCTCGTGCTCGGCGAGCCGGATCTCCTTGCGGCCGAACTCGGCCAGCGACAGGTCGGCGACGGCGAAGTCGACACCGTTTCGCGTCTGGTGCAGCGATGCAACGCTTTCAGGGGCCATCTCGGAACAATCCTCCAGACTCGCTGTGCGGCCAACCGGGCAGACCGGTAACCGCAGATTACCGTTGTTCCTTCTTCACCAGCCCCTATTGGCCCCAGCGAGCAAGGAGACCCTCAGGTGCCCCTCCCCGGCCCCGACACCCGCGTCGTCGAACTGCGCGTCCCGGGGCTGATAGGTACGAGCGGCGAGTCGCTGCTGGACTCCGTCGGCACCGTGGCCGTCGCGGGCGACGGGGTGGGCCGGGTCATCCGTCCTTCCGACCGGCTCCGCAGGCCGGCGCCGGGACCCGTGCTGCAGGCGCTGGGCCGCTCGGTGCCGCGCACACTCGAGGGCTACCTGTGGAACCGGATGACCTCGGGCGGGGCCGCGAAGGCCACGTGGGCGCTGCTGTTCCCGTTCTCGCTGGCGAACGTGGCGCACTGGATGCTGCCGCCCGTTCCGCCCGGCAAGCGGACGGCCGCGCTGCTCGGCACGGTGTGCCGGAGCCTGCTCCGGATCGCCTCGCTGCTGCTGACGATGCTGCTGGTGAGCCAGCTCGCCGTCGTGACGCTCGACCTGTTCGCCGCGCAGTGCCTCGCGCCGGGTGCCGCGTGCCTGTCCGCTGCGCCGTCGTGGCTTCGCGAGGTCGATGGCGTGCGCACCGCGATCGGTGTCGTGCCACTGCTGCTCGTGGTGTTCGTGTTGTTCCGGGTGTCGTCGGCGCGGTGGCGGGTGACGGCACCGGAGCGCGACCCTCGCCCTGCACAGCGTCTGCCGGGCGACGAGCTGGTCGACGGCGCCGACACGGCGATGCTGCGTTGCATGCACACGGTCGCCGCGCTCGCCGTCGTCGCGCTGCTACTGCTCGGCGGCCCGCTGCGGGTGCCGGAGCCCACCGTCGACGCCGTGCTGTGGTTCGCCACGCTCGCCCTGCTCGGCATCGCGCTGCTCGCCACGGCGCTGCGCACGCACCGGATGCTGCCCGCCGTCGCGCGCGGGGTGCTCGTCACGCTCGCCGCCGCGCTGACCGTGGCGGCGGCCGTCGTGCGGACCCCACTGCCGACCGGGCTCACCGGCACCGACGACACCGTCGAGGGCATCGGCGCCGTGCTGCTCGTGGTCTGTGTGCTGTTCGGCCTCCTGCTCGTCCCGGCGGCTCTGCTCGGGAGGCAGGCGTGGGCCTCGCTGCCCCGTCGCCTCCGGCCGTGGGCCGGCGGCTGGGCCGCCGCACCGGCGCTCGCGCTCGCGGGACTGCTCGGCGGCGGATTCGGTGCCGGGCTCGCGATCGCGCTGCGGCAGCTCGTCGGCGCCGGGCAGCTCCGCCTGCCGGAGAGCTACTCGCTGATCACCCTGCTCTGGGGCGCGGGGCTGGCCGTGGCCGCGCTGCTCACGGTGCTCGGCTTCGCCGTCGCGGTGCCGCTGCGCCGGGCCCGCAGGGGGATCCCCGACGTCGTGCGGCTGATGGAGACGCAGGAGAAGGACGAGCAGGACGCCGCGGACGCGTGGGCGCGGTCGAGCTGGGAACGCAAGTACCTGCACCGCATCGTGCTGACGATCGTGTTCGTGCTCAGCGTCGGTGTCGCGGCGCTGCTGGCGGTCCGGGTCGGCTACGGCTCGGTCCCGGACTGGCTGGATCCCTTCACCGGCGTGGGTGTGCTGGCGCTGGGCGCGCTCGCCGCCGGACTGCTGCGCGTGGTCTACACGGCGGCGACAGGTCCCGAGCGGAGCCGCCACCTCGGCGCGTTCTCCGACCTCGTGTGCTTCTGGCCGAGGGCCGCGCACCCGGCGGTGCCGCCCTCGTACGCGCTCAAGGTGGTGCCCGAACTCGCCCAGCGCGCCAAGGAACACCTCGCCGAGCCGAACACGCGCGTGGTGCTCGCCGGCTATCACGTCGGCGGGCTGCTCGCGGTGATGAGCGCGGCGCGCCTGGCCGCGGAGCTGCCTGCGAGCGACCGCGAACGCCTCGGCGTGGTGACGGCCGGAGCGCCGCTGCAGTGGGGCTACCAGCGCGCCTTCCCCGCGGTGTTCCCGCACGACTCACTCGCCAGGCTCAACGGGATGCTCGACGGGCGCTGGCGCGGGCTGTGCCGTGGCACCGACACCTTCGGCGGCGGCGCCACGACGTGGCGGCACCAGGTGGCGGGCGACAAGCTGCTGGGTGTCGGCTACCGGCCCGACGGCAGCGTCGGCGCCTTGGACCCCGCCGTGCAGGGCCCCACCGGCGCGCTGGTGCTCGGCGGCGACCACTGGCTGCCCGACCCGATGCGTGAGCCGATCAACGGCAGGCGCTGGGTCGCGGGCGTGCGCAGGCACGCCGACTACGTCGCCGACCCCGAATGGGACCGCGCCGTCGTGCTCGCGGCCGGACTGGAACGGGCCGACATGACGGCGCGGCTGGCCGAACAGGTCCCTCTCTTCGAGGGTCTGCTCGGCCAGCCGCGCGTCAGGGACTGACCGGGTAGGGCTCAGTCGGACGAGGAGACCGGACCAGGCTCCTCGGCCTGTTCCTTCTCCTGCTCCTTGATCCTCTTGCCGAGCAGCGAGTGCCGCTTGCTGTAGGCGAAGTAGACGACCACGCCGAGCGCCATCCAGGCCAGGAACCGGACCCAGGTGAGCACGGTCAGGTTCAGCATCAGCCACACGCAGGCGACGATCGCCAGGATCGGGATCACCGGAACCCACGGCACGCGGAAGCCGCGCGGCAGGTCGGGCCGCGTCTTGCGCAGCACCAGCACACCCGCCGACACCAGCACGAACGCGAACAGCGTGCCGACGTTGACCATTTCCTCGAGCTTGTCGGCCTCGAAGAACGTGGCGGCGATGGCGACGACGATGCCGACCAGGATGTTGACGCGCACCGGGGTGCCGCGCTTGCCGGTCTTGGCGAGCTTGCGCGGGACCAGTCCGTCGCGCGCCATCGCGAACAGCACGCGCTGCTGGCCGAGCATCAGCACCATGACCACCGTGGTGAGACCGGCGAGCGCGCCGACGGAGATGATGTTTGCCGCCCAGTCGACGCCGTTGAGTGAGAACGCCGTGGCGAGCGTCTTGCGGCCCTCCGGCTCGGCGTCCGTGGCCAGGTCGGTGTAGGGCACCATGCCCGAGACCACGAGCGAGGTCGCCACGTAGAGCACGGTGACGATCGCGAGCGAGCCGAGGATGCCTCGCGGGACGTTGCGCTGCGGGTTGCGGGTCTCCTCCGCGGTGGTGGCGACGATGTCGAAGCCGATGAACGCGAAGAACACCAGCGAGGCGCCCGCAAGCAGGCCGAACGCACCGTAGACGCTGGTGGAACCGCCGACCAGCACGGAGAACAGCGACTGCTCGATGCCCTGGCCGGCCTCACCGCCCTCGCCCGCCGGCGGGATGAACGGCGTGTAGTTGTCCGGGCTGATGTAGGCGATGCCGAGGACGATCACGAAGAGGATGATCACGACCTTCATCGCCGTGATCACGATGCTGAAGCGCGAGGACAGCTTGGTGCCCGCCGTCAGCAGCCCGGCCAGGATGCCGACCAGCAGCAGCGAACCCCAGTCGGCGCTGATGCCGCCGATGTCCACCGTTGTCGAGGCGCCCTCGCCGAACGCGGCGACGAGCACGTCCTGGAGGTAGACCGACCAGCCCTTGGCGACCGCGGCCGCGGCCACCGAGAACTCGAGGATGAGGTCCCAGCCGATGATCCACGCGAGGAACTCGCCGAACGTGGCGTAGGAGAAGGTGTAGGCGCTACCCGCGACCGGCACCGTCGAGGCGAACTCGGCGTAGCAGAGCGCCGCGAGGCCACACGCGATCCCGGCGAAGGTGAACGCGAGCGCCACCGACGGGCCGGACATGTCACCCGCGGTGCGCGCGGTGAGCGTGAAGATGCCCGCACCGATCATCACGGCGACACCGAAAACGGTCAGGTCCCACGCGCCGAGGTTTCTTCGGAGCCGGGTCCCCGGCTCGTCGGTATCGGCTATGGATTGCTCGACAGACTTGGTCCGCCACATACCGGTTCCCGGCACGGTCTCCTCCTTGAAACGCCTGGATTACAGGACCGGCGGGTCACACTAATCGGTGAGTTCGGGCAGAGTCAGGCGAGGGCCCGGTCCAGGTCGGGCTCCAGGTAGATGAGCCGTGCGGCGGGAACTTTCGCCCGCACGCGCCGTTCGGCCTCGTCGATCGCGGTCGCCACGTCGCGCATGGGCAGGCCGCTGCGCAGCGCGAGCTTGGCCGCCACCAGCAGCTCGTCGGGACCGAGGTACTGGGTGCGGATGTGGATGACGCGCTCGATGTCGCCCGAGACGAGCTCACCGACGATGGTCTCGAGTTCGCGCTCGCCCGCGCCCTCGCCGATCAGCAGACTCTTCGTCTCGATGATGAGCGTGACGGCGATGACACCGAGCAGCACGCCGATCATGATCGTGCCGACGCCGTCCCACACCGCGTCGCCGGTGAGCACGGAGAGCCCCACGCCCAGTAGCGCGAAGACGAGACCGAACAGGGCTCCGGCGTCCTCGAGCAGCACCACCGGCAGCTCGGGGGTCTTGGACTGCCGGATGAAACCCCACCACGTCGTGTCGCCCTTGATCTTGCGCGACTCGACGATGGCGGTGCGGAAGCTGTAGCTCTCGAGCGCGATGGCGACGAGCAGGATCACCACGGCCACCAGCGGCGAGGTCAGGTCCTCGGGGTGCTGGACCTTGTGGATGCCCTCGTAGAGCGCGAACGCCGAGCCGAGCGTGAACAGCATCAGCGCGACGACGAAGGCGTAGAAGTAGCGGTCGCGGCCGTAGCCGAACGGGTGCTCCTTCGTGGCCCTGCGACGCGAGGTCTTCTGGCCGAGCAGGAGCAGGCCCTGGTTGGAGGTGTCGGCGACCGAGTGCACGGACTCGGCCAGCATCGACGACGAGCCGGTGATGAGAAAGCCGACGAACTTGGCCACCGCGATGCCCGCGTTGGCGCCCAGTGCCGCCAGGATCGCCTTGGTGCCGCCGCTTGCTGCCACCCTCGCCCCCTCGGGTTCTCGTGGGATCGACGGCGTGCAGCTTAGGACGCTCCGCGGGCCGGTGCGTAAACTTTCTGGCCTTCAGGCTGGGGAAGGACGCTGGTGGCGAGTTTCGGTGTGCTCGGTCCCCTGACCGTCTCCGATCCCGAAGGGCGGTTCGTCCGGTTGCGGGGCGAGCGGCAGCGCACGCTGCTCGCGATGCTGCTGGCTCGCGCGGGCGAGTTCGTGCCCGTCGACTCACTGGTGGAGGCCCTCTGGCCGGACGTGCCGCCCAAGTCCTACGCCTCCAACCTGCACACCTACGTCTCGCGGCTACGGGAACGGCTCGGGGTGCCCATCGAGCACGCGCCCGGCGGCTACCGGCTGCGGGCCGACGACGCCGAGGTGGACCTGCTGACGTTCGAGGCCGAGGCGGCCAGGGGCAGGCGCGCGGCTCAGGCCGGCGAGCACGCCGCCGCGGCGGCGCACCTGCGCGTCGCGCTCGCGCAGTGGCGGGGACCCGCGCTCGCCGACGTCCACGTGCCCTCGCTCACGCCCGTCGCGGCGAGGCTCGACGGCGAGCGGCTGACGGTGTTCGAGGACCTGGCCGAGGCCGGGCTCGCCACGGGCGGGCACGCCGAACTCGTCGCCGAGCTGGAGCAGTTCCTCGCGGCGAATCCGCTGCGCGAGCGGGCCGCGGCGCTGTTGATGCTCGCGCTGCAGCGCTCGGGACGGCAGGCCGAGGCGCTGGCCGTCCACGGCCGCATCCGGGCGGCGCTGGCCGACGAGCTGGGCGTCGACCCGGGGGCCGAGCTCCGGCGCGTGCACGAGGCCGTGCTGCGCGGGGACGACGCCGGGCCGGGCACTGCCTCGCCGTGGCCGATCTGCCAGCTGCCCGCGGACCTCGCCGACTTCTCCGGTCGCGAGGAGCAGGTGCGGGTGCTCGCCGATTCGCTCACCACCGAGGCGGCGATGCCGGTGACGGTGCTCAGCGGGGAGCCAGGCGCGGGCAAGAGCACGCTGGCCGTGCGCGTGGGACACCACGTGCGCGGGCGGTTCCCGGACGGCCAGCTGTTCGTGCAGCTCAGCGGGGCCTGGCAGCCGCGCGATCCCGCCGACGTACTCGCGGACCTGCTGCGCGCGCTGGGCGTGAGCGGCCCCGCGATCCCCGACGATCCGCACGCGCGGGCCGCGGCGTACCGGGGCAGGCTGACCGACCGCAAGGTGCTGGTGGTGCTCGACGACGCCGCCTCGGCGGAGCAGGTGCGCCCGCTGCTGCCCGGCACACCGGGCTGTGCGGTGCTGGTGACGAGCAGGCGCAGGCTCAGCGCGCTCGACGGGGCCCGGCGCGTGCCGCTCGGGCCGTTCGACGACCACGAGGCGGCCGCCCTGCTGTCGCACCTCGCCGGACCGGACCGCGTCGGCGGCGAGCCCGACGACGCGGCGCGCATCGCCGCCGCGTGCGGCAACCTGCCGCTGGCGCTGCGCATCGCGGGCACGCGGCTGGCGATCAGGCCCAACCTGCGGCTGCGGACGCTGGCCGACCGGCTCGACGACGAGCGCAACCGGCTGGACGAGCTCAGCGTCAGCGATCGGCAGGTGCGGACGAGCATCGCGCTGAGTTTCGAGGCGCTGACGCCGCTCGCCCGCGAGGGAGTACGGGCGCTCGCGTTGTGCGGCGACATCGAGGCGCCGGCCTGGGCCATCGCCGTGCTGATCGACGACCCCGGAGCCGACGGGGCCGTCGAGGAGCTGGTCGAGGCGAGCCTGCTGGCCCCGGTCGGCGTCGACGCCACCGGTGAGCCGCGGTTCCGGCTGCACGACCTGGTGCGGGTGTTCGCACGCGAGCAGCACGGGGACACGACGAAGGTGCACACACTCGTGCACGTCACGGTGGCGCTGGCCGAGGCCGCCACGCGGCAGCTGCCGTGGACCGTGCCGCTGCCGAGGTGGCCCTTTGGCGCGTCCGAGGACTCGCTGGCCGGCGAGACCGTCGCCCGGCTCGTGGACGATCCGCACACGTGGTTCGCCACCGAGCGGGCCAACCTGGTCACGGTGATCGGCGCGATCTTTCGCAACGGCTGGCACGGCGAGGCCGTGTTGCTGCTGGAACGGCTGAGCGGCTACCTGTGGCTGCACGGGCAGTACGCGGACATGCGGGCCTGCCACGAGAACCTGCTCAGGCTCGCTCGCAAGGCGGGCGTGCCGAAGGTCGCCGCGTGGGCGGAGGCCAACCTGGCGGTGCTGGTACATGCGAGGGGCGAGCACGAGGAGGCCGAGCGCCGCTACCGCGCGTGCGCATCGGCACTGCTCGAACTCGGCGAGCGGCACACGGCCGCGTGGGTCGCCGCGAACCTCGCGCGCTGTCTGGTCGGGCTGGGCAGGCCGGGAGAGTCGCTCGAGGTGGCCGACCACGCCCTCGCCCTGCTGCGGGAACAGCCCGACGAGGCCGCGACCCAGCACGTCGAACAGATCAGGACCGAGGCGTTCAACCGGCTCGGCAGGCTCGGTGACTCGGTGCGCGTGAACCGCAACGCGCTCGTCGCCGCGCGGCACTCCGGTGCTCCGGTGCCGATCGCGCAGGCGCTCGGCGGGCTGGCGTGGTCGCTCACGCTGGCCGGTGAGCTGGCCACGGCGCGGGAACTGGCAACGGAGTCGGTGGAGCTGCTGCGGGCGGTGTCCGTGCGCTCGTCGCTGGCCAGGTCGCTGCGCACGCTCGGGGCGATCAACGCCGGTCTCGGCAAACGCGACGAGGCGGTGGCGGCCTACACCGAGGCGCACGACCTGGCGAGGGCGCTCAACGAGCGGCCGAGGGAGCTCTCGTGCGCGCGGGCGCTCGCGGCGGGCCTGATCGGCGAGGACCGGGCACCCGAGGCGATCGAGCTGCTGAACACGGGGCTCGCGGAGTTCCGGTCCATGGGCAGTGTGGCGTCGACGGTCGTGTCGCTGCGGGTGCTGGCGACGGCCTACGACGCCGTCGGGCAACCCACGAGCGCCGAGGCGGCGCGAGCGGAGGCCGACCTGCTCACCGACCCGAGGGACGCCAGCGCGGCCACCCTGGTGGCGTTGCTGATGAAGCTGACCCGGGGCACCGGACGCGCCGTCGTCGCGGGCACGCCCGGCGTCACCCCCAGTCGTCAGGCTTGACTCAGCCCGCGTTCGTCAGTTTTTCAATGCCTTCGCGTAGCGCCCGTTGGCGGGCAGCCACGTGAGCACGATCGCCGCGACGGCGCCGAGCACGCCCAGGATTCCGAGCACGATCATGATCGTGCTGCCGTCGTCGGTCGCGACCCTGCCCGCGATCAGGCCGGTGAGCACCGCGAAGATCGTCACCAGCACCCGCGACCACGTCGCTGCCTTGCGCATGAGCAGGGCGAACACCACCAGACCGACTCCCGCGAGCAGCGCCATGGTGCCGCGCGTGGACAGCGTGTCGGACACGTCGGCGATGACGGACGACGGAGCCATCGTGCTGATCAGCTCCGGCGGCCTGCCGAGCGCGCTCGCGAGGACCTCGACGGCCAGGTCGTCGCCGCCGGTTCGCATGACGATGGCGTTGCCGATCGTGGCCAGTGCCCCGACCGCCGCCGCGACGAGCGCGGCGAGCAACGTGGCGGGACGGTTGACGGCAGGCGCGCTGGGCACCGGACCGGCAGCGAAGTGGGTGCTCACTGCGTAGTTCTCCTTGATTCGATCCCCGGACAGATGACGCAGTTCGTCACCCGTACAGACGATCTTGGAGAACGGGACCACACGGAACGAACACAGTCCGTGGAGCGAGTCAGTCGATACAGGTACCGACGGTTGCCCTGAACAGGTGAGCGGGCTCAGTGCCGATCGGGCGCACTTTCACCCCGGGATCGGACGCGGGCAGCCACACCGACTCACCCCGGTGCAGCTCCACCTTGGTGCCGTCGTCGGCACACAGCAGCAGCTCACCCGCCGTGCACAACAGGATCTCGGGTCCGGTGCCGTGCAGGTCCAGCTCACCGCGGTCGCCGTCGGTCCACTCGACCCGCGAGAGCTCGAACTCCGGCGTGCCCGTGCGATACACCGACGACCGGCCCGCGGCCTCGCCGGAGAGCACGGGCATGTCACCGCACGCGAAGTCGACCACGCGCAGCAGCTCGGGAACGTCGACGTGCTTCGGCGTGAGCCCGCAACGCAGGATGTTGTCCGAGTTGGCGAGGATCTCCACCGCGGTGCCGTGCAGGTAGAGGTGCAGGTTGCCGGCGGGCAGGTAGATGGCCTCGCCCGCATGCAGGGTCAGCCGGTTGAGCAGCAGCGCGGCGAGCACGCCCGCGTCCCTCGGGTGCGTCTCGCCGAGGCCGAGCACGGTGCGGCACTCGGCGTCGAACTCCCCGTGGTCCTTGACGTGGCGCACGCACGCGTCGAGCACCTCGGGCAGCAGCTCGTCGAGCGCGGGCTGCGGCAGGGTGATGAACGTCGTGAACAGCGCGCGGAGCCCGTCGGGGTCCGGCTGCGCGGCGAGCAGCTCGCTGTACTTCGTGAGCCCCGGGGTGTCGATGGCGCGCAGCAGCTCGACGGTGCGGTCCGGGTCTCGGAACCCGGCGAGCGCGTGGAACTCGGTGAGCGCGCAGACCAGCTCGGGCTTGGCCGTGGGGTCCGGGTAGTTGCGGTTGGACGCGTCCCGGGCGATGCCGGCGGCCTCCTCGCGCGCGTAACCCTCGGCGGCCTGCTGGGCCGACGGGTGGGCCTGCATCGACAGCGGCTCCTCGGCCGCGAGGATCTTGAGCAGGAACGGCAGCCTGCCGCCCCAGTGTTCGGCGCAGCGCACGCCGAGCTGACCGACCGGATCGGACTCCACCAGTTCGAGCAGGCTGTGCTCGGTGCCATCCGGACCGATCACGTGCGACGGGTCGCCGGGATGGGCGCCCATCCACAACTCCGCTTCCGGATGCGGCGACGGCACCGGACGCCCCAGCAGCTCCGGGATCGTGGTTCGGGACCCCCACGCATATGGCCGTACGGCGTTGCGCAGCAGTTCCACGGTCAACTCCACTCCTCGCCGGCCGTGTCGCACCGGCCTTTCCTCATCGCTGGCCTACGCCGTCGCCGGCGTGTACCGGCCAGCTCCCCCGATGGTCCCAGCAGCGAGGCCCAGGTACACGGCCGCCAGCTCGAACCGAAGTGCAAGTACAGCCGCGCAGCCCGCGTCGTCGGCGCTGATCTCGTCGGCGGGCGCCAGCAGGTCGGCTGAGGGCAGCATTTCGCTCGCTCTGTACCGCGCGCCGTCCGCGGCCTGGCCGGTGCGGACAGCGAGCAGAAAGGCCCTCGGCGGCGGGGCCTCGGCAGAGAAGTCGTCGGGATCGGCGAAGATGTTGCGCTCTCCGCCGCTTCTCGTGACCGCCCGGTGCAGCGCGGGCCGCGCCAGCGCCTGCCGGAAGTCGGCGGCGTCGCTGACGATCCCCGCGTGGGCACCGAGCGCGTACGAGGCGTGTTGTGCGGCGGCGACCGCCACCTGGTCGAGGCCCCACAGCAGGGGCGTGTGGTCGGCGATGCGCAGAGCGAGCGCCTTGGCCGGGTTGACGAACGTCTCGTGGCCGGGATGGCAGCGCTCGGCCTCGCTGTCGAGCCGGTCGGCGAGGCCCTCGACGTCGGACACGAGCAGGCCGAGCGTGTTGGCCGTGAGCAGGCCCGCGGTGAGTGCCCTCGCGAACGCCAGCTCGGGCGGCACCAGCACGCGCGGCGCGATGAGCAGTCCCCTGCCCGCGATCGACGACGCGACAGGCCCGTCCGGCGGCGCCGAGAGCACCACTGTGGCGCCGTAGCGGGCCGCTCGCTCGAGCGAACCCGCGAGGTCGCTGTCGTAGGGGTCGTCGGTGTGCGCGAGCACCACGTCGAGCGCCCCGATCCAGCTGGGCACCGTCTCGGAGATCACGACCGGCACCGGGCACGCGGGAGCGAGCAGCGCGTTGAGCACGGCGGTCACGCTGCGGCTGACACCGGGCCTGACCACGAGCACGACGGCGCGCGGCCGCCCGATGTCGAGCCGGTCGGAGAGCTCGAGCTCGGCCGCGGCCTCGATGGTGGCCCGCACCTGCGCGCCAGCCATCGCCGCGGCGCGCAGCAACCCCGCGCCGTCGGCCTCGTTCAGCCGGGCGGGATCGTCGAGCAGCGTGTCGTCAAGCGCCATCGGAACTGGAGTCGTCAGGCGAGTCCGTGTCCGGCTCGCCGTTGGTCGGAGGTGTCGCTTCGTCGAGCAGAAGCACGGGAATGCCGTCGCGGACGGGGTAGGTCCGCCCGCACGAGGTGCACGTGAGCGCGTCGGCCGCCGGGTCGTCCGGCGTGCCGGGGGTCAGCGGCGCGTGGTCCGGCGACGGGCACGCGAGGATCTCCAGCAGCTGTGCGTCAAGGGTGACGGCCATCATTCCTCTTTATCACGATCAGTGGTTTCCGCATTCTCAGCCGCGGACGATCGCCAGAACCTCGTCGGTCAGCGACTTGACGGCGGCCTCGTCAGGCGCTTCGACGTTGAGCCTGAGCAGCGGCTCGGTGTTGGAGGGACGCAGGTTGAACCAGCCTCGCTCACCGAGGTCGACCGTGAGCCCGTCCAGGTCGTCGACGGCGACTCCGGGACGGCCGGCGAAGGCGTCCTTCACCGCGAGCTGGCGCGCCACCTGGTCGCTCACCGTCGAGTTGATCTCCCCCGACGCGGCGTAACGGCTGTACTCCCTGGTCAGCACCGAGAGCGGGCCGTCCTGCTCGCCCAGTGCGGCCAGCACGTGCAGCGCCGCGAGCATGCCGGTGTCGGCGCGCCAGAAGTCCCGGAAGTAGTAGTGCGCCGAGTGCTCGCCGCCGAAGATCGCGCCGGTCTCGGCCATCTTCGCCTTGATGAACGAGTGCCCGACCCTGGTGCGCACGGGGTTGCCGCCGTGCTCGCTCACGATCTCCGGCACGCCCTTTGACGTGATGAGGTTGTGGATCACGGTGCCGCCGGGCTCCTTGGCGAGCTCGCGCACCGCGACGAGCGCGGTGACCGCGCTGGGCGACACCGGGTCGCCGTTCTCGTCCACGACGAAGCAGCGGTCGGCGTCGCCGTCGAAGGCGAGGCCCACGTCGGCGCCGGTCTCGCGCACCTTCGCCTGCAGGTCGACGATGTTCTTCGGGTCGAGCGGGTTGGCCTCGTGGTTCGGGAAGCTGCCGTCGAGCTCGAAGTACATGGGCACGACCTCGAGTGGAAGTCCCTCGAACACGGTCGGCACGGTGTGCCCGCCCATACCGTTGCCCGCGTCGACGACGACCTTGAGCCGCCGGATGCCGGTGAGGTCGACGAGCGTGCGCAGGTGGTCGGCGTAGGCGGTGAGCACGTCTCGCTCCACCACACTGCCGGGCTGGCCCGCGAACTCGGGCACGCCCTGCTCCACGGTGTCGCGGATCTCGGCGAGGCCGGAGTCCTGCCCGACCGGGGCGGCGCCCGCGCGGCACAGCTTGATGCCGTTGTACTGGGCCGGGTTGTGGCTCGCCGTGAACATCGCGCCGGGCATGTTGAGGCTGCCGGAGGCGAAGTACAGCTGGTCGGTGCTGGCCAGGCCGATCGAGATCACGTCAAGGCCCTGCGAGGTGACACCCTCGGCGAAGGCGGCGGCGAGGCCGGGCGAGGACTCGCGCATGTCGTGGCCGATCACCACCGACGGCGAGTCCGGCTTGATCAGCAGGGCGAACGCGGCTCCGAAGTCCCTGACCAGGTCCGCGTTCAACTGGTCGCCGACCACGCCCCTGATGTCGTAGGCCTTCACGATGCCCGACAGGTCTGACACGCCCTCTCCCCGCTGGTCGTCCGATCGGTCGTTTCCCCGAGCCCCGAGTGCTCGATGGGAAGCCTACCGACTGGCGGACGGCGTCAGGCGCGGCCGGGCAGTACGCGGAGGTGACCCCGTCTGCCCGGGGCGGCTTCCGGCTGCTCGGGAGCGGATACCGGGTCTGAGCGGCCCGCTTCGCGCACGGCCTCGGCCAGCGCGGTGAGCTCGTCGCTCGAGGGTTCCGGCTCCGAGAACTCGCCCTCGTGTCTGACGACCTCCCAGCCGCGCGGCACCGTGAGCCGCAGGGCGTGTGCCTCGCAGAGGTCGTACGAGTGGGGTTCCGACGCCGTCGCGAGTGGGCCCACCACGGCGGTGGAATCGCTGTAGGCGTAGGTCAGCGTGGCGACTGCGGGCTCGAGGCAGCCCGTCCGCGAACACTTCCGTACGCTCGGCACGGTTGATCACGATAGCCCCTTCGGGCGTTGGCGCGCCGATGACACACCGGATCGGCCCAGCGCGGCCGCGTTAGGCTTCCTCACGTGGCAATGGCTCGGAGTTCGCGCTATCGGCAGCGGATGCGCCGCGACCGGCACGGTCGCGGACTGCGCGGTCCGCTGTACCCCGCGACGCTGCCCGCCGCGGCGAGTCGCGCGGAGAAGTTCGATGCGCTCGTGCTCGACGCGCTGGAGCCGATCGAGGCGCGCTGGCGCACGGAGCTGACCAAGCTCGACGTCGCCGTGGACGACGTCCCCGAGGTCGGCGAGGACCTGCCGCCCGAGCAGGCGGAGGGCGTGCTGCACGACGGCGCCGTGCCGCTGTCGCGGCTGGTTCCGGCCGGGGTCGACAGGGCGGGCCTGCCCACGAGGGCACGGATCGTGCTCTACCGCCGTCCGCTCGAGGCACGCGCCAAGGACTCAGCCGAGCTGGCCGATCTCGTGCACGACGTACTGGTCGAGCAGATCGCGATCTACCTGGGTGTCGAGCCCGACATCATCGACGGCGAGTGAGTTCCCCTTCGCCCCGGGATCGCCGTGAGCGCCGTGAACAGCACCGCAGCCACCTGGATCAGCAGCAGCACGTTGTGCAGAGCCGGTGAGTACTCCACGGTGACCTCCGAGGTCCTTGGCGGCACCGACACCGCCACCTGGTGACCCCACGCGGGCACGATCGGCACCGGCTCGCCGTTGACGCTCGCCCGCCAGCCCGCCTCGTGTTCGGCGGCGAGCACCAGCAGCCGTCCGTCCGGGCCGTCGGAGACCCGCACGCGCACGTCGGGCAGCTCGGCCTGGACCTCGGCTGCCGAGTCGCCGGTCATCAGCTCGCCGCTCGGCGGCTCGCCGCTGACGGCGCGCCGCGCCTGCTCCGGCGAGACAAGCGTGACCTGGCCCGACACGGGGGTCAGCCGCAGCACCGTCCTGCCGTCCGTGGCCGGAGGTGCGTCCGCGACGAGGTCGTCGGCGGCCTGCCGCAGCCGCGCGCCGTCCTCGCCGGGCGGCAGCACCAGGAACAGCACGCCGGCCGAGGCGGCCGAGGTCACCGCCTCCGGTGCTCCGGCGAGCAGCTCGCGCTGCCACACCGAGAGCCGCTCGGGAGTCCCTTCGACGGGTACGAGCGCGTCGTCGCCGTAGCCGGGCAGCCTGCCGCCTGACTGGCGGACGGGCTCGCCCTGGGCGCCCAGCACCAGCACGCTGCGTCCGGTGTCGGCCAGTTCCCGCGTGAGCGACGGGGCGAGACTCCAGCCACCGTCGGCGCGCACGGTGCCCTCGCGTCCGGTCGCGACGCCGCCCGCGGCGAGGGTGAGCAGCACGGCGACCCCGCCGAGGGCACCGGCTCTGGCGAGCGACCTCGGAGCGGCGCCGAGCCCGGCGGAGCAGGTGCCCAGCACGACCAGCAGCAGCCCGGCGCCGACGACGAGCAGTGGCGCTCCCGCGAACGCGGGCGCCTGCGCGCCGCCGCGGGGCGGGGCCAGCTCGACGAGCTGCGTCACGCCCGTGCCCACCACACCCAGTAGCACCACGGCGAGCCCCGGCACGACGCGCGCCGTCGGCCTGGCGACGGCGGCCGCGAGCGCCGCGATCACCACGACCAGCCCGAGCGGGAAGCCGCCCGCGCCTCCGGGATCGAGCCCGGCGAGGTCGGCTCCGGCCGCGCTTTCCGCCGGGGTGCCGAGGCCGTGCAGCAGCAGCGAGGGACTGGTCAGCAGTGTCGGCAGCCACGGCAGCAGGAGCACCGGCGGCAGCAGCACGACGAGCGCGACGGCGGGGATGCCGCGTGCCGGCCGGTGTCCCGGTGGCGGCAGCACGACGAACCCGAGCACGAGCGCGGCGAGCGCGAGCCCGTGCGTGAGTGGGGAGAACGCACCCACGACGGCCAGCGTGAGGGCGCACAGCACGCTGGTGCTGAGCCAGCGTTCGTCGGCGCGAGTGAGCACGGCCACGATCCCGGCGATCAGCGCGGGCAGCAGGATGTGCACCACCACGACGTCCACGCGGCCCTGCGCCACCGAGGCGGTGGCGGCGGGCAGCAGCGCGTACCCGGCGGCGAGGCCGGCGCGCACCCAGCGGTCCACGCGCAGCCGTCGCGTCGCCGCGTAGGCAACGAGCGCCGAGAGCGGAAGATCCAGGATCAGCACCAGGGACACGAGCGCGGCCGGTCCGCCGAGCGGGGCCAGCGGCGCGCCGAGCAGGCCGAGCACCGGCAGCGCCACCGGCGCGGCGCTGGCCGTGCCGCCCGCGAACGCGTGCCACGAATCGAGGTAGGTGGACCACACTCGCCCGAGGTCGCCGACCGGCAACAGGTCGGCCCCCGCCAGGTCCAGCCCGAGCCTGCCGCCGTTGAGGACGAGCCCGAGCGCGGTGAGCACAACGAGCAGCGCCACGGGCGGGGCGAACAACGTCGCGGCGAGCACCCGGCGCCGGTCGAGCGGCACGAAGACCAGGTCCCGGTCGGCGGCCGCGGCGCCGGGTGAGGGCCTCGCACGCGGCTGTTCCGGTTCGGCCCGCTCCGGTTCCGGCAGTGGCACGGCGACGACGTCGGAGGGCCGGCGCAGCCCGCTCGTGCGGGAGCGCAGCGGTCGCGTGGCCCCGGCGGGCAGCGCGTCAGGGCCGACCGGAACCTGGCGCGAGGTACGGACCTCGGGCGGGATCCACGCCGCGGTGTCGTCCCGCGCGGTCTCGGGCAGCCTGCCGAGCGCGGCCTCGCTCTCCACGCGCCTGCGCACCAGGTGCACGACGCCGCCGCGCAGCGCGGCACGGAGCCTGCCGACCCTGCTCGTGAACAACCCGCGCACGCTGCCGGGCTGCCGGGAGGCCCTAGCCTCGCGCAGCTTCGCCTTCCCGCCGAGCAGGTACCCGGCGGCGCCGAACTCGGCGCGCGCCCTGGTTCCGTTGCGCAGCAAGGCGAATCCGAGTCCGCGCAGCACGCACAGCAGCACGAGCCGGGGCACTCCGAGTACACAAGAGACGGTGGAGCAGTTGACGAGGAACGTCCGGAGCCCGAACACGCGGTCGGCCTCGGCGGTGCTGGCGAAGGAACCGGCCAGTGCGTTGGCGGCGCGCTGTCCCGTGCCCGCCGCGCGCACGTGCCGCAGCCGCGCGAGCGGTACGCACAGCACCACGCCGCCCGCCGCGTTCACCCGCCAGCCGAAGTCGATGTCCTCGCGCAGCAAGGAGATCTCGCGGTCGAAACCACCGAGCTCGTCCCACGTCTCGCGCCGGATCAGCGAGCCCGCGCTGGGCACGGCGAGCACCTCGGTGCTCTGCTCGGGAGAGTCCTCGGCGCCGAGCCTGCGCGGCACGGCGGGCTGCCGGTGGCCGGAGGCGTCGGTGGACAGTCCGGCCTCGACGATGAGTCTCGGATCGGTCCAGTCGACCGCGAGTGGTCCGAGCACCGCGGCCGAGGGGGCCGTTTCGGCCGCGCGCAGGAGGATGTCGAGACAGTCCGGCTCGGGCGCGCTGTCGTCGTGCAGGAGCCAGATCCACTGTCCTGGATCTCCCCAACGTTCACTCGCAAGAGTGACGGTTTCGGCGACCGCAGCGGCGAATCCGGTCTCCTCGGCAAGCGTGATGACGCCGTCGAGAACCGGTGGGCCCGCCGCCCCGTCGGTGGCCGCGGACTTCAGCAACTCGGCCGTGCCGTCGGTGGAACCGGTGTCCACGGCGAGCACATGTCGGGGCCGGACGCCGGTGCGCCGCAACGCGGACAGCGTCAACGGTAGCCAGTCTTCTCCGTTGTGGCAGACCAGAATCGCGAGGACCGGTGCCGTCTGCGCCGCGGGCGGCGTTGGCGTCCTGGGCAAGGACTTCTCCGTGGTGTCAGGCGTGTCGAGAGTGAGCGGGTGCGCTCACCCTACGAGGTGCACCGACGGACAACGGCGTGGCCCGGACCATGCCGCCCAGGCGCGGGCCGCGGTCATCCCACAGTCCGGCCCGGGCGCGAAACACCTGTCACACAACGCGTTTCTTGAGCTTGCGCCGCTCTCGTTCGGAAAGCCCGCCCCAGATACCGAAGCGCTCGTCGTGTGCGAGCGCGTACTCGAGGCAGTCGTCCTTGACATCGCAGCCCTGGCAGATTCGCTTGGCCTCCCTGGTGGATCCACCCTTTTCGGGGAAGAACGCCTCCGGGTCGGTCTGCGCACACAGCGCGCGCTCCTGCCAGTCCTGCTCATCGGTCACGTCGAGCAGATCGGTGAGCACGCCCAGATCCTCTTCCGGGTGCCCCCAATCCATGACGCGCCCCCATTCCCTTCCACTAGTGTCCAACCGCACGTCCGCCTCCTCGCTCTCACGCACTCCCAGGCTGGCGGTGAAACCGTCATCGCCACCCCCCTTTCGGCGGCGAATGACATCAATGTGATTACACCTGTGTAGTGCGGCCAGGTCAAGCCGAGTCCCAACTTTGGGGGATACTTCGGCCGCCACGCGCAAGCGGACACGCCGATGAAATCTCACGAGGATCCGACAAGGCCGACAACGCCGGACACACGGCCGGAAGCGGATAGGCCAGACTGGGGTTCGTGCAACGATCCGTAGTTCGCCCCAGCCTGCTCTTCTACGTCATCCTGCTCGTGACCATCGCCGGTGGCGCGCTCACGGCGTTCGTGGCGCCCTGGACGGACACACTCCAACGTGACGCCCTCGGCACGCTCGGTCTGTTCGTGCTCGTGCTGGGCGGGTGGGCGCTCTCGCTCACGCTGCACGAGTTCGGCCACGCGTTCGTGGCCTACAAGGGCGGCGACTACGAGGTGGCGCACAAGGGCTACCTGTCGCTCGACATCCGGCGCTACACCGACCCGGTCATGTCGCTCGTGCTGCCGTTGATCATCCTCGCGATCGGCGGCATCCCGCTGCCCGGCGGCGCGGTGTGGATCAACCGGTGGGCGCTGCGTTCGCGCTCGGTGTCGTCGTGGGTCTCGCTCGCGGGGCCGCTGAGCAACCTGGCGATCGGCATCCTGCTGACGATCGCGGTGGTGTTCGCGCCGATGCCGATCGGGCTCGCCATCGGTCTCTCGTACCTGGCCTCGCTGCAGATCCTCGCGTTCGTGATCAACATCCTGCCGGTGCCCGGTCTGGACGGCTTCGGGGCGATCGAGCCCTATCTCTCGCCGCAGGCGCGCGAGTTCGGCGCCAAGGCCCGGCCGTGGGCGCCGCTCGTGCTGTTCGCGTTGATCATCGGCCTGCCCGGGTTCGGCAACGCGCTGTGGGACATGACCGACTTCGTGTTCGGCGCCGTCGGGGGCGACGAGACCCTGTCGCAGCTCGGTCAGATGGGCTTCATGTTCTGGCGTTACTGATCTCCTCGCGGGCGAACCACTTGTTCGCCCGCTTGGCGACGCGCTTGAGCCCCGAGCGCTCGCCGAGGTAGCCCCCGACCATGCCGACGACGGGCAGCATCCCGAGCGCCTGGTGGTAGAAGCGGCCGCTCGGCCGCTTCTCCAGTTCGTCGGTGACACCGAGCAGGGAGCGACCGAGTCGCCACAGCGTGCGGGCGACGGTCTTGAGGGTGACCGAGCCGCGTTTCTTGGCCGACTCGAGCTCCTCGGTGAGCTTCGCGGTCTCGGCGTCCTCAGCCGCGCGGTCGGCGGCCGTGCCCTGGGCGAGCTCGCGGCTCACCTCGCGCTCGAAGAGCACCCACGCGAGCAGGCGGACGCGGTCGCCGACATCGGTGACACCACGCTCTCCCGCGATCGCGCACAGCAACAGCCCCTGCGATGCCGCGCCGAGCGTGTCCTGGATCGGGAACCGGTCGGCGAGCGCGCCACCGAGGCCGGGCACCGCGGTGACGAGTGAGGTGAACCTGCCGACGCGGTTGACCCACCAGCCCGTGCGCTGCTCGGTGTCCATGGCCGCCCACCCCTTGGTGCCGGGCACCTTCACCGACTTGACCGCCTCGAGCAGTCTGGCGCGCTTCGACCCGTTCCCGGCGACGGAGTCCTCCGCCGAATCCACCGACGCTCGCGCGACGAGGCCGAACGGATCGGCCTCGCGTAGCGCGTCCACCACGGGCCCGGTCGCGCGCACGAAGGGCCGCAGCACGGACACGACGTGCTTGTCCGAAATGGCCTCCGCCATCTCACCCCACCTTCCCGGCGTCCTGGGCACGCTTGCCCAGCGTTCCGCCGAGCACCAGCGCGGCGGGCAGCGCACCTGCCGCGAGCAGCACCAGGCCACGCCAGTCGACGAGCAGCACCATGTCGCCGCCGGGGCCCTGCACGCCCACCACGAGCAGCGTCAGGATCCACACCGCCAGTGGCACGATCCCGAGCCTGCGGTTTCCCAGACTGGCGGCCAGCAACACCAGCAGCGGCGTGGTCACGGCCGCCACGAGCGCGCTCACCGGCAGTGGCGCGTCACCCAGCTCCGGCAGGATCAGACCGTCGAGGCGCAGGGGCAGGAAGAACAACTCCAGCAGGGCCAGCAGTGCCGCGTCGACGGCGAGCAGCACGAACAGCGCCCAGTCGACGGCGCGAGAGGGCAGGGTCACGAGTAGAGCCCTCCGAACAGGTCGGTCTCCGCGCCCTCCGAGGGGCCGTGCGCGAGGACGAAGTACTCGGCGGCAGGCACCGGCTGCGCGATGTCGTTGGACAGCGCGAACCAGGCCGCGCCCGCTCCGCTCACGCTGACCTGCGTCTCGTGGGCGCGCAGTGCGGCGAGCTTGTGCCCCACGTGGTCGTCGATCGCGACGGTCGTGGTGATCCGCTCGTCGGGCACGGTGGGCAGTTCGCCGTCGTCGGCGACCCGGAACGGCACCTTGTCGCCGGCCGCGCGCAGCTCCGCGAGGCCCTTGGCCGTCGCCGCGGCCGAGGACACCGTGTGGAACACGCGGACCACGGACCGGGCCCTGCGCGCCGCGGCCGTGGTGATCTCGTGGGCGCGGATGTGGTCGGGATGGCCGTAGCCGCCGAAGGAGTCGTAGGTGACGACGACGTCGGGCCGGAGGTCGTCGAACACGGAGAGCAACTGCTCGGCCTGTTCCTCGGCCGAGCCGCCGACGAAGGCACGAGGATGCTCGGCGGCCGGGGTGCCCGCCATGCCGGAGTCCCGCCAGCGGCCGATTCCACCCAGATACCGGTGCGCGCTCCAGCCGAGCGCGGCCCCCGCCGCGGCGAGCTCCGAGGCGCGGTACCCACCGAGCTGGTCTCCGGCCCAGGAGCCGAGCTGGTCCAGACCGGGCGGGATGATCTCGCCTTCCTCGCCGAGAGTGCAGGTCACCACCGTGACGTCGGCACCCTGCGCGGCGTAGCGCGCGATGGTGCCACCGGTGGTGATGCTCTCGTCGTCAGGGTGCGCGTGCACGAGCAGCAGCCTCACGCCGCCAGCCTACGGGCGACGCGAGGCGGCGATCGGACTGGACCCAACGGGCTAGCCGGTTCACCGAACGGCTGCCAAAAGGTCACCGATTGGCATTTAGTTCTTTCGTCGTGTCCACATGCCGGGATCCCTGGGCTATTCTCCCCGCGTCACGCATTGCGCCATGTCGAGGTGGTGAGAAGGCAGCGGATGGCCAACCAACAGTCAGTAACACTCCAGCGCGTAGCTATGCTTCGTTTCACTCGTTCGGAGTAATCGTTGGGTAATCACCGTTGCATCACGATCGCTGTCCGAAGCGGCACCGTCGCCGCGATTGTGCTTAGCGTGCACGGTTACGGCGAGCACCTTCGATCACATCGACGGCTCACCGGTAAGGGGAGAGATCGCCTCGAACCCCGATGGCGTCCAGCAAGGAGAATCAATGTTGAGAAGTAAGTCAGGCGCGGCGCGGGCGGCCGCGCTCGTCGCAGGGGCGGCGCTTGTCCTGTCCGCGTGCAGCGGCGGCGACGGGGGAGGCGATGGAAGCGGCCAGACCGGCCAGATCTTCGCCGAGTGCGATGCGAACCCCAACGAGTGCAACTCCAGCCCCGCCGACCAGCTGCAGGACGGCGGCCAGGTCACCATGGCGCTGGAGAAGGACATCGCCAACTGGAACCTCAACTCCTCCGAAGGCAACGTCTTCGAATCCGGGATGGCGCTCAAGGGCGTGCTGCCCTCGACCTACCTCAGCAACCCGGACCTCAAGTTCACGATGAACGAGGACCTGCTGGAGTCGGCCGAGCAGACCAACACCGACCCGCAGACGATCGTCTACAAGATCAAGCAGGAAGCGGTCTGGTCCGACGGAACCCCGGTCTCCGCCGAGGACTTCATCTACGTCTGGAAGACCCAGAACGGCAAGGACTGCCCCGAGTGCGCGGTCGCCACGACCGCCGGGTACGACCAGGTGCGCACGGTCGAGGGTTCGGACAACGGCAAGACCGTGACCGTCACCTACGACAAGCCGTTCACCGACTGGCAGCAGCTGTGGGAGTCGGGCCAGCCGATCTACCCCGCGCACATCGCCAAGGAGCACGGCGACCTCAACACGCCTGAGGGTCTGAAGTCGGCGTTCGACTGGTTCGGCGCCAACGTGCCGACCTACTCCGCCGGCCCGTACAAGATCGAGAACTTCGAGAAGAACCGCTCGCTGACCCTGGTGCCGAACGAGCGCTGGTGGGGCGACAAGCCCAAGCTGGAGCGCGTGATCTTCCGGATCATCACCGACGCCGCGCAGGAGCCGACCGCCCTGCAGAACAACGAGGTCCAGGTCATCTACCCGCAGCCGCAGGTGGACCTCGTGAACCAGGTGCGCAACATCCCGAACGTGTCCTCCTACGTCGGCCTCGGCCTCACCTGGGAGCACTTCGACTTCAACCTCGACAACGAGGTGCTGAAGGACAAGGCGCTGCGCCAGGCGCTGTTCACCGTCGTCGACCGGCAGGCGCTGATCGACGGCACCGTCGGCCAGTTCACCGACAAGGTCGAGCCGCTCAACAGCAACAACTTCATGCCGCAGCAGGAGGGCTACGAGGACGTCATCAGCGAGACCGGTCAGGGCACCGGTGACGTCGAGGCGGCCAAGAAGATCCTCACCGACGCCGGCTACAAGATCGAGAACAACCGTCTGATCGACCCCGACGGCCAGCCGATCCCGGAGATGAGCGTCCGCTACACCACCGGCAACCAGATCCGTCAGGACTCGAGCGAGCTGTTCGCCCAGGCCGCCAAGCAGCTCGGCGTGACCGTCAACGTCTCGCCGACCGACGACCTCGGTGGCACGCTCGAGAGCGGTGAGTACGACATCATGCTGTTCGCGTGGGTCGCCTCGCCGTACCCGTTCGCCAACGCGGTCCAGAACTGGACCACGGGTCAGGGCAACAACTTCGGTAACTACAGCAACCCCGACGTCGACCGCCTGCTCAACGAGGCGGCCGCCGAGACGGACCGGCAGGACGCGCTGGGCAAGGTCAACGAAGCCAACCGCATCATGGCCGAGGACGCCTACGTGCTGCCGCTGTACCAGAAGCCGACGTTCATCGCCGCGTACGACAACCTGGCGAACGTCCGCAACAACTCCACGCTGGACGGGCCGGTCTACAACATCGGCGAGTGGGGCGTTCGCGCGGGCTGACGCCTTCGCACGGACTCACTGATCCACGATTCGACAGGGGAGGCCGCCTGTTCCCGGGCGGCCTCCCCGTCGGGCGAAAAAAAGATCAAGAACGTACTCTGATCGGCGGTACCGCCACGAGCGGCGCGCCGCTCGCTGACCCGTTCACAGCAGGAAGACCTCCATGCTCGCCTATTCCTTGCGCCGACTGCTGATTTCGGTGCCCATCTTCATCGCGTCGACTTTCGTCGTCTTTCTGATGGCGGTGCTGTCGGGAAACCCGCTCAACAAGTTCCTCGCGATCAGCCCACCACCCCCACCACAGACCATCGAGGCGGAGCGGATCCGCCTGCACCTCGACCAGCCCATCTTCGAGCGGTACTGGAACTGGCTCACCGGGCTGTTCCGAGGTGACTTCGGCCCGTCGACCGAGTCGACGCTCGACATCGGCACCGAGGTGATCAACCGCTACGGCGTGACGTTGCGCCTGGTGTTCCTGGCGATGCTGCTCGCGTTGATCCTCGCGATCGTCGCCGGCGTGGTCAGCGCCGTGAAGCAGTACTCCGGCGTCGACTACACACTCACCTTCGTCGGCTTCCTCTTCCTCGCGATGCCCACCTTCTGGTTCGCGATCCTGCTGAAGGAAGCGGGCATCAACTTCAACAACGCCGTCGGCGAGCAAGTGCTCTACACCATCGGCGACAGTTCCGTGTACGTCGCGGGCGGCGCCTGGGACAAGGTGCTCGACATCGCGGGACACATGATCCTGCCGACGGTCTCGCTGGCGCTGCTGTCGTTCGCGGCCTGGAGCCGGTTCCAGCGCGCCGCGATGCTCGAGGTGCTGGGCAGCGACTACGTGCGGCTGGCCAGGGCCAAGGGCCTGCGCAGGGGCCAGGTGATGCGCAAGCACGCGCTGCGCACCGCGCTCATCCCGCTCACCACGGTGACCGCGCTCGACCTGGGCTCCATCATCTCGGGCGCCGTCGTGACCGAGAAGGTGTTCCAGTGGCAGGGGGCGGGCACGTTCCTGCTCGACGCCATCTCGCGCGACGACGTCTACGCGATCATGGCGTGGCTCGTGATCTCGGCGACCGTCATCATCGTGCTCAATCTCGTCGCCGACCTGCTCTACGGTGTGCTCGACCCGAGGATCCGCTATGCCTGACAACAGTGACCTGTCGTCCGCGACGACCCAGACACCCGAGAAGCGGACCCGCGTCGAGCGCGAGTTCACCGTCGCCGAGCGCAGTCAGGCGCAGCTGGTGCTGCGCCGGTTCCTGCAGCATAAGCTCGCCGTCGGCAGCCTCATCGTGCTGATCCTGATCGTGCTGCTGGCCTTCGTCGGCGGCTGGCTGTGGAAGTACAGCGTCGAAGACCTCACCGGCTCCAACTCGCAGCCGCCGTCGTGGGAGCACCCGTTCGGCACCGACGCCATCGGGCACGACAGCTTCGCGCAGGTGCTGCGCGGCACGCAGATCTCGATCAGCATCGCCGTGCTCGTGGCGGTGTTCGCCACGGTGATCGGCACGATCTGGGGCGCGGTGGCCGGCTTCTACCGCGGCTGGGTCGACACGGTGCTCATGCGCATCGCCGACCTCGTGCTCACGCTGCCGCTGCTCGCGGTCGCCGCGGTGCTCGCGCACAACACCAGCGGCTCGTGGTGGCTCATCGCCGTCGTGATCGCGGGTCTCTACTGGGCCTACGTCTCGCGTGTCGCGCGCGGCGTGGTGCTCTCGTTGCGGGAGAAGGAGTTCATCGAGGCGGCCAGGGCGCTCGGCGCCTCCGACTCGCGGATCATCTTCCGCCACCTGGTGCCCAACGCGCTCGGCTCGGTGATCGTCAACGCCACGGTGCTGGTGGCCATCGCGATCCTGATCGAGACGTCGCTGTCGTTCCTCGGCTTCGGCGTGACGCCGCCGGACACCTCGCTCGGCCTGCTCGTCAGCCAGAACCAGACCGCGGTGTCGACGCGGCCCTGGCTGTTCTACTTCCCGGGCCTGTTCATCATCCTGATCGCGCTGACGATCAACTTCATCGGGGACGGGCTGCGCGACGCGTTCGACCCCCAGCAGACGAAGGTACGCGCATGACCCCCACAGACCCCACTACGACGGCGGGCGACACCGTCCTCGAGGTGGAGGACCTGACCGTCCAGTTCCCCACCGACGAAGGTCTGGTGGAGGCCGTCCGCGGCGTCAACTACGAGCTGCGCCGGGGCGAGGTACTCGGGATCGTCGGCGAGTCCGGTTCGGGCAAGTCGGTGACGTCGCTGGCCGTGATGGGCCTGCTGCCCAAGACGGCCAGGGTCTCCGGCTCGGTGCGGTTCAACGGCAACGAGCTACTGGAATCCACCGACAAGCAGCTCTCCCGCATCCGCGGCAGGGGCATCTCGATGGTCTTCCAGGACCCGATGACGTCGCTGAACCCGGTCTACACCGTGGGCGACCAGATCGCCGAAACCATCCTGGTGCACAACGACATCAGCAAGAAGGCCGCTCACAAGCAGGCCATCGAGCTGCTGGAGACGGTGCACATCCCCAACCCCGAGCAGCGGGCGAAGTCCTACCCGCACGAGCTCTCGGGCGGGATGCGGCAACGCGTGGTGATCGCCATCGCGATGGCCAACCAGCCCGACGTGATCATCGCGGACGAGCCGACGACGGCGCTCGACGTCACGGTGCAGGCCCAGATCCTCGATGCTCTGCGCACCGCGCAGAAGGAGACCGGCGCGGCGATGATCCTGATCACCCACGATCTGGGTGTGATCGCGGGTCAGGCCGACCGCGTGATGGTGATGTACGCGGGCAAGCCGGTGGAGAAGGGCACGGCCGACGAGGTGTTCTACACCCCGCGGATGCCCTACACCCTCGGCCTGCTGGGCAGCCTGCCCCGCCTGGACGTCAAGACCGAGCGGCTCACGCCGATCGCGGGCTCCCCGCCTTCGGTGATCAACATGCCGCCCGGCTGCCCGTTCAGCCCGCGGTGCCCGCTCTCGGACGACATCTGCGACCAGGAGGAGCCCGACCTGGAATCCGGGTCGGACTCCGGGCACCTCGCGGCGTGCCACTTCAGCTACCGGGTTGAGGGCCACGAGCCCGCCGACCTGTTCCGGCCGAACGCGGAGGACCCGCTGCCCGCCGGTGCGACCGAAGGAGAGGTCATCGAATGACCGAGACGGCTCTCGAGGTCGAGTCAACGACCAGCCGCACCCCCGTGCTCTCCGCCCGCGACATCGTCAAGCACTTCCCCGTGCACGGCGGCGGGCTGCTGCGGCGCCGGATCGGCGACGTCCACGCGGTGTGCGGTGTCTCGTTCGACCTCTATCCGAACGAGACGCTCGGCCTGGTGGGCGAGTCGGGCTGCGGCAAGTCCACCACCGCTCGCGTGGTGCTGAACCTGCAGCCGGCCAC
This sequence comes from Prauserella cavernicola, assembly GCF_016595675.1. GTDB lineage: Bacteria > Actinomycetota > Actinomycetes > Mycobacteriales > Pseudonocardiaceae > Prauserella_A > Prauserella_A cavernicola. The sequence continues at coordinate 400,962 of NZ_JAENJH010000003.1, read as the reverse complement.
GTCCGGTGAGGTCGAGTTCGAAGGACAGAACCTGAACACGTTGGCCCGCAGGGAGATGCGGCGCCTGCGCAGGAGTCTGCAGATCGTGTTCCAGGACCCGTACGCGTCGCTGGACCCGCGCATCCCGGTCAACGAGATCGTGGCGGAGCCGCTGCGCATCCACGGCCTCTACGAGAACGGCGGCAAGGAGCGCGTGCGCGAGCTGCTGGCCACCGTGGGCCTGCGGCCGGAGCACGGCAACCGGTTCCCGCACGAGTTCTCCGGCGGCCAGCGCCAGCGCATCGGTGTGGCGCGGGCGCTCGCACTGGAGCCGAAGGTGCTCGTGCTCGACGAGCCGGTGTCCGCTTTGGACGTGTCCATTCAGGCCGGTGTGCTGAACCTGCTGGAGGACCTCCAGGAGAACCTGGGTCTGTCGTACCTGTTCGTGTCCCACGACCTCTCTGTGGTGCGCCACGTCGCCGACCGCATCGCGGTGATGTACCTCGGCAAGATCGTGGAGATCGCGCCGGCGGAGCAGCTGTTCGAGCAGCCCGCACACCCGTACACGCAGGCGCTGATCTCGGCGATCCCGGTGCCGGACCCGCGCAAGGAGCGCACCCGGCAGCGCATCGTCATCACCGGTGACGTGCCGAGCCCGGCGAACCCGCCGAGCGGCTGCCGGTTCCGCACCCGCTGCCCGAAGTTCGCGAACCAGCTCAGCGACGGTCAGCGCACGAAGTGCGTCGACGAGGTGCCCGAGCTGATCGACCGCGGTCACGGCCACCCCTCGGCGTGCCACTACGCGGAGGCGGCCCAGCTGATCTGAGCCGCATGACACAGGCCCCGGGAGTCCAGGGTCGGACTCCCGGGGCCTGTGTCGTCAGGGGGTCAGCGGGGCGCGCGGATCCAGTCGACGGCGTTGGAGAACGGGCCCGCCATCGGCGCGCCCGGCGTGACGCCGGAGACGGTGCTGCCGATCGCGATGGTGTCGGCAAGCTGGAACAGCGGGATCGCCACGTTGCTCTGCCACAGCGCCGGCTCCACCGTGGCGAGGCTGTCGCGCAGTGGCTCGGCGCCCGTCAGTGCGGCGTCGATGGTCGGCTGCAGCACCGTGTCGCAGAACGCGGCCGTGGTGACGGCCGCCTCGGGCGGCTGGTCGGCCTCCGGCTCGTCGTCCCAGCCGGGCGGGCAGCCGTAGTTCGAGGCCAGGGTCGAGGCGGGGTCGCTGCTCACCGGCTGCGGCACCACGGCGATGTCCACAGCCACGTTGCCGCTCGTCGGCGGGGGCGCCGGTGTCGTGGTGGTCTCGGAGCTCTCGGGCGGCTGCGGTGTCTCGGTGCCGTCGGTCCCCTCGGCACCGTCCTCGGCGCCCGGCTGGGGCTCCTCGGTGTCCTCCGGCGCGGTCGCGCTGTCGACCGGCGTCGGCAGCGCCGAGTTGAACAGCTCCCGCGCGGGCGGGTTCACCGTGGTCACCTCGATGCCCGCCGCGGTCAGTTGCCTGCTCAGCTCCTGCGCGATGCTCGCGTACGGCTCCTGCTGGCCGGGCGAGGCGATCACCAGCGACAGGGGCGTGCCCTCCCTGGCCCACGTGCCCGCCTCGCGGGTGAACCCGGCCGCGCCGAGCAGCCGCTCCGCCTTGTTCGGCGAGGGCTTGCGGGGCGAACCGGAGCCGGGAATGGTCGGGCGGTAGTCGTCCGAAGACGGTGGCCGCACGTGCGCCCCGGCCCGCAGGTCCTCCGAGGGGCCGCCGCGGGTGCCCTCGGCGATGAGCTTGTCGCGGTCGATCAGCGCGGCCACCCCGGCGCGCACCTGGTCGTCGGCCAGCGCACCGACCGGGCGCAGCAACGTGGTGGCCAGGTAGGGCCGGGCGACGGTCTGGAGCTGGACGTCCTCGCCGAGGCCGTGGAACAGCTCGAGACCGGTGGCGTCGGTGGTGGCGAGTGAGAGCTGGTCATTGCCGGAGCGCAGCGCGGCCACCATGCCGGCCTGGTCCGAGCTGCGCAGCACGATCCGGTCGACGGCCGCGGGCTTCTCCCAGTAGCGCTCGTTGCGCTCCAGGATGATCTCGCCGCGCTCCTTGTCGAGCGTCTTGATCGAGAACGGGCCACCGTAGGCGGGGAAGCTGTCGAGCAGCGCGCCCTGCCAGCCACCCGGCGCGTCCTTGAGCAGGTGCGAGGGCATCAGGTTGTCGAACAGTGTCTGCCAGCCCGGGTAGTGCTCGGCGAACGTCACGTCGAGGCTCTTGCCGCCCGCGCCGGGCTGGATGCCGGTGATCAGCCGGTAGCCAGCCGCGTCGGCGACACCGGGCTGGTTCTTCATCGCGTCGGCGAGGTAGGCGAAGTCCTCCACCGCGATCGGCGCGCCGTCGGACCACGACGCCTCGGGCCGGATCTCGTACGAGACCGTGAACGGGTCCTCCGAGGTGACCTCGGCCGAGACCATGAGGTTCTCGTCGAGTTCGAGCGTGCCGTCGTCCGCGGGCCGGAACACCGAGGGCAGCAGCATCTGCGCGAGCGCCGACGTCACCGGCGAGAGGTCGGCGAGGTTGTGCGGGTTGTAGCCGCCGCCGATCTCGTCGAGGCTCACCACGATCTGCGACGGGGTCTCGGCCTCCGGCGTCGACGTCTCCGCGACGGGCGAGCTCACGACGGGCGGCGGCGGAGTGTTGGTGCACGCCGCGAGCACCACCGCCACCAGCGCGAACACGAGCGCCAACGGTCGCGCCCTCGATGGTGCGCCAGTCGCGTGCACGCAGCCCCCTGATCGTCGAACGGTCGTGCTCGGCATCGGTCGGCGTCGCCCGCACCGCCGACTCGAGGTGCGGCACCGCGCTGTCGCGGAGGCCGCATACGAGCCTGCCAGACCGGACGTCAAGCCCAGGTACCGGATCAGGTACCGCTACTTGGGGGACGCATGATGCGACCACACGGTTCCCGGAGAGCCTCCGGGAACCGACCTCGACGTCAGGCGTTCTGGTCGCGGCTCTTGGCCCGCGAACGCTCCTTGGCGCGCTGCGAGATGTCGAGCGTCACCTTGCGGACCCGGACCACCTTGGGTGCCACCTCGACGCACTCGTCGACCGCGCAGAACTCCAGCGCCTCCTCCAGGCCCAGCTTGCGCGGGCGGGCGAGGCGCTCCAGCTCGTCACCGGTCGACGACCGCATGTTGGTGAGCTTCTTCTCCTTGGTGATGTTGATGTCGAGGTCCTCGGCGCGCGGGTTCTCGCCCACGACCATGCCCTCGTACGCCTCGGCGCCCGGCTCGACGAAGAACGTGCCGCGGTCGGCCAGCTGCAGCATCGCGTAGCTGGTGATCGGGCCAGAGCGGTCGGCGACCAACGAGCCGCTGTGCCGCGTGCGGATCTCGCCCGCCCACGGGAAGTAGCCCTCGAACACGTGGTTGGCGATGCCGGTGCCGCGCGTCTCGGTGAGGAAGTCGGTGCGGAAGCCGATCAGGCCGCGCGCGGGCAGCACATACTCGAGCTTGATGCGGCCGGTGCCGTGCCCGTCCATCTGCTCCATGCGGCCCTTGCGGGAGGCGAGCAGCTGCGAGATGGCGCCCATGTGCTCCTCGGGCGCGTCGACGTAGAGCCGCTCGAACGGCTCGTGCAGCTTGCCGTCGATGGTGCGCGTGACGACCTGAGGCTTGCCGACGGTCAACTCGAAGCCCTCGCGGCGCATCTGCTCGACGAGGATCGCCAGCGCGAGCTCGCCACGGCCCTGGACCTCCCATGAGTCCGGGCGCTCGGTGGGCAGCACGCGGATGCTGACGTTACCGATCAGCTCGGAGTCGAGCCGCGACTTGACCATGCGGGCGGTGAGCTTGTCGCCGCCACCCCGGCCCGCCATCGGCGAGGTGTTGACGCCGATCGTCATCGAGATCGCGGGCTCGTCCACCGTGATCCTCGGCAGCGGCTCGGGGTGCTCGACGTCGGCGAGGGTGTCGCCGATGGTGATGTCCGGGATGCCGGCGATGGCCACCAGGTCACCCGCGCTCGCCTCCTGGGCGGGAACACGCGTGAGGGCCTCGGTGACCAGCAGTTCGGAGATGCGCACGGACTGGGCGGAGCCGTCCTCGCGCAGCCAGGCCACGTTCTGGCCCTTGCGCAGCTTGCCGCCGTGGATGCGGACCAGCGCGATCCGGCCGAGGAAGCTCGACGCGTCGAGGTTGGTCACCAGCGCGCGCAGCGGGGCCTCGGGGTCCGCGGTCGGCGCCGGGATGTGGTTCAGCAGGACCTCGAAGAGCGGGTCGAGGTTGTCGCTCGCGGGCACCTCGCCGTCGGCGGGCTGCTCCAGGCTGGCCTTGCCGTCGCGGGCCGCGGCGTAGACGACCGGCAGGTCGAGCACCGCGTCGAGGTCCGCGTCCTCGATGTCGGAGGCGAGGTCGAGCAACAGGTCGTGGGTCTCCTCGACGACCTCGGCGATGCGCGCGTCGGAGCGGTCGACCTTGTTCACCACCAGGATCACCGGCAGGCCGGCCTGCAGCGTCTTGCGCAACACGAAGCGGGTCTGCGGCAGCGGGCCCTCGCTCGCGTCCACCAGCAGCACCACGCCGTCGACCATGGCCAGACCGCGCTCGACCTCGCCGCCGAAGTCGGCGTGGCCGGGGGTGTCGATGACGTTGATCGTCACCGGACCGTCGGGCGTCTGCCTGCGGATGGCGGTGTTCTTCGCGAGGATCGTGATGCCCTTTTCGCGCTCGAGCTCACCCGAGTCCATGACCCGGTCGACCGGCTCGGCACGCTCGGTGAAGGCACCGGACTGCCGGAGCATGGCGTCGACCAGGGTCGTCTTGCCGTGGTCGACGTGTGCCACGATCGCGATGTTTCGGAGGTCCGTCCGGACCTTCTCGGCGGTGACTGCAGGCACGCGTCGGCTCCTGTGTTGGACGAGAAACTGGGGGTGACCACCGGCACTCGGGCGCGCAGACGGCCAGCGGTGGTCGTATCAAGAGTACTCGGGGCACAATTGTGCCCAGCGCCACACCTCGATCTAGGGTAGCCTCACCTAACCTGGGGCGCAGGAAAGCACCCGTCGTGGAGAGTGATCTGTGGGCAGCAAGCACGGGGCCGGCGACGACCCCAAGGCGGTCGTCCGCAAGCTGATGAAAAACGGCAAGGTCAAGAAGAAGTGCTGCAAGTCGAAGCCACGGTGCAAGAAATGTCCCGTGCTCGCACTGAAGAAGGCCAAGGCAGACATCGCCAAGGCCGCGTGAGCACGATCCCGCTCAGTGCGGGATGGCCTCGTTGAGCATCCGCAGCTCCGGACACGTCCGCGTCGCCGCGAACTCCGTCACCTCGTAGTGCGCGAGATGCGCGAGCGCCAGCGGGTCCGCCGCCAGCATCGCGTCGAGCTTGAGCCGGGACATGGGCCTGACGATCAGCACCTCGCCGAGATGCACGTCCCTGCGCCCCGAGGCCAGCAGGTGGTTGTGGTCGTACTGCTTCGCGACCCACTCCACGTGGTCGGGAAGCGCGTAGTCGATCTCCGTCAGGGGCGCGGTGTAGGTGACCAGCACGACATACATGTCCACGATGGTAAGCCTCGAACTGCTTCGACCGCCTTTCGAAAAAGTCCTCTGACCTGCGTAAACGATCAACCCGATCCGGTGAATCCGAGCAGCCGTTCGAGGTCGGGGACCAGGATCCGGTCGGCGGGCAGCCAGTCGAGTCCGGCCACGGCGTCCGGTGCCACCCAGCGCAGCGCACGGTGCTCCACGGCCCGTGGCCGCACGGCAGGATCGGCGAGCTCCGCCGCGAAGATCCGCAGCACCTTGCCTCCCGGCAGCGGCACGTCGGCACCCACCCGGGCACCCACCTCGACGGCGACGCCGAGCTCCTCCGCGCACTCCCTGCGCACGGCGGCGTCCTCCCGCTCGCCGGGCTCCACCCGGCCGCCTGGCAGTTCCCACAGTCCCGCCGCCTCGCTCGGGTAGGCGCGCTGCTGCGCGAGCAGGGTGCCGTCGCGGACGATGGCGGCTCCGACGATCACAACGGGGTCCACGAGCCGGGAGGTTAGCGTGCGTGCCGCCGCCAGCTGACCTGGAACCGCGCGCCGCCGTCCGGCGACTCCCCCACCGTGACCCTGCCGCCGCGCCTGCGCACGGCCTCGGCCACCATCGCCAGGCCCAGCCCGTTGCCGCCCGACGTGCGCGCCCGGTCGTCGGACACCCGGTAGAAGCGGTCGAAGACGTGCTCGCGGTGCTCAGGAGCGACGCCGGGGCCGTCGTCGTCCACCACGACGCGCACGCGGGCCCGCGACGCCAGCACCGACACCACGATCTGGCCCTCGGCGTAGCGGCAGGCGTTGCGCAGCAGGTTGTTCAGCACCAGCTCCACCTCGGCGTGGGTCGCGAGCGCCCACGCCTGCGGCACCACCGCGCTCACGCGCACCGACGGCGAGCCCGCCGGCAGCCTCGCCACCGCGTCCCTGGCCTCGGTGACCAGCTCAACCGGTTCGGCGGGCGGCACCTCGCCCGCGTCGGAGCGGGCCAGCGCGAGCAGGCCGTCGAGCAGCGCCGAGAGCCGCTCGGACTCCTCGAGGATGTCGCCGAGGGTCTCCTGCGAGAGCTCGGGATCGGGGTTGGTCACCGCGACCTCGGCCTGCACCCTGATGGAGGCGACGGGCGAGCGCAGCTCGTGCGCGGCGTCGCCGGTGAACCGGCGCAACCGCTCGCTGGCCTCCTCCTGCCTGGCCAGCAGGGCGTTGAAGTCCGACGCCAGCGCGCGCAGTTCGTCGTGCGCCTCCGGCAGCGGCAGTCTGCGGCCCTGCGGCAGGTCCTTCACCGAGCGCCGCATCCGGCCGACGGGCCGCAGCGCGGACCGCACGCCGAGCCACGTCGCGAGCGTCGCGGCGAGCGCGCCGACGAGCGCCACGAGCAGCAGCCAGCGCGAGCCGTCCGCCTTCGCCGCCTCCGACCCGACCATCGGCGTGCCCACGGCCACGAGCCGCGGCATGCCGTCCGGCGTCACCACCACCGAGCCGAGCCAGCGCACCGTGGTCGTGACCTCGCCCGTGAACCTGTTGCTCACCGGCAGGCCCGACTTGAGCGCTCGCACGTCCTGCTCGTCGAGTCGCACGGCCCCGTCGCCGTCCACCGGCGCCCCCGCGGTGTCGAGCACGCGCACGTCGATGCCCTCGGGCGCGCTCGGAGCCCTGCCCGCCTCGACGGTCGCGCTCGCCGTGGACAACGCGTTGCGCAGCTCGGCGTCGACGGAGTTCACCAGCAGCGGACCGAGTGCCTTGCCCGCGAGCACGGCCAGCCCGAAGAGCAGGGCCAGCGTGATCGTGGTGGTGACGAGGGTGATCCGGAAGCGCAGACTCCGCCGCAGCCACCAGCGGCGCGGCGAGGAAGTCAACTCGTGATCACCTGGTCGACCTCGGGGTCGGACGCGACGTAGCCGTGCCCGCGCACGGTGCGGACGAACGCGCCCGCGCCGACGGCGTCGAGCTTGCGCCGCACGTATCCGACGTACACCTCGACGACGTTGCGGGTGGCGGCCTGCTCGTCGCCCCACACCGCGCGCAGCAACTCGTCCTTGGTCACGACCGTGCCCGCCCTTCCCGCCAGCACCTCCAGCAGCGCGAACTCCCTCGGGCTCAGCGCCACCGGGTCGTCGCGCCAGCGCACCTCCCGCGCGGCCCGGTCCACCGTCAGCCCGCCGATGCGCAGCGGCCCGCGCGCGCCCTGCGCGGCCGCCCTGCGCAGCACCGCGCGCACCTGGGCGACGAGCACCACGAACGAGAAGGGCTTCACGAGGTAGCCGTCGGCGCCGAGGTCCAGACCGTCGGCCTGGTCGACCTCGCCGTCCTTGGCCGAGATCAGCAGCACCGGTGTGTGCACGCCCTGCGCGCGCAGGTGCTGGAGCACGCGGTAGCCGGACAGGCCAGGCAGCATGATGTCGAGCAGTAGTGCGTCGAAGGAACCGGTCTGAGCCAGCCGCAGGCCCCCGGGGCCGTCCGCGGCGGTGACCACGTCCATGCCCTCGGCGGTGAGGCCCCGCTGCAGGGCCTTGCGCACGCCGGGCTCGTCGTCCACGACCAGTACTCGAGGTCTCACGCTCTCAGCATGCCGTTTTCGGGCGCGCGATGCGCGTGCTCTCAGCCCGTTCTCAGCATCTCAGGACGATCTCAGTACGCACCGAGCAGTCTCGGTGACGGAAAACGGGGCACACTTACATCGACCACTGGAGGGGCAGTGAACCCGAAGAAAAGAGCAGTGACCGTCGCCGTCGCCGGAACCGCGGCCGGGGCCATCGGGCTGGGCATCATGGCGATGCCGGCCGGGGCCGGGGAGGCACCGGAGCTCCCGTCGGTCAGTGCGCAGGAGCTGGTCGAGTCCGTGCTGAAGGCCGACCCGCCCGCGCTCTCCGGCAACGTCGCGATCGACAACGACCTCGGTCTGCCCGCGATGCCGGGCATGGCGATGCTCAACGTCGAGTCGGCCCGGGTCTACCACGACGGCGACCACGCCAGCCGGATCGCGCTCGAGCAGAACGGCAGCGAGGTCACGCTGGTGCAGAACGGCGGCACCGCCTGGAGCTACGACGCCGCCGACAACACCGCGACCAAGACGACCCTGCCCGAGAACGCCGAGCGCAAGCACAAGGCAGCTGGCCAGGACGAGCTGGCCGACCCGTCGTCGGCGGCGGCGACCATGCTCGACTACGTGCGCCAGAGCAGCACCGTGGCCGTGGACGGCACGGCGACGGTGGCTGACCGCGCTGCCTACGAGCTGGTGCTCACGCCGAAGCCGACCGAGCGCACGCTGCTGCGCGAGGTGCGGATCGCGGTCGACGCGGAGAACCGCCTGCCGCTGCGCATGTCGGTGCTGACCAACGGCACCACCGAGCCCGCGTTGCAGATCGGGTTCACCGACATCGACTTCGGCCCGCAGCCCGCGGACCTGTTCGAATTCTCGCCGCCGCAGGGCGCCGAGGTCACCGACTCGCAGCCGAGGAACAAGCCGGAACAGCTGCCCGACAAGCCGGCCGGCGAGGTCACCGGCGAGGGCTGGGACAGCGTCTACGTGGGATCCGTGCCCCCCGAGACGCTCGACCGGAGGCCGGACTCCGACGGTCCCGACGCTCGCGGTCTGCTCGACCAGTTCGGCACGCGGGTCCAGGGCGAGTTCGGCTCCGGTTACGTCGTCAGCACCAAGGTCGGCACCGCGCTGATCACCGATGACGGCCGGTTCGCGGTCGGCGCCGTGCCGCAGCAGGTGCTGACAGAGGCACTGGGCACGCGGTGAGCACGTCGACAACGGCAACGGATGTGGTCGCCCCCGAGGGGGCGGCCACACCCGCCGCGGCGCTGGCTGCGCAGACGAGGGGGCTGCGCAAGCTGTACGGCCGCACGGTGGCGGTGGACCACGTCGATCTCGACGTCCCCGAGGGTGCGGTGCTGGGCATGCTCGGCCCGAACGGGTCGGGAAAGACCACGACGATCCGGATGCTGCTGGGGCTCGTCCGGCCGACCGCGGGCACGGTCAGCCTGCTCGGGCACGCCGTGCCGGAGCACGCGGGGCACGCGCTGCCCGACGTCGGCGCCCTCGTGGAGGGCCCCGGCTTCCACCCGTTTCTCTCCGGACGCGAGAACCTGCTGCGCATGGCGGCGGCGGAGCCCCGGCTGGCGACGGGCGACATCCCGCACGCGGTCGGCGAGGCGCTGGAGCGCGTCGGTCTCGCCGCGGCGGCCAACCGGCGTTACCGGGGGTACTCGCTGGGCATGAAGCAGCGGCTCGGGCTCGCCGGGGCGCTGCTGGTGCCCCGGCGCATGGTGGTGCTCGACGAGCCGACCAACGGGCTCGACCCCGCGGGCACGCGCGAGGTGCGCACGATCATCTCCGAGCTGCACGCGGCCGGGGTGACCGTGCTGGTGTCGTCGCACCTGCTGGCCGAGGTGGAGGCCACGTGCACGCACGTCGCCGTGCTGCACGCGGGCAGTGTGGTGGCGCAGGGCGAGCTCGCCGAGCTGCTGGAGTCCGGATCACCCGCGCTGCTGGTGTCCACAACAGACGGAACAGCGGCGATGGAGGCGTTGCGGGCCAGCCGGATCCCGTCGCGACTGGCTCCCGAAGGCGTGCGCGTGGATCTGACCGCCTGCACGCCTCCCGAGGTGATCGCCGCACTGGTGCACGCCGGTGTCGACGTGCACGAGGCGCGCCGAGCCCGCACCGGTCTGGAGGACCTGTTCGCCAGGCTGACCCAGGAGCCCGACGAGGAGGACGGGTCATGACCGACGCGACGACCACGCTCGCGCCCGCACCGGTCGCGCGGCGCTCGCACGCCACTCTGGGCAGGCTGGTGCGCGCCGAGCTGCGCTGGATCTACCGCAGGCCACGCACGCTGGTGGTGCTGGGACTGCTCGCCGCGATCCCGGTGATCGTCGGCATCGCGCTGACGTTCGTCGGCTCCGCCGGTCCGGGCGGCGGTGGCGGTGACGGGGCGTCCCTGCTCGCCACGGCGGCGGGCAATGCGCTCGTACTGCCCATCGCCACACTCGCGATGGCGCTGAACCTGCTGTTGCCGCTCAGTGCGGCGATGTCGGGCTCCGACGCGCTGGCGGGCGAGACCGCACACGGCACGTTGCGCGGCTGGCTGCTCGCACCGGTGAGCAGGGGCAGACTGCTGCTCGTCAAGTCGCTCGGCGTCGCGACGTTCGCGCTGTCGGCCGTGCTGGTGATGGCGGCGACCGGAGTGCTCACCGGCTTCGTGCTCAACGGCACCGACGGACTGGTGACGCTGTCGGGTTCGACGCTGTCGTTGCCCGCCGCGCTGCTCAAGGTGGCCATCGCCGCCGGCTGGGTCGCGCTGCAGCTGTGGGCTATCGGCGCGGTGGCGCTGGCGATCTCGGCGTGGACCGAGCATCCGATGGTGGTGCTCGCCTCCGTGCTGGGCGGCGTGATCGTGTTCTCGGTGCTGCAACTGCTCGACGCGCTCGAGTGGCTGCATCCGTTCCTGCTCAACGACTCCTGGCTGGCGCTGGGCGACGTGCTGCGCGACCCGATGCCGACCGGTGGGCTGGCCGAGGGGGCGCTGCGCGCGGCCTGCTACATCGTGATCGCACTGTCGATCGCCTACGCCAAGCTGAGCACCAAGGACGGTTAGCCGAGCACGGCGACGCCGTCGGGATCGAGCACCAGGCGCACCCGGTCGCCCGCCCGCGCGGGCTCGGACATCGGCGCGATCGCGTCCAGCGGCTCGGGGCCCGCATCGGGTCGGACCGAGAGCCGGACGTGGTCGCGCCGGTGCACGCCGGCCAGTACCTCGGCCCCGGCGCCGTCGGCGGCGACGCGGACGGCGTTGGGACGCAGGCCGAGCGACACCGGGCCGTCGGAAGCCCACGGCACGCGCACCTCACCGAGCGCGCACGTGACCACTCCGCTCGCGGCGTCGCCTGGCAGCACCGTGGTGACGCCTAGGAACCGCGCGACGCGCTCGTCCACCGGGCGGCGCCACACGTCGAGCACGTCGCCGAGCTGCTGGATCCGGCCCGCGTCGAGCACCGCGATCCGGTCGGCGAGCGTGAACGCCTCCTCCTGGTCGTGGGTCACGAGCAGGGTGGTGATCTTGGCCCGCCGCAGCACGTGCGCCAGGTCGATGGCGAGGTGCTCGCGCAGCTCCGCGTCGAGGCCCGACAGCGGCTCGTCGAGCAGCAGCAGCCTCGGCCCCGGCGCGAGTGCCCTCGCCAGCGCCACACGTTGTGCCTCGCCGCCCGAGAGCTCGGTGACCTTGCGCCGCTCGTACCCGGCGAGGCCGACGAGCGCGAGCAGCTCACGCACCCGCTTCCGCTGCTCGGCCTTGGCGGTGCCGTGCATGCGGAGGCCGAACGCGATGTTGGCGGCGACGTCGCGGTGCGGGAAGAGCTGCCCGTCCTGGAACACGAGCCCGAAACCGCGCCGGTGCACCGGAACCCGCCCGAGGTCGGCTCCGTCCCAGCGCACCGAGCCGGTGGCCGCCGGTTCGAGCCCGGTGATCGCCCGCAACAGGGTGGACTTGCCGGAACCGGACGGACCGAGCAGCGCCAGCACGTCGCCGTCGGCGATCTCCAGGCCGGCGTCGCGCACGGCCTCGAACGACCCGTAGGTCACGCTCAGCCCTTCGACCGTCAGCATCAGAACTCCCCTACCTGCGCCTGCGGTGCGCGCAGCCGCTCGATCAGCATCGCCACGAGCGCCGTCACGAGCATCAGCAACGTGCACGCGGCGTAGGCCATCTGGCTGTTCAGCTCGCCGGGCCTGTTCACCAGCGACCCGATGGCCACCGGCAGCGTCGGCGCGTCCGGCCTGGCGAGGAAACTCGTGGCGCCGAACTCGCCCAGCGCGACCACGTAGCCGAACGCGGCGGCCGCCGCGAGCGACCGCGCGACCAGCGGCAGATCGACCTCGCGCCACACCCGGGCCGGGCTCGCGCCGAGCGTCGCGGCGGCCTGGCGCAGGCGTTCGTCCACCGACCGCAGCACGGGCAGCACCATCCGCACCACGAGCGGGATGATCACCAGCGCCTGCGCGAACGGCACGAGCAACGGCGACGTGCGCAGATCCCACGGCAGGTCCCCGAGCGTCACGAGGTAGCCGAAGCCGACCGTCACGGCCGAGACGCCGAGCGGCAGCATCAGAGCCGCGTCCATCACCTCGCCCGCCGCCCGCGCACCGCGCCCCGGCGCGCGCCGCAACGCGACGAGCGTCGTCGCGGCGAGCACGCCAACGACGAGCGCGAGCATCGTCGCGTCCGACGCCGTGCGCAGCGAGTTGAGCGCGGCGTCCCAGCCGCTGACGTCGAGCGTGCCGTTCTCGCCACCCGTGGACAGCGCGCGATAACCCGCCAGGCTCCAGCCGTCGCGGGTCGCGAACGACCGCACCACCAGCGCCGCGATCGGCACCAGCAGCAGCGCGAGCACGCCGAACGCGGCGGAGACCACCCACCACTCGCGTCCCTCCGGCCTGCGGGCCGTCTCGCCCTTGGCGCGCAGCCGCACCGCGGTCTCCCTGCGCCTGCGGGCCAGCGCGCCGATCGCCAGCGCGGCGAGCACGGCCACCAGCTGCACGATCGACAGCGCGGCGGCGCCGGAGAGGTCGAGCAGGTTCACGGTCCGCAGGTAGATCTCGGTCTCGAGCGTGCGGTAGCGGGCACCACCGAGCATGAGGACCACGCCGAAACTGGTGGCGCAGAACAGGAACACCACCGCGGCCGCCGACGCGACGGCCGGAGCGAGCGCCGGCAGGGTCACCGAGCGGAACGCCCGCCACGGCGACGCCCCGAGGGCCCTCGCCGCGTCCTCGCCACGCCGGTCCAGGTGTGCCCACAGCCCGCCGACGGTGCGGGCCACCACGGCGACGTTGAAGAACGCGTTGGCCAGCACGATCGTGAACACGCCGCCGTCGGGCCACAACGCCTTGAACGCGAGCCCCACCACGACGGTCGGCAGCACGAACGGCACCAGCACGAACGTGCGCACGAGTCCCGCCCCGCGCAGGCGCACACGCGCCAGCAGGAACGCGACGGGAAAGCCCGCGAGCACGGCGACCACGGTGGACGCGGCCGCCTGCGCCACGGTGAACGCGGCCAGTTCCCAGGTCTGCGACTGGGCCAGCGCCGTCGCGACACCGCCGTCGGCGAAGCCCAGCCGCAGGATCGCCACGACCGGCCACGCGAAGAAGACGGCGAGGAACGCGATGGGCAACACCGCGAGCAGCGTGACTCCCGCGGCCGAACCACGCGCCCGTGCGCGCAGCGTCAGCCCTCGATCAGCCCGCGCCATTGCTCGATCCATCCCTCACGTCCGGCCTGCACCTGCTCGCCGGGCAGCGACGCGGGGTCCTCCGGCAACGGAGCCGCCTTGGCCCAGCCGGAGGGCAGCGCGACGCCGTCGCGCGTCGGGTAGACGTACATGTTGTCGGCCACCGTCGTCTGGAACTGTTGCGAGAGCAGGAAATCCACCACCTTGCCCGCCGCCTCGGCGTTCTCGGTCCCCTCGAGCACGCCCGCGTACTCGACCTGCCGGTAACACGTGTCGAGCAGCGCCTTGGTGCGCGGTTCACCGTCGTCACCGATCTCCGCGGCGGGCGACGACGCGTACGACACCACGATCGGCTTCGGCCCCTGTCCCGACGAACCGGAGAACTCCTGCGTGTAGGCCTCGGTCCAGCCGCTGACCACCTGCACGTCGTTGTCCTTGAGCCGCTGCCAGTAGTCCGCCCAGCCCTGCTCGCCGTAGCGGGCGACCGTGGCGAGCAGGAACGCCAGCCCCGGAGACGAGGTCGCGGCGTTCTCCACCACCAGCTGTCCCCGGTAGCGCGGGTCGGCGAGGTCGTCGAACGTCTCGGGTTCCGGCAGGTCCCGCTCCGAGAACCACTCGGTGTCGATGTTCACGCACACGTCGCCCACATCGACCGCGGAGAGCCGGTGCCGCGGATCGATCGAGTACCGCTGTGGCCCCCGGTCGGCCTCCGGGCTGGTGTAGGGCTGGAACACGTCCTCGGCGAGCGCGCGCGAGGCGAAGGTGGAGTCCACGCCGTAGGCCACGTCGGCGACCGGGTTGGCCTTGCTGAGCACGAGCTTGTTGGTCAGCGCGCCGGCGTCGCCCTGCTTGGTGACCTGGATGCGGATGCCGGACTGCTGCTCGAAGGCGTCGAGCACCTCCTGCGGCGCCGCCCACGAGTCGTGCGTCGCGAGCCGGACGGTCGTCGGCCCCTCGGACTGCTCGTCCTCCCCCGCGGTCAGGGTGCAGCCCGCTGTCGTCGCGGCGAGAACCAGAGCGGTCGCCGCTCGAAGGAACCTCATCAACCCTCCTTGTCGTGACCGGTGTCGCCGGCGCAAGGAGCGGAGCCTCCCTGCGCCGGCATGATCCGGATCAGGTGCGAACGGTCGTGAGCTCTCGCCCACCTCTCAGCCCGGCCGCGCCGGACTCCCGTGGCAATCGTGCAGCGTACCCGTTGTCGTACCACCATGGACGCATGGCAGAGGTACTCAACGACGAACGTATCGACGAGGCACTGGGGCATCTGCCGCAGTGGCAGCGCGAGGGCGACGCCATCCGCAGGGACGCGGAGCTCGCATCGTTTCCTCAGGCGATCCAGGTGGTGAACCGCGTCGCCGAGATCGCGGAGAACGAAAATCACCACCCGGACATCGACATCCGTTGGCGCACAGTGACTTTCCGGCTCAGCACGCATTCGGAAGGCGGCATCACGGAGAAGGACATCTCACTCGCGAATGAGATCGACGGGGTGATCGAATCGGTGTGATCTGGCCCGCACGGGCAACATGACCGGCACCTTCGTGCGTTCCCCGGGTATCAGCTACCGGATCGAGGGGAGTGCGCGTTGAGCCGTTCCAGCTTCATCACAACCACCACTGGGGCGATCGGGAGCACTGCCCGCAGGGTCGCGGCGCTCGGGGCGCTCGTCCTGGTCACGCTCGCCGCCTTCGCGCTGCCCGCGACGGCGGCCACCGACCAGGCCGAGGATCGGGCCGTCACGGTCGCGGGCAGCGGCCTGACGCACGCGCTCGTCGTCGGTGGCGTGGCCTTCGCTCTCATGCTCAGCGTGGCCGGAGCCGTGCTGTTCTACACCGCGAAGGGCCGCAGGCACGGTCCATCGCTGTGAGGCATACCACAGTTCCGCACTGCGGCTAACACTGAGGGCGGGTCCTGCGGTTTTCACGGGTGGAACACCCACTACCAGTGAAATTGGGGACCCCATGAACCGCGCCCCCGTACTGTCGCCGAGCCAGCAAGCCGTCGTGACCGCCTTCGCGGTCACCGTCACCCTGCTGTTCGTGATTCTGCTCGCCGCGGCGGGCTGATCCGACTCACTCGTGCCGAGGCAGCCGAAAAACCGGTTGCCTCGGCACGAACGTGTCCTCAGCGGACGACGTCGTAGACCAGCTTCTGGATGCCGTTGCCGTAGGACTCGCTCTCGACGAGCCACAGGTTCTGCTTGTCCTTGTCGCTGTCGCTGAAAAGCCGCTTACCCGCGCCGAGCAGCACCGGGAACACCAGCAGGTGGTACCGGTCGATCAGGCCGGCGTCCGCGAGGTTGCGGTTCAGTTCGGCGCTGCCGTGGATGCTGATCGGCCCGCCGTCGGTCTCCTTCAGCGCGGCGACCTCGTCCAGCGACCGTAAGATCGTGATCTCGCCCCAGTTGGTCACCAGGTCCTGCTCGCGCAGCGTGGTGGACACGACGTACTTCGGCATGGCGTTGTAGCCGGCGAAGTCCTCGGTCATGTCCGGCCACACCGGCGAGAACGCCTCGTAGCTGACGCGGCCCATCAGCATCGCCGTCGCCTCGCCCTGCTCGCGCCCCTTGAGCTCGAACGCGGCCGGGTCGAACTCGACGTCCTTGAACGTCCAGCCCGAGTTGCGATAGCCGGGCTCCCCGCCGGGCGCCTCGACGACGCCGTCGAGCGAGACGAACGCGGTGGCGATGAGGGTACGCATGTGGTTGCTCCTTGCCTGGCTGACGTGCTTCTCGTCAGTGCGTCGATCGGGAGCAACCGTATTCGACAACCCGGGCGAAGATCTTTTCTACCGGGCCGGGCTCAGACGTTGAAGCGGAACAAATCGCGACCTGGGGGAACGCTCGGGCATGCGTCCTGACCTGGGCGTTCCCCACTCGTCGACGGTGGTCGTTTGCTGTGCCGGATGGGTGTCCTGACGAACGATTGACGATCAGCCGCGGGAGGTTCGAGCGACGGAGTTGATCTGTCAGTGGCAGCCAGTAGCGTCCTCGCCGTGAGCATGCGAGAGATCACGCGCGAGGCCGTCCTCGCTGCCATCGACGAGCACGATCGTGACCCTGCTGGGTTCAATCGCTATGGGTTCGGCCCGGCTCGCACCTACACCCTCGTCCACGACGGCCGGGAGTACGACTCGAAAGCGATCGTCGGGGTCGCCCACGGCTACCTGCCCGATGAGCAGGCCCTCAGCCCGAATGAGTTCTCGGGAGGACTGGAGACGGTCGTAGCACTGCTCCGGTCCCTCGGGTTCGAGGTGCGCTCTGGGCGGAACCCGGCGTGGCTTGAATCGGAACTCGTGCTCGCCTGTGATCTCGTCGCACGCAACACCTGGCAAGGCATCCGGGCGCATGAGCAGAGGACAATCGAGCTGTCGTAGGCACTGCAACAGCTCCCACTGCACCCGCCAGAGTCCCGTGGCGAGACCTTCCGCAACCCCAACAGCGTGCAGCGCAAGACCTTCGACATCGCGACTCAGCACCCCGACTACGACGGCAAACCAACCCGGGGCGGCAAGCTCGACAAGGAGATCTTGCAAGCCTTCCTCGATCGCCCCGAGGAGATGCACGCACAGGCAGCCGCGATCCGCGCAGGCATCGCCACTGGTCAACTCACCGAGCTACCCTTCGCCGCTGACATCGACGAGGAGGAAGCAGCAGCCGAAGGCCGCGCCCTCGTCCTCCTCCACCTGCGACGCGAGCGAAACCCAAAACTACGAGCGAAGAAGATCGACCGGGTACTTGCCGAACGAGGCTGCCTCGAGTGCGAGGTCTGCGGCTTCGACTTCGAACGAACCTACGGCGAACGAGGAGCGCGGTACGCCGAGGTCCATCACGTCACGCCGCTGCACATCACCGGGCAAACAGAAACGCGGCTGAATGACCTCGCAGTCCTATGTTCCAACTGCCATCGTATGATCCACCGCGGAGCCCACTGGCTAACACCTGCTGAGCTACAAGACGTGATTCAGCACGTGCGTGACAAGGGTGCATGAAACCTGCGATTTAGAGATCCGCCGGGAAGAACGTGGATACACCAAGGGCCCCGTCGGGCCTCGGTACCTCGTCGCCTTCACATGCACTAATCGGTATCGACAGCTCCCGACATCTGCCGCGTTTTGCGGACGCGATGTGGCACGAATTTGACATCCGGGCGGCCTATCGAACGACGTTCGACTTCTGCGGGAACGCCCAAGTTTGCAGCTAACCTGGGCGTTCCCGCTGTGACAGTCGTTTTTCGTGCTAGATACACTCCCTGGCGATCGATTGACGAATGTCGAGAGTACAAGCCGAGACACGACCCTGGTCGATCTTCATTGAACCTCTCCCCAGTCACGGATACGACGCTGGCCCTGGTCGTAGGTCAGCGCTGAAAGCCGACGCCTGTTTACCCAGAATGAACTGTCGATTCTGAAACGGGGCCAACCGTCCATCAAAGGCAAAGCTGCGGCCGATCCCTCCAGAGCATCACGACCTGATATCTAGGGCGCGATGAAAAGAGCGGTGTACAAAAAACGACCGAGTCGTCTGAACATTACTTCTCTGATCGATAAAAAGTGGGTCTTCTGAATAGAAGACCGCCCGCCGAATGTCGCTTCGAGAACATCCTATTAGGCCAACCGTAAAGAGAACCTTCAGAAGCGGCTGATAGAGATCAAACCACGATGTATCGGGCCCCGAATTCCACATTGCATTCGTGACATCAGTCATCCACCGAACTCCCGCGAATTTCGGCTCCGATAGGAGGAGCATCGCCGAGTCGAGACGCTCCTGGAGGTCTTGCTTGGACATCGCCAGAGGGCTTTCTCGGAATTTCTCAAATACTTGATCTATGTCGGGGTAGGTCTGTTTCCATTCATCTCGCAAAGCGAGCAATCTTTTCGAAGAGTAAGATTGCTCGGCAGAAGATATATCCGACCAAGTTAGTCGGTCATTTCCCACGCCAAGGGTCAAGCACTCATTCACGAAAGAAATGGCGTCCCGAGGTCTCATGAGGGTTCTATCCAACATGTAGTCCAAGGGATTCCCTCGTGACTTATTTGAATTAGGGAGAAGATCGGATATGGACTTCAGCTCCAGCTCCGCCTTCGATGCAGCTACTTTAACTCGCTCATCGAGCATTTCGGCCAAGTCTGGTTTCGTCCATTTCATTAGAAGCACCAGCGCACGAAATTTCTCTTCCTGCCCGCCTCCTCGACGACCGAACTGTAGCTCCTGAAAGATATTAGTACGAAGGGCCACAAGAACCTTGAGATGTCGCACTCGCTTGAGGTCGATCACGGTGCGAAATAAGCACCGGATGAGATCATTTGCGATTCGCTCGTCAACCCAGTCTCGATCCAGGTCGTCGATGACAACATATGTAAACAGCTGCGGCCTGTTCAGCACTTCGTCATCTAACACATTGAGCATCTTATTGAGTCTTGCTAGTTGCGTATCATTCACGATCCGCTGGAATCGATCGACTCGCTCCTCGGTAAACTCACTAGAAGTCTCGAGTCCTTCTTTGCTGCCGAAATTTACGCTCGCCACACTGCCAATCTTTGCGCCAGCAGCTGTTTCCGCGTCAATTCTTTCGGTGAACTTCTGCGTTATTTCCCTTACCCGCTCGTCCGCCTCTTCCCAGAAGCGGCCTTCATACTCATCAAGGTAGTCGAGAGCGGCTCGCTTCGCCTTATCGCGTCGAACCCGATCGCGAATTTCATCCAGGAATTTCTGCTTCGCGGCTGGTGAGTTAACTTTGTATCGGTGCTTAATAATCTCGACCAGTAGTACATGCTTCCAAAGAGTTGTCCAGAAATTGTCGAGATTGATGTCAAGCGAGTCTAGATACCTGATTGCCTGAAGATTGGTAATATACGGCAACGATAGATCTTCTGGACTTACCCGAATCACGCGATCTGGATTCAGCTCTTCAAGCCGCTGCAACGCGGCCGACTTTCCCGAACCGGTTCTTCCTACGACAAAACATCGCTTATCTTCGCGGGACGATATTACGGCGAAGTCGTCCGATTCGTAAAATGCATCGTCGAGAAGACCATCTGCCTCAGCTTGTTCACCCCCTAATGTAAACGTGCTACGGAGGCGTTGACGCTTTGCTACCACCTTCGTGCTCACCTCACTTGATACGCGCCGCTCAAGGCATCTCTTTACCTTAGGTCGCGATCATGACCGGAGTTGTTACTTGCGGCGTCGACCGCATGACACGCCGTGTTTGCCGCACCGCTGCCGAGTTGGGAGCGATGGGAACCTACCTGCGCTTGTGGTCATCCCGTCGCCTGATGGCGTCTCGATCACGCCGTGTCGGGGCCGCGACCGCTGCTCGCCCACTGCCGGCCGATGTTGCCAGGCTCGCGGTTCCGGCTCGGTGTGATAGCCATCAGTCAGGCGACGGGACGATCAGGACGCGCTTCAACAACGTCCGATCGGTGTTCCGGGGCGCGGTGCGGGACCGTTTGATCGGCGTCGACCCTTCTGAGGGCGTCCGCCTTCCGCGCACTCGTCGCGCTGAGGTCGCGATGTCATTGCCGTCGCCGCGTCAGGTGGCAGCACTGCTCAAGTCGGCAGATCCGCGGTTCAGGCCCTTCGTGGCGTTGTGTGCGTTTGCTGGTCTCAGGCTTGGTGAGGCTGCCGCGCTGAGAGCCTCGGACTTGGACTTCGAGCGCGGCAAGATCAGCGTGTCCCGGCAGGTTCAGCGCGAGAACGGGCGTGGTGTTGAGATCCGCGCGCCCAAGTACGGCTCTGAACGGGTCGTGCACGTGTCCGATGAGCTGCTGTCGCTGGTGAAGGACTACATCGCGACCTACCGCCAGAACGGCGTGGCCAGCCGCTGGCTCTTCGAGGGCTCGGCTGGCGACCCACCTCACCAGAACACGGTCGGCTACTGGTGGCGGCTGACCCGCACGGCGGCGCGATGCGAGGAGCTGCGGCTACACGACCTTCGGCACTTCTTCGCCTCTGGGTTGATCGCCGCGGGGTGTGACGTGGTCGCCGTTCAGCGGGCGCTAGGCCACTCCAGCGCCACAGTCACGCTCAACACCTACGCCCACCTGTGGCCGAGCGCGGAGGGCCGCACCCGGCTCGAATCATCCCGGTTGTTTGCCGACGTCGCCGGTCAGCCTGACGAACTGGTGACGAATCGCGAGGCCGCCTAACGCTCTGAGCTGGGAAAACAGGCCCAGATCAGACGTTGAAGCGGAACTCCACCACGTCGCCGTCGGCCATGACGTAGTACTTGCCCTCCATGCGGACCTTGCCCGCCGAGCGGGCAGCCGCCATCGAACCGGCCTCGACCAGATCGTCGTAGGAGACCACCTCGGCCTTGATGAAGCCACGCTCGAAGTCGGTGTGGATCACACCCGCCGCCTGCGGAGCCGTGGCGCCCTGCGGGACCGTCCACGCGCGCGCTTCCTTCGGGCCCGCGGTGAGGTAGGTCTGCAGGCCGAGGGTGTGGAACCCGGCCCGCGCGAGCGAGTAGAGGCCCGGCTCGGACTGACCGACCGACTCGAGCAGCTCGCGCACGGACTCCTCGTCGTCCAGCTCCAGCAGCTCGGCCTCGACCTTGGCGTCGAGGAACACCGCGTCCGCCGGTGCGACGAGCTTGGCCAGCTCGTCGCGCTTCGCCTGGTCCCCGAGCACGCCCTCATCGGCGTTGAACACGTAGAGGAACGGCTTGGTGGTGAGCAGGCTGAACTCACGCAGGCCGTCGGTGTCGATCTCGGCCTGCGCCGAGAACAGCGTGCGCCCCGAGTCGAGGATCTCCTTGGCGCGCTGCGCGTTCTCGAGTGCCGGCCGCGCCTCCTTCTTCGTGCGCGCTTCCTTCTCCATCCTCGGCAGCGCCTTCTCCAGCGTCTGCAGGTCGGCGAGGATGAGCTCGGTGTTGATCGTCTCGATGTCGTCGTTCGGGTCGATCTTGCCGTCGACATGCACGACGTCCGGGTCGTCGAACACCCGGATAACCTGGCAGATCGCGTTGGCCTCACGGATGTTGGCGAGGAACTTGTTTCCGAGTCCGGCGCCTTCGGACGCGCCCTTCACGATGCCCGCGATATCCACAAAGGACACCGTCGCCGGGACGGTCTTCGCCGAGTCGAACACCTCGGCGAGCTTGTCCAGGCGCGCATCCGGCAGCGGAACGACTCCGACGTTGGGCTCGATCGTCGCGAACGGGTAGTTCGCCGCGAGCACGTCGTTGCGAGTGAGGGCGTTGAAGAGGGTGGACTTGCCGACGTTGGGCAGTCCGACGATGCCGAGGGTGAGACTCACGACAAGGCAGTGTACGTGCCGGTCCGGCGGCCCCGCTCAGCCGTCGTTGTCGTCGCCGTCGTCGTCCCGGCCACCCTGGTCGTCCCGGTCATCCTGGTCGTTCTGATCGCCCTGGTCATCGTCGTTCTGGTCGTCGTCGTTGTCGTTCTGGCCGTCGTCGCCGTCGTCGTCCTGGTTGTTCTGGCCGCCGCCGTCCTCCTGCTGTGTGCCACCGTCGTCGTCCTGCTCGGGCTGGTCGCAGGCGGACAGGCTGATCGCGCCGACTGCGGCGATGATCGCGGTCATGGTGCGGAACGGGAGCTTCCTGGAGCGTGCGGTCATGGTCGCCGACCGTACGGCAGCCGGATGAGGAACGGATGAGAACCGGATGAGAATCGCCGCGTCCTCCGTGTCCGATTCCCGCCAGTCAGGCCTGTGACCTGGTGGCAGTATCGACGCCATGGCACAGCCAACCGTGCAGGCCCCACCGGCCCACCACAGCCTCTGGCACGACACCGAACGGTGCTATCGCGCCGTCATGTCGCGCGACTCGAGGTTCGACGGCCAGTTCATCGTGGCCGTGCGCACCACCGGCATCTACTGCAGGCCGTCCTGCCCTGCGATGACGCCGAAGGCCCGAAACGTGGAGTTCTATCCGACCTCGGCCGCGGCTCAGTCGCGGGGCTACCGGGCCTGCAGGCGCTGCCTGCCCGACGCCGTACCGGGCTCGCCGGAGTGGAACGTGCGCGCCGACCTCGCCGCCAGGGCCATGCGCCTGATCGCGGACGGCACCGTCGAGCGTGAGGGCGTTCCGGGGCTGGCCCGCAGGCTCGGCTATTCCGAGCGCCAGCTCGGCCGGGTGCTCACCGCCGAGCTGGGCGCGGGCCCGCTCGCGCTCGCACGGGCCCACCGCGCGCACTCGGCGAGGCTGCTGATCGAGCTCTCGCAGCTGCCACTCACCGACGTCGCGTTCGCGGCCGGGTTCGCGAGCGTGCGCCAGTTCAACAACACCATTCGCGAGGTGTTCGCGGCCACGCCGTCGCAGCTGCGCACAGCGGCCGCGGGCAGGCGGGCACAGGCAGGCGGCGAGAACGGCACGCCATCCGGCGGCGCCCGATTGAGCCTGCGGCTGCCGTTCCGCGAACCGTTCGACGCCGACGGCCTGCTCGCCTTCCTGACGGCCCGCGCGATCCCGGGGGTCGAGGACGTCGTCGACGGCTACCGCCGGACGCTGCGGCTGCCCCACGGCTGCGGGTTCGTCCGGCTGGCGCCCGCCGACCGCTACGTCCGCTGCGATCTGCGGCTCACCGACGTACGCGACCTCGGCAACGCCGTCGCGAGAGTGCGGAGGCTGCTCGACCTCGACGCCGATCCCGAGGCCGTGACCCAGGTCCTCGGCGCCGACCCGGCGCTGGCCCCGCTGGTGGCCACGACGCCGGGAATCCGCGTTCCGGGCGCGGTCGACGGCACCGAGCTCGTGCTGCGCGCGATGCTCGGCCAGCAGGTGTCGGTCGCGGCTGCCCGCACGGCTGCGGGGCGACTCGCGACCGAGCTGGGCGAGCCGATGCCGGGCGCGTCCGACGGCGAACCCGGACTGCTGTTTCCCACGGCGGCGACCATCGCCGAGCACGGCACCGACGTCCTGCGCGGCCCGCGCGCACGCATCGAGGCCATCCGGGCCGTCGCCGAGGCGATCGCCACGGGCGACCTCGACGTCCACGTCGGCAGGGACGCGCCGGACCTGCGCGCCGAACTCCTCGCCGCACCCGGCATCGGGCCGTGGACGGCCGACTACGTGCTCATGCGCGTCCTCGGCCAGCCCGACGTCCTGCTCGGCGGCGACCTCGTCGTCCGCAAGGGCGCGGCAGCGCTGGGCCTCGACGACACCGCCGCCGGACTCGCCGAACACGCACAGGCCTGGCGGCCCTGGCGTTCCTACGCGGGCATGTACCTCTGGCGCGCGAGCGCCGCCACGACCACGAAAGGCAACCGATGAGCACCACAACTTTCGCCCACTGGTCCACACAGGACACCCCGGCCGGTCCGTTCACGGCGGTCGTCGCCGCGGACGGCGCCGTGCTCGGCTCCGGCTGGACGGCCGATCCCGCCGAGCTCACCGCCGTCATCTCGCCCGCCCTCCAGCCGTCGGAGCTGCGGGAGCGACGCGACCTCGGCCCGGTCAGCAAGGCTGTCCGCCGCTACCACGAGGGCGAGTTCGACGCGATCGACCTCATCCCCGTGCGACAGCATTCCGGCGAGTTCCTCCAGCACGCGTGGGACGTGTTGCGCACGATTCCGGCGGGCAAGCCCGTGACCTACAGCGACTACGCGGCGCTGTCGGGCAGGCCGCAGGCGATCCGCGGCGCTGCTCAGGCGTGTGCCCGCAACGCCGCCGCCCTGTTCGTGCCGTGCCACCGAGTTCTACGGATCGGCGGCGCGCTGGGCGGCTTCCGCTGGGGTCTCGACGTCAAGCGCTGGCTGCTCGACCACGAGACCGGCGTCGGCTGAGCAGACCGCTCACGGCTTGCTCGGGCACCCGTCGACGTGGTCGTCCACCACGCCGACGGCCTGCAGGTAGGCGTAGACGATCGTGCTGCCGACAAACGTGAACCCCCGGCGCTTGAGGTCCTTGCTGATCCGGTCTGACAGACCGGTGGTCGCCGGCAACGGATCTCCGGCGTCCGGGTGGTTCACGACCGGGCTGCCGTCCACCCATTCCCAGAGGTAGTCGGCGAACGAACCGCTGTCCTCCCTCACCGCGAGGAAGGCACGCGCGTTCTTGACCGTCGAGGCCACCTTGAGCCGGTTGCGCACGATGCCCGGATCGGCGAGCAGTTCGCCGAGCTTGGCCTCGTCGTAACGCGCGATCGTCTCCACGTCGAACCCGTCGAGAGCCCTGCGGTAGTTCTCCCGCTTGTTCAGCACGGTCGACCACGACAACCCAGCCTGCGCGCCTTCCAACAACAGGAACTCGAACAGGTAGGCGTCGTCGCGCGAGGGACGTCCCCACTCGTCGTCGTGGTACGCGGTCATCAGCTCGGAGCCGAGGGCCCAGGCGCAGCGTGGTTCAGGATCGGTCATCCGACCACCTCCCGCGTCGGGACAGGCGCTCCGCTGTTGTGTTCAGGCAGCGGTCAGCCCTCCCTCCAACTCGATCGTCGACCCCTCGCGCGCCTTGCGGACCCGGAGCCGGGTCGGGATCCGCTGGCGCAGTTCCTCGACGTGGGACACCAGCCCGACGACCCGCCCGCCGGCGCGCAGTTCGTCGAGCACGTCCATCACCACGTCGAGCGTCTGCCCGTCCAGGGTCCCGAAACCCTCGTCGACGAACAGCGTGTCGAGTAACGCTCCGCCGGTCTCCGCCGCCACGACATCGGCCAGTCCGAGCGCGAGCGACAGCGACGCGAGGAAGGACTCCCCACCCGAGAGCGTCTTGGCTGGCCGCACCGCGCCCGAGTAGTCGTCGAGCACGTCCAGGCCGAGTCCGCCGCGCGTGCCCCGGGAACCCGCGGCGTCGGAATGGACGAACGAGTAGCGGCCCTGGCTCATCGAACGAAGCCGGATGGTCGCGGCGGCCGCGACCTCCTCGAGCCGCGCGGCGAGCACGTACGAGCGCAACGACATCCTGCGCACGTTCTGACCCCGCCCGTTGACGACGTCGGTGAGCGCGTCGAGCTCCGCGAACTCCTCCTCCGCCGGAGCCAGCGCGGCCAGGTCGGCGGCAAACCGCTGCGCGAGCGAGTCCATCTCCTGCTCGCGCTGCACCGCCGCGCGCGATGCCGCGACCGCGGTCTCGGCGCGGACCCGCGCTTGTTCGGCGGCGAGCCCGGCCGGTTCGAGATCCACGACCTCGTCGGGTGACACCCCGGCCAGCTCGGGCTCGGCGAGCACGGCTCTCGCCGCCGCGGCGGCCTTCTCCGCGTCGGAGAGCGTCTGCTCCAGCTCACCGACGCGCGCTTCGGTACGGGCGGCCGACAGCGCGTCTTCCACCGTGTCGAAACCCGCCTGCCGCGCCGCATCCCGCACGGCTGCCAGCTGCTGGTCAAGACGCTCCTTTGCCGCAGCCCGCGACGCGCGGGCCTCCGCGAGCTCGTCGAGCGCACCCACGAGCGCCACGAGATGTTCCCGGCGTTCGCCGACGTCGGCGAAGCGGCCGCGGGCGACATCGAGCCGCTGTGCCCGCTCCTCGACCCGCTCGGACAGGGCTCGCCGCTGTTCCTCCGCGGCACCGGCGTCACGTTCGGAACGGGCGCGCTCGGCCATCAGCTCGTCGTGCTCGGCTTCCGCGGCGGCCACCGAAGCGGCGAGTTTGGCCTTGCGGCCCGCGAGGTCGGCGAGCTGGGCCAGCTCGCCCCGCACCGCGGTGAGCTGCTCGTCGAGCAGTTCCGCCGTCTGTCCACGAAGCCGATCCCGGACAGCGGCGAGCTTCGCTTCGGCCTCGTGCCTGGCCGTGAACGCAGTGCCCCGGCGTTCCTCGGCGGCGCGCTCGCGTTCCGCCGCCGCGGTCTCCTCCGCCTCCCCGACGGAGTCCGCTGTCGCCGTCGCGGGCGCGGGGTGCTCGCCCGATCCGCACACCGGGCACGGACTTCCGTCGCCGAGCCCGGCAGCCAGTTCGGCGGCCATCCCGGCAAGCCGCCGTTCGCGTAGATCGAGCAGTGCGGCCTTCGCCGACTGATGCGCGTCCGTCGCCGCGCGTTCCACGTCGGCGGCATCACCCACGGCCGCTTCGAGGCCGGGCAGGCCCGTGGCGTCGGCGAGCGCGGAGGTCAGGTCCGACTCACGCAGCCGGACGCCGTCGAGCTTCGCTTCGGCCTCGGCGGCCTGGTCGCGCTGGAGCCGCAGTTCCTTGGCCCGTTCGGGAAGTCCCTGCAGCTTCTCGCTGATGGCCGTGGCCTGCGCCGTCGCGTAGGTCGCCGTCTCCACCAGGTCGCGCAAGCGGTTGCGGTCGCGCTGCTGCTGCTCGGCTTCGCCGACGAGACCGGCCAGTGCACCCGCCTCCTCGCGCCACGACCCGGCGCGCTCCCGCAGCACGGTGACGGGGCTGTCCGGTTCCTCGAAACCGGCGGCAACCAGTGCCGTGCGTGCCGCGACCTCGGACCGCTCCGCCCGCTCCAACCGCTCGGTCTGGCGATCGGCTTCGGCCGCGAGGCCGGTGACCGTGCTCGCCCTGCGCGCCGCGGCGAGCTCGGCGGCCCACTTCGTGCGTTCGCCCGCCTGCTCTTCCAACGCGGCCAGCCGCTGGTGTGCGGAGCGGACCCGGCGCACTCGCTCCGCGGCGGTCCTGCGCTCCTGCAACGTCGCGTCGGCACTCTCCCGCGCGGCGCTTGCCTCCCGGTCCTCCTCGCGCGCGGCGGCGGCGACTCCGGCGGCCCGCTCCTTCAGTGCGGCGACCCACGCGTTGCCCGCGTCGTCCGGCGGCTCCTCGCGCGCGACCTGGGCGAGCCGCGCGAGCCACTCACGCATCGACTGCTTGCGCCGCTCGAGCTCCCTGCCGCGTTCCGTGCGCAGCTCGCGGAACCAGCGTTCGGCGTCGGCGAACCGCTCGGTGCCGAACAGCCGCTCCAGCAACTGTTCGCGCTCCGTCGTGTCAGCCCGAAGGAACCGCGCGAACTCCCCCTGCGGCAGCAGCACCACCTGGAAGAACTGCTCGGCGTTCATTCCCAGCAGTCGCTGCACCGTTCGCGACACCTCGTCGATGCGCGTGATCCCCTCGGCAGGCTGCCCGTGCGGCACCTCGCCGACCCACGCGAGCGACGCGGTGGCCTGCTGAGTGGTGTAGCCCTGTCCCCGGCGCTTCGGGCGCTGGTACTCGGGACTGCGCACCACCCGCAAGCGGTGCCCCTGCACACTCAGCTCCAACGCGACCTCGGTGGCGGTATCCGGATCGGCGACATCGCACCGCAATCGCTTCACCTGGCCGCGCGCGCCGGGTACGGCGCCGAACAAGGCGAAGGCGACCGCGTCGAGCAGCGTCGTCTTGCCGGCACCGGTGTCGCCGTGCAGCAGGAAGAGCCCGTCGGCGCCGAGCGCGTCGAAGTCCACGATCTCCCGTCGTGCATACGGTCCGAACGCCGCCACCTCGAGTCGATGCAGCCTCACCGCACATCACCGTCCTGCTCGGGATCACGCTTGCCCGCGGTCTCGAGCGCCGACGTCAGGAGCGCGTGCTCGCGATCGCTCGGTGGAGCGCCGCGACAGTCGTCGAGAAAGTTCCTGGCGATCTCGGTATCCGATCGCCCGCGTACGGCCTCCGCGTACCGGAGCACGGTCGCGGAACCGCCCTCCGGCTCCCAGTCCAGGTGCACGGCGTGCGGAAAGCGGTCCCGCAGCTTGCGCATCGCGTCGACGGGCCGGACGCGATCGGTGAGCGTCGCCGAAACGAAACAGTCCTCGTACTCGGCGTACTCCGGCGTGTCGAGAAGCTCCGAGAGCGGGCCGATGAGGGTCGCCAGTTTTCTCGGCACCGGCAGGTCTCGGCGTTCGACACCGGCGAGGCCGTCGGCGTCGAGGTCGACGAGCCAGACCGATTTCCGTTGCGCCGACTCGGAAAACGAGTACGCGAGCGGGCTGCCGGAATAGCGCAGGTGGTCCGCGAGCGTCTGTGCCCCATGCAGGTGGCCGAGCGCGACGTAGTCGACGCCGTCGAACACGTCGCCAGGAACCTGCTCCACGCCGCCGACCGCGATGGTCCGCTCCGAGTCGCTGCCGACGCCACCCGTCACGAACGCGTGTGCCAGTACGACCGACCGCGTTCCGGGCTCCCTGGTCGCGATGTCCTCGGCGATCCGGCGCATCGCCTCGCTCAACACGGCGGTGTGTCCTCGCGCGTGCGGGACTCCGAGTGCATGCCGCGCGATTTCCGGCTCCAGATAAGGAATCCCGTAGATCGCGACCGGAACATCGTCGACCCCGCCCGCCCGCAGCAGTACCGGTTCCGACAGTTCGGCAGCAGTGGTGCGCAGGTGCAGACCTCCCGCGGCCGCGAATTCAGCGAAAGCACCGAGCCGGGCTGCGGAGTCGTGGTTGCCCGGCGTGATCACCAGCTGTGCGCCGGCTTCCCTGATCCGCTTCATGGCACGTGTGGCCACGCGCACTGCCTCGGCCGACGGCACGGCGCGGTCGTAGATGTCGCCCGCGATGAGGACGACATCGACCGACTCACCGGCCACGAGGTCGGCGAGCTGGGTCAGGACCGCCTCCTGCTCCGCGAGCAGGTCGGCGCCGTGGAACGTCCGTCCGACGTGCCAATCCGAGGTATGCAACATCCGCACGAGATCAAAGCTAGGACGAGGGGCCGACAGAATCGGGGACAAACGACCGGCGTGTCACTCGAACGTGTGTTCGATTTCGTGGTTTTCCATTTTTGTCGGTGCCATACGCCATGATGCGAGCAGCCGATCACGCGACGGGATCGGCTGGACAGAGAAGGGAGCGTGCCCGTGGGTTCGACGGTGCTCGCCACGGCGGCCGTGGTGGTCGCGTTGCTGTTGGCGGGAGCGGTCGTCATGTTGTGGCGGCTGTATCAGGACGGCATGCGCAGGGCCGATGCGGCCGCGCGGCAGGTCGACGTCGAACGGGCGCGTGTGGACGAACAGCGGACGGCGTTGCGGCGCTACGAGGTCGCGTTCGCCTCGATCAGCGGCCGCGGTGAGCTGGGCGAACAGGTCCTGCTCGAAACCGCCCGCGCACTCGGACTTCGCGACGGGCTCCACTTCACGCTGCAGACCGACCTCGCGGGTGGCGGCGCCGCGAAGCCGGACATGGTGCTGCGGGTCGGTGGTGACCGCTCCGTTCCCGTCGACGCCAAGGCCAGCCTGGCGTGCTGGGCGGAGGCGGTCGAGACCGACGACCCCGACGAACGCCTCGATGCGCTGCGGGTACACGTCCGCAACCTCCGGTCGCGCGCGGCGGATCTGGCGGGCAAGGGCTACGAACGGTGGGCGGACGCCATCTACGGCACCGTCATGTTCGTACCGTCGGACGCCGCCGTGGTCGCCGCGCTGGACACCGACCCGGAGCTGCTGCGATGGATGTTGGACCGGCGCGTGTTCCTCTGCGGTCCGACCGGGTTCGCCGTGGTGGCTTCGGCAGCGATGTTCGCCGCGACGGAACGCACTCTCGTCGAGGACGTCGAGCGAGTGCGCTCGCACGCGGCCTCGGCCCACCGCGCCGCGGGCAACGCCGTCGACGCGGTGAACCTCTCGAGCACCCACCTCCAGCGCTTCCTGTCGGCTCGGCGACGGGAGCTGGACGCGCTCGAGACTTTCCGCGCGAGCGTGTCGCCACTCACCGAGGCCGCGGCCAGCCCGGCACCGGTGCCCGCAATTCGGAAAGGGGACGAAATAGCAACAACGTGACGAAAACTTCAAGCTTTGGTCCATACCATTGTCCGTTTTGCCTGGTCCAGTGTGCTACAGCTCACGCTCACAGGTGTTGAATGCGACGAGGTCGCGGAGTGGTAGCGGGTTTCGCGGATAAACCGGATACGGTGTTGCCTCGTGACCGCCATACGCGATCGCCAGAGCGATCCCGACGCCGAAGACGACGATGCGCAGATCCCTTGGGATGAGCGCGCCGTCCTCGGCGCCCGTCGCGGTCTGCCGTGGTGGGGCGCCGTGCTCCTCGCCCTCGGCCTGGCAGTGCTGGGTGCCGTCATCGACCTGCAGATCTCGGACGACCTGGGTGTGCTGTTCCAGGTGATCTACCTGCTCGGGTCGCTCGTGGCGGTCGGGGCGGTCAGACGGCGAAACCTGTTCGGGCCGATGGTGCAGCCACCGCTGGTTCTCGCGGTCACGGTTCCCTCGCTGGTGCTGACCGCGTCGGGGCTGCCCGCGAGCAGCGACACGTTGGCGAAGGTGCTGGCGATCAGCACACCGCTGATCAACGCGTTCCCGATGATGGCGGTCACCACGGCGCTGACCGTGGCGTTCGGTTTCTACCGGATGTACCGCGAGCGCGACCCCGACGCTCCGCCGAAGGAGCGGGCGAAGGGCAAGCGCGCGGAGGACGATCCCCGCGCAGGTGGTCCGGACCGCAAGCCCGGCTCGGCGAAGGGTGCACAAGGGACGGACGAGGACCGTCCTGATCGGCCCGCGAAGCGACCGCCCGAGGGCAGGGGCGAGCCGCCCCGCCGGGGCGCGGCCCCAGGTGGCCCTGCTGCTGCCGCCGCGGGCGGCCGGAAGCCTCGCCCGGAGGATCCGCCGCGACGTGGCCGGGAACGACCCGGCGAGCGCGAGCCTGGCCAGGGCGGCAAGCCGCCACGCGATCAGGCGGGCAGGCCGAGGAACCCGCGGGTGCCGCCGGACGCCGCCGAGCGCAAGCGCCGGGTCGAGGAATGGCCGGACTCCATCCGCGGACCGAAGCGTCCGCGCCGCACACCGCCGCCCGCCGACGAACCGCCGGGCCGTCCGCGCGGACCCCGCCGCGAACCGGGTCGCGATGAGCGCCCGCCGCGCCGGAACCGTCCGTGGGAGGACGACCGGGGCTGACCAGCTCCGTTCGCGCCGAGCACGCGAGGGCGCACGGCGCCTCAGTGCGCCAAGGCACGATGACGGGGAGCCTCCAGCGGTGAGGCGGCAGTCCGTCAGCGCCAACCGCTACCGCAGCCGGCGCAGCCACGATGCCTCGCGAGCCCGACTCGTGCAGACCACAGCCCGCTCACGCCTGGTGCCCGCGATGGGTCTCGCGAAACGCGCAGGTAGACCCAGCCGCAGCCTCCGCGGCTGCCGCGCGTTCTAACGGCGGCAGTCACCGCTCATACCGCCGTGACCGTTCACACCGCAGCCGAAGCCACGCGGAGCATTCCAACGCTCCCGCCGCGACCACCCACGCTGCCGCGCGTTCAATCCGCCGCAGTCACCGCTGCCGCCGCGAGCACCGTCCCTGCCGCACTCACCGCTCCCGCCGCAGCCACCGCTGCTGCCGGGGTCACCGCGGCCTCCGCCGCAACCACCGCTCCTGCCGCAGTCATCGCGCGACAGTCATCGCGCGACAGTCACCGCTCCCGCCGCAATCATCGCCGCCGCGGCCACCGCTGCCGCCGCGAGCACCGTCCCTGCCTCACTCACCGCTCTCGCGGGAGCCACCGCTCCCCGCGACGGTCACCACCCGCACCGCCGGGCCACCCACCCGGCGCAGGTCACCCACGGCGACGCGGGCCATCGCGCCACGCTCCGGACAGCGAGAAGGCCACCTCATCGCTACCGCGACGAGGTGGCCTTCTGACGACGGGTGGCCAGCTCCACCGGCTCGGTTCAGCGCACGCTGCTGCGTGTGGTGCCCGAGTCCGAGCGGAGCTCGCGCGGCAGGGCGAAAGAGATCTTCTCGTTCGCCGTCGTGACCTCCTGGACATCGAGCCAGCCGCGCTCGGACAGCCACTCCAGGAGCTCCATCACGAGCACGTCCGGCACCGAGGCGCCGCTGGTGACACCGACCGTCTCGACGCCGTCCAGCCAGGCCTCGTCGACCTCGCTGGCGTAGTCGATCAGGTGCGAGTCGCGGGCCCCTGCCTGCAGGGCGACCTCAACGAGCCGCTGGGAGTTGGAGGAGTTGCGCGAGCCCACCACAAGCACCAGGTCGCACTCGGCGGCCATGGCCTTGACGGCCACCTGGCGGTTGGACGTGGCGTAGCAGATGTCGTCGCTGGGCGGGTCCGAGATCTCGGGGAAGCGCTCCCGCAGCTGGTCGACACGCTCCATCGTCTCGTCGACGCTGAGCGTGGTCTGCGAGAGCCACACGACCTTGGACGGGTCGCGGATCTGGACCTTCTCGACGTCTTCCTCGGTGTCCACGAGCTGCACGTGCTCAGGCGCCTCGCCGGAGGTGCCCTCGACCTCTTCGTGGCCCTCGTGGCCGATCAACATGATGTCGTAGTCGTCGCGCGCGAACCGGTTGACCTCCTTGTGGACCTTGGTCACCAGTGGGCACGTCGCGTCGATCGTGCGCAGGTTGCGTTCCTCGGCCTCCGTCCGCACCGCGGGGGACACGCCGTGCGCGGAGAACACCACGAGGCCGCCCTCGGGCACCTCGGAGGTCTCGTCGACGAAGATGACCCCGCGCTCACGCAGGGTGTCGACGACGTGACGGTTGTGCACGATCTCCTTGCGGACGTACACCGGAGCGCCGTGGATCTCGAGCGCCTTCTCGACGGTGATCACGGCACGGTCGACACCGGCGCAGTAACCGCGCGGCTTGGCCAGCAGAACGCGCTTACCACCGGCGACGTGCGCATCGTCGTACGCGGGCACCGATACGCTGGTAGCAGGCTCTGTTCCGGGACTCGCTGCACTCATGTCTTCCAGGGTACGGGTGCTGCGGGTACGGCAAGACGTGAGACGACCCATGGGACGAGCGACACGCGTTAACCCGTTCGGCTGGGCAGGATGAACCATGTGCGGCAGTCTTAGAGGCATGAAGCAACTCCCGTTCCCCGTCCGGGTGGCCGCGGGGCTGGCCGTGACGACCGCCGAGCACGTGCGCGGTCTGCCGAAGCAGCTCACGGAGCTTCCGGTAACGGTGGCCAGCCAGGTGCTGCAGGCCTCGATGCGGGTCCAGCAGCACGTCACCGAGCTGGCGATCAAGGGGGACGACGTGCTGTCGTCGCTGCGCCCCGCCGAGGAGGAGCCGAGCTGGGCGACCTTCGACGAGGACGTCGAGGAGCAGCGGCCACCGGAACCGAACGGGCACCGCGCGGGCACGGCGTTCGACGACCCGTGGGTCGCCGAGGAGCGCGCGCTCGCGGAGGAGCACAGCGAGGGTGAGTTCGACAGCCCCGGCGCACCCAGCAGCGGCCCCGCGGGCCTCACGGACTACGACGAGCTGACGCTGCCGCAGCTGCGGGCGCGCCTGCGCACGTTCTCGCTGCCGCAGCTCGAGGAGCTGCTGGCCTACGAGCGCGACCACGCCAACCGCGCGTCGTTCACGGGCATGCTCACCCGCCGCATCGGCAACGTGCGCGCCGAGATCTCCGACGGTGGCGCCGAGGACGCGTCGAACCGGTGAGCAGCGAGACCGAGCCGGCCACCCGTCCCTCCGGCCAGGCCTCCAGCGCGGAAAGTCCCTGGCCCGTTCGCACGGTCGCCCGCAAGATCGCGGACTGGATCCATCGGCTCGGCTCGGTCTGGGTCGAGGGGCAGATCACCCAGATCTCGGCGCGCCCTGGCACGTCGACGGCGTTTCTGACCCTGCGTGATCCCGCCGCGGACGTGTCGATGTCGGTGACGTGCCCGATGCGGCTGCTGCGCAGCATCGACCCGCCGCTGCGCGAGGGCGCGAGCGTGGTCGTGCACGCCAAGCCCACGTTCTTCCTCGGCCGCGGCACGTTGAGCCTACGCGCGAACGAGATCCGCGCCGTCGGTATCGGCGAGCTGCTGGCCCGGATCGAGCGGCTGCGCAAGCTCCTCGCCGCCGAGGGACTGTTCGCGCCGGAGCGCAAGCGGAAGCCGCCGTTCCTGCCCAGGGGCGTCGGCCTGATCACCGGCCGGGCTTCGGCCGCCGAGCACGACGTGCTGGCGAACGCGCAGGCCCGTTGGCCCGCGGTGCGGTTCCAGGTGCTCAACACGGCCGTGCAGGGCGTGAACGCGGTGCCCCAGATCGTGCGCGCGCTATCCACTTTGGACGCAGATCCGGACATCGACGTGATCGTGATCGCCCGAGGTGGCGGCAGCGTCGAGGACCTGCTGCCGTTCTCGGACGAGACGCTGTGCCGGGCCGTCGCCGCCGCAGGGACGCCGGTGGTGAGCGCGATCGGGCACGAGCCCGACTCGCCGCTGCTCGACAACGTCGCCGACCTGCGCTGCTCGACGCCCACCGACGCGGCCAAGCGCGTGGTGCCGGACGTCCGCGAGGAGACCGCGCGCGTGCACCAGATGCGCGACCGCGGCCGCAGGGCGCTGCACGGCTGGGTCGACAACCAGCGCAGGCTGCTCGACCAGCTCCGCAGCCGTCCCTCGCTGGCCGACCCGCTCGGCCCGATCGCGCGCAGGGCCGACGAGGTGGAGCTGAACGTGGAGCGCAGCAGGCGCGCGATCCTCACGACGCTGTCGCAGGAACAGAGTGCGCTCGCCTCGGCGAGGGCCCGGCTGACCTCTCTCGGCCCGTCCGCGACGTTGGAGCGGGGTTACTCGGTCGTGCAGTTCTCCGACGACGAAGGCAACCTCCGGGTGCTCCGATCGGTCTCTGAGATTGCCGACGGAACCGCGCTGCGCGTGCGGGTCGCCGACGGCGCGATCACCGCGACGGCTCGCGCACACGAGGAGTGACGGATGCAGCAGTGCAGGTTCCTGCCGCTGACCACCGACGCCGCCGTCAGGCTGTGCCGCGGTTCGACGGGTGAACGTCACGGTCAGGCGCGGATCGTGCGGCACCGTGCTGTCGAGGTCGAGACGGCGGCCGCCCACTGCTGGACGGCGCTGCTCGCGGGCTGCGACTCCGCGGGCAGATGGGAGCTGGCCCCCCGCCTGCGCAGGCTGTCGGAGGCCACCTCGCTGTACACGGGGCCGCACTGGTGGTTCGCCGACGGCGCGGTGCACCGCAGGCGCGTCGCCGGGGCCCAGTCCTCCATCGAGGAAGCGATCGAGGACGGCGACGGCGGCGATTTCGCCAGGGCTTTCATCGGCTACGACCACGCCATGGCCAGCGCGGTAGTGTGCGCAGCGAGTCCTGACCGCAAGCCATCGAGAGCGTGAGACGAACAGCGTGAGCGAACCAGACGGCACGGCCGAACTCGGCTACGAGCAGGCCCGCGACCAGCTGATCGAGGTCGTGCGCGGCCTGGAGGCCGGTGGCCTCTCCCTCGAGGAGTCGCTCGCGCTGTGGGAGAAGGGCGAGCGGCTCGCCAAGCTCTGCGAAAAGCACCTCGACGGTGCACGGGAGCGCATCGAAGCCGCCCTGGCTACCGTGGAGGACGCGCCGGACGCCGCGTCCGGCGGCGACTCGGAGTGACAACCGCGACAACTGTGTGCGTCTGAAACGGCAGCTCACCTGGATAGGGTGGTCGAGCCGCACGCACGTGACGCCAGCGTCGACAACGCCATCCGGGAGGCCACCATGACCGCCAACTCGACCTCGAGCTCGACGAGAAGGGCCGAGGCACCGGACCGCAACCTCGCGATGGAGCTCGTCCGGGTCACCGAGGCGGCCGCGATGGCCGCGGGCCGGTGGGTCGGCAAGGGCGACAAGATCGGCGGCGACGGAGCGGCCGTCGACGCGATGCGCCAGCTCATCGGCACCGTCTCGATGCGGGGTGTCGTCGTGATCGGCGAGGGCGAGAAGGACGAGGCGCCCATGCTGTTTAACGGCGAGCAGGTCGGCAACGGCGACGGGCCGGACTGCGACGTCGCCGTGGACCCGATCGACGGCACCACCCTGATGGCCAAGGGCATGCCGAACGCGCTCGCGGTGCTCGCCGTGGCCGAGCGCGGGGCGATGTTCGACCCCTCGGCCGTGTTCTACATGGAGAAGCTCGCCGTCGGCCCGGAGGCCGCGGGCCTGGTGGACCTGGCGGCGCCGATCGCGGAGAACATCCGGCGCGTGGCCGAGGCCAAGCACAGCGGGGTCTCCGACGTCACGGTGTGCATCCTCGACCGGCCTCGGCACGAGTCGATCGTCAAGGAGGTCCGCGAGGCGGGCGCCCGGATCCGGTTCATCAGCGACGGCGACGTCGCGGGCGCCATCGCGGCGGCCCGCCCCACCACGGGTGTCGACATGCTGCTGGGCATCGGCGGCACGCCAGAGGGCATCATCGCGGCGTGCGCCATGAAGTGCCTCGGCGGTGAGCTGCAGGGCAGGTTGTGGCCGAAGGACGACGAGGAGCGCGAGAAGGCCATCGCGGCCGGGCACGACCTCGACCGCGTGCTCCGCACCGACGACCTGGTCCGCGGCGACAACGTGTTCTTCTGCGCCACCGGCGTCACCGACGGCGACCTGCTGCGCGGCACGCACTACCGCGCGGGCGGCGCCACCACCCAGTCGATCGTGATGCGCTCGAAGTCGGGCACGGTCCGCCTGATCGACGGCTACCACCGGCTCACCAAGCTCCGGTCGTACTCGTCGGTCGACTTCGACGGCACCGCCGACGACGACGTCGCCCCTCCGCTTCCCTGATGCGAGCACTCCCCCGCAGGGCGACGGCCGCGCTCGCCGCCGTCGTCCTGCTGTTCGCTTCGTGGTCCGCGCCCGCGTCGGCGACGCAGCCGCTGCTCGTCGGAGGGGTCGACGCCGACCAGACCTATTCGTTCGCGACGGCGTTGCAACAGACGTCGGGCAAGCACTTCTGCGGTGGCGCGCTGATCAGGCCGGACTGGGTGGTCACCGCCGCGCACTGCGTGCAGGGCCGGGCTCTCGACGGGTTCACCGCCCGGATCGGGAGCAACGACCGCACGCAGGGCGGCGAGGTGGCCACACCTGCCGAGATCGTGGTGCACCCCGACTACGACCCTGCCGCCGCGGGCGGTGACGTCGCGCTCGTGCGGCTCGCCGCGCCCGTCGAGGCCGCTCCCGTGGAGCTGGCCAGGCGGGCCGAGGTCGGCACCCCGACGCGGCTGCTCGGCTGGGGTCAGACGTGTCCGGAACAGAACTGTGGCGAGAGCCCGGTGGTGCTGAAGCAGCTGGACACCTCGATCGTCGACACCGAGGGCTGTGCGGACATCGACAGCGCGGTGGAGCTGTGCACCGGAAACCCGGAGGGTGCGAAGGGCGCCTGCTACGGCGACTCGGGCGGGCCGGAGCTGGTGCGTGTCGACGAGCGCTGGCAGCTGCTGGGCGTGTCCAGCCGGCCAGGCAACGAGGATCCGAAGTGCGCGACGGCGCCCTCGATCTACACGTCGGTGGTGGCCTACTCGCAGTGGATCAACGGCCGGGTGGACATCCCGGAGAAGGAACCCGCGCCCGCGCCGCCGCCTGACTGAGGCCGCTCACTCCAGGTTGCTGGAGTGGCCGGGGAACAGGTGTGCGTCGGGGTTGAGCGCGACGGCGATGTTGTTGATGGCGGTGGCAGCCTCGCCGAAGCCGGTGGCGATGAGCTTGACCTTGCCGGGGTAGGCGGCCACGTCGCCCGCGGCGTAGACGCGCTCGCGCGCGGTGGCCATGGTCGTGTCGACCTGGATCGTCCGGTGGTCGATCTCGAGGCCCCAGTTCTCGATCGGCCCGAGGTCGGCGGTGAAGCCGAGCGCGGCGACCACGGCCTGTGCGGGCAGCACGACCTGCTCGCCGCCCTTGAGTTCCAGCTCCACCGCCGCGAGCGCGCCGTCGCGGTCGTGCAGCGCGGTGACCTCGGCGTCGGTGATGATGCGGGCGCCGCCCTCGCGCGCCTGACGCACGATCGACTCCGCCGCGCGGAACTTGGACCTGCGGTGCACGAGCGCCACGCTGGCCGCGATGGGCTGCAGTGCGAGCACCCAGTCGAAGGCGGAGTCGCCGCCGCCGACCACGACCACGTCCTGCCCCGCGTGGACGTCGAGCGCGGGCACGAAGTGCACGAGTCCCCGCCCGAGCCAGCCGTCACCCGCGGGCAGCGGGCGCGGCGTGAACTCGCCGATGCCGGCGGTGATCAGCACAGCTCCCGCTCGCACGACGTCGCCGCCGTCGAGCGTCAGCTCGAGCCCGGAGCCGGTGGTGGTGAGGTCCTGGGCCTTGCGCCCGAGCAGGTACGTCGGGTGCCACTGGCCTGCCTGCTCGACGAGGCCCTTGATCAGGTCGCGTCCCCTGATCGCGGGAAACCCGCCGACGTCATAGATCATCTTCTCGGGATACATCGCGGTGACCTGGCCACCCGCCTCCGGCAGCGAGTCGACGACCGCCGTCGACAAGCCGCGGAAACCCGCGTAGTAGGCCGCGAACAGTCCGGTGGGCCCTGCCCCGACGATCAGTACGTCGACGCCCGACTCCGTTGGCGAGCCCATTGGCTCACCGCCCTTCCGCCAGTGGTGGGTGGCAGTCTCCGAATTCGGATCTTAGTGCGCAAAGACACCGGGCGGGGCCCTTTGCGCTGCGCCAGACTGGCGATATGGCTGAACAGGAATACCGGATCGAGCACGACACCATGGGCGAGGTCAAGGTTCCGGCCGACGCCCTGTACCGGGCGCAGACCCAGCGCGCCGTCGAGAACTTCCCGATCTCCGGCCGTGGTCTGGAGCGCGCACAGATCCGCGCGCTCGGCCTGCTCAAGGCCGCGGCCGCGCGCGTGAACGCCCGCCTCGGTGTGCTGGACGGCGAGGTGGCGGCCGCGATCGCGAAGGCAGCCGACGAGGTGGCCGATGGCGCGCACGACGAGCACTTCCCGATCGACGTGTTCCAGACCGGCTCGGGCACTTCCTCGAACATGAACGCCAACGAGGTGATCGCGACGCTCGCCTCGCGCACGCTCGGCAGCGACGTGCACCCGAACGACCACGTCAACGCGTCGCAGTCGTCCAACGACACGTTCCCGACCACGATCCACGTGGCCGCCACCGAGGCCGTGCTGGCCGACGTGGTGCCCGCGCTGGATCACCTCGCGACGGTGATCGAGCAGCGGGCCGCCGAGTGGAACGACGTGGTGAAGTCGGGCCGCACGCACCTGATGGACGCCGTGCCGATCACGCTCGGCCAGGAGGCGGGCGCGTGGGCGGCGCAGGTGCGGTTCGGCATCGAGCGGCTGCGCAGCGGGCTGCCCCGGCTCGGCGAGCTGCCCATCGGCGGCACCGCAGTCGGCTCGGGACTGAACGCGCCGGCGGGCTTCGGCTCCGCGGTCTCCGCGGAGCTCGCGAAGGTCACCGGACTGCCGCTGACCGAGGCGCGCGACCACTTCGAGGCGCAGGCCGCGCAGGACGGCATCGTCGAGACGTCCGGGCACCTGCGCACGGTCGCCGTGTCGCTCAACAAGATCGCCAACGACCTGCGCTGGCTCGGCTCCGGTCCGCGCACCGGACTGGCCGAGCTGGCCCTGCCCGACCTCCAGCCCGGCTCCTCGATCATGCCGGGCAAGGTCAACCCGGTGATCCCGGAGGCCACGCTGCAGGTGGTGTCCCAGGTGATCGGCAACGACGCGGCCGTCGCGTTCGCGGGCGCGCAGGGCAACTTCCAGCTCAACGTCAACCTGCCGGTGATCGCGCGCAACGTGCTGGAGTCCGCGCGGCTGCTGGCCGCTGTGTCGCGGTTGCTCGCGGACAAGGTCTTCGCCGGGCTCACGGTGAACGCCGACCGCACGCGCGGCTACGCCGAGGGTTCGCCGTCGATCGTCACGCCGCTGAACGCCTACCTCGGGTACGAGGAGGCCGCGGCCGTGGCCAAGCAGGCGCTCAAGGAGCTCAAGACCATCCGCGAGGTGGTGCTGGAGCGTGGTCACGTGCGCGACGGCAAGCTCACCGAAGCGCAGCTCGACGAGGCGCTCGACGTGCTGCGCATGGCGCGCGGCGGCAAGTAGCGGGAGACCGGCAGCGGGAGGAGGTCCCTCCTTCCGCGTGGCCGCTATAACAAGAAACCTTGCTAAAGATGCCTTTCTAAAGATATCTTGTTAAGCATGGCCGACGACGAGCTGATCCGAGATCCCAAACGCTTGCGCGCACTGTCCCACCCGTTGCGCTGGGAGCTGATCGACCTGCTCACGGTGGAGGGCTCGGCGACGGCCACCCGGTGCGCGCAGGTGCT
The DNA here is from genome assembly GCF_016595675.1 of Prauserella cavernicola. GTDB lineage: Bacteria > Actinomycetota > Actinomycetes > Mycobacteriales > Pseudonocardiaceae > Prauserella_A > Prauserella_A cavernicola. The sequence continues at coordinate 360,381 of NZ_JAENJH010000003.1, read as the reverse complement.
CGGCGAGAGCGTGGCCAGCTGCTCATACCACCTGAACATGCTGGCCAAGTACGGCTTCGTCGAGGAGGCACCCGGCGGAACCGGGCGCGAGAAACCGTGGCGCGCCACCAGTGCGAAGCAGGACTTCCGGCTCTCCGAGCTCGACGAGGAGGGTGCGCTCGCGGGCGAGGCCGCCGCCGACGCACTCCTCGAACGAGAGATGACCGTGCTGCGCAAACGCATCCGGGCACACGGACTCGAACCCGAGGAGTGGCGCGGCGCGACCGGGATCATCAACTCGAACACGTTCCTCACCGCCGAAGAGGCTGCCGAGGTGCGCACGCTGATCATGGGTGTCGTCGAGCGATACCGGCACCGGCTCACCGATCCGGACTCGCGCCCCGAGGGCGCTCGTGAGGTGCGGATCTTCACCGCGACGACCGTGGCGCCCGAGCGCCCGGAACCGACCTGACCGGAGGGATCCCGATGACTCATCCCGATTTCCTCGACGCGATCGCCCACCAGCGGCAGCTCAGCCTGCGGCGCTCGGCGACCACGCGCACTGTCCGGCCGCACACCCGGCGCGAGCGACTCGGCTGGCTGCTCGTCGGCTGGGGCCTTCGCCTAGCCGCCCCGCGACCGGCGCGGTTCTCCACCGGGGCATCCGTGCCGGGCCGGTGACCGACGCTCAGGCGGCCTTGCGCGCCGCGGGCGGCTGATACTGCTCGCGCGAACGCTGCGGCCGCTGCCCGCGTTCGGCCTCCGGCAGGCTCCTGCCGAACCAGCGCCTCGGTCCCTCACCCCTGCTGTCCGGCCACGGCGCGCCGCGTTCGAGTGTGCCGAGCAGCACCGTCAGCAGCGCTCCGACGAGCAGCGGCAGGTGGGTGCCGAGCCGGTCCCAGCTGACGTGGCCCTGCACCAGATCGGCCATCGACAGCAGCACGAGCGCGCCCGACACGGTGAGCAGCAACGGCCTTTGGCTGCGCGCCCTTCCCGGCCTTGCCGCGACCCACAGCAGCGCGACGCCGACCGCGACGTTGAACGCGGCGGTCTCGTGCAGCAGGTGCCCGGTTCCGTGCGTCGGGTTGGCCGACAGGAACTGACCGGCGACCACACCGAGCTGGCACAGTGCCGCGACGGCGACGGCCCAGCGCAGCCAGGTGCGCCACTGCGCCCTGCGTGAGGGACGGAACCCGGCGAGCGCGCGGTCGGTGATGTCGGGCAGGTCGGTGGCGGGAGCGAGCCTGGCGAAGCGGGTCACGTCGGCGGCGCGCTCGGACCACATCGCGCACGCGACGCAGGCCGCGACGTGCGCGTCGAGCTCGGCGGGGTCGACGCCGGGGTCCTCGGCGTCCAGGTTCGCCGAGATCGCCTCGCGCGCGGTCGCACAGTCCATGTCCTGCAGGTTGCCATCCCGGACAGAAAAGTTCCCGCCGGAGGTGAACTCCTCTAGTGTCGCTTGTCGTGGACGACGAGATCACCGCCTACGCGCTGCGGGCAGCCGACGGCGACAAGGCCGCCGCGGAGCAGTTCGTCGCCACCACGAGGGGTGCGCTGCACCGCCTGCTGACCTACCTCTCCGACCCGGGTTCGGCCGAGGATCTGGTGCAGGAGACCTATCTGAGGGCGTTCGGCTCACTGCGCGGCTACGCGGGCCGCTCGCCGGCACGGACGTGGCTCTTCGCGATCGCACGCAACGTAGCCGCCGACCACCTGCGGTCCCGCAGGCGCAGGCCGAGGTCCGGTGCGGCCACCGTGGCCGACGCGGCGATGACGACTCCCGACCACGGCAGGCTCGTGGCACTGCACGCGCTGATCGCGGGCCTCGACGAGGAGCGGCGCGAGGCGTTCGTGCTCACGCAGGTGCTCGGCCTGAGCTACGCCGAGGCCGCCGAGGTGTGCTCGTGCGCGGTGGGCACCATCCGCTCCCGGGTGTTCCGGGCGCGCGACGACCTCACCCGCGCCGTCGGCGACGAAGAGGAGCAGGCGGCTAGCTCGACTCGATGAGCTGCTTCGCCACTTCCTTGGCGTTGCCGACCGCTCCCGGCACCACGCCGAGCGTGGTCGTCACGGTGGCGCCCTCGACGAGCACGAGCAGCGACGTGGCGAGCTTGCGCGGGTTGCGGGCGCCCGCCTCCCTCGCGAGCGTGCGGAGGTACTCGAGCAGCCACTGCTTCTGTTCGCGGATCACGTCCCGGCCGGGGTGCGTGGCGTCCGGGAGCTCGGCGTGGGCGTTGACGAACGCGCAGCCGCGCGGGTTCTCGTCGGCGATCCACTTCTCCAGCGCGTCGAACACGAGCAGCAGCCGTCGCGACGGCGAGATCCGGCCGCGCTGCTCGACCACGCGGATCAGGTGCTCGCGCCAGCGCTCGTCCCTGCGGCGCAGGTACTGGGCGATGAGCGCGTCCTTGGAGCCGAAGCGGTCGTAGAGCGTCTTCTTCGTGACCCCCGCCTCACTGGCGATGCCCTCGACCCCGACAGCGTGGATTCCGTTGTCGTAGAACAGTTTTCCGGCCACCTCGAGCACTCGCTCGGCGGCCGGGGTCAACGTCGCTTCCTCAGTCACCCCTTGACGGTATACCGATCGGTTTAGTTAGTCTAGTAACCATACCGGTCGGTATACCTCAATGGGAGGATCGATGAGTCTTCTGCGAACCGACACCGCGCTCGCGGCCGGCTTCGTGCTGATGTGGAGCTCCGGATTCGTCGGCGCCGTGCTGGGCACCGCCACCGCGAGCTCGGCGACGCTGCTCGCCTGGCGGTTCCTGATCGTCGTGCTGGTGCTCGGCGCGTGGTGGGCACTGACGCACCGCAGGCGGTTCTCCGCCCGCGACGTCGCGGTGCACGCGCTGGTCGGCCTGCTCTCGCAGGGTGTGTACCTCTCCGGCGTGGTGTGGTCGGCCGAGCTCGGAGTGCCTGCCGGAATCGCCGCGCTGATCGCCGCGTTGCAGCCGATCGCCGCGGCCGCGCTGGCGGGTCCGCTGCTCGGCGAGCACACCTCTCGCGCGCAGTGGCTCGGGCTCGTGATCGGACTCGGCGGCGTCGCGCTCGTCGTCGGTGGAGACCTCGCGGCCCCCGGCGCCGCACCGCCCGTGGCCTACGCGCTGCCGTTCCTCGCGATGGCGGGGCTCGTCGCGGCCACGTTCACCGAGCGCGCACTGCCGTCGTCGCTGCCGCTATCCGACTCGTTGCTGATCCAGTCCGGAGCGAGTGCGGTGGTGTTCACCGTCGTCGCGGCGCTGACCGGCGGCCTCACCCCGCCCGCTGACGGCCGGTTCTGGCTCGCCATCGCCTGGGTGGTGGTGCTCTCGACCTTCGGCGGCTACGGCTTCTACTGGCTCAACGTCCGGCGCGGCTCGGTCACCCGGACCTCGACGCTGCTGTACCTGACGCCGCCGACCACGATGGTGCTCGCGTTCGTCATGTTCGGTGAACGCGTCACCGCTGGCGGCCTGCTCGGCCTCGCGATCTGCTTCGGCGCCGTGCTGCTCGTGCTGCGCACGCCACGCGAACTGTCGGTGCCGGGAGAGATGATGGCGGAATGCTCCTCGACGACGTCGTCCGCGCCTCGGCCGACCTCGCGGCGACCCGCTCCCGCAAGGCCAAGACCGCGGTCCTCGCAGAAGTGCTGAGAACGGCGGGCCCCGGCGAGCTGACCGCCGCGGTCGCGTTCCTCACCGGGCAGCCGGCCCAGGGTCGCATCGGCGCCGGCTGGCGCACCCTCGCCGAGCTGGGGGCCGAACCCGCCACCGAGCCCGCGCTCACGGTGGCCGACGTGGACGCCGCGCTCGGCGAGGTGGCGACCACCAGCGGTAGCGGCTCGGCCACCCGCAGGGCCGAGGTGCTCGGCGCGCTGCTCTCCAGCGCCACCAAGGCCGAGCAGGACTTCCTGTTCCGCCTGCTGACGGGGGAACTGCGGCAGGGCGCGCTCGAGGGCGTGATGGTCGACGCGATCGCGGCGGCGGCCGAGGTGCCCGGCGAGGTGGTGCGCCGCGCCTTCATGCTCTCCGGCAGGCTGCCCGCCACCGCGGAGGCGGCGATGTCGGGCGGAATCGAGGCGCTGCGGGAGTTCCGGCTCGAGCTCGGCAGGCCGGTCCGGCCGATGCTCGCCTCGCCGGCCGAGTCACTGCCCGACGCACTGACGGAGCTGAGCTCCGCCGTCGTGGAGTACAAGATGGACGGCGCACGGATCCAGGTGCACCGCGATGGCGACGAGGTGCACGTGTACACCAGGACCCTGCGCGAGATCACCGCCCACGTCGGCGAGTTGGCCGAGCTGGTGCGCGCACTGCCGTGCACGTCGGTGGTGCTCGACGGCGAGACCCTCGCGCTCGCCGACGACGGCAGGCCGCGGCCGTTCCAGGAGACGATGTCGCGCTTCGGCAGCACCCGCGAGGAGCAGGTGCGCGCGCTGCTGCTGCGGCCGTACTTCTTCGACTGCCTGCATCTCGACGGCACCGACTTGCTCGACGCTCCGCTGCGGGAGCGCAACGCGGCGCTGCGGCAGGTGGCGGGCGAGCACGTGATCCCCGGCCAGAGCGAGCCCGCCGACCCGGATGCGTTGCTGACAGCCTCGCTCGCCGCGGGGCACGAGGGCGTGGTGGTCAAGGACCTCGAGTCTCCGTACGCGGCGGGCAGGCGGGGCAGGGCGTGGCTCAAGGTCAAACCCGTGCACACGCTCGATCTCGTGGTGCTCGCGGCGGAATGGGGCCACGGCAGGCGCACCGGCTACCTGTCCAACCTCCATCTCGGCGCGCGCGATCCCGACGGCGGCGCGCCGATCATGGTGGGCAAGACGTTCAAGGGCCTCACCGACCAGCTGCTGAGCTGGCAGACCGAACGCCTGCCCGAGCTGGAGTCGCACCGCGACGACTGGACGGTGCACGTGCGGCCGGAGCTGGTCGTGGAGATCGAACTGGACGGCGTGCAGGCCAGCTCGCGCTACGCGGGCGGCGTGGCGCTGCGGTTCGCGCGGGTGGTGCGCTACCGGCCGGACAAGGAGGCGCGCGACGCGGACACAATCGATGCCGTGCGGGCGATGCTGCCGTCCGGTTAAGGTGCGCGCATGGCAGCGACAGTGCAGAACGTGGTCACCTCCGGCGTCTTCGAACTGGACGGCGGCAGCTGGGACGTCGACAACAACGTGTGGATCATCGGCGACGACTCGGAGGTGATCGTCATCGACGCGGCGCATGACGCCGCGCGCATCGCGGAGGCGGTCGGCGAGCGCTCCGTGCGGGCGATCGTGAGCACGCACGCGCACAACGACCATGTCAACGCGGCGCCGGAACTCGCCCGGATCACCGGCGCGCCGATCCTGCTGCACCCGGAGGACCGTGTGCTATGGGACCTCACCCACGCCGGCCGCGCTCCCGACGGCGAGCTGGCCGACGGGCAGACGCTGTCCGTCGCGGGCGCCGAGCTGACGGTGCTGCACACGCCGGGCCACGCGCCGGGCGCGGTGTGCCTGTACGCGCCGTCCCTCGGCGCGGTGTTCACCGGCGACACCCTGTTCCACGGCGGCCCCGGCGCCACCGGCCGGTCGTACTCCGACTACCCCACCATCGTCGGCTCGATCACCGAGCGGTTGTTCGCGCTGCCCGACGAGACCGTGGTGCACACCGGCCACGGCGAGGGCACCACGATCGGCGCCGAGAAGCAGGGCGCTACGGGCTGGGAGAAGCCCTGACGCCCATCGGGTTGTCGATCGCGTACCGCCAGTAGCCGTCGGCTCCGCGCCTGGCGACGTCGGTCGCGGTGCCCTCGAGGTGCAGGTCGGCGCCGTCGATGATCCAGTCCACGATCAGCAGCGCGACATCGCCGGCGACCTCGACGCGGCGGGGCCGGACGGTGATCGGCGCACCCCGCGCGGCCAGCTCGGCGTTGGCTCGGTGCAGCTCGGCTCCGGTGACGGTCACGCCGTCGGGCCGGACGAACACGGCGCCCTGTTCGTAGACGAGTTCGGGCACTCCGGCGTTGAAGGCGGCGGCGAACGCGAACGGATGCTGGGCTGGATCGGTGGTCAGATGGACACTGGACTCGTGCTCGAAGCTCATGCCACCAGCCAAACGGACCCGTGCGAGGGTCACCAAACGGTAAGTCGCGCGTTCGATCCCGAACTGGTGCCCGACGCGCGCGGCGCGACGAACCGGCCGGAGCCCGGCTGCCCGGTGGAGATCGCACTCGCCGCCGTTTCCGGCCGCTGGACCACGCTCGTACTGCGCGAGCTGATGGGCGGACCGCTCTCGTTCGGCGAGCTGCGGGAGGCGCTGCCTACGCTCTCGGCGAAGGTCCTCGCCGAGCGGCTCACCGGGCTGACCGATCGTGGCCTCGCGACCAGGGAGACGCACCCCGGGTTCCCGCCGCGCACGAGCTACCGGCTCACCGAGGCGGGCCTGCGGTTGCGGCCGCTGCTCACCGAGCTGTACCGAACCGGGGCCGCCTTGTCCGGATTGACCACGTAGGCTGAGACCTCGTGCAGTTCCTGGATGGCCAGCGGCCCCCTCACGACCTGACCTACGACGACGTCTTCCTGCTTCCGAACCGCTCAGCGGTCGAGTCGCGCTTCGATGTCGACCTGTCGACCGTGGACGGCACCGGCACGTCCATTCCGATCGTCGTCGCCAACATGACCGCCGTCGCGGGCAGGCGCATGGCCGAGACCGTCGCCAGGCGCGGTGGGCTCGTGGTGCTGCCACAGGACGTCGAGGCGACGGCGGTGGCCGACATCATCACCTGGGTCAAGCGGCGCGATCCGGTCTGGGACACCCCGCTGGTGCTCACGCCGGGTGACGCCGTCGCCGACGCCGTCAACCTCGTCGGCAAGCGCGCACACGGCGCCGTCGTGGTCGTCGACGCCAACGGCAGGCCGGCCGGAATCGTGGACGAGACCGCCTGCACGGGCGTCGACCGATTCGCCAGGCTGGGCGAGGTCGTGGACCCCGGCGTGTTCACCTGCCCGATCGACACGCCGCCACGCGAGGTCTTCGAGCAGCTGCACCAGCACGGCGGCAGGCTCGCGCTCGGCGTCGACAGCGACGGACGGCTTGCGGGCGTGCTGACCCAGGTCGGCGCGCTGCGAGCGGGCATCTACCGCCCGGCCACCGACGAGGAAGGGCGACTGCGCGTCGCCGCGGCCGTCGGCGTGAACGGTGACGTCGCGGCCAAGGCCGAGGCCGTGCTGAGCGCGGGCGTCGACGTGCTCGTGGTCGACACCGCCCACGGCCACCAGGAGAAGATGCTGGCCGCGCTGAAGGCGGTGCGCTCGGTGTCACCGTCCGTGCCCGTCGTCGCGGGCAACGTGGTGACCGCCGAGGGCACCAGGGACCTCATCGAGGCAGGCGCCGACGTGGTGAAAGTGGGCGTGGGCCCCGGCGCGATGTGCACGACGCGGATGATGACCGGCGTCGGCCGCCCCCAGTTCTCGGCCGTGCTCGACTGCGCGGCCGCCGCCCGCGACCTTGGCAAGCACGTGTGGGCCGACGGCGGCGTGCGGCACCCCAGGGATGTCGCGCTCGCGCTCGCGGCCGGCGCGTCCGCCGCGATGGTCGGCTCGTGGTTCGCCGGGACGCACGAGTCGCCCGGCGACCTGCGCTACGACGAACACGGCAGGCCCTACAAGGAGTCGTTCGGCATGGCCTCCAAGCGCGCCGTGGGTGCGCGCACGCGCACCGACAACGGCTACGAACGCGCCCGCAAGGCTCTGTTCGAGGAGGGCATCTCGTCGTCGCGGATGGCGCTCGACCCGGTGCGTCCCGGCGTGGAGGACCTGCTGGACTCCATCACCGCCGGGGTCCGCTCCGCCTGCACCTACGCGGGCGCCGCGACGCTCGAGGAGTTCCACGAGCGCGCGACGCTCGGCGTGCAGTCGGCCGCCGGGTTCGCCGAGGGCCGCCCCCTGCCCGCAGGCTGGTGACGGCCCCCGGCGACCGCGACGGCGTCAGCCGTGGTGCTCCAGCATCTCGGTGACCAGCGCCGCGATCGGCGAGCGCTCCGAGCGGGTGAGGGTCACGTGCGCGAACAGCGGGTGGCCCTTCAGCTTCTCGATCACGGCCGAGACGCCGTCGTGCCTGCCCACGCGCAGGTTGTCGCGCTGCGCGACGTCGTGCGTGAGCACGACCCGCGAGGCGGTGCCGAGCCGCGAGAGCACCGTGAGCAGCACGTTGCGCTCGAGTGACTGGGCCTCGTCCACGATCACGAACGCGTCGTGCAGCGAGCGGCCGCGGATGTGGGTCAGCGGCAAGACCTCGAGCATGCCGCGGTCGAAGACCTCGTCGAGCACGTCCTGGCTGACCAGCGCACCGAGGGTGTCGAAGACCGCCTGCGCCCAGGGCTGCATCTTCTCGCTCTCGGACCCTGGCAGGTAGCCGAGCTCCTGACCACCGACCGCGTACACCGGCCGGAACACCACGACCTTGCGGTGCATCTGGCGTTCCAGCACGGCTTCGAGGCCTGCGCACAGGGCGAGTGCCGACTTGCCGGTGCCCGCCCTTCCGCCGAGCGAGACGATGCCGACGTCCGGGTCGAGCAACAGGTCGAGGGCGATGCGCTGCTCGGCCGAGCGTCCGTGCAGGCCGAAGGCCTCGCGGTCACCCCGGACGAGCCGCGCCTGTTTGTCGGGCGTGACCCTGGCGAGTGCGCTGGTGGTGCCGGCCAGCAGGCGCAGACCGGTGTGGCAGGGCAGCTCCGCGACCTCGGGCGCACCGAAGTCGCCGAGGTCGGCCACGTTGCCGGAGAACAGGGCGTCGATCGCCTCCTGCGGCACGTCGACGTCGGCCATCCCGGTCCAGCCCGAGGGCGTGACCTCCTGTGCTCGATACTCGTCGGCGTCGAGCCCGACGGCACCGGCCTTGACCCGCAACGGAATGTCCTTGGTGACCAGGGTCACACCGGACAGTTCGTTCGCGAGATTCAGAGCGCAGGCCAGGATCCGGTGGTCGTTCGAGTCGGTGCGGAACCCGGGCGGCAACACCGTCGGGTCCGAGTGGTTGAGCTCGACGTGCACGGTCCCGCCCTCGTCACCGATCGGCACAGGGGCGTCGAGACGGCCATGTGTGCGCCGGAGGTCATCGAGCAGGCGAAGTGCCTCCCTGGCGAACCACCCCAACTCCGGGTGGTGTCGCTTCGCTTCCAGCTCGCTGATCACGACAAGCGGCAGGACCACCGAGTGTTCGGCGAACCTGGTCATCGCCCAGGGGTCGGACAGCAGCACCGAGGTGTCGAGTACGTAGGTGCATCGCTGTGAACCGGCTGAACCGGTGGATCCCTCAGTGCCTAAGGCACTGGTCGAAGAGCGGCCGGAGGCCTTTCGGGGCAAACGCTGCGCAGTCACGACGGCATCTCCCTCGTTGGGCGTTGCACCACGCCCGCACTCGCTGGGCCGGGCACTGCCCTGGCTAGGTCGTTTTCCTCGACGCCGGAGCGTCAGGTACGACCACGAGGGCCCGGTGCCGGCCCCCTCGCGCGTTTCGTGAACGGCTTCGCCGTCCGCTCAACAACTCCCACGACCAGGGCCTCCCGCGACGGTCCACATGGGTTCGTGACCCGTCACTTCGGAAGCTACCTTGCACCGGCCGTTTCACACACGCAGCCAGCCAGGTGATTCGCCGATTGGTCATCTCACGGTTGGTGCCGGGTCACCGAAGCCGAAATTTGGCTACCCACCGTAGTTATAGCCACGATCCAGGTGCGCCCGTTCGAATTAGAGTCACTGAGAAAGGTTAATTACCAGCTCACTGTTTCTTCGCGGCAGCCCCCTTACCAACATGAATTGCCGAGTGGGGCGACCGACGATTCGAAAGTCACACAATGGTGTAAGTGGACCAACAAAGCTAGGCCATTTGCAGTAACTTCTTCTCCGGGACGCACCGGATCCCCCCGGAGAGTCTCGATTCACAGTGTCGAACTAGGAGTGTGTGCGAAGTGCTGAAGAAGGCTGGTTTCGTGACCGCCGCGACCGCGGCAATCCTGATGGTTGGCGGCACGGCGTTCGCCTCCCCCGTCGAGTCCGCCGCTCCGGCGTCCTCCGACGACGTCATCACGTTCTCGGACGCGTACTACCAGTTCATCGACGGTGGCGCGGCCCTCGGCTACGGCGCCGCCTCGCTGGTTGCGGGCGCCTACGCCGGCATCGCCACCACGCCGGCCCTGATCCTCAACCAGGACTACTGAGTCTCTGGATAGCGATCAACCACGACTGTGGCCCGCAGGCACTGCCTGCGGGCCACAGTTGTGTCCGGGGTCAGCCGCCGTAGCGGCGGTGCCTGACGGCGTAGTCCCGCACGGCGCGCAGAAAGTCGACCCTGCGGAATGCCGGCCAGTACGCCTCGGTGAACCAGAACTCGGAATGCGCCGACTGCCAGAGTAGAAATCCTGACAATCGCTGTTCGCCCGAAGTTCGAATAATCAGATCCGGGTCAGGCTGCCCTGACGTGTACAAATGCTCGGAAATATGATCCACGTCGAGAATCTTGGCGAGCTCGTGAATCGTGGTGCCCTCGTCGGCGTGTTGCTTGAGCAGCTTGCGGACGGCGTCCGCGATCTCCTGCCGCCCGCCGTAGCCGACCGCGACGTTGACGACCATGCCCCGGCGACCATCGGTCCGCTGGGCCGCGGCCGTGAGCCTGGCGGCGACATCGGTCGGCAGCATGTCGAGCGCGCCGACGATGGACAGCCGCCAGGGATTGCCAGGTCTGGCCAGCTCGTCCACCACGTCCCGGATGATCTCGAGCAACGCCGAGACTTCCTCGTTGGAGCGCGTGCGCACGTTGTCGGTGGAGAGCAGCCACAGGGTGACCACCTCGACCTCGGCCTCGCGGCACCAGGTGAGGAAGTCCGCGATCTTCTTGGCACCCATGCGGTGGCCACCGTTGACGTCGGTGAAGCCCGCCTCGCGGGCCCACCGCCGGTTGCCGTCGAGGATCACGCCGATGTGGCGGGGGTGCCGCCCGCCTGCCTGCTGGATCAGACGCCAGGAGTAGACGCTGTAGACAACCTTGGAAACGAAAGACCGAAGACTCACGTCACGGCAGCGTACGCCTGACGACAAAGTGATATTCGCTGCGTCCACCGGCTGGATGAGTGCGCGAAAACCTACGGTTCCGTAACCTTGCCGTCGTGAGCCTTGCGACCGACAGCCACTCCGACCACACCGCCGCAGCCCTGGCACGCCCCCGGCTCAGGGGCCATATCCATTTCTGGAGCTTCTTCGGGGCCGTCGCCGGCGGTGCGGTGCTGATCGCGCTGGCGGCCTCGACGGTGTCGGCCCTCGCCGCGCTGGCGACGTCGATCTACGGCGCGACCGTGCTCGGCGTGTTCGGGGTCAGTGCTCTTTACCACCGGCGCATCTGGAGCCCGCGCGCGTACGAGTGGATGAAGCGCGCCGACCACTCGATGATCTTCCTGTTCATCGCGGGCACCTACACACCGTTCACGCTGCTGGCGATGACGCAGCCGACGGGCTACATCGTGCTGGGCGTCGTCTGGGGCGGCGCGATCGCGGGCGTGGCGCTCAAGATGCTGTGGCCGAAGGCGCCGCGCTGGCTGGGCGTGCCGATCTACATCGCGCTGGGCTGGGTCGCCGTGTTCGTACTGCCGGAACTGGCGACCACGGGCGGGGTCGCGGCGCTGGTGCTGCTGCTCGTCGGCGGCTTCTTCTACACGCTGGGCTCGATCTTCTACGCGACGCGCTGGCCGAACTACTGGCCCCGCACCTTCGGCTACCACGAGTTCTTCCACGCCTGCACGGTGCTGGCGGCGATCTCGCACTATGTTGCGATTTGGCTGGTCATGTACGCCTAGTGGGGGCTGCGGTGTTGAGTGGTCACCGTGAAGCTGCTGCGCGGGCTGCGCGAACCGTTCCCCACCGACCGCCGAGCGTGGATCACCATGCTCACGATCTCGGTGGTCGTGTCGTTTCCGATCCAGGCGTGGAGCTCCGACGGCTGGGACTGGCACACGGACATCTGGCGGGAAGCGCCTGCATTCGGCCTGTTCATCGGCCTGTGGACCATGTGCGGCTTTGTGCTGATCAACAAGGTAAGTCGCTAGGCCACCTGCCTCAGTCGGCGATGATCGGCGCCGCGAGGAACTGCTCGGGTACGGCGAAGGCGTCCACCAGCTTGCGGGCGTGCGGGCGGAGTTCGGCACACAGTTCGTTCACCGCCGCCACCACGGCCTTGGACCGCGCGCTCGTGAGCCTGCCGTGTTCGAGGAACCAGGCGCGGTCGGCCTCGATGTTGGCCAGCGCGTAGAGATCGCACAGCCGGTTCAGCAGGTCCTTCGTCTCGCCGTCCTCGCAGCGGTCGACGGCCGCGACGAACGCCTCCAGCACCAGGCGGTCGACGTGCACCCGTCCTGCTCGCAGCACATGGTCCTGGGACGCGTTGAAGAGGTCGAACGCGTTCTCCGGGGTTGCCTGACGCAGTCGCCGTGCGACGCCGTCGAGCACGTGCTCCTCGCGGTCCTCGAAGAGCTTGCACTGCCAGGCGCGATCGAACAGCGCATCGTCGTCGTCGCGGCCGGGGCCGGCATCGATGATCCGCTCCACCACCTTGCGGGCGGCCGTCCGCTCGATCACCGCGCCCATGAACTGCTCGGCCACGAAGCGGGCCGTCGCCAGCGGGCTGAGGTCCTCGAAGTGGTCCTTGTAGCTGGTGAGCAGGCCCTTGGCGACCAGCTGCATCAGCACCGTGTTGTCGCCCTCGAACGTGGTGAACACGTCGGTGTCGGCCTTCAGCCCAGGCAGGATGTTCTCCGCGAGGTAGCCCGCGCCACCGCACGCCTCACGCGCCGCCTGGATGGTGCTCGTCGCGTGCCAGGTCGTGACGGCTTTGAGGCCCGCGGCCCTCGACTCGAGCTCGCGCTGCCTGACCTCGTCGACCTCACCGGTCCCGCTCTGCAGCTCGTCGAGGGTGGCGACAAGCTCCTCCTGCGCGAAGTGCAGCGCATACGTGGTGGCCAGTGCGGGCAGGAGTTTGCGCTGGTGGGCCAGGTAGTCGAGCACCACCACCTCGTCGCGCTCGCCCGGCCGGTGAAACTGTCTGCGGCGCTCGCCGTAGCGGACCGCGATCGTCAACGCCCGCTTGGTCGCACTGCCCGCGCTGCCCGCCACACTGACCCGGCCGCGGACGAGCGTGCCGAGCATCGTGAAGAAGCGGCGTCCGTCGCTCTCGATCGGGCTGGCGTAAGTTCCGTCCTCCGCAACGTCGCCGTAGCGGTTGAGCAGCGCCGTTCTCGGGATGCGCACCTCGTCGAAGCGCAGGCGCCCGTTGTCCACGCCGTTGAGTCCGGCCTTGGGGCCACAGTCCTCGATCCTTACGCCTGGCATCGGCGCGCCGCTCTCGTCCCGGATCGGCACGAGGAACGCGTGCACGCCCCTGCGCTCGCCTGCCGTGACGAGCTGGGCGAACACCACCGCCAGCCTGCCGTCGCGGGCCGCGTTGCCGATGTAGTCCTTGCGCGCGGCGACGTCGGGAGTGCTCACCACGAACTCGCGCGTGGCCGGGTCGTAGGTCGCGGTGGTGCGCAGGTGCTGCACGTCGGAGCCGTGGCCCGACTCCGTCATCGCGAAGCACCCGGGCAGTTCGAGGTCCATGATCGCGCGCAGGTACCGCTCGTGGTGCTCGCGCGTGCCGAGCAGCTCGACCGCGCCGCCGAACAAGCCCCACTGCACACCGGCCTTGACCATCAGCGACAGGTCGCCGAGGCCGAGCAGCTCGAACGAGATGATCGAGCCCCCGATGTCGCCGTTGCCCCCGGATGCCTCGGGGAACCCGAGCCGTGGCCTGCCGGTGGCGGCGAGCTCGTGCAGCTGCTCCAGGACCTGGGCCCGGTGCTCCTCCACGCCGAGCCCGACCGGGTCCCGGAACTTCTCGTCGGCGACCTGCGCCCTGATGTCGCGACGGAGGCTTGCCCAGCGCCCGTCGAGCACGTCCGTCAGCGAGTCCATGCACCAAGATTGCCGGAATCTCGGTGGCCTCGCACGACGAAAGTCAAGCCAGGTCAGGCCCCTTGGCCCGCAGGTCATCCACTGTGGACATCGCGTCGCGGAGCTCGGCGAGCCACTGATCCGCGTGCTGACCGACCAGTTTCACCGCCCACGCCAGCGCCTCGGAACGCGACTTGGCGACACCCGCCGCCACGAGCGTGTCGAGCACCTGCCGTTCCGGCTGCCGCAGGCGCGTCATCACCGGCACCGACAGTGTCGTGAAGAGCTCCCGCGTGTCGCCGATGCTCGCTCCCCAGGCCACTTTGCGCCGGTACCGGTGCTCTGCCTGCCTGGCGATGTCGATCCGCGCGTCCCTGGTGTCCTCGCGGAATCGGCTGATCCGGCCCGCCTCCGCCGCCGAGCGCGCGGCGTCGTCGGCGTAGTCGCCGGTGAGCGACGCCAGCTGTCCGACGATGAGGATTTCCTCGCGGTCGATGGTGATCTCGGGTTCGCCGACGAACCAGTCGTCGGGCAGCCGTCCGCTGAGCCAGGCGGCCGCGTCGTCTGCGTCGGGGGCCTCGGCCTGCTGCCAGCCTCCCCGCCCGCGCCAACCGTGTCGCATGGGTGCCTCCTTGCGGCGATTACATGCTTACAGCAATACAGACGCTACGCCGGAGGAGGCCGCGTGGCGGCCGTGTTCACCCAGGGCGGAAGGGTTACGAGGCGAGCACCGTCGCCAGGTCGTCGGTGGTGGTCACGGGGCGTTCGCACACGTAGCCCCTGCAGACATACGCGGCGGGCTCGCCGCCGACCAGCGGCCGGTCGCTGAGCAGCGGCACGCCCTCGGCCTCCGGCTGTCCGGCCAGCACCACGGCCCCGCCGTGCACGGTGCGAGCGGCCTGCACCAGCAGCTCCGCACGGGCGATCGCGTCCTTGCCCACCACGGCGACCTGCAGCGGCCCGGCCAGCAGCGCCTCGGCGACGCCGAGCCAGTGCCCCGCGAACCGCGGCGCCTGCTCGGCGAGCACACCCGCCCTGCGCACCGCCTGCTCGCACGCCTCGCGGTACGCGCTCGCCCGATCGGGCCCGGCAAGCGCCGACGCCGTCAGCAGTGCCGCCGCGAGCGCGGACGCGCCGGACGGACTCGCGTTGTCGGTCGGGTCCGAAGGACGGTGCACCAACGCCTCGGCGTCGTCGGCGGTGTCGTGGAACGCACCGGGTGTCTCCGAGGCGAACCGGGCGAGCGCGGTGTCGAGCAACGTGGTCGCCGCGGCGAGCCACAGCGACTCACCTGTGGCCTGGTGCAGCGCGAGCAGTCCGTCGGCGAGGCACGCGTAGTCCTCCAGCACGCCCGCCGCATCACCGACCGTGCCGTCGCGGGAGCTGCGCCGCAGCCTGCCGTCCACCAGGTGCTTGTCGAGCAGCAGGCTCGCCGCCTCCACCGCCGCCTCGACCCAGTCGGGCCGTTCCAGCGCGACCCCGGCTTCGGCGAGCGCGGTGATGGCCAGGCCGTTCCACGCGGCGACCACCTTGTCGTCCCTGCCCGGCTGGGGACGACGACCGCGTTCCTCCAGCAGCGCTGAGCGCACCCGCACCCAGCGGGTCGCGTCGTCGGGGTCGGTGGGCAGCTGCAGCGTCGACGCGCCCTGCTCGAACGTGCCCTCCGCGGTCACGCGGAACAACTCGGCGGCCCACCGGCCGTCCTCGGGCCCGAGCACCTCCGCGAGCTGCCCTGGCGTCCACACGTACGTCAGGCCCTCGACTCCGTCGGTGTCCGCGTCGAAGGAGGCCGCGAAACCGCCCTGTTCGGTGCGCAGGTCCCGCAGCAGGAAGTCCGCGGTCTCGCCCGCGATGCGCAGCGCGAACGCCGAACCCGTTCGCCGCGCCAGATGGGCGTAGGCGCGCAGCAGCAAAGCGTTGTCGTACAACATCTTCTCGAAGTGCGGAACCACCCAGGCCTCGTCGACCGAGTACCTGGCGAAGCCGCCCGCCAGCTGGTCGTAGATGCCGCCCCGGCCCATCCCCTCGGCCGCCAGCTCCACAATGGACAAAGCTTCGGGCGAGCCGGTGCGCTCGTAGTGGCGGAGCAGGAACTCCAGCACCATCGACGGCGGGAACTTGGGCGCCCCACCGAAACCACCGTGACCGGGGTCGGTCTCCTGGCGCAGCTTCGCGACCGCCGCCGAGATCGTCTTCTCGTCGACGGTGTGCTCGCTCAGGGGCCCGGTCTGCTTGGCGATGTGGTCGACGATCTGGCCCGCGCCCTCACGCAGTTCGTCGGGCCGCTCGTGCCAGGCCTGCGTCACCGCGGCGAGCAGCTGCTTGAACGACGGCATGCCGTGCGCGGGCACGGGCGGGTAGTAGGTGCCGCAGTGGAAAGGCTTGCCGTCGGGAGTGAGGAAACAGGTCATCGGCCAGCCGCCGTGACCGGTCATGGCCTGGGTCGCCGTCATGTACACGGCGTCGAGGTCCGGCCGCTCCTCGCGGTCGACCTTGATGTTGACGAAGTTGGAGTTCATCAGCGCCGCGGTGTCGTCGTCCTCGAACGACTCGTGCGCCATGACGTGACACCAGTGGCACGCGGCATAGCCGACGGAGAGCAGGATCGGCACGTCGCGCCGTCGCGCCTCCTCCAGCGCCTCGGGCGACCATTGCCACCAGTCCACCGGGTTGTCGGCGTGCTGCAGCAGGTAGGGGCTGGTCGAGCTCGCGAGGCGGTTAGGCATGCCCCCAGGGTGGCATGCCCCGCCTACGAACGCTCGGACCTGGGAACGGCCTCGGCCTTGCCCTTCGCCTCTCCGTCTGCGCCCTCTACGCCCTCGCCCTCGGCGCCCTCCGGCTTGGGCTCAGCGGCCTGCTCCGGAGCGGGCTCGTCGAAGCTCGCGGGCACCCGCTTGAGGTGCTTGGTCATCGACCGGACCAGGAAGACCACGGCGATGAAGAACAACAGCAGGAGCAACAGGCCGACCGGTGACGACTTGCCGAAGTCCTCACCCTGGCCGCCGTTGTCCCCGCTGCCCGGCTGCTGCTGTGCCAGCGCGGCCGTGCCCGTGAGCACGGGCATCGCCACGAAGGCCGGAAGCGTCATGTGATCGTCACCTTCTCTCGCACTCCCGCGAACAGATCGTCCTCCGGAAGCGTGGTGTCGACGAGAGAGCGAACGAGCTCGTACTCCTCGGTCGGCCACACCTTGCGCTGCATCTCCAGCGGTACAGCGAACCAGCGGCTGTTCGGGTCGATCTGCGTCGCGTGCGCCTTGAGCGCCTCGTCTCGCACCTCGAAGTAGTCCTCGCAGCGTACTCGGGTGGTCACGCGCTCCATCACGTCGGCCTTGTCCGGGTCCCACTTGGAGAGCCACTCGGCATAGGGCGAGTCCAGGCCCGCCTCGACCAGCGCTTCGTGGAAGGAGGTCATCTTGGCCCTGGAGAAGCCGTGCGAGTAGTACAGCTTCTGCGGCTGCCACGGCTCGCCCGTGCCGGGGAAGCGTTCCGGGTCGGGCGCCGCGTCGTAGGCGGCGATGGAGACCTCGTGGCAGCGGATGTGGTCGGGGTGCGGATAGCCGCCGTTCTCGTCGTAGGTGACGATGACGTGCGGCCGGAACTCGCGGATGACCCTGACCAGCGCCTCGGTGGACTCCTCGAGCGGCGCGGTGGCGAAGCAGCCCTCCGGCAGCGGCGGTAGCGGGTCGCCCTCGGGAAGGCCGGAGTCGACGAAACCGAGCCACTCGTGCTTGACGCCGAGGATCTTCGCCGCGCGAGCCATCTCTTCGCGGCGGATCTCGGTCATGTTGGCGATGACCTCCGGCCGGTCCATCGCCGGGTTCAGCACGCTGCCGGCCTCGCCGCCGGTGCAGGTGACGACCATGACCTCATGGCCTTCGGCAACGTAGCGCGCCATGCTGGCCGCGCCCTTGCTGGACTCGTCGTCCGGATGCGCGTGCACCGCCATCAGGCGAAGCCGCTCGCCCGCCATACGTCCGTCAGATCCCGCCATGACCGGCTAGGCCCCTCTCGCACCTGCGTGTGTTCTGCCCGTGTTCCATGTCCTGGTGCGCTTGCGCACCCCGGGGAGCCACGATCGGGCTCACCCCCGGATACTCGTAACGCGGAGTACGTCGTCCATCTTCCTCACGCCTACGACAAGACCGATCGGGAGGCCTGGTTTGAGTTCCGGACAGGCCACGTCGGGTGCAGGCACCGACAGGCCGTCACTACCCGAGGGCCGCTACGGCTCCGCGCGCCCGCAACGGCGCGAGCCCCGCGCGTGGCACAAGTGGGTGCTCGTGGTGTTCGTACTGGTCATGGGCGGCGTCATCGCCTACGTCGGCTACAACAACATCGGCAGCGCGCCCATCGAGGCGCAGCGCGTGGGGTTCGACGAACGGCCGGGTAATGCCATGGAGGTCACCATCGACGTGACCAGGGACGACCCCCAGCGACCGGCGGTGTGCATCGTACGCGTACGGGATATCTCGGGCGCGGAAAGCGGACGGAAAGAGATTTACGTCCCAGGTGGCGAGGAACGGCTTTCCACGGTCGTCAGGAGCATTGGCAAACCCGTGACGGCCGACATGTACGGCTGCTCGTACAACGTGCCCGAGTACCTGTCAAGCCCTTAGCGGCCAACGGGGTGAATGCCGCGCTGAATGTCCGCTGAGCGCAGAACGGAGCGGCATTCGGGCGTCCGAACGTGTTACCCTGATCTACCGGCACGGCCCCAGACGGGCCGTGTCTTCCTTTATTTCAGCCACCGCACGTGTGGCGGCCGGCTTGTATACCCAAGTTCGGCAGGCCCCTAGGAGGAGATGGTGACCGTGAGCGACAGCAAGGTGACCTGGCTGACCCAGGATGCCTACGACAGGCTCAAGAGCGAACTCGACGAGCTGATCGAGAATCGTCCGGTCATCGCCGCGAAGATCAACGACAGCCGGGAAGAGGGCGACCTCAAGGAGAACGGGGGCTACCACGCCGCCCGTGAGGAGCAGGGGCAGCAGGAAGCCCGTATCCGGCACCTGCAGGAACTGCTGCGCACCGCGAAGGTCGGCGAGGCTCCGACCAACAGCGGCGTCGCCGAGCCCGGCATGGTCCTGACCGTGCGCTACGCGGGTGACGACGACGAGGAGAAGTTCCTGCTCGCCACTCGCGAAGAGGGCGGCGAAGGCGCACTGGAGATCTACTCCCCCGACTCGCCGCTGGGCAAGGCGCTGCTCGGCGCCAAGGAAGGCGAGTCGCGGGAGTACAGCCTGCCCAACGGCAACACCCAGAAGGTCACTCTCGTACAGGCCGTTCCCTACAGCGTCTGATCCGGGCGATGTGCGCGCTCCGTGCGTTTTCGCCGTGAGCGCGCACACCTGGCCCTAGTCTTGGCGGAATGACCGCCGACCTCCCCCTTTGCGCCACGTGCGCCATGCAGTACGCGACAGCCAGAACCGACTGCCCCGTCTGCGAAGACGAACGTCAGTACGTGCCCACGTCAGGGCAGCGGTGGACCAGCCTCGCCCAGCTTCGCGACAGCGGTGAACACAAGGTCCTCGTGCAGGAGCAGGGCCCCGGTGTGCTGGGCATCGGAGCCCAGCCGGGCCTCGGCATCGGTCAGCGCGCACTCCTCGTGCCCGCGACGTCGGGCAACGTGCTCTGGGACTGCTTCGCCTACCTCGACGACGAGGTGGTGCGCCGGGTCAACGAACTCGGCGGCATCACCGCCATCGCGATCAGCCATCCGCACTACTACACGACCATGGTCGAGTGGGCCGAGGCGTTCGACGTGCCGGTGTACCTGCACGAGAACGACCGGCAGTGGATCGGCAGGCCGAGCGAGCGCATCCGGCTGTGGAGCGGGCAGACCCACCAGCTGGCCGACGACCTGACCCTGGTCAACCTCGGGGTGCACTTCGCGGGCGGCACGGTGCTGCACTGGCGTGACGGCGCGGACGGCAGGGGCGCGCTGTTCAGCGGCGACATCGTGCAGGTCGTGCCCAACCGCGACCTGGTCGCGTTCATGTACAGCTACCCGAACTACCTCCCGGAGCGCCCGAGCGTGGTGCGGCACGCCGCCGAGCTGCTGGAGGGTTTCTCGTACGACGACATCTACGGCGCCTGGTGGAACGCGGTGATCCTCGGCGGCGGCCAGGAGGTCGTGCGCCACTCCGTGCGGCGCTACCTCGAGCAGGTGAGCGGCTAGCCGCCGCCCGCGAGCCGTTCGAGCAGCGGTCGCACGCGCTGTGGTACGGGCGTCGACAGGGCGATCGACGTCGACGTCCTGCGCACGCCCGGAACGCCGACCACGTCGTCGATCACGCGCTGCAGGTCGTCGTTCGAGCGCGCGACCATGCGCACGAACAGATCGCCCTGGCCCGTGGTGGCGTGCACCTCGCAAACCTCGTCGATGGCCGACAGCGCCGCCGCCACCTCGGCCCTGCGTCCCTGTGCGATCTCCAGTACCGCGAACGCCGTGAGCCCGTAGCCCATGGCCGCGAGGTCGAGCTCCGGAGGGAAGCCCGTGAGCACGCCCTCCGCGGTGAGCCGGTCGAGCCGGGCCTGCACGGTGCCGCGGGCTACGCCGAGCCTGCGCGCGCACTCGAGCACCCCGAGCCTCGGCACGTCGGTGAGCAGCAACAGCAGGCGTGCGTCGAGCGCATCGAGAGCCACCGGACTTCCTCCTGCACAAGTTGTCGGCTTTGGTCAGCGAATCTGTGCTCGCACAGTACAGATTGACCAGCCGAATCGGCGACTGTTGCCCAGCTTGCTCGGTCGCCCGCAAGCTTTGCGACATGACGACGAACCCAGCTCTCGACGACGTCAGCTACGACCAGCTCCGCCAGCTCGTGGGCCTGGTCGACCACGACTCCACCGCCGACCCGTTCCCGGTCCGGGCCATGGACGCGGTGGTGTTCATCGCGGGCAACGCGACCCAGACGGCGTGGTTCTACCAGGTCGCGTTCGGCATGCGGCTGGTCGCGTACTCCGGCCCCGAGACCGGCGAGCCCGAGCGCAAGTCGTTCGTGCTCAAGTCCGGCTCCGCGCGGTTCGTGATCAACGGCGGGGTGCGCCCCGGGTCCGAGCTGCTCGACCACCACCGCAGGCACGGCGACGGCGTCATCGACCTCGCGCTCGAGGTGTCCGATGTGGACAAGTGCGTCGAGCACGCGCGTGCACAGGGCGCGACGGTTCTCGAGGAGCCGCACGACGTCTCCGACGAGCACGGCACGGTGCGCCGCGCGGCCATCGCCACCTACGGCGAGACGCGGCACTCGCTGATCGACCGGTCCCGCTACTCCGGGCCCTACCTGCCGGGCTACGTCGCGAAGCAGAGCACCGTCACGCGCCCCGAGGGCGCTCCCAAGCGCCTGTTCCAGGCCGTCGACCACTGCGTCGGCAACGTCGAGCTCGGCAAGATGAACTACTGGGTGGACTGGTACCACCGCGTGATGGGCTTCGTGAACATGGCGGAGTTCGTCGGCGACGACATCGCGACCGAGTACTCGGCGCTGATGAGCAAGGTCGTCTCCAACGGCAACCACCGCGTGAAGTTCCCGCTCAACGAGCCCGCGATCGCGAAGAAGAAGTCGCAGATCGACGAGTACCTGGAGTTCTACGAGGGCGCGGGCTGCCAGCACATCGCGCTCGCGACCAACGACATCATCGCCACCGTGACGGCCATGCGGGCCGCGGGCGTCGAGTTCCTGGAGACCCCGGACTCCTACTACGACGACCCCGAACTGCGCGCCCGGATCGGCGAGGTGCGCGTGCCGATCGAGACGCTGAAGGAGCACAAGATCCTCGTCGATCGCGACGAGGACGGCTACCTGCTCCAAATTTTCACCAAGCCGATCGGCGACCGCCCGACCGTGTTCTACGAGCTGATCGAGCGGCACGGCTCGCTCGGCTTCGGCAAGGGCAACTTCAAGGCCCTGTTCGAGGCCATCGAGCGCGAACAGGAACGTCGCGGCAATCTCTGACCGGTTGCCCTGCCGGTCAGGGCATCACCGTGTAACCGGCGCGCTGGAGCTCGGCGGCCACCTCGTCGCAGTGCGAGGGGCCCCGGGTCTCCAGCTTCAGCGCCACCTCGACCTCGCCGATCGCGAGCCTGCCCGCGATCCGCGAGTGCTCGATGTCGACCACGTTGGCTCCCAGCTCACTCACGCGCGTGAGCACGCCGGCGAGCGACCCCGGCCGGTCGGGCACACACAGCCGCAGGTTCAGATAGCGCCCCGCCGCGGTCATACCGTGCTGGATGATCTGCAGCAGCAACAGGGGATCCACGTTGCCGCCGGAGAGCACGGCCACGACCGGTCCTTCGAACTCGCCGGGATGCTCCAGCAACGCCGCCACCGCGGCCGCTCCGGCGGGCTCCACCACGAGCTTGCGCCGCTCAAGGCAGTTCAGCACCGCCCGCGAGAGGCCTTCCTCGCTGACGGTCACGACGTCGTCCACGAGCGACGACACGTGCGCGAACGTGACAGGTCCCGGCGTACCGACCGCGATGCCGTCGGCCATGGTCTGCAGGCTGCGCAGCCGCACCGGCTCCCCCGCCGCCAGCGACGGCGGGTACGCGGCGGCCGCCTCGGCCTGCACCCCGACCAGCCGCACGTCCGGCTTCGACGCCTTGATCGCGCTCGCGACGCCGCCGACAAGCCCGCCACCGCCGGTGGACACGAGCACCGTCCCGACGTCGGGCACCTGCTCCAGGATCTCCAGGCCCACCGTGCCCTGGCCCGCGATCACGTCGGCGTGGTCGAAGGGATGGATGAACACGGCCCCGGTGCTCTCGGCGAACGCGACCGCCTCGGCGAGGGTCTCCTCGAGCACGGCGCCGTGCAGGTGCACCTCGGCGCCGTAGGCCCTCGTGGCGGCGAGTTTGGGCAGTGGCGCGCGTTCCGGCATGAACACGGTCGCCTTGATGCCGAGCAGCGAGGCCGCGAGCGCGACGCCCTGCGCGTGGTTGCCCGCGCTCGCGGCCACCACCCCGCGGGCGCGTTCCTCCTCGGTCAGCCCGTGCAACCGTGTGTAGGCGCCCCTGATCTTGAACGAACCGGTCCGCTGGAGGTTCTCGCACTTGAGGAAAACGGGGCCGCCGTGGGATTTCTCGAGATCGCGGGCGTGCTCCATCGGCGTCTTCCGGATCACTCCGGCGAGCAGTTCCCGCGCCTGCCTGATTCGTTCCACGCTCACGAGTCGCATGAGCAGCGAGGATAGAGCGTCGGTGTGACTGAGTGCGGTTGATGCATGTCATGCATCACGATTGGGTATCCTGGAGTCTCGCGCAGCGAATTCGCAGGAGCAGGAGACAGCATGGCCAGGGGGACGACTCTGCGGGGCACCCGCTCCGGTCTCGTGCCGTTGCTCGCGGGTCTCGCGTCGGCGCTCGCGCTCACCGGAGCCGCCGTGTACACGGTCGGCCAGGCGAACTGCGGCGATCCGGGCCGCTACATCCGCCACGACAACCACATCGAACTCGTGGGCGGCTGCGTCGACGGAAGCGAGCTGCCCCACACCGGAGGCGGGGCGAAGTCGCCCAATGCCACCGGCGCGGAGCAGCTCAAGAACTTCCGTCCCTGACGACCTAGCCGAGCGCCTGCTCCAGGTCCGCGATCAGGTCGCGCGCGTCCTCGATACCCACCGACAGCCGCACGAGCTGGGCGGGTACCTGCAGCAGCGAGCCCGCGACGCTGGCGTGCGTCATGCGGCCGGGGTGCTCGATGAGCGACTCGACGCCGCCCAGCGACTCGGCCAGGATGAACAGCTTCGTGCCCGCGGCCGCGTCCAGCGCCGCCCGCTCACCGTCGGCGTGGTCGAACGACACCATGCCGCCGAAGCGCCGCATCTGCTTGGTCGCGACGTCGTGGCCGGGGTGCTCGGCGAGACCCGGGTAGTACACGCGGCTCACCTTCGGGTGCCGCGTCAGTGCCTCGACGACGCGCTCGGCGTTGTCACAGTGGCGTTCCATGCGCACGGCGAGTGTCTTGAGCCCGCGCAGCGTCAGCCACGCGTCGAACGCACCCGGCACCGCACCGGCGGAGTTGCGGAGGAAGAACAGCTGCTCGCGCAGCTCATCCGAGTTGGTGACCACGGCGCCGCCCACGACGTCGGAGTGACCGCCGAGGTACTTCGTGGTGGAGTGCACCACGATGTCGGCGCCCAACTCGATCGGCGTCTGCAGGTACGGCGTCGCGAACGTGTTGTCCACGACCAGCCGTGCGCCGCCGACGTGGGCGACCTGGGCGAGCGCCGCGATGTCGGCGATACCGAGCAGCGGGTTGGTGGGCGACTCACACCAGACGAGCTTGGTCTCGGGCCGCATGGCCGCGCGCACCTCGTCCAGATCGGACAGGTGGGCGACGCTGTAGTCGACGCCCCACTGCGTGAGGACCTTGTCGATCAGCCGGAAGGTGCCGCCGTACACGTCGTTGCCCAGCACCAGGTGGTCGCCGGGGCGCAGCGTCGTGCGCAGCACCGCGTCGGTCGCCGCCATGCCGGAGGCGAACGCGAGCGTGTGCCTGGCGCCTTCCAGCGCGGCGAGCGCCTCCTCCAGCGCGGTCCGCGTGGGGTTGGCGGTGCGCGAGTACTCGTAGTCGCCCTCGCGGGTGCCGCCGACGCCGTCCTGCGCGTACGTGGAGGTCTGGTAGATCGGCACGATCACCGAACCGGTGCGCGGGTCGGGCTGCTGGCCTGCGTGGATGGCGCGGGTCTCGAAACCGAGTCCTGCGGGGTCGTGAACCATGGCCTCAGCCTACGACCGGCCTACCAGGCGCGCTGCTGCCGGACCCACCTCCTGGTGGGTGCGATGAGTGCGAGCACGAGCGTCGCGATGGCGGGCAGGCAGATCACGAACGCCTGAAGGCCGCCGGCTCCGGCGAGATAGTCCGCGGCGTCGCTGTCGAGCTCGCCGTTGAGCGAGAGGCTCGCGGCGAAGCCCGCCAGGACCATGAAGGCGAAGTAGCCGATCGCGACACCGGCTCCGATCGCCACGAACACCTGCCCGACGACCCTGCGCAGCAGCAACAGGACCGCACCGGGCAACAGCAGGGCCACGAGCACGACGTTCGCGACGAGGCTCGTGAGCGCGAACGCGGAACGCACCACGACGTCGATGCGGCTGAACAGCGCCAGCACGCCCAGCAGGTGCACGGCGGAGCCGACGAGCGCGAGCACCGCGGCGGTGACGGCCGTTCCCCGGTTCGCGGGCAGTTCGGGTACGACACCGTACGGCTGGTGGAGATCCGATCCCTGCGGGTACTGCGGCGGCTCGCTCATCGCCGAACAAGGTCGCACACGACAGATGCCCCCGGCCATAGACCGGGGGCATCTGCCTTCAGTTCAGTTCGTCACCACTGCTGCGGCGGCTGGCCGGGCTGGCCGTAGCCACCGGGCTGACCCGGCTGACCGAAACCACCCGGCTGCTGCGGGGGCTGGCCATAGCCGCCGGGCTGACCCGGCTGCGGGAAGCCACCGCTGGAGGGGTCGGTACCCGGCTGGCCGAAGCCGCCGGGCTGACCGGGCTGGCCCGGCTGACCGAAGCCACCGGGCTGACCGGGCTGCTGGAAGCCACCGGGCTGGCTCGGCGGACCGTAGCCCCCGGGCTGGCCCGGCTGACCGAAACCACCGGGCTGACCCGGCTGACCGAAGCCACCGGGCTGACCGGGCTGCTGGAAGCCACCGGGCTGGCTCGGCGGTCCGAAGCCGCCGGGCTGGCCGAAGCCACCGGGACCGCCGGGACCACCGAAGCCACCGGGGCCGCCAGGACCGCCGGAGCCACCACCGAGACCGACGAACTTCGCCGTCTGCGGAATGACCGCGACCACGCCGACAGCCAGGATGAGGATGCCGAAGATCAGGATGAAGATGACTCGGGTGAGCTCGCTGCCGCCCTCCGTCATCAGCAGGACGGCGCCCAGCAGAGCGAGGAAGCCGCCACCGACCGTGAGGTACGGGACGATCTTGCGCAGGCCCGCGCCGACCCGGTCGGCGATCGCCAGCAGCACGCCCGCACCCAGCGAGGCGGCACCGCCGACCAGGCCGAGGACCAGGTAGAAGTAGATCTGCCCGGGAACGGCTGCCGCCTCGGAAACCCGCTCGTTGATCGCGTCGGCGCCGCCAGCCTGCTCGAGCGCCTGCCGGCACTGCTCCTCGGTGAGCCCGGGACCCTGGTCGACGCACTGCGCGATCAGGTCGTCCTCGGAGTTGCCGCCGGCGCCGCCGATGTCGATGAACAGCGTGATCGCCATGATCAGAGTGGCCAGACCCAGCGCGGCGACCAGGCCACCGGCGATCCAGGCGAACAGCTTGTTGCCGCCACCGCCGCTGCCACCGGCCGGAGCGCCGAACGGCGAGGCGGGCGGCGCACCGAAAGGTCCTCCCGGCGGGGGTCCGCCGAAGCCGCCCTGACCCTGCGCGGGGTCGAACCCGCCCGGCTGGCCGAAGCCCTGCTGCGGCTGACCGAAGCCCTGCTGCGGCTGCTGCGGCGCGCCGAATCCGCCCTGCGGAGGCTGCGGCTGGCCGAAGGGACCCTGCGGGTTCATCGCCGCGGGGTTGTCGGCCGCGCTGGGCGGCGGCGCATAGGGAATCGAGGCCGGCGGCTGCGAACCAGGAGGCACGAGCTGGGTCGACTCCGCTCCCTGGCCCTCGCCTTGCTGCGGCTGCACCGGCTGCACCACCTGAGTGGGCTCCGGACCGTCACCGAACGGCGAGTCCCCCTGCGGCGGCTGCTGCTGTTGCTGCGGCTGCACGACCTGCGTCGGCTCGGAGGCGCCGAACGGGCTGTCTTGTTGTGGTTGAGGGCCACTCGGAGGGCCCTGGGGCGGCTGCTGTCCGCCGCCCCACGGCTGATTCGGCGGCTGCGGAGCACTCATGTGGGTCTTGAACCCCCTAGACGAGGACCTTGCGTGATGGTTTTGCTCGCGCACACGGTATCGGATGCGACTTGCCACCGCTCGTAACGCCCCTGATCAGTGGCGCGATGAGACATGTCCGACTTCTAGTGCCCCGACAGGAACGCGAGCAGGTCCTGGCGCGTCACGACCCCCGCCGGTTTGCCGCCTTCGAGCACGAGCGCGCCATCCGCCGAGGTCAGGGCCGACATGGCAGAACTGACCTGCTCACCTGCGCCGATGGTCGGCAGCGGCGGGGACATGTGCGTCTCCAGCCGGTCGGCGAGCGCGGCCTTTCCGGTGAACAGCGCGTCGAGCAGATCCCGCTCGTTGACCGCGCCCACGACCTCGGCCGCCATCACCGGCGGTTCGGCGCTCACGACGGGCATCTGGCTGACGCCGAACTCGCGCAGGATCGACACCGCCTCGGCCACCGTCTCGTTCGGGTGCGTGTGCACCAGGTCGGGCAGGCCACCGCCCTTGCGGCGCAGCACCTCGCCCACGGTCGCGCCGGTGGAGTCCGGGGGCAGCAGGCCGTAGGAGGACATCCAGGCGTCGTTGAAGACCTTGCCCAGGTAGCCGCGGCCGCCGTCGGGCAGCAGCACCACGACGACGTCGTCGGGTCCGAGGCGCTTCGCCAGCCGCAGCGCGGCGGCCACCGCCATGCCGCACGAGCCGCCGACGAGCAGCCCCTCCTCGCCTGCGAGGCGGCGCGTGGTGTGGAAGGAGTCGGCGTCGGAGACCGCGATGATCTCGTCGGCGACGTCGCGGTCGTAGGTCTGCGGCCAGAAGTCCTCACCGACACCCTCGACCAGGTACGGCCTGCCCGTGCCACCCGAGTAGACGGACCCCTCGGGATCGGCGCCGATCACCTGCACCTTGCCGCCGGAGACCTCCTTGAGGTAACGCCCGGTGCCCGAGATGGTGCCGCCCGTGCCCACACCCGCGACGAAGTGCGTGATCCGGCCGTCGGTCTGCTGCCAGAGCTCGGGGCCCGTGGAGTGGTAGTGGCTCTCCGGGTTGTTCGGGTTGGCGTACTGGTTGGGCTTCCAGGCGCCCTCGATCTCGGTGACCAGCCGGTCGGAGACGCTGTAGTAGGACTCGGGGTGCTCCGGCGGCACGGCAGTCGGGCACACCACGACCTCCGCCCCGTAGGCCTTGAGGACGTTGCGCTTGTCCTCGCTGACCTTGTCGGGGCAGACGAACACGCACTTGTAGCCCCTGCGCTGGGCGACCATGGCGAGTCCCACCCCGGTGTTGCCGGAGGTGGGCTCCACGATCGTGCCCCCTGGCCGCAGTTCACCCGAGGCCTCGGCGGCCTCCACCATGCGCAGCGCGATGCGGTCCTTCACGCTGCCGCCCGGGTTGAGGTACTCGACCTTGGCCAGCACGAGCGGGCTCAGCCCTTCGGCGAGAGTGCCCAGCTTGACCAGCGGGGTGTCTCCCACGAGGTCGATGACGTGTTCGGCGTATTCCATGTCATCAGCGTAAACACTCACCGACTTCGCGACATCGGCACGGCTGAACCCCATTGTCCGAAAAGGACCGCTGTGCTTAGCTCTCCGGGCCATGCTTTCGAGTGAACTCGCGAGGAGCGACACCGTGAGACCCCTACGGAAACACCGCGCGCGGGCTGCGGTCATCACCGCGCTCACCGGCGCACTGCTCGTCTCCACGAGCGCGCCGGCGTCGGCCGGACTCCTGGACAAGATCCCCACCTTCACGCTGAGCGTGCTCTTCACCAACGACATGGAGTCGGCGCTGCTGGGTGTGGCGGGAGACGGCACCGACGAGGGCCCGATCGCCGACGGCGGTGCCAACCCGTACGGCAGCCCCTCGCGCGCCGCGACGCTGATGGACGACCTCCGCAAGGAGGCGACCACCGGCCTGCCGAAGCGGGGCCAGGCGCTCTGGCGCGGCGAGGTCGCACTGTCCGGGGGCGACAACTACCTCGCGGGTCCCGAGTTCTCCGCGAGTCTCGAGGACGACGCTCCGTTCTACGACGCGCTCGCGATGCAGGGCATCGGCTACGACGGCAGCGCGATCGGCAACCACGAGTTCGACTTCGGCCCCGAGATCTTCGGCGACTTCATCGAGAGCTTCGGCGGCTCGCTGGACTTCGTCAGCGCCAACCTCGACGTCTCTGGCGAGCCGCAACTCGACGCGCACGCGCAGGACGGGACGATCGTGCGCAGCAAGGTCCTTCGCTCCTCGGGCCAGCGCGTCGGCATGATCGGACTGACCACGCCCGAGCTTCCCGCGCTCTCAAGCCCCCGCAACGTGGAGGTCAGCGGGGATCTCGCCGGGATCGCCAACGGGCTCGCCTCGGACTTCTCGCGCCGGGGCATCAACAAGGTCGTGCTCGTCAGCCACCTGCAGGACATCGACAACGAGCTCGCGCTCGTGCCGGAGCTCTCCGGCATCGACGCGGTGGTGGGCGCCGGCGGCGGCGAGATCCTCGCCGGCCCCGAGGACCGGCTCATCCCCGGTGACACCGCCGAGCGAGGCTTCCCGCTCTACGCCGACGACAAGAACGGCAGGCAGGTGCCCGTGGTCACCACCACCGGTGACTACAAGTACATCGGCAGGCTGGTGCTGAACTTCAACTGGCGCGGCGAGGTCGTCAACGTCGACGAGGCCCAGACCGGCCCGGTGCGCGTGTCCGGTGTCGGTCCCGACGCGGTCGAGGGCGACGCGCGCGTGCGCGCCGAGGTCGAGAAGCCGGTCACCGAACACCTGGAGACCCTGGCCGAGACCGTGGTCGCGACCAGTGAGGTGCCGCTGAACGGCGTGCGCAACGACGTGCGCTCGCGCGAGACCAACCTGGGCAACCTGGTGTCCGATGGCCTCCGCTGGGCTGGCCAGCAGCGCGCCGAGGAGTACGGCGTGACTCCGCCTCAGGTGGGCATCCAGAACGGCGGCGGCATCCGCAACGACTCCACTCTGCCCGCGGGCGACATCTCGGCGCTCAACACCTACGAGGTGGCGCCGTTCTCGAACTTCGTCGCCGTGGTGCCCGAGGTCCCGAGGGACGTGCTCCGCCAGCTGCTCGAGCGCGGCGTCTCGGCGGCTCCGGGCGCGGGCGGGCAGTTCATGCAGGTCTCCGGCCTGTCGTTCACCTACGACCCCAGCCGCACGGCCCAGGTCGTGGAGGAAGGCTCCAGCACCATCGTCACGCCCGGCGAGCGGGTCCAGGACGTGACGCTGGAGGACGGCACGGTGCTCGTGGCCGACGGCCAGGTCGTGGACGGTCCGCCGGTCTCGGTCGCGACGAACGACTTCTCCGCGCGCGGTGGCGACGGCTATCCGTTCGAGGACCTGCCGTTCACGCCGGTGGGCACGACCTACCAGCAGGCACTGGAGGGCTTCCTGACCGACGGCCTCGGCGGCGCGGTCACCTCGGCCGAGTACCCGGTGGGCGGCAGCGGCCGCATCGTCGCCCAGTAGGGCTCGCCAGAGCACGAACTCCCGAAGGCCATCCTGACTGTGTCCGACGACGCTGCCAGGGTGGCCTTCGTTGCTGTCAGGATGCAGGATAAGAGCACTGAGCATCCGCTTAGTAGTCGTCGTGCAAAGGAGTACGCGCCATGCCAGAAGCCGTCATCGTCGCCGTCGCCCGGTCGCCCATCGGCAGGGCGGGCAAGGGCTCGCTGGTGGACTTGCGGCCAGACGACCTGACCGTCCAGATGGTGCGCGCGGCACTCGACAAGGTGCCGCAGCTCGACCCCGCCGACATCGACGACCTGATGCTCGGCTGCGGCCTGCCCGGCGGCGAGTCCGGCTTCAACATGGGCCGAGCCGTCGCCGTGGAACTCGGCTACGACCACCTGCCCGGCTGCACGATCACGCGGTACTGCTCGTCGAGCCTGCAGACCACGCGCATGGCACTGCACGCCATCAAGGCGGGCGAGGGCGACGTGTTCGTCTCCGCGGGCGTCGAGACCGTGTCGCGGTTCGCGAAGGGCAGCTCCGACTCCTGGCCCGACACGCACAACCCGCTCTTCGCCGACGCCGAGGCCCGCACCGCGAAGGTCGCCGAACAGGGCGCCGAGAGCTGGACCGACCCTCGGGACAACGGGCAGGTGCCCGACGTCTACATCGCGATGGGACAGACCGCGGAGAACCTGGCACGGCTCAAGGGCGTCTCGCGCGAGGAGATGGACGAGTTCGGCGTGCGCTCACAGAACCTCGCCGAGAAGGCCATCGCCGACGGCTTCTGGGCCAAGGACATCACGCCGGTGACGCTGCCCGACGGCACCGTCGTGGCGAAGGACGACGGCCCGAGGGCCGGCGTGACGCTGGAGGGCGTCTCCGGCCTCAAGCCGGTCTTCCGGCCCGACGGCCGCGTCACCGCGGCCAACTGCTGCCCGCTCAACGACGGCGCCGCCGCCGTGGTGGTCATGAGCGACACCAAGGCCCGCGAGCTCGGCATCACGCCGCTGGCCAGGGTCGTGTCGACGGGAGTCTCGGGACTCTCGCCGGAGATCATGGGCTACGGCCCCGTCGAGGCCTCGCAGCAGGCGCTCGGGCGTGCGGGCCTGTCCATCGGCGACATCGACCTCGTCGAGATCAACGAGGCCTTCGCCGCGCAGGTGATCCCGTCCTACCGCGACCTCGGCATCGAGCTCGACCGGCTCAACGTCAACGGCGGGGCGATCGCGGTCGGCCACCCCTTCGGGATGACCGGCGCGCGCATCACCTCGACGCTGATCAACTCGCTGCAGCACCACGACAAGCAGTTCGGCCTCGAGACCATGTGCGTCGGCGGCGGCCAGGGCATGGCGATGGTGCTCGAACGACTCAGCTGAGCGGGCTCACACGGTCTGCGGCTGCGCCAGGCAGAGCACGGTGGCGGGTTTGGTGTAGACCGCCCCCGACTCGGCGTCGGTGTCGCCGCAGGCCGTGCTGGGGTCGGTCTCGCCGGTCACGACCTTGACGATGCTCAGCTCCGCGTCGGGGTCGGAGCACTCCACGTGCCGGTAGCCCTTGGTCATCGAGGAGACGTCGGCGAAGCAGTCGCCCTCCTCGGCGTTGAGCATCAGGCAGAACTTGACGTCGTCGTAGTTGATCTGGTCGTAGTCGCCCTCGGGGCAGCTCTCGTTGCCCTCGAGCCGCACCGCGACCTTCACGTTCGCGTCGGAGTCTGAGCAGTCGACCTTCCTCGGCTGTTCCTCGGCGTTGGACGAGAACTCGGGCACGCTGAGGCACTCGCCCTCCTCCGCCATCCAGCCCGCCGAGCGCAGGCCGAGGAAGTACAGCCCGGCGACGCCGAGCACCACGACGAGCGCGACGGGAAGACCGATCTTGAGCCAGCGGCTCTTCTTCTTCGGCGGGGGCGGCGGCTCGGCGAACGGGCCGGGAGGGAATCCCGGGCTGCCGAAGGCGCCGGGCTGCTGGCCGGGCTGCTGGCCGGGCTGGCCGTACGGGTTCGGCTGGGCGGGCTGGCCGTACGGGTTGGACTGACCCGGCTGACCGGATTGCTGGCCGTACGGGTTGGGCTCACCGGGCTGTTGTCCGGGCTGGCCGTACGGGTTGGGCTGGCCCGGCTGCTGGCCATAGCCAGGGGCGCCGTAAGGACCGGGCTGCTGCGGCTGGTGAGGCTGGTGCGGGTACTGCGGCGACTGGCCGAAGGACGGCGGGCCCGAAGGCGGCGGGCCGTAGGGGTTCGGTCGGCCGGAATCCGGCTGGCCAGGATAAGGCGGAACCGTCACGGCAAACCTCACAAACGCACGTGTTCAGGACCAGACCATCTAACACGCCGTCACCGGGAGCCACCGGCCTACCCCCGACCGAGTGAAACGACGAGGGGCGCCCGGCCGTGTGGCCGGGCGCCCCTCGTCCAGGAAGCAGGTTGCTCGCGCTAGTCGCTCTGCAGGTACGACAGCAGGCGCAGGATCTCGAGGTAGAGCCACACCAGCGTCGTCATCAGACCGAAGGCGACGTACCAGGCGAACTTGGCCGGCACGCCCTCGCGGATCGCCTTGTCGGCCATGTCGAAGTCCAGCAGGAAGCTGAACGCCGCGATGCCGATGCAGACGATGCTGAAGATGTAGGCGAGCGGGCTGCTGGCGTCCCGGATGCCCATGTTCACGCCGAACAGGCCGAGCACCAGGTTGAGCAGCATCAGGATCGCGACGCCGCCCAGCGCGCCGATGATCCACTTGGTGAGCTTGGGGGTGACCTTGACGGCGCCGGTCTTGTAGACCACCAGCATCACCACGAACACGGCCGCGGTGCCGAGCACCGCCTGCAGTGCGATGCCGGGGAACATCAGCTCGAAGACACCGGTGATCGCACCGAGGAACACACCCTCGGCCGCCGAGTACGCGAGCGTCATCGGGGCGTTGGCGATCTGCTTGAAGATGATGATCAGCGACAGCACGAGGCCGACCAGCATGCCGCCGATCATGGCGCCCAGGATCGGGCCCATCGCGTCAGCGGCGGCCTGGCCCTGTGCCCAGATCGCGGTGATGATGCCGACGACCAGGGTCACGCCCAGCGCCGCACCGGTCTTCATCACGACGTCGTCAACCGTCATCGGGCGGTCGGCGGAGCCGGCGGGGGCCTGCGGAGGGCCGTACCCGGGTACGCCACCCTGCGGCTGGTTGAAGCCGGCGTACGATCCGGAAGCCGCGCTGCCCGTGGGCAGGTTCCGGAACGCGGGGTTGCTTGAGGTTCGCACCTGATCCTCCTGGATCTCCTGGCACTTGCAATGGGCATAACGACCGCGCGTGCCGGCCGGTTCCCGTAGGTCAGTAAAGGCGACTTTACCCACATCACCGCGTCGGGCGTGTGCACCCACCGTAAAACTTCGGTGCCGATTGCCGCCCGGCGACGTCCACCGGCTGGCCGATTGTGATGATCACCCGTTTCGGGAGATTCTCACCAGGCGTATCCCGATCTTCACCGAACGCGTGTCGGGAACTTTCACACAAGGGGGAAAACCGTGGGGCGAACGACACGCCCGGCTACCTTGCTGCGCTTGCTACTCGCGAGCGCGCTGGCCGCATTGACCCTGGTCGTGGTCGCACCGACCGCCTCAGCCGAGGTGGACGAGGGCGTCGGCCACCGGACCACACCCGGCCAGTCCTGGGGTGGGCGTGACCGCGCCTTCGACTGGGTCGGCTCCTATATGGTCGGCGACAAGCAGGTCTTCTGTGTCTCGTTCGCGCTCAAGGCCCCGGACACCGACGAGGTCTACCAGCCTGGCGACGAGCTGCTGACGAAGTGGGGCGAGAAACTTTCCCCCGACGTCGCGGCCAACATCTCCTACCTGCTGCTGCGCTACGGCGACACGCAGAACCCCGACGAGGCGGCCGCGCTCGCGCACCTGCTGCACTCGTGGACCGCGGCGCCGCGCTCGCCTGCCGACCTCGACCCGGCCAAGCCGTTCAACGAGATCGGCTACGACATCGACCTGCAGTTCGGCAAGCTGCCCGGCGGTGCCAAGGAAGCCGTCGAGCGGCTGCGCGCCGACGCCGAGGCCAACCGCGGCCCGTGGACCGCGTCGGTCACCGCCCCCGACGAGGCCCAGACCATCGGCACCCCCGGTGAGTGGACCGTCGGCGTCACCAACGCCGCGGGCGAGGGCGTTCCCGGCGTGCCGGTGACGCTCACGCTCACCGACGCCGAGCTCGACGGCGAGCAGACCGTCACCACCGGCGAGGACGGCACCGCGACTTTGCAGGTGTCGCCCACCGGCGAGAACCCGAAGGTCGCCGCGTCGCTGTCGGCGCCGGCCGACCGGCCGTACGTGCAGGACCCCGTCACCGCCGACACGCAGCGCGTGGTCTCCACCGGCGGCGAGCAGGAACTGACCGCCGAGGCCACCACGCAGGCCGTCACGGCGCCCGGCGTCGTGCGCGTCGCGAAGGTCGACTCCGAGACCGGCAAGGGCATCGCGGGCGTCCCGCTGCGGCTGACCGCGGCGGACAAGACCGAACCCGCACTCGGTCAGGACGGCGAGCCGATCGTCGGCGAGGACGGCAAGCCTGCCGTCGTCACGTCGGAGGGCGAGCAGGGTGTCGTCACGCTGGAGAACCTCCGGACACCGCAGGAGATCTGCATCGTCGAGGTGAGCCCGCCGAACGGCTACGACGACGCGTTCGACCCGGCGAATCCGCCATCGGCGTGCGGCACGGTGCAACCGGGAGACACGCTCGTGCTGGAGATCGCCAACGTCGCCGACCAGGTGCCGCACACGATCCCGGCCGGTGACCAACCCACGACGGTCGCGCAGAGCTCCACCACGTCGAGCACGCCGGTGGGCGCGCTCGCCGGCATGGGAGTGCTCGCGCTCGTGGCATCCGGGCTCGTGGGCCTGGTCGCCAGAAGGCGGTTCACGCGCGACTGATGGCGACCTACTCCAAGCGCGGCAAACGCAGGTGGGCCAAGGCCTACCTGATGGGAGCGGGCACCGTCCTCGCCGCCGAGCTGGTGGTGGTGGGCGTGCTCGCGCTCCCGCCGACCGTCGCCATCGCGGGCAGCGCCGAACCCGGTGCCGCCGCGCAGCAGGTACGGCAGGAGCCCCCGCCGACGACGGAGGCCAAGCCCGAACCCGAACCGGCACCACCGCCGCCCAGCCCGCCGCCACCGAGCACGTCGGAGGCGCCGCCGCCCGTGCGGGACCAGCCGGTGTCGAGCGGGCAGCGGCCGGGCACCATCCAGCTGCCCGACGGCGGCACCGCGAACCTCGTGCGCGAGGAGGTGGGCGCCGACGCGGTGCTGCCGGTTCCCGACGACCTCGGCGACGCCACGTGGTGGGGTGCGGGCCTTGGCGCGCCGAGCGGCGCGAGCGTGTTCGCGGGCCACGTCAACTGGCATGGCCAGACGGGGCCGTTCTCCGAACTGTGGGACGTCGGCGTCGACGAGAAGGTGACGGTGACCGACGCCGACGGAAAGGTGTGGACCTACCGCGTCGCCCAGATCGTCACGCTGCACAAGGACGAGCTGCCCGCCAGAGCCACCGAGCTGTTCAGCCAGAGCGGCAAGCACCGGATCGTGCTGGTGACCTGCGGGGGACGCTGGCTCGGCGGCAATACCGGATATGCGGAGAACAGGGTCGTCATCGCCGAACCCGCCTGACACAATGCGCCAATGGCGACGTATCTGGTTACCGGCGCGACGGGGTTGATCGGGCGCCACTTCACGCGGCTCCTGCTCGGCAGGGACGACACCGAGCAGGTCACGCTGCTGGTGCGCGAGGGTTCGCGGGAGCGGTTGACCGGGCTGGTCCAGCAGTGGCCGCATCCGGAGAAGGTGTCGCTGGTGACCGGCGACCTCTCCGCGGAGGGCCTGGGCGTCACCGAGGCCGACCGCGACCGGCTGCGCGGCAACGTCGACCACCTCGTGCACCTCGCCGCGCTGTACGACCTGACCGCCGACGACGAGGCGAGCATCAAGGCCAACGTCGAGGGCACGAGCCACGTCATCGAGCTCGCCGCCGACGTGCGGGCGGGCTGTCTGCACCACATCTCGTCGGTCGCCGTCGCCGGTGACTACTCGGGCGTGTTCACCGAGGACATGTTCGACGCGGGCCAGCGGCTCGTCACGCCGTACCACCGCACGAAGTTCGAGGCCGAGCGGCTGGTGCGCGAACAGCACGAGGTGCCGTGGCGGGTGTACCGGCCCGCCATCGTCGTCGGGCACTCCGAGACCGGCGAGATGGACAAGGTCGACGGCCCCTACTACCTGTTCAGCGCCATCAGCAGGCTCACGTCGCTGCCGAACGTGCCCGCGGTGGGCCCCGACATCGGCGACACCAACATCGTGCCGGTGGACTACGTCGCCAAGGCCCTGCTCGAGCTGGTGACCACCGACGGCCTCGACGGGCGCGCGTTCCACCTCGTCAATCCCGAACCGCAGCCGGTGGCCTCGGTCTACAACGCGTTCGCCAGGGCCGCGGGCGCGCCGACCATCAACGCCGAGCTCGGCGAGCGGGTCTCGCGCGGCATCGTCAACCTGGTCAAGCTCTCCGAGCACGTGCCCGGGGTGACCATCGCGCGCAACGCCGTGCTCAACCGGCTGGGCATTCCGCCCGTGCTGCTGGAGACGCTGACGCTGCCGGCCGTGTTCTCGTCGGCCTCCACCCGCAAGGCGCTCGCCGGGTCCGGAGTGGACGTCCCGGCGCTCGACACGTACGCGCCCGCACTGTGGCGGTACTGGCGCGAGCACCTCGACCCGTTCCGCGCCCGCAAGCACGGCCCCCGCGGCGAGCTCGACGGCCGCCGGATCGTCATCACGGGCGCCTCGTCGGGCATCGGCAGGGCCACTGCGCTGCAGGTCGCGGCCGAGGGCGGGGTTCCGCTGCTGGTCGCGCGGCGCAGGCACGAGCTGGAGGAACTGCGCGACGAGATCGTCGCCGCGGGGGGCCAGGCCTCGGTCTATCCCGCCGACCTCACCGACGAGGAGTCGGTGCACAAGGCCGTCGACGCGATGCTCGCCGAGCACGGGCGCGTGGACATGCTGGTGAACAACGCGGGCCGGTCGATCCGGCGCTCGGTGCGGCTGTCCACCGACCGGTTCCACGACTTCGAGCGCGCCATGGCCATCAACTACTTCGGCGCCGTGCGGCTGATCCTCGCGCTGCTGCCGCACATGGCCGAGCGCAAGTTCGGTCACGTCGTCAACGTGTCGTCGATCGGGGTGCAGGGCATCGCGCCGCGGTTCTCCGCGTACGTGGCCTCCAAGGCCGCGCTGGACTACTTCAGCAAGATCGTCTCCACCGAGACCCACGGCGACGGCATCACGTTCACGACCATCCACATGCCGCTCGTGCGCACACCGATGATCCGCCCGACGAAGATCTACGACGCCTTCCCCACCAAATCTCCCGAGCAGGCCGCAAAAATGGTGGTGCGCGGACTGAAGAACCGGCCGAAGCACATCGGTTCGCCGGAGGGTTACCTGATCCAGGCTGCCTACGCGTTCGCGCCGGACCTCGTCGACGCCGTCGCCTACGAGGGCTACCGGGTCTTCCCTGACTCCACCGCGGCAGGTGGGACGGGCAAGCTCAACATTGGCAAGGGCGACAAACACCTGTCGAAGGCCGCGGGCGCGCTCGTCAAGCTCACGCGCGGATTCCACTGGTGACGAACCCTCGGTAACCGGGGTGGCGCCCGGTCCTGTGAAATCTCAGGTGGACAGACGCCACACCGTTTCTTGCCCTGCCAGATACCGGCGACACCCCGTGCGCGGGTACGGTCAGGGCATGGCTTCCGAGCACGACAACCGCCTGCTGCCGCTCCGGCGCGACTTCACCCAGGCGTGGCACGGGTTCGACCGCAATCAGGTGCTGCAGTACGTCGAGCACGTCGAGGCACAGCTGCGACGGGTGCTCGCCGAGCGCGACTCGGCGATGGCCCAGTCCAGCACCGTCTCCCGCGAGCTGGAGAGCGCCCGGCGCGAGGTGGGCAGGCTCCAGAACCGGGTGGAGGAGCTCAAGAAGCCGCCCGAGCGGGTCGAGGACCTCGACGAGCGGATGCAGCGCACCGTCAACCTCGCCAACACGCGGGCGGAGGAGATCGTCTCCCGCGCGGAGGAGGCCGCCGAGAAGAACTGGGCGGAGAGCGGCGACGTCTCGAAGAAGCTCCACGAGCGCTACATGAAGCTGGTGGAGACCCTCGACAGTCACGCGAAGGCCCTGGCGCAGGAGCACGAGCACGCACTGGCCGCCACGAAGACCGAGGTCGAGGAGCTGACCAACACGGCTGCCCAGCGGCGGGAGCGGCTCGACACCGAGGCCGAGCGCAAGCGGCGCAACCTCGAGCGCGAGTTCGACGCGAAGCTGGCCGCCGACCACGCCGCGCTGGACAAGCACGTCGCCGACCAGAAGACGGCGAGCAAGAACGCGGCCGAGCGGCGGATCTCGGACGCCACCACGGAGGCCAAACGGCTCGTCGACGAGGCGACCACGAAGTCGAAGCAGCTGGTCGACAACGCCACGTCGGAGGCCGACCGGCGCACCACGGAAGCCAACGACAAGGTCGACCGGCTCACCAAGATCCGGGAGGAGGCCCGCGCCAGGCTGCGCGAGGCCGACGAGGTTCTCAAGCAGGGCGAGACCGCGCTGGTGCCGGTGCAGGACGAGGACAGCGAGCTGGCCGACGTGCCTGCCGCGTCAGGCGGGCCTTCTTCGGACGGCCGGCCGGACAAGCCGAAGCCCTACCCCGACCGCGACAAGGCCTACGCCACCAAGCCGACGTCCTGACGCCGCGACCGCGACATCCGTGAACGCCACCTCCCGCCGCAGCGGTGGCCTTCACCGCGTCCGGGTGGCCTGTTCCAGTTGGGCCGCGACGGCCAGCAGGGTGGCTTCCCCGCCGGGCGCGGCGACGAGCTGCACGCCGATGGGCAGGCCGTCGTCGAAACCACCCACGGGCACCGACATGGCGGGAAAGCCCGCGAGGTTCCACAATCCGGCGAACCCGGCGACCTGGACCGAGGGCACGGCGTTGGCGAGGCAGGAGCGCTCGTGCCAGCGCACGGCCTTCGGGGGCCTCGCCGCGAGCGAGGGCGTGACCAGCACGTCGTGGTCGGCGAAGAACACCTCGGCCCGCCGCGTCCACTCGCTTGCCGTCCGCTCGCGCACCAGCCCGGCCCTGCGGACGACGTTGCCGATGGCCACGTGGGTGCGGGTGCGGCGTTGCAGCAGGCTCGCGTCGAACTCCTCGGCCTGTTCGGCGGGCCCCGCGAACCAGCGCGTGAGCAGGCCGAGGGTCGCCGTGCCGTAGTCCGGGGTCGCCTGGACCACGCGGTGCCCGGCCGAGCCGAGCCGTGCGGCCGCGCGCGTGGCGGCCTCGCGCAGTGGCCGGGGCACGGGCGCGTGGGTGAGCGGCACCTGGGTGGACACCGCGACGCGCAGCCTGCCTGGTTCGCCGGGGGCCAGTAGGTCGTCTCGTTCGGCGAGTACCCCCAGCAGCAGGGCTGCGTCGGCGACCGTCGCCGCGATGGAGCCGTGCGAGGACATGCCGAACCAGTGTTGCTCGCCGGACTCGGCCACCACGCCGCGACCCGGTTTGATGCCGACGACGCCGCACATCGCCGAGGGCAGGCGCACCGAGCCGGCGCCGTCGGTGCCGTGTGCGAGGGGAACCATGCCCGCGGCCACCGCGGCGGCGCTGCCACCCGACGAACCACCGGCCACATAGGACGGTTGGCGGGGGTTGCGGGCGATGCCCTCCGGGGTGTCGCTCATGGGCCAGATGCACAGCTCCGGCACCCGCGTCAGCCCGACCACCACGGCGCCCGCGGCACGCAGCCTGGCCACCACCTCGTGGTCGGTGCTCGCCGGAGTGCGCTGCCCCGCGCGCGAACCCCACTCGACGGTCTCGCCCGCCACGCCCACGACGTCTTTGACCGCCACCGGAACCCCGGCCAGCGGCAGGTTCGCGAGGTCGGCGCGCTCGCGCAACGCGACGGCCTCACGCAGCGCCGCTGCGGAGCGCACCGTACGGAACGCGCCGACGACGCCGTCAGCGGCCTCGATCCGGGAGAGTGCCTGCTCGACGGGCCGGACGGGATCCAGTTCGCCACCGCGCACGGCCGCCGCGATGTCCGCGGCACCAGAGATCGCCATCAGGTGACCTTACGGGAGCGCTCCAGGTTCTCGGCGAGATTGTCGAGGGCGCGGGCCTGGGCGACGTAGTCCATCGAGCTGAACTCCCACGGGAACACCTGGCCCGCCTCGGCGGCCGGGGTGATGGCGAACGTCGGCTGCGTGAGCATCTGCTCGCCGGTCATCGCGCGCAGCGAGTAGAGCACGACGTCGACGGGGTGTTCGCCGATGTTCTCCCAGCTCACCTGCTCCCAGAAGTACACGGAGCCGCCGGGGTCGTGGTAGTTCAGGCCCAGTTCGGTGTAGCTGCGCAACGCCGGGTCGTCGGGTGCCTTCGCGATGTGGACGCCCTCGCCCTGGTAGGCCGCGACGGCCATCACCGTCAGTCCGGACTTCGTGGCCTGCTCCAGCCGGGTGCGGGCGGCCTCGTACTGCTCACGCGGGCCCGCGAGCGTCGCCTCGGTGACGCCGATCGACTTCGCGAACTCGACGGTGCGGTCGACGACGCC
Organism: Prauserella cavernicola; assembly: GCF_016595675.1. Lineage (GTDB taxonomy): Bacteria > Actinomycetota > Actinomycetes > Mycobacteriales > Pseudonocardiaceae > Prauserella_A > Prauserella_A cavernicola. The sequence goes on along the minus strand of NZ_JAENJH010000003.1, from coordinate 319,546 downwards.
GGTCGCGGAGCCCTTCATCGCCAGCGCGACGATCGGCGCGATCTCGCCGACGAGCTTCTGCTGTTCGAGGTCCTTGAAGCCGAAGAACGGCTTCTCCGGGTCGATCTTGCCCGAGGAGTCCAGCGGATAGGCGTGGGTCAGGATCAGGTCGGGCGCCGCGTTGGCGAGCTTCTCGACGTTGATCTCGCCGTAGGTTCCGCCCAGCTCCGTGACCTTCGAGAGGTCCCTGCCCTCGAAGTTCACGTCGTCGGCGATGCTCGTCTGGCCGAAGGCGCCGACCGGGGTGATGCCGTAGTTCCACAGCGACGCGACGGCGTCGTTGAGTCCGGCGATCTTGGCGGGCGGGGCGTCGAGGTTCACCGTGACACCGGTGTCGTCGGTGAACGTCCAGCCGCCCGAACCGGACGGGGTCGAGTCGGAGGCGCCGCGGCCGCACGCGCTGAGCAGGCCCGTGGCGGCGAGTGCGGCGGCACCGCCGAGCAGGCTCCGGCGGGAGAGTGGGGAAACCATGCGAGTTAACTTAGCCATACCTAAATAACTCGGGAAGCGAGTGTGATCAGGCGGACGCCCGGCCCCCGGTTTCCGAGGGACCGGCCCAGCGGCACAGCAGCACACAGACGTCGTCGTCGTGGTCGGAGTCGCCGAGCATCGTCGTCAGCACGTACTCGGTGCGCTCCGTGAGCCGCTCGGCCTCGCACGCCGTGAACGCCCCCGCCAGCCGCTCGAGACCGGCGTCGATGTCGCTGGAGCGGCGCTCGATGAGCCCGTCGGTGTAGAGCACCACCGACGAACCCGGCACGAGCGGCCGTTCGTGCTCGGGGATGTCGAACGGGATGTTGACGCCGAGCATCGGCCCGTGTGCGAGGTCGAGGTACCGCACCGACCCGTCGCGGTCCTGCAGCAGCGGCGGTGGGTGGCCCGCGCTGGCCCAGCGCATCACCCCGGTGCCGAGCTCGATCTCGGCGACCACGGCGGTGGCGAACAGCAGGCCCGGTTCGCCGCGCAGCAGGTCGTGCACCAGCCGCAGCGACGCCGAGGGGCCGTGGCCCTCGATGGCGTAGGCCCGCAACACGTTCTGCAGTTTGCCCATCACGACGGCGGCGTCGAGCCCGTGGCCGGTCACGTCGCCGACCGTGAGCACGACGGTGCCGTCCGGGCGCTGGAACGCGTCGTACCAGTCGCCGCCGACGTGCACTCCCCGCGTCGCCGAGCGGTACCTGGCGACGATGTCGAGCTCGTCGTGCGAGACGGGCGTGGGCAGCATCGCGCGCTGCAACCGCTCGGCCAGCTCGTGCTCGCGCTCGTACTCGTTGGCGTTGCGCAGACCGACGGCGGCGCGGTTGGCCACGGCCTTGGCGAGCGCGATGTCCTCGTGGTCGAACTCGGCCGAGTCGCGGTGCAGGTCGAAGACGCCGAGCACGTGCGGGCCCGCCGTGAGCGGCACGCTGACGCGGCTGCTCCCGTGCTGGACCGGTTCGTGCGAGGCGAAGGCCCGCAGCGTCACCTCGTCCGGCCCGAGATGCGGGTCTGCAGGACACACGAGGCCGTAGTCCGCGGCCGTCCACACGAGTGTGCGGTGGGCCAGGCCGTGGCGGCGCAGCAGCGCGGCGACCTGGTCGAGCATCTCGACGCTGTCCAGCGAGGTCGCCGACGCGCGGCTGACGTCGTCGAGGAAGACGGTGCGCTGGCGTTGCCGGTCGATCTCGGCGTGCAGCGCGAGCAGGCCCGCATTGGTCTGCTCCAGCTCTGACTGGTGCCAGCGCAGTTCGCCCTGCTGCTCGCGGATCACCTCGGTGAGCAGGCCGAGCACCTCGGCGACGGTGCCGTCCGCATCGAGGGCGTCGGTGATCGAGAGCAGCCGCTCGGGCGCGGAGTTCCGGTCTCGCAGGATCCGCTCGACCTCGGCCCTCAGCTCGCCGGCAGGCCGCGGTTCGGTGGTCACGGACCCTCACCTCCGGCGATGGCGAGCACACACGCGTCGTCCCGCAGCCGGATGTGCTGCCCGAGCACCCAGCCTGCCACGGTCGCGGGGTCGTGCTCGAACAGGCCGGGCCAGTCGCTCGAGGCCCAGCGTTCGGACACTCCGTCGGTGTGCATGATCAACCAGCTCTCGGCGGACCAGGGCCGGACCAGCGCGTTCGCCCGCCGCCCCCGCCGCTGCCTCCTCCCCACGATCCCGGGAACCGATACCAGTGTCTCGCGAGCGCCGCCCTCGCCGAGCAGGCGAGCGGTGATGTTGCCGACGCCGGAGAACGTCAGTGTCCCCCTGGCGAGATCGAACTGCGCGAGCGCGACCGTCGCTCCGCGTGCGGCGGCGGGGTCGTCGTCCATCGCGGCCAGCAGCGCGGCGGGCGAGCCACGGGGGTCTGCCGCGACGTGCCCGATCGCCGCCTCGCTCGCCTCGGCGGCGAGGGGTCCGTGACCGAGCCCGTCGGTGAGCACGATGGTCACGATGCCCTCGGCCGTGACCGCGGTCCAGCCGTCCCCGCTGACCGTCTCCCCCGGCGCGGTGAACAGCACGCTGCCGATCCGCACGCCGCGCCACTGGGGCGTTCCGCGCACCCAGCGCGCGAGCACCGTGGTTCCCTCGCCGCGCCTCGTGAAGACGTCGAACCGGTCGGCGAGCCTGCGCACCGAGCCCAGCCCGGCCCCCATCGAACCCGCGGTGGAGAACCCGTCGCGCATGCTGTCCTCGACGTCGCGCAGGCCGGGACCCGAGTCTGTCGCGATCAGGTCCAGCCCCAGCGGCCCCGTGCTCACCGCGAGCAGCCCGCCCCTGGCGTACTTGACCAGGTTCGTCGCCAGCTCGGACGCCGTGAGGGCCACGCGGTCGACGAGCTCGTCGGGCAGGTCCTGCCCGCGGGCCACCGCCGTGGCCAGGGAGCGGGCCTGGCCGACGTGCACCGGCTCACTGACCGGGAGCACGGAGTCCGTCATCCGCGCGCCGGTCTGCGCGCGCGGAACCCGACCGTCACGGTCGTTCCCTTCCCGGGTTCGGTGTCCAGGTCGAAGTCGTCGGCGAGCCTGCGCGCACCGCTCAACCCGAGACCCAGCCCGCCCGCACTGCTGTAGCCGTCGGTGAGCGCCTGGTCGATGTCGGCGATGCCGGGGCCGGTGTCGGTGAACGCGAGCCGCAGCGTCGGGGTGCCGTCGAGGGCGCGGCCCAGCTCGATCCTGGCTCGCCCGCCGTTGCCGTGCACGAGCGTGTTGCGCGCGAGCTCGCTCGCCGCCGTCACGAGCTTCGTCTGTTCCACGAGGGAGAATCCCACCGACACCGCCAGGTCCCTCGCGGCCTGCCGGACGTGAACGATGTCGATCTCCTCGTTGATCCGCACTTCGTGCACGGTGAGGATGTCGGTCATCGCGGCCTCGCGGAGCCGTTCAGCTTGTCCATCCCGTCCGCGACAGTCAGTGCCGTGCCGAGTCCCGGCAGGGTCAACCCGAGCTCCACGAGCGTGATGGCCACCTCGGGCCGCATTCCCACGACCACGGTGTCGGCCGCGAGCAAGGCGCTCGCGGCTGCGATGTCGTGCAACGTCCTGGCGAGGAACGAGTCGACGATGTCGAGCCCGGAGACGTCGATGAGCACGCCGCGCGCGCTGCTGCTCGCGACGCTGCTGGTGAGCTCCTCCTGCAACGCCATGGCATCGCGGTCGGTCAGTTCGCCCTGGATCGTCACCAGCAGCACGTCCTGCAGCTCGATGACGGAGGTCCTGCTCATGGTCGTCTACCCGGCGTTCCGCTCGTCATTGGAGACCTTCATCCCGATGATGCTCAGTCCCCGCGCGAAGGCGTCGGCGAGCGTCGCGCGCGTGGCCACCTCGCCGAGGTCGATACCGAGCTGCACCATCGTCTGGGCGATCTGCGGCCGGATGCCGCTGATGATGCACTCCGCGCCCATCAGCCTGGCAGCGACCGCGGTCTTCAGCAGGTGTTGCGCGACAAGGGTGTCCACGGCCGTGACGCCGGTGATGTCGAGGATCGCCACCCGCGCGTGCTGGGCGACGATCTGCTCGAGCAGGCTCTCCGTCGCCGTCTGGCCACGCGTGCTGTCGAGCGTGCCGATGAGCGGAATGGCGAGGATGCCGTCCCACAGCTTGATCACCGGGGTCGACAGCTCGGTGAGCTGAGCGCGCTGGGCGAGGATCGTGTCCGCCCCCGCGGAGAGCTCGATCTCCAGCAGCGCGATGCGGAGGGTGTTGAGGACGTTCGACAGCAGGAGGTCGCCGCGGTAGGCCGTCTCCGCGGGCGCCCGGTCGTGCCAGAGCCTCAGCAGCGGCCCCTTCAGCACCGTGACGTCTGGCCGGTCGCTGCCGGACGGCCCCCCGGCGGAGCGGGCGGCCAGTGACGTCAGCACCGGGCGCACCGACGCGAAACCCGTCGCCGCCGCGTTCTCCTCGCCACCCGAGACGATCACCTCGACGATCCCGGTGAGCAGCTCGGAGCACTCCTCGGCGGCGTCGGCCGGCCTGCGGGCGGTGAACAGAGCGGTGGACGCCCAGACCCGCTCGATGTCCTGCCGGTGATCCTTCAAGAACGCCGTCACGCTGTCCCTGATCGTCGGGTCGGAACCGGCGGTCATCCTGTTGTCCTCCATGGCGCCCTTGGGTGATATTGCTCGGCACAGGTCGTCGCGCTGAGGATTCGCGATCCTCCTGGCAAACTTAGGGCACAGCATGACCGACCTCCAGGGGAGGTTCAAACCCAGGCACATGCTCACCGAGCACGACCAGGAGAGACCGGACCATGACCAACGGCGACGAACCAACGGGTGCCACCACGACGACGGTCGTCCACGCCGAGCTCGTGAGCGACGGCGAGGGACACATCGCGCTGAGCGGTGAGATCGACCATGGAGTCGCGCCGCAACTGGAAGCCGCACTGGACTCCCTGTTCTCCGCCGGAGCGGGCAGGCTCGTGGTGGACTTCGCCCGGCTGTCGTTTTTCGACTCGGCCTGCATCAGCGCTCTGGTCAGGGCGCACACGACCGTGACCGAGCGCGGAGGCTCCGTCAAGCTCGTCAACGTGGACCGGTTCGCCTACCGGGTCCTGCAGATCGCCGGCCTCGTTCCGCTCTTCGAGATCGAGCGGGCGAGCGACGCCGGTGACGGGCCGGATGACTGAGCAGACGGACCGCTCGTCCGGCACCGTGCTGCTGGAACTGCGGCTGCGGGCGGATCAACGGATGCCGTCGGAGGCCAGGCACGCCACCGACGAGGTGCTCGGCTCTCTCGACGACGGCACCCGCCAGAGCATCCTGCTGATCGTCACCGAACTCGTCACCAACGCCGTGCTGCACGGCGACGCGCCCGCCTCCCTCCGCCTGCTGCGTGCCGGTGAACTGCTGCGCATCGAGGTCGGTGACAGCAACCGGACACCGCCGGTGCTGCGCGATCCCGCCCCGGACCAACAGAACGGGCGCGGCATGCTGCTCATCTCGGCGATGGCGGACGACTGGGGTGTCTCCGAGACGCCCGACGGCAAGATCGTGTGGGCCGAACTTCGCCCGTGACATGCGCTGATCTGGTAAAAGTGCCGGTTCGGAGTGTTTCTTCCTGGGGAGTTTCGGCGTGGAACTGCGAGAGGTCGAGGTGTTCCTCGCATTGGCCGAGGAACTCCACTTCGGTCGTGCCGCCACCCGGTTGCGCGTCACGCAGGGCAGGGTCAGCCAGACCATTCGCTCGCTCGAGTCCGAGATCGGCGGCACGCTGTTCGAGCGCTCGAATCGGCAGGTGAGCCTCACCCCGCTCGGCGCGCGGTTCCTGGTCGGCGCGCAGCGCGGCTACGACGAGCTGCAGCGCGCGCTGCGGGAGAGCAGGGCCGCCGCCCGCGACATCACCAGCCAGTTGCGGGTCGGCTACCTGCCGAGCATGGGCAACGACGTGGTCACCGGCCTCGTGGCCGCGTTCGAACGGCGATATCCCGAGTGCCACGTGTACCTGAACACCCTGCACCTTCGGCACCGGCTCGATCCGGAGCCCGCACTGCTGGCCGGCGAGACCGACATCGCGCTGTGCTGGTCTCCCGGCGGCGACGGAACCGCGCTAGAGACTCCCCGCGTCGTGGTGGGGCCCGTGCTCCAGGAAGTGCCGCGCGCCGTGCTCGTGCCCGGTGACCACCCGCTCACGGCACACCGCTCGGTGTCGCTGGACGACCTGGCCGACTACGTGCTGATCAACCCGGGAAACAACGTGCCAGCCCACCACCGCGATCGGTGGACGCCGCAGACCACACCGTCGGGGCGGCAGCTGCGCCACACCGTCGACGACATCGTGGGCATGACCCACCGGGCCGAGCTGAGCGCCGACGACGTCCTGACGCTCGTGGCGAGGGGACACGGCCTGCACCTGACGGTGGCGACCCTGCTGGAGCACATCCCGTTCCGGGGGCTGGCGCTGGTGCCGATCAGCGATCTGCCGCCGATGGTGCTCGTGCCGGTCTGGGCCGCGGGCGCCGAGAACGCGACCTACCGCGCGTTCGCCAACACGGCCGCGGAGGCCGCGAAAGCTCTGCGGGACAAGCGAAACCCGTAAACATTAGCCGGACTAATCATTCGATTAGCAAACACCTGTTGATCCGGCTCGAAGTTCTCCGGCAGACTCAAGCAGCCGCTGAGCGTTGACCGTGGTGATCTTCCGGCGCTCAGCACAATGTCGCTCCTGCAGACTCGGGTCGGCAGTCGCTCGACTGGGGGTGCGGCTGCCGACCCGTCACTACGGCGTGTTCGTCCGATTCGGACGGTCCAGCGGACTTGACCTTCAGTTAACTCGAAGTCCTAACCTCGCGGCATGCCCACATCGAACGAGATCATCTCCTGGTTCGCCCGGCACGCCAGGGCCTTGCGACTCGACGCGGACGTTCCGCTGCCCGCCGCGCTGCACGACGCCCAGGTCGTGGGACTGGCATCGGCGGTGCGCTCCGCACGCGAACTGGTCGCGGTGACCCATGCGCTGATGCGAGCGCTGGTGGAGCAGGCCGGATTCCGCGCCGTCACCATCGAGGGCACCGACCTCACCGGTGCCGCGCTCGACCACTACGTCCACACCGGCGAGGGCGATCCGGAGGCGCTGCTGGCCGCGAGTCAGAGCTTTCTGCGCATCCGCGAGGCCGTGCCCGTCGTGCGGTGGCTGCGGTCCTGGAACGAATGCCATCCCGGCGACGAGGTTTCGGTGGTACACGGCCCGGGGCGGGAGCGACCACCGCGCGATCTCCCGGAGATCGAGGCCGCGCTGGCGAAGGCCAACCTGGACTGGCTTGCCGATACCGGACAGCGGATCGTGCACTGGGGCGGCACGGCACACCTGCTCGTGGTCGATCCGCCGCCAGGGCAGGGCCACCCGAACGCCGGAGCGATCATGCGGGCGGAGCTCGGCGCCGGATACGCCGTCGCCGCACTCACGACGGGATCGGGCTCGGCGCCGTTCCGGCTTCCGTTGCCACCCCAGGATTTCCTCGAGTCGGCGTTCGTGGGAACAGAGCATGTCGTGTCCTGTGTGGATCTTGCGCAGACCGCCGACGCACCGCCACGTGTGCGGGAGTGGCTGAGTGCACCGGTGCGCACCCGCATGATCGGCCCCGTCTACGACCCCGATCGCGACCACGAGTTCCGACTCGACGGCGGCCCGGTACGGGAGGCGATCGACCTGCTCGTGCACGTCCCGCGGGTCACGCCGGTGACTCCGTTGGACGGCCGATCCTGAAGCGCCGCAACGGAGTGCTCGTCAGCCCGAGCACCGCGACGCCGGCAACGCACAGCGCACCGCCCGCCACCGCGGCGAACACGGGCGAGGTCGCGCCGGCCACCAGCCCGGCCCGGAAGTTGCCGACGTCCGGTCCCGCTGCGCCGACGACGTACTCGACGGAGGTGACCCGGCCTCGGTGCGAGTCCGGGGTCGCGAGCTGCACGAGCGATCCGCGCGAGACCACCGAGAACGTGTCCGCGGCACCGGCGACGGCCAGGCAGCACAGGGTGAGCCACAGGGAGTCCGCGAGCCCGAACCCGACGAGCGCGGCGCCCCACACACCTGCGGAGACGAGCATGACCAGACCGGGCCGCTGTGCCCCGGTGATCGTGCCGGACGCCAGGCCCGCCGCGATGCCGCCCACGGCGATCGCGGACAGGAACAACCCGAGCGTCTCGGGATCGCCTCCGAAGCGCTCGGCGTTGATGGCGGGAAACAGCGCGATCGGCATCGCGAGCACGGTGGCCAGCACGTCGCTGAGGAAGGCGCCGCGCAGCACCGGCCTGCGGCCGATGAAACGCCAGCCCTCCCAGATCGCGCGCGGCCCCGGTCGGGTCGGCTCGCCGGACGGGCGCATCGCGGGCAGCCGGAACACGCCGTAGCAGGCCACGGTGAACGCGAGCGCGTCGACGACATAGCAGGCGCCGACGCCCCATCCCGCGATCACGACACCCGCGATCGCGGGCCCCGCGAGCATGGCCGCCTGGAAGCTCAGGTGGTTCAGTGCCACGCCCGCGCTCACCTGGTGCTCGGGCAGCAGCCGGGCGACGAACGTGCGCCGGGCCGGCGCGCCGAGTCCCATGCACGTGCCCTGGACCGCGACCAGTGTCAGCACGACCGCCAGCGAGCCGAGCCCCACGAGCGCCTGCGCGGCGAGCATCGCCGCGGTCGCGAACTGGGCCAGGGTGGTGCCCAGCACGAGCTTGCGCCGATCGACGGAGTCGGCGAGCACTCCCCCGAGCAGCCCGAAAAGGATCATCGGAACCGCGTTGGTGAGCCCGATCGCGCCCACCGCGACCGAACTGCCAGTGAGGTCCCACACCTGGGCGAGCACCGCGACGAGCGCGATCTGTCCGCCCACTGTGGACGTGGTCGTGCCGGTCCACAGCCGGCGGAAGTCCGGACTCGACCGCAACGGCCGCAGGTCGACGAACCTCACGAGTCGCGCGCGAGCCTGCGCACGATCCGGTCGTGGAACGAACGCCGGGACAGGGCCGCCTCGATGTCACGCACCACGTCGCTCATCGCGTAGGGCAGCTCCGCCTCCAACTCGGCGACGGCGTCCTCGGTGGCCCGCCACTCGGCCTCGAGGAAGGGCACGAGCGCCACGGCCCGTTCGGTGAGCGTCACCTCGCGCGTGCGCGCGTCGGCGCCGGGACTGCTGGTGACGAGCCCCTCGCGGCGCATCGCCCCGACCGTCTGGCTCATGGCCGAATGCGTGACGCCCAGCGACTCCGCCAACTGCCGGATGGTCATCGAGCCGGCGCGGGACAGCCGAATGAGCGGCGCCGCGAACCGGGGCCGAACACCGACGACGCCGCGCTCGGCGTAGAGCGCGGCGATGTCGTCGTCCATCGCGGTGAGCAGCCTGCGTAGCGGACCCCACTGGCTGCGCTCGGTGGGGTCCTCCCCCGTCGACCCGGCAGTCGTCATGGCGCCATCGTAACAGCGCTTATACAATCATCCGATCACCTGGACGGTCCAGCTGTCCTCGTCGGGACCGAGCAGGGTGATGCGATCGAGCAGCCCCTGCACTCCGCCGAGGTAATCCAGATCCGCTGCTATCGGGCGCTCGACGGCGACACAGGCGGTGAGCCCGTTCTCGGTCTTGCAGACAGCGCCGGCCTGGCGCGGCGGCTCCCCACCCTCCGGCTTGACGGAGATGTACACATTGGACCCGTTGACGGTGTAGAAGAACTCGACGCTCCACTCCGTGTCAGAACAGTCCGGTCGGCGCGTGGTCACCACGTCACCGATCCGGAAGTTGTCCGGCACGCTGCTGATGTGCAACGGCAACGGGACGGCATGGGCCACAGTCCGTACATCGGCGGCCACCCTGAGCAGCATCTGCGCGGGCTCGCGAACATCGAGGTAGTAGGCATAGATCTCGGCCCACCTGTCTCCACCGGCCGGCCAGCGCAACAGGACACTGCCACCGTTCAGCGGATCACCGGGATCGATGGAGATCCAGTAACCGTCGTGCTCGCCGACCTTGGTGGGTATCGCCACCGGTTTGCCGCCCATGTTGCCGAGCCGGTCGAGCGGCGGCTCCTCGTCGTACACGGTGAGGCAGATCATCGGGGGAAACTGGCCCCGTCCCACCGCCACCACGTTGTCGCCATGTCGGCCGACGCCGTACTCGACCCCCGTGATCACCTCGGGCAACCAGCCGAAGCTCGCCTGGGCGATCAAGGGATTGTGCCGCCGATCCGGCTGCCCGACGGACTCCACGGGAGTGACCATGCGAATCTCCTGCTCGCTCGAGCCGCTACCGGAACGGCCTGGCCCCACTGCCACCACGTTCCGTCCCGCGAGAACAGACTACGTGCGCATCAGCCGATTGAGCTGAATCTCGCAGCCAGGACGCGGAGTCCCTTACCGGCCATTGCCAGGAGAGATGCTGCCGACACTTGATCTTGTTGCCCGCTCGGCCTTCCACAGCCGCAAGGCCCGGTGGCGCACGGCCTGCGATCGCCCAGGCGCATCCTTCAACCACGCGAGCACATCGAACAACGGCCCCACCGGGTAGCCATCTTCGAGCCACGAGAGCGCGCGCTCGGGCCAGTAATCGGACGAGGGCGCCGTCAGCGCGACCCGGAGCAACTCGGCCCACGGCGGCGGGTTCGCGCCAAGTAGCCGACGGCTGCGAGGTGGTCGACGGGCTCTCGGCGGTCGACGAGGCGACGGGCGTCGGCCGCTGTTTCGTCGTGGGTGTGCCGTGGTCGCTCTCGGCGGTGCAGCCGACGGTCAAAAGGGCCAGCGCGAACAGCGCGGCCGCAAGGCTGCGCTTCATGGAGCCTCTCGCAGCGATGTTGATACTTCCATCAAAATCGCTGGCCACTCGACCCCGTTACAGCTACTGATCCGAACCCGGACACGAAAAATGGGGCACCGCGTTCGGTGCCCCATTTCGAAACCGGTACCAGTGCAGGTGGTGCCCCCGACGGGACTCGAACCCGCACTGAATCGATTTCCGATCGATCCTTGTCGTTCCTCAGCGATCTCGACCGTCGCGTGTCGTGACCTGGGCAAACAGACGAGCAGTCGACTCGTCATGCCTCGCCGTCTGTGGTCGTCTACTGGTCATTGCGGGGCGTAAGTCGGCCACTCGATCTTGCCCAGGCTAACCACCGACCGCGCCATGAGACGGCGCGCCAGCCTCAACCACCGGCTACCACCTCGCTGTCAGACACGTGAGCCTGGGCGTTCTGAGTGGAATATGATCATTCTCTTACGCGCTGACGCCCGGTCGACTACTCTCCGAGACCATGTCCGCTGAGGAGGCGCACGAACTGGGACGCGACGGAGTCTTTCGCGTGAAGCAGTATCTGGAGGGCACAACCCACCTCCGGCTTCCTTGGACAGCTTACGATCACGTTAACTTGTGCAAACGCCAGCGTTTGGACGGCTCCAAGAAGACCTACGATCTCGCAGGCCACTTCCTGGGCGAGAGACGCCGTCCGCTGTTCGTTGAAGCCAAGAAGTACACCACCGCGGGAGCCCAGGGGACTCTGTACCTGGAGTACATAGCGGACGTGTACAGCATCACAGCGCGTGCCCAGCGTGAGGAAATGGACGACGGCGCGGAGTTCATGTGGATCACCTGGCATCCCTTCAGTCAGGGTGCTTGGCCGCGCCTACTGTCACATGAGTACGTGTACGAGGCAGTGGAGAAGCATGTAGACAGCCTCCAGTTGGGCGGCGGTGACGGTAACGCCGAGTCGGCGGAGCCCGACAAGGAACTGTGCCGGACGGTCGCCGACAGGCTCTGGCTTGTGGTGCTGACCGACCGCCAGCAGGAGGAGCTGACCTTGACGGCCGAAGAGCTGAAGTTGGCGATGATGCACTTGAAGCGGGAGGGGGCATAAAAATGCCGGAGACCTCGCTGCAGAACGCGGTTGCTTCTGCCCTCATCTCGGACAACCCGGACGACGTCATCGAGGGGATTAAGGGCGCCGTGATTGCGGAACTTGAAAAGTTGGACCCCTCGGCTGAAATCAAAAAGACCGACTACTTCAATCACAGCTTCGCACCGGACCTAGTTCTAAGCTGGGGCGCGAGGCAGGACCGCGAAGTTTACTTGCGCTACAACTTTAGATCGACTCAAGCGGCGCGAGACGTTGACTTGTTGGGCGGCTCCAACCCGGTGTTTTTCTCCCTGGATTCGTCTCATGACGATAGCGAGGTGGCCGACGAGCTCGAAGGGGAAATCGAGAGGTCACCCAATGCGCTAGTCACAAATGCACCGTCGATCGACGAGTTTGCTGAATTTGATAACTTAAAATTGGTGCGGGAATCTGTAGCAGCACCACTATTCGATCTCTTCCGAAGGAATGTAGTTCGAGGCGGCAAGGGGTTGATCATAAGCCAGACGGCCGCCGACCTTCCCCGCTACAGGGGAAGTGATAACCTCGGGCAAGACATCGATTACATTGACCGATTCGAATCGACTGTATCGCGACTTTTTCGCGAAGACGCATCATTGCGACTCCGCCGGGCGGCATCCATTGTAAGGATGGCCCGAACGGGTGACATAGAAATGCTCCACGCCGACGAGGATGGTGGCGAAAATCTCGTCCGAGGAAAACTTGAAACCGATGAGATAAGAATCCTGCTTCCATATTTGCTCCGACGCGCCCAGGAGGAAGACGAGTCAACTTTCTGGGAGTACATCGGAAGCATGGTGGGACTAAAAGAGATTCAGAAGATATCCGCCGAATTGGAAGAGGTCGATATCGGCTCATTGGTTCGAGCCAATCTCCACTACTGGCGCGCGAATCGTTCCGCTGTCAGCTTGAATTCCGAGTGGTTCGACGAGGAAGAACATCCAGAACCTCGCTGGTACATTCACGCAAAGATGCTCACCGCCTCGGCGGGCCCGTGGACGGTACACTTCACTACCGACAAACGACAAGCGTCCGGTAGGGACGACTCGCCGCTAGCACGGTGGGAAGACCTCCGACCCGCCCTGTCCGGTTCGGCGGTCTCGTCTGCGGAGCTTCAAGGCGTTGTTCGTAGGATTAGCGTTAGCACAAATGACGAAAGCTCAGATGTCCTCCGAGATGTCGACTCAATATTCGAAACAATGGATGACGACTTCAAATTGAGGCGCCTAAGCGTTCGAGGCACAGTCGCGGGAGCGTCAGACGTCGACGTTGATTTCAAACACAACACGGCCGAAGGGAACGACGCAGCGCTTGTCGATCTGGCGCGATCGTCATTCGATATACTCGGATACCGGTACCCGATCTCGGAAGGCGAGCGGGTGAAGATATTCGGCGAGCAGAGTGAGCGAGAGTAGCCAACGACTGCCCAGTCAAGTCGCTGGCGACCTGGTGGCCCCTCCTTCACGGGGTAAGCTCAGGCGCCGAACTAAACCTCTTCATCGCTTGCCGACGTAAAGTTGCCAAAGACTTTTTCTCGTTCCTCATCAGAGAATGACTCAATTTGGAACTTCTTGGTGCGTACTACCGTTCCGTCTCCCAACTGAATGGCATAGTTCACCAGATGATCAAAATTGCATTCTAGGAGGCGAAGGGCGGAAACGGCCCAGTAGGCATCGGAATTTCCCTCGATTGAGCAGGGCAACTCCGAACCATGACTAAACCCCCCATGCTCGACCGAGTGATCCATCTTCATAACGACGTGATGATTCTTCTTTCCTTTTGCGTCAGCCGTCAGTTCGGCCCATTTTTTACTGGGCGTAAGGTCTTGCTCTAGATAGACTTTTCGCACTAGAATTCGACTGCGTCCCTTATTTATCACATGCACACCGTAGACCGAATACTCCGTCCAAGCGGCCAGTGCATTGTGATTTTTATTCGAGACAGGAAGGTCGATCCAAGCTTCTGCGCGCTCATCGACCAAGAAGCCCGATCCTTCAGAATTCTTGACGCCACCTTTCATCAAGCGGACATCAATCAGTGGGCCAGTCCTCCGGAATTCAATTCTTGCATAGATGAATCCAGCCAATGCTAGGCCGAAGGCGAAAATAGATATTACTAATGCAGCCACGTCCACCTTAGCCACTCCAATGAATTCGGAACGCCGCGCTCCTCAAAGTCTAGACTCTAACGCTTGGTGGTCATCCCGTCGCCTGATGGCGTCTCGATCACGCCGTGTCGGAGCCGCGACCTCTGCTCGCCCACTGCCGGCCGAATGTGCCAGGCTCGCGGTTCCGACTCGGTGTGATAGCCATCAGTCAGGCGACGGGATGACCACCAAGCGCCCACCCTGCCAACCGCACCGCGGCTACGTTCCCCGGCCATCCCGGAGCCAGCCCGTCCGGCGAGGACATGTTCTTTCTTCTGTTCAACGCTCCCCTGCTCCCCTTGGCCTGCCTCGGCTCCGGCCGATGCGCGGGGACCGGCGCCAGCCGCACGCCCCGCGCAGGCTCGGCCGGAGCAGAAGAGCAGCAGGCCAGCGGCCCCGCAGGGGCCGCCTTGAACAAGAGAAGAAACTCTGAACACACACTCCACGCCTGGAGCAGGCAGGGACGATGAGGATGACCCGGACAGCAAGAGAGCCCCGAACCATCGCGGCTCGGGGCCCTCTCGGGTCGTGCTGGCGTTAGCTCTGTTCCGGTCCCGGGATGCGGAACTGACCGGCCTTGACTCCAGCAGTGAAGGCGTCCCACTCACTCGGGGTGAACTTGAGCGATCCAAGTTCAGGAGCCTTGCTGTCGCGGACTTCGACCCCACCGTCGGCACCGAGTCGCGCCTCGACGCAGTCGTTTGACCCACCAGAGTAGGAACTCTTCTTCCACTCGCGGCTGAGCATCCGGTCACCCTTCCAATTCCGTAGCCCGCTGACTGAGAGCCGCGCGCGACGCGCTAGGACTCAGTGCCGTGGCACGCACATCATTAACTGTTCTCGCTAGGCCCTGAACCACGTCAGGATCGTCGTAGTAGAGACCCTGGGTGATTGTGTCCTGATACCCGACCGTAGGCCAGTCGGCGAATTCTAGCAGGTGAAAACTGACTCCCAGACCACTGTGAGCACCCGCCGAGAAGGGCAGGACCTGCACAGTTACGTTGCTGGGAGCGTCTGCCAGGTGCAGAAGTTGGTCCCGGAGTACCCCTGCTCCCCCGATCAGGTTATGCAGGACCGCTTCGCTGACGATCACCCAGAGTTCCAGGGAGCCGTCCCGCACCCGCTGCTGTCGACGAACCCGGAGTTCCAATCGGCGTTCGAGCTGGTCCGCTGGGACGTCGACGCGTGCAGTGATGAGAGCTGAGGCGTAGTCAGGGGTCTGCATCAGGCCAGGGACGAGGTCGACGGTCCAGGACTCGATCCGTGTGGCCTCGGTCTCGAGTTCGAGGTGGTAGCCAAGAGCCGAGCTCCAGTCAGGGCCGACGAACTCGGTCCACCAGACTGGCCGCTTGAGTTCCTCGGCGGCCTTCGCGAGTCGTTCGACTGTCTTGGTGTCGGCTTCATAGAACACAGCGAGTCGCCTGACATCTTCAGGACTCGGACGCACCTTGCAGCTCTCGATTCGCGAGAGCTTCGACGGCGTGATGCCGAGGGCTCGCTGGACGTCAGTACTCGTATAAGTCCCGCGCAGTCTGCGGAGCTCCCGCGCGATGCGTTCCTCTCTCACTGCTGTCATGCGTCCAGCGTAGACCCCTGACCTGCAAATTTGCATCCAGCACGCTGGTCCATTCGAGTGATGAATGCAAATTTGCATCGTCGGGGTTGTCATCAGTTGCCCACCTGGCATAACCTCGTTCATAGACGATGCAAATTTGCACACAAGGAGGACGGCATGAGGAACATCCCGGTGAACTTGGGCGGCTTCAAGTTGATGGTGTCGGAGGCCCCGGCGATGAAGATGCGTGAGGACGACAACGGCGAGCTGGTTGCGGCGACGGACTTTCAGGGTGTGCAGCAGTTCGTGGTGTCGGTGTTCGCGAAGCGTCGCCCGCGGTCGGATGGTCGCCCGGCGGGTAAGGGCGAGGAGATCAAGGTGACGCTGGCGGCGGATCCGGGTGAGGGGTTCGACGAGGGCACCTATGTGGAGCTGGTGGAGGCGACGGCGTCGTCGTGGGCGATGAAGGACAAGCAGGGCAACGTCAACTTCGGGATGTCGTTTCGTGCGGCGGGGTTGAAGCCTGCCGGGCAGGGCGGTTTGTCGTCGGCCGCATAGGCCCGGTCGCGATGACCGGTGGGTGACCGGTCGCGGGTGTCTCCCTGGCCCGCATCCCAACACCGTGGAGCGCTGCCCTGAATTCTTGGCAGGCGGCCCGTTTTCGAGTCGGGCCAGCGCGCTTTCTTGTTGATTGACAATTCCAGAGTGGGCCGATCCATGCCAAAAACGCGTCAATTTGTGGTGACGCGCCTTGATTCCCGGACTCGTTTTTGTGCGGGGGTCTTGGGGTTTTACCACAAGCAGGATCGAGTGGAAGGAGTGGCAGATGGTGGGCGAGATGGTGGCGTGGGGCGGGTTGTCCTCGTATGACCCGTCCGGACCGACGCGGGCCGCCTGATGGGTGGCCATGTGTGTTCGGCGAATTTCTGGTTGTCCCCGAGTCGAATTGCGACGTGCACGGTGTGCGGCGCGCAATGGCCACTGTAGGAGGCGAAAACAAATGAGCTGGCTATTTCTGGTGGTGTTGGTGGGGTGTTTGACGGTCGCGATGCCCGTGGCCGGTGCCCTCGCCGTGGCGCTGGGTCTGGGCGGGATCGCCTGGAGCAGGAAGAGGTGGGCGGCGTGAGCGGGCGAGCGATCCAGGTATCGCGGCTGGTGCGCCGGTTGGCGTCGCTGATCGAGCGGGACCGCCAGGACGCCCTGACCGAACCGGCGAGTGATCTCGCGTGGCAGGCGGGTTTCTGTGAGGGCCTGCGCCACGCCCAGCACGTGATCCGCAACGGAGGCCAGTGATGCACGAGATTCAGGCGATCATCACCGCCGCGAACACCGAATACCAGCGATTCATCGCCACCAGGCCGGATCGGGAGACCCGGGATGCGGTGAGTAACGCGGTGAAGTTCCTGACCGCTGATCTCCGCTCGGCCGCCGCCCTGGTGGCCACCACACAGAAAGGCACCTGAGGGATGCAGATTTCGGCACTGAACCGGCGGGCGCAGCAGAACTACGCCGCCTTCGTCGCCGCGATGGACTTGGTCGCGGAGCAGTTCGACGAGGTCGACAAGCTCATCGACGCCCTCGACGACCGCGCCGTCCCCGGCGGCTTCACCGTCGCCACCCCGGACGAGATCCGCGGCTTCCGGGGTAAGGCGTTCGACGAGCTGGACCGGATGCGGGTGGTGGCCCGCAAGTACGAGGGAGACCTGATCTCCCGCGAGTGGAGGCTCTGACATGGCACACCAGGTAGACCGGGTCCTCGGCGACCTCGACGCGGCGATGACCCAGCTCAAACGCGCCATGCGCGGCATCCCGGTACGCAAGGAGGGCTTCAAAACCCACCACGACCGCGCCGCCCGCGCCGTCGGCCGCATGTCCGCCGAACTCCAAGACGCCAGCACAGCCATCGACGACTAGCCCCTGCTCGGCACGCACGACAACCACACACGCACGTACGAACTCACGCGAGGCCGGCCCCGCACCCGCTTGATCTGGGTGGTGGGGCCGGTCTCGTTCTATCCGAAGGGATTCCTGTTCTGATGGACACGCCACAGTCGAAGCGCACGATGGGCCGCGAAGTCAAAGCAGCCGTGTGGACCGCCCGCCACCCCGGCGCGCTGGTTGCTCCGGGCACGCTCACCGCCTCCGGCCTCGAACTGGGCTGGATCGCCACCGGCGGGATCGTCGGGGGAACCGCGGCTGCCCTGTGCGGCTGGTACCGGGCACACCCCGACACCTTCGACGCCGTCGCCGCACCCCGCATGCGCGCCTGGCGGCGCCGCTGGTCTGCCTACCTCGGACCCCGCTGGCACGCCGCGCTGCGGGCCTGTGACCTCTACACCATTCACCGCAAGACCGGGGAGGAACGCTTCCCCCGCATCGTGCGGGTGCGGTCCTACTCGCCGACGGTGGACACCCTGTGGCTCAAGATCCCCCAGGGCCAGCACGCCCGCCAGTACGAAGCCCGCCTGCCCGAGCTGACCGAGGCGCTGCGGGCGGAGCGGATCGCGGTGGAACGCGTCAAGCCCGGCGTGATCGGGCTGATCATCGAACGCTCCGAAGCCTTCACCGAAACGATCGACGCCCCCGAGATGCCGCAGGAGACCGACGCGGTCAACCTCAAATCGGTCTACGTGGGCGAGACCGAGTACGGCCACGACTGGCGACTGCCGGTACTGGGGCAGCACACCTTCGTCGCCGGGGCGACCGGGGCGGGCAAGAACTCGATCGTCATGTCCCAGCTCCGCGCCATCGCACCCCTCATCCGCGACGGGCTCGTCCGGCTCTGGCTGTGCGACCCCAAGCAGATGGAGTTCACCAAACTCGCCTCCATCGCCCACCGCTACGCCGCCGATGAGCACGACTGCTCGGCGCTGGTCGACGAGTTCGTCAACGACCTCCGCGCCGTGCAGCGTGGGTTCGCCGAGAACGGCAAGCGCAAGATCACCGTCTCCCCGGAGACGCCGCTGAACGTGCTGGTGATCGACGAGATCGGCGCGTTGCTGGCCTACGGCGACGGCACGGTCTCGCGCAACCTGCGCAAGCAGTTGGCCATCGTGGGGTCGCAGGGGCGGGCGACCGGACACGCCATGACCGCGCTGGTGCAGGAACCCACCAAGGACACAGTGCCGATCAGGGAGCTGTTCACCACCCGCATCTGCCTGCGGGTCACCTCGGCCGCCCATGTGGACATGGTCCTCGGCGAGAACGCCCGCCTGCGGGGTGCGATCGCCGACGAGATCGCCAATCACGAGGGCACCGCGGGAATCGGCTACGTCATCCGCGAACGCACCCGCGTCCCCCAACGGGTGCGGGCCGCCTACGTCGACGACACCGAGATCGACCAACTCGTCGCGTTCGTCCACACCGGACGCAGCGGCAACCGGCTCGCGGTGGTGGCGTGATGGTCACCATCAACTATCCCGCCTGGCAGGCACGAGACCTCTACATGGTGGTCATCCGCGACGGCGGCCGCTTCTATCCCACCGACGAAACCCTCTACTACACCCGCGCCTACGCCGAAGACGCGCTGCGCTCCCTGGCCGCACCCGGTCGGGACTTGACGATCCTGTACTACGACGGCTCCTTCTACGCCCGCTGCGTCGTGTGCGGGGAGGTGTGCGACCCGGACTACTGGGTGTTTCTGAGCTGGGGCGAACTCGAAGACTTCCTCTGGGACGAACCCGGCTGGCAAGCCACCAACGAACACCACGTGTTCTGCCCCCACCACGCACCCCACCAAGACTGGCGAGGTTGGTGAACCCTCATGCCCGCATACCCGTGCATCGTCCACGAAACGCACTACTTCCTGCTGATCTGGTCGGTGAACATGCTCGGTGATCTCGACAAGCTGCTCGACCTGTGCACCACCGATCTCCACGCCGCCCGCACCCGGGCACGGCTCCTGCGCCGTCACGGGTCCGACGTCGAACTCGTGGCCTGCAACCCGGTGTTCCTGCCCCACTGCGTCGTGTGCGGGCAGGAAGTCACCACCCCCTCGCTGGAGTTCGGCAGCTGGGACGCCCTGGCCGACCACGTCCGCGCCTACCCCGGCTGGGCCGCCACCAGCGAACAAGAAGTGCTCTGCCAGCACCACCGACCCGACAAGGAGGACTGATGTTGACGCTCGCATTCCTGTGGACCTGGGCCAAGGTCAGCGTGGTCGCGCTGCTGGCCGTGGTCATCGAACGCGCCATGATCCCCAGCCCCTGGGCCTTCACCACCATCGCCACCATCACCGTGCTCATCTACCTGGTGATCTGCGCGGGCCTGTTCCGCGAATGGCGCTCCCACGCCGCCGGATACCACCACCAGATGACCAGCATCCGCCGGGAACACACCCGATGACCGGCCACGAGCAGCCCCAACTGGACCTGTTCGGCACCACCACCGCTGCGGATGCCCCAGTTCCGGCACCGGCCCGGCAGTGCCCTCCCCCACGCGGACGCACCACCCGCACACCTCCGGCGAACCCGCTGGTCGCGAAGGACGTGCTGGCGGAGGTGCAGCTGGGCCGGTTCGGGCTGCTCGACGACACCGACCGCGTGATGGTCCTCGAGGACGACGAACACGTCCGCGCCGCCCTGGACGAAGACCTCGTCCACCACCTCCTCGCGCAGGGCTACCTCGAACGCGGCACCATCCGCGACACCCTCACCTGCCTGCACGGCGCAGTCCGCAAACCCCTCATCCCGCTTCGCCTGACCAGACAGGGCCGGGCGATGCTCACCCGCTGGTCGAACCTGCACCCACCCGGCAGTGCGCGATGAACGAGGATCTCCTGCCCCTCGAACAGATCGTGGCGCTTCACGCTGAGTACGGCGAACTCCTCGACCACTTCACGCACCACTGCGACTCGGTGGTGAACCGGCCGGTGCGCGAACGCCTGGCCGAGTACTGCGATCAGCTCGCCCGCCTTCACGAAGACGAGGCCGAGGACCGGCGACGCCTGTCTGGACTCTGGCGGCGCGAACACTAGACAGAAAGGACAGATGCCATGTCTGCCACGGACACCCCGCCCCGGACCGGCCGCCTGGTGGACTTCCTCCGCATCACCGTCGCGGTGATCCTGGGCGGGATCGGTGCGGCCGCCGGGTTCACCCACACCCACGAGTGGGCCAGCCACCACGGACAAACAGGGTGGCTGGCCTGGGCCACCGCCGTCGTGATCGAAGGCATGGTCGTGGTCGCCGGATTCGAAGTCCAGCGCGACCACCGCCACGGCCACACCGGCCGCATCACCTTCCCCATGACCGTGCTCGTCGCCGGATTCGGCGTCCAAATGGCCGCCCAAGTCGCCCTCGCCGAACCCAGCCCCGCCGGATGGCTCGTCGCCGCCATGCCCGCCCTCGGCTTCCTCGTCGTCGTCAAACTCCTCATGCGCCGCACCCCCACCTCACCAGCCACCTCAACCCCGGAGCCCGCCCCGGCACCCGCACCGGTGCCCGCCATGCCGGGAGAATCCAAGCCGACCACACCTACCGCGCCGGACACGACCGCCGAACCTTCCGAGCAGATCACCGCACCGGAACCGGTGAAGTCCCCGCGGCTTCGGCTCCCCGCGCCGCTGACCGCGCGTCTCGACGACCTCGCCGAGCAGGCCCGCCGCGACGGTCGCCAACTCACCGCCGCCGACATCCGCCAGGCGGTCAAGGTCCCCGAGGACATGGCGCTGCGCATCCTCGCCGACCTCACCCCCCGCAACGGCCACACCGTCACCGGCGGTTAGCACGACCCCTGCACGATCCCCCGCCGAACCGAGGGCGGGACACGGCCATCACCGGCTGGTGTCCCGCCCTCGTTTTGTTGCACCACACAGGAAGGGCCCCGCGTTCATGCGCACCCTCGAACAACGCCTGATCCACCGGCTCCGCTCCGCCGACTACGCCGACTGGCGCGCCAAGGTCCACGCCGTCAACGGCTGCGCCCGCCCCATCCGCCTCGCCGGAGCCCACCAACTCCAAGACACCCACACCGGCCGCGTCCTGCACCACCACGGCGGCGACATCTTCGTCCCCTGCGGCAACCGCCGCTCCGCCGTCTGCCCCGCCTGCTCCGACCGCTACGCCGCCGACGCCTTCCACCTCATCCGCGCCGGACTCATCGGCGGCACCAAAGGCATCCCGCAGACGGTCACCGAGCGGCCCCGCGCCTTCATCACCCTCACCGCCCCCTCCTTCGGCCCCGTCCACCACGCGCGCACCAGTGCCCGCGGTAAGCGGATTCCGTGCCGGTGCGGGGAGTTCCATCACGACGACGACCCGCGCATCGGCACCCCGCTCGAGCGCGACACCTACGACTACACCGGGGCCGTGCTCTGGCAAGCCCACGCCGGAGCACTCTGGCAGCGCTTCACCATGCGGCTACGCCGAGAGATCGCCAAGCGCGCCGGAATCCGCGCCCGCGACTTCCCCGAGCACGCGCGCCTGTCCTACGGCAAAGTCGCCGAATACCAACGGCGCGGCCTCGTGCACTTCCACGCCGTGATCCGCCTCGACGGCCCCGACGGAGCCACCACACCCGCCCCGTCCTGGGCGCACCCCGACCTCCTCGACGACGCGGTGTTGGCCGCTGCTGGGGCCGTAGCGCTCCCGGTGATCCGCCCGGACGGCACCCGCGACACCCTCGTCTGGGGCTCACAGGTCGACGTCCGCGCGATCCAGCCGTCCGGGGCCGACGACTTCGAAGACCAGCAGGGCGAGATCTCCGAGGCCCGCCTCGCCGCCTATATCGCCAAGTACGCCACCAAGGGCACCGGCAAAACCGAAGCCGCCGACCGCCCCGTCCGCTCCCAACTCG
This sequence comes from Prauserella cavernicola, assembly GCF_016595675.1. Taxonomy (GTDB): domain Bacteria; phylum Actinomycetota; class Actinomycetes; order Mycobacteriales; family Pseudonocardiaceae; genus Prauserella_A; species Prauserella_A cavernicola. Next base: position 297,202 of record NZ_JAENJH010000003.1, on the reverse strand, counting down.
ACATCGACCACCTCACCGTCTCCGACCATCACCGGCGGATGATCCAAACCGCCTGGGACCTCGGCGACCTACCCGCCTACGACGAGCTGAACCTGCGGCGCTGGGCACACATGCTCGCCTTCCGCGGCCACTTCCTCACCAAATCCCGCGCCTACTCCACCACCTTCAAAACCATCCGGGGCGACCGTCGCGCCTACCGGCTCGCCGAAACCCTCGACCGCCTCGGCCTGGCCGACCGCGCCGAGACCGTGGCCGTGGTCAACCACTGGAGCTTCACCGGCTCCGGCTACCGCGACGACGCCGAACGCGAACTCGCCGCCAGCATCGCCGCCCGCATCCGAGATAACCGTAAGTCCAAATACGACAAGGAATACCAGCGTGAACAGCAAACTCCTGACCATCGATGACCTCGCCGCCTACCTCGGCGTCCCCAAGAACACCCTCTACCAATGGCGCACCAAGGGCTACGGCCCGAACGGCGTGCGTGTCGGCAAGTACGTCCGCTACCGCGCCACCGACGTCGACACCTGGATCGACCAGCAAGGGGCCGTCTGATGGCAAGACCACCGTTGGACGTCGGCACTCATGGTGCGATCCGGTTCGTGAAGCTCGCATCCGGCTACCGGGCGAAGGCCCGCTATCGGGGATATGACGGTGTGACTCGTGATCTGAGCCGGACGGGTCCGAGCAAGGCCAAGGCTGAACGAGTGTTGAAGCTGGCGATCGCCCAGGCGTTGCAGACTCCGAGTGGCGGCGACATCACCGCTCGGTCGCGCTTCGTCGAGGTCGCCGATCGGTGGTTGGCCTGGCAGGAACGACGGGTAGCCGACGGGGAGCGAGCCCCGGGCACGTTGGACAACTACCGGAGCATGCTGGCGAACCACGTGCTTCCCGCGTTCGGCGAGTTGCGTATGCACGAGATGACCGTGCCGAGACTCGACAGGTTCTTTCCCGCGCTGCAGGCCAAGTCCAGCGCTGCGCATGCTCGCACAGCACGAGCCGTCGTCAGTGGGATTCTTCGCTACGCCGCTCGACACGGTGCGATCACGGCGAATCCCATCCGCGAGATCGAACCGATTGAGGGCAGCGGCAGGAAACGGGTTCGCTCCCTGACGGCCGAGGAACGGCGCGCGTGGCTGGCTCAGCTCGAACTAGATCCTCAGGCCAGCCGGAAGGACCTGCCGGACCTCACGCGGTTCATGCTGGCGACCGGCGTGCGGATCGGGGAAGCGCTCGCGCTCTACTGGGAGGACGTCGACCTCGACAAAGCGACGGTCTTGATCAACTGGACTGTGGTGCGGGTGCGGGGTCAGGGGCTCAAGCGGACCGATCCGAAGACAGCGACCAGTGAACGGGCGCTGCCGCTTCCGTCTTGGGCGGTGGAGATGCTGCGGCAACGTCGGAAGACGGCTGTGGCGGAGAATCGGCCGGCCGATAGCCCGGTGTTTCCGGACACCCTCGGAGGGTTGCGTGACCCGTCCAACACCCGTCGGGCGCTGCGTGAGGCGCGAGGAAGCGAGGGATTCGCGTGGGTGACGTCGCACGTGTTCCGCAAGACTGCGGCGACGATCATGGATGAGGCGGGATTGTCCGCCCGGCTGATCGCCGACCAGCTCGGGCACTCTCGGCCGTCGATCACGCAGGATGCCTACATGGGCCGTGGTGCGGTGTCGTCCGCTGCCGCTGCCGCGCTGGAAGACATCCTGTGAGGGTTCGAGAGTTTGTGGGGCGTAAATGGGGCACCTGATCTTGGTGCCCCATTCCTCCAAGCCTCTGACCAGTGCAGGTAGTGCCCCCGACGGGACTCGAACCCGCACTGAATCGATTTTAAGTCGACTGCCTCTGCCGATTGGGCTACGGGGGCATGTGCAGCTTAAGCCCCCGGAGCTGCTACGACTTGGATGCCCGCGTGAACTCTTCCTTGGGGTTGTTGATCTGCCCCAGCGAGACGACCTCGCGGCGGAGCACACCACCCATGATCCAGTCCAGCATGATGCGGACCTTGCGGTTGAACGTCGGCATGGCCTTGACGTGGTAGGCGCGGTGCATCAGCCACGCGATGAAGCCCTTGACCTTGACGTTGAAGGTGTCCGCAACGCCCTTGTGCAGGCCGAGGCTGGCGACCGAGCCGACGTTCTTGTGGTAGTAGTCCTCTGCCTGGTTGCCGCGGATCACCTTGATGATGTTCTTCGACAGGTGCCTCGCCTGGCGCACGGCGTGCTGCGCGTTGGGCGGGCAGGTGGCCGTCGGGTCCTCCTCGGTGCGCGAGAGGTCCGGCACCGCGGCGATGTCGCCCGCCGTCCAGGCGTCCGGGTGGCCGACGACCTGCAGGCCCGCGGTCGCCTGGAGCCTGCCGCGCTTGTCCAGCGGGAGGTCCGAGTTGGCGAGCACCGGGTTGGCCTTGACGCCGGCCGTCCAGATGATCGTCTCGCTGTCGAACTCGGTGCCGTCGGAGAGCACCACGTGGCCGTTCTCGAACGACTTCGCCGCCGTCGACAGGTAGACCTCGATGCCACGCTTCTCGAGCTGCTCCACGGTCCACACGCCGAGGGTCTCGCGGACCTCGGGCAGGATCCGGCCCGCCGCCTCGACGAGCACCCAGCGGATGTCCTCGGGCTGGATGTTCTCGTAGTAGCGGGTGGCGAAGCGGGTCATGTCCTCGAGCTCGGCGAGGGCTTCGATCCCCGCGAACCCGCCGCCGACCACCGTGAACGTAAGCAGTCGCTTGCGCAGCTCGGGGTCGAGCGTGCTGGCCGCTTCATCCAGCTTGGTGAGCACGTGGTTGCGGAGGTAGATCGCCTCACCGATGGTCTTGAAGGCGATGCCCTCCTCGGCGAGGCCGGGGATGGGCAGCAGCCGCGCGACCGATCCGAGCGCCACCACGAGAACGTCGTAGTTCAGCTGCTCGATGTGGCCGTCGGCGGCCTCGACCGTCACGGCCTTGCGCTCGTGCTCGATCTTGGTGACGCGAGCGGTGAGGACGTGGCAGCGTCGGAGCGCCCTGCGCAGCGGCACGACCACGTGCCGCGGCTCGATGGAGCCGGCGGCCGCCTCGGGGAGGAACGGCTGGTAGGTCATGTGCGGCTGAGGGTCGACCACGGTCACGGAGGCCTCATTGGCACGAAGCTGCTTCTGAAGTCCCAGAGCCGTGTACAGGCCGACGTACCCGCCACCGAGAACGAGGATCCTCGTCGGTTCCGACTTGACTGCCATGACTCTATGGTCGCACCGCGTCTGGTAAATCGCTCGCGGACCCTACCTGGCTGTGACCAGCGTCGCCACGTTACGCAAACGATTCAGTTGAGACCCGCCAGTGATGCCGCTTTCGTGAAGATATCGCGCAGCATCGCCGGAGTCAGTCTTCCGGTGAAAGTGTTCTGCTGGGAGACGTGGTAGCAACCGAGAAGGTGCAGCTCAGCGGGGCCTTCGAGGACGTAGTGGGCACCGTGGCCGAACCGCGGCCGGGGTCGGGGAATCACCCAGCCCGCCCCGGCGAGCACGGGCAGCAGCGCCTGCCAGCCGAATCCGCCGAGCACCACCACGGCGCGCAGCGTCGGCTTGAGCAGGTCGAGCTCCCTGGTCAGCCATGCGCCGCAGGTGTCGCGCTCGGCGGGTGTCGGTTTGTTGGCGGGCGGGGCGCAGTGGACCGGCGCGGTGATCCGGGTGCCGCGCAGGGTCAGGCCGTCGTCACGATGGACCGAGGTCGGCTGCGAGGCAAGGCCCACGTCGTAGAGCGCCTGGAACAGCACGTCGCCGGAGCGGTCACCGGTGAACATGCGCCCGGTCCGGTTGCCGCCGTGCGCGGCGGGCGCGAGACCCACCACACCCAGCGCCGCGTCCGCGGGGCCGAAGCCGGGAACGGGCCTGCCCCAGTACGTCTCGTGGGCGTAAGAGGCGCGTTTCACTTCGGCGATGTGCTCACGCCACTCCACCAGCCGGGGGCAGGCGCGGCACTCGCTCACCTGACGGTCGAGTTCGGCCACCGTCCTCGCCGCGATCACCACTCCTTAATTGTGACCTTGATCTAGGTTGGACACATGCCCGACAAGACCGGTGAGACCGAGACCCCCGTGACCGGCGACGAAGAGAAGGCGAAACCCGCCGAGCCCGTCGACGACCTGGTGACCACCAGCCACAGCCTGACCGTCAAACGCCGCAAGCTCGCCTACACCGCGCAGACCGGACGCATCGTGCTGCGCAAGGAGACCCTCTCCGACGGCAAGTTCGAGGGCCACAAACCCAAGGCCGAGGTCTTCGTCACCGCCTACACGCTCGACGGTGCCGACCCGGCGACCCGTCCTGTGACGTTCGCGTTCAACGGCGGCCCGGGCTCGTCCAGCATCTGGCTGCACCTCGGTGTGCTCGGCCCGCGCCGGATCGTGTCCGGCGACGTCAACGACCCCGAGCCGCCGCCGTACCGGCTCGCCGACAACCCCGAGACGCTGCTGGCCCACAGCGACCTCGTGTTCATCGACCCGGTGTCCACGGGTTTCTCGCGGGCGAGCGAGGGTGAGCAGCCCAAGGACCACCACGGCTTCACGCCGGACGTGGAGTCCGTCGGCGAGGTGATCCGCCTGTGGACCTCGCGCAACGAACGCTGGCTGTCGCCGAAGTACGTCGCAGGCGAGTCCTACGGCACGCTGCGCGCGGCCGCGCTGGCAGCGCACCTGCAGGACCGGCACGGCCTTTACCTCAACGGCCTGCTGCTGATCTCGTCGGTGCTCGACATGGGCACCATCCGCTTCACCGAGGGCAACGACCTGCCGTACTCGCTGTATCTGCCCACCTACGCCGCGATCGCCCACTACCACGGCAAGCACGGCGACCGGCCGCTCGAGGACGTGCTGGCCGACGCCGAGGAGTTCGCCTCCCGCGACCTGCCGTGGGCGCTGCAGCGCGGCGCCCGGCTGACCGGACAGGAGCGCGCCGACGCGGTGGAGCGGCTGGCGACGCTCACCGGACTCTCCGAGTCCTATGTGGACCGCGTGAACCTGCGCATCGAACACGTGCGGTTCTTCACCGAGCTGCTGCGCGAGGAGGGACTCACCACGGGCCGGATGGACGGCCGGTTCACCACGTGGGAGCCCGACGGCGGGCGCGAGCACATGAGCGACGACGCCTCGATCTCGCGCATCATCGGCGCCTACTCGGCCGGGTTCAACCACTACGTGCGCGCTGAGCTCGGCTACGCCAACGACCTGCCATACGAGATCCTGTCGCTGGACGTCAACCGCGCGTGGTCCTACTCCGACTTCGAGGGCCGCTCGGTGTCCGTTGTGGACAGTCTCGGCGCGGCGATGCGTGCGAACCCGCATCTGAAGGTGCACGTGGCGCTCGGGCACTACGACGGCGCGACGCCGTACTACGCGGCCGAGCACGTGCTCGCGCGCCTGCAGATCCCCGACGAGCTGCGCGACAACATCGAGACCGCGTACTACCCGGCGGGCCACATGATGTACGTCCACGAGCCGTCGCGGGTGAGCCAGTCGAAGGACCTCGGTGCCTTCGTGAAGGCGACCTCCAACCGCTAGCTGTACCTGGCCGACAGGTTGGTTACAGGCGGCTGGTTGGTGGGTGGCCTCCAAGTGCGCTGTGGCGGCGTCGAGTGTTGTAGTGCTCGAGCCAAGGTGCAAGGGCGGTTGCTCGTTGGTCGTTGCTGGTGAAGATCTGGCGGTAGGCCCACTCGGTTTGCAGGGTGCGGTTGAGTCGCTCCACTTTGCCGTTCTGCCGGGGGCAGTGTGGCTTGATGAACTTCTGTGTGATGTCGTGCTCGGCGCATACCTGGCGTAGTGACCAGCGGTAGGACCAGGCGTTGTCGGTCAGCAAGCGTTCGATCCGGGCGATGCCGTGCGCGGCGAAGTAGGCGATCGCGCGCTCGAGGAATGCTGCGCAGGTGGGGCCCTTCTCGTCCGCCAGGATCTCGCTATAGGCCAGTCGGGAGTGGTCATCGACGAGCGAGTGGACGTAGTCGTATCCGAGCCGTGTTTTAGTGGCGCGCGAGCGGTGATTGATTGTCCTCTGCCCTTCGGCTCGCCATCCACCGCCGTCGGGGATGCGGCCGAGCTTCTTGACGTCCATGTGGACCAGCTCGCCGGGCCGGTCCCGCTCGTAGCGGTGGGTCGTCACCGGCGAGTTGCGCAGCACCTCGCCGGTCATCGGATCGAGTGCGCAGAGCCGTGGCACCTGGTGACGCGCCAGGACCCGGGACACCGTGCGCGCCGGGACCCCGAGCTCAGCACCGATCCAGTCGGGGCCACGGCGCTCGCGCTGCCGCACGGCAACGATCCGCTCTTCGACGTCACGGTTGGTCCTTCGTGGGCAGCGGTGCGGGCGGGACGAGCGGTCGTGCAGACCCCGCTCACCCTCCTCGCGATACCGGTCGATCCACTTGTTGACGCACTTACGGGAAATCCCCATCCCCTGGGCGATATGTGCGTGAGCCCAGCCAGCACGGTGACGCTGAACGATCAGCAGCCGGCCCTTAAACGTCGTACGGGCATTACGGTGAGACACGGAGCCTCCAGGTGGTAGGTGCAGCCTTCGACAAGCCACACGCCACCCGGGGGCTCCCCCTACGTCAACAACGACCCACCGCTACCAACCTCATGGCCAGGTACAGCTAGCTGCGGTGAAGGGCACCTTTACTGCACTGAACGCAGTAAAGGTGCCCTTCACTTCAGTCGGGTCAGAGGTGGCGGGCGCCGCCCTTGACCGCGGAGTAGGCGTCGACGGCGCCGTGGCCGTAGAAGCCGTTGAACTCCGGTGTGCCCGTACAGGTCGCGGTGAACGACTCGTCGCGGCCCTCGTCGAGGTAGTCGACGGTGTTGGGCACCGGGCACGGGATCGGCGCCGCGCTCCCGAGCAGCACGCGCTCCACCCGCTTCGGGTTCATCCCGAATCCGCCGAGTCTCGGCGTGCCGTACTCGGACACGATCAGCGCGGCGACACCGGCCGCGTGCAGCGCGGCCATCGACGTTCCCTGCAGGAACTGGTAGTAGCCGACCGTGCCGTCGGCGGCGGTCGCCTGCTGCACGCCCAGCTCCTCGCCCTGCGGCGTGATGTTGCCCTCGGCGTCCACGTTGCCCTCGGCCACCGCGACGTTGCGCGGGTAGGCGGACAGGATCAGGTTCTCGTTGGCCTGGTACCAGTCGGAGCCGAAGTAGTCGCGGAAGTAGCCGCCGGGAGCCGACACCGAGATCTGCTCCTCGCCGTAGTTGGAGTAGTCGGCCTTCGCCTGCGAGGGACCGAACGCCGAGACGCTGATCGTGTGCGGGCCCTCGGTGGGCATCGACAGGCACGACTCGTTGTCGATGTCGCGCTCGTGAGCGTTGTCCGCCGGGTAGTTCGGGCTGCTGGCGTCGGGCTGCGGCGCACCGAGGTCGGTGTGCTGGTTACCGAGCGCGGCCACCTGCGTCACGCCCTTGCGGTGCGCGTAGTTCAGTGCCCGGCTCACGGCCTCGATCGTCAGCTGCTGCGCGGCCCGCTGCTCGGGCGAGTCGGCCGCGTTGTCCGCGCAGTTGTAGAGCCACGGGTCGACGTAGAACGACATGTTGACCACGTCGATGCCCGCGTCGCCGGCGTAGGTGATCGCGTCGACCACCGACTGCAGGAAGAAGTACCCCGCGTCGTGACCGGCTCGCAGGTTCACGAGAGAGACGTTGGGGGCGACGCCCGAGATGCCGGTTCCGTTCGCCGCGGCGGCGATGGTGCCCGCGACGTGGGTGCCGTGCCCGTTGTCGTCGTGGTCGACCGGGTCGACGCAGCCGCGGAACTCACACGGCCCGTCCACCTCGTTGCCGGCCGGGTCGGTGGGGATGTCGCGCACGAAGTTGCGCGAGGTGGCGTGGTCGAAGTTCGGCGCGATGTCCGGGTGGCTGCCGTCGACACCGGTGTCGATCACGCCGACCTTGACCCGCTCGTCGCCGGGCTGGACGGTCCTTGCCATGTCGGAGCGAGTGGACTTCAGGCCCCAGAGCTGGTCGTCGAGCGGGTCCATGCCGACGGGCTCCGACCCCGGCCGCTTGACCCCCGACGGCGCGCCAGGGACATAGCGGTTCTCCTTCTCCACCAGGTCCTCTCGCGCCGCGGCACTGCGCTGCTCCGGCGCCTCGCCGATCGGCCTGGCCTCGGCGGCGCCGAGAACGGCGGCGTCGGCCGAGACCAGCTCGGTGAAGCCGTTGGCGGGCGCGGTCGCCGTCAGCAGGCCGACGGCGTCGTTGGTGCGCACCACGGTGCCACCGGCATCGCGCACGGCCTGCGCCGCGTCGGCGAGACCACTACCGGGCTCGGCGAGCACGGTGAACTCGGTCGACGGCCCGGAGAGCCGCGGCTGCGCTGTCGCGGGCGCGGCCACGCCCACGAGGCCGCCGATCAGCGGCACCGCGAACGCGGCGGCAAGGAGTCTTGGCCTTCTCACTCGGTTTCCTCCTCGGGAAAGACAGTGAGAAGAACTTATTCCCGGCTCGCGCGCGGGTGTGCGAAATACAGACGAAAGTTGTGCTCAGGCGAGTGAGAGCGCGATCCCGTCGAGGATGTCGTGCTCGCTGACCACGAGGTCGGCGGGGCCGCCACGAGCCGCGAGCTGCTCGGCGAGCACGCCCACGATGAGCGCGCCGCCGCCGATCACGTCGACCCGGCCTGGGTGGATCACCGGGTTGGCCGCGCGGGCCGCGTGGTCGGCCGCGAGCAGTTGGCCCGCGATCCGGTCGAGATCCGCCCTGGGCAGCCGGGACAGGTGCGTGCGCTCGGAGTCGTACTCGGCCAGCTCCTGCGCGACGGCCGACAGCGTGGTGACGGTGCCCGCGACGCCGATCCAGGTGCGCGCCTTCGACACGTCCACGGCGGCGAACGCGTCGGCCAGCACCTCGGCCGCGAGCTCCCGGCCAGCCGCGATCTCCTCGGCGGTCGGCGGGTCGCTGCGCAGCGTGCGCTCGGTGATCCGCACACAGCCGATGTCCACCGACCGGGCCGCGAGCACGTCGGCGCGCAGGCCGTCCCAGGTGCCGAGCACCAGCTCGGTGGAGCCGCCGCCGATGTCGACGACGAGGAACGGACCGTCCTCGGGCTCCTGCTCGCCGACCGCGCCGGTGAACGAGAGCCTGGCCTCCTCGTCGCCGGTGATCACCTCGGCCTCGACGCCGAGCACCTCGCGGGTCATGGCGAAGAAGTCGTCGCGGTTGCTCGCGTCGCGCGTGGCCGACGTGGCCACCATGCGCACCTTCTCGACGCCCTTGCGCCGGGCGGCGACGGTGTAGGCGGCCAGCGCCTCGCGCGTGCGCTCCAGCGCCTCGGGCGCGAGCCTGCCGGTGGCGTCGACACCCTGGCCGAGCCGCACGATCCGCATCTCGCGGTGAAGGTCACGCAGGTCGACGGTGCCGTCGTGGCGGTGCGTCAGCTCGGCGACGAGCAGGCGGATGGAGTTCGTTCCACAGTCGATGGCGGCTACGCGAGGCATGCGCTCACCCTAGCCCGGCCGACGCCGCCGAAGCCGAGTGCTCAGCCGGGCTGCTCGGTCGAGACCGGCGCGCAGTCCCCGGCAGGCCAGCCTTCCGCGCGCACCAGCTCGAGGGTCTCGTCGCCGAAGGGGTTCACGCCCGGTCCCTTCGCGAGGGTGTGGGCGAGGTGGACGTGCAGGCACTTGACGCGGCCGGGCATGCCGCCCGCGCTCACCTCGTGTCCGAGCGGGTCGATCGCGTCCCGCTCCGCGAGGTAGGCCTGGTGCGTGCGGAGGTAGGCCGCCGCCAGCTCCGGGTCCTCGCCGAGCCGGTCGGTCATCTCCTTCATCACGCCCGAGGCCTCGAGCTTGCCGATGATCGAGGCCAGGTTCGGGCACGTCAGGTAGTAGAGCGTGGGAAACGGTGTGCCGTCCTCGAGCCGGGGGCTGGTCTGCACCACGCTGGGATGCCCGCTGGGGCACCTCGCCACGACGCCGCGCAGCGCGCGCGGGGGCCTGCCCAGCTGCCGGGCAATGGTCTCGCGGTCGGCCTCGGTCACTGGCTCGAAGTCGGTGTCATTCACCCTTGGTCACGCTATCCCAGAGCATCTCGTACCAGGCCCCGGCCTGTGCCGGCGCCTTCTCGTCCTCGTCGGGCCGCTGTGCGGCGGCCTTGTCCTCGGGCAGTTGCACCATGTACGGCGTCTCGCCCGGCATCACGTAGCGCAGCCGCTTGCGCGCCTCCGCCTCGACCTGAGCGGGATCGCTCAGCTCGGCCTTGCGGTCCTCAAGCTCGGCGACCTGCTGCTTCAGCTCGGCCTGCCGGGTCTCCTCCGCGGCGACCTCGGCCCGCTGGGACAGGTACGTGCGCAGCGGCACGGCGAGCGTGAACGCCAGCGCGCACACCACGATCGCGACGACGGCCGCTCGCCGCGTCGTGGACATGCCGAGCACCTTCGCGGCGCCGGACGTGCGTTTGGCGGTCAGCCCGCGGCGCAGACTCGACTTGCGATCGTCCCTGCGCGCACGCTGAGGCCGGCGGGGCGACGAGCTCTGCGCCCGCCCCCCGCCACGCCTGCCGCGCGTCCTGCCCCGCTCGGCCACGGATCCGCTCAGCTCTCCGGGGTGAATCTCGGGAAGGCCAGGTCGCCGGCGTAGCGCGCGGCGTCCGCGAGGGTCTCCTCGATGCGCAGGAGCTGGTTGTACTTGGCGACGCGCTCACTGCGGGCCGGGGCACCGGTCTTGATCTGGCCGACGCCCGTGGCAACGGCGAGATCGGCGATCGTGGTGTCCTCGGTCTCGCCGGAGCGGTGGCTCATCATCGACTTGTAGCCGTACGAGGTCGCCAGCGTCACGGCGTCCAGCGTCTCCGACAACGTGCCGATCTGGTTGACCTTCACCAGCAGCGCGTTGGCCGCGCGGCGGGAGATGCCCTCCTCCAGCCGGTCGGGGTTGGTGACGAACAGGTCGTCGCCCACCAGCTGCACGCGCTCGCCGAGCTCCGCGGTGAGCCGCACCCAGCCGTCCCAGTCGTCCTCGGCCAGCGGGTCCTCGATGGACACCAGCGGGTAGTTGTCGACCAGCTCGGTGTAGTAGCCGATGAGCTGCTCGGCGCTGCGCTTGGAGCCCTCGAAGGTGTAGGCACCGTCGTCAAAGAACTCGGTGGCCGCCACGTCGAGCGCGAGCGCGACGTCACGACCGGGCTTGTAGCCGGCCTTCTCGATGGCGGTGACGATGATGTCGAGCGCCTCGCGGTTGTTCGCCAGGCTCGGTGCGAAACCGCCCTCGTCACCGAGGCCAGTGGACAGCTTGCGGCCCTTGAGCACCGACTTCAGCGAGTGGTAGACCTCGGTGCCCCAGCGAAGGGCCTCGCGGAACGACTCGGCGCCGATCGGCGCGATCATGAACTCCTGGATGTCCACGTCGGTGTCGGCGTGGGCACCACCGTTGAGGATGTTCAGCATCGGCACCGGCAGCACGTGCGCGTTCGGCCCGCCGAGGTAGCGGAACAGCTCCAGCTCGGCGGAGTCGGCCGCGGCCTTCGCGACGGCCAGCGAGACACCCAGGATGGAGTTGGCACCCAGGCGCGACTTGTCCGGCGTGCCGTCGAGGTCGAGCAGCTTCTGGTCGACGATGCGCTGGTCGACGGCGTCGACCCCGACGAGGTCGGGACCGATCTCGTCCAGGACGGCGGCCACGGCACGCTCGACGCCCTTGCCGCCGTAACGCTTCGTGTCTCCGTCCCGCAGCTCGACCGCCTCGTGCTCACCGGTCGACGCACCGGAAGGGACGGCGGCCCGCGCCAGCGTCCCGTCGTCGAGGGCAACCTCCACCTCGACGGTCGGGTTGCCACGAGAGTCGAGAATCTCGCGCGCGCCCACCTGCTCGATTACCGCCACGCCTTGCTCCTCACGGGGTTGTGCCTGCGACGACGGCACCAGCGTAGCCGCACGCGTCGATCACCCGTTGGAGGCACGCACGGAGCGCGGCTCACGGACCGTCATTGATCTTCGGGACGGATCTCCTGCCAGCCCGCGGGCAGCTCGACCGTGTCGGACACCCACTGCCAGAACGCCCAGCTGTTGCCGCCGACGTCCTGCACGGTGAACAGCCTGGCGCCGTAGGGCTGGTTCTGCGGCCTGGTGACCTCGACCTGCTCGCCGACCGCCTCGCACACCCGCTCGTACTGGCTGTCCACGTCGTCGACGTAGACCACGTTGAGCTGGCCGACCGGACCGTCGACGCCCTTGCCCTCCCAGTAGCCCTCACCGACGCCGTTGAGCTGGATGTCCACGGCACCGGCGACGACGGTGGCCTGGAAGACCTCGCCGGAGGCGTCGACGTAGCGGACCTTCTCCTCGAACCCGAAGACTCGGGTCAACCACTCGAGTGCCTCGGTCGCGTCCGCGTAGTACAGGTACGGCGCGAGGCCGAGATATCTCGGGTCTTCGTCGCTCATGGCGGGCTAGTCCACCACATGGGCCGCCCGGGCGTGTCACTCACCCCGCCTGAGGCGTCCCGCAGGTGTTCTCGTTCGGCATCGGCAGGCTGTGGTCGAAGTACTCCGGTGGACGCTTGCCCGACGGCAGGCCCAGCTCTGGTTCCTCGTGGTAGCTCGGGGCGAGCAGGCCTTCCAGCATGGGCCCGCACGCGATGGAGTAGCCGAAGGAGTCGCCGTACTCGAGCCGGTAGCCGAGGTCTTCGGGGTACCACCCGCCGCCGGTCAGCAGCACGTAGGAGACGTCGGCGCGGAGCACGGCGACGATGTCGAGCGGGGCCCGCACCTGACGGGGGTCGGCCACGTCGAAGGCGTAGGCGAACACGTGGTTGGTGCGGACCCGCAGTGAACCGGGCTGGTCGCCCGGTTCGGCGGTCATCGTCCCCTCGACCTTGGGCTCGACGTCGAGCAGCCGGAAACCGGGCGCGATTCTGGTCGCGAAGCCCGAGGGCCATTCCTCGGCGGCGAACTGCTCGCGAAGCTCCTCGCGTTGCCCTTCGGCGAGCAGGCCGAGGAACGGCTCGACGTCACCGCGTTCGAGCATCCGGGTATCCAGCCTGGACGCGACGACCAGCTCCTTGACCGTGGCGTAGGCCTCACCGACCTGCTCCGCGCTGAACCCGCCGACGGCGACTGCCTCCGGCACGGTGATCCCGGCGGCGCCATCGGCCCAGTCGTGCGCGGGAGTGGCCGCGAACGGGCGATCCAGGTCGACCAGGCCAGGCGTCGGCAGGTCCGCGTTGGCACCGGCCGGCTGCTGCTCGTCGCGCGCCTGCTGGAGGTAGTAGATGCCGCCGCCCGCGAGCGCGAGCACGGCCGCGACGATCACGATCGGACGAGCGAAGCGGCGGCGCCTTTTCGGCGCTCCGCCCCAGATCTCGACCTGCCTGCGCCGGATGCGCTTGTCCTCGCGGCGGCCCTTCCTGGCGCCCCTGCGCGCACTGCGCTCCGCCTGCCGAACCCAGTCGGAATCTCGAAGATCGGGATGGTCGAACGGATCCGGCTCCACCGGTGCCTCCATCTGAGTGATGTGGGAATCGCTCATTGATCGACGACACAGCCCGTCTCGTTAGCGAAAACGCCTGGAGCAAGACCATTTCGAAACCTTGGCGGGGTCGAGAAACAAGATTTCCGGAGGTACCTTCGACAGAATCATGGTTGATCAGGAGCCAGTACCGGAGCCCTCGGGCGAAGAACGGTTCCGCGCCTTCCGGCAGGCCGAGTTGCTGGTGCAGCGCCGCCGCCCGCTCGACGCGCTGAAGGCGCTCGAGCCGGTGCTCGACGCGGAACCGGACAAGCCGAGTGTGCAACTGCTCGCAGGCCGTGCCTACTTCCACTCGGCCCAGCTCAACCGCGCCGAACGGGCGCTGACGAGGGTGGTGGAGATGGACCCCGCCGACCACTACGCCCGTTTCGTGCTCGGCAAGACCCTGCAGCGCCTCGGCCGGTTCGTCGAGGCGCTCGGGCAGTTGCGGATGGCCTCGGCGATGAAGCAGGTGCCGGAGTACCAGGACGCGATCGGCGAGGTCACGGCCCGCCTGGCCCTGGGCCGCAACTGACCCCCTCAGCCCTCGCCGCACTCGCCGTTCACTGCGGTGAAGGGCACCTTTACTGCATTGAACGCAGTAAAGGTGCCCTTCACCGCAGCCGAGCCACGGCTCACTGGCGCGGGGTGGCCTTCGCGTAGGCGTCGGCGCCGCTGAAGACGTCCTGGCCGTACTCGACGGAGTTGTTGTAGGCGAGCACCGAGTCCCACCAGCCCTGCGCCGTGGCCAGGTCGCCGCCGTGCGAGCACAGGTACCGCGCCGCCGCGAGAGCCGCGTCGTCGATGTCCTGTGGGTCGGGCTCGTTGCCGTCGCTGGTCGCCCGCGCTCCCCAGCGCTCCCAGGTGGTGGGCAGGAACTGCATCGGGCCCACCGCGCGGTCCCACGAGATGTCGGCGTCGAGCCTGCCGTCGTCGGTGTCGCGGATCTCCCGTACGCCGGGCGAACCGTCGAGCGGGATGCCGATGATCGGCCGCTCGGCCCTGCCGTCCTCGCCGATCCGGTTCCCGTCGAGAGTGCCGTGGTGCGACTCGACCCGGCCGATCCCGGCCAGCGTCGACCACGAGAGCCTGCACTCGGGCTGCTCGCCGCGCAGCCACATCTCCGCCCTGCCGTACGCGGCGGCGACCCTGACGGGCACGCCGGTGGCCCCGGCGACCTCGTCGGCCCACGCGTCGAGTTCGTCCTGGTCGGACTGCCTCGGCCGGTCCACGGGCGCCTCGAGCGCCGCGCCGGGCACGCTCTGGCGCGGCTGGGGCCGCTGGTCGGGCACCGCGACGGCGGTCTCGCGCTCGTCGCCGCCCTCACGGTGCACCCCGATGGTGAACACCAGCGCCAGGCCGGTCGCCACCAGCGCGGCGGTCAGCGCCAGCCGGGCGAGGGCAGGTCTGGGCAGCGGCGGGCGAGGTCGTTGCGGCGCTCGGGACCGCTCGCGCGGAGTGGGATCGACCACCCGATCAGGTTACGTGGACTGAACCGGCCAGAACCGGCGCCACCCGTCGGCGTCCAGTGTCGCCGGGTCGATCCCGGCCTCTCGGGCAGCGCGTTCGGCCTCCCGGACGTGGGTGGCGAACATTTTGGCCACCACGCGCAGCGCGTCCTCGGGGTCGATGCCGCCCCTGCGCGCGCCCGCCGCGATGCGGAACAGCCTGGAGCCCTCGTCGTTGCCGGCGGGGAAGAGATCGAATGGCACGCCAGTGCGGGCCGTGCGGTGCCCGAGCTTGCCCGCGAGCGCGGCGGCGGGCTGCCCCATCGCCACGCCATCCACAATGGACTCGCGGCGCTTCTCGGCCTGCTTGAGCTCCTCCCAGCGCACCTGCTGCCGCTCGGCGGTGTGCACGGTGTCAGAGCCGGAGAAGACGTTCGGGTGCCTGCTGACGAGCTTGGCGACGAGCTCGCCCGCGACCTCGTCGATGCCGAAGGGCTCACTCTCGTGCTCCGCGGCCACCCTCGCGTGGAAGAGGACCTGCAGCAACACGTCGCCCAGTTCCTCCCGCATCGCGGGGCGGTCACGCTCCTCGATCGCGTCGAGCAGCTCGTAGGTCTCCTCCACGAGGTACTGCCGCAGCGAGTCGTGGGTCTGCACAGCGTCCCACGGGCAGCCCCCTGGCGAGCGGAGCCGGTCCATCACCCCGGCCGCTTCGGCCAGCGGCGGGACCGGTGTCTCGACCACGATCGCACCGGCGCCCGCGAGGGCCGAGGCGCCGGGCTCCTCGGCACTGCCCGCGATCAGCACCACTCCCGACAAGCCCAGCAGCTCGGCCGGGCCGGGCGCGGGTTTCGCGTCGAGCGCGGTCCGCGTCGCCTCGGGCAGGTCGGCTGCTGCGAAGACGTGCTCAGCCTGCCGCAGCGCGGTCAGCGCCTCGGCAGGGAGCACCGCCGGCAGTGCTCGCGAGACGAGCACCACCGTCGGGAAAAGCGAGGTCATGGTTGCACGGTACGGGACTGCAACTGGTATCCGGCGAGCTCGTCCTCGCTGGCAGCGGGCGAGAGCGCGGTCGCGTCCCACACGCCGTAACGCGGGTTGAGGCGCACGCCGAGCTCGTCGGCGATGGGCTGCAGCAGCCGCAGGCCCGCGAAGTAGAGGTACTGCGGGTCGGCCTGCGACGTGGAGGCCTGACCGTTGCCCGCGGTGACGTTGCGCTCCTCGACCAGCGCGACCAGCCACTCGGCCTGCTCCTGGCTGGGCTGGATCACCAGCACCGAGCCCTCGGAGGCGCCGAACACCGCGCTGGACGCGATCTCGGGCTGGTTCTGCAGGGTCTGCGCCATCGGCAGCTCGCTGTCGATCAGCTGGTTGCCGCTCTCCTGCACGATCTGCTCGACGTTGTCCGGGTCGGCCGCGATGTCGCGGCCGATCTCGAGCGCCTGGTCCTTGGCGGTCGAACCGGGGCTCTCGGTGATGATCGAGGTGCCGACCAGCCGCACGGACACGCGGTCGACGTAGCGCTGCGCGAGCTGCTGCAGCACCACCTGGTCGCTCGCCAGCTGCCGGACCCGTTCCGGGGCGACGCCGACGCCCTTGGCGACCGCGTCCGCTCCGCCGCTGCCCTCGATGAGCGCGTCGATCTCGGCGGGATCGGCGCGCAGTCCCTCGCGCTCCGCGGCGATGTTGGTGAGCTCGTGGATGACCCGGCTTCGGACGATCTCGCGCGCCTGCAGGTCGAACTTGCCCTGCTCCTTGGCCTGCTCGGCCTCGGGGACATTGTCGAGCATCCACCGGACCTCCTGCTGGACCTCCTCCAGCGGGATGGTGCGGTCGCCGATGATCGCGGCGGAGCCGACCTGGCTCGGTCCGGACCCACAACCGGCGAGGACCAGACCGGCGGCGACGGTGGCGAGAAGCGTGACGGGGCGGCGAATGATCCGGATCACAGCGCGTACCCTCTCACACTCCCGGGTGGGCTCCGCAACCGAGCACTCGGTCCAGGTGGTAATGCATCGTGGCCCTGGCCCGTTCGCTCGTGGTCTGTCCGAACGCGACCTTCACGCCGAGGCTGTCGGCGAGTGACCAGATGATGTAGCCCTCCTGCGCGGGGTCCAGTCCGGTGTCGGCCCTGCCGTCGGCCTGCGCGGTCCTGACCACCAGCGCGGCCAGCCCGCGGAGCTCGTCGTCGTCGCCGAACAGGACCTCGAAGACCTCGGCATTGACCTGCGCCCGCGCGTAGTAGGCGACGCTCGCGCGGATCACCTGGTTCGTCTCGGGGTGATCGCCGAGCAACTCGTCGATCGCGGCGCGCAGGATCTGCTCGGGCGACGCCTCGTCGGGCAGGCACTGCAGCCGCTCCCCGATGCGCGCGTCGATCCGCCGCATCGCCAGGCGCACGCCGTGCAGCAGCATCTCCTCCTTGGTGCGGAAGTAGTGCTGCACCCGGCCCATGGACACGCCGGCCTCGGCGGCGACCTCGCGCAGGCTCACTGCCTCGAGCCCGGACCTCGCCGCCAGGCGCAGCACCGCTCCCGCGAGGTCAGCCCGCTGCGCGTCGATGTCGACCTTTCTCGGCACCGGACCAGCGTAGCAATGCGATCGCATTGACAACGTCGCACCCGCGCTTTTACGATGCGATCGCATTGCCAACGAAGGGGGAGCGATGGCACAGGAACGCACGCGCGCGCTGGACGGGGTGCAGGGCGTCGTCGGGTTCGCCGGCGTCATGCTCGGCCTGATCCCGCTCGGCGGCTGGATCATCGCCGGCACGCACAACGGACCGTTCCGCTGGCTGTTCGGCGAGCAGACCGGACCGATGGGCTACGTCGCGCCGCTGCTGGTGATCGCCGTCGCGATCGTGGTCATCGGCGCGCTGGAGAAGGTGAAGAGGCGCTAGACGGCCGCGGGCTGCTTGGTCAGCGACGTCAGCAGCTGACGGCACCAGTCGAGCAGTGCCTCGTCGCGCAGCTGCGGCGCGCCGATGCGGCCACCGGCACCGCCCTCGGTGGGCCGCGGCACCGACACCGTGTGGGTCACCGCCTTGTAGACGGCCTTGGGGTATAGGCGCTTGAGCCGCACCAGCTGCGAGTCGGCGAGCTCCAGCGGCGTGAACCGCAGGTTGGTGCCCTGCATGGTCACCTCGGTGACCCCGGCGTCGCGGCACGACTGACGGAACGACGCCACCGCGAGCAACCTGCGCACCGGCTCCGGTGGCTGGCCGTAGCGGTCGACCAGCTCGTCGAGAACCGAGTCGAGGCCCTCCTTGTCCGGAGCCGCCGCGATCTTGCGGTAGGCCTCCAGCCGCAGCCGCTCGCCGGGCACGTAGTCGTGTGGGATGTGCGCGTCGATCGGCAGGTCCACCCGCACCTCGGCGGGCGCCTCGTCCTCCTCGACGGAGCCCGCGCCCGCGTGCTTGCGGAAGACGTCCACCGCTTCGCCGACCAGTCGTACGTAGAGATCAAAGCCGACGCCCGCGATGTGTCCCGACTGCTCGGCGCCGAGGATGTTGCCCGCGCCGCGGATCTCCAGGTCCTTCATGGCCACGGCCATACCCGCGCCCAGCTCGGTGTTCTGCGCGATCGTGGCGAGCCGGTCGTGCGCCGTCTCGGTGAGCGGCGACTCAGGCGGGTAGAGGAAGTACGCGTAGCCCCGCTCCCGGCCACGGCCGACGCGGCCGCGCAGCTGGTGCAGCTGCGCCAGCCCGAGCATGTCGCCCCGCTCCACGATCAGCGTGTTGGCGTTGGAGATGTCCAGACCCGTCTCGACGATCGTGGTGGACACCAGCACGTCGAACTCGCGCTCCCAGAACCCCTGGATGATCTGCTCGAGCCGGTGCTCGTTCATCTGGCCGTGCGCGGTGACGACCCGCGCCTCGGGCACCAGCTCGCGCAGCCGCCGCGCCGCCTTCTCGATCGAGGACACGCGGTTGTGCACGAAGAAGACCTGGCCATCGCGCAGCAGCTCGCGCCGGATGGCGGCCCCGACCTGCTTGTCGTCGTAGGCGCCGACGTAGGTCAGGATCGGGTGCCGGTCCTCCGGCGGCGTCAGGATCGTCGACATCTCGCGGATGCCGGCCATGCTCATCTCCAGCGTGCGCGGGATGGGCGTCGCCGACATCGTCAGCACGTCGACGTGGGTGCGCAGCGCCTTGATGTGCTCCTTGTGCTCGACGCCGAACCGCTGTTCCTCGTCGACGATCACCAGGCCGAGGTCCTTGTAGCGGACGCCGGTCTGCAGGAGTCGGTGTGTGCCGATCACGATGTCGACCTCACCGGCGGCGAGGCCCTCCATCGTCTTCTCCGACTCGGCGGGGTCGGTGAAGCGCGACAGGCCCTTGATCGTCACCGGGAACGAGCGCATGCGCTCGGAGAACGTGTTGAGGTGCTGCTGCGCGAGCAGCGTCGTCGGCACGAGCACCACGACCTGCTTGCCGTCCTGCACGGCCTTGAACGCGGCGCGCACGGCGATCTCGGTCTTGCCGTAGCCGACGTCGCCACAGATCACGCGGTCCATCGGGACACCGCGCTCCATGTCGCCCTTCACCTCGTCGATCGCGCCGAGCTGGTCGCCGGTCTCGACGAACGGGAACGCGTCCTCCAGCTCCCGCTGCCACGGGGTGTCCTGCCCGAACGCGTGGCCTGGCGCGGCCTGGCGGGCCGCGTAGAGCTGCACGAGCTCGGCCGCGATCTCCTTGACCGCCTTGCGCGCCTTGGCCTTGGTGTTCTTCCAGTCCGAGCCGCCCAGCTTGTTCAGCGTCGGCAGCTCGCCGCCGACGTAGCGCGAGACCTCGTCGAGCTGGTCGGTGGGCACGAACAGGCGGTCGCCGGGATGCCCGCGCTTGGACGCCGCGTACTCCAGCACCAGGTATTCGCGGGTGGCCCCGCCGATGGTGCGCTGCACCATCTCGACGAACCGGCCGATGCCGTGCTGGTCGTGCACCACGTAGTCGCCGGCCTTGAGCGCGATCGGGTCGACGGCGTTGCGCCGCCGCGACGGCATCTTCGTGTTGAGGTCGCGGGTGGAGCGGTTCGTCGTCGCGCCGCGGCCGGTGATGTCGGCTTCGCTGAGCACGACGAGCGCCGACCCGGGCGCCACGAAGCCCTCGGTCAGCCCGCCGCACGTGACGGTAACGACGCCCGTCTTCGGGGGCTCGGTGAGCGCGTCGACCTGGGTCGCGGGCACCTCGGCCGCGGAGAGCTGCTCGACGGCGCGCTGCGCGGTGCCCGCACCGGCCACCACCACGACCGCGCTGCCGCCCGCCGCCGTGTGGGCGCGCAGGTCGGTGCTCACGCGTTCCAGCTCGCCCCGGTAGCCGGGCGCGCCCTCGATCGCGACGTGGACGACGTCCTGCTCGCTGGTCAGCTGCGACAGCGTCCACCAGGCACGTCCAGTGTCGCTCGCGTGCGAGCGCACCTCGGACAGGCCGCGGTAGGCCGACGCGCCGAGGTCGATCGGCGCCGCGCCTCCCCCGGCCGCGCTCATCCACGACGCCTCGAGGAACTCCTGGCCGGTGCGCACGAGATCGCCCGCCCTCGCGCGGATCTTCTCCGGGTCGGTGAGCACCACGTGGGTGCCCTGCGGCATGGCGTCGGTGAGCAGTTCGAGCTCGCCCTCGCACAGCACCGGGATCAGCGCCTCCATGCCCTCGCACGGGATGCCGTCGGAGAGCTTGGTGAGCATCTCGGCCAGGTGCGCGTCGGCGGCGTGCACCTCGGCGAGCTTGGCCGCCCTCGCCTTGACGTCGCCGGTGAGCAGCAGTTCACGGCACGGCGGCGCGCTCACGGCGTTGATCTCGCCCGGCAGCGAGCGCTGGTCGGAGACCGCGAACGCGCGGATCTCGCTCACCTCGTCGCCCCAGAACTCGATGCGGTGCGGGTGCTCGTCGGTGGGGCCGAAGATGTCGAGGATGCCGCCGCGCACGGCGAACTCACCGCGCTTCTCCACCATGTCGACGCGCGCGTAGGCCAGCTCGACGAGCCGGTCGAGCACGCCCTCGAACTCGTTCTCCTCACCGACCGTCAGCTCGACCGGCGCGAGGCTGCCGAGCCCGGGAGCCATGGGCTGGATGAGGCTGCGCACGGTGGACACCACGACCCGCAGCCCGCCGTGGCCGGGCTGCGCGAGCCGGTGCAGTACCTGCAGGCGCCTGCCGACCGTGTCCGCCCTCGGCGAGAGCCGCTCGTGCGGCAACGTCTCCCACGACGGGAAGTCGGCGATCACGTCCTCACCGAGCAGGCTGCCGAGCGCGGTGGTGAGCTCCTCGGCCTCTCTGCCGGTCGCGGTCACGGCCAGCACGGGCCGGTTCGCTCCTCGCTCTGCCGCGAGCGCGGCGAGCACGAGCTGACGAGTCGCCGGGGCTCCGTCGAGATCGAGCAGCGGCGCCCCCGCACGCTCGACGACCCCGCGCAGCGCGGGATCGGGCAGAACCGCGGAGAGCAGCCCGGACAGCGACGGCGCCTTCGACTCGGCCACGAATTCCCCTCACCTGAGTTGCACGACCACGCGAGAACAGACCCCTGCCTGGGACGAGGCGGCTCGGGGCTCTCACCTTCCAGGGTATGCGGTTCACAGCGAAACGACCGGGTCCGGGGGCACACTGTGCTGATGCGCGTGCGAAAGATCGGCATTGTCGCCTTTGCCCTGCTGACCGGAGCCGTCACGGCGTGCTCCGCTGAGGCGCCCGAACCAGGGGGCAACACCGCGACCAACCCACCGTCGAACGGCACGACCGCGGGTGCGCCCGCACTGCAGGTCGAGGAGGTCGCGAGCGGGCTCGAACACGGCTGGGACCTGGGTTTCCTGCCCGACGGCCGAATCCTGGTCACCGAGCGGCCGGCCCGGTTCAAGCTGATCGACAACGGTGAGGTGCGCGAGGTCCGCGCCGATCTGTCGAGCGTGCACGTCGAGGGCGAGGGCGGGCTGATGGGCCTGGTGCTGCACCCGGACTTCGAGCAGTCCCGGCAGTTCACGACGTGCCAGACGCACCAGCAGGACGGTGAGGCCGTCGACGTCCGGCTGGTCACGTGGACGCTGTCGGAGGACGGCGGCAGCGCGACGCGGGTCAAGGACCTGCTCACCGGGATGCCGATCAACGACAGCGGCCGCCACTCCGGGTGCAGGCCGACGATCGCCGCAGACGGCGCGCTGCTGGTGGGCACGGGCGACATCGCCGACGACCCGACCATCCCGCAGGACCGGACGAGCCTCGGTGGCAAGGTCCTGCGCGTCGACCTCGAGACGGGCGAGGGCCTGCCCGACAACCCGTTCGCCTCGTCGGACAACGCCAACGAGCGCCGCGTCTACAGCTACGGGCACCGCAACGTGCAGGGTGTGGCCGTGCGGCCGGGCTCGGGGCAGGTGTTCACGTCCGAGCACGGGCCCACGGGCTTCGACGAGATGAACCGGTCGGAGGCGGGCGCCAACTACGGCTGGGACCCGTCGCAGGGCGGCACGGTGGACTTCTACGACGAGGACGTGCCGATGACCGACCTCGAGCGCTTCCCCGACGCGGTCTCTCCACTGTGGACTTCGGGTGAGACGTCGACGGAGGCTCCCTCCGGCGCGGCGTTCCTCTCCGGCGAGCAGTGGGGCGAACTGGACGGCAGGCTCGCGGTGGTAGCGCTGCGCGGGCAGAAGGTGCTGCTCTTCGACCTCAACGAGCAGGGCACCGAGGTCACCGACCTGTCACTGCCCACTGAGCTCAACGACTCGTACGGCAGGCTGCGCGGCGTGCGCACGGCCCCGGACGGCGCCCTCTACATCACCACGTCCGAAGGCAGCGACGACAAGCTCCTCCGGATAACCCCGAACTGACCCACCCCGCGGCACCGACCGCGACCGCGGCCCGACCGCGGTGAAGGGCACCTTTACTGCGTTGAATGCAGTAAAGGTGCCCTTCACCGCAACCGGGGTCAGCGCTTGGGCCAGTGCCAGGGCGGCTGGTCGAGTCGGCCCTGGCCCTCCACCGTCGTGGCGCCGGACTCCTTGGCCAGCGCGATCGTGCCGAGGTCGTCGCCGCGCTCGTCGGCGACGGACTCCAGTGCGCGCACGAGCGGCGCGGAGTGGGTGACCACCACGACCTGGGCGCGCGAGGCGGCCTTGGCGATCAGTTCCGCCAGCGGCGCCAGCAGGGCCGGGTGCAGGCTCGTCTCGGGCTCGTTGAGCACGAGCAGTTCCGGCGGCCTCGGGGTGAGCAGCGCGGCGACCCACAGCAGGTAGCGCAGGGTGCCGTCGGACAACTCGGCCGCGGCCAGCGAGCGCAGCAGGCCGTGCTGCCGCAGGCGCAGATCGAACCGGCCGTCGCGCTCCTCGACCGACAACCGCGAACCGGGGAACGCGTGGTCCACGGCCTCGGCGAGGTCGTCGCCGCCGTCGTTCTCGGCGATGGTCTGCAGTGCGGCCGCGACGTCGGCGCCGTCGTGACCGAGCACGGGTGTCCATGTGCCGACCTGCGGAGCACGGGCGGGTGCGTGCTGGTCGGTGCGGAAGTGGTCGTAGAACCGCCACGACCGGATCTGCTCCCTGACCACGATCAGCTCGGGCGTGCGCCGGGGGTCGGCGAACTCGCTGAACATGCTGTCGGTGATCCGGATGCCGTGCGGGTGTGGGCCCCACGCGCCGCTCTCGTCGCGCAGCCGGACCGTGGTGTTGTGCCGGTCGGCGATCAGCGCCGAGGGCTTGAGGACCGGCCCCGACCAGAGCGCCTCGCGCTTGATCTCGGGATCGCGGACGAACAGCGTTCGAGGTTCCGGGACGGGCAGGCCGAGGTCGATCGCGTAGCCGTACTCGGGCCCGGAGAAGCCGAGCCTCAGCCCTACCCGGGCGGCGCGGGAGGTGGTCTCGGGCCCCGCCCACAGTGTCGAGGGCAGCCCGCCCTCGCGCGCCAGCGCGGCGACGGCGCCGTTGCGCGCGGCGTCGGCGAGCGTGCGCAGTGCGCGGTAGAGACTCGACTTGCCGGATCCATTGGGTCCGGTGACCACGGTCAGCCGCCGCAGCGGCAGCACGAGATCGCGCAACGACCGGTAGTTCTCGACCGCCAGCGTCGTCAGCGCTGACATCAGTCCGTGAGCCGCAGCTTCGGTTTGTGCTCCAGGTGCGAGAGGCCGTTCCACGCGAGGTTCACCAGGTGAGCGGCCACCTCGTCGCGCTTGGGCTTACGGGCGTCGAGCCACCACTGCCCGGTCAGCGCGACCATGCCCACCAGCGCTTGCGCGTAGAGCGCGGCCAGCTTGCCGTCGTAGCCGCGGGCGGAGAACTCCTCGCCGAGGATGTGCTCCACCTGGCTGGCGATGTCGTTGAGCACGGTCGAGAACGTGCCGGTGGAGCTGGCCACCGGCGAGTCCCGCACGAGGATCCGGAACCCGTCGTGGGACTCCTCGACGTAGCCGAGCAGCGCCGCGGCCGCCTGCTCGAGCATCGCGCGCGGATGGCCACCGTGCAAAGTGGACACCATCCGGTCGAGCAGCAACTGGGTCTCGCGGTCGACGACGACGGCGTAGATGCCTTCCTTGCCGCCGAAGTGTTCGTAGACCACCGGCTTGGAGACGTTCGCGCGGTGCGCGATCTCCTCGATCGACGCGCCGTCGAAGCCCTTCTCGGCGAAGAGCTCGCGCGCGACGTTGAGCAACTGCTGCCTGCGTTCGGTGCCGGTCATCCGCACCCTGGTCACCGGGGCGCCAGGTCGCGCCCCGGCGGCCTCACGCTTGGCCCGCCGTCTACCCGCCACGGGGAAAGAGTAGCCGTGACGCGCAGGGACTCCATCCGGGTGGTGGCGGGAGACGGACGGGTTGTTGACTACCGGGCATTACTTGGCGGCGACGGAGAGTTTCTCGAGCCGCGTCGGCGTCGGCCAGCGAACGTTGTACGCCCAGCCGAACTTCTCGAACATCCAGATGAGGCGTGCCGAGATGTCGATCTGGCCCCGCTTGACGCCGTGGCGGGCCGAGGTCGGGTCGGCGTGGTGCAGGTTGTGCCACGACTCGCCGAACGACAGGATCGCCAGCGGCCAGAAGTTGGCGGACCGGTCACGGGCGGCGAAGGGCCGCTCGCCGATCATGTGACAGATCGAGTTCACCGACCACGTCACGTGGTGCAGCACGCAGACCCGCACGAGGCCCGCCCAGAAGAAGGCGGTCACGCCGCCCCACAGCGACCACGTGACGAGCCCGCCGACGATGCCGGGCAGCACCAGCGAGAGCAGGGTCCACAGCCAGAAGAGCTCGTCGACCTTCTTGATCGCCTTGTCCTTGAGCAGGTCGGGCGCGAACCGCTCGGCGTTGCTCTGGTCGCGCTCGAACAGCCAGCCCATGTGGGCGTGCCAGAAGCCCTTGGCGATCGCCAGCGGCGAGGTGCCGAAGAGCCACGGCGAGTGCGGGTCACCCTCGCGGTCCGAGAACGCGTGGTGCCTGCGGTGGTCGGCGACCCAGGTGATCACGGGACCCTGCACGGCTGTGCTGCCCGCGATGGCCATCAGGACCCGCAGCCACGGCTTCGCCTTGAACGAGCCGTGGGTGAAGTACCGGTGGAACGACACCGTGATGCCGAGCCCGGAGAACGCGTAGAAGAACACGAACAGTGCGACGTCCACCCACGTCAGGCCCCAGCCCCACGCGAAGGGGACGGCGACGATCAGAGCGGCGAGCGGGGCAAGGACACCGAGGTACACCGCGAACTGCAGACCTGGGCCGCGTTTGCCGTCGAGAATCGGTTTGGGCCCTTTGGCGGGTGCGGAGGGACCTTCGAGCGTCGCCGTCATGCGCGTCACTTCTTTCCACTAACGGACCTGGGCAAGGGTCGCCTTACCTACGTTTCCGTAAGTTACGGTACAGGAGGTTTCGAGCCGTTGGGAGAGGCAGAAAAGGACGACTTCACCCCTTGCCGGGCGCCGATCTGGAACTGGCTATCCTGACCAGGCGCGATCCGCCGTAGTGTAATCGGCAGCACTTCAGATTTTGGTTCTGACAGTCCAGGTTCGAGCCCTGGCGGCGGAGCGGAGCCTTTCGGCAAGGCCCTTAGGGGGTGTGTGGCGGCTGCACAGCGAGGATGTGGACACCGACGATCCTCGTAGCCCGGCGTTGGGGGACATGTCCGACGCCTGGCTGCTGGGCCGCGCCCGGGAACTGATCGCCGCCGTGCAGCGCACCGAGCGCGCCGAGCAGCTCCGCGTCATCGGAACCCTCGACGAACTGCTCGAGGAGACCCAGCGCAGGGGTGAGCCGGTGCTGGTCGCGCAGATGCTGCGCGCGAGTGCGCTCGCGAGGCTCGTCACGCGCGGCATGGTCGGCGAGGCCGAGCAGCTGCTCGACGAGATGCTCGCCCACACCAAGCGGCACGGACTCGCGTTGCTGCGCGCCGACGCGCACGCGCTGCGGGGCAGGCGCCTCGTCCTCGCGGTCCAGGAGGACGCCGCACTCACCGAGATCGCCAGGGCGCTCGCCATCCTCGACGACGCACCCAGCACCGACGTCCAGATGGGCAGGCGCGCGTGGGACCGGCTGCTGTCCTCGGCGCTCAACGACTGCTGGATCGTGCTCAACCAGCTTGGCGTCTACGAGGCCGCCGAGGAGGTGATCTCCAGGGCGCACCAGGCCATCCGCGACAGCGCGGGCCCGCACGAGATCACCCTGCAGCTGATGAACCGCGTCAAGATGCTGCTCGGCTGGGGCCTGCGGCTGGAGCGCGTGGGGCGGCACGAGGACGCGGGCGACAAGTTCCGCACAGCCGCCTCGATGGCGATCGCGGTGGAGGCGCCGTTCGCGGAGTCGCTGTTCCCGCGTGAGTCGGGAGTCCCCGCGGTCGACCAGGTCGGCGTGCTGGCCGCGTCACTGGCGTTCGCCGCACCCAACGCGGCCCACATCGAGCGGCTGCGACGACTGCACGGCACACAGGGCTACCCGCACGAGAACATCCTCGTGACGATCGCGCTGGCCCGGTGCCTCGAGTCCGACGACCAGCGCCCCGGCGCGTTCACCGTGCTGATGGAGGCCCGGCACACACAGGCCGAGGACAACTCCCAGCCCTCGATGCGGCTCAACCTCGTGCGCGAGCTGGCCCGCATCGGCGAACTCGACGCCGAGGCCGACGAGCCGGCCACCGAGGAGCCCGACACCAGGCCGACGAGCCTGCTCTCCGACTACGCCGCCACGCTCGAGGCAGAGCTGTGGTCGCTGCGCGAGTCGCAGATCGCCACCCTCAACACCCGCCGCGAACACGAGCGCCTCTCCGCCGAGCACGGCGCGATCACGCAGCAGGCGCTGCAGGACCCGCTCACCGGGCTGCCCAACCGGCGCGCGTTGGACGAGCGGCTGCGCTCGCTCGCCGCGTCGGCGTTCGCGCAGCCGCTCGCCGTCGCACTCGTCGACCTCGACGGCTTCAAGGATGTCAACGACCAGCACTCGCACGCCGAGGGCGACGATGTCCTGCGCGTGGTCGCCAGCACGCTGCGCGACGCGTTGCGCGGCGACGACATCGTGGCTCGCTACGGCGGGGACGAGTTCATCGTGCTGCTGCCCGGCGCCCCGCTGTCGGCGGCGACCCAGGCGCTCAACCGTTCTGTGAAAGCGGTCGCATCGCTGCCACACCACCTCTCGCACGGCGTGACGCTCTCGGTCGGGCTCGTCTCCCTGCGCCCGCAGGAACGGGCCGAAGAGGTGCTCTCGCGCGCGGACGCGGCGATGTACCAGGCGAAACGCGGTGGTGGAAACCAGATCGCCACGTCCCCGCAGCCGACCGTCGAGGTCGCGGGCGAGCCGGCCGAGGAACCGGTACCCGACCCCACGTTCGACCCGGGCGGGCACACGTAGGATTCTGGCCCGGTACAGACCTGGCCAACGTGAGGAGTGCCGTGACCGGCCCGCTGAGCACCGTGATCCTCGCCGCGGGTGAGGGAACCCGCATGCGCTCGGACATTCCGAAGGTGCTGCATCCCATCGCAGGCAGGCCGCTCGTCGAGCACGCGGTGCGCGCGGCGGCCGGACTCGAGCCCGAACAGCTCGTCGTGGTCGTCGGCCACGGCCGCGAGGCGGTGACCGCCCGGCTCGCCGAGGTCGGCGAGAAACTCGGCAGGCCCGTCGGCACAGCCGTGCAGGAGAGCCAGAACGGCACGGGACACGCGGTGTCGTGCGCGCTGGACTCCCTTCCCTCCGGCCTCTCCGGCACCGTGCTCGTCACCTACGGCGATGTGCCGCTGCTGGACACCGCCGCGCTGAGGGCTCTGCTCGCGGAGCACGAGCGCGGCGCCAACGCGGTGACCGTGCTGACGTCGGTGGTCGCCGACCCGGCCGGCTACGGCCGGATCCTGCGCGACGCGAACGGCGAGGTGGCCGCGATCGTCGAGCAGAAGGACGCCGACGAGACCCAGCGCGCCATCCGCGAGATCAACTCCGGGGTCTACGCCTTCGACGCGGCCGTGCTCGCCGACGGGCTCTCGCGCCTGTCCACCGACAACGCGCAGGGTGAGCTCTACCTCACCGATGTGCTCGGCATCGCTCGCGACGACGGCAAGCATGTCGGCGCGCTCGTGGTCGACGACCCGTGGCTCACCGAGGGCGTCAACGACCGCGCGCAGCTCTCCGTGCTCGCGGCAGAGCTGAACCGGCGCGTCGTGCGCCGCTGGCAGCTCGAGGGCGTCACGGTGACCGACCCGGCGACCACGTGGCTCGACGCGGGGGTGACGCTCGGCCGCGACGTCGTGCTGGCGCCCGGTGTGCAGCTGCTCGGCGACACGACCGTCGGCCCTCGCAGCCACATCGGTCCCGACTCGACACTCACGAATGTGACTGTCGGTACGGAAGCGAACGTCGTCCGTACACATGGGAGCGACTCGCAGATCGGCGACGGCGCGTCCGTCGGTCCCTTCGCCTACCTGCGCCCGGGAACCCGGCTCGGGGTCAAGGGCAAGATCGGCACGTTCGTCGAGACGAAGAACGCCGACATCGGCACCGGCACAAAGGTCCCCCACCTGACCTACGTCGGGGATGCGACCATTGGCGAGTACAGCAACATCGGTGCCTCCAGTGTGTTCGTCAACTACGACGGCGTCACGAAGAGTCACACGACGATCGGCTCCCACGTGCGAACCGGATCGGACACGATGTTCGTCGCCCCGGTCGAGGTCGGAGACGGTGCGTACAGTGGCGCAGGCACGGTGATCCGGCGCAACGTGCCCCCAGGGGCGCTGGCGGTCTCCGGGTCACCACAACGGAATATCGAAGGCTGGGTGCCGAGGCGCAGGCCTGGCACTCCGGCGGCGGAGGCAGCGGAAAGAGCACTCGCCGCACAGCAGGAAACCGATACCGACGGGGAGTCGTCAGAATGAGCCCGAAGTCCGGCACACCGAAGAAGAACCTGATGCTCTTCTCCGGTCGTTCACACGTCGAACTGGCGGAAGAGGTCGCCAAGCACCTCAATGTGACGATCACCCCGCAGACGGTGCACACGTTCGCCAACGGCGAGATCTACGTGCGCTTCCAGGAGTCGGTGCGCGGCACGGACGCCTTCCTCATCCAGAGCTACCCGCCCCCCATCAACGAGTGGATCATGGAGCAGCTCGTCATGGTGGACGCGCTCAAGCGCGCGAGCGCCAAGCGCATCACCGTGATCATGCCGTTCTACCCGTACTCGCGGCAGGACAAGAAGCACAAGGGCCGCGAGCCGATCTCGGCGCGGCTCATCGCCGACCTGTTCAAGACCGCGGGCGCCGACCGGATCATGACCGTCGACCTGCACACCGCCCAGATCCAGGGCTTCTTCGACGGCCCGGTCGACCATCTGCTGGCGCAGACCGTGCTCGCCGACCACATCCGCGAGACCTACGGCGACGCCGACATCACGGTGGTCTCGCCGGACTCGGGCCGCGTGCGGCTGGCGGAGAAGTGGGCGCAGCAGCTCGGCGACCGGCCGATCGCGTTCATCCACAAGACCCGCGACCCCGACACTCCCAACCAGGCGGTCGCCAACCGCGTCGTCGGTGAGGTCCGCGGCAGGCTGTGCGTGCTGATCGACGACATGATCGACACCGGTGGCACCATCACCAAGGCCGCCGACGCGCTGCTGGAGGAGGGCGCGGCCGACGTGGTCATCGCCTCGACCCACGGCATCCTCTCCGACCCGGCCACCGAGCGGCTGGCCAACTGCAAGGCGCGCGAGGTGATCGTCACCAACACGCTGCCGATCCCGGACGAGAAGCGGTTCCCGAACCTGACCGTGCTCTCCATCGCGCCGCTGCTGGCCCGCGCGATCCAGGAGGTCTTCGAGGACGGCTCCGTCACGAGCCTCTTCGACGGCAGCGCCTGATCTCCACGAGCCACCCACGGTGAAGGGCACCTTTACTGCGTTCAACGCGGTAAAGGTGCCCTTCACTGCTGTCCGGGCGGCCGTGCGCTGTGCGCGAAAGGGGGCGCGGCAGCGGTGCCGGGCTCGCTAACGTGCGCAGGATGAGCGCACGGGGGTTCCGGTTCGGGGTCAGCTTTCCACTGGTCGGCGATCGCGCCGAGTGGATCGCCAAGTGCCGCAGGGCCGAGGAACTGGGCTACGACGTCCTCTCCGTTTCCGACCACCTCGGCGACGGCCGCTCCGATCCGCTCGGCGCCCTCGCGGTGGCGGCGGCCGTCACCGAACGCCCGCACGTCGCACCGTTCGTCCTCGATGTCCCTTTCTACAACGAGGCTCTGCTCGCCAGGCACGTCGCTACCGTCGCGAAGCTCGCGGGCGACGGCAGGCTCGAACTCGGGCTCGGCGCCGGGCACGTGAAGTCCGAGTTCGACGACGCGGGCCTGCCGTGGCTTCCCGCACGCGAACGCGTCGCGCAGCTCGCGCGGACCGTCACCGGACTGCGCCGCAGGCTCGGCGACGACCTGCCCCGGCTGCTGATCGCGGGCAACAGCGACGGAGTGCTCGGTCTCGCGGCAGCCGAGGCCGACACCGTGGGCTTCGGCGGCCTGCGCCAGATCAGGGGCGAGCCGTCGGGCACGCTCACGCTCGTCACCCCGGACGAGTTGTTCGAGCGCACCGAGTTCGTCCGAGCCCACGCGCGCGGACGCGATCCGGAGTTCAACCTGCTCATCCAGCACGTCGCCACCTCGGACGAACCGAGGGCCGAGATCGAGGCCTGGGCGGCACCCGTTCCCGGCCTGAAACCGGACGCGGACGAGTTGCTGCGGGCACCCCAACTGCTGGCCGGAACCACCGACGAGATCGCCGCGACGCTGCACGAGCGGCGCGAGCGCTACGGCTTCTCGTACGTCACCGTGTTCGAGCCCGCGCTGGAGTCCTTCGCGCCCGTCCTGCGCGCACTGGCCGGGGAGTGACAGCCCCGTAAAGAACCGGGGAAAGGCTCGACTACACTGTGCAGGTTGTCTCGGCGAGGCGGGCTCCGGAGCACCCGGTGTCCGACGTGATCGACGCGGCGGCTTGAGCGGCCACCCGTGTACGCGCACGTCGTGGAACTCGCCGCCGGACAGCCACCAGCACGCAGCAAGAGACCCCACCGCAAGGAGTGCATCCCCGTGTCCGAGGTACGTCTGACGGTCGAACCCCGCACCGAGTTCGGCAAGGGCGCGGCCCGCCGAACCCGCCGTTCCGGCAAGATCCCTGCGGTGCTGTACGGCCACGGCGTGGACCCGCGCCACCTGGCGCTGCCCGCCATCGACTTCGCCCGCGTGATCCGCGAGAACGGCCAGAACGCCGTACTCACGCTGAACGTCTCGGGTGCCGCCGACAAGGCCGAGAAGTCCACCGAGCTGGCGCTGACCAAGACGGTCACGATCCACCCGCTGAAGAACTACATCGAGCACGTCGACCTGCTGGTCGTGCGTCGCGGCGAGAAGGTCACCGTGGACGTGCCGATCGTCCTGACCGGCGACGCCGCCCCCGGCACCCTGGTGAACCAGGACGTCGACACCATCCAGGTCGAGGTCGATGCGCTGAAGATCCCCGAGCAGTTCGAGGTCTCGATCGAGGACGCCGAAGCCGGCGCCCAGGTCCTCGCAGGCCAGATCGCCCTGCCCGCGGGCGCGGAGCTCGTGACCGACGCCGAGGCGCTCGTGGTCGCGGTCAACGAGGCGCCGACCGAGGCCGCCATGGAGGCCGAGGTCGACACCGAGGGCGCCGGCGTGGTCGAGGACCAGCCGGACGCCGAGAGCCAGAACGGCGCGTAAGGCCACACCTGTGGAGCAAGATCTGCCAGGGGCCGGCGAGCAGGTACTGCTCGTCGGCCTCGGCAATCCGGGACCACGTTATGTCGGCAACCGGCACAACGTGGGTTTCCTGGTGCTCG
The DNA here is from genome assembly GCF_016595675.1 of Prauserella cavernicola. Taxonomy (GTDB): domain Bacteria; phylum Actinomycetota; class Actinomycetes; order Mycobacteriales; family Pseudonocardiaceae; genus Prauserella_A; species Prauserella_A cavernicola. The sequence goes on along the minus strand of NZ_JAENJH010000003.1, from coordinate 265,027 downwards.
ACGAGCTCGCCGACCGCATCGGCGGCAAGTTCAAGGCGCACAAGGGCGGGGCCGAGGTGCTCGAAGGGCACCTCGCGGGGCGCCGGGTCGTACTGGCCAAGCCCCGCTCGTTCATGAACCTCTCCGGCGGCCCCGTCGCGAGCACCGCGCGCTTCTACAAGATCGCGCCGACCGGCGTCGTGGTGATCCACGACGAGCTGGACATCCCCTACGGCGCTCTCCGGCTCAAGCTCGGTGGCGGCGACAACGGCCACAATGGACTCCGCTCCATCACCAAGTCGCTGGGCACCAAGGAGTACTACCGGGTGCGATTCGGCGTCGGCCGTCCGCCCGGCCGGATGGATCCCGCCGACTACGTGCTCAAGGACTTCTCCACGATCGAGCGGCGCGAGCTCGCGCTGAACCTCGACAGCTGCGCCGACGCCGTCGAGGAGCTCGTCGGCAAGGGCCTGAACGCGGCGCAGAACGCCTTCCACGCAGGCTGACGGACAGTCGCCGTCGGTGACGAACCAGTCACTCGATGGCGTTGACGCATGCCCCTGGTCGAGTCGACAAACCTCCCAGGATCTTCCCGCTGCGATCGCGGACGGCTAGGACGGAATACGGGATGTGAGTTCCGACCGAGCCGAATCCAGGAGAGGCCCCAATGTCGTTCACGGCAAGCGACGTCCGCGACGTCGAGTTCAGCAACGCCCCCATCGGCCGCCGTGGCTACGCGAAGAACGAAGTGGACGAGTTCCTCCAGCGCATCGCGAAGACCCTCGCGAACGAGGACGACCTCACCGCCGCGGAGGTGCACCACGTGCAGTTCGGCAGGCCGCTGATCGGCAAGCGCGGCTACGACGAGCGCCAGGTGGACACCTTCCTCGACGAGGCAGAGGAGACGCTGGTGTCCCGCACGGGCGTCACCCCGGGTTCGCACCACGTGCCCGCCGCGCGGAGCAGCTCGCCCGCCATCGAACCCGCCAGGGAGTGCTAGATGGCGGTGTCGTCCTCGGACGCGAACGACATCCGGTTTCCGGAGGCCTCGTTCGGTGCGCGCGGGTACAACGAGGCACAGGTCGACGACTTCCTCGACCGCGTGGCCGCCACACTCGACGGTGAGGACGACCTGACCGCGGCCGAGGTGCACGACGTCGCGTTCAACCTGACGCCGCTCGGCAAGCGGGGCGGCTACGACCAGGCGGCGGTGGACACGTTCCTGCGCGCCGTGGAGAGCACGCTGGCGGCCAGAGCGGGTACGGCGCCGAGCGGCCCGTACATCGCCCCGGCGCTGGAGCACACGCACGCCCGCAAGCCGCTCTGGCGCCGCGCCCGCCGCTGACGACCCCGGTTGAGGTGAAGGGCACCTTCACTGCGTTGGATGCAGTAAAGGTGCCCTTCACCGCGTGTGCCGAGCACAGCTGCGACGGGCACGCCCGGGCCTGTCCGAATGCAGTGAAGGGCACCTTCCGTGCGTTCAATGCAGTAAAGGTGCCCTTCACCACGGTTAGGGGCTGGGTGCTAGGCGCGGGCGTCGATCTGCTCGCGGAATTGGACGGCCGTCGCGGCGCGCTTGACCTTGCCCGACGGCGTCTTCGGCAGGCTGCCCGAGGGCAGCACCACGACGGCGTAGGGCCGCGCGTCGACGGCGTCGCGCACGCGTGCGGCGACCTCCTTGGCCAGCCGCTGCTCCTCGGCGTCGTCACCGGCCAGTTTGGACTCCAGCACCACGGCGAAGCGCTCCCGCCTGGTGCCGGCGTCGATCCGCACGGCAACGGCGTTGCCAGCGCGCACGCCCTCGACGGAGCTCGCCGCGCGCTCGATGTCGGTCGGGTAGACGTTGCGCCCGCCGAGGATGATGACGTCCTTGCTGCGGCCACAGATGACGATCTGCCCGCCCTCGACCAGGTAGCCGAGGTCGCCCGTGGCGAACCAGCCCTCGGCGTTCTGCGTCGCCACGGGACCGTTCACGGTCAGGTAGCCGGGCGAGACCGCCTCGCCGCGCAGGCGGATCTCGCCCACCTGGCGCTCGCCGAGCACCGTGCCGTGCTCGTCGACGATCTCGGCCGTGAGCCCGTCCAGTGGCGGGCCGAGCACCGCGAAGCCGCGGACGGCGTCGGTGCCGCGGCGCGAGTCGCCGTCGGGCACCGGGACCGCCCGGTTCTCAGCCTCCAGCGGCCGCGCCTCGATCACGTCCACGGTCAGGCCGGTGAACAGCGGCGCGAACGACACCGCGAGCGTGGCCTCCGCGAGCCCGTAGGCGGGGAAGACGCACTCGGCGGGCATCTTGAACCGCGCGCCCGCGTCGGTGAACGTGGCGACCGCCGACGCGTCGATCGGCTCGGCGCCGTTGAGCGCGATGCGCAGGTCCGACAGGTCGTAGGCCGAGTCGTCGTCCACGCGCGCGAGCCTGCGGCCCACGATGGCGTAGGCGAAGTTCGGAGCCGCCGTGACCGTGCCGTGGTAGCGGCTGATCAGCTCGGGCCACAGCAGCGGTCCGCTGAGGAACTCGACGGGCGTGACCTTGACGAGCTCGACACCGAACGTCATCGGCAGGGTCAGGAAGCCGACCATGCCCATGTCGTGGAAGGTCGGCAGCCACGACACCATCACGTCGCGCGTGAAGTCCAGCTCGGCGCGGTCGACCATCGCGCGGATGTTGGAGTACAGGTTGCCGTGGGTGATCCGCACGGCCTTGGGCTCCGCGGTCGAACCACTGGTGAGCTGCAACAGCGCGAGCGCGTCCTCCGCCGTGGGCACCGGCTCGGCGATCGGCTCGGACTCCAGCAGGTTCTCGATCTTGCGGTAGTCGATGCCGTGCTCGGCGAGCACCGGCGCCAGCTGGTCGAACGGCTCACCCAGCACCACCAGGCGCGAGCCGATCATGTCCAGCACCTGCAACGTGTCGGCGGCCCACTGGGCGAGATCCGTGCGCGGGGTGGGCTGGTGCAGCATCGTGACGCTGCCGCCAGCCAGCCACGTGCCCTGCACCGTCGGCGCGATCAGCTCGGGAGCCGCGGCGAGCACGGCGACGGCGCTTCCCGGCTCCAGCCCCGCGGCGACCAGGCCGCCTCCGACCCGCCGGGCACGTTCGTGCACCTCGGACCATGTTCTGCGGACAGGCTCACTGGGTTCCCCCGTGACCATGCCCTGCTGCCGGCCAACCGCGTTCGCGGTGGCGGCCATCGTCTCCACGAACCGACTCATGGTCTGATTGAACACAGCGGCGCGTGGCGCCGCCACAGCGGGTGGCGGGAGGACGCCTACTCCACCGCCTCAGAGGTCTCTAGCCACTTCTGCTCCACCTCGTCCTTTTCGGCGAGCACCGTCTTCAGCTCACTGTTGAGCTCCATCAGGCGCTCGGGCTCGGTCGCAGCGGCGGCCAGCTTGTCGTGCAACGTGACCTCGCGCTTGTGCAACGCGTCGAGCTTGCGTTCCAGGCGCGAGAGCTCCTTGGTGATCGCGCGCCACTCCGCGGCGGAGACCTTGCCGTTGCCCGCGTTCGCCTGTTCGCCCGCGTCCACCTGCGAGCGGGCGGCCGAGGCGGCCTTGGGCAGGTCGGTACGCCGAGCGAGGTACTCGTCGATGCCGCCGGGCAGGTGGGTGATCCCGCCGTCGCCGAAGAGCGCGACCACGGTGTCGCACACGCGCTCCACGAGGTAGCGGTCGTGCGAGACCACCACGAGCGTGCCCGGCCACGAGTCGAGCAGGTCCTCCAGCTGCTGCAGGGTGTCGATGTCGAGGTCGTTCGTCGGCTCGTCGAGCAGCAGCACGTTCGGCTCGGCCATGAGCAGCCGCACGAGCTGGAGGCGACGCCGCTCGCCACCGGAGAGGTCGCCGACCGGCGTCCACTGGCGCGCGGGCGGGAACCCGAGCTTCTCGGCCAGCTGCGAGGCCGACAGTTCGTGCTTGCCGAGCGTGACCCTGCCCGCGACGGCCTCGACTGCCTGCAGCACCCGGAGATCGGCGGGCAGATCGTCGAGCTCCTGGCGCAGGTGCGCGAGCCGCACGGTCTTGCCCTCGATGCGCCTGCCCGTCTCCGGCTCCGACTCGCCTGCCAGCAGCCGCAGCAGCGTGGTCTTTCCGGAGCCGTTCACGCCGACGAGCCCGATGCGGTCACCCGGACCGATGCGCCACGTCACGTGGTCGAGCAGGGTGCGCTCCCCCGCGCTGAGCGTGGTGTCCTCCAGCTCCAGCACGGTCTTGCCGAGCCGGCGCTTGGCGAAGCTCAACAACTCGACGGAGTCGCGCGGCGGGGGCACGTCCGAGATCAGCGACTCGGCGGCCTCGACGCGGTACCGCGGCTTCGAGGTGCGGGCCTTGGCGCCGCGCTGGAGCCACGCTAGCTCCTTGCGCGCCAGGTTCTGCCGCTTCTCCTCGGCCGTCGCCGCGAGGCGGGCACGCTCGGCGCGGGCGTAGACCCAGTCCGCGTAGCCGCCCTCGTACTGCTCGACCTTGCCGCCGACGACCTCCCAGGTCCGCCCGCACACGGTGTCGAGGAACCACCGGTCGTGGGTCACGACCACGAGCGAGATCCGGCGGGCGAGCAGGTGCTCGGCGAGCCAGCGCACACCCTCGATGTCGAGGTGGTTGGTCGGCTCGTCGAGGACCACGAGATCCAGTTCGGCGACCAGCGCCGCCGCGAGCGCCACCCGGCGCCGCTCACCACCGGACAGCGTCGCGGTGGGCGTCTCCAGGCCGATCGCCGAGATCCCGAGTCCGTCCACAATGGAACGCACGCGGGCGTCGGCCGCCCACTCGTGCTCGGCGCCGTACTCCGCGAGCACGACGTCGCGCACGAGACTGCCCTCGGGCAGCGCCGTCCGCTGGGTGACCACGCGCATGCGCAGGTCCCGAACCCGGCTCACCCGCCCTGAATCGGGCTGCGCGTGACCCGCGAGCACCTCGAGCAGCGTGGTCTTGCCACCACCGTTGAGGCCGACGACGCCGATGCGCTCCCCCTCGCCGACGCCCAGTGAGACGCCGTCGAGCAGCGCGCGCTCGCCGTAGGACTTGCTGACAGATTCGACGTTGACCAAGTTGGCCATCCGTGGGGTAACCCTTCGCCGGAGGTGGGAGGTTAGGCGTGCACTTGAGGAGGGGTGGTGGGCCGGGGAGCGTCCTCGCCGCCGACGACCCTGGCGCCGGGAACCGGCCCGTGCGCGACCCGCGTCGTGCGGCAGACGCCCGCGCCAGCCAGTTCGGCCGCCACCTCGAGTGCGGATTCCGCGCTCTCGCAGACGAACGCGCACGTGGGGCCGGAGCCGGACACCGTGCCCGCGAGCGCACCGGCGTTGACTCCCGCCCGCAGTGTCCGGCGCAGCCCTGGCCGCAGCGAGACGGCCGCGGCCTGCAGGTCGTTGCCGAGCAGCAGGGCGAGCTGGCGCGGGTCACCGGAGGACAGGGCCTCGACCACGGGCGCGTGCGAGCCGACCCGGGGCGGGTCACCGTCGGCGCGCAGCCGGTCGAGCTCGCCGTAGACCTTCGGTGTGGACAACCCGCGCTGGTCGAAGGCCAGCACCCAGTGGAACTGGTGGCGCGACAGCACGGGAACCAGCTCCTCGCCGCGGCCGGTGCCGAGCGCGGTGCCACCGTAGAGCGCGAAAGGCACGTCACTGCCGAGTGTGGCGGCGACGTGGGAGAGCTCTTCCCTGCCGATCTCCAGCTTCCACAGCGCGCTCAGACCGACCAATGTGGCCGCGGCGTCGGCGCTGCCGCCCGCCATGCCACCTGCGACGGGAATGCCCTTGCGCAGCACCACCCGCACCTTGTCGGCCTCGTCCTCCCTGCCGACGTGGGCGGCGAGCGCGCGCACGGCGCGCATCGCGAGGTTGTCGCCATCGGTCGGGACGGACTTGGCACCCTCGCCGTAGACCTCGACCACGGGCTCCTCGGACGCGGCGACCGTGACCTCGTCGGTCAGCGACAACGCCTGGAAGATCGTGGTGAGCTCGTGGAAGCCGTCATCGCGCACGTCGCCGACCGAGAGATGCAGGTTGACCTTCGAAGGAACCCTCACGGTCACGGGCGGTGGTACGACGGCTAACACGCCTCAAGGGTACTTGGCGGGTTCACGGACGTGGCGCGACCAGCTCCAGCGCGACCTTGAGCGCGACCTCCGGCGGCGGTGCCGCCTCCGGGCCACCGAACATCGGGTTGATCCCGAGGACGAGTGCGACCAGCGCCAGCCGCGCCTTCAGCTCGGTGGCCGGGTCGTCGCCCTCGGCGCCGACGAGCTGGAAGAGCTCCCTGACCTTCTGGCCGAGCGGCATCATCACGCCGAACTTCTTGAGCGTCGGCACGTTCTGCTGGATGAACTGCATCTCGGAGCCGTACTCGTCGTTGACGAGCGAGGAGAACCGGCGCAGTACCTCCTCGGTCGTCTCGTGCGTGCGCGGCTGTGCGCTGCCCCAGTGCAGCAGCTCGTCGAAAGCGCCGACGAGTTTCTCGACGAGGCTGTGGACGATGTCCTCTTTGGTCTTGAAGTGGTAGTAGAGGGCGGCCTTGGTCACCTCGAGGCGCTCGGCGATCTCGCGCAGCGACGTCTTCTCGTAGCCGTGCTCGGCGAACAGCTCGAGCGCGACCTGCTGAATGCGCTCTCTGGTGTCGCTGCGCCGCCCTGCCATGTCATCCCTTCCTGAGACCACTCACAAACTTACTTGACGACCGACTAGTTAGCGCCTACGTTCTCATCGTACAAGCTAACTAGCCGACCGGTAAGCATTCTTTCTGCCGGACGCTCATCCGGCCGATCGGCCTCCACACGTTCTCACAAAGGGGCACTATGACCACGACCGCTCCCGCGCCTCCGGAGCACTCCACCAGCAGCCGCCGGTGGTGGGCACTCGCCGCCATCGGGCTCGCCCAGCTGCTGGTCATCATCGACATGACGATCATGACGATCGCGCTCCCCTCGGCCCAGCGGGAGCTGGGCATGTCCGACGCCACCCGCCAATGGGCGATCACCGGCTACACGGTGGCCTTCGGTGGTCTGCTGCTGCTCGGCGGGCGGCTGGCCGACCGGCTGGGACGCAAGAACACGCTGCTCGTCGGTGCCATCGGCTTCGCGCTCGCGTCCGCCATCGGCGGCGCGGCGACCAGCCCGACGATGCTGATCGCGGCGAGGGCGGGACAGGGCGTCTTCGCGGCGATACTCGCGCCGTCGACGATCTCGCTGCTCACCACCACGTTCACCGAGCCACGCGAGCGTGCCAGGGTCTTCGGGATCTTCAGCGCCATCATGATGTCGGGCGCGGCGCTGGGGCTCGTCGCGGGCGGAGCGCTGGCCGAATACCTCGACTGGCGCTGGTGCCTCTACGTCAACCTGCCGATCGCCACCGTGGCCGCGGTGCTGGGCGCGATCGTGCTGCCCAAGGTCGAGGGACACCGCGACACCCCGCTCGACTGGATCAGCGCGGTGATCGGCGGTGGGGCCATCGTGTCGCTGGTCTACGCGCTGTCGGAAGCCGCCGAACAGGGCTTTGGCTCGGGTCTCGTGCTCGGGCTGCTCGGAGCCTCGCTGGTGCTGGTGGTCGCCTTCGTGGCGAGGCAGGCGCGCGTGCGCGGCCCGCTGCTGCCGCTGAGCGTGGTGACGGAGCGCTCGCGCGCGGCGGCGTTCCTCGGCGTCGCGTTCGCGGCGTTCGGGATGTTCGGGATGTTTCTGTTCCTGACGTTCCAGCTGCAGGTGATCATGGGCTACGGCGCGTTCCTGGCCGGAGTGGCGTTCCTGCCGTTCGTGCTGGGCAACGTGGTGACCTCGACGCAGCTCACGAGCAGGCTCGCACCGCGAACCGGACCGAGGCCGCTGCTGGCGGGCGGGCTGCTGTTGCTGGCGGTGAGCATGGCGCTGCTGACCAGGCTGACCCCGGAGAGCTCCTTCGTCGGCCTGCTGCTGCCTGCCGAGATCCTGCTCGGCGCGGGCGCGGGTCTGGTGATGCCGACGGTCATCAACACGGCGACCCAGGGCGTGCGACCCAAGGACGCGGGCGTGACCTCGGCGTTCATCACGACCTCGCAGCAGGTCGGTGCCTCGCTGGGCACCGCGGCGCTGAACACGATCGCCGCCAGCGCGACGGCCTCGGTGGCCGTGGGCGGAGCCGCGGCGACGGTGCACGGCTACGCGACGGCGAGCGGCTGGGCTGCAGGAGTGCTGGCGGTGGGAGCCGTGGTGGCGGGCGTCCTGTACCGCCGCCCAGCACCCCAACCGACCACCCCGCAGGAAGCCCGCTAGCTCACCCCGAACGCGGTGAAGGGCACCTTTACCGCATTGAACGCAGTAAAGGTGCCCTTCACCGCAGTTGATGGCTCAGGCGGCGACGTTGCGCAGGCCGTACAGGGTGTGGGTGACGTGGGCGCCGCGCTCGGCGATCCACGCCAGCGCCGCGTCGGCCCGCTGGCCCCGGACGCCGAGCCGGAACCGCGCCACCGGCGTGTCGCCGAAGCGGGTCAGACCGCCGCCGATGGTCGCGAGCTCCACGTCGAAGCGGCCCGCGGCCTCGGGCAGCAGCGCGCCGACCGCCGCGAAGCCGACCAGCACCACGTCCACGGCCAGGTCGTACTGCGTCATCTGCGCCCTCGGCGTCTCGATCGACGGCAGCAGCTCGTTGGCGAGCTTGCTGCCGTGCTTGCCGAGCAGGCCGAGCACGTTGCCGCTCTCCACCACGGCGCCGCGGTCGAGCAGGGCGACGTCGTCGCACACGCGCCGAGCGACACCGGCGTCGGGCGTGGTCAGCAGCACTGTGGCGCCGAGCTCCGCACGCGCGCGGTCGAGGGTGGCCAGCACGGCGCCGGCGTCGTCGGCGTCGATGCCACCGGTCGGGTCGTCGGCCAGCAGCACCGACGGCCCGGCCGCGAGCGCCCTCGCGACGGCGACGCGCCGGCGCTGGCCCTCGGTCAGGTCGGCGGGCAGCTGCGAGGCCCGCCGGGTGAGACCGATCAGATCGAGCAGCGTGCCGACCCGGCCTCGCCGTTGCGGGCCGTCGACACCCAGTCGCTCCAGCGGTGCGGCCACGTTGCCCGCGACCGTGCGCTCGGACTGCAGCCTGGTGTCGACCACGCCGAGCTGGCGGCGCGCGTCACGCAGCTTGCGGCCGTCGAGGGTCGAGGTGTTGAGGCCGTCGAACCGCACGACTCCGCGGTCGGGCCGCTCCTGCAGCGCGACGCACCGGGCCAGGGTCGACTTGCCCGCGCCCGCGGGGCCGACGACGCCGTAGAGCGAACCCGCCTCCACGGCGAGGCTCACGTCGCGCAGCGCCACCACGGGCGCGCCGGTACTGCTGTTGGTGGGAAACGACTTGCTGACGTTTTCGACGGTGATCACGAAGGCTCCAAGGCAACTCGAGACACAGCGACGAGCCGTCCTGGTCGAGGACGGGCGCTGGTGCGGACGAGAAAGAGAAGAGAAAGAAGGACGATCAGGCGGCGACGGTGTGGCGGCAACACGCGCTGACGGTGCGGCGGCCCTGATCGACGACTCGGCGCCGGGTGAGCATTCGCGAGCGGTACACAGATCCTCCATCGCTCCTGGCGTTAGCACCTGCCCTCAAGGGGCGGTTGCTGCGACTTCGACGAGCCAGGTCTCTCGGTCGCTCGGGATGGATGCCCTAGAAGTACACCTGAACAGGTTGCGTGAACGCAAGCCGGTGGGTGCAGATCACACCTTTGCCGCAATAGCGGCGAACTGGTCGACGTCCAGCTGCTCGCCTCGCGTGCGGGGGTCGATACCGGCCGCTGTGAGCAGCTCGCCCGCACGCTCGGCCGAGCCCGCCCATGAGGCGAGCGCGGCGCGCAGAGTCTTGCGGCGTTGGGAGAACGCGGCGTCGACGAGCGCGAAGACCGCCGCCCGGTCGGCGTCGGAGCGCGGCTCACCGCGTTCGAACGACACTAGCGAGGAGTCGACGTTGGGCACGGGCCAGAACACCGTTCGCGGTACCGCGGCCACCTTGCGGGCCCTGCCGTACCAGGCCAGTTTCACGCTCGGCACGCCGTAGACGCGCCCGCCCGGGCCCGCGGCCATGCGGTCGGCCACCTCTGTCTGCACCATCACGAGCCCGCGCCGCAACGACGGCAGCTCGGCGAGCAGGTGCAGCACCACGGGAACGGCGACGTTGTAGGGCAGATTCGCCACGAGCGTGGTCGGCGCTTCGGGAAGCTGGTCGGCGCGCACCCGCATCGCGTCGGCGTCGAGCACGGTAAGCCGATCCGCCGCGGCAGGCGCGTGCTCACGCACGGTGCCGGGCAGGCGGCCAGCGAGCACGGGGTCGATCTCCACGGCCACCACGCGGGCGCCGGAGCCGAGCAGACCCAGAGTCAGCGAGCCGAGCCCCGGGCCGACCTCCAGCACCACGTCGTCGGCGTCGACCTCGGCGAGCTCCACGATGCGGCGCACCGTGTTGGGGTCGTGCACGAAGTTCTGGCCGAGCTTCTTCGTCGGCCGGACATCGAGCTCGCTCGCGAGGCCCCGGATTTCAGCAGGGCCGAGCAAGCCCGATGTCTTCGTCACCGGGTCAGTCTAGAACGGGCTACGACAGGCCCAGCTTGCCCGAGCAGTGTGGCCAGGCACCGTAGCCGCCGCGGTCGTCGCGAACCTGCGTGGCGATGGCGATCTGCTGCTCGCGGCTGGCTTCGTTCGGGTAGGCCGCGTACTGGCTGCCGCCGTAGGCGTCCCAGGTCTGCTTGTCGAACTGCAGGCCGCCGTAGTAGCCGTTCCCGGTGTTGATCGCCCAGTTGCCGGTGGACTCGCACTGCGCGAGCGAGTCCCACACGCCGGCGTCGGAGATCTCGGGCTGAGGCGGAGCCTTGGTGCCGACGCGAACGACGCGCTCCTCGGCCTCCTTGATCACCTTGCTGGAGAGCTCCTCGCGAGCGATCTCCTTGTCGTTCTCCTTGGTGATCCGGTAGGTGACGATCTCCTCGCCGGGAACGCCCTCTTCCTCGACGATCTCCTTGCCCTGCTCGAGCTCGGAGTCCTCGATGGTCCGGACCTCGGGGTCGATCGTCTCGGTCTCGTTGATCACGGAGACGCCGGTACGGCTGATGTTCACCGAGGCGCCGTCACGGATCTTGAACTCGAGACCGCCTTCGACCTTGTCGTCGGCGCCGAGCTGGAGGTTGAGCTCCTTGAGCAGCTCGTCCGCGGTGACCGCGTTGGTGGAGACCTCGCGCGGCTCGTTGCCGCCGTCGAAGAGCGTGATGTTCTTGAGGGTCTTGACCTCGAGGGTCATGCCGTCGAGCGGAACCTCGCCGCCGACCGGGGCGGAGAACCAGGTTCCCTGCTTGTTGAGGTCCTGGAGACCCAGCTGCTCCAGCGCCTCGGTGACCGTGGTGGCGCGAACCCAGGACTGGGTCTGCTCGCCGTCGACGATCATGTTCAGCTGGCGGCCACGCTCGAGCGTGATGACCCCGCCGTCGCCGACGGAGGCCTGCGGGGAGGGCGAGAGGGCGTCGTGCGCGCCGACCGAGATGCCGGCGTCCTCGAGCACCTCGCCGACGGTGCCGCCGAAGCTGCGGACCGTCTGGAGCTCGCCGTCGACGTCGAGGGTGACGCTCTTGTTCATGGCGAGCGCTGCCGCGCCTCCGCCGGTGAGCGTGATCATCACCGCGAGGACGGCGCCCTTGAGGAAGCGCTTCTTCCAGGTCTTGACCGCGGACACGAGCCCGTCCTCGGGCTCGTCCTGCGACTCGGCTGTGCGGTCGGCGCTCGCCGCGTCCGGGATGACGATCGGCGGGAGCATCGTGGTCTCGGCGTTGATCAGCCGGATGAGCTCGTCGACGTCGACGTTCGCCTCGGACATGAGGCTTTCGGCGTCGGGGCCGAGGGCTGCGATGACGTCGTCGTGAGTGACGCGAGGGTCGGAGGAGAACTCGAAGTCCTCGAAGTCACCGGGCCGCTCGAGCAGGGCCGTGGAGGCGCCGCCGGATCTCGGCGAGGCGTCGAGACCCGAATTGCTGCCAGTCACAGGGTCGATCCCTTTCGCGTAAGGCCAGGACTCCCGCAGTCAGCGTCGCCTTTCACACCCGGTGAGGCGTGTCCCCGACGAACACCGACGTGACTGTGGGCATGCCGAGTGGCAGTTCGAAAACAACCATCCGGCACGGTCACGGGACCGTAACGGAGTCCGAGAGGTTGTGCAAATACCCCTTGGAGTGTCGTGAGGTTCGTCACTCCGCCGGTCGACGTACGCCCGTTCACGAATGTCGCAGTCCGTTCAACTCGATGTGACAGAGGGCAGTCGGAAAACGCGTTCTGCGTTGGCGCGCACGGCATTCGCGACGTCCTCGACACTTTCTCCGCGCAGGTCAGCGAGGCCCGAAACCGTGTACGCGGCGCAGTACGGTTCGTTGGGCCTTCCCCGGAACGGATGCGGCGTGAGGAACGGCGCGTCGGTCTCCACGAGGTACTGCTCCGAGGGGACCAGTCGCGCCGCCTCGTGCAGCGCGCGGGCGTTGCGGAACGTCACGGTGCCCGCGAACGAGAGCACGTAGCCCGCCGCGACACAGCGGCGAGCCATGTCGGCGTCACCGGAAAAGCAGTGGAACACCACGGTGTCCGGCGCGCCCTCCTCGTCGAGCACGCGCAGCACGTCGTCGTGGGCCTCGCGGTCGTGGATCATCAGCGGCTTGCCGAGCCGCTTGGCGAGGTCGATGTGCCAGCGAAACGCCTCCTGCTGCGCGGCGGGCGGCGAGTAGTCCCAGTAGTAGTCGAGCCCGGTCTCACCGACCGCCACCACGCGCTCCCCGCGCGCGAGGCGCTCCACTTCGGACCGTTCGGTCTCGCCGAAGTCCTTGGTGCGCGTGGGATGGATGGCCACGGCGGCGAACACGCGCTCGTCCCACGTGGACGCCTCGGCGGCCCAGCGCGCGGCGGCGAGGTCGTCGGCGACGGTCACCACGCGCTCGATCCCGGCCGCTTCGGCACGCGCGAGGACCACGGAAAGCTCAGCGGGCGAGGTGACCCCGCAGGCGTCCAGGTGCGTGTGCGAGTCGATCGCCGGTGCCGGAAGACGCTCCGGCACCGGCGGGGCCTCACGACTCAATGGGAGCCCACTCCGGACCCGTCTCACCGAGCTTCGCGTCGAGCTTCGCGAACAGCGGGGTCGGCTTGGCCAGCGGACGGCCCGCCTCGATCGGCACCGACTCCCAGCGCGCCTGCTCGCTCGCGTAGTCACCGGTGAGGATCGGGTTGGTCCGGCCCGCGATGTCGAGGTCCTCGACGTCCTTGAGCTCAGGCTGCGCCGCCCACACGCCCGTCCCGCCGAGCGCCTCGTGCACCTTCTGCGCCGCGTGCGGCAGGAACGGCGTCAGCATGGTGTTGGCGTCGGAGACGACCTGCAGCGCCGTGTGCAGCACGGTGTCGCGCCGCTCAGGGTCGTCCTTGAGCTTCCACGGCTCCTGGTCGGACAGGTACCGGTTGGCCGCCGACACCACGCGCATGGCCTCTCCCGCCGCCTGCTTGAATCGCGAGCGGCCCAGGTGCCCACCGACCGTGTCGAACGCCGCCCTGGACAGCGCCTTGAGGTCCTCGTCGGCCTGCTGCGGCGTGTTCGGCGTCGGCACCCCGCCGTTGTTCTTGTGCGCCATGGAGATCGAGCGGTTGACCAGGTTGCCCCACTCGTTGGCGAGCTCGAAGTTGGTGCGCCGCACGAACTCGTCCCACGTGAAGTCGGTGTCCTGGGTCTCGGGGCCCGCGACGCTGATGAAGTAGCGCAGCGTGTCAGGACCGAACTCGCGCAGGAAGTCGTTGACGTAGATGACGGTGCCGCGCGAGGTGGAGAACTTGGAGCCGCTCATCGTGAGGAACTCGCTGGACACGATCTCGCCGGGCAGCGAGAGCCTGCCGTAGGGACCCACCTCGCCGCCGTGGTCGCCCTCGCCGTTGTGCCCGAGCAGGAACGTGGGCCACAGCTGTGCGTGGAACGTGATGTTGTCCTTGCCCATGAAGTAGTAGGACCGCGCGTCGGGGTTGGTCCACCACTCCTGCCACGCGTCCGGGTTGCCAGAGCGGCGCGCCCACTCGACGCTGGCGGAGAAGTAGCCGATCACGGCGTCGAACCACACGTAGAACCGTTTGAGCGGCTGGTCGCGCCAGCGGTCGAGCGGGACCTTGACGCCCCAGTCGAGGTCGCGCGTGATGGGCCGCGGCCGCATGTCCTCGACGAGGTTGCGGGTGAAGTTCAGGACGTTAGGCCGCCAGTCGGTCTTGGTCGACAGCCACTTGCCCAGCGACTCGGTGAACGCGGGCAGGTCGATGAACAGGTGCTCGGTCTCGACGAACTTCGGCGTCTCGCCGTTGATCCGCGAGCGGGGCTTGATCAGCTCGGCTGCGTCGAGCTGGTTGCCGCAGTTGTCGCACTGGTCGCCACGCGCGCCGTCGTAGCCGCAGATCGGGCACGTGCCCTCGATGTAGCGGTCGGGCAGCGTGCGACCGGTCGACGGGCTCACCGCGCCGGTGGTGGTGCGCGGCACGACGTAGCCGTTGCGGTGCAGCGCCAGGAAGATCTCCTGCACCACCGCCGCGTGGTTGCCGGTGGTGGTCCTGGTGAACAGGTCGTAGCTGAGCCCGAGCCCGCGCAGGTCCTCGCCGATCTGGCGGGTGTACTTGTCGGCGGTCTGCTGCGGCGTCAGGCCTTCCTTGTCGGCCTGCACGAGGATCGGGGTGCCGTGTTCGTCGGTCCCCGACACCATGAGCACGCGGTTGCCGGCCATTCGCTGGTAACGGGAGAAGACGTCCGACGGGACTCCGAAACCGGAAACGTGGCCGATGTGGCGGGGACCGTTGGCGTAGGGCCAGGCCACCGCGGTCAACACAGGGGTGCTCATACCCGATTAGCCTACGGATGGCGTCCCAGTGATTTTCGCCAGGGAGTGGAGGCGGGGCCGGTGTCCGCGACTCGGTTGCTGGTGCTCGGTGTCGTGCGGATGTACGGCAGCGCACACGGCTACCAGGTGCGACGTGAGCTGCTGTCGTGGTCGGCCGACAAGTGGGCCAACGTGGCGCCCGGCTCGATCTACCACGCGCTCAAGAAGATGGCGGACGAGCAACTGCTGGAGCAGGTGCGCACCGAGGCGACCGGCGCGGGCCCCGACCGCGTCGCGTACCGGCTGACCGACGAGGGCGAGGCGGAGTTCACCCGGCGGCTCCACCAGTTGCTGAGCGAGGTCAAGGACGACGTCAACGGCAACCCCGGCTTCCTCGCCGCGGTCGCGTTCCTGCCCGCGCTCGAGCGCGAACGCGCGATCGGCCTGCTCAAGTACCGGCTCACGCAGCTCAAGGGCAACGAGGCGAACATGGCCGGACTGCTGGAGCACGGCACGCAGTGGGGGCAGCCGCAGCACGTCAACGCCCTGTACCGGTTGTGGCAGGCGCAGCTGGCCACTGCCGTGGAGTGGACGGCCGACCTCGTGGAGCGGCTGCGTTCCGGCGAGTACGTGATGGCCGACGAGGGACCGTCGTTCGGTGAGCCGGGGCCGCACAGCCCGGCAAGACTGTAATCAAATTTGACTAGCGAGCGATCTCTCCTGCAGAGTTCCCGTGACCCGGTAGTCAAATTTGAATAGGAGAATTCATGATCACCGCACGCGGCCTGGCGAGGCGGTTCACCGCCCGCGGCCGCACCGTCGACGCCGTGAAGGGCGTGGACCTGGACGTGGCCGAGGGGGAGCTCGTCGGCTTCCTCGGCCCCAACGGCGCGGGCAAGACCACGACCCTGCGCATGCTCACGACGCTGCTGCGCCCCACCTCGGGCGAGGCGACCGTGGGCGGCTGCGACCTGTTGCAGGACCCGGTCGGCGTGCGCAGGCACATCGGCTACGTCGCGCAGGGCGGCGGCACCGCACCCGAATGCCGGGTGCACGAGGAGATCGAACTCCAGGGCAGGCTCTACGGACTGTCCAAAGCCGACTCCATCCGACGCGGCGCCGAACTCACCGAGCAGCTCGACCTCGCCGGGCTCGACCAGCGGCTCACCAAGACGCTCTCCGGAGGCCAGCGGCGCAGGCTCGACATCGCGCTCGGGCTCATCCACGCCCCGAGGCTCGTCTTCTTCGACGAGCCGACCACCGGACTGGACCCGCAGAGCAGGGCGAACCTGTGGGAGCACATCCGCGACCTCCGCGCCGAGCACGGCGTGACGCTGTTCCTCACCACCCACTACCTCGACGAGGCCGACTCGCTCTGCGACCGCATCCTCGTGATCGACAACGGCGAGATCGTGGCCGAGGGCAGCCCCGACTCGCTCAAGGCGAGCGTCTCCGGCGACCGCGTCGTCGTCGGCGTCGCCGAGGACTCGGCCTCGGCCGCGGCCGAGGCCGCGGGCAGGCTCGAGGGCGCGCACGAGGTGACGGTGACCGGCGAGGGCGTGCGGTTCCGGGTCCCGAGGGGCGACACCGCGATGCCCGAACTACTGCGCGCGCTCGACGCCGCCGGCATCCCGATGCTCTCGATGCAGGTGCAGCGGCCGACGCTCGACGACGTGTTCCTGACCATGACCGGCCGCTCGCTGCGCGACGCCGAGGCCGCACCGGCCGGGGAGGCCGCCCATGTCGCGTGACATCTGGCTGATCTTCCGGCGCGATCTCTCGCTGTCGATGCGCAACCCGGCCTGGATCATGATCGGCATCATGCAGCCGGTGCTGTACCTGGTGCTGTTCGGGCCGCTCATGGAACGGGTCGTCAGCAACACGCCGGGCTTTCCTCCCGGCAGCAGCTGGACGATCCTCACCCCGGCGCTCATCATCCAGCTCGCGCTGTTCGGCTCGTCCTTCTCCGGGTTCGGGCTGCTCGCCGAGTTCCGCAGCGGCGTGCTGGAACGGCTGCGGGTGACTCCGGCCAGCCGCGTGGCGCTGCTGCTGGGCAAGGTGCTCAACAACGCACTGCAGACCGTGCTGCAGGCGATCCTCATCATCGTGCTGGCGTTTCTCGTGTTCGACCTCGATGCGCCGTTCGGCGGCATCGTGCTGAGCCTCGTGATCGTGGGCCTGACCTCGACGGCGCTGGCCTCGGCGTCCTACGCGCTGGCGCTCACGATCAGGAACGAACAGGCGTTTCCCGCGCTGCTCAACGCCGTGCTCATGCCGGTGCTGCTGCTCTCGGGCATCCTGCTGCCGATCACCACCGGGCTCGCGCCCGACTGGCTGTACGCGATCTCGCGCATCAACCCGTTCACACACATCGTCGACGCGGAGCGCGCCAGCTTCAGGGGCGACGTGACGATGGACGCGCTGTTCACCGGCTGCGTCGTGCTGGTGGTGCTCACCTCGGTGACGGTGTTCTGGGGCGCCAGGACGTTCCGGAGGGAGAACGCCTGAGTTCACCGGAGTCCCCGCCCGCAAGACACGCCTGACGTGAAGGCCACCCTGGCCGCGGTACCCGCGGTTAAGGTGGCCTTCACCGCATACGTCGAGGTCAACAGGGGGGAGGGCAGGGGTTTGGAGCAGAGCGAAGCAGAGGGCATGGACCTCTCGCTGCACGAGACGGTCGACGACTGGGCCGCGATGAGAGCCAGGTCGGTGCGATTCGCGTCGATCACGGTGACCGAGAGCTTGAACTGGACCGACGACACCGCTGTCCGCCAGCTCGGCGACGCGCTGCGCGCAGGTGTGCACGCGGGGATCCGCCACTACGCCAGGGCCGGTGCCGTGCAGGACCAGGCCAGGCACTTCGTGCGCACGGGCATGCCGCTCGGGGCGTTCGCCCCCGGCGCACTCGCACCCACCCTGGACGTCGGAGCCGACGGCATCGACGACCGCTTCATCAAGGCGTGGATCAAGGCCGTGCGCAGCGCGTCCGGCGTCCGGCGGGTTCTGGTCTACGCCACCTACGAGGACTGGCTGCACCGCTTCCGGCCCGACAAGTGGGCCGACAGCGAGGTGGTGCTGTGGCTCGTGCGGCACAACGGCATCCCGGGCAGGCCCGGCTGGTTCCACTCGCGCCTCGGCCTGCACCAGCACAGCGCGGGACGACCGCACGGGGCCGACGCGCTCGTCTACCCGTTCACGCTGGCCGACGTTCTGCTGTAGCGGGTTCGAGCCTGCTGCTCATGAGGAAGACGTTGTAGGGCCCCCACTGCGAGACGAGGTAGTAGAGGTCGGCGCCCTCCAGTGACCACGGGTGCAGGTACCCGCCGTACACCGCGGGGAACTCGTGGCTCGACACCAGGACCTCGCCGTGTGTCCACGGGCCCGTGAGCCGCTCGGCCGCCCGCAGCACGATGCCCTTGCGCTCCACGTCGAGGTGCATCATCAGCCAGCAGTCGAGCCCTCGGTGGTAGCCGACCGACATCTCCCCGACCGGCCCGGGGAACACGGGTGCCGCCGCGCGTTCGTGACGCGCCCAGCCCGTGCCGTCCCAATACTCGTAGGCGCGGGTGTGGAGCAGGTCGCGCGGCTGGGCCCGCGCGAGGTAGGCGTCACCGCGCCTGCCGTTGGTGGTGCCGAAGAGATAGACGTGCCTGCCCGCCCTGGCGAAGGCGCCGAGCTGGAACCGGCTGCCGCCGCGCAGGTTGCCCCAGCGGGCCGTGCGCGGCTTCTCCCACGTCCGCCCGCCGTCGGCGGAGACGGCGACGCCCGCGTGGTTGGTGCGCCACAGCCCTGGCGGCCCCCACTTCCGCACGGACATGTAGTGGACGTAGTGCGTGCCCTCGACCGAGATGCCCCCGTTGGGGATCACGGTCACCTCCTTGCCCCTGCCGGAGGCGATCACCTGGCAGGCACCGCCGCCGTCGCGCTCCACCACGCCGTCCAGCGGCAGGCCGGAGGTCAGCTCGGACGTGGTCGAGAAGGCGAGCACGTTGCGCCGCCAGTCCGCGGAGCCGGGGCCGGCGCCGTTGCCGCACCAGCCCTCGCCGTAGGTGTCGCCGAAGAGCACGAACACCCTGCCGTCGCCGCCGTCCCACATGATGCCGAGGTCGGTGGCGACGATTCCGAACCGCTCGGCGGTCCGGTTGTCCGAATCGGCGCCGGTCACCTTGGCAACTCGTGTCGTTTCAGTCACCCGGAACATCGGTTCCGACGGTACTGGCGACGACAATGTCCGGCATGCGGTTGATGCGGTCGGTGGTTCGCTCGAACACCACCCCAGAGGACGCACTGTTGCTCCTCGAACAGCGGGCGGTCCGGCTGGACCTGCCGGGACCCGCCGCGTTGGCCGGTGACTGGTTCGGTTCGTGCGCGGTGCTGGTGCCGAGCCTGCGCACCCAGACCTTCACCGGCCTGGGCGAGGCGCTGGCCGTGCCCGCGCGGCAGCCGGTCGTGCACGACGCGCCCGCCGACGCCGTGGGTGGTGGCTGGTTCGGCTATCTGTCCTACGACCTGGCCGATCCCTCGCAGCGGCGCGGGGCGCTGCCCGCCGCCGCGTGGGGCTGGGCCGACCACGTGCTGCGACTCGACGCCGGTGGACGCTGGTGGTTCGAGGCGCTCGTGCCCGAGGGCGAGCAGGGCCCCGTCGCGCTGGCGGCCGAGCTCGCCGACCTGCTCGGCCGGACACCGCCCACGCCCGCGTGGACCCCGACGGAGCTCGTCCACCCGCCCGCCGCCGAGCACGCCGCAGCCGTGCGGGCGTGCATCGAGTCGATCGCGCGGGGCGAGCTCTTCCAGGCCAACATCTGCAGCCGCTTCACCGGGACGTTCGACGGCGCTCCCGCGGCCCTGTTCGCCGAGGGCGTGCGCATGCTGCGGCCCACCCGCGGCGCGTACCTGGGCGGGCCGTGGGGCTCGCTCGTCTCGATGTCGCCCGAACTCTTCCTCGCCAGGTCGAACGGCCGCGTGCGCTCGACGCCCATCAAGGGCACCCGCCCCCGCAGGGGACCCGAGGACGACCGGCTGGCCCGGCTGCTCAGGGAGTCGGTCAAGGACGTCGCCGAGAACGTGATGATCACCGATCTCGTGCGCAACGACCTCGGCCGAGTGTGCGAGGTGGGCAGCGTGCGCGTGCCCGAGCTGCTCGCCGTACGCGCGGCGCCCGGGGTGTGGCACCTGGACTCGACCGTCGAGGGCGTGCTCGCCACGGGGCGCGACGACGCCGACCTCCTGCACGCGACCTTCCCGCCGGGGTCGGTCACCGGTGCGCCGAAGATCCGCGCGCTCGACGAGATCGCCCTGCTGGAGCAGGCGCCCCGCGGCGTCTACACCGGCGCGATCGGGCTGGCCTCCCCCGTCGCGGGGCTGGAGCTCAGCGTCGCCATCCGCACCTTCGAGATCCACGACGGCATCGTGGAGCTGGGCGTCGGCGGCGGCATCACGGCCGACTCCGACCCCCAGGCCGAATGGGAGGAGTGTCTGCACAAGGCCGCCCCGCTCGAGCAGCTGCTCGGCACGCCACCCGCTCAGGTCGTGTCGCGGCGCGCCGCGAGCACGGCGTCGTAGAGCTCCTTCTTCGACACCCCGGTTGCCGCGGCGACCTCGGCGGCCACCGCCTTGAGCCGCTCACCCGCCTCGGCACGCTCGGCGACCTCGCCGACCAGGTCGTGCACGCTGACCTCGGCAGGCTCCGCCCCCGCGAGCACGACGGTGATCTCGCCCCTCACGTCGACGGCCCACTCGGCCAGCTCGGCGAGGGTGCCCCTGCGGACCTCCTCGTAGGTCTTGGTCAGCTCGCGGCACACGGCGGCTCGCCTGCTCCCGCCCAGCGCCTCGACGGCGTCCTCGAGCGTCGTGGCCAGTCGGCGCGGTGACTCGAAGAACACGGTGGTGCGCGGCTCCCTGGCCAGCGTGGCCAGCCACTTGGCCCGCTCACCCGGCTTGCGGGGCGCGAAGCCCTCGAAGCAGAACCGGTCGGGAGCGATGCCGGACAGCGCCAGCGCGGTCGTGACCGCCGAGGGACCTGGCAGGCACGTCACCGGCAGGTCCTCGGCCGCGCACGCGGCGACGAGCCGGTAGCCGGGGTCCGACACGCTCGGCATTCCGGCGTCGGTGACCAGCAGCACGGTCTCGCCCTCGCGCACGGCGTCGAGCAGCCGGGGCAGGCGGGCGGTCTCGACGTCCTCGTAGAAGCTCACCACCCGCCCCGGGGTCTCGACCCCGAGCGCGGTGGCCAGAGAGCGCAGCCGCCGGGTGTCTTCGGCTGCGATGACGTCGGCCTCGGCGAGAGCCGTGGTCAGGCGGGGTGAGGCGTCGCGGGAGTCGCCCAGCGGCGTCCCTGCCAGTACGAGAGGCACGCCCCGAGGCTAATCTCCGGCTTCACGCCGCCGCCCGTAGGATCGTGGCTCGTGACCGCACTCCTCACGCGCACCCCGGGCGGCGCGGGCCCCGAACAGGGGCGGACGCGGCGGCCACCGAGCGACCGCGAGGCCACCCTGCTGGGCAGGCCGATGCCGACCGACCGGATGCGCGCGCTCGTCATCACCGTGGTGCTCACCGTCATCGGCGGCATCGTGCGGCTGCAGAACCTGGGCTTCCCCACTGACAAGGGCACCCCGGTCTTCGACGAGAAGCACTACGTGCCTCAGGCGTGGCAGATGCTGCGCAACGGCGGCTACGAGGACAACTACGGCTACGAGCTGGTGGTGCACCCGCCGCTGGCCAAGCAGCTGATCGCCGTCGGTGAGTGGCTGTTCGGCTACAACGGCTGGGGCTGGCGGTTCAGCGCCGCCATCGCTGGCACGGTCGTCATCCTGCTCACCATCCGCGTCGCACGGCGGCTGACCCGTTCGACGCTGCTCGGCGCGATCGCGGGCATCCTCGTGATCTGTGACGGCATGCTGCACCTGCAGTCGCGGATGGGGATGCTCGACATCTTCATCGCGGTGTTCGTGCTGGCTGCGTTCGCGTGCCTGCTGCGCGACCGCGACCAGGTGCGCGAGCGGCTCGCCCAGGCCGTGCGCGAGGGCTGGGCCGACGAGTCACCGTTCGGCCCGAGACTGGGGTTTCGCTGGTGGCGCTTCGCGACCGGCGTGATGCTGGGCCTGGCCACGGCCGTGAAGTGGTCGGGCATGTACTGGGTGCTCGCGTTCGGCCTGCTCTGCATCGCCTTCGACGTCGCGGCCCGCAAGGCCGCGGGAGTGCGGCGGCCGTGGATGGGCATGGTCCGGCGCGACCTCGCTCCCGCGCTGTGGGGCATCGGCGTGATCGCGGTGCTCGTGTACCTCAGCAGCTGGTGGGCGTGGTTCGCGAGCGAGACGGCGACCGACCGCAACTACGTCGAGATCCAGAACGAGGCGGGCGGACCCTTCGGGTTCATCCCTGGGGCACTGCGGTCGCTGGTGTCCTACACCTTCAACGTCCTCGACTTCCACGAGAGCCTCGCGACGCCCGACGGCGATCCGCACCCGTGGGAGTCGAAGCCCTGGACGTGGCCGATGGGGCTGCGTCCGATGCTCTACTACTACAACTCGGGCGGCGGTGGCGCTGCCGGCGGCTGCGGCGAGTCCGAGTGCGTGCGCGCCACGATGCTCGTGGGCACGCCCGCGCTGTGGTGGCTGTCGCTGCCCGTGCTGGGCTGGGGTCTGTGGCGCTCGATCTTCCGTTCGGACTGGCGCTACGCCGCCGTGCTGGTGGGCTACTTCGCGGGCCTGCTGCCGTGGTTCGTGAACCTCGACCGGCAGATGTACTACTTCTACGCCACGCCGATGGCCCCGTTCCTGGTGCTGGGGCTGACGCTCGTGCTGGGCCAGGTTCTCGGCAGAGCCAGATCCGGATTCGAGCGACGCGGCACGGGGCTGCTCGTGGTGGCGCTCTACACCGGCCTCGTGGTGGCGAACTTCGTGTGGCTGTGGCCGATCCTCAACGGCGACTCGATCACCACCGAACGCTGGCAAGCCGAACTCTGGCTCCCCTCCTGGCGCTGACCCTGATGTGACCCGACCGCGGTGAAGGGCACCTTTACTGCATTGAACGCAGTAAAGGTGCCCTTCACCGCACGGTGGCCGGGTCCTGTGCGGTCACTGCACTCGGGGGACCACGCGGGTCACCGGGCCCTCCGGCGAGGTGCCCGAACGCGCGAGCCAGCCCTCCACCTCACGGCGCACGGCGTTGAGCGTCGGCCGGTTGCGCGGCTGCGGGTCGAGCGAGGCCATGAGCAGCCTGGCGTGCACGCTCTGCCTCGGCAGCTGGCTCGGCGGCTCCGCCCGCGCCGCGGCCATGAGCGCCGCCATCGGCGTCTCACGCGTACCGCGGGGCGGGTAGCCGGACAGGGCGAAGCTGACCGTCGCGGCGAGCTGCCACGCGTCCGAGGCCGGGCTGGCCTGCGCGCCCGCGGCCGTGTCCGGGGACGTGTAGTCGGGCGTGCCGATCATCATCCCGGTGGCCGTGAGCTTGGCGTCGCCCTTGCTGCGGGCGATGCCGAAGTCGATGAGGTGCGGGATGCCGCCAGGGTCGACGATCACGTTGGACGGCTTCATGTCGCGGTGCAGCACGCCCTTGTCGTGGGCGGCCGACAGCGCGCTCGCCAGCGTCGCCCAGAGCTTGCCCGCGGAGACGTCGTCGAGCGGCCCCGACCCGTCCACGGCGTCGGCCAGCGACTGGCCCTCGAGGTACTCCATCACCAGCGCGAGGCCGTCGTGTTCCTCGACAAGGTCGTACACGCGGACGCAGTTCGGGTGGTTGACCAGCGCGAGCGCCCGCGCCTCCCGCTGCATGCGCTCCTCGGTGTCGCGGTCCGGCGCGTGCGCGATCTTGAGCGCGACGGTGCGGCCGAGCTGTGTGTCCTGGGCCTGCCACACCGTGCCGAACCCGCCGTGGCCGAGCCTGCGGATGCGCTTGAACCGGCCGTTGCCCTCGCCGGTGCCCGGCATCGGGCCCGGCACCGCCGCGAGCGCGCCCGCCGCCTCCGGCGACGGCGCCACCGAGGTCGGCGGGTACTGCTTCGGCGGCGGCTTCGGCTCCTCGGCCGGCGGCACGTACGGCGGCGGCTGCTGCCGGGCCGGGGGCTCCGGCGGCCGCTTCGGCTCCGGCGGACGGTCGGAGTTCTGGATCACCGACCAGCTCGGTGGCCCGACGAGCGCCACCGGGATCACGCCGAGCACCGTGACCGGCAGGAACCCCAGCCACAGGTGCACCGCCGTGTTGGCCTCGACACCGACACTGAACAGGACGAACGCGACGAACGAGACCCACAGCAGCCTGCCCGGCCACTTCGGGCCCCTGCGCAGCGCGACCCGGCCCAGCAGCATCACGGCGAACAGGGCCAGGATCGGCAGGCCGACGAGTCCGCCCAGGTAGTAGCCGTAGGCCAGGACCGAGTCGGACGGGTAGAAGAGCGTCTCGTAGACGTTCTGGCCGCCGCCGAGGTACTCGCTCTGCACGCCCACGAAGCAGTACTCGCGGCCCATCGTGTCCAGCTCGGACGCGGAGAGCCCGCCGCTGCCGCCCGCGAAGACGTCGCGGTAGATCGACGAGATGCCGGTGGACAGCAGCCACGGCAGGAACAGCATGAAGATCACGCCGATGCCGGCGATGGCGAACAGCGCAGGTCCGCTGTAGCGGTTGCCGGTGAACTTGCGGACGATCGCGACGAGCATGGCGCCCGCGACCGGGGCCAACGCGATCAACGCGCCGGCCATGCTCGTCGCCCACACCCAGTCCCCCGGGCAAAAACCCGGTTGGAACAAATTGTGCGCTAGCGAAAGCAACCAGCTAGCGATCGAATCCACCCTCGCTCCTCGCCCGTTCGGCTCTGTCCGCCCCAGAGTATGTCGAGTCCTCCACCGAAGGACGCAGGTGGTGTGTGCCGGGTTCACTGGGTGCACACATCGCGTCGACGTTCTACGGTCACTGGCACGGACTCGACGACGAGGAGGCAGCCATTATGGGCGCGTATGCCGACACGTACCGGCGCAGTCTCGACGATCCGGAGGGTTTCTGGCTGGAGGCTGCCCAGGCCATCGACTGGGTCCGCGAGCCGGCCCGCGCGCTGGACGCCAGCGACGCCCCGCTGTACCGCTGGTTTCCCGACGGCGAGCTCAACACCGCCTACAACGCCCTCGACCGGCATGTCGAGCGAGGCAGGGCCGACCAGCCCGCGCTGATCTGGGACTCGCCGGTCACCGGCTCCCAGCGCACCTACACCTACGCCGAGCTGCGCGACGAGGTGGCGCGGTTCGCGGGCGTGCTGACGTCACTGGGAGTGACCAGAGGCGACCGGGTGATCATCTACCTGCCGATGGTGCCCGAAGCGGCGATCGCCATGCTCGGCTGCGCGCGGATCGGCGCCGTGCACTCGGTGGTCTTCGGCGGCTTCGCCCCGAAGGAACTGGCCGCGCGGGTCGAGGACGCCAAGCCGAAGGTGATCGTGGCGGCCTCGTGCGGCATCGAACCGACCCGCGTCGTCGAGTACAAGCCGATCATCGACGAGGCGCTGGCCGCGACGGAGCACCAGCCGGACCGGGTCGTGGTGCTCCAGCGCGACGCCGCGCGTGCCGAGCTGCGCGAACGCGACGCCGACTGGGCGGAGCTCATGGCCGCGGCCTCCCCCGTCGACCCCGTTCCGGTCGCGGCGACCGACCCGCTCTACATCCTCTACACCTCCGGCACCACGGGTAAGCCGAAGGGCGTCGTGCGCGACACCGGCGGGCACGCGGTGGCGCTCGCCTGGTCGATGGGCGCGGTCTACGACATCGCGCCGGGAGACGTGTGGTGGACGGCCTCCGACGTCGGCTGGGTCGTCGGGCACTCCTACATCGTCTACGCGCCGCTGCTGATCGGCGCCACGACCGTGCTCTACGAGGGCAAACCCGTCGGCACACCCGACGCGGGCGCGTTCTGGCGGGTCATCGCCGAGCACCGCGTCAAGGCCCTGTTCACGGCGCCGACGGCATTGCGCGCGGTCAAGCGCGTCGACCCGGAGGCCAAGGAGATCGCCCACTACGACCTGAGCGAGTTCGGCACGCTGTTCATGGCGGGCGAACGGTTGGACCCGGAGACCTACCACTGGGCGCACGACAGCCTTGACGTGCCGGTGATCGACCACTGGTGGCAGACCGAGACCGGCTGGCCGATCGCGGCGAACCCGCGCGGCCTGGAGCCGATGCCGGTGAAGCCGGGCTCGGCGACCTTGCCCGTACCGGGCTGGGACGTGCGGATCCTCGGCCAGGACGGCGAGGACCTGCCCGCGGGCAAGGAGGGTGCAATCGCGATCAGGCTGCCCCTTCCCCCCGGCGCGCTGCCGACGCTGTGGGGCGACGACGCGCGCTACGTCGAGGCCTACCTCTCGCGCTACGAGGGCCACTACCTCACCGGCGACTCCGGCTACCGCGACGAGGACGGCTATCTGTTCGTGATGGGCCGCACCGACGACGTGATCAACGTGGCGGGACACCGGCTGTCGACGGGCTCGATGGAGGCGGTGCTCGCGGCACACCCGGCGGTGGCCGAATGCGCGGTGATCGGTGTGCACGACGAGCTCAAGGGCCAGCTGCCGCGCGGTTTCGTGGTGCTCAAGGCGGGTGCGGACATCCCGGAGGACCAGCTGCGGCAGGAACTGGTGGCGGCGGTGCGAGCCGACATCGGCCCGGTCGCGGCGTTCCGCGACGTCTCGGTCGTTGAGGCGCTGCCGAAGACGCGCTCGGGCAAGATCCTGCGCAAGACCATGCGCGGCATCGCCGACGGCCGTGACGAACCGGTGCCCTCGACGATCGAGGACCCGACGGTGCTCACCGCCCTGCGCACGATCCTGCGTCCGGAGTAGAGCGTCCCCTACGCGAGTGACGTGCGGCTTTCGCCCCCAAAACCGCTCGCACACCGTCGTCGTGCAACTACGATCGGTGGGACCAACCGCTGCATGGGGGAGCTGTGGGTCTTCGAGGGGCAAGCGACCGGGTGCGGGTGTTGACGGCCGCAGAGGTGGGTGAGCACGCTCCTGAGGGAGTGCTGACGCTGACCACCGTCGGCGAACCGGGCGCACCGATCGAGCTGTGGGAACTGCACGACGGCACGCGTGTGGTCGTGACGTACTCAGCATTTCCGGTTCTGGCAGCGTCTGCTGGGCCTGCCCAGCCATTTCGATGGCTGACGGCCGCCGACCTGAAGCGAATCTGCGACGCGACCGACGCCCAGGCTGTTCTGGACCAGCCGCTACCCTGCCCACCGCGCCACCCGGAACCGGACGTCGCCGATCAGCCGGATCTACCGCTGCTGGACGACGCCGAACCGGAAGGGGACCTCGTGTACGTGCCATCGCGTCCGGCCAGGCCCGGCGACCAGACGATCAATCTGGAGCTGCAACGACACCGGAACAAGACGACGCTGCTGGCCTACACCTCGGCAGAGGCCATCAAGACCGGATGCGGGCCACACCAACCGTGGGTGGCGATCCCGGTTCGCGAACTCGGCACGGTGCTGACCGAGTCCGGCGCCGAGCAGGTTCTGCTCAACCCGGTTCTCTCGGAGGAGACCCGGCACGCGGTACCGGTGGTGGACTGGACTCGCAAGTCCCGGAGGGAGACGGAGTGGAATGCCTAGCGGCGACGGCTACCGGCACAACAGTGAGGCCCTGACCGCGATCAGCGACCACTGGCACGAGGGAGCCGAGTTGGTGGACGGCGCCGCGACCGCACCCGCCGACGCGCCGGACGCGGGCGCCTCCTCGTCCGTGGTCGGTGAGGCGATGGCGTCCCTGACCCGAGCGCTCGGCGCCGCCGCGACGGCGATGGACGACGCCGCGGAGAAGGTCCACGCCGCGAACGGCAGCTACGAGGACATCGAGAACACCAACGCGGGTGCCATCGCCGCGAGGGGTCGTTACGGCATGGGCCCCGGCCAACGGCTCCCCTCCGACGGCAAGGTCGATCCGGCACCGGGTTCGCTCCCGCCCCCGCCGATGGGCCCGGCGACACCGCCTAAGGGCCCCGGCGGACCTGGCTCGATGGACGACAACTAGGGGCCCGGCATGGGACAGGCGCTCAACACCACCGTCAACGGCAACAGTGGCACCTGTCGAGGAGCCGCCGACCACCTGGCGAACATGGCCGAGTCGGCGCACGCGGCGGCGGGACAGGCTCAGCAGGCCCGCACGACGGGCGAGTCGGACTGGATGGGACCGGCCCGCGACGCCCACGACGGGGCGACGAGGCAGTACGGCCCGGCGACCGACCGGCTCGGCGAGCAGGCCACGACCATCGAGCGAGCCCTGCGCGAGTTCTCCGACGAACTGGACGGCGTCATCCGCCGTATGGACGAGGCACTCGGCAAGGCGCGACGAGGCGGCCTGCAGGTCGAAGGTCCGTTCATCCTGGCGCCGGATCCCCCGCTGGAGCCGCAGGTGCTGCCGACCGGCCCGTGTGACAGCGCGCAGGCGAAGCAGGCGATGGCGGACAATAAAGTGGCGATCGAGGCCCACAACGCGGCCATCGCCGACTACAACGCGAAAGCCGCCACCTACAACGAGTGCAAGGCCATCGTCACCGACGCCCGCACCCGCGAAGGGAACGCGCACAGCACACTGCAGCAAGCAGTCAGCACAGCCAAGCCCGCTGACGATTACGTGAGCCTCGGTTTCACCACCGCGTCGCAAGCGCGCTCGTTCGTCGCGACGATGGAGAACAAGCGACTGGAGTACACCAACCTGGCACGCCGGTTCTCCACCACCGGAGACGCGTTCACCAACTTCGCCATGGGCAGGCTGCACCTGCTCCCACCGGATTTCGGCCGACAGCTCACGATGTCCTCGGCGGCGATGGGAGCCGGAGCGGACCACTACCAAGCAAAGGCGGACCAGTACAACAGGTGGATCAAATACGTGCCAGCGTCTGTGCGCAACGCCCTTTCCGCTTATCCCGGCAAAGGAGCGCTCTCCGACCTGGACCCCAGCGCAGGAAAGTTCATGGAGAACTCGCGAAGTGTCCTCAAAGGATTTTCCTACGCTGGCGGAGTTCTGACCGCCTGGAACGAGGCTTACGGAGCCATGAAGGGTGAACAGTCCTGGGGCAAAGCGATCACGGATACAGGATTGATCATCACTGGCGCGGCGGGCGGAAGCATGGCTGCAGGCGCAGCCTACGGGGCCATGGTCGGCTCCGTTGCCTCGCCGCTCGGCTCATTGGTCGTGGGAATCGCGGGCGGCACGCTCGGCGCCATAGGCGGCCAATGGGTCGCCGATATGCTCCATCCCGAATAGCGAGTGGGGGGCTGACACGAATGGCCGAAAGAGCGCCGGGCGACGACGGCCTGCCTCCACGTCCCGACCCGCGGACCGGAAAGCCGTTCCCGCCACGCGCCCCTGGCTACACCGGCAACAAGAGCGGATCTGAGGACGATCCGCTCCGCGACATCCACGATCCGCGTAAGCCTAAACCACCGTCGGGCATGGGACCGACTTTGGTCTGGTGGCGCGGCAGCTCCAAAGCAGGGATCGTGCGGTACGTGGTGTCGCTGGGCCTTCTGCTCGGGGGCATGGCAGTCCTGACCCTTCTCCAGGACGGCGACCTGGGTTTTCTCAATGCTCGGTTCTGGCCGCTGTGGCTAATTCCGATCGTCGGCGCATATCTGATGTCCAATCCGTTCAACATCGACACCGTCTCCGCCGGGGCCGACTGGGTGCAGTGGTCACGTAGTCGGCTGCGCCGAACCAACCACCTCAAGACCTACGAGCTCACCAAGATCCGCACCAGCTACGGCGGCGGCGACCTCTACCTCGACCTCTACGACGACGAGCGCGGCATGAGTCGCACCTTCGCCGAATGGCATCGCGACCGGCGCATCTGGGACCTCGTCTACAACGGCATCGTCCACTCCGTCGCGGGCGGCGCCGACATCCGGCCGCAGGACATCGGCGTCCTCAAACTCACCCACCACCCGGCGTTGCGCGCTCGGGCGCAACGAGACAAAAAGACCTGACCGGCACAAACGTCCACCGATCGGCGGATGTCTGAACCACTATTGGTCTATACCTTTTAGCGCACCCGATCCTTCCCCATCGGAGGTGCTCCGTGCGTCAACGAAGGACATTCATCGGCCTGCTCACCGCGACCGCGCTGTGCCTACCCGGCATTCCGGCCGCCGCCGCGCAGACCGCCGCCCCAGGACCGGAACGCCAGCTCAGTGACGTGATCCCGGCTCCGGCCCAGATCGCGCCGAACTCGAAGGCCGACTTCACCCTCGGTCCGCACACCACCATCCACACCCAGCTCGGATCGGCCGAGGCCGAGAGCGTCGGCACGTATCTCGCCGAGGTGTTGCGGCCCGCCACCGGCTTCGAACTGCCGGTCGACTCGTCCGCGAGGTCGAAGGGACCCGGCATCTCGCTACTGCTCGGCAAGGGCGGCGCCGACGTGGGCGAGCAGGGCTACCAGCTCGACGTCGCCAAGTCCGGGATCACCGTCAGGGCCGAGACACCCGAAGGGCTGTTCGCCGGCGTGCAGACGTTGCGCCAGCTGCTGCCCGCGCAGGTCGAGGCCGACCAGACCTTCTCGCGCACGTGGACCGTGCCCGGCGGCCGGATCGTCGACGAGCCCCGGTTCGAGTACCGCGGGGCCATGCTCGACCTGGCCCGGCACTTCCACGAGCCGGACGAGATCAAGTCCTACATCGACGAGATCGCCCAGTTCAAGATCAACCACCTGCACCTGCACCTCAGCGACGACCAGGGCTGGCGCATCGAGATCGAGAGCTGGCCGGAGCTGACCACCGTCGGCGGCGGACCGGGCACCGGGGTCGACGGAGAAGGGCCCGGCTTCCTGACCAAGGCCGAGTACTCCGACCTCGTCGCCTACGCCGAGTCGCGCTTCATCACGATCGTGCCCGAGATCGACATGCCAGGGCACACCAACGCGGCGCAGTCCACCTACGCCGAGCTGAACTGCGACGGCGTCGCGGTGCCGCCCCGCACCGACATCGAGGTCGGCTACTCCTCGCTCTGCATCGACTCCGAGGTCACGTACCGCTTCGCGGAGGACGTGATCCGCGAGGTCGCCGAGCTGACGCCCGGGCCGTACCTGCACATCGGCGGTGACGAGGCGCATGCGACCTCCGAGGAGGACTACCGCACGTTCATGGACCGGGTGCTGCCGCTCGTGGAGAAGTACGGCAAGCGGGCGTTCGGCTGGAACGAGGTGGCGCAGGCGGACCTGCCGACGTCGGTCGTGCCGCAGTACTGGTCCACCGAGACCGAGAACGCCGACGTCGCCGAGGCCGTCGCGAAGGGCAACCAGGTGATCATGTCGCCCGCGAACAAGACCTACCTCGACATGAAGTACGACGAGAGCACGCCGCTCGGCCTGCAGTGGGCCGGACTCATCGAGGTGCGCGACGCCTACGACTGGGACCCGGGCAACCACCTGCAGGGTGTCGGCGAGGAGTCGGTCTTCGGCGTGGAGGCGCCGCTGTGGTCGGAGACGCTGCGCACGCTCGACGACATCGAGTTCATGGCGTTCCCGAGGCTGCCCGCCATCGCCGAGATCGGGTGGTCGCCGCAGGAGGCCCGCGACTGGGAGTCCTTCTCGCAGCGGCTCGCCGAGCAGGGGCCGCGCTGGGAGGAGCGCGGCGTCAACTTCTACCGCTCGCCGCAGATCAACTGGCCCTGACTCTCCTGATCGCGCCCGGACCGTCTCACGCACGGTCCGGGCGCGATTCCGCTCCGTACAGCGACGTAGACACCGTCTACTCGGTTTGGTAGACATCGGCCACGAGCTGAACGGAACCTGTCGGAGAGTTGAATGAACTACCAACGCTTCGTGGCGATCGGCGATAGCTGCACCGAAGGCCTCGACGACCCTTACCCCGGCCGCACCCACTACCGGGGCTGGGCCGACCTGGTCGCCAGCCGTTTCGCTCTGGACCAGCCCGACTTCCGCTACGCCAACCTCGGCGTCCGTGGCAGGCGGCTCGACCAGATCGTCGTCGAGCAGATCCCGACGGCGAGCGACCTGCGGCCCGACATCGTCGCGCTCTTCGGCGGCGGCAACGACCTGATGATGACCAGGTCGTTCAGCTCCGACGTGGTCGCGGGCCGCGTCAGGGCCGCCACACGCCTGCTCTCCGACATCGCTCCCACGGTCGTGCTGTTCACGCTCAGCGACATCTCCAGCCGGATGCCGGTCGTGCGCAAAATGCGCTCGCGCATCGAGGCGTTCAACGACGCCGTGCGCGACGCCGCCGCCGACCATGGCGCCGTGCTGGTGGACCTGTGGCCCGACGAGGCGGCCCAGGACCTGCGCTACTTCGGTCCCGACCGGCTGCACCTCAGCGAACACGGCCACCGCAGGGTCGCCGCTCACCTGCTCGGCAAGCTGGACGTGCCGTTCGACGCCGACTGGCTGAGCCCGCTTCCGGGCGACCCGGCGGCTCCGAACCTGCTCGCCCACACCAAGTGGGTGTGGAGCACGGTGCTGCCCGCCTCGCGAACCCGCGTGGTCAACTACCTCACCGGCCGCTCCTCCGGCGACGGCTTCGTGCCGAAACGACCGGAACTGCTGCCGCTCACCGACGAACTGGGAACATGGTCGCCGATCCCAGGCAACGCCTGATCGAGAGCGCCACCGCTCTGCTCGCCGACGAGGGCGTCGAAGCCGTCACCCTCCGCCGGATCGCCCGCGAGGCCGGTGTGTCGCACGGCGCGCCGCTGCGCCATTTCACCGGCCGCTCCGCGCTGCTGTCCGCTGTCGCCACCACGGGTTTCGCCGAGCTGCGCGAGCGCACCGAGGTCGTCGCCTCCGCCGAGCCCCGGGAACGACTGCTCGCGATGTGCCGTGCCTACCTCGAGTTCGCCTTCGCCAACCCCGCGATGTTCGAGCTGATGTTCCGCCGCGATCTCGTCGACGCCGACGAACCGGAGCTGGCGAGCACCAACAGCGCCGTGTTCGAGCGCTTCAGCGAGCTCGTCGGCGAGACCCAGGCCGTCGGCTGGCGGCCCGGCACCGATGCGCGACTGCTCGCCGCGTCGCTGTGGGCGGCACTGCACGGACTGGCCGGGCTCTGGCTGTGGGGCGGCCTCGGCGACACGCTGGAGACGGACCAGGTGGACGCCGCGCTGGGCGTCACCCTGGAGACCTACCTCGGCTGAGTCCCGCCAGCACTTCGAGCAGCACCGCGCGCCAGTGCTCGCGCTGGCGCAGCCGCTCGTCGCCGTCGGCCAGCCATTCCTGGTGGAACCGCAGCACCGTCCGCCCGTCCGAGTCGGTCACCGTGACCTGCATCGTGGTGTCGTGGTCCCAGTCGCGCGGGCGCCACGTGAGCCGGAGCCGCTCGTTGTCGTGGAAGCTGCGCACCTCGCCCACCGTGCCCTCGGCCGTCTCGTACCGCGCCCCCTTCTCGGTACCGAGCCGCACACCCTCACCGAGCCAGACCGCGATCCCCTCGGCGCTGGTGAGATAGGCCCACACCGTCTCCACCGGATAGGGCACCGTCTTGGACACCCCGATCTGGAACCCCACGTCCTTCGTCTGGCCGACCACCACGGTCATCACTCCCCCTCGCCGGATGCGCACGATTGTGCCGCGGCCCACCGACAAAAACCGCTCACGCGAAATCGAGGTGCTCCTGGATCGCCGTCCACGCGGCGCGCACGTGGCGCGCCTCGGTCGTCGGCGCGCCGATCGCCATCCGCAACAGCACGTGCTCGCCGACCTTGGTGTGGCTCAGGTACAGCTCGCCGGAGTCGTTGAGCCGCTCCAGCAACGCGAGCGTCGCCGCGTTGGCGTCGACAGTGGACAGTCCGGGCCAGAGCGGACGAAAGCACACGAGCCCGAACGGATGGTGTTCGCGCAGCTCGAAGCGGGAGTCGGCGGCCACCAGCTCCGCGAACTCACCGGCCAGCGCGATGCCGCCACGCACGTGCTCACGCAGGCCACGCGCGCCGTAGTAGCGCAGCACCGACCACAGCTTCAGCGCGCGGAACCGCCGCCCCAGCGGGATCTGCCAGTCCCGGTAGTCGATCACCTCGCCCGACGAGCTCGCCGAGTTGCGCAGGTACTCGGGCAGGATCGACAGCGCCTCGATCATCGGCGCCCGGTCGGCGAGCCACAGCACGGAGCAGTCGAAGTTGGTGAGCAGCCACTTGTGCGGGTTGGTGACGTAGGAGTCGGCGTACTCCGCCACCCCGTCGTTGATCCAGCGCAGCTCGGGACAGACCGCCGAAACGCCCGCGTACGCGGCGTCGACGTGCAGCCACACGCCGCGAGCCCGGCACACCTCGCCGATGCGGCGCACCGGGTCGATCGCCGTGGTGGACGTGGTGCCGACGGTCGCGCACACCATCGCGGGCACCGCTCCGGCGGCGAGGTCCTCGGCGATGAGCCGGTCCAGCTGCCCGGGGTCGAGCTCGAGCGTGTGCTCGTCGACGTCCACCGCGCGCACGTCGCCGTCCGCGAGCCCCGCGATGCGGCCTGCCTTCTCCAGCGACGAGTGGGTCTGCGACGACACGTAAACCGTCCGGCGCTGTCCCTGCCCGCCCGCTCGCCGCAAAGCGGCCAGCATCGCAACCAGACTCGCGCTCGACGCCGTGTCCTGGATGACGCCGCCGCCGCGCGAGTCGGTGCGGAAGTGCGCAGGCAACCCCAGCAACTCGGCGAACCAGTCGACGACCAACGACTCCAGCTCCGTGCACGCGGGGCTGGTCGCCCACACCATGCCCTGCACGCCGAGCCCCGACGAGAGCAGATCGCCGAGCACGGCGGGGCCGCTGGCGTTGGCGGGGAAGTACGCGAAGAAGCTCGGGTGCTGCCAATGCGTGAGGCCGGGCAGGATCGCGCGGTCGAGGTCGGCCAGCACGGCGTCGAACGGCTCGCCCTCCTCGGGCGGGTGCTCGGGCAGCGCGGCGCGTACGTCGCCGGGCTTGGCCTGCGAGCGCACGGGCCGGGACTCGATCGAGGCAAGGTAGTCGGCGATCCAGTCCACCACCCGCTTGCCGTGTTCGCGGAACTCCTCGGGAGTCATGTGCCCGGCCATGCCGCGAGAGTAGCCCGCGTTCAGCTCACCTGAGGGCTGTTCGGTCGCCGCTGGTCAGTAGGATGGCTCGCATGTCACAGCCCGTAGCCAAGGTCTCCTTGACCGGCATCAAGCCGACCGGCGAGCCCCACCTGGGCAACCTGATCGGGGCGATCCGCCCGGCGCTGCAGCTGGCTGAGCAGTACGACTCGGTCTACTTCATCGCCGACTACCACGCGCTCACGACCGTGCGCGATCCCGAGCTGCTCCGGCACTACTCGCGCTCGGTGGCCGCGACGTGGGTGGCCGCGGGCCTCGACCCACGGCGGACGACGTTCTACGTGCAGTCCGACGTCCCCGAGATCTTCGAGCTCAACTGGGTGATGTCCTGCGTCACGGGCAAGGGCCTGATGAACAGGGCGCACGCGTACAAGGCCGCCCGCGACCGCAACGTCGAGGCGGGCGAGGAGCCGGACGCGGGCGTGAACATGGGCCTGTACAACTACCCGGTCCTCATGGCCGTCGACATCCTGATCATGGAGTCCGACGTCGTGCCGGTGGGCAGGGACCAGGTGCAGCACGTCGAGTACGCGGCCGACATCGCGGGCAGCTTCAACCACCTGTACGGCAAGTCGTACTCGTTCAAGATCCCGAAGGCGGTCGTCCCCGAGGTCGGCACCGGGCAGACACTGCCGGGCCTCGACGGCCGGAAGATGAGCAAGTCCTACGACAACACCATTCCGCTGTTCCTGCCCGAGAACAAGCTGAAGAAGCTCGTGCGGCGCATCCCGACCGACAGCACGCCGGTGGAGGACCCGAAGGACCCGGACGGCTCGCCGGTGTTCCAGATCCTCGAGCAGTTCGCGCCGCCGTCGGCCGCCGATGTCGTCGCCGACACCCGCAAGCGCCTCGAGCAGGGAGGCATGGGCTGGGGCGAGCTGAAGAACGTGCTGTTCGAGGTGCTCAACACCGAGCTCACGCCGCTGCGGGAGCGCTACGACGCACTGATGGAGCCGGGCAGCGAGCTGGACACGATGCTCGCCGAGGGCGCGGAGCAGGCGCGAGAGCGCGCGGGCCGGGTGCTCACGTCCGTGCGCAAGGCCGTCGGCATCAGCAAGTAACCCGGTTCCGACGTGGAGCCTCTGCACGAGGGCGAGCCGAGGCACGCCGGGCGTTATCGCCTGCTCGCCTCGCTCGGTTCCGGCGGCATGGGTCGGGTGCTGCTCGCGGTCGCGCCTGACGGCCGGTTCGCGGCGGTCAAGCGGATCCATCCCGGTTTCGCGCACAGTGAGGACTTCCGCGAGCGGTTCGCCCGCGAGGTCGAGGCGTCGCGGCTCGTGTCGGGCGCGTACACGGCCGCGGTCATGGACGCGGATCCGAACGCGGTGTCGCCGTGGCTGGCGTCGGTCTACGTGCCAGGCCCTTCGCTACGCGAGGCCGTCGCCGCGGCCGGGCCGTTCCCGGTCGAGTCGCTGCGCTACCTCGCCGCGGGCCTCGCGGCCGCGCTGGCCGACATCCACCGCGCGGGTCTCGTGCACCGGGATCTCAAGCCCAGCAACGTGATCCTCGCGGCCGACGGCCCTCGGGTGATCGACTTCGGCATCGCGAGGGCGACCGAGGGCAACTCGGAGCTGACCCGCACGGGCTCGGTCATCGGGTCGCCGGGCTTCATGTCACCGGAACAGGCCGAAGGGCGTCAGCTGACGCCGGCGAGCGACGTGTTCTCGGTCGGCGCGTTGCTCGCGCTGGCGGCGACGGGCCGGAGTCCGTTCGCGGGCGCGTCGACGCCGCAGATGCTCTACAACGTCGTGCACACCGAACCGGATCTGCGCGCGGTTCCCGCCGAGATTCTTTCGTTGCTCGAGCCGTGTCTGGCGAAGGACCCGGCAGACCGGCCGTCGCCGGAAGAGCTGCTGGACGCACTCGGCCCGGTGGCGCCGAGCGAACGGCCGTGGCCCGCGGCCGTGCACGAGCAGATCACCGCGCAGCAGGAGCAGGCCGTCGCCACACTGTCCGAACCGGACTCTGCGAAGCCTTCCCGGCTGCGGCCCGTGCTGGCGTTGCTCGCGGTGCTGGTGCTGCTCGGCGGCACCGTGCTGGCCGCCACGCTGCTCGACGTCAACGAGAAGCACGCGGGCACCGCGGTTCCTGCGGCGGCGGCCTCAGCGGCCTCGACCAGTACGGCGCCACCCGAGCCGCTGAGCGCGGCCGGGCTGCGATCGGTCGACCCGTGCCGGGTACTCGGCGACGGCATGACGCCGAAGATCGACGTGCACTTCTTCAGCTGCACCTACGAAACGTCCGAGCAGTACTGGTTCGACGTCGAGATCGGCGACCGCATCCCGTCGGATGTCACCGCGTCCGAGGAGATCGCCGGGCTACCCGCCGCGGTCGACGGGCCCGACTCGCGCGGCAACTGCACCGTGTACGCCCTGATCCCGGACCAGCCGACCCACGGGATCAGCGGAGCCGCCAAGCAGGGGCCGGGCGGCAGCGACCCGAACGCGTGCGACACGGCGCGGACCAGGCTCGGCGAAGCGATCACGACGATCCGCGACGGGAACGGTGACTGGCAGGACGCCGAGGGCACCCTCGCGACCGTCGACCCGTGCGAGCTCGCGGACGACGGCGAGGCGGGCGACATCTTCGGGCTGGTCACCGAGACCGTGCCGGACGGGCTGCACGGCTGCGAGTGGAGCGTCACGGGCACGGTCGACGTGAGCCTCGAACGCGCCGTCGCGCCCGGCAACGGCGGTCAGCCCGAGGTCTCGTTGCGGCTGGGCGACACCACGGTCCACGAGCAGCGCTACCCCGACGGCGGCAGCCCCGCGTGCGCGGTGCGGTGGTCGCACATTCCGGTCGAGGAGGGCTTCACCGAGGTGGTCGACGTGCACTACCGCGCGACCGGCAGCGGGTCCGATGTGAACACGGTCTGCGCCAAGACCCGGCGATTCGCCGAGACGATCATGCCGAGACTGCCGCGGACATGAGGCCGCTGAGACCCGACGAGGCCGCGCCGGTCGGCCGCTACCGTCCGCTGGCGGAGCTGGGCGTGGGCGGCATGGGCCGCGTCGTCCTCGCCGCGGGTCCGGACGGCCGCGTCGCCGCCGTGAAGCAGATCCACCAGGACTTCGCGCACGAACCGGGTTTCCGGGCGCGCTTCGCCCACGAGGTGGCGGTCTCCCGCCGCGTGTCCGGCGCCTACACCGCCGCCGTGCTGGACGCCGATCCCACAGCCGAGATCCCCTGGCTCGCGTCGGTGTTCGTGGCCGGACCGCCGCTGGACTCGGCGATCAAAGCAGCCGGACCATTGCCGGCGGACGCGCTGCGACAGCTGGCGATCGGCCTGGCGTCGGCGCTGGCCGACATCCACCGCGCCGGGCTGATCCACCGCGATCTCAAGCCTGGCAACGTGCTGCTCGCCGCCGACGGGCCGCGCGTGATCGACTTCGGGATCGCCCGCGCCGCGGAGGGT
Organism: Prauserella cavernicola; assembly: GCF_016595675.1. Taxonomy (GTDB): domain Bacteria; phylum Actinomycetota; class Actinomycetes; order Mycobacteriales; family Pseudonocardiaceae; genus Prauserella_A; species Prauserella_A cavernicola. Next base: position 226,785 of record NZ_JAENJH010000003.1, on the reverse strand, counting down.
TCCGACCTCACGGGCACGGGCGCGGTGGTCGGCTCGCCGTCGTTCATGTCGCCGGAGCAGGCCGACGGCGCCCACCTGACGCCCGCGAGCGACGTGTTCTCGCTCGGCGTGCTGCTGGTGCTGGCCGCCACCGGGCGCAGTCCGTTCACCGGCGAGACCGCGCCACAGACGCTTTACAACATCGTGCACGACGAGCCCGACCTCTCCGCCGTGCCGCCGGAGATCCGCGCGCTGGCGGAGCCGTGTCTGGCCAAGGACCCGGCACGGCGGCCGACGCCCGCGCAGATCCTCGACCACCTCGGCTCAGCGACACCGGGGTTCGCGTGGCCGTTCGCGGTGCGGCAGCTGATCGAGCAGCAGGAGTCGGGAGTGCGGACCGTGCTGTCCTGGCCCGCCCCGCTGCCACCGCCCGCGCACCCGCCACCGCGACGGCGCGCGAAGGTGGTCGCGGCAGCGGCGGCCGGAGTGGCCGCACTCGCGGCGGCTGCGATCGTCGCGGTGAACCTCGGCAGCGCCGAGCCGGGGCAGGCGGAGCCGCAGGCGATGCGGCTACCGGTCGAGCAGGCGCTGAGTACGGAACGACTGCGCGGCATCGATCCCTGCGCCGTACTCGCCGACGGCTTCGACGGGCTGGGCTCGCTCGAACCCGAGGACTCGCTGTACCTCGACCGCTGCGACTACCGGCTGCCCGGCGGGGACTCGCTCGACCTCCACCTCGGTCAGGCCCTGACGGCGCCGGGCGCGCAGCCGGGCAGCACGCGGATCCAGGGACTCCCGGTGCTGCACAACGACCTGAGCGGCGGCTGCGAGGTGACCGTGCAGCTGCCCGACGATCCGAAGCTGGGCATCACCGTCGAGGACCGCGGCGAGCATGACTGCGACCGCGCCGAGGCCGCGCTGTCGGCGACCGTGGAGCGCCTGCGCACGGGTGCGGCCGTCTGGGACCTGCCGGACACCAGTGCGATTCCCCGCGATCCGTGCTCCTTTGTGGACGATTCCCGAGCGGGAGAGCTGCTCGGCGCGGTCACCGGCAAGGAGCTGACCGGACTGCGCACGTGCGAGTGGAGCTCGGGCGCCCTGATGCGGATGTCGGTGGAACAGTGGTTCCCCGACGCGGGCCCCGAGGAGGGCTTCGAGCCGGTGGAGCTCGATGGGGTCACCGGCTACCAGCGGGTGGTCGAAGGCGACACGTGCGCGCTCACGTGGACCCATCGCGGGATCGACGACGAACGCACCGAGCTCATCCGGCTCTTCCACACCTCTGCCCCGGACCGGCCGTGCGAGCGGGCGCAGGACTTCGCCAACGCGGTGATCAGCGAACTGCCGACGCCCTAACGCAGGGTCGGCAGTCCCGCGGCCAGCGCGGCGAGCGCACGCTTCAACGTGGGGGTGAACGGCAGGCACGCGGCTGCGAGGTCCGGGTTCTGCGCGTAGACCTCGACGAGCGTCGGCGGCGGGTTGGCCGCCGGGTAGAGCATGCTGGCGACCCCGGAGGCCATGGCGGCCAGGTCCCGGCTCTCCACGTCGGTCAGGTCCGGGCGCGCGGCGGCCACGGCCGCCCCGACCTCGGTGATGACGCCCAGCACCGTGCGTTTGAACTCGGCGGCGGCCGAGACGGAGACGTTGTGCTCGAGCGTGGTGGACGTGTGGCCGAGCAGGTCGCAGAACAACGGCCGCTCGGCGAGGGTCTCGGCCAGGGTGTCGATGACGTCGTCGCCGCTGCCGAGCCGCCGGGCGACCTCGTCGGCCCACTCCTGCCAGCACTCGGCGGCGAGCTCGAGGTAGATCTCTTCGCGGGTGCCGAAGTAGCGGACGACGTTGGACTTCGCGATTCCCACCGCCGCGGCGACGCTGCCGAGGCTCACGTTGCGAACCCCGGACTCGACGGCGAGGTCCCGCGCCGCCACGAGGATGGCGTCGCGTCGCTGCTGCTTGTGCTCCGGCCGCCTGGCCCGCACGAACGTCGACTCAGCCATAACCGGATCAGTATAGATCCCGATTTAACAGAACGCCGTCCTCTTGTTAGGTGAACGTCGTTCTGTTAATTTGGCCATACCGGACCGACGAAGGGGATCCACGTGGCCGAGGTGCGATTGCGCGTGAACGGAGCGGACCACCCGCTCGACATCCAGCCACAGGTCAGCCTGCTCGACGCGCTGCGCGAGCACCTCGGCCTCACCGGCACCAAGAAGGGGTGTGACCAGGGCGCCTGCGGCGCCTGCACGGTGCTCGCCGACGGCGAGCGGATCAACTCCTGTCTCGCGCTCGCCGTGCAGTACGAGGGCGCCGAGATCACGACCATCGAGGGGATCGACCACCCTTTGCAGGCGGCGTTCGTCCGGCACGACGGCTTCCAGTGCGGCTACTGCACGTCCGGCCAGATCTGCTCGGCGGTCGGGATGCTCGCCGAGCACAAGGAGGGCATGCCCAGCGCCGTCACCGGCCAGGGCTCCGGCTCGCACCTGTCCGGTGCCGAGATCCGCGAGCGCATGAGCGGCAACCTGTGCCGCTGCGGCGCTTACAACGGCATCGTCGAGGCGATCCAGGAGGTCGCGGGATGAGGACCTTCTCCTACGTACGCGCGCCCGACGTGGAGACCGCGCTGCGGACCATCGCCACCGAGCCGAACGCGAAGTTCCTCGGCGGTGGCACGAACCTGGTCGACCTGATGCGCGAGAACATCGAACGGCCCGACGTGGTCGTCGACATCAGCAGGCTGCCGCTCACCGGCATCGACGAACTGCCCGGCGGCGGTGTCCGGATCGGTGCGCTCGTGCGCAACAGCTCACTCGCCGCGCATCCCCTCGTCCGCACCCGCTATCCCGTGGTGTCCCAGGCGGTTCTGGGCGGCGCCTCGGCCCAGCTGCGCAACATGGCCACCGTCGGCGGCAACCTGCTGCAGCGCACGCGGTGCCTGTACTTCTACGACGAGGCCTCGGCCTGCAACAAGCGCGAACCCGGGAGCGGCTGCTCGGCGCTCGGCGGCTTCACGCGCAACCACGGTGTGCTCGGGGTCAGCGACCACTGCATCGCCGCCCATCCCTCCGACCTGTGCGTGGCGCTCGCCGCGCTGGACGCGGAGGTCGAGGTGGAGAGCACCCGGGGAACCCGGCGCATCCCGCTCACCGAGTTCCACCACCTGCCCGGCTCCACCCCGCACGTCGAGACCGCGCTCGCACCGGACGAGCTCGTGACGTCCGTCGAACTGCCCGCTCCGGTCACCACGCGGTCCCGCTACCGCAAAGTGCGCGACCGCGCGTCGTACGCCTTCGCGCTGGTCTCGGTGGCCGCGGCGCTGGAGGTCCGCGACGACACGGTGACCGCTGCGCGGCTCGCGCTCGGCGGCGTCGCCCCCAAACCGTGGCGCGCCACCGAGGCCGAGCGGGTGCTGCTGGGCGCACCGGCGACCGAGGAGTCGTTCCGCTCGGCAGCCGAGGCCGAGCTCGCGAGCGCGACGAGCCAGGACGGCAACGACTTCAAGATCGAGCTCGCGCGGCGCACCATCGTGGCGACCCTGCGCGACCTGCTCACGGACCGGAGCGCGGCATGACCCAGACCCTGCCCGAGACCACCACGACCAGAGAGTCCGTCGTCGGCAAGCCGGTCGACCGAGTGGACGGCACGGCCAAGACCACCGGCGAGGCCCGGTTCACGGCGGAGTTCTCCCACCCGGACCTCACCCACGCGGCACTCGTGCACGCCACCGTCAGCCGAGGCCGGATCACCGCGATCGACACCTCCGCGGCATCGGCCGTCCCCGGCGTGGTCACCGTGCTCACCCATCACAACGCCCCCGCGTTGAAGTCCCCGCGCAAGGTCACGCCGACCGACCTCAGCACCATGGCCTCGGGCACGTCGGTGAACTACCTGAACACCGACGAGGTGCACTGGGACGGGCAGCCGATCGCCGTCGTCGTCGCGGAGTCCGCGCTCGCGGCGCGCGAGGCAGCGGCACTGGTCCGCGTCACCTACGAGACCGCGGAGTCCACCGTGGACTTCACGGCCGAGGAGCCCGCAGCCAAGCCCCAGAAGAACAATCTCGTCATGCAGGGCTCGGCGAAGAAGGGCGACGCCGAGGCCGCGTTCACCGCGGCTCCGGTCAAGGTCGACAGGCGGTTCACCACGCCGCCCCTGCACCACAACGCCATCGAGCCGCACGCGACGCTGGCCGTGTGGGACGGCGACCGGCTGACCGTCCACGACGCGACGCAGAGCATCGACTGGTTGCGCTCCCACCTCGCGCTGCGCTTCGGCATCCCGACGCGCAGCGTCCGGGTGATCGCGCCGTTCGTCGGTGGCGGGTTCGGCGGCAAGGGCTTCATCTGGGCGGGCACGATCCTCACGGCGCTGGCGGCGCGGGCCACCGGCAGGCCGGTGCGGCTGGTGCTGACCAGGGAAAGCGTGTACCGGACCGTCGGCGGGCGCACGCCCTCGACGCAGCGGGTGGCGCTGGGCGCTCGCACCGATGGCACGCTCACCTCGCTCATCCACACGAGCGTGACCAGGCTCGGACGCGTCGGGGGCACGCCGGAAGCCGTCACCTCGCAGTCGAAGCACCTGTACGCGGCCGAGAACATCCTGGTGCGACAGAACCTCGTGGAGCTCGATCTCGTCTCCAACGCGGCCATGCGCGCGCCGGGTGAGGCCATTGGCACCTTCGCGCTCGAGGCGTCGATCGACGAGCTGGCGTACGAGCTCGGTATGGATCCCATCGAGCTGCGGATGCACAACGAACCCGAGCGCAATCCCATCGACGGCAAGCAGTTCGCGCGCCGCCACCTGCGCGAGGCCTACCGGGTCGGCGCGGAGCGGTTCGGCTGGGCCGACCGCACACCGGAACCGCGGTCGATGCGCGACGGCCGGTGGCTCGTCGGAATGGGCGTGGCGTCGGCGTTTCACCCCTCGATGTTGTTCGTGGCCAACGTCGTCGTCCGGCTCTCCGTCGACGGCACCGTGCTGGTGCACTGCGGGCTGCAGGAGATGGGCATGGGCAGCGCGACCGTGCAGGCGCAGGTCGCCGCCGACGCACTCGGCGTTCCGGTGGAGTCCGTGCGGGTCGAGTACGGCGACTCCACGCTGCCGATGGCACCGGGCGCGGGCGGGTCGATGCAGACCGCCAGCGTGGCCAACAGCCTGCTCGCCGCGTGCGAGAAGCTCGAGCGGAAGCTGACGAAACTCGGCCGGTCACCGCAGGAGAGCCCCGCCGCCGTGCTGGCCCGCGAGGGCCTGCCGTCGCTGGAGGTCTCCGTCGGCTCCGACACCCGGCTGGGCAGGATGGCCGGGCAGCTCAGGTTCATGTCGAAGTTCCTGATGGACCAACGACGCTGGATGAAGGCCGCCCTGGGCGCGCACTTCTGCGAGGTCAGGGTCGACCCCGACACCGGAGAGGTCAGGGTGTCGCGCTGGACGGCGTCCTTCGACGTCGGCAGGGTGCTGAACGCGAAGACGGCCACGAGCCAGCTCAAGGGCGGCATCGTGATGGGCATCGGCATGGCGCTGGCCGAACAGACCCTGATCGACCCGCGCAACGGCCGGATCATGAACCCGAGCCTGGCCGAGTACCACGTGCCCGTGCACGCGGACATCCCGCCGATCGACATCACCTACCTCGACGAACCCGATCCGACCATGCCGCTGGGCCTGGTGGGCATCGGCGAGGTGAGTATCACGGGCGTGGCGGGCGCGATCGCGAACGCGATCCACCACGCGACGGGCAAGCGGATCAGGGACCTGCCGATCACGCTGGACAAGCTGTTGTGAGACGAAGAAAATCCGGGCCCGGATTTCCTTCGCGGTGAGAAAAAGGGGCCAAGACGTGGGCCGACTATGCCGTTGTTCGGCGCACGTCCAGCACTTTTATTCAGAGGTCCGCCGAACTCCTGAATAGCTTAGCCGCTCATATTCGACACTGGACAACCTGCCGATGAGCTTGCATTCCCGCCGAACCCAACCCCGGACTGCTGGGGTCAGCATGACCCGAAATCAGATCATCATTAACTTCAGCCAGGCGATACTAGTTTCCAAGCCTTGCAAAACAGGGGACTTTTCAAGTCGGCGGCCTAAAATTTCGAACAGGTCATCCACCCGAGAAGCTACTGGAATCCGATGGCCGCCGAGTGGCGAACCGTTTCGAACTCATGGATGACCGAGTACTGCACAAAAGCCGACTCCCCTAGGAAAATATTCTAATTAAATTGGGCGACCAATCAAAACGACTGCCAGATCAGCCTTCCTTCAACTGGACGGCCAGGTGTGTCAATAGAGGATCGATTCAATCTGCCCGACGAATCAATTTCTTTGCATTCGCAGAGAAGGCGGCGCGGATCCCTGCCTAGATGGACCTCTCCAGACCTCGGGGATGATCGATGCAAGGGTTGCTGCTGGCGACCGGCGACACGGTACGCCTTCTCCAGGCGGTGACGACGGTGATTTTGGCTTTGCTCAAGCGCGCCCGAGCGAGTGGCTCGGGTTGCCGTTCCGCGTTTGATGTTCGACCACAATGGTCACCCACACGTTGACGTCAATCGGCTACGTCGGTGATAGCTCCCACCACTGCGATCTACAGAGCGCGTCTCACCTGGTTAGCGGTACGGACTACAAGACCAGGAACAAGACCATCGATTGATCAGCGTCGACCACGAGGGGCACACATGGCTGCGATCGACGGGCACTACGCGAGCTGTGAGAAGGCCGATAGCCACAGCTGCGCATGCGGCGTCTGTGGAGGTGCATGGCACGGCTGGACCGGCGCGGTGGAACTCGCTCGAGACACTGATCCACAAGGGCGCCGAGAACTTCGACGAACTGCCAAAAACAGGTGGAATAGCGCGTTCGAGAAGTGCAAGACAAGGGGAAGACCTACTTTGCCCAAGAAATCCGCGAGCATGGACTCCGTCGTTGCGGACATCGTAGACCTGCTTGCCGAAAATGACCAACGAAATCGAGATGGCGGCCGGGAGCGAGATCACAATGAATTCGATACCGCATCCCCCGAAGAACGCGGCGTTCCCCTGCCGCGGCATGCGAACGGGGTGCACACTCGCCGCAACGCCTCCGAAAGTCTACCCGGTGTGGATTTCGTTGAACACGAAGACCGCGACCAGCAGGAACTGCCGAGCGAAGGAGGCGACTCACCTGGAAACCAGGCTCCCAATCCAGACTCGGAGAACTCACCACCATCGGGTCAACGACCCGGCCGCAAACGCTCAATCGATGAACTCGGAAATTCGATGGGGTCGGGATCGGTGCTCGATCAGGTCGAGACGCTGGGCACGGTGACATTCGGGCGCGCGCTCAACGACGTCGAAAAGCAGCTCGGAAGACCCGTACCGCCAGAAGTAAAGAAAGCTCTATCTGACCATTTTTGGTGCGATTTTTTAGCCAACATAGCGAGATACGTTACGATGATCAACAGATTCTCCGCCTTGATCCCGGATACGATAGCAAAATGGGCGTCGGATCGGATCATTAAATGGCGCCATGAGCACGGGAGAATTCCTCTCGAAGAAGCCATAATCCGCACAGCCGCGAAAAGTATGTGCAAGACGATTCTCGAACTCACCAAATCGGTAGACTTTCGATCTATTCTTCTAATGGTTCGAATACTTGCCATTCTCGCCTGCAAGTCACCGGAACGACACAAGGCTGTGACTAAATACTGCGTAGATCCTCTCTGCAAGCACTTAACCGTGGAGACGAAGCGTCGTTTGACGAATGTCATCGAACAGGAATGGATCCCCGCCATCCTGGAAGATGGAAAACAATCGACGCATAACGGGAAATTGGGGCAACTTTCATCGAATTCAACCTGACCCGTGAACCGATTTCTGGTGGACCTTGTTTCATGATGCAGCGTTGCGCGGTTCGTCGGCTTAGCGAGAGCGCGCCAGAAACCCCTGTGCATCAAGGAGTCCGGGGTGACGTGGTGGCGTACGTCTTGGCGGCATGGCCGCCGCCGTCCAGGGCCTAGATGAGATCGCCCGGGCAGGATACGAGTTTTCCTTTGTTGTGGCTGGTGCTCACCTGTGCCGGACACGTGCTTCACCGGCCATCAGTGGATTCAGCGTTTCGCAGGTGTCGTCCGCCTGGTTCCACAGTGCGACCGCCTCGGCCGAGAAGCCGCGGGTCCACGCGATGTTGCCGAGGCCCGTGTAGGCACGGGCGGCCTCGTAGGCGCTGCCACTCGTCTCGGCCCGCGTCGCTGCATCCCGGTAGGCCGTGCCGGCTTCGTCCAGGTCGCCGCTGGTGTAGGACGCCCAGCCGACGCAGTTGAGCGCCATCGCGGCGTCCAGGGGAAGGCCGAGGTCGTCGAACACTGCAAGTGTGCTCCTCGCCAGCGCCTCCGCTCGCACCGGCTCGCCCAGCGCGGTCAGCACGAGCGCGATGCCGCGGGTCGTGATGGCTGCGTTGCGGACGTTGCCGGTGGCTTCGTAGAACTTCAGCGCCGACGACAGGTCTCGTAGGGCGTCGCCGTGGTCGCCTCGGTAGTGCGCCACCCACGCCTGGTGGGCGAGCACGGTGTGCTCGCCGTGACCGTCGCCGATCTCCCGGTACAGCGCGAGAGCCTCGCGGTAGCAGGTGGAAGCTCCGTCGAGGTCGCCATGATCGATCAGCCCCACGCCGAGGTTCGCGGTCGTCGTGGCGAGTGCCCAACGGTCGCCGGCCGTTGCCGCCGACTCGCGGGCGTACCGGTGGGTCTCGAGCCACGGATCCCACAGTTTCGTCAGGAAGAAGAACGAGCGCAGGAAGAAGGCCAGCCGCCAGCATTGGTCGTGTTCCCCGCGTTCCCCCGCCGCGCGGCAGAGCGCCACCAGGTTGGGCCACTCGGTCTCGAACCACCGCAGCGCATCCTCCTCCCCGGTCAGCCAAACGGGTGCGGGCGCGTTCTCCGGGTACCCGACGGTCGGTCGGTAGCGATGCGGCGTGAGCAGCCGGTCCGCGTGCTCGGCGTTGCGCACGGCGAAGGACGCCAGCCGCCGGAACGCCGACGTGTGCTCGGCGGTGGGCAACCTCCGCAGCACGCTGTCCGTCGCGAAGGTACGGACCAGGTCGTGGAACGCGTAGCGGTCGGCGGCGGGCTGCTCGACCAGGTGCACGTCGTGCAGCCGGTCGAGCAGTCGATCCGCTTCCCGTGCGTCGACACCGCAGAGCGCGCCGGCGGACTCCGTCGCGATGTCCGTGCCGGGGTTCAGAGCGAGCAGTCCGAGCATGCGGAACTGGTCGGCCGGCAGCTGGCGAGCGGACAGTTCGAACACGGCCGAGACGCTTCGTTCGCCGTCGTCGAGCTCGGCGAGCCGCGCCTGTTCCGTGGCGAGTCGCCGATCCAGCTCGTCGACGTCCCACGCCGGATGAGAGCGAAGCCGTGCTGCTCCGATCCTGACCGCCAGCGGGAGGCGTCCGCAGCGGTCCACGATCCGCGCGACCGGCTCGCCGACGGCGATGCCCGTGAGCGTCGAGAACAGCTCGCTCGCCGCGCCGGTGGTCAGTTCGGACAGTGAGACGTGCTCGGCGTCGTCGAGCGCCGCGAGGCGTGAGCGGCTCGTGATCAGTACGCGGCACTTGGGTTCCGCCGGAAGCAGCGGGCGCACCTGCGCCGTGTTGACCGCGTTGTCGAGCACCAACAGCACACTGCGACCCCGCAATCGGGAGCGGTACATCGTGCCGCGATCGTCGGGGTCCGCCGGGATCGCCTCGGCAGGTACGCCCAAGGTGCGCAGCAGCCGGTCGAGCACCGCGCCCGGTTCGACCGCGTGCTCGCCGGGGCCGCCCAGGTCGATGAACAGGCAGCCGTCGGCGAAACCCGGCTCGAGCCGGTGCGCGCAGCGCACCGCCAACTCGGTCTTGCCGACACCGCCGAGCCCGGAAACCGCACAGACCCCGCCGTCCGCGTCCAGTGCCCGCCTGACGCGGAGCAGTTCGTCGGCGCGGCCCACGAAACTGGATACCGCGGGCGGAAGGCCTGCCGGCCGGATGTCGGGGCGCGTTCGTCGTCGTTCCGGTTCCTTCGGCAGCAAGGGTTCCAGCGTGCCCACCGCGCCGAGCTCGGCTTCGCACAGCGCCGCGAAGGCGGCGTTCACGGCGACGCGCCCGGTCTCGACCTTGCTCAGATATCCCTTGCTGTAGTGGATGCGCCCGGCCAGCTCGGCCAGTGACATGCCCGCCTGCTGACGGCGTCTGCGCAGCTCGGCGCCGAAGGTAGCCTGCTCGCCCATCAGCCCCCGATCCCGTCGCACCACCAGTATGGCTAGACGGAAGCGGTCGAGGCACCGCCATGAGGGGTGGCCGGCCGGGCCCCCTCGCCCGGCCGGCCGCTCTGCCCGCAGCTCGTCGTTGTTTCCCACGGCTCAGCCGAAGGCGACGGTCAGCAGGGTCACGACCAGGTCAATGACGTGCGTCTGCATGGAGAACCTCCTCCCCGGTGTTCACGACCGAGAGACCGCCGTAGTGCTCGGAGTCGTCGCGCTGCTGTCCGAGGGCCACGCCCAGGACCAGAGCCAGCGCCGCCACCCACAACAAGAGCCGCAGGAGCAGGGAGAACGAACATTCAATCTTCATTTCCGACTCCTTCACGAAAACGCGTCAGGGCAGCACCCGAGGGCACGGGAGATCAATGGTCTTGCCGATTGTTTTGCCGCTGAATTCGTGCGACAACTCAAGAATGCGTTCAGCCGGAACCGTCGACAAGGAGTTTCCTGTTTCCTGCTTCGAGAGGAAACGAGAAACCCGACAAGACTTCGCGGTGGTGCGCGCTCCCCGGTAGGATCCGGCCGGTGGTGATCGACGCTCGTGCGCTGGTTCACGCGGGAGGAAAGTTGGACGTCAGCACGGCAGACCTCGTGAGTGAGCTCAAGGGCCTGAGAAAGGGCCGGGGGCTCTTCGCGGTCCAGCTGGAAAAGAATGTCGGGCCCGCACTACGGGCGGCCTTCGGGATTTCCGGAGAAAGTGGCGCCGCCGAACTTCGACGGACGCTCTCGGAACGGCTGCTTCCGCTTATCGACTCCCTGCCGGGCGACCTGCGAATCTCATTGCTGGCGGCGTTCGGGCTGACCGAACAGGCGCGACACCCGTTCTACATCGATCGCGTGAAGTGGGCGGCGTCGACGCTGAAGCGCGATGCGCGCACTGTCCGGCGGCGGATCGACGACGGTATCGCCAGGCTGGCCGAACTGGCGGTCGACGGCACTGCCCCGGATCGCCCCGCGAGCCACCCGAGTCCGCACTGGCACACCGAGGTGTTGCGGGTCGCGCTCACGCTCGAACAGCCGGTGCCGGAGGTCTTCGAGTTCCGCCGGGTCGTCGCCGACGCGGACGACCTCACCGAACTGGACCTCGCGCTGACGTTGACCGCGGCAGGAGCGCCCGGGCGTCCGATGCCGGACTCCGACCTCCAGGTGGACGTCTTCTACGGAGGATCGCTCGTCAGCAGACAGATGCAGTCCAGCGACCGGGTGGGACTGTCCCTGCGGTTGCCGTCGCCGTTGCGCAAGGGGGAACGTCATGACATCGCCCTGCGCTTCCGCGCCCGCTTCCACCATCCGCACTACGTGTGTGTGCCCAGGCATCCCTGCGACCTGTTCGACCTCCACGTCCGCTTTCCTCAACCACCGCCTGCCTGGGTCGGGCGGCTGGAGCGGGTCTTCCAGGACGACGTCCGTGACGCGTCGGCGCGCGGAACGCCCATCGAGGCCGACGGCGTTGGCGAGATCCACGAGCAGTTCCGGCACCTGACTCCCGGCTTCGCCTACGGCGTGCGCTGGCAGGAATCCGTCGCCGACGCGACAGACACCTGACGCGACGGGACAGAACCAGGACAAGAAGCGCCGGCACGCAACAGGTCTCACCAGTGATCCGACTACCAGGCGAGGAGCAGGGGCCGACTCGCCGAGGTGAGCGTCCTCGCGGATCACGAGGAGGAGAAGTTGGACGTGGCCGACGCGCCGGTCCGCGCACGGGACGGGCTGGGCGAGTACGTGCCTCTCGGAGACCTCCCGCGCACTGGCGGCCAGTTGTCGAAAGAGGCTGTGGATCTGCTGGTGAGCGCGGCCCGGGGTGGTGATCCTCGGGCCGTCGACGCGTTGCTGAGCTTCATCAAGCCGATCGTCGCGCGGTTCTGCCGGGCCAGGATGGGCGGGCGCGACGTGTCGTACCTGTCGGCGGACGACGTCGCGCAGGAGGTCTGTATCGCGGTGGTGAAGCTGCTGCCCGCGTACGAGGCGAGGGGCGGTTCGTTCCTGCAGCTGGTGCGCGCGATCGCGGCCAACAAGGTCGCCGATGCCTTCCGGCTGGTGGCGAGGGACCGCGCGAGGCCCGTGCCCGAGCTGCCCGAGAACGGATCGGTGCACACCAACGAACCCGAGGCGCACGTACTCAACATCGACCTCGGCGGCAGGCTCTGCAGCCTGCTGGCCGAGCTGTCCCCGCTACAGCAGGAGATCCTCGCGTTGCGCGTCGTCGTGGGCCTGACGGCGGCGGAGACCGCCGAGGCGCTGGGAACCTCGGCGGGCAACGTCCGCGTCAGTCAGCATCGCGCGCTGGAGAAGCTCCGCCAGCTCATCGCGGCAGGAGGGTTCTAACGGCGAAACGGCTGCGCGATGCGCGCGACGAGCTCGTCGGCGACCTTGTGCGGGTACTGGCGGAGGTCGTCCACGGAGATCGCCTCCTCGGGCTCGATCCGGACCTGGTCCTGACGCTTCAGCTGGAACGACGTCCGCGCGGAGGCGTCGGCGAGCCGTCCGAGGTGAACGAAGCCGGCCGGTCCGAGTCCGATCGCCGGGGCGAACTCTCGTGGGCGCGGAAGGTCCAGTCCGAGCAGTAGCTGGAGGCGCGTCGCCAGCTGTTGCGTGAGGTACTCCTCGTCGAGCACCGCGACGATGTTCGCTGTCGGAAGCGGGTGCCAACACGACAGTTGCCCGTCGCGGTGAACGGTCAGGCCCGCCTCGCCGGTGCGCGAGTTCGTCGTGCGCGCCCAGGCCGAGCGCTCGTTGGAGTTCGCGTCGAGCGCCTGGTCGTGCGAGAACAGGCCCTGCGCGCGACCCCTGGCGGCGAGGTCGTCGGAGACCTTCGACAGGGTTCGCACGCCGAGTCTGCTGTCCGGAGCCACCGGCACCAGGTGGAGTTCGACGGTTGCGCCCTGCCCGCGGTCCTGTCGCCACTGGACCGGGAGCGAGTTGTCGAGCGGCCGCCAGGTCGGCGCTCGTGTCGCCGCCGTGGGCGAGCCCGGGCCCGAACGAGGGGGCAGCGTGGGCGGTGTGCCCAGCGGAGGCGGAAGGTGTTCGGGCTTTCCGAAGATCACGCGAAGCAGAGACTCGGCGCCTTCCGCGGTGATCGAGTCGAGCTCGTAGCGCGTCGCCGCATACGGCTGCAGGAAGAACGGAATCTCGTCGACCGTGTGTCCGGGAAGGATCACCGGAAGAATCTTCTTCGTGAACTCCTCACGGCGGCTCTGGACGAGTTCGCGGAGTAGCGCGGCTTCCGATTGACCGCCGAGGTTGAGGTGGGCTGGACCATTGCCGTCGCCCATCCTGCGGTACTCCGCGGACGCGATGACCAGTACGAAGTCAGCTTCGGTGATACCCCTGGTCGCCCACACGTACCAGTCGTGTCGGTGTTTTTCCGACCAGGCGTCGAGGTCAACCTCTATCCCGTTATCCACGAGGAGTGTGGCCAATTCACGGACTGCTTCGCGATGCTGATCGTCATCGTGGGTATAGGAGATGAACACCCGCATGGGAAAACGATAGAGCAGTGCGGAGACCATGCCGTGTTGGGCCAGTCGTGCGGTATTGCGGGACAGATTCTGGACAGATCTTGCCTTTCGGCCCCTTCTCCGGATATCCCGTGGGAGCGTGCAGATGATCGTCGGCGACCGGTGAAGGGATGGGGGACAGTGTCGGGTCCGGGAGCTGCCGAAGCCGCGCCGCGTGTCTACATCTCGTACGCGGAGGACAGCCGGAGCCACATAGACTCGGTCATTGAGTTCGGCACCTTGTTGCGGACCGAAGCGGGCATCGATGCGCACGTCGACGCCTGGTATGCCGACCAACGGCGGGACTGGGTCTCGTGGGTGATCGACCAGTTGCAGCAGGCCGATTTCGTGCTCGCCATCGCCTCGCCGGGGTTCAGACAAGTGGCCGACGGCGGATCACCGGGCGCAGCGGGACGCAGCCGGGAGCTGGAGGCGGCAATTCTGCGCGACAACCTTGCCCGCGCTCTGCCCGAGGCGACCAGGCGGATCCTGCCGGTCGTGTTGCCCGGTAGGAGCAGGGAAGAGATCCCGTTGTGCCTGCAGCCGCACTCCACGTCGTTCCACGTGGTTCCCGAGTACACGGTGGACGGCGTGCAGAGCCTCCTGCGGGTGTTGTCCAGGCAGCCGTTCTACGAGCTGCCGCCGCTGGGTGCGTGGGTGCCGCCTGCTCCCGGTGTCCGTCCCGTCGTGATCGCCACCGGTTCGCAACCGCCGACACCGGACACTCTCCTCCGGGCCGGTGCGACGATCGCCGTGGGGGACGGTACCTATCTCGCCGACGACGAGCACTGGGCGGAGTTGCCGAACCGCGACGGCTCCGCCGTGCTGCGTCAGGCCCGGGCGTCACGTCTCTACGGCGAACGGGAGTTCGTCTGGCTGCGACAGCTCGAGCTGCGCCATCCCACTCCGGCGGCTCACGCCGCGCTCGCCGGGCTGGAACGGGAGTACGAGCTGGTGCGCAGCATCGCGACGGGAGCTCGGTCGCTGCCGACTCCGGGCGAGTTGGTGCGCGACGGGGCCGTCACGACGCTCGCGACTCGGTGGCCCGCATCCCGGAACTGGGGCGGCCCGGCCGACACGCTCAGTGCGTTCGTGCCCGAGGAGGGGGCGGCCGTCGATCCGTGGCGAGCACACCAGACCCTGCGAGGCCTGGCCGGGCTGTGCCAGGCGCTGCACCTCCTGCACCGGGCGGGCGCCACGCATCGGAACCTGACGCCGTCCGGGCTCGTACGACTCGACGACGGGAGTCTGGTGCTCACCGACCTCGGCCTGGCCGCGTCAGCTCCTGAGCCGGGTGAGGGCCCCGAGGAGTACCGCGCGCCGGAACAGAGCCGTCGCCGGAGCGGGCGGGTGGGACCGTGGACCGACGTGTACCAGGTCGGCGTCATTTCCTATCACCTCGTCAGCGGTCAGCTCCCGTACCCGGCTGCGCCCGTTCCGGTTCACGCACTCGCGCCCGGTATCGGTGCGGCACCGGCAGCAGCGATCGACGCCGCACTCCTTCCGGATCCCGCGCGGCGCCCGGGTATGAGCGAGCTGGCGTCCGTTCTCCGGGATCTCCCGGAGAACCTCGGCTGAGGGGAGTTGGCCGTTGTCCCGGACCGTGAAGCTGGCGAAGCCCGTCGTACTGGTGCCCTCCCAGAGCTTCGACTCCAAACTGCATCGGCAGGCGCGCGACAATCCCGGGCTGCCGGCGGGCGTCGCACAGATCGCCCAGCACCTCGCCGAACGCGACGGGGTACCCGCCACGGTGGAGGAGATGAGCGGGAGCCGCAGCCTGAAGCTCTACACCTACGGTTACGTGGTGGGCATGTTCCCCACTCGGGACGCGGACGCCTACACCCTCGCCTGGATCACTCCGCTCCGGCTGCGCGATCACCAGGACCTCGCTCGCGGCCACCTGCTCATCCGGGCCACGTGGCGAACCGTCACCGAACTCCGCCACGTCCCCCAGGGCTCGTCCGCGCAGTGGCCGCAGCTCACCGGTGAATGGGCGAAGCTGCAGCGCACGACGGGAGATCAGCGCGGTGTGCCCGATCTCGACCCGGCACACGAACGGTTTCTCGACACACTGGATCGCCTGATCGACACCACGCGCACGTTCAACGCGCGCAAGGCTGACGACCTGTCGAGGTTCCCGTACAGCGGCGTCGAGACGGCGGGCGAGCGCCGCTACAGCTCCGCGTCGTCCTACGTCTTCCGGATGGTCGGCGACCGACGCCCGGAACGAGGACGGTTCGTGCAACTGCAGGGCGAGCCCGAGCAGCGCGGCGAGGTGACGCGGGTCGAGGGCGATCGGGTGACCGTCCGGTTCGACCAGCCGGTGGATTGGCGACGGCTGGCCCGGCAGGGCGATCTGGAGGAGACGCCCAACGAGGTGGTCTATGCCAAGCAGCACGAGGCCGTCCGCGCCTTGCGCACCAGGCAGGCGGAGAACCGGACGGTGCTACCCGCGCTGGTGGACCACCGCGTCGCCCCGATCCAGCAGGTCCGCGAGATTCCTTCGGAGGAACTCGATTCCGACCAGCTGAGCGCGTTCCGCGCGTCACTCGGGGTGCAGGACATGCTGGTGGTGCTGGGGCCGCCGGGCACGGGCAAGACCCGCACCATCAGTCAGGTCGCGAGGGCCTGTGCACTCTCGCGGGAGCGCGGTCGAGTGCTGGTGACCTCCTATACCAACCGCGCCGTGGACAACGTGCTGGCCAAGCTGCCCAAGGACGTCGTGGTGGTGCGGGTCGGCAACGAGGGCAAGATCGGATCCGATGCGCTTCCGTTCCTGCTCGAGCGCTGGGCGGAGGATCTGCGCAGCGAGGTGCTGAGCACCAGCGAGGCCTCGCTGCGGGGCTACCGGGGACTGCCGACAGCCGTCCAGTGGAGGGCCGAGCTGGGCAAGCAGATCGGCCTGTTGCACGTGGAGGTGGACGCCGAGGCCGCGGCACTGCGACAGCTGCACGCTGCTCGGCGGGCAGGCGGTGGTCCCGCACAGCAGCGAGTGGAGGCACTCGAAGCGGAGCTCGCCGAGCACGGATCCCGTGCGCGGCAACTGAACGAGCGTCTGCAGCGGCTGCTCCAGCAGGCGGCGCGTGCCGATGCCCGGCGGGCGTGGCCGCTGGTGCGGGCCTGGTCCGAGCGGCGGGCACGGGCGAGGCACGCGCGCATCGAGGCAGTGAGGTCGGAGCTCGCCTCCTGCGGCGAGCACGCCCGGCACGCCCAGGCGCAGCTGTCGGGCGCGCTGGTCGCGCTCGACGTGGCGACCCGCGATCTGCCGCAGATCCGGCAGATCACCGGGCAACTGCACGCCATCGAGGGGCGTCGGGACGCCCGGCGGCGGGATGCTCTCGCGGCGCTCGAGGCCGTGCGGGCCATCGTGCGGCCCGTCGACGAGGTGCCGGCCGTCCCGGACTCCGACGCGCCGTCGACGCTGGCGGCCTTGACCGACCTGCATGCCCGCCTCGGGCCGCGGCTGGATCTGCTCGCGCGGCGTTCGACGCTGCTCGGGGAGTGGCATGCAGACGCGTCCAAGTCCGCGGACCAGCTCTACCCGGAGCTGATCCGCTACGCCGATGTCGTGGGAGCGACCACCACGGGCGCGGCGACCCGCTCCGAGATCGCGGAGACCGAGTTCGACCTGGCGATCGTCGACGAGGCCGGACAGATCGGCACCGCCGACCTGCTGGTGCCGGTCGTCAGGGCGAAGCGTGCGGTGCTGGTGGGCGATCACCGGCAGCTGCCGCCCTTCGTTGACCGCGACGTCGTGAACTGGAGCAACGACCTCGACGATCCCGAACTGCGGGCGCTCGTGAGGAAGAGTGGCCTGGAGATCCTGGTAGGACACCTGCCCGCGACGCACATCGTGAGCCTCACCCAACAGCGGCGCATGCCGAGGGTGATCGCGGATTTCATCTCCGAGGCGTTCTACGACGGAAACCTCACGACGCACGTGGAGCGTGCCCATGCCGACCCGCTCTTCACACAACCGCTGGCCTTCGTCGACACGTCACGACTGCCAGACCGCGCGGAACGCCCCGCGGGCGGCGGCAACGGCAGCTGGGTCAACCACGCGGAAGCGCGCCTGCTCGCGGCGCTCGCGAGCTTCTACCACGCCCGCCGCGAGGAATGGGCGCTGATCGTGCCGTACAAGGCACAGTTGAACCTGGTCAGGAGAATGCTCGGCGAGGACATTCCCGATCTGCGGACCGTCGACAACAACGTCGGGACGGTCGACGCCTTCCAGGGCGGTGAACGCGACATCATCCTGTACGGATTCACCCGCAGCAACGCGGCGGGCAACGTGGGATTCCTGCAGGACCTGCGAAGAGCGAACGTCGCGCTCACCCGAGCCAAGAGGCAACTGGTCCTCGTCGGCGACATCGTCACGCTGCTGAATGCGCGGGACGAGGGCTTCCAGCAGTTCGCCTGTGCTCTGCGCGACCACGTGAGAGCCCACGGGGACGTCCGCCACCACCACGACCTGATGACAATGTTGGCGGAGAAGACGTGACAGCGCGCAGGAAAACCATGCCCTACCCCGAAGAGCGGGCGCTCGAGGACGTGGCGTTCGGCAGGGGGCTCGTACCCACTCGCCTCTTCGCGCTGCTGCTGCCGGTGTGGCAGGTGGAGGTGCGTGCCACGGTGACCGACGGGAGGGAGTACGCGCTGATCGACCGTTACGTCGAACGCGGGATCGCCGAAGCCGGACTGTCCTCGGTTCCCGAGCTGGCCAGGTTCTTCGGTCTCGACGAGCCTGTCGTCGACAGGGCGCTGCGCTTCCTCGCGGGCGTCGGGCACCTGACCGTGCAGGACGGGCGGTTCGCCCTCACCGAACTGGGTGTCCGGTCCCTGCGGGAGAACATCCTCTACGAGGTCACGCGGGAGGACCGCCGCAAGATGTACTTCGAGGCGTTCTCCTCGACACCGTTGAGCAGGCAGTACTACGACGCGGGCGTGGTGTCCTACCTGTCCCTGGAGGAGATCGCCGCCCTGCCCTCGTATCCCCGGTTCCTGATGCTCACCAACACGCAGGGCTTTCGCCGGGAGACCCTGGCGGAGCTCGCCGGCCGGAAAGACCGGGACCGGTACAACCTGCCGTTCCAGATCGACCAACCGGAAAGCCTTCGCGAGGATCGGGTCCACCTGCCGATCTACCTCGTCAGCGCGACCGACCGCCGCGGGCACGTCCGGTACCTCGCCTACAGCCAGGCAGCCGAGACCGCGGACGTCGACCTGAGTGACCTGTGTGAGCGGAACCGGGAGATCCACGGTGTGCTCCAGTCCGAGTCGCAGGCCGTGCTGCCGGAGGACCACGAGAAGCGGATCGTCGAATGGCTGCGCAGCAAGGAACTCGGCGACGTCAGACCGACCAGAACTGATCAGGGTGGTTGGCGGGTGTCCCTGCCCGCCTCGGTGTTCGGATCCAGAGCGATGAGTCTGAGCAGGCTTGGTTCCTTCGCGTCGCTGAGAACCGGCGTGGTGACCGTGTGGTGTGCGGACGAGCGGACCCGGGAACGCGCGCTGCTCGAGCGCATGGACCGGTTCGTCGTCCCGCGCGCTCGCGAGGGCAGGGCGAACCTCGGCGCGTGGACCGAGCGGGTCGCGCGGCAGTTGAGCCTGCCGTTCGGCACCCCGGAGGAAGTCCGCGACCTCGCGCAGCGAGCGGGGGACGACACGTTGGCGGTCCGGCTCGACGAACTCATCCACGGAAACGGAGCACGGGACACGACCGGCGATTTGTGACAGTTACCGCGCCCGAATGCGCCTGACCGGATCTCGCAGCCGATTTCCGCGCGTGTCCGGGTGTACAAGCTCTCCGTCTGGCGCGTGACAGCGACCAAAACCCGCCAACAGCGACTTCGGGGTTACAACGCCAAACACATCCTGATCAAGAAAAACCCTCCCGATCGCATAACCATCGGGAGGGTTCCGCTGCGCGTAAATTCGCAGGTAAGAGCCGAAATCGAACTCTCTTGTGGAGCTGAGGGGAATCGAACCCCTGACCTTCTCGATGCGAACGAGACGCGCTACCAACTGCGCTACAGCCCCTTGAACAAGCTCGATGAGCATAACAGGAACGTCATGCCCACCGAGCCAGGGGGTCTACTCTCCGACAGCCCGCCGGTACGGAAGTTCGCCGGGCTCGTCGAGTTCGTGGAACGCGGGGTCCTCGTCCTCCAGATCCACGACCACGGCCTGCCTGCGGATCCGCGATGTCGGCACAGGCTTGCGCTCGAGGCCCACGAGTTCGCGGCGCGGCGTCTCGACGACCTCGACGTCGTCCTCGACCGGCTCCGCCTTCCTCGGCGCGCGCCTGGCCGCGTTGTTGTACCTGGCGAGCCTGCGCTGCCGGATCTCGTCCTCGATGCGGACCTGCCTGCGCAGGTACACCAGGTAGCCGACCAGCCCGATGTCGGCGAGACCGTTGGCCCACCAGACGATCGGCAGCACGAATCCCGCGACCACGGCGGTGACCAGCACGACCAGGATCAGGCCGAGCACCATGCGCTGACGGAAGGCGAACTTCGCCCGCGCGGCGATCTCGGCGGCTTCGGGGTCGAACCCACCGCGGCCCGGCCGGTAGCGGCGGCCGGGGTCGTCGTCGGCGACGGCTCTGCGCGCCGGCTCCGGCTCGGGTTCGGGCTCCGGCTCGTCGAAGTCCTCGTCCAGGTCCTCGTCGTAGTCGTCGTCGACGAAGTCTTCGTCTTCGCTCTGCTTCGTGTCTCCGGACATGGCGAACCTCCTCCGCCACTGGTTGTGTGCATTCCCGCTCCGCACGACCCGCGCAGCCAACGCTGAATCGTTGGTCTGCGTGATCTCCTGGCGCTTGCGCGCGACCATGGGAACGAGAACGACAAGCCACGCCGCTGCGAGCGCGACAATGATCAACGAGCTTGGCATCTCCCGTCACCTCCCCCGACCTTCAAAGCTGCCGTCGTGGATCGCGCGACCAAGCGTCAGGTGATCGCGGCACTCCCTACACCACGCTGACGTTCGTCACGCTAGTCACAGGAGTAACAGAAAACCCGGAGGCTCGCCGGGTGTAGATCTGAAACCGCTAGCTAGATCGGGTGAAAAACTCACAAGGTGTTAACGCGGCTCGGGCAGTCGTGCCCGACCTGCGGCGATGAGCCGTTCGGCGAATCCGTTGCCCATCTCCTCCGCGGTGACGGCGAATGCGATGTGATCGCGCCAGTCCCCGGCCACGTCGAGATAGCGCAGGAACAGCCCTTCCTGCCGGTAACCCGCCTTACCAAGAACACGCAGGCTGGGCGTGTTCTCGGGGCGCACGGTCGCCTCCAGCCGGTGCAGTCCGGCCGCTTTGAACGCGTGGTCCGTCACCAGCGCAACGGCCGCCGTGGCCACTCCTCCGCCCGCGAGCTCCGACGAGACCCAGTAGCCCACCCACGCCGAACGCAGCGACGCCCTGATCACGTTGCCGAGCGTGATCTGGCCCGCGAACACCCCGTCGACGGTGATGGCGAACGGAAGACACTGCCCGCGCCTCGCGAGCGCCCGCAGGGAGAACCACTGCGGCGGCCACGCGCCGAAACCGTTGCGGTCCGACCACGAGCCCGCGGCGGTCGGCTCCCAGCGCTCCAGGTACTCGCGATCGCGCACCCGGATCCGGCTCCACTCGCGCCCGTCCCGCAGGTGCACCGGTCGCAACCTGACCGTGCCCGCGGGCACCACGAGGGGACCGAGCTTGGCAGGCCAGCCCGGGTGGCGCGGCTCTGTGCCGTAGGGACCGGCATACACCTGGGATGCCATGCGCCCCTGCTCAGGCTCGCTGAGCCAGGAAGGTCACCTTGACCTGCTCGCCGGCCGCGACCTCGGTGAGGTGCTCATCGATGTTGATGAGGCAGTTGGCCTCGGCGAGGGAGGCGAGCAGGTGAGCACCCGACGTGCCGAGCGGCTGCACCAGGTACTCGCCGTTGCTCTCGTCGCGCAGCAGCTGCCCGCGCAGGTAACCCTTGCGGCCCTCGGTCGACGCGACCGGCGAGAGCAGGCGCGCGTCGACGATCCTGCGGTGCGGGTTGCGCGTTCCGCGCGCGGCGCGGATCAGCGGCCGGATCATCACCTCGAACACGACGAGCGCGCTCATGGGGTTGGCCGGGATGAGGAAGGTGGGCACGGAGTCCGGTCCGAGCCGTCCGAAGCCCTGCGCGGAGCCGGGATGCATGGCGACGCGATGCAGATCAATGCTGCCCAGGTCGGACAGCGCGGCGTGCACCTCTTCGCCGGTGGTGCCACCGGCGCCGCCCGCCACCACGACGACCTCGGACATCAGCAGCCTGCCCTCGACGGTCTCGCGCAAGCGCTTGGGGTCGAGCGGCACGATGCCGACGCGGCTCACCTCGGCGCCCGCGTCGCGAGCCGCGGCGGCCAGCGCGTAGGAGTTGACGTCGTAGACCTGGCCGACGGTCGGAGTTCGATCGACGTCGACCAGCTCGTCGCCCACCGAGATGATCGAGACCCGCGGCCGCGGGTACACGAGCACCTTCGACCGCCCGACGGCCGCGAGCAGCCCGACCTGGGCGGCACCGATGGTGTCGCCGCTGCGCACGGCGACGTCGCCGATCTGCACGTCCTCACCCGTGCGCCGTACGTAGCCCGCCGACGGCACGGCGCGCTGCACCGTGACCTTGGCCTGGTGGCCGTCGGTGAACGCCGCGGGCACCACCGCGTCGGCGAGCGTGGGCAGCGGCGCCCCGGTGGCGACGCGCACGGCCTGGCCGGGCTGGAGCCTGCGCGGCTGCCGCGACCCGGCCTGGATCTCGCCGACCACCGGCAGCTGCACGGGGTCCTGACCGGCCGTGCGCACGTCGACGCTGCGCACGGCGTAGCCGTCCACCGCCGCCTGGTCGAATCCGGGCAGCGCGTGCTCGGCGACGACCTCCTCGGCACAGAGCAGGCCCTGCGACTCGGAGATCGCCACGCGAACCGGGCGCGGCCGCACGGCGGCACCCAGCGTGAGCGTGAGCTGCTCGTCGACCGACCGGAAGCCGGTAGCTTCCGGGGTTTCAGCGGTGATCGACTCGGGTTCGGTCATGTCTAAGGCTTCTCGATTCGTTCTTCCAGCCAGGCGCGCAGCGAAGGCCCATAGTCAGGATCTTCCAGCGCGAAGTCCACTGCGGCACGCAGGAAGCCACCCGGATTACCGAGGTCATGCCTACCGCCGCGATGCACAACGATATGCACCGGATGATCTTCAGCGATGAGCAGAGCCACCGCGTCGGTGAGTTGAAGCTCACCTCCACTGCCAGGCTCGATGCGACCCAGAGCGTCGAAGATCGCCCGATCGAGCAGGTAGCGGCCTGCCGCGGCGAAGGTCGAGGGCGCATCCTCCGGCTTGGGCTTCTCCACCATTCCGTGGACGCGCTTGACGTCGTCGTCACCGGTGTCGGAGACGTCGAACACGCCGTAGGGCGAGATCTGCTCCTTGGGGATGTCGAAAGCGCATAGCACGCTGCCGCCGAACTGGGCCCGGACCTCGGCCATCTTGGTCAGGACCCCGGTGGGCAGCACCAGGTCGTCGGGCAGCAGCACGGCCACCGCGCCGTCCTCGTCGGTCAGATTCGGCTCGGCCTGCGCGACGGCGTGGCCGAGGCCCAGTGCCTGCTCCTGGATGGCCACCTCGACGTCGAGCAGACCGGGTCCGCGGCGGACCTTCGCGAGCTGTTCGGTCTTGCCCTTGCGCTCGAGCGTGTCCTCCAGCTCGGGCTGGGGCTGGAAGTAGTTGACGACCGATTCCTTGCCCGGCGATGTGACGATCACCATACGCTTGGCACCCGCCTGGGCGGCCTCGTTGGCGACGAGCTCGATACCGGGTGTGTCGACGACGGGCAACAGCTCCTTGGGCACGGCCTTGGTGGTCGGCAGGAATCTCGTGCCGAGCCCTGCGGCCGGCACGATGGCGGTTCGGAACGTGTGGTCAGTCGTGGCGCCCGTCATGGCCGCAAAGCCTAGCCTGATCTGCTGCGTGTGACTGAGAATGACAGACCGGCGACGGCAACTCGCTGACCTGCAGAGCCTGCGGAGGGACGAGAGTGGAGCTGCCCGACCGACCTGGACCGGGGGCCGGCAAGGGCGAGTGGCGAGCGTGGCTCACGGCGGGCCGGGCGGCGATCTCGCCCCAGCAGCGTGTGCTCGAGGCGAACTCCCTGGCACAGGCGGTCACCGGGCTCACCGCGAGCACCGTGTGCTGCTACGTCCCGTTCGGCTCCGAACCCGGCTCCCTCTCGCTGCTCGACGTGCTGCGCGACGCGGGTGCGCGGGTGCTGTTACCCGTGGTCCCCTCGACTCCTGGCCCGCTCGACTGGGCCGAGTACACGGGCACGTCCGCGCTGGTCGCGGGCCGGCTTCGCGGCGTGCTCGAACCGAGCGGGCCACGACTGGGGCCTGGTGGCGTCGGTGAGGCGAACGTCGTGCTGCTGCCCGCGCTCGGGGTCGACCACCGGGGCGTGCGGCTCGGGCGTGGCGCCGGCTACTACGACCGGTCGCTCGGCTTCGCGGGGGCGCACACGGAGCTCGTGGCCGTGATTCGCGACACGGAGCTGGTCGAGGAGCTGCCCGCCGAGCCGCACGACGTACGGATGACGGCCGTGCTCACCCCCGGCAAGGGACTGGTCCCGCTGCCCTTGACGTGATCAAGTGTGACCTGGACCTCGATTGCGCCCACGGAATGTCATGCAGCAAAATTGAGTTAGCACTCTTAGGAGTCGAGTGCCAACGCCGAAGGAGCCCTTGTGCCGACCTACCAGTACGCCTGCAAGGAGTGCGGCCACCAGTTCGAGGTGGTCCAGTCGTTCACCGACGCCAGCCTGAGCGAGTGCCCCGAGTGCAACGGGGTCCTGCGCAAGCTGTTCGGCTCGGTCGGCGTGATCTTCAAGGGCAGCGGGTTCTACCGCAACGACTCGCGCTCCGAGTCCCGCTCGAGCACGTCGAACGGCTCCGCGAAGAGCTCCGAGAGCACGAACAAGTCCGACTCGAGCTCGTCCTCCAGCGGCTCGTCCGACAGCTCGTCGTCCGGTAACTCGTCGGGGAGCTCGTCCAGCTCCACCTTGGGCAGCGGGTCGACATCCTCCTCGTCCACCACGACGAAGACGAGCTCCACGGCTTCCTGATCGGCGAGTTGTCCACATCGACCCTGTTGTCCACAGGTTCGTGAACTGCTGCTTCCCCGCGATCGGCGGGCACTCCTAGCGTCGAACGGGTCGAGGGCGGAACCGCCGCCCTCCGCCCGGACGATGGGGGACGGCAGTGAACCACCCACCTTCGGCACGCCGCTGGCTCCACCGGCTCCGGCCGCTGCTGCGGGGCCATCCGGCCACACTCGTACGGCGAGCGCTGGCCGCCGCGTTGTTCGTCCTCGCCGTCGCGCTCGCAGCGCGTCCCGCCGCGGCAGGCGGTGAGTCCGGCGGCCCACTTCTCGTCACCGCTCGCGATCTCCCGCTCGGCTCCACGTTGCGGCCCGCCGATGTGCGAACAGCCCACGTTCCCGATTCGCTGCGCCCGGACGGCGCGCTCACCGACCCGGCGCAGGTAAACGGGAAACAGCTCATGGGAGTCGCTCGGTCGGGTGAACCTCTCACCGATGCCCGGCTCATCGGCGAGCGCAGTGCACCGCCGGGCACGGCGACGGTGCCCGTGCGACTGGCCGATTCGGGCGTCGCAGGCCTGCTCCAGCCGGGCACCCGGGTGGACGTCGTGACGGTCGGCGCGGCCGAGCAGGCCGAAAAGGTGCTGGCCAGTAACGCCACGGTGCTCACGGTCGCCGGCGAGCAGGCGTGGCAGCGGGACGGTCCGCTCGGCTCCGACGAGGCGCCGCTCGTGCTACTGGCCGCTCCGGAGGACGTCGCCGCGCACCTGGCGGCGGTGTCGCTCGGCCAACCCGTCACCGTTACCCTCCGCTAGCTGGTGTCCTAAGTGGAAGGGAGTGCACGCGTGCTGAAGGGCTTCAAGGACTTCCTGATGCGCGGCAACGTCGTCGAGCTCGCGGTGGCGGTCGTCATCGGCACGGCGTTCACCGCGATCGTCACGGCGTTCACCGACGGTCTGATCAAGCCGCTGATCAACACGATCGGTGGCAGCGAGGCTGCCAACGGTCTCGGGTTCAACGTGCTGAGCGGCAACGATTCGACGTTCCTCGACTTCGGAACGGTGATCAACGCGGGGATCAACTTCCTGATCATCGCGGGAGTCGTCTACTTCTTGCTGGTCATGCCGCTGCAGAAGATCCAGGAGCGGCGCAAGCGCGGGCAGGAGGCCGGTCCGGCCGAGCCGACCGACACGGAGCTGCTCACCGAGATCCGGGACCTGCTGCGCGAGCAGCGCATCCGCGACTGAGGTGCTGCGCCCGGCCGGCGTCTACCGGTCGTGGTGAGGTGGCCGGTTCTCGAGGTACCAGTCGTCGGACGCCGGGCCCGTGGGTTTGGGATCGCGCTCGTCCGAGGTCGTCTCGGGAAGGACGTCCCCGAACACCTCGTCGATCCTCTTGCGGGATCGACGAGGTGTCTCGGGAGGCTGGTCGGCCTCGTGCTCGGGCACGGCTGAGGGTCCGGTCAGTTGTCGTCGAGCCCGGAGAGCTCGCCGATGACGAACGGGAGCATGGACGACAGGATCGCCATGCCGTCGCGGACCGCCGCGCGCGAGCCCGCGAGGTTGACCACGAGGGTGCTGCCCGAGACGCCGACGAGTCCGCGGGAGATACCTGCGTCGATGGCGCCCGCGGCGAGGCCGGAGGAACGCAGCGCTTCGCCGATGCCCGGAATGGGCCGATCGAGCACGCCCGCGGTCGCGTCCGGGGTCACGTCGCGAGGCGAGACGCCGGTGCCGCCGACCGTGATCACCAGGTCGACGCCGCCGATCACGGCGGTGTTGAGCGCGTTGCGGATCTCCACCGGGTCCGCACGCACCACGACGGTCCCGTCGACGATGAACGCGGCCTCTTCGAGCAGTTCGGTCACCAAGGGGCCGGCGGTGTCCTCGTTCTCCCCCTGAGCCGCGCGGTCGTCCACGATCACCACGAGAGCGCGGCCGAGCCGCTGTGCACTCCGTTCCATGTGCACCACCGTAGTAGAGCGCGGTGCCCGCGCGCTGGTGACTCACCCACCATCAGCAGTGCAAGGGAGTCGCGGGCACAGGTGACCCCGGCCGGAGCCTGAGTGGCTTCAGACGAGCCTTCGAGTCGGCTCCGATCCCGAGGCGCCCGGCGCCGAACGACAGGCGTCTGCGGCGCGCTGAGCGCCGCGCACGGATCAGGCGCCATGATCATCCGCGGATTGAGGCGGCCGAGGTCCGATGTGGACGGCATCGGGCAAAGATGCGGTTCGTCCGGATCGCGGTCCCGGTCCCGACATGACCACGCGCAACCGGGCACGAGGTCCCGGTTGCGCGTGGCTCTGGAGGTCCGGCTCGCTGACAAAGGCGTCCGGAGTTGGTCTCGACCGTCGCAGCGGCCGAGCGTTTTGGGTCAGTTACCCGGCACCGGCTGACCGCCGAGCGTCACCTCGATCGTCTTGTTGTTCTTCAGCGTGAGCGTGACCTGCTCGCCCGGCGCCCTGGTTCGGACAGCCGCGACCAGCGCGTTGGCGTCCTCGACCGCGCGGTCGTCGAACTTGGTGACCACGTCGCCCGCCTTGAGGCCCGCCTTCTCGGACGGGCTGCCCGGCATGACCTCGCCGATCGCCGCTCCACCCTCGGGCGCGTCGCCCACGGTCGCGCCGATGTAGGTCTGCGTGGCGTGGCCGTTCTGGATGATGTCGTCGGCGGTGCGCCGTGCCTGGTCGATCGGGATGGCGAAGCCGATGCCGACGTTGCCACCCTCGCCGCCGGAGGCCGACTGCGGGCTGTAGATCACCGAGTTGATGCCGATGACCTGGCCGGACATGTTGGCCAGCGGACCACCCGAGTTACCGGGGTTGATCGCGGCATCGGTCTGGATCGCATCCATGACGGTGGTCTGGTCGCCGGATCCGCCCGCGGAGACGGGCCGGTGCAGCGAGCTGACGATTCCCGAGGTGACCGTTCCGGCCAGCTCGAACGGCGAGCCGATGGCCACCACCTGCTGGCCCACCTTCAGGTCGTCGGAGCGACCGAGATCGACCACGGGGAGGTTGCTGGCGTTGTCGGCGCGCACCACGGCGATGTCGGTTGTCGGGTCGCGGCCGACGATGGACGCTTCGGTGCGCTCGCCGTTCTGGAAGACGACGGTCACTTTGCCTCCGTCGGCGGCGCCTTCGACCACGTGGTTGTTGGTGAGGATGTAGCCGTCGTCGCTGATGATGAAGCCAGAGCCCTCACCCGCGCCGGACTGGCCCTCCACCTGGAGCTGCACCACGCTCGGCATCAGCTTCTGCGACGCGGACTCGACCGTGCCCGGCGCCGCGTTGCTGGTCTGCTGGGAAGGCGGCGGCTCGGAGAGCGCGTTGACGGAACCACCATCGCTGCCGCTGTCCCCCGCGAGGTAGCCACCCACGGCGCCCGCACCGCCTCCGACCAGCAGCGCGAGCACCGCGACACCGGCGACGAGCTTGGCCGTCCCCTTCCGCTTCTGCTGGTCAGCGGTCATGGGCTGCGCGCCCTGCATGGGATAGGTGGCCGTCGGGTAGGACGGACCGTGCACGCCGTGCTGGGGAGATTGCTGAGCGGGCTGCTGGGTGTCCGGGTACTGGTAACCGGGCTGCGCCTGGCCTTGAGCCGACCACGGGTTGGGCGCGTCCTGCGCCGGCCAACCGTGCTCCGGGCTTCCAGTGCCCGAGGCGCCGGGCTTGTCCGCAGCTGAAGGGTCGTTCTCGGTCATAACCCCATCATGCGCCACAGTCCTGAGAGCATGCTGAACTCAGCCTGTGGGTACGGCGTGAGAGCCGATCAGGCAGCGGCCCGCAGCCGTTCGGCGATCTGCTCGGGGTTGGCGTCGTTGACCCACACCGCCATGCCCGACTCCGAACCGGCGAGATATTTCAGCTTGTCCTTGGCGCGCAGTACCGAGAACAGCTCGAGGTGCAGCCACGACAGCTCGCGGTCGCGGCGCCTCGGCGCCTGGTACCAGCCCGCGACGTAGGGCAGGGGCCGGTCGTAGAGCGCGTCACAGCGTTTCAGCACCTGCAGGTAGACGCTGGCGAAGTCGGCTCGCTCGGCGTCGTCGAGCTCGGTCAGGTCTCCCACCTGCCGGTGCGGCACCACCTGCACCTGCACGGGCCATCGCGCGGCAGGCGGTACGAACGCGGTCCAGAACTCTCCCTCGGCGACGACGCGGGTGCCCACCGCGCGCTCGGCCGCCAGGACATCGCCGAGCACGTGCCTGCCGTGCTCGGCGCGGTACGCGGCCGCGGTGGCGAGCATGCGCTCGGTCCTCGGCGTGACGAACGGGTAGGCGTAGATCTGGCCGTGCGGGTGGTGCAGGGTGACGCCGATCTCCTCGCCCCGGTTCTCGAACGGAAAGACCTGCTCCACACCGTCCAGTTCGGACAGAGCCGCGGTGCGGTCGGCCCACACGTCG
Organism: Prauserella cavernicola; assembly: GCF_016595675.1. Classification (GTDB taxonomy): domain Bacteria; phylum Actinomycetota; class Actinomycetes; order Mycobacteriales; family Pseudonocardiaceae; genus Prauserella_A; species Prauserella_A cavernicola. The sequence goes on along the minus strand of NZ_JAENJH010000003.1, from coordinate 197,548 downwards.
ACGACGGTGCGCACTCGCGCTTCGCTCAGTTCGCGAAACGATCGCTCGTGGTCGCTGGTGAAGCACACGACCTCACACCGCCCCCTGCCGGGAGCAACAGGCACGAGTCCCGCTCCGTCCACAGTGGTCGGCTCACCGGTCACGTGCGGCGAGAAGGAGGGGAACCTGTTCTCGAACACCACCACGTCGTAGGAGGCTTCGGGAACCTCGCTCGGCTTGCCGGGCCGGGTGGGGCAGAGCGGGCACAGGTCGGCAGGCGGCTTGTAGGTGCGGGTCTGCCGGTGGGCGGCCATCGCCACCCACTCGCCGGTCAGCGGGTCGCAGCGGATCTCCGACGCCGGCGCGACGGCGGGCAGGTCACGGGCGTCCTGCGCGTCGCGGGGTGGTGCGTTCTCGCTGTCGTCGAAGTAGATGATCTCGCGGCCGTCGGCGAGGTGACGAACGGTCTTGTTCACTCGTCGGCTCCGGATGGGGCCGCCGTCGGCGCGATCATGAGCTCTCCCACGTGTTCGGACAGGGTGCGCCGCGCGTCCTGCGGCAGTTCGTCATCACTCACCACGACGCTCGCCTCGGCGAGTTCGGCGATGGTCGAGATGCCGACCGTGCCCCACTTGGTGTGGTCGGCGAGCACCACGAGCCTGCGCCCGGCCTCCACCAGCGCGCGGTCGGTCTCGCTCTCGGTGAGGTTCGGGGTGGTGAAGCCGGGACCGTCGGCCATGCCGTGCACCCCGAGGAAGACGAGGTCGAGATGCAGGCTGCGCAGGCTCTGCACGGCGACGGGGCCGACCAGAGCGTCGGAGGGAGTACGGACACCGCCGGTGAGCACCACGGTCCGGTCGGGCTGCGTCGAGGCGCGCAGGACGTCGGCGACCTGGATGGAGTTGGTGACGATCGTCAGGCTCGGGATCGCGTCGAGCGCGCGGGCGAGGGTCCAGGTGGTGGTGCCTGCCGAGATGCCGATCGCGGTGCCGGGCCGCACGAGCCCGGCGGCAACGGAGGCGATGGCCTCCTTCTGTTCGAGCTGGCGCACCGACTTGGCCTCGAAGCCGGGCTCGTCGGTGCTGTGGCTGCTGACGGACGTGGCGCCGCCGTAGACCTTCTCGACGAGACCGCGGCTGGCGAGGACGTCGAGGTCCCGCCGCACGGTCATGTCGGAGACGCCGAGCTGGTCCACGAGATCGCTCACCCTGACCGCGCCGGTCCGCCGCGCCTCCTCCAGGATGACCGCTTGCCGCTGACGCGCCAGCACGTTGACTCCATCCGCAACTGCGACCGAATTACACAGGTTTTCGCACAAAATCCTACACGACCAAACAGAAGTCAGCCTGGGACTCCCGGCAACCGGATGGTCATCAACGCGCCGCCCGCGTCCGCGCGCCCGGCGTAGACAGCGCCGCCGTGCCGTTGCGCAGCCTGTTTCACGATCGCCAGCCCGAGCCCGGAGCCGGGCAGTGTGCGCGCTTCCGAGGAGCGGTAGAACCGCTCGAACACCTTGGGCAGGTCCTCGTCGGCGATGCCGGGACCGGCATCGGACACCTCGATCACGGCCGTGCCGTCGCCGAGCGAGCGCAGGCGCAACCACACCGCGGAGCCCTCCGGCGAGAACTTGACGGCGTTGTCGAGCAGGTTCAAAACCGCACGCTCCAGCATCGCGGGGTCGCCTGCGAGCACCCAGGGTTCGAGCGTCACGTCGAACTCGGTCTCCCCCGCCCTGCGCCGAGCGCGGTCGAGCGCCCGCTCCACGACCTCGACCAGGTCCACGCGCTCGTTCTCGACTCGCGGCTCGCTCTCGCGGGCGAGCTCCACGAGGTCGCCGATCAGCTGGGTCAGCTCGTCGAGCTGGCCACTGATGTCGGCCTCCATCTCCATGCGGTCGTGTTGAGCGAGCGGCCGCGCACCCTCCCGGCTCGCCGCGAGCAGCAGCTCCAGGTTCGTGCGCAGCGACGTCAGCGGTGTTCGCAGCTCGTGTCCCGCGTCGGCGACGAGCTGGCGTTGCCGCTCCTGCGAGTCGGCGACGGCGGCCAGCATCGTGTTGAAGCTGTGGGTGAGTCGCGACAGCTCGTCGTCGCCGGTCACCGGAATCGGGCGCAGGTCCATCGTGCGCGCGACCCGTTCGGTCGCCGAGGTGAGCCGCTCGACCGGGCGCAGACCCGCGCGGGCCACGGCAGTACCGGCCGCGGCGGCCACGACGATGCCCGCTCCGCCGAAGAGGAACAGCACGAGATTCAACTCGGCAAGCGTTTGCTTTGTGGGAGCAAGCGATTGCGCGAGAACCAGGGCCTGACCGGGACCGGACGGCAAGGCGATCACGCGCATGTCGGTGGCGGCATCGGTGCGCAGCGACGAGTCGGACGAGCCGTTGGCCACGGCCTCCTCCGACTGCCCGACGGGTGGCGGCTCGCCGCGTTCGGGCCAGGCGAGCCCGGCGCCCGACTGCAGGAGCCCGATCTGGATGTCACTGCTCACGAGCAGCGCGGAGGGCACGTCCCTGCTGAACTGGGCGCGCACCGGGACGCTGTTCACCGCGGCGTTGGCCCGCTGGATGAGGCTGTTGTCGAACTGCTGGTAGAGGTTGCCCCGCACGGTCAGGAACGCGACCAGCGAGACGAGCGCGACGGCGGCGCCCACGCACACGGCAGCGAGCAGCATCACGCGCGTGCGCAGCGAGAACCGGCGAGCGTTCTTGGGCTGCGGCTCCTCGTTCGGCTCGGGCGGCGGCGCGTCGGTGCCGGTGGACACGGGTGGCGCTTCGGTCACGGTGGTGTCTCCCGCAGCACGTAGCCGACGCCACGCACCGTGTGGATCAGCCGGGACTCACCCTCGGCCTCGGTCTTGCGGCGCAGGTAGCCGACGTAGACCTCCAGCGCGTTGCCCGAGGTCGGGAAGTCGTAACCCCACACCTCCTCCAGGATGCGGCTACGCGTGAGCACGTGCTTCGGATACGACAGGAACAGCTCGAGCAGGGCGAACTCGGTGCGCGTGAGGCTGATGGACCGCTCGCCCCTGCGGACCTCGCGGGTGCCAGGGTCGAGGGTCAGGTCGGCGAACTCGAGCGACTCGGACTGCTGACCGGCGGCCTGCGCCTCGGCGTTGGCCCGGCGCAGCAGCGCGCGGAGTCTGGCGAGCAGCTCCTCGAGCGCGAACGGCTTGGGCAGGTAGTCGTCGGCACCCGCGTCGAGGCCGGACACGCGATCGGACACCGTGTCGCGCGCGGTGAGCACGAGAATCGGCAGGTCGTCGCCGGTGCTGCGCAGCCTGCGTGCGACCTCGAGGCCGTCGAGCCTTGGCATCATGACGTCGAGCACCATCGCGTCCGGACGGTCGCTGGTCACCTTCTCCAGTGCCTGCGCTCCGTCACTGGCGACGTCGACCTTGTAGCCGTTGAACTCGAGTGACCGCCGCAGGGACTCCCGGACGGCCCGATCGTCGTCGACAACCAGAATGCGCATGTGAACAGTCTTACCGCTTGAGCTGAGACTGTCCTTAACGCAAGCCCGGAACGGGTCAATCCACGAGTCCGCCGCGGTAGGCGAGCAGGGCGGCCTGGACGCGGTTGGCCGCGCCGATCTTCGACAGCACCGCGGACACGTAGCCCTTGACGGTGGCCTCAGACAGGTGCAGCGCCCCGCCGATCTCGGCGTTGGAGAGCCCCTGGCCGATGAGCCCCACGACCTCCCGCTCGCGGTCGGAGAGCGAGGCGAGTTGCTTGCGGGCGGGCGCCGCGGCCTGCTGTTCGGTGCGGTGCGCGTTGACCATGCGGGCTGCCACGCTGGGGTCGAGCACGGCGCCGCCGCGGGAGAGGTCGCGGACGGCGCGCACCAACACGGCGGGCTCGATGTCCTTCAGCAGGAACCCGTTGGCGCCGAACCGCAGCGCGAGGCTGACGTAGGAGTCGACATCGAACGTGGTGAGCATCGCAACACTCGGAGGAGTGGGCAGGGCCTGGATGGCGCGCAGCGCGCGGATGCCGTCGTCGGGCGCGCGCATCTTGATGTCGAGCAGCGCGACGTCGGGCTGGAGGCGTCGAGCGGCCTCGACTGCCGATCGCCCGTCAGTGGCCTCGCCAACGACCTCGATGTCCGGGGCCACGGACATCATGGCCCGCAGCCCCGAGCGCACCAATTCCTCGTCGTCGGCGAACATGACCTTGATCAACGGAAGCCTCCGGCAGCCGGCGGGACGGGGTGTCCGTACCGCATCCAAGGGTGGTTACCCACTGGTAGTGTGCGTATTACAATGAGCTACGCGCCCGTAGTCAAGGTCCGCTTCACCCATGGGACAACCGGACCGCTAAGCTAGGGCAACGAGCACGTCCAGCCCTCGTAGCTCAGGGGATAGAGCACCGCTCTCCTAAAGCGGGTGTCGCAGGTTCGAATCCTGCCGGGGGCGCACCACAAAAACTTGCAAAACCGCCCCTTGACCAGCGATAACGCGATCAAGGGGCGGTTTTGCTTTGTGCGGTTGCGTGCGCCTCAGAGCGGTGGATTGCGGCGAGTTGTACCGAGTGTGTTCCGCCTGCCCGTCGCAGCCGCGCCGAGGCCAGAGTGATTGCCGTGCCTGGTATTCATCGTGGCGGGATGATCTTGCGTGCCCGCATCTTGTCGAAGATGCGCGGGAACATCTCGGTCGTGTCGACGTAGCGGTGGAAGCCGTGGTGGCGGGCCTTGGACCCGTCGGCGATGAGGTCGTAATCCCACGAGAACACGGCGTCACCAAACGCCCAGGAGGACACGTCCTGATACGGGGTGGGCGTCAAGTCGTGCTTGACGACTATCTCCTGCCACGCCGACTCCTTGTCGGCCATGACAGCGGTGAGGCTGACCGGCAGGCCGGGTGCGATTGGAAGGTCGAAGTAGTCGGCGATCTTGGGCCACATCTCCTCCCAGCGGAACAGATCACCGTTGTTGATGTTGTAAGCCTGGTTGGCGGCTGCAGGGTCGGTAGCCGCCCACACCATCGCTTCGGCGAGCAGCCCGGCGTCCGTCATCTCGATCAACGAGTGGTAGGCACCTGGCTTACCAGGAAAGCGCAGGGGAACGCCGAGGTGTTTGGAGATGGTGGCGTAGACGGCGATGACCATCGTCAGGTTCATCGGGATGCCGAGCGCGACGCCGCACACCACCGACGGCCGTAGCGCCGACCAGCTCCAGTCCTTGCCCTGCTGGGCCTGCTCGATGAAAGTCTGCTGCTCGACGTTGAACTCAGGCGGCATGTGGGGCGGGTCGTTCTCGCGGGCCGGGGTCTTGAACGGCCCCAGATGCGCCCCGTAGACCTTGTATCCCTACATCAACTGCACATGCCGCAATCCCGCGGCCACCGGCTCGATCGCCCCCAGCGCGTTTACCAGCATCCGCTGGTTCGGCTCGACCAAACCCGCGAACGTCGGGGCATCCTGGTAGGCGGCGTAGAACACATGGGTCACGTCCGCCAGGCCGGCGAGCTTCGTTCGCGTGTCGTCGCGTCGAGGAGGTCCACGCTGACGTGCCGCACCCGCTCCGACGAGTCGCCTCCTCGCCGGGACAGGCCGATCACCTGCCAGCCGCCCAGCTTCTCCAGGTAGTTGACAAGGTTGCCTCCGATCACTCCACGGGCTCCCACGACCAACGCCACGTTGTCCGACAACTTCGATCTCCGATCGTCATATCGCAATGTTTCGATTTGCCAATTTAGCACGCCACATCGAGACATGCCGATACCCCGATATACTCGGACCGTGAGCAACGCTGAGCTGGACGACCTGCTGGAGGTGTGCAAAGCGCTGGCCAACCCCACGCGCTTGCAGATCATGGGCTGGCTGCGCGACCCATCCGACCACTTCGCACCGCAAGCCGACCCGATGGAGGAGGTCGGGGTGTGCGTGAAGCAGATCCAGGAGAAGGCCGGGGTCTCCCAGTCCACCGCATCGCAGTACATGTCCGTGCTGCAGCGTGCCGACCTGGTCGAGAGCACCCGAATCGGTCAATGGACCTACTACCGACGTAACCAGAAACGCATCGCCGCGCTGCCCGAACTCCTCGGCGCCAGCCTCTGAGCGACGCCGGCTCGGATGCATGGCGCATTTGCAGCATGACGGCGTTCGCCGCCAATTAGCCGCGGTGACTGCGGCCTGCGGGAGCGTGCTCGATCTACGGTGGCTCAGCGCTATCGTCGTCGGCGCGCAACTGGACGCGCCAGTACAGCATGTCGTCGTCGGTATGGCGGGAAGTCAGCGGATGCGGTTAGCACTCCAGAACCCAAACCGCTAGGCGTGAAGCTCGCCGTGGTCGCCGGCGAACTTTCGTCCATTGTGGTCGGTCGCCGGATACGATCAGCTTGCCTGGGGCTTGCGGACCAGCAGCTGGGCCCCCTGGAACTGTCGCTCGTTCTCATGGGGCTCGCGCACCAAGCGGGCGACATCGACGAACCCGGCCTCGCGCAACAGGTCCGCGAGGCTGTCGGGCGACCACCGATAGGCGAGCGCGACCTTGTGGTCGAATTCCTGCGGCAGCGGATCGTCGCCGGCGAAGAACCCGAGCAGCAGGTAGCCGCCCGGCGCCAGCACTCGGTGGAACTCGGTGAACACGGCCGGCAGCTGCCGCGGTGGGGTGTGGATGACGGAGTAGAACGCGAGAATGCCGCCGAGAGCTCCGTCGGGGAGGTCCAGGGCGGCCATCGACCCCTCGTCGAACCGCAGTTCGGGATGGGCTTGGCGGGCCAGGGCGATCATCTCGGAGGACAGGTCGATGCCGAAGGTGTTCTGTCCGAGCTCGTTCAGGTGTGCGGTCAAATGGCCGGGTCCACATCCGAGATCGGCGACCGGTCCGGCGTCCTGGGCCTGCACGAGTTCGGCGAACGCGCCCAGCATGGCCCGCTCCAACGGCAGGGTCTCGAGCGCGTTGGTGAACATTTCGGCGTAGAGCCCCGCGACGGCGTCGTAGGCGACCTTGGTGTCGTGCAAGGCGGAGGATTCGGTCACCGAGAAGAGGATACTGCGATCGACGTTCGCCGGTAGCGACCGGGAGCGATGCCGCGCTCGCGCGAGAACGTGAACTCCGAATCGTCCGGGTCGCGCAGGAACCGCGCCGCACGGTCGAGCCGGATCCCCGAGAGGTAGGCCGGCGGGGTCGTGCCCACGACGGACTTGAAACGGTGCGCGAACGCGGGGCGTGACATGGCGATCTCGCTAGCCACGCTTTCCACGCTCCACACCCGCTCGGGCGTCTCGTGCATCAGCGACAGGGTTGCGCCGATCCGCGGGTCGCGAAGCGCCGTCAGCCAGGACCGGCGCCTCTGTCAACCTGATGGCGACTGATCGAGACCCCGGCTGTCCGTTTCCGGACTCGTTGGCGAGCAGCCTGACCGCTCCTTGCAGCGCTGGATCGGCCGCCATGTGGGCTGCCCTCGCCGCCGTTGCCGCGAGCATCCGGCTGGAACCACGTCTCAGCGCGCACGCAGGGAAGCTGAGGACACAGTACTGAATATCCTTAGTGGACTGTCGTGACCACGGCGGAGTCCGCGGGTCGAGGTGCACGAGGCGATGCCGCCGGACACCGCGTTCAGTTCGATCAGGTCAACGTCGTGCCGCCCACCCTCTACGGCCGGAGTGCTCAGGCCGTGTCTTTGCGCCGACGAACGGCTGCGATCCAGAATCGAGGCGACCTCGTAGACCTGCTACCCAAGCGCTCATCTGAGCAGGCATTTTGGGCACGTTCTAGCCCCCACGGTTGTCTGGACCCATGCTCGAGGAAAAGATACGTTGGGCACCTCGGCATGATCGCCTCCTCAACGGAACGGGCGTCTCATCACGTCAGCGGCGGCGCGGGTGGGTGTTGCTCATGTGAGCGGAAGTACAGATCCGCTCACGGGACCGCGTGGGGGTGCCGTGCCGGCGACCGGCACGGCGTATTCAAGGAGCAAGGCGTGGAGCCGAATCTGAGGCCAGGCGAGGACCTCCAGCACTATCTCGACGGCAAGCCAGCGAAATACAGGAGCGCGCATCGACGTTGCAGGACACTCTTGCCGCTGCGGCGGCGACTGTGACGTCGCGAGACAGCTCTGTCACGGTTTCGCTGGAGCCGAACGGCGGGCTGCGCAATATCCAGCTCGGCAAGCGAGCTTGTGAGCTGGGGGAAGCGAGGCTGACAGCGACCATTATGGACACCGTGCGACAGGCCCAGAGCCAGACCGCACATGCCGTGGCGGCATCGGTGGAGTCCATCATGGGCAGCGGCGAGGTACTGGACATGAAGAGGGGCTTCCTCCCTCCTGACCCGTCGGCCGACGACGGTGACGTGGACCAGAACAAGTTCGTCGAGAACCCCGAGCCCAAGCAGCCGCCGGCACCACCGAACCCACCCGCGACACCGCCACCGGTGTCGCGGCCCGCAACCCGGCGCCGCCCTGCCCATGACGATGGAGACGATTGAGGTGAACCCCTGGTGAACGACGGATACAGGGTCGACGACGAAGATGCCTTCGACGAGTTCGGCAAGAAGCTGAACCAGCTCGCGGACAATACAAAAAGCACCGGAGACCTCGTTGGCGGCATGGTCGCCGATCCGGGCCTGTTCGGCGTCCTCGCTGGCCAGATCATCGGCGCGGCCGCGAGCAGCGCCTGCGACATGACAGGGCAAGCGTTCGACAAGTACAGCGAAGCAATCCAGAAGCACAAAGACAAGCTGGACAAGACACTCGAGACTTACCAAGCCCAGGAAGATGACGTGGCGACCAGGTTGTCGGAGTACAAGGTATGAGCGAGACCGAAGAAGACAAGGACACGAACGACTACTCCGACAACGACACGTATTCGAAGGGCGACATCTGGCACGACCCGAAAGATCTGATCACCAGCGACGACACCCGTACCAACGGGCTCGGCATCGGTAACACCATCGATGTCCTGCAGGGCGCCGTCCAGGACCAGGACCAGGTGATGATGGGCGTCGCGGGCGCAGGTCTCGCCTTCGACGTTCTTGGTCTGGTCATCGATCCGCTCGGCACCGTGTTCGCCGCCGGGATCGGCTGGCTCATCGAGCACGTCACACCGTTTCGTGTCCCACTCGACCTTTTGGCGGGTGACCCCGAGGGCATCTCGACCGCTACGGACGCCCTCGACAAGGAGAAGGAAAAAGTAGACGGCTGGGTCCAGGATCTCAAGACCGACCTGGGCAAGTTCATGGAAACGTGGAAGGGCAAGGCCGCGGAAGAGTACAAAGCGGTCACGGACGACCTTGCCAAAGCCCTGGAAGCACTGGGCAAGTCCCTCGCGTCCACGAGCGAGACCATGTCGATCTGCGGTGCCGTCATCGGCGCCGTCCGAGGGATCATCCGTGACCTCATCGCCGGCATCCTCGGCGGCATTGTCGCCGGGGCACTGGCCGCGCTCGCGGCCATGCCGGTCACCTTCGGCGCCTCGGTCCCCATCTTCCTCGGCACCGTCGGAGCGACTGTCGTAGTGGCTCTGAGCAAGATCGGCATTCACATCACCAAGCTGACCAAAAGCCTTCAGTCCGCTGCGAAGGGCTCGGACGACGTCGCGAACGCCACCAAGGGCGTGGGGGACGATGTTGGCAGGGCCGGAGGCAACTCCGCGCCCACCGGCGGTGGCAGTGGCGGCGGTGGCGGCGGCGGACGTCAGCCGAATGAAAGCACCGGTGAGGCACCGGAGATGAGTGGTGCCAACGGCAGTGGCGGCGGAGGTGGCGGCCAGGGCGGCAACAGCACCCCCGACGGCGGCGGCGGTGGCGGCACCAGCGGCGACGCAGTACCCCCGCCTCCCACACGCACACCCCCACCTCCACCCGGCAACAGCACCCCCGACGGCGGCGGCGGTGGCGGCACCAGCGGCGACGCAGTACCCCCGCCTCCCACACGCACACCCCCACCTCCACCGGGAGGTGACACGTCTCCCGATGGCGGCGGAAGCATTTCATCGACACTCGATGGCAATGGCGGATCAGGCGGTTCCGGGGGCAAGGACTGGGACCCGAACTCGGGCATCAAGGACTGGGATCCAAACGCCGGCATCAAGGACTGGGACCCCAACTCGGGCATCAAGGACTGGGACCCCAACGCAGGCCCAGGCTCATCGCCCTCAGGTGGCGGAGGTGGTACGTCGGGTGGCGGCAACGGCCCCGGCGACAGCAGTCCGAATGGAAACGGCGGCAGTCAGGACGGCGGCGGCCAGGGCGGCGGCCAGGGCGGCGGCCAAGGCGGCGACCGCGACGGCAACCAAGACGGCGGCCAAGGCGGCGACCGCGACGGCAACCAAGACGGCGGCCAAGGCGGCGACCGCGACGGCAACCAAGACGGCGGCCAAGGCGGCGACCGCGACGGCAACCAAGACGGCGGCCAAGGCGGCGACCGCGACGGCAACCAAGACGGCGGCCAAGGCGGCGACCGCGACGGCCAGAACGGTGATGGCGACAAAAAGTCCTGGATCTGGGACAGTCCGCAAAAAACTCGTGACCTGTTCATGGACGGCCTGAAGAAGTACTCGTCTGATCACGGCGACGCGCTCACACCCGATCAGATCGACAACTTCGGGAAGAAAATGGACGATTTCCTGAAGAACATGAACGGGACCCCCAACCTGATCGAGGACAAGTGGGGCAAGGACATCGCTGACAAGATTGAGAACGGCATCAAGACGGTCACCGATTTGACCCACAGCCCAACAGGGTTGGCCACGAAGGGCACGATCGACTTCTTCCGGTTCGGTGTGTTCCCCGCCATGGACAACGGAGGCGTTTTCCCCGAGGAATGGAGGGGCGACAACGCGTAACGGGTGGCGGGTGCGGGTGTCTTCGGAGACCCGCACCCGCCCACCCGAACGCGGGGCACCCTCTGTTCCACCACTCGTCCAGCGCTGAACGGAATCGGCGCGTTGGACGTCCGGGTTACCTGGCCAACGCGTCCCGACTCGATCTGCCCCGCCACAAAACCATGACAGCCGTTGGCAGGGTTTGCTCGTAGCGTCAGAGGGCATGACCACCTGGACCGAGTTCGCAGCCGCCGCACCTCGGATCTCCGAGATCTTCGCGCGACGGCATTCCGCCACCGGCAACCTCTGCATGCTCGCGACGTTGCGCTCCGACGGGTTCCCCAGGATCAGTCCGCTCGAGCCGCGGTTGTTCGAAGGCAGGCTGTGGCTGGTCGGCATGCCCGGCACCACCAAGTTCAAGGACCTCGCACGTGATCCGCGGTTCTGCCTGCACACCGCCACCGCCGATCCGCAGGTCACTGAGGGCGACGCGAAGCTCTGGGGCACCGTGCACGACGTGCGCGATCCCGCACTGCACCAGCGCTGGGCCACCGCGCTCTACGACGAAACGGGCTTCGACCTGCGCGGGCAGGAGTTCGACACCTTCTACGAAGCCGACATCGTCGGCGGGTCGTCCGTGGAGGTCGGTGACGGTCACCTCGACATCACCGTGTGGAAGCCCGGCGAGCCGGAGCGGGTCGTGCGCAAGCACTGACATCGCGGGTGGGCGAAGCAGTCCTGGATCGTTGCGCCCACTCGTCGCGACCGAATGGGGCACATCGATCACGATCGGGCATCGGCACCGGGCGACTCTGTGACGCACCGGCCATGCCCGGCGACTCCAGGTCAGATCCGACCTTCCTGGAGGCAGAGTGTTCCGCCGCGCGCTTCAGGCGGCCCGACGAGCGTGGCGGCGGCTCGTTCACTGGCTGCGCCGTCCACCGGACGACGTCGAGTGGGACGACGTGATGTGGTGAGCGCAAACCGGTTGCCCGCGCCCGTAGCCTGAGCGCATGACAGTGTCCATCGTGGAGTTTCCGGCAGGCGACGAAGGCCCGTACGGCATCGCGACGGGAGCCGACGGCGCGCTCTGGTTCACGCAGGTCCGCAGTGGCAGCATCGGCCGGATGACCACCGGCGGCGACGTCATCAGCTACCCGCTCGATCCGCCGACGGGGCAGCCGACCGTGATCACCACGGGGCCGGACGACGCGCTGTGGTTCACAGAGTTCGCAGGCCATCGCGTGGGCCGCATCGCGCTCGACGGCACGGTTTCGACGTTCGCCGTTCCCGAAGCGGGTCCCTACGGCATCACGACCGGACCTGACGGCGCGGTGTGGTTCACCCAGATGAACACCGATCGCATCGCCCGGCTGGAGCCCGGCGGAGAGCTCACCGAGTTCCCGCTGCCCGACGGCTCCTACCCGGCGGCCATCACAACCGGGCCGGATGGCGCGCTGTGGTGCTGTCTCAACCAGGCCAACGCGATCGCGCGGATCACCACCGACGGCGACGTCACCGTCCACACGCTACCGACGGAGTCCGCCGCGCCGGTAGGCATCATGAGCGGCCGCGACGCGCTGTGGTTCGTGGAGATCGGCGCGGGACAGGTCGGCCGCATCACGCCCGACGGCGAGATCACCGAGTTCCCGCTGCCGGAGCGGGCCGCGCGACCGCACGCCATCGTGGCCGACCCGCGCGGCGGCTACTGGTTCACCGAGTGGGGCGCGGGCCGGGTCGGGCACGTCGACGAGGACGGCTCGATGGAGCACCACGCGCTGCCCCGGCCTTCGTCCGAGCCGCACGGCATCACCGTGGGACCGGACGGCGCGGTGTGGGTGGCGCTCGAGATCGGTGCGCTGGCACGGCTTTCGCCGCGCTGATCGGGTGAGCGCGGGTCGGGTGCCTGACCGCGGCGATGGGCGCCGGCCGGGAAGCCGATCGGAAAGACCTACGCGCTTGGGCCGAACGCACGACTCGCGGCCAGGCGGCTAGTTCGCGGCCCGGAGCGCCGGATCAGGGACCCATGGAGCACAGTTCGCGGTCCCGGGCGCGCACGACTCGCGCGCCGGGGTGCACGACTCGCGAGCCAGACGTGCAACTCGCGGTCCCGAGCGCGCACCTCGCGAACCCGAGCGCGCACCTCGCGAACCCGAGCGCGCACCTCGCGGCCCCGAGCGCGCAACTCACGAACCCGAACGCGCAACTCACGAGCCCGGGCGCGGGACTCGCGGGTTCGGGCACACGACACGCGGGTCAGGCGGAGGGTGGGGCGTCTCCGTTGCCCTTGACTCGGGTCCAGACCTTGCCCGCCGCGCCGGAGACGGCTTCGCCGACGTCGGCGAAGACCTTCGCGAGCGGGTCGGTGGACGCGGTGAACGAGTCCTTGTAGGACTTCGCGGCGGACTTGACGTCCGAGGACCAGTTGGCCTGCGGCTCGTCGGTGTCGCGGCGCGGGTAGTCGCCGGCGAGGATGTCGCGGTAGTCGGCCGAGGCGGCCCACTTCTGCAGCTCCGCCGCGCGCACCACGGCGAGCGGGTGCGACATCAGTTCGATGTTGCGCAGCTTCAGCAAACTGTCCCGGATGTCCTCACCCGAGGCGTACTCGGTGGCCTGCTGCAGAAACGCCGGGATGTCCACCTGCGCGGGGTCGACACCACCCGCCAGCAGCACGTGCGCCCGCAGAGCGGCCTGCGGGTCCTGCCCGCACAGCAGCCCCGCGCGGTCACACGAGAGCTCCGCCTTGCGGAACCACTCGCTGAGCGCGGCGATCACCGCGCGCAGCCCGAGCGCGCTCACCGGCATCCACGACATGCTCAGCTGCAGTTCGACGAGCCGGAGCAGCATCGTGCGGTAGGCGGCGTGGCCGGACAGGACGTGGCCCATCTCGTGCCCGAGCACGAACCGCAGGCCGTCGTGGTCGAGCAGCTCAACGAGCCCGGTGGAGAGCACGATGAACGGCTCGTCCATGCCGATCGTCATGGCGCTGGGTTCGGCGCCGCGGGCGACGAAGACGGTCGGCACCCGATCGATGTCGAGCACCTCGGCGCATTCGTTCCGCAGCCGGTCGAGCTCCGGGTACTGCGTCGGCCCGACCCGGATCGCCGAGCCGAGCGCCATCAGCCGTTCGCCGCGCTCGTGGAAGAAGCCGGCCATCGTCTTGAGGACGTCGGCGAAGCCCGGCACCATTCGCAGCGTCGCCAGCGCGCCCCGGTCGACCGGGTGCTCGTAGGCCCTCGGGCTGATGCCGGGAAATCTGACTCTGCCTGCCGTACCTGCCGTACCCGCCTGCACGTCGCTGTTCACACGTTCCCCCTCGATGATGTCGCGTCAGCCTAGCGTGAGCGACCGACAACACGAACCGTCTTGACAACTTTATTTGTCGGTGGGACAGTTCTCCTGTTCGCACACGAAGGAGAGCTGAGATGGGCCACCGATTCGAACGGCAGGACAAGGTCGAGCTGAGTGCGACACCGGAGCAGGTCTGGGACGCGATCGCGACCGGTCCCGGCATCGACTCGTGGTTCATGGGCCGCAACGACGTCGTGCCCGGCGAGGGCGGCACGGTCAGCACGCTCTTCGGCGGCTATGCGCCGGAGGCGCCGATCACGGCCTGGGAGCCGGGCGCGCGGCTCGCCTACGGCGGCGAGCAAGACGAGGACGGCCGCTTCGTCGCCTACGAGTTCCTGATCGAGGGCCGCGGCGGCGGCAGCACCGTCTTGAAGGTCGTCACCAGCGGCTTCATCCCCGGCGACGACTGGGCCGACGAGTTCGAGGCCATGAGCAAGGGCGGTGCGCTGTTCTTCGACACCCTCGCCACCTACCTCACACACTTCGCGGGCCGGACCGCCGCTCCGCTCACGGTCTTCGGCCCGCCCGTTGGCGACTGGACCCGCACCTGGGCGAGCGTCAGGGCGGCGCTCGGACTGGGCGACGAGCCCGCCGAGGGCGACCGCGTCCGGTTCACTGTGGACGGACGCGTCGTCGAGGGCGTGGTCTACTCCGCGAACTCGCAGACCATCGGCATCCGCACCGACGACGCGCTGTACCGGGTCCTGCAGGGGTTCCACGGCGCACTGGTGGCGGGCCACCACTTCTTTTCCACTGTGGACACCGAGCCGGAGTGGCAGGCCTGGCTGGCCGGGCACTCCCAGGAAGGAAACCTCCGATGAGCACCGTAACCTCGGCCGACGGCACCAGGATCGCCTACGACCGCACAGGCGAGGGCGACCCGTTGATCCTCGTCGACGGCGCGATGTGTTACCGCGGCCAGGGACCGATGACGGCCTTGGCGAAGGAACTCACGCCACGCTTCACCGTCTACACCTACGACCGCCGGGGCCGAGGCGAGAGCGGCGACACCGCGCCGTACGCCGTGGAGCGCGAACTCGAGGACCTCGCCGCACTGCTTCGGGAAGCGGGCGGCTCGGCGCATCTGTTCGGCGCCTCCTCGGGCGCGATGCTGGCGCTCGAGGCCGCGAACAGCGGGCTCGCCGTACGGAAGCTGGCGCTGTACGAACCGCCGCTGGTCGTCGACGACTCGCGGCCTCCGCTGCCCGCCGATCTCGCCGAGCAGTACGAACGCTCGCTGGCGGCTGGCAGGCCGGGAGACGCGGTCGCCACGTTCATGCGACAGGTCGAGGTGCCCGGTTTCATGATCGCGCTCATGCGGCTGATGCCGGTGTGGAAGAAGCTGAAGGGCGTGGCACCGACGCTGCCCTACGACGCCGCGTTCGTGACGCGCTTCCAGCAGGGCGAGCCACTGCCGAGGGATCGCTGGAACGGCGTCACGGTGCCCACGCTCGTCGCCGACGGCGGCAAGAGCCCGACGTGGATGCGCAACGGGGTCGGCGCGCTGGCCGGGCTGTTGCCGAACGCGCGGTACCGGACGCTGCCGGGGCAGACACACATGATCAAGGAAAAGGTGCTCGCGCCCGTGCTGGCCGAGTTCCTGGACGGGCAGTGACGATGGCGAGGTTCGAGACGGTCGAGGCCTATGTGGGTTCGCTGGCCGAGCCGCTGCGGGAGGTCGCCGAGAAGCTGCTCCCGGTGATCCGCGCGGCGCTACCGGAGGCGAACGAGGCGGTGTGGCACGGACATCCCGTGTGGAGCGCGGGCGGTGCGCCGGGCAGGGACCCGGTGTGCCTGATCAAGGGCTATGCGACTCACCTGACGTTCAGCCTGTGGCGCGGGCGGTCGGTGACCGATCCCTCGGGCAGGCTGGAGAACGGGGCCAGGGAGATGGCCGGGGTGAAGCTGCGCGGGCTCGCCGACCTCGACGAGGCGCTGTTCACCGGCTGGCTCGAGCAGGCGCGCGACCTCTACTGAGCATCCGCACGCGGTGAACGCTCCCTTCACCACCACGGCCCCGCCGGTCCGCGACAGCGGCTCGCCCGGCGGGGCGGCGCCTTCCGTAGGATCGCCGGGGTGACTTCACCCGCGACGCCCGAGACTCCCGAGACGCTGCAGGTCCTGAACCGGGTCTTCGGTTACGACTCGTTCCGGCAGGGTCAGCAGGAGATCGTCGAGCACGTCGCCGGCGGTGGCGACGCACTCGTGCTGATGCCGACCGGTGGCGGGAAGTCGCTGTGTTACCAGATTCCGTCGCTGGTGCGCGACGGCGTCGGGGTGGTCATCTCCCCGCTCATCGCGCTCATGCAGGACCAGGTGGACGCGCTGCGCGCCCTCGGCGTTCGCGCCGGTTTCCTCAACTCCACGCAGGATCCCGGTGAGCGGCGCATGGTGGAGGCCGAGTTCCTCGCCGGGGAGCTCGACCTGCTCTACCTCGCCCCGGAACGGCTGCGCGTGGACTCCACGCTGGCTCTGCTCGACCGCGGCAAGGTCGCGCTGTTCGCGATCGACGAGGCGCACTGTGTCTCCCAGTGGGGCCACGACTTCCGGCCCGACTACCTCGCACTGTCCGACCTGCACGAGCGCTGGCCGGACGTGCCGAGGATCGCGCTGACAGCCACGGCCACCAGAGCGACCCACGCCGAGATCTCGACACGGCTCAAGCTCGAGGGCGCCCACCACTTCGTCGCGAGCTTCGACCGGCCCAACATCCAGTACCGCATCGTCGGCAAGAACGAGCCCCGCAAACAACTGCTGGAGCTGCTGCGCACCGAGCACTCCGGCGACGCGGGCATCGTCTACTGCCTCTCGCGCAGGTCGGTCGAGGAGACCGCGGAGTTCCTGGTGCGCAACGGAATCGAGGCGGTTCCCTACCACGCCGGGCTCGACGCGCAGACCCGCGCCGAGCACCAGGCCAGGTTCCTGCGCGAGGACGGGCTCGTGGTGGTGGCCACCATCGCGTTCGGCATGGGCATCGACAAACCGGACGTCCGGTTCGTCGCCCACCTCGACCTGCCCAAGTCCGTCGAGGGCTACTACCAGGAGACCGGCCGCGCGGGCCGCGACGGACTGCCGTCCACGGCGTGGCTCGCCTACGGGCTGCAGGACGTGGTGCAGCAGCGCAAGCTCATCGACGGCGGGGAGGGCGACGCGGCCCACCGCCGCAAGCAGAGCGCACACCTCGACGCGATGCTCGCGCTGTGCGAGACCGTCGACTGCAGGCGCGTGCAACTGCTCGCCTACTTCGGCCAGGACGGCACGGCGTGCGGCAACTGCGACACGTGCCTGGCTCCGCCCGAGTCGTGGGACGGCACGGTCGCCGCACAGAAGCTGCTCTCCACCGTCGTGCGGCTGCGGCGCGAGCGCAGGCAGAAGTTCGGCGCCGGCCAGATCATCGACATCCTGCTCGGCAAGAAGACTCCCAAGGTCACCCAGCACGACCACGACTCACTGAGCGTCTTCGGCGTCGGCGCCGACCTCGCCGACAGCGAGTGGCGTGGCGTGGTGCGGCAGCTGCTGGCGAAGGGCCTGCTCGCCGTCGAGGGCGACTACGGCACGCTCGTCGCCACCGAGGCCAGCGACGAGGTGCTCTACCAGGGCCGCACGGTGCAGATGCGCAGGGAGCCCAAGCGCGCGGCGAAGGCGAGCTCGAAGTCGCGCCGCACCGAGGCCGCGGACCTGCCCGAGGAGGCCGTGCCCGTGTTCGAGCGGCTGCGGGCGTGGCGCGCGGCCACCGCGAAGGAGCAGGGCGTGCCCGCCTATGTGATCTTCCACGACGCGACGCTGCGCCAGATCGCCACCGAGCAGCCCTCGACGCTGGGCGAGCTCGGCGGGGTCAACGGGGTCGGTGAGAACAAGCTCGCCAAGTACGGCGAGAAGCTGCTGGAGGCGCTCAGCTCGTGACGTCGTCGGCGGTCTTCGCCCGCCTGCGCCGCACCACGATCACCACGACGACGGCGAGCGCGACCACGCCCAGCACGATCCAGCTGCCGGCACCCACCGCACGTTCGATCTGCCTGGCCGCCTCACCAGCGGCCACGCCGATGCCGATGTGCAGCGCGCACCAGGCCGCCGCGCCGAGCACGACGGCGGGCAGGAACTTGCGCAGCGACAGCTTCGCCGTGCCCGCGGCGGCGGGCATGAGGGTGCGCAGCACGGGCAGGAAGATCGCGATGAGCACGGCCCACGCGCCGCGGCGGCGCAGCACGTCGGTGGTGCGGTCCCAGCCGTTCGCGCCGTGTTTGCGCACGAGCTTGGTCTGGCGCAGCTTCGGACCCAGCTTCCAGCCGATCGCGTAGCCCACCGAGTCGCCCGCGATCGCGCAGACCGTGGTGACCACCCACATCACGAGAAACTCCGGGACGCTGTCCACCGTGGTCCCGAGGATGAACAGGCCGGTCTCGCCCGGCGCGATGAAGCCGAGCCCGAGCGTGCACTCCCCGAAGACGAGCAGGCCCGCGGCGGCGATCAACCCCGCCGGGGGAAGGTCGCGCAACCAGTCGAGTACCTCGGTGAACACCGGCGACACCTCTCGAATCCGGAGCCGGACCGCACCTGTCCGTCCAGCCTAGGTACGTTCCGGCGACCGCGCGCGGGCTCAGTCCAGCAGGCCGGGGTCCGTGGCCACCGCGCGTAGCCGCGCGAGCAGGCCGACGCGCACGCGCTCGTAGATCGCGGAGTCGTCGTGCAGCAGCGCGTCCTGGCCGCCGCCCCTGGCCAGTGCGTCGAGCTCGAACGCCAGCTGGGCGGCGTCGGTGTCCTGCCGGACCTCCCCGAGCCCGCGCGCCTGTTCGATGGTGGCCTCGTAGAGACGCTGCCAGTCGCGGCGCGCGGAGGCGACGGCGTCGCGCACGCGACCCGGCCTGGCGTCGAACTCGGCGGAGACGGAGAGGAAAAAACACCCGCCGGGAAACACCGGTTCGCGCGCGTAGGCCAGCCACGACTCGCACAGGGCCCGCACCCTGCCGATGCCGGCCGGGGTCCGGTTGGCCGGTTTCACCACCTTGTCGACATAGACCTCGACGGCGGCGCGCACGGTGGCCAGCTGCAGCTCCTCCTTGGAGCCGAACTGCGCGAACACGCCGCTCTTGCTGAGGTCGAGCTCGGCGGCGAGGCGGCGCACAGACAGGCTCTCGAGCCCCTCGACCGACGCGACGTCCATCGCTCTGCCGAGGATCGCCCTGCGGGAGTGCTGTCCGCGCTCGACGCGCTTGTCCACCCGCGTCCCGGCCATGCCGACACCTGCCCTTCGGTCCGTCCGCTCAGCCTAGACCACGGGACACACGTCCAGTTCAAAGACACAGGCGAAGAGACTCATTGACCCTCGAACTGCGCATGTTTACTGTACGAGTGTCCACCTACTTTGAGGTGAAGAGATGACCATGAGCGAACGCACCGATCCGCACTGCCTGACCGACGAGGTCCTGCTGCCGCTGTTGTCCGGCTCGCCGTGGCGACGGGTGGCCGTGCTGGGCGACAGCGTCGCCGAGGGTGTCGGCGACCTGGTCGACGGTTATCCGCCGCGGCCGTGGGCCGACCGCGTGGTATCCGTGCTGCGCGCGCACAACCCCACGCTGGAGTACCTGAACCTGGGCAAGCGCGGCCTGCTCGCCGAGGAGGTGAGCCGGTTCCAGCTCTCCCCCGCGCTCGCCTTCAGGCCAGACCTGGCCGTGGTGACGTGCGGGGGCAACGACATGCTGCGCCGCTCGTACGACCCGGGCGCGGTCGACGTGGTGCTCACCGCGATGGTGCGGGCGCTGCGCGAGTCGGGCGCGGCGGTGGTGACGCTGGGCCTGTTCGACATCTCCGCGTCACCGGTGCTCGCACCCGAGGTCGCCGATGGTCTGCGCAGGCGGCTGCACGAGCTGTCGCACCGCACGCGCGAGGTGGCCCGCCGCACTGGCGCGTGGCACGTGGACCTGACCTCGCACCCGGCGTCGGCGGAGGCGTCGATCTACAGCGCCGACGGCATCCACGTCAACGGCCGCGGCCACGCGATCGCGGCGACACAGACGCTGCGCCTGCTGGCGGGCCACCTGGCTAGCTGAGTTCCTCTGCGATCGCGGCCAGCAGCGCGTCGGCCAGCTCCGGCCTGCAGATCACCAGGTCCGGCAGGTACGGGTGGGATTCGTTGTAGCGCAGCGCGGAGCCGTCCACGCGCGAGGCGTGCAGCCCGGCGGCGAGCACCACCCCGACCGGCGCGGCCGAGTCCCACTCCCACTGGCCGCCCGCGTGCACGTAGACATCGGCCTCGCCGCGCAGCACCGCCATCGCCTTGGCGCCCGCGGACCCCATCGGCACGAGGTCGGCGTCGAGCCGCCGCGCGACCGGGGCGGCGAACTCGGGCGGCCTGCTGTCGCTGACGAGGATGCGCGTACGGCCCTCGCGCCGGGCACCGGCATCGACCACGTCGTCGCTGGCGTGCACCACGTCGAGCGCGGGCTGGGCGACGGCGGCCGCCGTGATCTCACGGCCCGCCTCCCACAGCGCCACGTGCACGGCCCAGTCGGAGCGGCCCTGCTTGGCGAACTCGCGGGTGCCGTCCAGCGGGTCGACGATCCAGACGCGGTTCGCGTCCAGGCGGGCCAGGTCGTCGGCCGACTCCTCGGACAGCACGGCGTCGCCGGGCCGGTGCGTGGCGAGCCGGTCGAGCAGCAGTGCGTTGGACTCGGCGTCCCCGCGCTTGCCGAGCGCCTTCGGTTCCAGGTCCCCGGCGTCGGCGAGGACGTCGAGCAGGAGCGCGCCCGCCTGTTCGGCGAGCTCGGCGGCGAGTCGTGCGTCTGTGGTCACCGCTCCAGGAAAGCAAGCACGTTCGCGGCGAGCGTGGCCGGGTCGCCGTCGTCGGGCCGGAGCACGAGCTCGGGAGCGCTCGGCGGCTCGTACAGGTCGTCGACCCCGGTGAAGCCGGGCAGCTCGCCCGCGCGGGCCCGCGCGTAGAGGCCTTTGGGGTCGCGGGCCTCGCAGACCTCGAGCGGAGTGTCCACGTGCACCTCGACAAACGGCAGCCCCGCTCGCTCGTGCAGTGCGCGCACCTCCTCGCGGCCCGCGCGGTACGGGCTGATCAGCGACACCACCGCCACCACGCCCGCGTCGGCGAACAGCGCGGCGACCTCGCCTGCACGGCGGACGTTCTCGGCGCGATCGCGGGGACTGAAGCCGAGGTCGCTGTTGAGGCCGTGTCGCAGGTTGTCGCCGTCGAGCAGGTAGGCGGAGCGGCCGAGCGCGACGAGCCTGCGTTCCAGTTCCACGGCGACGGTGGACTTGCCGGAGCCGGGCAGCCCGGTGAGCCAGATCGTGGCGCCCCTGCCCGGCCGCTGCTCGCGCGTGACGGCCGCCGACTGCCAGGTGACGCCGGTGCCCGCCTGCCGGGGGCCGGTGATCATGCCCGCGGCGACGGTGTCGAAGGTGGCGGGGTCGACGAGCACGAACCCGCCGGTGACCCGGTTGCGCCGGTAGGGGTCGAACAGCAGCGGCTGCCTGGTGCGCAACCGGATCCTGCCGATCTCGTTGAGCGACAACGACGTCGCGCTCTCGTCGCGGTGCAGCGTGTTGACGTCGAGCCGGTAGTCCAGCTCGGCCACGGTCGCCGCCGTCTCGCGGGTGGTGTGGCGCAGCACGTAGTCGGTGCCGGGTTCGAGTCGCGCGCGCTCGGAGAACCAGCACACCATCGCGTCGAGGTCGCCTCCCACGTGCGGCCGGTTTCCGGGGCGGCACAGCAGGTCGCCGCGACCGACGTCGAGCTCGTCGGCCAGCTCCACCGTGACGGCCTGCGGAGGGAACGCCTCGGCGAGCTCCACACCGCCAGGGCCCCGCACGGAGCGCACGGTGGTGGAGAAGCCCGAGGGCAGCACCAGCACGTCGTCGCCGGGTTTGAGCACACCACCCGCCATCGTGCCCGCGTAGCCGCGGAAGTCGCCGCCGCGGATCACGTACTGCACCGGCAACCGCACGTCGATGAGGTTGCGGTCGGAGGCCACGTGCACCTGCTCGAGGTGGTGCAACAGCGACGAGCCCTCGTACCAGGGCATCGAGTCGCTGCGGTGCACCACGTTGTCGCCGTGCAGCGCCGAGACGGGCACGAAGGTGAGGTCGTGCACGTCCAGCTTCATCGCGAAGCGAGCGAAGTCCTGCCTGATCGCGTCGAAGCGCTCGCGGGAGAAGTCCACCAGGTCCATCTTGTTCACGCACAGCACGAGGTGGCCCACGCCGAGCAGGCTCGCGAGGAACGCGTGCCGCCTGCACTGCTCGACCACACCCTTGCGCGCGTCCACGAGGATCAGCGCGACGTCCGCGGTCGAGGCGCCGGTGACCATGTTGCGCGTGTACTGCACGTGGCCGGGGGTGTCGGCGATGATGAACTTGCGCGCTGGCGTGGCGAAGTAGCGGTGCGCGACGTCGATGGTGATGCCCTGCTCGCGCTCCGCGCGCAGGCCGTCGGTGAGCAGCGCCAGGTTGGGACCGTCCTCGCCGCGTTGCCTGCTGGTGCGCTCCACGGCGGCGAGCTGGTCGGTGAACAGGGTCTTGGAGTCGTGCAGCAGCCGCCCGATCAGCGTGGACTTGCCGTCGTCCACGCTGCCGGCGGTGGCGACCCGCAGCAGCGAGGGCACTAGAAGTACCCCTCTTTCTTGCGGTCTTCCATTCCGGCCTCGGAGATGCGGTCGTCGGCGCGCGTCGCTCCGCGCTCGGTGACCCTGCTGGCCGCGACCTCGGCGAGCACGTCCTCGGGGGTGGCCGCCCTCGACTCGACGCACCCGGTGCACGTGGCGTCGCCGACGGTGCGAAACCGCACCGTGGCTTCGTAGGACCGCTCTCCATCGAGGGGGCCTGCGTGCTCGGTGTCGGCGAGCAGCATTCCGTCGCGCTGGAACACCTGCCTGCGGTGCGCGTAGTAGAGCGGGGGCAGCTCGATGCGCTCGCTCGCGATGTAGGTCCACACGTCCAGCTCGGTCCAGTTGGACAGCGGGAAGACCCGGATGTGCTCGCCGCGGCGGTGCCGCCCGTTGTAGAGGTTCCACAGCTCGGGCCGCTGCCTGCGCGGGTCCCACTGCCCGAACTCGTCGCGGAAGCTGAACACGCGCTCCTTGGCTCGCGCCTTCTCCTCGTCGCGGCGCGCGCCGCCGAACACCGCGTCGAACGAGTGCTCGCCGATCGTGCGCAGCAGCGTCGTCGTCTGCAGCCGGTTGCGGCTCGCGCGCGGGCCGCGTTCCTCCACGACCCGGCCCGCGTCGATGTCGTCCTGCACGCTGCCCACGAGTAACCGCACGCCGAGCTCGGCCACCACCCGGTCGCGGAACTCCAGTACCTCGGCGAAGTTGTGACCGGTGTCGACGTGCAGTACGGGAAACGGCACGGGAGCGGGCCAGAAGGCGCGGGCGGCCACGTGGAGCATCACCACGGAGTCCTTGCCCCCGGAGAACAACAGCACCGGGCGTTCGAAGGTGGCCACCACCTCGCGCAGGATGTGCACGGCTTCGGCCTCGAGCATGCTCAGCTGGGAGAGCTCGTACCCGGTCACCACTGGAAATTAGAACAAGTTCTTGCAACTGGTCAAGCTCAACCGCGAAGCTGGGCGCATGGACATCGTCGCCCTGGAAGAGATCAAGCGCCTCAAGTACCGCTACCTCCGCTGCGTCGACCTCAAGCTCTGGGACGAACTCGAGGACACCCTGGCACCCGAGGCCACGGCCGAGTACGGAACGCCGTCCAACGGGGGGCCGCTCCGGTTCACCGGCCGCGACGCGATCCTCGACTTCCTGCGCAGCACTCTCGGCCCCGGCATCATCACCACCCACGCGGCGGGGCAGCCGGAGATCGACATCGCAGGTGAGCGAGCCACGGGCACATGGAGCTTCACCGACACCGTGCTCGCCACGGAACACAACAACACGATGATCGCGGGCGCGGCGTTCTACGAGGACCGCTACACGCGCGGCGCCGACGGCGCGTGGCGGATTCTGCACACCGGCTACACGCGCACCTACGAGTACCTGCTCCCACTCGGCGGCCTGCCCGGCTTCAAGCTCACGGCTAACCACTGGGCCGACGGTCTGCCATAGCCGCCATAGCCGCCATTGACCGAAAGGTAGAACGAGTTCTAATCTTGATCGGGTGCTCACCCAGACGTTCGCCGACGCGGTCGCCGAAGCCGAGAAGGTCATCGCCGAAGCTCCGCACATCCAGACCGAACAGGACCTGATCGAGGGCTACGACTACCTCGCGGGAAGCATCAGGGCGTCGTTGCAGCTCGCCTGGGCCTACGAACGCGACTTCCCGTACTTCGTCACCTCCACGGGGCCCTACACCAAGATGGGTCTCGACAACCCCGACGCGCTGTACTTCCACTCCTATCTGCGCGACGACGCCGAGTACGTCGTCACCGGAACCCGGGGCAGCACGCGAGACCTGAGCTTCCAGGTGCTGAACGGCGACTACTCGCCGGTGGACGTACCCGACAGCCTCACCGCGTTCGACGACCGCGCGCTCGAGATCGGCTCCGACGGCCGGTTCGAGCTGCGCTTCGGTCCCGACCGGAGCAAGGCCGGGCCGGGATACTTCGTGCTGGGCAAGGGTTCCGCGATGCTCGTGGTGCGCGAGGTCTACAGCGACTGGGCCGCCGAGGAGCGCGGCACTCTGCGCATCCACCGCGCCGACCGGCTCGGCTCCTCGCCGGCGCCCAAGGACCGCACGACGATCGAGAAGCGCTACGGCGTGGCGGGCAAGATCCTGCTCAGCAGGCTTCGGACGTTCCTCGCGTTTCCCGAGTGGTTCTACCTGAAGCTGCCCGTGAACACGATGACCGAACCCCGCCCGACACCGGGAGGGCTCGCCACGCAGTTCTCGTCGGTCGGCCACTACGAGCTGGACCACGACCAGGCGATGATCGTCAGCGTCCCCGCGTCCGACGCGCCGTACCAGGGCATCCAGCTCGGCAGCCGGTGGTACGTCTCGCTCGACTACGTCAACCACCAGACGAGCCTCACCGCCGACCAGGCCCGCGTGGACCCCGACGGCCGGATCCGGTTCGTGATCAGCGAGCGCGACCCCGGCGTCGCAAACTGGCTCGAACGGCTGGGGCACGCACGCGGGTTCGTGCAGATCCGCTGGCAACGACTGAGCCGCGAACTGGAGCCCGCCGACGGGCCCGAGGTGGAGGTGGTGGACGTGGCGGAGCTGCCCGGCAGGCTCCCGCACTACGAGCACGCGCGGGTGAGCCCGGCCGAGTGGGCCGAGCGCATCGCCGCCCGCCAGATCGCCGTCGCGACGAGGATGCTCGGCTGATGTTGTTGCGGGACAAGGTGGTCGTGGTATCCGGGGTCGGGCCAGGGCTCGGCAGGTCGATCGCACTGCGGTGCGCGAACGCGGGCGCCGACGTGGTGCTCGCGGCACGCACGCGGCGAAACCTCGACGAGGTGGCGAAGGAGGTCACCGAGCTGGGCAGGCGGGCCGTGACGGTGCCCACCGACATCACCGACGGCGACGCGGCCCAGGAGCTGGTGCGGACCACAGTGGACTCGTTCGGCCGCGTGGACGCACTGGTGAACAACGCGTTCGCCATCCCCCCGATGACCGACCTGCTCGACGTCGACCTCGACGCCGTGCGCACCGGGTTCGAGACCAACGTCCTCGCCGCACTCCGGCTCACGCGACTGTGCGCGCCCGAACTCGAGCGCGGCGGCGGCTCGGTCGTGATGATCAACTCCGCGGTGCTGCGGCACTCCCGGCGCACGTTCGGCGCGTACAAGATGGCCAAGTCGAGCCTACTCTCGCTCGCCCAGAGCCTTTCCACCGAACTGGGTCCTCGCGGCGTCCGCGTCAACTCGGTGGCTCCCGGCTACATCTGGGCGGGCACACTGCAGTGGTACTTCGGCTATCTCGCCGAGCAGCGCGGGGTCGAGGCCCAGCAGGTCTACGACGAGACCGCGGCGACGATCGACCTGCGCAAGCTGCCCGAACCCGACGAGATCGCCGACGCCGTGGTGTTTCTGACCTCCTCGCTCGCGCGAGCGATCACCGGCCAGTGCCTCGACGTCAACGGCGGCGAGTACCACCACTGAGGGGACTGCGATGAGCGTGGGCACCGTGGCGGACCTGCACGCGTCGGCCACGAAGATCACCGGACTCGGCGACTTCGGCGCCGACGACTACACCGACGGGCTCGCCGTGCTGCTGGAGTCCTACGAACGGGACGCGGGCCTGACGCCACTCGGCGGCAAGGTGATGCGGGCGTTCCTGCGCGGCGCGCTCGTGGCCCGGCTGCTCAGCGAGGCCGCGTGGCGGGCGCGGCCCGAGCACGCCGACGTCGCGATCGAGCGGCCCATCTTCGTCACCGGACTGCCCCGCACGGGAACGACCGCGCTGCACCGGTTGCTCACCGCCGACCCCGCGCACCAGGGGCTCGAGGTGTGGCTCACCGAGGTCCCGCAGCCGCGCCCGCCCCGCGAGACGTGGGCGGGAAACCCGGTGTTCCAGCGCATCCAGGAGGGCTACGAGCAGTACCACGTGGAGCATCCCGAGTTCCTCGGCGTGCACGCGATGTCGGCCGACCAGGTGGAGGAGTGCTGGCAGCTGTTGCGGCAGTCGATGCGCTCGATCTCCTACGAGTGCCTCGCCCACGTGCCCTCCTACTCGGCGTGGCTCTCCGATCAGGACTGGAGCTGCGCCTACCGCAGGCACCGGCGCAACCTCCAGCTCATCGGCCTGCCCGACGCGCGGCGTCGCTGGGTGCTCAAGAACCCGAGCCACCTCTTCGCGCTCGACGCGCTGCTCGCCGTGTACCCCGACGCGCTCGTGGTGCAGACGCACCGCGCGCCGGAGGTAGCCATAGCCTCGGTGTGCAGCCTCAACGCGCAGGCCAGCGCGCAGTGGTCCGAGACGTTCCGCGGCGAGACGGTGGGCCGCGACCAGCTCGAGCTGTGGGCCCGGGGCCTGGAGACGTTCACGGCCGAGCGGGCGCGGCACGAGCCGTCGCGGTTCCACGACGTGGACTACGAGGACTTCGTCGCCGACCCGCTCGGCACCGTGGAGTCGCTGTACGAATACTTCGGGCTGGACCTGAGCGACGAGGCGGCCTCGGCGATGCGCCGCCTGCACGCCGAGAGCACCTCGGGTGCCCGCAAGCCTGCCCACCGGTACCGGCTCGCCGACTTCGGACTGTCCGAACAGGACGTCGCCGACCGGTTCAGCGCGCTCGGCTAGGCAGCACTAGGCATCGCGGCGCAGCACCGAGAACGCGCCCGCACCCAGCGCCAGCAGCACGTACCCGCCGAGGACCAACGCGGCTCCCACCGGCGATAGCACCGGGTCGCCGACCTCACCGGCCAGCTGGGGTCCGAGGTTGTTCAACGTCAGTGCGCCGACCGGCCTGCTCCAGTCGGCGGGCAGGAAGGTCGCCGCCACGGGCAGCACGAACAGCAACCCGGTCAGTGTCACGAGCGCGCCCGCCGCCGAACGCAGCAGCGCCCCGAGCCCGAAGCCGACGATGGCGGTCACGGTCAGCACCACCGCCGACGCGAGCGCGGACGGCACCCCGTCGGCCAGCGAGGGCCACGGCTGGATCGGCGCGGGCCGGTCGCCCGCGATCACTCCGGCCCCGCCGAGCATCGCGAACGTCAGCACCAGCCCCGTCGCCACCGTCAGCCCGGCCACCACCAGTGCCTTCGCGGTGAACAGCAGGCCACGGCGCGGCACGGTCGTCAACGTCGTGCGGATCATCCCGCTGCCGTACTCCGACGTGAGCGCGAACGCGCCGAAGGCACCGGCGCAGAACTGCACGAACGGCAGCACCAGCGGCGACATGTCGGCACTGGGGAAGGCCTCTTTCGCCGAGGGCGAGGCGGTGTCCCAGTCGGCCACCATCAGCACGGTCGACAGACAGCCGACGGCGAACACCGCGCCGACCGTGGCCAGCAGCCAGTACGTCGACCGGACCGTGCGGACCTTCCACCACTCCGAGGCGATCGTGTCCGTCATCGCGCCGCTCCTTCCGCGCGGTACTCCACGCTCTCGTCGGTCAGCTCCAGGTAGGCGTCCTCCAGCGACGCGCTGCGCGGGGTCAGCTGGTGCAGCAGGATGCCGGCGCCGAAGGCGAGTTCGCTGATGCGCGGCGCGTCGAGCCCGTGCACCGAGAGCCCGCCGTCCGGCGGCGTCTCCACCCGCGCTCCCTCAGCCTCGAGCACCCGGGCCAGCTCACGGTCGTCCGGCGAGCGCACGAACACGTCGCGCCGGTACCGCTGCTCCAGCTCCTCGATCGTGGTGTCGACGATGAGCCTGCCCCTGCCCACCACGAGCACGCGGTGCGCGGTCAGCGCCATCTCGCTCATCAGGTGGCTGGACACGAGCACCGTGCGCCCCTCGTCGGCCAGCGAGCGCATGAGCTCCCTGATCCAGCGGATGCCCTCCGGGTCGAGTCCGTTCACCGGCTCGTCGAACAGCAGCACCTCGGGATCGCCGAGCAAGGCCGCCGCGATGCCGAGTCGCTGCTTCATGCCGAGCGAGAACCCGGCGACGCGCTTGCGGGCGACGCCACCGAGGCCGACCTGCTCCAGCACCGCGGTCACCCTGGCGCGGCCGATGCCGTTGCTGCGGGCGAGACAGAGCAGGTGGTTGGCCGCGGTGCGGCCGCCGTGCACGGCGCCTGCGTCCAGCAGCGCGCCCACCTCGTGCATGGGATGCGGCGAGCGGGCGTAGTGCCTGCCGTTGATCAGCGCCTCACCTGAGGTCGGCGCGTCGAGGCCGAGCACCGCGCGCATGGTGGTGGACTTCCCGGCGCCGTTGGGGCCGAGAAAACCCGTGACGTGCCCGGGTTTCACGGTGAAGGACAGCCGGTCCACCGCGAGCGCCGAGCCGTAGCGTTTGGTCAGTTCCCTTACTTCGATCACGACCACGACACTCACGGATCGCGCGCTCGAGCACATCGGACCTCGGCCTGGTCCGCGCCGAGCGAATCAGACCTGGGTATGACGGCCGCTGGTCCGATCCATCGCCCTGGGAAAGCGCTACCGTCGGGGAGTGCCCGATCTCGACGCCCGCCCGCTGCTCACCGGCAGGCTGCGCCGGAGCCACCTCGTCGTGTTCGACGGCGCCGTCGGTGCCGTGCTCGCGTTCACTGCTGTCGGCAACCTGTACGCGGGCAACTGGGGCCACGACGGCCCGCTGCCGCTGTGGCTGAGCGTTCTCGCCGCCTACGGCATCGCGATCCCCGTGCTGCTGCGCCGGATCTGGCCACTGCCCATGTTCGCCGCGAGCCTGGTGCTGTCGCTGCTGTGCGCGCTCGGCGGCGGCATGTGGATCACGGCGTTCGCGCTGGCCATGCCGCTGCACCTGGTGGCCGCGCGGGAGCCGAGACGGCTCTCGATTCCCGCGCTCGGGCTGGCACTGGCATTCGCGTTCGGGGCGAGCTTGTCACTGCCCGTCCAGACCGGGGTCGCGACCATCGCGCTGGGCTGGACCATCCTCGGCGCCGCGTGGATGCTCGGGCGAGCCCGGCGCGAACGCGAGCAGTACGCGGTGCTCGCGACGGAGCAACGAGCCCGTGAGGCCGTGGTCGAGGAGCGGCTGCGCATCGCGCGGGAGCTGCACGACGTGGTGGCCCACAGCATGAGCCTGGTCGCCGTCAAGGCCGGCGTCGCGCACCACGTCTCGGCGGAGCGCCCCGAGCAGGCCCGCGCCGCGCTCGGCGTCATCGAGACCACCACGCGCGAGGCACTCACCGAGATGCGCGCCGTGCTCGGAGTGCTGCGCGGCGAACACACCGACGCCGTGCTCGCGCCCGCTCCCGGCCTCTCGGGCCTCGGTGAGCTGGCCGAACGCGCCCGATTGGCCGGGGTGCGCGTCGACCTGGAGGTGCGCGTGCCGGACGGGCTGGCCGACGGGCTCGGGCTCACGACCTACCGGATCGTGCAGGAAGCGCTGACCAACGTGGTCAAGCACGCGGCACCCGCGCGCTGCCGGGTCACCGTCACGGCCGAGAAGGGCACGCTGCGGATCGACGTGGTCGACGACGGCAAGGCCCAGTGCGACGGCCAGCCGGGACACGGCCTGATCGGGATGCGCGAACGGGTCTCGGTGTACGGCGGCACGTTCAGCGCAGGGCCCCGGCCCGACGGCGGGTTCGCGGTGTCGGTGGTGCTGCCGGGTGCGTGAGTTGAGGGTGGTGGTCGCCGACGACCAGGCGCTGGTGCGCGGCAGCTTCGGCATGCTGGTGGACAGCGCCCCCGACCTGACGGTGGTCGGTGAGGCCGCCACCGGCGTCGAGGCCGTCGACATCGCGCGCAGGCAGCGGCCCGACGTGGTGCTGATGGACGTGCGCATGCCCGACATGGACGGCATCGAAGCGACGGGCCTGATCACCAGGGCCGCGCAGACCAGCGGCGTGCGCGTGCTGATCCTCACGACGTTCGACCTGGACTCCTACGTCTACGCGGCGCTGCGGGCCGGGGCGAGCGGTTTCCTGCTCAAGGACACGCCGCCGGCCGAACTGCTCTCGGCGATCCGCGTGGTGGCGGCGGGCGACGCGCTGCTGGCACCGAGCGTCACGCGCAGGCTCATCGAGGAGTTCGCGCGCCGCCCCGCCGAGCGCCCCCGCCCGCTCGCTCGCCGGCTCGACGATGTGACCGCGCGCGAGCGCGAGGTGCTCACGCTCATCGCCGCCGGGCTCTCCAACACCGAGATCGCGGCCGAGCTGCACCTCAGCCTCGCCACGGTGAAGACCCACATCGGCAGGCTGCTGGCCAAGCTCGCGGCGCGGGACCGGGCGCAGCTGGTGATCGTGGCCTACGAGAGCGGACTCGTCCCTCGATAGGCCGTTTGCAATCAAAATTGCCTTAGCTATCCTTTACGCAACCAAGGGAGGCAATTTCGTGATCAAGCACTCCGCGACCCTGGCCATCAACGAGCGGCTACAGGCCAAGCGCGCCGCGGGCGAGCAGGTGCTGCACCTCGGCTTCGGCGAGGCAGGCCTGCCGGTACTGCCCGAGGTCCGCGACGTCCTCGCGAACGCGGCCCATCGCAACGAGTACGGCTCCGTCGTCGGCTCGGCCGAGGCGAGGCAGGCCGCGGCGGGCTACTTCACGAGGCGGGGCCTGCCGACCGACGCCGACGACGTGGTGCTGGCCCCCGGCAGCAAGGCGCTGCTCTTCGGCGTGCTGGCCGTACTGCCCGGCGACCTGGTGCTCCCTCAGCCGTCGTGGGTCAGCTACGCGGCGCAGGCGGCGCTGGTCGGCAAGCGCGTGCTCGGCGTTGCCGTGCCCGAGGCCGCGGGCGGCGTGCCCGATCCCGAGGTGCTCGACCGGGAACTGACGCGCGCCCGCAAGGACGGCGCCGAGCCCGGCGTGCTGATCCTGACCGTGCCCGACAACCCCACCGGGACACTCGCCGACGCGGCGCTGGTCAAGGACGTGTGCGCCGTCGCGGCGAATCACGGGCTCACCGTGCTCTCCGACGAGATCTACCGCGACCTCGTCCACGACTCCACGGCCGTGCACAGCCCCGCCACGGAACTGCCGGAGCGGACCATTGTCACGGCAGGGCTCAGCAAGAACATGGCGCTCGGCGGCTACCGCATCGGCTTCGCCCGCGTGCCACGGCCGGACGTGCGCGCGGCGCTCGTCGGCGTGGCGAGCGAGGTGTGGTCCAGCCTGCCCGCACCCATGCAGGAGGTGGCCACGTACGTGCTCGGCGAGCCGCCCGAGGTCCGCGCCCACATCGACGCGAGCCGGGCGCTGCACGGCGCTGTCGCCCGCGCGGTCCACGCGGAGTTCACGGCCGCGGGCGCGACCTGCCGCCCGCCACGGGCAGGGTTCTACCTCTACCCGGACCTGGAACCGTTGCGGTCCAAGGGTTTTCGCACGAGCACCCAGCTCGCCGAGCATCTGCTCGACCACCACGGCGTCGGAGTGCTGGCCGGTTCCGAGTTCGGAGACGATCCCGGAGCACTGCGGTTCCGGGCCGCGACCAGCCTCCTCTACGGAGCCGACGCCGAACAGCGCCGCACGGCACTGCGCAGCGCCGACCCCGTCACGCTGCCGTGGATCCAGCGCTCACTGACGCATCTGCGTGACGCGCTGGCCGCCGTTTTCGACGGCAAGTAGCCGGAGTAAGGAACCCTGCGGCACCTCGAGCACCTCCTCGAGGTACTTCAGTGCCGCCAGGGACCCGGGGCGCTCAGGACGGCACCGGCCGGACTGCCAGTGACTCAGCGTCGCCAGGCTCACCGGCACGCCGCGTCGGCGAAGCCGGTACTGGATCCGCTCGAGCCCCAGGCCCCGTGCGCGTATCGCCGCTCGGAGCGCCGCGGCGAAAGGCCCGGTCGCCAGAAGCGACTCCACCTCGCGCGCAGCGCCCTGGCCCCGGTCCATCTGTTGTGTTCGCTGACCGGTCATCGCTGCTCCCGCCCATCGAGGATCCGATTCAACGTATGAGCGGCGCGCGCACCCCCGTAAGGGGCGAAGGTCCCTTGTCAGCCCGAACGCCCCGCCAAGCCGACCCCGCGAGTCCCCCGCTCCGGCCCGCGAGTCCCCCGCCCAGACGCGCGAGTCCCCCACTCCAGCAAGCGAGTTCCCCACTCCCGCACCCGAATACGTCCGCCCGGCCCGCGTATCGTGCGCTCCGGCGCGCGTGTCGTGCGCTCCGGCGCGCGTGTCGTGCGCTCGCAATCGCGAGTCCCCCGTTGCGGCACGCGAGTTCCCCGCTCGAGTTCGCGAGTCCCGCGTCGAGGCACGCGAGTCCCCCGTTCCCGGGCGCGAGTTGCGCGATCCAGCAAATGCCCGTGCAACGCCGATCGTCCACCACACGGACCCGAACACCGGGAATGCGCAACGGAACGCGCGCGGCACGATCCCTATGCGGATCTCGAAGTCGGGGACGCACAACTCGCGGTCTGGACTGCACGACTCGCGATCCAGAGCACACAACTCGCGAGCCTGAATGCACGACTCGCGCGCCCCAGCGGGGAACTCGCGCGCCCCAGCGGGGAACTCGCGCGCCCGAGCGGGGGACTCGCGCCCGTGTGGGCCACTCGCCTGCTCCAGCGGGCCACTCGTGCGCAGGCGCGGGGCACTCGCAAGCCCCAGCGGGGAACTCGTGCGCCGGAATGGGCCACTCGCACGCGTCAGCGGGGGACTCGCGCACCGGAGCGGGGGACTCGCGGCGCCAGCGGCGCCGCCGCGCCCCCGGGGCCGCGCCCGGGGTGGGTGGTTAGCGGAGGGTTACCGACAGGGCTTGGGCGATTTCCGTGCCCAGGGCGTGGGTGGCCGCCTCGGCGGCGGGGCCCACCTTGACCACCACGGGGCCGCCGAACGGCTGCCGCTCGACCACCTCGATCCGATCACCCAGCGTGATGCACCGGTCGGCCAGGTACCGCAGCAGATCCGGATCGGTGTCCCACACGCGCACGATCTCGCCGATCGAGCCCGCGGGCAGGTCGTCGAGCAGGCGCGTGGACAGCTCCTCGACGCTGCCGTCCACGGCCGGGATGGGGTCGCCGTGCGGGTCGCGCACCGGGTTGCCGAGCTTCGCCGCGATCCGCTCCACGAGCAGGTCGGACACCACGTGCTCTAGCAGGTCGGCCTCGCTGTGCACCTCGTCCCAGGTGTAGCCCAGCTCCGACACCAGGTACGACTCGATCAGCCGGTGCCTGCGCAGCACCGACCGGGCCAGCTGCCTGCCGTCGGGGGTGAGCTCGATGCCGCGGTACGGCACGTGGGCCACGAGTCCCTGCTGCGACAGCTTGGTCACCATTCCCGACGCCGACGACGGGCTCACCTCGAGCCGCGCCGCCAGTGAGGTGTTGGTGACTGGCTCACCGCGCTCGACCAGACCGTAGATGGCCCGCATGTAGTCCTCGATCGAGGACGAACGCCGGTCTGCCATGTCCTCCACGATACGGACACCTTTCACGCATCATCGGGCCAGGTCAGGCCGCCAACGATACCGAATCCACCCGGGCACCGGCTCGGCACCGAGCTGGGCGTAGAACCCGGCCGCGCGTTCGTTGCCTTCCTGCATGTCCCACTCCACCCTGCCGCTCGTGCGGGCGCGCAGCTCGGTGAGCAGCTCTCCACCGAGGCCATGTCGCCGGAACGCGGGCCGGACGAAGATGTCGTCGAGCCAGATGCCGGGCCGTGCCTCCCAGGTGGAGAAGTTCCACGAGCAGAACGCCATGCCCGCCACCTCGCCCTCCGACTCGGCCATCAGCACCCAGGCCTTCGGGTCCGGCCCGAACAGGTGCTCGGCCATCTCGGCGCGGTCGAGCATCAGGTCGTTCTTGCCCTCGTACGCTGCGTGCTCCTCGATGAGCGCGCAGATCTCGTCGATGTCGTCGGCCTTGGCATCCCGTACTCCCATCCGCAAGAGGCTACCGATCGATCGATCGGTTCGCCTAGGCTGCGGTACATGGAGACCGTGGAGCTGAACATCGCCGAGGGCGTCGCGCTCGTCTGGTTGAACCGGCCCGACCGGCTCAACGCCGTGTCGCCGGAGCTCGTCGACGACCTGCTCACAGCGCTGGACAGAGTGGCCGCCGACGAGAGCGTTCGCGCGGTGGTGCTGGCGGGCAGGGGCCGCGCGTTCTGCGCCGGCCACGACCTCAAGGCGCCCACCGCCGACGGCGACGCGAGGGTCCGGCTCGAGCGGCTCCAGGACGTCACCCGCAGGCTGCGCGGGCTGCCGCAGCCGGTGATCGCCGCGGTGCACGGCTACGCCATCGGCGCGGGTGCGGAGTTCGCACTGGGCTGCGATCTGGTGGTCGCGGCCGACGACGCGGTGTTCGGCTTCCCCGAGGCCACCCTCGGCCTCAGCGTCACGGGCGCGGCGTCGCGCCTGCTCCCGCTGCTGGTCGGTCCTGCGAAGGCCAAGGAACTGGTGCTGCTCGGCGAGCGCGTCGACTCGGCCGTCGCGAAGGGCATGGGCCTGGTCAACAGGCGCGTGGCGCGCGACGAGTTACTGGAGTTCTCGATGGACTGGGCCCGGCAGCTGGCCGGAAAGCCGCGGGCCGCGGTCACGCTCGCCAAGCGGGCGATCGACCGGGGAGTCGACAGCGCGGTGGAGACGGCGCTGGAACTGGAGATCAGCCACGCGCTGCTCACGGACGGCTCGCCGGAGGTCGCCAGGACGACGGAGGAGTTCCGGGCCCGTGGCTGACCTGGCCTCGCTCGTCACCACCGCGGCGCGCCGGTGGCCCGAGCGAACGGCGTGGGTGTTCGACGCCACCGGGCAGCGGCTCACCTTCGCCGAGGTCGACCGGCGCACCGACGAGCTCGCCTCGGCGCTGGCCGCGCTGGGCACAACGCGCGGTGACCGGGTGGCGGTGATGCTGCGCAACCAGCCCGAGTTCCCGTTGCTGTGGCTGGCGCTCGCAAAGCTCGGCGCGGTGCTCGTGCCGCTCAACACCGGTTACCGCGAGCTGGACGGCGCACACGTACTGGCCCATTCGGGAGCCCGCTTCGTGGTGACGGCGCCGGAGTTCACCGAGCTGCTCACCGCCATCGCGCCGCGTACGTCGGTCGAGCGCGTGCTGACGCCCGACGAGCTGCGCCCTGCCGGGTCGCCGCCCGCGGCGCCGAACGCGCCGGAGCTGCCGGTGAACGTCCAGTACACGTCGGGCACCACGGGCGCGCCCAAGGGCTGCGTGCTGCCCCACCGGTACTGGACCACGCTCGCCGAGGGGCTGGTCACCGGATTCCCGCATCTTGGCGAGGACGACGTCCTGCTCACCGCGCAGCCGTTCCACTACGTCGATCCACAGTGGAACGTCGCGGCGGGGCTGGCGAGCGGGGCCACGCTGGTGGTGCTCGACCGGTTCCATCCGTCCACGTTCTGGGCCAAGGTGCGCGAGCACGGCGTCACGTGGTTCTACTGCCTCGGCCTGATGCCCACGTTGTTGCTGCGCATGCCGGAGTCGCCGGACGACCGCGAGCACCGGGTGCGGGCGATCAGCGCGTCGGCCATTCCACGAGACCTGCACGCCGAGCTGGAGCGGCGGTGGGGCGTGCCGTGGTTCGAGGCGTTCGGCATGACCGAGACGGGCGGCGACCTGCGGGTGGAGCCCGCCGATCACGACGAGCTGGTGGGCTCGGGCTGCATCGGAACGCCCACGCCCTCGCGCGAGGCGATGATCGCCGACGAACAGGGTTCGCCGGTGCCGCGGGGTGAGACCGGCGAGCTGCTGATCAGAGGCGTCGGCCTGATGCACGGCTACCACGACGATCCCGAGGCGACGGCGCGCGCGTTTCGCGGCGGTTGGTTCCGCACCGGTGACCTGGCCTCGATGGACGAGCACGGCAGGGTGTTCTACGCCGGCCGCACCAGGGACATGATCAGGCGCAGTGGCGAGAACGTCTCCGCCGACGAGGTGGAGCGGGCGCTGCTGCTGCACCCGGCGGTGCGTTCGGCGGCGGTGCTCGCCGTGCCGGACGCCCTGCGCGGCGAGGAGATCAAGGCGTTCGTCGTGGCCGACGGCGAACCCGATCCCGCCGGGCTGGCCGAGTTCTGCGCCGCCCGGCTGGCCTATTTCAAGGTTCCACGCTATTGGACCTTTGTGGACTCACTGCCGATGACACCGTCTGAGCGGGTCGCCAAGGGAGAGCTGCGCCGAAACGGTGGTGAACAGCTGGCGGGCTCCTACGACCGGGTGGAGGGCGCATGGCTGTAGCGACGGGTGAGCGGGTGCGGCGCGCAGCGGTGAAACTGTTCGCCACCAAGGGTTTCCACGGCACCGGCATCCGTGATCTCGCCCAGGCCGCGAAGCTGTCGTCGGCGAGTCTCTACCACTACATGGGCACCAAGGAGGAGCTGCTCGCCGGGATCATGCGCGATTGTCTGCGGAACCTGCTCGACGAGGCCACAACGGCGCTCGAGGGTGTCAGCGACCCGGTCGAGCGCGTGCGCAGGCTCGTCACGGTGCACGTCACCGCGCACGCCAGGCAGCCGAACGAGACGCGCGTGGCCGACGACAACATCGAGGTGCTGTCGCCTCGCCTGCGCCGTGACGTGGTGCGGCTGCGCGACGACTACGAGGCGCTGTGGTCGGACACGATCGAGGAGGGCCTGCGCGAGGGCGTTTTCGACACCGCGCAGCCGACGGTCACCCGGATCGCCGTGCTCGACATGTGCACCGGGGTGGCCAGGTGGTACTCATCGCGAGGACCCCTTTCGCTGCGCCTGCTCGCCGAGCACCACGTGGAACTCACCCTGCGTGCGCTGGGCGTTCGGGTCTCAGCGGGCTGTGGCCTGGCGAACTCCCGGGACCCCCAAGCTTGCCCCGGAGCCGCTGCTGAGGGACGCTCGTGGGGTGAGTGAGGAAACAATCAGGCTGGAACTCGATGAAGCGGGTCTCGCTCCGGGCCTTCCGATGCCCACCGACCCACGGGATCAGGTACAGGATGTGCCTTATCGTCCGGTCGAGTTCCGCGACGACGATCTCCCGGCCGCGTTGGAGCGCTGCGCCGGCTGGCTCAAGCAGGCTCAGCAGTGGCTCGGTGAGCCGGTGGACGTACTCGCCGTCCACCTCGACTACGACGAACGGGACGGCTTCCCGTACTACGACCTGAAGATCCTGTGCAACGAGGAGGATCTCGCGGGCGTGCCGCTGGCGCTGCGGCAACGCGGCGAAACCGTTCCTTCCTGAGTAGAGACAATCCCGCTGCGGTGGCAGGTCGGCACTCGCCGGCCTGCCACCGCAGCGTGAGCCCCTGGCGTTCTCAGCCCAGGGTTCCTCCGACCTTGACGTGCCCCTTCAACAGATTGCGGGCGATGGTCCTGCGCTGGATCTCGTCGGTCCCCTCGTAGATGCGGAGCAGTCGCAGCTCCCGGTACCACCGCTCGATCGGCAGTTCCCGGGTGTAGCCCATTCCGCCGTGGATCTGCAGCACCCGGTCAACGATCTCGTTGGCCTTCTGGCCGCCGTAGAGCTTCGCGATCGACTGCGCGTGCCGGGAGTCCAATCCGGAGTCCACCTGCCAGGCGGCGTGCAGCACCAGCCAGCGCAGGGCTTCGAGTTCGACACCGGAGTCGGCGATCATCCACTGGATCGCCTGCCGGTCGGCGATGGGAGCGCCGAAGGTCTCCCTGCTGTTGGCGTGTTCGATCGCCATGGACAGCAGTCGTTCACACGAACCGATGGCGCGCGCGGGAAGCAGGTAGCGACCGCGGCCGATCCACTGCATCGCCAGGTTGAAGCCACCTCCGAGCTCGCCGAGGATCTGGCTCTCCGGCACGCGGACGTCCTCGAAGACGAGCGCGGCGGGACCCCATTCGCCCATCGTGTCGATGTGCTCGGAACGCCAGCCCATCTCGCGGTCGACGAGGAAGCAGGTCACTCCGCCGTCCGCGCCCTTCTCGGGATCGGTGATGGCGAAGACCATCGTGAAGTCGGCCTCGCTGCCGCCGGTGATGAAGGTCTTCTCGCCGTTGATGACCCAGTCGGCGCCGTCCTTGCGGGCGGTGGCCCTGATGGCCTTGGCGTCGGAGCCCGCACCGGGCTCGGTGATGGCGAAGCACGACTTGCGCTTGCCCTCGATCGTCGGGAGCAGATAGCGCTGCCGCTGTTCCTCGTTGGCGTAGAAGAGGATGTTGTCGGCGGAGCCGCCGAAGCGGAAGGGCACGAACGTGCGGCCGAGCTCGGCCTCCAGCAGCGCGGTCATCACCGCGGAGAGCCCCATGCCGCCGTACTCCTCGGGGGTCTGCACGCCCCAGAAGCCGGAGTCACGCGCCTTCAGCTGGAGCGCTTCGAGCTCCTCGGCAGGCAGGCCGGCTTCGCCCGCGCGTTCCCTGCGGAGCACCTCCTGCTCGAGCGGGACGAGCTCCCGCTGCACGAAGGTCCGCACCCAGTCACGAATCTCGCGCTCCTCGACACTGAGACTGAAATCCATTGCCGCCGACTCCCTCGTTACTAAGCGGTTGCTTAGGGACCAAGGTAACGCACTCCGGACCTGGCGGCACTCGTTGCGCACCCCGTAGATTTGGCGCGTGATCGAGTGCGCGGTGTGGTGGTCGACCCCGATCCTCGAGACCGGCGAGCGCCTGGCGCTGCTCACCGAACCCGAGCGCGAGCGGCACGCCGCGTACCGCAGGGACGAGGACCGCAGACGCTTCCTCACCGGCAGGGTCCTGGCGAAGACGCTGGCGGGCGAGCGCCTCGGCATCGCGGCCACGGCCGTCGAGTTCGACGCGACGTGCGACGACTGCGGCAAGCAGCACGGCCCGCCCCGCATTCCCGGCGCAGACCTGGCGCTGTCGATCTCCCACTCCGGCGACCGCGTCGGCGTCGCGATCAGCACCGGGACCCCGCTCGGCCTCGACGTCGAGACGGCCTCGCGCACCGTCGACGACGGCCTGCTCGGCTACGCCCTCAACGACGCCGAGCGCGCCGCGCTGACCGGCCTGTCCGAGCGTGAGCGGACCGAGGCCTTCTTCCGCTACTGGACGCGCAAGGAGGCGGTCATGAAGGCCACCGGCCGCGGCCTGCGGATCCCGCTGGGCAGCCTCACCATGTCGCCGCCCGGCGAGCCCGCCAAGCTGACCGACTCCGCCGACCCGGCGCTGAGCCCGGAACGCACCAGGATGGCCGACCTCGACCCCGGCGACGACTACCGCGCGGCCATCGCGGCGCTCACCAGTGACGAGATGGAGGTCACCCAGCGCTGGTGGTCACCCATCCGCTGACGGGCGGACAATAGGGAGATATGGACGCCGCGCGACTGCTCGAGGACTACGCGCGAGGAGATTTCTTCCTCGCGACGGCGCACCGCACGATCCTCGGCTCCGGCGTCTCCCACGAGCTCACCGGCACCGACGAGACGCTGCTCGCCGAGCGGGTCCGCGACGCTCTCGCCGACGCTTCCGCCCCCATCGCGGCGGGCGTGCTCCCCTTCGACACCGTCGCCGGTGGCGGCACGCCGGGCCGGCTGGTGGTGCCCGAGTCCGTGCGGTTCACGGGCGCGGCGCATCCCTCGGTCGACCGGCTGGCCCGCCGCGAGGTGGGCCGTCCCGTGCGGGTCGCGGGGGTGCCGGAGGGACGGCGGCACGTCGACGCCGTGGCCCGCGCCATCGCAGCGCTGGACGAGCGAGGGCTGCGCAAGGTGGTGCTCGCGCGAGCGGTGGACCTGGAGTTCGCCGACGCCGTGGAGCCGGAGGCGATCCTGCACAACCTCGTCAAGGACAACGCGACGGGCTACACGTTCGCGGCAGGCCTGCCCGGTGGGCGGACGCTGGTGGGCGCGAGCCCGGAGCTGCTGCTCTCCCGGCAGGGCGACCGTGTGGTGTCGCACCCGCACGCGGGCTCGATGCCGCGCTCGGCCGACCCGGTGATCGACCGCGAGAACGGACAGGCGCTGCTGGCCTCCCGCAAGGACCACATCGAGCACGCGGTGCTGGCCGAGGCCGTGGTGGAGGCGCTGCGGCCGTACTGCCGCAAGCTGGACGCGCCGGACCTGCCCGAGCTGGTGTCGACGCCGACGATGTGGCATCTCGGCACCACGGTCACGGGCGAGCTGGCCGACCGGGACGTCACGGCCCTGCACCTCGCGGCCGCACTGCACCCGACGCCTGCGATCTGCGGAACGCCGACGGACTCGGCGCGGGAGCTGGTGACGGAGCTGGAGCCGTTCGAACGCGGCTACTACGCGGGCGCGGTCGGCTGGGTGGACGCCGAGGGCGACGGAGAATGGGCGGTCACGATCCGCTGCGCCGAGGTCGCCGAGCGGTCGCTGCGGCTGTACGCGGGTGGGGGCATCGTGCCGGAATCGGACCCGGGCGCGGAGCTCGACGAGACGTCGGCGAAGTTCGCGACCCTTGCCACGGCCATGGGACTGCCGCGTGAGTGGCTGACCGGGCTGTAGTGCCAGGTCAGCCACTCACGGTGGACGGCTCGAGTGACTACTTGAGCGCGTTGATGAGCGCTTCGCGCTGACGCTCGCCGAGGCCGGCGGCCCTGCGGTCGGGGTCGATGCCCGCCTGCTCGAGCAGCGCGGCCACCTTCACGGCCCCGAGGCCCGGCACGGCCTTCAGCAGCTGCGTGACCTTGGTCTTGCCGACCGTCTTGTCTTCCTTCGCCCGGTTCAGCACCTTGTCGATGCTTTCCTTGCCGGACTTGATCGACGCGAGCAGCTCCGAGCGCGCCTTGCGAGCCTCGGCCGCCTTGGCCAGGGCTTCCGCCCGCTGTTCCGGAGTCAACGTAGGCAGAGCCAACGTACTAATCCTTTCTTCTCGGGTGCCGCGTGAGCGGCGACAACCCAGGTCCCCAGATGCTTGCTGAAGCAAGCGCTGGCCAGGCCGTCACTTACCACGGGCCCCAGTAAACGCCAAGACAACCGTGACCGCGAAATCGACACGCAATGTCCCCTCAACCGGGTCATGCAGGTCAGGGGGCCCAGTCGTCCGGGGAAGCATTCAGCTGCGGTCCGTAACGGTTGTGCGGTCAGCACATGTCTTGTTGACTTTTAGCGCATTAGGCTCGCGCGTAACCCAGTTCACAGTCGAGCGGACCGCGGGAGAGAACACGATGTTGAGCACGATGCAGGACGACCAGCTTTCCCTCGCCCACCTGCTGAGGCACGGCTCCACGCTGCACTCCGAGAGCGAGGTCGTCACGTGGACTTCCAGCGGTCCGCGGCGCGAGACCTACGGCGACGTGGGCAAGCACGCGGCCCAGCTCGCGGGCGCTCTGCGCGGCCTCGGTGTGACCGGGGACCAACGTGTCGGCACGTTCATGTGGAACAACGCCGAGCACCTGGCCGCCTATCTCGCGATTCCGGCGATGGGTGCCGTGCTGCACACGCTCAACATCCGGCTCTTTCCCGAGCAGCTGGTCTTCGTGGCCAACCATGCCGAGGACCACGTGATCATCGTGGACGGCACGCTCGTGCCGCTGTTCGCGAAGCAGCTGCCGCAGATGAAGACCGTCAAGCACGTGATCGTCGCGAACGGAGATCCCGCGTCGCTCGAGGCGCCGGAGGGCGTGCGGGTGCACTCCTACGACGAACTGCTCGCCGCGCAGCCCGAGACCTTCGACTGGCCCGACGTGGACGAGCGCTCCGCCGCCGCGATGTGTTACACCTCCGGCACCACCGGTGATCCCAAGGGCGTCGTGTACTCCCACCGCTCGATCTGGCTGCACTCGATGCAGGTGTGCATGAGCGACAGCATGCGGCTCGACCAGTCCGACACAGCGCTGGTGATCGTGCCGATGTTCCACGCGATGTCGTGGGGCATGCCGTACGCGGCGTTCATGGTCGGGGCCTCGGTGATCATGCCCGACCGCTTCCTGCAGCCCGAGCCGATCGCGCAGATCCTCGCGGCGGAGCGGCCCACGTTCGCGGGAGCCGTGCCGACGATCTGGCAGGGCCTGCTGCAGCAGCTCGACGCCAACCCGCAGGACATCTCCCACCTGCGCGAGGTCGTGGTGGGCGGCTCGGCGGCCCCGCCGTCGATGATGCACGCGTTCGAGGAGCGCTACGGCGTGCCGATCCTGCACGCCTGGGGCATGACCGAGACCTCGCCACTCGGCAGCGTCGCCAGGCCGCCCGCGTCGGCGACCGGCGAGCGGGCCTGGCAGTACCGCTACACCCAGGGCCGCTTCCCGGCCTCGGTGCGCGCGCGGCTGATCGACGACGACGGCAACGAGGTGGCGTGGGACGGCGAGAACGTCGGTGAGCTGGAGGTTCGCGGCCCGTGGATCGCGGGCGGCTACTACAGCCCGAGCGGCGAGGTGGACCCGGAGAAGTTCCGCGACGGCTGGCTGCGCACCGGCGACGTCGGAAAGATCACACACGACGGTTACCTGACGCTGACCGACCGCGCGAAGGACGTCATCAAGTCCGGCGGCGAGTGGATCTCGTCGGTCGACCTGGAGAACACGGTGATGTCGCACCCGGCGGTCGCCGAGGCCGCGGTGATCGGCGTGCCCGACGAGAAGTGGGACGAGCGCCCGCTGGTCGCGGTGGTGCTGCGGGAGGGCGAGACCGTCAGCGCCGAGGAGCTGCGCACGTTCCTGGAGGGCAAGGTCGCCAAGTGGCAGCTGCCGGAGCACTGGACCTTCGTCGAGGAGGTGCCGAAGACCAGCGTCGGCAAGTTCGACAAGAAGCGCCTGCGCGCCGCCCACTCCGACGGCAAGCTCGACATCTCGCACTTCTAGGGGACGCCGGAGCCTTACCTCCCGGGTAATCGACGCGGCGCTCGGAGTGCGGCAGTGTGCTGGTCATGGACGCCGAGGGCACCACCCTGTTCCACCAGACCATGCCGTTCACCGAGCGCCTCGGCGTCGAGGTGCTCGAGCACTCCGCTCAGCGGGTGCGCAGCCGCATCGCGTGGGACGAGTCGCTGTGCACGCTCGGCGACACCCTGCACGGCGGGGTGCTGATGTCGCTGGCCGACTCGACGGCCGCCGTGTGCGCCTTCCTGAACCTGCCCGACGGGGCGCG
This sequence comes from Prauserella cavernicola, assembly GCF_016595675.1. Classification (GTDB taxonomy): domain Bacteria; phylum Actinomycetota; class Actinomycetes; order Mycobacteriales; family Pseudonocardiaceae; genus Prauserella_A; species Prauserella_A cavernicola. The sequence goes on along the minus strand of NZ_JAENJH010000003.1, from coordinate 154,045 downwards.
GGGCACCACGACCATCGAGTCGCGCACGAGCTTCCTGCGGCCCGTCTCGTCAGGGCACGCCACCGCGACGGCCACGGCGCTGCACACGGGCCGCAAGGTGATCGTGGTGGAGACCGAGATCCATGACGACGACGGCAGGCTCGCCGCGAAGGTGACCCAGAGCCAGGCCGTGATCTGATCGAACGACAAAGGTTTACAGAGAGCTGAAAAAAAGACGAAAATCTTTCCCATGCGCGGACGACTCTCCACGGTCCTACTGGCGGCCATCGCGGTGTCCGCCATCACCCAGCCCACCGCGCTCGCCCGCGAGAACGAGCGGATCGACTACCGCGGCTGGGGCACCGAGCGCGACTTCGCGCGCGGCGAGCTGGCCGGGGTCGAGGCCGGTGAGCAGGGCCTTCGCATCGGCACGCCCGCGGGCGCCGAGGGCGCCTACGAGTACGGGCGGTGGACCTCGCCGGTGCACGAGCCAGGCTTCGACGCCTCCGAGCTGATCGCGTCCTGGACAGCCGAGACGCCCGCGAAGACGTGGCTGCGCGTGGAGGCCAGGGCGACGACGGCGGCGGGCGAGGACACCGCCTGGTACGTGCTCGGCAAGTGGGCCCACGGCGACGCCGACATCCAGCGCACGACCGTGCCGGACCAGAGCGACGAGCACGCGAGCGTCAGCGTGGACACCCTCGTGGCCGAGCCGGGCGTCGCGCTGCGTTCGTTCCAGCTGCGCGTGAGCCTCTACCGCGAGAAGGGCACCGCCGCCACGCCGGTGCTGCGCAGCGCCGGTGCGATGACGTCGGACGTGCCCGACCGGTTCGAGGTGCCGATCTCGGAGCCTGGCGAGGCCAGCGGCGTCGAGCTCGACGTGCCGCGCTACGCGCAGAACGTGCACAGCGGAAACTATCCGGAGTTCGGCGGAGGCGGCCAGAACTGGTGCAGCCCCACGTCCACGGCCATGGTGGTGGAGTACTGGGGCAAGCGCCCGAGCGAGCAGGACCTGTCGTGGCTGCCTGCCGACTACCCCGACCGTCCCGTCGCCCACGCGGCGCGGTTCACCTACGACTACGACTACGAGGGCACCGGCAACTGGCCGTTCAACACCGCCTACGCCGGGTACTACGGCCTCAGGGGCCACATCACGCGCCTGCACTCGCTCACCGAGCTCGAGAGCTACATCGCGCGCGGCGTCCCCGTGATCACGTCGCAGTCGTTCCTGGCGAGCGAGCTCGACGGCGCCGGGTACGGCACGGCGGGTCACATCATGGTGGTCGTCGGCTTCACCGCCGACGGCGACGTGATCGTCAACGATCCCGCCGCCGACAGCGCCGAGGGCGTGCGCAACGTGTACCCGCGCGAGCAGTTCGAGACGATCTGGCAGCGCACGCAACGCTACGACGCCGAGGGCAACGTCGCGAGCGGACCCGGAGGAATCGTCTATCTCATCAACCCGTGACGCATGCGCATGTCGCGATGACCGCATGGTCCGTGGCAAGCTTCGCCTAGGAGCAATGCTGCCGAAAGGACGAGAAGCGCATGCCGTACGAGGTCCAGGGCGTGGTGTCCCGCGCGAAGGGTGAGCCGGTCTCGCTGGAGACCGTGATCGTTCCGGATCCAGGTCCGGGCGAGGCGGTGGTGGCGATCAAAGCGTGCGGGGTCTGCCACACCGATCTGCACTATCGCGAGGGTGGCATCAACGACGAGTTCCCATTCCTGCTCGGACACGAGGCCGCCGGGTACGTGGAGCAGGTCGGCGAGGGTGTCACCGACGTCGAGCCCGGCGACTTCGTGGTGCTCAACTGGCGCGCCGTGTGCGGAACCTGCCGGGCGTGCAAGAAGGGCAAGCCCTGGTATTGCTTCTCCACGTTCAACGCGAGCCAGCCGATGACGCTGGCCGACGGGACGCCGCTGAGCCCCGCGCTCGGCATCGGCGCGTTCATGGAGAAGACGCTGGTCCACAGTGGACAATGTACGAAGGTGGACCCCTCCGCGGAGCCGGCTGTGGTCGGCCTGCTCGGCTGCGGCGTGATGGCCGGGATCGGCGCCGCCATGAACACCGGGGCCGTGTCACGCGGTGACTCGGTGGCCGTGATCGGTTGCGGTGGCGTCGGCGACGCCGCGATCGCGGGCGCGCACCTGGCCGGCGCCACCACGATCATCGCGGTCGACATGGACGACGCGAAGCTGGAGTGGGCCAAGGAGTTCGGCGCCACCGCCACGCTCAACACGCGCGGCAAGAGCCACGACGAGGTCGTCGAGGCGGTACAGGAGCTCACCGGCTCCTTCGGTGCCGACGTGGTGATCGACGCCGTCGGCAGGCCCGAGACGTGGAAGCAGGCGTTCTACGCCCGCGACCTCGCAGGCACGGTGGTGCTGGTGGGAGTGCCGACGCCGGACATGCGGCTCGACGACATGCCGCTGATCGACTTCTTCGCGCGCGGCGGCTCGCTCAAGTCGTCGTGGTACGGCGACTGCCTGCCGTCCAGGGACTTCCCGATGCTGGTCGACCTGTACCAGCAGGGCAGGCTGCCGCTGGACAAGTTCGTCACCGAGCGGATCGCCGTCGACGGCGTCGAGCAGGCGTTCGCGCGCATGCACAAGGGTGACGTGCTGCGCAGCGTGGTGGTGTTCGACTGATCCTGTTCACCGACGCCGACTTCCCGCCCAACCCGTATCCCGGTGCGCGACCGGAGTGCTCGTTCGTGCACCGGGACGGGGCGGGTCATCCGCTGGACACGGCGCCGCGGGGCTGGCGCACGGACCGGATTCCCGTGCTCGCCTACGGCTCCAACGCGTGCCCGGCCAAGATCACGTGGCTGAGGGAGAACCTGGGCCTCGGCGCCGAGCCGGTGGTTGTGGCCCGAGCCGAGTGCACGGGCCTTGCCGCGGTGTGGGCGAGCGGGCTGCGCGAGCGGGACGGTCAGCGGCCCGCGACGCTGTCCGCCGCGCCCGGCGTGACGGAGTGGCACGCGGTGTGGTTCGCGACGCCGGAGCAGGTCGAGGTACTGGATCGCTGTGAGGGCCGCGGGGTGCGCTACGACCTCGCGCGCCTGCACACCGGCACCGTGCGGCTCGAGGACGGCGCGGCGGTCGAGGGCGTGCTCACCTACGTCGCCGCGGGGCCGGCGCGGATGCCGTTGCTGGTCGACGGCGCCCCGGTGCGCACGGCGAAAGTCCCCCAACACGAGGCCCTGCACCTGACGGGAACCCCAGCACTCACCCACGGCCTGAACGCCACCCCGATCCCGCTACCGCGGTGAAGGGCACCTTTACTGCGTTCAATGCGGTAGAGGTGCCCTTCACCGCGGTTGTCAGCGCTGGGGTGCGGGGGGTAGGAGTTTGCCCGGGTTGAGGATGCCCTTCGGGTCCACGGCGGTCTTGGCCGCTCGGAGTACGTTCACGCCTACCGCGCCGATCTCCGCGGCGAGATAGGGCGCGTGGTCGGTGCCGACGGCGTGGTGGTGGGAGATCGTCGCCGCCTGCCCGGCGATGGCCTCCGACGCGGCTCGTTTCGCCCGCTCCCACTGCCCGATCGGGTCGGAGTGATCGCGCGCGGCGAGCACCGTGAAGTACAGCGAGGCACCCGTCTCGTAGGCGTGCGAGACGTGGCACAGCACGAGCGGGCTCTCCAGCGCGCCGTGCAGGGCGGAGCGCACCCGCTCGTACACCGCGGGCAGCTCGGACCAGTGCGCCGCGGTCTCCAGCGTCTCGACGCACGCGCCCGCCTCGAGCAAAGCGTCGCGTTGCCTCGGGCCGGTGAAGCGCCCGCGCTGCCACGCGTGCCCCGGCGCCGCGCCCAGTCCGACGGCACCGGCCGCGCGCAGGCTGCGCACGGCTTCCCTGCGCCGCTGCACGGCATCGCCGTACCAGCCGAGGATCAGCAGGCACGGCTGCGCGATCCCCTTCGCGCCGAGGTACCGGCGCAGCAGTCCGGTCTTCCAGCCGCCCGAGAGCGCGAACGACGACGCCGTCTCGTCCACATCGGACAGCCGGGTGACGTCGGCGAGCAGGCCACGCTGGGCCAGGTGTCGCACGGCGAGCGTGCCGCGTTCCCAGCCGTCGAGCACGAAGCCCTCGAACCGCTCGCGCTCGGGCAGCGGGCGCACACGCACGGCGACCTCGGTGAGCACGACGAGCGTGCCCTCGCTGCCGAGCACCAGCGCACGCAGGTCCGGTCCCGCCGCCGACGCCGGCGCGACCCCGAGCCGCCACTCACCCTTCGGCGTCGCCAGCCGCACCCCGGTGACCATGTCCTCGAACCGGCCGTAGCCGGACGACGCCTGGCCTGCGGACCGCGTCGCGGCGAAACCGCCGATGGTGGCGCGTTCGAACGACTGCGGCACGTGGCCGAGGGTGAGTCCGTGAACCGACAGCAGGCGCTCCGCGTCAGGACCTCGCACACCTGCCTGGAACACGGCCACTCGCGACACGGGGTCGACGGAGACGAGCCGGTCGAGCCGCTCGAGGTCCAGCACGAGCACGCTGTCCTTGTCGCCGCGCAGCGCGGTGACCCCGCCGACGACGGAGGTGCCACCGCCGAAGGGCACCACGCCGATGTCGTGCTCGGCGCACACCTCGAGCACGCGCTGCACCTGTTCGGGGTCCGCGGGCAGCACCACGGCGTCGGGCACGGCGGGCGGGGACGAGGGATAGCGGCGGCGCAGCAGGTCGACGTAGGACAGCCCACCGCTGCGGCCGAGTCGCTCGGCCGGATCGTCCAGCACGTACTCCTCGCCCACGATCGCGACCAGTTTGGCGTGCGCGGCGGTGGGTATCCGGGACTCCGCGACGGCTATGGCCGAATTCGGTGCGACAGGAGCGTCCGCGGTGCATTCGCCGATACGCTGCTCAAGCCAGCGCATAGCCTTGGGGGCTAGTTCGACCGCTCCGGGACCTTCGGGAGTCCACGATCCTCGTAGGCGGTGGTCAACACTGTCTTTCACCACTAAAGTGTGACACATGAAGCTCGAACGTCACACTGTCGTCAAGCCTCAGAGCGCGCTCGCGGCCACCCGTGACCGGTCCGCAGCGAGTCGCGTGTCGGACGACGAGCTGCTCGACGCTGCCAAGCAGTGCGTGCTGGCCACCGGGGTCCGGCGCACCACGCTCGCCGAGATCGCCCGCACCGCCGAGGTGAGCAGGATGACGCTGTACCGGCGCTTCCCTGATGTCCGCAGCATCCTCGCGGCGTTGATGACCCGCGAGTTCGGGACCTTGTTGCGAGGGGTGGCCACCGAGGTCAGCACCGCGACCAACGCACGGGAACGCCTGGTCGACAGCGCCGTCGGCGCCGTGCGCGGCCTGGTGGCCGACTCGCTGATGCGCACCGTGCTAGACCTCGACGCCGAACTGCTGCTGCCCTACGTCACCGAGCGGCTCGGCACGACCCAGCGCTTCGCCGAGGACGTGGTGCGCGCGCTGGTCCTGGACGGTCAGCGCGACGGCTCGATCCGCAGGGGCGAGCCGGGAGCGCAGGTGCGCGCGCTGCTGCTCGTGGTGCAGTCGTTCGTGCTGTCACTGCGGCCCGCCACGATCGACGTCGAGGAGGAGGCCCTGTTCCGCGAGCTTCGGCACGTACTGAGCGCGGCACTGACGCCATGATCAGGGCCTCGCTGTCCGCGCGCAGGCGGTCCAGGGAACTCGCCGAGCTGGCCTCGGGCGAGCGCGTGGACCTGCTGGTGGTCGGTGGCGGCGTGACCGGAACCGGGATCGCGCTCGACGCCGCCTCGCGCGGACTGTCGGTGGCCCTCGTCGAAGCACGCGACCTCGCCTTCGGCACGTCGCGCTTCTCCAGCAAGCTCGTGCACGGCGGACTGCGCTACCTCGCGCACGGGGACCTGGCCATCGCCAGGGAGAGCGCGGTGGAACGCGGCATCCTCATGACCCGCACGGCTCCGCACCTGACCAGGGCGCTCGGGCAGCTCTTCCCGCTCTTCGACGGCACCCCGAGGGCGGAGCGGCTGCTCACCACCGCGGGGCTGCACGCGGGCGACGCGCTGCGCCGGAGCGCGCGGACGCCGTCGAGCCTGCTCCCCCGGCCACGCTCGGTGCCCGCCGCCGAGGCACTCGCGCTCGCCCCCGGGCTGCGCCCGACGGGGCTGCGCGGCGGACTGCTCTCCTTCGACGGCGCGCTCACCGACGACGCGCGCCTCGTGGTGGCACTCGCGAGGACCGCGGCCTCGTTCGGCGCGCGCGTGCTCACCCGGCTGCGCGTGAGCGAGCTGACGGCCGACCGGGTGCGAGCCCGGGACGAACTGACCGGCGAGCACGTCGACCTGCACGCCCGTCAGGTGGTCAACGCGACAGGAGTGTGGGCGGGTTCGCTCGTGCCCTCGGTGCACCTGAGCCCCTCGCGCGGCTCACACGTCGTACTCGACGCGGACCGCACCGGACTCGGCGAGACGTCGGTACTGGCTCCCGTTCCCGGCTCGCACAGCCGATTCGTGTTCCTGCTGCCCCAGCCCGGCGGACGGGCCTACCTCGGCCTCACCGACGAGCCGGTGCCCGGCGAGCCTCCCGAGGTCGCCGAGGCACCACAGTCCGATGTGGACTTCCTGCTGAAGGCCGCCTCCGCCGTGCTGGCACGCGAGCTCACGCACGACGACGTGCTCGGAACCTTCGCCGGGCTGCGCCCACTGCTCGCAGCCGACGGCAGCACCTCCGATCTCTCGCGCAGGCACGCGGTGCTCACCGACCCGGCCTCGGGCGTGCTGACCGTGGTGGGCGGCAAGCTCACGACCTACCGCAAGATGGCCGAGGACGCCGTCACCGGGGCGGTGCGCGCCAGCGGACTCGACGCGGGACCGGTGCGCACGAGGGATCTGCCACTACTCGGCGCAGCGGACCGGCGAGCATTGTCCACAGTGGATGCGCCGCCAGAGCTGGTCGCCAAGTACGGCACCGAGGCGCCGCGCGTGGCCGCCCTCGCCGACATGGACGACGACCTCGGCAGGCCGTTGTTCCCCGGTTGCGGCATCACCGGCGCGGAGGTGGTCTGGGCAGTGCGGCACGAGGGCGCGCTCGACGCCGACGACGTGCTGCACCGGCGCACCCGGCTGGGACTCGTCGCGACCGAGGCCGACGCCGCGCGCGAGCGCGTGGCGGACCTGGTGGCCCGTACCCTGCACGGACTTGCCGAGACGGCCTGACGGCCTGCGGCGCGCCGCGTACCCTTGCCCGTGGACACGGCCAGGAGGGAACTCGGCATGGGTGATCGGACGCTGGAGATCGACCGCGTCTCGAAGCGGTTCGGCAAGGTCACCGCCCTCGACTCCGTGACCTTCGACGTGCGCCCCGGCGAACTGTTCGGCTTCGTCGGCAGCAACGGCGCGGGCAAGACCACCACCATGCGGATCGTGCTCGGCGTGCTGGCCGCCGACTCCGGCGAGGTCCGTTTCGACGGCGCGGCCGTCACCCACGAGACGCGCACGCGCATCGGTTACCTGCCCGAGGAACGTGGGCTCTATCCGAAGATGAAGGTACTCGACCAGCTCGTCTATCTCGCACAGCTGCACGGTTTCTCCGCCAACGAGGCACATCGCGGCGCCGAGAGCTGGATCGAGCGGCTCGGTCTCGCCGAGCGACGCGGCGACGAGGTACAGAAGCTCTCGCTCGGCAACCAGCAGCGGGTGCAGCTCGCCGCGGCGCTGGTGCACGAGCCCGACGTGCTCGTGCTCGACGAACCGTTCTCCGGCCTGGACCCCATCGCCGTGGACGTGATGAGCGACGTGCTGCGCGAGAAGGCGGCCACGGGAGTGCCCGTGGTCTTCTCCAGTCACCAGCTCGATCTGGTGGAGCGCCTGTGCGACCGCGTGGGAATCATCCGAAGTGGACAGATCGTGGCGTGCGACTCGGTCTCCGGCCTCACCGCGGGAGCCGCCTCCCGCATCACGGTGCTGGCGCCGGATGCGCCAGCCGGCTGGGCGGCGCACCTGCCCGGGGTGCGGGTGCTCTCCGAGAACGGCGACGGCACGCTGGTGGAACTGGCGCCGGACATCGACGACCAGACCGTGCTCGCCGCGGCACTCGCGACCGGACCGGTGCGCGAGTTCACCCGGCACCACCCCTCGCTCACCGAACTCTTCCGCAGCGCCGTCACCGGGGAGGCCGCGTCGTGACCGGCCGAAGGCGCACCGTCCCGCCGGCCACCGCCGTGCGCCTCGTGGCGCAGCGGGAGCTGAGCGCACGACTGCGCACCAGGGGTTTCCTGATCGGCACGGCCGTGATCCTCGCCGTCCTCGCCGGTTATCTGCTCTTCCAGGCCAACCTCGCGAGCAACGCGGGACGCACCACGGTCGGGCTCACCGGTCAGGCGGTGGCCGTCGCGGAGCCGCTGAGGGCCGGAGCGCAGCAGGCGGGCCTCGACGTGGAGACCCGCAGGATCGCCGACCCGGAGCGGGGTGCCGAACAGGTGCGGGCGGGCGAGCTGGACGCATTGGTCTCCGGCAGCCCGGCCAACCTGCGCGTGCAGGTGAAATCCGAGCTGGACCAACAGCTCGAGGCGCTGCTCAACGGGATCTCCGGGCAGGAGGTGCTGCGCGCCAAGCTGCTGCAGGCCGGGCTGAACCCGGCCGAGGTGCTGAGCGACGTCGGCTCGGCGAGTGTCGAGGTGAGCGCGTTCGAGCGGACCGATCCCGCGCAGGGCCAGCGCCTCGTGATCGCGCTGGTGATGATGTTCCTGCTCTACATGGGAATCACGACGTACGGCTCGCTGGTGGCGCAGGGCATCGTGGAGGAGAAGTCGAGCCGGGTCGTGGAGATCCTGCTCTCCACCGTGCGCCCGTGGCATCTGTTGCTGGGCAAGGTGATCGGACTAGGGCTGACGGGTCTGACGCAGCTGGCGATCCTCGGGGCGGCCGGACTCGCGATGGCGAGCGCCACCGGCGTGCTGACGATCACCGGCATCGCGACCACCACGCTGCTGTGGGGCCTGCTGTGGTTCGTGCTGGGTTTCTTCCTCTACGCGACGGTGTTCGCGGCGGCGGGTTCGCTCGTGTCGCGGCAGGAGGACGTGCAGACGGTGCTGACCCCGGTGTCGATGGTGCTGCTGGTGGGGTTCATCGCGGGGTTCTCGGTGGTGCAGGAGCCGGAAGGCACCACGGCGACGGTGCTGTCGCTGGTGCCGCCGCTGTCGCCGATCCTGATGCCGAGCCGGATCGCGACGGGCTCGGCGGGCCCGCTGGAGGTCGCCGCGGCGCTGGTGCTCACGCTCGCCGCCATCGCGGCGCTGACGTGGCTCGGCGGCCGCGTGTACCACGCCGCGATCCTGCGCACGGGCACCCGAGTAAGCCTGAAAGACGCCCTGACCCGCTAACGCCGACCCGCGCCAAACCACGCGAGTCCCCCACTCCAGCACGCGAGTCCCCCGCTCCAGCACGCGAGTCCCCCGCTCCAGCACGCGAGTCGCCCGCTCCGGTCAGCGAGTCCCCCGCTCCAGCACGCGGGCCTGCCACACCCGCACCGCAAGACGGCTCCCACTGAACGCGAAGGTGCACACGGCGCGACTTCTCCCGCCCCCGAATGCAGTGAAGACCACCTTCACCGCGTTGAACGCGGGAAAGGTGGCCTTCACTGCAGCTGGAACCGGAGAAGCGGAGTGCTCAGCGCTCCGAGACCGGCTTGTAGTCGCGCTGCTTCTCGCCGGTGTAGATCTGGCGAGGGCGGCCGATCTTCGTCTGCGGGTCCTGGATCATCTCGCGCCAGTGCGCGATCCAGCCGGGCAGGCGGCCGAGCGCGAACAGCACCGTGAAGTACTGCGTCGGGAAGCCCAGCGCCCGGTAGATCAGACCGGTGTAGAAGTCGACGTTCGGGTAGAGCTTGCGCTCGACGAAGTAGTCGTCGGAGAGCGCGCGCTCCTCCAGCGCCTTCGCGATGTCGAGCAGCTCGTCGCCGCCACCGATCTTGCGGAGGATGTCGTCGGCGGTCTGCTTGATGATCTTCGCGCGCGGGTCGTAGTTCTTGTAGACCCGGTGCCCGAAGCCCATGAGCCGGACGCCTTTTTCCTTGTTCTTGACGCGCTCGACGAACTTGTTGACGTCGCCGCCGTCGGCCTTGATGCCCTCGAGCATCTCCAGCACAGCGCTGTTGGCGCCACCGTGCAGCGGGCCGAACAGGGCCATGATGCCCGCCGAGATGCTGGCGAACAGGTTGGCCTCGGAGGAACCGACGAGCCGCACGGTCGACGTGGAGCAGTTCTGCTCGTGGTCGGCGTGCAGGATGAAGAGCAGGTCGAGTGCCTTCGCGACGTCGGGGTCGATCTCGTACGGCTCCGCCGGCAGCCCGAAGGTCATGCGGAGGTAGTTCTCCACGAGGCCCAGCGAGTTGTCCGGGTAGAGGAACGGCTGGCCGATCGACTTCTTGTAGGCGTAGGCGGCCAGGGTCGGCACCTTCGCCAGCAGGCGGATCGTGGACAGCTCCACGTTCGGTTCGTCGAACGGGTTGAGCGAGTCCTGGTAGAACGTGGACAGCGCGGAGACGGCGCTGGAGAGCACCGGCATCGGGTGCGCGTCGCGCGGAAAGCCGTCGAAGAACCGCTTGAGGTCCTCGTGCAGCAGGGTGTGCCGGTTGATCTTCTGCGTGAAGTCCTCGAGCTGAGCCGCGGTCGGCAGCTCGCCGTAGATCAGCAGGTAGGAGACCTCGATGAAGGTGGACCGCTGAGCCAGCTGCTCGATGGGGTAACCCCGGTAGCGCAGCACGCCCTGATCGCCATCGATATAGGTGATGGCCGAGGACGCGGACCCGGTGTTCACGAACCCGGGGTCGTAGGTGATGTAGCCGGTCTGAGCGAGCAGTTTCCCGAGCTCGATACCAGGGGCGCCCTCGACGGCGCGGACGACCTTCAACTCGTGTTCGCCCTCAGGCAGGCGGAGCACGACGTTCTCGCCCCCGGACTGCGCCGCAGTCGCGTCGGACATGCACATGCCTCTCACGGTCACACGGGCCGGTGGTGACAGCAGGTTCCGCTGGTCACCGGATACGTACACATGGGCCCTTGAGCCGCGCCGCACACCGCCCCGCTGGGGTATTCATTCCCCTTTACGCTAGTCCAGAAGGCGCCTTGTTCGCAGCCACCGTGTTACCCACAGCTATTCGTTTGCGATCAGGTTCACACGGTCGGCGTCGCGGTACGTGACGAATGCCTCACGCGATCACGAGAATCGAGCGAGCTCCTCCGTCGTCGGCGGCTCCGCGCCGTTGCGGGACACGGTCACCGCGGCCGCGCGGGCCGCGTAGCCGAGCGCCTGCGACCAGTCGGCGGGCTCGAGGTCCGCGACCCGGCGGACGTCCTGCTCGGCGAGCCACGCGAGCAGCGCGCCCTGCACGGTGTCACCGGCGCCGATGGTGTCGGCGACCTCGACGGACACGGTCGGCGCGCTCGCCACCTCGCCGTCGGTGGTGAGCACGGACAGCCCGTCGCCGCCGTTCGTCAGCACCACGGCCTCGACGCCGGCGTCGAGCCAGCCCTTCGCGGCGTCGGTGACGTCGGCCCCGCCCGCGAGCCACTCCGCGTCGTCCATCGACAGCTTGAGCAGGCGCACGTACGGCAGCCAGGACTCGAACCGCGTCCGGTACGCGGCCCCGTCGGCGATCATGTCGGCCCTGATGTTCGGGTCGAGCGCCGTGAGCACCCCGCGCTCGGACTCGCGGCGCAGCACGGCCTCGTACGCACTGACACCTGGCTCGAGCACCATGCCGAGCGTGCCGAGCGACAGCGCCGTCGTCTCGTCGGGCAGCGGGCCGGGGTCGGTGACGAGCCGGTCGGCCGTGCCTTCGGTGTAGAAGCTGTAGCGCGCGCTGGAGTGCTCGTCGAGCGCGACCACGGCCAGCGTGGTGGGCTCGGGGCCGCGCTGCAGCAGCGAGATGTCCACGTTGGACGCCCGGAGCCGCTCCACGAGCGCGTCGCCGAAGCGGTCGGTGGAGACCCGCGACAGGAACGCCGTCGGCACGCCGAGCCTGGCGGCCGCGAGCGCGACGTTGTAGGGACCACCACCCAGCCTGGGCGCGAGCAGATCCACAGTGGACTCTGCGGGGACGAGGTCGACGAGGGCTTCACCGCCGGAGACAATCACGGCCCGGATGCTATCCCGAAACACCGCCGCGACGCTGCCCCTCCCGCCAGCTCACGGCGACGCTTCGCGTCTCCCACCCGTCACCCGCCCCCACCCGCTCACGGAGACGCTTCGCGTCGCTGTATTCCTCCCAGCAGCAGTTCAGCCAGTGCCGAAAAGGCATCGGCGTCCGATACCCCGGTCCGCGACCTGACCACGCCCGTCTGGATCCCCTCCACCAGCAGGGTCGCCAGCTCGGCGATGAGGGTCGCGTGCACATCGCGGAACACGCCGTCGGCGACCCCCTTCGCGATGAACGACCGGATCCGGCCGGCGGCCGCCTGGGAGTTCATCCGGTAGGTCGCCCGCGCGGGCTCGAACTCGGCGACGTCGGTCATGAACCGTTCTGAGGCCCGTTTGAGCTCGTCGGCGACTCCGGCGAGGTAGACCTCGATGATCTTGCTCGCGTCGTCGATGCCGTCGATGCGCTGCTCGATCCGCTCGGCCGCGCCCTTGAAAAAGTGCGTAACGACCTTGACGGCGAGCTGTTCCTTGCTGGCCGCGAGCGTGTACAGCGTCGACTTGGAGCAGTGGAGCCTGGCCGCGAGGTCGTCGAGCGTGAACTCGACGAAGCCCTCGGTCAGGAACAGTTCTTCGAGCTCACCGAGCAGCGCCCGCTGCCGTGCCGTGGGCTGCCTGCGACTCCGGGTCTGGTTCGGGGGCACCCTGCTACCGTACGATAGTACTGAGGTAGCCACCACAGTACTGATTTTAGTACCGAAACCCGGAGACGACGATGCCTGCGGAACGACTGCTGCCCACCACCGAGGCCGAGGACCTGCTCGCGCTCACCCGCGAGCTCGCGCGCGACGAGCTGGCGCCACTGGCGGCGGAGTACGAACAGGCCGAGCGGTTCCCGCGCGAGCAGTTCCGCCTGCTCGGCGCGTCGGGTCTGCTCGGGCTGCCCTACGCCGAGCGCTGGGGCGGCGGCGAGCTGTCCTACGAGGTCTACCTGCAGGTGCTCGAAGAGATCGCGAGCGCGTGGATGTCGGTGGGCGTCGGCCTGTCGGTGCACACGATGTCGTGCTTCGCGCTCGCCCACTACGGCACCGAACAGCAGCGGGAACGCTGGCTGCCCGCGATGCTCGGCGGCGACCTGCTCGGTGCGTACGCGCTGTCGGAGACCCACGCGGGCTCCGACGCCGCCGCGCTCTCCACCCGCGCACGGCTCGACGGCGACGCCTACGTCGTCACCGGCACGAAGGCCTGGATCACCCACGGCGGGCAGGCCGACTTCTACACCACGATGGTGCGCACGTCCGACCAACCGGGCGGGCAGGGCATCAGCTGCCTGCTCGTCGACGGCTCCACGCCGGGACTCTCGGCGGCGCTGCCGGAACGCAAGATGGGACTCACCGGCTCCACCACGTCGCAGCTACTCTTCGACGGCGCGCGGGTGGAGACGGGCAGACTGCTCGGCGACGAGGGCGACGGGCTCAAGATCGCACTCGCGTCGCTGAGCTCGGGCAGGCTCGGCATCGCCGCGTGCTCGGTGGGGCTCGCGCAGGCCGCGCTCGACGAGGCGGTGGCCTACGCGAAGGGCCGCACCCAGTTCGGCAGGCCCATCATCGAGTTCCAGGGCCTGGAGTTCCTGCTCGCCGACATGGCCGCTGCGGTGGAGTCGTCGAGGGCGACCTACCTGGAGGCCGCCCGGCGCAGGGACCGCGGGCTGCCGTTCCAGCGCCAGGCGTCCATCGCCAAGCTCATCGCCACCGACGCGGCCATGAAGGTGACCACCGACGCCGTGCAGGTGCTCGGCGGGGCGGGCTACACGCGCGACTTCCCGGTGGAGCGCTACATGCGTGAGGCGAAGGTGCCCCAGATCTTCGAGGGCACCAACCAGATCCAGCGCATGGTGATCGCGCGCGAGCTCCGCAACGCCTGAGCGCTACTCGCGGTAGCGCCGGTCGGCCACCACGCCCTCGCCGGTCGCCTCGTCGAAGTGGTAGACCTCGCGGCCGCGGACGAACACGCGCATGGCCCTGTTCATCACGTCCAGCGGGTCGCCCGACCAGATCGCCACGTCCGCGTCGAGGCCCGGCTTGAGAGCCCCGATGCGGTCGTCGAGCCCGAGCATCGCCGCCGGGTTGACCGTCAGCGAACGGAGCGCGGTCTCGGGGTCGAGGCCCTCCTTGACCGCGATCGCCGCCTGGTAGACGAGGAAGTTGATCGGGATCACCGGGTGGTCGGTGGTGATCGCGATCCGCACGCCCGCGCGGGCGAGGATGCCGGCCGAGCGCAGGGTCCGGTTGCGCACCTCGACCTTGGAGCGGGCCGTGAACAGCGGGCCGAGGATCACCGGGACGTCGCGCTCGGCGAGGAAGTCGGCGATCAGGTGGCCCTCGGTGCCGTGGTTGACCACGAGCTTGTAGCCGAACTCCTCGGCCAGCCGCACGGCCGTGACGATGTCGTCGGCGCGGTGGGTGTGCTGGTCCCAGTACAGCTCGCCGTCGAGCACCTTCGCGAGTGTCTCCAGCGTCAGGTCGGTGTCGAACGGCTTGCCCTCGCCGATGGCGTGCTCGCGCTGCGCCACGTAGTTGCGCGCCTTGGTGAACGCCTCGCGCAGCGTGGCCGCGACGCCGAGCCGCGTCGAGGGCGTCTGGTTCTTCTCGCCGTAGACGCGCTTGGGGTTCTCGCCGAGCGCGCTCTTCACGCTGATGCCCTCGGCGAAGAGCATGTCGAGCACCGTGCGGCCCCACGTCTTGACGCCGACGGTCTGGCCGCCGATGGGGTTGCCGGAGCCCGGTTTGATGACCACGCTCGTGACACCGCCCGCGAGCGCGTCGTCGAAGCCGACCTCGTACGGGTCGATGCCGTCGATCGCGCGGAACCGGGCGCCGTTGGGGTCGGTCATCTCGTTGGTGTCGTTGCCGGACCAGCCCTCGCCATCCTCGTGGACGCCGAGGTGCGCGTGCGCGTCGATGAAGCCGGGCAGCACCCACGCGCCCGACGCGTCGATCAGCGTGGCGCCATCCGGAATGTCCACATCGGCCTCGGGTCCGACGGCGACGATCTTGCCGCCGTCGATGAGCACCGTGCCGCCGTCGATCGGGTCCCCGTCGACGGGGACCACGTAGCCGTTCGTGATCGCCTCAACCATGGTTCGCCTACTCCCGCCCTTCGCCGTTGTCTCCCACACGGATACCCCAGCTGCCGCGCCATGTCTCGCCGGGAGCCAGCGTGATGAGGTCGGTGCCCGAGTTGAGGGCGTCGGCGGGGCACGTCATCGGCTCGATCGCGATGGCCCTGCCGCGCCCGGTCAGCTCCGAGGGCGTGAAGACCTGCACCCAGCGGAAGTCCTCGCCTGCCCACACGTCCAGGGTGGTGCCGTCGTGGGTGAGCAGGAAGTGGTGCTCGCCGTCGGCGCCGGGGACGAGCCCGCCGAAGGCCGTGTCGAGCTCCAGCTCGCCGACGACCCGGCCCGCACGCAGGTCGTACTCGGTGCCCTCCACGTCCCGCTCCTCGCCGTAGGGCAGCTGCGCGGTGTCGTCGTAGGGCCGCACGCGCGTGGCGGGCAGCGTGAGGGTCAGCTCGTCGGTGGGCACGTCGCCGATGCGGAAGTACGGGTGGGTGCCCACGCCGAAGCCGATCGCGCGGTCACCCTCGTTGGTCACCTCGTGGGTGACGGTGAGCCCGCGGGGCGCGAGGTCGTAGACGATGCCGGAGCGCAGCGGGACGGGCCAGCCGGGCTCGCCGTCGATGTCGCAGGTGAGCGTGATGGAGCTCTCGGCGTGCTCGAGCAGCTGCCACTCCCGGTGCCGGGTGAGCCCGTGGATCGCGTTGCCGCGCCGCTCCTCGGTGACCTCGAGCTCCTGCCGCTCGCCCTCGAAGGTCCACGTGGCGGCCTTGGTGCGGTTGGGCCACGGCACGAGCACCTGACCCGCGCCCTTCGGCGGCTCGGCGTCCTCGTCGAACGTCTCCACGAAGGCGAGGCCGCCGATCTCGAACGCGCGCAGTCCTGCTCCGATCTCGGTGACCACGGCGCGCGCGCCGCCGCGGACGAGTTCGAACTGTTCCCCAGTCGGATGTGCCATTGGCGCACGATACCGAGACGCCAACTAACTAGACCAGTCGTCATAGTTTGCGCTACGGTCTCGAGCATGCCCCGACGCACCGACACCCGCGACCGCATGCTCAGCACCGCGGCCGAGCTGTTCCACACCCAGGGCTACCACGCCACCGGGCTGAACCAGCTCCTCAGCGCGGGAGCCGCGCCGAAGGGCTCGCTGTACTTCCACTTCCCCGGCGGCAAGGAACAGCTCGCCGCCGAAGCACTCGCCATCTCGGGCGGCCGCCTGCGCGACGCGCTCGCGGACGTCCTCGACCGGGCGAACGGCCTCGGCGCAGCGGTCGAGATGATGATCGACTTCCTCGCCACCACGCTCGAGGACTCGGACTTCCAACGCGGCTGTCCACTGTCGACGGTCGCGCTGGACGCCGCGGGCAGCGAGCCGATCCGGCAGGCCTGCGTCGAGGGATTCGGCTCGTGGCAGGCGTTGCTCGAGAACGCACTCACCGCCGAGGGCGTCGCCGCGGACAGAGCCGAATCCCTCGCGGTGACCACGCTCGCCGCCGTGGAGGGCGCACTACTACTGGCCAAGACCCGGCGCGATTCGGCACCGCTGCGCGCGGTCGCCGCACACCTGCGCGAGACCGTCGAAAGGGAGCTGTCATGACCGTTCGAGTGCACCACCTCAACGCGGGAACCATGCGACCGCCGGGTGGCAGGCTCGTCGACGGCAGGCCGGGCCTGCTGCGCCGCAGCGAGCTCGTGTGCCACTGCCTGCTCGTGGACACCGGTTCCGAACTCGTGCTCGTCGACACCGGTATCGGACTGCAGGGCGCGCGACGGCCCGCCGAGTGGCTGGGCAGCCAGTTCGTGCTGCTGACCAACCCGGCGCGCGACGAGGAGCTCACGGCGCACCGGCAGATCGAGCGGCTCGGCTACTCGCCTTCCGACGTCGGCCACATCGTGCTGACCCACCTCGACCTCGACCACGCGGGCGGACTCGCCGACTTCCCCCAGGCGACCGTGCACGTCTACGGCCGCGAACTGAAGGCGCTGCACTCGGAGACCGGGCTCGCGGGCCGGACCCGTTACCGGCAGGCGCACTTCGCCCACGGGCCGAAGTTCAGCGCCTACGACGAGGACGGCGACGACTGGTTCGGCTTCGCCTCGGTGCGGCAACTGACCGGGCTACCGCCGGAGATCGTGCTCGTGCCGCTCATCGGGCACACGCGCGGGCACGCGGGCGTCGCCGTGGACACCGGAAAGGGCTGGCTGCTGCACGCCGGCGACGCGTACTTCTTCCACGGCCAGCTCGATCCGATGGGTGCACGCCACACGCCCGGCCTGCGCGTGTTCGAACGACTGGTGCAGACCGAGCGCGGGCCGAGGATCGAGAACCTGCACAGACTCCGCGCGCTGAACGCTGAACACGGCGACGAGGTCACCGTGTTCAGCGCCCACGACGCCACGGAGCTGGAGCGTTCACTCGGCTAGAGTCTTCTCCGGCTCGTTGTTCTGACCGGCGGAGCGCATGACGAGCCAGTTCACGCCCCACAGCACCAGGCCGACGGCGAGCAGGATCACCGCAACGACGTAGTCGCGCGCCGGGCGACCGGACAGCGGGCTGGCGAGGTACACGCAGAACACCGCGGCGAGCACCGGGATCACGGTGGGCGCCCTGAAGTGCTTGTGCGGCACCTTCTCCCGGCGCAACACCAGCACCGCCACGTTCACCACGGCGAAGACGGCGAGCAGCAACAACGCGGTGGTCCCGCCCAGTACGTCGATGTCCACAGTAGACACCAAAACGATCGCGATGAGGCTGGTGAACACGATCGCCATCCACGGGCTGCGGCGCACCGGGTGCACCACGCCGAGCTGCTTGGGCACGATGCCCTCGTTGGACATGCCGTAGATCAGCCTGCTCGCCATCAGCATGTTGATCAGCGCCGAGTTGATCACCGCGAAGAGTCCGATCGCGGAGAAGATCTCCCTCGGCATCCCCGGTGCGCCGACATCGATCACCTTGAGCAGCGCGCTGCTCTCCGCCGCCTCCAACTCGTTGGCCGGCACCAGCAGCGACGACGTCACCGACACCAAGATGTAGATCGTGGAGGCGATCACCATGCCCCACAGCATCGCCTTGGGGAAGATCTTGACCGGGTCCTTGCACTCCTCGGCCATGTTCACAGAGTCCTCGAAGCCGACCATCGCGAAGAACGCCAGCGAGGTCGCCGAGGTGATCGCCACCAGCCACGTCTGGTCGGCCGTGTTGAACTCCACCAGCCGCGACGGCTCGCCGTTGCCGTTCAGGACCGCCCACACGCCGACGCCGATGATGATCAGCAGACCGGCCAGCTCGATGAAGGTGAGCACCACGTTGGTGGTCACCGACTCCTTCACGCCCCGGAAGTTGATCAGCCCGAGCATGACGATGAACAGGATCGCCACCAGCGGCATCGGCGAGGTGATGAACTCCGCCAGATATGTGTCACCGAACGCGACCGCCGCCGACGACGCCGACGTGATGCCCGAGCACATCACCGCGAACGCGACGAGGAACGTGAGGATCTTGATCCGGAACGCGCGGTGGGTGTAGAGCGCCGCACCCGCGGCCCTGGGGTACTTGCCCACCAGCTCCAGGTAGCTGAACGCCGTCATGAACGCGACGATGAACGCCAGCAGGAACGGCAGCCACAACGCGCCGCCGACGCGGCCCGCGACCTGACCGGTGAGCGCGTAGACGCCCGTCCCGATGATGTCGCCGACAACGAAGAACAGCAGGAGCTTGGAGCCCATGACCCTGCGCAGGGCCGGCTGGCCACCCTCCGGCGCCGCCGGGGATGTCGTTGTCGCGTCTGCCATGCGGGGCAGTGTGCCGCATCACCTTCGTGAGCGATACACCACCTTGGTTCCTTCTGTGTTACGACTTGTCGGACCTGTCGGAGGCGGCCCGGTAGTACCAGAACGCGGGCAGCAGCAGCATCGACGCGAGCACCAGGACGATCACCAGCAGGCCGCCGCCGGTCGCCGCGACGGCCGTGCCCGCGCCGGCCGCGACCCAGCCGTGGCTGAGGTCGGCGATGCGCGGACCACCGGCGACGACCACGGTGAACGCGCCCTGCGTGCGGCCTCGCATCTCGTCGGTCGCCGCGGACTGCAGGATCGCCATGCGGTAGATCGCGCTCACCATGTCGGCCGCGCCCGCGATCGCGAGGAAGACCACCGCGAGCCACAGTGACGACGACAGCCCGAACCCGGCGATCGCCGCGCCCCACACGCAGATCGCCACGACCACGGCGACACCCTGCCTGCCGACCCGGCTCACCCAGCCCGACGTGAGCGTGATCAGCAGTGCGCCGATCGGCAGCGCGGCGTAGAGCCAGCCGAGCGCGAGCCCGCCGCCTGCCGGGTCGCCGAAAGTCCGTTCCGCCATCTCGGGAAAGAGCGCCCTCGGCATTCCGGCGACCATCGCGATGATGTCGACGACGAACGACGCGAGCAGCACCTTCTGGGTCGCCATGTAGCGGAAGCCGTCCACGACGTCGCGCAGCCCGGCCCTGCGCACCTGACCGGACAGTGGTGGCAGCTCGGGCAGTTTCCACACCGCCCACAGCACCGCCACGAGCGCGATGGTGTCGACGAGGTACAAAGTGGACAAACCGAGCACGGGCATCAGCGCGCCTGCCGCGAGCGGGCCGAACACGGCGCCGAAGGTGTTCATCGTGCCCATCAGCGCCGCCGCCGAGGGCAGCAGGCGCTCGGGCACGAGCCTGGCCACCACGGCGTTGCGCGTGGGCATGTTGACCGCGAAGAACGCCTGGTTCACCGCCAGCAGGACCAGCACGAGCCACACCGAGCCGATGCCGAGAAACGCCTGGGCCCACAGCACAGCGGCGGTCACGGCGATGCCGATGTTGGAGACGATCAGCAGCTTGCGGCGGTCGACCGTGTCGGCGATCGCACCGCCCCACAGGCCGAACACCAGAAGCGGCACCAGCCCGAAGACGCCTGTCAGTCCAACGTAGGCAGACGATCCGGTGAGGTCGTAGACCTGCTTCGGCACGGCCACCGCGGTGAGCTGGCTGCCGATGGCCGTGACCATCGAGCTGATCCAGAGCCTGCGGAAACCCGCGATCCGCAGCGGCCTGCTGTCGATGACGATCGAGCCGAGAATCCGGCGTCCCTTCGACGGCGTTTCCTCGGTTCGATCACTCACATCGAATTAGCTTAGGGCTGCTAAGGAACTCCGCGCACGTGAGTTACGGCGCACCCCGGTTACGGAGCGACGCGGTCGACGCGCCAGCCGTCCTCGGTGCGCACGTAACGCAGCCGGTCGTGCAGCCGGTCCCGCCTGCCCTGCCAGAACTCGACGGAGTCGGGCCGGATCCGCCAGCCACCCCAGTGCGGAGGCACCGGTACCTCCTCGACGCCGTCGAAGCGGCGCTCGATGGAGTGCAGCGCATTGTCGAGGGCGCGGCGGCCGTCGACGACGCGGGACTGCGGCGAGGCCCACGCGCCCAGCTGCGAACCCCTCGGCCGCGAGGCCCAGTACTCGGAGACCTCGGCCAGGTCGACCTTCTCGACCTCTCCGCGCACCGTCACCTGCCGGTGCAGCGGGTACCACGGGAACGTCACCGACGCGTAGCGCGTGACGGTGAGGTCGTGGCTCTTGGCCGAGGTGTAGTTCGTGTAGAAGACGACTCCTCGTGCGTCGAGGCCCTTGCACAGGACCGTGCGCGACGAGGGAAGACCGTTGGCGTCGGCGGTGGCGAGCACCATCGCGTTGGGCTCGGCGAGACCGGCCGACTCCGCCTGGTCGAGCCAGTGCTGGAGCTGCTCGGTCCACGTCTCCGCGAGCGCCGTCTCGTCGAAGGCCTCACCGTCGTAGGCGACCCTCATGCCGGGCAGTCGAACGGTGATGTCCGCGCCGTCCGTCGCCCCGTCGTCCAACTTGTCCAGTTCCGGCATGCCGCAACCTCCGCGCGCGCCCTTGTGGGACCTGACCCCGCCTGTTCAGCCGACGTTAGGGCTTTGGCACCGGCCGCGAAACCATCTGATCGGTGACGGCCACCACTGGATCGTGACACCCCGTGAATCGCACCCCACCGCGCCGTCGCGCTCGAGCGGGCGCGGCCGCTGACCTCCGGAGGCGCAAGATTTCCGTCGCAAGGGGCCCGATGACTGAATCGTTCTCGTAATCGTGACCGAAACCACCGCATCTTTCGATTGATACGCGCTGCCCGGAGGAGGAAAGTTCACCCAACACCGGGCGAGGAAGCACCTGTGCGCAGGCCTCGCGCGGGCGAGACGACTGTCGGGGAACGTGCTTCGAAAGGTCCGCTACTGTGACTTCGACGATCAGCAAGGCCCAGCCCCCTTCCGAACAGCCCGACGACGGCTTCCGCCCGGGCCTGGAGGGCGTGGTCGCCTTCCACACCGAGATCGCCGAACCCGACCGCGACGGCGGCGCGCTGCGCTACCGCGGCGTCGACATCGAGGAGCTCGCGGGCGAGGTGAGCTTCGGCGACGTGTGGGGACTGCTGGTGGACGGCCACTTCCGCGAGGGACTGGCACCCGAGGAACCGTTCCCCATCCCGGTGCACACCGGTGACGTGCGCGTGGACGCGCAGGCCGCGGTCGCCATGCTCGCCCCGATCTGGGGCTTCCAGCCGCTGCTCGACATCTCCGACGAGACGGCGCGTGAGCAGCTCGCCCGCGCGTCGGCGATGGCGCTGTCCTACGTCGCGCAGTCGGCGCGCGGAGTCGGCGTCGCCCAGGTACCGCAGGCGCGGGTCGACGAGGCGAAGACCAGCACCGAGCGCTTCATGGTCCGCTGGCGCGGCGAGCCGGATCCCGCTCACGTCAAGGCCGTCGACGCCTACTGGGTGTCGGCCGCGGAGCACGGCCTCAACGCCTCCACGTTCACCGCCCGCGTCATCGCCTCCACCGGCGCCGACGTGGCGGCGTCGCTCTCCGGCGCGATCGGCGCGATGTCCGGGCCGCTGCACGGAGGTGCGCCCGCGCGCGTGCTGCCGATGATCGAGGAGGTGGAGCGCAGCGGCGACGCGCGCGCCTACGTCAAGGGCCTGCTCGACCGCAAGGAACGGCTGATGGGCTTCGGGCACCGCGTGTACCGCGCCGAGGACCCGCGCGCCCGCGTGCTGCGCCGCACCTGTCGCGAACTGGGCGCCTCGCGGTACGACGCGGCCGCGGCACTGGAGGAGGCCGCGCTCACCGAGCTGCGCGAGCGTCGTCCCGACCGGGCGATCGAGACCAACGTGGAGTTCTGGGCCGCGGTGATCCTGGACTTCGCGGAGGTCCCGCCGCACATGATGCCCGCGATGTTCACCTCGGCCCGCACCGCGGGCTGGGCGGCGCACATCCTTGAGCAGAAGCGCACGGGCAGGCTCGTGCGGCCGTCGGCGAAGTACGTCGGCCCCGGCCCGCGCAAGCCGGCCGAGGTCGAGGGCTGGGAGTCGCTGGCCAGCCGGGCCTGAGCCCACGAGACAAGCCACCGGGGTGGCGTGGCCGCACGGTCGCGCCACCCCAAACTTGTCATTGACTAAATTTCTCGCGCACGCTTATCTAGTCACCGACAAGATAGGAGTGCGCGATGGAACCCCTGATCGCTCTGCTCGTCGTGACAGCGGCCGTCCTCGCCGTCGGCAGGCTCTGGTTACCCCGGCTGCGACCGCTGCCCGTCGCGCTGCGCGGCGGTCTCGCGGCGATGTTCGCCCTCACCGGCGGCGCCCATTTCGTCGGCCTGCGCGCGGAACTGGTCGCGATGGTGCCCGACGCGCTGCCGTCGCCGGAGCTGCTCGTGACGCTCACCGGCTTCGCCGAGCTCGCCGGAGCG
Source organism: Prauserella cavernicola (assembly GCF_016595675.1). Taxonomy (GTDB): domain Bacteria; phylum Actinomycetota; class Actinomycetes; order Mycobacteriales; family Pseudonocardiaceae; genus Prauserella_A; species Prauserella_A cavernicola. The sequence goes on along the minus strand of NZ_JAENJH010000003.1, from coordinate 131,079 downwards.
GTCGCGCTGCTGGTGCGCCCGCTGGCCCACTACGCGGCCGCCGCGCTGTCCCTGCTGCTGGTGGTCATGTTCCCCGCGAACGTCGACCTGGCGCTGCACGGCACGAACCTGCCGTGGTGGGACGCGCTCCTGCCGCGCACGGTGCTGCAGGTGGTGTTCCTCGCGGCCACGATCACGGTGGCCGTGGCCGGGTTCCGCACGCGCGCCGAGGCGCCCGCGGAACCGGCGGCGTCGCCAGGGCGGGTCTAGTTCGATTCCGGCCGGACGGTGCCCACGAACTGCTGGAAGTCGCCCAGCACCGCCCCCAGCCGGTCGCTCTCGCAGGTCAGCACGATCTCGAGCACGGCGCGCTGTGCCGGGTCCTCGTCGGCGTGCAGATCGAGGTACACCTGGCACTGCACGAGCTGCAGCCGCCGGTCGCGCACGGTCGTGCCGATGTCGAGGACCTGCGTCAGGCCCGGTGCCCGCTCGGAACCGACGGGTTTGCGGTTGCGGACCTGTACGACGTCGGTCTCCTGGCCGAGGCGCTCCGCCGACTCGGCTGCGATGGTGTCGAGCGGCGTCTCGTCGTCGCGGACCTGGCCCGCGATGGTGATGTTGGAGGTGAAGCCGCCGCTCGGCGCACCGTGCAGTGCCACGAACGCGACGCCGGGCGCACCGACCTCGTCCGGTTGCGCAGCCTGCCAGCCCGCGGGAAGTGAGAACTCGATCTGGACGGGCAGTTGGGTCGCCACGTGCGCGCTCCTCTCGGTCGGTGTGCCCACGATGACGACCACCTTGCCCTGCTCCGCGGCGATCTCGCCACCCAGGCCCGTCACCCCGGCGGACGAAGAGCCGATGACATCGTGGTGTCGCGTTCGTGGTGCTCGGTCACGCCGACCATCGCGACGAGCTGGTCCACCAGCCACTCGTCGAGATGCTCGCGCTCGAGGCCGCCCTCCTGCAACCACGTGAGCAGCGTTCCCTCGACCACCACCGTCCAGCAGCGCAGCGTCGTGAGCAGCATCGGCGACGGCCGCTCGACCCCGGTGTCGGCGAGGATCACCGCCACGGCGCCGTCGCGGACCTCGTCGACGATCGCGTTGGTCTCCGAGGTCGCGACGGCGGAGCCGCTGCGCACCAGCGCGACGTAGCCGGCCCGGTGTTCGGCCGCCACGTCGGCGAGCGCGCGCACCGCGGCGCGCAGCCGCTCGTACGGCGAGCCCTCCTCCCGCTGCGCCAGCCGGGCCAGCAGCCCGTCGACCACCGAGCGCAGCGCCGCCACCTGTAGCTCCCGCACGCTCGCGAAGTACCGGTAGAACAGCGCCCTCGACACGTCGGCGCGCGCGGTGACGTCCTCCACCGAGACGTCGTCAGGCGCGCGCGTGCTGAACAGCTCGAGCGCCGCGACGATCAGGTCGTCCCTGCGCGCCTCGCGCGACATCCGGCGCGGCTTGCGCTCGCTCACCGCGCCATGGCCCGCAACAGTCCCGGCGTGAGCCGCGACAGCGCGAGGGTGACCGAGGCCTCCGGTGTGGACGGTGCGAGTGCGGTGTCGCGCTCCACCGCACGCAGGATGTCGGCCGCCACCCGCTCGGGACCGAAGTTGCGCCGCGCGTAGAGCCTGCCGCTGCGCTGCCGCCGCGTGGCCTGCTCACTCTCGGTGGCACCGACGAACACAGTGCTGCCGGTGATACCCGTGCGCACGATGCCGGGGCACACGGCGGTGACGCCGACGCGATCGCTCGCGAGCTCGGCACGCAGGCACTCGCTCAGCATCAGCACCGCCGCCTTGGTGGTCGAATAGGCGGGCAGGACCTTGTTGGGCAGGTACGCGGCGATCGAGGCGAGGTTGACGATGTGGCCGCCCTCGCCGCGCTCGGTGAGCATCGGCGCGAACGCGCGGCAGCCGTGGATGACGCCCCACAGGTTCACGTCGATGATGCGTTCCCAGTCGGCCACCTCGGTGTCGGCGAACGAACCGGCCATACCGATGCCCGCGTTGTTCACCACGATGTCGGGCACGCCGTGCTCGACGCGGACCGCGGTGGCGAAGGCGTCCACCAGCTCGCCGTCGCTGACGTCCACTGTGTACTCGGCGGCCGAGCTGCCCGTGGCGCGGATCTCCTTGGCGGTGCTCCTGGCCGCGTCGGCGTCGATGTCGGCGACCACGACGTCGGCTCCCTGTTCGGCGAAGGCGAGCGCGGTGGCGCGGCCGATGCCGCTGCCCGCTCCGGTGACGACCACGAGCCTGCCGGGGAACCGCTGGGGCACCGGCGGGTTCACCCTGGCCCGCCGCAACGCTCGTGGCTCTGGCTCGCCCTCGACGTGCTCCACGAGGTCGGTGACGGCGTCGGACACCACGTCGGGCCGCTGCCTTGGCAGCCAGTGCCTGCCGTTGACGTGCCGCACACGCAGGTCGCGGACCCAGCCGTCGAGCTCGGTCTGCAGCGGAGCGGTGACATAGCCGTCGTCCGCGGGGGCGAGCACCTGGACCGGCACGTCGACGTGCACGGGTGCGGGCGAGCGCATCCGGGAGAGCATGTTGGCGCGGTACAGGCCGAGCCCGTGCACGCCGTCGGAAACCGACGGCCTGCCCACACCGGGTTCGCGCTTGCGCAGTGCGCGGGGCAGCAGCCGGGCGCGCCAGGCCAGCTCGGGGACGACCGGTAGCTGGAAGAAGCCGATGTAGGCGGAGTGCAGGAGCTGGCTCAGCGCGTTGCGCAGCCGTCGCGGCGTGGGCCTGCGCAGCTGGGCGCGCAGCCAGTGTCCCGCGTGGTCGAGGCTGGGACCCGAGATCGAGGTGAACGACGCGACCCGTCCGCGCAGCCAATGCCCGGTGACGGCGTGCCAGGTCTGGATGGAACCCCAGTCGTGGGCGAGCAGGTGCACGCTGCCGTGCGGCCGCACCGCGTCGACGACGGCGGTGAGGTCGTCGGCGAGCTGGTCGAGCCGGTACGCCGCGCGGGCGGTGGGCTTGTCCGAGACCCCCGCTCCGCGCACGTCGTAGGTGACCACGCGGAACTTCTCACCGAGCCTGGCGACGACGTCGTCCCACAACGCCGAGTCGTCGGGGTAGCCGTGCACGCAGACGATCGTGGGCGCGTCCGGTCTGCCGCTGGTTCGCACGGACAGCCGTACGCCGTCGCCTGCCGTCACCCACGTATGAGACATCCCGTCATGTTAGACAGCTTGTCAACAACGGGCCCGGCTCACGACCCGCCCTTGCGGCCGCGCAGCACCACACCGCCCCAGGTCCACACGGTGTCGATCACGAAGGCGAAGCACCAGATCCGGCTCACGTTGAGCAGCAGGTGACCGCTGGAGTTCCAGTACCAGTTCCCGTCGTGCCCCTCCCCGAACAGCGCCTCGAGCGGCCAGCTGTAGCCCAGCACCGCGAGCACCAACTGGCCAACGACGAAGGCGCCCACGTGGGCGTACCAGTTGCGCAGGTCCGAACCCTGCCGCTCGGGCTCGGGCTCGGGTTCGGGTTCGGGTCGCTCGGGTTCCTTCGGCGGCGCGGGGTGCTCGACCACGCCCACCGTGCGGATCGCGGGCCGCACGAGCACCGCACCGGCAAGCAGCAGCGCCGCCGCTCCGAGGCAGGCGACCCGCCAGCCGTCGCCGGCGGAGTAGAGCAGTCCCGCCGAGAACGTCCCGATCGTCGCGCCCAGCAGCATCGCGCTCTCGTAGATGCCCATCCCCTTGCCGAGGCTCACGCCGGCGGCCTCGGCGACGATCGACTGCTGCACCGGGATCGCCGCGGCGAACGCGACCGCCGAGAGCACCCACATGCCCGCGATCACCCACGGGTTGGGCGCGAACGACAGCCCCGCCGCGAACGCCGCGCTGAACGCGAGCGCCACCGAGAGCACCCACGTGCGGCCGAGCCTGCGCACGATGCCGTGCAGGAAGTCGGGCAGCGTGCTGTAGACGATGAACCCGGGCAGGAACACCAGCGCGATCTCGCCGAGCTCCAGCTGGTGCCCCCGCTGCAGGTGCAACAGCAGCAACAACGCGACGCCCGCCTCGGCCAGCGACGTCAGCACCACAAGCCCGAGCACCGAACGCAGACGTCTGCCGAGGTCGGAGAACCGCGGCGCCTGCTCGGTCTGGGCGGGAGGCGCACCCGAGGGCACCAGCAGCGCCACTGCCGCCACGACGCACGCGGCCGCACCGAGCCAGAACACGCCCTGGTAGTCGATCCGCGACACCAGGGTCATCGCCACGACGAACGCGATCCACGTGCCCGCGCCCTCGGCGGCGAAGAGCTTGCTGAACACGCCGCTGTCGTCGGCCAGCCCCTCGCCGACCCGGGCCCGCAGCGCGACCCAGAACAGCGCACCACCCGCGCCGCCGAGGACGGCGGCCGCGTAGGCGAGTCCGATCCCCGGCGCCGCGGCGTAGCCCGCGAACGACAGTCCATACAGGACGGCTCCGAACGCGGCGAGCCTGCCGCGGTCGAACCGGTCGGCCAGCACACCGGCCACCGGCCGCACCGCGAAGGAGACCAGCGTCTCCAGCGCGGTCAGCGCACCGACGGCGGCCGCCGACGCCCCGAGCTGGCTGCCCGCCCACAGCGGCAGCAGGAAGTCGAGCACCTCCACCGGCCCCCGCGCGAGCGCCGCCGCCAGCTCGTTCTGCTCCCTGCGTCGCGTGACCGTCCCGGTCCGCACCATCGACCCACCCCCGATCCGTGAGCGATCGTAGGAAGGCGACCGCGCCGTGGGCGTCATCCTTTCGACGGACAACCGGGTTCCACCTGCCGGTCGTCCCGCGAACCCCCAGCTCCCGGCGACGATCGGCGAGTGAAAACAGTGGAAGTGCGCGGGCTGCGCAAGGACTACGGAGCCTCGACCGTCGTGGCGGGAGTCGACCTCGACATCAGACAGGGCGAGATCTTCGCCCTGCTGGGACCCAACGGCGCGGGCAAGACGACAACGGTGGAGATCCTCGAAGGACACCGCAGGCGCACCGGCGGCGACGTCAGGGTGCTCGGCGAGGACCCGGGACGCGCGGGCGGCGCGTGGCGGGCCCGGATCGGGATCGTGCTGCAGTCCGCATCGGACTCCGCGGAGCTGACCGTGGCCGAGAGCCTGCGGCACTTCGCCCGCTACTACCCCGACCCCCGCGACCCGGAGGAGGTCGTCCGGCTCGTCGGGCTGGAGGAGAAGCGCAACGCGCGGGTGCAAACGCTCTCGGGTGGTCAGCGGCGCAGACTCGACGTGGCGCTCGGCATCATCGGCAGGCCGGAGCTGCTGTTCCTCGACGAGCCGACCACCGGCTTCGACCCCGAGGTGCGGCGCAAGTTCTGGACGCTCATCGAGCTGCTCGCCGCCGAGGGCACCACGATCCTGCTCACCACCCACTACCTCGACGAGGCCGAGGCGCTCGCCGACCGCGTCGCGGTGCTCGCGGGCGGCCGGGTGGTGGCCGAGGGCACCCCGGCCACCCTCGGCGGCCGGGCCAACGCGGAGGCCACCGTGCGCTGGACCGACGCGCGCGGCGCGCACGAACGCCGCACTCCCCGGCCGACGTCGCTCGTGAACGAGCTCTCCGCTGGGGGTGGGGAGCTCGGCGGGCTGACGGTCACCAGGCCGAGCCTCGAGGACACCTACCTTGACCTGATCGGAGAACGCCGATGACCGCCCTCGTCTCCCGGCCCGGCACGCTGAGCATCGGGCTCGCGCGTGGGGCTTTCGAGCTCAGGCAGTTCTTCCGGCAGAAGGAGACCGTGGTCTTCACGTTCTCCCTGCCGGTGCTGCTGATGGTGCTGCTCGGCTCGGTGTTCGGCGACGTCTACCCCGACACCGGGCTGGAGGCGAGCCAGCTCTTCGCCGCGGGCATGATCGGCGCGGGGATCATCTCCACCTCGTTCGTGAGCATGGGCATCGGCGTCGCGCTCGACCGCGAGAACGGCACGCTGAAACGTCTTCGCGGCACGCCGATGCCCGCGACGTCGTACTTCATCGGCAAGATCGTGCTCGTCGCCGTGTCGAGCCTCGCGCAGGCCGCCATCATGCTGACGATCGCGAGCCTGATGTTCGGGCTGACCGTGCCGACGAGTCCAGAGAAATGGCTGACGTTCGCGTGGGTGTTCGCGCTCGGGGTCACCGGCTGTGCGGCGCTGGGAGTGGCGGCGAGCTCGCTAGCGCGCTCGGTCAACGGCGCCGCGGCCGGCACCAACATCGTCTTCCTCGCGCTGCAGTTCGCCTCGGGCGTGCTCGTCACGCCCATCACCGCACTGCCCGACGTTATGGTGAACGTGTCGTCGTTCTTCCCGGTCAAGTGGATGTGCCAGGGGCTTCGCTCGGTGTTCCTGCCGGAGGAAGCGGCCCGATACGAGATGGCGGGGCAATGGGAACTGGGGCTGACCGCGCTGGTGCTGAGCGCGTGGTGCGTGGCGGGCCTGCTGCTGTGCAGGCTGGTGTTCCGGTGGACCAACAACAGGGAGTGACGCCGAGCCGCAGTCTGCTCTGGTACTGGGAGGCGTTCTACCTCGTCACGTTCGCCGCCGCGCTCGTCACCGTGTGGCTGCAGACCGACGATCCGGTGTGGGCGCGGGCGAGTTCGACGGCGCTGGTGCTGGCCACGGGTGGCTGGTACCTCGCGCACCGGCCCAGCGTCGAGGCCGACCCCGCGCTCCCGAGGCCCGTCGCAGTGCGCTGGCTGGCCGTGATGCTCGCGCTCTTCCTCGGCGCGATCGCGTTCGTCGGCGACGCGGCGTGGGTGACTCCGGCCCTGATCTCGCAGGCGTTCTGGCTGCTGCCGTCGCGGCTGGCCGCGCCGACCGTGGTGGCGCTGAGCTTCGCGCCGGTGCTGCGGGATGCGCTGCTGAGCAGGGACGACCTCGGCACGGTGGTGAGCAATCTCGGCCCCTCGGCGACGTTGTTCTGTGCGCTGGGCCTGCTGCTGGGCTACTTCATCGCCAAGCTGGGCGAGCACATCGACCGGCAGGCCGAGCTCATCGCCTCACTGGAGGCCAGCCGCGCCGAGGTGGCCAGGCTCTCGCACGAGGCGGGCACGTCGGCCGAGCGCGACCGGCTGGCCAGGGAGATCCACGACACTCTGGCGCAGGGCTTCACGAGCATCGTCGCGCTCACCCAGGCCGCGGAGTCCGAACTGGACACCGACCCGCCGACCGCGCGCAGGCACCTGGCGCTGGCCACGACCACGGCGAGGGAGAACCTGGCCGAGGCCCGCGCGATGGTGAACGCGCTGACGCCCTCGGCACTCGACGCGGGTTCGCTCGCCGACGCCGTCCGCCGCCAGGCCTACCGCTTCGCCGAGGAGACCGGCACCGCCACCACGTGCGAGATCGAGGCATTGCCGAAGCTGCGCACCGCCGCCGAGGTGGTGCTGCTGCGGGCGACGCAGGAGGCGCTGGCGAACGTGCGCAAGCACGCGCGGGCCACGGCCGTGACCGTGCGCCTGTCCGTCGTGGACACCGAAGCCAGACTCGAGGTGACCGACGACGGCGCGGGCTTCGTCGTCGACGCGGCGACCGGCTTCGGTCTGCACGGCATGCGGTCGCGGGCCGAGGAGGCGGGCGGCACGCTGGACATCCACAGTGGACCAGGAGAGGGAACGACGGTGAGCCTGGAGGTACCCGCGTGATCCGGATCATGCTCGTGGACGACCACCCCGTGGTCCGCGAGGGCTTGCGCGGGATGCTGGAGGCAGAGCCCGACCTGAGCGTCGTCGGCGAGGCGGGCTCCGGCGCGGAGGCCGTGGCGCTGAGCCGCTCCGAGGATCCCGACGTGATCCTCATGGACCTGCGCATGCCCGGCCTCGACGGCGTCGGAGCGACCCGCGAGATCCTCGCCGAGACGCCGGCGCGGCGGATCGTGGTGCTCACGACGTACGAGACCGACGCCGACATCCTGCGCGCCGTCGAGGCCGGCGCGGGCGGCTACCTGCTGAAGGACGCCTCCCGGTCCGAGCTGGCCGACGCCGTGCGGGCCGCGGCCAGGGGTGAGACCGTGCTCGCGCCGTCGGTCGCGGGGCGGCTCGTCAGCCAGGTCCGGGCACCCGCGGGTCCCGCGCTCTCCCCCAGGGAGACGGAGGTGCTGCGGCTGGTGGCGAAGGGCAGCACCAACGCCGACATCGGCAAGGCGCTGCACATCAGCGAGGCGACGGTCAAGACGCACCTGCTGCGCGTGTTCAACAAGCTCGACGTGTCCGACCGAACGGCGGCCGTGACCACGGCGATGGACCGAGGCCTCCTCCCCTGATCTCACGGCCGCGAACAACTGCGGTGAAGGGCACCTTTACTGCATCCAACGCGGTAAAGGTGCCCTTCACCGCAGCTCGCCTACGATGGCCGCCATGCTGCCAACCACCGAACTCGTCCTCCTCCGCCGACTCGCCACCGAGCAGGTGAGTGGCAGGGCGCCCTCGCTGGCCGCCGTGGTGGTGCGCGACGGCGAGATCGTGTGGTCGGGCGCGCGGGGCCTGGTCGGTGACACCCCGCCGGACAACGCCACGCAGTACCGCATCGGCTCCATCACCAAGTCGCTCGTCGCCGCCGTCGTCCTGCGGCTGCGCGACGAGGGCAGGCTCGACCTCGGCGACCCGCTCGACAAGCACCTGCCCGGCACCAGCTTCGGCGGCGCGACGATCGCGCAGCTGCTCTCGCACACCAGCGGGCTGACCTCCGAGTCGCCGGGCGCCTGGTGGGAACGCGCACCCGGCGGCACCTGGTCGGAGCTGAGCGCGAGCCTCACCGCCGAGGAGGTCAAGCACCGCCCCGGCCGCCGGTTCCACTACTCCAACGTCGGCTTCGGCACGCTCGGCGAGCTCGTCGCCAGACTGCGTGGCACCAGCTGGGCCGACGCGCTGCGCGCCGAGGTGCTCACCCCGCTCGGCATGACGAGCACGACCGAGCGGCCCAGCGGCAGGTACGCACAGGGCTGCGCCGTGCACCCCTTCGCCGACCTCGTGCTGCCCGAACCCGAGCACGACGCCGGCGCGATGGCACCCGCCGGGCAGCTGTGGTCGACGCTGACCGACCTCGCGGCGTGGACCGCGTTCGTGGGCGGACGCACCGGCGGCGTGCTCAGCCAGGACACCGTCGCCGAGATGCGCGAGGTCGCCACCATCGACGACGGCGACGTCTGGAGCGCGGGCTACGGCCTCGGCCTGCAGCTCATCCGCCTCAACGGCAAGCGCCTGGCGGGCCACACCGGATCGATGCCCGGTTTCCTCGCGTGCAACCTGATCGACCCCGCGACCCAGACCGGCGCCGTCGCGTTCGCCAACACGACCGCCGGCGTGGGCATCCTGTCGCTGGCCGCGGACCTGATCTCGATCGCCGACGACTACGAGCCGGTGTTGCCCTCCGAATGGCGGCCCACCGAGATCGACCGGTCGCTGCTGCCGCTGACCGGGCTCTGGCACTGGGGCCCGAGCCCGTACCACCTGCGGGTGCTCGGCAACGGCTGGCTCGACCTGGTGCCCGCGAGCGGCGGCGGACGCGCGTCGCGGTTCAGCCCGCTCGGCGGCGACCGCTGGCTGGGCCACGACGGCTACTACGCGGGCGAGACTCTGACGGTCGGCAGGGCCTCCGACGGCACGCCGACCCACCTGGACCTCGCGACGTTCGTGTTCACTCGAACCCCCTACGACCCGGCAGCACCGGTGCCCGGCGGCGTGGACGAGGCCGGCTGGCGGGCGTGACAGACTACGGGGCATGACCGATGCCGCTGAGTTGACCCTTCCCGCAGAGCTCAAGCCCTCCGACGGCCGGTTCGGCTGCGGACCGTCCAAGGTCCGCCACGAGCAGCTGGCCAACCTCGCCAAAGAGGGTGCGAACGTCCTCGGTACGTCCCACCGCCAGAAGCCGGTCAAGTCCCTCGTCGGCAGAGTGCGGGCCGGGCTGACCGACCTGTTCGGCCTGCCCGAGGGCTACGAGGTGGTGCTCGGCAACGGTGGCACGACGGCGTTCTGGGACGCGGCCGCGTTCGGTCTGGTGCGCGAGCGGGCTCAGCACTTCACCTACGGCGAGTTCTCCTCGAAGTTCGCATCGGTGACGAACAAGGCGCCGTTCCTCGGTGAGTCGATCATCGTCAAGGGCGAGCCCGGCAGCGCGCCGGAAATCGCCTACCAGCAGGGCGCGGACCTCGTCGGCTGGGCGCACAACGAGACCTCCACCGGTGTCGCCGTCCCGGTGCGCAGGCCCGAGGGCAGCGAGGGCTCGCTCGTCGCGATCGACGCCACGTCGGGCGCGGGCGGACTTCCCGTCAAGGCCGAGGACTTCGACGTCTACTACTTCGCGCCGCAGAAGTCGTTCGCCTCCGACGGCGGCCTGTGGATCGCGCTGATGTCGCCCGCCGCGCTGGAGCGGGTCGACGAGATCGGCTCGTCCGACCGCTGGGTCCCGGACTTCCTCTCGCTGCCCACCGCGCTGGACAACTCGCGCAAGGACCAGACGTACAACACGCCTGCCGTGGCAACGCTGTTCATGCTCGTGGACCAGATCGAGTGGATGCTGGCGAACGGCGGTCTCGATTGGACCACCTCGCGCACCAGGGAATCGTCCGGACGGCTCTACGACTGGGCCGAGAAGACCAGCTACACCACGCCGTTCGTCTCCGACCCCTCGCTGCGCTCGCAGGTCGTCGGCACCGTCGACTTCTCCGACGACATCGACGCCGCCGCTGTGGCGAAGACGTTGCGCGCCAACGGGATCGTGGACGTGGAGCCGTACCGCAAGCTGGGCCGCAACCAGCTGCGAGTGGGCATGTTCCCCGCCATCGAGCCCGACGACGTCACCGCGCTGACCAAGAGCGTCGAGTGGGTCGTGGAGCGCATCGCGAAGTAATTTCCCGTTTTGCGGCGAGGGCCGCCTTTTTCCGCTTGCACCGCGGGGGAAGGCGGCCCTCACCATGTTGGTACGCGGGAAAATCACCGAGACGGATGTGCCGTTGACTCGGCGCGCCTCGCCGGTCAAGGCGACGCGCCGTTCTACGGTTAACACCCACTACGGTGAACGCGCTTTGGGAGGCGGGATGCGAACGCTAAGGGTGGTCGGGCTGCACGAGGACGGCAAGTCCATCGTGTGCGAGGACCCGGCGCGCCGCGAGCGTTTCCTGCTGCCCGCGGACGAACGGCTGCGCGCGGCCGCCCGGGGCGACGCCACCCGCCTCGGCCAGATCGAGATCGAGCTGGAGAGCCAGATGCGACCACGCGAAATTCAGACCCGGATCAGGGCGGGCGAGTCGGTCGAGCAGGTCGCCACGGCGGCCGGCGTGCCGATCCAGCGCGTCGAGCGGTTCGCCTACCCCGTTCTGCTCGAGCGCTCCCGCACCGCCGAGCTCGCCCAGCAGGCGCACCCGGTGCGCGAGGACGGCCCCGACGTGCAGACGCTCGGCGAGGTCGTCGCGTACTCGTTCGGCGCCCGCGGCCAGGACTACTCGCAGGCGAGCTGGGACGCGTGGCGCGGCGAGGACGGCCGGTGGATCGTCGGGCTGCACTGGATGGCAGGGCGGTCGGAGAACCGCGCGCACTGGGCGTTCTCGCCCGGAGCGCACGGTGGCACCATCGCCGCGATCGACGAGCTCGCCGAGGCGCTGCTCGACCCGAACTCCTACCGCACCCCGAGGGCCGTGGAGCGGCCCGACGACGAGCAGCCGATGTTCGACTACGGCGTCAGCACGGGCGCGAAGGTCATCGAGGCGCCCATCCCGGAGCCCGTCGAGGACGACACCACGGAACTGCCGAGGGTGCGAGCCGAGGACGACGGGGCGCTCATGCCGGAGCCGGAGGGCGCGCGCCAGGCGAAGCCCAAGCCCAAGCGCAAGAACCACCCCGCCGTGCCCGCCTGGGAGGACGTCCTGCTCGGCGTCCGCAGCCAGCGGGGATAGCTCACGCCTCACACGAACGAGGGCGCCTCGACCGCGAGCTTCGCGGTCGAGGCGCCCTCGTTCGTCAGGGACTCAGCTGTTCTTCGGGCTCGCCCACTTGACCTTGGGCAGCATGTTCTCCATGTTCACCCGGTGCTTGTTCTCCTCGACGATGGGGAACAGCGACTCGATCAGGGTGTCGGAGAGCAGGTGCGGCTGCAGACCCAGCTCGAGCAGGCCGCTGTGCTTGACGTTGTAGTAGTGCTCCGCCAGCTCCCAGCGCGGGTTGTCCAGGTAGTCGATCTGAACCGGACCCGGGAAGGTCTCGGACACCAGCTCGGCCACCTGCTTCACCGAGTAGCTCTCGGTGATCTGGTTGAACACCCGGAACTCGCCACGGTCGGCCGGGTTCTCGACGGCCAGGCGCAGGCACTCCACCGTGTCGCGGATGTCCAGCATGCCGCGGGTCTGGCCGCCCTTGCCGTACACCGACAGCGGCTGGCCCAGCACGGCCTGGATCACGAAGCGGTTCAGCACGGTGCCGAATACCGCGTCGTAGTCGAGCCGGGTCGCCAGGCGCGGGTCGCGGACCGTCTGCTCGGTCTGCTGCCCGTACACCACGCCCTGGTTCAGGTCGGTGGCGCGCATGCCCCAGATCCGGCAGCCGAACTCGATGTTGTGCGAGTCGTGCACCTTCGACAGGTGGTAGAAGGAGCCCGGCTTCTTCGGGAAGAGCATCCGGTCCTTGCGACCGTTGTGCTCGATCTCGATCCAGCCCTCTTCGATGTCGATGTTCGGCGTGCCGTACTCGCCGAGCGTGCCGAGCTTCACCAGGTGGATGTCCGGGTTGATCTCGGCGATCGCGTACATCACGTTGAGGTTGCCGACAACGTTGTTGTACTGGGTGTACACCGCGTGTTCGCGGTCGATCATCGAGTACGGAGCAGCGCGCTGCTCAGCAAAGTGGATGATCGAGTCGGGCTGGAACTCCCTGACCATCTGGTACACGAAGTCGGCATCGACGAGGTCGCCCTCATACAGGGGCATGTCCTTGCCGGAAACTTCCTTCCACGCGGCCACTCTGACGCTCAGGTCCTCGATGGCCACCAGGCTCTGGGAGCCAAGCTCTTCGTCATACTTCCTGCGGGCGAAGTTGTCCGCCACTGCAACCTCGTGGCCACGGTCCGAGAGGTGAAGCGCTGTCGGCCACCCCAGATATCCGTCACCACCGAGTACGAGGACTCGCACGACTCGACTTCCTCCAGATCGTTACCTGACCGTGCACCGAGATTGATCTTCGGATGCGCTGGTCCCTTGTCCGGTCCACCTTGTCTTAATAACGGGCTGACATCAACCCGCGGTAAGAATAGGGACGCTGTTGCGACCACCCGAAAGGCGGTTGGCACAATGGGGGATGTGAGCGCCGTAACCGCTAGCTTGCCGACGCCGCAGCAGCCGCATGCCGGCCAGCCGCGGCTTTTCGCTCGCCTGGTCAGGGCAGGTGCCAGCTCGGTTCTGGCCACGGCCACGAGCCAGGTCGCCCTGATCGGTCTGTTGTGGTGGGGTTCGAGCCCCACAGCAGCCAGCGCGGTCGCCTTCGTGGCGGGCGCGATCCCTAATTATTTCGTCGCCAGGCGCTGGGCCTGGGGACGCAAGGGCAAGCCCGACTTCAAGCGGGAACTGCTGCCCTACCTGGCCGTCATCGGGCTCGGGGCCGTCGCGTCGGTGGGTCTGACCACCGTCGCGGGCATGATCACCGAGCCGCTCGAGATCTCCGGCCTCGCCCGCATCCTCGTGCTGGATGCGGCGTTCCTGAGCAGCTACGCGATCGTCTTCGTCTTCAAGTTCGCGCTGCTCGACCGGCTCGTGTACCGCCGGGGCAGCATCCCCCCGCCCACGCCGAAGCCCTGAAATTTCAGCAGCCCGAGAGGCCTGCTCAAACCAACGAGAACGGTCCCGACCACCAGTCCGGTGGTCGGGACCGTTCTCGTTGACAGCCCTTGTCGGTGGAGCGCTCAGGCGGTCTCTCGTGCGTTCGTTGCCGCAGCCAGGCGCTCGGCGCGCGCCGCCCGCTGCTTGCGCTTGCCGCCCCGCAGCACGTACTCGCGCAGCCAGGTCCCGGTCATGACGCGGGCGTAGTTGGCGCCGTACTTGAGGCTGCGGCCCTTCTTGCTCTGGCCGTTGTTGCGCAGGTGCATCGTCATCGGCACCTCGAGCACCCTGGCGCCCTGAGCCATTACTCCGAGCAACAACTCGGACGATTGATACTGCGGTTCACGCAGAGTTACGGAAGTTGCCAATTCTGCTTTCATCGCCCGAAAACCGAATGACGTGTCCGTTATCTTCCGATTTGTGAGAATTGTGGCCAGAACTGCGAAAACGCGGACGCCGAGCCAGCGCACCTTGCTGTCGTACTGACCGGTGCCGAGCCTGCGCGAACCCGTCACGAAGTCCGCGGTGCCGTCCAGCAGCGGCTTGACGAGCATCGGCATCTCGGCGTTGTCGTACTGACCGTCGGCGTCGGTGGTGACGATGTACTCGGCGCCGTACTGGGCGGCCAGGTGGTAACCGAGCCGCAGCGCGCCACCCTGACCGCGGTTGCTCGGAGCCACGCACACGTACGCGCCGTTCTCCGCGGCGATCTCGGCCGTGTTGTCGGTGGCACCGTCCACGACGACGAGCGTCGAGACCGGCAGGTCGCCGCAGTGCGTGGGCATGTTCCGCAGCACCGCGCCGATGCCCTTGGCCTCGTTGTAGGCGGCGATCACCACGACGATCGGCGTGAGCCTGCCGTCGCCGTAGCGGGCGCTGAAGCCGGCGACGGCACCGTCGTCGACCTCGTCCGGATAGTCGGCCATGTTCGGGCGACGGCCGCCAGACCCGGGATCACGCTTGGCGAGGCCGAACATCGCGGCGGCGCCGAGCGCACCTCCGAGCGGCAGCAAGAGGAGCGCGGGCAACTGGTACCTCCAGGAGAACTCGAACGCGGCGGAGCCGAGCAGAAGAATCAGGCCACTTCCCGTGGCGAGGAATGCGGCAGAGCGTAGACCCGAGCGTCTGGCCCGGCCGACACCGAGTGCCCCAAGCAGACCGGCCAGGCTGGCGATGGCGAGCAGGGGACCCCACGTGTACCCGCCGTGGAGCTGGTAGTTACGCAGGAAGGACGCCAGTTCGAGGTCGACGCCGGGCAGCACGCCGTCCCTCGCGAGCGTGGTCCCGTTGTACACCTGCACGCTCTCGGCCCCGATGTCGTGGAACGGGTAGACGGTCTGGAACTGCCATCGCTCCACCGGCACGTCGTTGGGGAAGGTGATCTTGAGCGGCGAGAAGTTCTTCGCGAAGTCCTCGAGGATCGCCCCCGCGAAGGTGAAGGGCTGGTTCCCGATGACCGTCCACGCGAACTCGTTGGCCAGCTGTTCCTTGGTCCGGCCGTCGGGCAGCGGGACGAAGGGCCAGTCCGGATTGCCGTAGCGGAAGTGCGTGTAGTAGTCGATGCCGAGCCGGTCGTCCATCGGCTCGGGCGGGCAGAAGATCAGCAGGCCCGCGTCACCGGACGGCAGCTGGCTGCAGTCGGCGATCGCCGCGGTGCGGCCGTAGAGGACGTTGCTCTGCGCGCCGGTGAGCCCCCACCGGCCCGCCTGTGAAGCGAAGTACCCGGAGTAGGCCACGAGCGGAATCACCACGCCGAGCAGCCCCGCGAGCCCCCTGATGCCGATCCGCTTCCAGCCGGCGCGGGTTCGCCACGCACCACCCGCCATGATCAGGTACAGCGCGAACGGGACGACTAGGGTGATGCCGATCGTCCTGGTGAGCACGGCGGCCGCGATCAGCACTCCCGCAAGCGCCGCCCTGCGCCAGTTCGGCGCGCCCTTCGCCAGCAGCGCCCAGAGCGCACCCATCAGCAAGGCCTGGAACCAGACCTCCGACATGATGTTCTCTTCGATCTGCAGCTGGTAGGCGTCCAGCAGCAGGGGCGCCGTCGCCAGGGCGGCGAGCCAGGTCCGTGTCGTGTAGCGCAGGACGAGCCGGTACACGGCCAGTGCGATGAGCAGCCCGACGAGGTGCTGCACCGCCGCCACGAAACCGAACCCGCCGAGCCCGAGCAGTCCCTTGAGGACCACCGTGTAGCCGAGCGGGTTCAGGTCGGTCGGCCTCAGCTGGTCCAGATTGCTGAGGTAGCGGAAGGTGTCGATGTAGAGCAGGGCGGGCTGGTACGCGAGCCAGGTCAGCACGCGGAGGGTGACACCTGCCGCGAGCAGGATGAGCAGAAGCCAGTGGCGGCGTAGGAACCCGGTCACTCAGCGCACTTTCTGCCTGTCGTGGTCTAGGAAGTACTGCCAGGTGGCAGCGAGTCCGGCCTTGAGGTCGTAGGCCGGCGTGTAGCCGATGGTCTCGGCGCTGCGCGAGATGTCCACGACGACGGCGGGCATCTCGCCACCGGGCGCCGGGACGTGCTCGACCGGGATCGGATTCCCGGTCACCTCTCGCACCGTCTCGATCAGGTCGAGCACGGACACCGAGCGGCCCGCGCCGACGATGGCCCTGCCGACGTGGCCGGAGCCGAGCGCGAGCAGGATGGCCCGCACCACGTCGTCGAGGAACACCAGGTCGCGACGCTGTTCGCCGGTGCCGTAGACCTTCACACCCGAGTCGGTCAGTGCCGCACGCATCAGGCGGGGCACGAAACTGTCCTTGTGGGACATTCCGGGCCCGTACACGTTGGTGAAGCGCAACGCACACGTGGTCATGCCATAGGCGCCCGCGTAGCCGGACATCAGCATCTCGCAGGCGGCCTTCGTGGCGCCGTACGGCGTGAGCGGCGCCAGCGGGAGGTGTTCGTTGATGGTGTTGGTGCCGACGTCGCCGACGACGGCATTGGTCGAGGCCAGGACGAACCTCGGCACTCCGTGCATCCGCGCGAGCTCGAGCAGCTCGTGTGTGATCGCGACGTTCTCCGAGTACGTCTTGGCAGGCATCTCCACCGAACGAAGCACCGAGGTGATCGCGGCGAGGTGGATGATGCCGTCGGTACCGGGCAGGATGGCGCGTTCCCGCACAGCGGGATCCGCGAGATCACCCTGGATACCGGTGACCCCTTCGTCCTGCACCGTGATTGGTTCGCGGTCGACCACCGTGACGCGTGCACCCTGCTGACGCAGTGCCGCGACCACCGCCCGGCCGATGAATCCGCTGCCCCCCGTAACCACGACATTGGATACGTCTACTGCGTTCGACGAAACCATGGCGGTCAAACTACCTGTCGCCCGAATGGAGCCTTTCAGGGTGTTCCATATTACTCCGTCGACCTGGCCATCTCTGTTATCCGTCCAGTTCGGCGGCGAGTCGCTTCGGCGCGACCATCCGGAACGCGTCGGTGACGAGCTCGGCCACCTCCTGCCAGTCGACCGCGACGTCGAGCCACACCCCCAGCCAGCCGCGGTGGCCGACGTAGGGCGGGCGGAAGAACCGCTCCGGATCCTCGGCGACGAGCGCCTCCTGGGTGCCCGGCGCCGCGGCGCACCAGAAGGCCACGCGGTCGTCGTGGTGATGGTCGGCGTACGTGACGAACGTCTTCTTGTCGCGGACGAACCACGTCGGCTCGCCGTGGCTCACGCGCTCCGTGGTCTCGGGGAGTGCGAGGCAGAACTCGCGCAGCCGCGCCAGTGGGTCTTCCGCCATGCCGGGATTGTCCGCGCGGGCAGTACTAGAGGACAACCACCAGCACGCCGATCCAGGACAGCACCACTCCGGCGGCCACACCGAGCACCACCCAGCGCAGGATCGGCAGCCTGCGCGCGAGCCACAGCGACGGCGCGAGGCCCGCACTCACCACCACGGCCGCGGCGACCGCCACCCACGCCGAGGTCTCGGTGGCGAGCGTGTTCACGAGCGCGAGCATGGCCACGATCACGAACACGGCCATGAACAGAGCCACGATGAGGCCCGTGGCCCACGGCGTCCGCTCGTCGACGCTCGGTCGCGAGCCCATGAGCCGCGTGGCGCGCGACGCACTCGGCGGTCCCTGTGAACTCTGTGGCCTCGGCGGCGGGGTCACCACGAGCGTCCGTTCGGTCGCCGGATCCCAGAAGCTCACCGAGAGCCCCAGCGACTCCGCGACCCTCCCCGCGAGCTGCCTGCCCCTGCGGGCCACCACGTCGGCGCCCTCTCCGCTGTCCGTTCGCCGCAGTGCCGCGGCCACCCGCGCCCACTCGTGCAGCGCGTCGGCGAGTTCGGAGTCGAGCGCGAGCGAACGCGGATCGGCCTCCTGACCGTTCTCGCTCGCCGCGAGCACGGCCCGCTCACCACACAGCCGGAGCTCGACCTCGGCGCCCGCCACCACCTCAACCCCGCCTCGTCACCTCGTAGAAAGCCACGGCCGCAGCGGTGGCGATGTTGAGCGAGTCCACCCCGCTCGCCATCGGGATCCGAACGGCCAGATCCGCGGCGGCGAGCGCCTCGTCCGAGAGACCGTGTCCCTCGGAGCCGAGCATCAGCGCCACGCGCTCATGAGGAGCCTCGCTCGGTAGTTTAGTGAGGTCCACCGCATCGGCTCGCGGGGTGAGCGCCGCCACGCGGAAACCGTGTGCGCGCAGGCCTGCCAGCGCGCCGGGCCAGTCGTCGAGCCTCGCGAAGGGCACCCGCAGCACGTGTCCCATCGAGACGCGCACGCTGCGCCGGTACAGCGGGTCGGCGCAGCCGGGTCCCAGCAGCACGCCGTCCACGCCCAGCGCCGCGGCGTTGCGGAACAGCGCCCCGAGGTTCTCGTGGTCGCCGACTCCCTCCAGCACGGCGAGCACGCGGGCGTGCCCGAGGATCGTCTCCGGCGAGGGCTGCGGCGCGCGGTCGGCGACGGCCAGCACACCCCGGTTCAGGTGGAAACCCACGACCTCGGACATCACGTCGGCCGAGGTGACGTAGGCGGGCACGGTGACGTCGGCGAGGTCGTCGGCGAGCTCGGCGAAGCGGCGCTCGACCCCGAGCAGCGCCCGCAGCGAGTACCGCGACTCGATCAGCCTGCGCACCACGACCGTCCCCTCGGCGATCACGAAACCCCTGCCCCCAGGCCGGTCCGGTCTGCGGTCGGCGGTGGTGAGGTTCCGGAAGTCGTCGAGCCGCTCGTCGGCCGCGTCATCGGTGTAGATCAACGGCGCCACCTGCCGATCCTCCCATCCGCCGCTCGCCGGGGCGTCGGTGCTCCGAATGCTGGGTACCTCTCTGCTGCGAACAGTCGTTGCTTGCGCTCCGTTAGTAGGAGGTGACGGACGGCACCAGTTTGGCCGCTAGCTCCGGCCCCCTTGATATGTCAACGTTTCCGCCGGGCAGGAACAACGCCGGGGCGTTTCGGGGAGCCGTGGCCGAGGTTGAAAAGGGATGCGCCATGGGCAAGGACGTGTCACCGGACTCCTTCAACCCACGGGACAGGGGGCGATATCGCCGAAAGATGCAGCGTTGTCTGGACACGCTCGCGCGGATGCTCGCGGAAGGCAGTTTCTCCTTCCCGCGCAAGCACATCGGGCTCGAGGTGGAGCTGAACCTCGTCGACGAGGCCATGCGGCCGTCGATGTCGAACGCCGCGGTGCTCGAGGCACTGGACGACCCGTCGTTCACGACGGAGCTCTCGCAGCACAACCTCGAGCTCAACGTGCCACCCCGGCCGCTGGACGGCGACTCGGCACAGCAGCTCGAGAACGATCTGAACGCCTACCTCGGCACGGCGAGCGCGAAGGCCGAGCGGGCCGGCGCGCACCTCGCAGTGATCGGCATCCTGCCGACGCTGCAGAGCGAGCACTTCGACCAGAAGTGGCTCACCAACAACCCGCGCTACTCGTTGCTCAACGACCGGATCCTCGCGGCGCGCGGTGAGCACACGCTGCTGTCGCTGGAGGGATCGGGCCTGCCCGGTCAGCCCCCTGAGCGGCTGCACTCCTACGCGGAGTCGATCCTGCCCGAGGCCGCGTGCACGTCGGTGCAGCTGCATCTGCAGGTGGCTCCCGAGGAGTTCGCGGCGCATTGGAACGCGGCGCAGTGCCTGGCCGGCGTCCAGGTGGCGCTCGGAGGGAACTCTCCCTTCCTGCTCGGCAAGGGCCTGTGGCACGAGACGCGCATCCCGCTGTTCCTCCAGGCGACCGACACCCGGCCGGAGGAGCTGAAGAACCAGGGCGTGCGGCCGAGGGTCTGGTTCGGCGAGCGCTGGATCACCTCGATCTTCGACCTGTTCGAGGAGAACGTCCGCTACTTCCCCGGGCTGTTGCCGGAGACCGACGACGAGGAGCCGATGGAGGCGCTCGAGTCGGGGCTCGCGCCGAAGCTGACCGAGCTGCGGCTGCACAACGGCACCGTGTGGCGCTGGAACCGCCCCGTGTACGACGTCGTGGACGGCAAGCCGCACCTGCGGGTGGAGAACCGCGTGCTGCCGGCGGGGCCGACGGTGCTCGACATGATGGCCAACGCGATGTTCTTCTACGGCGCGCAGCGGGCACTGGCCGAGCAGGAACGCCCGCTGTGGACCCAGATGTCGTTCCAGGCGGCCGAGGAGAACCTGTACGCGGGCGCCCGCAACGGTTTCGACGCGCAGCTCTACTGGCCGGGCATCGGCTGGCTGCCTCCGGACGAGCTGGCGCTGCGCGTGCTGATCCCGCTGGCCAGGGAGGGCCTGCGCAACTCGGACGTGTCGGATTCGGCGGCCGATCGCTACCTCGGCGTCATCGAGCGCCGCTGTGTCGCCAAGCGCACGGGAGCCGTCTGGCAGCGCCAGACCGTGGCGAACGCCCAGCGCAGGGGCATGGACCGCGACTCGGCGCTGGCGGGGATGCTGGCGCAGTACCTGGAGCTGGTGAAAGCGGGCGAGCCCGTCCACGCGTGGCCGGTAACCTGACTCCTCACGGGAGGTGCGCGGGTGCCCAAGATCATCGGTGGTTCGCTGCACGAGCATCGCGAGCAGGTGCGCGCGAGGGTGTTCGACGCGCTGCGCAACCAGCTCTACGAGCGCGGGTTCGACGCCATCACGCTGGCTGGCGTCGCGGCGGAGGCCGGGGTCGGGCGCACGGCGATCTACAACCACTTCCCCGACAAGGAGCACCTGCTCGTCGCGTTCGTGGAGCGCGAGGCCGCGCTCTACGTGGAGCGGCTGCGCGAGGCCGTGGAGGCCGAGCCGGACCCGGTGGCCAGGCTCGCGACGTTCGTGCGCCTGCAGCTGCGCTCGCTGGCCGAGCACCACCTGCCGCCGGGCAGCACGCTCGCCTCGGCGCTCGCGCCGTCGTCGTACCGCAGGATCGCGGCGCACGCCGATCCGATCACCGACCAGCTGCGCGACATCCTCGCCGAGGCTACCCGTGCGGGGCGGATCGCCGAGGAGGACCCGGCGATCGTCGTTCCCATGATCACCGCTGCGCTCGGCGCGCGGCAGGTCGTGGACGTACCGCCGGACAAGCTCGAGGACACGATCGCGTCGGCTGTCCGGTTCGTCCTGCGCGCGGTCGGAGTAAAAACGGGCGATTACCCGAAATAAGGGTAGCCTAACTATGAAGATTCGCCTACGCTCTTTCTGACAAGGTGTCAGAACAGGGAGGGCGTGATGACGGTGACGGCGTTCTCGCAGACGCTGCGCGAGTCGACCAAGCAGGTGCACGACCGCGCACACGGCTCCACCTACATGACAGCCCTGCTGGACGGGGCGCTGAGCCTCGCCGGCTACACCAAGCTCGCGGCGCAGTACTACTTCATCTACTCGACCCTCGAAGCCGCATCCGACGCGATGGCCGACGACCCGGTGGGCACGCCGTTCGTGATCGACGAGCTGCGCCGCACCCCCGCGCTGGTGGCCGACCTTGAGTTCCTCGCGGGCCCGCACTGGGAGTCCGAGATCGAGCCGGTGCCCGCCACCCAGACCTACGTCCAGCGGCTGCGCGAGGTCGCGTTCGACTGGCCCGGCGGCTACGTCGCCCACCACTACACCCGCTACCTGGGCGACCTGGCAGGCGGCCAGGTGGTCGGCTCGCTGCTCAAGCGCACCTACGGCGTCACGGGCGCCGGCGCGCTGTTCTACGACTTCGAGCGGCTGGGCAGCCCGTCGGCGTTTCGCAAGCGCTACCGCGCGCGGTTGGACGAGGCGCCGTGGGGTGCCGAGGAGCGGCAGCGCGTGGTCGACGAGACCCTGACGGCGTTCGAGCTCAACATCGCCGTGCTCGCGGACCTCGCCGGCAGCGTCGAGGAACACCGGGCGGCGTGAACCGCCGGTGTGGCCGTCGTAACACCCTCCTTGACCTCTAGTTAGCTCGACGTAGCAAGGTCGACTCGTAGCGGCCCGGTTCGCCAGCGATCCGCTCGGCTACTAGGTTTGCTACCGAAGGACTTGAGTCGAAAGTATGGAATAAGGAGGGCTAATGCCCACGTACGAGCTCCCCGATCTCGACTACGACTACGGCGCCCTCGAGCCGCACATCTCGGGTGAGATCAACGAGCTGCACCACAGCAAGCACCACCAGACGTACGTGAACGGCGCGAACCAGACCCTGGAGAAGCTCGCCGCGGCGAGGGACGCGAACGACTTCGGCTCGATCGTCGGCCTCGAGACGACGCTGGCGTTCAACCTCGCCGGCCACGCCAACCACGTCGTGTGGTGGAAGATCCTGTCGCCGAACGGTGGAGACAAGCCGACCGGCGAGCTGGCCGCCGCGATCGACGAGGCGTTCGGCTCCTTCGACAAGTTCAAGGCGCAGTTCACCGCGGTCTGCACCACGATTCAGGGCAACGGCTGGGGCGCGCTGTCCTGGGACCCGATCGGCAAGACGCTGATCACCCAGCAGCTGCGCGACCACCACAACAACCTGATCCTGCCGACCACGCCGATCCTGCTGGTCGACGTCTGGGAGCACGCGTTCTACCTGCAGTACAAGAACGTGAAGCCGGATTACGTCAACGCTCTGTGGAACGTCTTCGACTGGGCCGAGATCGGCAAGCGTTTCGAGGACGCCAAGGCCGGCCGCAATGGCCTGCTCCTGCCCTGACGCCAGTCTCGGCATCGAGCACGAAAGCCCCGGGGGCCCAGCGCCCTTGGGGCTTTTTCGTGCCCGGTAAAAGGCCCCGAACAGGAACGAGGCCCCGCACCGGAGTTGCCGGTGCGGGGCCCCGTCCGTTCCCGAACTGACTGCCGCTCCCACCACGAAGCGGACATGTATGAGGTTAGCCTAACCTCAGCGCGTCGCGCAAGGGGGTCTGCCGCGCACGGTAGAGGACGACCCCGGCCACCACCACCGCGAGCATCGCGACAGCCCCGCCCAGGTAGAACGGCGAGCGTCCGCCGAACGTCTCGGCCAGCCAGCCGGTGAGCGGCCCGCCCACCGGGTTGCCGCCCATCAACACCAGCACGTAGAGGCCCATCACCCGGCCGCGCATCTGCGGGCTGACCGAGGTCTGCACGAGCGCGTTGGCCGTGTTGAGGAACGTGATCGTCGCGAATCCCAGCGGCACGAGCGCGATGCCGAACGCCAGGTACGTGGGCATGAAGGCGGTACAGAACTCGATCGCGCCCAGCGCGAATGCCGAGAGCAGCAGCACCCGCAGGCTCGGAGCGCGCCTGCTCCCCCGCCTGGCCGAGGCCAGCGCGCCCGTGAACGTGCCGACGGCGAGCATCGTCGAGAGCAAGCCGTAGCCGTCGGCCTCTGTGCCGAACACGTTGCCCGCCACCACTGCCAGCGAGATGAAAAACGTGATGCCGAAGGTGCTGATGAAGAACACCAGCGCCATCAGCGCCATCAGGTCCGAGCGGCCGCGCACGTAGCGAAGGCCCTCGCGCAACTGCCCCTTGCCGCGCACGACGGCGGGGCCGCGGAACAGCCGGTCGGGCTTCATCAGTGCCAGCGCGGCGATGACGGCCAGCGTGCTGCCGGCGTTGGCGATGAACAGCCAGCCGGTGCCGATCGCCACGATCGCGAACCCGGCGATGGCGGGGCCGATGATCCTGGCCATGTTGAAGATGGACGAGTTCAGCGCCACGGCATTGGCAACCTGGCCCTTGCCCACCATCTCGGCGACGAACGACTGCCGCGTGGGTACCTCGATCGCCGAGAGGCAGCCGAACGCGAAGCACAGCACATAGACGTGCCACAGCAGCACGACCCCGCTCACGTCGAGCACACCGAGCACCACGGCCTGTATGAGAGTGCCCGACTGGATCGTGATCAGCAGCTTGCGCTTGTCGACGCGATCGGCGAGCACGCCCGCCCACAGCGACAGCAGCAACGTGGGGGTGAACTGCAGCGCGACGGCGATGCCGAGTGCGACGGGATTGTTGCCGCTGAGGCTGAACACCAGCCAGTCCTGGGCGATGCGCTGCACCCAGGTGCCGATGTTGGAGATGACCTGGCCGGAGAAGAACAGCCGGTAGTTGGGCACGCGCAGGGACGCGAACATGCCGTGTCGTGCTCGGTCCGGTGGGTCGGCTACGGCTGATGGGGCAACGGCTGGGGAACCTGGTGTCTGAGCTGCGCTACCCGTGATGCTCACGCCGTGTTGTCGCCTCCCGCGTCGAGGACGGGGGCCGTCAGCCCTGGCCTGCCATCCTGTCGATGATCTCGGCGGCTCTGGAGAGCACCTCGCGCTCCTCGCCGCTCAGTTCCGCCAATTTTCCATCAAGCCAGGCCTCACGCACCGAGATCGTCGCGTGCACGTACGCGAGCCCCTTGTCGGTGATCGTGACGATCGCCTGGCGGCCATCGGTCGGATGCGGACTCCGCACGACGTAGGCCACCATCTCGAGCGCCGCGATCACCCTCGTCATCGACGGGGGCTGCACGCCTTCCTTTGCGGCGAGCTGACCCGGGGTCATCGCTCCACACTTGTGCAAAGTGGACAGCGCGGAGATCTGGGTCAGCGAGAGGTCCTCGCTGGTTCGCTGTGCCCGGAGCCTGCGGTTGAGACGCACCACCGAGAGCCGCAGGTGACTAGCCAGCGACCGGTCGTGAGCAGGGTCTGACACTTCCTTAGCATACCTTACGACCGGCCAGGACCAGCCACGATGGTGAGCGGGACAACCGCCTTCACCCGATCAGCCGCTGCACTTCCGCGTAGCCCGGCACCGGCCCGGCCGGCTCCGAACCGTCGCGCACAGCCGTGGCGGCGGCCACCGCGGAGCCCAGCGCGGCGCGGTAGAGCAGCGACCCGGTGCTGACCCGCCGCACACCCAGCCGCCCCAGTTCGAGCACGCTCGGGCCGCCCGCGACGTAGAGCACGTTGAGCGGAAGTCCGATGCCGTCGACCAGTGCGGGCAGGTCCGGCAGGGCGCCGGGCACGAAGATCCCGTCGGCTCCCGCGTCCTGGTAGCGGCCGGCGCGGGCCAGCGTCGGCCCGGGATCGGCCGAGTCGAGCCCGAGCCAGTACGTGTCCACCCTCGCGTTGACGAACAGCTCCGGCACTCGCTCCTTGATCGCCGCGATCGTCTCCGCCTGCGCACCGGGGTCGGCGAGCCGGTCGCCCGCACGCCCGTCCTCGAGGTTGATGCCCACGGCACCCGCGGCGACGAGCACCGCGGCGAGCTCGGCCACCTCGGCCGGATCGTCGCTGAAGCCGCCCTCGACGTCGACGGTCACCAGGCACGGCACGGGCGCGAGCAGCCGCGCGAGCGCCACGGTCTGCTCCCGCGTGCGGCCCTCACCGTCGGGGATGCCGTGCGCGGCGGCGACGCCGAGGCTCGTGGTGCCGACAGCGGGAAACCCCGCGGCCGCGAGCGCCGCGGCACTGCCGTGGTCCCAGGCGTTAGGCAGCAGCAGCGGTTCGGCCTGGTGGTGCAGGTCGCGGAACTCGGCGAACGTGCTCATCTCGGTCACGGTAGGTCCGCGACGCTTCGGCGGCGACCGAAGCGTCGAAGGGCAAGAATCGGGGCATGTCCCGCTCTTCCGACCTCGCCGCGCTGGCCGCTCTGCTCGCCGACGACACCCGCGCGCGGTTCTGCCTGGCGCTGCTCGACGGGCGCGCGTGGACGGCGAGCGAACTGGCGGCGCACGCGACGGTGGCCGCGTCGACAGCGAGCGAACACCTGGGCAGGTTGATCGGCGGCGGGCTGCTGGTGGAGCGCAGGCAGGGCAGGCACCGCTACGTCCAGCTGGCAGGCCCCAGGGAGGCCGAGCTGATCGAGGGTCTCGTCGCGCACCTCGAACCGCGAGGGCAGCGCCCGGCGACGCTGCGCACGTCGCGGGCCGCGGAGGCGCTCGCGCGCGGCCGCACGTGCTACGACCACCTCGCGGGCAGGCTCGGGGTCGCGCTCACCGACGCCCTCACCGACCGGGGACTGCTCGACCGCACGGCGGGGTTCGCGCTGACCACCGCCGGTGTCGAGTGGCTGACCGGCCCGCTCGCCGTGGCGCCGGAGGACCTGCGGGGCCGCAGGCCGCTCGCGAAGGAGTGCCTCGACTGGACCGAACGCCGTTCCCACCTGGCCGGCCTCGCGGGCGCGCGGCTCTGCGAACGCCTGCTGGCGCGAGGCTGGGTCAAGCGCATCGGGACGCAGCGCGCGGTGACCGTCACCCCGGAGGGCACCGACGCACTGCGCCTGCTGCTGGACCTGGACCCGGCGAGCCTCAGCTGAAGACGGCCTGGATCGGGCCGATCGCGAAGTAGACGACGAACGCGACCGACACGATCCACATCAGCGGGTGCACGCCGCGCGCCCTGCCGGTGGCGGCCTGCAGCACGACGTAGCTGACGAATCCGGCGCCGATGCCGTTGGCGATCGAGTACGTGAACGGCATGACCACGATCGTCAGGAACGCGGGCAGCGCGACGGTGAAGTCGCGGAAGTCGATCTCGGTGATCTGCCGGATCATCAGCGCGCCGACCACCACCAACGCGGGCGCGGCCGCCTCGATCGGCACCACCTCGTAGAGCGGCGTGAAGAACATCGCGGCGAGGAACAGCAGACCGGTGATCACGTTGGCGAGTCCGGTGCGGGCGCCCTCGGCGATCCCGGCGGCGGACTCCACGTAGACGGTGTTGGAGCTGGACGACGCCGCTCCGCCGGCGACGGCACCGAGCGAGTCGATGAACAGCGCCTTGCCGGTGTTGGGCAGCTGGCCGTCCTTGTCGGCGAGCCCGGCCTCGCGGCCGAGTCCGGTCATGGTGCCGATGGTGTCGAAGAAGTCGGTGAGCACCAGGCTGAACACGAGCAGTGCCGCCGTGATCGCGGGGATCTGCGCCCAGGCTTCGAAGTTCACCTCGCCGACGAGCGAGAGGTCGGGGATGCCGAAGACGTTGTCGGGCAGGGCGGGATAGCCGAGGTTCCAGCCGGTGGCGATCTCGCCGCCGGACGGGCCCGCGTTGACGATCGCCTCGACCACGATCGCGAGCACGGTGCCGAACAGCACGCCGAGCAGGATCGCGCCCTTGACGTTGCGGGCGACCAGTATCGCCATGACCACCAGCGTCACCACGAACACGGCGGTGGGCCACGACGCGATGGAGCCGTTGATCCCGAGCTGCACCGGGGTGCCGGAGCCAGGCGTCACGAACCCCGCGTCGACGAGGCCGATGAGCGCGATGAACAGGCCGATGCCCACGGCGATGCCGACCTTGAGCGGCTGTGGCACCGCCTTGAACACCATGCTGCGCACGCCGGTGACCACGAGCAGAAGCACCACGAGACCGTTGACCAGCACGAGCCCCATCGCGGCGGCCCAGGTCATCTGCGGGGCGAGGGTGAACGCCACGAGCGCGTTGATGCCGAGCCCCGCCGCCATTGCGAACGGGTAGTTGGCGACCACACCCATGAGGATCGTGAGCACGCCCGCGACGAGCGCCGTGACGGCCGCGACCTGCGGCACGCTGAGGATCGCGCCGGTGGAGTCGGTCTTCGCGCCAGGACCCTCGTCGGTGAAGCTGCCGAGGATCAACGGGTTGAGCACGATGATGTAGGCCATCGTCACGAACGTGACCAGCCCGCCGCGCAGCTCCCTGCTCATCGTCGAGCCGCGCTCGCTGATCTTGAAGAACTGGTCGAGCCGTGACGCCGAGCGCTTCTCGGTGCTCGTCTCTGTCATTGTCGCCTTGCCTCCAGTCGTACCGGCAGCGGTAGCCTGTCCTACGTGGACGAAGCCAGCAATCCCCCGGGTGTTACGGGTCAGTTTCGCCCGCCGCCGGAGCTGCCGAAGGCCCTGGTGGGCCTGTGGGCGCCGGTCATCATAGGCACGGCCATCTGGATCATCGCGTTCGTGGTCCTGTTGATCGCGGGCGCCGACAGCGGCTGGGTGTGGACGGCGGTGGCCGGTGCGGGGCTCGGCTGCCTCGGTGGCGCCATCGTCGCCTGGCAGTCGGCGGCGTCGCGACGCGGGTCGCGCGGCGCGCAGCGCGACCTCTAGCCCGGCTCTAGCCCAGCAACGTCCTCGGGTCGGGATCGTCGAGCAACGCCTCGATCGCGCGGCGCTCGGCCCAGGCGTCGACGGCCCACGCGAACGCCCTCGCGAGGCCAGCCGAGGTGTCGGCCGCGTGCAGGGTTCCGTCGAACCACCACGGCACCGGGACGTCTCCGACCAGCAGCTTCTCGTGCACGATGACACCGCCGTCCGGCACGTCGATGCCGAGCAGTTCGGCCACCTCGCCGATCGCGGCCAGGTCCCGCCACGCCGCGTACTCGCCCTCGCCGCTCACCTCGGCCGTCGTCTCGTCGCCCGCCAGCGGCAGGTCGAAGAGCTCGGCCAGCGCTGGAGCGGCGTCGAACCCGGGCAGCGCGACGAGCCGGTCCGCCGGCCACGCCGCGGCCAGCCACGGCGCGTCCAGCACCACCGCGTCGGCAGCGTCGGTGACGGAACCGTCGAGCGTGCGCACCCGCACGGGAGGCTCGACGTCCTCGGGTGACAACGTCGCGAGCGCCGCGTGCGCCCTCAGC
This sequence comes from Prauserella cavernicola, assembly GCF_016595675.1. Lineage (GTDB taxonomy): Bacteria > Actinomycetota > Actinomycetes > Mycobacteriales > Pseudonocardiaceae > Prauserella_A > Prauserella_A cavernicola. Next base: position 102,384 of record NZ_JAENJH010000003.1, on the reverse strand, counting down.
ACGAGCCCCGGTGGCACGCTCCGTTCCGGATCGGCCAGGCGCTCGCACAGGTCCTCGGCGTCGTCGGAGCCCGCCGGGGTGAGGTCGCGCCGCACTCCGCACGCCTCGAGCAGCCGGGTCGGTAACCCGAGGTCGGGCACCGGCTCGTACAGCCCGGCGAGGTGCTCGGCCTCAGGCAACCGCCACTCGGCGGGCGCGCGGCCCGCGAGCAGCGCCGATCCGGCCAGCCACCACCGCGTGTGACCGGCGGGTTCGCTCAGTGCCCGCCACGTCTGCGGCCGCGCCGCGAGCAGCCGCAGCGCGGCGGGCCACTCGTCGTCGGCGACCAGGTCCAGGTCGCGCACGGCGAGCACGCGCGAGGGCGGTTCCGGCACGGAGTCCCACCACTCGTCCTCGCCGGGCAGGTCGTGGTCGGGTTCGGCGGGTTCCTCGTCGTCGACGACCACGAACGTCTCCAGCACGCCGATGCCGGTCAGCACCTCGGCGGGCCAGCGCCGGGCGAAGTCGTCGTCGAGCACGTCGAGCGGGCCCTGTTCGCCGAGCGCCTCGCTGTCGAGCACGGCGAGCAGCTCCGCGTTCGGCAGCACCAGCTCGTCGGCTCGCCGCCAGCCCTCACGTGCGGGCAGCGCGAGCGCCCCGAAGCCTTCGACGCCCGAGTCGCCCGCCAGGCGCAGCACGGTCTCCACGAGCGGCAGGATGTCCACTCCGGACAGTGCGTCGTCGACGCTGCGTTCCACCGCGTCGCGCAGCGCGGGCGCGGCGAGCAGGTCGGCGGGGCCCGCGCGGGTGGCGCCGAGCCGTTCGAGCAACGGATGCGCGGCGCCGGGGTGCACCACGTGCAGGCCGACGACGTCGGCCTCGCCGAGTGGCTCGGGATCGGCCACGAGCAGCGCGCCCCTCGGGCCGGGGACGGTGCGGCCGTCGGCCAGCGGCACGGGCAGCGCCCCGAGTTCGGTGGTGGCGATCTCGCGCCGCTCCACCGCCGCGAACAGCGCCTCGTAGAGCGCGAGCCACCACGACGGAGCCCTGTCGATACCGGTGACGGCCTCCACCAGCTCGGCGACGCCCACCGTCGACACGCCCACGGCGGCGAGCACGCGCGCGGGGCCAGCTCCGCACAGCGGCGCTGCGAGCAGGCCGGGCACGACATCGGCGAGCAGCTCGGTCAGCTCCGGTGAGTCGACACCGAGCACCCTCGCCCGCTCGCCGGGCAGCTCCGGCCCTGACGCTGCGGGCAGCCAGGGGTCCTCGGCGAGCCGCCGCGTGACGAGCTCGCGCAGCGTCGTGTCCACTTCGGACAGCGGAAAGCCCGCTCGCGGCACCAGTGCGCCGCGGTGCCGGGGCGGCAGCGACCGCACGAGCCCCGGGTACGCGCTCGCCGCGGCGGCGAGCGCGTCGCGAGTGGCGGCTCCGGCGAGCACTCGGCGTCGCGAGGGCTCCACCGGCACAGAGGCGAGCAGGCGCGCGGGCAGCGACAACCGTTCGTCGGTGGGGGTCGGGGTGTGCAGCACGTCCTGCTCCACCGGCAGCGGCGCGTACTCGGCATCCACCGGCACCGCCCAGACACAGCCGGGACCGGCGGTGGTGAGCCAGCGCGTTCGCGTGCCGTCCGGCGCGGTCAGCGCGACCACGTCGCCGTCGGCCGCGCGGGTCCACGTGGCGGCCTCGACCGCGATCTCGGCGAGCCACGGCAGCGCCAGCAACAGATCAGCGACCTCGGCCGAGATCCGCGCCAGCAGCTCACCCGGTTCCACGCCGTCGCGCAGCGGCAGCCGCACCTCGGTGTCGTAGCCGTCCGGAATGCCCGGCTCGTCGGCGGGAACCGGCCACGGCAGCCGCAGGACCGGCACCTCGCCGTCGCGCCCGGACTCGCTCCTGGTTCGTTCCTCCGAGAACGCCACGCCGCCGTCGCGCGAGACCACCCTCGGCGCCGGGGAGACCGCGAGCACCGCCGCGAACCCGACCCCGAACCGGCCCACCGCGCCCGCACGCTTGCGCGAGGCCCGCAACGACGCCAGCGCCGCGACGCCGTCGGCGTCCAGCTGCGCCCCGGTGTTGGCGACACGCAGCTCACCGTCCACAACGGAAACCCGCACCCGCCCGGGTGTGCCCGTGGCCGCGGCCGCGTCGGCGGCGTTCTGCGCGAGCTCGACGAACAGCCGGTCGCGATAGCCGCCGACCCTCAGGTCGTGCTCGGCGTTGGTGTCCTCGGTGAACCGGGTCGGCGAGTCCCGCCAGGCGCGCAGAACCGCGGAACGCAGCGCCTCGGTCTCGAAGGGATCAGGCCTCGGCGGACTGGTCACCGGCCGCCGGTTCCATGTCGAGCAGCGAGTCGTCGTAGACCAGCTCGGCCACCGGCACCGAGGACGTCACCTCGACCTCGACCTCCGAGTGCGCGCCACAGCCGTACTCGGCGTGCACCACGTGGCCGTCGGCGGGCGCGATCTCGTTGCCGCACACGCCGAACGCGGCGCGCAGCGAGCCACCGAGCTGGAGGTAGAAGCCGCACGAGCCGCACGTCGCGGGAGCGCTGCGGGCCATGTCGGAGCGCGGCCCGAACTCGCCGCGATGCCAGCGGGTCGCCGACTCCTCCCTGCCGTAGCGCGACAGCACGCGCACCCGGCCGAGCCCGAGCTCGTGCGCGGTCTCGGTGACCTCCGGGTCGTCGGTGTCGAGATAGGCGGGCGCCAGGCGCAGGTCGTCCGCGTCGGTCGGGAAGATGTCGCCGACCCCGAGGTCGCCCGGCCGCACGCGGCGCTCCCACGGCACCCAGCGGGGAGCCACGAGCGCGTCCGGTCCCGGACGCAGCACGACCTCGCTGATGGTCACGGGCTCGTCGTCACCGGCCGTCGCGACGGTCACCGACCAGCGCCAGCCCCGGTAGCCGTCGAGCGTGGATTCGAACAGATGCGTCGCAGACACGGCGTCCTCGTGCTCGACGCCGACGTGACTGCCGACAGTGTCCGCTCCCGCGTCGAGCACGGCGGCCTCGCGCGCCAGCTCGACCGCTTCGACCAGCTTCTGCCTGGTGGCGCCGTCGTCGAGGGTGAGCAGCAGTGTCATAAGCACCAATTGTGCAGCACGTAACCGAGCGCGTTCGTGTCAGGCTGGTGACGTGAAGCGAGCCATGAGCGTCGTCACCGTCAGCGCCGCCCTCGTCACCGTCGGGGCGTGCGGGGCCGCGGCCGAGAACCAGGACCCCGAATCCTCGTCCGTCGAGCGCCTCCAGGTGGAGGTCGTCGAGGAACTGCCACACGATCCCGAGGCGTTCACCCAGGGCCTCGAGTTCGCGGGCGAGACCCTGTACGAGGGCACCGGGCTGGTCGGCCGCTCGACACTGCGCGCGGGACCCGCGGGCGAGCAGCCGACGCGCACGGTCGCGCTGCCCGAGCCGCTGTTCGGCGAGGGCATCACCGTGGTCGGCGAGAAGGTGTGGCAGCTGACCTGGCGCGACGGAGTCGCCGTCGAGCGCGACCGGCACACGCTCACCGAACAACGCCGCGTCCAGTACTCCGGCGAGGGCTGGGGCCTGTGCCACCAGGCCGAACCCGGCAGGCTGGTGATGAGCGACGGCTCGTCGACGCTGACCTTCCGCGACCCCGCCACCTTCGCCGAGACCGGCTCTGTGCAGGTCACCGAGGACGGCACCCCGGTGGAGGAGCTCAACGAACTCGAGTGCGTCGGCGAGGAGGTCTACGCCAACATCTGGCACAGCGACGACATCGTGCGGATCGACCCGGACACGGGCGCCGTCACCGCCCGCATCGACGCCTCGGGCCTGCTCGACACCGACGAGCAGGCCGGCGCCGACGTGCTCAACGGCATCGCCGCCTATCCGGGGACCGACCAGTTCCTGATCACTGGGAAGCTGTGGCCGAAGATGTTCAGGGTGAATCTCGTCCCGGTGACCTGATCGCGCGAGCGCAGGTCACCCCGAGTACGGCAGGATTGGGCACATGCGTTCCAGCAGGAAGGGCAAGCGGAAGTGGACGCCCGAACCCGGGGCGAACCAGCCGCCCGAGGAACGCACCCGCGTCACCCCGCCCGCACGGCCCACCAGGGCCCATCGCCCGGAGCCGGCACCGCCGCCGACGGCTGACGAAGCGCCGACCGGCGCCATGCCGGTGCAGGACCCACAGGGCGCGCAGACTCGACACGTCCCGCCCGCGGCGGCGCACCAGCCGCCCGGCCCGCACCGCGGCGCGCGGCAGTACCCGCCGCCTCCACCGCGGCCCTGGAACCAGCAGCAGCCGCCCCCTCCGCAGAGGGACTACGAGCGCTACGACACGGGCGGCTACGCGCCGGGCCAGCCGCGCGAGGCAGGCGATTCGGACCAGGGACCGGACGAGGACCCCGACCGCACCCGCACCGTGCACGGCTTCGAGAGCGCCGAGGGCAACCCCCGGCTACCGAAGAAGCTCACCGTCACGCGCGTCGCCGCACTGCGCAGCCGGCAGCTCAGCGGGCAGGCCGTCGACGCCTTCCGCAGGGCCACCAAGGCCGACGGCGCCGAGAAGTCCGGGCTGACGTCGCTGACGTACTCGGTGATGCTCAACTACGCCAGCGACGCCGCGATGGCCGTCGCGCTGGCCAACACGCTGTTCTTCGCGGCCAGCAGCGGCGAGAGCCGGGGCAAGGTCGCGCTGTACCTGCTCATCACCATCGCGCCGTTCGCGCTCGTGGCTCCCGTGATCGGCCCCGCGCTCGACAAAATCCAGCGGGGACGCAGGCTCGCGATGTGCGTCGCCTCGGCGGGCCAGGCGCTGATGTGCGTGCTGATGGCGCTCAACTTCGACTCGTGGGTGCTCTATCCGGCCGCGCTCGGCAAGATGGTGCTCTCGAAGTCGTTCATGGTGCTCAAGGCCGCGGTGACACCACGCGTGCTGCCGACGGAGATCACGCTGTCGAAGACCAACGCCAGGCTCGCCGTGTTCGGTCTGGCGGCGGGCGGCGCGTTCGGCGCCGTGGCCGCGGGGATCAACTCGGTCATCGGGTCGGCGGGCGCGCTGTGGTTCACGGCCGCCATCTGCGTGGTCGGCGCCGTGCAGGCCATGCGGATCCCGTCGTGGGTCGAGGTCACCGAGGGCGAGGTGCCCGCCTCGCTGAGCCAGCGCATGCCGCAGAAGCGCAAACGCCAGCCCATGGGCAGACACATCGTGGTCGGGCTGTGGGGCAACGGCACGATCCGGCTGCTCACCGGCTTTCTGATGATGTTCGCCGCGTTCGCCGTGAAGGCACAGACAGAAGAGGGCGGCTACAGCCCGTTCATGCAGCTGCTGCTGCTCGGCGTCATCGGTGCCGCTGCGGGCATTGGTGGGTTCCTCGGCAACGCGCTCGGCTCGCGCATGCAGTTCGGCAAGCCGGATCAGGTGGTGCTCGGCTGCGTGGCGGCGACGCTGGCGTCCACGGTGCTCGCCGCGATACTGGCCGGGCTCGCCACGGCGGCCGTGGTCGGTCTCGTCGGTGCCACGGCGAGCGCGCTCGCCAAGAACACCCTCGACGCCGTGATCCAGGACGACCTGCCCGAGGAGTCGCGCGCGTCCGCGTTCGGCCGCTCGGAGACGGTGCTGCAGCTGGCCTGGGTGTTCGGTGGCGCGGTGGGTCTGCTGCTGCCGCCGACGTACTGGATCGGCTTCCTCGTGGTGTCGGTGCTGCTCGCGATCGGCTGCCTGCAGACCTACCTGGTGCGCAAGGGCAGCTCGCTCATCCCCGGTTTCGGCGGCGACCGGCCACTGCGCCCCGATCCCGCGGGCGCGCGGCAGGGACCGTAATGTTCGGTTCATGCGACGTGCGGTAGTAGCGGTTCTCGGCGCCGCGGCGGCGGTGCTCGCCGGTTGTTCGGGCGTGCCCAACCCGGAGATCACCTTCTACGCCGACGGCAACACGGTGGTCGCCGAGCCGTTGGACCAGTACTGCGACGCGCTGCTGCGCGACTGCGAGCAGGGCGGCGAGAGCGCGACGCTCGCAGTGCGCAAGGGCATGCCGGTGCAGATCTCCGTGCCCGAGGAGGTCGCCAGCACGCCGTGGACACTGATCGTCCAGTACCGCACCGAGTCCGGCGAACTGCGCCTGCAGCAGCCCGTCACGTTCACCGACGGCAAGCGACACGCCTACACGGTGGAGCCCGAGTCGCCGTCCGACCAGATCATGGTCGTGGAGATCCAGCAGCTCGGCGCGGCCTACGCGGCCGACCCGCAGGGCAACCCGGTCGTCGACGAGAACGGCCAGCCACAACTGGTGGCCAGGGGCGTCTGGTCGCTACAAAACGAAGCGACCTGATTCCAGGCTCAAGTGCGGTGAAGGGCACCTTTACTGCGTTCAACGCAGTAAAGGTGCCCTTCACCGCAGTGCGGCACCGGGTGCGGGTTTACGGGTCGAGGTCGCGCGCGACGGCGCGCATCACCTCGGCGATCCGCTTGGTGTTCTTGCGATCCGGGTAGCGGCCGCGGCGCAGATCGGGCTGCACCCGCGTCTCGAGCAGCTTGATCATGTCCTCGACGAGTCCGTGCAGCTCCTCGGCGGGGCGCCTGCGCGCCTCGGCGACCGAGGGCGGCGGGTCGAGGAGCCGGACGGAGAGCGCCTGGGGGCCGCGCCTGCCGTCGGCGACGCCGAACTCAAGTCGCTGGCCTGCCTTGAGTGCCTCTACCCCCTGCGGTAGCGCGGCCTTCCGGATGTAGACGTCCTCTCCGCCATCCTGCGTGACGAAGCCGAACCCCTTGTCCGCGTCGTACCACTTGACCTTGCCGGTCGGCACTGCCCTCACCCGTTCCTTCGCTGAAACTGCCAGGGCCCTACCGACTTCGGCCGGCCCCGCACGACGAACGCGCCCCAGGTGCGTACCCAGGACGCGTATCGGTCAAGCCTATCTCGCCACACACCGTACGGAGAAGGACATAGTTCGCCTTAAGATGTCGGTATGGAGACCGCCGTCCGCGAGACCGCCGTGCCCGCTGCCCGCAAGTCCTGGCTGATGCGGGCAGGTATCGGCCTGTTCGCCATCGGCATGGTCGCGGTCGTGGCCGTGTTCGTCATGTTCGCCTCCGGCCTCGAGGACCTGCCGGTGTGGCTCTCGGCCGCCGCGGGCGTCGTCACACCGCTCGGCCTCCTTCTGGGACTCATCGCCCTGGTTCGCGAGCACCGTCAGCGGTAGCGGTGAGCCAGTCGGGGAACTCGGCGAGCGAGTCGAACACCACGTCGGCTCCCGCGTCGAGCAACTGCTGCCTGCTGCACGGCCCGGTGACCACGCCCACGGCGAGCGCGCCGGCCGCCTTGGCGCCCACCATGTCACCGGTGTAGTCGCCCACGTAGGCGATCGCGCCGTGCTCGAGCAGCGCCGATGCCTTGCCGGCCGCCCACAGGTCGCCGACGAGAGAGTCCACGCCGAACTCCAGCGCCTTCACGTGCAACGCCGCGTTGGGCTCGTACTTGCCGGTGACAACGAGAGTCGTGCCGCCGAGCCGGTGCACGGCCTCGAGCGCCGCGGTGGCGCCCGGGAGCGCGACGGTGCTCGGCACGACGACCTCCGGGTAGATCGCCCTGAACCGCGCGACGAGCTCCGGAATGCGCTCCTCCGGTGTCCCGAACTCCCGCAGCACGTGGTCGAGCGGCGGGCCGAGGTTCGCCGCGAAGTACTCCCCGTCCAGCGGGTAGCCCGTCTCACCGGCGAGCTGACCCATGGCCGCGACCATGCCCGGCCTCGGGTCGATCAACGTCATGTCCAGGTCGAAGCCGACGCACCCCACTCGTGTCACCACGCCGACCACCGTAGCCGCTCGCGCAATGTTGACACCTGATCAGTGGATGTCGAGCTTCTTGACACAAAACCAACTTGTGTCAAGCTGATTTGCGTGTCCCAGATCACGCCCTACACCGAGCGCACCAAGGCCTCGCTGCGGGAGCAACTGCTCGACGCCGCCACCGACCTGCTGCCGGAGCGCGGGTACGCGCGCCTGCGGATGGCCGACGTCGCCGCCGAGGTCGGAGTCAGCAGGCAGACGGTCTACAACGAGTTCGGCGGCAAGGCCGCGCTCGTACAGGCCGTGGCGTTGCGCACGATGGCCGAGTTCGTCGACGGCGTCCAGCAGCGGCTCTGTTCCGCCGACGACCTACTGACCGGGATCCGCGAGGCCACGACGTTCACCATCGAGCACGCGCGGCACAACCGGCTCGTCGCCGCCGCGCTCGGCACAGAACAGGGCGAGGACCTGCTGCCGTACCTGACCACGCGGGGCGGGCCGATCCTGCGGGCCGCCAACGAGGTGGCCGAGTCGTACCTGCACGAGCGCGTGCCGGGGCTGACCGACGCGGCGTTCGTCGCCGACACCATGACCCGGCTGACGCTGAGCTACCTGGTGCTGCCGTCGCACTCGCCCCACGAGGCGGCCGACGGCGTCGCCACGGTGATCGGGGCACTGATCCGTTCGTCCACAAGGGAGTGAAACGAAAGGAAGCACCATGACCGGCACCATCGCACCGCATCCCCACCGGGAAGGGTTCCAGTCACTGCGCAGGGGTGGGCTCAACTGGGACTCGTTCCCGCTGCGCCTGTTCGTCAAGGGCAACAAGAAGTTCTGGAACCCGGCCGACATCGACTTCAGCGCCGACCGGGCCGACTGGGAGTCGCTCAACGACGAGGAGCGCCGTTCGTCGACGTTCCTCTGCGCGCAGTTCATCGCGGGCGAGGAAGCCGTGACCGAGGACATCCAGCCGTTCATGCGGGCGATGGCCGCCGAGGGCAGGCTCGCCGACGAGATGTACCTGACGCAGTTCTGCTTCGAGGAGGCCAAGCACACCGAGGTCTTCCGGCGGTGGATGGACGCCGTAGGCCTGACCGACGACCTGCATCCCTACGTCGCCGAGAACCCGCACTACCGCAAGCTCTTCTACGAGGAGCTGCCAGAGTCGCTGCACGTGCTGTCCGCCGATCCCAGCCCTGCCAACCAGATCCGCGCCAGTGTCACCTACAACCACGTGATCGAGGGCTGCCTCGCGCTCACCGGCTACTACGCGTGGCAGAAGGTCTGCACCGGCCGCGGCATCCTGCCCGGCATGCAGGAACTCGTGCGCCGTATCGGCGACGACGAGCGCAGGCACATGGCGTGGGGCACCTTCACGTGCCGCAGGCACATCGCGGCCGACGACTCCCTGTGGGAGGTCGTGCAACAGCGCATGGGCGAACTGCTGCCCCACGCGCTCGGCATGATCGAGTGGGTCAACACCCAGTTCGACGAGCCGCCGTTCGGCATCGACAACGACGAGTACCTGCAGTACGCCTCCGACCGAGCGCAGCGCAGGCTCGGCGCGATCGAGTCGGCGAGGGGAGCCGACGTGGCCGCCATCGACCTCGACTACTCGCCCGAGCAGCTGGAGGAGACCTTCGGCAAGGAGGACGAGCGGGCCCTCGCCGACGCTGGCTGAGCCGCCGCGGATCCCCGGCCGCCGTGACGGCCGGGGATCGCGCGCACTACGCGTGCCTGGTCTTGGCCAGGTCGCCGAGGCCGAGCAGGTCCACCGACTTCGCGCGCATCTCGACCTTGCGCACCTTGCCGGTCACCGTCATGGGGAACTCCTCCACCACGTGCACGTAGCGCGGCACCTTGTAGTGCGCGAGCTTGCCGGAGCAGAAGTCCCGCAGGCTCTGCTCGGTCAGCGGCTCGGCGCCCTCGCGCATGCGCACCCACGCCATCAGCTCCTCGCCGTACTTCGCGTCGGGAACGCCGATCACCTGCGCGTCGAGGATGTCGGGGTGGGTGTAGAGGAACTCCTCGATCTCGCGCGGGTAGACGTTCTCGCCACCGCGGATCACCATGTCCTTGATGCGGCCGGTGATGTTGACGTAGCCCTCGTCGTCCATCACCGCGAGATCGCCGGTGTGCATCCACCGCGCGGCGTCGATGGCCTCGGCCGTCTTGTCGGCCTGCTCCCAGTACCCGAGCATCACCGAGTACCCGCGCGTGCAGAGCTCGCCCGGCTCGCCGCGGGGCGCGGTGAGGCCCGTCGCCGGGTCCACGACCTTGACCTCGAGGTGCGGCCCGACCCTGCCGACGGTGGACACCCTGCGCTCCACGGAGTCGTCGGCCCTCGTCTGGGTCGACACCGGCGAGGTCTCGGTCATGCCGTAACAGATCGACACCTCCGCCATGCCCATGCGCTCGATGACCTGCTTCATCACCTCGACCGGGCACGGCGAGCCCGCCATGATGCCGGTGCGCAGGCTGGCGAGGTCGTAGGAGTCGAAGGACGGCTCGGCCAGCTCGGCGATGAACATGGTCGGCACGCCGTAGAGCGAGGTGCACCGCTCCTGCTGCACGGCCTCCAGCGTCGCCTTCGGCTCGAACGCCGGTGCCGGGATCACCATGCAGGCGCCGTGGCTGGTGGCGGCGAGATTGCCCATCACCATCCCGAAGCAGTGGTAGAAGGGCACCGGGATGCAGATGCGGTCGGCTTCGGTGTAGTTGCAGAGCTCGCCGACGAAGAAGCCGTTGTTGAGGATGTTGTGGTGGCTCAGCGTCGCGCCCTTCGGGAACCCCGTGGTGCCCGACGTGTACTGGATGTTGATCGGGTCGTCGGCGCTGAGCGCGCTCTGCGCGTCGGCGAGCGGGGCGCGGTCGGCGCTGCGGCCGGTCTCCAGCAGCGAGGTCCAGTCGGCGCCGCCGAGCAGCACCACGTCGGTGAGCGCCTCGCAGCGCGGCCGCACCTCGGTGATCATGCTCGCGTAGTCGGAGGTCTTGAACTTCTCGGCAGCCACGAGCAGCCGGATGCCCGCCTGGTTGAGCACGTACTCCAGCTCGTGCGAGCGGTACGCGGGGTTGATGTTGACCAGGATCGCGCCGATCTTCGCCGTCGCGTACTGGGTGAAGGTCCACTCGGCACAGTTCGGCGCCCAGATGCCCACCCGGTCGCCCTTGCGGATTCCCTTGGCCAGCAGGCCGAGTGCGAGCGCGTCGACCTCGGCGGCCAGTTCCCGGTAGGTCCACCGCGCGCCCTTGGCCCTGTCGACGAGCGCGTCGCGATCACCGAACGCGGCGACGGTGCGGTCGAGATTGTCGCCGATGGTGTCGCCGAGCAGCGGGACGTCGGAGATCCCCGACGAGTAGCTGGGAACTGCGGGCGCGTGCGGCATGATGCCTCTCCTCCGCGTCGACGATGACGGCTTGGCGGTAAGTCTAGGAACGCCGAACGGTCCGGGCCACCTGCACATGGATGGGCAGGCGAGCGGATCCGGCTACTGTCGGTCGGATGCGGATGTATCTCGTCGACGCGTTCACCGACACCGCCTTCGCGGGCAACCCGGCCGGGGTCGTGCTGCTCGACGCCCCAGCCGACGAGGCGTGGATGCAGCGGGTGGCCGCCGAGCTCAAGCACTCCGAGACGGCGTTCGTGGTGCCGAGCGGGCAGCCGAAGTCGCTGCGCTGGTTCACCCCCACCACCGAGGTCGACCTCTGCGGGCACGCCACGCTCGCCACCGCGCACGTGCTCGGCGGCGAGCAGGTCTTCACCACGCGCTCGGGCGAGCTGCGCTGCACGGCGGAGAACGGCCGCGTCGCGATGGAGTTTCCCGCCGACCCACCACAACCGGCTGACGTCGACGTCTCAGCCGGACTGCCTGGAGTCGTCGCCGAGCACGTCGCCAGGGGTGTGTCCGACATCCTCGTGGTGCTCGGCGACGCGAGCGAGGTCCGCACGGTGCGGCCGGATCTCGGCGTGCTCGCCGCTCTGGACGCGCGCTGCGTGATCGTCACCGCGCCGGGCGACCACCCCGGCGCCGACTTCGTGAGCCGGGTGTTCGGCCCCGCCGTCGGGGTGCCGGAGGACCCGGTCACGGGCTCGGCCCACTGCACGCTCGCGCCGTACTGGTCGGCGAGGCTGGGCCGCACCGAGCTCACCGGCGAGCAGGCGTCGGCGCGCGGCGGCGTCGTCCACACCGCCCTGGACGGCGACCGTGTCCGCCTCTCCGGCTCCGCCGTCACGGTGGTCGAGGGCGAACTGCTGGTGTGACGCATCAAGATCGTTGAACGACAGCCGGGCGCCGACGAGCCGAACTCAGGAACAATGGCGGTATGACGTTGTTGCTGAACGTGATCTGGCTGGTGCTCGCGGGCTTCTGGATGGCCGTCGGCTATCTGGTGGCAGGCATCATCTGCTGCATCCTGATCATCACGATCCCGTTCGGGCTCGCCTCGTTCCGCATGGCCAACTACGCACTCTGGCCGTTCGGCCGCACGCTCGTCGACCGCAGGGAAGCGGGCACGTTCTCGCTGATCGGCAACGTCATCTGGATCATCTTCGCCGGTTGGTGGCTCGCGCTCGGGCACCTGATCACGGGCATCCTGCTGTGCATCACGATCATCGGGATCCCGCTCGGGATCGGGAACCTCAAGATGATCCCGGTGTCACTGGTGCCGCTGGGCCGCGAGATCGTTTCCACTCGCTGAGTCCCTAGCCGTGTCGTAGGCGGCCTGCGCGCCGAACACCTCGGGCAGGCTCGACTCGACGAGCTCGATCAGCTCCACCAGCTTCGCCGCCGTCTTCACGCCGAGCGGAGTGAGGCTGTACTCCACCCTCGGCGGGATGCTCGGCTGCGCGTCACGGTGCACGAACCCGTCGCGTTCCAACCGCTGCAGGGTCTGGGCGAGCATCTTCTCGCTCACGCCGTCGACGCGGCGGCGCAGCGCGTTGAACCGCAACGGACCCTCGTGCAACGCGGCGAGCGCGAGGCCGCCCCAGCGGCTGGCCACGTGCTCCAGCACGCCGCGCGAGGCGCACGCGCGCGCGAACACATCGGGCACCAGCCGGTCGATCTCGTCCATGCCACCCAAGATAGCACTAACTTTTGGGTTGCACTTTCCAAAAGTTAGTACACACTGAAAGGTGAGCAAGCAACGAGTTCGAGGAGTGAACCCCACGTGATCGTCGTGACCGGAGCAGGTGGCCAGCTCGGCCGTCTGGTGATCGAGAACCTCAAGCAGCACGTCCCCGCCGACCAGATCGTGGCGGGCGCCCGCAGCCCCGAGAAGGTCGCCGACCTCGGAGTCGAGGTGCGCGAAGCCGACTACGACCGCCCCGAGACGCTGAAGACGGCGCTCGACGGCGCCGACAAGGTGCTGCTGATCTCGGGCAACGAGGTCGGCAGCCGGGTGCCGCAGCACACCGCAGTGGTGGAGGCGGCCACGCAGGCGGGCGTCTCGCTGCTCGCCTACACCAGCGCGCCCAAGGCCGACACCAGCCCGCTGATCCTCGCGCCGGAGCACAAGGCGACCGAGGAGGTCGTCCGCGCTTCCGGGCTGCCGTACACGATCTTGCGCAACAACTGGTACATCGAGAACTTCGAGCGGGCCATCCGCCAGGCCGCCCAGACCGGGGTCTACCTCGGCAGCGCGGGCGAGGGCCTGGTCGCGGGCACCACCCGCGCCGACTACGCCGCCGGCGCCGCGGCCGTACTCACCGGCGAGGGCCACGAGAACCGCGTCTACGAGCTCGGCGGCGACGTCGCGTTCACCTACGCCGACCTCGCGGCCGCCATCGCGACGGTGACCGGCAAGGACGTCACCTACACCGACGTGGCTCCCGAGGAGCACCAGTCGGCCCTGCTCGCGGCCGGGGTGCCCGAGGCGATGGCCGGGTTCGTCGTCGCACTCGACGCCAACACCCGCGACGGCCTGCTCGCCGAAACCACGGGCGAGCTGTCGCGACTCCTCGGCAGGCCCACCACGCCGCTCGCCGAGGGCGTCAGGGCGATCCTGGCCTGAGCGCCGTCAGTCGTGGGGCTCCCACGGGAGCTCCACGACGAGGCACGGCCCTCCGACGAACAGGCCGCCGTCGATACCGAGCGCCTTGCCGCCCGCGTACAGGAACGGCGCCTCGATCTGCGCGGGGTGGATGCCGAGCTGGTCGGCGATGACGCTGTGCCCGTGCACGATGCGCTCGCCACCGAGCTGCTCGAGCAACGTCTCGGCCGCGTCCTGGCCGTGCGGGCCGCGGAAGGCATAGCGCGTGGTCATCCGTCGCCAGACGTCCCACCACTGCGCGCGATCGGTGCCCGTCAGCACCTCGCGGACCGCCTCGTTGATCTCCTCGGCGGTCTCGCCCCACTCCAGGTACTCAAGCGTGTCGGAGTGCATCAGCAGGTGATCGGCGGTCACGGTGACCAGCGGCCGCTCGCTGAGCCAGGTGACGAGCTCCTCGGTGAGGTCGTCCTGGTCGGAGAGCTGGCCGCCGTTGATCTCCCAGCTGCGCGCGAAGCTGCGCGGGCCGAAGTCGGACGGCACGGCCGTGTCGCCGAAGTGGTACATGCCGAGCAGCAGGATCTCGTGGTTGCCGAGCAGCGTCTCCACCAGCCCGCCCGCCTCGGCGGCCTGTTCCTGCAGCTTCCTGACGAGCTCGATCGCGGCCACACCGTCGGGTCCCCTGTCGACGAAGTCGCCGAGGAACCACAGGTGTGCCGTGCCGCCCGCCCAGTCGTCGGAGTCGTCGACGAGCTCGTGGTCGCGCAGTGCGTCTGCGAGCTCGTCGCGGTAACCGTGGACATCACCGACGACGAACGTGGGATGGTCCGTCACATTTCCGACGATAAGCCCTGGCGGGAAGCCCTGATGATCAGGCCGCCCCGAACGGGTCCTCGGTACGCCCGACGAGGTCGGCGATCGAGTCCACCACGAGCGTCGGCCGGAACGGGTAGCGCTCCGCCGACTCCCTGGTGGAGATGCCCGAGAGCACCAGAACGGTCTGCAGTCCGGCCTCGATTCCGGAGTGCACGTCCGTGTCCATCCGGTCGCCGATCATCAGCGTGTGCTCGGAGTGCGCGCCCAGCGCCCGCAGAGCCGACCGCATCATCAACGGGTTCGGCTTGCCCACGTAGTAGGGAGAGCGGCCGGTCGCGCGTTCGATGAGCGCGGCGATCGAACCCGTGGCGGGCAGGATGCCCTCGCGGCTCGGCCCGGTGGGGTCCGGGTTGGTCGCGATGAAGCGCGCGCCCCGCTCGATCAGCCGGATGGCCCTGGTGATCGCGGTGAAGCTGTAGGTGCGGGTCTCGCCGAGCACCACGTAGTCCGGGTCGTTGTCGGTGAGCACGTAGCCCACCTCGTGCAGCGCGGTGGTGAGCCCGGCCTCGCCGATGACGTACGCCGAACCGTTGGGACGCTGCGCCTGCAGGAATTTGGCCGTGGCCAGCGCCGAGGTCCAGATCGCCTCCTCCGGCACGTCGAGGCCCGAGTGCAGCAGTCTCGCCCGCAGGTCGCGCGGGGTGTAGATGGAGTTGTTGGTCAGCACGAGGAACGAGGCGCCGCCGTTTCGCAGCTCGGCGAGGAACTCGTCGGCTCCCGGGATGAGGTGCTCCTCGTGCACCAGCACGCCGTCCATGTCGGTCAGGTAGCTCCACCGCTGATCGCTCATGCCCTCAGCCTATGGGCCGAACGCCGGATGGATCGCCACGGCGGCCGCCTTGACGGCCAATCTGACCGGTGTGCCCGGTTCGAGCGCCAGTTCCGCCACCGCCGCAGGGGTGAGATCGGCCGCGAGCCCCTCAGCCCAGCCGTCTCCGTCGACGGTGCGCAACCGCACCACCGCGCCGTGTGGTTCCAGGGCACCCACCACCGCGGCGACGGTGTTGCGCGGACTGCCCGCCGAGTGCTCGCCCTCGGGGTAGACCGCCACCGATCCCGGCGAGAACACCGCGACGGCGGGCTCCCCCGCCGCGACGTCGGGGGCGGGGATACCACTGATGAACCCGCCTGCCGTGCGCAGACCCTGTTCCTCGGCGACGCCGACGACGAGGTTGAGCCCGGCGATGCGGGCCGTGAACGGGGTCCTCGGCGCGGAGAGCACGTCCCGGGTCAGGCCGCGTTCCACGACCCGGCCGCGGCTGAGCACCAGCACGTGGTCGGCCAGCGCCAGCGCGTCGAGCGGATCATGGGTCACCAGCACCGTCGCCCGCTGGTTGCCGGCCGCACGGAGCACCCTGCGCAGCAGCCCTCTGATGGCGGGCGCGGCGTCCACGTCCAGCGCCGCGAGCGGCTCGTCGAGCAGCAACAGGTCCGGCTCCCCTGCCAGCGCGCGGGCGATCGCGACCCGCTGCGCCTGCCCACCGGAGAGCTGAGCAGGCTTGCGGTCGGCCAGCTCGGCCGCATCCACTTCGGACAACCAGTGCCGCGCCGCCTCCCGCGAGGCCACCCGCGAGGCACCCCGGGAGCGCGGCGCGAACGCCACGTTGTCCACCACGGACAGATGCGGGAACAGCAGCGCGTCCTGCGCCAGCAGTCCGACACCGCGATCGTGCGGCTGGACGAGCAGGCGTGGGGTGCGCGTGAGCGTGCGCTCGCCCAGCGTCACCACCCCGTCGTCCGGCACGAACAGTCCGGCGAGGCAGCCCAGCAGCGTCGACTTGCCGGAACCGTTGGGCCCGAGCACCGCGAGCACGGTGCCAGGGGGCACGTCGAACTCCGCCGACAGGGAGAACGAGCCCCGCGTCAGTTCCAGCTCCGCGTGCAGCGTCATGGCCTGCCCTCCACGGCGCGAGGCCGCGCCACCGCGATCACCAGCACCGCGACCACGATCAGCAGCAGCGCCAGTGCGACGGCGCTGTCCACGTCGGCCTCGGCCTGGTTGTAGACCTCCAGCGGCAGCGTCCTCGTCACGCCTTCCAGACTGCCCGCGAACGTGATCGTGGCGCCGAACTCGCCGAGCGCCCTCGCGAAACTGAGCACCGCACCAGACCCGAGCGCCGGCAGCAGCAACGGAACGGTCACCCGGCGAAACACCGTCCACGGGCGGGCCCCGAGGGTGGAAGCGACCAGCTCGTAGCGGTCACCGGCGCCCCGCAGCGCACCCTCGAGGCTCACCACGAGAAAAGGCATGGCGACGAACGTCTGCGCGATCACCACGGCCGCGGTCGTGAACGGGATGCGGATCCCGGCCGTGACGTCGAGCAGGTAGCCGAGAAAGCCGTTGCGCCCCAGCAGGAACAGCAACGCGAGCCCACCCACCACCGGAGGCAGCACCAACGGCAGCAGCACCACCGCGCGCAGCACCCGCACGCCGCGGCTGCGCGAACGCGCCAGCACCACGGCCAGCGGCACCCCGAGCAGCACACAGAACACTGTGGACAGCACGGCGGTGACCAGCGAGAGCTGCAACGCGTTCAGCGACGCGCTCGACGTGAGCAGCTCGGGCAGCCGGGCGTAGTCCGTGCGGGCGAGCAGGCCCACGACCGGCAGCACCACGAGCGCGAGTGCCAGCCCCGCCGGGATCCACAGCACCCACGGGATCGAACGGTTACGGCGTGCCAAAACCAACCTTGCTCAGTTCCTCCTGGCCGGACCGGCCCAGCACCAGGTCGTAGAACTGCTGGGCCAGCTCGGACTGGCCGGCCTCGGCGAGCACGGCGATCGGGTAGTCGTTGATGGCCTGCTCAGCCTCGGGGAACTCCACCGACTCCACCTTGTCGCCCGCCGAGGTCACGTCGGTGACGTAGACCAGACCCGCGTCGGCCTCGCCCAGCTCCACCTTGGTGAGCACGGCCTTGACGTCCTGCTCCTCGCTCGCGGGCGACAGCGTCACACCGGTGGCCTGCTCGACCTCTTCGGTGGCGGATCCGCACGGCACCTGCGACGCGCACACCACCACGGTGAGGTCGTCGCCCGCGAGGTCGGCGAAGCTCGTGATCCCCTTGGGGTTTCCCGGCGGGACGGCGATCGTCAGCTTGTTGGTGGCGAACGTCTCCGGCTGCCCCTCGACGCCGCCGGCCTCCACGACCTTGTCCATGTTCTTCTCGTTGGCCGAGGCGAACACGTCGGCGGGAGCGCCCTCGTTGATCTGACTGGCGAGCTGTGACGAGCCGGCGAGGTTCAGCCGCACGTCCACGCCGTCGTGCTCGGCCTCGAACTGCTTCTCCAGCTCCCCGAACGCCTCGGTGAGCGACGCGGCCGCGAAGACGTTGAGCGTCCGGTTCCCGTCTCCACCACCGGAACCCTCGTCCGACGAACCATCGGACCCGCCGCACGCGGACACGACCAACACGACGCTGAGCACGCCCGCGAGTACCAACCTCACCGGTTACCTCCTGGAGTTTCGACGATCACCTGCGTGGCCTTGACGACCGCGACCGCGAGCGCACCGGGTCGAAGGCCCAGCTCCTCGACGGCTTCCGAGCTCATGAGCGACACGACGCGATGGGCCCCGCACTGGATCTCGACCTTGGCCATCACCGTGTCGGCGACGACATCGGTGACCAGTCCGACGAAGCGATTGCGGGCCGAGCGGCCCACCTCGGTCGGATCGGGGGACTCGGCGGCCTGTGCCCTGGCGAACCCGGCGAGCTCGGCACCGTCGATGACCTTGCGCCCCGCGGAGTCCTCGCCTGCCGTCAACTGGCCTGCCTTGACCCAACGGCGCACTGTGTCGTCGCTGACACCGAGCAGCCGAGCCGCTTCTGAGAACCGAAATTGCGGCATGACGCAGACATTATCGCCGCAGGTGCGCAAATAGCTATGGCGCTGCCGATTCGGTATGCAAGCAAGCTCACAACCGCCCCGATTCCGGCATTACGCTGGTGTGGATGACAGCAGTGGATCTCGGCACCCCACGGGTGCCCGGCGCACGCCCGACGTCCGGTGCACCGCGCCCGGACGATCCCGCCCTGATCGACACGTTCGGCCGGGTCGCGACCGACCTCCGGGTGTCGCTGACCGACAAGTGCAATCTCCGGTGCACGTACTGCATGCCCGCGGAGGGCCTGGAGTGGATGCCGGGCGGGCAGCTGCTCACCGACGACGAGCTGGTGCGGCTCATGGGCATCGCCGTCGGGCCGCTCGGCGTCACCGACATCCGGCTGACCGGCGGCGAACCACTGCTGCGGCCGCGACTCGAGCACCTCGTCGCGAGGATCAAGGACCTCGACCCCGCGCCGCGGTTGTCCATGACCACCAACGGCATCGGCTTCGCCAAGCGCGCCGCCGCGTTCGCCGAAGCGGGCCTCGACCGCATCAACGTCTCGCTCGACTCCGTCGACGCCGAGACGTTCGAGCGGATCACCCGGCGCGACCGGCTCAAGCATGTGCTCGACGCGCTGGCCGCGGCGCGCGACGCGGGCCTCGAGCCCGTGAAGATCAACACGGTGCTGATGCGCGGGATCAACGAGCACGAGGCGACCTCGCTGCTGCGCTTCGCGCTGGACAACGGCTACCACCTCCGGTTCATCGAGCAGATGCCGCTCGACGCCCAGCACGGCTGGAACCGCAAGGAGATGATCACGGCCGACGAGATCCTCGAGCTGCTCGGCGCCGAGTTCACGCTCACGCCGAGCCCGGCCGAGCGAGGCGGAGCCCCCGCCGAGCGCTGGCTCGTCGACGGCGGGCCGGCCGAGGTCGGCGTGATCCCATCGGTGAGCAGGCCGTTCTGTGCCGCGTGCGAGCGCACCCGGCTCACCGCCGACGGCGCGATCCGCTCCTGCCTGTTCAGCACCGAGGAGACCGATCTGCGGGCCCTGCTGCGCGGCGAGGCGAGCGACGAGCAGATCGCCGACGTCTGGCGCGCGACGATGTGGGGCAAGCTCGCAGGTCACGAGATCAACGAGGCCGGTTTCGCCCAGCCGATCCGGCCGATGAGCGCCATCGGAGGCTGACGCAGTGGGATCGGTGTCGCAGGAACAGGTCGCCGACGCTGAAGGGCACCGGCACGCAACGATGGTGCTGGTGCGCTACTTCGCCTCGGCCAAGGCCGCCAGCGGCGTCGAGGAGGAAGTGCTCCGACTGCGGGCGGGCGCCTCGGTGAGCGAGGCCGTCGACGAGCTTCGCAAGCTGCATCCGGCCGAGTTGCCGCGGATCCTCGACGCCGCGAGCTTCCTGCTCGACGGCATCGCCGTCCGCGACGTCACCCGGGAGCTGCCCGACGGCGCCGAACTGGACGTCCTGCCGCCGTTCGCGGGCGGCTGAGGCTCGGACTTCGCCCGTTCTTGACCGGCTGGTGCCGGTTCGTTCACTCCCCGGCAGCCGCGACGGCACAGGCTGGCCGCCATGCCGCTCTCGCGCCGCTCGTTCAGCGTCCTGACCGCCTCTCTGGCCACCGCGGGCCTGCTCGGTGCCCCCACGGTCGCTCAGGCCCGGCCACGGCCTCGTGTCCGCCCGCTGGCCCAGGCTCACGCGCACAACGACTACGAGCACCCGCGCCCGCTGTTCGACGCGCTCGCCGAGGGCTTCACGAGCGTCGAGGCCGACATCCACCTGGTGGAAGGCCGGTTGCTCGTCGGGCACGACCCCGAGGACCTGACACCGTCTCGCACGCTGGAATCGCTGTACCTGGAGCCGCTGCGCAGGCGAGTGCTGGACAACCACGGCCACGTCTACGGGCGCAGAGCGGACTTCCAGCTGCTCGTCGACATCAAGACCGAGGGCGAGAGCACTTACGCCGCACTGGACCGGCTCCTGCGTCACCAGCGCTACACACCCCTCTTTTCCGCGTACGCGCGCGCGAGGGTCCGGCGCGGCCCGGTGACGGTCGTGGTGTCGGGCAACCGGCCCAGGGCGACGATGAGCGCCCAGCGCCACCGGCTCGCCTTCTACGACGGCCGCATCGCCGACCCGACGGACCTCGGCCCCGGCTCGGACGCGCGCCTGACGCCGCTGGTCTCCGAGAACTGGACGAAGCTGTTCACGTGGGCAGGCGAGGGCAAGTTCCCCGCCGCCGAGCGGGAGCTGCTCGAGAGCCTGGTGAACAAAGCACACGGCGCCGGTCAGCGGGTCCGGTTCTGGGCGACGCCCGACACCGAGGGGCCTGCGCGGACCGCGCTGTGGAAGGCTCTGGTGGACGCCGGAGTGGATCACGTCAACACCGACGACCTGTCTGGTTTGGCCCGGTTCCTGCGCACCAAGTGGTAGTCACAAACGGAGCATTCGCGCGCAATCCACGTGACACAGACCTCACTTACGGTGAAATATCTCGAGATGGAAACGGCCAGGTAACGGCAACCTGACCAGCGATAACGCCGGAATCGCTCGAGGTTGCTTGTTGTTACTGTGACCTAGGTCACGCCTCTCATAATTTCCGATCACGCGTGTCGTTACGTACCGTCGCTACTCGGTTGGCCCCGACCGACCACAAGCACGACCGGGACTCCCGTAGCGCCGCACCCAGTCCGGCGGGAGTCCCGGACCACAAACCCCGAGCGAAAGAGACTTCCGGACTGGGACGAGAGGGAACGGAGCCAGACGGCGAAGTGAGCCGGCACGGAGAGTCGGCCAGGCCCATGCGGCCTGCCTCGTTGCACGGAGGCGCTGAAGCGAGACCGAGTCAAAAATGGCTTATCGAGGCAAGCACCGGAAGACCTCCGCTGCGTCCCGCACCTTCGCTCGCGTCGCTGTCGCGGGCCTGGCTGTCGGCGCGCCGCTGGCGATCGCTGCGACCCCCGCGCAGGCCGACAGCGTCAACTGGGACGCCATCGCGCAGTGCGAGAGCGGTGGCGACTGGAGCATCAACACCGGCAACGGCTACTCCGGCGGTCTGCAGTTCGCCCCGAGCACGTGGCAGGCGTACGGCGGCACCGGCTCGGCCCACAACGCTTCCCGCGACCAGCAGATCGCGGTGGCGGAGCGGGTCCTGGAGGGCCAGGGCATCGGCGCGTGGCCGGTGTGTGGCGCTCAGGCCGGCTCGAGCGGCAGCTACCAGGGCAGCAACACGGCGGGCTCCGCTGAGACGAGCACGTCGTACGAGAGCGCCCCGGCCGAGGAGTCGGCTCCCGCTCCGGCCCCGGCTCCCGCTCCCGTCGCAGGTGTCGCCAAGTCCAACCCCGACGGCGACTACACCATCGTCGCCGGCGACACCCTGACCAAGATCGCCGAGAAGAAGAACGTCGAGGGCGGCTACGCCAAGCTGGCCGACCTCAACCAGGACTTCATCTCGAACCCCGACTACATCGTGGTCGGCCAGAAGATCGCCACCAAGTGATCCGCTAGCAGGATCACTGTCCGCCCGAATCGGCGCGGATGCTGGGTCCGGGTGCCTACCCGAAGGTGCCCGGACCCAGCACACAGAGCCCCACCGTGTCCCCCGGATGGTGGGGCTCTCGTGCGTTCGGGATCAGGCAGGCGCGAGGTGTCCCTGACCAGGGACCGCCTCGGCGGTAGCGGCGAGCGCTACGGCGAGTTCACCCACTCGTCGGTACCGTCGGTGAACTTCTGGTACTTCCAGACCGGCAGGCGGGCCTTGACCTCGTCCACCAGCTCCGCGCAGGCGGCGAAGGCCTCTGCCCGGTGGTCGGCGGCGACCGCGCACGCGAGCGCCACGTCTCCGATCTCCAGCGCGCCGAGCCGGTGGCTCACCGCGACGGCCCGCAGTCCGGGCCGGCGGCCCGCCACCTCGGCGACGACCCGCGCGAGCACGTCGCCCGCCGTCGGGTGGCCCTCGTAGAAGAGCGAGGTCACCGAACGGCCGCCGTCGTGGTCGCGCACCACGCCGCCGAAGGTCACCACGGCACCCGCGGCCGCGTCCCGGACGAGCTGGGCGTGCTCCTCGACGGACAGCTCCGTCTCGGTCACCTGCGCAAGCGCCACGCGGGCCGGTGCGTCGGCGTCGGCGTCCAGAATCTGTGCGGGCGCCTGCTGGACGTGGCCGTCCACGTGGCCGCTCCCGTGCCTGGGGTGGTCGCCGCCGCCCACCTGGTCCACCGCGTGGTCCAGCACCGCGTCGAGCACGTCGAGCCCGTCGTTGACGCCGCCGCGCGAACCCGGCAGGTTCACCACGAGCGTGCCTCCCGCGACCCCGGCGAGTCCCCGCGACAGGACCGCGGTGGGCACCTTGTCCTGCCCAGCGGCCCGCACGGCGTCGGCGAGGCCAGGCAGTTCGAAGTCGAGCAGCGGCGCCGTCGCCTCCGGCGTCCGGTCGGTGGGCGTGATGCCCGTGCCGCCGGTGGTGATCACCACGTCGACGCCGTCGGCGAGGCAGTCGCGCAGCGCCTGCGCCACCGGCTCGCCGTCCTCGACGACGAACGGCTCGGGCACCTCGTACGACCGCTCGGAGAGCCACTTGGCGATGATCGGGCCCGTCTGGTCCGCGTAGACCCCGGTCGCGGCCCGGTTCGACGCGACAATCACCCTCGCCGTGCGTGTCATCGGTTCTCCTCCCGGCGCCAGCTCCCGGTCTTGCCGCCGTCCTTGGTCTCCACCCGTACCCCGTCGAGGGTGGCGGCCGGATCGACCGCCTTGATCATGTCGTGCAGGGTGAGGCCGGCGACGGCGACGGCCGTCAATGCCTCCATCTCCACACCGGTGCGGTCGCTCGTGCGAGCCAGCGCCTCGATGCGAACGCTGTCGGCGCCGAGCTCGAAGCTCACGTCCACCTTCGTCAGCGCGATCGGGTGGCACAGCGGAATGAGCTCGGACGTGCGCTTGGCGCCCATGACGCCCGCGATGCGGGCTGTGGCGAGCGCGTCGCCCTTGGGCAGTCCGCCCTCGGAGAGGAGACCGATCACCTCTGCCGTGGTGCGGACCTGCCCGCTGGCGACCGCCGTGCGCGCGGTGACGGCTTTGCCGGAGACGTCGACCATGCGGGCCGCGCCCGCCTCATCGACGTGGCTCAGTTCACTCACGACGTCGAGGCTACTTCTTCCTTCCTCGCCGCCGCCCTCACGGCCTCGGCAACGGCGGGCGCCACGGCCGCGTCGAACACGCTCGGGACGATGAACGACGCGTTGAGGCGGTCGTCCACCACGTCGGCGATGGCGTCGGCCGCCGCCAGGAGCATCTCGTCGTCGATGTGGTGAGCCTGCGCGTCGAGCAGCCCGCGGAAGACGCCGGGGAACGCGAGCACGTTGTTGATCTGGTTCGGGTAGTCGCTGCGGCCCGTGGCCACGACCGCCGCGTGCTTCTGCGCCTCGAGCGGGTCGATCTCGGGGTCGGGGTTGGCCAGGGCGAACACCACGGCGTTGTCGGCCATGGTCGCCACCTGCTCGGCGCCGAAGAGGTTGGGTGCCGAGACACCGATGAACACGTCGGCGTCGACGAGCGCGTCGTGCAGCGTGCCGGTGGCGTTGTCCTTGTTGGTGTTCTTCGCGACCCAGCTCAGGTTGTCGTCCAGGTTGCCCCTGCCGCTGTGCACGATGCCGTCGATGTCGGCCGCGACGATGTCGGCGGGAGCCTTGCGCAGCAGCAGGCGGATGATCGCGGAGCCCGCCGCGCCGACGCCGCTGACCACGATCTTGCACTTCTCGATCGGCTTGCCGACCACCCGCAGCGCGTTGCGCAGCGCGGCGACCACGACGATCGCGGTGCCGTGCTGGTCGTCGTGGAAGACGGGGATGTCGAGCTGCTCACGCAGGCGCGCCTCGATCTCGAAGCAGCGGGGCGCGGCGATGTCCTCGAGGTTGATGCCCGCGTACACGGGCGCGAGCGCCCGCACGATCCGGATGATCTCCTCGGTGTCCTGGGTGTCCAGGCACACCGGCCAGGCGTCGACGCCCGCGAACTTCTTGAACAGCGCCGCTTTGCCCTCCATCACGGGCAGCGCGGCCGACGGCCCGATGTTGCCGAGGCCGAGCACGGCGGAGCCGTCGGTGACCACGGCGACCGTGTTGCGCTTGATCGTCAGCCTGCGCGCGTCCTCGGGGTTCGCGGCGATGGCCTGGCACACCCTGGCGACACCCGGCGTGTAGGCGCGGGACAGATCGTCACGGTTGCGGAGCGCGACCTTGGGGCTGACCTCGAGCTTGCCACCGAGGTGCATGAGGAACGTGCGGTCGGAGACCTTGCGCACCTGGACACCCGGCAGCGCGTTGAGCGCCTTCGTGAGGTCCTCGGCGTGGTCGGCCGACGAGACGTTCGCCGTGATGTCGACGACGATGGCGTCGGAGTGCGACTCGACCACGTCGAACGCCGTGAGCACGCCTCCCGCCTGGCCGACCGCGGTGGTCAGATCGCCGGCGGCACTCGCGGACGGCGGCGCCTCGAGGCGCACGGTGATCGAATAGCCAGGACCGGGAACGGGCATCGCGCAACCCCCGTAGAGAAATTCAGCTGGGTACGGGAGGAAACACTAGCCCCGTGACGGGCGCCACCAGCGGCCAGGACCGGTGACCCGCGAGTAACAAACGGCGAGGTCGCGGACGACCTCAGGCGCTCCGGTTGATCTCGGTCTCGGGGTGCTCGTAGGGCACCGCCTCGAGCGGGAACGTCACCTCGCCGTACGGGGAGAGGGCGCCCTGCCGGTCTGCGGCCAGCTCTGAAACGGGGTGCTCACCATCCGGCGCCTCGGGCCAGCTCGGGTCGATCCGCTTGCTCTTCCGGCTGTCGGCCTTCGCCACGTCGTCCTCCACAACTCGACCAACGGTGCCCTCAGTGTGCCCGATGCCCGGATGCAGGAGATATTGTGGGCCGCGATGGCCGCCATCTCTCTCGCGGACTGGCTGCGCTCGGTGTCCGACGACACGGTGGCAGACCTCCTGCGCGCCCGGCGCGATCTCGCGACGCCGCCCCCCGCCGACTCGGGCGTGCTCGCGACGCGCGCCGGAACGGCGGGGTCGATCGCGCGCGCCTGCGAACACCTCGACACGGCCACCCTCGCGGTGCTGGAGTCGCTCGTGGCCGCCGGAGCCGACGCCGAACCCGTGAGCCGCGCTCACCTTGGCTCACTGCTGCGCGGTGACCTCGAGACAATGCTCGACCAGCTTCGCGGGCTCGCCCTCGTGTGGGGCGACGACGACGCGCTCTCCGTCGCACCCGCCGCCAGGGAGGTGTTCGGACCGTTCCCAGCCGGCCTGGGCGCTCCCGCCGGTTCGGTGCCCGACCTGGACGGGCTGCTCTCCGAGATCGGCGACGACGAGCGCGCGCTGGTCACCAAGCTCTCCGTCGGGCCGCCGATCGGACGCACCCGCGACGCAGCCACCGACGTCACGCTGGCCGAGGCGGAGACGCCCGTGCAGCGCCTGCTCGCGCGCGGGCTGCTGATCCGGCGTGACGACCAGACCGTGGAGCTGCCGCGTGAGGTGGGGCTCGCACTGCGCGGCGGGCTCGTGTATCCGGAAGACGCGCTCACCGAGCCCGAGCTCCCGCTGAACCCGCATCAGCAATCCACTGTGGATCAGGCGGCGGCGGGCGAGTCGATGGAGTTCCTGCGCCACCTGGAGTCGTTACTGCACCTGTGGTCGGCGCAGCCGTCGCCGGTGCTCAAGTCCGGTGGGCTCGGGGTGCGTGAGCTGCGCCGCATCGGCAAGGAGCTCGACGTCGACGACACCCGCGCCACGCTGCTGGCCGAGCTAGCGCTCGGCTCGGGACTGGTCGCGGCCAGCGACGACTCCACACCGGAATGGGTACCGACCACGCTCGCCGACTCGTGGCTGGCCTCACCACCCGCCTTGCGCTGGCTCACCATCGCGCAGGCGTGGCTGGACCTGCCGAGGCTGCCCGGTCTCGCGGGCTCGCGGGACGCGAAGGACAAGGCGCTGGCGCCACTGTCGGAGGAGCTGCGCCGCCCGGTGGCACCGAGCGCGCGACGCCGGGTGCTGGGCGTCCTCGCCGAGCTGCCCGCCGGCGCGGGTGTGAAGGGCGTCGACGAGCTCGTGGCCGCGTTGTCGTGGCGGGCTCCCCGGCGGGGCGGGCGCCTGCGCGACGAGCTGGTGCGCTGGACGATGGCCGAGGGTTCGGCGCTGGGCGTCGTGGCACTGGGCGCGCTGACGTCGGCGGCGGGCGCGCTGCTCGAGGACGATCCGCACGGTGCGGCGAGCGCGATGGCGGACGCACTGCCCCGGCCCGTCGACCACGTGCTGGTGCAGGCCGATCTCACCGTGGTCGCGCCCGGTCCGCTCGAACCCGACCTGGCCACGGCGATCAACGCCGTGGCCGACGTGGAGTCGGCGGGACACGCGACGGTGTATCGCGTCACCGAGGGCTCGGTGCGCAGGGCACTCGACAGTGGACGGACGGCCGACGAGCTGCAGGAGCTGTTCCGCACTCGCTCGGCGACTCCGGTCCCGCAGTCACTGACATACCTGATCGACGACGTCGCCCGCAGGCACGGCAGGCTGCGCGGCGGGGCGGCCGCGGCCTTCCTGCGCTGCGACGACGAGGTGCTGCTCGCGGAAGTGCTCGGCCACGAGGTCGCCCGCGAGTACGAGCTGCGCAAGATCGCCCCGACGGTACTGGTGAGCCCGCATCCGCTGGCGTTGATGCTCGACGGCCTGCGTGCGGCCGGGTTCGCACCAGCGGCCGAGGACGCGGCGGGCCGGATCCTCGACCTGCGCCCGAGTGGACGCAGGATTCCCGCGCGCGGCCGCGGCACGCGGAGCACGCCGCCACAGCCGAGTCCGATCAGCTCCGAACAGCTGAGCGCGGTGCTGACGCACATCCGCGCGGGCGACCGGGCCGCGACCACTCGGCGCGGCGCCACGGTGCGGCTGCCCGCGGGCGGCGGATCGGACACCTCGGCGACCCTGGCGCTACTGGCACAGGCCACCCGCGAGCAGCGAGAGGTGTGGATCGGCTTCGTCGACTCCCACGGCACGGCGAGCCAGCGGGTCGTGACTCCGGTGCGCGTCGGCGGCGGAATCCTGGAGAGCTCGGAGAACGAGCGCTACCCGCTGCACCGGATCACGTCGGCCGCCCTCGTCGAGGACTGAGCAGGCCGCGGTCAGAGCGCGCGGAGTCCGTCGAGGATTCGGGTCATGAAGTCCTGCGAGCTGCGGTCGGTCAGCAGCATGCCCCGCTGCTGGATCTCCACCGCGCCTGCCGCGGCGAGATCGTCCACGATCACCTTCACCACGTTCAGCGGCAACCTCGCGTACGCGGCGACCTCGGCCACCGACCGCACGTCGACGCACAAGTCGCAGATGAACCGCTGCACGGTCGTGCCGGCCCCCAGATAACGCCTGCCGCCCTCGCTGGTCTGCACCAGAGACTCGAGTTGCAGGTCCTGCCCGGGGTGGGTGCGGCCGCCTGTGCGCGCGTACGGGCGCACGAGCGAGCGGTGCTCGAACCGGGCGGGCCCGCGCGCGGACTCCCGGCGAGCGGGCTCACGACGGGGTTGCTCCCGACGCGGCGGCTCCCGGCGAGCGGCTTCCCGCCGGGCAGGCTCGCGCAGGGCGGGCTCCCGCCTAGCAGGCTCCCGTCGGGCGGGCTCGCGGCGAACGGCCTCCCTGCGGCTCAGCTTCCGCAGGCCCGTGAGATCGAACCGGCCGGGCGAGTCGAAACCCTCGCGGCCGGTTCCCTGGTTCAAAGCGTCCCAGTCGTTCACGCGCTACCCACGCACCCCGCCCTGGAGCTGCGCCCGCAGTTCGGGCGTGAGCTGCTCGCCGACCCGGTCGACGAGCAGCGTCATCTCGTAGGCGACCGTGCCGATGTCGGCGGTCGGCGCGGCGAGCACCGCCAGGCAGGAGCCGTCGCTGATCGACATCAGGAACAGGTAGCCCCGTTCCATCTCGACCACCGTCTGGTTCACCGCGCCGGCTTCGAAGCAGCGCGCCGCGCCCATGGTCAGCGAGACCAGGCCCGACGCCACCGCGGACAGCTGGTCTGCCCTATCTCTCGGCAGGCCTTCCGACGCGGCCAGCTGCAACCCGTCCGCCGAGACGACCACCGCGTGCGCGGCTCCCGGAACCCTGCGCACGAAGTCGGTGATGAGCCAGCCGAAGCTGCCCTGCTGGGCCGAAGCCGTCACTGCCCCTCCTCGCCTGCGCACGCGCGTCTAAGCGGTCAGACTATTAGCCAGGTCAAACCCACCGGGGACAAGTCCCCCGTACGCGTGTGCCGTTCACACAGGCGGCGGCACGACCGCGGGGAGCATCTACCCGGCCTGCAGAGCGCTGTCGTGCGCGATCGCGTGCTGGACCACGGAGATCAACACCTGCTTCGCCGAGTCCCGGTCCCTGCAGTCGCAGGCCATGATCGGCACCGAAGGCGAGATCGTCAGCGCGTGCCGCACGTCCTCGATCTGGTGGTGGAGCAACCGGTCGAAGCAGTTGATCGCCACGACGTAAGGCAGCTTCCGGTTCTCGAAGAAGTCGATGGACGGGAACGCGTCGGCCAGCCGCCGCGTGTCCACGAGCACCACCGCGCCGATCGCAC
Source organism: Prauserella cavernicola (assembly GCF_016595675.1). Lineage (GTDB taxonomy): Bacteria > Actinomycetota > Actinomycetes > Mycobacteriales > Pseudonocardiaceae > Prauserella_A > Prauserella_A cavernicola. The sequence continues at coordinate 73,348 of NZ_JAENJH010000003.1, read as the reverse complement.
CGAGAGCGAGGTCGTCCCACATGAACCAGAACCGGTGCTGCCCCGGCGTACCGAAGACGTAGAGCACCAGGTCCGAGTCGAGCGAGATCCGGCCGAAGTCCATCGCGACCGTCGTGGTCATCTTGTTCGGCGTGGAGGAGAGGTCGTCGACCGCGACGCTCGCCTCGGTCATCGCCGCTTCCGTCGTCAGCGGAGCGATCTCGGACACCGCACCGACCAGGGTGGTCTTGCCGACGCCGAAGCCACCGGCCACCACGATCTTGGCCGACGAGGTCGGGCCCGCCGCAGCGGGCGCGCTCGCGTCGGAGTCAAATTCTCCGAAGGCCACTGAGAACCCTTTCCATGAACTCGATACTGGGTCGGTCCCCGACCATGGCGGTCGCGGAGTGCACGAGCACCAGTCCGAGACCGGCAACGTCACCAACCAGGACTCGCACGACGCCGAGCGGGAGCCGCAGGTGCGCGGCCACCTCCGCCACCGACCTCGTGTCCAGGCAAAGCCCGCAGATGGAGCGGTGTTCCGGCACACGAACGCGGTCGAGCTTGCGGCCGCGGTCGCTGGTGGAGACCAGCGCCTCGATCGCGAGGTCGTAGTCGGGCTTGGTCCTGCCCCTGGTCCTGAAGTATGGCCTCACCAGGCCGGAAGTCGTCTCGGCGGGCTGCTCCGGTTCGAGGCTCGCCTGCCTCGGCACCGGCGAAGGCACCAGGTCCTGTGAGGACGGACCGCCGTCGAGCGACCGCTCAGCGAACGCCGAGAACGCCGCCGACTCGTCGGGCTGGCCCAGGCCACCGCCGCCCATGCCGTAGAGCTCGGACCCCGGACCGCTCATCAGCCGCTGCCGGTAGTCGGTCACGCTGAAGTCGGCAGGCCCCTGCGAGCCGGTGTCGAGGGGGCTCAGCCATTCCCCCGAGTCATCCGACCTTCCGGTCACCGGACCGTCGAAACGCGACGAGCGCCAATCGCGGTCATGCCACTCGTCCTGATCGCGATAGGGGACGTCGCTGTCCGAGTCGTCCGCCCAACGGCCGGACGGCTTGCCTCTGTCGAGTCGACGGTCACCTCGCGCGTGCCCGGAATCCACGGCGATCTCCTCAGCGCTCTCTCACGTTGCCTGTCGGATACGTCGTCGCCGCGCGCTCTCTGTGCACCGGCTCACCGCCGCACCGAACCCTGAAGCTGGGCCCGGAGCTCCGGCGTCATCTGCTGGCCGACCCGGTCGACCAGCAAGGTCATCTCGTACACCACCAGTCCGATGTCACTGTCCGGCGAGCCCAGCACCGCGAGGCACGAACCGTCGGACACCGACATGAGGAACAGGAAGCCGTTGGCCATCTCGACCACGGTCTGCGCGACCGCGCCACCCTCGAACACCTGCGCGGCACCACGCGCGAGGCTCGTCAGCCCCGAGGCGACGGCGGCGAGCTGGTCGGCCCGGTCCTTCGGCAGCCCCCGCGACGACGCGAGCAGCAGACCGTCCGCGGAGACCACGACCGCGTGGGCCGCGCCCGGCACACGGTGCACGAAGTCCGTGATGAGCCAAGCGAAGCTCCCCTTCTGGCCGGAGCCGCCCTGCTTCGGCGCCCCCGGCTGCGCTGCACCAGCCCGTGTCAACTCTTACTCCTTCGCCCCGTTGTCGGTGGATCGGTCGCCCGAGCCGCTCGACGTCACAGAATCGAACTGCGTCTCTTCGGCCTCCGGCTCCTTGAGCGCATGTCGGCCGCTCTGGAACCCGCGCTGGAAGCTCATCATGCGGTTTCGCGCCGCATCCGCAGACCTGGCGATCGCTCCCTGCCCAGGCTTGCCCACCGTGGTGTCCCTGAACGCGTCGCCCTCGTCGGCGGACCGGATCGAGCCCGGCACCAAGTATGCGTTGGGCACTCTCTTGGGCAGCCCAGCGGTTGTGATCTCCTCGTCTTTCGAGTCCAGCAGGGCGTGAGCCGCCTGCCAGCCGGTGTCGGAGACACTGTGCCAGGTCTCTTCCTGCTCGACCTCGGCCGGCGGTTCCTCGACGTGGCTGTCCGGCTCCACTTGCTGCTCCGGTTCGGATCGCTCCTGCTCCGGCTCTGTTTCCTCACTGAACCAGCGGGAGAGTACGGACTGATAGATCGGCAACCTCCTGGTCGGCACATCGTCCTCCAGTGCGCTGCCGTCACCCCCTGCCGCTTCGGCGTGGGCCGGCTGCTCCGGCGTCACCGGAACGTAGCGCGGTTCCCGCTTCGGCAGCGCCAGCGTGTAGTCGGGCTCACCCGAACCGCTGCCGTTGCCCGTCTCCGCCTCCGGCTGCTCGACGGGCCACTCCGGCTCGGGCTCCCGCTCCGGTTCGGGGGCGCGAGGCTCCGGCCGGGCCGGGCTGACGAACGGGCCCGCGGCCTTGTTCGCGCCGCCGACCAGGTCGTCGAGGCTGATCGGCTGGTCGAGAGGGACCAGTCCGTTCGCGTCGCGCTGAGGCTCGCTCGCCGACGGCGCCGACGGCGCGGGCGAGAACTGCGAGCTCGGCTGGTCCTGGGTGTACTGCGGGCTCGCCTGCTCCTGCGCCGAGGAGGAGAACTGAGTCGTCTCACCCATGTCCGCGAGGCTCGTGATCGGCGGCAGCGACGGCGACGAGATGTCCTCGTGCGAACCGTTGCGCTGGCTGCTGATCCGCGGCGCCGGAGCCGGCTCCTCCACCTGCGGCGGGCTGGTGAGCAGTTCGGTCGGCACGACGACGCGCGCGATCACACCGCCCTCGATGTCCTCGTTCTCGCGCAGCCGGACCTCGATGCCGTGACGCTTCGCCAGGCGGGCGACCACGTACAGACCCATTCGCCTGGTCACCGACACGTCCAGGTCCGGCGGGTCGGCTAGCCGCTCGTTGGCCTCGTTCAGCTGCTGCTCGGTCATGCCGACACCGCGGTCGGTGATCTGGACCGCCAGCGCGTGCCGCCTCGTCACCACGGCCCTGACGCTGATCTTGGTGTCGGGCTCCGAGAAGTACGTGGCGTTGTCGAGCAGTTCCGCGAGCAGGTGCACGAGGTCGTGGATGGCACGGCCCTGAACCGCGACCTCCGGGATCGTGCCCACCTCGACGCGGGCGTACTGCTCGATCTCCGACACCGCGGCACCCACGACGTCGGCGGCCGGAACGGGCCGGGACACCGACTTCGCCAGTCCGGCGCCCGAGAGCACCAGCAGGCTCTCACCGTTGCGCCGCAACCGGGTGGCCAGGTGGTCGAGCTCGAACAGACTCGCGAGCTGGTCCGGGTCCTGCTCGTCGGCCTCCAGCTGGTCGATCACGCCCAGCTGGCGCTCCACCAGCCGCTGGCTGCGCCGCGAGAGGTTCACGAAGATGCCGTTGACGTTCTCGCGCAGGAGCGCCTGCTCGGCCGCCATCCGGATCGCCCGCTCGTGCACGACGTCGAACGAACGCGCGACCTCGCCGATCTCCTCGCGGGTGTAGACCGGCACCGGGGCGATCGCATTGCGGGACGCCTCGATCGGGTTCGGGTCGGCGAGGATGCGCCGCACCGTCTCCGGCAGCCGCACGTAGGCCACCTCGAGCGCGCTGCTGCGCAGCACACGCAGCGGCCTCAGCATCAGCCGGGCGATGACGAGCATCAGGAGCAGCGCCGCGGCCAGTGCGGCGAGCACGATGCCGGAGTCACGCCACGCGGCCGTGGTCGCCGAGTCGGCGAGGGCGCCCGCGTGGGCCCGCAGCTCGTCCAGCAACTGCGACTCGACCGTGCGGTACCGGTCCAGCGTCGCGGTCGAGTTCCCGGAGAGCTCGTTGCCGTTGATGAACAACGGCTCGCCCAGTTCGGCGCGGACGAACGACTGCTCCCTGATCCGCTCGCGGCCGTCGACCTCGGGACCGCTGACCGTGTCGGAGAAGAGCTGCCGCTGTTCTGGAGTGGAGAACGCGTTGAAGGTCTCGACCGCCGCCTCACCACCGGCGAACGCAGAGCGAGCCTCGTTGAGCAGGTCGGCGGGGAACCCGTTGCGCAGGCCCGCGATCTGCAGCACGGCGTCCTGACGGGCGATGAACTCCTTGGCCTCGCTGGCCGCCTGGATCGTGGTGCCCTCGCGGAGCAGGTCCCGGTCGGTGACCGCGGTGGTCACCTCGCGACCCAGCCGCACGAGTTCGTCCAAAATCGACGAATAGGTGGCCAACGCGGAAACATCCGAATACGGCGACGAGCTGATCGAGTTGCGCAGGGGGGCCAGCGCGTCGAGCCGCTGGATGCCCTGGTCGTATCGACTCTGTGCAGCCGCGTCGTCGGTGTCGACCTCGTCTGCGACACCTCGCAGCTCGTTCACCGCACGGTCGACCTCTTGGATCTGGGCGTCGAGCGCGCCCCGGCGCTGAGAGTCGCCGTTGGAGGCGATCGTGGCCACGGCCAGCGCTCGTTCGGCCTGCAGCTCGTGCACGACGCTGGTGATGCTGATCGCAAGGTCCACCTGGTCGGCCGTCTGCTGGAACTCGTCGGCCCGGTCGAGCGCGTCCCACCCGCGCAGACCACCGAGCACCAGTGCGGTCACCGTCGGGATGATCAGGATCAGCGCGAGCTTCGAGCGCACCCGCCAGTTCCGCAACCCGCGCCGGGCACGTTCCTGCTCTGCGGAACCATCCGGGGCCGGTTGGGGAGTATCCGGCGCGGCGGCCGCGCCGGCGCCTGCCGCAGCGCGTTCTTCCTCCGCGTTCTGGTCGAGCACTACGAGCACACTCCCAAGACTCGAGCCAGCAGATCCTCGGACATCCGCGGCTCGTACGGACGTCGTCCACCAGTGGAAAGGCCTGTCATCGGCGGGACCGCACCACAGGGAAAGGGCGACGGGATTCGATTCAGCGCAAGCATCGTGTCGGGCCTTGTCCCAGTTCCGCTCACCGGACTACCTGGCCGGTCGGCCAGTAGCTCGCCGTCGACTTCCTGCGGTGTCCCCGACCTGCGGGAATCGTCCCGTCCGCTCAGCCATTACAGGCACTCTCTCACTAAAGTGGTGGTCCGTACCGAGTTCGCAGGGGCAGAGAGTAGCGAAGACCTCGTGAACATGTAACCCTTACAGGCGAGAGCTGGGCAGAAGCACCAACAGGCCTACCGCCATCCGGCTCAATTTTCTTCACGTCGAGCTGGACGAACACGCTAAGTAGCAGTTCTAACCCATTGGCTCTAACAACTTAGTGACATGCGCCACTTGACCCAGGGCAGCGAACACCCATTGTGATGTGTTCGGTCAGTTCTCTAGAGTGACCGCGTACGCGGACGGTTCAGGTTTGGACCATCTCAATCCCTGTCGGTACACAACAACAGTGACCTCATTGGCTACTTAGGAGTTGGCCTTGCTTCGACACACCCTGCGCTTGGCACGAGGCTCCAGACGCCGCGCCAGAGCCGGCATCTTCGCCACTGCGTTCGTGATGCTGGCCGCTACCGGTGGCTGCGGAATGCTGGGCGGATCCGATGAATCGTCGGAGGGCGGCAACGGCGATCTGGAGACCTCCAAGATCTCGGTGTCCATCATGCCGACGATCGACCTCGCACCGTTCCACCTCGCTATGCAGAACGGTTATTTCAAAGACGAGGGTCTCGATGTCGAGGTCGTCAACGCCCCGAGCGGCCAGGCTTCGCTGACAAAACTGATCAATGGTGAAGTGAACGTCGCCTACGGCAGCTATACGCCGTTCTTCATCGCCCAGAGCAAGGGCGCGGCAGAACTGAAGTTCGTGGCCGACGCGTCGTCCGCCGGACCCGACAGCACGATGATCGTCGCCATGCCGGACTCGGACGTGAAGGACGCGAAGTCCCTCGAGGGCAAGCGCGTTGCCATCACGAGCGAGAACACCATTTGTGACACGCTCACCAAGTCCGTCATGAAGACCAACGGCGCCGACTTCTCCGGCGTGCAGTGGGTTTCGATTCCCTTCCCGGACATGGCTGCCGCGCTCCAGCGTGGTGACGTGGACGCGGCCTTCATGACCGAGCCGTTCATCACCTCCGCGGCGAAGACCGTCGGCGCCGTGCCGGTGTTCGACACCGCGACCGGCCCGACGAAGGACTTCCCGACGGCGGGCTACGGTTCCCAGGCCCAGTGGGCCGACGAGAACCCCAAGGCCGTCGCCGCCTTCCAGCGTGCGCTCGACAAGGCGACGCGCGAGGCCGCCGACCGCAGCACGATCGAGCCGCTGATGGTCGAGTTCGCCAAGGTGGACAAGGAGATCGCGTCGATGACGAACCTCCTGACCTTCCAGTCCAAGCTGGACACCCAGCGTCTGCAGCGCGTCCCGGACCTGCTCCTCGAGTTCGGTGGTATCCCGGAGCGCCTGGACGTCTCGAAGATGGTCGCCCAGCCGGCGACTGATAGTTAGTGCGTTCCCTGTACCGGAACCTGGTCGGCCTGATCGGTTTCTTCCTTCTCTGGGAAGGAGCCGTGAGGGTCGGCCTGGTGCCAGAACTGTTCGTGCCACCGCCTTCCGAGGTGCTGGCGACCACCGTCGGCCTGCTCGGCCAGGAGCCGTTCATCCGCGACGTCATCGCCACGGTGCTGGCGTGGGCCATCGCACTGCTGATCTCGGTCGCCATCGCGGTGCCCGCGGGACTGCTGCTCGGCAGCGTGCCGTGGCTCCGCAACGCGACCCGTGTCATCGTGGAGTTCCTGCGTCCGATCCCTTCGGTCGCGCTGATTCCGTTGGTGCTGCTGGTCGTCGGAGGCGGCCCGGAAGCCAAGATCACGCTGGCCGTGTACGCCGCGGTGTGGCCGATTCTGTTCAACACGATCTACGCCCTCTCCGAGATCGATCCGGTGCTGATGGACACGGCACGCGCCTGCGGTACGAGCCGCGGTCGCATGCTCACGTCCGTCGCGCTTCCCCACGCGGCGCCGTTCGTGTTCACCGGAGTCCGGATGTCCGCGGCCATCGCCCTGATCCTGGTGGTGAGTACCGAGTACGTCGCCGGAGCGGCGAGCGGACTCGGCAACTTCATCCTCGAAGCCAGTTCCGGTGGGTCCAATATGGACGAGGTTCTGGCGGGAACCGTGGTGGCCGGTTTGATCGGATACCTCATCAATGACGGCCTCGAGCGGATCGGCAAGCGCGCGTTCCGCTGGAACGAGGTCGCGGGGGAGGCTGCGAAGTGACCCAGGTGACCGAGCGCGCCACGCGCCTCCGTAGCCAGGCCGTCGCCGGCCTCTCCGGCTTCGCCCGCACCTGGCTGGTGTTCATTGGGGCGGTCGTGGTGTGGGAGGTGGCGACCCGGCTCGCCGAGAGCGTCTTCTTCCCGCCGCCCACCGAGATCGTGTCCACGGCACTGCAGCTGTGGTTCTCGGGGCCGGCCTCGCAGCTCTTCCTTTCCGACGTCGTCTTCGATCACATCCTGCCGAGCCTGGGCAGGTGTCTCGCAGGCTGGGCCATCGCCGTGATCCTGGGCGTCGGCCTCGGAACGGCACTCGGCCGTTCGCGCACGGGCATGGACTACGTCGGCCCGCTGTTCGCGTTCTTCCGCGCCATTCCGCCGCCGACCCTCGTCCCGGTGTTCATGGTGCTCTTCGGCCTCGGCCCCGGCATGCAGGTGGCGACCATCATCTTCGGTGCCATCTGGCCGGTGCTGCTCAACACCGTCGACGGTGTGCGAGCGGTGGACTCGGTGAAGGTCGACACGGCCCGCTCGTTCCGCACGCCAACTCCCTACTGGATCGGCATGGTGGTGCTGCCCGCGGCGCTGCCGAAGATCTTCGCCGGGTTGCGGCTGAGCCTGTCGATCTCGCTGATCCTGATGGTTGTGTCCGAACTGATCGGTTCGCTGAACGGAATCGGGCACGAGCTGATCTCGGCCCAGCGCGCGTTCGAGTTCCCGCTGATGTGGACATGGATCGTGCTGCTGGGAATTCTCGGATTCGGACTGAACTCGTTGCTGCTCGCCGCTGAGCGCCGCGTGCTTCGCTGGCAACCCAACCGGAACAACGATGGCTGAGCGCCTGTTCCGTTTCGTCGCAACCCACAGGAGGCTGACGTGCCGACCATGCTCGAGGTGACCGGCCTCAACCACCGCTACGGCTCGGGCGACGGCGCTCACGTGGCCGTGAAGGATCTGTCGTTCTCCGTCGACGCGGGTCAGCTCGCCTGCATCGTCGGCCCGTCCGGCTGCGGGAAGTCGACGCTGCTGCGGTGCATCGCCGGGCTGATCCCGCCGACCGATGGTTCGGTGAGCCTGCACGGCGACGCGGTCAACGGCGTTCCCGACGACCTCGCGGTGGTGTTCCAGGACTACAGCCGCTCGCTCTTCCCGTGGCTCACGGTGGCGCGCAATGTGGAGTTCCCTCTGCGCTGGCGCAAGCTGGGCAAGCAGGAGCGGGCGGAGCGCGCGCAGGAGGCCCTCGACGCGGTGGGCCTTTCTGGCGTGGGCAGGAAGTTTCCGTGGCAGCTGTCGGGCGGTATGCAGCAGCGGGTCTCGATCGCGCGTGCGCTGGCGAGCAAGCCTGCCCTGCTGATCATGGACGAGCCGTTCGCCTCGGTGGACGCGCAGACGCGGTTCGAGCTGGAGGACCTGCTGCGCAGGGTCCAGCGCGAGCAGCGGACCACCATCCTGCTCGTCACGCACGATATCGACGAGAGCGTCTACCTCGGCGACCGCGTGCTGGTGCTGTCGAAGTCGCCTGCCACGATCGTCGCCGACCTGCCCGTGGACCTGCCCGCCGACCGGGACCAGATCGCCACGAGGGAGTCCGCGAAGTTCGTGGCGCTGCGCGGAGAGGTCGCCCGGCTGCTGCAGACCGTTCCCGCCAAGCAGGCCGCACCGGAGCAGCAGGCCGACGAGGACGTCGCCACGGCGGACGCCGCCGAGTGGACGGCGACCGAGGAGGCCGCGACCGAGAACGCCGGCTCCGCCAAGGAGACCAGCCACTGAGATCAGTTCCCTCGCGGAGAGCTCGCGACCGCTCGTCCAGGCACTGCGCCTGACGCGGTCGCGAGCTCTTTTGCTGTCCCTGATCCCGATCATCGTCGATCTCCCCCTAGTATCGGAGTCATGACTCCGCTTAGAGAATACGGAGTGATCACTCCGCTTGTCAACGAGGTGCCGCGATGAGCCCGCGCGCGGACGCCCTCCGCAACCGCGCCAGGGTGCTCGCCGCCGCCGACGAGGTCTTCGTCGAGCACGGCAGCACCGCCTCCACCGAAGAGGTCGCACGCAGGGCGGGCGTCGGCGTCGGCACGGTGTTCCGCCACTTCCCCACCAAGGAGGCGCTGCGGGACGCCGTCTACGCGGAACGACTGCGCCGGGTCGGGGAGGAAGCCTCCCGGCTGGCGGACAACACCGACGCCGGCGCCGCGTTCCACGAGTTCTTCGAGCTGCTCGCCGGAACATCGGGGCCGAACCAGGCGCTCACCGAGGCTCTCGCGGCGTCGGCCACGGACGACCAGGACGTGCGCGGGTCACTGGGCGTGCTGCTCGACCGGGCTCAACGCGCCGGAGCCGTGCGCTCCGACGTCGGCGTCGACGAGGTGATCGCGCTGCTCATCGGCGCCACACAGGCGACAACGTGGACCGCCGACGTCTCGCTGCGGGGCCGCACGCTCAACATCATCCTCGACGGGCTCCGGCCGCACTGATCACTCGGCGCGAGCGTGCCGCCCTCGCCGGACCCCGTTCTGCAGACTGGCCATCCTGGTCCGCACCGCTTCGGGCGCACGGCTCACCGTCGGGCTCTCGTCGTCCTCCGTCGGCCACTCCACCTGGTCGGCCTGCGGCTCCCCAGTCGTCTGGAACCACTGCGTGAGCACTTCCTGGTAGGCGGGCAGCCGGTCGGTCGGCGTGTCCAGCGCGAGCACGGGCTGGGGCTCGGTCGTCTCCTCGCGCGTCGGTTCGTCGTCCTCGACGGGCCACTCCGGCGTCGGCGGCCACCGCACCTCCGCGCGACGAGGAGCGGGCAACGGCGGCTCCCGCCACGGATCGGTGTGGTTCGCGGGTTCGGCCTGTGGCCAGCCGGAGGGCTCGGCCTGGGGCCAGTCGTTCTCGGGCAGCGGCCAGCCCTCCGGCTCCGGCTCCGGCTCCGGCTCCGGCTCCGGCTCCGCAAACGCTTCCGCCCTGGTGTTCGCCTGCTCCTCGAACCGGCCACGCACGGGCACGTACTCCGCGCCGAACGGCTCGGGCTCCTCGACGGGCTCCGCCGCGGCACGCGCCGGCTCCTCGAACTGGCCGCGCACCCGCTGCTCCTCGAACGAGTCCGGATCCAGTACCGCGAACCCGCTGGGGGCAGGCAGGGGTTCCGGCTCGACCGGGTCGGGCTGCGGCGCGTCGATCGAGAGCGGCACGTGCGCGGGCTCGGGAGCGAGTGGCTCGGGCTCAGGTGGAGCGGGCGCGACCGGCTCGACGGGCGGCCGGGGCGCCACGGCGTCGCCGGGCCGGATGAGCGAGACCGGGACGATCACCGTCGCGGTCAGCCCCCTGATGTCGGCGGCCGAGAGCCGCACCCGGATCTGGTGCCGTCCCGCCAGCCGCGACACCACGTAGAGACCCATGCGGCGCGACACCTCGACGTCGACCTGCGGCGGCTCGGCGAGTCGCTGGTTGGCTCTGCGGATCTCGGTCTCGGGCATGCCAGCGCCGCGGTCGGTGATGTCGATCCGCCATTCGCCGTGCTCGGTGACGGAACTGACGACCGACACCGGGGAGTCGTCGCCGGAGTAGTCGGTCGCGTTCTCGAAGAGCTCGGAGATCACGTGCACGAGGTCGCCGACCGCCTCGCCGAGCACCGCGAGCCGAGGCGTCGCGGCGATGTTGATGCGCTGGTAGTGCTCGACCTCGGAGAGCGCGGCCCCGACGATCTCGTCGGCCGATACGGAGCCGGGCAGCGGCCTGCCCGCGTCCTGCCCGGCGAGCACGAGCAGGTTCTCGCTGTTGCGCCGCATACGCGTGGCCAGGTGGTCCAGTTCGAACAGTCCACCGAGGATGTCGGGGTCCTGCTCGTGCTCCTCCATGCGGTCGAGCACCGAGAGCTGCCGCTCGACGAGGTCCTGGCTGCGCCGGGAGAGGTTGACGAACATCGAGTTGACGTTCTCCCGCAGCATCGCCTGCTCGCCCGCGAGCCGCACCGCCTCGCCGTGCACGGCGTCGAAGGCCCTCGCGACCTGCCCGAGCTCCTCCCGGCTGTAGACGGGGACGGGCTCGACCGCGCGGCGATGCGCGTCCTCGGGACGCGGGTCAGGGTCGGCCAGGATGCCCTTGACCGCCTCTGGCAGCCGGTGTTGCGCGACGTCGAGCGCACTGCTGCGCAGCACCCGCAGCGGCCGCAGCAGCGACCGCGCGATCACGATCGTCAGCACCGACGCCACCAGCAAGACGGCGAGGATCACCCCGCCGTCGGTGAGCGCGGACCGGCGCGCGTCGGCGGCCAGCGAGTCGGACCGCTGCTGGATCTGCAGCAGCAGGGCGTCCTGCACCTGCTCGACGAGGTCCACGGTCTCCGTGGCGGAGCCGGCCCACGCCTGCGGGTCGATGTCGGTGAAGGCCTCGCCCGCCTCGGCCCGGTCGAGCACCGAGGCGGTCAGCTGGTCGCCGGAGGTGACGGCGGGGCCGGTCACGGTGGCGTCGTAGTCCTGCTGCTGGGCCGGGGTGGCGAACTTCGCGAAGTCCTTGCGCGCGGCGGCCAGCTCGGCCTCGGCTCCGAGCAGCGCGCGGATGCGGTCGTCGGGGAGTTCGCCGAGCACGAGCGCCTCGGAGACGATCGCCCCGCGCAACGACAGCTGGTCCTTGACCCTGGCGACCGCGTTGGCGGCGAGGCGCGTGCGCGCCAGCTCCTGGTCGCTGGTGTTGGACACGGCCTGGTCGCCGATGTCGAGCAGACCGGCGATCAGCTCGTTGTAGGAACCCAGCACCTGGTCGGCGGACTGCTCCGAGTTCTCCCCCGCGTAGCGGAGGTCGGTCAGCGCGTCGAGCCGCTCCGCCAGTTGCCGGAAGCCGTCGGTGGCCTCGGTCGACAGGTCGGGCGTCGTGGCGTTCAGGGTGCGCTCGAACTCCCCCGCCGAGGCGTCGACGCTCTCGCGTTGCGCGCGCAGGTCTCCGAGGTCACCCTCTCTACCCGACGCGATGTAACCCACGGTCACCGCGCGTTCGCGCTGCAGCTCGTGCACGAGGTCGGCGACGGTGGTGTCGACGCGGACGCGCTCGGCGCCGTCGGCGAACTCGTCGGCGCGGTCGAGATCGGCGAAGATGCGCAAGCCGACCAGCACGACGACGGCCACCGCGGGAATGAGCAGAACGGCGAGCAAACGTGTGCGCACCCGCCAGTTGCGAAGCCGCCAACGACCTCCGGAACGGCCTGGATCCGTCGCGTCATCCCGGTGGGGACGCTGGCTGCGACGGGTCACCTGGCTTCCTTTGCACACCTGTGGGGCTGGTCCCCGAGAAACCACTGGAGGGTAGCGGCACTCTCGCCGGCCGCAGACGGCCCGCAGCCCCGACAGGGGCCGCCCGGCGATGGTATTGGTTCGCCCGCCCCGATCACCAGCACGCCGGAAAATCTCTCTCGCCAGGTGAGAGGGACCACGCTCGCACAGGGCCGTGAGTTTCGTCGGAGGAGGAACGTATAAAGGAGGGCGTGAGTGATGGCCCCTTGATCGTCCAGTCGGACAAGACCGTGCTGCTCGAGGTCGACCACGAGCGCGCGAACGACGCCCGCATCGCGATCGCGCCGTTCGCCGAACTGGAGCGCGCGCCCGAGCACGTCCACACCTACCGGGTCACGCCGCTGGCGCTGTGGAACGCGCGCGCCGCGGGGCACGACGCCGAGCAGGTGGTGGACGCCCTCACGTCCTACTCCCGCTTCCCGGTGCCTCAGCCGCTGCTGATCGACGTCGTCGACACGATGGGTCGCTTCGGCAGGCTGCAGATCCAGAACCACCCCGCGCACGGTCTCGTGATGGCGACGACCGACCGGGCGGTGCTGGAAGAGGTGCTGCGCAACAAGAAGATCAACCCGATGCTGGGTGCGCGGGTCGACGACGACACCGTGGTCGTGCACCCGTCCGAGCGGGGCAGGCTCAAGCAGGTCCTGCTCAAGGTCGGCTGGCCCGCTGAGGACGTCGCGGGCTACGTCGACGGCGAGGCCCACCCGATCTCGATGCGGGAGGACGGCTGGTCGCTGCGGCAGTACCAGCGCCAGGCCGCGGAGGCGTTCTGGGCGGGTGGTTCCGGCGTGGTCGTGCTGCCGTGTGGCGCGGGCAAGACGCTCGTGGGTGCGGCGGCGATGGCGCGCGCAGAGGCGACCACACTGATCCTGGTGACCAACACGGTCGCGGGCAGGCAATGGAAGCGTGAGCTCATCGCCAGGACGTCGCTCACGGAGGAGGAGATCGGCGAGTACTCCGGGGAGAAGAAGGAGATTCGGCCGGTCACCATCGCCACCTACCAGGTGATCACGCGCAAGAGCAAGGGCGAGTACCGGCACCTGGAGCTGTTCGACTCCCGGGACTGGGGCCTGGTCGTGTACGACGAGGTGCATCTGCTGCCCGCTCCGGTGTTCCGCATGACGGCGGACCTGCAGTCCCGCCGCAGGCTGGGGCTCACGGCGACGCTCGTGCGCGAGGACGGCCGCGAGGGCGACGTCTTCTCGCTGATCGGGCCGAAGCGCTACGACGTGCCGTGGCGCGACATCGAGGCGCAGGGCTGGATCGCGCCGGCCGACTGTGTCGAGGTGCGCGTGACGCTGACCGACTCGGAGCGTCTGACCTACGCCACCGCGGACAGCGACGAGCGCTACAAGCTCGCGTCCACGGCCCACACCAAGATCGGGGTCATCAAGTCCATTGTGGACAAGCATGCCGGTGAGCCGACGCTGGTGATCGGCGCCTACCTCGATCAGCTGGAGGAGCTCGGCGCCGAACTCGACGCGCCCGTCATCCAGGGCTCCACCAAGAACAAGGAGCGCGAAGCACTCTTCGACGCCTTCCGCAAGGGCGAGATCGACAAGCTCGTCGTGTCCAAGGTCGCCAACTTCTCGATCGATCTCCCCGAGGCCTCCGTCGCGATCCAGGTGTCGGGCACGTTCGGCTCCCGTCAGGAGGAGGCCCAGCGGCTCGGCAGGTTGCTCCGCCCCAAGGAGGACGGCCGTCAGGCGCACTTCTACTCGGTGGTCTCGCGCGACACCCTCGACACCGAGTACGCCGCGCACCGGCAGCGGTTCCTGGCTGAGCAGGGCTACGCCTACCGGATCATCGACGCCGACGACCTGCTGCGTCCGCTGTAGCCCGGCTCATTGGGCGCCGAGCGTCGCCAGCACCTGCTCGGCCTGGTTCTCGGCACCGAGGGCGTTGGGGTGCACCGGCGCCGCGGGCGAGCCCAGCAGGATGCCCTCGACCCACCGCTCGCCCCGTGGCGCGCACATGTCGTGGCCGACGCTGCTGGTGTAGGTGTCGACGTAGGTGACGCCGTGCGCGGCCGCCTGCTCAGCGAGCACCTGGTTGAGCAGCTTGGTGATGTCGCGCAGGTACGGCGCGTCGCCGGCGGCGATCGGCACGATCGGCCAGCAGCTGTCTCCCGACTCGGGCAGCAGGCTGGGGTAGCCGACCAGCGCGACGTGCGCCTCGGGTGAGCGCTGCTTGATCCCTTCGAGCACCCCGGCGACCTTGGGCCCGACCGCGCGCACCTTCTCCACGAGGCCGTCGGTGCCCGACGCGTTGTAGTGGTCCTGACAGGGCGCGGCCTTCGGGTTGGTGACGCTCAACGCCGCGCAGGTGGCGACCACCTCGATGAACGGGACGTCGTTGCCGCCGATGCCCACGGTCACGAGGTCGGTGTCGGGTCGCAGCGCGTCGAACTGGGGCCGGTTGGCGATACCCCATTGCGGACGGGTCATGTCGTCGGTGGTCGCGCCTCCGCAACTGGCGTCGGTGAACTCGGCGGGCTGGATGGCCTGCGTGACCAGCGACGGGTAGTTGCGGTCCGAGCGCGTGCAGGGGAGGTTGACCTGGTTCGGAATGAGCGTGCCCGAGGTGTAGGAGTCGCCGAGTGCGACGTAGGATGAGTACGCGGCCTGCGAGTCCCGTGAAACCGTGGTTTCGGCGTTGACGACAGGCGTGGCGAGCAGTACGGCGATGAGCGCGGACAGGACAGCAGCCACGACCCGGCGCATGGGGCCTCCTCGACGGTGAGCGGCCGACTACTTTTGAGTAGCCTACTGACAAGTAACCAGACCGCACTCGGATCCGTCATTCCCCCACGCGAGTGAACCCGGCGCGAGCACGCGCTCTCCCGCCGAAAATGTCAGACCCTCGAACTAGTGTTCGAAGAAGTTGAAGACCGCCAGTTCGGAGGGGTTGCCATGACCGTCGTCCAGTTCCGCTCACGCCGACCGATCCACCCCACGCCCGACCTGACCTTGCCCGCAGGCCGGATGCACAACGACCTCTGGGTGTCGGACGAACCGATCGCCGACGCCACTCTCTACCTGGCCTGCGTGGCGGCGTATCCGCGAACTGGCCGCTGGCCGGTGCTCATCCCCCGCGATCCACGCTTCGAACTGACGGGCGAGGACTGGATCGACGACCGGGGCTGGCTCCCGCCTGCGGCCGACGGGATCGACGACGTCGACGTGGAGCAGGCGCTCACGGGCTGGTGGGCCGAACCGTGCTGCGAGGGCGCGTGCCTGCATCCGTTCGACGACGGTGTCTTTCCCGGGCTCGCCCGCAAGTCGCCTAGGCGCGCGGATCCGATCGCCGAGGCCGGCAACACGGGCTCGATCCTCGCGGCGCGCGGCGACTACAGGCTCGGCATCGTCGAGTCGCCGAGGCCCTCCGACGTTCCCGCGGTACTCGGCTGGCAGGGCATGGCCACCATGACCGACCAGGTGGCCGCGATCTCGGCGGTACTGCGCAGCTGGGAGGACCGGTTCGGAGCAGTGCTGATCTCGCTCGGTTTCGACACGATCGACCTGTCCGTCGCCGCGCCGCCCAAGAGCAAGGACAGGGCGCTCACCGTCGCCGCCGAGCACCGCGCCTTCTGTATCGGCAACTTCACCGAACAGCCAGGTAGCCTGCGCGAGTTCGCCGCCGGGCTCACCGGCCGCCGACTCTGGTCGTTCTGGTGGGACTGAGCGAGGCTCTCGGCGCCGTGCCACGCTGGTTGAAAGGTCTCCGCAAGCCGGGAGGTGGCGATTCCGGTCCAGGGCAAGCAGATCCGCATCGGCACGTCGGGCTGGCTGTATCCGCCGTGGCGCGGGGCCTTCTATCCGAAGGGCCTGGCTCAGCGGCGGGAACTGGAGTACCTGTCCCGGCAAGTGAACTCCGTGGAGATCAACGGTTCCTTCTACTCGCTGCAGCGGCCCGAGCGCTATCGCGGCTGGTTCGAGCAGACGCCGGACGATTTCTGCTTTTCCGTCAAGGGCGGCCGTTTCATCACGCACATGAAGCAGCTGCGCGACGTGGAGTCCGCGCTGGCGAACTTCTTCGCTTCCGGTGTTCTGGCGCTGGAACACAAGCTGGGCCCGGTGCTGTGGCAACTGCCGCCACGGCTGCGTTTCGATCCCCACAGGCTCGCGAGCTTCTTCGAGCTGCTGCCGCGTGGCACGGCGGAGGCCGCCGAACTGGGCAGGCGGCACGACGACAAACTGAAGTCCGACCCTTATCTGCGAGTGCCCCGGGACCGGCCGCTACGGCACGCGCTCGAGGTACGGCATCCGAGTTTCGCCGATGCCGAGGCCGTGGAGTTGTTGCGGGAGCACGACATCGCGCTGGTCGTGGCCGACACCGCGGACACCTGGCCGCACCTGGAGGACCTCACGTCCGACTTCGTGTACGTGCGGTTGCACGGCGACCAGGAGCTGTACGCCAGCGGCTACACCGACACCGCGCTGGACGACTGGGCGAGCAAGGTCAGAAGCTGGCACGAGGGCAGGACGCCGCGTACCGAACACACGGTCGCGGCGCCGGCCGACCGGAAGGCACGGGACGTCTTCGTCTACTTCGACAACGACATGAAAGTGAAAGCGCCCGGCGACGCCATCGCGCTGGCCGGGAAGACACGTGCGCGCGAGGCGTCGCCGGGCGACTCGAATGGCGGGCGCGGACGTTAGGTTCGCGAGGACCGCCGCTCAGGCACTGCGGGACTGGCCCGCGTGGGCGCCCTCCGAGATCTCCTCCACGAGCTTGTCGCAGAAGGCGGGCAGGTCGTCGGGGTTGCGGCTCGAGACGAGGCCCTGGTCCACCACGACCTCCTCGTCGACCCACTCGGCGCCGGCGTTGCGCAGATCGGTCTGCAGACTGGGCCACGAGGTGATCCGACGGCCGCGTACGACGTCGGCCTCGACGAGCGTCCACGGACCGTGGCAGATCACCGCGACCGGCTTCTGTTCGACGAAGAACTCGCGGATGAAGCGCACGGTGTCAGGATTGGTGCGGAGCTGGTCGGGATTGGCGACACCGCCGGGGAGGACGAGCCCGTCGTAGTCGTCCACCGATGCCTCGCCGACGATCTTGTCGACGGGGAAGGTGTCAGCCTTGTCCAGGTGATGGAACGCCTGGATGCTTCCCGGCTGGTAGGAGATCAACTCCGGCTGTCCGCCTGCGTCCTTGACGGCCTTCCAGGGCTCGGTCAGCTCGACCTGCTCGGTACCTTCCGGGGCCACCACGAAGGCGACCCTCCGGCCGGTCAGCGTGTCGGCCACGTTCATCACTCCTCTCGCACGTCGCTCTGGTTCAGGGCTACCCCTGCCCCGTCCGTGCCGAAACCCGAAGGAAGGACGAGACTATGAAGGTGTGACAGCCGAGCACGTCTACGCCATCCCACTGCGAACGCGGTTCCGGGGCATCACCGTCCGCGAGGGCGTGTTGCTTCGCGGCCCCGCAGGGTGGGGAGAGTTCTGCCCGTTCCTGGACTATTCGGACGCCGAGTGCGTGCCGTGGCTCGCGGCCGCCGTCGAGGCGAGCGAGCGGGGCTGGCCCGAGCCGGTGCGCGATCGCGTCGAGGTGAACGCCACCGTGCCGGTGGTGTCGCCGGAGCGGGCACATGAACTCGTCGCGGCGTCTGGCTGCCGCACGGCGAAGGTGAAGGTCGCCGATCCACGATCGTCGCTTGTGGACGATTGTGAACGCGTGGCCGCCGTGCGCGAGGCGCTGGGTCCGGGCGGGGCGATCCGCGTTGACGCCAACGCCGCCTGGGACGTGGACATGGCCGTCGCGGCCATCGGCGAGCTGGGCCGCGCCGCGGGCGGGCTGGAGTACGTCGAGCAGCCGTGCCCGTCTATCGACGAGCTGGCCAGGGTGCGGCGCAAGGTCGACGTGCGCGTCGCGGCCGACGAGTCGATCCGGCGGGCCGAGGATCCGCTGCGGATCGCGGTCGCGGAGGCGGCCGACGTCGCCGTGCTCAAGGTGGCGCCGCTGGGTGGGGTGCGACGTGCGCTGCGCGTGGCCGAAGCGTGCGGATTGCCGTGTGTGGTGTCGTCCGCGGTGGAGAGCAGCGTCGGCCTCGCCGCCGAGCTGGCACTCGCCGGGGCCCTGCCGTCGCTCGAGTTCGCGTGCGGACTGGGCACGATGTCGCTGCTGACCGGGGACGTCACGACCGGCTCACTGTCCGCTGTGGACGGCTCTCTCCCGGTGCCGGCCCGCGCGCCGGAACCGGACCTCGTCGCCGACGTGGCCGCCGACGACGAGACCCGGCAACGGTGGCTCGCCCGCCTCGCCAGGGTGCGTGCCCTGACCGAGGCCGATACCGAAGGAAGCTAGACGGCTGCCTCGTCGGCGTGCGGATCCGGACCGTCGGCGCGGATCGGCAGTGTGTCGAACGCGGCGGGCGGCTCCTGCCACGGCGACGGCAGCTGCCCGGTGCGGGCCTGCTCGACGGCCCGCCAGACGCGCTGTGGTGTCAGCGGGATGTCGAGGTGCCGCACGCCGAGGTGCTTGAGCGCGTCGACCACGGCGTTCTGCACGGCAGGGGTGGAGCCGATGGTCGCGGACTCGCCGATTCCCTTTGCTCCCAGCGGATTTCGCGGGGTCTCGGTCTCGGTGTTGGAGACCTCGAGATCGGGGATCTCCATGGCCGTGGGCACCAGATAGTCCGCCAGCGTGCCGGTGACCGGGTTGCCGTCCTCGTCGTAGCTCATCTGCTCCCACAGGGCCTGCGCGATACCCTGTGCCGCGCCGCCGTGCTGCTGGCCGCGCACGAGTAGCGGGTTCAGCACGCGGCCGCAGTCGTCGACGGCGATGTGGCGGATCGGGCGGACGTGGCCGGTCTCGGTGTCCACCTCGACCACCGACACGTGTGCGCCGAACGGGAAGGTCGCACCGCCCGGCGTGAAGTCGGTGTTGGCGGCGAGCGTGTCGCCATCGCGCGCCGCGGCTTCGGCCAGCTGCGCCCAGCTCAGGGTCGTGCCTGGAACGCCGACCACGCCGAGCGTGCCGTCCTCGTTCAACTCGATGTCGTCGACCGCGGCTTCCAGCTCGGAGGCCGCCACCTCCTTGGCGCGCTGCACCAGGAGCTGGCTCGCCTCGCGCACGGCACTGCCGCCGATCTGCAGCGACCGGGAACCGCCCGTGCCACCACCCTTCGGGACCTGCGCCGTGTCCGACTGCACGAAGTCGATCGACTCCATGGGGATACCGAGCGCGTGGGAGACGAGCATCGAGAACGACGTCGGGTGGCCCTGCCCGTGTCCCGAGGTGCCGACCTTGATCGTGGCCCGGCCCTCCGTGCTCATCTCCACCGACGCGTACTCACCACCGCCACCGCCGCCGGTGATCTCGACGTAGGTACTCAGCCCGATGCCGAGGAGCACGTGCTCACCGGCCTCGATGCGACGGGCCTGTTCGGTGCGCAGCTTGTCGTAGTCCGCGATCCGCAGCGCCTCGCGCAGCGGGAGGTCGTAGTCGCCGGAGTCGTAGCTCGTGCCGACCACCGTGGTGTACGGGAACTCCTCCGGCTGCAGGAAGTTCCGCCGCCGCAGCTCGACCGGGTCGAGATCCAGTTCGGCGGCCGCCAGGTCGACAAGCCGCTCCAGCATCGCGGCCGCTTCGGGCCGGCCCGCACCGCGAAACGCCCCGGTGGGCGTGGTGTTGGTGAGCGCCGCGATGGCGCCGAAGCTGATCTTGGGGATGCGATAGACGCCTTGCGCCATGATGCGGGTGGGGCCGAGCGCGAAGGCTCCGCCGAAGCCGGCGTAGGCACCGGAGTCGCCGATGATCCTGCAGTGCAGCCCGGTGATCGTGCCGTCGGACTTGAGCCCCAGCTCCGCGTACTGCACCTGCGCGCGGCTGTGCGGCATCGACTGGAGGTTCTCCGTGCGCGTCTCGACCCACTTCACCGGCCGGGACAGCGTCCTGGCCACCCCGACGGCGACCTCGTGTTCGGCGATGAGCCCGAACTTGCCGCCGAAGGCTCCGCCGACGTGCGGCGCGACCACCCTGACCCGATCGCGGGACAGGCCGAACGTCTTGGCGGCCGCGGCCCACAGCCCGTGGGGCGCCTGCGTGGAGACGTAGATCGTGAGGTCGTAGTCCTCGTCCGGACCGCCAGGGAGCACGGCGATGGCGTTGCCCTCCAGCGGGACCACTGCCACGCGCTGGTTCTCGATCCTGGCCCGCACCACGACGTCGGCGTCGTCGAGGATTTCCGAACCGGCCGCGTCGCGCTCACCGGCGGCGATGTTGGAGCCCAGGTCGGGGAACTGCAGGGGCGCGTCGGGCGCCAATGCCTGCTCGAGGTCGATCACGGCCTCGAGCGGCTCGTAGTCCACGTCCACCAGCTCGACGGCGTCGGCCGCCGCGGCGGCGGTCTCGCCCACGATCACCGCGACCGGATCGCCGACGAACCGGACCCGGCCCTTCGCGAGCGGCGGCCGCTCACAGTCCGGATTCACTTCCATGAACTGCCGGACGGGCGGCAGGTCCAATTCGGCGGAGGTGTAGACGGCCACCACTCCGTCGGCCTTCTCGGCCTCGCTGATGTCGATGGCCGTGACCTCGGCGTGGGCGAACGGCGAGCGCACGAAGGCGAGGTGCACGACACCCTCGATGGCGAGATTGTCGACGTACGAACCTTGTCCGCGCAGCAGTTCGGGGTCCTCGACCCGCCGCACCTCGGTTCCGAGCACTGATCCGGGCATGCATCCGACCCTAACCGCGGCTCACGGCCTCGCACACCTCGAGTAACTCCAGCGCACGGGTCAGGGTCGCGGAATCCGGGTTCACTCGGGGTCCTTCCCCGATGTCAAGAGGTGGTGTCCGCGGCGAACATGAAGTCATGACGAACAACGTGACGGTCAAGAAGCTCCGCCGCAGCCGTGGAGACCGGATGGTCGCGGGCGTGTGCGGCGGCTGGGCCCGGATGCTCGGTGTGGACGCCGCGATCCTGCGCATCGGGCTCGTCGCCACCACGATCTTCGGCCTCGGCACCCCGATCCTGCTCTACGCCGCCTGCTGGCTGCTGATGTCGGAAGACGACGCGTAGGCACAAAAAGAAGATCCCCGAGGGCACGAGGCCCTCGGGGATCGACTGTTACGACGGACTCAGAAGTCCATGCCGCCCATGCCACCGGTCGGGTCACCGGCCGGAGCGGCGCCAGCCTTCTCCGGCTTGTCGGCGACCACGGCCTCCGTGGTCAGGAACAGCCCGGCGATCGAGGCGGCGTTCTGCAGAGCGGAACGCGTGACCTTGGTCGGGTCCGGAACACCGGCCGCGAGCAGGTCCTCGTACTCACCGGTCGCGGCGTTGAGGCCGTGACCCTGCGGGAGGGACTTGACCTTCTCCACCACGACGCCACCCTCGAGACCGCTGTTGATGGCGATCTGCTTGAGCGGGGCCTCGACGGCGATCTTGACAATGTTCGCGCCGGTCGCCTCGTCGCCCACCAGCTTCAGGCCGGCGAAGGCAGCCTCGGCAGCCTGCAGCAGAGCCACGCCACCACCGGCGACGATGCCCTCCTCGACGGCGGCCTTGGCGTTGCGCACCGCGTCCTCGATGCGGTGCTTGCGCTCCTTGAGCTCGACCTCGGTGGCGGCACCGGCCTTGATGACCGCGACGCCGCCGGCCAGCTTGGCCAGACGCTCCTGCAGCTTCTCCCGGTCGTAGTCCGAGTCGCTGTTCTCGATCTCGGCACGGATCTGGTTGACCCGACCCTGGATCTGGTCCGCGTCGCCCGAGCCCTCGACGATGGTGGTCTCGTCCTTGGTCACGACGACCTTGCGGGCCTTGCCCAGCAGGGAGATGTCGGCGTTCTCGAGCTTGAGGCCGACGTCCTCGCTGACGACCTGACCACCGGTGAGGATGGCCATGTCCTGCAGCATCGCCTTGCGACGGTCACCGAAGCCGGGCGCCTTGACGGCGACGGACTTGAAGGTGCCGCGGATCTTGTTGACGACCAGGGTGGCCAGGGCCTCGCCCTCGACGTCCTCGGCGATGATCAGCAGCGGCTTGCCGGACTGCATGACCTTCTCGAGCACCGGGAGCATGTCCTTGACGTTCGAGATCTTCGATCCGAACAGCAGGACGTACGGGTCCTCGAGGACGGCTTCCTGACGCTCGGCGTCAGTCACGAAGTAGCCCGAGATGTAGCCCTTGTCGAAGCGCATACCCTCGGTGAGCTCGAGCTCGAGGCCGAAGGTGTTCGACTCCTCGACGGTGACGACGCCTTCCTTGCCGACCTTGTCGAGCGCCTCGGCGATGAGCTCGCCGATGGTGCGGTCAGCGGCCGAGATCGAGGCGGTAGCAGCGATCTGCTCCTTGGTCTCGACCTCCTTGGCGGCCTTGTGCAGCTGCTCGGTGACAGCCTCGACGGCCTGCTCGATGCCACGCTTCAGGGCGATCGGGTCAGCGCCGGCCGCGACGTTGCGCAGGCCTTCCTTGACCAGGGCCTGAGCGAGCACGGTGGCGGTGGTGGTGCCGTCACCCGCGACATCGTCGGTCTTCTTGGCAACTTCCTTGACGAGCTCGGCCCCGATCTTCTCCCACGGGTCCTCGAGCTCGATCTCCTTGGCGATGGAGACACCGTCATTGGTGATGGTCGGCGCGCCCCACTTTTTCTCGAGCACGACGTTGCGGCCACGGGGGCCAAGCGTCACCTTGACGGCCTCGGCGAGGGTGTTCAGGCCGCGTTCGAGACCGCGGCGGGCGTCCTCGTCGAACGCAATCAGTTTGGCCATTGGGGTGTGGTCCTCCGGTAATCGGACACGTCCTCGGCCAGGCTCGGTGCCCGCGACGGACGACCAGCCCGGGATCCCCCGGACGTGGCCTCACCGTCCCGACCTTCAGGCGGCTGGCCCTCGGCCAGTCACCTAGCACTCGACGGTGCCGAGTGCCAATCTCGTGTTTAGCACTCTCCGGGGGAGAGTGCAAGAACGACGGTCACCCACCCGAGCCGGGAACGATGGGGATCGAGGTCGGCGGCGGGTTGTTTCCGCCGGTCTCGCCGGTGCCGGTCTCCGTGGGCTGATTGCCCTGCGAACCGGGGCCGACAGGGATGTCCGGCGCCTGGGAGTTACCGGGCTGCTCCGCGGGCTGGTCTCCGCTCTCGTCGTCCCCGCCCGTGAAGATGATGATCGCCGCGACGGCGGCGCCGATCACGACGACGGCCGCGATCACCCAGCCGATCCAGGCCTTGCTCTTCTTCCGCTGCGGCGGCGGGTAGCCGCCGTGCTGCGGCGGCGGCCCGTACCCGGGCGGAGGTCCCTGCGGGGGCATGCCCATGCCCTGCGGCGGCGGGCCTCCGTAAGGCTGCGGGGGCCCCTGCGGCTGTCCGTAGCCGGGAGGAGGCGGCGGAGGCTGCTGGCCGTATCCGGGAGAGGGCTGGCCTGGCTGCGGTGCCTGCGGGCCGGGCTGGCCCTGTTGCGGCGCCTGCTGACCGGGCTGACCGGGCTGGCCCTGTGGGCCGCCTGGCTGACCGGGTTGCTGTCCCGGTTGCTGACCGTAGGGAAGCACCGGACCCCCCTCTCCGTGTTGAGCGACCGCGACAGGATGCCGGTCGGGCCGCTGCGACGGAACCGCCGGGTCCGGCCGCAGCGCCGCGCGCGCGGCGGAGATCAGCTCGACACACGACGCGTACCGATCTCCGGGATTCTTCGCCATCCCCTTGCGGACGACCTCGTCGACGGCAGCGGTCAACGACGGCGCCATGCGCGACACCGGCTGCGCGTCCCCGTTGAGGTGGCCCTTGATCACCGTCTGGACGTCACCCTGGAACGGCGGCCTGCCCGCCAGGCACGCGTAGAGCATGCAGGCCAGTGCGTACTGGTCGGTGCGCCCGTCGAGCGGCTCTCCGCGCAGATGCTCCGGCGCGGCGTAGGTCGGCGAACCGAGGAAATCGCCACCACGGGTGCGATGTCCCGTCGCGCCGCGCCTGGTCAGGCCGAAGTCGGCGACGTAGACGTGCTCGCGCGTGGACTCCCTGCTCGTCACGAGCACGTTGGCCGGCTTGACGTCCAGGTGCACCAGACCACGGCCGTGCAGCGTGTCGAGCGCGTCGGCCACCTGGTCGAGCAGCCCGATCGCCCGCTCAGGCTTCATCGGCTCACCACCGATGAGGCTGGCCAGGTCGGAACCGTCGACCAGCCTCATGGCGATGTAGAGCATCCCGTCGAGCTCACCGAAGTCGTACAACGGCACGATGTTGGCGTGATCGATCGCCGAGGTGTTGCGTGCCTCGTCGACGAAGCGCTCGCGGAACTCGGCGTCAGCACCGAGGTGTTCCCCGATCACCTTCAAGGCCACCTTGCGTCCCAGACGCACGTCCGTGGCCTTGTACATCACGCTCATGCCGCCACGACCAAGCACACCGTCGATGCGGTAGTTGCCCAGCCGCCGACCGGTGAGGTCCCCCGACACATCGCCTGTCACAGGGCGCAGCCTAACGCCCACGCCTCATGAGTTAGGGAAGTGCCGGGGTTGACGTAAGCGGTGTCGCCGCCTACTAGACCTTTCGGACGTCAGCGGCCTGACTGCGGCCGTCACGTCCTGCCGTGATCTCGAACTCGACCCGGTCTCCCTCGTCGAGGGTCCGGAAGCCGTCTGCCTGAATGGCGGAGTAATGTACGAACACATCAGGCCCCTCTGGGGACTCGATGAAGCCGTAGCCTTTTTCCGCGTTGAACCATTTGACCGTGCCCACAGCCACGGCGTCCTCCTTGCACCAAACCAAAACGGGAGCAGTCCCGCCTGACCCGTTTCCAAGCTTGGATCACGCTACCGGAATAACCGCGCTCGGCAATGGTCAATTTGCGGTAACTACGACTCTGTGGGCCGTCACTTCCGCGCTTGGACGAGAACCGTTCCCGGCCCCGCGAAGTCAAGTGCGAGACCTTCACCTGTGCGGACGGACTGCTGAGCCGCGGGATCCAGTGCGCGCAACCGCACTTGGACCCGGTCCGGATAGGCCACGAGGAACGTCGGTCGCACCGTGATCACTTCGTTAGCCTCGAGCGTGAGTGCGTCAACCGGCCCCTTGCACGCGAGCACGAGCTGACCCGTCCCTCCGAAGTGTTCGAGAAAACCCGAGTCCCCACCGAACAAAGCCTGCAGTGCGGGCCACGGTTGGTCCCGCCGCACTGTCGGGGGCCGGGCGAGCACTCTTCCCGTCGCGACGCACCAACCTGCGCGGCCGTCGAACTCCAGTGGATAGATGTCACCGGAGTGCTCGGGTGCGAGATCGATCCACCCACCACCCGCCGGGGCGGTGAAAATGGCGGGCCCTTTGCCCCTCGACGGCGCGGACTCGACGATCCCGAAGCTGTTGGCGAGTACGGAATCGGACTCGGCTTGAACCGCTTCCCCTTGGGACAGAACGATCCTGGCGACTCCGAAGGACGGCGTGTGCCGTGTGTGCACCTGCATGACCGGCTACCGCGACGGAACCTGGGCGATCACCCACGAGGCAAGCGCGGAGGGATTGCGCGTCTGCGTGAGCACCTGCCCTGGGCCTGCGAAGTCGAACACGAAACCCTCGCCGCTCTTCATTGTCTGAACGAGACCGGAGGTGATCTTGCGCAGCTGTGACTGCATGGTGTCGGCGTAGGCGACCACGTGCCCGGAGTCGATCGTCACCATCTCGCCCTGGTGGAGGTTGACCACGTCCATCGCGCCGTAGCAGGCGACGACGAGCTGGCCCTGTCCCGTGGCCCTGGTGAGGAAGCCGCCCTCACCGCCGAAGAGCTTGCCGAAGCCGCCCCACTTGGTCTCGGTCTGCACGCCGTACGACGACGCCAGCCACGATCCCCTGGTGACACACCAGCCGGTGCTGCCGTCCAAGTTGATCACCTGGAGGTCGCCGGGGAGGTTGGCCGCGATGTCGACCCAGCCGCCGTTCTGCGGCGCGGTGTAGGTGGAGATGAACAGTGACTCGCCCGCGAGGAACGCGCGGCCCAGCCCCTTCATCACGCCGCCCTGAGACTGCGACTGCACCTGGACGCCGTAGCTCGTCGCCGCCATCGCGCCTGCCTCGACCTGCGCGGGCTCGCCGGGGCCCAGCACGAGCCTGGCCACCGCGAACGATGGCTGGTGCCGGAGCTGCACCTGCATGGATCCTCCCCTGTTTCTCATGTCGGCGGGGAGAGTCTTGCACGGCGGCGAAACCGGGGGAGGATGGTCCGCGTGATCTCAGTCGACGAACACCGCACCACCGTCACCGCGCTGCTCGGCGTCCGGCCGGCCGTGGAACTTCCGCTCGCCGACTGCACCGGTCTGGTGCTGGCTGAGGACGTGCGCGCACAGGTCTCGCTGCCGCCCTTCGACAACTCCGCCATGGACGGGTACGCGGTCCGCTCGGTCGACGTCGCCGGGGCCACGGAGTCCGGGCCCGTCGAACTGCCGGTGAGCGAGGACATCCCGGCGGGGCGCACCGAGGTGCCGCCGCTGCTACCGGGCACAGTGGACCGGATCATGACGGGCGCGCCGATGCCGCCCGGCGCCGACAGTGTCGTGATGGTCGAGCGAACGGACGGCGGCGCCGAGAACGTCCGTGTCTTCGCGAGCTCGACCCCCGGCGACCACGTGCGCCGCACGGGCGAGGACGTGGTGTCGGGAACCGTCGCGCTCACCGCGGGCACCGTGCTCGGCCCCGCGCAGCTCGGGCTGGCCTCCGCGGTAGGCATGGACCGGCTCGTCGTGCACGAGCCGCCGAGGGTGCTCGTGGTCTCCACCGGCACCGAGCTCGTGCTGCCTCCCGCCGAACTGCGGCACGGCCAGATCTACGAGTCCAACAGCGTCATGCTCGTCGCCGCGCTGCGGAGCCTCGGCTGCCACGTCGAGTCGGTGCGCAGCGTCGCCGACGACGTCGACACGTTCCGCGCCGCCATCGAGCCGAAGCTCGCCGACACCGACCTCGTGGTGACCTCGGGCGGGGTGAGCGCCGGTGCCTACGAGGTGGTCAAGGACGCGCTGACCGGAGCGGGCGTCGAGTTCTCGAAGGTCGCGATGCAGCCGGGTGGCCCGCAGGGCTGCGGCCGCTGGAACGGCGTTCCGGTGGTGACCCTGCCCGGCAACCCGGTGAGCGTGCTCGTGTCCTTCGAGGCGTTCCTGCGGCCCGCGCTGCTGGCCTCACTCGGGCACACCGGCGTTGACCGGCAGCACGTGCGCGCCAACCTCACCGAGGCGCTGCAGTCGCCGAAGGGCAAGCGCCAGTTCCGCCGCGGCTACTACACGCACAGCGACGGCGAGGTGACCGGCGTCGTGGGGCCGAGGGGTGGCCCCGGCTCGCACCTGTTGGCGGCTTTCACACAGGCCAACTGCCTCATCGTGCTGCCGGAGGACGTCACTGACGTCGCACGCGGCGACGAGGTCGACGTGCTGCTGCTGTGAACCCGTGAGGCCGACTGCTCCTTTCAGCGACGCTTTGTAACGTTTTCCCCACGTGGGGTTATCCCGGCTGGCCCCGAAGGCTTACGATCAGCGGTCCGTGGCCGGGTGGCGTACGGCGTCGGGGGGCGCACGCCACCCGGCCCGTCCAGTTCCCGGCCTTGGCGTAGCGTGGTGCTTGCCAACCCCACCGTGCGTTATGGGTAATTCGACCGATTGAGCCGCTCCGGCCAGCGGGCAGCACAGGCCGTCTGAGCAGCGGAAATGATGAGTTCGTGAGCACCTCACACGTATCGCCGGACCGCGAAGCCCAGGGGAATCCACTCGGGCACGCGCTGCAGCTCGCGAGGGAGACGTTGCCGCCCATGCACCCCGCGGGCAGGCCCTTCGTGTTCGGCGGCGCCGTCGCCACGCTCGCTCTCCGCAAGGTCTCCAAGCGGCTCGGCCTGCTCGCCGGACTCGGCACGCTCGCGACCGCCGCGTTCTTCCGCGAACCGCGTCGCGTGCCGCCCGCGCGCGACGGGCTCGTGCTCGCCTCCGCCGACGGACTCGTCTCGCTGATCGAGGACGCCGTCCCACCAGCGGAGCTCGGCCTTCCCGCCGAGCCGAGGACCCGGGTGAGCGTGTTCCTCTCGGTGTTCGACGTCCACGTCCAGCGCACGCCCGCGGCGGGCAAGGTCGAACGACTCGCCTATCGGCCCGGCAAGTTCCTCTCCGCCGACCTCGACAAGGCCAGCGAGGACAACGAACGCAACTCGATGCTCCTGCGCACCGACGACGGCGACGAGCTGGTGGTCGTCCAGATCGCCGGACTGGTCGCCAGGCGCATCGTCTGCCAGGTCGGTGAGGGCGACCGGGTGGAGGCGGGCTCGACCTACGGGATCATCCGCTTCGGCTCGCGCGTCGACGTCTACCTGCCGGAGGGCAGCCGCGTGCTGGTCGCCAAGGGCCAGCGCACGGTCGGCGGTGAGACCCCGATCGCGGAGCTCCGCGCGGCCGGTCCCACCCGGGGAGACTGAGTCATGGCGTCCCCCGGCGTGCGGCTGCTGCCCAACGCGATCACGGTGCTCGCGCTCTGCGCGGGCCTCTCGTCCGTCCAGTTCGCGCTGGTCGGCGACTACGTGCTGGCGATCGGCGCCATCGGCGTCGCCGCGGTGCTCGACAGCCTCGACGGGCGCATCGCCCGGCTGCTCGACGCCACGTCGAAGATGGGTGCCGAACTCGACTCGCTGGCCGACGCGATCTCGTTCGGCGTCGCGCCCGCGCTGGTGCTCTACATCTGGCTGCCCGACGCGGGCAGACTCGGCTGGGTCGCGGCACTGATCTTCGCGGTCTGCATCGTGCTGAGACTCGCCCGGTTCAACACGCTGCTCGACGACACCGAACAGCCGCCGTACGCGGGCGAGTTCTTCGTCGGAGTGCCCGCCCCTGCCGGCGGACTGCTGGTGCTGCTGCCGGTGATCCTGACCGCGGAGTTCGGCGAGAGCTGGTGGTCGACCGAGGTCACGGTCTGGATCTGGACCGTCGCCGTCGCCGGGCTGCTGATCAGCCGCATCCCGACGCTGTCGCTGAAGAAGCTGCGCGCCCCCGCCAAGGCCGTCGCGCCGCTGCTCGTCGGTGTCGGCCTGGTCGCGGCGGCCATCATCCAGTACCCGCTGATCGCCCTGGTCTGCGCGCTGCTGCTGTATCTCATCCACATCCCGTACGCGGTGCGCCGCTACTACTGGCTGGCCAACCACCCCGAGGCGTGGGACGTCCCGCCGCGCGAGCGCCGCGCCATCCGCAGGGCGCGCAGCCAGCGCAGGCTCGGACTGCGCAGGCCTCAGTTCCGCAGGGTCGCCGGCGCCGCGAGGCGCGCCGTCCGGCGCCCGCGCACCCCGACGAGCACCCAGCACGTGCCGAGGGTCTACTCGCCGGACGGCCGCGGCCCCCGGCGTCGCAACTGGCGGCGGATCGGGCTGCGCCGAGGCGACTGAGCGGCGTTCACCCCACGACGTACGCGTGACCAATAGGGTGGGGGCGTGACGAGTTCGCCCCAGATCACCCTGACCGTCCGGCACACCCCTTCGGCGCTCGACTCGCGTCGTGGTGTCGTTCGACTGCACCCGGAGGTGCTGGACGCGCTGGGCCTGCACGCGTGGGATGCGGTCCGGCTCACCGGCGCGAGGGTCAGTGCCGCGCTCGCGGCGCCCTCCCCTGGCGAGAGCGCGCCCGGTGTGGTGCTGGTCGACGACGTCACGATGGCCAACCTCGGTGTCACCGAGGGCACCGAGGTCGTGGTGGCCCCGTGCGACGTCACGGTCGCGAGGACGGTGACCGTCTCCGGATCGCGCATGGCGAGCATGTCGCTCAACCCCGGCACGCTGCGGCTCGCGCTGATCGGCAAGGTGTTCACGGTGGGCGACGCGGTGTCGCTGCTGCCACAGGACCTCGCGCCCCCGCCCGGCTCCGACGTCTCGGCGGTGAGGGGCCAGCTCTCCAGGACGATCGGGGCCAGCTGGACCAGCGAGCTGCTCACCGTCACCGCCACCGAGCCCACGGGCACTGTCGCCGTCGGGCAGTCCACTGTGGTCAGCTGGCGGGGAGCGGAGCCCGCTGCCGCCGAGCAGGCCGCGCCCGCACCCGCATCGACCGCCACGCCCGCCCCGGTGGCCCCGCCGGAGATCGTGGTGACCGAGGACCAGGAACCGCCGCCGCCACTGGCCGACCTGGCAGGACAGGGAACCGTCGCGCGCAAACTGTCCGAGTGGATCGACCTGGCGTTCCACCGCCCGGAACTGCTCGCCAAGCTGGGCACCAGCGGCAGGCTCGGCGTGCTGCTCTCCGGACCCGAGGGCGTCGGCAAAGCCACGCTGGTGCGGTCGGTCGCGCACTCGGAGGACGTCCGGGTGGTGTGCCTGGCGGCGCCGACCATCGCCGTGCTGGAACCCGACGCGGCACTGTCGCGCGTGGCGCAGGCCGTCGAGGCCACCGTCTCCGGCGACGGCGCGGGCGTCCTGCTGATCACCGACATCGACGCGCTCCTGCCCGCCCAGCAGCCACCGCCTGTCGCGACTGTCGTCCTCGACCGGTTGAGGGCCGCGCTCGGCAACGACGACTTCGCGCTGGTTGCCACCTCGGCGCATCCCGAGTCCGTCGACCCGAGACTGCGCGGCGTCGACCTGCTCGACCGGGAACTGATGCTCGGCCTGCCGGACGGGCAGGTGCGCACCGAACTGCTGCGCATCCTGTTGCGCGACACCCCCGTCGAGCCCGGCGTCGACTTCGGGGTGATCGCTGAGCGCACGCCTGGCTTCGTGGCCGCCGACCTCATCGCGTTGCGGCGCGACGCCGCACTGCGGGCCGCGCTGCGGCACCGCGACGGCGAGACCGAGCCGCGCATCGCCGAGCAGGACCTGCTCGACGCGCTGGAGTCGGTCCGGCCCATCTCCATGTCCACTTCGGACACGCTCGCGACGGGCGGGCTAACGCTCGACGACGTCGGCGACATGGCCGAGGTCAAGCAGTCGCTGACCGAGGCCGTGCTGTGGCCGCTGCGCTACCCGGACTCGTTCTCGCGGCTCGGCGTGGCGCCGCCGCGTGGCGTGCTGCTCTACGGGCCGCCTGGCAACGGCAAGACGTTCCTGGTCAGGGCGCTCGCCGGCACGGGCGCGCTGAACGTGTTCGCGGTCAAGGGCGCCGAACTGCTCGACAAGTGGGTCGGCGAGTCGGAGCGGGCCGTGCGGGAGCTCTTCCGCAGGGCCGCCGAGGCCGCGCCGTCGCTGATCTTCCTCGACGAGGTGGACGCGCTCGCTCCCCGACGCGGCCAGTCCGGCGACTCCGGGGTGTCCGACCGGGTGGTGGCGGCGCTGCTCACGGAACTGGACGGCGTCGAACCGCTGCGGGACGTCGTCGTGCTGGGCGCGACCAACCGGCCGGAGCTGGTGGATCCCGCGCTGCTGCGTCCGGGCAGGCTGGAGCGGCTCATCTACGTGCCGCCGCCGGACACCGAGGCGCGAGCGGCGATCCTGCGCTCGAGCGCGAAGAACACGCCACTGGCATCCGATGTGGACATTGACGAGCTGGCGGAGACGCTGGACGGCTACTCGGCGGCCGACTGCGCGGCGCTCATCCGGGAGGCAGCGCTCACGGCGATGCGCGAGTCCCTGGAAGCGGCGGAGGTGAGCGCCGCCCACCTGGCGAAGGCCCGCGAGGCGGTGCGCCCGTCCCTCGACCCGGCCCAACTGGCGGCCCTGGAGGCCTACGCGGCCCGCAACGGCTAGGTCCGCGAGCCGCGGTGCCGTGCGGCGCGCGAAGTGCCCGCTCAGGACCGCGAGTTGCCCGTTCCAGCGCGCGAGTTGCGCGCTGGAACGGCGAGTCCTGCACTCAGGACCGCGAGTCGCGCGCTCCTGGCGGTGAGTCCGCGCTTCCGAACTTGAGTGCGCGTCGAACCGCGCCGACCACCCCGAGTCGTGAAGCACCCCGTGTGTCGTGCCCGGACCGCGAGCTGTGCGCTCAGCGTTGTGCGTTCCCGACGGCAGCGACGTGCGATCGCCCATGAACGAGACATCCCGGAGGCGGTCGAACTACGGACCGGGACCGCAGGGTTCACGGTGGGATCGGTCTCGTGATCAGGGACGGGAGACTCGCATGCCCGAGCGGGCAACTCGCATGCAGGAACGGGGGACTCGCATGCTCGAGCGGGGGACTCGCGGTGCGGGTTGGGCTGGGTTACTTACCCTTGCCCGCGCCTTCGTAGTCCATGGTCACTATGACGATGACGCCGCCGCTGGAGTCCTTGATGCCGTCGAAGCGCGGTTCGACCCGGAGGCCGAAGGCCTGCCCGATGACGCGGGCCGCCGCCTCCTCCTGCGTGCCGGGACGGAAGTAGGCCGTGCTGGTCGGGATGATGCCCGACGGGTAGTTGGAGACCTCGACGACGTTCCAGCCCTGGGCGCGGAAGTCGTCGGCCGCGTCGGTGGCCAGACCCTTGACGTTGCTGTTGTTGTAGACGCGCACGCCCACCGACTGCTGGGCGCCCGCCTGCTGGTTCTCGCCCGTCTGGCCGTTGCCGGTGCTGTCATCGGTGCCATCACCGTCGCCGTCCTGGCCGTTGTCGCCGTTGCCACCGGGCGCGGGCGTGTCGTCGCCGGGCTGCGACGTGGCGGAGCCGGGAGCCGAGGGCTGCTCGCTGGTGTCCGAGGACGGCGCCTCGTCGGAGGCGTCCGGCCCTGACGTGCCGTCGGAGTCACCCGTCGGCGACTGGGGTGCGCTCGAGGGGTTGGGCGCCGCGGCCTCGTCCGAATCGCCGCTGCCCGTCAGCAACGTGATGCCGCCGACCAGGGCCGCGACCACCGCGACCGCGACCAGCCCGAGACCCGTGGCCCGCATCGGCCTGGACAGCCCGTCGAAGATGCTCATGGCAGTTCAATCCCCAACCGCCGTGCCGCGCGGGTGCGCTGCCTCGCGGCGCGCATCTTCCGCAGTCGCTTGACCAGCATCGGGTCCGCGCGCATGGCTTCCTGCTTGTCGATGAGCTGGTTCAGAATCTGGTAGTAGCGGGTCGGCGACATGCCGAACAGCTCGCGGATGGCCTGTTCCTTCGCCCCCGCGTACTTCCACCACTGACGTTCGAACGCGAGCACCTCGTGCTCACGCTGCGACAGTCCCTCCGTGGGTTCGCCGGCTGGGGCGGACGGGGACGACTGGCCGTTTTTGGCCATCGACTCCGCGGCGTCCATCTGGCTCCTCGCAATCCTGGCGAAATCACACGGCTGTCGTTCCGCTGCGTAATTAGATCACGATGCCAGCACTCGCGCGCGCAGCGCGCCCGGCGCGTCCCTGTACACGTGTCGGCCCCCACCCCCGGAGCGGATGCACCACGTCACTGTGTTCAATTGACGCCGTGACCGTTCACCCCATCCGCATCGCGGGCGACCCCGTCCTGCACACGCCGACTCGCGAGGTCGAGAAGTTCGACGCCGAGCTCGCCACGCTGGCCGACGACATGTTCGAGACGATGTACGCGGCCGAGGGTGTGGGTCTCGCGGCCAACCAGATCGGCATCGACCTGCGGATCTTCGTCTACGACTGCCCGGATGACGAGGGCGTGCGGCACAAGGGCCTGATCGTCAACCCGACGCTCGAGACCTCCGCGATCCCCGAGACGATGCCGGACCCCGACGACGACTGGGAGGGCTGCCTCTCGGCGCCGGGCGAGTCGTACCCGACGGGGCGCGCTTCGTGGGCGAAGGTCACCGGCTTCGACCTGGAGGGCCAGCCCATCGAGGCGGAGGGCACGGGCTACTTCGCACGCTGCCTGCAGCACGAGACCGACCACCTCGACGGCTACATCTACCTCGACCGGCTGGTCGGTCGGCACGCGCGCTCGGCGAAGAAGATGCTCAAGGCGAACAAGTGGGGTGTTCCCGGCAACGCCTGGCTGCCCGGCACCGACGAGCCCGAGGCTCCCGAGGCTTAAGCCCACGGCGAACGCGGGCCACCACCGCTCACACCGGGCGCACAATCGAGGTGTAACGGTGTAATCGAGGGTGGTGGTCGCGATGTCCGACGCGGACGCGCTCGACGCCTACTCCCGCACGGTGAGCGCCGTCGCGCGCACCGTGACTCCGCACGTCGCCAGCGTGCGACTGCCGCGTGGCGGCGGCTCCGCTGTGGTGTTCGACGACGGTTACCTGCTCACCAACGCCCACGTTGTCGGTCACGACCGCGACGGGACGGCGACGTTCACCGACGGCACAGAGTCCGGCTTCCGGGTCGTCGGCGCCGATCCGCTGTCCGACCTCGCGGTGCTGCGCGTGCGCGGCGAGGTGCCCGAGCCGGCTCGGCTGGGCGACGCCGACCGGCTCGTGGTCGGCCAGCTCGTGGTGGCGATCGGCAGTCCGCTCGGGTTCTCCGGTTCCGTGACGGCGGGCGTGGTGAGCGCGCTCGGCCGGGCGATCCCGGTCAGGCAGGGCCGGACGGGGCGCGTGATCGAGGACGTGATCCAGACCGACGCCGCGCTCAACCCGGGCAACTCGGGTGGCGCGCTCGCCGACTCGTCTGGCCGTGTGGTGGGCGTCAACACCGCGGTCGCGGGCTTCGGGCTGGGGCTCGCGGTTCCCGTCAACTCCACCACGCGGCGCATCATCGACACGCTGCTCGTCGAGGGCCGCGTGCGCAGGGCCTACCTCGGCGTCGTCGGCGTCCCGACGCCACTGCCCGACGAGGTCGCCGAGCGCACCGGCCAGGACGCGGGGCTGCGCGTGGTCGAGGTCGTCGCGGGCGGTCCCGCCGATCGGGCCGGACTGCATTCGGGTGACCTCGTGCTGACGGTCGCGCGTTCTCCGGTCTCCGACGCGCAGGGGATCCAGCGGCAGCTCTTCGCGGAGGTCATCGCGACGCGACTGCCGGTGACCGTGCTCCGCAACGGCGCGATGGTCGACGTTTTCGCCACTCCGACCGAACTCGTGGGTTGAGGTCTGCCTCGCCGCGTGGCATGGTCGACGGGACAACCGAACATCGCGGGAGCTCGCGCCTTGGCGGGCTGAGAGGGCGACTGGTGTCCGTTCGTGGACCCGGCGTCGCCGACCGCAGGAACCTGACTGGGTAATGCCAGCGTAGGGAGTGAGCTTCTCTTGACGACCCTGGAAAACAACGCAGACGTCCAGCCGACGGTCACCACGGGTCCCATCACCGGTTCCCACAAGGCTTTCGTGCACACGGAGTCCGGGCTGCGGGTGCCGGTGCGCCGCATCGATCTCTCCACCGGCGAGCACTTCGACGTCTACGACACGTCCGGCCCATACACCGACCCCGACGCCGTGATTGACGTCCACAATGGACTTCACCCGGCGCGCTCGGGCTGGATCGACGGCCGCGAACACCAGACCCAGCTCGGCTGGGCGAAGGCGGGTGCGATCACCCGCGAGATGGAGTTCGTCGCGGCGCGTGAGCGGGTGGAGCCCGAGTTCGTCCGCTCCGAAGTGGCCAGTGGCCGGGCGGTCATCCCGGTCAACCGCAGGCATCCCGAGTCCGAGCCGATGATCATCGGCAAGAACTTCCTCGTCAAGGTCAACGCCAACATGGGCAACTCCGCCGTGTGGTCGTCGGTCGAGGAAGAAGTGGACAAGATGGTGTGGGCCACCCGCTGGGGCGCCGACACGATCATGGACCTCTCCACCGGAAGGCGAATCCATGAGACGCGCGAGTGGATCCTGCGCAACTCCCCCGTCCCGGTCGGCACGGTGCCGATCTACCAGGCACTGGAGAAGGTCGACGGCGAGCCGGAAAGGCTCACGTGGGAGATCTACCGCGACACGGTGATCGAGCAGTGCGAGCAGGGCGTCGACTACATGACCGTGCACGCGGGCGTGCTGCTGCGCTACGTGCCGCTCACGGCCAACCGGGTCACCGGAATCGTGTCCCGCGGCGGCTCGATCATGGCCGCCTGGTGCCTGGCGCACCATCGCGAGTCGTTCCTCTACACGCATTTCTCCGAGCTGTGCGAGATCCTGCGCGCCTACGACGTCACGTTCTCGCTCGGCGACGGCCTGCGGCCCGGTTCGATCGCCGACGCCAACGACCGGGCGCAGTTCGCGGAGCTGGAGACGCTCGGCGAGCTCACCCACATCGCCCGCGAGCACGACGTGCAGGTGATGATCGAGGGGCCTGGCCACGTGCCCATGCACAAGATCAAGGAGAACGTGGAGCTGGAGGAGAAGCTCTGCGGCGAGGCGCCGTTCTACACCCTCGGTCCACTCGCGACGGACATCGCACCCGCCTACGACCACATCACGTCGGCGATCGGTGCGGCCCAGATCGGCTGGTACGGCACGGCGATGCTCTGCTACGTCACGCCGAAGGAGCACCTGGGCCTGCCCAACCGCGACGACGTGAAGACCGGCGTGATCACGTACAAGATCGCCGCGCACGCCGCTGACCTGGCCAAGGGACACCGCTACGCGCAGGAATGGGACGATGAGCTCTCCAAGGCTCGCTTCGAGTTCCGCTGGCACGACCAGTTCAACCTCTCGCTCGACCCGGACACCGCGCGCTCGTTCCACGACGAGACGCTGCCAGCGGAGCCCGCGAAGACGGCGCACTTCTGCTCGATGTGCGGGCCGAAGTTCTGCTCGATGCGCATCACCCAGGACGTGCGGAAGTACGCCGAGGAACACGGGCTGTCCTCCGTGGAGGCCATCGAGGCCGGGATGAAGGAGAAGTCCGAGGAGTTCGGCGAACAGGGCAACAAGGTCTACCTCCCGGTGGTCGACCAGCCGTGACCGCGACGCCGAAGACCGCTCTCACCATCGCCGGATCGGACTCCGGCGGTGGTGCGGGCGTTCAGGCCGACCTGCGCACGTTCTTCGCGTGCGGAGTGCACGGGATGACCGCGCTGACGGCGGTGACCGTGCAGAACTCGCTGGGCGTGCGGGACTTCGGCGAGATCCCCGTGCACCTCGTCACCGACCAGATCAGGGCGGTCGCCGAGGACATGGGCGTGGACGCCGCGAAGACCGGCATGCTGGCCACGGCCGAGATCATCACCGCCGTCGCCCGGACACTCGACGAAGTCCACATCGGACGCGACGCCGACGTCCCGTTCGTGGTGGACCCCGTCGCAGCGTCGATGCACGGTGACCCTCTGCTGCGGGAGGAGGCGCTCGAGGCCATCCGCACCGAGCTGTTCCCCAGGGCGACGCTGGTGACGCCGAACCTCGACGAGGTGCGGCTGCTCACCGGCGTCGAGGTGACCGACGTCGAGAGCCAGCGCGACGCGGCCACCGCTCTGCTGGAGCTGGGGCCGCGATGGGTGCTGGTCAAGGGCGGGCACATGTACGACAACCCCGAGTGCGTCGACCTGCTCTCCGACGGGGCACAGGTCGTCGAGCTGACGGGCCCGCGCCACGACGTCGAGCACACCCACGGCGGGGGCGACACGCTCGCCTCGGCCATCACGGCGTCGCTGGCGAAGGGGCTCGGCGTGCCCGACGCGGTGTCGCAGGGCAAGCGGTTCATCGAGCGGGCCGTCGCGGAGGCCTATCCCCTCGGCAAGGGAATCGGCCCGGTGTCACCGTTCTGGCGGCTGCAGCCCGACCAGTGAGGTGAACGACCGGTGAACCTCTGGGATTTTCCCGCGGCAGGGTGGTGATCGGCTTCTAGGCTCATTCCTCCACGCGAGACGAGGGATGGTCGCCGGCAATGGGTCTCGGACAACGGTTGGAGTCGCTGGCCGAGGTGCTCCTCTCCAACCAGGGCAGCATCGTGCTCGGGATCGCGGCGCTGCTCGCGATGGCCGCACCGTTCGCCGATCGCTACCTCATCCGGCGCAAGCGGGTGTACTACCGCGTCCAGTACAACTCCAAGCTCGGCCTGAGCCCGGTCGACCTGAACGACCACGACGACTCGGTCAAGCACGCCGACACCGAACTCGAGCCCCTCGCGCAGCTGCTCGACCGCATGAGCATCGTCGTGATCCGGGTGCGCAACTCCGGCATCGACGACATCGCCAAGGAGGACTTTGCCGACTCGCCGCTGGAGTTCACTTTCGGCGGCAGGACCATCTGGAACGCGCGGATCTCCGAGCCGTCGCACGAGCCGCACCGCAAGCGGCTCACCGAGGGGCTCGACTTCTTCGCCACCACGCGGTCCAACGGTGACGAGAGCGCGCACAACTCGCTCAGCACGGTGCGCCGGACGCTCGGCCAGAAACTGCTGATCAGGCTGGGCCGGGCGAGCAACCAACAGGAGGAGCCGCCTCCGCCCCCGCCGCAGTGGGACGGGGTGCGGCTGCTGGACCTGACGTTGCTGCGCAAGGAGAAGTTCAAGCTCGTCGTGGTGCTGCGCGAGCCGGAGGGCGAGCCCGCGGGAGAGCTCACCAAGACCATCGAGTGCTCGGGACAACCGTCGGGTGGGCGGGTCCTCAACGAACGAGAGCAGCGCAAGGCGTGGTGGCCGCGGGTCACGGCGACGCTCGGCGTCCTGCTCACCGGCGCTCTGATCGTCACGCTGATCGCCGACGGAACACGGACCGAGGCCGAGGGCGGCGTCGCGTGCGCCGACGGCCCGCTGCGGATCGTCGGCTCGAGCGCGTTCGCCCCGATCGCCGAGAACATCGCCGAGGAGTACACGCGCTCGTGCGGCGGAGCCGAGGTGAGCACGGTGCCCACCGGCAGCCTCGACGGCGTGCGCATGCTGGCGGGCGACGACAGCGGTGAGCTCGCCGCCCTGTCCGACGGCGAGACCGGGGAGGCCACCGACGAGCTGGTGCCGAACCCGCTGGCCGTGATCGTCTACTCGGTGGTGGTCAACGACTCCGTCGGCGTCGAGCGGCTCACGGCCGAGCAGCTCGCGGGGATCCACTCGGGCCGGTACCGGGACTGGAGCGAGGTGCGGCCGGGGCCGTCGCTGCCGATCCGCATCGTCGGGCGCGGACAGGAGTCGGGTTCCCGGCAGACGTTCGAGCGCACGGTGCTCGGCGCGCCGGAGGGCGCGTTGACGTCGGACTCGTGCGAGCGCGCCGACCGCGGCACGTCGTCGCCGACGATCCGCTGCGAACGCGGCACCGAGGCCGAGGTGGTGGAGGAGGTCGCCACCACCGCGGGCGCGATCGGCTACGTGGACCTGCCCTCGGCCAACGACGCCACGGCCGACGGGGATCCGATCACGCTCGTCGAGCTCGGCGAGCACTACCCGGACCCGAGCGCGATCAGCCAGGGCTATCCCTTCTGGACGATCGAGTACGTCTACACCAGAGGCGTGCCCGCCGAGGACTCCGTGCTCCGGTCGTTCCTGGAATACCTGCGCAGCCCCGCGGCGAGGGCCGAGCTGCGCGACGCCGGCTACACGCCGTGTGTCGGCAAGGACGGCGGCCTGCACGAACTGTGCCGCTGACGCATGACGTGCGAGGTAATCGCGCTCGTGCGCCGCGCCGACGACGATCGTCAGCATGCCGACGACAAAGACCCGCGCCGTGGTGACCGACCTGCTGACCCGCATCGGAGCGGGCGACCCCGAGCGCATCGCCGAGCTGTACGGCGAGGACTGCGACTGGAAGCTGAACTGGCCCGAGGCCGAGCACGGCCGGGTCGACACCCCGTGGATCCGCCAGCGCGCGAGCCGCTCCGACACCGCCGCCCACTACCGTGCGCTGGCCGAGCACCACGTGCCCGAGCAGGCGGACACCAGGATCGAACGGATACTCGTGGACGGCGCCGACGCGGTGGTGCTCGGCGAGATCCGGCAGACGTCGCGGGACACCGGACGCGCATACACGGCCAGGTTCGCGCTGCACCTCACGGTGGAGGGCGGCCTGATCGTCCGCAACCACATCTACGAGGACAGCCTCGCCGTCGCGCAGGCCTTCGCCACCTAGGCACCCGGTGACCTTCGACGACGACCGCGCGCGACACTGGAGGTCATGAGCCAAGCCCGACCGCCCGCAGCGCTGACCATCGCCGGATCCGACTCCG
This sequence comes from Prauserella cavernicola, assembly GCF_016595675.1. GTDB lineage: Bacteria > Actinomycetota > Actinomycetes > Mycobacteriales > Pseudonocardiaceae > Prauserella_A > Prauserella_A cavernicola. Next base: position 33,158 of record NZ_JAENJH010000003.1, on the reverse strand, counting down.
GGGGCGCCGCGGGACTCCAGGCCGACCTGAGGACCTTCGTGACCTGCGGGGTCCACGGCCTGGTCGCCGTCACCGCCGTCACCGTGCAGAACACCCTCGGCGTGCACGACCGCACCGACATCCCCGCGAACATCGTCGCGGCGCAGATCGAGGCGGTCGCCGACGACATGGGCCTGCAGGCGGCCAAGACCGGGATGCTCGCGTCGGCCGAGATCATCCACGCCGTCGCCCGCGCGTGCGACAAGGCCGGCATCGGGCGCGATGCGGAGGTGCCGTTCGTGGTCGACCCCGTCGCCGCCTCGATGCACGGCCACCCGCTCTTCGACGAGGCCGGGCTCTCCGCATTGCGCGAGGAACTGCTGCCCCGCGCGACCGTCGTCACCCCGAACCTCGACGAGGTGCGGCTGCTCACCGGCATCGACGTGACCGACCGCGACCGGATGCGCGAGGCCGCCGTCGCGCTGCGCGACCTCGGCCCTCGCCACGTGCTGGTCAAGAGCGGGCACCTGGTGGAGGACCCGGAGTGCGTCGACGTGCTCTACGACGGCACGACGTTCACCGAGCTGCCGGGACCGCGCTTCGCGACCCCGCACACCCACGGCGCGGGCGACGCGATGGCCTCCGCGCTCACCGCGGGACTCGCGCGCGGCATGGAGATGGCCGAGGCCGCGAAGTTCGGCAAGTGGTTCGTCAGCAACGCCGTCGAGCACTCGTATCCGATGGGCGCCAAGGTCGGGCCGGTTTCGGCGTTCTGGAGACTCGCCCCGGAGCCCTCACCCTAGGATTCCCGCGTGACAACGCGAGAACGCATCCGACGGGTCGTCGACGACAGGCGGTTTCAGAACTTCATCATCGCCGTGATCATCGTCAACGCGGGCACGCTCGCGCTGGAGACGTCACCGACGATCGTGGCGAGCCACGGGACCCTGCTGCACACGATCGACTACCTCGCGCTCGCGATCTTCGTGGTGGAGCTGCTGGCGAAGTTCTACGCCTATGGCAAGGACTTCTTCCGCGACGCGTGGAACATCTTCGACGTCGTGGTGGTCGGCATCGCGCTGGTGCCCGCGACCGGGCCGTTGGCCGTGCTGCGGGCGCTGCGCATCCTGCGCGTGCTGCGGCTGGTCTCGCTCGTGCCGTCGATGCGCAAGGTCGTGGCGGGGCTGCTGGCCGCGGTGCCCGGCATGGCGTCGATCGTGGCGCTGCTGGGGCTGATCATCTTCGTCGCGGGCGTGATGGCCACCAAGCTCTTCGGAGCGATCGCGCCCGAGGACTTCAGCGACCTCGGCACGTCGCTGTTCACGCTGTTCCAGGTGATGACCGGCGAGGCGTGGCCGGACATCGCCGAGCGCGTGATGGAACAGGCGCCGATGGCGTGGATCTTCTTCGTGATCTACATCCTCGTGTCGAGCTTCGCGGTGCTGAACCTGTTCATCGCCGTCGTGGTGAGCGCGATGGAGGACCAGCTGCGCGACGAGATCCGCGAGGAGGAGGAACGCAACGCGGCGGAACAGGCGGCGGTGAGCGCGGAGATCCTCGCGGAGCTGCGGGCGCTGCGCACGGAGGTGGCGGAACTCCGGAACCACCAACCGGACCCGAGCTAGCAGCCCGCCTGACTGCGGTGAAGGGCACCTTTACCGCGTTGGATGCAGTAAAGGTGCCCTTCACCGCAGTGGCGGGGGTAGTGGCGCTGGCGCGGGTGGGTCAGTCCTCCTCCGTCAGCAAGGCTTCCAGGGCTGGGAGGGCCGCGGCCAGTGCCTCGCGGTGCGGCGGGGCGAGCCGGTCGATGCGCGCGCTCAGCTCGTGGATGCGCGTGGAGCGCACGCCCGAGAGCGCCCGCTCCCCGTCCTCGGTCACCGTCGCGAGCCACGCGCGGCGGTCGACCGGATCGGACTCCCTGCGCACGTAACCGGACTCGACCAGCGCCGCGACGATCCGCGACATCGTCGCGGCTGCCACGCCCTCCTTCGCCGCGAGGTCCCCCAGCCGCATCTGGCCGTACGCGCTGAGCGTGGCCAGCGCGGAGATCGCCCCGTGGCCGGGCCCGGGCGAACCCGCCTGCCGCAGCGAGCGCGACAGCCTGCCGATGGCAAGGAACAACCTGCCGGGGACGTCTTCCGTCGACGTGGTCACCTGACGCTCCTTCGGGTACGCGCGCGGCGGAAATTGCCGTTCACCATACGGTGCGCCCGGTGCCGCCGCGCGTGAGCCCGTCAGCGTGGCGGACTGGACGCCTGCGCCCAGAACCGCTGCGGGATGCGACCGGAGGCCCGCGCGAGCCTGCCCGCCGTGACCGCCGCGCGCATCGCGGACGCCATGCCCTCGGGATCCTGCGCCCGCGTAACGGCGGTGGAGAGCAGCACCGCGTCGCAGCCGAGCTCCATCGCCAGTGTGGCGTCGGAGGCCGTGCCGATCCCGGCGTCGAGGATGATCGGCACGCCCGCGCGCGACACGATCAACTCGATGTTGTGCGGGTTGCGGATTCCCAGCCCCGTGCCGATCGGCGCGCCCAACGGCATCACGGCGGCGCACCCGGCCTCCTCCAGCCGCAGCGCGAGCACCGGGTCGTCGTTGGTGTAGGCCAGGACGGTGAACCCGTCCGCCACGAGTGCTTCGGCGGCGTCGAGGGTCTCGAACGGATCAGGCAGCAAGGTGCGGTCGTCGGCGTGCACCTCGAGCTTGATCAGATCGGTCTCGAGCGCCTCCCTTGCCAGCCGCGCCGTGAGCACCGCCTCGGCGGCGCTGCGGCAGCCGGCGGTGTTGGGCAGCAGCGTGATGCCCAGCCTGCGCAGCAGCTCCAGCACGCCCGAACCGCCCTCGGCGTCGGCGCGGCGCATCGCCACGGTGGTCAGCTCGGTCCCGGACGCGACGAGCGAGCGTTCCAGCACGCTCAGGTTGCCCGCCCCGCCGGTCCCGATGATCAACCGGGACGTGAGCTTGTGGTCGCCGATCACCAGGTGATCGCCTTCGTCGAGCATCGTCACCCTCCCTGCACGGCCGTGAGGATCTCCAGCCGCGCGCCGTCTGACACGACGGCGACCGGCCAGTCCGCCCTGCGCACGACCTCGCCGTCGAGCGCCACCGCGACGCCCTGGCGAGGGGTGTCCAGCGCGGTCAGCAGGTCGGCCACCGTGCTGCCGTCGGGGAACTCCCGTTCGGCACCGTTGATGTGGATGTGCATCAGACTCGTTCCTCACTGCGGATCCGGTTCGGGTGCGCCGCCGCGGCGCCCGGGGGCAGTGGGGTGCCGGAAAGGTGCGCGAGCACCGCGTCGGCGGTGACGGGCGCGAGCAGCAGCCCGTTGCGGTGGTGGCCGGTCGCGGCGAGCACCCCGCCTGCCAGCTCACCCAGGTAGGGCAGGTTGTCGGCACTCGCGGCGCGCAGCCCGGCGGTCACCTCGGTGAGCTCGTACTCGGCGACGGCGGGAAAGATCCGCTCCGCGCCCTCCAGGAGCTCGCGCACGCCACGCGCCGTGGCCACGTCGTCGAAGCCCGACTCGTACTGCGTCGCGCCGAGCACCAGCTCGCCGGTGTCGCGCGGCACGAGGTAGACCGGCCTGCCCTCCACGACGGCGCGCACGGTGCGCCGGGGAGGCGGCAGGGTCGTCCGGCGAGCGCGCAGGCGCAGGATCTCGCCCTTGAGCGGCCTGACGTGCCCTGCCAGCTCGGGGGCCAGCTCACCGCTCCACGCCCCCGCGGTGAGCACCACCGCGTCGAAGGCGTGTTCGCCGGAGTCCGTGCGCACCGAACCCGCGGTGAGCTCCACCGCCCGTTCGGTCACGGTCTCGACGCCGCGCGCGGTCGCGGCCGCGAGCAACGCGTCGAGCAGCCTGCGGTTGTCCACGGCGAGGTCGCCGGGCACCAGCAGCCCGCCCCTGACGGCGCCGGAGAGTCCCGCCTCGGCGCGGCGCAGCTCGCGCCCGGTCACGTAGCTCGCCTCGCGGCCGAGCTCGCGCAGGTAGCGGCCAAGCACCTCCAGCTGCTCCGCGTCGGCCCGGTCGAACGCGGCGACCACGGTGCCCGCGTCGGACAGGCCGGGATCGACACCTTCGGCCCGCAGGTCGGCGGCGAACGCGGGCCAGCGGCGCAGGGACTCCTCGCCGAGCTCGAGCACCGCTTCCTCGCCTGGCCACGCCTCGGTGACGGGCGCGAGCATGCCGCCCGCGACCCAGGACGCGCCTCGCGCGGGGGAAGGGTCGAACACCGTGACGCGGTGCCCGGAGGCAGCGGCCCGCCACGCGACCGCGAGGCCGATCACGCCGGCACCGACGATCCCGAGGCTGATGCTGCTGGTCATGAGAATCACGCTCCCTGCGCCGGCATGATCCGGATCAGGTTCCACGGTCGGAGCGGCAGCTCCCTCTCAGCCCGTTCCTCGGGCTCCCGTGCGGACGCCCACCAGGCTACCGCCCGTACTACGGTGACGCCATGCCCGGCCTCAACGGTGATCAGATCCGCGACCGACTCTCGCGAGCCCGCCTGTACCTGTGCACCGACGCGCGGCTCGCGCGCGGCGACCTCGCCGAGTTCGCTCGCGCGGCACTCGCGGGCGGCGTCGACATCATCCAGCTCAGGGACAAGACGGGCGGCGCTCCGCTCGAGGCGAGCCAGGAGCTGGCCGCGCTGGAGGTACTGGCGCAGGCCTGCGCCGAGCACGACGCGCTGCTGTCGGTCAACGACCGGGCCGACGTCGCGCTCGCGGCCGGCGCCGACGTGCTGCACCTCGGCCAGGACGACCTCCCGGTGGCCGTGGCTAGGCGCGTACTCGGCGACGAGCCCGTGCTCGGCAGGTCGACGCATTCGCCGGAGCAGGCACTGGCGGCCGCCGCCGAGCCCGGCGTCGACTACTTCTGCACGGGCCCGTGCTGGCCGACCCCGACCAAGCCCGGCCGCGAGGCGCCGGGGCTCGACCTGGTGCGGGCAGTGAGCCGGAGCGGCACCGACCGCCCGTGGTTCGCCATCGGCGGCATCGACCTCGCCAGGGTGCCCGAGGTGCTCGCCGCCGGGGCCGACCGGGCCGTGGTGGTCAGGGCGATCACCGAGGCCGAGGACCCCAGGGCCGCGGCCGCGGAGCTGCGGCAGGCCCTCACGGCACCGCGTTCGGCGTGACCTCGGCGCCACCGCCGGTCCGGCCGCCGGAGTCACCGGCGCCGGGCAGCGGCACCTCCTCCGTCGACGTGGGCTCCTCCGAGCTGCTGCTCGACTCCGAGGACTCCGTCGACGAGGAGGACTCCTCCGACTCGGTGGAGCTCGGGGTGCTCTCCTCCGTCGGGGTGGCCTCGTCCGTCGTCTCGGGGCCCCCGGTGGGCTCCTGCTGTTCGGTGGTGGCGGGCTGACCGGGAGGCTGCTCGCGCTGCTCCGTCTGGCCCGAGTTGTTGCCCACCAGCTGGCCTACCGTGCTGCGTCCCTCGCCGGACAACGAGCCGCCGGTGGCGAACTCGAAGCCCGTGACCGCGAACATCCCGATCACGAAGGCCACGACGCTAGTGGCCAGCAACAACGGCATGCGGCGTTTCCACCAGGCCCGCTGCTCGCCGGCACCGCTCTTGTCGTCCTCGCCCGGCAGGGGCAGGAAGACCGTCTTCTCCTCGTCAGGCTTGGGCAGGTATCGCGTTCGTTCCTCGTCGGGCACCGGCATCCGGGTGGTGGGCACCGTCGGCTGCTCGGTCACCGCGACGCGCTGCTGCACCTTGGTCTGCCAGCCCCTGGCGTCGGTGATGGCGGCGGCCTTCGCCTTCGCCTTCTTCGTCGCTTCCTTGGTGCTGTTCAGTGAGCGCAGGTACAGCTCACTACCGACCGTGGTCGCCACGCTGATCACGCCGGCGCCGAGCACCGTGCCGTAAACGCCCAGCGACGACCCCAGAAAAGCGGCCGTGACCGCGGCCAGGGCGGCCGCGATCACCTGTACGGGTTTGAGGCCGGATTTCTCCGATTCCTCTTCTGCTTCTTTCTTCTTCTCCTCAGCCATGATTCCGATCGCTCGCGCGGACTCGCCGTCTCCAGAACCCTCAACGTGTTCATCGCCGGAATCGCTCCCGACGTTGCCAAGAGTGAGCACGGACACGGCGGTCTACATTGGACCCTAGAAATCTCACGCGGACTTGACGCGAGGTTTCAAGATCACCGTGCCGCACCGGAAACCGCCAAGCCGACGCATACCCCGCGCGGGGCGAAGCCAACCCGCGCGCGGGGCGATTCAGCCAAGGGGGAATCAGGGCCGGAGCAGCGTCGTGACGAACTTGTACCGGTCGCCGCGGTAAATGGAGCGCACGAACTCGACCGGCTTGTCGCCCGCGAACGAATGCCGGGAAAGCAGCAAAACCGGCATTCCGACATCGGCGCCGAGCAACTCGGCCTCCTGCGGCCCCGCGAGCGAGGTCTCGATCGTCTCCTCGGCGCGGTCGAGCACCAGCCCGTAACGCTCGCGCAACGCTGCGTAGAGGGAGCCGCCCTCCGACACCTCCTTGCGCAGGCCCCGGAACCGAGCCAGCGGCAGGTGTGTGGTCTCCACCGCCATCGGCTCCCCGTCGGCGAGCCGCAGCCGCTTGAGCTTGAGCACCTTCGCGCCGGTACGGATACCGAGCAGCTTCGGCAGCTCACCCTCCGCGACGATCTCGTCGATCTCCAGCAGCTGCGAGGAGGGCTCGCGCCCCTGAGCCCGCATGTCCTCGGTGTAGGAGGACAACTGGAGCCGCTGGGCGACCTTCGGCTCGGCCGCGAACGTGCCCTTGCCCTGGACGCGGTGCAGCCTGCCCTCCGCTGTCAGGTCGGCGAGGGCCTGACGCACGGTCGTGCGCGAGACGCTGAAATCTCCGGCGAGCGCCCTTTCAGTGGGAATGGGCGAACCGGCCGGTAGCGCCTCCAGCAGATCGAGCAGATGCTGTTTGAGAGCCCAGTACTTCGGCTCGCGCTGGCCACGTGAGCCGGATACCGAACCCAATGAACCCCCGGAAACCGTCTCCAACATGACCGACTCCTTACTGGAACGCCTCACTGCCTCACACCTCACCTGCAAAACTACCCTGCGCAGTCCTTGGCGGACCCGTCTACTATTGGTCTAGACCTCAACGGCCGACGAGAGGACCACCGTGATAGAGGGCAAACCCGGTCTCAATATGACGGCCGAGATCGACGAACAACCAGACATTTTGGCAGGTCTCGTCCAACAGCGGTCCGAAATCGCCGAAGTCGCCCGCGCGATCGCCGCGTCCCCGCCCCGGTTCGCACTGCTCGCGGCCAGGGGGTCGAGCGATCACGCTGCGTTGTATGCCAAGTACCTCATCGAGGTACTGCTCGGTCTGCCTACCGGACTCGTGTCGCCGTCCACCACAACTCTCTACGGCGCGCGACCCGATCTCCGCGACGTCCTGCTCATCTCGGTCAGCCAGAGCGGCGGGTCCCCCGACCTGCTGGAGGTCACCGAGGCCGCTCGCGAACGGGGTGCACTCACCGTAGCGGTCAGCAACACCGCGTCATCGAAGCTGTTCTCCGCCGCCGAACTCGCCGTGGACGTGCGGGCGGGCGAGGAGCACGCCGTGGCGGCCACCAAGACCTACTCGGCGACCCTGCTGGCGCTGTACCTGCTGGTCGACGCCGTGCGAGGCGGCCAGGGCGAGGCCGTCCGCGACATCGGCGAGCTCGCCAGGCGCACGCTCGACGGCTCCGAGAGCGCGGTCGCGCGCGCGGTGGACCGCTACCGCTTCGCCGACCGCGTCATCGCCGCGGCGCGCGGCTACTCCTACGCCACGGCGCTGGAGGCGTCCCTCAAGCTCGCCGAGACCAGTTACCTCGCCACCCGCGCCTACAGTGGAGCCGACCTGCTGCACGGTCCGGTCGCGGCGGTGGACGAGGAGACCGCCGTGCTCGCCGTGACCAGCAAGGGCACGGGCGGCGCGGCGATGGGCGACGTGCTCGGCGCCGTGGCCGAACGCGGTGCCGACGTGCTGACGGTGGGCTCTGCGACCTCGGACATGCCCGGCGCGCTGCACATCGACGTGCCGGAGACGGCCGAGGAGGTGGCGCCCGTGCTGGAGGTGCTGCCGGTGCAGCGGCTCGCCCTCGGGCTCTCCCTGGCCAGGGGCGGCGACCCGGACAACCCCCGTGGACTGCGGAAGGTGACGAAGACACGGTGAGCCACGTAGTGGGCGTCGACGCGGGCGGCACCGCCACCCGCGCGCTCGCGCTGGACGCGGACGGCGCGGTGCTCGGCACCGGCAGGGCGGGCGGCGCCAACCCGAACTCGCACCCGCCCGAGCAGGCAGCAGGCGCCATCGCCGACGCCGTCGGCGCCGCGCTGGCGGGCCTCGGCGGGCCGAGCGCGATCGTGATCGGCATGGCGGGCACGAGCAAGCTGTCCGACCCGGCCGTGGCCACGGTGTTCGAGCAGGCCTGGCAGCGGGCCGGGTTCGGCGTGGCCCCGCGCGTGGTGTCCGACGCGGAGACGGCCTTCGCGTCGGCCACGGCGGAGCCGGACGGCACGGTGCTGATCGCGGGCACGGGCTCCATCGCGGGCCGGATCCGCAAGCGGCGCATGGTGTCGGTGGCGGGCGGCTACGGCTGGTTGCTCGGCGACGAGGGCTCCGGCTTCTGGCTCGGCAGGGAGGCCGTGCGGGCCACGCTCGACGTGCTGACCCGGGGCGGTGAGCACGGTCCGCTCGTGGACGCGGTGCTGGCCGCGACAGGTGTGGACGCCGGGGAGCCGAAGGCCTACCACCGGCTCATCACAGCGGCCAACGCCGAGCGCCCCGTGCGGCTCGCGCGCTTCGCGCCGCTCGTGAGCGAGACCGCCGGCCGCGACCCCGTCGCCGCGGCGATCGTCGAGCGCGCGGCGGTGCTGCTGACCGAGCTCGCGCTCGCCGCGAGGGAACCGGGAGAACGGACGCCGGTGGTGCTGGTCGGCAGTGTGCTCGGCGAGCAGAGCCCGGTGGGGATCAGCGTGCGGAAGGGCCTCGCTCACCTGGACGTACTCGCCAGCGACGACGGCGTGTTCGGGGCCGCGTGGCTGGCCGCGGTGGACGCTTTCGGCGAGGACGCACCGCGTCCGAACCGGGTACCGTAGGCAGCGGGGCCCCCGGACCTCCCCCTCGCCGGGGGCCCTCGTTCACGACTCCCTCGGGTGCCTCAGTCCCGGGTGGTCCTCCGGCAGCATCCGGTGCAGCACCCAGCCGCTCGCCGCGACCGTCACGGCGACCAGCGGCCACGACAGCACCGTGCGAGCCACGCCGAGCGCCACGACCTCTCCCGCCCACCACAGCGAGCCGTAGACCAGCACGCGCAGCGTGTACTGCAGGAAGACCCACACCCAGCTGGCCCGCGAGTAGGCCTTGACCAGTGCCGGGTCCTTCCGCCACCTGGTTTTCTGTCCCAGCACGAAGCCGACGACCACGCCGAGCAGCGGCCACCGCACCACGATGCTCGCCGCCCACAGAAGCGCGCTGGCCACATTGGACAGCAGCTGGATGAGGAAGAAGTCCTCGGCTCTGCCGGTGTGCAGCGCGATCAGTGCCGCCGCGACCACCGCGGCCAGACTCACCACCACCGCACGGGCCTTGTCGCCGCGCACGAGCCGGAAGATCCCGACCGCGACGCTCACCGCGATGGCCGTGACGGCGCCCCAGCCGATCGAGGAACCGGTGGCGAGCCAGCCGACGACGAACGCGACGGGCGGCAGGCTGGCGTCGATGGCACCCTTGCGCCCGCCCAGCAGACTGGCGAGCGACTCTCGGGTTGGAGCTGGCTCGGTCGCCGGGGTGTCAGTCACGTATCCAGCCTGCCTCACGCGCGAAGTTAGGTCACCCTGTGCAGGTTACATTCGACACACGCTCCGGCAGGAACTTGTAATACCGCTGCGAAAGTCGCCGCGAAGCTAGAAACTGTGAAGTCCGATCACCGCGCCGGGTCCGTGGGTGGGACTGCGGGGGGATGCCCGGTTGTTGATCGAGGACAGGGATTTCCACAGGGCGTTGTCGGAGGGAGACCTCGTGACCGGTATCAACAGCTACGTAGCCATCGGGGACAGCTTCACCGAAGGTCTCAACGACCGGTTACCCGATGGCTCCTTCCGAGGCTGGGCCGACCGGCTCGCCGGGATCCTCGCCGCGGGCGAAGCCGGATTTGCCTACGCAAACCTGGCTGTCCGAGGCAAGATGCTCGCCGAGATCATGACGGAGCAGTTGCCGATCGCCGTCGAGACGCGGCCCGATCTGGTCACGGTCTGCGCGGGCGGCAACGACATCATCGTTCCGGGGGCCGACGTCGACGCCATCGCGGCGTCGTTCGAGGAAGGCATCGCCGCGCTGCGGGCCAAGGGCATCGAGGTCGTGATCTTCACCGGCCCCGACACCAAACAGATGTCGGTGATGAACATCCTGCGCGGCAAGGTCGCGATCTACAACGCCAACCTCTGGGCCATCGCAGAGCGGCACGGCGCCAAGGTCGTGGACCTGTGGGCGATGGACGCGCTGCACGACATCCGCGCGTGGAGCGACGACCGCCTGCACTTCACCCCGGAGGGCCACCGACGGATCGCGCTGCGCACAGCCGAGGTGCTCGGCGTGCCGACCGGGCAGGACTGGCGCGAGCCGTGGCCCGAGATCGACGGCCACCCGAACTGGCTCACGCTGCGCCGCTCCGACCTGGAGTGGACGCGCGTGCACCTGCTCCCGTGGATCCGCCGCCAGCTTCGGGGCGAGTCGATGGGAGACGGCATCACCCCCAAGCGCCCCCGGCTGGCTCCGCTGGCCGAACGCTCCGCCCGGCCGGTAGTGGTCGAGCCCGCGGACAACTGAACGCCTCTGACCAGGGGCGTATTTTTCGCGCCGGAACGGACCCGCGTTTACAGTCGGTTCATGTCCGGTGATCGTGGCCGGCTCTGGCTGGCCCCGCTCGCACTGCTGGTGACGGGCGTGCTCGCGTTCGTCGTGACTCGATTCGAGACCGACGGGATCGAGTCGGATCTGCTTGCCCGGTCTCAGTCGGCCCTCTCGGCGGTCGGCCTGTCACCGGAAGCCGTCGCGTTCGACGGCAGGGACGCCACCGTGTCCGGAGTGCCGGCCGACGAGGCGGTGTGGGCGGCCGAGGTCGTCGGCGGTGTCGAGGGTGTGCGCGACGTCGTGACGGCTACGCCGGCGGGACAGCGGGACGCCGGGCCGGCGGATGCCCGCCGGCAGCTCCAGGAGGAGCTCGACGCGCTGCTGGCGCAGCAGCCGGTGTCGTTCCAGCCGGACAGTGCCGTGCTCACACCAGAGGGTGAGAGTTCCGTCGCCGCAGTGACCGCGCTGCTCGCCAGGACGCCCACCGACGTCGCCTTCGAGGTCCGTGGGCACGTCGCGCGCGTGCCCGGTGGCGACCCGGCCGGCGCGAGGGAGCTGTCGCAGCAGCGGGCCGACGCCGTCGCCCAGCGACTCGTCGGGGCCGGCATCGCGAGCGATCGCGTGAGCGCGGTCGGCTTCGGCGACACCCGGCCGCTCACCGAGACCGGCGACACGAGCGCCGACCGGCGAGTGGAGATCTCTGTGCGCTGAGCAAGGGGTAGGGACATGCTGTGGTTGTTCGGGCAGATCTGGGTCTGGTTGCTGGTCTCGTTCGCCCTGGGCGCGGGCCTGACCGCACTGCTGCTCGGCGGGCGCCGGCGTCGCAGGGAGCCCTCGGCGCGCAGCGCGGCACCTCGTCCGACCGCCGCCGAGCAGACCGGGAACCTGCCGGTGACCGGGGCTCTGCCCGCCGTCCGCAGGCCCGATCGGCACGCCGAACCCGAGCCGGAGGAGGGTTCGCTGCCCTCCCGCCGCGACTGGCACACACGCAACGAGTGGCCCGACGAACAGGACGCGCGGGACGCGATGGAACAGGAGCGGACGGGCCGAGGCGGCTGAGCCCGAGCTCACCCGCTGCTGATAGGTTCGCTGCACCCGGTCACACACGCGCTGCCGTGCTGGCGCGCGCTCCGGGAGCGTTCGAGGACGAGGTAAGGAACGTGAATGCCGCTCCCCTACTGGACCTCGGACAACGTGTTGCCACCTGGCAGGCACCCCGCTGATCTCTCCGATCTCTACGAGCGGTTCGTCTGGGACGCGCCCCATCGCAACGAGCGCGAGATCCTGTTCAGCGCGTTGAGCGGCTACCTCGGTGTGGTCTGCAGGCTGATCCCCTCAGGCAGGGCCTGGATCTCCGGCACCATCACGGTGCGCAGCGAGCAGCTGCCCCAGGACGTCGACGTGGTGCTGATCCCCGACGAATGGGGCAGCCTCAAACGGCTCGGCGGCCCGGCGCGCGCGGCGCTCTACGGCATGCTCACGCTGCGCGGCGTGATCGCCGAACAGCCCGCGATGTATCTGGAACAGGTGCAGCCGGTCGGCGGACTGCTCGACGGGTTCCTCTGCCATCCCGGCGACGAGGAGGCGTGGGAACAGGTCTGGTCCCGCGGACCGGTCCACGGCATTACCAAGGGTTTCGCGGAGGTGACCTGGTGATCTTCCGGGAGGTTTCCGACAACATCCCCGGCGGCACCTGGCTCGACGACCTGGCGAGGGCGTCGGCGATGGCCGCCTACGCCAAGTTCGAACGGACCTCCCGGTCGCCGCTGCTGAAGGTGTCGATGCTCGGTTCGTCGCAGCTCGACGCCTACACGTTCTCCGACATCAGCAAGGCCCTGCAGGACGCGACGGCCAAGGTCGGCCACATCGTGCGCAACCCGCAGGGCGAGATCACCTACGTGCAGCCCGCCGACCGCGAGAAGGCCCCGCTGATCCAGCGCGGCCAGGCCGGCAACGCGATGTTCTTCGGCTTCCCCGAGACCGCGGCACCGGACGCGCTGATCAACGACGGCATCGAGACGCTGTCGGAGCGCGCCGTGAAGGAACTGTGCGACTTCCTGCCCGCGAACGGTTCGGATGACGGCGCACTCGACGCGGTGCTGCTACAGCGCGACACCGTGCGCAACGCCGTCAGCGACATCGTCAACGCCGTGATGAAGACGTCCAGCATCGGGCTGGCGCTCACCCCGACCACCGGTGACGACCTCATGCGCAGCATGACCGTCGATCAGGCGCGGGTGCTGCAGAACAGCCTGCGGGAGTCGCGCGAGGACGTCGGCTACGAGACGGTGACGGGACGGCTCGACGGCGTGCGCACGCGACGCCGGATCTTCTACCTCGAGCGCGACACCGGCAGCACGATCAAGGGCGCCGTGGCACCGGACCTGCTCGACGAGATCAAGCTCAACCTGGACCGCCCGGTCACCGCGAGGCTGCGCGTGGTGCGCACGACCACGATCGACGGCAGGCGCGGACGTCCGGTGTACGAGCTGCTGGAGATCCACTCGGAGACGAGTCTCTTCGACTAGCGAACGCGAATACGGCCCCGTGCCACCAGTCCCGATCTGGTGGCGCGGGGCCGTACTCGTAGTACTCGTCACCGTGGCCGCGGCGGTGCGGAACTCAACCCCGAGCAAGGAGTCACCCGCACCACTGGGGCCACGATCACCACATCGGCAACGCGATGAGGTGTGCGACACGGTAACAGGCTGCACCGGGGTGAACACAACCCACCCCTGCACAGCCCGCTACCGATCGCTCACCCGCGATCAGCGGGACAGCGGCGTGAATTCCCTGCTGCCGATGAATCCCGGCCGCGCTTTTCCAGCCGCGAACGGTTCCTCGAGCGTGTTCTCGACGCTGTTGAACACCAGGAAGATGTTGGAGCGCGGATACGGGGTGATGTTGTTGCCCGATCCGTGCATGATGTTCGAGTCGAAGAACAGCGCGGAGCCCGCGGGCCCCGTGAACTGGTCGATTCCGCACTCTGCGGCGAGCCTGGTGATGTCGTCCTCGCGCGGAACGCCGATCTCCTGCTCCTTGAGCGACGCCTTGTAGTGATCGTCCGGCGTCGCCCCGACGCACTGCACGAACGTCCGCTGCGAGCCCGGCATCACCATCAGGCCGCCGTTGAACGGGTAGTTGTCGGTGAGCGCGATCGAGCAGCTCACCGCGCGCGGCTTCGGCATTCCGTCCTCGGCGTGCCACGTCTCGAAGTCGGAGTGCCAATAGAACCCCGACCCCTTGTAGCCCGGCATGTAGTTCACGCGGCTCTGGTGGACGTAGACCTCGGAGCCGAGGATCTGCCGTGCCCGGTCGAGAATGCGCGGATCGCGCGTCAGTTCGTTGATCAGCTCACTGATCTTGTGCACCTCGAAGATCGACCGGACCTCGCCGGCCTGCTTCTCGGTGATCACGCGCTCGTCGGTCTTGAGCTGGGAGTCCGACGAGAGCCGTACGAGTTCCTGCCAGTAGCCCTGCACCTCGGCGGGCGAGAGCAGGCCCTCGAGGATGGTGTAACCCTTCGCCTCGTGCGAGGCGAGCGCGGCCGCGTCGAACGGTCCGTCTCCCTCGGCGCCCCAGACGGTCGGGTCCCTGCGTTCGAGCAGTTGCGCCTCGCCAACCACTCGGGTCGGATAACTGTCTTCGATCCGGCTCTGTGCGAGAGTCAAAATACTCGCCTCCTACGAGTGCCACTCTTGTTTTTGTTGGTACCCCCTTCAGGGTTTCGTGAACACGACGCGCCGGGCTGCGAACAGCCCGGCGCGTCGTGTCACGAAGACTCGGTGGTTTTTCAGTCCTCTTCGACGACGAGCGGATAAACACCGTTCTCGTCGTGGACCTCCCGGCCGGTGACCGGCGGGTTGAAGACGCAGACGGTGCGCATCTCGGTCTTCGGCCGGACCTGGTGCTTGTCGTAGTCGTTGAGCAGGTAGAGCGAACCCGGCTTGAGCTGGTGGGTCTCACCAGTGGCCTTGTTCGTGATCTCGCCTTCGCCCTCGACGACGAAAACCGCCTCGATGTGGTTGGCGTACCAGAAGTCGTTGACGGTACCCGCGTACAACGTGGTCTCGTGCACCGAGAATCCGACCTTCTCCTTGGCGAGCACGATGCGCTTGCTACGCCAGTTCGGGGTCTTGATGTCGGCCTCGGTGTCGGTGATCTCGTCGAGCGTGCGAACGATCAAAGCCGTGTCCTTTCCTCAGTGTCCAACGTGGCCTCAGCGAGACAGTACCGACTCGACGCAATTCTTGATGATCTCCAGGCCTTGCTCCACCTCGGCGTCCGTGGTGGTCAGAGCGGGCAGGAGCTTCACGACCTCGCCGTCGGGACCGGAGGTCTCCATGAGCAGACCACGGTCGAACGCCGCCGCGCAGACCTTGCCGGCCACCTCGCCGCTGGGGAACTCGAGCCCCCTGGCCAGGCCGCGACCCTTCGCGACCAGGTTGGCGTCCGGGTGGGCCTCGACGAGCTCGTTGAACACGGCGCCGACGCGCTCGCCCTTGGCCTTGGTCGACTTCTCCAGCTCGTCGTCACGCCAGTAGGTGCGCAGCGCCTCGGTGGCGGTGACGAAGGCCGGGTTGATGCCACGGAACGTGCCGTTGTGCTCACCGGGCGACCACACGTCGAGGTCGGGCCGGACCAGCGTGATCGCCAGCGGGAGGCCGTAACCACCGATGGACTTCGAGAGGCAGATCATGTCCGGCTCGATGCCGGCTTCCTCGAAGCTGAAGAACGGGCCGGTGCGGCCGCAGCCCATCTGGACGTCGTCGAGGATAAGCAGGATGTTGTGCCGCTTGCACAGCTCGGCGAGGCCCTGTAGCCACTCGATGCGGGCCGCGTTGATGCCACCCTCACCCTGGACCGACTCGACGATCACGGCGGCGGGCTCGTTCAGCCCACTGCCGGAGTCCTCGAGCAGACGCTCGAAGTACAGGAAGTCGGGGTAGGCGCCGTCGAAGTACTTGTCGTACGGCATCGGGGTGGCGTGCACGAGCGGGATGCCCGCGCCACCGCGCTTCATCGAGTTACCGGTCACCGAGAGCGCGCCCAGCGTCATGCCGTGGAACGCGTTGGTGAAGTTGATGACCGATTCCTTGCCCGTCACCTTGCGGGCGAGCTTCAACGCGGCTTCCACCGCGTTGGCGCCGCCGGGCCCCGGGAAGATGACCTTATAGTCCATCTCGCGAGGCTTCAGGATCACGTCGTTCAGGGTCTCGAGAAAGTCACGCTTCGCGACCGTGTACATGTCGAGCGCGTGCGTGACGCCATCGCGCGAAATGTAGTCGATCAGCGCTTTCTTCAGCACCGGGTTGTTGTGCCCGTAGTTGAGCGCGCCGGCACCGGCGAAGAAGTCAAGGTACGCTTTGCCATCCTCCGCGTAGAGCCAACTGCCTTGCGCTCGATCGAACACAGTGGGCCAGCCACGGCTGTAGCTGCGCACCTCGGATTCGAGCGTTTCGAAGATGCTCACCTTGCTTCGTCTCCTGCATTATCGGGCGAAAACAAATGTTGGGTTTTCGCTTTCTATCGCCCAGTCTGGTTCTAGGCTTTCCCGAGCGGACCGATTCGAAACAGGTCCTCAGGTTCGTGCTCGTCGGGAAAATCGTTCGCCGCGAACAACGCGGTCCGCTCGAGCGGCGCGTCCCACCTCTTGGCGAACGACTCGAACAACCGGATGGACGCGTCATTGTCGGGCGTGATCGTGGTGTCCAGGTACCGCACTCCGTCGGCGACAAGACGCTCGAACAGCCCGTCCAGCAACTTGCCAGCCAGACCGCGGCCGCGCTGGGCGTCATCGACCGCAACTTGCCACACTAACGCGGTATCGGGCGCATCGGGCCTGCGATACCCGATGACAAACCCCACAGTATTTTCGCCAACCCTGGCGACAACAGAAGTCTCAGCGAAATCTCGGCACCACAACAAGTAGGTGTACGACGAGTTGAGGTCGAGCTTTTGTGAATCTCGCGCTATTCGCCAGAGAGCCGCACCATCAGCCCTCGACGGCTTTTCGATCACAACGTCGCCCGCCGATTGATTATCGCCGTTGGCACGGTTTGAGTGCTTTCCGGACATATTCAAGCAACGTAACAGAGTGCGTTACGGCGCTCAGCCCGAGGTCCGCGCGGTCACGCGCCGACCTGCAACAACGCCGAAACACCTGTGACAATGCCGACAGAAACGTACCGATCAATGGGCGGCATGTGCTAGGTGCGCAGAACTGTCGACCGCTGTGCTCCCAACGGCTCTCGTCCAGCACGGTAGTGGCAGAGTCCGCCACACGCGAGGGGTCAGAGAACGGCGACTCTCCGTCACCGGGTGTTCCGTCCCGATTTCACTGAAAGTCGGTGGTGCGCAAATTCCCGGCTTCAGTATCGCCGGGTTCCGGTTCCCCACCGAAAGGCATTCTCGTGGACCAACGCCTGCGCAGGCTCGGCGTCCCACTCGCCGTCGCGGTGCTCGCCACCGCGGCCGTCACCACGGCGACGCTCATTCCCGAACGTGCCGAACCGTCCGGCACCGTCGCCTCGGCCGCGCCCGGCGAGCACAGCAGGGCCGTGATCGCGGCACACCGCGGCTCGCCCGGCCTCGCGCCCGAGGAGACCCCCGCTTCCTACCGGCAGGCGCTGACCGAGGGCGCCGACGTGCTCGAGGGCGACGTGCAACTCACCGCCGACGGTGAGCTCGTGCTCGTCCACGACGACACACTCGAGCGCACCACCGACGTCGAGACCGTGTTCCCGGAGCGGGCACAGGGCCTGGTCGGCGACTTCACGCTCGCCGAGATCAAGCAGCTCGACGCGGGCTCGTGGTTCGACGAGCGGTTCGCGGGCCAGCGGGTGCCGACCGTGCGGGAGCTGCTGGAGATCAACCGCGGCAGGGCGGGTCTGACGCTCGAGCTGAAGGCGCCGCAGAACAGCCCGGGTGTCGGAGCGAAACTCGCGCACGAACTGCACGCGGCTGGGCTCGCCGACGGAGCCGTATTGCGTTCCGGTGCCTACCGGGTCAAGGTCCACTCGCGCGACGAGGCCGCACTGCGGGAGTTCCACGAGGTCGCGCCCAAGGTGCAGCTCGCGGTGCTGACCGGCGGCGAGATGCTCGACGACGCGACGCTCGACCGGCTCGCGGGCTGGACGGTGGGAGTGTTCTCCCACCCGCGCGTCACCACCGCGGCCGACGTCGACAGGGCGCACGCACGCGGCCTGAAGGTCATCAGCGACCCGGTGGACAGCCCCGAGCAGATCGAGATGGCCCTGCACCAGCGCTACGACTGGGTGGTCACCAACTACCCGGAGACCGCCAAGCGGGTGCGCGCGGGCAAGGACCCGTTCCCCGGCGCGGGTGCGGTCGTGGTGGACCACGTGTTCCCCAACCCGAGCGGCGACGACATGCAGCCGGAGACCGGCGAGCACGTCACCCTGCGCAACACCACGAGCAGGCCGGTGAACGTCGGCGGGCACACCGTTCGCGACGCGGCGAGCAACCTGCTGCGCATCGGCGAGGGCTACGTCATCCAGCCGGGCAGCCTGCTGCGCGTGTACCCGGGACCGGGCACGAACCGCCCGGACGCGTACTACAACGACCTCACGGTCGGCTTCCTCAACAACACCGGTGGCGACACCGTGACGTTCTACTCGGAGCGGGGACGGGCGCTCGACGCCCACTCCTACATCGTGCCGTGACCAGCCGAGGTGCGACGTGCCATCCTGTTTCCATGGCTGGCACGTTGCACCTCACCGGTGACCCCGATGCGGACAAGCTGCTGTCCGACGACCCGTTCGCACTGCTCACCGGCATGCTGCTGGACCAGCAGATCGCGATGGAGGTCGCCTTCTCGGGGCCGAAGAAGATCGCGGAGCGGATGGGCGGGTTCAGCGTCACCACGATCGCGCAGACCGACCTCGAGGAGTTCGTCGAACTGTGCGTGACCAAGCCGGCGATCCACCGCTACGGCGGGTCGATGGCACGGCGGGTGCACGCGCTCGCGCAGGACATCGTGGACAACTACGGCGGCCGGACCGAGGCCATCTGGACCGAGGGCGACCCCGATGGCAAGCAGGTGCTCAAGCGGCTCAAGGCACTGCCCGGCTACGGCGACCAGAAGGCGCGGATCTTCCTCGCCCTGCTCGGCAAGCAGCGGGGCGTCGCACCCGCGGGCTGGCGGGAGGCCGCGGGTGCCTACGGCGAGGAGGGCTCTCGCCGCTCGATCGCCGACGTCACCAGCGCGGAATCGCTCGCCGAGGTGCGCTCGTTCAAGAAGGCGGCCAAGGCAGCAGCGAAGAGCACCGGTTAGTCGACCGCGCCCGCCAGTGCGAACCGGGTTCGGTACGCGCTCGGGCTGAGCCCGGTGCGTCTGCGTAGCTGCGCGCGCAGGTTCGAGGCGGTACCGAGCCCGCTGCGAAACGCCACGACGTCGAGCCGCTGCTCGCCGCGTTCGATGAGCCTGCACGCCATCGCCACCCGTTCCGCGGTGAGCCAGCCGAGCGGGGTCGTGCCCAGCTCGGAGCGGAACCGCCGGTGCAGCGTCGCCTCGCTCACCGCCGCCCGCGTCGCCAGGTCGGCCACGGTGAGTGGCCGGTCCAGCCGTTCCTGCGCCCAGGCCAGCACGGGCCCCAGCGACGAGTCGGCCACCGCGGGCAGCGGTCGCTCGACGAACTGCCGCTGACCTCCGTCCCGATGCGCCGCGAACACCAGCCGCCTGCTCACGGCGTTCGCCACCTCGGCGCCGTGGTCCTCTCGGATCACGTGCAGCCCAAGGTCCAGTGCGGCCGCGCTGCCCGCCGCGGT
Source organism: Prauserella cavernicola (assembly GCF_016595675.1). Lineage (GTDB taxonomy): Bacteria > Actinomycetota > Actinomycetes > Mycobacteriales > Pseudonocardiaceae > Prauserella_A > Prauserella_A cavernicola. The sequence goes on along the minus strand of NZ_JAENJH010000003.1, from coordinate 13,558 downwards.
GAGCACGTCGCCGTCGTCGACGAAGAGCACGTCGGGTTGGAGGCGCACCGCCGGGTACCTGCGCGCAAACGTGTGCGCCCACTGCCAGTGCGTGGTGGCCCTGCGCCCGTCGAGCACGCCGGCCGCCGCGAGCGTGAACGCCCCGGTACAGAAGCTCAGCAGCCGCGCGCCACGAGCGGCGGCGGCGCGAACGGCATCGAGCACCTCGGGCGCGGGATCCACCTCGGGATCGGGCCGGTTGGGCACCAGGACCGTGTCCGCGGATTCCACCACGTCGAGGCCCGCCACGTCCGAGAGCGTGAACATGCCCGCGTGCATCCGAACGGCGGGCCGTGCCGCGCAGAGAGTGAAGTCGTACCACGGGCAATCCAGCTCCGGTCTGCGCAAGCCGAACAGCTCGGTCGCGACGCCGAACTCGAACGGGTTCGAGCCGTCGTCGACGATCGCCACCACCCGATGCGGCTGCGAGGAATCACGCGACATATGCGATTCCTAGCACCCCGTGGAGGCCGCGCGAAAGTCACGATGGACCCGTGACCCGAGAACCCATCCTCCTGGCCCACGCACTGTCGACCTTCGACCAGCGCTGGAGCCCGCGCATCGTGACCCAGGTGAACGACTACGACGTGCGCGTCGCCAAGGTCGAGGGCGAGCACGTGTGGCACGCCCACGACGACACCGACGAGTTCTTCCTCGTCCTCGACGGCGAACTGACGATCGCGCTGCGCGAGCAGGAAGGCGAGCGCTCCGTCGTCCTGTCCACGGGAGCCGTCTTCGTGGTGCCGCGCGGAACCGAGCACAAACCCTCGTCGAAGGACGGCGCCTCGATCATGCTGTTCGAGCCCACCGGCACGTCGACCGTCGGCGACCGGCACGAGGACGTGCCCGACCACGTGGACGCCACCACGGGTCACGCGCTCGAGCCGTAGGTCAGCGCAGCAGGATTCCCCGCACGAACGCCGCCTGCCCGGCGTGCTGCATGTCGTCGTCCATGACACTGATCAGCCGCACGCCCAGCGTCACCGGCGGGTCCCAGGCCTCGTCGACGACGACGTCCAGGTCCGCGTCGCTGATGCCGCCGACGTAGTCGACGGTCTGCTCGTACACGGCGTCGTGGTAGTCGGTGAGCAGCCGGGGCGAGGCGACCCGGACCTTCGCGACATCGGAACTCGAGTGCCCATAACCGATGTCGCCCGCGGGGAACGGCAGCCCGAACCGGTCGGCCCAGCCCCCGGCGGTCCACACCTGGTCGAGCCCGGCGACGCCCGCGACGTGGTCGTCCTGCACCCGCGTCAGGTGCCAGACGAGCCAGGCGATCGAGTTGGCGTCCTTGTCGACCCGATGGGCCAGCTGGTCGGGGTTCAATCCAGTGACAGCGGCGTGCACCTCCTCCTGAATGCGACCGAAACCGTCCTTCAGCAGCTCCACACTTCCCATGCCTCGATTGTGTTTGATGGCGCCGGTTCCTGCCGCACACTGCGAGTCATGCTGTCCGGCGGATCCCGAGCGGTCACTCAACCCCTTGCGGACGAAAACTGGCCGGAATTCGACATAGCGTGGTCGCACCGACAACGAGAGGGAGTAGTGACCATGGATTTCAAGCTCGAGCTGGTGGCTGTTCCGGTGTCTGATGTGGACAAGGCCAAGGCTTTCTACGTCGAGCGGGCGGGTTTCAACGCCGACCACGACCACGTCGTCAGCGACGAGATCCGGTTCGTGCAACTGACTCCGCCCGGCTCGGCCTGCTCAATCGCCATCGGCACAGGGATTTCGCGGATGCGGCCGGGTTCGGTGGAGGGTTTGCAGGTGGTGGTCTCCGACATCGAGGCCGCGCGCGAGGAGCTCGCGGGCCGCGGCGTGGAGGTCAGCGAAGTCCAGGACTTTCCGTGGGGACGGTTCGTGTACTTCTCCGACCCCGACGGCAACTCCTGGGCAGTGCAGCAGATCCCACCGCGCCCCTGACCTGTCCGGCCCGGAGCGGACGACCCGAGCGATTCCCCTGTCGCGCGGGCCTTCCGCCCGTCCCGCGGTTTTGCCGTTCCGCCGGAGTGCCCGACGGAACTATCGCACGCTGGGCCGGGGAAACAGTTCGACGAAGCGCCTCGCCGCGTCGCCGTCCCCCTCGACCCTGGCTTCCCCCTTTCGCTGCGCGTCGGTGAGTTTCCGGCCGCCGAACACCACCGACCGCAAGGTGGCCGAGCCCGCCTCGATGACGGCGTCCGGCTCGTCGGCGGCCCCTCGCTCCATCGTGAGATCACCGTCGGCGACCTCGGCGTGGAACATGTCCTCGCCGAGCCGCAGCTCGACTCCGGCGCGCAGGCCAGCGGCCGCCTGCACGTCGAACGTGGTGCGCAGGGCGAGTACCAGCGCGTCGGCACTCAGCTCCTCCTCCGACGTGAGCGGAGTACGGCTACCCCAGCGGGCCAGGGCGAGCAGGACGGGCTCGAGCTCCCGCCCCCGTTCGGTGAGCTCGTAGGCCTGCGCGCTGACCGGCGGCCCCAGCTTGCGGCGCCGCACGATCCCGGATTCCTCCAGCTCGCGCAGCCGCGTGGACAGCACGTTCTGACTGGCGTGCGGCAGCCCCGACCGGATGTCGGTGAACCGCTTCGGGCCGTGCAGCAGCTCGCGGACCACCAGCAGGGCCCACCGTTCCCCGATGAGGTTGAGAGCTCTCGCGACCCCGCACGGGTCGTCGTAGGTGCGTTTGCCGGACATGATCCAAGTCTACACTTCACAACCAGGACTTGTCAGTGCTAATTTAGGACCATCGACCCGAGGAGGCATCATGACCGCACCGTTCACACCGAAGGCAGGGCCCGAGACAGGACCGAGGACAGAATCGCTGCCCCAGGGCGATGTCGACCTGCTCAGGACCCACGTCGCGCAGCGATTGTTGCGGTCGACGGAGCTGGCGCGCCTCGCGTACACGGCACGAGACGGAACGCCGCGCGTGTTACCGATGCTGTTCCACTGGAACGGCATCGAGTTGGTGGTGGCCACGTTCGCGGGCGCCCACAAGATCACGGCACTGCGCGAGCGGCCGGCCGTGGCGATCACCATCGACACGGCCGGCATCCCACCGGAGGTCCTGTTGCTCCGGGGCGCGGCCGAGGTGACCGATGTGGACGGAGTCGCTGAGGAGTACGTGCTGGCGCAACGGCGCTACTACGGCGAGGAACAGGCGGCCGCGACGCTGGCCGATCTCGGACCAGGCACCAGGATGGCCCGCATCGCAGTGCGCCCGACCTGGGTCGGAGTGCTGGACTTCGTCAACCGTGTCCCCGGTGCGCTGGCGGTTGCGTCATGACCACGACATTCGTGCTGCTACCCGGCGCCGGATCCGACTCGTGGTACTGGCATCTCGTCGCGCCGCGGCTGCGCAGCGAGGGGTACGACGTGCTGACTCCCGATCTGCCGTGGACCGATGCCGGCGCCGGACTAGCCGAGTACACCGATGTGGTCGTGGACGCGATCGGGGAGCGCAGCGGGGTCGTGCTCGTGGCGCAGTCGATGTCGGGATTCGTCGCCCCGATGGTGTGTGAGCGGGTTCCGGTCGAACTGATGATCCTGGTCGCCGCGATGACGCCGAAGTCGGGAGAGTCGCCGGGCGAATGGTGGGCGGCCACGGGCCAGGAGCAGGCACAGCGCGAGAAGGCGGATCGCGAGGGCCGCGCGGTGGAGTTCGACGTGCGCGAGATGTTCTTCCACGACGTACCCGACGAGGTCACCGAGCAGGCCTTCGAGCGCGGCGAACACAACCCGTCGGACACCCCGTTCCAGAAGCCGTGGCCGCTGGCCGCGTGGCCGGACGTGCCGACCCGGTTCCTGCTCTGCCGCGACGATCGGCTGTTCCCGGCGGAGTTCCAGCGGCGCGTGGTCGAGCAACGGCTGGGGATCGTGCCCGACGAGATGGAGGGAGGACACCTGCCCGCGCTCGCGCGACCCGAGGAGCTGACGGAGAAGCTGCTGGCCTACGTGCGCTCAAGCTGAGCGGCCACCGTCGCGCCGATGGCGGCGACGGGGCTGCACCGGCCGGTCGGAGGGCCGTGGTGCTGGACCGGCCGGGAGGCGTGCGACTACGAGGTCAGATGCAGCACGAGCTGCACCTGCAACTCGCCACACGCGGCTCCGAGCAGCGCACCGGTGAGGATGAGGATCCACTCGTCCTGCTGGAATGCAGGGCGCAACAGGCCCTCGAACTCGTCGGCATCGAGCTGCTTCATCTTGGTCACCAGCGTGTTGCGGATGTCCATCGCGTCTTCGGCGTAGTCCTCGATGTAGTGCAGCGTCTCCGGCAGCCTGGCCATGATCTGCTCGGCGATGCGCACCTTCATCTCCTGGTAGCGCCTGCTGCCGACGGCCATCACCACGAGCGGCTTGGCGAAGCTCGCCTGCTTCGCCAGTTCCTCGTCCACCTGACGCTGGATCAGCGTCACGACCTTGTCCGAGAACGGGCCGCGCAGCACGGCCTCGATCACGTTGTGGGGGGTGATGATCTCCTTCGCGATGAGCGCGGCATAGGCCTCGGAGACCTCGGCGCGCCGCTTCAGGAAAAGACCCTGCCACTCGAACAGGCCGAGGTAGCGGGTCGGCTGCTTCGGACGGAAGATCATCTTCAGCGCGAGCCAGTCGGTGAACCAGCCGATGAACAGACCGAACAGCGGCATGATCAGCGGGATCCGGAACACCAGCCACACGACCATCTGCACGATGCCGATGAGGCCGCCGAAGAGCAGCCCGGAGCGGGCGATGAACCGGAACTCCTTGTGTCCCGCCTCCTGGAAGATCCGGTTGAGCAGCTCCTTGTCCTTGACCAGGCTCGTGACGACCATGCCCTTGAGGTCGAACACGGAGTCGACGTCGTCCTTGATCGCCTCCATCACCGCGGCGACCATCTTGGGCGCCTCGGCCTGGACCCGCTTCACGACGAGCCTGCGCACACCGTCGGGCAGCGCCTCCCACAGACCGGGCTGGTACTCGGCGGCGATGTCGGTGACGATCTCCTCGGCCGCCGCTAGCAGCGGCCGTTCGATCTCCTTCGCGATGCGCTCGGGATCGAGGCGCTCGATGACCTCGCGGGGCGAGACGAGCTGCTGGGTCATCGTGTCGCACGCGATGCTCGCCATGCGCGCCGCTCGTTTGGGAACGATGCCCTGCCAGCCGACGACGGGCTTGTGCCGGAACTTGAGTCCCACGAAGTTCAGGGGCCGGAACATCATCCGGATCGCGACCAGCTTGGTGACGTAGCCGATCAGCGCGGCGACCAGCGGAATGGAGCAGTAGACGGGCCAGTACCGCAGGAAGTCGTCAGCGATTCCCCGCAGGTACTCGTCCATCACCCACCACCGTCACGGTCATCAATGTGGGTGACCATGATCACACGGCCGCCCGCCGGGCGCACGCGAGTCAGCCCGGCGCGCAGGCCTGCCAGAAGCTGACGCCGAGCGGTGAGATCCGCACCGTGCGCCGCACGATCCTGGCGCGCTTGACCATCTCCTCGGCGGCCCTGACGGTGTCGTCGGTCAGCAGGATCTCGTACTGCGTGCTCAGCGCGGGCGCCTCCTCGTCGATCTCGGCGAGCCCGAGCCCGATGAGGCGGGTGACGTAGGCGGGCACGTGGTCGAGCAGCGACACCCCGGCCTGCTTGCCGACGGTCGAGGCGTTGCGGAGCACGAACCGGCCGGTGCCGAGGCCGGCGCGCTCGGCGACGTCGACGAGCGGGAAGGGCGAGCCGTCGGAGAGCGCGGCCAGGATCCGGGCCTCGTCCGGGGTCAGCTGACGCAGGATGGTGGCGTAGAGATAGTCGCGAGACCGGTCGCGGTCCAGCCCGGTGGAGCGGTTCAGCAGCTCGGCCATGGCCACGCGCAGGGGATCGTCCTGCTGGATGACGGTGATCGCGCCGGGCCTGACGTCGGCGTCTCCGTTGGCGGTGTGCCGTGCGGGAGCCTGGTTCAGCGTGGCGAGGTAGGGATCTCCGGTGCTCTCGAGACGTCTGCGCAGTTCACCGAGGGCCCGCTGCTCGAGTGTGCGGAGGCTGCGTTCGGCACTGTCGGCTCCGGGCAGGCGCTTGCCCAGCGAGTAGCCCGTGCGCGCGGCCCAGCCTGCGATCCGCCCGGCGCGCTGCACCAAGTCTTCCGAGTCCACGTCGGTGATGTTACTGCCCCGTACTACGAACGGCGGCCGCGCTCGCCGTCGAGGAAACCCCAGTTTCGAAGTGCACCCTGAATGAAGTCCGCGCCGATCCGGTTCGCTTCGTCGGCGTTCCCTCGAACACGCTCCGGCGTCGATTTTTCGGGGACCGGTGTTTCGACCACCCGATCGCGTTCTGCGCGCGGGTGTTTCCAATACTCACCGCAACCATGCGGGCAGGGCATTTCGATCGTACGGACCAATCCCGGGTTTCCCTGCGGCTGCTGCCACGACAACGTCCCGGTTCCCCGGCAGAGCGGACAGCCTTCACGACCTGGGGACTTGCCCGAGTCCTCCGCAGTTGCCACAGGGATCCTTTCGGTTGGGTGCGAGCCCGGAGCCGTGACACCGCGGGCAGTCGACCATGTCACCGAAGTTCATCGTGTACCTTCCCCCGCGCCATTGAAAGAGTAATCAGCATAGTTCGCGAAAAATCAGGCACCCCGATTCGACTATTGGCGACTACGCCATTCGACCCAGCAATTCGGACATTCGCGTCCCACGAAAACGCAAATGGATCATGAACTGTGGGTTAGCCCGAACGCGGTGAAGGGCACCTTTCCTGCGTTCAACGCACGGAAGGTGCCCTTCACCGCGGCTGGGGGCGGGGCGGGTCAGGGTTCGGTCAGCCAGGCCTTCGCCGCCTGCAGCCCGGGCAGGGTGATCTGGTGGCCGCCGTGGTGCCAGTGCTCCGTCACCTCGGCGTCGCGCTCGCGCAGCACCTCCACGAGCTCTTCACTGGACGCCAGCGGGGCCATCGGGTCGCGCCTGCCATTGGACAGGTAGACCCGCGAACCGCCGAGGTTGTGCGAGGGCGGGTCCGGCACCGGCAGCATCGCCGCGAACAATACCGCCTCGGTGAGCACATCGGGCCGCAGCAGGGTCACGGCCGCCGCGATGTTGGCGCCGTTGGAGAACCCGGCGGCGACGAGCCTGCGGTCGGTGAGCCCGTACTTCTCCCTTGCGGCGAGCACGAACTCCGCGAGCTGCTCGGCCCGCACCCGCACGTCCTCGACGTCGAACACGCCCTCCGCCAGCCTGCGGAACCAGCGTGCCGCCCCGTTCTCCGAGACGGGACCGGCCGGCGCGAGCATCGGCGACGAGGGGCTCAGCTCCTTGCCGAGGGTGAGGATGTCCTCGGGACTGCTGCCCGTGCCGTGCAGCAGCAACAGCACCGGCGCGTGCTGCTCACCTTCGACGAATCGGTGGTCGAGCGACAGGCCGCTCATGCCCGCACCGGGTTGTTCTCGGAGGGCAGGTCGAGCTTCGGCAGCATCGCCTCGATCTGCTCGCGGTCGGGCTCGAGCCACGGCGGCAGCTTGAGCGCACGGCCGAGCTCCAGCAGCGGCTCGTCGATCGAGAAGCCCGGCTGGTCGGTGGCGATCTCCAGCAGGGTGCCGCCCGGCTCGCGGAAGTAGATCGAGCGGAAGTACTGGCGGTCGAGGATGGACGTGACGCCGACGCCGCGGTCGACGAGCTCCTCGCGCCACGCCACCTGGGTGCCCTCGTCCGGCGCCCGCCACGCCACGTGGTGCACGGTGCCCGCGGCGACGAGTCCCCTCGGGGCGTCCGGCGTCACCAGCACGTCCACGGTCGCGCCAGGGCCACCCTCGCCCGCACTGAACCGGAAGCGGTTGCTGTCCTGTTCGGCGAACGACAGCCCGAGGTCCTCGGTGAGGGTGCCCGCGGTGGCGTCCTCGCGCGTCACGGACATGGTCACGGAGTGCAGGCCGCGGATGGCGTGCTCGCCGGGCACCAGCGCGGTGTCCCACGGGTCGCGCGGGTCGCCCTGCTGGTGGGCGACGAGCGCGAGCACGAGGCCGTCGGGGTCACGGAAGGTGAGCACCTCCTCCGCGTCGCGGCTGACGATGTCGCCGGTCGTGACACCCGATGCCTCGAGGTGCTTCTTCCACCACCCCAGCGAACGCTCCGGAACGGAGAACGAGGTGGTGGTGGCCTGGCCGGTGCCGAGGCGCCCGCTCGGTGCGTCCTTCCACGGGAAGAAGGTGAGCAGCGAGCCTGGTTTGCCGGACTCGTCGCCGTAGTAGAGGTGGTAGGTGCCAGGGTCGTCGAAGTTGACCGTGGTCTTCACGAGCCGCAACCCCAGCGTTCGCAGGTAGAAGTCGGCGTTGCGCTGCGGGTCCCCTCCAATGGCGGTGACGTGGTGCAAGCCGCTGGTCTGGAACGACATGGCTTCCCTCCTTGGGAGCGGATTCTTCCAAGCTAGACCCGATAACCTCTCGCTCGCAAGATATATTTCCAGAAGACAACTGCGCTACACTCGGCGCGTGCCGACCGAACCCGACGACGACGAGATCGTGACCTGGTGGGGCCTCGTGATCGAGGGCTACCTGGCGACGCAGGACCGGCTGATGGGCGAGATCGCCGACCGCTTCGACCTCGCGCCCGCCTCGTTCGACATCCTGCTGCGGCTCGTCCGCTCCCCCGAGAACCGCATGCCGATGACCCGGCTCGCCAAGGAAGCGGCGCTGTCCAGCGGCGGGTTCACCAAGGTCGCCGACCGGCTCGCCGCCGCCGATCTCATCCACCGGGTGCCCAGCTCCGCCGACCGGCGCGTCACCTACGCCTGCCTGACCGAGCACGGCGCCGACGTGGCCGAGCAGGCCCGCAAGGCGTGCGCGGACATCCTGCGCAGAACCGTGCTCGAGCCGCTGGGTCCGCAGGCCTCCGAGTCGCTCGCCGAGGCCATGCGCACCCTGCGCGAAGCCAACGCCCCGACGTGAAAAACCGGGCCGCCGCGGCCCCCGGATCGAGCGGAGCATGGCCGGTGAGGAGGCCACCATGCTCACCCGATCGATGATCACCACCCTGCTGCCGGTGACCGACGTGGAGCGCGCCAGCCGGTTCTACGCCGAGTCGCTCGGCCTCGAGCGCACGGGCGCGAGCCCCGACGGCTCGGTCTACTTCAACGCGGGCGCGGGCGACGTGCTCGCCCTGCGGCCGATGCCCGAGGGCACACAGAGCGAGCACACCGCGCTCAGCTTCGAGGTCGACGACCTGCCCGCCGAGATCAAGGAGCTGGAGGGGCACGGCGTCGAGTTCACCGACATCGACAGCGACGAGCTGCGCACCGTCGACCACATCGCCACCCTCGGAGACGAGCGAGCCGCCTGGTTCCACGACTCCGAGGGCAACGTGCTGTGCCTGCACGAGGTCACGAACTGACGCCCACCTCGTCGCGTTCCAGCTTCACCTCGGGCAACGCGCGCGAGAGCCTGCGCGGCAGCCACCACGCCCGCTCGCCGAACAGCCGCATCACCGCGGGCACGATCAGGCAGCGGATCACGAACGCGTCGAGCAGTACCGCCACGGCCAGGCCGAGACCGAACTGCTGGAGCATCCGGTCGGGACTGAGCACGAACGCGCCGAAGACCACGATCATGATCGCCGCCGCGGCCGTGATGACCCCGCCGGTGGCGGCAAGGCCCTCGCGCACGGCGTGTCCGGCGTCGCGCGTGCGGCGCCACTCCTCGTGCATGCGCGCCACGAGGAACACCTCGTAGTCCATCGAGAGCCCGAAGACGATCGCGAAGATCATCACGGGCACGAACGCTTCGATGGGTCCCGGCTGCACGCCGAACAGGCCCTGCCCGAACACGAGCGTGATGACACCGAGGCTCGCGCCGATGCTGAGCAGGTTCAGCACCGCGGCCTTGAGCGGGATGAGCACCGAACGGAACACCGCGGCCAGCAGCAGTGCCGACAGGCCCACCACGACGAGGATGAACAGCGGTAGCCGGTCGCTGACGGCCGCGGCGAAGTCGTCGGCGGCGGCCACCGATCCTCCGACGAGCAACGTCGCGCCGGTGCGTTCGGCAACGCCGGGCAGGACGTCGGCCCGCAGCCGTTCGACGAGTTCGTGCGTGGCCGCGTCCTGTGGCGCGCTGTCGGGGAAGACGACAACCGTCGACACCTCGGGAGACAGCGACTGCGGCGGGGTCGCGCTCGCGACGCCGGGGGTCCGCTCGAGCACGGCCGCGGCCTCCTCCGCCGCCGCCGCTCCGCCCTCGGCCACAACGATCAACGGGCCGTTGACTCCGGCTCCGAAGCCCTCGGCGAGCAGGTCGTAGGCCTGCCTGCTGGTCGAGCCCTGCGGGTCGTTGCCCGCATCGGCGAACCCGAGCCGCAGGTCCAGCGCGGGCAGCGACAGCGCGCCGAGCGCGGCGAGCGAGACGACCAGCGGGACGACCGGCCGCCGCTGCACCGCGCTCGCGAGCGAGCGCCAGCGCCTGCCCTGCTCGCGACGGCTTGCCCTCGCGACGATCCTGCGTTCGATGCGACGCCCGAAGACGCTGAGCAGCGCGGGCAGCAGCGTGATCGAGGCGATCATCGTGACCAGCACCGTCAGTGCGACCGCGAACGCGACTCCGCGCAGGGAGCCGAGGCCCAGAGCGAGCAGACCGAGCAGCGCGATGATCACGGTGCAGCCCGCGAAGAGCACCGAACGGCCCGCTGTGTCGAGCGCGACCCTGGCGGCCTGCTGCCGGTCGCGGCCCGCGAGCAGCTCACCTCTGAACCGGGAGAAGATCAGCAGCGCGTAGTCGATGCCGACGCCGATTCCGACGAGCATCATCAGCGGCGGCGCGTAGGAGGGCATGTCGACCAGCCACGAGACCAGCCCGATCACGCCGATCGTGCTGCCGACGGCGAGCACAGCGGTGAGCACGGGAACCGCCGCGGCGAGCAGCGAGCCGAACATCAGGACCAGGATCACCAGCGCGGCGAGGATTCCGGCGCCCTCCGCGGCCCCGCCACCGCCTTCCTCCGCCTCGCGCACCGGGTCGCCGCCGAACGCGACGTCGAGCCCGTCACCCGCGGCCGACTCTCCGGCGCCGACGAGCGCGCGCACGTCCTCGGCCGGAGTGTCCGCGTCGAGCGCCACGGTGGCGTAGGCGATGGTGCCGTCGGCCGAGACCGCGCCGGGCGTCGCGAACGGGCTCTGCACCCCCGCGATGTGAGGCAGCGCTGCGACCTCGCGCAGCAACGCCTCGACTCGGTCCCGCTGTTGCGCGACGCCGTCGTCGTGAGCGAGCACCAGCTGCACGGTCTCGCCCTGCTCGGCGGGGGCTTCGCGCTCGAAGGTCTCGATCACCTGCTGCGACTCGGTTCCCGGCAGCGAGTGGTCGTCGCGATAGTCGGCGCCGAGCGCCTGCGAGGTCACGGTGATCGCGGCCAGTACCGCGATCCACAGTCCCAGCGCGAGCCAGTGCCGCCGCTGGGCCCAGGCGGCGAGCCGGGTGAGCCGGCTGCCGGACAACGTTGGTGTGTTCATGCTGCGCAGCGTGCGCGGCTGTCCTGCCGCGGCGCGTCCGGCGCGGGTACCGAAGCGGAGTACCACCGAGGTCGTCCCCTGCGGGACATCCCGTACTACCGGGGTCGACCGTCCGAGGACAACCAGCCGGGCGTCACCATCGCCGACTCGTAGGCCAGCACCACCAGCTGCGCGCGGTCGCGCACCGCCAGCTTGGTCATGATGCGGCTGACGTGCGTCTTCGCCGTGGCGGGCGAGAGGACGAGGCGCGCGGCGATCTCGTCGTTGGACAGTCCCGCGGCGACGAGCGCGGTCACCTCGCGTTCGCGTTCGGTCAGCGCGTTGAGCCGCGGGCTCGGTTCCGGCCGCGACACCCGGCCCGCGAACTCCGCGATGAGCCTGCGGGTCACCGTGGGCGCCAGCAGCGCGTCGCCCCTGGCGACCACGCGCACGGCGTGGGCCAGCTCCGCGGGCTCGGTGTCCTTGACCAGGAAGCCGCTCGCGCCCGCGCGGAGCGCGCCGTAGACGTACTCGTCGACGTCGTAGGTGGTGAGGATGACGACCCTGATGCCGGCGAGGCGTTCGTCGGCGGCGATCCGGCGGGTGGCCTCGAGCCCGTCACTGCCGGGCATCTGGACGTCCATGAGCACCACGTCGGGCCGGTGCTCGCGAGTGAGCCGCACGGCCTGCTCGCCGTCGGCGGCCTCGGCGACCACGGAGATGTCGTCCTCACCGTCCAGGATGGAGCGAAATCCCGCGCGCACGAGGGTCTGGTCGTCGGCAAGCAGTACGCGGATCATCCGAGTGCTCCCGCCGGGAGCCGTGCGCTCACCCGGTATCCGCCGCCCGCGCGGCCCCCGGCGCTGAGGTCGCCGCCGAGCAGCCGCACGCGCTCGCTCATACCCCTGATCCCGTGGCCGGGGTCGGCCGTGCCGCCCCTGCCGTCGTCGATCACCTCCACGCGCAGCTCCCTGCGCGCGTAGTGGATGCGCACGGTCGCGGTACTGGCGTCGGCGTGCCTGCGGACGTTGGTCAGTGCCTCCTGCACCAGCCGGTACGCCGTGAGGTCGAGTTCGGGTGGCAGCTCGGTGCGTTCGCCGTCCACCTCGATCGTCACGGTGAGCCCGGTGGCGCGGGCCTGCTCCACCAGGGTGTCCACAGTGGCCAGTCCGGGCGGGGCGGGCCGATCGCCGCGCAGCACGCCCAGCGTCGAGCGCAGCTCGCCGAGCGTGTCCCTGCTGGATTGCTTGATCACCGTCAGCGCCCGCAGCGACGTCTGCTCGTCCGGCCGGTGCAGTGCGGCGCCCGCCTGCACGGTGATGAGCGAGAGGTGGTGGCCGAGCGTGTCGTGCAGTTCCCTCGCGATGCGCAGCCGCTCCTCGGTGGCCGCGCGCCGCTCCGCCTCGTGCAGGTAGGCGACGTGCGTGCGGCGAGCGCGGCCGAGCGCGATGCTCGCGACGAGCCAGCCCGCGAGCATCGCCAGTCCCGCGTCGCCGACGTGCCGGACGGGGGTGGCGAACTCACCGTAGGCGGTGGCCGCCAGCGCGGTCCCGCCGAGCACGACGGCCGCCCGCAGGTGACCCTGTGCCGCGACGGTGTAGAGCGCGACCACGAACGTGAGCAGGATCGGACCGTCTGGCTCCACGGTCGCGTAGTGCACGGCAGAGGCCGCCAGCGTCACCGCCGCGACCGCCACCGGGTGGCGCCGGCGCACGGCCAGAGCCGCGCAGCCCGCGAGCAGCGGCGCCAGCTCCAGCGGGGTGATCGAGGCGCCGTGCAGGCGCGCGTTCGCGAGCGTTGCGCCGACGACGAGCACGGCGAACCCGAGCGCGAGACCGGCGTCGCGCGCCCGCGAGGACAGGGCGATCGGCATGGCCTGACCTTGGCAGAGCCCGCGACCGGCGACATCCGGGAAAGACCCCGCCGTTGCCCCTAGGGGTCGGTCAGGGGTCGGCTAGGGGTCGGCTAGGTGTGATGTCCAGGGACGTTGTTCGGGGTTGGGTTGATGTCGGCTTGTCGTTGAGACAGGCGAAGGCCTCTGGTTGTGAAGTGGAGCTGTCGAGGAACCGCTTCACGAACCGGAGGCCTTCGTGTCCC
>NZ_JAENJH010000039.1 GCF_016595675.1 Prauserella cavernicola | reverse complement strand
TACTGCCGAACAGCCACCGGGGCCGCGCCGTGTCGATCTTCCTCAAGGGCTCCGCGTTCGCGACGATCATCGCGGGCCCCTTCTCCGGTCTTCTGCTCGGCATGGACGGGTTCGCCGGGGTCACCGGCTGGCACTGGATGTTCGCCATCCAGGGCGGGATGGCACTGGTGTTCGCCCCGCTGATGTACCGGTTGACCATGAACTCCGTGCAGGAGGTCCCCTGGCTCAGCGCGGCCGTGAAGTCCGCGCTCGCCGAGGATCTGCGCCAGGAGCAGGCCTAACGCGACCGGGGACACGGCCCAGCCAAGCCTTCGGTCTGGTCCCTGCTGATGAAGCCGAGCGTG
>NZ_JAENJH010000038.1 GCF_016595675.1 Prauserella cavernicola | reverse complement strand
CTCGTCGATGGCGGAGCTCACTCGGTGACGGTGGGCGGCGCGGTGAGGAACGGGCGCAGTTCGAGCCACTCGTGGATGGGCTTGCCGTCCTTGCCGGGCGCCGCGGAGAGCTCGCCCGCCAGTTCGAGGGCGCGCTCGTAGCTGTCGACGTCGATCACCATCCAGCCCGCGATCAGGTCCTTGGTCTCGGCGAAGGGACCGTCGGTGACCGGCGGGCGGCCCTCGCCGTCGTAGCGGACCCACGTGCCCTCGGGAGCGAGCGCCTGGCTGTCGACGAACTCGCCGGTCCGCTCGAGCCGCTTCGCGAAGTCCTGCATGTACGTGACGTGGGCCGAGATCTCCTCGGGGGTCCACTGGTCCATCATCACGTTGTTCACCGCGTCCGGAGCTCCGCGGTAGTGCTTGAGCATCAGGTACTTGGCCATCGTGGTTCTCCTCGGTCCTGGTGCGACCCATTCTGGTC
>NZ_JAENJH010000037.1 GCF_016595675.1 Prauserella cavernicola | reverse complement strand
GGGTTCGGTTCGGTTCGGTTGGTAGGTGACGTTGTGGTGGAGCCCCGCGGGGACCAGCAGGCCCGGGTGATCGGGCAGAAGGTGCTTCGGCCTCGGGAGCAGGTGGAGGAGCGCATTCGTGTTGCGATCCTGTCGGGGGAGCTGAAGACGGGGGATTTGCTGCCGCCGGAGACGGAGTTGGCCAAGCAGTTCAATGTCAGCCGGACGACGGTGCGGGAGGCGTTGCGGTCGTTGACGACGCAGCGGTTGATCTACAAGGTGCCGGGTTCGCGTGGTGGGAACTTCGTGCAGTTGATCGATCATCATTCGCTGGGTTCGGCGGTGATCGACAGTGTGCACAATTTGTTGACGTTGGGCAGTATCGAGTTCACCGAGGTGGCCGAGGTGCGTCAGCATCTGGAGGTGCCCGCGGTGCGGTTGGCGGCGTTGAACCGTAGTGCTGGGGATGTGGAGCGGTTGCGGGATATCGTGCGGCGGCAGAAGTCGGCGTCGGTGGATGATCCTGAGGTGCCGAAGCTGGATGAGCAGTTCCACAGTCTGATCGCGCAGGCGTCGGGTAATCGGGTGCTGGCGTCGTTCGTGTCGGCGTTGCATCACGAGACGGAGCCGGTGCATTATCTCGATCTCTCGCCCGATGTCGGCCGGGCGACGGTGCGTCAGCACAAGGCCATCGTGGATGCCATCGCCGAGCGTGATCCTGATGCCGCCGAGGACGCGATCGTCAAGCACCTGACCTATCTGCGCAAGCACCTCGCCGCACACAACCAACGCT
>NZ_JAENJH010000036.1 GCF_016595675.1 Prauserella cavernicola | reverse complement strand
GCCGGGGGTGGTGGGTGGTTATTTGTTTCGTGCATTGGGGGATTGTGTTTTTGGATGTGGTGGGGTGTTGCTGTGTTTTGGGTGGCTGGGTGATTGTTGTGTGGTCTGTTTTTTGGTGGGGTGCGGTGCACCGTTGTGAGTGATGAGGAGTTTGTTGTGCGGTTGCAGGTGGCGTTGGATGTTCTGGATCTTCCGTCGGCGTTGACGTTGGCGAATCAGGTGTCGGAGCATGTGGACATTCTTGAGTTGGGTACGCCGTTGGTGAAGTCGGTGGGTATCGGTGCGGTGAGTGCGATCAAGGCGGCGCATCCGGACAAGTTGGTGTTCGTGGATCTCAAGACCGCTGATGCTGGTGAGCTGGAGGCTGCTCTGGCGTTCGAGGCGGGGGCGGATCTGGTCACGGTGATGGGTGCCGCTGATGATGACACGGTGCGGGGTGCGGTGGCGGCGGGCCGTAAGTACGGCAAGGACGTGGTGGCCGACATGATCACTGTGGTGGAGGGCCGGGTGGCGCGGATCCGGGAGGTCGCGAAGCTGGGTGTGTCGTTTGTGGAGATCCACGCGGGGCTGGATGAGCAGGCCCGGCCGGGTTACACGATCGACACGCTGCTCGCCGATGGCCGGGAGGCTGGTGTCGCGTTCTCCATCGCCGGTGGTGTCAGCGCCGCCACGATCGGGTCCGTGCGTGAGGCCGGGGCCACCGTCGCCGTCGCGGGCGGAGCCATCTACAACGCCACCGACCCCGGCGCCGCGGCCAAGGAACTCAAACACCGCGCCACCCGCTAACACCACACA
>NZ_JAENJH010000035.1 GCF_016595675.1 Prauserella cavernicola | reverse complement strand
GGCACCGGGAACCTCTTTGTCCCAGTACTCCCGCATCTCCTCCGACGACTTCAGATAATAGCCGTCACCATCGAACTTGAACCGGTTCGGATCATTCAGCGTCTTACCCGACTGCACACACAACAACGCCGAATGCGAATCCGCCTGATCCTTGGTCACATAATGCGAATCATTCGTCGCCAACGGCTTGAGATCCAGCAACCGCCCGATCTCCAGCAGACCCTCCCGCACCGACCGCTCGATCGGCAACCCGTGATCCATCAACTCCAGAAAGAAGTTGTCCGCCCCGAAAATGTCCTTGTAATCCGACGCCGCCTGAATGGCCTCGGCCTTCTGCCCCAACCGCAACCGGGTCTGCACCTCACCCGAAGGACACCCCGTCGTCGCGATGATCCCCTCAGAGTTCTCCGAGATCAACTCCCGGTCCATCCGAGGCTTGCGGTAATACCCCTGAATCGACGCCAACGACGACAACGTGAACAGATTCCGCAAACCCGTCGCGTTCGCCGCCAACATCGTCATGTGCGTATACGAACCCGCACCCGAAACGTCGCCACCCTCACCGAACTCGTCAGCCCCACGCTGGTTCGACTGCCCCCAGAACACCGGCTTCTTGTGAAACCGCGACTCCGGCGCGATGTAGGCCTCGATACCGATGATCGGCTTGATCCCGGCCTTCTTCGCCTGCTGGTAGAACTCGTCCGCCCCGTACATGTTGCCGTGGTCGGTCATCCCCACCGCCGGCATCCCCAACCGCGACGCCTCCGCGAACAACGGAGCGATCTTCGCCGCACCATCGAGCATCGAATACTCGGTGTGCACATGCAG
>NZ_JAENJH010000034.1 GCF_016595675.1 Prauserella cavernicola | reverse complement strand
GATCCAGGTCACGATCGCGATCCGGAGTTCTTCGCGGGTGTCCCAGCGGCGGCGGTCAAGCACATTGCGTTGCAGGAGGCTGAAGAAGCTCTCCATGGCGGCGTTGTCACCGGCCGCGCCGACCTGGCCCATCGACCCGCGCATGTGGTGACGCCACAGCGCCTGCTGCAGCTTCCTACTGCGAAATTTGGCCTCCACGGTCATTGTGCAGTCTGCACCCGGCCACGGTGCCGCCGCGGCGGGCGATGGCGGATTCGAGCGCGTCCACCGCCAGCTGGGAGGTCATCCGGTCGGCGATGGAGTAGCCCACGATCCGGTTCGACCACACGTCCTTGACCGCGCAGAGGTAGATCTTGCCCTCACCGGTGGGGTGTTCGGTGATGTCGGTCAACCACAGGCAATTCGGTGCTTCTGCGGTGAACTCGCGGCGCACCAGGTCCTCGTGCGCCGGCGCGGCGGGCCGGGCCTTGCGGCCGCGGCGTTTCTTGCCGAACACGCACCACCACTCGTTGGACGAGCAGATCTTCCACACCGTCCGATCCGACACCTCGATCCCCGTGGCGGTGACCTCCTCATGCAACAGGCGATACCCGAATTCGGGGTCTTCACGGTGAGCGTCGAAGATCGCATTCGCCACGTAGGCCTCATCGAGTTCGGCATCGGTGACCGGCTGGGCGAGCCAGACGTAGTAGTGCTGGCGATGGAGCTTGAGCACCCGGCACACCACCGCCACCGGCACCCGGATCCGGGCGCCAGGGGCGGCCAACTCCCTTACGAGCGGGTAGAGCCCTTTCCCGGCAGATTGCCCTGCGACAGATACGCCGCCGCCCGCCGCAACACCTCGTTCTCCTGCTCCAACAGCCGATTACGACGCTTGAGCTCCCGCAGCTCAGCTGCCGCATCCGACGACACACCCGACTTGACTCCGTCTTCGACGTCGGCCTGGCGCAACCACTTGTGCAACGTCATCGGATGCACACCGAAGTCGCCG
>NZ_JAENJH010000033.1 GCF_016595675.1 Prauserella cavernicola | reverse complement strand
TGAAGGCGAATTATCCGGCTGAGTACATGGCGGCGTTGTTGACGTCGGTGGGGGACAACAAGGACAAGTCGGCGGTGTATTTGTCGGAGTGTCGGCGGTTGGGGATCAAGGTGTTGCCGCCGGATGTGAATGAGTCGGGGTTGCGGTTCGCGGCGGTCGGCGATGACATCCGGTTCGGGATGGGCGCGGTGCGCAATGTGGGTGCCAACGTGGTGGAGTCGGTGATCAAGACTCGGGAGGAGAAGGGGAAGTACTCGAGTTTCACCGATTTTTTGGACAAGTCCGAGTTGGTGGTGTGCAACAAGCGGGTGCTGGAGTCGTTGGTCAAGGCGGGTGGGTTCGACTCGCTGGGTAACACGCGGTTGTCGATGGTGCAGGTGCACGAGGACGCGGTCGAGGCGGTGGTGCCGCTCAAGCGGCAGGAGGCGATGGGTCAGTTCGACCTGTTCGGGTCGGGGGATGACACGGCTCCGGTGGCGTCGTCGTCGCCGTTGGCGCATCTGAGGTTCGAGGATGTGGAGTTCCCGCGTAAGCAGTTGCTGGCTTATGAGCGGGAGATGCTGGGGTTGTATGTGTCGGCGCATCCGCTGGATGGGGCGGAGCGGATTCTGCGCAAGCACGCGAAGCGGCCGATCGCGGCGATTCTGGCGGAGCCGCCGAAGGAGGGTGAGATCGAGATCTCGGGGCTGATCACGTCGCTGGAGCGGCGGGTGAACAAGAAGGGGGAGCCCTGGGCGATCTGCACGGTGGAGGACATGGACGCCTCGATGGAGGTGTTGTTCTTCCCGAAGTCGTATGCGATCTTCGCGGCGGATCTAGTCGAGGACAACGCGGTGGTGGTCAAGGGCCGGGTGAACTGGCGTGAGGACAAGATGTCGGTGTTCGGTGGTGGGTTGATCCCGCTGGACATCTCGGACCTGGCCGTGGGGGAGGAGGAGCCGCCGTTGTTGCTGCTGGCCTCGGCCGAGCGGCTCGACCAGAGCGTGGTCACCGAGCTCAAACAGACCCTGCAGGCCCACCGCGGCGACACCCCCGTCCGGCT
>NZ_JAENJH010000032.1 GCF_016595675.1 Prauserella cavernicola | reverse complement strand
TGTGATGTCCAGGGACGTTGTTCGGGGTTGGGTTGATGTCGGCTTGTCGTTGAGACAGGCGAAGGCCTCTGGTTGTGAAGTGGAGCTGTCGAGGAACCGCTTCACGAACCGGAGGCCTTCGTGTCCCACGCTAATGCCCAACTGACCCCGCGCGCTCGGCAGCGTCTGGCTCGGCTTGTCGTCGAGGATGGGTGGAGTTATGCCGCAGCTGCGGCGATGTTCATGGTCGCAGCGCGCACGGCCCGTAAGTGGGCTGATCGCTACCGTGCCGAGGGTCCGGACGGAATGGCTGACCGCAGCTCCCGGCCGCACCGCAGCCCCACCAGGACTTCGGACCAGACCACGCGGCACATCGTGCGGCTGCGGTGGCGCGCGCGGCTCGGCCCGGTGCAGATTGCCGGTCGGCTTGGCATACCGGCCTCCACGGTGCATGCGGTCCTCGTGCGCTGCCGGATCAACCGCTTGTCGCACATCGATCGCGTGACCGGCGAGCCGCTACGCCGCTACGAACATCCGCACCCGGGCTCGCTGATCCACGTCGATGTCACCAAGTTCGGCAACATCCCCGACGGCGGCGGGTGGCACTATGTCGGCAAACAGCAAGGCGATCGAAACAAAGCGTCCACGGCCAAACGTACCGGCATGCGCGGGCACGAGTACCGGCCGGTGATCGGCACCGCCTTCGTCCACACCGTCATCGACGACCACTCCCGCGTCGCCTACGCCGAGATCCACACCGACGAGAAGGCCGCCACCGCGATCGGAGTCCTCCGCCGAGCGGTGGCCTGGTTCGCCGACCACAGCATCACCGTCGAGCGAGTGCTCTCCGACAACGGCTCTGCCTATCGTTCCTACGCCTGGCGCAACGCCTGCAGCGAACTCGGCATCGTCCACAAACGGACCCGACCCTACCGACCACAGACCAATGGGAAAATCGAACGCTTCCACCGCACCCTGGCCGACGGGTGGGCCTACGCCCGCCTCTACACCTCAACCGAACAACGCAACACCGCACTGCCCGCCTGGCTCCATTTCTACAATCACCATCGCGCCCACTCCGCCATCGGAGGCCGCCCACCAGCCACCCGGCTGACCAACCTCCCTGGACATCACA
>NZ_JAENJH010000031.1 GCF_016595675.1 Prauserella cavernicola | reverse complement strand
CGGTTGGGGGTGGCGGTGTCGGCCGCGGAGACGGTGAGTATGGATGACTCGGCGTATGGGTTGTTGTGTTCGTTTCTGCCTCCGATCGTGAATCCGATGGAGGAGGAGGGGCTCTCGGCGTTGGATGCGGCGGTGGAGGGTGTGTCGGTGTCGGCGGACAACGTGCGTAAGGCGGCGGACTCGTATGAGGAGGCCGAGCGGTCGCATCAGAAGCCGTTGAAGGGTTTCGAGCGGGATCTGGATGCCACGAGGGTGCGCGAGGTCTGACGTGGCCGGGTTGGTGGGGCTGGTCGTGTCGGGCGGGGTGAGGGAAGGGTCGTTCTGTGGGTAATCCGTTGGTGGCCGAGGTCGAGGATTCGACGACGGCGATTTCGGGTGTTCCGTTGCTGGAGTCGATCGATGACACCAGTAAGGCCATTGAGAGTGGTGACTGGGCGGCCGGGGTGCTGGGTGCGGTGGGGACCGCGCTGGATGCGCTGGGGATGGTGATGGATCCGTTCGGGTCGATCCTGGCGGCGGGGGTGGGGTGGCTGATGGAGCATGTCGGCCCGCTCTCGGATGCGCTGGATGGGTTGACCGGGGATCCGGACACGATCAAGTCGCATTCGGAGACCTGGTCCAATGTGGCGACGGAGCTGGCGGCGATCTCGACGGATCTGCTGACGATGATCGAGCAGGACACGGTGTCGTGGACGGGTCCCGCGGCGGATGCGTATCGCACGCGGGGCACGGATACGGCGACGTTGATCAGTGCGGCGCAGTCCGCGGCCGAGGGTGCTTCCAGTGGGATCGCGACCGCTGGTGAGGTGGTGGCGGCGGTGCGCACGTTGGTGCGCGACATCATCGCCGAGTTGGTCGGGCGGATGATCAGCTGGGCGTTGCAGGTGCTGTTGACGCTGGGGATCGGGTTGGCGTGGGTGGTGCCGCAGGTGGTGGCGGCGGTGGCCAAGACCGCGACCCGGATCGCGGATCTGACCAAGAACCTGGTGGACGCGCTGTCGAAGCTCTCGCCGCTGCTCAAGACGCTGGGTGACGGGTTCGGCGACGCGGCCAAGGCGTTGAAGAACATCAAGGGCGGCAAGATCGACACCCCGGACGGGGTGCGCAGCGGACCGGACCCCAAGCCCGGCAACACCGACATCAAGGGCGACAAGTACGACGGCCCCGGCAACAACGGCGGCA
>NZ_JAENJH010000030.1 GCF_016595675.1 Prauserella cavernicola | reverse complement strand
CTGGCCGAACCGGACACCGATTTTCGCGCCTACGTCGCGTCGCTGCACGCGAGCGGCGCCGCCGCGCTGCTCGTCGAGCTCGGCCGGCATGTGTCGGAGCTGCCGGAAGGACTGGTGCAGGCCGCTCGCGCGCACCGGTTCCCGTTGGTCGAGCTACAGGCGCCCGTGCGCTTCGTCGAGATCACCGGAACCGTGCACGCCCGCGTGGTCAACGAACAGTACGAACGCCTCAGCCTCGCGCAACGGGCGCATCAGGTCCTCGGCCCGCTGGGCATCGAGGGCGCGTCGACCGACGAGATCCTCGGGCGCTGCGTGGATCTGACCGGTCGCCCGGTGGTACTCGAGGACCTCGCGCACCGGGTGCTCGCGTTCGGTGGCGACACGGCCGAGGAGGTACTGCGGGACTGGCCCGCGCGGTCGCGGCAGGTGCCCAGTGGCGAGGGAACCAGCCGCGGGGGACCAGAACAGTGGCTCAGCATCCCGGTCGGCCCGCGACGTCGGCGGTGGGGGCGGCTGGTCGTGCCGACCCGGGTGTCCGACGCCGCCGCTCCTGATGTTCAGCTGGTGCTCGAACGGGCCGCGGAGGCGGTCACGATCGCTCACCTCGTGAGTAGTCCGGGTGAGGGATTGGCCGGCGCGGCGGCGGCCCGGCTGCTCCAGGACGTCCTGACCGGTCAGGTGGCGGACGATGTGGCCCTGCGGGCTCGGGCTCGCGCTCTGGGTTTCACGCCGGGCGGGGGCATCGCCGTGGTCGTGGCGCGCGGGACGGGCGACGCGACCGGCCCGGACACCCAGCTCGTGTCCGAGGTGTCCGAGGCCGCGCAGGCGATGCAGCGCTCGGCGCTGGTGGGACGGCTGCGGCCCCAGTTGGTCGCGGTGCTGTTCGACTGTCCCTCCGAGGAGGCGGGCACGCGGCTGCCCGAGGAGCTGGCCGGGCGGCTCCCCGGTGCCGTGGTCGCGGCCGTGGTCGCAGGCCCGACGGCTCAGGGGTGGCGGAATCTCGCGCCCTCACTCGTCGACGCCGAGCACGTGGCGTCGGTGGCGGCGCCCGTGTCGGGGACCGACCATCCTGCCGTGATCCGCAGCGGCGATCTCGGTATCCGGGGCCTGCTCTGGCAGATCCGGGACGACGCCCGGCTGCACTCGTTCATCGAGAGCCGCCTGGGCCCGCTCCTCGCGCTCCCGGCCGGCCGGCGAGAGCGGGCGCTCGCGACCCTCGAGTCCTATCTGGCGAGCAACGGTGTGATGGCATCCTTCGCCCGGGCACTGCACCTGAGCCGGGCGACGGCATACGAACGGCTGCGGTCGCTGGAGCTGAAGCTGGGCACCGACCTTGCCGACGCCGAGGAGCGGACCGGACTTCACCTCGCGCTGATCGCCTACGGCCTGGGCCG